>NZ_PZJQ01000009.1 GCF_003206065.1 Salinicola halimionae | reverse complement strand
CGTCGCACCCAAGCCTATCGCCATCCGCTGACCCATCACCGCCCGGTGATCGGCGGCCCGCAGACCGCCACCGTGGTCGGCCCGGCCAATGAAGAGATCCACACCGATCACCTCAATCGTGTCCGCGTCCAGTTCCACTGGGATCGTCAGGGCCAGCAAGACGAGAATTCCAGCGTCTGGCTGCGGGTCTCCCAGCCCAACGCCGGCGCCGGTTGGGGCGGTGTGTTCGTCCCGCGGATCGGCCAGGAAGTGCTCGTCGACTTTCTCGAAGGCGATGCCGACCGCCCGCTGATCACCGGCCGGGTCTACAACGGCGAACAGAGCCCCGACTGGCACAGCCACGGCCTGCTCTCCGGCTTCAAGAGCAAGACCTATCGCGGCAACAAATACAATGAACTCGTCTTCGACGACGCCACCGATCAGGAGCGTGTCCGCCTCAACTCCGAAAACGAAAAGAGCCAGCTCAACCTCGGCTACCTGATCCACCAGACTGGCAACACCCGGGGCGCTTTCCGCGGCACCGGGTTCGAACTGCGCACCGACGCCTATGGCGCCATCCGCGCCAACCAGGGGCTCTACCTCTCAAGCTGGGGCCAGCTCGGCGCCAGCGGCGACCAGCTCGACCTCACCCCGGCCCGTCAGCAGCTCGACAGTGCCTACAACCTCACCGACACGCTCAGTCAGAGCGCCCAGGACCACAACGCCGAAGCGCTCGACAGCCGCGAGAACCTCAAGCAGGCCGGCACCGACGCCGACGACCGCTACGGCAACAGCGAGCAGTTGGCGGATGCCAAGCAGGACAGCGCCAGCGGCGCCAGCGACAGCGGCGGCCGGGGTGAATCGGCGAGGATGAAAGCGCCGTGGCTGCACATGGCCTCGCCGGCGGGCATCACCATGAGCACGCCGGAGTCGACCCACCTGGCCCAGGGCAGATCGCTGAGTGTCTCCAGTGGTGAAGACGTCAATATCGCCAGTGGCAAGAGCCTGGTGGCGTCAGTGGCTCGCACAATCTCTTTTTATGTCCAGCTAGCCGGGATCAAATTATTTGCAGCGCGAGGCAAGGTGGACATCCAGGCACAATCGGACAATTTCGAAGCTACCGCCCGCCGTGATCTCAACGTTACGTCCAGCGAACAGAAGATCGACTTCGCCGCCGCCGAGGAAATTCTGCTCGTCAGTGGCGGCGCCTACGTACGCATTAAGGACGGCGATATTCAGCTTCACGCCCCCGGCAAGGTCAATATCAAGGGGGCGAGTCAGAGTTTCGGTGGTCCGGCGGAGATGAGCACTGCGTTACCGCAGATGCCCGATGGTATCTGTGTGGAATGCCTGCTTAAGAACCTTTCCAATGGATCACCAATCGTGAACGTCTCCTGAGAACATCATGCAATTGATCGATCACTACTCGCCGGAATGGGTCAGCGGAACGCAAGCGATGATCGAAGAATGGCTTGCTCAAGAACCACGACCCTATGTCTATTTTCTGCTGGACGCATCGTTCAAGCATGAAACGATGCTGCCATTGATCAGAAAGCTATGGCCTGAAGGCCGTTGGCGCTCGCTTTACCAGGATGCACCCAATACCAGTGAGCGCGTATTGGCGATTTCGCCGCTGCTACTTGCAGTCGATAAGGATAGCCTTGGCGCCTTGGAAGCCATCGCGAAAGAAACTTCCGGCCAACCTATGTTGAGCCTCGTGGTTAGCACCGAATCTTTGGACTTCTTATGGGAGCGACTATCGGTATTTCGCATAGTCACGCTTCAGGATGCCCGATATGTCCTGCGTCTAACGGATACGCGTCGTTTACCGCAAATCGCCGAGATGTTGTCGAAAGAGCAAAGGGCGCTGCTGATAAGCCATATGACGGCATGGCGCTACATTGGACGAGATGCGCGATGGTATGAACTCGATCTCGGCGGAGTAACCACGGCCGAGCCTGACGATATGAGCAGCGTTCGGCTCAACGACCGACAGACGAAAATACTGCTCGATATGAACCGTATCGATGCCTTGATTGATGGATTACGTCGTCATGAGTCGGAGCTTCATGGTCTTTTCGACAGCCCATCCAGACGTCACGAGTGGGTAGTCAAGACGCTGGATAGTGCCTCTCTATCTGCCGCTGATTATCCAGAGCAGGTTCAGTGCTGTAGAAGCGCTGCATATAGAGAGGGCTGGTTAACATGAGAGACGGCCTGGCTTGCTCTACCACGACTGATGATAGAGATGATCCGCTGAGATGTCCCTTTCTCTACCCCCAAAGACTGACAAGGATGTTCTTTAAATGCGCCGATATATTCGATTCTTGACGGGGCTGGTGTTGCTGGCGTCGCTACCGGCCTGTGGCTCGGATAATGATACTGCCGATCTCAATATAACGGGCGTTGACTATGCCGGGAACGGTATTGGTGGGTTTTATGTTGTCGATCCGAACAATGAGAAAAACCGAGGCGACGGTGAGTCTTTGACCCCCTACAGCGCGGGTGGTACTCGCTGTTGCTATCAAGTGCCCAAAGAGTGGCATGAAGGGTTGAAGGTCGACGTGGTCGTTAGATACCCACTGGAAGGTGAGACGGGTGATGAGATTTCAGCGTCTCTTGCCAAGCGTAAAGCGGAAGGTAAATTAACAGAGACGATTCACGTCGATGTTCCGAAGTATGCAACTCCGGCAAAGGGCACGTTATGGGTGCAATTTTTGCCGGACAAGAAAGCTAATGTCGTTGTCAGTGAACTGTCACCACCGCATGAAAAATTTCCTGGCAAGGTCAAAGGTTGGCCGGTACCAACTAAAGAATATAAAAACAAAATGATAATGAGAAGGGTTGAAATAAACGAGGGGGACTTGAGGAGCTTTGAAAAAGCTATTCAAGAAGGCGATGGTACTCCGGAGCAGTTGGAAAGATATAAGGGGCATGTTGAAAGTATAACCAAAGAAAATAGTCAGCTGAGGCAGGGGTTGCAATGACTGCAAAGTTGGTAGGCTCCTTAGAAGGTTTTTTTTCAGAACCTCAAAGCCGAGAAAAATTCTTTAGTACGGAGGAAAAAGATGATATTCGTACAAAATACGAAAGTCGCGAGCAGCCTTCATCTTCAATTGCTTCCTGCGACACCAATCTATTTATCGGCGTGTTTTTTGACGGCACGGGGAATAACTACGCCGACAGCCTCGACCGCGGAGATCATAGCCAATCTAACGTAGCGCGCCTTTACAGTGCCTTTCCCGGACAGAGCGTGCCTGGTGTTCTCCCACCTCAGACTAACTGGCAAACCAATCTTTCTGATTACGACAATTTCTTCCGTATCTACGCCTCCGGCGTAGGCACACGATTCGATCCTGTTGACGACTCTGGTGAGGGTTTCTGGGATGAAACCCTAGGTGGTGGCACAGGGCGGCTGGGGCAGGTGAGAATTTTATGGGGTCTAGCCCAGGTCATCAACTCGATTAGTCGCTACTTCCTTAAGCGAGCCTTAATCGATAATGACGAAGTAAAACGAGTCAGTGCGGTTGGCCAGATGACTGCCTATTCGCTTCAAAGGGACCCGTCCGCCTCAATGGGACCCGCTGCGGCTACTGATACATCGTTGACCATTCCAAAGGCGTTGGTGCGCTGGCTACAGCAGTTGCACCGGGCGATACGACCCCATATGACTGGGTCGTCTGGTGAGCAGCCGCAGAATAAAGATCCGGGTATTGTCAAAAACATCTATCTTTCAGCCTTCGGCTTTTCACGGGGCGCGGCCCTGTCGCGTGCCTTTTCCAACTGGTTGGTAAAGCTTTGCCAATTGGATGCGGGGCTGACGAATCACAGCGGCCTGACCTTGGCAGGTTTTCCTGCAACATTCGATTTTCTAGGGTTGTTCGATACGGTTGCTTCAGTCGGTATCGTCAATCTCATACCTATCAGTGATGGGCATGCGGGCTGGGCCGATGCGGAAAAATCGTTGGCAATACCTCCTAATATTGCCCGGTGCCTACATCTCGTTTCCGCGCATGAAAATCGCCGGTCTTTTCCTCTAGACTCTATTTACAACGATCATTCGATCGCGAGCAATGGTGATGAAATAGTATTTCCAGGTGTTCACTCCGACCTTGGTGGAGGCTATAAACCAGGTGATCAAGGTAAAGGGGTAGATAATATTGGACGAGATATGGTGTCTCGCATTCCTCTTGCCGTGATGTACCGCGAGGCCCGTTTGTCTGGTGTTCCACTCAAACTGGAGCAGGCTTTGCCAGAAGATCAAGTCGGATTTGAAATTTCGCCTCAGTTGATCGCTGATTTCAATAATTATGTTGATCAATGTGAAGTGAAGTCAGGTGAGACCGGCACGATTGTTCGTGAGCACTGGCGGCGAGCTATTGAGTGGCGGCTGAGTAACCACCGAGCTGGCGGCGTGTCAAGGCTGCGTAGTTATCAACGGGCTTCTCAGTACGATAAAAATAACTTGTCGAGTGCCTATGCTCAGTTCTGTGAAGAACTTGAAAGGTTTTCTCACTGGGAGGAAATGTCAAGTAAGGGGTTTTGGGAACAAGCGCGGCACGCTTTGCGTGATTACATCGTGATGGGGCCTGCATGGACAGTCAAGGAGAGAGGGTTCGATCCTTCTTTAATCGATGACTGGCAAAGAATTTCAGATTTCAAACCTCGTTTGGGTAACGCGCCAGACGCGGTATCCACCATGATGGATTTGTATGTTCACGACTCAATTGCGGGTTTTTTGACTGAATTCGCCAGTCGTGATGAAGCAATAACGTATCTTAGAACGTTGGTCGCGAGAAAAACTATTCTCGATAGCGACGATGTTGGCTGGGAGAGTAAGAGAGGAATTTACCTCAGCTCGTCAGAGAGTGAGCGCGCTGAATTTTTTGAAAGAACGGGAAGAATTCCTCCCATGCATGATTTGGGAGGACGTGAGTGGTATCTGTTAGGGGGAGGATATCTTCGCTTCCGCAGAATTTACGCCGGTGCCGACGATCAGTTGCTAACGCTATTGTCTCCCGGATACTGGTCAAAAGAGGAGGCCAAGCAGTATGCCTTTATGGACGTGGGGCGTCCTAAGTTGTATAGGGCGCACGCCTAGATAGTTGGTAAGTCTGAAAAATGGAATGAAAAGTATATGAGTGGCGCTGCTGGCATTCTGACATTCACCAAACATTTGGTAGCTGAGTCATGGCAGATATAGAAACGCTGGATAGTTTACTCGACACCTTCGATATCGGTCTTTCTCAGGCCCAGCGGCTGCTGACGTTGGAGATGGCGGGGGCGTCACTGATCCCGCACAGGCTGGTGGGCGAAGAGCGGGTGAGCGAACCGTTTACCTACACCCTCGACTGCATCTCCCAGCAGGGTGACATCGAACTCAAGACGTTGATGGCCCAGCCGGCTAACCTGTCGATTTTGCAGGCGGACGGCAGCTATCGACGCTTGCACGGCCTGGTCTCCGAGGCAGCACTGCTGGGCGAAGACGGCGGCGTCACCTACTACCAGCTCACCCTGGTGCCTTGGCTGGCGATGCTAAAGCTCGGCCGCGACAGCCGGATCTTCCAGGATCGCAGCGTCGTCGATGTCCTCACCAACGTGTTCGACGGCCATGAGCTGGCCAAGGGCCGCTACCGCTTCGACCTGCGCCGCGACTATCCCGCCCGCAGCTACTGCGTGCAGTACCGCGAGAGCGACTTCAACTTCGTCAGTCGGCTCTGCGAGGAAGAAGGGTTGTGGTATTACGCCGAGTTCGCGGGTGAAGACGATGAGTTCGACGGCCACCGCATCGTCATCACCGACGATGTCGACACCACCCAGCCGGTCAGCCCCCAGGCGATCCGCTTCCACCGCCAGGATGCCACCGAGACCGAGGACGCGCTGACTCAGTGGGGCGGCGTACGCTCCCAGCAACCCACTCGTGTCAGCGTCGGCACCTTCGACTACAAGCAGCCGTCACTCACCAAGCGCACCGGCCTCGATACCCTCAGCGATCAGGGCAACCTGCCCGACACCGAGGTCTACGACTACGCCGGCGAGTATTACTACTACGGCTACGAGCGCGGCGAACGCCTGACCGAGAACCGCCTCGAGTCGCATGAATCTCGCGCCAAGCGCTTTCGCGGGGCCGGCGGTACACGTCAACTCCAGGCCGGGCGC
>NZ_PZJQ01000008.1:197-5592 GCF_003206065.1 Salinicola halimionae | reverse complement strand
CGGCGCCAGGCAGGAATCGACAAGAAAGACGTTGACATCCTCGCCCAGATCCTTAAAATACGCCACTCCTTACGGCGGCCCAGAAAACAAGCGCTGACAAGCACTTGGGTTCGACAACGGCAAAGTAAGGCGCTCTTTAACAATCGATCAGGTAATTGATGTGGGCGCTTGTTCTCGCGTGACAGCCAGTCACGACATATCGAGGCAAGCGACTCGTCAAGATTCGTTTGACCTTGAACCAAGTTTGGTCCGCTTTTTTCCCTCGGGAAGAGTAAGGACTATCAGACTTTAAACTGAAGAGTTTGATCATGGCTCAGATTGAACGCTGGCGGCAGGCCTAACACATGCAAGTCGAGCGGCAGCACGGGGAGCTTGCTCCCTGGTGGCGAGCGGCGGACGGGTGAGTAATGCATAGGAATCTGCCCGATAGTGGGGGATAACGTGGGGAAACCCACGCTAATACCGCATACGTCCTACGGGAGAAAGCGGAGGATCTTCGGACTTCGCGCTATCGGATGAGCCTATGTCGGATTAGCTAGTTGGTAAGGTAATGGCTTACCAAGGCGACGATCCGTAGCTGGTCTGAGAGGATGATCAGCCACACTGGGACTGAGACACGGCCCAGACTCCTACGGGAGGCAGCAGTGGGGAATATTGGACAATGGGCGAAAGCCTGATCCAGCCATGCCGCGTGTGTGAAGAAGGCTTTCGGGTTGTAAAGCACTTTCAGCGAGGAAGAAAGCCTCTGGGTTAATACCCTGGAGGAAGGACATCACTCGCAGAAGAAGCACCGGCTAACTCCGTGCCAGCAGCCGCGGTAATACGGAGGGTGCGAGCGTTAATCGGAATTACTGGGCGTAAAGCGCGCGTAGGTGGCTTGGCACGCCGGTTGTGAAAGCCCCGGGCTCAACCTGGGAACGGCATCCGGAACGGCCAGGCTAGAGTGCAGGAGAGGAAGGTAGAATTCCCGGTGTAGCGGTGAAATGCGTAGAGATCGGGAGGAATACCAGTGGCGAAGGCGGCCTTCTGGCCTGACACTGACACTGAGGTGCGAAAGCGTGGGTAGCAAACAGGATTAGATACCCTGGTAGTCCACGCCGTAAACGATGTCGACTAGCCGTTGGGACCTTTAAGGACTTAGTGGCGCAGTTAACGCGATAAGTCGACCGCCTGGGGAGTACGGCCGCAAGGTTAAAACTCAAATGAATTGACGGGGGCCCGCACAAGCGGTGGAGCATGTGGTTTAATTCGATGCAACGCGAAGAACCTTACCTACCCTTGACATCCAGAGAAGTTGGCAGAGATGCCTTCGTGCCTTCGGGAACTCTGAGACAGGTGCTGCATGGCTGTCGTCAGCTCGTGTTGTGAAATGTTGGGTTAAGTCCCGTAACGAGCGCAACCCTTGTCCTTATTTGCCAGCACGTAATGGTGGGAACTCTAAGGAGACTGCCGGTGACAAACCGGAGGAAGGTGGGGACGACGTCAAGTCATCATGGCCCTTACGGGTAGGGCTACACACGTGCTACAATGGCCGGTACAAAGGGCTGCGAGATCGCGAGATGGAGCGAATCCCAGAAAGCCGGCCTCAGTTCGGATCGGAGTCTGCAACTCGACTCCGTGAAGTCGGAATCGCTAGTAATCGTGAATCAGAATGTCACGGTGAATACGTTCCCGGGCCTTGTACACACCGCCCGTCACACCATGGGAGTGGACTGCACCAGAAGTGGTTAGCTTAACCTTCGGGAGAGCGATCACCACGGTGTGGTTCATGACTGGGGTGAAGTCGTAACAAGGTAGCCGTAGGGGAACCTGCGGCTGGATCACCTCCTTAAACGACCAGCTTAACGCGGTTCAAGCGTCCACAATCAATTACCTGATCGGCCAGAGCAAGACTGTTTGGGTCTGTAGCTCAGTTGGTTAGAGCTTACCCCCTGACCTTAAATGGAAAGGAGGGTGAGGTCGGCTGACCGATCTACAGGATAGGCTTAGCAGTTGATACGGTGCTGGGTCTGTAGCTCAGTTGGTTAGAGCGCACCCCTGATAAGGGTGAGGTCGGCAGTTCGAGTCTGCCCAGACCCACCAAAATCTTCTTGATTCAGCGTTAAAGCCCGACTTGTTTATACCCATAAACGTCGTCGTCCTTTGCCTTGTCTCAAAAAGATTTCCAGTATTTGGATTATCATGGGGCCTTAGCTCAGCTGGGAGAGCGCCTGCCTTGCACGCAGGAGGTCAGCGGTTCGATCCCGCTAGGCTCCACCAGTTCCTACCGTAGGAACACACCTGACAGTCTTGATGTTGAATCCAGTTGAAAGCGTTCATCTCACGATGAATGTTTTCAACTGCTTTCAGCAGTCGCTCTTTAACAATTTGGATCATGCTGACAGTTCTTCTCTTAGAGAAGAGCGAAACGAGATACGTCTCAAGCGTATCCGGCAATTGTCGAATGATTTAATCACTGACCAGACCCTTTCGGGTTATATGGTCAAGCGATTAAGCGCACACGGTGGATGCCTTGGCAGCCAGAGGCGATGAAGGACGTTGTAGCCTGCGATAAGGTTCGGTGAGGTGGCAAACAACCTGCGACCCGGACATTTCCGAATGGGGAAACCCACCCAGCATAAGCTGGGTATCCCACACTGAATCCATAGGTGTTGGGAAGCGAACCCGGAGAACTGAAACATCTAAGTACCCGGAGGAAAAGAAATCAACCGAGATTCCCCTAGTAGCGGCGAGCGAACGGGGAGTAGCCCTTAAGCATGTGACTGGTTAGACGAATGTGCCTGGAAAGGCCGGCCATAGCGGGTGATAGCCCCGTAGTCGAAAACCTGAATGTGTGAAATCGAGTAGGTCGGGGCACGTGAAACCCTGACTGAACATGGGGGGACCATCCTCCAAGGCTAAATACTCCTGGCTGACCGATAGTGAACCAGTACCGTGAGGGAAAGGCGAAAAGAACCCCGGAGAGGGGAGTGAAATAGATCCTGAAACCGTGTGCGTACAAGCAGTGGGAGCAGACTTGTTCTGTGACCGCGTACCTTTTGTATAATGGGTCAGCGACTTATATTCAGTGGCGAGCTTAACCGTATAGGGGAGGCGTAGGGAAACCGAGTCTTAACTGGGCGACCAGTCGCTGGATATAGACCCGAAACCGGGCGATCTATCCATGGCCAGGGTGAAGATTGAGTAACATCAATTGGAGGCCCGAACCCAAGTATGTTGAAAAATGCTGGGATGAGCTGTGGATCGGAGTGAAAGGCTAATCAAGCTCGGAGATAGCTGGTTCTCCTCGAAAGCTATTTAGGTAGCGCCTCACGTATTACCGCCGGGGGTAGAGCACTGTTTCGGCTAGGGGCCCATCCCGGGTTACCAACCCGAGGCAAACTCCGAATACCGGTGAGTAGAGCGTGGGAGACACACGGCGGGTGCTAACGTCCGTCGTGAAAAGGGAAACAACCCAGACCGTCAGCTAAGGCCCCCAAATTCTGGTTAAGTGGGAAACGATGTGGGAAGGCATAGACAGCTAGGAGGTTGGCTTAGAAGCAGCCATCCTTTAAAGAAAGCGTAATAGCTCACTAGTCGAGTCGGCCTGCGCGGAAGATGTAACGGGGCTCAAACCAGATGCCGAAGCTACGGGTTCACACTTAGGTGTGAGCGGTAGAGGAGCGTCGTGTAAGTCTGTGAAGGTGAGTTGAGAAGCTTGCTGGAGATATCACGAGTGCGAATGCTGACATGAGTAACGACAAGGGGAGTGAAAAACTCCCCCGCCGGAAGACCAAGGTTTTCTGTTCTATGCTAATCAGAGCAGAGTGAGTCGGCCCCTAAGGCGAGGCTGAAAAGCGTAGTCGATGGGAAACGGGTCAATATTCCCGTACCGGATGTGGTTGCGATGGGGGGACGAAGAAGGCTAGGTGAGCCAGGCGTTGGTTGTCCTGGTGAAAGTCAGTAGGCTGAGATCTTAGGCAAATCCGGGATCTCAAGGCCGAGAGACGAGACGAACGGACTACGGTCCGGAAGTCATCGATGCCACGCTTCCAGGAAAAGCCTCTAAGCTTCAGATCACATGCGACCGTACCCCAAACCGACACAGGTGGTCAGGGTGAGAATCCCAAGGCGCTTGAGAGAACTCGGGTGAAGGAACTAGGCAAAATGGCACCGTAACTTCGGGAGAAGGTGCGCCGGCTTAACGTGAAGAGACTTGCTCTCCGAGCGCGAACCGGTCGAAGATACCAGGTGGCTGCAACTGTTTATTAAAAACACAGCACTCTGCTAACGCGTAAGCGGACGTATAGGGTGTGACGCCTGCCCGGTGCCGGAAGGTTAATTGATGGTGTTAGCCGTAAGGCGAAGCTCTTGATCGAAGCCCCGGTAAACGGCGGCCGTAACTATAACGGTCCTAAGGTAGCGAAATTCCTTGTCGGGTAAGTTCCGACCTGCACGAATGGCGTAATGATGGCCACGCTGTCTCCACCCGAGACTCAGTGAAATTGAAATCGCAGTGAAGATGCTGTGTACCCGCGGCTAGACGGAAAGACCCCGTGAACCTTTACTATAGCTTCACACTGGACGCTGATGTTGCTTGTGTAGGATAGCTGGGAGGCTTGGAAACCGTGACGCTAGTTATGGTGGAGCCAACCTTGAAATACCAGCCTGGCATCATTGGCGTTCTAACTTGGCACCGTGATCCGGTGTGAGGACAGTGTGTGGTGGGTAGTTTGACTGGGGCGGTCTCCTCCGAAAGAGTAACGGAGGAGCACGAAGGTACCCTCAGCACGGTTGGAAATCGTGCATTGAGTGCAAGAGCATAAGGGTGCTTAACTGCGAGACAGACACGTCGAGCAGGTACGAAAGTAGGTTCTAGTGATCCGGTGGTTCTGTATGGAAGGGCCATCGCTCAACGGATAAAAGGTACTCCGGGGATAACAGGCTGATACCGCCCAAGAGTTCACATCGACGGCGGTGTTTGGCACCTCGATGTCGGCTCATCACATCCTGGGGCTGAAGTCGGTCCCAAGGGTATGGCTGTTCGCCATTTAAAGTGGTACGCGAGCTGGGTTTAGAACGTCGTGAGACAGTTCGGTCCCTATCTGCCGTGGGCGTTGGAGATTTGAGAAGTGCTGCTCCTAGTACGAGAGGACCGGAGTGGACGCACCTCTGGTGTTCCGGTTGTCACGCCAGTGGCATCGCCGGGTAGCTATGTGCGGAAGGGATAACCGCTGAAAGCATCTAAGCGGGAAGCCTCCTTCAAGATGAGATCTCCCCGAGACCTAGAGTCTCCTAAAGGGTCCAGCAAGACTAGCTGGTTGATAGGCACGGTGTGGAAGCGCTGCAAGGCGTTGAGCTAACGTGTACTAATACCCCGTGAGGCTTGACCATATAACCCCAAGGGGTTTGCAAG
>NZ_PZJQ01000008.1:0-171 GCF_003206065.1 Salinicola halimionae | reverse complement strand
CGACGTCAGTTTTGCCTGACGACCATAGCGAGCGGGAACCACCTGATCCATGCCGAACTCAGTAGTGAAACCGCTTAGCGCCGATGGTAGTGTGGGGTCTCCCCATGCGAGAGTAGGTCATCGTCAGGCATCTATCCGAAACCCCAGCCAATAGGCTGGGGTTTTTTTATG
>NZ_PZJQ01000007.1 GCF_003206065.1 Salinicola halimionae | reverse complement strand
CTGTGGCATCGACCGTGACAGTGGCTTCAGGGCTGGTATTGCCGCTGGCATCGGTCGCGGTGGCATTGACCTCTGTGCCATCGGGTAGCGGCTCGTCTGGCGTGAACGACCAACTGCCGTCATCCGGATCAGCCGTCACGGTACCAATCGCGTTGTCATCGCCATCGGTCAACGTGACCGTGCTGCCGGGCTCGGCGGTACCGGTGATCTCGTCGCCGTCGGTGGGATCGATCACGGGCGCTGCAGGAGCGGTCGTGTCAAAGGTCAGCGTAAACGTCGGGCTGGTGGCGGAAACGTTGCCAGCAACATCGGTTGCGGTGGCAGTGAAGACTGTTTCACCGCCAAACAATTGATCCTCCTCGTCGGTTGCGAACTGCCAGTCGCCGTTGTCGTCGGCCGATGTGGTGCCTAGCGCTCGGCCATCGGCGTAGACCGTGACGATGGCATTGGCTTCGGCGCTACCGATCAACGTGGGCGTTACGTCGTTGGTCGTTTCTCCATCGTCGATGGGTCCAGGCGAGGGGATGTCATCTTCGGCGCCTTCAATGACTGGGGCTTCCGGTGCGGTCAGGTCGATCGCCACCGTGCCGAGGTTGCCCGTATCGCTGGTATTGCCCGCGGCATCGGTCTGGTGCACCTGCACGTCACCATCGGCGTAGATGCCTTCCGGCAGTTCGAAACTGGCACCAGTGCCGTCGATCCACGTGCTGCCGCCGTCGGTGGTGTATTCCCAGGTTGCGCCGTCTTCGAGGCCACCGACGTTGACCGTGGCATCGCTGGTAATGCCGTCGTCCCCGGTGGCGGTATCGTTGGCCAGCGCTGCTGTCGGGGCATCCGGCGCCACGCTATCCAAGGTGGTCGTATCGGTGACCGTGCCGGTATTGCCGGCGGCATCGGTCACATAGAGGGTGGCAGTCAGCTCGCCATCAGAGAGACTGGAGAGATCCACGCCACTGACGGTTAGGTTGCCGTTGGCATCGACATCGATGTTTTCGAGCGGAACGTCGATGCTGCCATCGGCCCCATCGCTGATCGTCAAACCGGTAACGGAGGCGCCACTCTCGATTCGCCCTGTCAGCGTGACGCCGCCAGCTTCATCGACATTCAAGGCACCGTCCCCGCCATCGTTGATCGAGATGCTGTTGTCGCCGGCATCGGGCGCCGTTTCATCCAATGTCAGAGTGAAGCCATCGCTGATGGGCGAGACGTTGCCAGCGGCATCGGTTGCCGTGGCGGTAAAGGTGACATCGCCCTCATTCAGAGCTTCGGGGGTGAATGACCAGTTGCCGTCGCCGTCAGCGGTGATGCTGCCGAGTGCCGCACCGTTGGCCGAGATGGTCACGGTAGCGTTGGCTTCAGCGGTGCCGGTCAGCGCAGGCGTGGTGTCGTTGGTGCTGTCACCATCGTCAAGCATACCGGTCGGATCGACATCGTCAGTCGCGCTATCGATGGTCGGGGCATCTGGCGGCGTCGTGTCGACAACGACGGCATAGGATGAACTGGTCGCCGATTCCTGGCCGGCCGGGTCGATCGATATCGCCCTGAAAGTCGTATTGCCGTCTGCCAGGCGACTGAAAATTCTGAAGCTCCAGTTACCGAAATTGTCGGCCTGAGTCGAGCCGAGCATTTGCATATTGCTGCCATCGTCAGCCCAGACCTGGACCGTATTGGTTGCTTCAGCGGTACCCACCAACGTCGGGTTGGGATCATTGGTCGTTCCGCCGTTGTCGACGTTTCCGGTGACGGGGGCGGCCGCATCCAGCGAGGTGATGATTACGGGCTCGGAAGGGGGGAGCGTGTCTTCCAGATTGGCATCGACCGAAGCGCTACCGGGCTGGCTGATGTTACCGGCGGCGTCAGTAGCGGTGGCGTTAAAAGTGGTGTCGTCCGGTAATGGTGTTTCTGGCGCAAACGACCAGTTGCCGTTGATATCGGACGTCACCGTAGCGATGACGTTATCGTCTACGTCCGTCAGGGTCACGGTACTGCCGGCCTCGGCACTACCGGTGAGGATTTGCCCATCGGTCGGGTTGACCACGGGAGCCGTAGGAGGCTGGGTGTCGATTATCAGGGTGAATGAATCACTTGCGTTCGACACATTGCCGGTGCTGTCGGTAGCGGTGACGGTGAAGGCGTAATCGCCGTCATCGAGCGCGTCAGGCGTATAAGACCAGTTACCCTGGTCGTCGGCGATCACGGTATCCAGAACATCATCGCCGGCGTAGATCGCGACGGTACTGCCAGCCTCCGCGCGACCACTCAGCGTGGGCGTGGCGTCGTTAGTGCTGTCACCGTTATCGAGGCCGCCGATCTGCGGATCGATATCATCATTGGCGGCGCCAATCGTCGGGGTCGCGGGTGGCGTATTGTCATTCACGTCCGGGGCGGTGGCACCCGTGGGGTCACTCTCGTTACCGGCGTCGTCGGTGGCAGTGGCGGTGACATCCTCGCCGTTGGTGAGGGCCGGGTCGAGTGGCACGCTGAAGCTGCCGTCATCGTTCGCGATGACCGAGCCGAGAGGATTTCCGTCGGCGTCGTTGATGGTGACGGTCGAGCCGGGTTCGGCAGTGCCGGTAACGGCGTTACCGTCGTCGGCCACGGTGACATCGGTGGGTGCATCCGGCGCAGTCAGGTCGGGGGCGGTGGCGCTGGTCGTGTCGCTTTCGTTACCGACAGCGTCGGTGGCAGTGGCGGTGACGTCCTCGCCGTTGGTGAGGGCCGGATCGAGTGGCACGCTGAAACTGCCGTCATCGTTCGCGATGACCGAACCGAGAGGATTTCCTTCGGTGTCGCTGATGGTGACGGTCGAGCCGGGTTCGGCAGCGCCGGTAACGGCGGTGCCGTCGTCGGCCACGGTGACATCGGTGGGTGCATCCGGCGCAGTCAGGTCGGGGGCGGTGGCGCTGGTAGGGTCGCTTTCGTTACCGACAGCGTCGGTGGCAGTGGCGGTGACATCCTCGCCGTTGGTGAGGGCCGGATCGAGTGGCACGCTGAAGCTGCCGTCATCGTTCGCGATGACCGAACCAAGAGGGTTTCCGTCGGCGTCTTCGATGGTAACGGTCGAACCGGGCTCGGCAGTGCCGGTAACGGTAGTGCCGTCATCGGCCACGGTGACATCGGTGGGTGCCGCGGGCGGCGTATTGTCGACGATCGCGCCACCGACGATCGTGGAAGCTGGATCACTGACATTGCCGGCAGCGTCGGTAGCGGTGGCGTTGACTTCGGTGCCATCGGCAAGCGGCTCGTCTGGCTGGAAGGACCAGTTGCCGTTATCGTCGGTAATCGCTTCGCCCATGACGTTGCCGTCACCGTCGGTCAACGTGATCGTGCTACCGGGCTCGGCGGTACCGATGAGCGTTTCGCCGTTGGTGGGATCGATGACCGGGGTTGCCGGCGCGGTGGCATCGATGTTGCCGGTTGTCGGCTCGCTGATATTGCCAGCTGGGTCCTGCGCAACGACTTCGATTGCTGTGCCATCGGGCAGCGGTTCATCGGGCGTCAACGTCCAGTTGCCATCGTCGTCGGTCGTGGTCTCGCCGATCGGGCTCCCGTCGCCATCGGTGATGATGACCGTGCTGCCGGGTTCGGCTCCGCCGCTGATGGTTTCTCCGTTGGAAGGATTGACTGTGGGCGCATCGGGGGGGTGTCGTATCGCCTTCGCCGTCCTCTCCATCGTCCGGTGGTGTGTCATCACCGTCGTTTCCGCCACCACCGCCACCACCAGCGGCCAGGGCACCGGCAGCCAGCGCCCCACCGCCGATGGCGGCCCAGCCGAGCGGGGTGATTCCGGCGCCGGCATTCTCGCCAGCCATGGTGGCCGGTGCGAAGACACCAAACTCACCTTGGGACACGTAATCGGCGATGAGAAAGCTATCGCTACTTGCTGAGCCAAGGTCTGCCCAGATCAGCTCCTGATTCTCATCGGTCAAATAAAGTTGGCTCGCGGCCGCTTCGTTGCTGCCGTAGAAGTTCTCGATGCGAATAAACTGGCCGTCCGCGGTTTGGATCAGCAGGTCATTTCCGTCTCGCTGTAGCACCTGAACGTCGTCCGGTGACAGACTCAGCAGCACTTTTCCCGGTTGGTTGATAGCGATTGTGCCGTCAATACCGATAGCATTAGCGGGTGCTACAGCAACATCTTCGTTGAGTGCGCTGACTTTTGCGGAAATGGACATGTGCTTCCCCCGAACCGTTCGCCTGTGAAATTTACAGGGCTTTACATTGAGTTCTTAACCAATGATTTTTTGCAGGTTTTCTAACATTTAGGTCTAGGAGAGTCGGTTCAATATTGCAAACTGTTAAGGGATGGAACATTAGTATTAAATTTTAATTGGTGTATATGATTCAATAAAAAACAATCACTTAGGCGCGGGCGGTTGCCCACTTGGTAATGCTTTGTTACCTGAGGTCGAAGTATTTTTAACCCGCGGTAGTGTTTGTGTTCAGAGGAATAGTGGAGAAAAGGTAGTGGATGATTTATTTATTAAACAACTAAATATTTATTGCCGGTCCTATGATGATCTATAGAATTGCTTCAGTGGTATGTGTCGAATTCCTACCATGAGCTTGTGCTCAGTAGATGCCTGCTAATAGCGGATTTACTCATAAAAATTAGAGTGCGGCTTAGGATGGGTTTACTGCGAGGGCGAGAAGGATGTGTGACTCCACGACATGGGGACGACTTCGCTGCCAAGTTTTTTGAAGACAGTGTTTCCGAAGACGTACAGATAGAGGTCGTGCCCGTGATACCTCCCACGGTATTTTCCGTGTGGCTCACAATGGGGGGCGAGTGTAAGGGTACTGACACATTCGATGACATGCCCTGTCGTTGAGTTGATATCCAACGACAGGGGATGTCCTACGGGGAAGCTCGCTAGAATTCCGGCGTGCTGAGGCTAGATGTTGTCGTCCCCGGCTGGTTTGCCTGAGATATCGACCTGGGCGATGGCCGGTTCATCGCCGCCGCTTTGATCCAGTTTTGCCAGCAGGTTTTCCGATTCGCGCTTGAACGCGGCCAGGGCGTCGCCTCTCAGCCTCTGAGATTCAGGCAGTTTGACGCGCATGGGATCGACCTGATGGTTATTGACCATGACCTCGTAGTGAAGGTGAGGTCCGGTGACGCGGCCAGTACTTCCCGACAGGGCGATTTCTTCACCCATCTTGACGTGCTCTCCGGGCTTGACGAGAGCCTTGCTCAGATGCAGGAAGCGGGTTTCGTAGCCGTTGTTGTGGCGGATGACGATATAACGCCCGGCGAGCGGATGATTGACCACGCGTTCGACGACGCCATCGGCCGGTGCATCAATCGGCGTGCCGGAGCGCATGGCAAAATCAGTGCCCTTGTGAGGGCTGATACGCCCCGTGACCGGGTGAAGGCGTCGCAGGTTAAACGGTGAGCTGATTCGATAATTGCCTTGAAAGGGATAGCGATCGAAAGCCGGATCGAGGCTATTGCCGTCTGGCGTGTAGAAGTGATCGTCGGCACTATTGCGAAGCACCGTCAGATCCATGCGCTGCCCTTCATATTCGGCGGCCAGGACCTTGGAATCCAGAGAATGGCCATCGATCATGTCCGACTCTACCAGTACGCGAAATTGATCGCCGGCGCGTGCGTCGCGACGGAAATCGAGCTTCTTGGAGAGAATGTTGGTGAGCTCGGACACTTCTGAGTTGGAGAGGCCGGTCGACTGCGCCGATAGAGCAAACGAGCCGTTGACCGTGCCGCTGAACATGCGCTGGGCAGCTTCTCCCGCTTTCTCCACCGGGGTATAGGCGAATTCTGCGGTCTCGTCACCACGCTTGAGCAGGTAACCTTCTCGAGGGTTTTTCATGACGCGAAGTGCCAGCAGCTGACCGTTCTCGTCGAGCTTGTAGTCGAAGCTGTGGCCGACTCTCCAGCGCGTCAGGACTTTCTTGTCCGGCACGGTATTGAGAATCTGCATCACATCACTATATGCCAGACCCAGCGTTCTTTCGGCAGTAAGCGCGAAAGAGTCCCCGCTCTGGATGGTGTAGCTTTGCCACTCCGGCACGTAGGTTTCCCGGGACGCGATCTCGTCACCTAGCTCCGTATCGCCGGAAGGATCCTGAGCGTTATCGAAAGTCCAGTCTTCATAAGAAGTACCCCCGATGGTGTCATCGTCGTCACGACCGGCCAACTGGGCCTGCTCCGGCGGCAGCTGCGTGGACAGCTTCTCTACATCGGGCTGAATCGTCGGCTTGGCGATGGGCGAGAATGCCTGAGTCTGTGCGTCATCATCGGCATGTGCTTCAGAAATGAAGTCGAGATGCATCACCTCCAATGGCTTGAGCTGAGCCAGGGGAATGCCTTTCGATAAATCATCGAGCGTAAGCGAGCCGATAGCTGCTTCACTCGAGGCGGCTGAGTTGACGATCGACTGAGAAATCGTGGTCGCCGCCGCGACGGGAATCTGTGCCTGAGCGTTTTCGGTATCGCCGAAAACACCAACGATTTTTTGCGTACCCAGCACGGTGACCATGGTGGCAACCGGAAGCAATAACACTTTGTGCGTGCGGGGCAGCGAATGGAAAATTCGCAACATGAAGATAAGGGCCTGGATAAAAAAGGATGACAGATTTAAATAAAGGCCGAAGAACCATACCCTAAGCTAGTATTAATTGCCTAGTCTGTATTTACATACAGTATCTGAAGGCGCGCCATCCGGGCTCTGCGTGAATAGTGGACATCAGGCGAAAGTTGCAGCTTTGCGCCTAATGCGTAAACAGTTGTAAGACGTAGGAGCACGGTGTTGCACCGCCATGGTGCGCTGAAATGCGTTGTTTCTTGGCTAAGTATTTCTGCCGTAAAACTCTTGTAAAGGTTTTATAGTTTTAAGGTGCTGGCATGATTGCGACGATTTAACGTTCATCGTGACATTGAGTAAGTCACAATAGCGGCCATGATTTCCGGCGTGGTGGTAGAGAGTCACTATCAACAGACGTCGGGCTATTGTCGATGATGTTGCACGCCAGAATTCGAATCCACGGGAGAAGATTGTGCCAAAAGTGACATTGCTACAGTGGCAGATGCTGGCCGCAGTCGCTGATAGTGGTGGGTTTGCCAAGGCGGCCGAAGTGGTTCACCGGAGCCCGTCGACACTCAATCATGCAATCCACAAAATCGAAGAGCAGTTAGGGGTGGCGCTTTTCGAGCCGAAAGGTCGTCAGGTCGTGCTCACGGAGGCCGGAAGTCTGCTGCTGCGTCGCGCGCGCCAGCTCATCGAGAATGCGGCATCCCTTGAAGACGTAGCAGAGCGGCTGGCCGGCGGCCTCGAGGCGGAGGTCACGCTGGCCGTGGATCAGGTCTTCCCGGGGGATGCTCTGGCCGAGGCACTGACGCGGTTCTCGGATGCATTTCCTCACGTGCGCGTGCAGCTGCATGAGACTGTGCTCAATGGTGCTGTCGAAATGTTGTACGAGGGTCGGGCGGACCTGATCATCTCGGGGGTCAGCGCGCAGGGATTCCTGGGAGAACCGATAGTCGAAGTGCCTTTCATTGCGGTGGCCCACCCGGGGCATCCGCTACATCAATTGCAGCGAGAGCTGGATCTGCGCGATCTAGAACGGCATCGCCAGCTGGTCGTTCGGGACTCGGCGATTCGTCAGCGACTCGATGCCGGCTGGTTGAAGGCCGAACAGCGCTGGACCCTGGGGCATCTATCGACATCGATTGACATGCTGGAACGGGGCCTGGGTTTTGCGTGGGTCCCGGAGACGCGCATTCGTTCTGCGTTGGACCAGGGCCGCGTGAAAGTGTTGCCGTTGCGAGCGGGCGGGGTGCGACGGGTGGCGCTGCAGATATTTCATCGCGATGTCGATGGAGCGGGCCCTGCGACGCTAGCGCTGGCCCAGACGCTCAAGGCCAGTGCGGTCGCGAACTGCCCAAGGGATGCCATTTCACCGAGTCTGCATTCATCGATGTCACCGAACGAATGAGTCGAGTTATTGCGCTCGACCTCAGCCCGCGGAGGCCTATCCTGCATTCTCGAGTCATCGGATGGCGTTCGTCGTCGAGTCGCGCGTCATTGAATGACACATGTCGTTGGATGCACAGGAGCGAGTCATGGGATTACTTGTCGAAGGCGAGTGGCGGGATCAGTGGTATGACACCAAGGGGCATGGCGGGGAGTTCGTTCGCGAGTCCGCCAAGTTGCGGGATTGGGTCACGCCGACGGGCACGCCGGGGCCGGCGGGTCAACCGGGGCTAGCGGCGGAGCCCGGACGCTATCACCTCTATGTATCGTTAGCCTGTCCCTGGGCGCACCGCGCGTTGATCATGCGTAAACTGAAAGGATTGGAGGCGCTGATCGGCCTATCTCATACCAGCCCGCTGATGCTGGATCAGGGCTGGTCCTATCGAGTCGATGAGGGGTCGAGCGGCGACAGCGTCAATTATGTCGACTACCACCATCAGCTCTACACTCTGACGGAGCCCCGCTACACGGGCAGGGTAACCGTGCCGGCGATTTGGGATCGCCATCGGCGGTGTATCGTCAACAACGAGTCCGCTGATATCGTGCGAATGTTGAATTCGGCATTCGATGAGCTGACCGGTAATCGCCTGGACTTCTACCCCGAAGATCTGCGCGACGTTATCGATGCCGTCAATGCCGATGTCTACGATAACGTCAATAACGGTGTCTACAAGGCCGGTTTCGCTACCGAACAGGCTGTCTACGAAAAGCACTTCGTCGCGCTATTCGCTTGCCTTGATCGCCTGGAAGCACGCCTCGACGCGCAGCGCTATCTGGCGGGAGAGTGGCTAACCGAAGCGGATATCCGGCTGTTTACGACGCTGGTGCGATTCGACCCGGTCTATCACGGTCATTTCAAATGCAATCGTCAGCGCATTGCCGACTATCCCAATCTGTCGAATTACCTACGCGAACTGTATCAGTGGCCGGGTATTCAGCAGACGGTCGATTTCGATCACATCAAGCGCCACTACTACTATAGCCACCCGACGATCAACCCGACTCGCATCGTTCCGGTAGGGCCGGCGCTGGCACTGGATGATCCTCACGATCGCGAACGGTTGCCGGGGCAGGGGATTCGCGGGGCCGACCGATAAGGGTGTTGGCAGGTCTAGAAGCCCGTTGTCAGGAACGGGCGTGACGCTGTAGCCAGCGATCCAGCGCATTGGCGAATTCGCGGCGATCGCCGTCGCTGTAAGCGTTGGGCCCTTGGGTGTGTTC
This sequence comes from Salinicola halimionae, assembly GCF_003206065.1. Classification (GTDB taxonomy): domain Bacteria; phylum Pseudomonadota; class Gammaproteobacteria; order Pseudomonadales; family Halomonadaceae; genus Salinicola; species Salinicola halimionae. Next base: position 178,249 of record NZ_PZJQ01000007.1, on the reverse strand, counting down.
GCCACTGGCGCGCAACGTCTCCATGAAATCACGCATCTGCACGCGAGACTTGATGTTGTCGAGGGTCAGGCGCTCCCCACGAGTGGTCATTACCTCGGCGCCGCGCTCGATGACCTCCTGCGCCAACGGCAGGTCGCTGGTGATCACCAGGTCGCCGGTAGCCACTGCTTCGACGATCACGTTGTCCGCCGCGTCGAAGCCCTGCGCTACCGTGCGAGACTTGACCCATGGCGACGGCGGTAGCGGCAAGGCATGGTTCGCCACCATCCAGCTCTGGGTACGGGTCCGCTCGGCGGCCCGAATGATGATGTCCCGAGCCACGCGGGGGCAGGCGTCGGCATCTATCCATAGTGAAGGTTTGGGTGTCGGCATGACGAAAGGGCTCTAAGGTTCTGTGAAGACGGTACTGGAAAAAAAGGCTTTGAATACAGTCTACGGCGTTCGCTCGGAGGCTTCATCTGTCGGATTTTTACGTTTCGGTGGTGAAACGTCTACGCCAATGGTATAGTAGCGCCTCCTCGCATGTGTTGACCCCACCATCCTGCCGATATGTCTGTAATCGACGCCATCGACCTGTGAATCGATGCCCAGCACCGGACGTATCTCGTACATGACGCACGGCCAAGCCGTTTTTCGCGTCCGGATGCAATGATGGAGCGCCTAGATCGGTTGATGTTTTAGTTCAACCGGGCGCATCAAGGTCGCCACATACGCTATCGCTTTCGTGACTCGCGGGGGGATAAGCGCAATGCCTGGTGCGACCGGCATTCAGTGGTGATCACGCCACCAATGCCATGACATTTTCGCCGGTGCCTACCGGCCACTCCAAGGTGTGAAATGACCTCGACTGTTACTGCTTCGCCTAGCTTTGGCGATCTGGCTCTGTTGCCGGAAGTACTGACTGCCCTCGAAACACTGGGCTATGAAACCCCGTCACCGATCCAGACGCAGACGATTCCTGCGCTACTGGAAGGTCGTGACATGCTGGGCCAGGCGCAGACCGGCACCGGCAAGACTGCAGCGTTCGCGCTGCCTCTGCTGAGCCGACTCGACCTCGGCCGGCGAGAACCACAAGTATTGGTATTGGCCCCGACCCGTGAACTGGCGCAGCAGGTTGCCGTATCGTTTACCAAGTACGGTCAGAATCTGAAAGGCCTGGAAGTCGCCACGCTGTGCGGCGGCCAGGACTATCGCGAGCAGCTCTCGGCACTGAAGCGTGGTGCCCAGGTTGTCGTGGGTACGCCGGGTCGGGTCATCGACCACCTGGATCGCAAAAGTCTCAAGCTCGACGGTCTGTCGGCGCTGGTGCTCGACGAAGCCGACGAGATGTTGCGCATGGGCTTCATCGATGACGTCAAGCGCGTCGTCGCGGATACCCCGAAGAACGCCCAGCGCGTATTCTTTTCGGCCACGCTGCCTAGCGAAATCGAGCGAATCGTCAACCGTTATCTGGTGGATCCGGTCAAGGTCACGATCGATTCCAAGATCAGTACCGGCGAGAACATCAAGCAGCGTGTGGTGCGTGTCGAAGGCCCCAGCAAGCTGGAAGCGCTGGCGCGTATCCTGGAAGTCGAAGCCGTCGACGCGGCCATCGTGTTCGTGCGTACCCGTGCCGCCTGTACCACGCTGGTCGAGCAGCTCACCGCTCGTGGCGTCAACGCTGCCGGTCTGTCGGGCGATCTCGACCAGAGCCTGCGTGAACGTACCGTGACGCGTCTCAAGCGTAGCAAGGTCGACGTGCTGGTCGCCACTGATGTTGCGGCTCGTGGTCTCGACGTGCCGCGAATCACGCACGTCATCAACTATGACCTGCCGCAGGATTCCGAGGCCTATATCCACCGTATCGGTCGTACCGGCCGCGCGGGCCGCGACGGTATCGCCATTACCTTCGCCGGTGGCCGGGAAACGCGCAAGGTTCGTTGGGTCGAGCAGGCGACCGGTCAGTCCATGACCGAAATGCCGCTGCCCGACGATGCCGCCATTCGCGCCCATCGCGATGACCGCTTCAGTGCGCGTCTGCGCGAGATGCTCGATGCCGGTTCGGACCACCAGCGCGGACTGATCGAAAAGCTGGTCGAAGAAGGTCACGATCCGATCGATCTGGCCGCAGCACTGGCAACATTGGCGCGTGGTGGTGAAGCCCCGATCGGTCGCATCACCAACGCACCGTCGCGTCGCGACAATGGTCGGGATGGCGGCCGCGAAGGCGGCAATCGCGAACGTGGCGGCCCGCGTCAGCGTGACAGCGCGCCTCGTGAGGGCATGACCCGCTATCGCGTTTCGGTAGGTCACAAGGATGGGGTCAAGCCGGGACAGCTGGTCGGCGCTCTGGCCAATGAAGGCGGTATCGAAGGCGGGCGCATCGGTCGTATTGATATCCGCAATGCCTTCTCCGTGGTCGAACTGCCGAGCGGTCTGCCGGCCTCGATTCTGACCAAGATGTCACGGGCCCGCGTTGGCGGCCGCTCGTTGGAGATCGCGGAAGATCAGGGTTCACCCGAGCGCGCACCGCGTCGTCGTACTGACGGCGATGCACCGGTTCGTCGTTCGCAGGCCTGATTCGCGATTCAGACCGGATAGCGGGGCCTCGGCCTCGCTCTTTAGACGCCGCCCACCTCGTGTGGGCGGCGTTTTATTTTTTCTGACGATTTGATTTGTCCGCGTTCTCTTTGCATCTAGTTGGAAAAACTCTGGATCTAGCCGGAACGGGCTATGAGATAGCCATTGTGAATAGTCCCTATGTCTGGCAGCCAGTGACGATCTTTGTATGCAATACTCGTTATCGCTGAATCGTGGCACGTCCCGATTCGTCTCCGACTTGCGGCAGGAATGAGGTTGATGGCCAAGACGCTCAAGGATCAGTTGTATGATGCGCTGCTGCGCAGCATGGCCAGCGGGCATCTGGAGCCAGGCTTGGTACTGCTCGAGGGAAATATCGCCGATATTTTCGGTATGAGTCGTTCGCCAGTACGGCAGACGCTGGGGCGTTTGCACGATGAGGGTGCGATCAGCCGCTTCGAGGGACGGGGTTTTCTGGTCGGGCGTGAACCCCGATCAATCGTGCGCCGTTCGCTGACCGCCGCGGATTTCCGTGCTGCCGGCGGGCGGGCTTCCGTCAGGCGCACCGACTCCTGGCTAGCGCTGGCCGAAAGGGTCGAACACGATGTCGTACTGTGTTCGATGAAAGGCCGGCTCGAGCTCAACGAGTTGCAGCTGGCCAAGTCACTGGATGTCAGCCGTGCCACGACGTATCGAATCCTGCTGCAGCTGCAGTCGCTCGGTGTGGTCGAAAAGATCAAGTACAGCAGCTGGAACGTAGTGCCGTTGGACGATGATCGGTTACATCAGCTCTACGATGCTCGGCGACAGCTGGAGCCGTTCATGATTGCTCGCGCCTGCGAGCGGATTTCCGACGAGGCTATTATCCGTTACCTCGATCGGCTCGATCGGGCTCAGGCCCGGTACCCCGAAGTTCAGGCCAGTCAGCTCGATGCGCTGGAGAACGATCTACATCACGAAGCCCTGGAATGCGGCGGCAACGCCGAGGTTCTGATAATGCTTCAACGCACGCGGCCAATTCTGCTGATCAGCAAGCATTTGCTGGATGGAGAGATCGAACTGCCGCCGGGCGATCCTTTCTTTGCGGCCCATCGAGAAGTCTTCGAGGCAATGCAGGCGCGCCGTCCGGCGTCAGCCAGCGCGGCGCTGTATCAACATCTTCAGGCTTCGGAGTCGCTGGTTCAGGAACGATTGGCCAACTTCCGGCATGCTGGCGAACTGCGGGCTCCGGGATATCTCCGCTGGCTCGGTCAGCGCTGATCGTCAGGCCAGGTCACGTGCCGGGGGCTGTTCAATCCACCGGCATGCCGTTACGCCGACGAAGCTCTCGAATCAACGCGCTGTGGTCCAGTTCGCCGTCGCCATGGCTCAGCATGTCGCCGAACAGCGCATCAGCCTGAAGACTCACCGGCAGATCCAGTTCCAATCGGGTCATTTCCGCCATGGCGGTCTGGGTATCCTTGTACTGCCATTTCGCGGCGCCGCCCGGCGCAAAGTCTCCCTCGAGCATGCGTTGACCGTGCATCTTCAGAATCGTCGAATCGGCGAAGCCACCCATCAGGGCCATTCGCACCTGCGCGGGATCGGCGCCCCCGCGCTCCACCAGTAGCAGCGCTTCGGCCACGGTGGCGATGGTATTGGCCACGATCAACTGGTTAGCGAGTTTGGCCAGTTGGCCGCTTCCGGCGGGACCGACATGCGTGGGGCGGCCGAGATTTGTCAGCAGGGCCTGGCAGCTGTCGAACACCGTTGGCTCGCCGCCGGCCATGATCGCCAGCGTGCCTTCGATGGCGCCGCGTTCGCCGCCGGAGACCGGCGCGTCCAGATAGCCGATTCCATGACGAGACGCGATGGCGGCCTGATGTCGGGCGGTATCTACCGGAATCGAGCTCATCACGATCAGTTGGCTGCCGGGCTGCATCGTGGAGATGACGCCGGTTTCGCCCAGCAGAATGTCGTCACATACCGGCCCGGCGCTCAACATGATGATGACCACATCGGCGCCTTGAGCGGCGGCGATGGGAGAATCCACCGCCTCCACGCCCGCTTGCTGCAGGGGAATCATTTTGTCGGGTGTGCGATTCCAGGCCCGAACGTGATGGCCCGCTCTGGCCAGACGGCTGGCCATGGGCGCTCCCATGATGCCAATACCGATGAATCCGACGGTGCGGGGTGCCTGTTCTGCATGGCTAGCGTGCACGGGACGAGAATCATTCATGGAAAGCTTCATGAGCGAGGTGGATATCGCATGTGGTTACTGAGCGCTCATTCGATCGGACGTGGCAGAATCCGGCCGGGCGACATCAAATATCGCGGATCCAGCAGACGCTTGAGGCCTCGCATGATGTCGTATTCGGGTTCCGGCAGCGTGTCTAGAAAGGCCGTCTGCTTGAACCGCCCGATGCCGTGTTCGGCGCTGATACTGCCATCGAAGTCGGCAACGATCTCGAACAGGCGTTCTTCCAGTTCATGCAGTAGCGTCGTGCGTTCCTCTGCCTCGAGCCCAGGCGGTGGCAGAATATTGAAGTGAAGATTGCCATCGCCGATGTGCCCATAGGCGATGATCGTCGCCTGTGGGCTTAGCGCCTGAATTTCGTTGGACGCACGTTCATGGAACGCGCTCAGCGACGAAATGGGTAGCGAGACGTCGGTGCGCAAATGTTCACCGCGATTGCGCTGGCCCTCCAGCATCGCCTCGCGAATGTGCCAAAGGTTTCGAGCCTGAGTGTCGCTGCTGGCGAGCACGCCGTCGGTCAGCACGCCGGCCTCGAATCCGCGCTCGAACAGATTCTCGATCATGGCGTCGAGGTCGACCGGTCCGCTAGCGGCAGCCTCCATCAGCACGTAGACCGGAGAGGGCGCCTCGAGCGGATCCCGCAGATCGGGTGACGCTTCCATGGCGAGTTCGAGACAGGTGCGCGGCACCAGTTCAAAGGCGGTCAGCAGATCGCAGCAACTGCGACGCGCCAACGCATATAGGCTCAGCACGGCATCGATGTCCGGACACGCGAGCAGGGCGGTGCGGCTGACCTGGGGTCGAGGAAAGAGCTTGAGCACTGCGCCGGTGACGATACCGAGCGTGCCTTCCGCACCGATGAAAAGCTGCTTCAGGTCGTAGCCGGCATTGTTCTTGTGTAGTGCTTTCATGCCGTTGTAGATACGCCCGTCCGGCAGCACCACTTCGAGCCCCAGTACCAGTTGTCGCATCATGCCGTAGCGCAGCACGTTGAGGCCGCCGGCATTGGTCGAGACATTGCCGCCGATCTGACAGCTGCCTTGCGCGCCGAGCGAGAGTGGAAAGTCGCAGTCGGCCGCTTCGGCGGCCTCCTTGATCGACTGCAGTACGCAGCCGCCGTCGACGCTCATGGAGAAGTTGATGGGATCGATCTGGCGCACCGACGCCATCCGCTCGAGACTGACGACCAGCTCCGGATAGTCGGCATCGGGCAGCGCCCCTCCCACGAGCCCGCTGTGTCCGCCCTGCGGCACCAACGGGATGTCGTGGCGATGACAGTAACTCACGACATCGGCCACCTGACGAGTCGTCGCCGGCCGGGCTACCGCCAGCGGCTCGGCGCCGCGGTAGCCCGGCCAGTCGACGCGGTAGCGCTCCATGTCGTCGCTATGGGTCAGCAGTCCGCCCTTGCCCAGCAGTGCCGCCAGGTCGTCGAGCAACACTTCACGCGTGGTCATGAATTACCTCTCGATACGTTATCAAAAGGAGCATGATCGAACCCAATGGCATCATTGAAATGCTCTCCTCTCAGCGATACCACAGCACGACCTGAGGGAAGAGCAGGAACAGTGCCAACAGCGCGATCAGCGTGAAATAGAATGGCAGCAGGCTCTTGACCAGGCTCTCCATGCCGACCTTGCCGACGCCGCAGCCGACGTAGAGTACGGTTCCCACGGGTGGTGTGATCAAGCCGATTCCGAGCACGAACGACATCAGTACGCCGAAATAGACCGGATCGACTCCCAGCTTGACGACTACCGGCGTCATCAGCGGGGCCAGGATGACCATCGCCGGGGTTAGATCCATGAAAAACCCGACCACCAGCAGGAATCCAGTGAGTATCAGCAGCAGCAGGAACTGGTTCTCGGTGATAGCCGAAAGGGTGACCACCAGCTGCTGCGGAATCATGTTGGCCGTCAGTAGCCAGGCCAACACGCTGGCGAAAGCCAGCAGCAGCATGACGACACCGGTGAGTTTGCCGGTAGCAATGCAGAGCTCGAAAAACCGCTTAAGGGTCAGACTGCGATAGATGAAAAACGACACAGCGAATGCATAGACAAGCGCGATCGCCGCGCTTTCGGTCGGCGTGAACACACCCGACAGGATGCCGCCGACGATGATCACAGGCAGCAACAGCGCCAGCAGTGCTTCCTTCAATGCCGCAAACAGCTCAGGCATCGAGAATGGCTGGCCGCGACCGTTCTTGCGCGACTGCACATAGGTGGTCGCCGCCAGACCCAGCGTGATCAGAATGCCGGGCACGATACCCGCCATGAACAGCTGCGAGATCGAGGTGTTGGTGACTACGCCGAACAGAATCATCGGGATCGATGGCGGGATGATGATACCGACTACCGATGCCGCGACCACGATCGCGGTCGCCAGCGGCGCACTGTAGCGATGTTGCTTCATCGGCTCGATCATCATGCTGCCAACGGCGGAGGCATCGGCTACGGCGGAACCGCTAATGCCACCGAAGAACATCGAGGTCAATACCGCCACCTGTCCCAGACCGCCGGCGACGAATCCGACCATGGCACTGGCGAGGCGAACCAGCCGTGTAGCGATGCCCCCGGCGCTCATGACCTCCCCGACCAGAATGAACAGCGGGATCGCCAGCAGCGGAAAAGAGTCCAGACCGTTGACGGCCTGCGAGACGATCGGCGATAGCGCGTAACCGGATTCGAAAAAGATAAACAGGCTGATGGCCGCCAGCCCAAACGAGATCGGCATGCCAATGATGATGCAGATGGCCAGCCCTATCAGAATGCTCCACAGGATCATGGCGTCTTGCTCCGAAACAGGCCAACGAGGGCGATGGTGTTGGCGATCATGGTCAGGATTGCCATCACCGGCATGGCGCTATAGAGAAAAGTCTGCGGAATGCCCAGCATCGGCGTAGCGCTGGTATAGCCGGAGATCACATCCTTGAAGCCCAGCAGAATACAGGCACAGACGATGTAGATGATCGTGATGCTCAGCAGCACGGCAGCCTTGCGCAGCCCGGCAGGGGCCTTGTCGCGAAAGAAGGTGACCGCCACATGTTCGTTGCCGAGGCTGCCGACGCCGGCACCCAACAGCACCAGCCAGATGAACAATACCCGGGAGAGTTCCTCGGCCCAGGTATAGGAATAGTTGAGAACGAAGCGGCCAAAGACGTTGGCCGTGACGCAAAAAACGACGCCCAGCACGAGCAATCCGGCGGCGATTTCCAGCGTTTGACGCAGCCAGCCCAGGAGACCCCGGGTAGCGGGGGTGTCGGCACTCATCATGACCTCCGTAATCACTCAAGGTTCGCCGCCCGCGCCCATGCGCTGGCGGCGAAGCGACACTTACTTCGAGTCGACCTTCGACTCGGCACGGATACGGTCGATCAAGTCGCCGCCGATCTTTTCACGCCAGTCGTCGTAGACCGGTGCCAGATCCTTCTGGAAGACGGCGACCTGTTCCGGCGTCAGCTCGGTGATCTTCATACCGTCGTCTTTCAGCTCCTGCTTGATCTGATCGTTCATGACGCGACTGACATGACGCTCGTAGTCACCCATCTGCTTGGCAGCATCCCGCAGCAGCTGCTGGTAGCTTTCCGGCAGCCGATCCCAGAAGCGCTCGGACACCAGCGTGATGAACGGCGTGTAGACGTGATTCGTCTCGGTGGCGTACTGCTGCACTTCATTGAACTTCGAAGATTCGATGGTGATCCACGGGTTCTCCTGGCCATCGACGACACCCTGCTCCAGTGCCGTAAACAGCTCGGCGAATGACATCGGTGTCGGGTTCGCGCCCAGAGTGCGCCAGATATCCAGATGGATCGGATTCTGCATGGTACGAACTTTCAGACCGTCGAGATCAGAGGGCGAGGTTACCGCGGTCTTGCTGTTGGTCAGCTGGCGATAGCCGTTCTCTGACCAGCCGATGGCGACCAGGCCTTTCGTCGAGGCGTCCTTGAGCATCTGTTGACCGATATCCCCATCCAGCACCTTGTCGGCGATCTCGGGTTTCGGGAACAGGAACGGCAGGTCGAACACGGCGAATTGCGGAAACATGCTGACCATGGGCGAGGTGGACGGCGACGTCATTTCCAGCGTCCCAGCCTGAAGCGCGCTGACCGACTGTAGATCGTCGCCGAGTTGGGCGCTGTGGAACATCTGCACCTGGATATGGTCGTCGCTGCGCTGCTCGACGATCTTCTTGAAGTACTCCAGACCACGATATTGCGCGCTGGATTGCGTCAACCCGATGTTGAACTTGAGGCTGTAGTCGTTGCCATCTCCCTTGACGACATCACCGGTGACTTCCGGGAATGCCGGCATGTCGGAGGCTGCCACGGCCGACAGGCTGGTCAAACTCAGCACGGCGGCCGTCATCAGCGTTGTCAGCGAGGCGCGAGCGCGGGGGCGCTTGGCAAGATGGGAGGGTATGATTGTTGTCATCTTCAACTCCAGAACGTGAGTGACGTAAATAGCGTGAGTGGCATGCGACACGGCGCCGCCAGATTTCGGCGGCGTCCGAATGCTCGGGATGGCGGCGTCAGGCTTGCCAAGGTCTGACGCCAAGGGCTGGTTTTCAACACCTCGCGCAAGGCGATTTTCAAGTGCTAGCGCCAGTCAGGGAGCTAATACCAGGCCAAGAGCTAGCACCAGGCCAAGAGCTAGCACCAGGCACTAGCTCCAAGCACTACCGCCGGGAAACTGGTGGGCGCTCAACGAGTCCGCCTTCATGGTGACACCGTAGCCGGGAGCTTCCGGCACGACGTAGTGTCCTCGGCGAATCTGTACCGGGTCGACGAAGTGCTCATGCAGGTGGTCGACGTACTCGAGCAGCCTGCCTTCCAGCGAGCCGGACACGGCGATGAAGTCGAACATCGAGATATGCTGGGTGTATTCGCACAGACCGACGCCACCACCGTGGGGGCAAACCGGGATGTCATATTTGGCGGCCAGCAGCAGTACGATGATCACCTCGTTGAGTCCGCCCAGACGAGCGGCGTCGAGCTGACAGAAATCGATCGCGTCGGCCTGAAACAGCTGCTTGAACATGACCCGGTTATGACAGTGCTCTCCGGTGGCGACGCCAATCGGGGCCAGGCGATGACGAATCTCGGCATGGCCCAGGATATCGTCTGGACTGGTCGGTTCCTCGATCCAATGCGGACGGAACTCGGCCAGACGTCTCATATTGGTGATCGCCTCATCGACGTCCCACATCTGATTGGCGTCCATCATCAGCAGGCGTTCCTCGCCGATCTCTTCACGCAGAATGCGGGCACGGCGGCGGTCTTCTTCGATGTCGCCACCGACTTTCTGCTTGAAATGTTCCCAACCGTCGGCGATGGCCTCGCGACAGAGTGCGCGCATCTTCTCTTCGGAATAGCCGAGCCAGCCTGCGGACGTGGTGTACGCGGGGTAGCCGTGCTCGCGCATGGTCGCTTCTCGATCAGCCTTGCCCGCTTCACGACCCTTGAGCAGGCCGATGGCTTCCTCCGGGGTCAACGCATCGGTGACGAAGCGGAAGTCGAGGCAGCGCACCAGTTCTTCGGGGCTCATGTCGGCGAGCAGCTTCCACACCGGCTTGCCCTCGCGCTTGGCCCACAGGTCCCAGATCGCATTGATCATTGCCGCGCAGGCCAGGTGGATTACCCCTTTTTCCGGGCCCAGCCAGCGTAGTTGACTATCGCCGCTGGTCAGCTCACGCCAGTAAGCGCCCATGTCGGCGGTAATATCCGATAGCGAGCGTCCTTCGAGGCGGGAAGCCAGAGATTCGACGGCCGCCACGCAGATCTCGTTGCCTCGGCCGATGGTGAAGGTCAGGCCATGGCCAGTAAGGTCATCTTCGGCATCGGTATGCAGGATGACGTAGGTGGCCGAATAGTCCGGTGCAGCGTTCATCGCGTCCGAGCCATCCAGCTCGCGGGAGGTCGGAAAACGGATGTCTTGAACCTCGACCCGCTGAATCTTGGGCATGCTGAAATAATTCCTTGAATAACCACAATCGAATTGTCGAAAACAGAACGGTGCATTGGTTGCTTCGACGATGAAAATACGACTGGTATTTTATGGCTGGTTTTTTCGAGTTTCGGGACCAATGCGTCGATTTATCGTCGGCTATCTGCATCTGTTTTCTGATGTTTCAGTAGCGTAATTGGCGGTATAGTCCGGTGGCTAATCTTTTTTTATGCTACCCCGATAACCGGGGGTTATTGTTTTAGACCAAAGGTTTATACGAATGGCTTCGATGTCCGACGATAGTCGTATTCACATCAAGGGCTGGTTGCGCATCAAGCATCTGGTGCTGCTTGTCACGCTGGACGAAAGTCGTAATCTCCATGCGACGTCGCGTCACATGAACATGAGCCAGCCAGCGGCTAGCAAGATGCTGAAGGATATCGAGACGTTCTTCGGCATGACGCTGTTTTACCGGTTGCCTCGAAGTATGGAGATCACCGATTCGGGTCGCCTGTTGGTGCGCTATGCCCGCAGTATCCTCAATGACACTGACCGCCTGATCGATGACCTGGTGTCGATGCGAGAAGGGGGGTACGGCAAGTTAGTCATCGGCGCGGTGCCGGGCGCGGCGCCGCTGCTGCTGCCCAAGGCGATCAACACGATCAAGTCCCGGCGTCCGCAGCTGGCGGTCAGTCTGTTCGAGAATTCCAGCGACCGGCTGCTGGCGGATCTGGAGTACAAGCGCCTGGATGTCATGATCGGCCGTGTAACGGAGCACGCTCAGCACCATCTGTTCGACTTTCTTCCGCTGCAGGCGGAACCGGTCTCGATCGTGGTGAGGGCGGGGCATCCGCTTTGCGAGCGCCCACCCGGCCTGGGCGAGGTCGTGCGCTGGCCCTGGGTGTTGCACCCCATGAGCAGCCCGATGCGAGGGCTGTTCGAAGTGGCTTTGGCCGAAGCTGGAATATCGACGCCACGCAACGTGGTGGAAACCACTTCGACGCAGACGACGTTACAACTGGTCAGCTCGTCGGATGCCATCGCCTTGTTGCCGACATCAGTCCTCAAGACGGCCGTCTCGGCCGGCAAGTTCACGGCGCTGCCGCTGGTGATCGGCGAGCCGCTGGGCTACTACGGCGTGTTAACCCGCAAGGGAGAGGAAATTTCCGACGTGGTCGGCGAGTTCATCGATACGTTGCTGATGCGCGACGGCGTATGAAAGGCGATCACCGTCGCCGCTATCCTCGAGGAATCGGCAGCGGTGATCGTGATGCAGAGGGCCCCGGATGTTACCTCAACGCTGGTTGAGATGGGCGAGCAAGGCGCGAATGCCGAAGGTCCAGGGCGGCAGGCGATCGCTGCGATCGACCACGTTGCTCAGCGCACCCAGCTTGGAGGTGGCAATGGTCACGTGGTCGCCAAGATGATGGGTGAAGCCCTGACCTTCCCCGTCGCGGTCCTGAATCGGTGAGAACATGGTGCCGAGAAACAGCATGAAACCATCCGGATACTGGTGGTGCGCGCCATAGGTCTGTGCCACTAGGTCCAGCGGATCGCGACTGATTTCGCGCATGTCGCTCTTTCCCTCCAGCACGAAGTCGTCGTCCGTTCCCTCGATGCGCAACGATACCTGCGCGCTGCGCACGTCATCGATGTCGAAGTGCTCATCGAACAGTCGGATGAACGGGCCGATCGAGCAGGAGGCGTTGTTGTCCTTGGCCTTGCCCAGCAACAGGGCGCTGCGACCCTCGACATCGCGTAGATTGACGTCGTTGCCCAGCGTGGCACCTCGCACGCGTCCCTCGGCATCCACGGCCAGCACGATCTCTGGCTCCGGGTTGTTCCACTCCGAGGCAGGGTGTAACCCGACGCGAGCACCATGACCGACGGCCGATAGCGGTTGCGCCTTGGAGAACACCTCGGCGTCGGGGCCGATACCCACTTCCATGTACTGCGACCAGCCGCCCCGCGCCTGAAGTTCAGCCTTGAGCGCCATCGCCTCATCCGAACCCGGCTTGATCCGCGATAGATCGCCGCCAATCAGCGACTGAATCTCCTGACGCAACTCGGCAGCGCGCTTGAGGTCGCCACCGGCCTGCTCCTCGATCACCCGTTCGAGCAGGCTGACCGCAAAGGTCACGCCGCAGGCCTTGATCGCCTGGACATCGCACGGTGCCAGCAAGTAGGGCGCCTGCGGTGTATCGCTAATACTGTTGGCAAGCACTTCGTCCAGCGTGCCAATCTTGTTGCCCTGCGCCTCGCGAATCAGAAAGGCCGCGTCATCACGTTCCAGCAGATCGGCCATGGTCGAGACGTGGTCGGAAAGATCGACCAGCTCGTCACCGCGTACTGCTACCACGGCAGGGCCGGCACGCCCCTTGCCGCCGCCGGTGAGCCAGGCCCTGCCGACCAGCAGCGCTCGTTCGGCATCATCGGGAAGGCAGTGATTGTGGATAGTTGGGGCCATGGAAAAGCGAACTCCTCGGGAAATGAAAAGGGTGGCTGAATGGTCAGCCGAACGGGGTCGTGCCTGCCAGAGATGAGTCTGCCACGGCGTCCCGCATGGCATCGATCACATCCGTCGGCAAAGAAATACCGTTAGCGAGAGCGTCCTGGCGTCGGGCCATGCCGGACTGACCGGGCATGCGTACCGGCTTGTCGGGATCGCGCGGACGGCTGGCGAGGCAGCGTTTGGCCACATGATCGGTTTCGTCGAGAAACGCTTCGGTGCCGCCGAAGCGGGCCGGATCGATCACCATGACCATCACCGAGGCACCCCAGCCCTCGGGCGAGTCCTTGCGGCCGAAGCCTGACAGCGCCGAGGTCAAGGCCTCGACCATCAACCCCAGCGCGAAGCCCTTGTGACCGAACGCCAGTTCGCCCAGCGGTAGGATACTGCCCTCGGGGGAGGCGAAATAATCCTCGGGGTCATCGCTGACCTCGCCATGGCCGGTCAGGATCGCGGGATGGTCCAGTTTATCGCCGGCAGCGCGAGTCTTGCCTACAGTGCCATTGGTGATGGTCGACATGCTGACATCAATCAGCAGCGGCTGCTCGCGCCCGGGGATGCCGATGGCCAGGGGATTGGGCGTATAAACACGGTCCAGGCCGCCGTAGGGCGCCACCGAAGCGACCGCTGGATCCGAGGTCAGGATCAGCGGAATCAGATTGGCCTCGACCAGCGGCTGCAGGTAGGCCGCCAGGCAGGCGATGTGATGCGAGCGCTTGAGACTGACCATGCCGATGCCGAAGGCGCTGGCGGCTTCGCGGCAATGATCCAGCGCGCGTTGAACGAGATAGGGGCCCAGCAGATAGTGGCCATCGAACAGCGCCGCGACCGGGCTGTTCTGGTGAATCTCGAGCCGCTCGTGATCTCCGCAGGCATGGCCCGCCTTGAGATCCTTGAGGTAGCCATTGGCCAATTTCACTCCGTGGGTGTGATGTCCGAGCAGATCCCCCTCGACCAGAATGCGTGCGGTGGTTTCCGCAACCTCGGGGCTCGCGCCGTTTTCCGCGAACAGAGTGGTTAGCGTAGAGCGCAGGTTGGCGGCGTCATAACGTGTCATGAAGACCTCGGCTTGCGATAGTTTTTGCGATCGTTTTCGGGAGAAGATTGCGATGGACGGCGCCAGTGGCGGAACAGCCGGATCAGCGACGGCAGTACCCAGATCAGAATGACCAGTGCGCCCAGCGCGGCACTGATGGGACGCTCGAAGAAGGCCAGCATGTCGCCATTGGATTTCAGCATCGAACTCATGAAGCTGTTTTCCAGCGTACTGCCGAGTACCAGTCCGAGAATGGCAGGTGCCATGGGGAAGTCGTTGCGTGCCAGCACGAACGCTACCATCCCGATGATCAGCATGATCCAGATATCGGTGATCGAATTGTTGATGGCGAAGGCGCCGACGATGCAGAAACTCAGGATCAACGGCATCAGCATCTTGCGTGGAGTCAGAATGAAGACCTTCGAGGCCCGAATGGCGAGATAGCCGATGGGCAGCATGATCAGGTTGGCGACGAAGAACACCGTGAACAGGGCGTAGACCTGACCGCCGCCATTCATGAAGATCGTCGGGCCGGGATTCATGCCCTTCATGTAAAGCACGCCGATCACGATGGCGGTGATGGTATCCCCGGGGATGCCGAATACCAGTGCCGGGACCCAGGCCCCGCTGATACCGGAGTTGTTGGCGGAGCTGGCATCGACGATACCCTCGATATGGCCGGTACCGTACTTCTCTTTCTCCTTGGAGCGACTCTTGCCCATCGCGTAAGCGATCCAGGCTGCGATATCTGCACCGGCACCTGGCAAGGCGCCAATCAAAGTGCCCAATGAGCTGCCGCGCAGAATGTTGCGCCAGTAGGTCCTGATATGCTTCGGCGCCATGGAGAAGACGCTATCCTTGGTCATCACCGGAACGTGGCGTGCTTCCGTCCGCGAGCCGTAGAACATCATGATCTCATTGAGCGCGAACATGCCGATCATTACCGGAATGAAGTTGACCCCGGCCATCAGATCGGGCACGCCGAAGGTGAAGCGCGGCGCGCCGCTCATCATGTCGAGACCGACCGTTGACAGCAGCAGGCCCACCGTCAGCGAAAGGAACGCTTTGACCCTTGAGCCGATGGCAATGAAGATCGAGCTGCTCAGGCCGAGCAGCGCGAGCCAGAAGTATTCGAACGAGCTGAAGTTGAGCGCCATCTCCGCCAGCGAAGGCGAGACGAAAACCAGTACCAGCGTACCGAACAGGCCACCGATGACCGAGCAGACCAGGTTGGTGCCCAGTGTTTCCCGAGCTCGGCCCTTCTGGGCGAGCCGGTAGGATTCTCCGACATAGGCCGCCGAAGCTGGCGTGCCGGGAATATTGAGATAGGTTCCGGGAATGTCACCGGCAAAGATCGCCATCGCCGACGTCGCGACGATAGCGGCAATGGCCGGGGTCGCATCCATATAGAACGTGATCGGCACCAGCAGCGCCACCGCCATGGTGGCGGTCAAGCCAGGAATGGCACCGACGAACAGCCCGAATACGGACGCCGCGACGATGACCAGCATCGTCTGGGCGTTGAACACCATTGCCAGGCCTTGTAGAAAAGCGTCCATGAGCGATCACCAGGCTAAGGTAAGATTTGAGAGAGCAGGGTGCCTTCCGGCAGCGGGATCAGCAGGTAGCGGGAGAACAGCAGATAGATCGCCGCTGCGATAACGATCGATACGATCAGAGAAAGCCACAGCTTGGCGCCACGCACCTGCATCAGGAGCAGCATGCTCAATGCCATGCATAGAGGAGCGCCCAGGAACTCGCTGGTCAGGATATAGAACACGATCAGCGCGCAGGGCAGCAGCGAGATCAACAGGCTGCGATAGTCATAGCTCGTCGTCTGGGAACGGGGACCGGCAAACGCGCTCCTGAGCCGACCGACCCGAGTCAACGCCAGCACCAGTCCGCCGATCACCATTCCCCCGCCGATCAGTGAGGGGAACAGTGAAGGCCCGAACTGCAGGGCAGGCATCGTTGGATAGGTCCGGGCGACGGCGATGACCACGCCGCCGCCGATCACGAACGCCAGTCCGAGCAGGAAGTCTCTCATGAAGTCGTCTCCCGGTCGGGTCGTCGGATCACTTGGCCAGGCCTACCTGCTCGACGATCTTGCCGAAGCGTTCATCCTGTTCGGCCATAAACTTGCCGAAATCGTCCGCACCGCGCCACTCCGTGCCAAACCCCTGCTTGGACATGAAGCTCTGGTAGGTGTCGCTGTTGTAGGCAGCTTCGACCGCTTTCTCGAGCGTATCGACGACGGCCGGGTCCATACCCTTCGGGCCGGCGATACCTCGCCATTCACCGATGGTGTAGTCGCTGCCGATAGCTTCTTTCAGCGTGGGTACGTCGGGAAAGCTGTCGAGTCGCTCCGGTGCCATGATTGCCAGGCTCTTGGCTTTGCCAGCGTCGACCATCGAACGCCCTTCGGGAACCGAGCTGGGGACGATGTCGATACTGCCGGCGGCCATCTCGGTCATCGCCGGTGCAGCACCCTGGCTGGGAATCCAGGAGACGCGGTCGGCTTCCAGGCCCTGATCCAGCAGGAAACCGGCGAAAGCCAGGTGCCACACGCCCCCCTGGCCGGTGCCGGAAGCGGTATAAGTTCGAGCGGGTTCGCTTTTGACCTGATCGACGAGTGATTGGACAGAGTCGAACGGGCCATCGGCGGCAACCTGGATGCCAGCGTAGTCATAGTTGATCTGGGCGATGGGGGTGTAGTCCTTGTAGGTCAGCTGCGTCAGCCCCTGCCAGTGCATCATGTTGATCTCGCCGGTGATCAGGCCAAGGGTATAGCCATCGGGTTTGGCCATCGTCATGGCCGTATGTCCCACCACACCGCTCCCGCCGGTGCGGTTGACCACGTTGACCGTCTGACCGAGTTCCTCTTCCAGTGCCGCGGCGATGGTTCTGGCGGTGGCGTCGGTTCCGCCGCCCGCGGCCCAGGGGACGATCAGCGTGATCGGTTTTTCGGGATAGTCCGCCATTGCCGGCAGTGGCAGCAGCAACGACAGGCCCAGCAATCCTGCGAGATGAGTTCGGGTGATCGACGTCTTCATGGCGTATCTCCTGGGGAGCGATATTTTGTGTGGTTATTGACGGGCTTTTCGCTCAATGAAGCTATGGTTTATGACTATTGAATGCAATAAGCGTATTGGCTAGACATTGGTATTACTGCCGCCCACAAGGCAGAACGATCTATTTAGAGATAGCCATAAAGATCCTGTTTAGGCGTTCTATTTTGCCTTGATTTATCAACATCATTCGGCAATAAAACCGATGAGGAACAGATGTCGAGGGTTGGCCGTCGTATCTAGATTACGCTGGTTCGCGTTGAGCGTATTTGCTCCGAAAGTCTATGTTGTACTTATCTGTCATATGTTCAACATAGGCATGGCGTCGTCATGGGTGGTTGTTGCGCCGCATTCAGTGAACGCGTTCACTGAACTGGATTGCCGCTGAGGGACGTTAGCGCGGTGGTGCGAATCGGTAGTGCGAATCGTAGTTAACTCGAGGAGGTAGGTAATGCGCCTGATACAGTGTCTGAACGATGATCGACTGACCGTGGCAGTGGTCCTGAACGAGCGGGAGGTCCAGGTCGTCAATGCTGATGATGGCGTCTACGGCTTGGCCAGGCGCGCCATCGACGAAGGCAAGTCGCTGACGTCGATAGTCGAATCAGCGCTGACCGAGGCGCGCCTAGACTATGCACAGCTCATCGACGAGCGCCGCTTGCTGCCGCCGCTGACGCACCCGGACCCTGCGCACTGCCTGGTCACCGGCACCGGCCTCACGCATCTCGGTAGCGCCGATACTCGTTCGGCGATGCACGCCGCTGCTATGTCCTCGTCTGACAAGGTCGACGATAGTGAGCTGACCGATTCGATGCGCATGTTCCGCATGGGTGTCGAGGCCGGCAAGCCGCAGACGGGCGAGGTCGGACCGCAACCGGAGTGGTTCTACAAGGGGGATGGTGACTGCGTGGTGGCACCGGAAACCGATATCCCGTCCCCGTCTTTCGCTCAGGATGCCGGCGAAGAACCGGAACTGGCGGGCCTTTACGTGATCGGCAAGAGCGGGCAGCCATGGCGCGTCGGTTATGCCATCGGCAACGAGTTCTCTGATCACATCACCGAGCGTTTCAACTACCTGTGGTTGGCACATTCCAAGCTACGCGCCTGCAGTTTCGGTCCGGAGCTTTTCATTGGCGAGCTGCCGGAGAACCTGGAAGGCACCAGTCGCATCGTGCGCGATGGCGAAACGCTATGGGAAAAGCCGTTCTTGACTGGCGAGGGCAACATGGCGCACAGCCTGGCGAACCTCGAACATCACCACTTCAAGTACCGCAACTTTCGTCGGCCTGGTGACGTCCATGTGCACTTCTTCGGCACCGCCACGCTGAGCTTTGCCGACAAGATCGTCGTCGAGCCCGGCGATCGCTACGAGATCGACCTGCCGGCGCTGGGTCGGCCCTTGCGCAACGCGCTCGGCAGCGAAGCGGATTTCGGGTATTCCGCTGCGAAAACGCTGTAATGCGCCCAGCGCGAATGGATTGCTCGCGTTAGCCACCCGCGTGTTCAACTGACTTTCAGGTCAATGTCAGCAACGCGTTTCCCTGTCACCGACGACGATCCAGCGACGGCCGCATCTGCCGATCGGCGCTGGCTCGCCGACCAAGCCTGTGCCAACTCTGCGAGAGCCCCGATCATGAGTGAGCGTCCCCGCCGAACCCCCGAACAACTGCGATCGCGCTGGTGGTTCGATAACCCCGATCACGCCGGTACCACCGCGCTATGTCTCGAACGGTACATGAACTATGGCATCACGCTGGAAGAACTCTCGTCCGGCAAGCCGATCATCGGTATCGCTCAGTCCGGTTCAGATCTGACGCCCTGCAACCGCCACCACATTCAACTGGTTGAACGAGTCAAGGCGGGCATTCGCGCTGCTGGCGGCGTTCCGTTCGAATTTCCGTTACATCCGATTCACGAGAACGTGCGCCGGCCCACGGCGGCGCTGGATCGCAATCTCGCCTATCTGGGGCTGGTCGAGGTGCTTCACGGGTATCCGCTCGATGCCGTTCTCCTGACCACCGGCTGTGATAAGACCACGCCGGCTTGCCTGATGGCGGCCGCCACGGCCGATATTCCGGCAATCGTGCTTTCCGGCGGACCAATGCTAAACGGCTGGCGCGGCAAGGACCGTGTCGGTTCCGGCACTATCGTGTGGGAGCTACGCAAGCGAATGGCGACCGGCGAGATCGACTATCCCGAATTCCTGGCCCGGATCGCCGACTCGGCGCCGTCGGTGGGGCACTGCAACACCATGGGTACGGCCTCGACCATGAACTCGATGGCCGAAGTGCTGGGCATGAGCCTGCCGGGTTCGGCAATGATCCCCGCGCCCTATAAGGAGCGGCCGATGGTCGCCTATGCCACCGGGGCGCGCATCGTCGAAATGGTGTGGGAAGACCTGCGCCCCAGCCATATCCTGACCCGAGAGGCGTTTGAGAACGCCATCGTGGTGTGTTCGGCGCTGGGTGGTTCGAGCAACGCCCCGGTGCATATCAACGCGATCGCGCGCCATGCCGGAATCGAGCTGAGCAACGACGACTGGCAGCGACTCGGCCACGACATTCCGCTGCTGGCCAACGTGATGCCAGCGGGGGCCTATCTGGGCGAAGAGTTCTTCCGGGCGGGCGGCGTTCCAGCGGTGGTGCATGAGTTGCTGACGGCCGGGCGACTTCACGGCGATGCGCTGACCGTCAACGGCCGCACGCTGCACGACAACTGCTTTGGTCAGGAGACGCAGGACGAGGACGTCATCCTGCGCTACGCCAATCCGCTGGTAGCGGACGCTGGGTTCATCAACCTCAAAGGCAACCTGTTCGACTCGGCGCTGATGAAGACCAGCGTCATCTCCGCAGATTTTCGTCGCCGTTATCTCTCCAACCCCGATGACCTCGATGCGTTCGAGGGCAAGGTCGTGGTGTTCGACGGCTCCGAGGACTACCACGCACGCATCGATGACCCAGCGCTCGAGATCGACGAGAACACCATCCTGGTGATGCGTGGCGCTGGCCCGGTTGGCCACCCCGGTGGTGCCGAAGTGGTCAACATGCAACCGCCAGAAGCGTTGATCAAGCGCGGTATCGAATCGTTGCCGTGTCTGGGCGACGGACGTCAGTCGGGAACATCGGGTTCGCCGTCGATTCTCAACGCCTCGCCGGAAGCGGCAGCGGGCGGTGGTCTTGCGCTATTGGAGAGCGGCGACCGGATCCGTATCGATCTCAACCGTGGCGAGGCCAACCTGCTGGTCGATGCGGAAGAACTGGCGGCACGACGCGCCAAGCTCGAAGCCAGCGGCGGTTATCCCTATCGCGATCATCAGACGCCATGGCAGGAGATTCAGCGCTCGATGGTCGAACAGCTTGATCGCGGGATGACGTTGGCACCGGCCACCAAATATCGGGCGATTGCCTGGGATCTGCCGCGCGACAATCACTGACCTCGGCCGACGCGGGCAGCCGACAACTACCAGCGCCGAGCTTTGCCGCTCGGCGCTTTCGTTTCCGAGCGCCTCGACCAAGGTAGAGACGCTGCTGCGGATGCCTCGACCAGGATAGAGGCGCGGCTTCGGGCGCCTTAAAAAGTACCGGGATAGGCACCGCCGTCGAGCAGCACGTTCTGTCCGATCATGTAGGCGGCCTGCTGGCTGCAGAGAAAGGCGCAGACTTGACCGAACTCTTCGGGGTTGCCGAAGCGCCCGGCAGGAATGGCGTCCATACGAGATTGGGCCACCTCCTCGTGGGAGCGACCGCTCTTGCTGGCGGCCTTGTCGATGCCGCCTCTCAGGCGCTGAGTGTCGAAAGCGCCCGGCAGCAGATTGTTGAGGGTCACGTTGCGGCTGGCCAGACTCGATTGGCGAGCGGTGCCGGCAACGAACCCGGTCAGCCCGCTACGCGCGCCGTTGGACAGCCCGAGCACGTCGATCGGGGCCTTCACGGCCGAGGAGGTGATATTGACGACGCGACCGAAGCCCCGTGCTGCCATGCCATCGACGCAAGCCTGAATCAGCAGGATGGGCGTGAGCATGTTGGCCTCTACCGCCGCTAGCCAGTCCTCTCGGGTCCAGTCGCGGAAGTCTCCGGGCGGCGGCCCGCCGTTATTGTTGATCAGAATGTCGACCTGAGGGCAGGCGGCGAGCAGGGCTTTCTGGACGTGCGGGTCGCCGATATCGCCGGCGATCGGGCGTACCTCGATCGTCGCGTCCAGTTCGCGTAGCTCTGCGGCAACCGCATCGAGCGTATCCTCACGACGGGAGTTGATGACCAGATTGACGCCTTCTTTCGCCAGTGCAATCGCGCAACCTTTACCCAGACCCTGGCTGGCTGCACAGACGATGGCCCAACGGCCGCGAATACCGAAATCCATGGTGTTTTTCCTCTCGTGAGATCAATACGGGCGTCGCGGGCACGGCGTGCGAAGTCCGCAGCGAACGGGTATCCGGCGATGCGGTCAGCGGGCGAGAGCCGCCGGCACCTCGCCCAGCAAGGTTTCCGGCATTTCCATCCCCAGCGCGTCGGCGGTGCCTTCCAGCACCGCTACCGACGCGAAGAACGCTTCCCGCGGCCGCCGGGTACGAATGCACTCCATCAAGTGCCGGTGGCGCTCCAGACTCTGCTCGGGATCGCTGGCGCTGACGTTGGATGTCTGCACCAGCAGATGAATCGAGGGACGCAGAATATGCGACAGCTGGGTCCAGACGATATTGTGCGTCGCCTTGAAGATGGCGACGTGAAACGCGACGTCGTGGTCGCTGTGCAGGCGCCCCCGATTGGACGATTCCGGATTGTAGAAGTCATGGCCCATGCCTTCGAAGGCTTCTTCGATCGCCACCAGATCCCGCGCCGTGGCGCGCTTGGCTGCCGTCATCGCCACATAGGGTTCGACGTCGAGCCTGAAAGTCAGGATCTCGCGTTGGATGCCGGGATTGGGCGTGGCGAACTGAACCATCCAGTCGGTCACCTGCGGATCGAGAATATTCCACTCGGAATAGGCGCGGACTCGAGAGCCGTAGCCGGAGATACGCTCGATGATGCCGGCATCGACCAGCCGACGTAGATCGCTGCGTACTGCCGAACGGTTGAGCGAGAACTGATCGCAGAGATCGATCTCCTTGGGAACGAAATCGCCGGGCTGGTACTGCCCGGCGAAGATTTCCTTAGCCAGTGCTTCAGCGACGCTGGGGCGTTGAGGGGAACGGGGTGTTGGCGCGTCCTTCACGAAAATCGGTTCTCGGCAGTCGAAGTCGGTTAAGCCGTATGGTCAACATTGGCTATCTCAACTCCATCTTACCCACCCAGTTACCCGCTTTGCGACCGACAAAGGTCGACATACGGCCATGGTCGTAGTTGGGTATTCATTCAAAAAACTCGAGGCATCTACGACCAGAGGATAATACCCACGGCATTGCGGCGCGGTGTGGCAGTGGCTAGATTTTCTTATGATGGTATGACACGTATACATTCAGCCATCCAGGCTTGCTGCAACAGGCGCTACGCCTGCCCTGTCCGATAAGGAGAACAACAAGATGGGTAATACGCACACCAGCTCCAAGCTGCTCAATCGCTGGGCCTCGACAGCACTGCTGCTGGCCGGGATCACTGTCTGCGGCATGGTCCAGGCCCAGGAGACGCTCAAGTTCGCTCACGTCTATGAAGCCTCGACGCCCTACCAAAAATGGGCGCTGTGGGCTGCCGATGAGATCGAGAAACGCACCGATGGACGCTATAGCGTCGAAGTGTATCCCGCTTCATCGCTGGGCAAGGAAGCGGATATCAACGAAGCCCTATCGTTGGGTACCGTCGATTTGATCTACACCGGCAATCAGTTTGCCGCCCGCTCCTACGGACCGATCGGCATCGCCGGTGCTCCCTACATGTTCCGGGATTTCGATCACTGGCAGGCTTACGCCGACAGCGATCTATTCAAGGAGATCGCCAAGGGGTACGAGGATGCAACCGGCAACGTACCGCTGGCCATGAACTACTACGGCAAGCGCCATGTCACGTCGAACAAGCCGATCAACACCCCCGAGGACATGCAGGGACTGAAGATCCGTACGCCCAATGCCCCCCTTTACATGCTTTTCCCCGAGGCCGTTGGTGCCAATCCGACCCCGATCGCCTTTGCCGAAGTCTATCTGGCCCTGCAACAGGGCGTGGTCGATGCTCAGGAGAATCCGTTGCTGACCATCAAGGCCAAGAAGTTCTATGAAACGCAGGATTACATCAACCTCACCGGCCACATTACCGACTCGCTAATCACTATCGCCGGCGGGCCGCTGTGGAACCGCCTCTCGGACGAGGACAAGCAGATCTTCCGTGATGTCTATACGGAAGCGGGCGAGAAGATCACCCAGGACGTTCGCCAGTCGGAGAAGGATTTAGTGGCCTGGTTCGAAGACCAGGGAGTCACTGTCAACAAGGTGGATACCGAGCCGTTCCGCGAAGCGGTCATCCCCTATCTCAACGGTGATTCCGCAACCTGGGACAAGGCAACTTACGACCGCTTGCAAGCACTCGGCCAATAATCGGCTTTTACGGCAATTGACCATAACCCGTTGCCCCACCTGGCCAGCCGCCGGTGGGGCCTGGAGCCGACCATGACCGAAGAACGTCTGCCCCGCGAGGAACAACTGCTCAGTGGCATGGAAGAGGAGTTCGACCCGCGCAATTACCGTATCGAGGATTACATCACGCTAGGTGTCTTCTGGCTGCTGGCGCTGGATGTCTTCCTGCAATTTTTCAGCCGTTACGTACTCGGCGACTCGATCGCCTGGACCGAGGAAATCGCCCGCTACCTGTTGATTATGGTCTGCTTCCTGGGGGGGGCGATGGCTGTGCGCAACAATTCACACATCATGGTCGGCTTCTTCTATCGGTACATGCCAACGGCGATAGGACGCCTGCTGTCGACCCTGGTCGATATTGTCCGCATCTTGTTTTTCGCCGTTGCCGCCTGGATCACTTACGGTCTGGCCGGACGCACGCAGGCGATGATGGTCTCGGTGGATGTCCCCAAGAGCTATCTCTATTACGTGGTGATGGTTGGATTTGCGCTGATGCTGTTCCGCGCGGTTCAGGTGGCGGTCCACCATTGGCGTGAAGGCACCAGTGAGCTGCTGATTTCGACCGACGATCGATAACAATAAGGAAGAGCCTGCCATGCCCAACATGCTAAGCCTTCGCCGTAGTCGCTCGCTGATCGCGCCCGTGATCGCCGCGCTTGCGGTGCTCTGCTGTATCATTCTGGCGCTCCAGGGCCATTACATTGCCTTCCTGTTCACCTCGCTGTTCACCCTTCTGGTGATAGGGCTGCCCATCGCCATCTGCCTGGCAGGCTCGTGCCTGCTGTATGTCTATTTCAGCGGGCAGGTGCCGGATATCGTCATCGCCCACCGCATGATCAGCGGCGTGGACAGTTTTCCACTGCTGGCGATTCCGTTCTTCATCCTGGCCGGCAACCTGATGAACAACGGCGGTATCACCCAGCGTATCTTCGACTTCGCCCTCGCCCTGATGGGCTGGATGCGTGGCGGATTGGGCCATGTCAACGTCGGCGCGAGCATCGTCTTTTCGGGTATGTCGGGCGCGGCGGTGGCCGATGCTGGCGGGCTGGGCACGATCGAGATCAAGGCCATGCGCGATGCCGGCTACGATGAGGAATTCGCGGTCGGCATCACGGCCGCCTCGTCGACCATCGGGCCGATCATCCCGCCCAGCCTGCCGATGGTCATCTATGGCGTGATGGCCGGCGCCTCGGTGGGACAGCTGTTCGTCGCCGGGCTGATCCCGGGGCTGCTGATGGGCGTCGTGCTGATGATCATGATCGCCATCCTGGCGCGTCGGCGCGGCTACCAGCGCGATGCCGCGTTCGTCTTAAAGACGCTAGGTGTGACCTTCGCCCGCGCATTCCTGTCGCTGCTGACGCCTGTGATCATCGTCGGTGGCATCATCAGCGGCATGTTCACACCGACCGAGGCGGCGATTGCCGCCTCGGCCTACGCGCTGTTCCTGGGCATGGCGGTCTATCGCATTCTGACCTGGCGCCGGCTGGTACAGGTCAGCCTGGAAACCATCGAGACCACCGCGATCATTCTGCTGATCGTTGCCGGCGCGTCGATCTTCGCCTGGATCTTGACCAGCAACCAGGTCACCGAACAGGTCATCGGGCTGTTCGGCCCGTTCGCCGACAGCCCTATCATGGTATTGCTACTCATCAACCTGGTGTTGATCGTGGTGGGCTGCTTCATGGAAACCATCGCGGCAATTACTATTCTGGTGCCGGTATTGCTGCCGGTGGCGGTGAATGCGGGTGTCGATCCAGTCCACTTCGGCGTGATCATGGTTCTCAATCTGATGATCGGCCTGCTGACGCCCCCGGTAGGCATGGTGATCTACGTGCTGTCGCGAGTCTCTAACATTCCCTTCGAGCGCTGCATGCGCGGGACCCTGCCATTCCTGGTGCCATTGTTGATTGCGCTGCTGCTGGTGACCTTCATTCCAGCGCTGTCCATGTGGCTGCCCGAACTCATCTACCGTTGAAGAGGGGCGAATCATGCCGAATGACACTGTCGCTCGCGTTGCCGTGGCGGAACTGGAAACCTTCATGCGAGGAGTGCTGCGATGCTGCGGCATCGATGTTGCCGCCACCGACGCCGTTACCCGAGCCCTGGTGACTGCTTCGCGAATGGGCACCGATAGCCATGGCCTGCGCCTGTTACCGCATTACGTCAAGGCCGTGCAGGGCGGCCGAATCAAGGCGCGCCCAACGATGGCGTTTACCCAGCGCATGCCGGCCACGGGCTACCTGGATGCCGACGACGGCTTCGGCCACCAGGCGGGCTATACCGCCATCGAGCATGCCATCGAGCTAGCCGAAACGGCCGGTATCGGCGCCGTGGCGGTAGCCAACTCGTCGCACTTCGGAGCGGCCGGTTGCTACGCTCTTGAGGCAGCGCGCCGAGGGTACATCGGCCTGTCCTTCTGCAACGCCGACGCATTGGTCAGCTTGCATCGAGGGCAGAGGCCGTTTCATGGCACCAACCCGATCGCCTTTGCTGCGTCGGTACCGGATAGCCAGCCTTATCTGCTCGACATGGCGACCAGCGCGATCCCCTGGAACCGGGTCAAGCAATACAACGCCATCGGCCGCGAGTTGCCCGCTAACGTGGTGGTCGACCTGCGCGGCGAGCTTACCACCGACCCGCAGGCTGCCGCCTCGCTGTTGCCGCTCGGCGGCCTCGACTTCGGCTTCAAGGGCGCCGGTCTTGGCGGCATGGTGGAGGTGCTCAGCGCCACCCTGACAGGCATGGTTCATGGCTTCCGCATGCTGCCGATGAACAGCCCGGACATGTCGACACCGCGCGGCGTCGGGCATTTCTTTCTAGTCATGCATCCTGGAGCCTTCACCGATCGGGCCATTTACGAGAAGTCCATCGTCGCTTATCTCGAGGACCTGCGCGCCCAGCCGGCGCTGGCAGGAGAGGAGATACTTGCCCCGGGAGACCGAGAATGGCGTTGCCAGGCTCACCGTGATGCTGAGGGCATTCCGTTGGACGCCGCCAACCTGGCAGCTTACCGGCAACTGGCAGAGGAGCTTGAGGTGCCATCGCCGACGCTAATGTAGGGCGGGTCTGCCGCCATGCAGTAACATAGCCGTCAGGTGATTTTGGCGAGGAGTCGCAACGCATGACGAGATACAAGGTGGAACGCAAGACGCTCTCCGAACAGGTTGCCGAGCAACTCGAGAGAGATATTCTCGAAGGGCGCCTCAAGGAGAACGATCAGCTGCCCACCGAGCGCCAGCTGATGGAGCAGTTCGGCGTGGGACGACCGGCGGTTCGCGAGGCACTGTTCTACCTGCAGCGCCTGGGCTTGATCGCCATTAACAGCGGGACCCGAGCGCGCGTCATCCGACCCACAGCCGACGCCGTCATGACACGCTTGTCGGGCGTCACTCGTCAACTTTTATCCAAGTCTGACGGTCAGCAGTATTTCCAGGAAGCCCGTGCCATGTTCGAGATTTCCTTGGCTCGCTACGCGGCGGAACATGCTTCTGAGGAGGAGATCGACAGCCTACATCGAGCGATTGAGGAGAATCGCCAGGCATTGGGCGACGAGGCGCGCTTTAAGCGCAGTGACAACGACTTTCATGGTGTACTGGCGGGCATCGCCCGCAACCCGATCTTCAATGCGGTACACGAGGCGCTTTCGGAATGGCTCGATGACCGCCGCGCCCAGGCCTTGCAGCGCCTGGGCGAGGATCATGCGGCATTGAAGGCGCATACCGAGATCGTCGAGGCTATCGCCTCGGGGGACCCGGATGCCGCCGAATCCGCGATGCGGCGACATCTCGACCGCCACTACGGTACCTACCGTCAACTCAAGAAACGTCTGTCCGAACCGGAAGTACCCTGATCGCCAAGACGGCAATGCAAGCGTGGTCAATGGGTTCAAAACACCCAGTTGGGCAGCGTCAGCGATACCGCGGGCACGAACGTCACCACCAGCAGCAAAGCGACCAGCAGCAGCCAGTAGGGCACGATCGCTCGAATGAAGGCGCCTATCGAAACGCCGGTGATGCTGCAGGTGGTGAACATCACCGTCCCTAGTGGGGGCGTGATCGTGCCGATCGAGGCGTTGAGAATGAACACGATGCCGAAATGTACCGGATCGATGCCGAACTGCGCCGCCACGGGCGCCAGCAGCGGCGACAGCACGATCAGGATCGCGTTTCCTTCGAGGAACATGCCCAGGATCAGCAGCAGGGCGTTGGCGATCAGCAGAAACGCCACGGCGCTACCCACTCCCGACGACAGCATCAGCGCGATCTGCTGGGGGATCTGCTCCCAGGTCAGCACGCGCGCGAAGCCCGAGGCCACCGCGATGATGAACAGCACGTTGACCGAGGCCATCAGCGATTCCTGCGTCGCCACGGCGATACTGCCCAGCCCCATCTGCCGATACACGAATAGCCCGACGATCAGGGCGTAAAGCACGGCCATCGCGCCCGCTTCGGTCGGCGTGAAGACACCGACGCGAATCCCGCCGATCACCACCACCGGCAGCAGCAGGGCGATGATCCCGGCACGGGTGACGCTGATCCATTCGTGGCGCGATACGCGTTCGCGACGCGGCTTCTGATAGCCGAGACGGCGGCACTGGATCGAGACCAGCACCATCATCGCGACCGCCATCAGCACGCCGGGCACCACACCGGCGAGAAACAGCCGGCCGATGGAGACATTGTTGACGTAGCCGTAGACGATCAGCGCGATCCCCGGCGGAATGGTCGAGGTGATCAGCGACGACGAGGCCGTGATTGCACTCGAAAACGCCTTGGGATAGCCGGCGGCCGTCATGCTCGGCACCAGCAGCTTGGCGTTCATGGCCGCGTCGGCGATGTTGGAGCCGGAAAGACCGCCCATGAAGGTGCTCAACAGCACGTTGGCCTGAGCCAGACCGCCATGCATTCGACGGGTCATCAGCTCGGCCAGCGTCAGCAGGCGCTCGGTGATACCGGAGTGGTTCATGAACACCCCGGCCATGATGAAGAACGGAATCGCCAGTAGCGAAATCGACTCGAGCCCGCCGGCAAGGCGCTGGATCAGCGTCACCATCGGCTGGTCGGCGCCGATCAGAAAATAGGCCAGGCTCGACGCGAACAGGGCGAAGGCCACCGGCGTACCCAGGCAGAACAGAACGAAGAGCGCGACGAGCGCGATTCCAACGGCCATTGCTATCACTCCTTGGTGGCGGCGGTCTCGGGAATCGCTGCCGGGGACGCCATGTTTTGGTCACTGGTAACCAGCCGATCATTGGTGATCAGGCGTACCAGGCCGTGGTAGAGCATCATGGCGGCACTGATCGGAATGGCGACGTGAATCCAGTAGTAGGGAATCTGCAGCATCGGCGTGCTGCGGAAACGCGAGAACGGTAGTAGTTCCAGCCCCCAGAACAGCATCGCGGCGGCGCACAGCATGACGATGCCGACGTTGAAAATGCGGGTGTTCCAGCGCGCGACGGGTGCCGGCAATCGCTCGTTGAGCAGGCCGATCAGCACGTGTTCGTTGCGCCGAACCAGCGCGCTGGCGCCGAGGAACGTCGCCCACACCATCAGCAGCTGCAGGATCTCCTCGCTCCAGGCCAGCGGCGATGAGAACAGGTAGCGCATGAAGACATTGGCGATGGCCACCACGAACAGCCCGAACAGCGCCAGGCTGGCAATGACCTCATCGAGCCGCATCAAGCGGTCGATCGCCTTGAAAAGCGTTTGCATGAATATTCAACTCCTAACGGCGTGAGCAACAGCTCACGCCGCAGCGTTAAACAAAGGAGGATCGATAGCCGAGCGAGATGAAGCGGCTATGTTCGTTCCCGACGAACAATCGCACTTCCCACATCCATGTGGGTCGCAAGGCGCGATTCGTTGGGGACGCCGAGTCCGCGCAGGCATCGAGACTAGCCGTTGATGATGTCGCTGACCTGCTGATAAAGCCCCTCGCTCCACTGCGGGAATGCCGCCGGAATTTCCTTCTGGGCGCGTTCGCGGAACGGGGCGGTGTCGACCTCGTGAACCTGAACGCCGGCATCCTTCAACTGCTGTAGCGACTTGTCGGTCTCTTTCTCGACCAGGCCACGCAGGTTCTTGGCCATCTCCTGGCCCGTCTCGGTCAGAATCTTCTGGTCTTCCGGACTCAGTTGCTGCCAGAACGCTTCACCGGTGACGAACGGCGCGACCGTGTGCATGTGCGCGGTCAGGTTGAGGTTCTTGACAACTTCGTAGAACTTGCCGCCATAAAGAACCGGCAGCGGGTTCTCGACGCCGTCCACCAGCCCTTGGGCCAGCGCCGGATAGACATCGCCCAGCGACATCGGGGTCGGCACCGCGCCCATCGCCTTGATGGCGGCGACGTACATCGGCGAGTTCTGCACCCGAATCTTGACCCCGGCCAGATCTTCCGGCGTCGAGACCGCTTCCCGCGAGAGCAGGTGACGGACGCCGTAGACGCTGTTGGGAATCACGATGTGGTAGCCGGATTCCTCGACTTTTTTCTCCTGCTCGGCGAACCAGTCGGAGTCGAACACCTTGAGCTTGCTGTCGAAATCGTCGGCCAGGTAGGGCGCATCGAGTACGGCGAGATCCGGCACCGAACTCATGAAGTTCGAGTAGGCGGTGATGGTGATCAACGGCGAGCCGAACCGGGCCTGCTCCATCACCTCGGTCTCGCCACCGAGCTGGCTGGCGGGGAAGGCTTTCAGCGTTAGCTCGCCGTCGCTGGCTTTCTCGACGCTTTTCGCCCACGCCTTGACCGCGACGTCGACCGGCTCTCCAGGCTGATTGCCATAGGCGACGCGAATCTCGGTGGCGGCCTGGGCCATGCCCGTCAGTGCCAGGGTGCTCAGACCCGCCAGGGTAAGCGAGGCGGTCAAGCGGAAGAATCGTTGGGTGATCATTGGCGTGCTCCGGATGTTGTCGTCTTGGATGCTTCGTGTTGTCGCCATCAGCTCAACGCCTCGTCGAGCCTGGGCGTGGCGCGCCCTTGAAGGCGTGCTTTATCCACCACCGGTTGCAGGCGTCGCTGTCGCTTGGCGGTGTGATTCTGGGCAATATCGCTGAGGCGATGATCGAGAAAAGGGTTGGCGAAGCGCTCCAGCGTCACGCCCAGATAGTCCTGCAGTCGGGCCATCGATATCTCGGCAGAGAGTGTTGGCAGGACTTCGTCTTCGAGCACGGCATGCAGTGGGTCGATCAGCGCGGCGTTCTCCATTGCCTCACGCACGAACTCGACCGGCTGGCCGGCGCGCTGCCATCGATCGACCAGATAGGTGTGAGCGAGATTGAGAATGTGCAGTTTGCACATCGCTTGCGGGCCCAGATCATCGACTATTTCGACATCCGGGTGGACGCAGGGGATTGCCATGCCCGGCTGGCGCTGGATGGCCCATAACGCATAGGGTTCGGCGATCGCGCCGAGCGGCTCGAGCGGGGCCGAGACGATGCGGTCGACCAGCGTGTCGGCCCAGACGCAGCGGTTGTCCAGCCAGTCGAGAAACGCCGCGTTATCGGTCATCGCCTCACCGTCGCGGCGGGCCATTGTCGTCACCAGCGATTTAAGCTTCAGGGCGTTCTGCTCGATCAGCTCGCAGGGCAGGATCGTCAGGCCGTCGTTGCCGGCTTCGAAGCGTGCGCGCAGCAGTTGCGTCACTTTGCCGGGGAAGCTCGTCGGCACTGGCGCGAGACTCGAGTCGTCGCCAGTCTCGTAGCCGTTGTCGGCGGTATTCGAAACGATGATGCGGGCGTGCTCGACCACGTGGCGCTTGAGTGCCTCCCATTGTTCGGCGGCGATCAGGCAGCCGGCGATGCTGTCGACGGTCTGCTCGCGATCGACCGTCTCGCCATCGCGCCGACCGCGAATCCGCACGGGATAGCGGCGCTGCTCGGCGAGCAGGCGCGCCTTGCGCTTGCCTTCTTCGCGCGTCGAACTCTGGACCACCAGAATGCGCTCGTCGCTGTCGCCATTTACCCGCGATTCAGACACCAGTACATCGACATGGGCGAGCAGAAATCGCCCGGTGCCGAACTGGACGATCCCGGCATCACGGAAGTCGTTCGTGGGCTTCGAGAGATTCATAACGACACCCCGCGCTTCCAGGGAATGAAGTCGTGCTGGGAGAGCCGCTGGGTATGTGACCGATGACGTCCAGAGGCGACCTCGATGCACAGCGCCAGCAGTTCCTCGGCCAGCTCGTCGATGCTGCGCTCGCCGCGCACGATGGGACCGGCATCGAAATCGATGATGTCGCGCATACGGGTGGCCAGTTCGCTGTTGCTGGCGATCTTGAGCACCGGCGTCACCGGGTTGCCGGTGGGCGTGCCGAGCCCGGTGGTGAAGACGATCAGGTTGGCGCCGGAGCCGGCCAGGGCGGTGGTCGATTCCACATCGTTGCCTGGGGTGCAGAGCAGGCTCAGGCCGGGGCGACGATGGGGCTCGGTGTAGTCGAGCACGTCGACCACCGGGCCATCGCCGCCTTTCTTGGCCGCGCCGGCGGATTTCATCGCGTCGGTGATCAGGCCGTCGCGAATGTTGCCGGGCGAGGGATTCATGGAGAAATCGGCCCCCACGGCGGCGGCGTGGCGCTGATAGGCCTGCATCAGATCGCGGAAGCGTCCGGCGACATCTGCGTCGGTACAGCGGGCGACCAGCTCGTGCTCGACTCCGCAGAGCTCCGGGAACTCGGCGAGAATGCCGCTACCGCCCAGCGCGACCAGGCGATCGACCACGCCGCCCACCAGCGGATTGGCGGAGATGCCGGAGAAACCGTCGGATCCTCCGCACTCGACACCGAGCGTCAGCTTGGCCAGCGGTGCCGGTTGACGCGGGATTCGGTCGGCGGCCGCCAGACCGTCGAAGATCGACTGCAGCGCATTGCGGATCAGGGCTTCTTCGCTGGGGGAGGATTGCTGGTCGAAGTAGTCCACCGTTCGCCGCTGCTGCGGGTCGCGCGCGGCCACCGCCGCCTTGAGCATCTGAATCTGCGCTTTCTGGCAGCCGAGACTCAGCACCGTCGCGCCGGCCACGTTGGGGTGGCAGATATAGCCGGCCAGTAGCTGGCACAGTGCCTCGGCATCGTCGTCGGTGCCGCCGCAGCCCAGGGTGTGGGTCAGAAAGCGTACGCCGTCGACGTTGGGGAAGCGTGTTGGCGCGGCGGCGGCGAGCGGATCGCTCGCGTCGCGCTGCTCAGTATCTCCGAGACCGTCCAGCATCTGCCGCGCCATGCGCTTGTAGTCACGATAAGGGTCATCGCCCAGCGCATCGGCGACGCACTGACGCAGCACCTCGATATTGCGGTTTTCGCAGAACACCAGCGGAATCACCAGCCAGAGATTGGCGGTGCCGACGCTGCCGTCGGGTCGATGGAAGCCGTCGAACGTGGTGCCCTGGAAGCGGGTCACGTCCGGCGGTGTCCAGGGCTTGCTGCCGGGCTGGACGTCGTCGCTTTCCGTGGCGTGGGCGACATTGTCGACGCTGATGACGCCGCCGACGGGAATGGCGCGTGTCGCCTTGCCGACGGTGACGCCGTACATGGTGACGATCTCCCCCGGCGACAGCGCCTTGAGCGTGAACTTGTGCTTGTGGCGAACGTTGTCGGCCAGCGCGATATCGCGATCGTCGACGACCACCTGGCGACCGGCGGGCAGGTCGGTCAGCGCCACCGCCACGTTGTCGCGCGGGTGGATGCGCAGGGTGATGCGAGCCGGGCTGTCGGTGCCGATGGTGGCGCTCATGACTGGCCCTCCAGCGCGTCGGCGTGTCCTGTGCTTTCGAGCGTCACCATCGCCTTGACCACGCCGCTGCCGGGCGCGCACCACTGCGGCATCAACGCTGGCAGATCCTCGAGCCGACCCCGGTGGGTGATCAGCGGCTCGGTGAGAATGTCGCCACTGGCCATCAGCCGGGTGACGGTCTCGAAATCTTCCCGCGTGGCATTGCGGCTGCCCAGCAGCGTCAGCTCCTTCTTGTGGAAATCCGGATCGCTGAAAGTGATGTCGGCCTTGACCACGCTGACCAGCACGTAGCGGCCGCCGTGGCCGGCGAAATCGAAGCCGCGGTTCATCGCCTGGGGGTTGCCGGTGGCATCGAATACCACATCGGCCAGGGCGCCGTCGTTGATCGCCTCGATCTCGGCGATCACATCGTCTTCGACGGCATGCCAGACGGCATCGGCGCCGAGTTCGTCGCGGCAAAGCGCCAGCCGATCACGATTGGTATCGATCATCGCCACCCGCGCACCGCGGCTCTTGGCCACCTGTAGCACGCCGATACCGATCGGCCCGGCACCCACCACCACGACCAGCTCATCCTTCTCGACCTGACCGCGACGCACGGCATGCGCGCCGATGGCCTGACATTCGACCAGCGCCAAAGCTTCCGCCGATAGACCCGGCACCGGCATCAGATGCGAAGCCGGCACGTTGAGCCACTCCGCCATCCCGCCGTCGCGATGGACGCCGATCACCTCCAACTTCTGACAGCAGTTGGTACGACCCTGACGGCACGCCCGGCATTCGCCGCAGTGCAGATAGGGAATGACATAGACCGACTGGCCGACAAGGCCGGGATCGACATCCTCGGCAGTGGCCGCCACCTCGCCGCTGAGCTCATGACCCAGCACGCGCGGGTAGACGAAGTAGGGCTGATTACCGCCGAAGGCGTGAATGTCGGTACCGCAGATACCGATGCGGCGGATCGCCACCAGCGCCTCACCGGGCGCGCAATCGGGCACCGGCCGGTCGATGACGGCCATCTCGTTCGGTTTCGAACAGACGACGACTTGCATGAAAGCGCTCCAGTATGGCGATATCGCAAATTGACTATAGGCCCAATGGTCAGGCCAATTATGTTTTACCACCCCCTTCCGACACGGTCGGCAGCGGGTGGCGTCCCGTCTATCAGCTCTCGACGCAGCGCTGCTGCTGCTCGCCGAGCCCTTCGATTCCCAGACGCATGGTCTGACCCGGCTTGAGGAAGACTTTCGGGTTCTGGCCCATACCGACGCCCGGCGGGGTGCCGGTGGAGATCACGTCGCCTGGCTGCAGGCTCATGAAGCGGCTGAGATAGGCGACCAGGTGCGGGACCTGGAACACCATGGTCTGGGTCGAGCCGTTCTGATAGCGCTTGCCGTCGACCTCGAGCCACATGTCCAGATTCTGCGGATCGGCGATCTCGTCGCGGGTGACAAGCCAGGGGCCGAGCGGGCCGAAAGTGTCGCAGCCCTTGCCCTTGTCCCAGGTGCCGGAACGTTCGAGCTGATACTCGCGCTCGGAAACATCGTTGACCACGCAAAAGCCAGCGACGTGGCTCATGGCGTCGGCTTCTTCGATGTAGCGGCCGCCCTTGCCGATGACCACGCCGAGTTCCACTTCCCAGTCGGTCTTCTGGGAGCCGCGGGGGATCTCCACGTCGTCGTTGGGGCCGCAGATGGCGCTGGTCCACTTGTTGAAGATCACCGGCTCGGCGGGCACTTCGGCGCCGGTTTCCGCGGCATGATCGGAATAATTGAGCCCGATGCAGATGAACTTACCGACACGACCGACGCAGGGGCCGAGGCGCGCGCCTGCAGCCACTTCAGGAAGACTGTCGATGTCGATCTTGGCCAGCTGGGCCAGACCCGCATCGGAGAGCACGTCGCCAGCGATGTCGTCGATCTGGCCGGACAGATCGCGAACGATCCCGTTGGCATCGACGATACCGGGCTTTTCCTGGCCCTTGGGGCCGTGGCGTAGCAGTTTCATGCGTTTTCCTTTTCTGTATGCATTAGCGAATAGACTCTAGTTGGGAGCTACGAGCTACGAGCTACGAGCTACGAGCTACGAGCTACGAGCTACGAGCTACGAGCTAGGAGCTACGAGAACTCAAGAGATCAATTGGACCAGCCGCCGTCGATGAGTTGCACCGTCCCCGTAATGAATCCCGCTTCGTCGCTGGCCAGATGCGTCGCCAACGCGGCGATCTCCTCGACCTTGCCCAGGCGACCCATGGGTTGGCGGGCAATGAATTCGGCGAAGACCTCGTCGGTCGTGCGGCCCTGCTGGCGCGCCTGCTCGGCGACGCGTTCGCGCAGGGACGGGGAGTCGACCGTGCCCGGGCAGATCGCATTGCAGCGGATGCCGCGAGTCATATAGTCGGCGGCGACGGATTTGGTCAGCCCGACCACGGCCGCCTTGGTGGTGCCGTAGGCGAAGCGATTGACCACGCCCTTGGCGCTGGAAGCGAGCGACGCCATGTTGATGATGCTGCCGCCGCCGTTGTCCAGCATCGCCGGCAGCGCCGCGCGTATGGTGTAGAACATCGAGTCGACGTTGAGCCGTTGGGCGAAGGCCCATTGGTCATCGTCGCACTCGAGGATCGAACCGCTCGGCACAGTGCCCGCGCAGTTGAACAGGATGTCCAGCGGCGGCAGCGACTCGATCAGCGTGCGCACGGCCTCGGCATCGGTGACATCGAGGGCGTGGCACTGGGCGTTTTCCAGCCCCTCGAGCTTGGCCGCATCGATATCGGTGGCAATGACTCGAGCCCCCTCGGCCAGGAATCGCTCGACGGTGGCACGGCCGATGCCCTGACCGGCGGCGGTGATCAAAGCGGTTTTGTTGGCGAGTCGCATGACCGATGGCTCCTGAAAGCGGTTTTGATCTGCACTTTTCTGCTTCTGGGCTTTTTGCTTCTCAGCACAGGTTTGGTTCTAATGTCTAAAGGCCTGACCTTTGATCCAAGTATTATCCTTTGTGGAAACGGCCCGCAAATCGCCAAACGTCTAATAGTCCCGGCCAGGCCGGTGAAAACGTTCGAATTTGCGACCAATGTCTAACTCGTCCTGCTCATGAAACCGGGAGATCGATGGATGCCGATCCAGACTATTCGCGCGCAGCGGCTCTATCGACAGATTGCCGATCAGCTATTGGTATTGATTCAACAGGGTGAGTTCCCGCCCGGCAGCCTGCTACCGCCGGAGCGCGATCTGGCCCAGCAGCTTGGCGTCAGCCGGGCATCGGTGCGCGAGGCGCTGATCGCGCTGGAGGTAGTGGGGCAGGTCGAGGTTCGCGTCGGCCATGGTGTGCTGGTGCTGGAGCGTTCGGGCGAGGTCGAGTCGTCAGTGATGAGTGCGGCACGGCGCCTGGAGGGGTGGGCGCTGGACCCGGAGTTCGCCAGCGAGATCGAGCTGGATCTGGATCAGGAAATCCCGCCGTTCTCGCTGCTGCAGGCGAGACGCTATCTGGAGCCCGAGACTGCGGCGCTGGCCGCGATCAATGCCAGCGACGACGATCTCGTCGCGATGCGCGCCGCCTATGCGCGCAACGTCGAGGATAATCGCCACGGCGGTCGCAATCAGGCCGGTGACCGGCTACTGCATATTCGCATCGCCGAGGCGTCGGGAAACGCCGCCTATGCGATGACTCTCAAGCATCTGCTGGGTCATCAGTACGGCAAGATGTTTCGCCGCCTTCAGGAGCTGTTCATGGAAACCGACATGCCGCGGCAATCACAGCACGACCACGAATGCATTCTGACGGCCATCGAGAATCGCGATCCCGACGCGGCAAGAAAAGCGATGGAAGTGCACATGGATCATGTGCTGAAAGTATTTTTCGACGCTTGATCGGCTTGGCGAAGGTCTGGCGGCGCTCGTTCCCGATCCTGTCGTTCAGGCGACTATCGGCCAGCCGCCCTGGCGAATCACCGGACAGCCCGTGACGTCGCGGTTGTAAAGATACAACCATGCGGGGCCGAACGCGGTGTCGTGAACGGTGCGATCATAGTCGCCGGATTTCGGTCGTCGCACGCGATAGTCTTCCAGCCGATCCAGGCCTTTCAGACAACTCACGCCGACGCGGAAGACCTCGACCTCCACGCCTCGGGAGGGCTCGGCCTTGGCGCCAGGATAGGGGCCAATATCGTAGAGGGTCACCGTCGTAAGGATATCGCTACCGACGAATTCGGCGCCATCGAGCCAGTGGTGATTGCGCAGCCCGCGCTTCAGGGTGCCGTAGACGGCTACCAGTGCGGTGCGGCGAAGAGCGAGAGCCGGGGTGTGCATGAATCGCGATTTCCGTTGATCGAGAAAGAAGACGCGAGGGAGACGCTTACTGCGCCATTCGTTCGCCCAGTCTTTGCATGAACCGGTCCCCGGCTTCGAGCTGGCTGA
Source organism: Salinicola halimionae (assembly GCF_003206065.1). Classification (GTDB taxonomy): domain Bacteria; phylum Pseudomonadota; class Gammaproteobacteria; order Pseudomonadales; family Halomonadaceae; genus Salinicola; species Salinicola halimionae. Next base: position 140,203 of record NZ_PZJQ01000007.1, on the reverse strand, counting down.
TCTCGATGTACTCGTCCGGCTGATGCGCCTGTTCGATACTGCCCGGGCCACAGACGAGGGTCGGCAGGCCGACGCGCTGGAACTGACCCCCTTCGGTGGCGTACGCAACGCCGCCGGTCTCGAGGGTCGGATCGTCGAGACATTCACGACACAGTTCGACGGCTGGCGCATTGTCACGATCGGCCAGCGCCGGCACGGTGTCGACCATCTGCTCGGTGACGATGCGGATCTCCGGCGCGCGCTGTTGGAGTTCGGCTTCGAGCGCCTTGGCGTAGCGCTCGAAACGTGCGAAGACGACGTCGAAGCCGTCGCTGGGCAGGTGACGAATCTCCCAGTCGAACTGGCAGTGGCGCGCCATGATATTGATCGCGGTGCCGCCTTCGATCAGACCCACGTGCAGGCTCGAATGCTGGACGTTGAAGACGGATTCCAATGCACCCTCGTCGACCAGTTCCTGCATGATCGCCTCGATCTGGGTCACCAGCCTGGCAGCGACGTGAATCGCCGATACACCCTGGTTGATCTGGCTCGAATGCGACTCCTTGCCGGTCACCGTCGTCCGCATGGTGGTGATCCCTTTCTGCGCCACCACCGGTTGCATGGAGGTGGGCTCGCCGATGATGACCGCGCCGGGCAGCGGCTCTTCCTCCATCAGGCGTTCGATCATCGAAGGCGCGCCGAGGCAGCCAATCTCTTCATCATAGGAAAAGGCAAGGTAGACCGGACGCTTGAGCTCGAGAGCCTGCCAAGCGGGGACCTGCGCCAGCGCACAGGCCAGAAACCCCTTCATGTCGCAGCTGCCACGACCGTACAGCCGGCCGTCCTGCTTGTCCGTCAGCGTGAACGGGTCACTGCTCCAGGGCTGGCCGTCCACCGGCACCACGTCGGTATGACCGGAGAGCACCACGCCGCCTTTGACCGCCGGCCCAATCCGAGCCAACAGATTCGATTTGCTGCCATCGGCGTTGCTGATGCGTTGCGACGTTATGCCGTGGGACGCCAGATAGCGTTCGACGAAGTCGATCAGCTCGAGGTTCGAGTGGCGGGATACCGTATCGAAGCCTATAAGGCTGGACAGCAGGTCGCGGGAAGTCGTCATCACTGGCTCCGATCCATCAACGTGGACCACTTTTCGGTGGGTGTGCCGACAGAATAGCGGCTAATCCTCCCCGCCCACAAACGCCTGAACCAACGGGTGAGCCGGGTCGGGTGGTGTTCTCATGATCGGAAAGCGTTCGATCCTTTCGATGCTTTACGCGGAAAAAAGCCAGGATCGAGTCCGAGCTTAACCCATGGCGTCGTAACATCGCGCAGGCTAGCCTGAGAGGCGGTTCGTCGTAAAACCCCATCTCTCCAGGAGAGCTGTCATGAGCAAAGTACTGGTGTTGTATTACTCGAGCTATGGCCACATCGAGACCATGGCCAAGGCGGTTGCGGAAGGCGCAGAGAGCGTCGGCGGCACCCAGGTCGACATCCGCCGCGTGCCAGAATTGGTACCGGAAGAGGTGGCGGTGAAATCCGGCTACAAAATCGATCAGGAGGCGGCGCTGATCGAAGGCCCCGACGTATTGGCGGAATACGATGCCATCATCGTCGGCACCCCGACCCGTTTCGGCAACATGACCTCTCAGATGCGCAATTTCTGGGACTTGACGGGTGGTCCTTGGGCGCAGGGCAAATTGATCGGCAAGATAGGCAGCGCGTTTGCCTCGACGGCAACCCAGCACGGTGGTCAGGAAACTACGCTGACCTCGATTCATACCACCTTGATGCATCACGGCATGGTGATCGTCGGCGTGCCCTATAGTTGCCCTGAACTCTCCAACATGAACGAGATTACCGGTGGTACACCTTACGGCGCGACGACGCTGGCCAATGCCGATGGTAGTCGTACCCCGAGTGAGAACGAATTGACGATTGCTCGCTTCCAGGGCAAGCACGTCGCCGAGATCGCCGCGAAAATGGCGCTCTAAGGTTCAAGATCCAAGCCCTCGATGCGAGCGCCGCCGATCATTGGCATAGTCCGCCGACGTCGGCATGGCGATAAAAACAAGGCCCGCGCNNGCGCGGGCCTTGTTTGTTGCGTACAGGATGACGTTCAGGTCACGGCTTATTGAACGCTCATTCGTACGCCATCTCCTCGAGTTCCTTGCCGTTGGTTTCGCGCACGAAGCGGGCGACGAAGATGACCGAGAGCAGCGCGCAGACAGCGTAGAAGCCATAGGCGCCGGTGAGACCGATCGACGCCAGCATGATCGGAAAGGTCATGGTGATGGCGAAGTTGGCGACCCACTGGAACAGCCCGGCAACGGCCAGTCCCGACCCGCGCACTTGGTTGGGGTACATCTCCCCGAGCATGACCCACATTACCGGGCCCCAGGAGACGTTGAAGAAGAAGACGTAGGCATTGGCCGCCAGCAGGGCGAGGATCCCGTTGCCCGAGGAGAGTGCCAGGCTGCCGTTAACGATCTCTGCGGTAGAGAATGCGTAGACCAGAATTGCCAGGGTGATCGTCATGCCCACCGAGCCGGCCCACAGCAGCGGCTTGCGACCGATACGATCGATCAGGCCGATCGTGACCAGGCAGGCCGCGATGCTGACCGCGCCGCTGATGACGTTGATCATCAGGGCATCGCTTTCGGAGAAACCGACCGCCTGCCACAGTACCGCACCGTAGTAGAACACCACGTTGATCCCGACCAGCTGCTGGAACACCGCCAGGCCGATGCCGATCCAGACCAGTTTCAGCAGCTTGCCGGTAGCGGGGTTGATCAGGTCCGACAGGCGCGGTTTATGACGGTTGGAAAGCGAGGCGTGAATGTCTGCCAGACGTTTTTCGGTTCCGGCTTCGTCGTAAACGAGGCGAAGAACGCGTTTGGCCTTGTCGTCATGTCCGGCACTGACCAGAAAGCGCGGGCTTTCCGGGATGAACATCAGCGCGATCAGGAAGATGCCGGCCGGAATCAGTTCCATCCAGAACATGCAGCGCCAAGCTTCAAAACCGAACCACAGCTCGGCGGTGGAGCCGCCGGCGATATTGGCCAGGGCGTAGTTGTTGAGAAACGAGAAGAACAGTCCGCCGATGATCGCGACTTGCTGAATGGTCGCCAATCGGCCGCGCAGGTGCGAGGGGGCGATTTCACTGATGTAGGCCGGCGACATGACGCTGGCCGCACCCACTGCCAGACCGCCCAGTATCCGATAGATCACGAACTCGAATGATCCCCCGGCGATGCCGGAACCCCAGGCGCTGATGATAAAGAACACGGCAGCGACCAGCAGCAGCGTACGACGGCCGAATTTATCCGCCAGTCGGCCGGCGAAGAAGGCGCCGACGGCGCAGCCCAGCAGCATCGAGGCGACGTTGAAACCGGTGCCGACACTTTCCGACTGGAAAGCCTGCTGAAGGCCGTCGACGGTGCCGTTGATGACACCGCTATCGAAACCGAACAGGAAGCCGCCAATGGCGGCCACGCAGCAGATAAGTAGAACCACGACAGGATTTTGTGAAGTGCTTGATGTTGGCATTGTTGAACTCCAATGGTCTCTCGATGAGGGTTCCGAGGCAGCTTGCGATCAGAGCCAGCCGGCATCGACCCAATAGTTGTGAGCGGTACAGGCGGCCGCGGCGTCCGAGGAGAGGAAGAGCACCATGGAGGCCACGTGATGAGGATGGATACGGACCTTGAGCTTCTGTTCGGCGACGATCTGCTCTTCATCCTCGGGGCTGTACCAGCGCGACTGGCGTGGCGTCTTGACGTTGCCGGGGATCACACAGTTGACGCGGATGCCGTCGCTGCCAAGCTCGCTCGCCAACGCTCGCGTCAGCCCCTCGATGCCGGCCTTGGCAGTCTCGTAGAGCACCAGGCCAGGCTGCCCGAGGTGCCAGCTGATCGAGCCCAGATTGATGATGACGCCCTCACCTCGACGGCGCATGGCAGGCGCCACTTCGCGAGCAGCCAGCACCAGATGGCGCAGATTGACCGCCATCCGATTTTCCCAATACTCGGGGGTAATATCCTCGAGGCGGTGGCGATCGTCGTTTGCCGCGTTGTTGACCAGGATGTCGACATCGCCGATGGCGGTGAGCGTCGCGATCAGCGCCTCGGCATCGGTCAGGTCGCATTGATGGAAATGGACATTGCTCCCGAGCTCCTCGGCCAGCGCCTTGGCATCATCGATAATATCGATGAAGTGAATCTCGGCGCGTTGCTCGGCGAAGGCCCTTACCAGACCTTCACCGATGCCGGAACCGCCGCCGGTAATGACTACGCGCTTGCGCTCGAGACTGGGGTAGATGGCTGACGGCATGAAAACTCCTGATGGTTAGTAAAATCTGTTAACTAAATGATGTGCGGATCATGCGCGTAAGGGGCGCGGGCTGCTATTGACCATTGGTGTTAAGACTATTGTGGGTAAGACGATTGGCTTTAAGACTTAGGTCGCATAATCGTAGTGCTGTCCGGTCGACGTCGGCGGGCTTTGATATAGTCGCAGCATCCACCGCCACCTGACGTTGCCGCCTTCCCATGCCCAACTCCTTCACGCCGCAAGCTGCCGGCGATCTCAACTACCTGAAGAGTCTCAACCGCAGCACGATTCTGAGCACCGCACGTCGCCACCCTGGGCTGTCCCGGGCCGATATCGCGCTCGAGACAGGCCTGACCAAGGCCACGGTAGGCAGTGTGGTGCAAACGCTGGTCGAACGAGGATGGCTACGCGAAGGAGAGCTGCATGCGCGCGGTGGCGGGCGGCCGGGGCGGGCGCTCTATCTGGATGGTGACCGCCACTACATGCTGGGTGCCGAGGTCGGGGTTAAAGGCTTGCGGCTGGTCGCTTGCAACCTGGTGGGAGAGATTCTGGCAAGCTGCCATCTGGAAGAACCTCCCAGCGATCCCGTGACTACCGCGACGTGTCTGGCGAAACTGCTGAACCAGCTGCGCGAAGCGCCCGCCATCGCGGGTCGGCGCTGTCTGGGGTTGGGCGTCGCGGTGCCCGGCCCCGTCTCTCCCACCGCGCCGATCCTCAGCCTGGCGCCCAATCTGGGCTGGATCGACGTCGATTTTCTGGCGCTGCTGCGGGAAGAGCCGGATCTACCGGACGGGGTCTGGCTACTGGACAACGAGGCCAACGCGGCGGCGTTCGGCGAGTTCTATTTTTTCGAGGGCATGCCGCCCGAGTCGCTCGCCTACATCAGCGCCGATATCGGTATCGGCTGCGGCGTGGTCAGCGGTGAACATTTCCCCGTAGTGCCACGCGGCTATCAAGGCCTGGTCGGTGAGATCGGGCATACCGTGATTCAGCCGGGCGGGGCGCTTTGCCATTGCGGCAACCGCGGCTGTGCCGAAACCCTGGTCAGCGGTTGGGCGCTGCGCGAGTCGCTGGGTCTCGATATCGATGACAGCCTCAGCGCCTCGGTACGAGCCCGGGCCGGTGAGGCGGACGTGCAAGCCTTGATTCAGCGCGCAGGAGAAGCACTCGGGCTGCTGATGCTCAACCTGCATCACACGCTCAACCCGTCGATGCTGATTCTGGGCGGGTCGTTGATGTGGCTGAAAGGGCCTCTGATCGAGCCGGCCCTGGCCTACTTCGAGGCCCATCAAAACGATCTGCTCAGGCAGTCGCAATCCGTTCCGATCAAGATCATCGAAGACAGCACGTTCACGGCCGCCAGAGGTGCCGCCGCCCAGGTCATGGCCCGGGCAGCGATCGAGGTTTGAGCGGAGCGTATTGGGCTCGGTCGACTCCCTTGCTGCGAAAGCGGTCAAGCGCGACGAATCACGAGCTGGCTGGCACCGTTGCCACTGGGCTCGACACGAATCTGTAGCGGGATCCGCTCGTGCATTTCCTGGACGTGGGAGATCACCCCCACGCGACGCCCCTGGGCCTGCAGGCCGTCGAGCGCGTCCATCGCCAATGCCAGCGATTCGGGGTCGAGACTGCCGAAGCCTTCATCGATGAACAGCGATTCGATCGCCAGATGGTGAGACGCCATCGATGCCAACCCCAGCGCCAACGCCAGCGACACCAGAAAGGTTTCTCCGCCGGAGAGCGAGTGGACCGAGCGACGCTCGTCGGCCATGTCGCCATCGATCACCAGAATGCCGAGTTCGCTGCCGCCGCGTATCAACCGATAGCGGGGCGTCAGCGCGCGCAGATGCTGATTGGCATGGGTCAGCAGATGGTCGAGGTTGTAGGCCTGGGCGATGCGCCGGAAGCGCTTGCCATCGGCACTGCCGATCAGGCCGTTCAGGCGCTCCCAGCGATTGACCTCGTGCTGGGCCGACTCGCGCTCCTGGGCGCCATCGCGCTGTGCCTGACGGCGACGGTCGTCTTCACGGAGCTGATGTTGGGCGGCATCGCGGGTCTCCTGACGCTCGTCACGCTGGCGGGTCAGGGCTTCGGCGGTCTCGCGCTGCTGGGTCAGCCGCGCCGCCAGTTCGCGGGTGCTAGCCTCATCGAGTAGATCGTCTTCGCCTTTCGCCGGGACGTCTTCGCCTCTTGCCGAGAGTAGTGCCCGACGGTGGTCGCGTAGCGCCTGCTGACGTTCCTCTCGTTTGACGGTGGCGGCGGCGAGATCGCGCTCGCATTGCACGATGCTCTCCCGCCGTCGACGGTGGTCCGCCTCGCTGACCGCCAGCAGGGCGTCGATCGTGTCAGTGTCCAGTGCCGGACGTTCTCGGCGCCAGGCTTGCCATTCGCCGTCGAGCTCGTCGAACTCCGTTTGCGCCTCCCGCTGGCGCTGCTCGAGATCCGTCAGTCGCTGCGTCAATTGGGTACGAGTCTGGGCCAGTATCTGCCACCGCGTCCGATGTTCCTCGAGAGTCGCTTCCGCCTGGTGGCGCCGCTGCTCTAGTGCTGCCTGCCAGGCCGGAACGGAGTCGTGACTGCCGAGCCGGGCTGCGAGTTGTGACTCGGTATCGTCCACCTGCTGTTGCATTGAGGGCAGTGCGTCCTCGAGCGCTCGCAGACGCTCGCGGTTCAAGGACTGGCGCTCCTCCAGCTTGCCCTGTTCAAGTGACAGCTGCTGCCACTCGGCTTCCAGCGGCTGCAGAGTGCGCTCCGCTTCATCGAGCGTGGCGAGACGATCACTGGCTTGCCGCCATTGACGGGACAGTCGTTCGTGGCGCGCCTCGAACCAGCCGCCGGTCGCCTCACTCTGGCGCAAGGCAGAGGCCGCGGCATGAGTGTCGATGGCGACTTCGGCGTGCTCGAGCTGCCGGGACAGTGTCTCGAGCTGGCGCTCGCGTTCGAACAGGCCCTGGCGGCAGGCGCGATAATCGGCGCTGCACTGGTGATAGATCTGGTGTGCGTTTTCGACTTGCTCGCGCTGGCTGTCGAGCTGTTGTCGTTCCTGACGCTCGATCGCCTCGATCATGGCGGCGCCGGGGTGGGCCGGGGGCGCTTGCCGGTAGGGGTGATCCGTTGCCCCGCAGACCGGACAAGGTTCATGGTCGCTCAGATGCTGGCGCAGCTGTTCGACGCTGTCGCTTCGTGCAGCCCTTGCGCCCTCGATCTGCTGGCGAATCAGCGTTTCCTCGGACTCCGCCGCCTTGAGCCGCTCCGCGGCCTGCTTGCCCTGAGTTTCCAGGTCCTGAAGCCGGCGGCGCTCGCTATCGAGCTGCTGGAGCGTATCTGTCTGCTCTCGCCGTAGCCGTTCCCCCTCGCGCCAGTCCTGCTGCAGACTCTGCAGTGCTTGCAGTTCGCTCTGCGTCAGATCGCGCTGGCGATTCAGGGTCGAGCGCAATTCATGGGCGGTCAGACGTTCGCCGCCCTTGTCGGCGTCTTCCAGCAACCCTTCGAGGGTGACCCGCTGTTCGCGAAGGCGCGTCTCGAGTGGCTGGCGTGCTTGCGTCAGCTGCGTCCGGCGCTGCTCGTCGGCCTGCGTTGCCTCGGCGAGCTGGCGGTGCTCGTTGTGCTGCTGGTCGAGCTGCTGGCGTTGGTGTTCGAGATTGGCGGCCAGCCGGCGGGCCTCGTCCAGATGGGGCTGGGCGTCCCGGTAGTCGTCCCGGGCTTGTTCGTGGTCCTGCTGGGCGGTAGCGAGCTGAGGCTCGAGCGCTTCGCGCTCCCGGTCGCAATCCTCGGACTGACGGCGCTCCTTGATCAGCGCATGGCGGTGGCCGGCGAGCGACTGTTCGAGCGTCTGGCGGCGCTTTGCTCGGTCCCGCCAGGGAGCCAGCTCGTCGAGCTGGGCGAGTTGCTCGCGCTCCCCCCGGTTTTGCTGCCACTCGCGATCAGCCTGTTGCCAACTGGCGTTGGCCTGTTGCCAGGCTTGTGTCAGTTGGACATCGCGTTCGAGTTCGATGCCCTGTGTCTGATGACGCGACAACTCAGCCTGGAGATCGGCCAGCGCGTGCTCCTCGATCTGAGCCTGTCGTTCATAAGTTGCGCGCGTGTCCGCATCCGCCGGCAGCGCGTCGGCTAGCCTGACCTCGATGGCATCGAGAGCGGCTCTGGCCTCTCTAACGCGCTGATAGGCTGCCTTGGAGATTTCGGAATAGTGCTGAGTGTCGGTCAGACGTTCGAGCAGTTCGCTGCGCTCGTTGTCGTCTGCCTTGAGGAAGGCGGCGAACTCGCTCTGGGCCAATAATACGGCACGGGTGAACTGGTCGAATTTCAGTCCCAGACGTTCGGGCAGCAGCTTCTCGAACTCCCGCGTCTGAGCGGTCAGCAGCCGGTTGGCGTCCAGGTCGGTCAATGACTGTTCGATTTTCTGCAGGCTGCCGTCGATCTTGTTGCGGGCGCGGCGTACCGACCAGCGTGCCCGGTATCGGTGCCCGTCGCGGCCAACGAAATCCACTTCCGCGAAGCCACTGGCGCAGCCTCGACGCAGCAAGGTGCGCGCGTCTGCTGTGGTCAGGGTGTCGTCATTGACATCCGCGATCTGGGAGTCTCGTTTCGGTGCCTGACGCAGGCGCGGCGTGCTGCCGTAGAGCGCCAGGCAGAGCGCGTCGAGTAGTGTGCTCTTGCCGGCGCCGGTCGGGCCGGTGATCGCGAACAGACCCTGGTCGGCCAGCGGCGAGGCGGTGAAGTCGATTTCGTGACGACCGGCCAGCGAGGCGAGGTTCTCCAGACGAATGGCGAGAATTTTCATGACTCTTCCCCTGTCCCTACTCCTGCTCCCGCGTCCTGAACCTGCTGTAGAAGGCTGGCGAAGTCGGTCATGACGTCATCCGGTGGCGCATTGCCGTAGCGCGCCTGCCAGGTCCGGGTGAAGATTTCCTGTGGGGTCAAACTGTCGAGGTCGACGTTGGCATCCACGTCGGCGCGCCCGCTGGCGTTGGGGTAGCGGCTGTGAATGCGCAACAGACGTAGCGGCTTGTCTGCCGTCGCTGCCTCAATGCGGGCGCGCAGATCGGGGCGAGGGGCGTCGAGATCGACCCGGATCTCCAGCCATGGCCAGCGTTCACGAGGAAGATCGGCATCCGTCTCCAGTTCGCCAAGCGTCTGCTCGATCTCTTCGATACTGCCCGGGCCCACGCGTATCAGTGCCACGTGGCGCGGGATCAGCAGCGTCTCGATCTCGCCCAGCGTTTCGCCGTCGAGGGTGAGTTCGACCACCTGGTGCGGATAGTGGCTCTCGCTGAAATCGAGCGGCAGCGGCGAGCCGCTGTAGCGAATGCGTGGCTCGCCGACCTGCTGGGGCCGATGGAGATGGCCGAGCGCGACGTAAGCGATCGAATCGGGAAACAGCGTCGCCGGGACCGACTCCTCGCCGCCGATGACGATGGGTCGCTCGCTCGCCTCGGAGACGGCGGCGCCCTGCAGATGCGCGTGGCTCATCGCCACGAGTGCCTGACCCGGCTGGCGGCGTAGCTCGGCCGCGGCGATCAGCTCGCCGTGAACTCGGGCAATGCCGTCGCGGTAATCGTCGATCTCGCCGCCGGTCACCTCGGCGGGGCGCAGAAAAGGCAGCGCCAGACACCATGCCTTGAGCGCGTCATCGGCATCATGCAGCGGGACCAGCAGATGGTCGCTATCGAGACGGCCATCGTCGAGCCAATGCACTCGGCCGAGGGCATGGGTCTTGAGGCTCTTCATCAACGGTGCCGGCAGCTCGATCCGCGAACCGCTGTCGTGATTGCCGGCGATCATCACGATCTCCAGGTCCGGCAGGGCGGCGTGGGCGGCGACGATGAAGTCGTAGAGCAGCTCCTGAGCGCGCAGTGAAGGATTGACCACATCGAAGATATCGCCGGCTATCAGCAGCGCATCGGGGCGGCGGTCGACGAGTGTCGCCAGCAGCCAGTCGAGAAAGGCGCGATGTTCGACATGGCGTTCCTGGCCATGGAAAGACTGGCCCAGATGCCAGTCGGCGGTGTGGATCAATTTCACGGCGCGGCGCCCTGTGGCAACGAAGAGAGAGTGAAGAAGCAAAAGCGTCGCCAAGTGTAACGTGGCGGGCGTGGGGGAAAAGACCCAATGCGCGCTTCCTTATGGCCGCGCACCGTCACGACCGCGCCTCAATATTGCCTCGGCCGTTGGAGAGACGCGCGACCTGGGACTAGTCTTTCGGACTCATGGAGACAACCGGGAGAGCCCAGGATGGCGCTACACGAATGGAATCTGACGCCCGAGGCGGCGATCGCGCTGCAGAAGCAGCTGGCGCCAGGAATCATACGCGAGGATACGCTGGGAGAGGTCGGCCTGATCGCAGGCATGGATATCGGCTTCGAGGATGGCGGCGAGACGACGCGGGCGGCGCTGGTGCTGCTCGAATGGCCATCGCTCACGCTGGTCGAGCAGGTGGTGCACCGCGAGCCGACGCGGATGCCGTACGTGCCGGGCCTGCTTTCGTTTCGCGAAATTCCGGCGGCGCTGGGCGCGTTCGAGCAGCTGTCGCAGCGCCCGGATCTGATCATGGTCGACGGGCAGGGCATCGCGCATCCGCGTCGACTGGGAATCGCCTCCCATCTGGGGCTATGGCTCGATCTGCCGACCATCGGCGTGGGTAAGAGCCGGTTGTGCGGGCAGTTCGGCGAGGTACCGTCGGTCAAAGGCGAATGGACGCCGCTGACCGATCGCCGACGTGAACAGGACCCGAGCAACGTTGCCGTCGACGAACGCGGCCGCGTCACCATCGGGGCGGTACTGCGCTCGAGAGAAGGGGTGAAACCACTGTTCGTGTCGCCGGGGCATCGCTTGTCGCTCGAAAGCGCCGTCGACTGGGTCGTGCGCTGCCTGGGCAGGACCAAACTGCCGGAGCCGACCCGCCTGGCAGATCGGCTGGCGTCCCGGCGGGGCTCGGTGGCGACCAGCAGCCAATTGCCGTTGCCATAGTTCATCGGTTACTTCACAGGCCACGGGCCACAGGTCAAAGCTCATGGCTCAGCTGAGTGTCGGAGTGGCCGATCACTTTGCAGGTGAAGGCTTTCGGTCAAGGCCCTCTCAAATGATATCCAGCGACACCGGCTCTCTCGGCGCCGGGAAAGCATTGTCGAGCCGGGTCAGGTCCTCGGCATCGAGGTCGATAGTCAGTGCCTCGGCATTGGCCTTGACGTGCGCTAGGGTAGAAGCCTTGGGAATGGCAACGACCGGGCGTGGCGCCCCGGGATTGCTGCTCGTGGGGCGAATGACCCAGGCCAGCAGCACTTGGGCGGCGTTGGCGCCGTGTTTGTCGGCGATCTCGTTGACCACGGACGAGGAGAGTAGCTTGGACCTGAGCCGGCCGCCCTGGGCCAGCGGACAGTAGGCCATCACCGGACGATGGTGGTCCTGCATCCAAGGTAGGACGTCAACCTCGATGCCGCGGGAGCCGAGATGATAGAGCACCTGGTTAGTGGCGCACTCGGAGGCTGCGGGCAGCGCATCCATCGCCCTGAGGCTGCCGGCATCGAAGTTGGAAACGCCGAAGCGCCGGATCTTGCCCTGATCGCGTAGCCGCTCGAACGCCTCGAAAGTCTCCTCGAGAGGGATGCTGCCGGGCCAGTGCAGCAGGTAGAGATCGATGGTGTCGATATCCAGGCGTTCGAGGCTACGTTCGCACGCGGCAATGGCGCTTTCTCTCGCCGCATTCCAGGGATAGACCTTGGAAACAACGAAGGCATCGTCACGGCGCCCGCGGATCGCCTCTCCGACCACTTGCTCGGCACCGCCGTCGCCATACATCTCGGCGGTATCAATCAGACTCAGCCCCAGATCCAGGCCGTAACGCAGGGCATCTTTCTCCTGCTGACGCGGAACGAGATTCTCTCCCATGTACCAGGTGCCCTGGCCGACAGCCGGCAGGGTTAGAGAAGGTTCGTTCTGACTCTCGGGTAGCAGGATCTGCGGCAGCATGCGTGACATCGAAAACTCCCGGTTCGTGAAAACGATACTGTTATGCTGGCCGCCACTCCCAAGTTTCGCAAACCGATTTGGTGAAATGTGGTGGTATTGTTCGCACTCTGTATCAGCTATGTTTTCCTTGCGTGAAACCCGTTTTCAGTTTGTGTAAATCCCGTCCGATTCGTCGATAACATCAGGAGCCCGTCATCGAAGCTTCCGCGATCACCGCTACCCGAGCCTGGCTCGAATCCTTCGTCGTGGCCCACGATATCTGTCCGTTTGCCGGGCGCGAAATGCGCCGGGACACCATCCGATATGCGCTCGCCAGCTCCGTGGAGCTGGAAGGGTTGCTTCATGAGCTGGTGGCTGAATGCCGTCGCCTGGATGCGGACCCCGCGATTGCCACCACGCTGCTGATCGCGCCCGCCGGGATGGACGATTTCGATGATTATCTGGATTGGCTCGAGCTGGCCGAGCGGCTGTTCGACGATCTGGGCTATCGCGGGGTCTACCAACTGGCGAGCTTTCACCCGGATTATAGTTTCGACGGCGTCGAGGTGACGGATCCCGCCAACGCGACCAATCGTTCGCCCTATCCGATGCTGCATATCTTGCGAGAAGCCGAGCTCGAACGAGCACTGGCGAGTCATGCCGACCCCGAGGCCATTCCCGAACGCAATATGGCGTTGTTACGAGCCTCGGACTCGAGAGCCCTGGCGACATCGCGGGAACTGCTGACGGGTTCGCCCGGCAAGCCCGAGGGATAGTCTATGCTGGTCTGGACTGTCATGCCGTGAGGCATGTCACTTTCCTAGTGCCTTTGATCTTTGCCTTTGACCTTTGAATCATTCCAGCCGGAGAGAAAATCATGCAGAGCGTGACGCGAGGCGGCGTGCCCGTCGAAGTGGGCGGTACATTTCCTGCCGTTGGCGATACGGCACCCGCCTTCACCCTGACCGATGCCGAACTCAAGGACCTGACGCTGTCGGATTTTGCCGGCCGACGCAAGGTTCTCAACATCATTCCCAGCGTCGATACCAAAACCTGTGCCATGTCGACGCGCAAGTTCAACGAGTACGCCAGCGGCCTCGATAATACGGCGGTGCTCATCGTGTCGGCGGATCTCCCTTTCGCGCAAAGCCGGTTTTGCGGCGCAGAGGGCCTCGACCGAGTGATTACGCTGTCGAGCTTTCGCCACCCGGAATTCCGTGAACGCTACGGCGTCGCCTTGCAGAGCGGGGTCATGAACGGGCTCTGCGCGCGAGCGGTCATCGTGATCGACGAGCAGGACAAGATTGTGCATGCCGAACTGGTCAGCGAGATCAAGAACGAGCCGGACTACGATTCAGCGCTTGCCGTTCTCAAGGTCTAGAATTTCCAGGCCCTGCTCCCTTTGCCAAGCGGTAGCGCGATCGACGGTGAGAGATCGGGATGACGTCTGACGCATGTGGTCTACACTGATCTCCAATCCATCCCCGTGATGGCAGATAGCCTCGAAAGGGTACATCGAACCAGAAGGAGCTGATGATGACGATCAAGAAATCCGGATCCGCTGAATGGAAAGGTAACCTCAAGAAAGGCAAGGGTGTCGTATCGACCGAGAGTGGCGCGCTCAAGGAAAGCCCTTACGGTTTCAATACCCGTTTCGAAGGGCAGCCGGGTACCAACCCGGAAGAGCTGATAGCTTCCGCGCACGCCAGCTGTTTCTCGATGGCGCTTTCCATGATGCTGGGTGAAGAGGGCATCGAGCCGGACAGCATCAAGACAGACGCGACCGTGATCATGGAGCAGGACGACAGCGGCTTTACCATTACTGAAGTCCAGCTCAGGACGGTAGCCAAGATCCCCGGCGCTGATCAGTCGACCTTCGACAGTGCCGCGCAAAAGGCCAAAGAGGGGTGCCCGATCTCCAAGCTGCTGAACGCCAAGATTTCGCTGGATGCCAAGCTCGAGAGCTGAGGCATCTGGTGAGTTCGATAACCGGCCCACGTGGCCGGTTTTTTTGTGCGGATTCTTTAATTTCTGCGCTCGAAACTCCCGTTCCGAAGCCTGTTCTCCCGGCATTCGACGCTTGACGACACCACACTGACGGAACTTATAAAGTCTGGTAATGTCGTTTCCCCTTCGTGCGGCGGATGACGCCCTCTGTCGAGCTTCCGTGAAGCACGTTGGCTACTGGACACGTACGTTTCAACGCCTCAGAAAAAAGAACACGGCCATGGCTAACGCACCCCAATACGATGCGGCTCCCTCGCGTCCGCTGTCACGCGGTGACATCAAGATCCTGTCGCTCTCCGCCCTGGGCGGTGCGCTGGAATTCTACGACTTCATCATATTCGTCTATTTCGCCACGGTGATCGGGCATCTGTTCTTTCCGCCTGACATGCCGGAATGGCTGCGGATGATCCAGACCTACGGCATTTTTGCCGCGGGCTATCTGGCGCGTCCATTGGGCGGCATCATCATGGCGCACTTCGGTGATCTGCTGGGTCGCAAGCGCATGTTCACGCTGTCGATCTTCCTGATGTCGGTACCAACGCTGTTGATCGGCTGTCTGCCGACCTACGAGACCATCGGCTACCTGGCGCCACTGCTGCTGGTGTTGATGCGCATCCTGCAGGGCGCTGCGGTGGGCGGTGAAGTTCCGGGCGCCTGGGTCTTCGTCACCGAGCACGTGTCACGCAAGGACGTTGGCCTCGCCTGTGGCACGCTTGCCTCCGGGCTGGTGGCCGGCATTCTGATCGGCTCGATCATCTCGGCATTTCTGAAGTCCTATTACACCCCTGAAGAGATGAGCGCATACGGCTGGCGCGTCCCGTTCCTGATCGGTGGCGTCTTCGGGTTTCTGGCGGTGTATCTGCGTCGTTACCTGGAAGAGACCCCGGTATTCGCCGAGATGCGCGCCAAGAAGGCGCTTTCCGACGGGCTGCCGGTCAAGCGTGTGCTGAGTCGGCATCTGGACAGTGTGGTGCTGTCGATGGCGGTCACCTGGATTCTCACCGGCGCCGTGGTAGTGGTCGTCCTGATGACGCCCAGCCTGCTGCAAGCGGTCTACGGCATCGATGCCTCGCTGGCCAACGTCTGGGCGATCGTCTGCGTGATCATCGGTTGCGTGGTCTCGGGGTGGTGCTGCGATCGCATCGGCAGCGGCATCACGATCATTCTATGGAGCCTGCTGCTGGGGATTACCTACTGGATCATGATGCACACGGTGCCGACCCATCCCGACCAGCTGATGCTGCTCTACTGCCTGGCCGGTTTCGGCGTGGGCATCGTCGGCGTCGTCCCGACCATCGCGGTCAAGTCGTTTCCGGCGGCGGTGCGCTTTTCCGGGCTTTCGTTCTCCTACAACGTTGCCTATGCGATCTTCGGCGGGTTCACGCCGGTGGTGGTCTCGACGCTGATGGCGAGCCATCCCGCGGCCCCGGCGTACTATATCGCCGCGTTGTCGGCACTCGGCGTCGTCATCGGTATCTTCCTGTTGCGCGCGCCGAACGGACAACGTCTGGCATTGATGCAGCACTGAACCGCGTCTCGAGTTCCGAACCGCGCTGACTAGCGAGTTTCGATCTCGGCAGTTCCGCTACGGAATGATCGCGACGGCACCTTCGGGTGCCGTCCTTTTTGGAAGATCACTATGTCTCACGACCCCACCTCGTCCGAGTCGTCGCGTCCGATCTCCCGTGGCGACGTCAAGACGCTGTCGCTGTCCGCACTTGGCGGCGCGCTGGAATTCTACGACTTCATCATCTTCGTCTACTTCGCCACGGTCATCGGGCAGCTGTTCTTCCCGCCGGACATGCCGGAATGGCTGCGCCAGATCCAGACTTTCGGCATCTTCGCCGCCGGCTACCTGGTCAGGCCGCTGGGCGGCATTGTGATGGCGCACTTCGGCGACCTGCTGGGGCGCAAGCGCATGTTCACGCTGTCGATCCTGCTGATGGCGCTGCCCACGTTGGCGATCGGCTGTCTTCCGACCTACCAATCTATCGGCTACCTGGCGCCGCTGATACTGGTCCTGCTGCGCATGCTGCAGGGTGCCGCCGTGGGTGGCGAGGTACCCGGCGCCTGGGTATTCGTCACCGAGCATGTCCAACGTCGTCACGTCGGCCTTGCCTGCGGCACGCTATCGGCCGGACTCGCAGCGGGAATTCTGATCGGCTCGCTGGTGGCGGCGGTGATGAAATCGCACTTCTCTGCGCCAGAACTGGCGAGCGGCGCCTGGCGCATACCGTTTCTGCTCGGTGGCGCGTTCGGACTCATCGCGGTCTACCTGCGCCGCTGGCTGAGTGAAACCCCGGTCTTCGCCGAAATGCGCAAGCGCCGAGCCCTGGCGGCCGGACTGCCGGTCAAGACGGTACTTCGCGATCACTTGGGCGGGGTACTGCTGGCCATGGCGGTGAGCTGGATTCTGACCGCAGCCATCGTCGTCGTCATGCTGATGACGCCGCCGCTGCTGGCGGCGCAGTACGCCGGGCTCGACGCCTCGCTCGCCAACGTGGTGGCGATTCTGTGTCTGATCGTCGGCTGCGTGGTCGCCGGCTGGTGTGCCGATCGTTTCGGTAGCGGGGCGACGCTGGTGGGGTGGAGTGCGCTGCTGGGCGCGAGTTACTGGCTGATGATGAGCGTGGTCGGCCACCGCCCCGAGCAGTTGATGCCGCTCTACGCACTGGCCGGTTTTGCGGTGGGTATCACCGGCGCGATACCGGCGATTGCGGTCAAGGCCTTCCCCGCGGCGGTGCGTTTCAGCGGGCTCTCGTTCTCCTACAACGTCGCCTACGCACTCTTCGGTGGTTTCACGCCAATCATCGTCACTACGCTGATGCGCTGGTACCCCATGTCGCCGGCGATCTACGTCGCGGCGCTGGCGGTGATGGGCATCGTCATCGGCCTGTTTCTGTTGCGCTCGCCGGCAGGACGGAGGTTGGCGGTGATGCCGTCCTGAGGGTTCGTCAATGTCATCCGCGCAGCAGCGTCTTCACTCCGTACTGACCGCTTGACGCTGCTGTCGAGCCGCCTCTACCAGCGCTCGGATCAGGCGCTGCTGGGAGCGACTGAAGAGCAGAAATTCCGGGTGCCACTGCACACCAATCAAAAATGGGTGTCGTTCGCCTTCGATAGCTTGCACGAGATCGTCGCGGTCGTGGGCGACCACTTTCAGGCCATTTCCCGGTCGGTCCACGGCCTGATGGTGGAGGCTGTTCACATGACAGTAGCGGCGGTTGAGTATGTCGGCCAACTGACTGAACGGCTCGATCTCGATTCGCTTGCGAGGCAGGACCATGCGCCGATTCTTGATATGGCTGTAAGTCGTCTGAATATCTTCGATCAGGCTGCCGCCGCAGTGGATGTTGATCATCTGTGCGCCGCGGCAGATCCCCAGTATCGGCAAACGCGACGGCAGATAGTGTCCGAGTAGATCGAGTTCGAGTTCGTCGCGAGCCGGATCGATACGAACATCCAGCTGCACTTCGCCACCGTAGCGCTGAGCGCCGATGTCGTCACCACCACCGATGACCAGGCCATCCACTGCCTGTGTCAGCGGACGGGACGGCGAGATACGTAGTGGCTTTCCTCCCGCGCGCCAGACCGAGAGCCAGTCGCACCACCAGGCAAGAAGACTCTTGTGATCCGACGTGGTGATCCCGATTACCGGGCGTGTCTGGCGCGATTTGACGTCTGTTCCCGAACGTTTCGCAGAGTCCATCAATGACGCATCCAGTGGCGAAGGGAGTCGAGCCAGCGGCTGAGGGTTGGCTGCGCAAGGTGCTCGCGATAGGCGGCGCCGCGCTCGGCCAGTCGATCTGGATCGGCGGCGAGCCGCTCGACCTCCGCCCATCGGTTCCACTCCACGACCACGCCCCATTCCGAATCGGAGAGCGCCGCGTTAGGCAGCCGATAATGATAAGTCGGACGCGGCTTGACCAGCGTCTCTCGCAGCAGCTCGTTAGGATGATCCGGCATTAGCCAGGAAAACAGTGGCAACAGATCCAGCTCACGGTTACGCGTCGGGTTGGCGACCAGGTAGTCGTCGATCAACGTCTTTACCGTGGGATGATAGTCCGGTGCCAGTACCTTCCGCGTGTAGTCGCTGTGGAAGGGCTGGGTATGCGGCAGCATGTCCCGCGTCACGTCGACCACGATATCGTCCCGTAGCCAGTCGGCCAGAATCAGATACGCCCGAAGATGGGCCAGGACGCTCTCGACATTCGGCGACGGAATTTCCGGATTCAGGTGGAGTCCGAAGCCATAAAACAGGCTGGCATCGGTTCCCTGGGCGCCATGGCTACGCAGGGCGACGAACAGCTCGTCCAACTGTGCCAGCTCATCCCAGGGGATCGGTGGGCAGACGATTTCGGTCGGCACCAGGCCTGCCACCATGTCCCCCAGCCATTCGCGAGTGCGGCTGTGCACGCTGGCACGAAGATGCTCGCCGATTCCCGGTGGTTGGCCGTCGGTGGAACGAATGCGGTCGAGTATCTGCTCATCGGGGTGGACATACTTGCTGTCCAGCTCGACATGAAAATTGCCCCATGGAGTGCCCGTTACGGTCAGCCGATGGGCGCTATGCTGCTCGACGTGACCCCCGAAGGTCATCTCGACCAGGCGCGCGGCCTGAATCGGACCGACCCCGGCAAATTCGAGCTCGACGCCAACCTTGCGCGCCTGACCGTCGGCGTTGGTGGCGTGGGGTGGAGCAGTGAGAGACAAAATGGGCTCCTTGCCGATCGCTGTCGCCTTGGTGGCTTTCGTCTGAGTGAGCGTCAATTGCGCGCCGCAAGACGAGGAAACGGCGTTGGCCGAGCGGTGGCTCAGCTCCCTTAAGCCTAGCAGTCCTGTCGTGGTATGACAGTCATCCCCAATGCGTCAGAATGACGCCACCCAGAATCAGTCCGGCAGCCAAAAGGCGTTCACGCCGCAGCGGTTCCTTCAGCCAGACGACGCCAATGGCGATGGCGAAAAGGACGCTGGTTTCGCGGAGCGCGGCGACCAGCGCGATCGGGGCCTGGGTCATGGCCCAGATGGTAATGCCATAAGCGCCGATGGAGAGCGCGCCGCCGATTAGACCCACTCGCCAATGGCGGGTCAGCTCAGGCAGGACGCGAACGCCACGCATGGCTACCAGTACCAGCAGCATGCCGAAGCCGTCGAGCAGGAACAGCCAGATCACATAGCCGATGGCATCTCCGTTGGTCCGGGCGCCGCTGCCGTCGGCCAGGGTATAAGCTGCGATGAAAGCCGAGGTCGTCAGCGCATTGATCAGCGATGCGCGTTCCAGACGCGGCCCTTTACCTCCACGGAATGCCATGCACAAGATGCCCAGCACCAACACCGCGATACCCAGATAACCGAGCCAGGAAGGGTGCTCGCTGAGGGCAAAGACGCTGATCACGGTGACCAGCAAGGGCGCACAACCGCGGGCGATCGGGTAGATCTGACCGAGATCGCCGACCCGATAGGCGCGAGCCAGAAACACGTTATAGCCGATATGCAAAACGGCCGAGCCAGCCAGCCAGAGCCATGCATCGCGCTGGGGCAGCGGCACGAAGGCAACCGCGGCGAGAGCGATGACCGCGCAGGCGGCCTGAATCAGCGAGATGCTCAGCAACCGGTCCAGCCCTACCTTGACCAGCGCGTTCCAGCTGGCATGCATGAGGGCGCCAGCGAGTACGGCTAGAAAGACGGTTGTCGTCAACGTGAATCCTTTTCACTCGGAGTTTTGCCTTGGCGGCGACGAGGCGGCAACGATAAGGCTGTCATGAGGTTGTCATATCTTGCCACAGCCTCCGGATGATCGTCGCCGTCCACCACGGTAGGATGGCACGATCTTTATCCTCATCGACTCCAGAACCCGGGAGAGCGGATGTTCAGCGTCCTGCATGCCAATCACCTCGAAGACCTGCACGATCTGGCACTGGCGCTGATAAAGCGTCACCGGTTGCCTCCGCTGACGCCGGAAACTTTCCTGGTGCAGTCCAACGGTATGGCGCAGTGGCTGCGGCTGTCACTGGCGGAAGCGGACGGCATTGCGGCGTCGGTGGATTTCCCGCTGCCATCGAGCTTCGTCTGGCGGGCCTATCGTGCAGTGCTCGAGCAAGCCGGGCCGGCGGAGGAGCGTCAATCGATTCCGCTGCATTCGCCGTTCGACAAGAGACCGCTGGCGTGGCGCATCCTGCGGCTGCTGGAAGGCGAGATCGTTCGGGATCCGGTCACTTTCGCGCCGCTCGCGCACTATCTGGATACTGAACGTGAGGATGCAAGCCCTGGACGGGCGTCGCCGACGCATGGGTTGGTGCAGCGCCAGGCCGCCGAGCAGGCCGAGCGCAAGCGTTGGCAACTGGCGGTGCGACTGGCCGACCTGTTCGATCAGTACCTCAACTACCGCCCCGACTGGCTGGCGGCCTGGGAGGCGGGGGAGGACTCGCCGAAAGATCTGCCTGCGGATCAGCGCTGGCAGCCGGCGCTGTGGCGAGCGCTGATCGCCGATGCCGACCCCGACGAACGCGCCTTCCACCGCGCCAATCTGCACGGGCGTTTCCTGCGTGCCGCCAGGGCGTTGGAGAGCTGCCCCAAGGCATTACCGCCAAGAGTTTTCGTGTTCGGTATTTCAACGCTACCAGCACAGACGCTCGAGGCGCTGCACGCGCTCTCCGGTGTCATCGACGTGTTCCTGATGATCACCAATCCTTGCCGGCACTACTGGGGCGACATCATCTCCGACCGGGAAGCGATCAAACGTGCCGGGCGGCTCTCGGCCGACGCCGTGGCGCGTCAGCAATCCCGTCACCCGGAGGCGCCATGGCTCGAGGCACTGGACGAGGAGGCGCTGCATCTTCAAGCCAATCCGCTGCTGGCGGCTTGGGGCGCCCAGGGGCGGGATTTCATCGTCGGTCTCTACGAGTTCGAGAGCCAGGATGGCGGCTTCGATGTCGAAACCGACCTGTTCCGCGATCCCGCGCCGGACGACGAATTCCCGGCCGAGCAGGCGCCGCTGCTCAATCAGTTGCAGCAGGATATCCTGGATCTCAAGCACCCCGGCGAGCGGACCCGCGAAACCGGCGCCAAGCGAGAGATCGCCGAAGACGATGCCTCGCTGTCGCTCTACAGCGTGCACTCGCCGCTGCGTGAAGTGGAAGTGCTGCACGATCGGCTGCTGGCGGCGTTCGAGGAAGCCAGTGGCCAGGGCACGCCGCTTCGGCCGCGGGACATCCTGGTCATGGTGCCGGAAATCGACGTTTACGCGCCGTATATCGAAGCCGTCTTTGGCCAGGTGCCGCCGAACGACCCCCGCCATATTCCGTTCACCATCGCCGATCAGGTCGCCAGTGAGGCGCATCCGATGATGGTGTTGATACTGTCGTTGCTGGAGCTCCCCGAACGGCGGCTGGGGGTCAGCGAGCTGCTCGATGCGCTCGACGTGCCGGCATTCCGGTCGCGCTTTGCCATCGAGGAGTCGGAATTGCCGCGCCTGCGGCAGTGGCTGGCGGAAAGCGGCGTGCGCTGGGGTCTGTCCGGCGCCCACCGCGAGTCGCTCGGTTTCCCCGGGCTGCATGAGAACAGCTGGGCCTTCGGGCTCGAGCGCATGCTGCTGGGGTATTCCACCGGAGCGCTGCCATCCACCGGAGCTTTGCCATCGACCGGCCCGATGCCGCCGGGGCGATCCGCTGGGCCGCAAGTACCGAACGGTACGTCTGTCGACAGCGCGTGGCAGTTCGACGGTATCGTGCCCTACGACGAGGTTGGCGGGTTGGAAGCGGATCTCGCCGGGCGCCTGGCCGAGCTGATGCAGGTGATGGCCGCCCAGTGCGAAGCGTTGAGTCACGCCGGCACGCCGGAAGCGTGGCTGACGCGACTGCGCGAGCTGATGGATGCGCTGTTTGCACCCACGGCGCTGGATGAGCACGACGTGCTGGCGCGGGTGGATCAATCGCTCAGTCGCTGGCAGCAGAGCTGTGAGCTGGCATCCTTCACCCAGCCGATCGGCCTCGCCGTGGTGCGCGATGCGCTCCGCGCCGAACTCGACGATGGCGGGCTGGCCCAGCGCTTCCTGGCCGGCAAGGTCAACTTCGCCACGCTGATGCCGATGCGTGCCATTCCCTTCCGGCAGGTCTATCTGCTGGGAATGAACGACGGTGCCTACCCGCGAACACGCCAGCCTCAGGATTTCGACCTGATGGCGCAGCGGCCGCGGCCGGGAGACCGCTCGCGCCGCGACGACGACCGCTATCTGCTGCTCGAGGCGCTGCTCTCCGCCCGTGAACGGCTGACGCTCTCCTGGGTCGGGTTCGATCAACGCGACAACACGCCGCGACCGCCCTCGGTGCTGATCGGCGAACTGCTCGATACGCTGGAGCAGGGCTGGCGGCCGGCCATCACGTCAGGTGAGGCTGGCGCAGCGACGCCGAGCGACGAAGCGGCGCTGGTGAAGCGACTGATCGAGACGCACCCGCTGCAGCCGTTCTCACGGCGCTATTTCCAGGCCGAGGATTCACGTTTTACCTTCGATACCAGTTGGGAGGCGCTGCACCTCTCTACCAAGGACGAAGAACCGGCTGCAAAGTGCGAAGAACAGGCTGCTTCGTCCGCAGGGTACGACTCCGTCGCGCTGCCGGCAGAAGCGTTGGGCCTGGCCGATCTACAGCGGCTGCTGCGACGGCCCTGGAGCGTCTACCTCGGCCGGTTGGGCGTGCGCTTTCAGGATCCGGAGGTGCCTGACGAGGATAGCGAACCGTTCATTCTGGACGCTCTCGAAGACCACACGCTCAAGCGCGAGCTGCTCGATGCCGGCCGCCGTGGCGAGCCGCTGCTGCAGGTCGCCGATCGGCTGCGGCTGGCTGGGCGTCTGCCCGCCGCCGGCTTCGGTCTGGCGCTGATCGAGCCCCCGCTCAAGCGACTGCAGATCCAGCTGGAGAGCTGGCATCGGCGAATCGCCGACAGCGAACCGATCTCGCCGTCGATGCTGCGCTTCTCGATCGACGACACTGACGAGTGCCCGGCGCTGGCGCTGGAATCCCGTGTCGATGGGCTCTACCGGGAGCAGGATGGCAGCCTGAGCCTGGTAACCCTGGAGGTCAGCCATTTCGGCCACTTCGATAGTCAGGGCCAGAATGCCGGCAACGGCCCGTGGAAAAAACTGGGCAAACCGCATCGGCTGTTCTCCGGCTACGGCCGCTGGTTGCTGGCCAATGCCGGTAGTGAGTTTCCCTGCCGCTGGACGGCTATCTTCGAGGACCGCTGGCTCGAGTTCCCGGCATTGACCCCGTTCGAAGCTCGCGAGTCGCTGGAGTCGTGGCTGCGGGCCTGGTGGCGCGCCTGGTGCGCACCGCTGCCCGCCAGTGGTGCGTTGGCCAGCATGCTGTGGGGCCTGGGCGATCGCGAGGCGCTTGCGGGGCTGGCGGCGGGCGAATCGCTCGACGCGAGTTGGCGCGACCGTCTGGCGGAGGAGTACGAGGAGGGCGGCTTCGGGATGTCGTCGCTGATTCAGCGCGAAGGCAGTCTGGGTCAGCTATGGCCGGATTTCGACGCCTTCGAAGCGGCGGGCGGCGTCCGCGAGAGCGTGGCGCACTATCAGCCGATTCTGGAGGCGCTGCTGCGGTCCTCCCAGCAGGTTCACGCGCACGCGACGGCGAAGCGATCTGCGGAGGCAAAAGCATGAACGACTCGAATGAGCCAGCGACCGAGGGCATGGTCGAGTCAATGAGTGACCCGCGAATGCCTGATGAGACCGTACCGCTCGAACTGACTGGCCTGCCGCTGACCGGCCATCATCTGATCGAAGCCAGTGCCGGCACCGGCAAGACGTTTACGCTGGCCGCGCTCTACGTGAGGCTGGTACTGGGGCCGTTGCCCGGGCGTGAAGCGGTCGATTTTCCACGCCCGCTGACACCGCCGGAAATTCTGGTCGTCACCTTCACCGAGGCCGCCACCGCCGAGCTGCGCGGGCGCATTCGGGCGCGTCTCAAGCAGGCCCGCGACTGGCTGCTGGCGAGTCCCGGGACGCGACAGGATGCGGTATTGGCGGACCTGCTCGAACCGCTGGTCACGGCGGGCGAGGCAGCCTGTCGCAGTGGCGCCAGACGACTGGACCAGGCCGCGAGGCTGATGGACGAGGCGGCGATCTTCACCATTCATGGCTTCTGTCAGCGCATGCTGACTCGTCACGCCTTCGATGCCGGCGCGCGGTTTTCCGCCGAACTGCTGCAGGATGGTCAGACACTGCTGAATCAGGCCGTCGAGGACTACTGGCGGCGCGAATTCTATCCGCTCGACGAACGCTGGCAGCGCCAGATTCGCGCCCAGTGGAGCGGGCCGGAGGCGCTTGCGGGGGCGCTGCGCCCGTTGCTGAAGGATGGCCAGCCGCAGCCGCTCTGGGTCGCGGGAGAAGAGGTCGAAGCACCGCGCGCGCTGGGCCCGCTGTTCGCCGAGTTGGAAAGCGGCCTGGACGAGCGGGCGGCGCTTGAGACGTCGCTGACGGGCGCCTGGGATCGCGAGGCCATCGCGGAGCTCATGGCGGAAGCGTTTCGCAACCAGACGCTCAACAAGACCAGCTACAAGAGCCACGAGCTGGAAGATCGGCTGGCGGCGTTCGAGACCTGGCTGGCCCAGGGGGATTTCGGCGCGGGCGACGGCATCACCGATAGCAGCGGGCGATTCTGGCTGAGCCAGGAGAAGCTCGACGGGGCGCTGGTCAAGGCCGCCGCCAGCAAAGGGCAGACCGCGCCAACGCACCCTTTCTTCGCGCTGCTCGATCGGCTCGCTGCCATCGGTCAGCCTTTCGCCACGATTGCCAGGCAGGTTCTCGTTCACGCCCGTGACCAGGTCGCGGTGAGCTTTGCCGCCGACAAGCGTCGCCGGGGGCTGTGGGAGTTCTCGGATCTGCTCAACGATCTCGACGCCGCGCTGGCTCGCCCGCAACCGGCTGCGGCGACCGACAGTCCGGCGCTGCGGCTGGCGGCGCGCATCCGCCATGAGCTGCCAGTAGCGCTGATCGACGAGTTCCAGGACACCGATCCGGTCCAGTATCGAATTTTCTCGCACATCTACCGCGCGCCGGAGAGCGATCCGGCCGCGACCGCGCTGTTGATGATCGGCGATCCCAAGCAGGCGATTTACGCCTTCCGCGGCGCGGATATCCATACCTATCTCGATGCGCGCCGGGCGACGCCCAGTCGTTTCACGCTGATGCGCAACTTCCGCTCGACCCAATCCATGGTCGACGCCACCAACGCGCTGTTCCTGCGCCATCCGCAGCCGTTCGGCAGCGACGAGATTCCTTTCGTCGCCGTCGAGTCGAACCCCAAGGCGACGCGCCTGGTCGACCGCGAAGGCCAGCCGGTCGAGGCGCTCGGGGTGTGGTGGCCGGATACCGAGCGCTACGCCAGAAACGACTATCAGAACATGATGGCCGCCGCGACCCGTGCCGAGGTGCAGCGGCTGCTGGAAGGCGAGTGGCGCTTCGTCGGTGAGACCGGCGAGCGCGCGGTGAAACCCGCCGATATCGCCATTCTGGTCCGTCACGGCGGCGAGGCGCTCAAGGTGCGCGCCGCGCTCGCCGACGGCGGCATTCGCAGCGTCTATCTGAGCGAGCGTTCGAGCGTGTTTGATACGCCCCAGGCGTTCGAGCTGCTGCAGCTGTTCGAAGCCGTGGCACAGCCGCGTCAGGACTCGCGGCTCAAGGCGGCGCTGGCGACCAAACTGCTGAACGAGTCGCCGCAGGCGCTGGAGCCGCTGCTGGCTGATGAGCTGGCCTGGGAGCGCGAGGTCGAACGATTCAGCGATTATCATCGCCAGTGGCAGCGGCGTGGCGTGCTCCCCATGCTGCGCGCGGTGATGCGGGATTTTCGGATCGCCGAGCGACTCGCCCAACGCGCCGACGGCGAACGCGCGCTGACCGATCTGCTGCATCTCGGCGAACTGGCGCAGAACGCCCAGCAGCGGCTCGATGGCGAGCAGGCGCTGCTGCGCTGGTGGCACCGCGCACTGCAGGAAGGCGTCGAGACGCTGGATAGTCAGGCACTCAGCCAGCGCCTGGAGAGCGACGAGGACCTGGTGCGGGTAATCACGGTGCACAAGTCCAAGGGCCTCGAATATCCCATCGTGCTGCTGCCGTTCATCTGTTCGCACCGCCCGGCGGAACCCGATAGAAATACCAAGCTGCTGGCGCTGCGACCGGCCGAGGGCGAAGGCAGCGTGATGGTGGCCTCGCCTGATGACGCGCAGACGCGCGAGGCCGACCTGGCCCGCCTGGACGAGGATGTTCGTCTGCTCTATGTCGCCTTGACCCGTGCGGCCTACGCTTGCCGGATGGGGGTTGCGCATGTGGGGCGTGGCCGGGGCAAAAGCGGATGCCTGCACGAAACGGCCCTGGGGCGACTGCTGGGCAGCCAGAAGGAAGACGACGGTGTAGCGCTGCTGGAACGGTTGCGGCAAGGCCAGCGGGCTGGCTGGTTGGCGATCGAGCCACCGCCGGAACTGCCGGATCACCGGCTGCGCCTGGCCAGCGGCGCCCCGGAAACCAAGCCGGCGCGGCGCTTTCAGGGCCGGATCGATGACGACTGGTGGATCGCCTCCTATACCGCGCTGATCGCCGACGCCCGTCAGGATACGGGTCGAAGCGAGCGAGGCGAGGGCGAGGGTATCGGCGAGGACGCCGCCGCGGCCAGCGAAGATCTCCCCGCGACGCTGGACGTCGAGGTCAGCCGCGAGCGCGACCCCGTGCCTCGGCCCAGGATTCGTTCGCTGTTCGAATTCCCCCGTGGCCCGCGCCCCGGGACCTTTCTTCACGGGCTGCTCGAGATGCTCGATTTCGACCGCCTGGCGGATCCCGCCTATGCGGATACGCTGCGCCGCGATGTCGAACGCCGACTGGCGACGAGTGGTTTCGACGTGGCGTGGGCGCCACTGCTGCTTGAGTGGCTGCTGGAGCGACTGCGACAGCCGTTGATCCACCTCGACGGGCAGCCGGTGCATCTCGATCGGCTCGAGGCATGGCGCACCGAGCTGGAATTCTGGCTTCCGGCGACAGCGGCCTGGAGCGAACCGCTGGATCGGCTCGTCACTCGGTTCGAGCCGCTGCCAGGCCCGCGTCCTCGGCTGGCGCCGCGCAAACTCAACGGCATGCTCAAGGGTTATATCGATCTGGTCTTTCAGGCGCACGGGCGCTGGTACGTGCTCGACTGGAAGTCCAACCATCTGGGCGATGATCCGGAGGACTATCAGGGCGCGCGCTTGGCCGCGGCGATGGTGGACCATCGCTACGATCTACAGTACGTGCTCTACGTGCTGGCGCTGCATCGACTGCTCAAGTCCCGGCTGGAAGACTACGATTACGACCGCCACGTCGGCGGCGCCTGCTATGTTTTTCTGCGCGGGCTTTCCAAGGCGCCGATTTCCAAGGCGCCCGATGCCGCGCCAGAGCTTTCCACGATGTCGCTTTCTACGGAGCCCGAGGATGCGCCGGAGGGTGTCGTGGATTCGTCGGCGAACGGGGTGTTTTATCGTCGCCCGTCGCGGGCGTTGATCGAGGCGTTGGATGCGTGGCTCGACGGTGACGCCGAGCCGGCGCGGGCGCTGATCCAACAAACACGACGGCAGCCAGCGGAGGCCGATTCATGAGTCGAACCGGACACGACGATCAGTTCTCGCTGGCGCTCGATACGGCGCCGCCATCACCATTGCCACCGTCATCGCTCGATCGCGAGACGCTGTTCGCGACCCTGGCGCTGTGGGTCGAACTCGGCTGGCTGCGACAGCTCGATCGCCATTTCGCGATCTTCCTGGCCGCACGCGATGACGATGTCGGAACGCACAGCGATCCGCTGGTGTGGCTGGCGGCGGCTCTGGTCAGCCATCAGGTCGGGCGGGGCCATGTGTGCCTGTCGCTACCGCGGGCTCTCGCCGCACCCAGGTCCGCACTGTCGTTGCCGCCCCTGGATGGCGGCGTCGAGACGGATGTGCCGGTGACGCTACCGGAATCGCTGCTCGAGGGCGTGACGCTAGCGCACTGGATCGAGGCGCTACGCGAATCGCCTACCGTGGCTGTCGGCGATGCCGCTGTCGGCCTTGCCACGCCGCTGGTACTCGAAGGCGATCGGCTCTACCTGCGCCGCTACTGGCAGGCCGAAAGCGGGGTCGCGGCACATCTTCGCCTGCGGCTGGGCGAGCCGTTACCGGTCGCCGCCGACCTGGCGGATCGTCTGCATGCGTTGTTCGCCGGCAACCAGCGCGAGGGTGACGAACCCGACTGGCAGCGCGTGGCCTGTGCATTGGCACTGCGTCAGCGATTGACGATCATCTCCGGCGGCCCGGGCACCGGCAAAACCACCACGGTGACACGGCTGCTGGCGCTACTGCAGCAGCAGTCGCTGGCCGGCGGTGGCGCGGCGCTGCGTATCCGGCTGGCGGCCCCCACCGGCAAGGCCGCGGCTCGCTTGTCTGAATCCATTGCCGGCGCCGTGGGCCGGTTGGACATCGACGAGACCGTGCGTGAAGCGATACCTCAGCAGGCGTTGACGCTCCATCGGCTATTGGGCGCGCGACCGGATACCCGTCATTTTCGTCACAACGCCGAGGAGCCGTTGAGTTTGGACCTGCTGGTGGTCGACGAGGCATCGATGGTCGATCTGGAGATGATGGCGGCACTGCTGGACGCGCTGCCGACGGACGCACGCTTGATCCTGCTCGGCGACAAGGATCAGCTGGCGTCGGTGGAGGCGGGTTCGGTGCTCGGCGACCTGTGTGCCGGGGCGAACGTCATCGATCCGGGCGCCGCCCCGACTGCCGGCATGCTTGGCTACTCGGAGGCGACCCGTGACTATCTGCAGACCATGACCGGGGAACCGCTGCCGGCAGCTGATCATTCCAATCTGCTGGCCGACCATGTCGCCATGCTGCGCAAGAGTTTCCGTTTTCACGCTGACAGCGGCATTGGTGAGCTCGCCCGCGCTGCCAATGCCGGCGACGGGCGGGCATTTACCCAGGCGCTGGCAGCAGGTTTTGCCGACGTCTCGATGCTGGATATCGATGCATCTTCGTTCGAACGTGCCGTGGTGTCGGGTTATCGGGAACTGTTCGAGGCGTTGCGGGACGGAGGGTCTCTACCGTCGATTCTGGCGTTGCAGAGTCGCTTTCAGGTCCTCTGCGCACTGCGACGGGGGCCGTGGGGCGTCGAGGGATTGAACGAGCGGATCGCGCGGGCATTGTGGCAGCAGGGCTGGATTTCGCGCACTGATGGCTGGTTCGCCGGCCGCCCGGTGATGGTGACCCATAACGATCCGCAACTGGGGCTCTACAACGGCGACCTGGGGCTGACACTGACCGACGAGGCGGGGCGATTGCGAGTCTGCTTCCCTCAGGGCGATGGTGTGCGACAGGTGCTTCCGTCTCGGCTCGATGCTGCGGTAACCGCATTCGCCATGACCGTGCACAAGTCGCAGGGTTCGGAATTCGAGCATGTGCTGTTAGCGCTGCCGGGGCGGGCCAACCCTATCGTCACCCGGGAGCTGATCTACACGGGTATCACCCGGGCGCGCTCGCGGCTGACCCTGGCACTGGCGCGAGGAGGGAAAGACGAGCGCCAGCTGCGCGAGGCCGTGGGGCGGCAGGTGGTGCGGGAAAGTGCGATTGCCGAGCGCTTGCTGCACGGTATCCCGGCATCCAGTTCGACCGATTCGACAGGGAGTGACGCATGAGCGTTCATCACTGGCAGGATTTGACCACGACGGAGCTCGCTGGGCTGGTCGACGACGCGACGGTGGCGGTGTTGCCGCTGGCGGCGATCGAACAGCATGGCAGCCATCTTCCGCTCTCCACCGATCTGGATATCGGGCTGGGGCTGCTCGAGGTGGCAACCGAGCGGCTCGAGGCAGGACAGAAGGTGATCGTGCTGCCACCGCTGGCGCTGGGTTCGAGCCTCGAGCATACCGCTTTCGCGGGTACGCTGAGCCTGATGCCGGAGACGGCGATTCGTGTGATCGAGTCGCTGGGCGAGGCCGTTCATCGTGCCGGCATTCGACGGCTGGTGCTGTTCAACAGTCACGGTGGCAACAAGGCGGTGATCGATCTGGCGGCGCTCGAACTGCGCGCGGCCCACGCCATGCTGGTGGTCAAGGCCAACTACTTTCGCTTCGCGCCGCCAGCGCAGGCGCTGCCTGCCGAGGAGTTGCGCCACGGCTTGCACGGCGGCGCACTGGAAACCTCGATGATGCTGTATCTGGCGCCCCACAAGGTTCGCGCCGAGCATGTGGCCGATGCGGTGTCCGCGGGCCGACTGCAGGAACAGGCCGGTTCGACGCTGGGTCCGGAAGGGGACGCCGGCTACGCCTGGATGGCGCAGGATCTGCACCCGAGCGGCGTCACCGGCAATGCAACGCTGGCCGACGCCGAGACCGGCCGCCGGCTGGTCTCCCATTTCGCCGATCGCCTGGCGCGGATCATCGAGGAGGCGGGCCGCTTCGATCTGGCGACGCTGCGCTAGCGGCTACGGTTCTGCCGGTTAAGGTCGCGCTGGCTCAGTCAGTGCTCAGTGCGCCGCGGGTCGTCTGAGTGGCGTCACCGGCCCCTCGTCGCCATCGTTGAGCACCTCTTCCAGCCAGTGGCCGGCGCGCTTGGCCTTGGCATCCAGGTAGCGCCGGTTCTGCTTGGTCAGTTTGCCGTAGACGCCGCGACGGTTGACGACTTCGACACCGCCCTGGTCCATGGCGGCGATCTTCTCCGGATTGTTGGTCAACAGCTCGATACGAGTGATCTCGAGCTGTTCGAGCATCTCCAGCGCGACGCCGTAGGTGCGTTCGTCGTTGCCGAAACCGAGAACGTGATCGGCGTCCACCGTATCCAGTCCGCCATCCTGCAAGGTATAGGCGCGCAGCTTGTTGGCCAGGCCGATGCCGCGTCCTTCCTGGGCAAGATAGAGCAGCACGCCGCCGCCACGTTCATCGATGGTACGCACGCTCTCGCGCAGCTGTTCGCCGCAGTCGCAGCGCAGGCTGCCGAAGAGATCGCCGGTGAGACAGGCAGAGTGCAGCCGCACGGGGACGGCATCGCTCCACTCCGCGGGTTCGCCGATGACGATGGCGATATGTTCCCGCATGCCGTCCGCTTCGCGAAACATCACGAACTTCGCGCGCTCTGCGTGGGACAACGGAATTTCCGCGTCGCTGGTGCGCTTGAGAAAGTGAGAGCGAGCGTCGGCGTACTCCGAGACCTGTTCGGCAGCGACGGCCAGCACCGTGCCCTCGGCAACCAGTGTCTCGACATGGTCGCGCTGGGCATCGCTGATGTCGGCGACGACCGCCGCCGGGATCAGCAGCCCGATGCGCATCAGGTCCAGCGCTGCCACGCTGCCCTCACTGGCGGCGGCCGCCCGGCGATCTGGCGTCAATCGATGCCCAACGGCACTGGCTCTGGCTATGATCTCCTCGGCACTGTCGGCGGGGTCGATCGGTATCAGTCCGACCCTCGGCTCGAACTCGATGCCCAGCCGAGATAGGCGATGGCGCGTCAACGCCAGTGCGGGACGATTACCGCTGAAGACGTGCAGCGCTGCCAGGGCATCATCATCGCAGCCCTCGAGCGGGTGAACCATCACGTCGCCCTGGGCGGCTCGTACCAGAACCGGAAGGCCGCGTCGCAGATCGAAAATCGCGCGTTCTACCTGTCGCATGCTCGTCTCCTCACATTGTCATCCATGATTCGTGTCGTCCATGATGCGTGTCATCCATGATTCGTTTCATTGGTGATTCACATCCCTCATACCGGGGTCTGCGTGGCTGGCGGACATGCGCCAATGGCGGCCACCGCCTCCCGCTCGGTGATCTTTGCTACGACGATTTTTGCTACCCTGTCATGCCGTCTGGCCAAGGAGTGACCATGACTCTTCGCATACCTTCCCTGCCGATCGCTTCCGAGCAGAGCGTCAGGGCTTGGCGCTGGATTCGTCGCGTGGCAGCACTGACCCGGGATGGCACTGCCGAAGCGCGCTTCGACGGCGTCATTGTCGAGGGCGATCTGCGCCTCGAAATCGACGCTCACGGCGGCTGGACCTGCAATCATCAGGTCGACGATCAGGCCGCTCGACTGCTGTCGATCTGGTTGCCGTGGTGCATGACGGACACGTCTCGTGATCCCTGCGTCATTGCCCAGATCGGTCAGAGCCTGGACGGCCGAATCGCCACGGCGAGTGGTGCTTCCCACTACGTCACCGGGGCGCAGAGCCTGGTACACCTTCACCAACTGCGGGCGCTGGTGGATGCCGTCGTCGTGGGCGCAGGAACGGTGGACGCCGATGATCCGCAGCTCACGGTTCGCCACGTCGAGGGCGACAATCCCTTGCGCGTGGTGCTCGACCCGCGCGGGCGAGTGCCGGTAGAGCGAGGCGTGTTCCGACAGCCGGTTGCGCCGACCTGGCATATCGTCAACGAAGGCGTGGCCGGCCACGGTGACGCTGATCACGTCAGCGTGAAATCGCTGTCGCCGGGGTCGTCCGGTATCGACCCGGCGCAGATCGTGGCGCTGCTGGCCGAGCATGGCCATCGGCGGATTCTGGTCGAGGGCGGGGGGCTTACGATCTCGCGGTTTCTCGAAGCGGACTGTCTCGACCGACTGCACAGCGTCGTCGCACCGATGCTGATCGGCTCCGGCCGTCCGGCGCTGACGCTGCCGGAGATCGATACGCTGGATGGCGCGCTGCGACCGGCCTGTCGCCATTTCCAGCTGGGCGACGACATGCTGTTCGACCTGGACCTGCGCGATCACGCGGCGGCTGGAGAGTGATCTCATCTTGGCTCTCCTCCCGAGGCGAGGCGATCAGGAACGACGCTATCGGGGGTGAAAGTCTGTATGTCCCTGACCATTCGCCGATCAGCAGCTCGCCGGCCAGCACCCCGGCGGGCCGACCGATGATCCATCAACAGCACGGCCAGGCCGGGCAGGCTCCCGGCGAGGATCAGCAGGCCGTAGGTCACCGATAGCAACACCCCCTCCTGCGTCGGCAGGCCAGCCAGCGGCCAGATCACGGCGGCGGCGCCTTCACGTAACCCCCAGCCGGCGACGGTCAGCGGAATCGCCATTGCCATCAGTAGCGGGGGGATCAGCGGCAACAGCTCGCCAATGGGACGTTCGAGGCCGAGCGCGCGGGCGGCGCACAGGAATACCGCGATATAGGTCGCGACGACCAGCAGCGAGCTTGCGAGTTGTGCGGGCCATACTTTGACCGTCAGCAGGGCACGATGAAGATCCTGCCAGAACCGTTTCAACGCTGCCCCTGCTGGGCTCCGCGTCAGCCCGAAAGCGGCCACAAGCACTAAAACGGCAGTCAACGATAGCCCGATGATGCCCACCCAACCGGCGCCAGCGTGTGCGTGCCATAGTTGACGAATGCCCCCGCGCAGCGCGGGTGAAAGGACTATCGCCAGAATGGCGACGCCCAGCAGGGCGACCTGACCGGAAGCGCGCTCGATGATCACGGCGCGGATTGCCGGGCCGGACTGCGATTTTGATGGCGCATTCGACGTCTGCCCGGCGCTGCCGTGGCGCCAGGCCCGCGCGGCATCGCCCACGACACCGCCGGGCAGCACCTGATTCAGAAACGTCGCCAGATAGTATTCGCGAATGGCGGTAGGCCAGGGCAGGGCGATTCCTACCTGATGCGCCGTCATGCGCCAGCGCCAGGCCGACAGTACGACCTGGGGAACGCCGATGAGGATGGCCAGCAATACCCAGCCGGGCGACAGCTCGCCGAGTCGATCCAGCAGATCTCGGGTGTCCAGCTGCCAGGCCAGCATGCCGAGTAGCGCCAGCGTCGCCGCCAGACGCAGCCCCGGTGCAAGCCAGCGTTTCACGCTGGCGTTCCCGAGGCGGTCGCCATCGGTGTGGCGAACATGTCTTTATGGCCGACGGTCAATGTCAGCTTTTCACGCATCAGCCCTTCGAGACGTTCGCCATGCCAACGGTCGATGCGGCTGATCTGCTGTGGCAGCTGCTCGTGGAGCGCGCTGCGCCAGCCGGCCAGCAGGGACTCGGCGAGCGTCAGTGACTCGGGCCCGAGACGCCAGGGCGAAGTGGCTTCGCGGACGAGGTAGTCGCGACGATGGAAGTTCTCGCGCAGGTAGTACGATGCCTTTGTCCCCATGGCCGGGCCGCTGCCCTTGTCGCGGTGTTGATGCATCTCCAGCGCCGCCAGCATGAAGCGGTCGTCATCGCTGAATAACGCGGCCCCGCTGGCATCGTGGAAGCGAATATGGCCATCGACGCTGAGTGCGAACAACACGGCGCAGTCGTGGTTCTGACAGGCGTCCGCCAATGCTTCGACATCGGCAGGCGTCAGCAGGTCAAATAGTGCCGAAGCCGTGACCAGATCGGCGCCTTGCAGACCGTGCTTCCAGGTATCCGCCAGGCTAGCGGTGTGGGACTCCAGATGAATCGGTCGCGCATCGGCACTGGTCAGCTGTTCACAGCGCAGTCGAGCATGGGCCAGCAGTTCGGCGTCGTGATCGATCAGGCGCCAGTGCTGCGCGCCGTGCAGCCGCGGCGCCAGATAGCGCAGGTTCGAACCGCTACCGCATCCTAGATCGACCAGCGTGCGTCCTGTTACTAATGGCTGAGTCTCGGAAGGCCGGGTCGGCGCGGCACGGCGCGCCAGCCATCGATCCGCGGCGTGGGTGAGCTGAGCATCGCGCGCCAGGTGATCGGTGGGCTCACGCAGCGTCAGCCACTGATCGCTGAACAGGGCGTCGCTTAACGGAGCGTCGGTGGCAGGTGGTGACGGCATCGACATCAGCGCGTCGCCTCCGCTGTCGTGGAGCGCTTCAAGGCTTTGCCAAAGGCAGTGGCGGCAGCCGTCCAGTCGCCGAGGGTGTCGCGCATCTCTCGGGCACCTGCCTGATAGCGTCGGTAGGTTTCAGACTCTTCCAGCATGCACTGGATCGCGTCGCGCAGTGCCGCAACGTCTCCCGGTGGCACCTTGAGTCCGGCGGCGTCCGGCAGGGTGTGAGCCAGGGCACCGCCCGTGGTGGTAACGACCGGGAGGCCGTGGGCGAGAGCTTCAGTGATCACCATGCCGTAGCCTTCGTAATGCGACGGCAGCACGAAGAGATCGGCCTGTCGGTAGTAGGCACTCAGGCCGCCGCTGGATTGCGAGCCCAACAGGTGAATGCGTTCGCCCAACTGATATCGCGCAATTGCGTCGCGTACCTTGTCGACGTAGGCGTCGGCCCGATCGAGGGCACCGATAAGGTCGCACTGCCATGGCAACGAGGTGAGGCCCGCCAGGGCTTCGACCAGCAGGTCCTGGCCCTTGCGTGGCGTGACCGTGGCGATGCAGAGCAGACGCGGTGTGCCGCTGCCGTCACCGCTCGCCAACTGGCCGGTCTCGACGCCGGGCTCGATGACGGCGATCTTCTCGGCCGGCACGGCGAAGTCGGCGAGTCGTCGGGCGGTGTAGGCACTGGTGACGATGACACTTTCGACGGCTGCCAGCACGCGGGTTTCGCTGATCCGGAAACGCTGCTGCTCGGGTGCTCCCAGCCCGGTCTCGTCAGAGAGCGGGTGATGCACCAATGCGGTGATCGACAGTCGCGACGCGTGACGCTCGACGATCGCCGGCAGCCCGCCCATGGCGAGCCCGTCGATGACGGCTCGACTGCCGTCCGGTAGCGTGGTCAGGGCACTATCCAGAGCATGAGAGGCGACGGCGTCAGGCTCCGGGAAGCGCCCGTCGAGTCCGACCACGTCGATCTGCCATCCGCTGGCGCGCAGCGCCTCGACAATTCGCGCGTCGTAGACGTAGCCGCCTGTCAGTTGGCCGGGGTCGCCGGCGACGATAAGGGTGAAGTCGCTCATAGGCCTCCTTCGTAGCTGGCCCAGGCAACGTGCGATTCATGCAGCGTTACCGTCAGTGCGGTGAGATGGCGACCGCCGTCGCCCAGCTCGCCCTGGCGAATGGCGTGGGCCAATCGATCGAAAACGACCTTCGCCATGAACTCGGTCGTGGTGTTACGACCCTTGAACTCGTCGATCTCGTCGAGATTGTTCAAGGTGAATTCGCCGAGAACCCGTTTCAGAATCTCGCTGGCCAGACCGATATCGACGACGAGATCGTCCGCGTCGAGTTCGGGGCGCTTGAAGGTGACATCCACCACGTAAGTCGCACCGTGCAGTTTCTGTGCCGGGCCGAAAGTGTCACTGTTGAAACTGTGGGCGATCATCATGTGATCGCGGACGGTCAGACTGAACATTGCTATCGCTCCTTGATGGCTGAGACCTGATGAACCGTTCCTCGCTGACTGCTTTCGCCGCACGGCTGGCGAGCCGAGCAGGTTACGTGGATCAGCCGTAACGGATGCGTTGGCACAGGGTATGGTCGTCGCGCTGGCTAAGCCGCTTCAGTGTCTCTGGCAGATCCCGGAAGTGGCTTTCTCCGCTGATCAGTACATCCAGACAGTCGTGGTTGAGTAGCGACAGGGCGAGAGAGAGCCGCCGCTTGTGATCCCAGCGAGGACGATGGCCGGGCGACACGCTGCCGACCTGGCTCGAACGCAGCGTCAGGCGACGAGCGTGGAAGGCTTCGCCGAGCGGCAGGTTGACCTCGCGGCTGCCGTACCAGCTCATTTCGAGCACGGTCGCTTCGAACCCGGCCAAAGAAAGAGCCGTCTGCAGGCCAGCATCGGAAGCACTGGCATGGATGACCAGATCCTGTTCGGCAGCGGCCGTTTCCGGGGTGCGAAAATCGACGGCCAGAGCATCGCCGAGGAAACGTTTGCGCTCATCGATATCGATCAACTGGACGTGGGCGCCGGGTAACCGAGCACAAAGCCACGCTACCAGAGAGCCGACCACGCCGGCACCGATGACACTGATACGGTCTCCAATGCCGGGAGCGGCATCCCACAAGGCGTTGAGTGCCGTCTCCATGTTGGCGCCGAGGATTGCCCGTTGCGGTGGCACGTCGGCTGGCAGCGGGACAACGTCGTCGACGGTGACGCGGTAATGGGTCTGATGAGGGTGAAGGCAGTAGACATACCGACCGTGCCAGTCGTGAGCGCCCTGTTCGACGACGCCGACATTGGAATAGCCATATTTGACCGGGCCTGGGAACTCGCCGCTTTGAAACGGTGCGCGCATTCGCTGGTATTCACTGACCGGCACCTGGCCGTTGAAAACCAGAGTCTCGCTGCCACGACTGATGGCCGAGTAGCAGGTTCTCACCATCAGGTCGCCGCTGGCACTGAGCTCGGCTTGGCGAATTTCACCGGTACCGTCGCCGAGTGACCAGAAAGCGTGGGCGTAAGGCGTGGTCATTGAAAGCTTCGCTCCATGAAGACAGATATGAGTGGCCGGCTCGCCGTTGTTCGAGTTCGTCTTACTTTAGTTCGTATCGCTTTGGTTCGACGTTATCCTATGAGGGAGTATGGCAGAATGTGACGATTTAGCATTGTACAGATAGTGTACAAATAAAAATCGGCGGATTGAGATTGACTGACATGGCGGTCGCGAGGGGCGTGCCTTCTGGGTGTCGGATTCTCTGTTCGTTCCGGCCGTGGAGCCATTCGTGGATGGCTATGCGTGTCGGTTGAAGCGCGTTTCTCGCAAAAGAGGCAAAGTGCATCCAAACTTGTACGGATCGCGTACCGGATATCGATGGCGACTGCGCCGGACGGGAGTCAGACTACGATCTTGCGATGGGAGGGATCCAGCGATGCGACATTCGTCGGCGCGTATACCGGTGGCGCCTTCACGGCGGTTCCGGTCCATTCGGGGGTGGGTCGAGCTGGCGGCGGGCTTGGCTCTGGTCGCCTTGTTGACCGAATGGGTGCAGTGGGCATTTTCCGCTCCTTTGGGGTTGCGCTTCACCGCGGGCGGGATCTATGTGGCGATCGCCACGGCGGTGCTGTGGGCTTGGCCTGCGTCTCGTCACGGTCTCGGCTGGGCCAATCGCATCACGTTGATCCGTGCCGTACTGATCGCCATCATCGCAGGTGTCGTGGTTTATCCGGATTTTATCCAGCGACATGCCGAGGGTATTGCCGCGTTGGCGTTGCTGGCGTTGTCGCTCGACGGTATCGATGGCTGGGTGGCACGTCGAACCGGCTCGTCGAGCGCATTTGGCGCACGCTTCGATATGGAGCTGGACGCATTTTTCATCGTCGTGCTGTGTACGGCAGTGATTGCCTTGGGCAAGGTCGGCTCTTGGATTCTAGTCATCGGGCTGGCTCGTTACGCGTTCGTGATTGCGGGAATCTATTCGCCCTGGCTCAATCGTGCGCTGCCCGATAGCGTCCTGCGCAAGACGGTCTGCGTCTGGCAGGTGGCGACGTTGATGGTCTGCCTGCTGCCTTTCATCGAACCCGCCTGGGCTAGCGGATTTGCACTGCTGGCGGCGCTGTTGCTGGCGCTCTCCTTCGGTCGGGACATCGTCTGGCTCTGGCGCCGACGGCCTGTCGACGATACCGAATTTTGATCACCTTCGAACGCCAGCGCTTCCTTCTTCCCCCTATTCCTCTTCATGACAAGGAGTCCTCATGGGCCCAATGCGATTGCCTTTACTGACCGCGTCCCTGGCCCTTTTGCTGTCTTCGACGATATCGACGGCGCAAGCCGAGCCCCGACATTTCGAGATCGATCCCGAGCACTTCACCATTGCTTTCATGGTGGAGCACATGGGTTATGAGAATCTGCTGGGCCAGTTTCTGGAAGGCGAGGGCAGTTTCGTCTACGACCGGGAGATGCAGACGTTGAGTTCGGCGGAGATCACGATCCAGACCAACAGCGTTTTCACCAATCTCGACGCTCGTGACCGCCACCTTCGTGAAGACGATTTTCTGGATGCCGACGATTATCCCCGGCTGCATTTCGTGGCCTCTCACTTCGAGCCCTCATCACCGACCACCGGCACGCTCGAGGGGGAGCTCACCATGCTGGGGCATACTGAGCCGGTAACGCTTGATGTGACACTGAACAAGGACGAGGTTTATCCGTTTGGTCATGGACGGCGCACTTTAGGATTGTCGGTTCGAGGTGCTCTCGATCGCAGCGACTGGGGAATGGATTATGGCGTCAACAATGAGATGGTCGGTGATCACGTGACCCTGATCTTCGAACTGGAAGCCGTGCAGCAGGATGACTCGCCTTGATGGCATGATGGCTTTACGATGATCATAAGATCTTCATTATATTTGCCTTTCACTACCAAGGGTTGTCATGGCGCAGGAAGTTTTCACGCTCGTTGGCGAGAGAATAGAGCCCGGGACCCGGCGTCAGGTCGACGTGCCGGTCGCCAAGCTCTACACGCATGCGCCGCTGCATATTCCGGTCGAGGTGGTTCACGGCCGCCAGCCGGGCCCGGTACTGCTGGTCTGTGGCGCGATTCACGGCGACGAGCTGAACGGCGTCGAGATCGTTCGCCGACTACTGAGACTGCCGAACCTTTCGCGCCTGCGGGGCACGTTGATCGCCGTGCCGGTCGTCAACGTCTTCGGCTTCGTGCACCAGTCACGTTATCTGCCGGATCGTCGCGATCTCAACCGCTGCTTCCCGGGGAGCGAAAGCGGCTCGCTGGGCTCGCGTATCGCCGCGTTACTGCGCGAAGAGATGGTTGATCGGGCCACGCATATCATCGACTTGCACACCGGCGCCATCCATCGCACCAATCTGCCGCAGATTCGCTCTCAGCTGCGCCAGAATCTCGAGACCCAGGCCATGGCCGAGGCGTTCGGCGTACCGGTGATTCTGAATGCCGAGCTGCGCGAGGGGAGCCTACGTGAGTACGCCCAGAATCGTGGCGTGCCGGTGCTGACCTACGAGGCTGGCGAGGCGCTGCGTTTCGACGAGTGGGCGATTGCGCCCGGGGTTCGAGGGATTCGACGTGTCATGCGCCTGATCGGCATGCTGCCGGCGGACAGTCGACGGCGTACACCGCCAGCGGCGGAAATTGCCAATGGTTCCAGCTGGGCGAGAGCGCCAATCGATGGCATCCTGCGGCCGCGTGTCAGGCTGGGAGCGCGGGTCGCCAAACAGCAGACACTGGGGGTGGTCGCCGATCCGTTCGGCAATGATGAGGCTCCAGTGGTCGCGAGTGCCGACGGCATCGTTATCGGTATGAGCAATCTGCCGTTGGTCAACGAGGGCGAGGCGCTATTTCACGTCGCTCGCTATGAGGAGATCGATGACGTCGAGAACGCGGTGGAAAGCTTTCAGTCCCGCTACGAGACTTCCGGCTTCTAGATTCCCTGTTTAAAACCTTCCGGTTTCTAAACTACCGGCTTCTAGATCGCTTCAGGTGAGGCTTCCATCAATTTTTGCTCGTCCACCAAGCCGACGGCGTCATCGTAGATCCTGATGCCGGCGCCGTCTCGATGAGCATGTTCCGATAGATGGCGACGGAACCGACGGCCCCCTTTGCAACCCTGGAACAGCCCCAGCAGATGTCGGGTCACGTGGTTGAGCTTGGCGCCTTCGTCGAGCCGCTCGATCACGTAGGGACGAAAGGCGCGGGCGACGTCGTGGCGACTGAAAGTCGGCGCGTTATCGCCATAGAGCATGCTGTCGACCCCGGCCAGCAGCCAGGGGTTCTGGTAGGCTTCGCGGCCGACCATCACGCTATCCGCGCCTGCCGCCAGATGCATCTGGCAAGCTTCCAGCGTCTTCACGCCGCCGTTGATGCCGATATGCAGCGCCGGGTGGTTGGCCTTGAGACGATAGACGCGTTCGTAGTTGAGCGGCGGTACATCGCGATTTTGCTTGGGGGAAAGTCCCTGCAGCCAAGCCTTGCGAGCGTGCACGATGAAGGTCTCGCAACCGGCCGCCGCCACCCGTTCGATGAAGCGCTCGAGATCGGCATCCTCGTCCTGGTCGTCGATACCGATGCGGCACTTCACCGTGACCGGGATCGATACTGCGCGACGCATCGCGGCCACGGCATCGGCGACCTTGTCGGGGTAGGCCATCAGACAGGCGCCAATCATGTTGTTCTGCACCCTATCGCTAGGACAGCCCACGTTGAGATTGACCTCGTCGTAGCCCCATTCTTCGGCAATGACCGCGCACTCTGCCAGCTCCGCAGGATCGCTCCCGCCCAGCTGCAGCGCCAGCGGGTGCTCGACGGCACCATAGCCAAGGAAACGCTCCCGTGGTGAGCCGTGTAGAATCGCGCCAGTGGTTACCATCTCCGTATACAACAGTGCGCGCCGCGTCAGGCAGCGGGCCAGCGCTCTGTAGTCCCTCGTCGTCCATTCCATCATGGGGGCAACGGAGAAGGTACGGTCGAAGGTTGCTGTCGTGGCGTTGGGTTGGCGATGGGTCATGGCGTCAGAGTCATGGTAAAGCTTTTGGTCAAAGCCGTGGTTGAAAGGTATCGTGGTCGAAGAGCATTGTAATCGACGCGGACCGTCTTGGCCCATGGGGCAACGCAACGTCGAAACGGCGCGCGAAAGTGTCGCTTATTTCAGACCGCTTCGCATGGCGCGGCTCAAGCATTGGCGTATGTTCAAGTCATCGAAGCATTGGCCGATAAAGCTTCCATCAGAGGCGGGGCTCGCAAGTTCGCCGCCAACGGTCGGGTCCACTTTCGGCGGCAACAAATCTACCTGACGCCTTTGTCGCTTCCCTGCGACGACTTTGATTCGGTGCGCGGGGTGGCAGCGCCAAGTGTCATCGAGTCGCTTTTTTCCTTGGGCTTCATCGTCAATTTTTTCTCGCACTTCGTTCCGAGTGATGTCTATCGAGAACGGCACTTCGCTTTGTAGCTTGGCAATAAAAGGACGTTTCCCTAATGACGTATATCAATAGCTACGTTTCGGAAAAGACGTATCAAGCGCAGTGATCGGGAAGTACCAACAACAACGGTTATGATTTATCGGAAGCCTATAGAGGAATAACTAAAAGTCTCAAGGTGCCGTTGGGTTTTTTTAACGAGGGAAGTGTTACTAGCCTGTAGTTGGTGCCCGGAGTCGGGGTCGAACCGACACGGAGCGTTAGCTCCGAGGGATTTTAAGTCCCTTGCGTCTACCAATTTCGCCATCCGGGCCGACGACATCCGGTCAATCTTGTCCGGTGGCTTCTTGAAAAACGAAGTACCGGTTACCACGGGAGTAACCGAATCACGCGGATTCGATGTACTAGAGAAGTGGAGGCTGGAGTCGGAATCGAACCGGCGTACACGGAGTTGCAGTCCGCTGCATAACCACTCTGCCATCCAGCCTGATTTCGAGTTACGAGAATCTGTCGTTTGAACTGATCTTTCAGTACAGATGACTTGGATATCTCGGATCGAAATATGCGTTTGGAGCGGGAAAGGAGATCGATGGGGCGGCCATCCGTCGGGTGGCGTTCCAACTTTTTGTCTCGCTATCCGTTTCTTTACACTTTGTGTTTGGAGCGGGAAAGGAGATTCGAACTCCCGACCCTCGCCTTGGCAAGGCGATGCTCTACCACTGAGCTATTCCCGCTGAACACGCCGTCGCATTATAAGGATAAGTGCGTAAGTGTCAAACGCTTATGTCGTTTTTCGGTCAGAGCGAGCGAGTCAGTTCCGGCCACGCCGCCTTGAGATACTGAACCATCGACCACAGCGTCAGGCAGGCCGCTGCATAGAGCAGCACGATGCCTAGATGGGCGATGGAGGAGGCCGGGGGAAAGCCCAGCAGCAGCAGCAGAGAAATCATCTGCAGCGTCGTTTTCGATTTGCCGATCCAGGATACGGCGACTTGCTTGCGTTGGCCGATTTCCGCCATCCACTCACGCAGGGCTGAGATCACGATTTCCCGACCGATGATGACCAGTGCGGGCAGCGTCAGCCACCAAGTCTCGTAACGCTCGATCAGCAGCGCCAGCGCGACCGCCACCATTACCTTGTCCGCGACGGGGTCGAGGAAGGCGCCGAACGGTGTGCTCTGATCCCAGCGCCTGGCCAGATAGCCGTCCAGCCAGTCGGTAATCGCGGCAAGGCCGAACAGCGCCGCCGTCACGAGCAGGCTCCAGCTGTAGGGGATATAGAACAGCACCACCATGAGCGGGATGAACACGATTCTTGCCAGGGTGAGCATGTTGGGAATGTTCATCGTGCCACTAGCATCCTTACTGGGAGGTGAAAGTCGGGCAGTTTACGCCTGATGAGTGTGCTCATCCATGAAGCGCCTGATGAATGGTAGCCGCCATCTGTTCATTGATCCCGGGAACGCGTGATAGATCGTCTCTGGTGGCCTTGCGCACGCCCTGCAGACCTCCGAAAAAGCGTAGCAGCTCCCGGCGACGTTTCGGTCCAACGCCAGGGATATCCTGTAGCGTTGAAGTCCGGCGTTGCTTGTCGCGACGCTGACGATGCCCGGTGATCGCGA
Organism: Salinicola halimionae; assembly: GCF_003206065.1. Taxonomy (GTDB): domain Bacteria; phylum Pseudomonadota; class Gammaproteobacteria; order Pseudomonadales; family Halomonadaceae; genus Salinicola; species Salinicola halimionae. The sequence continues at coordinate 96,611 of NZ_PZJQ01000007.1, read as the reverse complement.
AACGGTGTGCCTCGTCGCGAATATGCTGAATCAGATGCAGTGCCGGCGAGCTGGTATCGAGATCGAGTGTGCGGTCCACCGTCTCGATGAACAAGGTTTCCAGGCCGGCCTTGCGAGTGGTGCCCTTGGCGACGCCGATCAGCGCGACCCCGGTGACTTCCAGTTCGACAAGCACTTCTCTGGCCATGTTCAATTGGCCCTTGCCGCCGTCGACGATCAGAATATCGGGCAGTTTGCCCTCGCCTTTCTGCAGGCGCTTGAAGCGACGTGTCAGCGCCTGACGCATTGCCGCGTAGTCGTCACCAGCGGCCACGCCTTCGATATTGAAGCGCCGATAGTCGGATTTGGCGGGCCCGTTCTGATCGAACACCACGCAGGAGGCAACCGTCGCCTCGCCATGGCTATGACTGATGTCGAAACACTCGAGGCGAGCCGGGGGCGCCGGCATGTCCAGCGCGTCGCGCAGTGATTCGAAACGCTTGCCCAATTGACTGCGATTGGCGAGTTGGGTCGCCAGATGCTGCTCGGCGTTGGTAATGGCCAGTTTCCGCCACTGCGCGCGGTGGCCGCGTACCTGTGAGGCGACGCGAATTCGGCGGCCAGCATGCTCGCTCAACGCGGCCTGCAGCAGTTCGCTATCCGTCAATGGATGCGAGGCGATGATCTCGAGCGGAATCTCCTTGGACTGCCCCAGATAGTACTGGCTGACGAATTCGCTGAGTAATTCATTTGCGGCGAGATCCAGGCCGTTGTCGGGCTGATGGTGTCTTGCGCCGAGCATGCGCCCCTGGCGAATGGCAAGCACGCTAATACACAGTCCGCCCGGTTGCTCGGCGAGAGCGAATATGTCTGCATCGCCATCGGCGTTGTCAACGTACTGTTTCTCCTGAAGCCGGCGTAACTGCTGAATCTGATCCCGCAGGCGCGCAGCTTCCTCGAAGTCGAGCGAGTCGCTGGCGCGCTCCATGCTGGCGGTCAGTTGCTGCGTAACCTGCTCGCTACGCCCTTCGAGGCACATCATGGCGTGCTCGACGTCCTGACGGTAATCGGCCTCGCTGATGTAATCGACGCAGGGAGCGCTGCAGCGTTTGATCTGATACTGCAGGCACGGGCGGTGGCGATGCGCAAAGACGCTGTCTTCGCAGTTGCGAATGTGAAAGATCTTCTGCATCAGCGAAAGGCTCTCGCGAACCGCTGTGGAACTCGGGTAGGGACCGAGATAGCGTCCATCACGCCGCTTCTGCCGAACGCGCTTGAACTCTAGCGCGGGGTAGGGGTGCCGGTCGCTGACGAAGACATAGGGATACGACTTATCGTCGCGCAACAATATGTTGTAAGGCGGCCGTAGGTCCTTGATCAAGGTCTGCTCGAGAAGCAAAGCCTCGGTTTCGCTGCGGGTGATCGTGACCTGAATGTCTTCGATTCGCGCGACCAGTGCCTGGGTCTTGGCATTCAGGGCGCCACGGAAATAGCTGGCCAGCCGCGGCTTCAGGCGTTTGGCCTTGCCGACGTAGAGAATGTTGGCATGCTCGTCGAGCATGCGGTAAACGCCCGGCGATTCCGAAACCGACTTCAGGAAGTGCTTGGCATCAAAGCGTGGCGGGGTGTCGATCGGGGATTCGTTCATTCTCGAAGTATATCAAAATCCTGGCAGTACACGCCGAGGTTTGCCGCGATCGAACGGTAACCTGGGTTCATGTTTCAAAGGCGATCACGATGTCGACTCGAAGCCTTCCAGCATCCCGTAGCGGAGGCCGAGATGCGTCAGTTCCACGTCCGACTGCACCTGAAGCTTGTCGAAGATACGGTAGCGGTAGGTGTTGACCGTCTTGGGGCTGAGACAGAGCTGCTCCGAGATACGATTCACTTTCTGACAGTGGATGATCATGGTCGCGATCTGCAATTCGCGGTGCGAAAGCTGATCGAATGGGCTCTGATGTCCTGCGCCACGTGCTAGCACCACTCGCTGTGCGATATCGGGACTGATGAAACGCTCTCCGCTGGCAATGCGGCGTACGGCGTCTATCATCAGGTCCAGTTCGGTGCCCTTGCTGATGAAACCGGTGACGCCGGAATCGATCAGTCGCTGTGCAGTGCTTTCCTCGACCTGACCGGTAAGTACGACGATTCGAATGGCGGGTTGCGTCTTGAGCAGCTTCAAAATCGTTTCCAGACCACCGATTCCCGGCATGCGAATATCGATCATCGCAATATCCGGCTCGTGGTCCCGACAGCCTTGCAACGCGCTCTCTCCGCTGTCGGCTTCGGCAACGATCTCGATGTCAGGCTCGCTGGCCAATACGCGAGCAATACTCGTACGCACCAGATGATGGTCGTCGGCTACCAATACCCTGATCAAGGTGACTCCTGAATTCTGCCGTTGCCCTCGAAACTGCTTATATAGGCGACTGAGTTTAGCGCCCACCATTGGCTCGTTGAACACGCCGTTCCTGCATGGGCTGGTTAAGCGCTAGCGTCCAAAGCCTTTGCGTCAACATCCGCCTAGATGGAGCCTTCGTGGCAGTGGGGACCGCTGCATCGGTATTCTGAGATGTCCGATTTTGCTCTGATGTTAATGAGTGTGACAGATTCTCGGACCATATGCTCCATAATCGGCTTTGGGATTTGCGCTCGGCAAACGGATGCGGGGTGCTTGTGCTCCAGAGTGGGGAGATGCCGGTATTAGGGATTACCTAGGGGGTTGACCTCGAGTTTGAGGCCTTCTATAGTGCGTCGCGTCCTGCGGGACAGCAGTAGTTATCAGGGGCCTTAGCTCAGCTGGGAGAGCGCAACACTGGCAGTGTTGAGGTCAGCGGTTCGATCCCGCTAGGCTCCACCAAGAATGCTTTCGAATGAGCCGCTTGGCGCTAACGCGTCGAGCGGCTTTTTCGTATTCTCCAATTGAGTTTCAAGATGATTCAGAGAGATGGGCTCACGGGGACACCCGCATTTGGCGAAGGCTGGCAAAGTTCTCTCGCCCAGGTTCCCGGCTCTAGTTTCCAATCTGAATTAGCCTAATTATTCTCGGTTCTTCGTCTTTTTGCTCCGTTGCACGTCTCTCACAATGTTGCATGCCGCGAACGCGACAGCGATTCGTGTCGAGCAGCCAAAAGTGTTGCGGGGAGTAGAGATGCAAGAGTTCATTTTTGATGTAGCAATCAGACCGAAGTTTTCGTCCCCGCAGCGCTGGGAGGCGTTGATGCCCGCCTTGCCAGGGCTGACGGCAGAGGCGGCAAGCGACATGGCGGCATTCGAGCAGCTCCATGATCGGATCATTCCTTACCTGGCACGACGACTCGCGGGTGGCGAAGGCGTTCCCCAGCAGTCTCGAACCGGTCAATACCTCGGTAACTACGGCTTGGTTTTCTGGCAATTCCTGTGCGTACGACTGGGTCCTCTGAGGGCTGGGCAGGCCGCGGTCGAGCCTATTTTTCCCGATATCGACGAACTACTGATGCATCTTGAGGGGTACCTCGTCGAGGACCAGCCGGTGTGAGATTGAGTATGAGGTGTAGACAGTGAGGTACAGAGCAGGGAGCGTCAGGAAAAGCCTGCGCCGACAACCCCGTGTGACCAATTGACAGGTCAAGTCGCCAAGCGGCAATATGTCGGACATGAACATGAGCCCAACGCACAGACTGAACCAGTGGTGGTGGCGCCTTTGACCCAAGGGCGGCATGCCGACGTCTGTAGACTGACGTCCGAAAAGAATGCCGTCCCTCGGGGCGGCATTTTTCGTTTGTCTGTTGCGCTCCGTGGGGTTGGCATAGGTGACATGGTCGACTTGGATAATGTCTTGGGTAACGAATTGCAGCCAATGCTCGATCTGCTAGTGATATCAGGAGCTTGAATCTATGTCTGTCCTCATGATCGATAACTACGACAGCTTTACCTTCAACATCGTCCAGTATCTGGGTGAGTTGGGCGCAGAGGTGATTACGGTGCGCAACGATGAAGTGGATCTTGCTGACCTCGAGCGCCATGCGCCCACTCATCTGGTGGTTTCGCCGGGGCCGTGCACGCCCAATGAAGCGGGTATTTCCATGGAGGCGATTCGGCACTTTGCCGGAAAGCTGCCGATATTGGGTGTTTGCCTGGGCCATCAGGCCATCGGTCAGGTATATGGTGGCGACGTGATTCGTGCGCCGCAGGTCATGCATGGCAAGACGTCTCGGATCCGTCATCGAGGGCAGGGTGTCTTCGAGGGACTCGAGGATCCGTTGGAAGTGACGCGCTACCACTCGCTGGTCGTAGACGAAGAGACACTACCGGCTTGTCTTGAAGTCACGGCGTGGGTCGACGACGATGATCCGACCCCGGGGCTGATCATGGGTTTGAAGCACAAGACGCTCGACATCGAAGGGGTGCAATTTCATCCTGAGTCGATTCTGTCTCGCCAGGGGCACGAACTGCTGGCCAATTTCTTGAAACGGCGTGCCTGATCTGAAACAGCTGGCCGGGATAGGCGAGGAACTACTCATGCAAATGCGGGACGCGATTAGCGCAGTCATGCGCGGTCAAAACCTCAGTTACGAAGATACTCATGCCGTGATGCAGGCCATCATGACCGGCGAGGCTACCGAGTCTCAGATCGGCGGCTTCTTGATCGGACTGGCGATGAAAGGAGAGACCGCCGACGAGATCACGGCCGCCGCACAGGTGATGCGTGAACTCATGCAGCCGGTCTCCATCCGTTGCGACAACATCGTCGATATCGTCGGCACCGGCGGTGATGGCGCCAATTTGTTCAATGTTTCCACGGCATCGAGTTTCGTCGTCGCGGCGGCCGGTGGTCACGTCGCCAAACATGGCAATCGCGGTGTCTCCTCTTCTGCCGGTAGCGCCGATCTGTTCGACGTGGCCGGAATCTATCTCGACCTGGATGCGGCGACGATCGCGCGCTGCATCGAGCAGGTCGGCGTCGGCTTCATGTTCGCGCCACGGCATCACCAGGCGATGCGTCATGCCATTGGCCCGCGTCGCGAGATGGGCGTGCGCACGGTGTTCAACATTCTCGGGCCGCTGACCAACCCGGCCGGCGCGCCCAATCAGCTGTTGGGCGTCTACGCACCGCATCTCGTCCCGCTGGTGGCGGAATCACTGCGCAAGCTGGGCAGCGAACACGTCCTGGTAGTCCATGCCGAGGATGGGCTCGACGAAATTTCCGTGGCATCGCCGACGCGGGTTGCCGAGCTCCGCGATGGCGAAATCCGCGAGTACACCATCACGCCGGAGGAACTGGGTATCGAACGGCAATCGCTCGAAGCTCTCAAGGTCGTGACCGCCGAAGACAGCCTCAAGCTGGTCAAGGAGGCTCTGGTCGGCAAGGGCACGGCCGGGGATATCGTTGCGCTCAACGCCGGTGCGGCGCTATATGCCTCCGGCGTGTCGGATTCACTTAAGGAAGGCGTGCTGATGGCTCAGGATGCACAGGCTTCCAAGCTCCCGCTGGAGAAGCTCAAGGAGCTCTCCGATTTTACTCGCGTCTTTGCTGACTAGGCTTTGTCTGAACGAAGTCGAACGACTAAAGCCATATGAACCGTAGCCGGCCGAACAAGCTCAACAGGAAACCCACGATGACCGATGCCGCCGATAGTGAACTTCCGACCATTCTGGCCAAGATTCTGACGCGCAAGCGTGAGGAGATCGCCGAGCGTCGTTTGAATATCAGCGAGCAGGGCTGGCTCGATCGGGCTCAATCTCAGAGCGCACCGCGTGGCTTCGTGGCTGCTCTCAAAGCATGTATCGAGGGTGGCGATCCGGCGGTGATTGCCGAGATCAAGAAAGCGTCCCCCTCCAAGGGAGTCATTCGTGAAGATTTTCGGCCGACGGAGATCGCCGTCGATTACGCGTCGGCGGGCGCCAGCTGCCTGTCGGTGTTGACCGATGCCGATTACTTTCAGGGGCACGAAGACGATTTGATCGCCGTTCGGAACGCTTGCGAGCTGCCGGTGATCCGCAAGGATTTCATCATCGATGGCTATCAGATCGCCGAAGCGAGGGGAATCGGCGCCGACTGCATTCTGTTGATCGTGGCGGCGTTGAGCGACGCACAGCTAAAGGATCTTCACCAGCAGGCGACAGCGCTCGGGTTGGACGTGCTGGTCGAGGTACACGACATCTTCGAGCTCGAGCGAGCGTTGATGCTGGATCTTCCGCTGATCGGCATCAACAATCGTGATCTGCGGACGTTCGAAACCTCGCTCGATACCACCTTCGAGCTCCTCAAGCGCATTCCGCAGGGCGTGACGGTCGTCACCGAATCCGGTATCAATACCCGGGACGATGTCGAGCGCATGCGGGAATTCGATGTCAATGCCTTCCTGGTGGGGGAGGCATTCATGCGCGAGGAAGAGCCCGGTAGCGCGCTACGCCGGATGTTCTTTTAGCGCAACCTGAGCACTCGCTGACGGGTAACAATCAAACGCCGCGAACCGAATGTAATTCGGGCGCGGCGTTCGCCATCCTATCGATAGAAACCTGATTGCCTGATATCTGGGCATCAGAATTCTGGCGAGTCCGGAAAGATCAGGCTGATCAGGGTGTCGCCGGCTTTGGGCGTCAGCGGCTTGTCGGCGGTGGCGATACGGATGCGACCGCTGGTCGAGAGCGTGAACAGCGTCAACAGCCGATCGCGATGGATGCGCCGATAGTCGTCGATGTCGAAGCTATCGCTGATCTTGGCGTGACGAACGACGGCGCCCTGAGAGATCAGGCTGGATAGCCGGGTGAAGGTGGTATTGCCGTCGAACAGCAGTGGCAGGTGGGCCAGTGCCTGTTGATGGTGGCGCCGCGCGCTGCGCGATGATTCGACGGCCAGGCGAAACACCTTGCCATGACCCAGGATATGCTCGAAGTGCAGCGCGGCGAGGTTGTTGAGCTCGCGATAGGGCGACAGCGGCAGCAGGTGGCCGAGACCGGCCAGGCCCAGATGCTGGGAGGCGTGCTCCGACAACGGATTGCCGTAGTAGATGGGCAGATTGGCCATTCGCGCTTCCTGAATCGCATCCCAGTTGTGATCGCACAGGCGCACCGCGAAGCCGGCTTCCTGCAGGGCGCTGCCCAGGGCTCTGGCGACCGGGTTGGCGCCGATGACCAGAAAGCCCGACGCCCTCGGCGCATTGACCTTCAAGAGCCGGGCCAGGGGCCGCGAAAACAGGCTCTGGACGACGACGGTGCTGATGATCACCAGAAACGTGATCGGTACCAGCAGCTCGGCCCCGGGCACTTCCAGGGCTTCGAGTCGTATCGCGAACAGCGATGCCACCGCCGCCGCGACGATACCGCGCGGGGAAAGCCACGCCAGCAAGGCCTTTTCCCGCCAGTTGAGCGAGCTACCCCAGGTGCACAGCCACACAGCCAGCGGACGCGCCACCCACACCAGAATGGCCAGAAACACCCAGGCTTCCCACGACAGCAGTCCCAGCTGCTCGAGACTCAGGCGTGCCGCCAGCAGAATGAACAGTCCCGAGATCAGCAGGATCGACAGCGTCTCCTTGAATTCCAGGATCGGTTGCGTCGGCACGCCACGCATGTTGGCCATCCATACGCCCATGACGGTCACTGTCAGCAGACCGGATTCATGGAACAGCTGATTGGAGAGGGTGAACAGCGTCAGCATGATCATCAGGGTGCCGAAGCTGTGGAGACGCTGCGGCAGCCAGTAATGACGCAGCACGCTGCCCCACAGGTAGCCGCCTGCGGTACCTAGCCCGAAGCCGATCACCGCCGTCTGGGCAAAACTGATCAGGGTGTGGGCGGCGGCGCCGTTGGAGAGTCCCAGCGAGACGAATTCATAGACCAGCACGGCACCGATGGCGCCGATCGGATCGATCAGAATGCCTTCCCAGCGCAGAATCTGGCTGACGTGTTCGCGGGCACGAAGCGTCTGCAGCATCGGCAGTACCACGGTCGGCCCGGTAACCACCAGCAGGGCGCCCAGCACGCTGGCCATTTCCCACGACAATCCCAAGATGAGATGAGCGGCGGCGATCGCGATCAGCGCGGTGATCAGCGCGCCCCAGGTCACCAGCCGGCTGACGGTCCGGCCATGGCCGCGCAGCTCACGAAAGTCGAGCGTCAGCGCCCCCTCGAACAGGATCACCGCCACCGCCAGCGACACTAACGGAAACAGCAGCTCGCCGAGCACCGCGTCGGGTTCGAGCACGCCGGTCATCGGACCCACGACGATGCCGGCTATCAGCAGCGGTAAAATAGCCGGGACACGCAGTTGCCAGGCGACCCACTGACAGATCAGCGCCAGCAGGCCGATGCCGGTCAGCGCTAGGGCGGCATTTTCCATGGCAGTCTCTCCGGGCCGGGGCAAAAGGCGCGCAGACTAGCCGGGGCATGCGATGGATGCAATGCCGAACGACACCGGAGACGGGACTTTCAGGGTGTGGCAGTTTGTCGCCGGACCCAGCTGACGATATCCGCCTGACCCATGGCGCCGGCTTGCCGGGCGATCTCGCGACCGCCGCGAAACAGAATCAGCGTGGGAATACTGCGGATGCCATAGCGTGACGCAACATCGGTGTCGGCTTCGGTATCCAGCTTGGCCAGGCGGATCTGCGGCTCGAGCTCACCGGCAGCCTTGGCGAATCCCGGTGCCATCGCTTTGCACGGCCCACACCAGTCGGCCCAGAAATCGACCAGCAGCGGAAGATCGCTGCGCGTCAGGTGGCGATCGAAGTTGGCGGAATCCAGCGCCAACGGTTCGCCGGCGAACAGTGGGTTATGGCACTGCCCGCAGTTGGGACTGTCCGTCAGGCGCGCGTTGGCGACCCGATTGACGGCGTGGCAGTGGGGGCAGACGACGTGTTGGGCTTCGGACATGGCGAGACGAGCTCCGGATGAAAGGATTGCCGCCGAGCATAGATGAAGAAGAGTACGGTTGCTCGGGTGATCGACGGCCGTTGAGTCATGCGGTTTCGGGGTACCGCTTCAGATGTACCGCGCTCACGTGTCGCAACTTCAGCGCAGCGTGATCAGTCGGCCGCCGTAGCCGATGAACACGACACCAGCGCAGCGTTCGATCCAGTGCCGCGTGCGCCGATACAGGGCGCGCAGCCGCGGCGTGGTAGAGGCGAGTGCGATCAAGCTGTACCAGCACACGGAGACCGCCAGCATCGCGGCGATACAGATGATGCCCATCCATGCCGGTGCATGGGCCGGCAGCGTCGAGGCGAACAGACTGCTCACGAACAGCGCCGTCTTCGGGTTCGAGGCGCCGGTGAGCACGCCTCGGCGATAGACCTGACCACCGGATAGCCCGGGATGCGTGTGGATCGCCTCATCGCCCGCGCCGCGGAAGCTGTGCAGAATCAGTCGTCCGCCGAGAAACAGCAGATAGGCACCACCGACCAGTTTGAGCGTGAGGTAGAGCCACGGCGCCAGCGCAAACAGCAGGGCAATGCCGAAATAGCCGAACAGCCCCCAGGCGAATGTACCCGTGGCGAGCCCGGTGACGGCGATCATCGCTGCACGGCGCCCGTGTACGATCCCCGTCTGCAGCGTCAGAAAGAAGTTAGGTCCCGGGGTGACGGCAGCTACTGTCCAGATGGCGATGAAATTGACCAGAACCCAGTTGCTCGACATGAAGCGTGCTCCTATTCAGTGAAGCGACAGGCCAGAACGTAAAGCCACGGGCCAGAACGTAAAGCCACGGGCCAGAACGTAAAGCCACGGGCCAGAACGTAAAGCGACAGGCCTGGGTCGACGAAGTATGGCACGAGATCGACGGTTGCTGACGGCCGCCGATGGCTTACCGCCTCGTCTCAACGTCAAGACATGGCGCTGGCGATCCTGACGTGCTTCAGCAGCGCCTGCAGCGGATGCGGCAGTATCTGATCGGAGAGTCGCTTGACCTGACTGCGACAGGAGTAGCCGGTGGCCAGCAGTCGACCTGAATGGGCATCGTCCTCCACCGGTGCGCGCCATGAGAGATCGTAGATCTTTTCCGACGTCTCGCGATGGCGGGCTTCATGACCGTAAGTGCCTGACATGCCGCAGCAGCCGGTGGCAACGAGATCCAGTGTGAGCCCGAAACGCGCGAACAGTTGCTGCCACGCCTTGGGGCTGCCCGGTGCGTTGGTTTTCTCGGTGCAGTGGCTCATCAGCCGATACCCGGGATCGACGGATTCGAGAGCGTCGGCGCTGAAATCCGGCGGCAGGATCGACGGCCCCAGCGACAGCAGCCACTCCTGCAGCAGCAGGACTTCCGGTACCGCTTGCGGCCCCAATGTCTTGATGTACTCCTGTCGATAGGTGAGCGTCATCGCGGGATCGATGCCCACCAGCGGCACGCCGAAACGGGCGAGCGCCCTGAGTCCGGCGGCCTGCTTTTCGGCCGTGCTCGCGAAGCGACCGAGGAATCCCTGCACCTGTAGCGGTTTGCCGTTGGGCTGGAACGGGGCGACGAACACCCGGATATCGAGCCGTGACAGCAGTTCGACCACGTCCATCACCAGCCGCGACTCGAAGTGGCTGGTGAAGGCGTCCTGGACCAGCACCACGCTGCGCTCTTTCTGCGATTCGGTCAGCCCGCCCAGCGTCAGCGGCGTGGCCTCGGCGATACCCCTGGCATCGAGCATCTTCTTGAGGCTGGCGCGGGAGAGCTTCGGGCCATCGACGATGCCGATGCCTTTCGCCATGAAGCGGTCGACCAGACGATTGTCGAGCAGCGCATTGTAGAGCGGCGCCACCGGTTGCAGATGCGGAACGACGAACTCCAGCCCACCGATCAGGTAGTCGCGCAGCGGCCGCGCGTAGCGACTGTGGTAGCTCTCCAGAAAGCGCGAGCGAAAGTCCGGCACGTCGACCTTGATCGGACACTGGCCGGCGCAGGACTTGCAGGCCAGGCAACCGGCCATGGCGTCGTAGACCTGATGCGAGAAATCGTCCTCTCCCCGGCGTCGGGCCATCGAGCGCTGGAGTTTGCCCGGCTGGGCGGCGAGCCAGGTGCCGAAGCCGCCCCGGCGCTGCGCCTGAGCGACCTCGAGGACGTCGACCCCAGCATTGCCCTGGCGGCGAAGCCACTCCCGCATCAGACTGGCACGTCCCTTGGGAGAATGGACGCGCTCGCGAGTCGCCTTCCACGACGGGCACATGGCGTCATCGGGATCGTAGTTGTAGCAGGCGCCGTTGCCGTTGCAGTAGACCGCGCTGGCATTCTCCTGCCACACCCGTTCGTCGATCTGACGATCCAGCTCGCCCCGCGTCGTCACCCCATCGATCGCCAGCAGCCCGGGATCGTGGCCGTCGACGATACCGATCTCGGCTGACCAGGCTCTCGACGCTGCGGATTGCGTGGCGGTCTCATTTGCGCTGCCCGCGGCTTCGGGCGGGATGGAAAGACCCTCGGCCTCGGGAGGGCTAAAAAGCGGCGGGATGGAAAGAGGCGTCGCGATCTTGCCCGGGTTGAACTGGTTGTAGGGATCGAATGCGGCTTTCACCCGCTGCAGGGCCGGGTAGAGCTCGCCGAAGAAACGCGGCGAGTATTCCGAACGCACGCCCTTGCCGTGTTCGCCCCACAGCAACCCGCCGTAGCGCTGGGTGAGTGCCGCAACCTGATCGGATATCTCGCGAATCAGCCGCGCCTGAGCCGGGTCCTTCATGTCGATGGCGGGGCGCACGTGAAGCACGCCGGCATCGACGTGGCCGAACATGCCGTACTCAAGGCCGCGCTTGTCGAGCAACTGGCGGAACTCGGCGATATAGTCGGCCAGGCATTCCGGCGGCACCGCGGTGTCCTCGACGAACGGGATCGGGCGTTTTTCGCCCTTGGCATCGACCCTGGCATTGCCGAGCAGGCCCACCGCGCGCTTGCGCATCGCGTAGACCCGGCCGATCTGCGGGCGGCCCTCGGCCAAGGTATAGCCGAGCCGTTCGACGCTGGCGTCCGCGCCCAGATGATCGGTGAAGGCCTGCACGCGCCCGGCCAGTCGTGCCGGGTCGTCGTCGTTGAACTCGACCAGATTGATGCCGCGAATCGGAGCGCCTCGATCACCATTGTCATCAACGACGGCAGGGAAAAATTCAGCCACGCTATCCCAGACGAAATCCTCCATGGCCAGCTGCAACACGCGATCGTCGATCGTCTCGATCGAGGTCGGATTGCCCTCGGATATCAGCGCCTTGGCATCGCGCAAAGCGTCCATGAAACCGGCGTAGCGCACGTTGACCAGCGTCGAATGCTTGGGCAGCGGCAGCACGTTGAGCGTCGCCTCGTTGAGCAGCGCCAACGAGCCTTCCGAGCCACACAGCACGCTGTTGAGATCGAAACGGCCATCGTCGTCCGTCAAATGCGCCAGATCGTAGCCGGTCAGACAACGGTTGAGCGGAGGGAAGGTCTCCACGATGCGTTCGCGCTCCGTGGACGCGATCTCGCTGACCGCGCGATAGATTTCGCCACGACGATCGTCGCCACTACAGGCCTCTGACAGGGTCGCGTCGTCCAGCGGCCAGCTCTCGAAACGTTCGCCGCCCGGCAGCACGATATCGAGTCCGAGGACGTGGTTGCGCGTCTTGCCGTACTCGCAGCTGCCCTGACCGCTGGCATCGGTGGAGATCATGCCGCCGATTGTGGCGCGATTGGAGGTCGAGAGTTCCGGGGCGAAGAACAGCCCGTGGGGCTTGAGCGCGGCGTTCAACTGATCCTTGACCACCCCCGCTTGAACTCGCACGCGCTGATTGTCGACGTCGATCTCGAGGATCCGGTTCATGTGGCGTGAAACATCCACCACCAGCCCGTCGGTCAGCGACTGACCGTTGGTGCCGGTGCCGCCGCCACGCGGGGCGAGCACAACATCGCGATACGTCTCGCGGCCGATCAGCCGGGCGATCAGCTCGAGATCCTGGGCGTCGCGTGGATAGAGAACTGCCGCCGGCTGACGCTGGTAGATCGAATTGTCGGTGGCCAGTACGGTGCGGTTGGCGGCGTCATCGCCGATATCGCCGNNGGCGATATCGGCGAGGAATCGGCGATAGCGCTCGGGAAGTGTTGGTTCGGCGCTGGCCGGGTCAAGGCGTGTAATCATCGTCATGCATCAAGCCATCACGTCGGGCCGGTCAGGCGGCCGTCTCCGGGTGGATTTCCATCCGGCAGTTTGTCGGTTCACGGCGTCGAGGGCGCTGGAGAGCCGGGTCTTGGCGCCTCGGAAGTTGAGGAGCCGGTTCATGGCGCTGTCGGTGCTCTGGGGCAATAGTTTAGCGTGCCGGACGGGGATGTGACACGAATCCCGGGTGGCGCCATGGTGCCGGGGTGGGGTTTTCCCTACAATATTCTCCTTGCAAAGAAGGGTCATCAGAACATTTCCCTGCTGTCGACGGTCCGCCTCCTGTCGTCACGGTTTTCCATTTCAAACTGTCTATTTCAAACAACGGAACCCAGTCATGCTCGATCCGAAGCTGTTGCGTAGCGATCCGCAGTTCGTCGCTGAACGCCTGGCCCTGCGGGGCTTCACTCTCGACACTGCGCAGCTCGAGTCGCTCGAGTCTCGCCGTCGTGAGCTGCAGACGCGGACCGAGCAGCTGCAGAACGAGCGTAACGTGCGCTCCAAGTCGATTGGCAAGGCCAAAGCCGCCGGCGAGGACATCCAGCCGCTGCTGGCCGAGGTGGGCCAGCTCGGCGACGATCTCGACAACGCCAAGCGTGAGCTGGGCGAGGTGCAGCTGGCCTGGGACGATCTGGTCGCGGGGCTACCCAATCTGCCGCATGAAGATGTGCCACGAGGGGCGGACGAGGGTGACAACGTCGAGCTGCATCGCTGGGGCGCGCCACGCGAATTCGACTTCGACGTCCGCGATCATGTCGATCTGGGCGCCAGCTTCGGTTATCTCGATTTCGAGATGGCGACCAAGCTGACCGGTTCGCGTTTTGCCGTCATGCGTGGGCCGATCGCCCGACTGCATCGGGCGTTGGCCCAGTTCATGCTCGACAAGCAGACCCAGGAGCACGGCTACGAAGAGTGCTACGTGCCTTACATGGTCAACGCCGAGACGCTGACCGGTACCGGACAGCTACCCAAGTTCGGCGAGGATCTGTTCAAGCTCGCCGACAGCGACTACTACCTGATCCCCACTGCCGAAGTGCCGTTGACCAACTTCGTGCGCGACGAGATCCTCGATCACGCCGCGCTGCCGCTGAAGTTGACCGCGCATACGCCGTGCTTTCGCAGCGAGGCAGGCGCCTATGGGCGCGATACGCGTGGCATGATTCGTCAGCATCAGTTCGACAAGGTCGAGATGGTCCAGGTGGTCGACCCGGACACCAGCTACGAGGTGTTGGAAGCGATGCGCGGTCACGCCGAGGCGATTCTGCAAGCACTGGACCTGCCTTACCGCGTGGTGACACTGTGCACCGGCGATATGGGAGCCAGCGCGACCAAGACCTACGACCTTGAAGTATGGCTGCCGAGCCAGCAGACCTATCGCGAGATCTCTTCGGTCTCCAACTGCGAGGATTTCCAGGCGCGGCGGATGCAGGCTCGTTTCCGTCGTCCCGAGCAGAAAAAGCCGCAATTGGTACATACCTTGAACGGATCCGGACTGGCAGTGGGGCGTTGTCTGCTGGCCGTGCTGGAAAACTACCAGAACGCCGATGGCAGCGTGGACGTACCGACAGCGCTGGCGCCGTACATGGGTGGAATCACCCGCTTCAACGCCGAGTGAGTATCTGAAAATGCCCGATCCTTCATAGCCGAGTGTTATGAAGGATCGTTTGGTTATAACTCTACAAACAAGCGTTACTTCGCTGTCCGAGTGGCGGGCTTTAGACTCCGGGTATCGACGTTACGCTAGCGACCATGTTTGAGCCGAGAACGTGGTGGCGGCGCAAGACACGACATCTGATTTCCCCCAACCAGCGGCCCGACTCGTGACCGAATCGCTCATCCTCCAATACGATCCGTCCCGCCTCGACGTTCATCTGATCGGTGGCGGCAGCGAGGCGCTGGCGCTGGCGCAGCGTATCTCCGGGCTGATGCCAGTCGTGACCGTGCATGCGGTCTCGCTGATGCCGGCCCTGGCGTCTCTGTGTCGGGCGCAAGAGTGGGCGGTGCGTGACGATGAACCGGTGGTTGGGGCGGGGCAGCTATGGCTGGTTGCCAGCGGGGATGGGGAACGTGATCGGGAAGTTGCCAGCGTTGCGGTAGAGGCTGGTGTCGCAGTTTACGCGCCAGCGCATCCGACGCTGTGCAGCGTCCGTCTGCCGCCGCGGGTGACCGTGAACGATACCGCGCAACCCGCCTCCGCTTCTGCCGATGGTCATTGGCAACGTGGCCATGTCTCGCTGGTTGGTGCCGGTCCGGGCGACCCGGAACTGCTGACGCTGAAGGCGCTCAAGCGGCTGCAGCGCGCGGATGTGGTGATCCACGATCGGCTCGTCAGTCAGGAAATTCTGGCACTGGCCAACCCCGCCGCAAGGCGCTTTTACGTCGGCAAGGCGCGCTCTCGGCACAGCGTGCCGCAGGAGGGTATCAACCAGGCGCTGGTCGATTGGGCCAGGGCGGGCAATCAGGTAGTCCGTCTCAAAGGCGGCGACCCGTTCATCTTCGGGCGTGGTGGTGAGGAGCTCGAGGCACTGGTCGCTGCGGGCGTCGATTTTGACGTGGTGCCGGGCATTACCGCTGCATCGGGCTGTGCCGCCTACGCCGGCATACCGCTGACCCATCGAGATCATGCTCAATCGGTGCGCTTCGTCACTGGCCATCTCAAGAACGGGAGTTGTGATCTCGATTGGTCCGCGCTGGCGCGCGGTGATCAGACACTGGTGTTCTACATGGGCCTGGGGGCGCTGGATCTCATTCGCGAGCGACTGATGGCGTACGGGCTGGATGGCGCTACGCCGCTGGCGCTGATCGAGCAGGGAACGACCGCCAATCAACGCGTGCATCTCGGTACGCTGTCCCGCCTGCCCGATAGTCTGGCTGAGCATCAGCCCCGCCCGCCGACCTTGATCGTCGTGGGTAGCGTGGTCGAGCTGGCATCGCGTCTCGAGTGGTTCCAGCCAACCGACAGTGGCAGCCTCGGCTGGGTCGAAGGCAAGCACCCCACGCCACTATCTCAGGCCGACA
This sequence comes from Salinicola halimionae, assembly GCF_003206065.1. GTDB lineage: Bacteria > Pseudomonadota > Gammaproteobacteria > Pseudomonadales > Halomonadaceae > Salinicola > Salinicola halimionae. Next base: position 80,538 of record NZ_PZJQ01000007.1, on the reverse strand, counting down.
GCGCCTGACGACGAGGTCGCTGCCCTGCGGCCGGGACTGCGATCCGCAAGCCCCTGTCTTTGCCCAAAACGTGATCGCGACCCCGCACATCGGCGGCGTGACCGACGTTTCGACCCAGGACATTTTCGAAGTCGCCTGTGAACGGCTGACAGCGTTATCGCGGGGGATCGCTGACAGGTGTCTGCTGTCGTTCGCTTCACGCCCTTCATTTCGATGGAGGCTCTGACGTTTCTCCCGAGGGATCAGATGGATAGCGGGAAAGGGATCGCCAGAGAGCCGGCGTTGACGCCATGCCTGTGCCCTTCGACAATGAGAACTCGTGACAGGGGAGAGGCGCATGAACGTTGAACAGCTGGATATCCGAGGTCATATGGCGCAGTTCGCGCCGTTCGACAATCTCCCCGACGAGCTGCTCGATCGCATCGCCGGCGAAGTCGAAATTCGCTACTTTCAGGCGGGTACCGAGCTGCTGGTCAAGGACCAGCCGATCGATTCTCTCTGGTATATCCGCAGCGGTGCGGTGGAGATGTACCAGCGCAGCGGCAGGCTTTTCAACCGTCTGAGTGAAGGTGACATCTTTGGCTATTCGGACTTGCTGCGTAGTAATCGGCGGGTGCGTTATCCGGTCAGTGCGATCGAGGACACGCTGATCTACTTCATTCCCGGCGATGTCTTCGAGACGGTGTGCGAGGAAGACGATGACTTTGCCGAGTTCGTGGAGACCGGCGGGCAAAGACTCAAGGTGACGGTCGAGCAGCAGCGCGACGATAGCGGGCTGATGACCACGAGGGTGCGCAAGCTGATCAACCGGCAGCCGCAGATGGTGGAAGCTACGACCACCCTGCAGCAGGCCGCGCAGCAGATGCGCGATGCCAATGCCACCTGCGTGCTGGTCATCGATGTCACCGAAACGCAGTCCGCCTACACCTTCACCGGGCCTGACGGTCGTCACTGGAAACTCAACGGCATTCTGACCGATCGCGATTTCTGCACCCGCGTGCTGGCAGAGGGCAAGTCACCGCAGACGCCAGTGGGCGATGTCATGTCCCGAAGACTCATCGTCACCCAGTCCGACGAGTCGGTCTACGAGGCGATGTTGAGCATGCTGCGCAATCAGGTCCACCATCTGCCGGTGCTGTATCGACGTCAGCCGGTCGGCGTACTGCATCTCTCCGATATCGTGCGACACGAAACCCACAGCAGCCTGTTTCTGGTCAATAACGTCTTCGTCCAGAACAGCCCGGAGCAGCTCGCCAAGCTGGCGCCCGAGGTCCGCACCGGGTTCGCGCGCATGGTCGCCGATGGCGCCAACTCCGAAATGGTCTGTCGAGCGTTGGCGACGATCGGTCGCGCCTTTACGCAGCGTCTTCTCGAGTTGGCGGAGAGCGAGCTGGGGCCGGCGCCGGTGCCGTACTGTTTCATGGTACTGGGTTCGATGGCGCGGGAAGAGCCGACCATCAACGCCGACCAGGACAACGCGCTGGTACTCGACGACGACTACGATCCGGACCTGCATGGAGAGTACTTCGAGGCGCTGGCCAGTTTCGTCTGCGACGGCCTCGACGCCTGTGGTTACCCTTACTGCAAGGGCGATGTCATGGCGACCAACGCGCGCTGGCGGCAGCCGCTGCACGTCTGGAAGCGATATTTCACCGAGTGGATGGAGGAGCCCAACGGCGAACGCCTGTTGCACAGCTCCATCTTCTTCGATCTGGCGCCAGTCCATGGCGAAGCGCCCATGGTCGAATCGCTACAGGATCTGGTCGCCGAACTGGCGCCACAGCGCCCGATCTTTCTGGCAGCGTTGGCGCGCAATGCGAAAAGCCGCACGCCGCCGCTGGGGTTTTTTCGCAAGTTTGTCATGGAGCACGACGGTGAGCACCGTAAGTCGATCAATCTCAAGCGTCGTGGCACCGCGCCGCTGACGGATCTGGTTCGCGTGCATGCGCTGGCATGTGGCTCGAAGGCACAGAATACTTTCACCCGCCTCGACGATATCGCCGAGACGAAACTGCTTGCGGATGGGGTTACCGAACGTCTGCGCTATGCGTTCGAGTTCATGTCGATGGTGAGAATCCGCCATCAGGCAGAGGCGGTCGAGCAGGGCATCGAGCCCGACAATAGCGTCGATCCGGAAAACATCGGCAGCCGGGAGCGTCATAATCTCAAGGACGCCTTCGAGGCTATCAGCAACGCCCAGAAATTCCTCTCGTTTCGCTACATCATGCCCACCCGGCAGGGCTCTTCGAAAACCGAGCCTGACAGACTGGGGTCGCCGCAAGGCAGTGCATCGCATCGGGTCAGCCGATGACCTGGCGCTGGAAGGCCAAAGAGAAGACGCAGCCGAACTGGCCAGACTATCTGGCATCTCGTGCGCAGCGGGTACGCGAACCTCGGCTAGCCAGTTTCTATGCGCGGGGTACGCTGGATCCTGCGACGCCGATCGGCGAGGCGCCGCTGGTGGCAATGGACTTCGAGACTACCGGTCTCGATGGCAGTCGACACGACATCGTCAGCGTCGGTGTCATGCCGTTCACTCTGGAGCGGATTCGGCCCGCAGACGGCCGTTACTGGGTGCTATCACCTCGGCGTCAGCTCAGCGATGAGTCGGTCGCCTTCCATCACATCACTCACGCGGAAGTCGCTGGCGCGCCGGACTTCAACGCGATCATCGACGATCTGCTGCCAATGCTCGCCGGGCGGTTGGTCGTCGTTCATTACCGCCAACTGGAGCGCACCTTCCTGGACGCCGCCATCCGCGAGCGTCTGGGCGACGGGCTACTGATGCCGATGATCGATACCATGTCGCTGGAAGCGAGAATACATCGACAGTCCTGGTGGGCCCGGTTGCGGCGTTGGGCGGGGCGGCCGATGGCATCGATTCGCCTTCACGAGAGTCGGCAGCGCTATCATCTTCCGGCCTACACCGGCCACCATGCCCTGGTCGATTCGCTCGCTACCGCCGAGCTGCTGCAGGCACAGATTCTCTATCACTACGATTGGCAGACGCCGGTCAGCGCGCTGTGGCGATAAGCTCGATATATCGGCGAGAAGTGCTATCGGTATTCCAACGCAAAGCGGGCGGCTCCATGAGCCGCCCGCTTCTTTTTGCCATCTTTTTATGACGATGGCCTATGGCGTCAACCGCGTGGCTCGGAGCGCAGCCCCTGGATAATCGCGTAGCAGGCGGCCAGCAGCACGATCGTGAAGGGCAGGCCAGTGGTGATGACCGCTGCCTGCAGTGCCGTCAGACCGCCGCCCAGCAGCAGGGCGATAGCGATAGCACCTTCGATCAATGCCCAGAACACACGCTGCGGTGTCGGTGCATCGACCTTGCCGCCAGCAGTGATCGAGTCGATGACCAGCGATCCGGAATCGGAGGAGGTGATGAAAAACACCATCACCAAGATGATGCCGACGAACGACGTGATGGAGGTCAGCGGCAGCTGGCCGAGCATGGTGAACAGCTGCAACGGCAGCGCGGCTTCCTTCACACCCTCGAAGCCTTCGTTGACCAGCTGGTTGATGGCGGTGTCGCCGAAGGCAGTCATCCACAGAACGGACACGATGGTCGGCACCAGCAGTACCGCAATCAGAAACTCACGTACCGTACGACCACGGCTGACACGGGCAATGAACATGCCGACGAACGGTGACCAGGAGATCCACCACGCCCAGTAGAAAGCTGTCCAGCCATGCACGAAGTCAGCGTCCTCGCGCCCGAACGGATTGGAAAGCGCGGGCAGGTTCTTGAGGTAGGAACCCATGTTTTCCAGGAACCCGGTGGCGATCAGCATGGTCGGTCCGACGATGATCACGAACAGCAGTAGCAGAAACGCGAGACCCATGTTGATCTGCGATAGACGCTGAACGCCCTTGTCGACGCCCAGCATCACCGACATGAGTGCGACCAGCGTGATACCGACGATCAGCAGCACCATGGTGACGTTGTTATTGGGTATGCCGAACAGATAGTTGAGGCCGGCGGATGCCTGAGACGCGCCGAGACCCAATGATGTCGCCAGCCCAAACAGCGTCGCGAAGACCGCCAGGATATCGATGACATGGCCCGGCCAACCCCAGATGCGCTCACCCAGAATCGGGTAGAAGATCGAGCGCATGGTCAGCGGCAGGCCCTTGTTGAAAGAGAACAGCGCCAGCGACAGAGCGACGACGGCGTAGATGCCCCAAGGGTGCAGGCCCCAGTGGAAGATCGTGGCCGCCATGGCCAGCGATTGAGAGGCAGCCGGATCGTCCACTGCGCCGCCCAACGGTGCCCAGGCATCACCCGTAACGGACGTGCCGAAGTGCGTGATGGGTTCGGAGACGCCGTAGAACATCAGCCCGATACCCATGCCTGCTGCGAACAGCATGGCAAACCAGCCGGCATAGCTGAAATCCGGTTTGGCATGCTGACCGCCGAGTCTCACCTTCCCCAACGGGGTGAAAATCAGCACCACGGCAACCACCACGAAGATGTTGGCGGCAAACAGGAATAGCCAGCTCAGATTGTCGGTCAGAAAGCTTTTCGCCCCGTTGAATATCGGCCCCATCTGCTCCGGCAGTGCCAGCGTGATGATGACGAAAAACAGGATCAGCAATGACGAGATCGAGAAGACCTTGCCATGTAGATCGACATTGAAGCCAAATTTGTTGGTCTGGATATTGTCCTGGCCAATCACATAATCGGTATCGATGAGATTGGCAGGACCCTCTGGTGCCGGCACGCCTTCCTGTGGCGCATCCGGCTGATTATTAGCGTCTTGAGCCACTAGCCGTCTCCATTTTTGATGAGTCTCTATTCAGAGTCGCACTCGCATGGCGAATGACGACGATCCCCTTGCGCTCCCTTGCGTCGTTCGGGCGTGATGCCAGCGAGCGATTAGCCTGTCGAGGAGAACACTTAGTCTGACGTATCCGCAGAAACACGCAAGTTTCCTAATTATCCTGGATCAAGCCGGTCCTTCCAACCGTCATCGGGGAAACTCCCGGTTCCAGGCGGGTATATCGGCCATTACTTCCGATTTCACCGGCTGCCGCATGATTCGTTTGAAGCTCTTGCTAGACCAAGGTCAGGATGAAGGCGGATGCTCTTTTCCCTATATTCGTCACTATATTGAAACGAATGTTTGAAAGTTATCGGGAGAGTTCGAATGGCCGACTACCGTGCACCGCTCGTGGACATGCGCTTCATTCGCGAAGAGGTGCTCAACGCCGAGCAGGAGTGGCAAACCATGCCGGCGACCGCCGAACTGAACGCCGAGCTCGCCGATGCCGTTCTGGAAGAGGCCGGACGTCTCGTCGAAGCGGAGCTGTTTCCGCTCAACCAGAGTGGAGATGCCGAAGGGTGTCATTTCGATGGACACGAAGTAAGTACGCCGGACGGCTTCCAGTCGGCATTCCAGGAACTGGCCCAAGGCGGCTGGTGTGGTCTGGGAGGCAATCCTGACCATGGCGGGCAAGGCTTGCCGAAATTGCTGACTCAGTCTTTCGACGAAATGCTCTATGCCGGCAACGCCGGCTTTGCGCTCTATCTGACACTCAACAACGGCGCTGCGCTACTGCTCGATGCCCATGCCGACGAGGTGACCAGATCACTTTACTTGCCACGGCTCTACGCCGGCGAGTGGCTGGGCACCATGTGTCTGACCGAACCGCAATGTGGCACCGATCTGGGTCTGATCAAGACACGTGCAGTGCCCGATGGCAACGGGCGATACGCGATCACCGGCAGCAAGATATGGATCACCGGTGGCGAGCATGATCTGACCGACAACATCGTTCATCTGGTGCTGGCCAAACTGCCGGATGCACCCGCGGGTGCCAAGGGCATCTCGCTGTTTCTGGTGCCCAAACGCCATGTGCATGAGGATGGTTCTGTGGGTAACGCCAACGGGGTGGTTTGCGGTGGGCTCGAGCACAAGATGGGCATCAAGGGCAGCGCGACCTGTGTGATGCACTTCGAAAATGCCCAGGGCATCTTGATCGGCGAGCCGCATCAGGGCCTGGCGACCATGTTCACCATGATGAACTACGAGCGTCTCTCGATCGGCATTCAAGGGCTGGGATTGGGCGACGTCGCCTATCAGGGCGCGATGGCCTTCGCGCGTGAGCGTCGGCAGAGCCGCGCCCCTGGAGGTGCGGCCGAACCTGGCCAGATTGCCGATCCGATTCTGATGCATCCCGACGTCCGCCGCATGGCATTAGACGTACGAGCCTGGAATGAAGGAGGGCGGCTGTTTGCTGCCTTTGTCGCGCGTGAACTCGACCGTGCCAAATATCACCCCGATGGCGAGGTGCGCGAAGTGGCGGCTGACCTGGTCGCATTGCTGACACCGGTCGCCAAGGCATTTTTGACCGATCGCGGCTTCGCCACCACGGTGGAGGCTCAGCAGATTTATGGCGGCAGCGGCTACTGCGTCGAGTGGGGGGCAGAACAGTACGTACGCGATGCACGTATTGCGATGATCTACGAGGGCACCAACGGCATTCAGGCAATGGATCTGGTCGGGCGCAAGTTGGTGCGCAACCAGGGGGCTTACCTGCACCGCTTTGCCGAACAGATGCGGGCCGATCTGGACGGCCAGCTCGACGGCGCTGGCTCAGCGGATACTAGGGTTGATCCGGCTTTGGTACCGTTTCGAGTAGCTGCCGATATCGAGCTGGCGCGACTGGAGCGTGCCAGTGAAGTGTTGATCGAGGCCTCGAAAGTGGATCCGGCCGCCGCTGGCGCCGCGGCCCACGATTACCTTCAACTGCTGGGCTATACCGCTTACACCTGGATGTGGTGGAAGGCGGCTCGGGCCGCTCGTCGCGGACTGGCGGAACAAGGGGTATCGGGCGAGGCGTTCTATCGCGCCAAACTAATGGTGGGACAGCATTTCCTGGAGCGTCAATTACCGCAGAGCGAAGCCTTGGAGAGCCAGATCGCAGTGGGGCCAGCGGGGCTGATGACATGGGATCAAGCTCTGTTCTGACTTTGTTCTGACATCAGTCTTGCCGCTTCACCTTGTGGTTGTCTCGCCGCGATCTCACTTCATCTCTACCGATATTCCCAAGGCGGCATCCAACGGGTGCCGCACTCTCTCTTTCTTGCTCTTACTCTTCCTTGCTGGTTCCGCGACATTGGTCTTGCTGGTCGGCCGCGGGATGTTCGCTGCCATGAACGCTGCTCATGCACCATCATGTCTCGTAGGGTGCAGCGCAGCCGATCATTAGAGCGAAAATGGTGCATTGCCTCGATGCATTGGTGCTTTACGCACTAATTAACGGAAAGCGCCGTGAGTTCTCTGGTCTCTTTCTGCACCAATTTCTTACTCGTTAATCGAACTTATCGGGTTTTCTGAATTTTTGTATACAAAAAAGGCGTGTTTCGGAAATCAAGGCACGAAAAATGCATAGGGTTCAAGGATCGCTACCGGCGCGTTCTCGTGCAGGTATTCACGATTACCAGGGATCACGAAAAGGAGAACCCGATGACAATAAAATCCCTTCGCAAGTTGATTGCCGGTTCCAGTATCGCGCTGGGGCTAGCCGGTTTCGGTACGACAGCCCTTGCCCAGGATCAGGAAGAAGGTGCGATTCGCGTCGGAATCCTGCACTCGCTGTCGGGTACCATGGCCATTAGCGAGTCGACGCTCAAGGACGAAATGCTGATGCTGATCGACAAGCAGAACGCCGCTGGCGGTCTGCTTGGTCGCAAACTCGAGCCGGTCGTCATGGATCCGGCGTCGGACTGGTCGCTCTATGCCGAACAGGCACGCGACATGCTGACCGGCGACGATCATGTCGACGTGATCTTCGGCAACTGGACCTCGGCTTCGCGCAAGGCGGTGCTGCCGGTGGTGGAAGAGCTCAACGGGCTGCTTTTCTATCCAGTGCAGTACGAAGGCGAGGAGTCTTCCGAGAATATTTTCTATACCGGTGCCGCCCCCAACCAGCAGGCCATTCCGGCAGTCGACTATCTGGTGAGTCAGGGTGTCGAGCGTTGGGCGCTGCTGGGCACCGACTACGTCTATCCGCGCACTACCAACAAGATTCTCGAGGCCTATCTCAAGGCGAACGGCGTCGCCGATGACGACATCATGATCAACTATACGCCGTTCGGCTTCAGCGACTGGCAGTCGATCGTCTCGCAGGTCAAGGATTTCGGCAGCCAGGGCAAGAAGACTGCGGTGGTATCGACCATCAACGGCGATGCCAATGTGCCGTTCTACAACGAACTCGCGAACCAAGGCATCTCCGCGGGTGACATCCCTGTCGTGGCGTTCTCGGTGGGCGAGCAGGAGCTGACCGGCATCGACACGGCGCCGCTGGTGGGGCACATGGCGGCATGGAATTACTTCATGAGCGTCGACAGCGATGCCAACTACGACTTCATCGATGACTGGGTCGCCTATACCGGTAATGACGAGGCAGTGACCAATGACCCTATGGAGGCGCATTACATCGGCTTCAACATGTGGGTGCAGGCGGTCAAGGCGGCGGGAACCACCGATGTCGATGCGGTCAAGGACTCGATTATCGGCGTGACCGTGCCCAACCTGTCGGGCGGCGCTTCCACCATGATGCCCAATCACCACATTACCAAGCCGGTCATGATCGGCGAGATCCAGGACGACGGCCAGTTCAGCGTAGTCTGGCGCACGCCTTCGACCGTTGCTGGCGATGCCTGGTCCGACTATTTGCCGGACTCCAGGAACTTGATCAGCGACTGGCGTGCTCCGCTGCGTTGCGGCAAGTTCAATGTCGAAAGCAAGCAGTGCGAAGACGGTCCTGGCGCCGACTGAGTCAGACCTGACCGATACCGGTGTCCGAAAGGGCATCGGTGTCGGTCGTTTGACCTGACGACAGACTGCGTTCGAGGACCACATCATGAGTGCTACCGTAGGGTCACATGGCCGCGACCTGATGCGCGGGCCCACGATCAATGTGCTGCTGTGCCTGTTGATGGCATGGAGCCTGAGCTTTATCAGTCAAGCCGCCTGGGGTGCCAACGATGAGCCACAGGCGAGAGCGTTGCTGGAAGCGCTTGATACCAGCAGTTTTCAGGCCAAGGGCGATGCCGCCCAGGCGATCGCCGATAGCGATGTCGAGCAGAAGACGCGCTGGTTACAGGCGCTGCTCGATGGTCGGTTAGGCAAGGAAAGACGGGGTGACCGTTTCTATCTGATCACCGATGACAGCGGTCGCGAATGGCCGATCATCGATGCCATCACGTTCGCGGACGCCGGCACCGGCACGCGGCGGACGGTGGATGCCTTCAAGATCAACAACGACCTGCGCACTCGAATCGAGGGGATGCTTGCCTCGCTCTCGCTGAGCGCCGGGGATGAAGCGTCACGGCTATCCGCAGCCAAGCGCCTGATCGGCGAGGTCACGGCCGATAACGCTGACAGCGTCCGCCAGACGCTGGCCGATGAAGAGAGCCCGAACGTTCGAGATTCACTGGGCGTTGCGTTAGCAATTTACAAGGTACAGCAGGGCGATGCTGATTCGCTCGAAACGCTGCGCGGCAACCTCGATACTCGCGTACGCAATATTTTGGCACCGATTGCTGCCGGTGATTCGGAACTGGCCGCCGAGGCGCAGTCGGTACTCGGTGGTATCGAGAGCAAGCGCGCATGGTATGACAGGGCGCAGACGCTGTTCTTCGGACTGAGTGCTGGTTCCATTCTGGTGCTGGCGGCGATCGGTCTGGCGATCACCTTCGGTGTGATGGGCGTGATCAACATGGCCCACGGCGAGTTGATCATGATCGGTGCCTATACCACCTGGATGATCCAGCAGGCGCTGCCCGGGCAGCCAGGCTTGGCGCTGGCCCTGGCGATACCCGGCGGCTTCCTGGTCGCGGGCGCGTTCGGCGTGGTGATCGAGCGCACCGTGATCCGCTTTCTCAAGGGCCGACCGCTGGAGACGCTGCTGGCGACGTTCGGCCTCAGTCTCGTCCTGCAGCAGCTGGTCCGCAGCGTGTTTTCACCGCTCAACCGCCGGGTGGCCTCGCCGGACTGGCTTCAAGGGGCGTGGCAGATCAACGAGGCGCTGGCGTTCACGCTCAATCGGCTGGCCGTACTGATCTTCTGTCTGGTGGTCTTCGCTTCACTGTGGGCGCTGATGCGCTACACCCGCCTGGGACTTGAGGTGCGGGCGGTGACCCAGAACCGGGCGATGGCCCGCGCCATGGGCGTGCGCGCCAGTCGCGTCGACATGCTCACCTTCGGGCTGGGGGCGGGCGTGGCGGGATTGGCCGGCGTGGCGCTGTCCCAGCTCACCAACGTCGGGCCGAACCTGGGCCAGAGCTATATCGTCGACTCCTTCCTGGTGGTGGTGTTCGGTGGCGTGGGCAATCTCTGGGGGACGCTGGTCGCCGGAATGTCACTTGGGGTGATCAACCAGGTACTACAGCCTTGGGTGGGTGCGGTGCTGGCCAAGATCATCGTGCTGGTCGGCGTAATCCTGTTCATTCAGAAGCGCCCGCAGGGCATCTTCGCACCCAAGGGGCGGATCTCATGACGCTGACCGACAACCTCGGGCGTGGCGATCGTTCCCGTCAGGCCTTTCTCTCCCGCTCGACGCTATTGACCAGCCTGGTGCTGATTGTCGGCATGCTGGCGGTGCTGATACTCAACGCGCTGCCGGACTCGAACGCCCTTCATGTCAGTGGCGCCACGGTGGCGCTGCTGGGCAAGTACTTCACGTACATGCTGCTGGCGCTGGCGGTGGATCTGATCTGGGGCTATCTGGGCATTCTGAGCCTCGGCCACGGCGCGTTCTTCGCCCTAGGCGGCTACGCCATGGGGCTCTATCTCAATGCGCAGACTTCACCGCTACATGGTTGGCAGTCGATCATGACCTACTTCCCGGTGGCGGCGCTGGCGATCCTGTTGGCGCCGGGCTTGCTGGCATTGGTGTTCGGCTGGCTCGCGTTTCGCTCCCGGGTCACTGGCGTCTATTTTTCGATCATCACCCAGGCGCTGACCTTCGCCCTGATGCTGGCGTTCAATCGTAACGAGATGGGGATGGGGGGCAGTACGGGACTGACTCGCTTTTACGAGCTGCTGGGTTTCTCACTCAGCAGCGAAGGCATGACCGTGGCCCTGTTCACCGCCTCCGGCATGGCGGTGTTGCTGGCATTCTGGTTATGCCGGGCGATCACGGTATCGCGGCTAGGCCGGGTGAGTATGGCGACACGCGACGCCGAAGCGCGGGTACGTTTCATCGGTTATCGGGTCGATCATGTCAAGCTGGCCTTGTTCGTGGTCTCCGCGATGATCGCCGGCGTTGCGGGGGCGCTCTATGTGCCTCAGGTCGGCATCATCAACCCCAGTACCTTTGCGCCGCTGTTTTCGATAGAGGTGGTGGTGTGGGTCGCACTGGGTGGTCGCGCCACGCTTTACGGCGCGTTACTTGGTGCACTGGCGGTCAACTATCTGAAAACCGTGCTGACCGGCGCCATGCCCGATGCCTGGCTGTTCATTCTTGGCGGGTTGTTCGTGGTCGTCACGATGTTGCTGCCGCAGGGTATCGCCGGGCTGATATCGAAGTGGCGCGGACGCCAGGAGGCCAGTGCATGAATGTGACACTCAATGACAGACTGGAACGACTGCGCGAGTTTGCCCGGCCGGATCAGGTCTTTGGTTTCATGGTGCCGGCTCAGTCGCCGGTCGATGTTCGGCACGGGCCCATTCTCTACCTGGAAGATGTCAGTGTCAGCTTCGATGGTTTTCGCGCCATCAATCAGCTCAACCTGACCATCGACGATGGGGAGCTGCGCTGCATCATTGGTCCCAACGGGGCCGGCAAGACGACGATGATGGACATCATTACCGGCAAAACCCGGCCGGACAGCGGCCAGGTCTGGTTCGGTAGTCGACATAACCTGCTGACGCTGGACGAGCCACAGATCGCCAACCTGGGCATCGGCCGCAAATTCCAGAAACCTACCGTGTTCGAAGCGCTCGATGTGACCGAAAATCTGGAGCTCGCAATGGCCGGTGATCGGCGGGTCTGGAAGACCTTGCTGGCCAGCCTCGACCATGAGGGTCGGTCACGCATCGACGAGGTGCTTGAGACCATCGGCCTGACCGTGGCGCGATATCGCTTGGCCGGGGTACTCTCTCATGGCCAGAAACAGTGGCTCGAGATCGGCATGTTGCTGATGCAGCGGCCCCGGCTGCTACTGGTCGATGAACCCGTCGCCGGTATGACCGAACCGGAAATGCATCGTACCGCCGAGCTGCTGACGCGGCTTGCGGGGCAGCAGTCAGTCGTGGTCGTCGAACATGACATGGGCTTTGTGCGATCGATCGCCCGTCAGGTGACGGTACTGCATCAGGGGAGCGTGCTGGCGGAAGGAACGATGGACGAGGTCGCAAGTGACCCGCGGGTAATCGAGGTCTATCTCGGCGGCGATGAGGAGGCGGCCTGATGCTGAGTGTCGATGAACTCAATCAGTATTATGGAGAGAGCCACATTCTCCGCGACCTGTCGCTCGAAGTACCCGCCGGGCGTTGTACCTGCGTCATGGGGCGTAACGGCGTCGGCAAGACGACGCTGCTCAAGACCGTGATGGGTGAAGTGGCGCCGCGTAACGGGGCGATTCGTTTCGATAGCGAAGATCTGCTCAAACGGCGACCCGAAGCGCGGGCCGGCATGGGGATCGGTTACGTGCCTCAGGGGCGCCAGATATTCGCCACGCTCTCGGTGGAGGAGAACCTGCGTATCGGTGTGCCGGCGAGAAGGGACAAGCAGCGCAAGATTCCCGAGCGTATCTACGAGCTGTTTCCGGTGCTCAAGGAGATGCGCTATCGCCGCGGTGGGGATCTTTCCGGCGGTCAGCAACAGCAGCTGGCCATTGGGCGGGCGCTGGTGCTCGATCCGCGCTTACTGATTCTCGATGAACCAGGCGAAGGCATTCAGCCTAATATCGTCGCGCAGATCGGTGAGGTCATCCGGCGTCTCAATCGCGAAGATGGTCTGACAGTGTTATTGGTGGAACAGAAGCTGCCGTTCGCTCGAAAATACGCCGATAACTTCGTGATCATGGATCGCGGGCAAACCGTGGCCGGTGGCGACATTGGCCAATTGAGTGACGATTTGATCAAGCGACATTTGACAGTATGACTGCAGACCCTCCACACCGTTGGCAAGCAGCGCCGGAGGATTCGGGGCATCGGTTCGATACGACTCGACGCTGGGATGCCTCGCTGTCACTCATGTTTGCCGCCCGCTCCGCAGACACTGCGTCCCCGAGCACTGAATCCATGGGCGTTGCGTCGATGAGTCGTACGCGGTTGATCCGCGCCCGTCATCATGGACCTTTGCGGGTGCAGCGGCCGTTCTATCCGGAGCCGTCTCAGACCGGGCGGGTCGATCCCTGCCATGTATATCTGCTGCATCCGCCGGGCGGGTTGGTCAGCGGCGATGCGTTGAAGATCGACGTGAAAGTCGAGGCCTCCGCGCATGCCGTCCTGACCACGCCGGCGGCGACCAAGCTCTATCGGGCCGACAGTCATGGCGTGGTCTGGTCGCAGACCAACCGGCTCCAGGTCGAGGACGGCGGGATCCTGGAATGGCTGCCACAGGAAACGATCGCCTTCGACGGTTCGAGAGGCGAGCAGCGCACCGAAATCGCTTTGTACGGAGACGCGCGCTGTCTAGGGTGGGAAATCATGGCGTTGGGGCGTCCGGCCAGCCACCTTCCGTTCATGAGCGGTCGCATCGAGCAACGCTTTCAACTGACCCATGACGGGCGGCCCCTATGGCTCGAGCGGCAACCGCTGGAGCCATTGCACCCGCGTTTCGTGGGTCATTGGGGGCAGGGCGGGGCGACGGTCCAGGCGACGCTTTGGGCGGCCGGTCTGGTGGATCCACGTCAAGCCGTGGAGGCGTTGCGAGCCACGATACCGGCGATGAAGAACTGGGCGGTGACTCAGCGCAACGGGGTCATGCTGCTGCGTTATCTCGGCGGCTCGCGCAACGAAGCGTGGGATCTGTGTCGCGCCGCGTGGGCGTGCCTCAGGCCGCTGATAGTGGCACGCCAGGCTTGCGAGCCGAGAATCTGGCGGACGTAGAACCGGGCTGGCACGGCGCCAGCTTTGGCAAGAAACTATATGACGAAGCCGCCTTTTTACGGCTCTTTGAAGCTGGAGCTGTCGTTTACCGCTCCCCAGGCCGGAGCGAGCCCACAATCAGGAAAGTGACATGGAACTGACACCCCGAGACAAAGACAAGCTACTGCTGTTCAGTGCGGCACAACTGGCGGAGCGACGCCGGGCCCGTGGGCTCAAGCTCAATTATCCGGAGGCGATGGCGCTGATCAGTTTCGAGATTCTGGAGGGGGCACGAGATGGGCGCAGCGTAGCCGACTTGATGAGCTTCGGGCGCGAAATACTGACGAGTGAAGATGTCATGGATGGTGTCGCCGACATGATTCAGGAAGTGCAGGTCGAGGCCACCTTTCCCGACGGTACCAAGTTGGTGACCGTGCATAGCCCTATTGTTTGAGGTTTGCTCATGATTCCCGGTGAAATGCAGATTCAGGACGGCGAGATCGAACTCAACGCCGGTCTCGAGACGATCACGCTGGATGTCGCCAATACCGGTGACCGGCCGGTGCAGGTGGGCTCCCATTATCATTTCGCCGAGACCAATCCGGCACTGGATTTCGATCGTGTTGCCGCGCGTGGCTATCGCCTCGACGTGCCGGCCGGTTCGGCCATTCGTTTCGAGCCGGGCCAGACGCGTGAGGTAACGCTGGTGCCCTTCGTCGGCGATCGGCGGGTCTTCGGCTTTCGCGGTGACATCATGGGTCCGCTCTCTAGCGCGCCGCTCTCTAACGCGCCGCCTTCCAATGCGCCCAAAGCCGCGCAAGACACGCAGGACGCGCGAAGGGCACGCGATGATAATGGCGACGAAGGGGGAGCAAACTGATGGTCAAAATTACTCGGCAAGCCTATGCCGACATGTATGGCCCGACAGTCGGCGATCGCGTACGGCTTGGCGATACCGAGCTGTGGATCGAAGTCGAACGTGATGCCACGGTCTACGGTGACGAGGTCAAGTTCGGCGGTGGCAAGGTCATTCGCGATGGCATGGGCCAAAGTCAGCGTGCCGACGATAGCGTCATGGATACGGTGATCACCAATGCGTTGATTCTCGACTGGTGGGGCGTGGTCAAGGCGGATGTCGGCCTGCAGAAGGGGCGGATCGCCGCTATCGGCAAGGCCGGCAATCCGGACGTGCAGTCTGGCATCGAGATCGTCATCGGCCCGGGTACCGAGATCATCGCCGGGGAGGGCAAGATTCTGACCGCAGGCGGTATCGACGCGCACATCCATTTCATCTGCCCGCAGCAGGTGGAAGAGGCGCTGATGAGCGGAGTGACGACGATGCTCGGCGGCGGTACCGGTCCGGCCACCGGCACCAACGCCACGACCTGCACGCCGGGCGAGTGGCACCTGGGCAAGATGCTGCAAGCGGTGGATACCCTGCCGATGAATATCGGTCTGCTCGGCAAGGGGAATGCCAGCCTGCCCGAAGCGCTGGAGGCGCAGATCGTTGCCGGAGCGATCGGGCTCAAGCTGCATGAGGACTGGGGCACGACGCCGGCTTCGATCGATAATTGCCTGAGCGTGGCGGAAAGATATGATGTTCAGGTAGCGATCCATACCGATACGCTCAACGAGTCCGGCTTCGTGGAGGATACCCTGGCCGCGTTCAAGGAGCGCGGTATCCATACCTACCACACCGAAGGGGCGGGTGGCGGCCATGCGCCGGATATCATTACCGCCTGTTCGAAGGACTACGTGCTGCCGTCTTCGACTAACCCAACCCGGCCTTACACCGTCAATACCATCGACGAACATCTGGACATGCTGATGGTCTGCCATCATCTGGATCCCAACATTCCCGAAGATGTCGCCTTCGCCGATTCACGGATTCGTCGCGAGACCATCGCTGCCGAAGACATTCTTCACGACATGGGCGTGATCTCGATGATCGCCTCCGATTCCCAGGCGATGGGGCGCGTCGGTGAGGTGGTCTGTCGCACCTGGCAGACCGCCCACAAGATGAAAGTGCAGCGCGGCCTGTTGCCGGAAGACGAGCGGCTCGGCGCGGACAATTTCCGCGCTCGACGTTATATTGCCAAATACACCATCAACCCGGCGCTGACCCACGGCATCGGTCATGAGGTGGGATCTGTCGAGGTCGGTAAGCTGGCGGACCTGGTGCTGTGGAGTCCCGTATTTTTCGGGGTGAAGCCAGCGCTGATCATCAAGGGCGGTATGATAGCCGCTGCGCCGATGGGCGATCCCAACGCGTCGATCCCGACACCGCAACCGGTCCATTATCGGCCGATGTTCGGCGCTTTCGGCAAGGCCGCCAGTGCTACACGCTTGAGTTTCGTCAGCCAGGCGGCGCTGGACGCGGGGATCAAGTCGCGGCTGGGGCTGGAGAGCGAGCTCACGGCCGTGAAGCAGGTGAGAGGTGTGCGCAAGAAAGACATGAAACTCAACGATGCCTGCCCGAATCTCACCGTCGACCCACAAACCTATGAAGTTCGTGCCGACGGAGAGCTTCTGACCTGTGAACCGGCGACGGAATTACCGCTGACCCAGCGTTATCACCTTTTTTGATTTGACTATTCACCCGCCGGCCGGGGCTGTTTTCCGGTTATCTATCTTGGGGTCATCTTGGGCGCCCGGTGCCGGCCATTACGAGGCGAAGCGAATGTGGAAATTGATTGAACGGCTAGAGGCGACTTCCGACGCCATTGCCGTCGACAGCGTGACACTACCGTTCGAGTTGCGAATGCGAGGGCGGTTGAAAGCAACCAGCGATAGCGGACGCGAGATCGGCATCTTTCTGGACCGAGGTCCGGTGCTGCGGGATGGTTCGCTGCTGCGTGCCGAGACGGGGGAAATTGTCGCAGTTCGGGCGGCCGACGAGCCGGTGGTGACGGCAAAGATTCCGGTCGGTTTGGCGCAGGCCCGGCTCTGTTATCACTTGGGCAACCGCCATGTGCAGTTGGCCATCGGAGGTAGTGACGAGGGGGGCTGGGTGCGCTTCCCGCCGGATCATGTTCTCGAAGCGCTGGCGGTGAGACTCGGCGCAACACTCGAATATCATCAGGCGCCGTTCGATCCCGAGCCCGGCGCCTACGCCGAAGGTCACGGTCATAGTCATGGCGAAAGTCTGGGGCATTCTCGAGATCATGGTCATGAGCGTCCTCACGATCCTGCACATGACCACGAACGGCAACAGGGCCACGCTCAGGTTTACGACTTTCAGCATCATCTGTCGCATCGCGACGGTCTCAAACGTGAGCTCTGAATGACGGCCGAGGCGAGGCGCGATCCGCTAGCGCTGGTGGGGCTGATGCAGTTGGTCAGTCCGGCTCTGCCGATCGGTGCCTTCGCCTGGTCCCAGGGGCTGGAAAGCGCCTTCGAGCTGGGCTGGGTGAACGACGAGGAAAGCATGAACGCTTGGCTGTCGGGAGTTCTCGAGGACGGTCTGACAGCCTGTGAACTGCCGCTTCTGGCCAGACTCCAGATGGCATGGGTCAACGGGGACCGGGAGTCGCTGCAGTACTGGAACGACTGGCTTCAGGCCAGTCGTGAGACCGCCGAGCTAGCGGAGGAGGATCTGCGTCTGGGGCAGGCGCTGGCCCGTCTACTGGCTAACCTCGATCTGCTGCCGACATCCGGCTGGTTACCGCAGCGTCCCGCTTACGTCACGCTGTTTGCCTGGTTGGCCCATCGACGGGGCATCGCCGTCGATGATGCCCAGCTCGGGTTTGCCTGGGCGTGGCTCGAGAATCAGCTCGCTACCGCTTGCAAGGCGCTGCCGCTGGGGCAGACGGCAGCTCAACGACTCATCGAGCGACTGCGGCCTGAGCTGGTCAAGGCCGTCGAGGTGGCCAATCGGTTGACGGATGCCGAGCTGGGGCCGGTACTCCCGGGTTTGGCATTAGCAAGCGCATTGCACGAGACACAGTATTCGCGGCTGTTTCGCAGCTGAGGATCGGACCAAAGAGGATATTAGTACGATGAAGCACTGTTTACGTGTCGGTGTCGGTGGTCCCGTGGGGTCCGGAAAGACGGCGCTACTCAAGCAGCTCTGCCTGGCGTTGCGTGACCACTACGCTATCGCCGTCGTGACCAACGATATCTATACCCGAGAAGATGCCGATTTTCTGCTGAGCCACGATGCTCTGGCAGCGGACCGGATTATCGGCGTGGAGACCGGGGGTTGCCCGCATACCGCGATTCGGGAGGACGCCTCGATGAATCTGGCGGCGATCGACGATCTCCATGAACGCCATCCGGGGCTGGAGCTGGTGCTGGTGGAGTCCGGCGGTGACAATCTGGCCGCCACGTTCAGTCCCGAGCTTTCGGATCTGACGCTTTACGTGATCGATGTCTCTGCGGGTGACAAGATCCCCCGCAAAGGCGGCCCGGGAATCACCAAGTCGGATCTGTTGATCATCAACAAGATCGACATCGCGGACTACGTGCATGCATCGCTCGAGGTCATGGAGCGCGACGCCAAAAAAATGCGGGGTGAACGCCCGTTCGTCTTTGCCAATCTGCACGAAGGTGTTGGCGCCGAAACCATCGTCCGTTTCATTCTCGATCGCGGCATGCTGCCGGAGCGACGCGGCGATGCGTGTCGGGCCATCCAGGATCAAGCGCTGCTGACTGCCAACTGATTGACGTCCGTTTCATACAATATTCTTACGATCCAAGGAGAACCGTCATGACCTTATCCATTTTCAATCCTCGTCGCCTGGCCTGGCTGGCCACACCGCTGACGCTGCTGGTCGCATCGGCGGCCATGGCCCACCCCGGGGCGCTACCACATAGCCACGGTGGCAGCCTCTTTGCCGGATTGATGCATCCGCTGTCGGGACTCGATCACCTGCTTGCCATGCTGGCGATCGGACTGTGGAGCTGCCGTCAGGCGCCTGCGCTGCGTCGCGCGATGCCGCTGCTGATCGCCCTGGGTATGGTCGCGGGGGCGGGGCTGGCCTGGGCCGGCGTGCCGTTGCTCGGCGTCGAGTTTGGTATCGCTTCCAGCGTCCTGCTGGCAGGCGTGCTGCTGGCCAGTCTGGTCAAGTTGCCCAGCGCGCTGGGCGGAACGCTGGTCTTCGCGTTCATCCTGTTGCACGGCCACGCCCACGGCAGCGAGCTCGCGCCGGGCGCATCGGCGGCGCTTTACGCCCTTGGCTTCGTTATCACCAGCGTGGGTATCACATGGGTGGGGCGCTCGACCGGCAGTTGGCTGATGCAACGGGACAGCCGTTGGCTTCGCGGTATCGGTGCTGCCATTGCCGCCGCCGGTGGCGCGCTGATGTTGAGCTGAAACCACTGAATGAAGGAGCGTTGCATCCGATATCGAGACGTTGGCGTACACACTGATAGGCGGCCGTGGCCGCTCTGTTAGGGAAGACCTCGGGACGTGACGCCACGTTCGATCATGGATAACAGCAGGAGCTTCATTATGAAAATGTCAATGAGTCGCCGTTTGGGTATCGCAGCTGGTCTGACGCTGATGTCGCTGAGCGGCTTGGCCGCCGCGCAGACTGCCATGGACGACAGTGCGCCCAATAGCAGTGCCGACCAGATGGGTATGGCCAGCAAGGACAGCGCCAATCGCGATGCGATGATAAACGGTATGTCCTCATCGTCGCATACGTCTTCCGCTAGTGCTGCCATGGACGATAGTGCACCTAATAGCAGTAGCGATCAGATGGGCATGGCCAGCAAGGACAGTACCAATCGCGATGACATGGTCAAGGGCATGCCCAAGAAAGGTGGCGCTGCTGTCATGCACCCTACCATGGATAGTAGTGCGCCCATGAGTAGCAGCGATCAGGAAGGCGCCGCCGGTAAGGATTCAGTCAATAGTGAGCCGCTGAACACGGGAGCGCCTCAGTAAGCAGCAGGTTGACCCGTGAAGAACGTCAACCCACTTAGCCTCGACTAAGTTGCAGTATCGATCGTCTTGAGACCGCCTAGGCGGTCTTTTTTATGGGTCGCCACGAATGACGAACTTCTGGGTCGATATCAGCGGTAATCGACCCCGATTCATTTACCATTTTATGGATGCCTGACCCTGCGGTAACCGGCGTTGATGAAGCAGTAGCCGCCATACGCTATGAGGCCGATCGCTACCGCGCCCAGCAGCCAGTCACCGAAGGGCTGGTGAGCCAGCAGGTCCAGCGCAGCGCTGAGGCCCTGAGCGTCGCCGGGTGACAGGCGCCAGGCGGCGAGTGCGAGCAGGCCGCCTATGATAATAAATGTGATGCCACGAGCCGCCAGGCCGAGGCGCGCGATGCCCTCGAGTAAAGGCAGGGGGGGGTTGGGCCGGCTCTGCAGGTGCCAGTTCTTGCGGTAGGCGCGTTTCCAGGCGCGGATCAGTTGGTGGACGCCGACGCCGACGAAAACGAGACCGATGATCAATAGTAGCCAGCGCCCGCCGGGGACGCCCATAAGCTGCTGGGTACTTTGCGAGGATCCGCCACTCTGCGATTGGGAAAAACTCTGGAAGACCAACGTTGCGCACTGCCACGCGAGCGTGGCGTAAAGGCTCCCGCTGATGGCGAAACCCAGCCGCTGAATCCAGCCCTTCAAGTCGTTGCCCTTGCGTTCGGTATCCCAGACGGCCTGGGCCAGGCGCCATAAAACGTAGGCGATCAGACCGAGGCCCAGTATTGCCAGCAGTACCCGCCCAAAAGGCCATAGCGCGATCTTGCGAATGACGTCCGAGGCACCACTTTCGCTGCCGCCGAGACCTATCGTGGTCAGCAGGGCCAGCCAGCCGACCGTCAGATAGATCAATCCCTTGGCGATGTAACCCGCTGACGCCGTATGTTGCAGCCACTCGCGCAGACTGGGGTGGTTCCCTTTCATGTTTATCCTCATGTTATTCGGCTGCCGATGTCACGCACTCATTCCTGGCGTGCTGCTCATCGCTGACGAAGCATCGATGAATGGTTAGTAACCGCAGACGGCGCGCAGGTAAATGACACCCGGCGGGTGACGCGCCATTAGACTAGAAGAGAAAGTGCTTCAGCGATACGCCGGGGGTAAGGACTACGAAGCACGATGCGTTATTCTATGTCCGCACCGTGCTCGCGGGGCCTGATTCTTTCAAGGCTGGATTATTCAAAGGCCATATTTTTCAAGGGCTGGGAACCTCGATGAAACACTACGTCGTTCGTCCACGTTCAATGACCGGGTGGATTTTGACCCTGACGTTCGTGGCGTTGATTGCCATGGGACTATGGCCGGTAATCGGCTGGTTCAATCAGCCGCGACTGTGGCTGGGTCTGCCCAGAATCGCCGTCTGGACCTATGTGATCGTGCTGGGCTGTTGGCTCGTCATGCTGATTGCCAACCATTGGCTCAAGGTCTCCTCGCATGACGACTAGTCTGTTACCGCTGTGGATTACGTTGGGGTATATCGGCATCGCGCTGTTCATAGGCCTGCGAGCACGAGGCGGGCGGGCGATGGATAGCCTGGAGGAGTGGGGCGTGGCCGGGCGCAGCATGGGGCCTGTCACGCTCTATCTGCTGATCGCTGCCGGCAGCATCAGCGCCTATACCTTCATGGGCGCGCCGGGCTGGGCCTACAGCAAGGGGGTGGCGGTCTTCTATGTGGTGATCTATCTCTCCTATCTGGCGTTGGTGGCATGGTATTGCGGTCCCAAGGTATGGGCCTTCGGTCAGCGCTTCGGCCACGTGACTCAAGGCGCGGCAATTGCCGATCGCTACCAGAGCCCGCTGCTTGGCGGGCTGGCGGCGCTGGTCATGTCGATCGGCTCGCTCGCCTACGCGGTGCTTCAGACTATCGGTTCGGCCTATATCCTGTCGGTGATGAGTGGCGGGCGCATCCCCGTTTGGGCGGGCGTGGTGGTGATTCTGGGTGTCATCGCGATCTATCTCTACGTCAGCGGTCAGCGAGCGATAGGCCTGACCAATGCCTTCCAGGGCATATTGATGCTGGTCGTGGCCTGGACGGTCGGACTTTGGGCGGCGCATCACGCCACCGGCGAGCTGGGCTTCGCGGGTGTCTTCGATCGGCTGGCCAATGAACGGCCCGCTTTTCTGACCCTGCCTGGCGGTGACGGCAAGATGAGCTTCGCGTTCTGGACCACCTCGATCATCGTATCGATGCTGTCGTTCATGCCGCCGGTCTGGAGCCAGTGGATGAGCGCGCGCTCGGCCGAGACCATCCGGCGCAGCGCCACCTGGCTACCGACCTATTACATCGTCGTCCTGCCGATGGTGGTGGTGGGGTTCATCGGGATCACCGCGCTGCCCAACCTCGATCGAGCGGATACCGTGGCGCTCGAGTACGCCCTGCAGCATCTGCCGAGCTGGTTGGTAGGGCTATTGGGGGCGGGGACGTTGGCGGCCGCGATGTCCTCCTGCGAGCCGTTTCTGCATTCGGTATCGATGGCCTATGCCAAGGATATTGCTCAACCCCTGTTTCGTCTCAGTGAAGCGACCACCGCCCGTCTGGCCCGGCGCCTGTTGATACCGATCATGGCGCTGATCGTGGCGCCGGTGGCGATCAGTGAACCGAGCAACCTCATCATGATCCTGCTGGTCGGACTGGGGTTCGCGACGCAGGTGCTGCCGGCGTTCATCGGCATGTTTCTCTGGACCCGCGCGTCGCGGTTGGGCGTACTGGCCGGGATCGCGAGCGGGTTCAGCGTCACGCTGGCGTTCACGCTGATCTGGCCCAATCCTCTGGGGATTCACGCAGGATTCTGGGGATTGATGGTCAATCTGCCACTGTTCGTGGTCGTCTCGTGCCTGACCCCACCCGTACGGGACGATGTGGTCGAACGCTTCTTCGCGATCAGCGCGCCGGGGTTTTCAAAAGCCTCTAAGAGCACTTTTTCAAGATCGTCCTCAAGGCGCTGACCCCAGCGCGGCGGGCGTCGATCAGCCGACGTTCGCTGCCAGGATCTTGCGCAGGAACTGCTGCGTGCGTTCATCCTTGGGTTGGCTGAACAGTTCCGCGGGCGGCGCCTGCTCGATGATCCGACCCTGATCCATGAACACCACGCGGTCGGCGACCTCGCGGGCAAACTGCATTTCATGGGTCACGACGATCATGGTCTGATGCTCGGCCGCTAGCTGTTTCATCAGACCGAGCACTTCTTCTACCCATTGCGGATCCAGCGAAGAGGTCGGTTCGTCGAACAGAATGACGTCGGCATTGGCGGCCATTGCCCGACCGATACCCACGCGTTGCTGCTGGCCGCCGGAAAGCGAGGCGGGGTAGGCGTCGGCCTTGTCGGCCAGGCCGATACGCTCGAGAATCTCGCGCGCCCTGGCGTATGCCTTGGCCTTGGGGACGCGATCGACCACGATCATCCCTTCGGCAACGTTCTGGAGCGCGGTCTTGTTGGCGAACAGAGCGTAGTTCTGGAACACGAACGCGGTACGTCGCCTGAGCGCGAGGATCTGTTCGCGGGTAGCGTGAGTCGTGTCCAGGTTGAGATCGCCGACGGTCAGGTGGCCGGCGTCGGGCGTTTCGAGGAAGTTGATGCAGCGTAGCAAGGTGGACTTTCCGGTGCCGGAAGGACCCACGATCACGATGATCTCGCCGCGTTCGAGAGTGAGATCGATATCGTCGAAGACGACATGATCACCGAATTGCTTACGAATGCCCTTGAGTTCGATCATCGCTGATAGGCCCGGTTGAGTCGTTTTTCCAGCCATTTTTGCACCCAGGAGAGCGCTTCGACCACGATCCAGTAAATCACGGCCACGACCAGGAATGCTTCGAAATAGAGAAAGCTGCTGGCCGCCTCTTTCTGAGTGGCACCCATCAGCTCGGTGACCCCCAGCGTAAAGGCCAGTGAGGTCGATTTGATCATGTCGATGAAGTAATTCATCAGTGTCGGTGTTGCCACTCGCGTCGCCTGCGGCAGCACGATGCGGCGCATTAACTGAGCTCGAGTCATGCCGATGGAGAGCGCCGCTTCGGTCTGGCTACGGTCGATCCCGACGATGGCCGCGCGAATCGATTCCGCCATATAGGCCGAGAAATGCAGTGTTAGCCCGAGAATGGTCGCGCTGATGCCGTTGATCGCGACCAGAAAAGACAATACCTGGGGCAACCCGTAATAGAACAGGAAAAGCTGCACGAGCAGCGGAGTACCGCGAAAGAACGAGATGAACAGCAACGCGAAAGCGTTGAGGCCGGGAATACGAGTGACCCGAATGACCGCCAATAGACAGGCCAGCACCAGTGCACAGGCCATGCCGGCGGCTGCCATCTCGAGTGTCAGCGGCAGATAACTGAGAAGAATGGGCACCAGGCCCAGCATGTAGTCGAAATCGAGTGCGTGCATAACGTTTTAGCTCGGTGCTGGGCGCTCCGCGTCTGGTGGCCTCAGAGAACTGAAAGGCCCATGACGCCGGTCAGCGTCATGGGCCGTCGATGCGAGGCGTCCATCACGGTTGGGTGATATCGTTCCCGAACCATTTTTCGGAAAGATCGCTCAATTTACCGCTATCGCGCAACTCGGCAAGGGCGTCATTGACTCGCTCCATGAGAGCTTGACCCGCCTCGTCATCGCGGAAGGGATAAGCATTTTCGATCTTGGAGAAGGGCTGGCCCGCCAACTGGAGCGGCAGCGGCTTGTCCTTGATCACCTGAGAGGCGCTGACCCGATCCATCACGAAAGCGTCGGCGCGGCCCAGGGCGACATCCTGCTCGATGTTGGAGTCATAGGTCTTGATATTGATTTCGTCCGCGTAAGGCAGTTCGTCGAGCAGCTGCTCGTAGTTGGAACCTAGGTTGACCGCTACCGTCTTGCCCTTGAGATCTTCAACGCCATGGATCGCGTCGTTGCCCTTGCGAACCACGACCTGGGCACCGTCGTAAACGTAGGGAGTGCTGAAGAGATATTTTTTCTGTCGTTCCGGGGTAATGGTGATCTGGTTGGCAATGGTGTCGATTCGGTCGGAATCCAGCATGCCGGCCAACCCGGAGAAACTGGCGGTGACGAACTCGACGTCGTCACCGGTGATTTCGCCGATCGCGTTCATGAGATCGACCTCGAAGCCCTTGAGCTCATCCTGCTCGACATAGGTAAACGGATAATAGCCGCCTGACATCCCTACGCGAAGGGTATCGGCCTGCGCCGTGAACGCGCTCAGTGATGTTGCCAATCCCAGCGCCACGGCGAAAGTGGTTCGGCGGAGTGAAGCGACTCTCAGCAGACGTTTAGACATGAGATTGCGACCCTGTGAGTTGAGATGAGTAAGGATGATGAGAGATGGCATCATGTCCCATCCGAGGACCGTAGGATAGCGTAGTTTTACTTTTGGTAATAAGAAAAATAATTTATATACTCGTTTGTTTGGCTCTATCGGGCAAAGCCGCTGAGTCATGGTCCTTGGCCACAACTTAGCCCTTTGCCACAACTGGCCCTTCGCCGTATCTAGCCCTAACACAGCTAGTTCCCCACCACAGCGAGCCCTCGGAGACGGCCCTGCGCTATCGCCTCTATTATGTGGTGCTATATGACGGCGGTGATCAGAGCCATGTGCCGTAAATTGCGGTGGCGCGCTTGCGACTCGCTTGCGCGCAAACCCGACCAATATCGTAATGGCCCCTGATGCCTCTTCAGCCCAAGTACTCCGTTGCGACGGCAAGACCATTTTGTACGCGGCTTTGCCGTCTGTAATGGTTTGATCTAACATTTGTACGATTCTTTTCGTGAAGGCTGCTGCAGGGACGTGACCAAGGGACTTGCGTGTAGCGCTGGTTAGTGGCATGGGCCAAGGAACGAGTCGCAAGACTCAGGGCTTGAAAAGAGTCGGCGCGTGACTGGCTGATGTGTTATGTCGCCTCTGTCGCCTCAGACATTGGATTTCATGGCGCGGGTGTGGGCAGGTGTCTCGGAAATCGACGTCCTTCCGTCGATTCTCCTTTTCCATTGGAAAAATGATCGATCACGCAAGGGATCGATCATTCCCTCGACTAATGATCAGTCGGTCCTACCCCCTCGTGACAACCCTGTTTGATGCCGACGAATTTGATCGTCAGGGTAGTCTATCGAGCGTGTCCGGCAATCGAACTTGATTAAAAGCTTGACGGAGAAACAACTCTTGTATAACTTTAACTCCGTTAGCTGGCTCACTGCACCCACGGACGGGTGAAGGAACATGGAGATGAGTCAGGACCGCGGTCAAGGATGACCGCCTGCCTGTCGGCATCAGGAAGATGCTGGTCAGGTTCAAGCATTACCGTTAGCTGTGTTCGTCAGGATGACGTGATGACAGGACAGGAGTCCAGGCTAGAACGGGTAAATCAAAGGCGGGCCGCCAGGCCCGCCTTTCGTGTTTCAGGGTCATGAATTCAGGCTTCATGGCGGCCCTGAGCCGGTCTGCCATTCCATCGATCCCGGCATGTAAACTACGTTATATCGCTGGCAAGCGTTGTCGCTTACATTGGCGTTTTTCGTCAAGCAGGTAGAGGTTAATCACGACCATGGAATGGTTGTCAGCACATAGTCAGACCATCAGTGCGATCACGAGCATATTGACGCTCTTCGTCTGGTTTTTTTACGCCCAGATTCTTTATCGAAACTTCGCCCGCACTCGGCGTCCGCGCATCATCATCAATCGTGGTCATGGCAACGACCTGTCCGCGCTCTGTCTGATCAGCAACATGAGTTCCGAACCGATCTTTCTGGAACACATCATCGTCACCTTGCATACCAGCAAAGGTTCGCTGATCAACGACATGATCGATTTCGAAGCCGACCATCAACAGGATGGGCCTAATTCCGAGAAGTCGTCGCAGGCGGAGAATAGAAACGACAGCGAGGGAATGCGTTCCAGCCAGGGCCCCATGCTCCCTGGTAGTTATAGCCACGTAGGGTCTTTCGAAGCCATTCTACGACGTCTGTGCAGCGTCCACGACGTGACACTCGAGCAGGGTCGGCCGACTGACGATACCGTCTTTCATTTTCTCGATATCCGGGTGGTGGCCATCTACGGCAGTGAAGATCACCCGATCGGTGCCGCGCGCCGTTTTCGTCTCCACATGAACAACGACGAGGCTTGCACACTGGTGCCGGTATCGCTGGATACCAAACGCTACGCCAACCGACTTCAACGCTGGCGTGTGCGACAGTGGATTCGTCATCTCGACGGCTGAGCGTCATGCGAAATACCGGCCATGTCCATGTGTGAACCAGCGTTCAGTTCGCACGCGGGCAGGCGACGCAAAAATTCATAGGTGCGCCAGGATCGATGAGGCGAAAAGCGAGATCGGTTAAAAGAACAGCGAAAAGTCGGTCATGTAGCGGCTGGCTTTTTGCCGCTGGGGATAGATCAGGGGGGATAAGAAAGCTGCTTTGGTGCGGATGGGGAGACTCGAACTCCCACACCTTACGGCACTAGAACCTAAATCTAGCGTGTCTACCAATTCCACCACATCCGCATTTCGACAGGCGCGCTCATTTTACTGACGCTTCCATCGATGTCAATCGTTGCTCGCCGTATGCCAGCCATTGGTCACTCTCACTTCAGTTTTCCATCGTTGCAGTCGACATCAAGACTGAACGGGGGGGGAGAAAACCTGATGTGGCGAGACTCGAAAATCCTGCAGCCGTTGGCACGCGAGTTGCTGGCCTGGATCAATGCCCGACTGAAAAGGGCGTTGCCAGGCTATTGCGCCTTTTGCCGAGTGGCCGTCGCCGATGGGCTACCGTGGTGTGTCGACTGTTATGTCGAGATGCCGTGGAATCACAGCGCGTGTCGTCTGTGCGCGGAGCCGCTGCCAGCCGCTACGCTGGGATCGTTGGCGTCTCTAAGATGCGGACGATGCCTGCGGCGCCCGCCGGCACAATCGGCTGCCCGGGTACCGCTGCGCTACGAGGGTCGAATGATACGTCTGATCCAGCGGTACAAGTTTTCGGCGGACGCGCGAGCAGGCGAAGTGCTGATTCAACTGATGCTGGCATCGCTCGCTCAAGGGGCTGGACTCGGTGACGCGCTGATCGGCGTGCCTGGCCACCAGGAACGGACTCGGGAGCAAGGATTCGATCATACCGCTTGGCTGACGCGACGTCTGGCTGCGAATTGGAAACTCCCGGTGATCAGCGCCGAGCGCTTGCGCGAAACGCCCTCTCAACGTGGCCTGGATCGAATCTCCCGACGGCGGAATGTGAGGCGGGCCTTCCTCTTGGCGGAGCCATTGCCGGCGACCGTGATGATCGTCGACGACGTGATGACAACTGGCGCTACGCTGGAATCGCTGGCCATCGCTTGCCGCAAGGCCGGGGCCGAGCACGTGACCGCAGTAGCGTTCGCGCGGACGCCGTCGACCCGAATCTGATAGCATGCGCGCAAGCATTTCGCCGTCAGCCGAGGTCCGTATGAGCGCCGTTTCCCTGCATCCGTTCGAGACCTTGACACCGCAGCGGGTGGTCGATGCCGTCGAATCTCTGGGGCTGTGGTTGCCCGGTGAGCCTTTCACGCTCAATAGCTACGAAAATCGCGTCTACTCGCTGACCGATGACGATCGCCGGCGCTGGGTGGTGAAATTCTATCGCCCCGAGCGCTGGATCGACGAGCAGATCCTCGAAGAACATGAATTTCTTCTGGATCTCGCGGCAGAGTCGATTTCCGTTGGCGCACCCTGGCAAGATTCCGAAGGCAACACGCTGCATCATTTCGAGGGTTTCCGCTTTACGCTGTTCGCCCATGTCGTCGGTCAGGCGCCGGAACTCGAAAATCCCGCGCATCTGTTTGCGCTGGGTGAACTGATCGGACGCGTGCATGAGGTCGGCGCACGCAAGCCTTTCCGTCATCGGCTTCGATTCGATTTGGCCCCGATGATCGAGGAGAGCCGCACGCGCGTGCTCGAGGCGCGCTGGCTCGATGCGAGACAGCGCAAGATCTACAACCGGACTCTCGACGCCCTGTTACCGCTGCTGGCCGATCATGCCTGGCCGGAAAGCGCGCTGCAGCGAGTCCACGGTGACTGTCATCTCGGCAACATGCTGGGGCGCGACGAACAGTTCTCGCTGGTCGATTTCGACGACTGCGTCATGGCCCCTGCGATACAGGATCTGTGGATGCTGCTGACCGCGCAGTTTCCCGAGGAGTGGCAGATGCAGCTTTCCGAAGTCATCGAAGGTTACGAGATGACTCGCGAGTTCGATCGCCGCCAGCTCGAGTGGATCGAGGCGCTACGGACCTTGCGGCTGATTAGGCATAGCGCTTGGGTGACCGCGCGCTGGGAGGACCCGGCCTTTCCACGAGCGTTTCCGTACGTTGCCGAAAATGGTTACTGGGACCAGCACATTCGTCATCTCGAGCAGCAGCGGATCGCACTCGACTCGCCGCGCTGGCTGGCCTGAGGCGATTGCCACGCGCGTCGTTGTCGCCCTAGGTTGCGACAGGGCGGCGTCGAGATAGTGGTGTTGAGGGAGTTTCGCTAGAATCAGCCGATGACCGTTAGGGGGCCGAATACGATCGCCGTGGCGAGCGTATTCGGTCGATGATACCGATAGATTGATACCGAAAGACAAGGCAGCAACATGACAGAGCAACTGGCAGGCCACTTTCACGGCATTCTCGAACAGCTGGGAGAAGATCCCGAGCGCGAAGGCCTGCGCGATACCCCGATGCGCGCCGCCAAGGCGATGCAGTTCCTGACCCAGGGCTACCACCAGTCCCTGGAACAGCTGATCAATGGTGCGGTGTTTGCTTCTGACACCGACGAGATGGTCCTGGTCAAGGACATCGAGATGTACTCGATGTGTGAACATCACGTGCTGCCTTTTATCGGCAAGTGCCACATTGCGTACCTGCCACAGGGCAAGGTGCTGGGACTGTCCAAGTTTGCGCGAATCGTCGACATGTATGCACGCCGCCTGCAGATTCAGGAAAATCTCACCCGCGAGATCGCCGAGGCCGTGATGCAGGTGACCGAGGCCCGCGGCGTGGGTGTCGTGATCGAGGCACAACATATGTGCATGATGATGCGCGGCGTCGAGAAGCAGAACTCCAGCATGACGACCTCGGTGATGCTGGGAAGCTTCCGCAAGAATCAGACCACGCGTCAGGAGTTTCTGATGCTGGTCAATGGCCGCTGATAGGCGTATCGGCTGACCTCATCGCAGGTCGGCCATCTCAACGCGTAAACCCATCCCGCCAGGATAGACGCATGGACGGTCGGCTGTACCAATTCGACGATGATACCCAGACCGGCGAGATCGAGGGCGACGACGGCCAACGCTATCCGTTCGACTTCTCCCAGTGGCGCGGCCGAGGCTTGCCGAACGCCGGCGTAGCGGTTCGCTTCGCGCTTCGCAACGGTCAAGCCATTCAGGTTTTCAATCGGCCGGAAACGCAGCGACGCGCCAGCAGCACTCGTGACGTTCACGGCAAGACGCGTCGCAAGCAGCTTTCGCACTGGGCGCTGGCTGCCTTCGTGGTATCGGCCGCCGGATTGAGCGCGGGTCGCTACGCACCGATAGTCGAAGTCCTGGCCCTCGTGCTGGCGTGGGCGGGATTGCATCAGGTGCATCGTAACCCACAGCGCTTCAACGGCTACGGATTGAGCGGCGCGGCTATCGTGATCGCCGTGGGGGTGACGCTATGGTCGCAGTGGTAAGCCGGCCGTGCCGAGAGCGTCTGTTGCCGCCGGCGCGGTTCGACCCTCCGCAGGATGCGACATGACGACGGCGGGCGCGATCGACGACTGGCGAAGGCGGCGTTAACCCGCCATCCTGTTCTGTAGATTCGTCAGCCTGGAATCGTTGCCGCAGATCGGCGTCACCCTCGATTTTTCGGCATGGGGCAATGGCCGGATGGGCGAGAGGCAACAACCCGCCGCCGGCAAGCACATCAAGGAAGGAGTGATTCATGCAATCCGTCAAAGTACAGTCCGTCAAAGATAGCGCCTTGTTCAGGCCATTTGCCTATATCGATGGTAACTGGGTCGCCGCCGACAGTGGCGAGCAGATCGAGGTCGACAATCCCGCTAATGGCGAGATTCTCGGACTTATGCCGCGGCTGGGGCGCGCCGAGACCGAACGTGCCATCGAAGCCGCCGAGGCCGCCCTGCCGGGCTGGCGCAACCATACCGCTCTGGAGCGGGCGGACATCCTGATGAAGTGGTACGAGCTGATGCTCGAGAACAAGGATGAACTGGCCGCGATCATGACCGCCGAGCAGGGCAAGCCGGTGAAAGAGGCCGCGGGCGAGATTGTCTACGCCGCGAGCTTCATGCGCTGGTTTGCCGAGGAAGCGCGGCGAATCTACGGCGATACCATTCCCGCCGCGAGTACTCAGCAGCGTATCGTGGTCACCAAGCAGCCGGTCGGCGTTGTCGGCGCCATCACGCCTTGGAATTTTCCGTCATCGATGATTACTCGCAAGGCCGCCGCTGCGTTGGCGGCAGGGTGCACCATCGTGATCAAGCCGGCCAGCCAGACCCCGTTCTCGGCCACGGCGTTGGCCGCACTGGCGGAACAGGCTGGCGTCCCGCGTGGCGTGTTCAACGTGGTGCCGGGCAAGGCCAGCGAGATCGCCAAGGCGATGACCGACTCGTCGGTCGTGCGCAAGGTGACCTTCACCGGTTCGACCGAAGTCGGCAGCTCTTTGATGGCCAATGCTGCCCAGCATATCCAGAAGATTTCGCTCGAACTGGGTGGCAACGCCCCGTTTCTGGTGTTCGAGGATGCCGATCTCGATGCAGCGGTCGAGGGTGCGATCGCTTCTAAATTCCGCAATGCCGGCCAGACCTGCGTCTGTACCAATCGCTTCCTGGTGCAGTCCAGCGTCGTCAATGCCTTCAGCGAAAAGCTGGCGGCGGCGATGAACAGCGAACTCAAGGTCGGCGACGGCTTCGAGGAGGGCGTCAATATCGGCCCGCTGATCGATGATGACGCCGTGGCAAAGGTTGCCGACCATATCAAGGATGCGACCGACAAGGGCGCACAGCTGTTGCTGGGCGGTCACGAGCATTCGCTGGGCGGGCGGTTTTTCTCGCCGACGCTGGTTAGCCATGTCACACCGGACATGAAGGTCGCCACCGAGGAAACCTTCGGGCCATTGGCGGCGGTTTTCCCCTTCGAGACCGAAGAGGAGGCCGTGCGCATGGCCAACGACACCCAGTTCGGACTGGCGTCCTACTTCTATTCGAAGGATCTGGGACGGGTCTGGCGAGTCGCTGAGGCGCTCGAATACGGCATGGTCGGCATCAACACCGGCTTGATCTCCAACGCCAGCGCGCCGTTCGGCGGCGTCAAGGCTTCAGGCCTGGGTCGCGAGGGCTCCAAGTATGGCCTCGACGAATACATGGAGACCAAGTACCTCTGCATCGATCTGGGCAAGGAATCGAGCTAGTTATCGGTCGAGTTAGTCATCGATCGAGGGTTTCGAGATAGAAGCCTTGAGCGTTGAACCAAAAATGCCAGCGGCTGTGTCGCTGGCATTTTCGTCTCTGGCGTTTCGGTTACTGGGGTTTTCAGTCTAGGGCTCGCTATCCTGCTTTTCGCGGCTCAGTGACGGAAATGACGCATTTTCGTGAAGACCATGGCAATTCCCGCCTCGTTGGCCGCCGCGATCACTTCCTCGTCGCGCACCGATCCGCCGGGCTGAATGACGGCAGTGATACCTGCTGCTGCGGCGTTGTCGAGCCCGTCGCGGAAGGGGAAGAAGGCATCGGAGGCCATCACTGAACCGATGACTTCCAGGCCTGCCTGCTCGGCCTTGATCGCGGCGATGCGCGCGGAATTGATCCGGCTCATCTGGCCCGCGCCGACGCCGACGGTTTGACGATTTTTGGCATAGACGATGGCGTTGGACTTGACGAACTTGGCGACCTTCCAGGCGAAGACGAGATCATGCAGCTCCTGTTCGGTCGGCGCGCGCTGGGTGACGACCTCGAGATCGTCGGGGTCGATCATGCCGGTATCGCGGCTCTGCACCAGCAGGCCGCCGTTGACTCGCTTGTAGTCCCAGCCGTCCGCGGTCTTCACGGGTAGTTCCCCGCATTCCAGCAGGCGCACGTTGGTCTTGCTGGCGACCGCTTCGCGTGCTTCTGCAGAGATCCGCGGGGCGATGATGACCTCGACGAACTGACGCGCGACGATGGCGCTGGCTGTCTCGCCGTCCAACTCTCGATTGAAGGCGATGATACCGCCAAAGGCGGATTCGCTATCGGTAGCGAAGGCGAGATCATAGGCTTGACGGATGCCGCCGTCGGCCTCCGGCACCACCGCGACACCGCAGGGGTTGGCATGCTTGACGATGACGCAGGCCGGCTTGGTGAAGGATTTGACGCACTCCAGCGCGGCATCGGTGTCGGCCACGTTGTTGAAGGAGAGAGCCTTGCCCTGGAACTGCTCGGCCGTGGCAATGCTCGCTTCCTGCTTGCCGGGCTCGGCCGTACTTGACTCAACCGTATTTGACTCGACCGTATTTGACTCGACATAGAACGCGGCTTTCTGGTGCGGGTTTTCGCCGTAGCGCATGCCCTGTTTTTTGGTGAACTGCAGCGACAGGGTGCGCGGAAAGTCGGGTTCGCCATTGCCGACACGTTGGCCGAAGTAGTTGGCGATGGCGGCGTCGTAGGCGGCGGTGTGTTCGAACGCCTTGATCGCCAGGTCGAAGCGGGTCTTGTGACTGACGCCACCGTCGTGGCTGGCCATGTCCATCAGGACGCGCGAGTAGTCACCGGCGCACACCACGATCGTGGTGTGCTCGTGATTCTTGGCGCAGGAGCGGACCATCGTCGGGCCGCCGATATCGATGTTTTCGACCGCGTCTTCGAGCGTGCAGTCGGGCCTGGCCACCGTCTGCTCGAAGGGGTAGAGGTTGACCACCACCATGTCGATCGGATCGATACCGTGCTCCGCCATGACCGCGTCGTCCTGCCCGCGGCGGCCGAGAATGCCGCCATGAATCTTGGGATGCAGCGTCTTGACACGTCCATCCATGATTTCCGGGAAGCCGGTGTGCGCGGAAACCTCGGTTACGGCAACTCCGTTTTCCTGAAGCAGGCGATAGGTGCCGCCAGTCGAGAGCAGTTCGACGCCACGTGAGGTCAGTTCACGGGCGAAGTCGACGACGCCGGTCTTGTCGGACACGCTGAGCAAGGCACGACGCACGGCCTGAGGGGCGGTAGAAGCAGGGTTTTGAGACATGCCAGTCCACTCTGTTTACGGCGAGACAAATTACGTTCAGGCGGACTTCGCTAGCGCGAAGCGCAGGAGGTTCCAGGCCAGATCGTATCGTTAGATCAGATCGTACTGTTTGAGCTTCTTGCGCAGGGTGCCGCGATTCAGTCCCAGCAGCTCGGCGGCGCGGGTCTGGTTGCCGTCGACGTTACGCATCACGACATCGAGAAGCGGCGCTTCGACTTCCGCCAGCACCATGGTGTAGAGATTCGAGACCGACTCCCCCTCCAGGTGTGAGAAGTAGCGATCCATGACCCGTTCGACGCATTCTCTAAGCGTGGTGTGAGACAACGCATCGGGCATTTGAAGTGGCTCGACCTCGGTGGGCGATTCTCCCTCGAGGGCTAAAGGCTGCCGGCTATTCATGCTGCGTGGATTCCGTTATCGATCGCGGCAGCATCACCGCGAAAGAGTTCATGGAGAAACTCGAACTGTTGACTGGCCTGCTCCAGACGATTGAAGCGGGCACGGCGTTCACGGCTGGGATCGTGCGCAGCCAAATACCAGCCAACGTGCTTACGCGCGACCCGAACGCCGAGATAGTCGCCGTAATGCTCGTGCAGGGCGTGAAGATGTCGGCGCATGGTGACGACTATTTCCTCGGCCGCGGGCGGGGCATGCTCACGCCCGGTTCTGAGGTAGTGCTCGATCTCGCGAAACAGCCAGGGATTGCCCTGGGCGCCACGTCCGATCATCACGGCATCGGCGCCAGTATAGTCCAGTACCTCGGCGGCACGCTGAGGCGTCGTGATATCGCCGTTGGCAAAGACCGGTATCGACACTTGCTGCTTGATTGCGGCAATGGTGTCGTATTCGGCGGCCCCGGTGTAGCGCTGTTCACGGGTCCGGCCATGGACGGCGAGAGCGGTTATGCCAGCGTTCTCGGCAAGCCTCGCTACACGCTCGGCGTTGCGACTCTCGGTGCACCAGCCGGTACGAATCTTCAGTGTGACCGGGATCTCGACGGCAGCGACCACGGCCTCGAGGATGTCCGCCACCAGACGCTCGTCGCGCAGCAGCGCCGACCCTGCAGCCTTATTGCAGACTTTTTTTGCCGGACAGCCCATGTTGATATCGATGATCTCAGCGCCGGCTTCGGCGTTGAGCCGTGCCGCCTCGGCAAGCATCTGCGGATCTCCGCCCGCGATCTGGACCGCTCGGGGCCCCGGTTCGCCACGATGAATCATGCGTTGGCGAGACTTGCGGGTATGCCAGAGGCGGCTGTCGGCGGTGACCATCTCCGATACCACCAGCCCGGCGCCCAGTTCCCGACATAGCTGACGAAAAGGGCGGTCGGTCACCCCGGCCATAGGGGCCAGAATCACGCGATTGGCTAGCGTGTGGCGGCCGATGCGGGGTAACGGGCGATCGGTCTGCGATGACACGGAATCACGCATCGTTACAGGGGCTCAGGCGAAACGGGGAGGCCATGATACCGATCACTCCGGCTTTGTTGAAGCGCTGTTTGTCGACTCACGACCTAAGCCGTAAAGCGGGGGTTAGCCGGATGAAGCGCTTTCAGGCTCCGGCGTCGCGACATGAATCCCGACGCCAACAGGCCGACATGGCCGAGATCGGCTTTACACTTCTGAGCTCGGGCGGTGTCCGGTCAGAATAACCCAGCCCTCTTTTTCCTGCGGTTCGTCCATGAGAATGCCCTGGCCCCGATAAGCGTCCATTACCGATTCCGCCTGAGCGCTCAAAATGCCCGACAGCGCCAACTGGCCATCGGCTCGAACCCGCCCGGCGATCGCTGAGGCCATGTCGATCAAGGGGCCGGCCAAAATGTTTGCGACAACGACGTCGAACTGGCCCTGGCCGATCTTTTCCGGGTAGTCGAGGATCAGGCTTGCCTCGTCGATCTGATTGCGTTCGGCGTTGTCACGGCTCGCTTGCAGCGCTTGCGGATCGATATCGACACCAACGGCGGTGTCGGCACCGAGCTTGAGCGCGGCAATGGCAAGGATGCCGGAGCCACAGCCGTAGTCCAGAATCTGACGCTGCGCCAGATCCTGGGCATCGAGCCAGCCTAGGCAGAGTGCGGTAGTCGGATGGGTGCCGGTACCGAACGCCAGGCCCGGATCCAGCAGCAGATTGACCGCGCCGGGATCGGGTGCTTCATGCCAACTGGGGACAATCCATAGTCGTTCACCCATTCGCAGCGGTTCGAACCCATCCATCCATTCTCGCTCCCAATCGCGATCGGCGATCAGTTCGTACTCGATCTGCGGCGCCGGTTCGTCGGCAACTTGTTCGGCCCAGGCACGTTGGACCCGCTCGATCATCGCGTCGACGTCGTTGAGGTCGTCATAGAGGCCCGTGAGGACGGTTTCCGTCCATAGCGGCGTGGTGCCGCGGTCGGGTTCGAAGACCGGCTCGTCGTGAGCGTCCTGCAGGGTGATGGCGCTGGCGCCCTCGGCCAGCAGCAGCTCTTCCAGCCATTCGGCCTGTTCGGGCGGGATGGATGCCTTGAGTTGTAGCCAGGCCATTGGCGGCTCTCTCGTATCAGTGGGTAAAAGTTCAATGAAGAAGGGGCGGTCTATTGCAGCACTGAACGCGCAGAATAGACCGCCCCGTCTCGACTGGCTCGATGTCTGAGAATCAGCTCAGACCGAGCTTCTTCTCGAGATAGTGGATATTGACGCCGCCCTTCTGGAAAGCGCTATCACGCACCAGGTCCTTCTGCAGATCGATGTTGGTCTTGATGCCTTCGACCAGCAGTTCGTCGAGTGCATTGCGCATTCGCACCAGCGCGATTTCACGATCCGCGCCCCAGGTGATCAGCTTGCCGATCAAGGAGTCGTAGTGCGGCGGTACGCTGTAACCGGTGTAGATATGCGAGTCCATGCGTACGCCGAGTCCGCCCGGCGCATGGTAGAGGTTTATCTTGCCGGGGGAGGGCATGAACGTGCGGGCGTCCTCGGCGTTGATACGACACTCGAACGCATGGCCGCGCAGCTCGACGTCCTGTTGACGAATCGACAGCGGCTGACCGCAGGCGATACGCAACTGCTCCTTGACGATATCGACACCGGTGACCATTTCGGTCACGGGGTGCTCGACCTGCACGCGGGTGTTCATCTCGATGAAGAAAAACTCGCCGTCCTCGTAGAGGAATTCGAACGTGCCGGCACCACGGTAGTTGATCTCGATGCAGGCGTCGGTGCACGACTTGAGCACCTTGGCACGGGCTTCGGGATCGATATGCGGTGCCGGTGCTTCCTCGAGCACTTTCTGGTGACGGCGCTGGAGCGAGCAGTCGCGATCGTAAAGATGGATCGCATTGCCCTGACCATCGGCGAGCACCTGGATCTCCACATGGCGCGGGTTCTCGAGGAACTTCTCCATGTAGACGGTACCGTCGCCAAAGGCTGCCGCAGCCTCGGCGCGAGTCACGCTGGCCGCCTTGGCGACTTCGTCGTCGTTGCGCACCACTCGCATGCCGCGGCCACCGCCACCGGCAGCGGCCTTGATGATCACCGGATAGCCAATACGGCCGGCGATGCGGCGAATCTCGGCATCGTCATCCGGCAGCGGCCCGTCGGATCCGGGCACCGTGGGTACGCCAGCTGCCTTCATGGCATTGATCGCGCTGACCTTGTCGCCCATCAGGCGAATGGTTTCCGCCCGCGGCCCGACGAAAGTGAAACCGGAGCGCTCGACCTGCTCGGCGAAATTGGCGTTCTCGGAGAGAAAGCCGTAGCCGGGATGGATGGCGCTGGAGTCCGTCACCTCCGCGGCGCTGATCAGCGCAGGGATGTTCAGATAGGATTTGGCCGAAGCCGCAGGGCCGATACAGACGGCCTCGTCGGCCAGGCGCACGTGCATCAGTTCCCGGTCGGCCTTGGAATGAACCGCCACGGTCTTGATCCCGAGCTCCTTGCAGGCGCGCAGAATGCGAAGTGCGATCTCGCCACGGTTGGCGATGAGTACCTTGTCCAACATGATGGTTTCGCTCGTGTGGTCTTAGTTGATGATGATCATCGGCTGGTCGAACTCGACCGGCTCGCCATCCTCGACCAGAATCGCTTCGATCACGCCATCCTTGTCGGCTTCGATCTGGTTCATCATCTTCATCGCTTCGACGATACACACGGTATCGCCTTTCTTGATGCTCTGACCGACTTCGACGAAGGCTTTTGACCCCGGCGCCGGCGAACGATAGAAGGTGCCGACCATCGGCGAGGTCACCGCGTGACCGGCAGGCTGCACGGGGGCCGGCTCGGCGGGATCGGGTGCTTGAGTCTGCTGCGCGGCGTAGTTCGGAGCGGCCTGCGACATGGATTGCGGCATCATCATCGGCTGCTGGGCGGCACCGAATCCAGCCGGGTGACGGCTGATGCGCACGGATTCTTCACCTTCCTGGATCTCGATTTCGCTGATGTTGGACTCTTCCAGGAGTTCGATGAGTTTCTTGACCTTGCGTATATCCATGGCGATGTCTCGGCTTGGTTGAATGTGAAAGCGGCACTATCGGGATGCGAACGTTGAAGGCATTAGCGCAATGTGATGAGTGTCGAGCTGAATAAGTGTCAATGTTGCGAGTACCAGAACTATCGAGTTTCAGAACTATCGAGTTTCAGAACTATGGGTAACAGTGCTGTGCGCTCGCCGGCAAAAGAATGTGGATCAGCGTGAATCCAGCTGCCTGAAAGCGGCATCCAGCGCCAGCACGTAGCTGTCGGCGCCGAATCCTGCAATAACGCCACGGGCGACGTCGGTAAAATACGAGTGCGCGCGGAACGGTTCGCGTGCGTGCACGTTGGACAGATGCAGTTCGATGAACGGAATGTCGACCCCGGTCAGCGCATCTCGAAGCGCCACGCTGGTATGCGTGAAGGCGGCCGGGTTGAGCAGAATGAAGTCGATGTTTTCCTGCCGAGCCCGATGTACCCGTTCGACCAGCTCGTGCTCGGCATTGGACTGTAGCCAGTCCAGCTGATGGCCGGCGCTCAGGGCGCGCTCCGTCAGGCGGATCCGGATGTCCTCCAACGTGGTCGTGCCATACACTTCCGGCTCGCGAGTGCCGAGCAGATTCAGGTTGGGACCGTTGAGAACCAGGAGTCTAGCCATGACCATCCTTGCGCTGTTAACCCTTTCGTGGAATGTCGAGATCGCGTCACTTTGCTGCAAGATGGCGTCTTCGGCGCACCGTTTTCATGATGTCGAAGTTTGCCGAAAAATGCTGGGAGTGTCCACCCTGACCGTCGAACGTTGTTCGGTAACGCCTGGCGCAAGTTACGAACCCATTGTTGTCGATAGCGTGGATTCGTCACGTATCAGTTGCTTTACCGCATCCAGATGTGGGGCCAGGGCTTGCGCATCGACTTCGCCTTGAATACGAGCTCGTTGAAGCTCATCGCCATCGGCAAAAAACAGCAGTCCCGGCGGCCCGAACAGGCTGTAGTGCTCGAGAATTTCCCGGCTAGCGGCAGTGTTCTGAGTGACGTCGGCGCGAATCAGCGTGAATCCGCTCAGACGCTCGGCGACGGCAGGGCGGGGAAAGACTTCTCGCTCCATGATCTTGCAGGAGATGCACCAGTCGGCACTGACATCGACCATGGCAGGACGCCCGGCCCGGTTTGCCGCTGCCAGTGCGGCCCGGAGCTGGCCGAGATCGCTGACGGACTCGAAGGTTGGTGCCACTCCCGGCGCATGGGCCGGTACGGTGTTCGGTAGCGGCCTCAGCGGGTCATTGCCGCCCTGTGCCGCACCCCATACCATCGCCACGCCCCACACCAGCAGTATCCAGCCTGCCGCCTGGCGAATTCTGGGCCACCCGCTGGCGGTCCGCCAATCGAGTGCCCCTAGCGCTAGCGCGCAGCCCAGCGCCAGCGCCCCCCACAGCAATAACGCTACCGGTCCCGGCAGCAGGCGTTCGACCAGCCAGATTGCCACGCCCAGCAGCATCACGCCGAACAGCGCCTTGATCCCGCTCATCCAGGCGCCGGTGCGAGGCAACCACTGTGTCCCGAAAGTCCCTGCCAGGACCAGTGGCATTCCCATGCCCAGCCCCAGCGCGAGCAGCGCCATTGCGCCGCCCAGGGCGTCGCCGGTCGTCGAAATGAATACCAGCGCACCGGCAAGCGGCGCGGATACGCAGGGGGAAACCACCAGTACCGATAGCGCACCGGCCGCAGCCAACCCCAGCGGACCACAGCGCTGCAGACGAGCTTGCCAGGCATCCGCCCGCTGGTTGACCCCACTGGGCAGGCGTAGATCGAAAAGACCGAACATCGCTGCGGCGAACAGTGCAAACAGCAGTGCGAGTGGGATCAGTACCCAGACCGACTGCAATCGCGCCTGAAGATTGAGCGAGGCGCCAAACAGGCCCATCAGCGTGCCAAGCAGCATGAAAGTCACCGCCATGCCCGTGGCGTAGCTCAGCGACAGTGTCAGTGCCCGCCCGCGTCGGGCCTTCTGTCCGACGATGATCGAGGTCAGGATCGGCAGCATGGGCAGGACGCAGGGCGTGAATGTCAGCCCCAGCCCCGCGAGAAAGAATAGCCCCAGGGTGCTCAGATCGATGCCGGCGCGAAGCGATGACTGGAACTGGCCGTCCTGGCTTGCCGAAGAGAGTGTCGCGGCGTCATCGACGGCGGTGGTCATCGAAACGCTCGGCGCCATCCGGCCGGCATCGGGAACCGGGTCAGAGAGCGCCTGGCTTGCATCCGGTGTCGAGAAAGGATCGTTGGTATTGCCAGTTTTGGACGAGCCGATCGGCGAAGCCTTGGCTTCATTGCTGGCATCGAGATAGGCGGCTGGAGGTGGCCCTGCTTTGGCGGTCAGCATCCATTGCTCGGGTGGATAACAAAGCCCGGCGTCGGCGCAACCCTGGAAAGACAGCGTGATCGGAACCGGCTGCTGCGAATCCCGCCGCGCCTGTTCGGTCAGCGGTGCGCTGATTTCGACCTCATCGTAAAAAACGTGGACATCGCCCAAGTACTGATCGTGCTTGAACTTGCCGGGGGGGATCTCGAGAGCACCGAACGTGGTCTTCGTTTGATCGCTCTCCAGGGCCAGGCGATGACGATAGAGATAGTAGCCGGGTTGATTGCGGATGCCGACATAGATGCGCTCGTCGTCATGCCACGCATAGGCATGAAAGGCTTGGTCGACCGGTAGAAACTCGGCGGCATTTTCGCTTGGAAAACGTGTTCCGCTCGAAGCGGAAAAGACGTCATCGGCCTGAGCCGGGCCGAGCACTGCCATCAGGCAGCAACCAAGCGTCACAACCAACGAATAGAATCGCGACTTCAAAACAGGCATATCCCGACGACGATGAGAGGGTGAATCCGCAATTGATGGATACCTGACCCGTGATAGCAGCGGTTCGGATACCGCCGCACCCCAGAGTGTGATCGTGTAACCGGAAAAAAGTGCCGTGGAGGGAACTCCAGCACAACATTATACAGAGAACCAATAATGGATAGAGACACGCCGCTATCCAGAGACGCGCGACTATCCGGCAAAAGGCGAGGAAGCGATAGACGGTGCGGCGAAAGACGGGCTGCGTGTGGCGGCGAGCGTGATAGGATAGAGTCATTCTTTTCCCAACCCTGCTTCCTTCGACTCAGGTTCTCCGGCCGGTTTCTGCCACCGGCGCTCACAACCTCAGCAATGACAAGGATCGTTCATGGCTCTGTTTCGCAAGAAGGTGCCGTTATCGCGCACCGAGGTCCTCGAAACGCCTCAGTATGGCTGGATATGGAAGCCCCTGGTGGCACTGATTGTCATCTATCTGCTGGCCTGCATCGTGCTGGGTATCTGGTGGAGCTTGACTCCGTCGCCCACCGATCCCAGGCAGGCGGTGGAGCAGCAACGCGGCTTTCCGCAGAGTGTGGACACTGGCGACGGCAACGAAGCGCAATCACAGCCGGCCGTCACGCCGGGTGAGGCTTTGCTTGCCAGCAATTTAACGATTCTGGATACGCTACTCGACAAGCCGGGTGGATATCTGCGAA
Organism: Salinicola halimionae; assembly: GCF_003206065.1. Classification (GTDB taxonomy): domain Bacteria; phylum Pseudomonadota; class Gammaproteobacteria; order Pseudomonadales; family Halomonadaceae; genus Salinicola; species Salinicola halimionae. Next base: position 38,340 of record NZ_PZJQ01000007.1, on the reverse strand, counting down.
ATGATGTCATGCCTCCGGGGTTGTGGCTCGATAACATGCCCAGCTGGGAGAGTGGCGTGACTCAGCAGGTGCGTGATGCGGTAGCGTCCCTGGGCAGAGCACTGAGTGTCGGCAGTGCACCATTGTCACAGGCCAATGACGATCTGTCCGGCGACCTCGACAGCTGGCGCTGGCCGGCATCCGAGACAGCGCTGAAAGCCGCCCGCAACAATCTGGGCGAAGCCTTCACGGCGCTGGAAAATGCCACTGGTCAGTACGCATCGAATCAAAGCCCGTCGGATCAGGGCACTTCGGATCAGGGCGCTTCGGATCAGGGCGCTTCGGATCAGGGCACCTCGGATCAGGAGGTTGCTGGCGAGACTCAGTCGCCGGCAGCGCCCGATGCCACTGCCTTGCGCGAGTGGCTGGCTCAAGTGGAAAAGCGCCTGCAAACCCAGACCCAGCGCCTGGCCGCCAATGTCGGTCAGTCGCCCAACGGCGATGAGCAGAATGACAGCACCCCTTGGCTGCGCATCGATAACGTTTTCTTTGAAGCTCGGGGCACTACCTGGGCGTTGGCGCAGCTGATGCGGGCGGCCAGGATCGACTATGCCGACGTGATCGACAGCAGCGGTGCTGGGGCCGATTTCGATCAATTGATCGCGGAGCTGGAAAGCTCGCAGGCGAGAGTCTGGAGCCCAGTCATCCTGAACGGTTCCGGCTTCGGGCTGTTCGCCAACCACTCGTTGATGCTGGCGAATTACACGGTGCGGGCATCGCAGCTCGTCGAAAAGATTCGTAATCAGCTCTGAGCGTTCGCTTCGAACGTCAGAGCGAGGCCAGAACTCAAAACGCCGCCCCGGTTTGTCACCGAGGCGGCGTTTTTACATGACGCAGCGAGTTGTTCCCTACACCTCGGCCCTACGCCTCGGTGTCATTCGTTCTCGTAAGCGGCAACGGCTTTCTCGATCGCCCGGCGGGCTGCGTCTGCGCCATCCCAGGAGTCGATCTTGACCCACTTGCCTTTTTCGAGATCCTTGTAGTTCTCGAAGAAGTGCGCGATCTGTTGACGTAACAGCTCGGGAAGGTCGGTAACCTCGTGCACGTCATCATAAAGTGCGGACAGTTTCTCGTGGGGAACGCAGACCAGCTTGGCATCTTCGCCGGCTTCGTCCGACATGTTGAGTACGCCGACCGGCCGCGCGCGAATCACGCAACCCGGCTGCACCGGGTAGGGAGTGACGACCAAGGCATCGAGCGGATCGCCGTCGTCGGCCAGGGTATTGGGGATGAAACCGTAGTTGGCCGGATAGAACATCGGAGTGGCCATGAAGCGGTCGACCACCAGGGCGTCCATCTCCTTGTCGATTTCATACTTGATCGGCGCGTGGTTGGCAGGAATTTCGATCGCCACGTACACGTCGTTAGGGAGATCCTTTCCGGCGGGAATCTTGTCGAAACTCATCGTTGAGTCCTTGCGGTTTGCAGGTTGAACGCCAGCGGGCGAAAATCCCGAGAATTATACGAATAGGCTAGTCCGATTACCAACCCGGGCGACGAACCGTGTCCCGACGGCGCGTTGGTGCCGCCGCCGCTTGTGGTTGCGTATCCGAGCTTGCCTGATGACTCGTCGTTCGTCGATCCAATGGAGAAAACCGTTGTCGAGAAGCTCGCTGTCACTGACCTATGGTCAGGCCTTCGTCGCGCCGGATCTGCATCGCCATCGCAGTTCGATGTCGGTACAGATTCCCCAGGGCGAGCAACTGACCTCCAAGGGGGGGTGCGCGCTAATCAGTGATTCCACCTGGCGCAATTCAATCGCCAAGCAAGCTGGCGATCTCAGCGTGCGCGGCTTTCTGGCCGACTACTATTCGACACCCGGTCATTGGGACATCAAGACTTCGGCGACGCGGGTACTGCGGGCCCTGAACAGCTGGTGCCATAGCCAGAGCGGTTACATCGAAGGGGGCAGCTATATCTGTTCGCTGTCGGCGATGATCTTTCATCAGCACGAGGCGCACCTCTTCCATATGGGCGATACTCTGGTCTACCGCATTCGTGGCGCGGAGTTCGAGCAGCTGACGCGGGACCATGTCACCGATCTGGGTGGTTATCGATACCCCTCGCGGGCATTGGGGATGGATGGCCACGTCGATATCGATTACTCCAGCTTCGCGCTCAAGCAGGGCGATCTGTTTCTGTTCATGACGCAGGCCGTTCGCGGCACGCTGGTACCGTCCGAGTACGTGCAGCTGATTCGCGCCGATGTCAGCGATCTGGACGCCGCCTGCGAGCGGCTCGCCGAGGCCGCCAATCAGCGCGCTATCGAGCGAGGCTACAACGCCAATCAGTTCTGTTTTCAGCTGGTACGGGTTGACCGCTTATCGGAAGACGAGAGTGACGAGCAGCTTCGGGTCTTTCATCATCTGCCGGTGCCGCCGGAGCTTTCTCGAGGCGAGCGACTCGATGGCCTCGAGGTCATGGAGGTGCTGTCGCGTACCGCCAAGGCTCGGCTTTACCACGTGCGCGATATTCGCAGCGGCCGCGATATGGTGATGAAGGCACCCAGCCCGGAACTGTCGATGCGCAACGTCTATCTCGAACATTTCGGGTTGCAGCAGTGGGTGGTCGAACGCGTCAACTCGCCGTTCGTGGTCAAGGTGATGGAGCCGGCGCGAACACGCCGTTATCTCTATTATCTGATGAGCTATGTCGATGGTGAGACACTGACCGAGTGGCTGGGGAAACACCCGCAGGCGAGCCTGGAACAGCGCCTCGAGATCGCGCGTCAACTGGTCAAGGCGGTACAGGCGCTTCACCGTCATGATGTGCTGCATCAGCATATTCACCCCGACAATATCCTGATCGATCGGCATGGCAGCCTGCTGCTGACGGACTTCGGTGCTTGCCACAAGCGCGAGGGCGATGGTCAGGGCGAGGCCCGTGAGTTGGCACGACAGATTGGGCTAACCGAGCACAGCGCGCCGGAGTACGCGCTGGATACCGAAGTCGGCCGACGCAGTGATCAATATTCGTTGGCCTCGACGGTCTACTGGATGCTCACCGGTCATCTGCCCTACACCCTGCTGCCGAATCATCTGCGCAGTCATACTGATCTGGAGCAGATGACCTATCGCCGCGCGCAGCTCAGCAACTCGGCAATCAGCAGCGATCTCGACGATGCTTTCAGACGTTCGCTCGATCCACTACGGGCCCTGAGATTCCGGCGCCTCTCCGAGTTTGCCTATCATCTGCGGCCGGCACCCAAGCATGAAGAAGACAGTCCGCGTCCGCCGTGGCGTGAGCCGGCGAACGTGTGGCAGGCGATCGCGACCGTGTTGCTGTTCATGCTGATTCTGTCCTGGTGGCTGAAGTAGATATCTGACATTTCGGCTAGCCGAGAGGCGATGAGAGCGAACCGCGGTAGACGGAGCAAACGCAACAAATGAAGAGGGCGCCTGATGGCGCCCTCCGAATTGACATCGCGCGTCGCGTCTTCTCCTTAGGGCATGCCCAGCCAGTTCGGCAAGCCGAGCGAGATGAAGGGGACGTAGGTGATCAGTAGCAGGAACGCCAATAGCAGAATCAACCAGGGCGCCGAGGCCCGGATGACCGCTGTCAGCGGCTGGCCGGTGACAGCCGAAGCCACGAACAAGTTGAGTCCCGTTGGCGGCGTCAGCATGCCGATTTCCATGTTGACCACCATGATGACACCGAGATGGATCGGATCGATGCCCAGTTGCATGGCAATCGGGAACAGGATCGGCGCCAGGATCAGAATGATCGCCGAAGGTTCCATGAAACTACCCGCCACCAGCAGCACCAGGTTGAGTACCAGCAGGAACGTAATCGGCGAGAAACCCTGTTCCACGACCCACGCCGTAATCGACTGGGGGATCTGCTCGGTAGTCAGCACATGGGCGAACAACATCGCGTTGGCGATGATGAACATCAGCACGACGCTGAGGCGTGCGGCGTCCAGAATGACCCGAGGGCACTCCTTGAGTCCGATATCGCGATAGACCACCAGTGAGACGAACGCCGCATACACCGCTGCGACTGCCGCCGCTTCGGTGGGGGTAAAGATCCCCGAGTAGATGCCGCCGAGGATCACTACGATCAGTAGCAACCCCCACATCGATTTACGGGCAGCGCGAAACCATTCCCGCGGTGTGACGCGGGGCTGGGCAGGCATGTTCTTGATGCGGGCGATGATGTAAATCGCCACCATCAGTAATACCCCCAACAGCACACCAGGCACGACGCCAGCCATGAACAGCTTGCCGACGGAGGTAGACGTCGCAGCAGCATAGACGACCATCACGATCGACGGCGGAATCAGAATGCCCAGCGTGCCCGCGTTGCACACGATGCCGGTGGCAAAGCTGCGGGTGTAGCCTGAGCGCACCATTCCGGCGATCACGATCGACCCGACGGCAGCGACCGTAGCCGGTGAAGAGCCGGATAACGCGGCAAATAGAACGCAAGCGAGTACGGAAGCGATCGGCAGCCCGCCACGGAAATGCCCAACGGTGGCGTTGGCGAAGTCGATCAGTCGCTTCGCCACGCCGCCGCTGGTCATGAACGCGCCGGATAGCAGAAAGAACGGAATCGCCAGTAGCGTGTAATGATCGGAGGTGGCGAATAGCTTGATGGCCAGCGACTGCAATGAGTCCTGGCTGAACAGCAGGATAGTCAGCGCGCTCGACAGGCCCAACGAGACCGCGATGGGCACACCGATGAACATGAGTACGAAAAGCGATATGAACAGGAAGGCAATCGTCACGACCGTGTTCTCCGGGAGTCGGTGTTCGTCTCGGTGCGGGCAGTTTCGGTATCGTCCAGCAGCGACAGCGCATCGCTGACTTCATTGCTCTGCTCCAGACCTAACTGCTGACCTCGCAGAATGCGAATCAGCACTTCCAGCAGTCGTGCGATGATCAGTGCAAATCCGATCGGCAGAATTAGCGTCACGTGCCACTCCCTAAGGCCGAATGTGCCCAGGTCTTCGACACCGATATTGCTGGTCATCAGGGAGCTTACCCACTGCGCGCTCGAAACCATCAGCAGGCCGGCATAGGCCATGAAAATCAGACAACTGAGTACGCCGCAGACTCGCTGCAGCTTTTCCGGCAGTAGTCTGACCAGCAGGTCGACGCCGATGTGCGCGCCAATGCGCACGCCGTAAGCGATCCCCAGGAAAATCAGCCAGGCGAAGATCGTCGTCGTCATCGCCAGACTCCAGGTCATCTGCTGACCCAGACCCAATAGCCAGTCGCCGACGGCGAAGGCGGGCTCCTCGAGCGCCGGATAAGCGTCGCCGAGATCGTAGAAAACGTCATAGAGATTGGTGACGACCACGTAGAAGAAGGTCAACAGGGTCATCGCTGTCAACAGGAGGGCCACAAGGCCCTCCTCCAGTGAGTTCCAGATGCGTAGCAGCATGGATCGTCACTCAGTTCGCGTTGTTGGACTGCTGAGCGGCATCGACCAGATCGCTACCGATTTCATCGCGGTACTCGTCGAGTACCGGGCTCATGGCGTCACGCCAGGCCTTGACCTGCTCCGGCGTGAGTTCGTGAACCTCGGTGCCGCCCGCGGCGATGATATCCTTCTTGGCTTGCTCGTTGAGTTCGTCTGCCTTGGAATTCACTGACTCCGTGACTTCCGCCAGGATGTCGTCAAGGGTGGTACGCACGTCGTCGGGCAGGCCGTTCCAGAACTTGGCATTGGTAATCAACATGTAGTCGAGCACGCCGTTATTGGACTCGGTCATGTCGCTCTGCACTTCGTTCCACTTCTGGGTGTAGATGTTGGACCAGGTATTGCCGCCCTGACCGTCGATGACACCCGTCTGCATGCCTTGATAGACCTCACCGAAAGCCATCTTGCGAGGAATGGCATGCAGTTCGTTGATCTGAGCTGCGAGCACGTCGGAAGGCTCGACGCGAAGTTTCATGCCACGGGCGTCTTTCGGTTCGATCAACGGCTCGTTGGAAGTCAGCTGGCGCATGCCGTTGTGCCAGTAGGCGAGGCCCAGAATGTTGTTGTCCTGCATCGATTCCAGAATCTGTTTGCCGCCATCGCCTTGCTCGAAACGGGTAACTGCCTCCATGTCGTCGAACAGGAATGGCAGATCCATGAGCTGCACGCTGGGGCTGTACTCGCCAAGCTTGGCCATCGATGGCGCCAGTAGTTGAACGTCGCCAGTCAGCAATGCGTTCAACCCTTTGGTGTCGTCATAAAGAGAGGAGTTGGGATAGACCTCGATCTTGACCTTGTCGCCAAGACGTTCTTTCACCAGCTTTTGCAGTAACTGAGCGCCTTGCCCCTTGGGTGTGTCATTGGCCACCACATGGGAGAACTTGATGACAATGGGGTCCTGCGCCTGAGCGTTCGCGACGCCACCCATCAGGATGGCAACCCCGATAGCGCCAACTAGGGTTTTTGGATTGATGAGAGACATGGCATTTCACTCCTGAGTTGTTCTGTCGTCTTGGCGTCTTTGAAAACGCCTTACCTGCGATGCCATGCGGAGTATGCGAAAAATAACGTGAACTCGTATATTCAACCTTAGGTGGGACTCGAAGGGTTGAATCAGGAAAAGAGTGGTTTATTTTTGGTTTAAAAAGTTTAAAAAGTCTAGCTAACGTCGGTGAATAAGATCCGGGTAACCTGCATATTGAAAATATAAAAACTAATAAATTCAAAGCCTAAAAGTATCTTTTAGGCTTCGGGTGGACGAATCTTCCGGTGCTTTCGTCCTCATAATTGCGATATCGTTCACTGGCGATGGATCGGGAGCATTCCAGCAGGTTGCGTCGACCAGAAAGCGCAACGTCACAAAAGTTAACTTTCAATCCTGTTCCACCGGGGATGCTCGGTTCGAAGGAGTCGAGCGCCAATGGCAAGCAAATAGTCGGCCACCGACAACGTCTCTCTTCAATCTCGTCTGGCGCTGGCCAGTAGTCGCCGTGCCCGTGCCATGACCGGCGCATCGATCATCTGGCCATCGACCTGCCCGGCGCCAGCGTCTCGCTCGGCGGCCTCGATCACGCGCGTCGCCCAGGCGAGTTGATCTCTGGTGGGCAGGAAGGTGTCATTGACCACGTCGACCTGACGCGGATGAATGCAGAGCATGCCGCAGAAGCCCATTTCGGCCGCACGCCTGGCGGCTCGCTCCACGATCGTCATCTCGCGAAATTCAGGGTGGACCGTATCGATGGGAGGCGCGAGGCCAGCCAGACGTGACTGCAGCAGCAGCTGATAGCGGGCCTGATTCAACATCCAATCGCCGCCTTCGCTATTTGGCTCGATACCCAGATCCAGACCGAGATCCAGCGCGCCGAAGCTCAACTGCAGAACGCCCGGGCACCGGGCGAGCTCGGGTAAGGCCTGCAGCCCCTTGGCACTTTCGATCAGCGGGATCAGCGCCAGTCCCAAAGTGCCAGCTTGGGCTAGGGTGTCCACACTTTCTGCCTTGGGTACCACGAGGCCGGCAATACCTGACTGATCACGGCAGAGGGCCAGGTCCTCTGCGAAATCCGCGGTATCGGCAGCGTTGATTCGCACCCAGATCGCGCCGTGCGGGGCGCCTTCGAGAAACTCGCCCAGTGCGCGCCGCGCCTCCGACTTGGCTTCGGGGGCAACGGCATCTTCCAGATCGACGATCACGATGTCGGCACCGCTGGCGAGCGCCTTGGGAATGCGCTCGGGGCGATTGGCCGGTACGAACAGGGCGGAACGAGGTGGTGTGGTCGAGCTCATGAGCCGATTCCTTACGTGGACAAATAAGTCGTGAGCGAATGAATGGGTGGGCGTTGGACGGCAGGCGTCAGACTATCAGCCAGGATTCGGGAGGGCCCCGTCAAATCGTACCGGCCTGACGCAGCGTGTTCACGTCCTCATCGGCGTAGCCCAACTGCTTGAGGATGGTCTCGCTATGTTCGCCAAGCGCAGGGACCGCATCCATGCGCGGTTCGTACGCCATGTTGCGTCCGGGCGGCAGCGCGGCCGGTACTTGCCCGCCGGGTGTCATCACGTCGCGCCAGCGATCTCGCGCCGCCAACTGCGGATGCTTCCAAACGCCTGCCATATCATTGACGTGGGCATTGGCAATCTGAGCGTGATCGAGTCGGGCGATAACCTGCTCCGCCGTGAGGTCGGCAAAGACCTCGTCAATCAGCGCGCGCAGGGATTCGCGATTTTCCGAGCGCTTGAAGTTGGCATCGAAGCGTTCGTCCGCAGCCAGCGTTGGCTGTTCCATGACCTTCTCGCAGAACAGCTGCCATTCCCGTTCGTTCTGCAAACCGAGCATGACCGTACCGCCGTCGCCGGTAGGGAAGGGGCCGTAAGGGTAGATCGTCGAGTGGGACGCACCAGCGCGAGGTGGTGGTGTCGCGCCGTCGAAAGCGTAGTACATCGGATAACCCATCCATTCGACCAGGCTCTCCAACATCGAGACGTCGATGTGCGAGCCCTCGCCGGTCCGCCCTCGAAGCAGCAACGCGGACAGGATGTTGCTGTAGGCGTACATGCCGGCGGCGATATCGGCGACCGAACAGCCCGCCTTGGCCATGGCGTCAGGTTCGGGGCCGCCGGTGACGGAGAGAAACCCCGCTTCGCTCTGGATCAGCAGGTCGTAGGCCTTCTTGGTCTCAAAGGGCCCGCCTTCACCGTAGCCGGAAATATCGCAAACGATCAATCGGGGGAACCGCTCGTGCAGCGTGTCGAAGCCGAGCCCCATTCGGGCCGCGGCGCCGGGGGCCAGATTCTGCACCAGCACATCGGCTTCCCCGAGCAGCTCATCGAGGATGGGCTCGGCAGCCTCATGTTTCAAATTGAGCGTCAGGCTTTCCTTCGATCGATTGGTCCAGACGAAATGCGAGGAGAGGCCGTGGACACGCTCGTCATAGCCGCGGGCAAAGTCGCCGACGCCGGGGCGTTCGATCTTGATCACCCGGGCGCCCTGATCGGCGAGTTGCCGCGTGCAGAAGGGCGCGGCGATAGCGTGTTCCAGGCTGACGACGGTAATGCCATCCAGGGGGCGAGGAGGTTGAGCAGTCATGACGGATCCTGTTCAGAAAGCGGATATTCGGTGCTAGCGGGTCGCCCGCTCACAGCAGCGGCTCTAGGCGTGCCACGGCGGGCAGATTCCAGGCATGGGCGATCAGCTTGATGACTTCGTCGTTACTGGCCGCACCCGAGAACGTCACGAGACGGCGGAATTTCGCCTCCAGCTCATCCCGGCTCAGGGTGTTGCCCGGATCGCCCTTGGGTTCATCGATGGCGGCACTCATTCGGCGGCCGTCGCGAGTGGTGACCTCGACACGCCCCAGCCAGCGCTGCGGATAGGCTTCATCCACCTCCGGGTCCAGCATCATCGACACACGCTGGCGGAAACTGGCCACCGCCTCGTCCTGCAGGGCGTGATCCCGAAAGCTGGCCAGGCTGGCATCTCCATGAACCGCGATTAACCCCAGTACGCTTCCCATCGAAAACTTGGCCTGGTGAATGGTGCGCGGATCGACCACCGGCCCGAGCACGTCGATTGCCGCTTGGTGGACTTTCGCCGTGACGGTCTCGACGTCGTCGTGAGTCAGCGTCTCCCGCTGCATCAATGCCAGCAAGGCGTCCGCTGCCGGATGCGTATGGCGGCAGGAGGCGTGAAACTTGAATGAAGTTTCGGCCAACGCCCAGCGTCCGCCGAGCCGGTCCGTCAATTGGCTCGGGTCGGCGTCCGTGGACATCCCCGCAGCCATTCCCTGGGGGCCATCCAAAATGTGATGCGCGCCGGTCAGGCCGCTCTGAGTCATGTAGGCGGCGAGAAGACCGTCGGAGGCCGCCTTGGCGGTATGCAGCTGTTTGGAGTCGGCGGCGTCGCGCAGAAATTCCCACAGCCCCGCAGCCTGGGTGCCGGCGTTGCCGAGCAGATTCACGAAACCGTCGGTGTCGAGTTCCATCAGCTTGCCAGCGGCCACGGCAGCGGCCAGCGTGCCGGCGGTGCCGGTGGTGTGGAAGATGCGATAGTGCGAGCGGCCGAGGAATTCGCCGATCCGAATCCCCGCCTCGTAACCGGCTACGGCGGCAGTGATCAGCGCCTCACCGCTGCTGCCCAGGTCCTGGGCGGTTGCCAGTGCGGCAGGAAAGACCACGGTTGCCGGGTGAAGCACGGAACTGTTGTGCAGATCATCCTGCTCGACCACATGCGAGGCGGCCGCGTTGACGAAAGCCGCGAAGTGGGGCGAGGTCATGCGACGGTCGGTCAGTTGCTGGCAGCCACCATCATGGGGACCCATCAGCTTGCTGTAATGATCGAATAGCGGGATCGGCGCATGATCCTTGCCGGCCAGCGCGGAGCCCAGCCAATCGAGATAGAGCGCCTGGCAGCGCTCAACGACGTGTTGCGGGATATCGGCATAACGGAGTTCGGCCAGAAAACTTGCCAGTTCACGTGTTCGATCACGGGTTTGATCATGGACCAGTTCATTCATGGCAAACGCTCCTCGAGTCGATTGGCGATCTCGATCAGATTGCCGTCAGGGTCGCGAACGTAGACGGATCGGATCGGGCCGGTGGCGCCGGTCCGATCCACCGGACCTTCGATGATCGTGATCTCTTCGGTCTCAAGGTGGGTGATCACCTGCTCCAGTGGTGTGTCGCTGAGGAAGCAGAGATCCGCCGAACCCGGCGCGGGGCGGTGCGCCTTGGGTTCGAATTCCTGGCCGTGGCGGTGCAGGTTGATCTTCTGCTGGCCAAAGACGAGCGCCCTGCGCCCGTTGCCGAAGACGATCCGTTCCATCCCCAGTGCACGACCGTAGAAATCGCAGGTCGCATCGATATCGGCGACCGTCAGCACCAGATGATCCAGCTGTGAGATCTTCATGGGTAACCTCAGAACGAGCGTGGCAGGTCGAGCAAGTGCTCGGCCACGTAGGAGAGAATCAGGTTGGTGGAGATCGGAGCGACTTGGTATAGGCGCGTCTCGCGGAACTTGCGTTCGACGTCGTACTCGGTGGCGAAGCCGAACCCGCCGTGGGTCTGCAGGCAGACATTGGCGGCTTCCCAGGAGGCCTTGGCTGCCAGGTACTTGGCCATGTTGGCGCTGGCGCCGGCCGGGACGCCGGCATCGAACTCCTGACAGGCACGCCAGCGCATCAGATCGGCGGCTTCTACCTCGATATGCGCTTCGGCGATCGGGAACTGCACACCCTGGTTCTTGCCGATCGGTCGGTCGAAGACGATGCGCTCGTTGGCGTAGCGGCTGGCCTTGTCGATGAACCAGCGACCGTCGCCGATGCATTCGGCCGCGATCAAGGTGCGCTCGGCATTGAGACCGTCGAGAATATATCGGAAGCCTTTACCTTCCTCGCCGATCAGGCTATCCGCCGGCAGTTCGAGGTTGTCGAAGAACAGCTCGTTGGTTTCGTGGCCAACCATGTTGGCGATGGGCTGAACCGTCATACCGTTACCAATCGCCTGATGCAGATCGACCAGGAAGATCGACATGCCCTCGGACTTGCGCTTGACCTCGGCCAACGGCGTGGTGCGCGCCAGCAGGATCATCAAGTCAGAATGCTGGATTCGCGAGATCCACACCTTCTGGCCGTTGATCACATACTTGTCGCCGCGTTTTACCGCCGTGGTCTTGATCTTGGTGGTGTCGGTGCCGGTGGTAGGCTCGGTGACACCCATCGATTGCAGTCGGAGTTCGCCACTGGCGAGCCTGGGCAGGATGGCGGCTTTCTGCGTCTTGCTGCCATGCTTGAGCAGCGTTGCCATGTTGTACATCTGACCATGGACGAAGCCGGCATTGCCGCCGCAGCGGTTGACCTCCTCGAGAATCACGCTGGCCTCGATCAGTCCCAGCCCCGAGCCACCGAATTCCTCGGGGATCATCGCACCGAGCCACCCGGCTTCGGTCAGTTCGGTGACGAACTTTTCGGGGAAGCCCTGCGCCTTGTCGATATCGCGCCAATATTCACCGTCATATTGCTGGCATAGGCTACGAACGCCGTCGCGGATGGCTTCCAGCGCCTCTTGGTCGAAAGGGGCTTGGCCGATAGGGTCGAGACTCATGATCGAGACTCCTGATCTTCAGTGTTATTGAATTCAACCGTGGCGCGATGGGCCGGTCCGTCGGCGTTGCCGGCCGTCAACTCGGCCTTGCCGGTATCGGTGACCTGTCCAGTCGTCTGAAACGCCTTGTTGGCGATCAGCGGACGCAGGCCGCGGTACTCCATGCGCGTGGGTTGGGCACGGGGATTGGCCTCGCAGAACGCCTGCAGTTGCAGCGTCGCGATCAGCGGCCCATGCACCACCAACCCCGGATAACCCTCGGTTTCGGTGACGTACGGCCAGTCGTAATGAATCCTGTGGCCATTGAAGGTCACAGCCGAATAGCGGAACAGCAACACCGGATCCGGCTCGAAGGTCTGCGACCAGTCGGCTTCCGGCATCGGATCATCGAGCGACAGCTTGGACGGCGCGGGTTGGCGGTAGACGATGTCTTGGGCTTCGCGAATGGCGAGCTCGCCAGCCTGGTGATAATCGTGCTGCACCGTTACGAACAGCAGAGAGCCGGTACGGCCATGCTTTTCCTGAATATCGACAACCATGGAGACGCGTTCTGCTTCGATGCCCACTCTAAGCGGTGTCAGAAACTCGACACGTCCACCGGCCCACATGCGATTGCGGTCATCTGCCGGCGGCAGGAAGCCGCCGCGAGTCGGGTGGCCGTCGCCGCCGAGCTGTGCGCCAGGGAGCGGATTCTGGAAAAACGCCCAATGCCACAAGGGGGGCAGGGGCTCACCCGGTTTTGGGCAGGATTTGCTGAAAGTCGCCGCGACCCGCGCCACCAGCGCGGTATCGAGGTGATCCGTGCTCTGTTCGCGGTTGCCGATCCACTGCTTGAGCGTGTCGTCGGGAATGCTATCGGGCACATAATCTGACATGAGGCGATCCACCAGTCGCGGAGGGTTTAGCCAGCATGGCCGGACTCGGCGTCAGAGGAAATCTGTCTTTTGTGGCGGGGGGCTTCGGTTTCGCTGAATACGACTTTGGTGGATAACCGGGAGGGCGTGCCAAATGGTCAACGTCCCCGATAGCACGCTCGGCCACCGGGGATGCTCTTATCTCACTGCGCTACTGACTCAACTCAACGCGTAGGCAAAGTCACCCTGGTCATCGAGGCTGACGGCGAGCTTCTCGATCGCTTCACCGTTGGCCATCTTGTCTAGTACCTGGGCGGCGATGGTCGGCATCAGGCTGCCGGAAAGGATGTTGTCGATATTGCGCGCGCCGCTGTCGCTGTCGGTGCAGCGGTTGGCAACCGCCTCGACGATCGCCGGGTCGTACTCGAACTCGGCGCGATGGTTGTACTCGAAGCGGTGCTTGATTCGATCGAGCTTAAGCCGAACGATGTTGTGCAAAATTTCCTTCTGCACCGGATAGTAGGGAATGATGTTCAAGCGACCCAGGAAGGCTGGTTTGAAGACCGTATTGAGCTGATCGCGCAGGCTCTCGACAATGGCATCCGGGGCGGGCAGCGTATCGACGCCCAGGCACTGCTGCATGATGTCGTCAGTGCCCACGTTGGAAGTGAGCAGGATCACGGTGTTGCGGAAGTTGATCTCGCGGCCTTCACCGTCGTCCAGTACGCCCTTGTCGAAGACCTGGAAGAATAGCTCCAGCACGTCCGGGTGGGCTTTCTCGACTTCATCCAGCAGCACCACGCTGTAAGGCTTGCGGCGCACCGCTTCGGTCAGCACGCCGCCTTCGCCGTAGCCGACGTAGCCGGGGGGCGAGCCCTTGAGGCTGGAGACGGTGTGCGCTTCCTGATATTCGGACATGTTGATGGTGATGACATTGCGCTCGCCGCCGTAAAGCGTGTCGGCCAGCGAGAGCGCGGTTTCGGTCTTGCCGACACCGCTTGGCCCCAGCAGGAGGAAGACGCCGATCGGCTTGTTGGGATCTTCCATGCGTGCCCGAGAGATGGCGATGCGCTTACCGATCTCCGCCAGGGCGTGATCCTGACCGAGTACGCGCTCGCCCAGCAGCTCGGGCAGCCGCTGCACCGTGGCGATCTCGTCACGCATCATCTTGCCCAGCGGAATGCCGGTCCAGTTGGAGATCACTTCCGCGATCACGTTGCCATCGACATGGCCATGGACCAGCGAGTGCTCACCCTGAACGTCAGCCAGCTCGCGGCGAACCTCGCCGATCTGCCAGCTCAGTGCGTCAGCGTCGCCATCCTGTCTGCCGGTCTCGACCGTTTCTCGTTCTGCCTCCAGAGACTTGAGCCGGGTGACGATTTCCTGTTCGCGCTCCCAACGGGCGCTCAGGTCGTCGATCTCGGCCTGGGTGGTCCCGAGCTGCTCGTTGAGCGAGGCCAGCGTCTCGGCATGATCGCTGCCCTCGCGCTGCTCGCGCTCGAGCACCGCGATCTCGCTTTGAAAGTTGTCAATGCGGCGGTGGGCGTCTTCCAGCGCTGCCGGTTGTGACGACTGGGCAAGTGCGACTCGCGCGCAGGCAGTATCAAGTACGCTGACCGCCTTGTCCGGTAGCTGTCGCCCGGTGATATAGCGGTGCGACAGACGCACGGCCTGGACGATGGCGTCGTCGAGAATGGTGACCTTATGGTGGTCCTGCATGCGCTCGTTCAAGCCGCGCAGCATATTGATCGCGACCGGCTCGGCCGGCTCTTCGACCTTGACCACCTGGAAGCGCCGTGCCAGCGCCGCGTCCTTCTCGAAGTATTTCTTGTATTCCGCCCACGTGGTGGCGGCGATGGTACGCAGTTCGCCGCGGGCCAGTGCGGGCTTGAGCAGGTTGGCGGCGTCGCCCTGGCCAGCCTGGCCGCCACTGCCGATCAACGTGTGCGCTTCATCGATGAATAGAATGATCGGATGGAGGCTACGCTTGGTTTCTTCGATCACGTTCTTGAGCCGGCTTTCGAACTCGCCCTTGACCCCGGCACCGGCCTGCAGCAGCCCCAGGTCCAGCGTTCGCAGTTCGACGTTCTGAAGCGGCGGCGGCACGTCGCCGTTGACGATTCGCAGGGCCAGGCCCTCGACCACCGCGGTCTTGCCGACGCCGGCCTCGCCGGTGAGGATCGGGTTGTTCTGACGTCGGCGGGTCAGAATATCCACCATCTGGCGGACTTCTTCTTCACGACCGAGCACCGGATCGATGCGCCCGGCACGGGCGTTGCCGGTCAGATCGATGGTGTATTGATCCAGAGCGGGTGTCTTCGACTTGCCCCGGCGCTCGCCGCCCGCCTGGCCGTTGGCCGGTTGCTGTGCGGTCTGGCCTTCGCCGCCGGCGCCTTCTTCCAGCGCTCGAACATGTTGATCCTCACTGCTGCCGCCGATCAGGTCATTGATGTGGGCCTGAAGATCGTCGACGTTGATGTGCTCGAGTTCGCGGGCGCCGTCGATGACCACGCGTCGCAGTTCCTCGTCTTTAAGCAGCGCCAGCAGCAGATGGCCACCTCGAATCTGCGCTTCGCCCTGATCGATCGAGGCGATGACCCAGGCGCGCTCGATCAATTTGGTGATTCGAGGCGAGAGCGCAGGTGTGCGGGTATTGCCGGTCTTGAAGGTCGAGACAGTCTCTTCGAGTTGCGAGGCCAGGCGGTCGAGCGACACGTCGTAATGGCGGGCGATACGCAGCAGGTCGTTGTCGTCGCTGTCGAGCAGCTTGAGCAGCAGATGCTCGATGTCGACATCGTACTGGCGCTCGGCCAGGCACAGTGCCGCGGCGCCTTCGGTGGCTTCGCGGCAGGGATCGTTGAGTTTGTCGAAGAGAGATTTGAGACTCACGCCGTGGCTCCATCAAAAGGGATGTCGAAGAGTGCATGGCCGTGGGAATCGGCCGGTCGGTCGGTAGGTTTCAGCCAGCCCAGCCGCCCCAGTTTGAGACTGCCACCCGCGCCCAGCTGCGGCGCGGGAATGCTGTGTTTGTCGAGGATCAGCTCGATCTCGAAATCGAGTTCGATACCGGCGTAAAAACGTACGAGTTTCACCAGCTTCTGATGGGCTGCGGTGTCCGGCACCAACGAGCGGTATGCTTCCAGGCTGAGTGGGCCGAAGGCGATTCGAAACGCCGATTGGTAATCGCGCACTCGCGTGCCGGCGACCGCGCTCTGGCCCAGCCGGGCGTTGGCCTGGCCAAGTCGGGTGTATTGCTCCGGTGCCAGCCGCACCCAGCGGCCGGTGAAAGGAATCACGCGACAAGGCAGCTGAAAGGTGTATTCCAGAATCGACTGCAGATTGCCGGGGTTGCGCGGCCGCTGTGACCACAGCCCGGAAAACCAGCTGAACAGATCGCGTCGCAACGATGCCGGGTCTTCCGGCTGGTCCAGCGTCTTCTCCAGAGTGGTCGGAGTAAAGCCGACCAGATGCAGCAGCCAGTCTTCGAAATCGGCGCTGCCCTTGCGCTCGTATTCGATATGAAACCGATACTTCTGCCATGCTTCGTAGAACAGCGCCGTCATGCGGTGGGAAAAAAAGTCCATGAAGGCGTGAGCGGCGTCGTCACGTTTCTCGATATGACGGTTGATCAGCAGCTCGGTGTAGGGGCGTGGCAGCACGCCGGAAGGCCCCACCAACCCCATGAAGGTCACCTGAATCTCGCTCAGCGGATCGCCGCTGGCAGAGCGTGCCTTGTCGCTCTCGAAGTTGAGATCGCTGATCTCGCTGGGCGGAAAATTGAGCGACAGCAGCGAGCGAAAGCGCAGCGGGTCCTGGTGCGGTCGATTCTCCGGATCGATGCGCCCGGTGCGGCTATAGTGCAGCCGCAGCAGTCGTACGAGCTGGAAGAACCCGAATCGCCAGGGCTCCGCTCGCGCCTGGTCGATCAGACCAGGGGCTGAGTACCGGTTCTCGGCTGCCATTGGGCGACTCGCTGTTCGCGCTGACGAGAGCGCAGGGTGAGTTGAGTGAAACTGTTGAGACTGCAGTACTGGCCGAAGAAGTGATCCAGAACCATACCGAACAGATAGATGCCGCTACCGGTGAACTGGCTTTCGTCGAGTTCCAGCGTGATCCCGGTACCGCGCACGAATGCCGGGCGCGGATGACCGATGCGGGTCATCACCGGTTCGCTGGCGATCGAGGTGATGCCGTTGATCTGCTTTCGGATTGCCGAGGCCTGGCGATAGTTATAAAGCGTCAGCAGCTCCATCAGCGCTTCGCGGCCGTCCGAAACCAGCGAGAGATGGTTGAGCGAGAGGTGTGACACCAGTCGCCAGATCAGGCCCTTGCCCATCGGCGGCCGAACCGGCGCGGTTGGCTTGCGCAGGCAGCGGATCTGTTGCACGACCTGCTCGCGCTCAAGCGTAAAGTCGCCCTGTGGATGGCCGAAGGTCATCAGCTGAGGCAGGTCGCGGTTGCTGCAGGTGAGCTTGAGACTGAGCGTGTCGCTGCTGCCATCCAGCATTTCGAGCTCGCGGTCGACTACGCGCAGGCGCATCTCTGTGCCGGGGTCGCGGGCATTCTCGGACGCCACCCGCCGTGCTATCCAGTAACTCTGGCGTGCCTGCTTCTCGCTATCCCGGGGTTCGAAGAAGGGCAGGCAGGGCGCGACTTCGTCCTGGGTCGCGGTACGGATGACCCGAGTCACCTCGTCGATCGAGACGATCTCGGTCGAACGAGAGTGACGTACGTCGGGTACTACCGGGTACTCGTGCCGGGTGTGGCTCAGCTTGATCGGCTCGGCCTGTTGCGGGAACAAGTTGACCACCGGGGTGCAGCCGAGCCGGAAGTTATGACGACCGACGGTCTGCGCCAGTCGCGCCAGCCGTTCGTGCTGGTCGTAGTCGCGGAACAGAAAATGAATCTGAATCTGCGTTACGGGTTTGTCGGCGAGCGGCCGGGCCAGGCCGTTCAGGTCGAAGAATAGAAATTTTTCAGGAAAGGTGAAGTACTCGTGCAGCAGCCGGTAACCCAAAAACGAGCGCTCGGAGTAGTCGATCAACCCTTCGTCATGACCGAAGCCGACCGGCGTGATGGCGTCCGGTGCCAGCCCGATTTCTCTTCGCTGGCCGGCGTCGACGAAGCTCACCGAAATCCTTGCTACATTGTTGAACAGCAGCTCGTACAACGGGTGCATCAAACTGCCTTCACCATCGAGAAACAAGCGCAGGCGGTCCATCCCCAGCTTGCCGAAATCGGTATTGCCGAGGCTTTCCAATGACAGTGTCAGTTTGGCGACGTTGTCGTTGCCGTGGGTGTTGAACGAGGAGCGCTCGAGTCGTGTCAGCTCGGCGCCGCTCAACGCTACCGGCCAGACCTCCACCGGGTAGCAGGTACGAAAGCGACAGAAGGAGTCCTCCACCGGGCGCGAATGCAGCGCGGTATGGCGCGGCAGGTAATAGGCCCCGGTCAAGGAGGTCTGCGCGCCGGGGTCGAACTGAACAATGGAGAGCGCCGGTGTCGGGCGCAGATAGTGCGGATAGAGCACGTCGAGAAACGCCTCGACGATCTCGGGGAAATCGTCGTCGAGTTTCTTGTGCACGCGAGCACTGAGAAAGGCGAACGACTCGATCATGCGCTCGGCGTGCGGATCCTCACAGTAATCCCCCTCGAGCAATAGCCGCGAGGCAATCTTGGGATAGCGCTGAGCGAACTCCTGGCCCAAAAAGCGCAGGTGCGAGAGTTCCTTCTCGTAGTAGGGCAGCAGGTCGTCGAGCATTAGATCAGGTTCTGCACCTTGTATTGGCGGGTATTGACTTGCAGTACGGCATCGAAGGCCACGCGCTGGCTGGCTTCACTCAGCGATAGCACCGCTTCGATGCGAAACTGGAGTATGCGGTCATGACTATCCTGGTTGAGCAGTTGCACGCGCACGCTGCTGAATCGCTTGTCGCCCTGTTCGATGGTGCGCTCCAGCTGACGCTGTATCAGCCGACGATCTTCCGTGCTGCGAATGCCACGGCTGACGAAGTCCGGTAGGCCATAGTCGAGCAGTGTTCCCTGCAACGTCGGCCAGCCGTCCAGTTCGCCGGCGACCAGTTCGCGGCGGGTATTGACCAGCAGCTCGAGATCTCTCACCACGGAGGCCTTGTAGACCGCCAGGGAGCAGCGATGGCCGGGCTGAGCCTCGGTCGAGTGCTGCGGTTCGTCGTCGAGTAGACGATCGAACAGCGTGGGTACCATTTGCAGCGTTTCACTCATTTCGCACCTCGACATTCGTTGACACTTCATAACTATCCGCAGAAGCATCGGGGGCGGCATCCGCTGCCTTGGCCAGGGCTGGCGTCACGACGACGCAGGCACCCGCCGTCGGGCCGGTGCCTGGGACGAGGTCGTCTGGATCAGGAGCCGCGTGTCGACTGCGGCAACTCGGAGACCAGACGCAGCGATGCAGTCAGCTCGTCGAGCTGGTAATGCGGACGCAGGAACGTCACTGCCTTGTAGGCACCGGGCTTGCCGGGCACTTCCGCGACTTCGACGCGCGCTTCGCGCAGCGGATACTTGGCCTTGGCTTCCTGACCGGCGTTGTCGTCCAACAGCACGTACTGTGACAGCCACTCGTTGAGGTAATCCTCGACGTTCTGGCGGGAGGCGAAGCTACCCACCTTGTCGCGCATGATCGCTTTCATGAAGTGAGCGATACGCGAGGTGGCAAAGATGTATTGCAACTGCGACGACAGGCGCGCGTTGGCGTTAGCCACGTCGGTGTTGTATTGCTTCGGCAGCTGCGAAGACTGGGTGCCGAAGAACGCCGCATAGTCGGTGCCCTTGCAGTGCACCAGCGGAATGAAGCCTAGATCCGATAGCTCTTTCTCGCGGCGATCGGTGATCGAGATTTCAGTCGGGCACTTGAGTGCCACTTCGCCGTCGTCGGTCTGGAAGGTGTGCGTCGGCAGGTCTTCGACCAGCCCGCCACCTTCGACGCCGCGGATCGCCACGCACCAGCCGTATTTGGAGAACGCGTCAGTCACGCGGGCGCCCATGGTGTAGGCGGCATTCATCCACAGATACTTGTTGTGATCGCGACCGTCGACGCTCTCGGTGAAGTTGAACTCCTCCACCGGCGTGGTCTCTTCGCCATAGGGCAGACGACCCAGCACGTGGGGCAGGGTCAGGCCAACGTAGCGGGCATCTTCCGAGTTGCGGAAGGACTTCCACTTGGCGTACTCGACGGTATCGAAAATCTTGGAGAGATCGCGCGGCCCGGTCATGTCGGTGAACGAATCCCAACCGAACAGCTCCGGCGATGCGGAGGAGATAAACGGTGCGTGCGCGGCGGCGGCGACGTGAGATACCTGCTCGAGTAGATACATGTCCTGCGGATGACGGCCGAATTCGTAGTCGCCGATCATCATGCCGAAGGGGGCGCCACCGAAGGTACCGTACTCTTCCTCGTAGACCTTCTTGAACAGCGCGCTCTGATCGAACTCGGAAGCGGACTTCAGATCCTTGACCAGGTCCTTTTTGGACGCGTTCAGCATGTGGATCTTCATGTTGGTGCTGGTCTCTGACTGGTCGGTCAGATACTTGAGGCCGCGCCACGAGGCTTCCAGCTGCTGGAATTCGCTGGCATGCATGACCTCGTTCAACTGATCCGAGAGCAGCGAGTCGATCTCGGCGATGCGCGAATCGAGCACCGCGATCAGGTCTTTGCTGGGAGTGACTTCGCCTTCGAGGACCTGGTTGACCAGTTCGTCGATCAGATCGCGAGTGCGAGTGCGCTCGGTCTCCGAGCGAGCCACACGGCTTTCGGAGATGATGCTGTCCAGCAGCGAGGTCTCTGGGGCGAAGACTTCCTGCGTTTCGCTCTGCGAGGTGTTGTCGGTCTGATTCTCGGCCATGGGAGACTCCTGTTATTCCTTGTCTTGCTGCGGTTTGGCAGCGGCTTCGCGTCCCAGCTCT
The DNA here is from genome assembly GCF_003206065.1 of Salinicola halimionae. Lineage (GTDB taxonomy): Bacteria > Pseudomonadota > Gammaproteobacteria > Pseudomonadales > Halomonadaceae > Salinicola > Salinicola halimionae. Next base: position 17,485 of record NZ_PZJQ01000007.1, on the reverse strand, counting down.
TCGCCCAGCGCCTGAAGCTTGTCGGTATTCTGCAATACGTCCATCAGCAGCTCTTCGAGCTTGTCGTTGCCACCCATCTTGTTGCGCAGGTCGGCCAGCTTGTTGCGCACTTCGAGCAGCTTGCGCAGCGGCTCGATCTGACGCACGACTTCCTGTGGCTCGAAGTCTTCCATGCGTTTGAAGTTGAGCTCCACCGGCAGCTGAGAACCGTCGTTGGCCAGCGTGTTGTCGACGCGATAGCTAAGACGTGGCTTGACGCCTTTCATCACGCTGTCGAAGTTGTCGCGATCGACGTTGACGAACTTGCGATCCTTCAGGCGGGGCAGTGGCTCGAGCGGGTTACCCGCATAGTCGCCCATGACGCCGACGACGAACGGCAGCTCTTTCTTCTCGATGCTATCGCCGATCTCGACGTCGTAGGTCAGATGCACACGGGGCGCACGAACACGCGACAGCTTGTGTTGAGTACTTTCGTTCTTGGCCATGACAATGTCCTCTCTCGAGATGGCGAGTGCGTTGTGGTTTCTAAGTTCTCATACGTGTTCAGGCGGATGGCGATGCGTTGACCGCCTTGATCAGTTGCTCGCGCAGGTCGTCCTGCATGGCATTGATTGCGTCTTCGGAGATCAGCTCCTCGAAGCTACGGCTGCCTGAAATCTCGGTGCTATGCCGAATGACCTCGTCGGATGGCAAGGTCGATGCAACGGGGGAACTGATCACGCAGAAGGGGAGTTCACCGAAATCGTCGAGCTGCTGAAATCCGACCGGGAATCGAAGTCCTTGGAATAGGCGGCCCAGACCGCCGGCTCGGCTGAAGCAGTGAAACAGCATTAGATAGTGCACGACGAAGCGATGAAGCTCCGAGCCGCTGCGATTGGGATCGCGAATCACCTGGCGAAAGCGGCTCAGATCGAATGACGAATAGCCCACCACCCAGCGTGCCGGGCTGGTTACGCGTACGGTATTGCCACCGGGAAGGGCATGGTCGTACTCCAGCGGGAACAGCTCGGGCGTCGAATTGATGATGTTGAGCGGCACTTCCAGCTCGTTCATCAGGTTGAAGGGGCGTAGCGCCGCGTGCTTGTCGAACAGCGTGCGGAACTCCTTGAAGTGGTGCTGGGTTTCGCGGCCACTGCCGCGAGGCGCACCCTGCAGGTACTCGCCGAACAACGGTTGGGGTCGCACCAGTGGTGCCAAGGTCGTCAGGTAGTCTGCCGCCTGTGCCTTGAGCAAATCCGATACCACTCGCGTCTGCTTGCGCGAGCGAATGAAGCTATCAACGTCGAAGGACTGCGTCATGATCGATTCCCGGTGCGACTTCACGTCGTCGAAGCTTGGTTCGACTAACGTCGGTCTATTCTGGTCCATGCCAGCTCGCGGCTCGTTATTCGAGGCTTATTGTGGTTCGAAGCTCATTGTGCCGTGCTCGACAAAAGACTCAACACATTAACGTTCGGCTTGCCAGAGCCATAACATAAACTGAAAAGTATTGTATCGGAGAGTCGTTATAATATGGTTAAGCGATTTGCCATTCGCGCTGTAAGCGATCTCTTACATTTATTGTAAAGATGCGTTTCCATTACTCTAGCACGGCTGATGGTTCAATTGTTCTCGTCGGCGTCCGTTGGTGTCGACAGGTTCGGCGTGAGCAATTGCAGTGCGACGCTCTCACCATCTTCGTCGATCGCTGGCATGCCCTGTTCGTTCAGCGGTTGTAGATCGCCATTGTCCAGCTTGAGATAGACGCGGGTCTCGCCAACTTCGGGGCTAAGCACGTAAAGTTGATTTTTTAAATCATTAATATTTTGATTTTTATGCCAATTCCCCCAGCTTGTGTTGACGCGTTCACCACCCGGCGCATCGATTTTGATCTCATGCAGGTAGAACCCGCCGGGGGCGCCGGTGATGGCGTCGCGCTGCAGTACCAGGTCGGTATCGACGCCGTTGCAGCCGCTGCAGGGGAGCGTTCCCTCGAAGCGCTCGGTCGCCTTGATGTAGTTGACCTGTGTATTGGGTCCGGAAGCGCAAGCGCTCAAAAGTAGGCAAGTCGCCAGCGGAATCCATTTAACGAGCTGTGCTTTCATGTGTCATTCTCAAGCTTTTTGTAAATAAATGTTTCTGAGTAAGCTAATGTTAAATCTGTCGCTTATTATAGCCACTAAATCTGGTAGGGTGTGCGTCGCGTGAGATAATTTAATCCCGCCTCTTCTTTCGGTGATTTCATCTCCGCGGTTTCCTTGTGACTAAATAAAAGAGTGATGAGACGGCAATGATGGCGTCCGTACGCATTTTGGGAATGGGTTTGTTGGTCGCGTTGCTGGCCGGTTGCGGTGTGGCAGATCGCGTCGGTAATCGCTTGGGGGATACCTGGGCGGGCGATCTGCTCGGCAATCAGGAACGAGTGCGCGTCACCATCGATAGCGATGAATCAGTCAATCCGGATGCCGACGGCAAGCCGTTGTCGGTCGTCGTCAGGATTTACCAGTTGACCGAGCAGTCTTCGTTTGCCACCGCTTCGCCGCGTCAGTTGTGGAGCGACGGGGAGTCCATTCTCGGCAACAGTCTGTTGGCGCAGCGCGAGGTGACGTTGCTGCCGGGCGAGGAGAAAGTCGATACGGCAACGCTGAAGCCTAGTGCGCAGTATGTCGGTGTCGCTGCTTTCTTCCGCAACACCGTCAGCGATGACTGGCATGTGATCTTCGACGCCGAAGAGCTGAGAAACGATGGACTTCTGAGTGCTTCCGAGGGGGTCAAGCTGCACCTCGTTGGAGATCGCGTCGAAGTGGTACGTGGCCACGATCTGCTCGGCAATTGACTCTTCCGGCGGTGGATTCGGCCATAGACCATCACGAGATGGCGGCCACCAGCCATCGATCATCGCGGGCAGCAGTATTCAGAGGTAGGGGACAGGGACGTGAGTAAACAAAACCGCATCATGTGGTCGGAGGGCATGTTCCTTCTGCCCCAGCATTTTCAGTATCAAGATGAGTTTCACCAGCGCCATCTAGCCGAAACACGTCAGGCGCAGCACCCGTTTCAGTGGGGGGTGCAGGAGATCAGCTTCGACGAAGGGGCGCTGGAACAGGGTACGTTGCGCCTGACCCGGCTGAAGCTGGTGTTTCCGGATGGCTCTCTGTTCGATGCCCCTCAGCATGATCCGTTGCCGCCGGGCCGCAGTCTGGAAGAGCTGGCACGCAATGGAGAGGTCAAGATTTACGCAGCCCTGCGTACGCTGGAGCCCTGGTCGCCCAGCTATCTCGACCAGGATGCACCTCGCCACGGTGGCCGTCGCTTCGTTCAGCGCTTCGAGACGCGTCCCGACCTCAATGAAGGGTCGCTGGAAAACGAGCTGGGAACACTCGAATTCAATGCCACCTTGCTGATGGAGGGGGATAGTCTCGATGGTTTCACGCACTGCCCGATTGCCTTGCTCAAGCGCAATGCCGCCGGGGGCTTCAGTCTCGACGGCGAGCGGTTCATGCCTCCGGTGCTGCACATCGATTCCGTCTCTTTGCCATTCGATATCGCCAATCGGCTGATCGGCATGCTGCAGGCGCGCAGCGAGGCGCTTTCCGGCCGCCGTCGCGAACGCGCTGATCAGGTGGCGGAGTTCGGCTCCAGTGACGTGACACTGTTCTGGCTGCTTTACACCATCAATCGTGCTTACCCGCAATTGGCGCACCTGTTAGCCAATCCGCGGCTGCATCCCGAGATGCTTTATCGCTTCCTCGCCGAGCTTGCCGCCAGCCTGATGACGTTCTCGATGTCCCACAAACTGGGAGATATCCCCGAATACGATCATCGGGATCCGGCGCCGGGGTTGCTGAGATTGGAAGGGATCGTCCGCGAACTGCTCGAGATCGTCGTGCCCAACCAATACATCCCGATTCCACTCGAGCAGACGCGTCCTTCCTACTATGTGGGGCGGCTCAACGATGCTCGCCTCAAGGACGCCGATTTCTATATCAGTGTTCACGCCGATATGCCGGGTGCACAGATCCTCGAACTGGTACCGCGTGCGTTCAAGGTCGGTTCGCCGGAAGACATCGAAGTGGTGGTGAACACCGCCATGCCCGGCGGCACCTTGAGCCATGCGTCTCGCATGCCCAGCGCAATCCCGGTACGCCTGGATAATCATTACTTCGCGCTCGAGCCTCACGGCGCCGTATACGAACGAATGATGGACGCGCAAGCGATCGCCTTTTACGTCCCCAGCGGATTCAAGAATCTCAGCATTGAATTGATGGCGGTAATGAAATGACCGAAGCCCTAGCTCATCCCTCCGATATCGCAGAGCCGCGCACGCTCAAGACGCTGTCCCGCGATTTCATCTCCATGGTGCTGATGGTACGTCGCGGTCAGCAGGCCGAGAGTGTCGAGCGCTTTCTCGAACGGGTCGATCAGTGGTTGCGCGAATTCGAGGAGAAGGCCAGGGCAGAGAACTACAGCGCCGCAGCCGTGAAGGATGCGCAGTACGCGCTGTGTGCTTTCCTCGACGAGAGCGTGCTCAAAGGCGGCATTGGCAATATCCGCGAGCACGTCGAGCTCCATCCCTTCCAGTACCGTTATTTCGGTGTGCATCTTGCCGGGGAAGGCTTCTACGATCGGCTAGACAGTCTGCGTTCGGATGTGCGCGCCAATCTGGATGTGCTGGAGGTGTATCACCTGTGTCTGGCGCTTGGCTTCGAAGGCAAATACAGCCTCGAGAATCGCGACCAGTTGCGCTATATCGCCAACACCCTGGGACAGGATATCGCGCGTTATCGCCAGCAGAGCGCCGAGCGCAGCGAGAGCTGGAAACTGCCGGACCAGGTCGGACAACTGTTGCGCTACGAGATTCCGCTGTGGGTCTATCTGCTCGGCATCGTGGTGATCTGTCTGATCGTCTACGGCGGGCTGCGCTGGTGGCTGGGTAGCGAGACCGATTCGCTGATCGAACAGATCCAGCAGCTTTTCCATTCCACCCGCTGACGAGCGAGCCCAACGATGCGTTTTCTTCGATTCCTGCGCTCGCTGAAAGGCTTCTGGCCGCTCTCCATCTTATTGTGGTTGATGGGGTTGGCGTTGTGCGTCGTGTTGCTTCCCTTGGTAACCCAGGAGCGCGAGCTGGTTTTCATCGCCATGGCGCTGGTCACGGCGGTCTGGCTGCTGGTCGTGGTGATGCGGCAGTACCACCGTATCCGTGCGGAAAGAAATATCGAGAACCTGGTGGAGCTGGAAGTCCATCGCGAGGCGGCCGAAAGCGAGTCCGGTGACTACCAGGTGCTGAGCGAGCGTCTCAAGCATGCGATGGCGATGCAGCGGGCGGCACGCTCAGTCGACGGCGGCAAGGCCTCTCTTTACGAACTGCCGTGGTATCTGGTCATCGGCATGGCCGCCTCCGGCAAGACGTCACTGCTGACGCGCTCCTCGCTTTCCGCGACCATGGCGGGCGGCAGCAACCTGTCATCTATCAGCGGCACGCAGCACTGCGACTGGTACTTCAGTCGCGAGGCGGTGATGGTCGATACTGCCGGACGTTATCTGGTTGAAGATCGGCCCGCTAGCGAGTTTGCGGACTTTCTCAAGACGCTGCGAAAACAGCGCCGCAAGCCCGCCATCAACGGCCTGGTGCTGGTCGTGAGTTTGCCTGAACTGCTCGAACAGTCGCGCCAGGAGGCGCATGCGTTGGCCGAGCAGCTGGTGGCCCGCGTGTCTGAATATCGCCAATGCCTGGGTATCAATCCGCCGGTCTATCTATTCTTCAGCAAGGCCGATCTGCTGCCCGGATTCACACGGACCTTCGAGGCGCTGGATGCCACCGAACGGCAGCAGCCCTGGGGCCTGACGTTCTCGTTGGATGAGTTGCGTCGTAACGGTGTGACGGGGGCATTTCAGCAGCGGTTTCCGACACTGGTGGCTGCGCTTCGTCAACGTGTTGATCGGCGCATGATCGAGGAGGGGAGTGACGCCGACAGCGAGCTGCTGCGCTTCCCGGATTATTTCGCTGAACTCTCCGGCGTGCTCAGCGATTTTCTCGAACAGTTCGACATTCAGCAGCAAGGTGAGCAGGCGCCAGTCTTGCGCGGCATGTATTTCACCAGTGCGTTGCAGACCGGTCCGACACTGCCTCCGTTGCTGGATGAACAGACACGTTCCGAGTTCGCTCTCGAACCGGGCCCGATTTCGGCGCCGACGAACCGAACCGGCGAGAAGAGCTATTTCATCACCGACACCTTCCGCAACGTGGTTTTTCCCGACCGCAACCTGAGTCTTTACTACTCTCAGCGCGGCGATCGACGCGCGCTGCCCACGTTAATGATCGGTGCTGTTGGCGTGCTCGGTGTCGCGGCGATCGCGGCCCAGGGCTGGTCCGCCTACAACAACAAGCTTTGGGTCGACCATATTCAACAGAACCTCGACAGCGTCACGGCGGGCAACAGTACCGGCAGGCTCAAACCGCACGAGCGCCGGGCGCTGCTCGATGACCTGGAGCAGCAGTTGGCGGCCATCGAACGGCATCGGGAGAACGGCGTGCCGCTCAAGCTGGACCTGGGGCTCTATCAGGGTGAGGCGCTGCATGATCCGCTCAAACAGGCATGGGCCACACTGATGCGGGAAGACGTCCTGGCACCGCTGGCGAACCGGTTGGCACGTCAGTTGCGTTCTCTGGGCAGCTTTGTGACGGCGGGCGGGGAGATCGACACTGACGCGGCGGGCGACGATGCCCCGTCGCGTTCACCGAGTGGTGGCTCTGCCGCCGTCGGTGACGGCGCTCAGGCAGTGGGAAACAGCGGTCAGGCTATCGGCCAGGGCGCGTTGGATCGTCTGCAGGAGCGCTCGACGTCGCGCCCGACGTTGGGCAGCGTGCCGACGAGTGCGTCAGAGTTGAGTAGCCGTGCTCGAAGTGAGTTGCGTTCGAGAACCACCGACAGTGCTCGTGATGCTTGGTACTCGGCGCGCAGCAATGCCGAGACCGAGCTCGAAGAAGGCCTGCGCAACCGGACCAGTGAGCTGGGCAGCGTCGTCGGCGACAGCAATGGTGACGAGTCGACACTGACGCTGTCCGGTGAGCAGGGCCCGTCGCTCTCCGAAGAAATGCTGACTCAACTGAGTCAGGAGGATGTCGAGCAACTGATCGGAAGCTACTCCTCGCTCAAGCTTTATCTCGTCCTCACCGATCCGGCTTCACATCAGGATCAGGGCGATTTCGTCGCCTCCGCGCTGCCGCGGTTGTGGCAGGATTCGGTTCGCCGGCGAGGACTCTCCCGGTCACGTGACAGCATCGTGGATAACGCCGCGCTCTACGTTCACTACCTGCAGCAGGGCGCAGCGCCATCGCTCGAGCGGGATGAAAATCTGGTCGCCGACAGCCGCGACCGGCTCAATGCCTTCTTGATCGATAGCAGTCTGGTCGATCGCGAATACCTGCGTTATCAGCTCGACGTCGAGGAGCGCTACGATCCGTTGACGCTATCCAGAATGGCGCCCGACATGCCTGGCCGGCTGTTCTATACCAGTCGGGCCGTACCCGCTTTCTACACCCGACAGGTATGGGACGAGTATCTGCGGCCGGCGATCATCGAAACGGTATCCGGCGATCTGCAGCGCGAATCCGACTGGGTGCTGGACGACGAGGACGTCGATGATGCCGTGCAATCCAAGGCGCGCTTCGTCAGCCAGTTGATGGCGCGTTACAAGCGCGACTACGCGATCGCTTGGGAACGCTTCCTCGGTAACACTCACGTCTCCAATTTCGACACCCTCGATCAGGCCAGCGTACGACTGGCGGAACTGAGCGATCTGCAGGGTTCGCCGCTGCGTCAGGTGCTGGAAGCGGTCAAGGCCAACACCGGTTGGGACGATCCGCAGGCCGATGATGGGGACGGGCACGCCAGTGGTAAAGCGCAGGACAAGAGCTTCTGGGGGCGCGCCATGAGCGTCTTCGACAGTGGCGATGGCGGCGCTGCGGTGGATCTGGCGACATTGCCGAAGATCAACGATGGGGCGCTGACTCGCCACTTTCTGCCGGTGACGCGGATGCTCTCTGCGGATGAGGCCACCGGCAGTGACAATTCTGTGCTCAATCAGTATCTGCTCGACCTGCGTCAGCTCAAGGTGCGCGTCGATAACGTCCGTAGCGCGCAGGATGTCGGCCGCAGCAGCAAGTCTTTGATCATGGCGACGCTTTCGGGTCAACCGACCGAGATCAACGGGCTGCGCAACTTTGTTGCGTCCCGTGTGGATACTTCCCGTGCGCCGCTGGTCAAGGCGCTCGAGCCGTTGTTCCGAGTCCCTGTGGAGGACACCTGGCAGGCGCTCAACGAGCCCGCCAGGAACCAGCTCAACGCTGCCTGGGATGACAAGATCGTCACGCCGTGGGACCAGATGGTCGCCGGGCGCTATCCGGTCAGTGATTCGGTCAACGAGGCCTCTGTTCGCGATCTGGAGTATTTCATCGACCCGGATCAGGGAGCGCTATCTCAGTTCCGTCAGGATGAGATCGGCGACCTTGCCGGCTCCGGGAGCGGGCAACGCTCGCCGATGGTCGACCCGCGCATGCTCGACAGCATCGATGACGCCACTGCGCTTGGACAGGTTATCGATAGCCTCTCCGATCTACGCAACGGCTTCGAGCTGCAGGTGAATCCGACCGCGGGGCTGACCGACATCATTCTGACCATCGACGGTCAGCGTCTGCACTACCGCAACAACACCCAGTCTTGGGAGCGTCTGACCTGGCCTGGCAGCGGCGAGTCATTTGGCGCGCGTATGGACATTATCAACCGCGATGGGCGCCGGCATACCGTGTTCGATTATCCCAATCGCTGGGGGTTTCTGCGCATGATCGAAAGCGCGGGTATCACCCCGATCGACAGTGCCCGGCAGCGATTCAGCTGGCGAACCTATATGGGCACGGTGAGCTTCGATGTGCGCAACTTCGGCGGGGTGAAAATATCGGATCTACGCCGAATCAAGTCGTTGAGCATTCCGACGATGGGCCGATGACGGTAGCAACAGGGCGTTGAAGGTAGCGAGAAAGCCATAGGCCCGCGATGCAGGAACGGGTCGGTAACGATGCAACGGGATAGGCGATGAGAAGGAAGTCTGCATGATCGGCTGCTTTGGCAAGATCCCCGCGAAAGCCGATTTCGTGGGCGTTAACGCTGCCGGTGCAGTGATTCAGGAGCTCGATCAGTGGCTGCAAAGTGCGCTGGTTCAATTTCTTGATCATGAGGACTGGATGCATCGATTCGACGCGCTCCCGGTCTGCTTCTTCCATTATCACGCCCGCAACGGCAGCGACGTGATGGGCGCGATGATCAGCTCGGGCGATGCCTCCGGTCGCCGCTATCCGTTCTTCATTTTCCAGATGTTGAAAACGGAAGGGCGGCAGTCGGTGCTGCCTTACCTGCATACGCTGGGCGAAATCTTTGCCGGCCAGGCTCGAGACATCCTGACGGATTCCGTCCACGGCTCGGCGCCGATTGACCCGACCGTGGCGATCGAGGATCTGCGACGTTGGACCGATCAGGATTTGATGCTGTACCAGCGTATACACGAGCGCTTCCTACAGGATTACAGCTTCGACGATATCGCCAGGTCGCTCGAATGGGGCTGGCCGGAGTTCATCGCCAGCGCCAGTTTGCACCGCTTGCACTACGCCCTGGAAAGTTGGCGGGCCGGCAGCACGCTCGCGGTGCTGCTTCCACTGCCGGCGGAGCGAGGCTTGAAGAGGCCGGTTGCCGACCTGTGGCAGCAGTGGCTCGGCGGTGCCTGCCAGGGCGGTGCTCCGGTCATGAGCTTGTTGATCGATGATTTCATGCGCCCTTGTTTGTTGCTGATGCCGGTGTGGCGCAGCGCCGAGGCGTTTTTTGAAGTGCTGTCGAATCCCGGTGACCGCCGGCTTTGTATCGACGTGTTGGCGCCGTTCGCTGATGGCGAGCCGCATCCCGGGACCTTGTCGTTACCCGATACCCGACTGAGCCTGGCCGATTTCATGACCCAATTTCCGCGCAGCCGTCAGGCGTCGTGAATGGGCAACAGTGAGCAGATGGACTGATGAAACGTTTGAAATTCGCTTATCTGAAATACGCTTTCTTCAAGTATCAGCCCTACATTCTGGGGTTGTTGTTCTTCGCGGCCATTTTTCTGATATGGCGGCTCGGGGTGGCGCTCGGCTTTTCGTCGCTTGCCAGCTTGCTGACCGGCATCGTTGCATTCCTGCTCGCCTCGGCACTCTATGTGCTGCTGCTCTACCGGGGCGTAGGGCAAAAGCGCAACCTCGAGCATTTGCTGATGGACGATGCCGATGCAGCAGTTCTTGAGGCCAGCCCTCAGGATCGTGAAGAGATCAGCCTGCTCCGCGAGCGGCTGTTGACGACGATCGAACGCTTGAAAAAAAGCGGCAAGGGTAAGGGAAAGCGGGGCAGGGACGCGCTCTACGCGCTGCCGTGGTACATGATCGTCGGCCAGCCGGCGGCTGGCAAGAGCACCATGGTTTACCAGTCCGGTCTCAATTTTCCTTTCGCCGAGAGAGAAAACGCTCGGGTCGCCGGAATGGGCGGTACGCGTCACTGCGACTGGTTTTTCAGCTCGGACGCGATCCTGCTGGATACGGCGGGTCGATACATGAACAGCGAAGAGGAGGCCGGTAAGTGGAAGGGCTTTCTGTCTTTGCTCAAGCAGCATCGGCGAGACTGTCCGCTCAACGGCTTGATCGTCGCGGTCAATATCAGTGATGTAGTCCAGGCCAGTGACACTCAGCGCAACAATCTGGCACGGCGTCTGCGTGAGCGGATTCAGGAGGCTCGCGAGCATCTGGAGGCGCGCTTGCCGATCTATCTGGTCTTCACCAAGTGCGACCTGATCGAGGGCTTCACCACTTTCTTCGAACGTCTCGACCCGCAGCGCCAAAGCGATGTGCTCGGGCACACCTTTGCGCACCGGCAACCGGGCGATGTGAACTGGAGCCAACAGTTCGATACCGCACTGGAGAAGCTCTGCCAGCATTGGCTACAGATGGGTGATGACGAGATCGTGCAGCGCGATGTCGTCGATACGCGTCGAGAGGTCGCTGCCTTTCGTTTCCCGCTCGAACTGGCTGCCCTGCGTGAACCGTTGACTCGCTTCGTCGAAGCATTGACCAACGCCAATCCCTACCAGAGCGCGCCGTTGCTCCGAGGTTTCTATTTCGTCAGCGCACTTCAGGAAGGCGACGCCATCGAAGGGGAGCACGCCGGCCGCATCGGTCGTCATTTCTCTCTGGCCAAGCCGGAATCATTGACTGGCGAGCGCACCAATCATCCGTTCTTTATCGCCAACCTGTTTCGTCAGGTCATCATTGCCGACCAGCATCTCGCCGGTCTCTACTCGAGCGACGTGCGAGGTCGGCGTCGCAAGCTGCGCTGGACGCTGGCGGCAGGCCTTTTCGGCGCCATCTGCTGCGCGCTCTGGATTACCTCCGCAGTGCAAAATCATGGCGAGATTGCCGCCATGTCAGGGACCTTTGCCGATGCCGTAGAACAGGATGACCAGCATCCCGAACGGTATGCCCGCTGGTCGAGCCTGGATGCGCTACGGGATTGGGGAAGCCAATACTATCGGCGTCGGCAGGGCGATGGCGTGCCGTGGTCGATGGGATGGGGGCTCTATCAGGGAGACAGAATCGAACCGGCAATCCGCGAGCGCTATTTCGATCAGCTGCAACCGGTGATGTTGGAGCCGGTCGAGCAGAACCTGACCCGTTCGCTGTTTACGCTGACCACCATCGATGTCTACCGCCGGAACAGCGATGAACTGCATGCCGTCGAAGGGCCGGACACGGTCGCTCCGTACGCGCGTCCTCGCGACAATAGCGCGGACTCGCTGGCCAAATTCGGGCGTTCCACGCTGGATACCTACCTGATGATGTCCGATCTCGATCGCGGCGACATCGATTCCGACGTACTGCGCGCCCAGCTTCCGGCTTTCTGGTATCCCGCTATTCAGCGTCAGACTGATACCACGATCGACGAGAATCAATCCGACTATCGCTATGCGGGTCGTCAGATCGATTTCTACAGCGCCCAGGTGCAGGAAGCCGATGTCCCGAGACTCTCTGCCAATGCCTTCCTGGTCTCCAGCAGCCGCAATTATATCGACAGCCTTCTGGAGCAGACCCTCACCAGCTCGGAAACTATCGTGCTGGAGTCCGATACGCTCTTCGCCTTCGGGCGCGGCGACTACTCGGGTCTGCAGGCAGCCGGGCAGAAGGAACTGGATGAACTGGCCGAGCGCCTGCTCAATACCCAGGATCTCGGCCAGATTCTGATCACCGGTCATGCCGACCCGATTGGTAATGAGCGGGCCAACCAGCAGCTCTCGCTCCAGCGTGCCATGACCATCCGTCAGTACCTCATCGGTAAGGGCGTGCCTGCAGGGTTGATCGAGGCGAAAGGAGCTGGTAGCGAACGCCCGCTGGTGACCTGTGATCGCGGTCAATCGCGTGCGGCGTTGATCGATTGTCTGGCGCCCAATCGGCGGGTAGAGATCGAGGTCAGGAAGCAGGAATGAATAGGCGATGGGTTAACGATAAATCGCAAATTGTAACAAAATATATAAAATGTAGTTAAGTGTGTTAATCGACTTTAAAAGTAAAAATGGGCCTATATAATCTGGGCTAAGTGAGGGTTTGTGAAAAACTGCACACGGTGATGTCATTTTGAAACAATTCAGGTTGTGTAGGAAATTGGATATATATGGCATAGCCAATTTCCTAACATCCGACGTTCTGGATGACGTTATTTCGCTGTAATGGGCGATTGTTATTTGGGTGATGCTGTTTTTTACTTTTAAAAAACAACTGTTTGTTTGACCGCTACGTTTTCATCGCCGATGAATGGTGATGTCAGGTTGGCAAAGAGATGCTGCTCATGGGGTCGGGCTCAGGCTGATTCCATTCATGAGGGCGTCATCCCGTAGGTAGGAAACTAGGAGAACTGAGAAAATGGCTTTTGATGCTTACCTCAAAATCGATGGCATTCCCGGTGAGAGTCTGGATGACAAGCACACGGATTGGATCGAACTTAAGAGCTTCGACTTTGGTGCTAGCCAAGCAACTTCCGCAACGGCCAGTTCCTCAGGGGGCGCCTCTGCCGAACGTGTCAATCTGAGCGAATTCCGAATTCAGAAGTTCGTCGACAAGGCTTCTGCCAAGTTGTTCGAATCCTGCTGTAAAGGTCAGCACATCAAGGAAGTCGTGCTCCACGTCAACCGCGCCGGTGGTGACAAGGTGCGTTACATGGAAGTGAAGCTGGAAGAAGTCATCGTTTCCTCTACGGAAATGGAAGGGACTTCTACTTCTACCGGTTTCGAGCAGAACGATAGCGAAGACCGCCACGATCTGCCGTACGAAACCGTCAAGTTCAACTACGCGCGGATCAAGATCACTTACACCCAGCAGAAGCGTTCCGATGGCCAGGGCGGCGGCAACGTCGCAGGCGGTTGGGATCGCACTCGCAACAAGGTTTACGCCTAAGTTGCTTTGCCGCTCTTCGGAGCGGCTATCGACATGCTCACCGGTCATGGCGGCGAACGGTGAGCATGTTCTTGATCGGTTTTGCTATTCGTCCTGCCGTGCAGGTAGGGAGCTCGATGAATGGCCATCGTTGATTGACCCAGGCAGGCCGCAGGGGCTTTCGGGCCCATGTCACAGCGCTCCGGCAGGAACCGATGCGTGTCCCGTTTGGCTGCTGCTTTTCTGCGTGAATCAATGCCGCCGGTGGTCGGACGACGCCGTAGTCCGCCACGGCCTTCAATGCGTGTGAGGTCGAAGATATGGAGCAACTCGGCGAGCTTTCCATCGATGCGCTTCTCGCGCCCATCGAGGGCGGTAGCCATGGTGGTAGCGGGGAGGATCTGACATTTTCGATACTGTTCGATCAGATCAAGGAGGCACGTCGAGCCGACCCGACCTACCTGCCCCAAGGCGAGTGGCAGACGGAGCTCAAACAGTCTGACTGGGGCCAGGTGGTTAATCTGACCAGCGAGGCGTTAGCGGAGCAGAGCAAGGACCTGCAACTGGCCGGCTGGCTTTGCGAAGGACTGGTACATCGAGAAGGCTTCGATGGGATCCGGTTTGGCTTGGCCCTGACAACACGTCTTCTCGACGAGTACTGGGAATCGCTCTATCCCGAAATCGACGAAGATGATCTCGATGAGCGCGCCGCGCGGCTGGGATGGCTGGTCGATACCCTGGTCAACGTTGTGCGCACACTGCCGCTGGTCGCCGGCGACGGCTATAGCCTGGCCGACTACGACGAATCTCGTCAGGTAGAGAACCAGGCTCGTAACGACCCGGATGCGATGGATCGGGCGCTGGGCGAGGGCAAGATCAACGACGAGATCTTTCAGCGTTCCGTCGTTCTCAGCAGTACGGCATTTCTACAGGAGCGACACGCTGCTATCGCTGCGTCACTGGTCTCGCTGGCGCAGCTGGATGAGATCAGCGACCAGCGTTTCGACCGCGATGCCCCGAGCTTTTCATCTCTCAAAAAAGTATTGGTCCAGTGCCGCGATCTCACCGAAAAGCTATTGCGTGAGCGTGGTGCCGATGTCGCGGTGGAAGAAGAGGCGGCGGCGATCGCTGAGGCAGAAGCCGAAGCGCCGGGACGTGTCGAGCCCAGTTTTATAGCGCCCGCCGTCGAGCCTGGCGGTCAGCTGCGGACCAAACCCAAGAGCCGCGACGAAGCCTTCGAAATGCTCAATGGTGTGGCACGCTACTTCAAGGAGCGCGAGCCTCACAGTCCGGTGCCGTATCTTATCGAGCGTGCCGTGAAGTGGGGCCGCATGCCGCTGGAAGAGTGGCTCAAGGATGTGATCAAGGATAACGGTGTCATCGATAACATTCGCGACACGCTGGGCACGCAGTCCAAGGATGACGACTACTGACCATGTCTCGCGCCTCGATTTTTGATCTGCTTCATCAGCGCCAGCAGCCCATCGAGCCAGCCGAAGCGCCGAGTTCGGCGCGGAGCGATTATGACGCCGATAGGCTCCGACTCCTCGATGGCGTGGCGTTGACCGCGTCTGGTTTCGTCGGCGCTGGCGCCGTACCGGAGGCGCAATCGCCGGCACTCTCTTCTTCCCTCCATGGTCCGGATGGTTTTCGGCTGCTGGTTCATCGGGTCGCTGATGTCATGCCGGTTAGGGAACCACGGCTGGGGCGTTTCGAAGCCAAGGCATTGAGGCTCCATGAGCTGGTGCAGACCCTCGTGATCGAAGCGCTGATGATGCTCGAGTCGCTGCCGGAAGATACCGCCTTTGATGTCGTGCTGACTGCGCCAATGCGCTCGCCGGAGGCGGCTGCCATCGTCGTCGAGCACCTGCGGGCCGCCATCGTCGAAACACAATACGCTTCGGCGCTGGGGGAGATTCATCACACCTCGCAAGATGGCGACCCGCATACCGTGTTGGGCGTCGGCGATAGCGGTGGGATGCCGTACGTGCTGTGGATCAGCGCGGATTCGCTGCTCAACGACGAAGACGTCGCGTCGATGCAGCATCGCCGCCTACTGGGGCGCTCCTCGAATAGCGCAGGCCTGTATGTGGGAGAGGCTGTCGTTGCGCTCCTGGTACAGCGATTACTGCCCGAAGACGATGGCTTCGACACCGGTTGGTACATCGAGAAAGGCGTGACCCACGATCATCCGGCCCGGGCGATGCGTCGCGATCATGCCAAACGCCAGGCCTTGCTCGAGCTGTTATCGGACGCCTGGCCCTTGGTCGCGACGACTTCGGCAGCTGGGTTCGGTGATGCCGAAACATCGGATGCTTCTGCCGACGAGGTCGGCGCAGGCACTTTGCCGGCACGGGTCGTCATCGATGCGATGGGGCTACCCGGCAGAGCGGTGGAAATCGGTAGTGCGCTGATCGAGCGTTGGCCCGAGATCGACATGATCGATGACGGCATCGGCATCGATCAATTCTGTGGATGGCCGGGCGAGGCGGTGACGGCGCTGGCCTTGGCGCTGGCGATCGAACCGCTATCGCCAGTGGAAAGCGCGTTGGTTCTCAGTGCGGAAGGCGAAACCCGTTCGACGGCCTGGCGCTTACAATCCTGCGCGGCCTTGGCCGCGCAGTCAGGCAATCACTCGTGACCGCTGTCGCCGTTGTGTGACGAGATCAGCGAGGCGCCGCAAGCGGTCTTGTGGCCATGCAGCGCCACCGGCTTGCCGTTGATTTTCATGGTCGGATGACCTTCGACGATGGCATTGGTGCTGCCGTGACCGTCCTTTGGGCAGGTGACCTTGTCGCCAACACAGGCAACCGGTTTGCCGTCGATCAGGTAATTGCTCTGCGCGGTAATGACTTTGCCGCCGTGGCTGGTGGCGTCACCGAGTACAACGATGCCTTTCATCGATCCGGGCTTCCTGGCAAGTGTGAGAGGTCGAGCCCGGCCAAGCGGACTCATCAACGAGCGTTAATTTAGCCATCGACACCGTGGCGGTACAAGCAGCGGGTGGTGGGATGGCGGAGAGGCCAAGATGGCAGAGACGATACTGGATAGTTTGCTCGACACCTTCGATATCGGGCTGTCGCAGTCCCAGCGACTGCTGACGCTGGAGATCGCCGGGGCTTCGTTGCTGCCGCATCGGCTGGTGGGTGAGGAGCGGGTGAGCGAACCGTTCACCTACACACTCGACTGCATCTCCCAGCAGGGTGACATCGAACTCAAGACGTTGATGGCGCAGCCGGCCAACCTGTCGATTCTGCAGGCCGACGGCAGCTATCGCCGCCTGCACGGCTTGGTTTCCGAGGCCGCGCTGCTGGGCGAAGACGGTGGCGTGACCTATTACCAGCTCACGCTGGTGCCGTGGCTGGCGATGCTAAAGCTCGGCCGCGACAGCCGGATCTTCCAAGACCGCTCGGTGGTCGAGGTGCTGACCCAGGTGTTCGACGGCCATGCGCTGGCCAAGGGCCGCTACCGCTTCGACCTGCGCCGAGAGTATCCCGCCCGCAGCTACTGCGTGCAGTACCGCGAGAGCGATTTCAACTTTGTCAGTCGGCTCTGCGAAGAGGAAGGCATTTTTTGGTATGCCGAATTTGCCGATAGCACAGACAGCGATAATGGTGATGATTTCGACGGCCACCGCATCGTCATCACAGACGACGTCGACACCACCCAGCCGGTCAGCCCCCAGGCGATCCGCTTCCACCGCCAGGATGCCACCGAGACCGAAGACGCGCTGACTCAGTGGGGGGGCGTGCGCAGCCAGCAACCCACCCGCGTCAGCGTCGGCACCTTCGACTACAAGCAGCCGTCACTGACCAAGCGCACCGGCCTCGATACCCTGAGTGATCAGGGCAACCTGCCCGACACCGAGGTCTACGATTACGCTGGCGAGTATTACTACTACGGCTATGAGCGCGGCGAACGCCTCACCGAGAACCGGCTGGAGGCGCATGAATCCCTGGCCAAGCGCTTTCGCGGCAGCGGTGGCGCGCGTCAGCTCCAGGCCGGGCG
>NZ_PZJQ01000006.1 GCF_003206065.1 Salinicola halimionae | reverse complement strand
GTCACCGTGCGACCGCTGGACATCGTGGCCGCGGCAAACGACAGCTGATAGGTACCCGCCGTGGCGACGTCGACGGTGTACTCGACCCATTCGCCATTGGCGATCGAGCCGATCGAATTGCCATTGTCACGCAGGTCGACACCCTCGTTTCGGGTGTTGTCACCCAACTGGGCTTCGCTGCTGTCGTGATAGGCGACTTCGGAACCGCCCTCGTCGTAGAACCCCGCGTTTAGCGTCAGCCCGCCGTCAACGGCCCAGGGCGTTCCCGAGTCATTGAATGCCGTTTGAGAAACGGGTGACAGATTGAAGGACTCAAGATTCTGCGACCCCCCGCTGAAGGTCAGGCGCAGTGTCTGCGTGCCCGCTTCCAGGGCCACGTTCTGACTCTCGGTCTCTGCAAAGGTGTTCCAGTCACCCGTATAGTCGACGCCGATCGTCGCAGCCTCGTAGACACCAGCGCCGTTATCGAAAGTCGCCGTGATCGAACGTGCGCTGCCGGTCTGCGCGCCCAAAGCAGACAGGAACGAGAGATCGTAGACACCGGCCTGATCGACCTCCAGGGTATATTCGACCCACTCGCCGTTCTCGATCCAGCCAATGGCATCCCCATCGCCTCGAATGTCCACTCCGCCTTCGCGGAAGTTAGTACCCCTTTGGGTCTCGCTGGAATCTTCGTAGGTCAGATACGGCGCGCCTTCGTCGAACAACGCCGCGTCCAGCGTCAGGCCGTTCTGATCGACCTCCCAAGGCGTCGCCGTCTCGTTGAAAGGCGTTCTGACGGCCGGCTGGATTCCCTCGACCAGATAGACGTTGTCGTTGTAATCGTAATTGATGCCGATGTGGTCCATCGCCACCATGTAGGTGTTGGCTATGGCTTTTCCATCGGCGTCCAGCGCCTGGAAAACCCGCACCATGTAGCCACGCTCGATGTCTACGGCATCTGCCGCGGGCGTGCCCGCTCCGGACACATTGAGAGAGGGATCGGTGGAAACATTACCCACCGACATACCGAAAATGCCGTCGCCTAACCAGGCGTCCGGAATAGCGCTACGGTTAAACGAAGCCGTTGCATAATCCCCTTCGGCCGAATGCGGCAGTAGGGTCTGACTGTCGACGCTGTCAATACTGGTCAGCGTCGTCCCTGCCGACAGATCGCCGGGCTCATGCAGCGTCAAACCAGCACCGTGGGGCCCGAACACTGCCAATTGAGTCACCTTGGCCGTTGCGACACCGTCAGCGAGCTGCCAGTAACGTGACAGGACTTCTTCGCTACTGACCGCGCGGTAGGTGCCTGCGTCGGCGAGAACGGAGAGACCGCCATCATTCAACGTCGAGAGACCATCGATATGATTGCCGAAGCCGAACACCTGCCAGATCTCATTGAGATTGGGCTCCCATCCACCCTCGTCACGCGCCTGCCAGAACCCGGCCAGCTGGATTTCGGTGACTGGCTGGTCCACGTCGTCGGACTGAATCGTCAACTTACCCTCGAACACGCCGTCGGCAGCGTTACTGGTCGGAGGCGTGTAAGCGTCACGATTGAACAAGACGCCGACTTCAATGGATTCACCGGGCGCCAGTCTCAAGTCATCCAGTACATCCGCATCCGCCAGCATGAACGGGCCGCTGACCGTTACGCTGCCCACCGCCAATTCCCCGGTACCGTGGTTGGTGATCACCACCGAGCCACTATCTTTATAACCGCGTGGTACTTCCGTGGGGTGCGTGACGTTACCATTCTCCAGGTAATTGAAAGCGATACGATCATCGAAGTAAGCCGGGTCCGTGCTGACCACGCTAATATCGCCGTTGCTGGTGACCGACAGAGGCTCATCAGGCACTTCCAGCGAATCGATATCCGGCCCGACGCCGTTGGGTGCGGTAACCGTGATGGTGTTACTGCCGGTCGCCAACGTCATATTGATGGTCTGAGTGACCCAATCACCCGCCGTCGGACTCTGCGCCGTAAAATTGACCGCCGGATAGGTGACACCATTGATGTCCAACCCCAAGGGTCGATCGGCTTTACCTGTTGTCAGCGAGTAGCGGAAAGTCACTGCATAGACGCCGCTCTGATCGACATCCACGTCCCAGGTGATACTTTGGTCGCCGCTTCCAACGAAGTCGACGAACCCGCTACCGGAGGCGTTCCGATCGGTTTGCGTCGTTGGCACCACGATCGCCCCGCCTTCGAGAGTGGCATTTTCGGCCTCGTAAGCCGCATAGCCCGGCGTGGTGTCTTCAACCAGTACTTCCAACTGATCGATATTAGGTCCGGTGTTGGTGATCGACTGCAACCGGACGGTATTGGCACCCGCCAGCAACTCGGCCGGGATATCCAGTGACTGCCAGGTGTTCCAGGCGGCATTGCCACTGACCCCGACCGGCGGCGCGAAAGCGAACACTCCGACGCTCACATCGTTGACGAAGACCTCCAGCGGCCGATTCGTCTCTCCGCCATTGGCGTAGCGGACCCTCAGCACGGCGTCGCCAGCATTGCCGGCGCTAACATCCACGTTGAACGTGATGAAGTCAGACGTGGTCGAACCGAAGTCGGCGTACCCCCCCACGATACCGTCGCTGTAATCGGTGTTTCCATCCATTCCGTAAGCGCCCGGACGGATGCCGTAGGGCGGATTGGTCGGGCTGACTTCTGGCGTATCCCCATCACGAATCACGATCTGGGCACCGGCGCCGGAGGCGATGACGGCCTGGGACTCATCCTCGGCCTGAATAGTGGCAATAGTAGTCAAGTCGGCATCTCCATCTCCGGGGATAATGATATCTCCCGGAACGGGATCCAGGCGTATGACTTGGCTCTCGCCGGTACTTCGGTTGAGCGTCATCAGATAGAGTTGGCCGGTCAGCGGGTTCTCGATGATATCCAGCGGATCGACGTAACGGATAACGTTGCCATCCACATCTCGCAGCACGTTGTCGGTGGAGACGTTGCCGTCCTCGTCCAGCGAGATCCAGCGAATGTCGTCTCCACCGGAGTACTCGACGAACAGCAAGCTACCGTTCAACGTAGCGCCGAAGATATTGTTGGTGTATTCGATCGCGCCATTGGGCGAACGGTTGGTACCCAGAGAATAGGCGTCATCAATCTGATAGTTGCTATCGGGGTTGGTGCCAACCACGTATTCGTCAGTTTCGTTGGTATCGACGCCCGCCGTCGGATTGCCACCATTGAGGATATATTCATCGCGCAGCGGGTCCGGATGGCCGTAATAGCCGCCCTCACCGACCTTGAATAACCAATCGTCTTCGATGCCGACGTTGGTCAACGCTTCATTGTAGGGCGTCGATGGATCGTCCGGTGTGACGCCGCCCGCCGCGGAGCCATTGGTCGGTACATATAGATTACCGTTGGAGTGCCAGACCAGGTCGTAGCCGTTACGGAGGCCCGTGGCGTAGATCTTGAGTACGGCGTCTGCGGCGTAGGGATCGTAGTATTCGATCAACACGTTGCCGTCGGCGTCCTGCATCGACGACGTGCCATCCTGAGCGAACACTAGATACTGGTCGCCGCCCATATCGATGGGCCCGTTCTTGAGATCGCCGTCGTCATCTTCATAGCGGGTATTGGAGCCATCGGTCGGCAACGGCTCGGTCGAGACGTCAAAACCGCCTGCCGGAGCATCCCGGTACGGATCGATTTCTAGTACGGCGGCGTTGAGCAGGCGCTCGGGGCGGTTACCCCAGGCGCTATCGTCGCCGCCCATCGCGGTGTTGGCCCCCTGGGAGACATACAGCAAGTACGGCGGCACATCGGGATTGGTCTGCGCGTCGTATTCTGGATTGGCATGGAAGATCAGACTGTTGGTGACGTGGTCACCGTTGGAGCGCGGCAGCCCGTTGATGTAGGTCTCGGCGGTACCGGAGAACGTCGACTCGCTTTCATCCAGGGTGATCTTGCTGACGCGACCGCTGAAATCCGGCACGCCGTTATCTCGGCCGGTCAGCGGAATCGGATAGTTGTCGGTAACCCATATCGTGTTGGGGTCGGTGGGATCGAACGTCAGACTGACGATACCCCGAGCGCCCGCATCGGTCTGGAAGTAATCCAGCGATAGCGTCTGCTCGTTGGAGAGCTCACCCGTCACGGCATCGATATCGTAACGCTTGATCTCACCGCCCAGCGTCGAGACGTAGATTTTGGTGTTATCGGGAGACATCGTAATGGAGCTGAACAAATAGGCGCCATCTTGCGCCCCGTTGAGTAGCACCGTGGTATCGAACCCAACCTCACTGTCTTGAACTTCGGGTTCGGCACCGGTGACGAAGGTCGTGGTGAACTTCTGGAATTCGCGGGTCGGCGCGTCGGAATCGGTATTATTGCCTCGGTCTTGGAAGCCATCGATCACCAGGGTGTAGCTGGTGTATTCGTCCAGACCGCCGACCGGGGAAATCGTCAGCGAGTCGAAACCGCCAGTCGTGTTGATGTTGAACGGCACCGCTTCACCGGTAACGGTGTTGAAGAGCTTCACCGAACCGTCGTTGAGGCTCTCGAGCAATGCCCCGCCACGGCCATCGACGACAGAGATGCCGATGAAGAAATCCGACGTCGGATCGACACCGACGGGCAGACTGCCGTCGTCCGACTGTAAATGGACCTCGACCTGACTCTCGCCGACACCGGCCACTGCGCGGGGATCGGTAAAGAAGGCATAATCCTGTGGCGCTTCGCGGTCATCGTTCGGCGTCAGATCGGGAAGCGACTGAATCTCGATATACTGGATCTCGGTATTGGTGCTGTCGACGCCGATCGAGTCGAGCGTGAGACGACCATCGGTCACCTGGACGAGCCGCGTCACCAGCGTCGAGCGGTAACCGTCGCTGTCATCGGTAGGATCACCATCTGCCGGAAAGCCATCGGGGCGCATCGAGGCAAAGGGCGTATTGAAGGCTTCGCCTTCCGCGTTGATCAAATTGACGCTGTCGTAGGCGCCGCCGCTGTCCCCGATAGAGATCGTGACTTCGTAGTAACCATCTTCGAGCTCGATCTCCCACCCCGCCTCCTGGCTATAACCCGGCTTGTCGAAACCGGCATAAGTTGCCTGCAACGGATCGACATCATCGAGTGACCCGCTGCGATCACCGAGCGCAACCGCATCCTGGCCGGCGATCGCCATTGGTGTCGTGCCGTTGGCCGTTCCGTCAGCGATCGACCCCGCCGTCACCCACCCATACTGGTAAGTCTGGCCATCCACCTGCAGAGACTGCTGTCCGAATGCCAGGCCTGTGTCGGCAACGTAACCCTCCGGCGTCGCCGCTCCATTCGGCTGGAAATTGATCTTGGCCTCGAACCGGTTACCCGGCTCGACGCCCGAATTACCGCCGCCGTCGTCCGCCATCGTATGAATCGACAGACTGTCGATATTGGGTCCGGTGCTGCCAATGTTGGCGAGTCGAACCACATTGGCACCCGCGTCGAGGTCAATCTTGACGGTCGTCTCCGTCCAGTTGTCCCAGCCCGCACTACCCGTGCCCGTCGAAGCGAAGTCGATCCTCCCCTGAGAGTCACCGTCGACCGACAGTGCCATCGGACGATTGTTGGGGCCACTGGCGGCATAACGAATCGTCAGCAGGTAGGTGCCCGCCTCGGCAACATTGACCGAGAAAGACCCCGCGTCCCCTGCCTGCGCCCCCATATCGAGATAACCGGAGCCACTGAAGTCTCCCCACAGTTGGTCAATGCCACCACCACTGGGCTCAGGGTTATCGGCACTGCGAACCACAGTGTCGGCTAGAGAGGAGCCGTCATCGATGGCGAGCGCTTCTCCCTCGATCGAGAACACCAGCGTCGGATCTGCCGGCAGCGCGTCTGCATAGTCGAAGCGGATCTGATCGATATTGGGGCCGTTGGGCACGCCTCCCTGGGCCGTCGATGGCAGCGTCAATGTCAACGTATTATCGCTCTCGGACAGCGGCACCGACACGCTGATTTCGTTCCAGCTGGTCCAGGAGCCGGTCGGTGGAAACGAGACCAGCGTGGGTTCCGCTCCGTTGACGGACAGCAACAACGGCCGATCCCCCGTCCCGCCATTGACGTAGCGAATCGTCGCGGTGTAAACGCCAAGCTCATCGGGCGTGACTTCAAAAATCACGGCGTCTCCCGCATCGGTACCAAAATCGACGTAGCCGCCGCCGATGGCGCCGGCTCCGACATTGCCAAGCGCGTCGGGGTGATCGCTGTCGACGACGCGCGTCAGAGCGCCGCTGCTCGTCGAGCCGCTGTCATCGATGGAGACAAGGTCGGGGTCTTCGGCCTGAATGATCAGTGTTCCAGGAGAGTCGTCCGCCGCGATCGCGGTCAACGTCAGGCTATCGATATTCGGGCCGCCTCCGACGACATTCTGTAGCCGGATGACATTGGTGCCGCTATCCAGAGCCAATGTCAGCGTTCCGTTACCCCATGTTTCCCAACCGGCCGTCCCGGTACCGGTCGACGGAAATGCCAGATTGCCCTGATCGACACCATCGACGAGCACGGCCATCGGGCGAGAGGCCCCGCTAGCGCCACTGCCGGCATAGCGAACATCGAGTTGATAAGTGCCGGCGGTCCCGACGTTCACCTCAAAATAGGCGGCGTCACCAATCTGCCCCCCCATATCGAGATAGCCCGGCCCACTGGAACCGTTCCATAGTCCATCGGGCCCCGCGGCTGCCGACGTTTCAGGGTTGGACGGTGAGCGAATCACAGTATCGGCAACCGAGGTGCCATCGTCCGGGATCAACGATTCGCCTTGCAGGGTGAAGACATCACCCGCCCACCCTTCGGCATTGACGATCTGGATATCGACCGACTGCTCGCTCCCGGTTAGTAGCTGGCCGTCTTCGTCCAGTGCATCCAACATCAGATGGGTCAGTCCCCGGTCCAGATCAGAAGGGAGAGTGAACCGATAGGGGCTATCGGAAGCCATCAATTCGCTAGCCACGCCAGTGGAGTCGGTCAACGTCAGTCCGACGCTGGCAACGTCATTGGCGAGGAAACCGCTACTGTCGGCAGGCGTGACCTCGAGCCAGTAGTCCTCGCCGAGCAGTTGGCGAGTGATGGCAGCCCCCTGTGTCAGCGTCTCGACGGCTTCCCCGGTCTGCGCATCGATGATGGATAACGTGAACATTTATGAAGCCCCTAAGCGTTAAGTTTGGTGTTATGGAACGAGCGAGGATGACCATCGCTTTTCCGGCACTGACAGAGGCCATACCGCCCTTGCGTTAACTGAACGCCAGACGTTACCTGTCATTGATCGTTATTGGCCGGGAGACTCGAGGCTGATTCATGACTAAAGACTTGCCGAGGGAGCCTTGCCGATGGAGTCTTACCGATGGCAACCTATCGCGTCCCCACGCCAACGCAAAGTTGAAACTTCTAAAACCACCAAAACGAGTTTAAGTAGTTAGGCGAAAAAAGGCGTTTCTCGACCCTTCTCTTTCGTAGAATTATCATTAACTTAGATCTGCCGACATACCACCGAAAAGAGCTGCGATTACATAAAATTTCAAGAATGATAAAAATTGAACCACGACACTCAGAAATCTCATTAAAAATAATGAAGCCCAAAAAATTTTCAGCTCATGAAACGCGCTAGTTTTGATACCTAACATTTCAATATTTTTTGAAAACGACAACGCAAACTATATTCAGGCCTTTGAAAAATATATCAAAAAAAATTAACGAAGAACTAGAAAGCCGAGTTCAATGCTGATCGAAGCTAGAAAAACAAGCTTGTAAACTTGTTCACAATTTACGCATGCTGAAGAGGTAACTAACCGTCAACGCCACCTATTCACATCGAATCCATAAGAGAAAAGACCGTGGCAAAGCCCAGTGATAAAACAGATTTACAATTGGCATTGGCGGCCAGCCGTCAAGCTTTTTTATTTATTTTATTATTCAGTCTGTTCATCAATTTACTGATGCTCGCACCCTCGATTTATATGTTGCAGGTGTACGACCGGGTGATCACCACGCGTAGCCCTGAAACCTTGCTCATGTTGACATTGGTAGTCGTATTTCTGTTCGTGGTGATGGGCTCTCTGGATTTGGTGCGCTCTCGCATCCTGGTACGCGTCGGGAACAGGCTCGACATGCAGATCAGCGAGCGGCTGTATCAGGCCACGTTTAAGCGAGCGCTGCAGGTACCCGGCAAGCCTTCGGCTCAGCCTTTCAACGACCTCACCACGTTGCGCCAGTTCCTGAGTGGCAACGGCCTGTTTGCCTTCTTCGATGCGCCGTGGATACCTGTCTATATCGCTATTCTGACACTGTTCCATCCCTGGTTCGGCATCTTCGCCACCGTCGCGGCATGCATATTGATAGTGCTGGCCTGGATCAACGAGAAGAGCACGCAGTCGCTGCTGAGCGAGGCCAACCGCGAACATGTTCAGTCTCAGGATCTTGCCCAGAGCAACCTGCGCAATGCCGAAGTCCTCCAAGCGATGGGGATGTTGCCCAACCTGCTCGCCCGCTGGCGCGGCAGGCATCATGACTATCTTCTGCACCAGTCCCACGCCAGTGACAGGGCCGGCGCCCTCAGCAATCTGTCGAAAACCCTGCGGGTCATGTTTCAGTCGCTGATCCTGGGTCTAGGCGCCTTTCTGGTCATCGAAGGCAGTCTGACCGGAGGCATGATGATTGCCGGTTCCATCCTGATGGGTCGCGCCCTGGCCCCCATCGATCAGATGATTGGCGGCTGGAAAGGGTTCGTTGCCGCGCGCACCGCACACGCCAGACTCAACGCGTTACTGTCGGCGATACCCGCGGAGCCGCAGCGCATGCCACTGCCGCCACCGGTCGGACGTCTGGCACTCGAAGCGGTAACCGCCGCCCCACCCGGCGACAGCCGGCCGACGTTGTGGGAACTCAACCTGTTGTGCAACCCCGGCGAGCATATCGCTATCGTCGGCCCCAGCGCGGCGGGAAAATCGACGCTGGCACGGGTCATCCTGGGCGTATGGCCGGTCCAGAGCGGTTGCGTCCGGCTGGGAGGCACCGATATCAGCCAATGGCCACGTGAACGGCTGGGGCCCTTCATCGGCTACCTCCCTCAGGACATCGAGCTTTTCGACGGCAGCATCAGCGAGAACATCGCCCGCTTCGGCAATGTCGACCCGGCACGTGTCATCGAAGCCGCGCAGAAAGCCGGTGTCCACGACATCATTTTGCGACAGGCGGCTGGCTACGATACCCAGATCAGCAGTAGTGGGGGCGTGCTGTCCGGCGGGCAACGTCAGCGTCTGGGCCTGGCCAGGGCACTTTACGACAACCCCGTTCTGCTGGTTCTCGACGAGCCGGATGCCAACCTCGACGCTAGTGGCGAACGCGCACTGCTGCATTGTCTACGCCAGCTCAAGAGCCAGGGTACTACCGTCTTCATCATCAGCCACGCAACGGCCATCCTGGATCACGTCGATAGGGTTCTCGTATTGCAGGAGGGGCGCATGGCTGCCTGCGCGCCCGCGCGCCAGTCCGCGACGAAGACGGCGGAACCACCGCTCAAAACGGGTGACGCCCCCATACATTCGATCCGGATGCGAGCCCGCGGCAAGCCAGAAGAGTCACGCCTAGCCCCCCCCCTGTCTCCGGAGCCGCCGACGTCATGACGATTTCCTCTTCCGCACCGATTGCGCTCGGTACCCCTGCGCCCAAGGTGCCAACCAGCGACCGAGCCAGCCGTAGCTGGGGTCTGGGGATACTGGTAATAGCCCTTGGGGGATTCGTGCTCTGGTCGCTGACGGCCGATCTCGCGGTCTCGGTGGTCGCATCGGGATCAGTGGCGGTGGAAACATCCACCAAGAAAGTTCAGCACTTCGAAGGCGGCATCGTCAAACGCATCCTGATCGAGGACGGCGATCACGTCAGCGCGGGAGATTCGTTGATCGTACTCGACGATACCCAGCCACTGGCCAAGCTCTCCATCGCCGAATCGGAGTACCGCATCGCACTCGCCAGTGAGGTACGACTGCTGTCGGAGCAGAGCGACCGCGACACGCTGACTTTTCCAGATATGTTACTGGACAATGTCTCGCCACGAGTTCAAGCGGTCGTCGATGTTCAGAAACGGCTGTTCCAGGTTCGTCGGCAGTCGCTGAAGGATGCCCTCTCGGCCTTGGACGAGAAGGCTCGTCAGATGCAGGAGCAAATCGCCGGTCTCGAAAGATTGCAGCAGGTGAATCAGTCCAAGATCAAGTCCTTGGCGGGGGAAGCCAACGACTATCGCACGCTGTTCAAGGAGGGGTTGGGTGACAATCAACGTCTGCGCGAGCTGGAACGCCAGGTGCTCGAGTATCAGGGGGAAAACGCCCAGCACAGCGCCGAAGTGGCCCAGCTGCGCTCGCAGATCAGCGAAAACGGCTTTCAGAAAGAGATCCGCCGCCAGGAATATCACCAGGAAATCGGAGAGGACCTAAAGGACATTCAGTCCCAGGTGACCGACGCCGAAGAACGGGTCACCGCCCTGCGCGATCAGGTTCAACGGACTGCCATCGTCGCGCCGGTCTCGGGGACCGTCGTCGGCCTGCAGATTCATACCCAGGGAGCGGTCATTCGGTCCGGTGATACCGTCATGGAAATCGTCCCGGCCAATGAAGCGTTCATCGTCGAGGCGCGGATCCCCGATCGTGATATCGATAACGTTCACCCCGGCCAATCCGCCGAAATCCGCTTCAGCGCCTTCAACCAGCGACTTTCCAACGTCATCCAGGGCGAGGTCGCCAACGTTTCGGCGGACAGTTTCGAAGACGAAGCCACACACAACCATTATTACAAGGCGCGCATTCGCGTCACCGACGAAGGATATTCCAAAATGACGTCGTCGATGCAGCTATTGGCCGGCATGCCTGCCGAAGTGATGCTGAAAACCGGTGATCGCACCTTTGCCAGCTACATGTTTAAACCGTTCAGCGACATGCTGGCCCGTGCGATGCGAGAAGAGTGATGCGAATGATTCATCGATGGGTGCTGACCGGCTGCCTTGCAGCGCTGACCACCTCCATCCAGGCTCAGCCGCTCAAGATAGAATCACCGGTAGCGGAATCGGAAAGCGCCACGCCGGCGCCACTACCGCCTCTCTCGCAGTTGGTCGCTCTGGCGCTGAGCTATGACAGCGGGTTGCAGAGCCAGCGACTGGACAGTCAATCGGTCGCGCAGGAAGTGCCAATGGCGCAGGCCGGATTGCGTCCCCGGCTCGACGCCACTGCCGCGTATCGCTATACGGATGCCGACAACATCTACACTGACAACCCTGGCGACTATCCTGACGAGGTCTACGATGATCGCGTTTCCGGCAAGACACGGGACACTAGCTGGGAACTACGAATGACCCAGCCACTATTCAGCCTGGAACGCTGGCGCCGGGTCGGTAAAGCGCAAGCCCAGATGGATGCGGCAACGTTGCAGGTGGCGGTTGCCGAGCGCGATCTGGCAGTCAAGGTGGTGGAGACCTATCTCGATGCCTATCAGGCCTCACGCAAGCTGGGGTTGCTGATCGCTCAGCGAGAGTCGTTGGTGCTGCAGCAGCGTCAGGCCCAGCGCGCCTATGATCTGGGTATCGGCGATCGCATCAACCTGCTGGAATCCCGATCACGGCTCGACCAGGCGGTTGCCGATCAGACATCGGCGGAGAATGATCTCGCCA
This sequence comes from Salinicola halimionae, assembly GCF_003206065.1. Taxonomy (GTDB): domain Bacteria; phylum Pseudomonadota; class Gammaproteobacteria; order Pseudomonadales; family Halomonadaceae; genus Salinicola; species Salinicola halimionae. The sequence goes on along the minus strand of NZ_PZJQ01000006.1, from coordinate 19,459 downwards.
ATGCGTTGAGTGATCTCGAACGCCTGACCGGTACCCCGTTGAACTTCGATCCCGAACTGGTCGATACGCCGGAGAAGCTCGATATCGCGCCGGAAACTCGCCCGCTCGAGAGTTGGTTGGCCCAGACCCAGGATAACGTTCAGGTACTCTTGGCTGCTGAACAGCAGCGGGTGGCGCAGATCGATACGGACGTGCGCAGCGCCACGCGCTATCCCGAGCTCAACCTGGTCGTCGGGTACAGCGACGTCGACAGCAACGATGCGCTCCGAACCAGCAACGATCTTACCGCCAGCATCGAGATGAACCTGCCGATCTATCAAGGCGGCTATACCTCCGCCAGTATTCGCCAGGGCGAACTGACGGCCATGGCCGGCACCGCATCGGTGGAGAACGCACAGCGTCTGGCCCAGCAGGAAGTCCGTAAGCGCCTTCGCAGCATGCAGGGTGATCTGCGTCAGATCGAGGCACTGCAACGTTCAGTCGAATCCGGCAGTCTATTCCTGCAGGCGGCGATTCGTGGGGAGTCCCTGGGCCTCAGAGACCTGGTCGATGTTCTCGACGCCCGCTCCTCTCTCTACGATCTTCGTATTCGGTTCATCGAAACATTATGTCTCTATCTCAAGGATCGCACTTATCTCGACGCGGCTGTCGGCCAACTCGATACGTCGGCGCTGACGGACGTGGCGAATATCCTCGCCCGTGTCGAACAGGCATCATCGGGCCGCACGGGATGAGCCAGCGCAGTCATCACGCGCAGCTCGCGTGCAGCCATGGAGTGATCTGCTACTTTGGCTAGAGGGCGTCGAACAATCACGTTCGACGGCATCAACCAAAAGGATGGCAATGAATCTTCCGCTGTGGTGCCTGCTGATAACCGCGCTATTACCATTTTGGCTGGCATTCTGGAGCAGCAGCGCCAGACGTCGGGAGTTCGGCCATCTGGATAATCATCATCCGCGCCAGCAATACGCGCAGATGGAGGGTAAAGGCGCTCGCCTGTGGGCAGCGCAAGGTAATGCCTGGGAGGCTCTGGCACTATTCACCGCGGGGATCGTTGCCGTGCAGACTACAGGAGGTGGCTGGCTTGCAGACCTCGCCTGCATCGTTTTCGTGTTGGCACGTATCGGACACGGGTGCTGCTATGCCATGGACTTGGCAACGCTGCGTTCGGCGCTCTTCGGTGTGAGTTTCCTCGCGGTGCTGTGTCTGTTTGCGACGGCGTTTCTGTAAACGACCGGAGGTATGGAGAGCAGCACGAGTGCTCGCCGAGCCGTTCCTCACGTCACTGGGCCATCGCCAGCAACGAGAAGTTAGCACAGACTTCAAGTTTTGATGCCTTGGGCCGATGAAAGGCCCGAGTCACAGCGCGTGACTGTCTGTTGTCTTTCCAGCGCGATCGAGACCCGATGTCATGTCCAGCAGCGACGAATCCGACAGCGCTTCATCACAAGACCCCGGCCCTTCCGTCGGCGAGCCGACGTCCACCCAGGCGATAGTGGGGGTCCTGCCAACCGGGCCCGCGGGTCGTCAACAGTGGGCTCTGGAAGCCATGATGGCAGCCCAGGTTTCCTACTGGCGATGGTCGGCACCCGACCACAGCTTTCTTTTCGGCAGCGTAGCTGCGCAGCAGCCCTCGGACGAGGATGACTATCTGCGCATCGACTGGTGGGCACTGCTGAAGTCGACGCCATCGCCGGAACGGCGACGCCTGATCGCGCTATGGAAGCGGCTCAATGGTGGTCATCAGGATCGGGTCGATACGCTGATACAACCCGATGCCGACATGCCGGAGGTCAAGTGGCGCGTTCGAGGTGCGATCACGGCTCGAGATGCCAACGCATTGCCTGTCGCCGCGACCGGCACCTGGGAAATCATCGACGATCTCCAAGATCAGCGCAGCGTCGACAGCGTCAAGGCGCATGCTTTCGTGGCATCGCGAGACCCCATGCTGGTGGTGGACGAGCGGTGGTACATCCTCGAAACCAATGATGCCTTTGTCCAGCTTGGCGGGCTCTCTCCCAGTAAGATACTCGGCCAGCCTTTGCAATATTACATCGAAGCCGAGGTACTGCACTGTGATCCCGCGGCGGCAGCCGGCAATGATCGCTTGCAGCATCATGAGGGCGTCTTTCATGTCGAGGGAGCTCCCGCCATTCCGATCGAACTGACGCTCAGCCAGTTCACGCCGGACGAAACCGGCCAAACCCATTACATCGCCGTATTACGGGATATCTCGGCTCGCAAGCGCTCCGAGCGGGAGCTCGAGCAGCTCGCCAGTATCGATACGCTGACACAATTACCCAATCGCGCGACGCTGCAACAGACATTGAATCGTCGACTGGCCAGGCTCTCGCCCGACCATGGGCTCGCCGTACTGTTCATCGACCTGGATGGCTTCAAGAATATCAATGACTCGCTGGGCCATCAGGCGGGCGACATCCTTCTGAAAATCATGGTCAAACGCTTGCGCGCCACGCTGCGCAGCAAGGATCTGGTCGCGCGCTGGGGTGGCGACGAGTTCGTAGTGATCATCGATCTGGGTAGTGATACGCATTTGGGCGACAGGATCGCGCTTCGACTGCTTGAAGCGCTCTCCCATCCGATGGTCATTGGGGGCCATCAGATCAGCGTGACTGCCAGCATCGGTATCGTCCACGCACCGAGCCATGGACGCGATGGCGAAACGCTACTCAAGCATGCCGATGTCGCCATGTATGCGGCCAAGGATAGGGGCAAGAATGCAATCGTCGTCTATCACGAACAGCTGAAACATCACAATCTGGAACAAATGTCGATGCTTTCCCGCCTGCGCGAGGCGATCGCCGGAGCGTCGCTCGATTTCGTCGTTCAACCCAAGTTCGATAGTCAGAGCCGCGTGATCGGCGCCGAACTCCTGGCGCGCTGGGCAACGAGCGAACATGGCCACGTCCCCCCCAGCACTTTCGTACCGCTCGCTGAACAACACGGCATGGCCTCCGCCCTGGGCAATCTGGCCATCGATCGCGCGGCCGGGTATGCCGCGCGTCTCGCCGCTTCAGGCAATCCGCTACCGGTGGCGGTGAACATTTCCGCACTACATGTCATGGACGCAAGCCTGGCCGACACGCTCTGCGACGCCTGCCGGCGCCATGGCATCACCACCGACCAGATCGAACTGGAAGTCACGGAATCCGTCTTTCTGGAAAATACGCGAGCCCCGGAAACCCGGATAGAACATCTCAGGCGTCAGGGCTTTCGCGTCGCAATGGATGACTTCGGGGCAGGTTATTCATCGTTGGGCTATCTCAAGCGGCTGCCTTTCGACACCATCAAGATCGATCGCAGCTTCATGCACGACCTGGAAGCCGATCCGCGCTCTCGCCATCTGTTGGCAGGCATCGTCGGGCTATGCGATCTGCTCGGCATGGAGACCGTCGCCGAGGGCGTGGAAACTGAATCGCAATGGCAGTTGCTTCAGACACTGGGGGTCAAACAGTACCAGGGATATTTGCTGGGGCGCCCGATGGCGATGGAGCAACTGATCGAGCAGCTAAAGGACAAACGCTGATGATGGGCCCATCGCAATATTCATCTCCATGACGATCTTCATCATGGGTCATCTGGATATAGGGCCGAGCTGGTGGCACCGGACGCCGCACTGACGTAACGTGCGGATTGCCATCTTCCCATCGATCGATTTCGTGAAGCCGCTGCCAATGTCCCCGATTTTTAGCTTGATAGCCCCAGCATCGTTCACCCGCCCCGAGATACTGGAACAAGCTGCCGAAGCCTTGCAGCAATTCGGAATCCAGGTGCGCTTTCCCGCCCAACTCCAGAAGCAACAGCGTTATCTGGCCGGAGATGTCGACCACCGTCTGGCGGCGCTCCACGACGCTTACGCCGATCCACAGACCGATGCGGTCTGGGCCGTTCGCGGCGGCTACGGCTGCGCGCATCTGGCAACCGAGATTGACTGGGACCGGCTGCCGCCCAAACCACTGATCGGTTATTCCGACCTCAGCGTGCTGCTGGATCAATGCCACCGACATGGACTGCCGGCCATTCACGGTCCGGTAATGAAAGAAGGGGTCAAGCTGATCGCGGATGACGCCGATCTGCGCGCCGCCAGCCGGCGCGACCTAGGCGCCCTGCTTGCACTACTCGAGGGACGGGTTCCCGAGGCCGTGCCGTTGAACTCCGCCTCCACAGCGCTGACGACAGATCCCCTCGAGGGACCGCTGGTCGGTGGCAATCTGGCGACACTAGCCAGCGTCGCGGGTACGCCATTGGCGTTTCGCGCGCCACCCGGCGCCATCGTCGTTCTGGAAGACGTCGGCGAACCCTACTACCGACTCGAGCGCGATCTATGGCAATTGGTTTATTCCGGTGCACTGGATGACGCTGCGGCCGTCTGCATCGGTACTTTCGAAGGCTGCACACCCTACGGCGATCTGCGTATCGAGACGCTGTTCGAGACGTGGCTAGCACCACGCGCCCTACCCCTTTACACGGGGCTGCCGATCGGCCATGGCCGCGACAACCTGCCCTGGCGCTATGGGTCGAAGGCACGCATTGACGCTAATCGACTCCATTTCTTGAACTGAATCTCTCGCGACACGTCAGCAACGTCGCGTGTTTTTACCAAAACGCCGCCTCGCGCAATGCGAGGCGGTATCGGTTCAACCAAGTTGAAAGAAAATTGGCGAGCGACGATCAGACAAGGCGAAAATCAACGAAAGAGCGGAGTTTACGGGACGTAAATGAGCACCTTAAGTTGATTTTCAACACAGTATGATCGAGCGCAGCCCTTTTCTCAGGGCAGACGTTCGAACACGGTCGCCACACCTTGCCCCATACCGATGCACATCGTCGCCAGGCCCAGTTTGGTGTTCTGCTGGCGCATCACGTTGAGCAAGGTGGTGCAAATACGCGCCCCGGAACAGCCCAGCGGGTGGCCAAGTGCAATCGCACCGCCGTGCAGATTGACGGCCTCGTCCATGCGGTCGAGTAGTTCAAGGTCCTTCAACACAGGGATCGACTGCGCGGCGAAGGCTTCATTGAGCTCTACCGTCTGGATATCACCTATCTTGAGGCCGGCCGCCTTGAGCGCCTTCTGTGAGGCCGGTACGGGCCCATAGCCCATGATCGAGGCGTCACAGCCGGCAACGCCGGTTGATACGATTTTAGCCAGTGGTTCGAGCCCCAAGGACTTGGCGCGCTCGTAGCTCATTATCATCAGCGCCGAGGCGCCTACCGAGAGTGCCGAGGAGGTGGCAGCTGTGACCGTTCCATTCTTGGGGTCGAAAGCCGGCTTGAGCGAGGCCATCTGCTCGAGGCTTGCATCCTCGCGCACGACCTCGTCGTGCTTGATCAGGCTAGGAAAGCCCTGTTGGTCATGACCTTCGATCGGCACGATCTCGTTATCGAAATAACCCAAACGGTTGGCTTCACTGGCGCGTTGATGGGAGCGCAGGCCAAACTGGTCCTGCTGCTCGCGGGTCACGCCATGCATCTTGCCCAGCAGCTCCGCGGTCAGGCCCATCATCATAGCCGCCTTGGCCGCGCTCTTGCTGGCCGTCGGATTGACGTCGACGCCGTGCGTCATCGGCACATGTTCCATATGCTCGACGCCGCCGATCAAGTAGCAATCGCCCATGTCGGCACGAATATTGGCGACCGCGATGTGCAGTGCGCTCATCGACGATCCACACAGACGATTGATGGTCTGTGCCGGCACCGAGCGCGGAATACCCGTCAGGATGGCCGCGTTACGCGCGATGTTCATCGACTGCTCGAGGGTCTGGTTGACACAGCCCCAGAGGATGTCGTCGACACCCGCAGGATCCAGTTTCGGATTACGCGTAAAGAGCGCCTGCATCACGGCGGCAGAAAGATTCTCGGCACGCACGTGGCGAAATGCGCCGTGCTTGGCTTTGGCCATGGGGGAGCGTACGGCATCGACCACCACGGCATCTCTAGCATTCAAACTCATGACTGTGACTCCGACTGGTGGTGGATTCAGCTCTCGCTGGAATCGGGATAGAAACGCTCGCCATTGTTCGCCATATCCTTGAGGCGAGAGGTCGGTGCGTACAGCGCCCCGAGTTCGCTCGACAGTCTTTCAGCCAAGGCCACGAACTCGGCCACCCCCATTGCATCGATGTAGCGCAGCGCGCCACCACGGAACGGTGGGAAACCGATCCCGTAGATCAGGGCCATGTCCGCTTCGGCTGGCGAACCCACGATGCCGTCCTCGAGACACCGGACCGTCTCCATGCAGAGCGGCACCATCATACGCGCGACGATCTCGTCATCGGACAGATCACGCGTCTCACGGACGACCTCGGCCGCCAGACGATGGGCCTCTTCGTCATGGACCTTCTTCGGCTTGCCCTTCTTGTCCTCTTCGTAGACGTAGAAGCCCTTACCGTTTTTCTGACCTAGCCGCTGGTTGTCCAGCATCACTTGAATCGCCGACTTGCCTTCGTGGGACATCCGCTCGGGGAAGCCTTCTGCCATCACCTCACTGGCGTGTACGGCCGTGTCGATACCCACCACGTCGAGCAAATACGCTGGGCCCATCGGCCAGCCGAAGCGCTCCATCAGCTTGTCGGCTCGCTCGAAATCGACGCCATGTTCGACCAATCCACTGAAACCGCCGAAATAGGGAAACAGCACACGATTGACCAGAAAGCCCGGACAGTCATTGACCACGATCGGTGTCTTGCCCATCTGACGGGCATAGGCAACGGTCGCGGCCACGGCGGCATCCGAAGTTCGGGTTCCACGAATGACCTCGACCAGCGGCATGCGGTGCACCGGGTTGAAAAAGTGCATCCCGCAGAAGTTCTCGGGCCGCTGGAGATTGGCCGCCAGTCGATCGATAGAGATGGTAGAAGTGTTGGATGCCAGGATGGTGTCGTCTGCGACATTGGCTTCGACTTCGCTGAGCACGGCGCCCTTGATTTTGGGATTCTCCACCACCGCTTCGACCACCAGGTCGACCTGGCCGAAATCGCCATAGGAGAGTGTCGGACGAATATTGCTGAGCACTTCCGCCAGCCGCGCCTGGCTGAGCTTTCCACGCTCGAGCTGCTTGGTCAGCAATTTGCGGGCTTCCTTCAGGCCCAATTCGATCGCCTCCGACTTGATGTCCTTCATCAGAATCGGCGTGCCCTTGTAGGCACTCTGGTAAGCGATGCCGCCGCCCATGATTCCCGCCCCCAACACGGCAGTCTGCTCGACGGCCTTGGCATCCTTTTCGAACTGCTTGGCCTTTTTCTTGACCGCCTGATCATTGATGAACAGACCAACCAGGTTGTAACAGACATTGGTCTTGGCCAACTTGGCGAAAGCTTGTGCCTCGATCGCCTGCGCCCGCTCTCGCCCTTCGCCCGCCCCTTTCTGAATGACGCGGATGGCTTCGATGGGCGCCGGATAATGCGGCCCAGCCTTGCCGGCCACATAACCCTTGGCCGTTTCGAACGCCATCATCTGCTCGACGGCGTTGAGCTTGAGCGGCGAGCCCTTCTCGGCCCGGCGCGCAAGGTAGTCGAAATCACCGGCATTTGCCTTGGCAATCAGGTCCCGCGCAGCGTCCATCAGCTGTGCCTGAGGTACCACGGCATCGACGGCACCAACCTTGAACGCGGCCTCGGCATCATTCTGAGAACCGCCGGCAATCCATTCGATGGCATTGTCCGCGCCAATCAATCGCGGCAACCTGACACAGCCGCCCCACCCCGGCACGATCCCTAGCTTGGTCTCCGGCAGCCCGATCTGGGCGCCATCCGCCATGACCCGAAAATCTGTGGTCAGGCTGAGTTCGCAGCCGCCACCAAGGGCCAGGCCATTGAGTGCGGTGACGGTGGGAAAAGGCAGATCCTCGATACGGTTAAAAAGCGCATGTATCCGCATGTTCATATCGACCAGGAATGCTTCGTCCTTGGCGAACATGGCATGGAATTCGGTGATATCGGCGCCGACGATAAACGTGTCCTTGGCGCTGCCGATCAGTAAACCCTTGAGGCCGATTTCACTTTCCAGCACCTCGACAGCTTTCGACAACTCACCGATGACAGAAGAGGAAAGCTTGTTGATCGCCTCATCCTTGAGATCCAGCGTCAGTAGCGCGATATCGCCGTCTTGACGCTCGACCCGAATGGCATCGCCTTGATAGAGCATAGGGGGTCTCCGTGCCATGGCTACAAAAACGCCCCGCGGAGGCTCCGGCGAGACGAATCATACGAGTGTTTGAATACGGGAAGCTTGCGTGGCTCCGATGGTCTCGTCAAGTTCAACCAAAGTCTCGTTCCGACGACTTCAACCTCCAACTCAGCATAGACGCCCAGCCATTATGGGCGCGCTACACGCCCTCCGCGCAAAACGACGCTTCACCGGCTAGAATGTTGCACCCGCCAGCCTGCCGGCATCCCAGCGCCCGGATAGCCGACTGGTTAGCGGCCCTGTTTACCGTCGAAGGAGCCTGGCCCGTGGCCGAGAAAGAACCTGTGATGCGCTCGACCCTAGCTCGGCTGGAACCGCTCGTCGCTCGTTTACGACGCTATCACTGGGTCTGGCCTCCCATCGCCTTTGTACTCGGTTTACTGGGATTTTTCCTGGTCAATCGCCAACAATGGCTAGGTGGACTACTCGCCTTGGGGTTGGTGCTGACCTGGGTTCTCCTGATCGTCGAAAGCATTGCCAGTAAATGGTTGTCGCGGCGGGGCCGCAACGCCGCTCTGCCTCGCGCGGCGGCAACCTTCATCGCACAGATGGTGCATCAGGAGACATTGTTCTTCTGCCTGCCCTTCTTTCTCGCCACGACAATCTGGACCAGTGGCCAAGCCATCTTTACCGGCTTGCTGATCGTGTGCTCGATCCTTGCCATTCTGGATCCGCTGTATTTCGGGCTATCCAACCGACATCGTTGGCTCTATTTCCTGCTTCACGCGCTATGCGTCTTCGTGGTGATGCTGGTCACGCTCCCCATCATGTTGAGTCTGACCACGGGACAGAGCCTGATGCTGTCGATTCTGGCGATGATGTTCTTCAGCTTGCCCAGCGTGCTGGGGCTTCTCAAACCGAGTGGCATCACCCGTTGGCTCGCGATGGTAGGGCTGTTGGTCGTCCTAGGTGGCATCGCTTGGACGGGGCGAACCTGGATACCACCGGCGACGCTGTGGTTATCCGGCAGCGCCCTCTCTCCCGGCTTCGATACCGCTGCACGCGAGCCCACTGGCAGTATGACGCTGACGCCACAGGCACTTAAGTCACGTGGTCTCTACGTCTACACTTCCATCCGCGCCCCGCGAGGATTGCGCGAAAAGATCTATCACGTGTGGCGCCATGATAACGAGGTCGTGGAACGCATCGCGCTGATCATCCGAGGCGGCCGCGATGAAGGCTATCGTGCCTGGACTCATAAGCAGAATTTTTCCGGCACCGTGGAAGGACGCTGGCAAGTGGATGTGGTGACGCAAACCGGTCAGCGCATCGGAAGCGTACGCTTTACCGTATCAGACGACGCTAACGCAACGTTGGCTGGGGGCAATATCCAGCGTCCACCGGGCATTCCCGGGTGGAACATCCGCCATCTATTAGGACACGATGAAGAGAAGGACGACTAATCGCCAATCATTGCGGCTTGCATTATCCTGCGCCGCTTTGGAGAATGTTAGGACGTTCACGATTCAGGTAATCCGCTATGGCACAGCATATCGGCTTTAAACTGGCACGCCTGCCGCGACTCTGGCGCGCTGTCATCGATGAACGCTTGGCGCCACTGGGCTTGACCCAGACGCGCTGGGTGACGCTATGGAACCTGCGCAACATGGGCGGGGGCCAGGCACAGTGCGATCTGGCACGAGCCATCGGTGTGGAAGCGCCCTCTCTGGTACGCACACTGGACCAGCTTGCCGAGCAAAATCTGATCGAGCGCCGTCCCTGCGCCGAGGACAGACGCACCAAGCGACTGCATCTCACCAACGATGCGACACCCTTGCTCGAGAAGATCGAAGAGATCGTCAATGAGGTTCGCGACGAAATGCTTGGCGGGTTCACGCAGCAGGAGATCGATACTTTCGAAAGCATGCTGGATCGTATCGAGCGAAATGGCATGGATCTTCAACGCCAGAGCGAGCAAGCCAGGGCCAGCTGATACAGGCTTCAGTCGACACCTATTCGCACCTCCAGGGATGGTGGTGCGGAATTTTTGAAATGACTTCGCCTCTTGGCGTGAATGTCATCCCACCACCACGATTTGCCCCCTCAAACGCCCGTCCCGGAGGCCTGCCCTGACGACTTGTTCAAGGACATGGCGTTCAAAGCGGCCTGACGGGCACCTCGGCACGCCTGCCACTACCCGCCAGTATGTCGCGCATCGCCAGCCAGCTTGCCCAATCCTGCTGGAACCTCTCGAGACTCATCGCCTCCTGCCACCAGATGCAAATCGTGTGCTTGCCGGACTCAACGATCAAGGCATCTGCCGGTAGACGATCCAACCACTGTTCGAGCGCTTCAAGCCGTCCGGCATCCAACGACGGCAACGGGGCCTGGCGCCAACGCCACTGATCCGTCGCCGCTTCCAGCGCATCACTGCCCACATCATTGCGAACGAGGGTGAAATCGCTGCCCGATTCCGTGCCGGGGTAGCGCAGCCGATATCCGGTCAGCGCGACGTTCGGCATCGCCATGGGCGCCTTGGTGAAGTTCAGCTCGCCACCATTGGCTTTGACGTGGCGCCGCAACTGCCCGCGGATAGTTTCGCCCCGACCGGGTCGTAACCAAACCATTGGCGACAGCACCAGCAGGACGGCTACCAATAGAAAACCCAGCAACGCCATAGTGTATTTACTCCTGTTGCAACCGACGGACTTGCCGTCTAAGAGCCCTGCATTACGACCAAGGTATGATCCGCCATCTCGCTCATTAACGGTTACATTGCGTTGCGTCGTGAAGATGCATGGTTGATGATCGTGGCGCGCCTGACCACAGGCCATTGACGAAAATAGCGTTGTGCCGTCCATGAGGCGCGCTTACAGTTATCCATGTTCATTCGCCGAACGGGGGGTTACCCGATGAGCAACGAATACCATCACGTGCTGGTTGCCGTGGATCTGACCAAGGATTCGCACAAGGTGCTGGAGCGGGCGATTCCCATCGCACGCCGGAATCAGGCCAAGCTCTCGATCATCCATACACTGGAGCCTCTCGGGTTCGCTTACGGCGGCGATATCCCGATGGATCTGACGAGCATTCAGGACCAGCTCGACGAACACGCGACGCAGCGACTGGCCGACATTTCCGACCCTTACGATATTCCCCGCGAAGACCAGCATATCGTGGTGGGGATGCCGGACACCGAAATTCAGCGCTTTGCCAAAGACCGGAATGTCGACCTGATTGTCGTGGGCTCCCATGGCCGACACGGTTTTGCGCTGCTGCTGGGTTCGACCTCGACCGGCGTTCTGCATGGCGCGGAGTGCGACGTACTGGCAGTTCGCGTCGGCAAGGACGGAGAGACCGAGGAGTAACGCGTCACGCTAGCTTCCTGCCCCTAGAGGACAGGGAGCTAGCGACGACCTCTCGGCCGCTAGCCCTCACCTTCTGCCATTGCCTCCAGCTCCATCCAGCGCTCCATCGCCCGATCCAGCTTGGCCTGGGTTTCCGACAATGCCTCGATGGCGGCGGAGACGATTTCGCTATCCTGTTGATAGAAATCCGGCGCGCCCATCTGGCTTTCGTGGGTTGCGATCTGGCTTTCAAGCGATTCGATCGTTGCCGGTAACGTATCCAGTTCGCGCTGCAGCTTGTAGGAGAGCTTCTGACGACGCTTGTCGCCATCGCTCTTCGCCGCTGACTGGGTCGAGGCCACTTGCCGTTCGGCCAGCTTTTCCTGCGCCTTGCGCGCCTCGGCCAATTCCCACGGCGCAGGGGGGAGGCGCCCGCCCTGTCTCACCCAATCGGTATATCCGCCGACGTAGCTACGGACGACGCCGTCGCCTTCGAATGCCAGTACATCGGTGACCACGTTGTCCATGAAGGCCCGATCATGCGAGACCAGCAGTAAAGTGCCCTCGAAATCGATCAGCAGCTCTTCCAGCAGCTCCAGCGTCTCCACGTCAAGATCATTGGTCGGCTCATCGAGCACCAGCACATTGGCGGGTTGCGTGAAGAGCTTGGCCAGCAGCAAGCGATTGGATTCGCCACCCGACAAGGCCTTGACCGGCTGACGGGCGCGTTCGGGCGTGAACAGAAAATCCTGCAGATAACTGATGACATGCTTATCCTTGCCCGCGACAGTGACCTTGTCACTACCCTGGGCAACGTTGTCGTAGACGCTCTTGTTCAGCTCGAGTCCGGCACGCAACTGGTCGAAATAGGCAACCGAAAGATTGGTTCCCATCTGCACGCTCCCTTCACTGGGCGCGAGTTCGCCCAGCAGAATCTTGAGAAGCGTGGTCTTGCCAGCACCATTACGTCCGATCAGGCCGATACGGTCGCCGCGCTGAATCTCCAACGACAGATCACGAATGATGCAGGCATCCGCGTAGTACTGCGTGACGCCTTTCAACTCAACGACACGCTTACCGCTACGCTCGCCACCATCCACCTGAAATGAGGCCTTGCCCTGGCGTTCGCGCCGTTGCGAGCGCTCGTTACGCATCTTCTCCAGCGCTCGCACACGCCCCTCATTGCGGGTCCGGCGCGCCTTGATACCCTGCCGGATCCAGGTCTCCTCCTGGGCCAGTTTCTTGTCGAACTCGGCCCGCTCGCGCGCTTCGACCTCGAGCTCGTGGGCTTTCTGCGCCTGGTAGGTCGCATAATCGCCGGGATAACGACCCAGTCGCCCGCGGTCGAGCTCGAGGATCGCCGTCGCTAGCTTGGACAAAAAGGCACGATCGTGAGTAATGAACAGCACGGCACCATCGAATGCCAGCAATTGATCTTCGAGCCAAGTAATGGTGTCGATATCGAGATGGTTGGTCGGCTCGTCGAGCAGCAGCAAGTCAGGACCCGCAACCATGGCTCTCGCCAATGCCACTCGTCGACGCCAGCCACCTGACAAGCCGCTCATCATGGCGTCGGCGGGCAGACCCAGGCGAGTCAGCACGGTATCGATACGCTGATGGAAGGACCACCCATCCTGCGCTTCCAGACGTGTCTGCAGCGTTTCCAGTCGTCGCATGTCCGGATCGGCCGATGCGATGAGACGATGGTACTCGGCCAGCAACGCCCCGGTCTCGGGAAGTCCCTGAGCGACGATTTCGAAGATCGTCGCTTCATCCGCATCCGGCAGAGTCTGCTCGAGGACGCCAATCTTGAGCCCAGGGGCGCGCCAGATATGGCCATCGTCGGCCTGATTTTCGCCCGCGATCAGCTTCATCAAAGTCGACTTGCCAGTGCCGTTGCGCCCGACCAGCGCCAGGCGTTCGCCCTTCTCTATCACCAGATCGGCGCCATCGAAAAGCGTATGATGCCCGTAGGCGAGTTGCAGTTGTTCAAGGCGTAGCAGAGCCACGTAGGACCTCGCGTTCGTGAGTCTTCGAAATAACTGACGGTATTGGGTGGCTGAACCCGTACCGTGCTGAACACGTGTCTGGCTGACACCGAATCTTGCCGAACCGTTGTCGAGCTGAACGTATTTTCTGGTCGACATTGTACCCTGCTCGCCCGCTCTCACCGAAATGGATTGGTAGACGCTTCGCCCCGACGCTCAGGCGCTTTACAATGCATGCCGACTTTTCTCTCTCGAATGAAAGGAGTGCCGCGTGAGCGACACGCCCCAGCATGAATCTATCCACGACGACTCTCCTTTGCCGGAAGCGCTACGCATCTCCTCACCGGCGCCATTGGTGGATATCGGTGCCAATCTGACCCACGAGAGCTTCGCTAAGGATCTCGAGGCCACCCTGGCCCGGGCGACGAATGCCAATGTCCGATCCCTAGTGATCACCGGCGCCGATCTCGAAGGGGCGACACGGGCAGCCGAACTGGCGACGCGATTTGCGAGTCTGCATGCGACGGCCGGTCTGCATCCTCACCATGCATCCGACTGGAACCCGGATCTGGAACATGCCATGCGCGGACTGCATCGGCAGGACGTCGTGGTCGCCGTGGGGGAATGCGGGCTCGATTTTCATCGCGACTTTTCACCTCGCGCGGACCAGGAGCGTGCGCTGGAAGCCCAGCTCGCCCTGGCCGCGGAGACCGGTTTACCAGTATTCCTGCATGAGCGTGACGCCGGACGCAGGATGATGGAGATACTGCGTGAGTGGCGCGGTCGTCTGAGCGACGCCGTCGTGCACTGCTTCACCGGTGATCGCGAGACGCTACACGGCTATCTGGACCTGGATCTTCACATCGGCCAGACCGGCTGGCTGAGCGACGAGCGTCGTGGGCACCATCTCCGCGAGCTGGTTGCCGATATTCCCGCCAAGCGCTTGATGGTGGAAACCGATTGCCCTTATCTGCTCCCGCGCAATCTGCCGGCGAAAATCAAGGGGCGCCGCCACGAGCCGGCTCTGCTACCTTGGATAGTGAGAGAACTGGCTTACTGGCGGGGCGAAAGCGAAGCCGAGTTGGCACATCAAACCACGCTCACAGCCAAGCGCTTCTTTCGGCTTGAGGAGGACGCTGGCACATGACGGACTATCCAGGATTCATTGCAGTCGAGACAGGCGGCGACAATTCATTGCCACTCGCCATTGCCTGGGCGCTGCCCAACGGCCAGATCAAGAACACCTTGATTCAGCCAGACGACGAATGGTTGAAAGACGAGTTGTTATCGCTTGGGGGCTACGACCTCGACGAGCTGCGCCATCTCGGGATAAGCCCGCTGGACGTTTTGCGGGAACTGGAAAACGACCATTTCAGTGAGACGCTCTACACCGCTGGCGTTCAGGATGATGAAGCCGCGTTGTCGTTGATGTTCGATGACTTCGGTGTCGACCCGTTCGTTGAGTTGGCACCCGCGGCGAATCTCTATCCGGAGCTCGACGCTGGCGAGTGGTCTCGCGCTCGCAGCGAGCTTTTCGGCGAAATGGGTCTGGAACCCTTGCGCCCGGAGCACGAAGTTCAGGTCATGCTTTATCTACACCAGCGGTTAGTTCAACCGGACGAATAGTCTCGCCCGTCTCGAGCCGTCGCCGCCCGGCGGCGATGGCTTCCTCTAGCCTGCCCCTCGCAATGTAGAACACTTCGAGCGTATCGATGAGCGCCTGCGCTCGCAACGGGATGCCTTCGCTGCGGTAGCGTATCGCGCGCGCCTCCACCTTCACGTTGAACGCTCGGCGGTCCACTTCGACGCCATCAAGATTGTCGACGCTGACTTGAAACGGTTTGTCGCATGCCTCGCTGAATAGCGACTCCAGTGCCTGCGGTGCTACTTCGACGCGCTCGAAGTCCGTCTGTCGCCCGGAGTCTCGTCCGTCCGGCTCATACCAGTAGCCATAATCTTCCCGCTGCCGCCGTGATGCGCCGGCGATACACCAGTGGCTGATCTCATGCAGCGCACTGGCGAAAAAACCGTGGGCAAACACGATGCGGTGAAACTCGTGTCGTGCGTCGGCAGGCAGGTAGATGGGCTCTTCGTCGCCTCGAACCAGACGCGTGCGATAACTGGCCAGGAACACGCCGTCGAACAGGACCATCAGATCTTCGATGTCGTGAGTCATGAACGTCTCCGGAATTGCGCCGGGGAGTATACGTAAGTTCGGGCCTCTCGCCGAGCACCGGCCGTCGACTCCTGCTAGAATCGCCGCCCTGTCCGTTCGGTCAAGGAGCGCTTCATGTCGTCGCCCGCCAACCGTCTTCACCGCTGCCGCGCAGAGACCCGGAGCTTGGTGCGCTTGGGCCTGCCGATCTGTGGCGCGCAATTGGCGCAGGCTGGCATGAGCGCTTCGGACGTCATCATGTCGGGACGAGCCAGTGCCACCGATCTAGCAGCAGTTTCCGTCGGTGCCAGCCTATGGGTACCGCTGATGCTGTTGATGACGGGCACGCTGATGGGCGTCACGCCCATCGTTGCCCAGCAAGCAGGAGCCGGAAGCTTCGAGCGAGTGCGCGGTAAGGTCCATCAGGCGCTTTGGGTCGCGTTGGTACTGGGGTGCCTCAGCGTACTGGCCATGACGCTGGGAGCCAGTGCCATTTTTCAATTGATGGACATTCCGGCTGAGGTCGCAAGCCTCGCAACCGACTATCTCAGAGCCGCTGCTTTCGGCATTCCGGCCGTCGCGTTCTATCAAGCCCTCCGCGCATTCTCTGACGGCATGCATCATACGCGACCCGCGCTATGGATGAGCCTGGTGGGTCTCGCGGTCAACATCCCCGGCAATTTCCTGTTGATCTATGGCGGGCCCGGCCTGGTTGGCCTGTTGGGCAACGACATTCCGCTTTTCCTGCAGCAGCTGCCTGCACTCGGCGCACTCGGTTGCGGTATCGCGACCGCCGTCTCGATGTGGGCAATGTGCCTGGGCATGGTCTGGTACACCACGCGCAGCCGCGCTTATGCGCCGGTGGTACTGTGGGAAAGTCCGACACCGCCGCGCTGGAGGGATATTGCGGAACTCGTGTATATCGGCCTGCCGATTGGCCTGGCCATCTTCTTCGAAGTTACGCTATTCACGGTCATTACCCTACTTGTCGCCTATCTCGGCGAAATCACGGTGGCCGCTCACCAGATCGCCCTCAATGTGACATCGATCCTGTTCATGCTGCCGTTGTCCCTGAGCATGGCATTAACCGTCAGGGTGAGTAACCGTCTCGGTGCAGGTCATCTTGCCGAAGCACGTTTCGTGGCCTGGAACGGTACCGGCGTCGGTCTCGCGCTGGCCCTGCTCAATAGCCTGCTGATCTGGCTATTGGCGAAGCCTGTCGTGTCGCTTTACACCGCCAATCCCGAGGTTCAGACCCTGGCGATGTCGCTGATTCTGTTGGCCATGCTGTTTCAGATCTCGGATTCACTTCAGGTCAATCTCGCAGGCGCTCTGCGTGGTTACAAGGACACCCGTGTCGTCATGGGCATCACGCTTTTTTCCTACTGGCTCGTTGGGCTGGGGTGCGGCCATCTGCTTGGACGCGGCTTGGACGGCCTGTTCGACGCGCTTGGCATCTATGGTTACTGGATCGGGCTCAACGCCGGCTTGACCACAGCGGCAATGCTTCTGGCCTGGCGGCTCTGGAGCGTCAGTCGGCGCGGCCAAGCAAAAAGCGCAAATTATCAGCATTGAAATCACCTGAGGGCTTAACAGGCCCTTCGTAGCTATGCTAATACTGGCAGCAGGCCTCAAGCCGAGACAATGCCGACCAGGAGGGTAGCCATGGGTGTCCCACTTTCCCCTCGATCTGCGCAGATCATTGATCTGGAAACCATGAGGCACCGGCTGAGAGCCAGGAAGCGGTTGGTCCGGCTATCGCCCGAACTCGATGGTCTGGAGATGCTTTACTATCTCGCCTCGGATCCCGATACGCTATATGGCATGCCTTTACTGGCATGGGGCTTGCGTGAGGACAATGAGGTCGTCGGCCTAGTGCCGTGGATGGAGTCGCTGGCACCCTGCCATGAGCTCGATGATCCTGAATATGGCCACTTCGTAGGCTATCGAGATCCCGAAACGCACGAAATATTCCACGACGCCCCCGAGCACAAGGTTGCCGAACTGGAACATGCTGCCGCGTACTTCGATTACGAAGAGACTCAAGAGGTTTCGCTGACTCAGCAACTGCCGGAAACCCAGGGCACGCATGCGCTATGCATGGACGAAGATGGCAGGCCTTGGCAGCTCAAGCAGATTTTCGGCTGGCATCTCTATAGCAATGGAAACGTCGATGCGATGCTGGTCGACGACTCCCAGGTTACCTCACTTCCGATTCTGGCAGGAGACGACTGCCTCTATCCCGGGCGCAGCCGACACCGCACGCTCTACTTCTTCCAGCGCAATATCGCCAATCGAATTCGCAATGAAGATCCGGATACGCTCGAGGCACTGGCGCTGATGGTCACGACTGCAAGCTGAAGTGAGTCACCGCTATTTCATCCGAGCTGGATGCGGTAGCGGTACTCTGCCCCTTCCTGAGTCTGCTCGATCAACTCGTGCCCCAGGAACCGGCAAAATTGGGGAATGTCACGGGTGGTGGCGGGATCGGTTGCGATGACATCCAGGATATCGCCTGCGGTCATGTCACGTACCTTGTTATGCATCAGCATGATTGGCTCCGGGCAATAGAGCCCACGAGTATCCAGCGTTTCACCCTGCGGGGTGGCAGTATCAGTCATCGTAGTCTCGCACCATCTCATCGTCAGCGTTCAATCTATCCATCCAGACGAACGTGAACGGTAACCTCTTCACGGTCATGATACAGGTGGCGACAGACAATGGTAGCCGTCACACCCTGCGTTTTCAGCGTCACCTCGAGTCGCGTCAGGCAGCGCCTCACCTCCTCCCAGCGCTTCTTCATCGGCAACTTCAGATTGAAGATCGCTTCACGGCACCAGCGCTTGATCAACCACCGCTCGACCATATCAATCACACGCATGGGTTTGTCGACGATGTCGCATACCAGCCAGTCCAGGCGATATGGCGGCTCCCATACAAAACCGTCCTCCCGCAGATGTTCGACTTGACCCGTGGCCATCAATTCTGGCGCCATGGGCCCGTTATCGATGGCGTATACAAACATCCCTCGACGCACTAATTGGTAAGTCCAGCCGCCTGGCGCGGCACCTAAATCCACGGCCTGCATACCGTTATGCAAGCGTGATTCCCAGGCATCTCTTGGCACGAAGGTATGCCAAGCCTCCTCGAGCTTCAGCGTCGAGCGGCTGGGAGCATCATGGGGATGGCGAAGACGTAAAACGCCACCCACGTGTTCACTGCGGTTCCCCGGGAAGCTCATGCCGATCTGGACCGAGTTTCCAGATAGCCAGAACAGATGTAGCCGACGGCCACCGGCCTTACG
Source organism: Salinicola halimionae (assembly GCF_003206065.1). GTDB lineage: Bacteria > Pseudomonadota > Gammaproteobacteria > Pseudomonadales > Halomonadaceae > Salinicola > Salinicola halimionae. The sequence continues at coordinate 520 of NZ_PZJQ01000006.1, read as the reverse complement.
GCGCAAACCGCCGCCCCGCTTCAGCGCGCTTTCCAGGGGACGACTCAGGGACTTGGCTAGACGCCCCAGGCTCTTGCCGTCATTGGTATCGGGCGTTTCGTGGCAGATGGACTCGAAATTCCAGCCACTCTCATTGACCTGCTCGACGATCGGAGAAATGCGATCATCTCGCGAGAGCGCCAATGGCTCAAATGCCACTAACGACTGCCGCGCGAAGACCAGTGACATCAAAGGTAGTGCACGGTGAATGGCATTGGCCGGCTGGGACTCGGCACTTTGCCAGCGAACGAATCCACTATTTATTTCGGCCATGGCAACTTGGCCAAGCTCGCCGGTTTCACTGGCTCGCGCGGTAATTTCCGCAGCCAGATCGGGTTCGAAACCCGCTCGGCAATACAATAGCCACTCGTTGGGCACTCGGTTCACAATCGCCTCTCTGCCTGGATAACCATTTTGAGTCAAAAGCTTCGGTTGCTCGTTGCTCAATATTTTCTTGTCGGTGCAGCCATAAAAAAACCCC
>NZ_PZJQ01000005.1 GCF_003206065.1 Salinicola halimionae | reverse complement strand
CTGAACGATGGCGAACTGACCGCCACCCTCTCGGTCACCGATGCGGCCGACAATACCGGCACGGTATCTGATACCACGATACTGGACACCTTGGCTCCGACGATCGATGACGCGGCCGCAAGCGCCACCGAAGCCAATCTGGGTAATACGGTCTCCGGCACCATGGCGATCGGTGATGACGGTACCGGTGTCGAATCCATCGAGATCACCGGTCCGGATGGCGTGACAGCCAATGGTATCGATGTCGAATGGAGCGGCAGTTTCAGCAACGGCATCTATACGCTGACGGGTACGGCGGGCGGCACCACCGTAGCCACGCTAGCCGTCAGTACGGCTGGTGCCTACACATTCACTCAATCACAGGCACTCGATCATTCGCTTGCCGGCTCGGACATTCTGGCGCTGGGCTTCGACGTCACGGCGACTGACGGTATCGGCAACGCCAGCTCCGCCGGGCTGACCATCAATCTGGCTGATGACGTCCCGGTGGCGGCACAGCCGGCGTTCTTCGAGATCGACACTGATTCGGCGACCGCCTCAGGCAGCTTCGTCGAGAGCTACGGCGCCGATGGAGGCTATGTCTCGCAGCTCACCGTCGACGGTTACACCTTCAGCTACGACCCGGACACCGACAGTGTCTCCGCGACCGGCAGTTCCGAGCTGGTCGTGCCGTTCGAAGAGGGCGACTACGACAGCGCCTCCGGGGAGCTGACGATCCAGACCGCCAAGGGCGAGACATTGATCGTCAATATGCAGACCGGCGACTATGACTACGACGCTTCCGGCGCCAACCTGCTCGATCCGGAGCCGGAAGCCGCTCCGGTGGTCGCCCTGGGTGACAATGACAGCCTGCTGGGATTGATCGGTGCAGAAGCACTCGGTCTCGTTGACTTCAGCGATGAGCAGGCTTTTGCCGCCACCGATGCCAACAACGACATTCGCTCGGTCACGGTTTCTCTAACAGCGATCAATGTCAGCCTCGGCGCCGGCTTCCGCGCCTCACAGGCGCTGGCTAATGACCTTGGCCTGAGCTATAGCGTCGATAATCTGGCACTGCTGGACTTCAATGCCTCGATTACCGTCACTGCTACCGACGGCGGCACTATCGATAATCAGGCATTGAACGAGTTTCTGGGCTCGGTCTACTTCAGCAGTTCGGTACTGAACCTGGGGCTCGCCTCGACGCTATCCATCTCCGCGACAGATGCCGAGAACAACACTACGACCACCTCCAGCAGCGACCTTCTCAGCCTTGGGCTGCTGCAAAGCAACGTTCCCGATTACCTGATTCAAGGTACGAGCGCCGCCAATACCCTGACTGGTACCGCCGATAACGACCGCCTCTACGGCTACGGCGGAAACGACAACCTGTCCGGTGGACAAGGCAATGACCTGCTTCGCGGTGGTACCGGCAATGACACGCTCAGCGGCGGTGACGGTAACGACATCCTGATCGGAGGCGCCGGCAACGACACGTTGACCGGCGGCGCCGGCAACGACGTCTTGCGCTGGGAGGAAGGCCATCAGGGTAGCGTCGGCACTCCCGCCAATGACACCGTAACCGACTTCAATGCGAGTCGCGTCTCTGGCGGTGGTGACGTTCTTGACCTAGGTAGCCTGCTTCAAGGCGAAGGCAAGATCGGCAAGAACGCCGGCAACCTGACCAACTACCTGCACTTCGCGCTGGTGGGCACCGCTACTCTGATCTACATCAGCAGCGCAGGAGCGTTCCAAGGCATCACCGATGCCTCGGCCAAGGAGGCGGCGGCCGACCAGATCATCACGTTGCAGAACGTCGATCTAACTGCCGGTGGCGCTAGCGACATGACGATCATCGAAACGCTGCTGACCAACGGCAACCTGCTCGTCGATGACGCGACGTCCGATACCGATCTTTCCGGTAGCGTCTCCACCGAGGTCGGGGCGGTCATCTCGGATAACGATGGCGATACCGCAGGTACTAGCGTGGAGTTCGATAGCACGGGCCAGACCGCCCCGGCCCCGGATCCCGACAACGTCGCGCCCGTGGTGCAGGCGAACTCGGCATCGCTGCTCGGCATTGCCGGTGTCGATCTGCTGGGACTGATCGACCTTGGTGGGGAGCAGGACCTCTTCGCGGCCGATGCTGATGGCAACCTGCAGTCGGTCACGGTGGCATATCAACCTCTGCTCAGCGTCAGTCTCACGGCGTTGGAATTCACGGCCTCGCAACAGATGGCGGACGAGCTGGGTCTGAATCTGGCTTTCGATAACGACCCCGGACTGCTCGGACTGGTGGCACCCTCCGCTAGCGTCACCATCACCGCTGCCGACGGCGGCACGATCGACAATCTGGCCGTCAACGAACTGCTGGGCACTGTAGCGTTTGCCGACACCGACGGTTTGCTGGGGCTCGACGCCAATCTTCAGCTCTCGTTACTCAACGCCATCTCCATCAACGCCACCGATAGTGACGGTCGCACCGCTACGGACTCTCTCGGCGAGCTGGCCGATCTCGATGCACTGACCACTCTGCTCGGTGATAACGACAATATCCTCGAAGGTACCAGTGGCAACGAGACGATCAGCGGCGACACCGGCAGTCAGCGGCTCTACGGCTACGAAGGCAACGACACGCTCAACGGCGGCGACGGCAACGACCTGCTCCGCGGCGGCGCCGGTGACGATACATTAAATGGCGGCGCCGGCAACGATCTGCTGATCGATGGCAACGGCGCCGACACCTTCAACGGCGGTGCGGGTGACGACCTGATGGTGACCAGCGGCAACGGATTCGCCTCGATCGAGGGTGGCGATGGCTTCGATACCTTATTGCTCGACGGCGGGATCGATCTCGATATGGTCAACGGCGATATCGGGCCCATCGGTAATATCGAACGGCTGGACCTGGGCCGGGGCGACAACCCCAGCACGGCGACGTTGAGTGTCGAGGACGTCGATGCCATGACCGACGAAGACAACGTGCTGCAGGTCACCGGCGACGAGCAGGACACCCTCAACATTCAGGGTGCGATATCCGATGGCGCTGTCACGCTGGGTGGCACCGCCTACGACCAATACACCTTTGGAGACACTGCTATCCAAGTCGAGCAGGACACGGTTCAGGTGGAGACCTGATCGGCACGGCCTGGAGCCCAAAGGATCTGGCTAACAGGCCGATTCCATAACTCTCGATGGGGCACTCAAAGCGCCCCGAGGAATATCGTAGACACAAGGAAACACGGTCATCGACGACTCAATCCAACACGCAGAAAGGTGGTCTCTACGCATGCTGGCAATCGTCGTCTGCTTGGCGCCTCCCACCGCGCAAGGCCAGGAACGCCATTGGTGGGATGCCGTGGACCACGATGCCGGCCCCAAGATCAGAACGGATCTGCCAGCGGTGTCGTGGTCTGCATCGCCGCCATCGCTAGCGGCGACGTCCAGCATCCCGTCCATCGGGACCGAGAGTCGCCAACCGACGACTCGGACCGCACCGCTCCCACTCGATAAAGCCATACGCCGAGGGCTGGCAATCAACCCGGCGGTGCGCGCCGCGATCGCTGACGCCAATGCCGCCGGCACAGAAGTCGATATCGCCGAATGGGGCTATTTCCCCGCCGTCGATCTCTCGGCCGGCCCGGAGGAGTTCCCGTTCAGCGAATTCGGTTATGACGCTTCGGCCCGCCAGATGCTTTACGACTGGGGCCGCGTCGATAGTCAGGTCGCCAGTGCGGACGCTGCCGAACGAGAAGCGCGTCGAGGAGTGGGCGTGGCCGAGGAGGAAGCCGCGCTCGATATCGCCGAGGTCTACCTGGACGTGCTGGCCGCAGAGCGCCGGCTGAAGGTGACCGAGCGCTATGTCGAAGATCTCGAAAGCCTGCGAGATCTGACGCGGGATCGCGGCAGTAATGGTTATACCGACAGTAGCGAGCAGGGACGAGTGGCGCTGGACCTGGCTCAGGCCCGTGACGGGCTGGCCACCGAACGCGGCGCGCTCAACGATGCCCGCCAGCAGTTTCGGGTCCTGGTGGGTGTCTCGCCCGGCGAGCTGGAGACTCCGATGCCCAGCGAGCTCACCGGACGCCTGAAGGAAACCGCAACACTGGACGACTGGATCGTCGCTGCACCGGCCTATCGCCAGGCCTTGGCCAGCGCCGCGCAGGCCCAGGCGGAACTGGACGAAACCCAGGCGGCACTCAAGCCTCAGCTCAATCTCGAAGGTTCGCTGGAACGTCGACAGATCGGCGGCGAGCTGCAGAACGATTCGGTCATCGGTCTTCGCCTGCGCATGGATACGCTGCAAGGGCTGGCCAACTTTCAGCGCCCCGATGCCGCGCGGCAGCGCCTCGAGGCAGCCCGCTATCGCATCGACGATCAGCAGCGCGAAATTCGCCGCAGCGTCCTGACGCTGATCGAAAATGCCGAGGTCTATCGGCAACGTCAGGAAGCACTGACGGATCAGGTCACGGAAGCGCAATCCGTCGGCGATCTTTACGACGATCAGTTTTCGGTGGGACTACGCGACATCAATGACCTGTTGACGATCCGCCAGGAAGCGTTCTCGGCCCGTCGTCAGTTGATCGATCTCGAAAGCCAGCAAAAGCGCATTCAATATCGCGCAGCCTCGCAGTTGGGGCTGATCAACCCGTTGATCACGGGTCGTTTGGGAGATGACGCCCCATGAGCCTATCCGCCTCAGAACGCAACGAAAACCGTCATCAAGATTCGATCGAGGACTATGCCGACCCGCTCCGCGAAGGCATGGCGCTGCTTTGTCGTCGTCTCGATCGGCCCGCGTCTCTGGCCGAGCTGGGCGATGGCCTGCCATTGGAGCAGGGGCGACTGCCGCTCCGCGAAGTCGTTCGCTCTCTGCGCCGGGCCGGTGTCAGTGCTCGCGTGGCCAACCGTCCGCTGACACGACTCTCTTCCCGCTTGTTACCGGCGCTGTTGATCCTCGAAGATGGCGATACTGCGCTACTGGAGTCGCTGGACACCGAGGAAGCGACAATCGTGCTGCCGGAAACCGGCGGCGGCCAGGAAGTGATGACTCGTCCGGCGCTGGAGGCGATCTACAGTGGTACGGCGATCTTCGCCCGCCCGATAGCACGCAGCGACAATCGCGCTGGCAACTTTGCCCAAGCCGAGCCAAAACATTGGCTGAAGGCGCCATTGAGAGCGTGCTGGCCCGCCTATGCCGAAGTCGGCGTCGCCGCACTGGCCGCCAACCTGCTGGCGATTTCCACCGCACTTTTCGCCATGCAGGTCTACGATCGCGTCGTCCCCAATGCTGCCTTCGATACGCTATGGGTGCTGGCCAGCGGCGTCGCACTCGCGGTGTTACTGGAGTTCGTGCTCAAGGGGCTGCGTGCGCATCTGCTCGAGGTGATCGGCAAGCGACTGGATCTCGAGCTCTCTTCGAAACTGTTCGAGCAGGCGATTCGTCTGCGCCTGGTGGCGAAGCCGCCGTCAACGGGCGCCTTCACCAGTCAGGTCCGCGAGTTCGAGGCGGTGCGTGAATTTTTTACTTCAGCCACCGCTGGCGCCATCAGCGACTTGCCCTTCGTTGCCGTCTTCGTTTTGATCATCGCCTGGATTGGTGGGCCGGTGGCCTGGGTGCCGGTGGCCGCCATCGCCGGCATGATCATTCCCGGGCTACTGCTGCAACGCTACCTGGCCAAGCTGGCTCGCGAGAACCTGCGCGAAGGCGCGGTCAAGAATGGGGTGCTGCTGGAGTCGCTGGATCAACTCGAGACCGTCAAGGCGACGCGAGCGGAGGGCCGCAACCTGGCACTGTGGGAATCGCTCTCGGCGCAGCTCTCTACGGCATCGATCCGCTTGCGCTCGGTCACCAGCATGCTGACTCATTCCGCGTCGCTACTGCAGCAGCTGGGCTATGTCGGCATCGTGATCGTGGGGGTCTATCGTATCAGCGCAGGCGACATGACGATCGGCGCCTTGATTGCCTGCTCCATTCTCGGTTCGCGAGCCATCGCGCCCATGGGACAGACCTGCGCCCTGCTCGCCCGTTGGCAGCACGTCAAGGCGGCCGTCGAGGGCCTGGATGAGCTGATGCAGGCCCCCAACGAACAGGGCGTCGGGCAAAAAGTGCGCAAGCCCCGACTCAAGGGCGACTATCACCTGGAAGACGTCGTGGTCCGTCATCAGGAAGACGGTCCGGCGGCGCTTCAGATCGACGAGCTGTCGATCCGGGCAGGTTCACGTATCGCACTGTTGGGTGGCAATGGCGCCGGCAAGTCGACGCTGCTGCGGCTGCTCTCCGGCTTCATCGAGCCCACCGGCGGACGTGTCATGCTGGATGACGTCAATATGACTCAGATCGAGTCCGCCGACCGGCGCCAGGCTATCGGCTATCTCCCCCAGGATATTGCGCTGTTCTACGGCACGCTGCGGGACAACCTGACCCTGGACGGCGCAGCTTACGACGACGAGGAAATCTTCCAGGCGCTGGACGGCGTCGGCCTGGGCCGTTTCGTGCGCGCGCATCCCCAGGGACTGGAGCTGCCGATCGCTTCCAGCGGTGGCGTTTCCGGCGGGCAGCGGCAGGCCATCGGCCTTGCGCGGCTGGTGCTGCAGGACCCCCGCATCGTGCTGTTGGACGAGCCCACCGCCGCTTTCGATCAGGCCAACGAGAAACGCGCGGTGGAATTCCTCAAACGGTGGATGGAAGGCCGCACGTTGATCGTCTCGACCCACAAGAAGCCGCTGCTCGAGCTGACCGAGCACGCCATCGTTCTGCGCGAGGGCCGGCTGGCGATGCAGGGCAATCTCGATCAGGTCGTCAAGGGTAACCGAGTCGCCGCCACCGGCAGCCCTGGCGCTAGCTCTAACCTTGGCCCCAAGCCCAGGGAGGCACGCTAGATGGCCACTACACTCAGCGATCAGGAACTGCAGCGACAGTTGGGCGATCCACGCGCCAATCTGCGCCATCCTCTCGCCCGCCCAGTGGTATGGGCCGTGCTGATCTGCCTCCTCAGCTTCATCGGCTGGGCCGCCTGGGCCCACATCGCGGTGGTCACCCATGGCGAGGGCCGGGTAATTCCGGTTAGCCGGATCCAGTCGATCCAGAGTCTCGAGGGAGGCATTATCGACGAGATCAAGGTCCGCGAAGGCGATATCGTCGACAAGGGTCAGCTCTTGGTCAAGCTCAGTGGCACGCGGTTTCGCAGCGCCTATCAGGAGACGGAAAATCAGGTCCAGTCGCTGAAGGCAGCCATTGCCAGGCTGCAGGCCGAAGTGCTGGAGAAGGACAGCATCAACTTCCCCGAGGACGTCGATGCACAAAGCTCGCTGGCCCAGTCCGAGCGTGAGCTGTTCCACGCCCGCCGTGAAAAGCTCCGCGAGGCGACCGAGTCGCTCGGCCACGAAATTCAGATGGCTCAGCGCCGATTGAGCCTGATCCAGCCGCTAGTCCAACGCAAGGCAGTAAGCCAGATGGAAGCGTTGCAACTGCAGCAGGATATGGCGTCGCTCCGAGGCAAGCGTGCCGAAATCCAGAACAGTTACGTGCAGGATGCCTATACCGAACTGACCGAGAAGAAAGGCGAGCTCTCCTCGCTGGAGCAGGTCCTGGTGCAACGTCAGGATCAGTATCAGCGCACCGAACTGCATTCGCCGGCGCATGGCCGAGTCAACGCCATCAACTACACCACTCGGGGGGGCGTGGTCCCGCCGGGCGAAACGATCATGGAGGTGATCCCGATGGAGGATCAACTGCTGATCGAAGCCAAGATCAAGCCGAGTGACGTCGCGTTTCTAGCGCCGGGCATGCCCACCAGCGTCAAGATCACGGCCTACGATTACACCATCTACGGCGATCTGGATGGCACCGTCGAGCAGATCAGCGCCGATACCATCGAGGAGGAAACTCCAAGAGGGACGGAGTCCTACTACAAGGTCTACATTCGTACTGATACCGGATCGCTCAAGCACAACGGCGAGACTCTGCCGATCATTCCAGGGATGATCGCCCGGGTGGATATTCAGACCGGCGAACGCAGCGTGCTGGACTATCTGCTCAAGCCGTTGCTCAAAGCGAATCTGTACTGATCATGGCCAACCTGTACTGTTGCGAGCGCTCAGTGGCGCTCGGCCAACCAGTTCTGGGCTTCTTTTCGCAACGCCTCGTCGGAAGAACGGCCAGCCCGAGCTTGGCCGTCGACGGCGCGTTGGGCATACGTCAAGGCCTCGGTCTCCTCGCCTTGATCCTCGAGGAATTGGGCGTAATAAAAATTGGTATCGATCCCGGCAGGCCGCATCGTCACCGCTCGCTCCAGCAACTGCCGGGCCTTGTCGTCATCGCCGAACGCAATCGGCCAACCCGGCGCATGTTGATAGAGCGCGCCCAGCGTCACGTAGGCCGAACCGTCTTCGCCCTGCGGGTCAATAGCGATCGCTTTCTCAAGCACCGTGCGTGCCTGTTTGGCCAGATCCAGAGCACCCAGGCCACCCTTGGCTTTGGCAAAAGACGCGAGAATGACGCCTTGGGCCGTCAGAACGTGAGAGTCATCCGGCTGGTTCCGGGCCAACGTATCGACCTCACTGGCAAGATCTTCGAAAGCGCGTAACTGGGCGTCGCCTTGCATCTGATATTCGACGTTGCCCCACCGCTGCATTAATGAAAACAGAGTCGAATCCGGCGTTTGCGCCATGGCTATAGTCGCTCCAAAAACAAAGCTCAATACCAAGCCCAGCATCATGATCACACGAGCCAGTCGAAAACGGATATGTGGAAACCGCGAGGACCATTGGCTTTGCTGTCGCATTGGAGTCACTCCTGGAAGAATCATCGTAGCAATCTAACGAGCGTTTGAATCTATCACTATAGGGTTTTAGTCGCAGGACATGGCCGCCAGACACTGGATTACGATACGCTCCGCCTTTCGATGAGCGTAAAGGATCATTCCATGCAGGGCCGCAACATGACGCGCTGGCGCGATCCCAAGACGGATCCGCGTCAGGAGAAGAAGAGCAATCTGATCACACCGCAAGGACGGGCTCGGTTGCAAGGCATTCACGACCATCTGTCACGCGTCAAACGGCCGCAATTGTCGGAGAAGGTCGGCGAAGCCGCCGCGCTGGGCGATCGCAGCGAAAATGCGGATTACACCTACAACAAGAAAGAGCTGAACCGCGTCATCGCACGGATCCGCTATCTGCGAAAGCGGTTGGATGAATTACAGGTCGTCGATCGCCTGCCGGCAGATACCGGCAAGATTTATTTCAGTGCCAGCGTCACGCTGGAAGACGATAATGGAGAAGAGCTGCAGGTGCGCCTTGTCGGCCACGACGAAACGAATACCGACAAGCACTGGATCAGTATCGATGCTCCGTTGGCACAAGCGCTACTGGGCAAGTCGCTGGACGACGATATCGTCGTCGCGGCTCCCGGCGGCAAGACGCATTACATCGTGACCGACATCGCCTATGTCGATCCTGACAGCTGAGGCGTTGGTACCATCCGGTGTTGGCGGCGAGTGCGATCGATATCGGTAAACCGACCGAAAAAGCGTGGCCCCGGCGCAGAAATGAAAGATCCTTCGAGGACAGTCCATGTCGAATGCCATCGATCCACCATCGCCATCGATACTGTTCGCGCGACAACCGATTTTCGATGCCGCAATGGAGGTCGTCGCGTTCGAGTTGCTATTTCGTCCGACCGATGGAGGGCCAATGCCGATGCCATTCGACGGCAACCGGGCGACCAGCACGGTCCTGATGAATGCTTTCACACAAGGCGAACTGGAAACGGTCAGTGAAGGGAAACCGCTATTCATCAACTTTACCGCTGATATGCTGAGCAATGATCTGCCGTTCGATGCATCGCGTCTGGTGGTGGAGATTCTCGAAGATACGCCGGTCGACGACACCATCCGTGACTGCCTGCAACAATTGCGCCTGCGAGGCTTCACCTTGGCGCTGGACGACTATGCCGAGGTGAACGTCGATCACCCCTACCTGCCGCTCGTGGATATCGTCAAACTCGAATATCCGTACTACTGCAACGAGACATTCAAGCATATCGTCGAGCAGCTACGCCGCCACTACCCTCATCTCAAGATTCTGGCAGAAAAACTGGAGACGGAAGACGATCTGCATTGCTGTCAGCGTGCCGGCTGCGATCTGTTTCAGGGCTACTTCCTGGCTCGTCCGCAGATCATGCTCGGTGCCATCGACTCATGAGGGCCACATCCCGGAGGCGGGCGACAGCTCAATGGCGTGCCTTAATGGCACGGTAGACCCGAAAACGTCGATCATCGGCGAGAATCTCGAAGCCGCCAAACGTCTCCTGTAACCAATCCGGATACGGCAGAAAGACATTGGCGACCAGGGTCAGACTCCCCCCCTCGACGAGATGCGTCGGCGCCTCACGAATCAGCCGTTGGGTCGGACCGTAATCGATCGAGCGCTCCTGATGAAACGGCGGATTGCTGACGATGGCCTCGAAAGTGCCCGCTATCTGGCGGTAGACATCGCTCTGGACCACGGTACCGGTCAGTTGATTGGCGTCCAACGTCCGACGAGTGGCCTCGACCGCGAAGGTGCTGAGGTCGACCGCCGTGACCTGACAACCCTGCTTCGCCAACCAGGCCGACAGAACGCCATCCCCACAGCCGACATCCAGCGCGCGCAATGATCTCCTGCCGGGCGCGGGGAGTGGCGACTGTGTCAGGGCGTTCATCAACAGTTGCGTACCCGCATCCAGCTTGCCATGACCGAAGACGCCCGGGTGAGTGGCGAGCGTGAACCCGCCAGCGGTGAACGTCTGCCAGGCGGCCTCCGTTCCCCGCACCGCCTTGTCGGTCCTTGTGGCAAATAACGTGCAACGGCGCGCGGTATCGAGCTTTCGACACGCCTGCTGAAAGTCAGCCAGAATCTTGGGTACGCGCTTGATTCCCCCCTGATTTTCACCGACGACCTGAATCGGCGTTCCCACCGGCAGCGCCGTGTTCAAGGCGCTCAACCACCACTCTCCCAACGCATGGCTCTTGGGCCAGAACAGGACCGCGCCGGGCACCTGGGGCGGCGGTGCAGCAAGCGCGTCATACGCCTGGCGCCCGGCATTGCGCCAGGCCTCGCAGACACCCAGATCCGCACTCCATACGTTGCCCTCGCCGGACTCGAGCCAGCCATCGCGGGGCGGCGCGACCCATAGCCACCCACGGTAGTCAGCGTCCTGGCGCGCCAATAACTGGCATTGAGGTGTTTGCGCGCTCATGGCGACTCTCTTTTGTCGGCGGAACCGCTCGCAACGTCACCGCCTGAGCGGGTCGGATCGTCAGCGCCGGGACGAATCATGTCATCGCCAGCGGGACGAATCATGTCGTCGGCAGCGGGACGAATCAAATAGTGCAGATAACGCCCCAAACGCCAATGGGGCTCGACCTGGCAGTAGCGCTTCTCGAGCTCGATGATCGTCGCGAGCTGAGCTTCGCTCGGTGAACGTTCCCGCAGGTAGTCGTGAAAGATCCGGATACCGGCGACGCTTTCAATCACCAGGCCCTCTTCCCGGCACCAGCGTTCGATATCGGCATGCGTCAATGGCGAGATCGGCGTCAAACGCTGGCGGCGGCCGGTGCCGGAAAGCCGATCCTCCAACGCCTTCTCCCAGTTGCCTTTCACCACGTTCGAGAAGCGCAGAGCATCGCGGTTGAAAACCATCAACGACAACCGGCCCTGCGGCGCCAGCAAACCCTTCAAGGTGGATAGCGCCTCTCGTGGACGTGCCAGCCACTCGAGAACCGCATGGCAGATGATTAGCGGCCATGGCCCGGGAGCCAGCTCGGGCAGCCGCTGGAGCGACGTCTGCAACGTCTGAATCGACAATCCGTCAATATTGGCACGCGCACGGATCAGCATGTCCGCGGAAGGTTCCGCCAACGTGACACGATGCCCCCGTTCGGCCAGCCACACGCTCATCTGGCCGAGACCACCACCGACGTCGAGTGCCGTGGAACCATCCATCGGCAATTCGTGCGACAACACACTGTCGAGTACGGCAAGACGAATGCGGCCGCGAGCCGTAGCGTAAAGGCTGGAAGCGAACTTGTCGGCCAGACCGTCGAAAACCCGATCCTCCCCTACAGGGATATCGTTACCATGACGACGATGGTCGTCGGAAGAAAAAATGGGATCGTCGGGAACAGACATTACAGATCGATAGGCCAGCGCGGAAAAGCCGCATTGTATCAACGGCGACTTGTAGCGTCGCGATACAATGGGCCTTGCGGGTTTATCTCGTGGAATCGGGCGCTTATACTGTGCGCCGCTTACACCGCTCGATTCTCTCGAGGCGGTTTCGCGCAGCCCCCGTAGCTCAGCTGGATAGAGCGTCCCCCTCCTAAGGGGAAGGTCTCAGGTTCGAATCCTGACGGGGGCGCCACCTCAAGCCCCGGCGTTATCAACGTGTTCGAGCGTCCCAAGCTTTTTCCTACCCTTTCGTCCGACACCGCTTCCCGGGATCGAATACCACTCCCGACAGCGCAGACACGCCGAAACTTCCATTGGGGAGAGCGGTGCGATGGCGATCCCGACTCCGCAATAACCATGATGAGAGTAAAGAGCTGACTCATGCACGATTGATAGCATCCGGTTGATGCGATGACATTCGATTTGCGGCATTGCATAGTGGTGAACAGGCAGAGTTGGCTTCATCTAGCCCTGGCTGCTTTTACCCAGCCGCGCGCCAAGCGCTTTTTTGACAAGGATCAGCTATCGGAGTTGGCCTCGATGAAATTATCAACGATCTCGCCAGACTGCTGAACCCTTTCACATAGTTCATTCGATGGCTGCTGATCAGGGTTCTCGTCCAGGCTCTCCAGTTCCGATTCGGTAGTCTCGTAACCTTTTCGTTCGTGAAGTGCCTTGAACTCGCTTTGAAACTGTTCAAGAACCGATTCTGGGTTATCGACCCCCTCCATAAACGCAAGAAAAGAATCCCTTTTCTCCATCATTGATGATCGGATACCCTCCCGATTGCATTCGAAGTCAGCGGCACCGGCGGTTGCCGATACGCAAGCAGTTGCCGCGACCAAAACAACCGTGCCGAACACCCAAGAATTGTTCATGTATCACCCCTGAACCGTTTGAAGAACGAAGCCCGTAGTACCTTACCCGGCCGTCAGACTCAATACTCTATCAGGCCGAGCGAGGCTTCCTGAGATGAAGATAGAGCGGATCGAAATCGCCCTCCTCCCGCAAACGTTCCCAATCAAGAATTGCCACTTTTCCCCTCGTCGCGTCGATCAGACCATCCGAACGCAGCGCCTGGAATACTCGATTCATATGCACCGACGTGATGCCGATTGCATCCGCCAACTGAGCCTGAGTGATCGGCAAATGGAAAGCCTTGCCCTTGACAGCTCTCACCGCTTGAAGTCGCATCAATAGCTCACAGAGAAAATGAGCGACACGCGAGTAGGCGTCGCGCTGTCCGATATTGAGTATCCAATCGCGGTAGATCGACGCATCCACCAACGTCTCACGCCAAAAAGCAGCCGTCAGGCGTGGGTGACGTTCGCAAATGCGACGTAGACAGTCATGCTGAATGAAGCCGACTTTGCAGGAACTGATCGAAGCGATACTGATATCCAGAACCTGCAGGTGCAGGCTTTGCAGATCGGGCATGTCTCCGGGCACATGCAACGCAAGGATCTGTCGTTTACCATCGGAGGTCAGCTTGTAAACACAGGTAAAACCCTCCAGTACAACACAGCACTGAGACGGCTGATCACCGATCCGCACGATATCCTGTTCGGGCTTGAGCACTTCGACCTGTACCGGCAAGTCCTGAAGCGCCTGCTTTTCCTCAGAAGAAAGACTGAAGATACTCTCCAGTTTTTGGATCATCAGACTAGTGGCGTAGGAGGCATCCGCTACCATGCTATTGCTCCTTGCTTGAGGCAGGAATGAAGTCGAAGCCACGGTGTCGCTGCTCGATTGGCTCGAACCCTTCTCTCTCCACTCGGTTTTCGCACAAATCTCTCACGCAGAGATTATGCGTCACAACGGGATGGGTAGCGAGAAACGATGTCGTCAGAGGGAATCAGTTCGAGGGGGTAAAGCTAAAGCATCAGCTTGACCCGGCTGCTTGGGCATTTGAGCACCCTAGAGCAGAGGACGATGGTGAGGGTGAGGGTGAGAAAAAGACATGAATAACAATGCCACCAACATCAAAGCTTATGCGGCGAAGTCGACGGCCCAAGCCATCAAGCGGGATCAATGATTCATTGGCACAGCGGAAAAGAGACCCAAAGTATCGAAGCCTCAAATACGCTGATAGTCCTTGCCGATGGCACCATGGCATCCTGCCATGCATCCCTGTGATAACTGCGTCCTGCAGTTTCCTTATCCGGTACCTCCCTGGTACAGGCGACCACAGTGGACCTGATGTCATCGAATTAAGTTGATACAGATCAACTACCGCAAAATATAATTAAGTGCTCCTGTAACACGGCACCGTCTACCCGACAGTTTCCTGGCTGCCTGCGAGTCGGACCTCTAGGGCCAGTCCGGAAATCCCATGCTTTTCTTCGCGTTTTAACGCTAGCTATCCAACTCTTGAATCCACCTTTTCACCCGAACGCGTCGCCATCGAGAGGCGTATCGTTTCGTGTCCAGGCGAGTCGGAATCAATGCCTCACCCGACGGCCCCATTGTCAAATCAAAGGTTCTGGAAGCACCGACGGGAGAATCCTCGCTCCCGTAAATCGCGATGACACGCAGCTCTACCGCTTGCAACGTGCGACCGTCGGTCGTTTGAAAATCATCGGTGGGAATGTCATGGCAGCGAAGAACCCGTCCCACGATTTCCTGAAAGGTTCCGATATGGTTGTAGCTACCCGAGGCCATTGGCCCCTGGCGCGTCGTCTCGACCAGTTGATCGGCAATACCCTCTTCGCCGACAGATCGTTCGAAATCGATCAGATCTTGAAAGATCGTGCCGCGATCCGTATGCAGGATCACTACGATATGCTCGATGAATATCGGCTCGGGGCTCATGTTGCTGATGACGCAGCGTGCCTGCAGCGTGCGGCCGAAGCCCCGATTGATGATGATCTTCGGCTGCCGCTGCCGCTTGAAATTGAGATACAGCAGCTGTGCGTAGAAAAGCCAAACCAACAACGTGCATAGACTGGTCAGCGCCGTAATGGCGGAGCTGTTTTGAGAGATCCAGTTCATCATTGCTCTGCTCGCTGCCTGAAACTGCGCTTGGGCCCCTACGGTAACTGCACCCCGCCATGGTTCGCCACCCGGGATTCAACCCTTCTAGGCATTGGCCTTCCCACTCGCAAAGACGAGTGTCGACCCATTCCGGACCTTCAACCAACTTCAGAAAGGCAGGCTAGATAGGAGGTATGGAGCGTGTCCGGTCGACCGAAACACGTCGACTCTGATCGTGAGCAGACGCCGTGATTACAGGTTGGATACTAGAACCGGGACGATATCGGGGCGATTGCCAATGCTGAATACAGCATTCTGCGACCAAGCACTGAAACGAAGAAGATGAATCGAGAAGAAAGGAAATGAAGCTAAGGTACTGATTTTGCGGATGGTGCCGGCGGTCGGACTCGAACCGACACACTGTTTCCAGCGGCGGATTTTGAATCCGCTGCGTCTACCAATTCCGCCACGCCGGCAGCGGAAACGCATTATACGGACGCTCGGCCCCGCGTCAATCATCACGCTGACTTAATCGTTCGGGTGCTTTATGATGGCGCCCTTTCGAACGTCACCCCATCCATTCTCCATTCAGATTCGAGCCGATACGCGACCCAAGCCATGCAGCGCGCCGATTTTCATTTTGACCTGCCCGACGAGCTGATCGCTCGTTATCCCTCCGAACAGCGTACGGACTGCCGCCTGCTGTGTGTCGACGGTGAGTCAGGTGTGTTGGAACACGCTCGCTTTCCCGACTTGCTGACAAGACTCGAACCCGGCGACGTGGTGGTATTCAATGATACTCGCGTGATTCCGGCGCGGCTGTTCGGGCAGAAAGCGAGCGGCGGCAAGGTCGAGATGCTGCTGGAACGTCCGCTGGATGCCCATCGCGGGCTGGCGCATTTGCGATCGAGCAAGTCGCCCAAGCCGGGCACGGAGCTGATCTTCGAGGGCGGCATACATGCCGTGGTCGAAGGCCGTCAGGATGCGCTGTTCGAATTGCGTTTCCTGGGCGAGACACCGTTGATCGCCCTGCTCGAGCAACATGGCCATATGCCGTTGCCGCCCTACATCACCCGTGAGGATGAGCTGGCGGACCGTGAGCGTTATCAGACGGTTTACGCGCGCCGGGAAGGCGCCGTCGCCGCCCCCACCGCAGGTCTGCATTTCGACGAGACGATGATGGACGCCCTGCGCACCAAGGGTATCGAGACGGCCTTCGTCACGCTCCACGTCGGCGCAGGCACGTTTCAGCCGGTGCGTGTCGACGACATCCGCGAACACCAAATGCACAGCGAGTGGCTGGAAGTCGACGAATCGGTCTGCGAACAGGTCAATCGCGCTCACGCCTCCGGCAACAAGGTGATCGCCGTCGGTACCACCAGCGTGCGCTGCTTGGAAACCGCCAGCCAGGGTGAGGATGATGAACTCACGCCCTATCGTGGCGAGACCGACATCTTCATCTACCCCGGCTATCGCTGGCGCTGCGTGGATGCGCTCGTGACCAACTTCCACCTGCCGGAGTCGACCCTGCTGATGCTGGTCTCCTCCTTTGCCGGCTATGACGCCGTGATACGCGCCTACCAGGAAGCCGTCACCGAGGAATACCGCTTCTTCAGTTATGGCGATGCGATGTTCCTGACTCGTCGACCCAGCTAATCCACGAACGCCTTGCGCGGCTTCGGACGTTTAATTCATAGGCCACTTGCGCGGCTCCGGGCGCGTTCATGTCATAGGTTTTGCGCGCGGCTTCGGGCGCGATAAATCCATGAACGCCTTGCGCGCGGCTTCGGGCGCGATAGATAAAAGAGAAGAGACACCATGCGAGACGAATGTTTCATGAAATTCGAGCGACTGGGCCAGCAAGGACGCGCCCGCCGTGGACGCCTGACCTTCCCGCGCGGCACGGTGGAAACGCCGGCCTTCATGCCGGTGGGCACCTACGGCACGGTCAAGGGCATGACACCCAAGGATGTCGAGGCGATCGGCGCCGAGATCATCCTCGGCAATACCTTTCATCTGTGGCTGCGCCCGGGCACCGAGGTGATCGAAGGCCATGGCGATCTGCATGATTTTTCCCAATGGCACAAGCCGATCCTGACCGACTCCGGCGGTTTCCAGGTGTTCTCGCTGGGCGCCACGCGCAAGATCACCGAGCAGGGGGTTCATTTCCGCTCGCCGGTGGACGGTGCCAAGGTGTTCATGGGGCCGGAAGAATCGATGGCGGTGCAACGCTCGCTGGGCTCCGACGTCGTGATGATCTTCGACGAGTGCACACCCTACCCGGCCAGCGAGGCCGAGGCGAAGAAGTCGATGGAGCTGTCGCTACGCTGGGCGGCCCGTTCCCGCGCCGCGCATGGCAATTCACCGTCGGCGCTGTTCGGCATCGTCCAGGGCGGTATGTATCCCGAGCTGCGCAAGCGCTCTCTCGAAGGCCTGCTCGAGATCGGCTTCGACGGGCTGGCGATCGGTGGGCTATCGGTGGGCGAACCGAAGGAGGAGATGATCCGCGTGCTGGATTATCTGCCGACCTGGATGCCGGAAGACAAGCCGCGCTATCTGATGGGCGTCGGCAAACCGGAGGATCTGGTCGAAGGGGTGCGACGAGGCATCGACATGTTCGATTGCGTGATGCCAACCCGCAATGCGCGCAATGGCCATCTGTTTACCGCCGACGGCACGGTCAAGATTCGTAACGCCGTGCATCGTCACGATACTGCCCCGCTAGAGGCTGACTGCGATTGCTACACCTGTCAGAACTTTTCTCGCGGCTATCTACATCACCTGGACCGGTGCGGTGAAATGCTCGGTTCGATGCTCAATACGGTCCACAATCTGCGCTACTACCAGCGCCTGATGGCGGGTTTGCGCGGCGCTATCGAAGCGGGTACATTGGCCGACTTCGTAGCACAATTCTATCGGCGACGCGGGCTGTCCGTGCCGCCCGAGGCCGATTGGGACGATTCGAACGGTTCTCGGTAGTCGCCCAGTACGCCGTATAGTCAGCTTTATCCAGGCAACCGTTTCATTACACAGCCGTTTCATTACACAACCTTCGGAGATACATCCATGCTGGACTTTTTCATCCCTGCGGCTCACGCCCAGGATGCGGGCGGCCCTGCCGGTGGTGGTATTGCCCAGATCATCATGCTGGTCGGTTTCGTGTTGATCTTTTACTTCCTGTTGTGGCGCCCGCAGTCCAAGCGCGCCAAGGAGCACAAGAAGCTGGTCACCAATCTGTCCAAGGGTGACGAGATCGTAATCGGCGGCGGACTGCTCGGCCGAATTACCGACGTGACCGATGACTTCATCAGCATGGAGATTGCCGAAGGCACCATCGTCAGCGTTCAGAAGAGCGCCGTGGCCTCCGTCCTCCCCAAAGGCACGTTGAAGTCGCTGTAACTCTCCTGGCTGCCGATGCCCCCATCGGCAGCCATCTCTTTCCGCGACACTCTTCGCACGACGGTCACCTCCCGATCGTCATTGATTGAAAGGACAGGGCTTCCATGCTCAATCGTTACCCCCTGTGGAAGTATCTGCTGATACTCATTGTCTGTGTTGTCGGCGTCATCTACGCGTTACCCAATCTTTACCCTCAGGACCCCGCCGTCCAGATCAGCACGACCAACGGTTCCCTCGGCAGTCAGCAGCTCGACCGAGTCACCCAGGCATTGTCCGACGACGATATTCAGGTCAAGTCGGCAACAATGACCGGTAACAACACCGCACTGATTCGGCTCGATGATGCCGAACAGCAGCTTCCCGCCCGCGATGTGGTCGACGATACTCTCGATGACAGCTACACCGTGGCACTCAATCTCGCGGATTCCACCCCGTCCTGGCTGACCAGCCTCTCCGCGGCACCGATGAAACTCGGTCTCGATCTACGCGGTGGCGTACACTTTCTGCTCGAAGTCGACATGGAAGCCGCGGTCGAGCAGCGTCTCAAGGCGACGGCTAGCGCCATCCGCGCCGATTTGCGCGACGAACGCATCCGCTACCGCGACACTCAGGTCGACGACAATGCGCTGCATCTCGAATTCGCCAATAGCGAAGACCGAGACGCCGCTCGCGAAAAGATCAGTCAGACCTTCGGCGAATTTCAGCTGGAAGATCGGGACGAAGGGCGCCGTGCCTATCTCGACATGACACTGACCGAACAGTCGATCAAGGACATTCAGGATTACGCGGTTCAGCAAAACCTGACCACGATCCGTAATCGCGTCAACGAGCTCGGGGTATCCGAGCCACTAGTTCAGCGTCAGGGTCCAAGCCGTATCGTGGTCGAACTGCCCGGCGTACAGGATACCGCCGAAGCCAAGCGCATCGTCGGTGCCACCGCCAACCTCGAGTTCCGTCTCGAGGCGCGGCCGGACGCCACGGACTCCGAAACCGAGAGTTTCCCGTTCCGCAACGGCTCACAGCGTACGGCGACGCTTTCGCGTGACGTGATCATCACCGGTGACAGGGTCTCCAGCGCCAGCCAGGGCTTCGATCAGAATGGCCGACCGCAGGTCAACATCAACCTCGATGGCACCGGCGGTTCGCTGATGAACCAGGCAACGCGTACCAATATCGGTCGTAATATGGCCGTGCTGTACATCGATCACAGTACGAATACGCGCACGGTGACCAAGGACGGCAAGCAGGTCGAAGAGCGCATCCCGACCACCAGCCGCAGCATCATCAGTCTGGCAACGATACAAAGCGCGCTGAGCAATCGCTTCCGCATCACCGGCCTGGACTCCCCCACCGAGGCCAGCGAACTGGCGCTGCTGCTACGTTCAGGCTCGCTCGCCGCGCCGATCTACTTCGTCCAGGAACGCACCATCGGTCCAAGCCTGGGTGCCCAGAACATCGAGCGTGGCATCTTCTCGGTGATCGTCGGCGGTCTGCTGGTCGTGGCGTTCATGCTGATCCGCTATAAAGCCTTTGGCATCATTGCCAACGTGGCGCTGGCGGTCAATCTGGTGCTTTTGATCGCCGCCATGTCACTGCTTGGCGCCACGCTGACACTACCGGGGATTGCCGGGATCGTGCTGACGCTGGGGATGGCGGTGGATGCCAACGTTTTGATCTACGAGCGCATACGCGAGGAGCTGAGAAACAAGACGCTACCGCAGCAGGCGGTTCACGCCGGTTATGGACGCGCCTTCACGTCAATCGTCGATGCCAACCTCACCACGCTGCTGGTGGCGGTCGTGCTGTTCTCGATCGGTACCGGCCCGATCAAGGGCTTCGCCGTGACGCTGTCTCTCGGCATTTTGACCTCGATGTTCACCGGCATCATGGTGTCGCGTGCCCTCGTCAACCTCTCCATCGGCGGCAAGCCGTTGAAGAAACTCTGGATCTAGGAGATGCGAGCAATGCGCCAATTCGACTTCATGGGCAAGCGCCGCATCGCCTTTATCGTCTCGATCGTACTCACGATCGTGTCGGTGGCGGCCCTCGCCCTTCTGAACCTCAATCTCGGGCTCGACTTCACCGGCGGCACGGTCGTCGAGCTTCACTATGCTGCAGCCCCCTCGCTGGATGATATTCGCACGCTACTGGCCAATAGCGGTTTCGAGAACTTCTCGGTGCAGACCTTTGGCGCCACGGACGAAATCCTGGTGCGGCTGCAGCAGACCTTCAGCAACGATGTCGGCAATCAGGTCGTTTCGGCCCTGAGTAGCGGCAATGCCTCGATCGAGCTGGTTCGCGCCGAATTCGTCGGCGCCCAGGTCGGCGATCAGCTACGCGACCAGAGTGGTCTGGGCATGCTGGTGGCACTGGCCGGCGTGGCGGTCTACGTCGCCTTCCGCTTCCAGTACAAGTTCGCGCTGTGCGCGATCATCTCGCTGGGCCACGACGTGCTGATCGTGCTGGGCCTGTTCGCGCTGTTCCAGTGGGAATTCGACCTGACGGTACTGGCGGGGATCATGGCGGTCATCGGCTACTCGCTGAACGACACCATTATCGTCTACGACCGGATTCGCGAGAATATCCGGCTGTCACGCAGCGAAGATCTGGCGCAGATCTTCAACGAAGCGATCAACCAGACGTTGTCGCGCACCTTGGCGACTTCCGGTACCACCTTGCTGGTGCTGTTCGCGCTGTTCTTCCTCGGCGGCGACATGATCCACAACTTCGCGATATCGCTGATCCTGGGGATCGTGGCCGGCACGTTCTCCTCGGTCTACGTCGCCGCCGCTCTGCTGATCGTGTTCAAACTGGAGCGCCTGGATTTGATCCCGGCGAAGAAAGGAGAGGTCGTGGACGACACGCCGTAAAACGAGCGCTTCGATCACGCCTTCAAGGCTCCTCGCGCAACGAGGGGCCTTTTTTTCGCCTGTCATCCCTGGCGATCCTCAGCGAGCCGCCACTACGCGATATCAGAAACCGTTCCCGGCGGTTGTCTGCACCCGCCATTTTCCGACGGAACGATAACCTCGGATCGAATCCGTTGGGTTATGATAATTGGCTGCCGATTGGCATGCCGTTCGATCTCGTCCCGGGCTCACCGGTTCCTCTGTCGCGTTCACGAGTCATTCATGGCCCCAATCTTTGCCGATAGTAGCGTTGCTCGCTGGCTCCTGGTGCTGGTGATGATTGCCGGCGTCTACTTCTTCATCGACTTCCTGATCCCGGTACTCGCCGCATTGATCATCTGTCTCGCCAGTTGGCCACTCTATCGTCGCCTCCTGGCAGGCTGCGGGCAGCGCAAGACGCTTGCTGCCAGCATCGCGCTGGGGTTGATCATGCTGTGCCTGGTGATCCCGATGGTGCTTGCCAGCTCCTACGCCTTCCAGGAATTGAAGGGCTGGGTCGGGTGGCTGATGATTGCGAACGAGCACGGCATCCCGCCCCCGGTCTGGATCGAACACCTGCCGGGCGTGGGAGACTGGCTGGCCGAGCAATGGCAACAAACTCTGGCCGAGCCCCATGCGCCGGAGTCTCTGATTCAGCTCATAGGCGGCGAGCATATCGGCAATATCTCGCGCTGGGTGCTGGCACTGGGGAGCAACGCGCTGCATCTGGCGCTGACTCTGCTGTTCATGCTGATCACGCTGTTTTTTCTCTACAAGGACGGCGCCGGCATGGCGCGTCAACTGGACATCGTCGGTGAGCGGGTGTTGCCGGCTCGCTGGCAGCGGTTTTCGCGCGTGGTGCCGGCTACGGTCAGCTCGACCGTGATGGGCATGGGCCTGATTGCCCTCGGCGAGGGGCTGGTGCTCGGCACGGCGTATTGGATCGCCGGCATTCAATCGCCGGTGGTACTCGGTGTTATCACCGCCTTCATGGCTTTGGTACCCGGTGGCGCGCCGCTGACGTTCACGCTGGTGTCGCTCTATCTGCTAGCGACCGGGCATATGATCAATGGCGTCGGACTCTTCATCTGGGGCGCGTTCGAGCTCTTCGTCGTCGACAAGACGCTGCGCCCGCGACTGGTCGGTGGCCCGATCAAGCTGCCCTTCCTGCCGACCTTCTTCGGCCTGATCGGCGGCGTGAAGACCATGGGAATCGTCGGGTTGTTCGTCGGTCCGGTACTAATGGCGCTACTGGTCGCCAGCTGGCGAGAATGGCTGCATGACGACGATGCACCGGATGCGCCGTCAGAAGCGGAGCGCTGGGGCTACGGCAAGCGCCAGTCGATAACGCGATATACCGGGAGTCCCCACCACGCCACGCCTCGGAGCGGTTCGTCGCGAGATGTGGGAGCGAAGGCGAGCACGGATGTGGATAAGAACGCCGATATCAGCCGTTGAGCGAGTCCGGCCAGCGTTCGATCCGAAGGTGATGGCGTTTGAGTTTGCGCACGACGCTGGGCTGGCTGATGCCGAGACGGGCGGCCAGCGCATAGGTCGTAAGATGGGTCGTCATCAGCCCTTTTAGAATATCGCGTTCATGCGCCTCCATGGCAGCCTTGAGCCCCTGCCCCGGGGCCAGCGCGATACCCATGCCTGAACCCTCGCCGGCTTCTCCCCCGATTTCGACATTACCCACCCCATTCGGTGTGATGTCGCTGCCAGGCAGGTTCGATGCCGGTACGCCCACGACATTCCCTTCCGCCGATAGCCAGGCCCGCTCGAGCCAATTTTCCAGCTCTCTGACATTGCCCGGCCAGTCGTTGCCTATCAGACCCGACCAGGCGCCGGGATATAGTACCTTGTCTTGACCGTAGCGACGGTTTAGGCGCTCGAGATGGCGCTCGGCAACCCCCCGGATATCCTCGCGACGCTCGCGCAGCGGCGGCAGTGTCACCGGAATCACGTTGAGCCGGTAATAGAGATCAAGCCGAAAGGCGCCCTCCTCGACCCGTTTGGCCAGATCCTGGTTGGTCGCCACGACGAGACGGAAATCGACCTGGCGCGACTGGGTATCGCCCAGACGCATCAGCGAACCATCCTGGATCACCTTGAGCAGTTTCGACTGCATCGACAGCGGCAGTTCGCCGATTTCGTCCAGAAACAGCGTGCCTCCGTGAGCCTGCTCGAGCAGCCCCGCCTTGCCCTGGCGCGATGCGCCACTAAAGGCGCCGGGCTGATAGCCGAACATCTCCGACTCGAACAGCGACTCGGGGATGGCCGCGCAGTTGACGTCGACGAAAGCGCCCTCCCGTCGACGGCTCCAGCGATGCAGCAGGCGAGCAAATGCCGTCTTGCCCACGCCCGATTCACCCAGCATCAGTACGGTGGCATCGGTCGGCGCACTGCGCTTCAACATGTGAACTATCTCACGCATGATCCGGCTCTTGACTACCAGTTCGCCCACGGAAGTCTCTTCGTCGCCGTCGGGCTCAGGGTGGCGCTTGAGATGCTCGGCAAATCGGCGCTGCAGAAGTGCGTACTCATCCTGCAGTAGCTGGAGATCGGTGAGGTCCCGCGAACGACTGATCACACGGATCAGCTCGCCGTTGGCGTAGACCGGAAACGCTTCGGCGATCACCTGACGACCGGTACCCGTACGCTGCATGATCTGCGCGGATTGACCAGTGCGGATGACCTCGAGCGACACCGAGGGCGACAGTACTCCGCTGGCCTGCAGCGCCTGAACGGTCGTC
This sequence comes from Salinicola halimionae, assembly GCF_003206065.1. GTDB lineage: Bacteria > Pseudomonadota > Gammaproteobacteria > Pseudomonadales > Halomonadaceae > Salinicola > Salinicola halimionae. Next base: position 847,542 of record NZ_PZJQ01000005.1, on the reverse strand, counting down.
GCCCGAAGCTCTTCACGACGCAGTCCGTAGACCGCGGCACTGCCCGGGCTCACATCCAGGATATGACCGTCGCCGTCGACGATGAACAGATGATCCTGAGCCGTCTGGATCAATGTCTCCAGCGTCAACTGAGCCGCAGCGTCTTCCTCTTTCGTCAAATCCGTCATCACGCGCCTTTTCATCACCGAAACTGTCATTTATGCGCCGCCATGGCGAACCGTCATTGAAGAATCCGCCATCGATACATTGTTGAATCATTAATACATAAAAGTATCACTTAAACGCAAGCCGTGATTCATGAATGAATCAATTGCCGCGCAGCACCCCGGTCTATCAATAACTGACCGATTGGCACGATTCCTGCTGGTATTTATTCGGTATTCACCACCCACAATCACAACGTCCGGGACTGCAATGTCTAACCGACCGCCATACAACCAGCCGCTCGGCGGCAACGAGATGCCCCGTTTCGGCGGGCCAGCCACGATGATGCGCCTGCCGACGCAGAAGAGCGCCGAAGGACTCGATGCCTGCTTCGTCGGCATTCCGATGGATATTGGCACCTCGAATCGCCCGGGCACTCGCTTCGGGCCACGCCAGATCCGGGATGAATCCCGGATGCTGCGGCCCTTCAACATGGCAACCCGCGCCGCGCCGTTCGAGAGTCTGCAGGTGGCGGACATCGGTGATGTGCCGATCAATACCTTCGACCTCAAGAAGAGCGTCGACATCATCGAGCGTTACTACAACGACCTGCTGACCCACGACGTCATCCCGCTGACCCTGGGTGGCGACCACACCCTCGCACTGCCGATCCTGCGCGCCATGGCCAGAAAGCACGGACCGGTGGGACTCCTCCACGTCGACGCTCATGCCGACATCAACGAGCACATGTTCGGTGAAGCCATCGCTCATGGAACGCCTTTCCGCCGTGCGGTCGAGGAAGGCCTGCTCGACTGCAATCGCGTCGCCCAGATCGGCCTGCGCGGCACGGGCTACTCCCCCGAGGAATTCGATTGGGGGCGCGAACAGGGTTTTCGTGTCGTGCCGGCCGAGGATTGCTGGCACAAAAGCCTGACACCGTTGATGGCGGAGATTCGCGACAAGCTCAAAGGGGGCCCGGTCTATGTGACCTTCGATATCGACAGCCTCGATCCAGCCTACGCGCCGGGCACCGGTACGGTCGAGATCGGTGGTCTGACCATCCCGCAGTCGCTGGAAATCATCCGCGGCGCTCATGGTCTCGATATTGTCGGCTGCGATCTGGTCGAAGTCTCGCCTCCCTACGACGCTCACGGCCAGACCGCCGTCGTGGCAGCCAACCTGCTGTTCGAGATGCTGTGCATTCTACCTGGCGTCAAACGCCGCTGACGGACACCGAGTCGTCACCTTCTACAAGATCGTCTTTCGACAACAACAATCGCCGCTGACGCAGCGGCAGGATAGGACACCACGATGCTGGATCTCTTCGTCGTCGCACTTTATGCGGTTGGCATGCTCGGCCTGGGCTGGTGGGGCATGAAGCGTGCGCGTAACCGTGAAGACTATCTCGTTGCCGGCCGCCGCCTGGGGCCAGGCATGTATATCGGCACCCTGTCGGCGGTGGTGCTTGGTGGCGCATCGACCGTGGGCACGGTCAAGCTCGGTTATACCTACGGGCTTTCCGGTCTCTGGCTCTGTGCTTCTCTGGGCCTCGGGCTGATCGTGCTGAGCGTGGTACTGGCCAAACCGCTGATGAAGCTCAAGCTCTACACCGTGACCCAGGTGCTCGAACGTCGCTATAGCCCGGCCGCCAAGTTGATCAGCTCGCTCATCATGTTTGCCTACGATCTGATGCTGGCGGTGACCTCGACGATCGGCATCGGCACCGTACTGAGCGTAATCTTCGGCATGCCGGCCTGGCAGGCAGTCGTCATTGGCGGCGTGGTGGTCGTCATCTATTCGACGATCGGCGGCATGTGGTCATTGACGCTGACCGATATCGTGCAGTTCCTGATCATGACCGTCGGCATGGTGGCACTGCTTCTGCCGCTGACGATCGATTCGGTGGGGCTGGAGTGCACTGCTGGAGAAAGCGCCGGAAAGCAGCTTTTCGCTGACGGCGATCGGCTGGGACACCATCATCACCTACTTCGTCATCTATTTTCTGGGCATCCTGATCGGCCAGGATATCTGGCAGCGAGTCTTTACCGCCCGCTCCAGTCGCGTGGCCCGCAGCGCCGGTACCTTCGCCGGCATCTACTGCATTCTCTACGGCGTGATTGGTGCTGTGGTCGGTATTGCCGCCAGCATCCTGCTGCCGAATCTCGATGACGCCAACAACGCTTTCGCCGCCATTGCGCAACTGGCTCTGCCGGATGGCATCCGCGGGCTGATCATCGCGGCCGCCATGGCCGCGATGATGTCAACTTCCAGCGCTGGCATGCTCGCCTCATCGACACTGCTGACTCAGGATATCCTCCCGGCACTCCGCGGTGGCCGCGAGATCGAGGGCGTCAGAATCAATCGACTCTGCACCGGTCTGGTTGGCGTGGTCAGCGTCATCATCGCGATCAACGTCAGCGATGTCATCGGGGCATTGACGGTCGCCTATAACCTGCTGGTCGGCGGCATGTTGATTCCCATGCTCGGGGCGCTGTTCTGGAAGCGATCGACCACCACCGGCGCGATAGCCAGCATGCTGGCCGGCTGCACGGGCGTGATCGTCTTCATGCTCAAGGATGGTCTGCTGGCCAACTCGCCAATTTACGCCGGCCTCGCCGCCGCGATGCTCGCGTTCTTGGTGGGGAGCCTGCTCACTCGGCCTCAATCGATGGCGTCCTCGATGCCCTGAACCAGAACGGATGTACGCCTCAACGCAAAGCGCCCTGCCGGGATAACCCGGCAGGGCGCTTCGTTTCGCGGCGACGCTTTCAAAAGTGAGTCGCTCGGCGGCTCGCTTAGATGCTGGCCTTGAGCTGCTGCGCCAGCGCCTTGTAGAGACGCGGGCCAGCGGCCATCAGGCTGCCGCCGTCTTCGACACTGGGCGAGCCGTCGATGGCGCCGGTCAACGCTCCGGCTTCCTTCAGCAGCAATGAGCCGACCAGACGGTCCTGCTGTTCCAGCCCCATCACGAACACGGCGTCGGCACGGCCGGAAGCGAACTCGATCATGTCGAGCAGCGCACAGCCGGTACCAGTCAACGTATCGATCTGAGGTCCCAGACGCTCGACCACCGTAAGATACTGCGGCAACCAGCGCGAGCGGCTGTCAAGCGCCGGCCAGGCCAGCGAGAGTCTGGCACCGTCGATATTGACGGCCTTGGAGACACGCATGCGCTTGCCGTTGCCCTGCGCGCCGCGACCACGACTGATCAGAAATTCGTCATCGCTGAATGGCGACACGATCACCGCATGTTCCGGGCGCCCCTTGACCAGGCACACCATCGAGATCGCGAACTGGCGGTTCGCCACGCCGAGATTGGACTCGCCGTGGATCGGCTCGATGTGCCACACCGTTTCCTTGTCGGTGCCCTTGCCTTCGCGATAAGGCGTGTAGCGACCGGAAATCCCGTGCTGCGGATAACCGCGGGATAGCTGATGAACGATCAGCGTTTCGGCATTACGTGCCGTATCCTCGAGCAGACTGGCGGTTGCCTGCTCGTCGTGATTGACCTCGAGACGGTCACGGATACGAACGAATTGCTCAGCGGCGCTGCGAGCGGCGCGCAGCGCATATTGAACCATCGGATGCATGGATCTGGCCTTGGGGTGTCGGGGGCTGTTAAAGAACGCCGCGCAGTCTAGCAGAAGTCGGCCTTTCCAGTCATGCTAGACTACGCGTTTTCCCGCTCGCCCCAGCATTCGATCCGTACCCGATGCCTCTTTCACAGTGTCCCATGCCCCTTTCTATGCTCGACCGTATCCGTATCGTTCTCATCGGCACCAGCCATCCCGGCAATATCGGCGCCGCCACTCGCGCCATGCGCAACATGGGCCTGGAGGATCTCGCCCTGGTGACCCCGCGCTGCAATCCCAAGGATCTCGAAGCCTATTCGCGAGCTTCCGGGGCGACCACGCTGGTGGATAGCGCGCGGCAATTCGACGCGCTCGAAGATGCCGTCGCCGACTGCACGCTGGTGGTAGGTGCGAGTGCTCGCTCCCGCCATCTTCCCTGGCCAATGATCGGGCCTCGCGCTCTGGCGGAGAGCTTGCCGCAGGCGCTCAAGCCGGCCGAGGCCCGTGTCGCGCTGGTATTCGGGCGCGAGGATACCGGCCTGACCAATGCCGAACTGCAGCGCTGCCATCAGCACGTGCACATCCCGACCAACCCCGACTTCAGCTCGCTGAATCTGGCCGCTGCCGTCCAGGTGCTAGCCTACGAATGCCGTCAGGCGTTCCTGGCCCTGGAAGACACATCGTCGAGTGCCGCACTCGCCCCGGACCTCGAAGCCGAACAGCCGTTCGGGGTGATCTGGGACAACCCGCCGGCGACCCACGCCGACCTCGAGCGCTTTTTCGTGCATCTTGAAAACACTCTCACGGCGATCGAGTTCCACGATCCCGATAATCCCCGCCAGTTGATGGCGCGCCTTCGTCGGCTGTTCATGCGCGCCCACCTCGACAGCATGGAAATGAATATCCTGCGCGGCATTCTGGGGACGATCGACAAACGATTGGGCGACAAGCCCTGACTCTCGATAGCCCTGACCCTCGATAGCCCTGATTTCTAGGAATCCGGGCTCGAGTCGCACCGATCCACAGGAGGTGACCGCGATCTCTCGGGGTACATCTTCGCCTTCGGCAGAATGGTTGACCGTATTACTGGGTTTTTCCATAATGTCGATACCGATGCAGCGACAGCCGATATCCGCCGATGCGTTTGACTACCAAAGGGCGCTACGCCGTCACCGCCATGCTCGATCTGGCACTCAATGCCGATAAAGGCCCGGTGTGCCTGGCGGATATCTCCAGACGCCAGGACATTTCGCTCTCTTATCTGGAGCAGTTGTTCGCGAGGCTGCGCCGAGCCGAGCTCGTCAGCAGCGTGCGCGGCCCGGGCGGTGGCTACCTCCTGGGTAAGGCGCCCGCCGAGATTTCCGTGGCCGGCGTGATCGATGCGGTCAACGAGTCGGTCGATGCCACGCGCTGTCAGGGGCGAGCGGACTGTCATCGGGGCAGCAAGTGCATCACGCATCATCTATGGGGCGATCTCTCCGATGAGATTCAACGCTTCTTGAGTGACATCAGCCTGCTGGAGCTGGTGCACCGCGAACAGGCCCGCGCCGCCATGCAACGAGAGCCTGATACGCACTCGCGCGCCGATGACGCCGCCACGATCACGGTGTCGTCGCACTAGGCGAATGCCATCGGGCGGCTACGCGTTAGCGTCTTTTGTTTTTGCGTATCGGGTCCGATTTCCTTTCGATCGACTGCCAGAGATCTTGCGTGCCATGAGTGCTCCGATTTATCTCGATTACGCCGCCACCACGCCGACCGATCCGCGCGTGGCCGAGCAGATGATGCGTCATCTGACGATGGACGGCGTCTATGCCAACCCGGCCTCGCGCAGTCACATGCCGGGATGGCTGGCCGAACAGGCAGTGGAAAACGCTCGCCGTCAGGTCGCCGATCTGATCGGCGCCGATCCACGCGAGATCGTGTGGACTTCCGGCGCCACCGAAGCGGACAATCTGGCACTGATCGGCTTCATGCGCGCCAATCGCGCCCGCGGACGCCATCTGGTCACATCGGTCATCGAACACAAGGCGATCGTGGATACCGCGATAGCGCTGGAGTCGGAAGGATTCGAGGTTACCTGGCTGACGCCGGGCCGCGACGGGCGTATCACGCCGGATCAACTGCGCAGCGCCATGCGCAAGGATACGGTTCTGGTCTCACTGATGGCGGTGAACAACGAGCTCGGCAGCGTCAACGACCTGACGGCGCTATCCGCCGTCGTGCACGAGTTCGGCGCGCGCTTTCACGTCGATGCCGCGCAGGCCTGCGGGCGGCTGGCGCTCGATGTCGAAGCCATGGGCATCGACCTGATGTCGCTCTCGGCGCACAAGGCCTACGGCCCCAAAGGCATCGGCGCGCTGTACGTTCGCCGCGACCCGGATCTGCGCATCGAGGCACTGATCCACGGCGGCGGACACGAGCGCGGGATGCGCTCCGGCACGCTGCCCACCCACCAGATCGTGGGCATGGGCGAAGCCTTCGCGCTGGCTCGCGACGAGCGCGAATCCGATGGCGAGCATGTGCGGGCGCTGCGCCAACGTTTTCTCGACGGACTGGCCGACTGCGGTGGCATTCATAACCATTCGCCGCAGGAACAGTCCGTTCCCAACATCGTCAATCTCGCTTTTGATGGCGTGGACGGGGAGTCGCTACTGATGGCGCTAAGAGGGCTGGCCGTCTCCACGGGGTCGGCCTGCAACTCGGCCAGCGTGGAGCCATCCTACGTTCTCGCGGGGATCGGCGTGCCCCATTCCCAGGCGCTGGCCTCGATTCGCTTCAGCTTCGGCCGCTTCACCACGCTTGATGAGATCGATGCGGCCGTAGCCGACATACGCCGGGCTTTGAGCGGGTTACGCCAACCCTCGAAAGCCGCCATGAATCATCGTTAGAGGAGCGGCAGCTGCCATTCCTCTTCGGCAGGAGAAATACCATGCAGAACATCACCATCAGTGAATCCGCCGCCACCCAGATTCGGCACGTGCTGGAAGAGCGCGGCACCGGTCTCGGCCTGCGTGTGGCCATCAAACCGAGCGGCTGTTCCGGTTACAGCTACGTACTCGATATCGCCGACGACCTGCGTGACAGCGATGTCGAGTTCGAGGAACGCGGCGTCAAGGTCCTCGTCGACAAGGAAGCGCTGGAAGTCCTCGACGGTACCGAAGTCGACTACGTCAGCGAAGGGCTCAATCGCTTCTTCCGCTTCAACAACCCCAACGTCACCGACGAGTGCGGCTGCGGCGAAAGCTTCAACGTCTGAGCTCCGCCCCAGATCGACTTCGCGCCGGCACGCGCCGACACTTCTTGGCCGATGAGGCCGGGATGCGTCGGCCGAGGGCTTGCGCTACAATGGCGCGATTTTTCGGCCGGGGCGTTGTGGTTGAGAACGGTGGTTCGATGTGAACCATCCCCTCGTCTCGCACACCTTTTTTCCGCTCGCGACAATCGCGATCGATTCACGACAGCAGGAGACCTAATTCATGGCCACCGAACGCACGCTTTCCATCATCAAGCCCGATGCCGTTGCCAAGAACGTGATCGGCGACATCTACAGCCGCTTCGAAAAAGCCGGCCTGCAGATCGTCGGCGCCAAGATGCTGCACCTTTCCAAGGGGCAGGCAGAAGGCTTCTATGCCGAGCACGCCGAGCGTGGTTTCTTCGCCGATCTGGTCGGCTTCATGACGTCCGGTCCGGTGATGGTCCAGGTTCTCGAAGGTGAAAGCGCAATCGCCAAGAACCGCGAGCTGATGGGTGCGACCAATCCCAAAGAAGCCGCGCCGGGCACCATCCGCGCCGACTTCGCGTCTTCAATCGACGCCAACGCCGCGCACGGTTCCGATGCACCGGAATCCGCCGCTCGTGAAATCAGCTACTTCTTCAAGGATGACGAACTCTGCTCGCGCAGCTGATTCGTCGATCGACCGGCCCTCGGGGCCGGTCGGCCTCCTCCGTCCCTGCACACCCCGCCACTCTCGAGCCGATTCCGTTGCCATGACCGCTGCCACCGCTACTCCGCGCACCAATCTATTGGGGCTCTCCCGCGAGCAGATGGAGACGTTCTTCGTCTCTCTGGGCGAGAAGAAATTCCGCGCCGCCCAGGTCATGAAGTGGATTCATCAGGAAGGTTGCGACGACTTCGAGTCGATGACCAATCTTTCCAAGTCACTGCGTGGCCGACTGGAAGAGCACGCCGAGATCCGTGGCCCGAGCGTGGTCTACGAAGGCACTTCGAGCGACGGTACCCGCAAATGGGTGCTGGAAGTCGAGGATGGAAGCTACGTCGAGACCGTGCTGATTCCGGCCGACAACGGCGCACGGCGGACGCTATGCGTGTCGTCCCAGGTCGGCTGTTCGCTGGACTGCAGCTTCTGCTCCACCGGCAAGCAGGGTTTTCAGCGCAACCTGACCAGCGCCGAGATCATCGGCCAGGTCTGGGTCGCCCAGCAGCGTGCCGGCGGCCGCATGAGCGCCCCCGACGGACGCAAGGCGATCACCAACGTGGTGATGATGGGCATGGGTGAACCTCTGCTCAACTACGACAACGTGGTGCCGTCGATGAAGCTGATGCTCGACGACAACGCCTATGGCATGTCCAAACGCCGTGTCACGCTGTCGACCTCCGGTGTGGTGCCGATGATCGACAAGCTGGGCGACGATATCGACGTCAGCCTGGCGATCTCGCTACATGCCGCGAATGACGAATTGCGCAACGAGCTGGTGCCGCTCAATCGCAAGTACAATATCCGCATGCTGCTGGATGCGTGCCAGCGCTATCTCGCCAAATGCGAGACGACGCGTCATGTCACCATCGAGTACACCCTGATCAAGGACGTCAACGACCAGCAGGTACACGCCGAGGAACTGGTGGTGCTGCTCGAGGAATTGCCGTGCAAGATCAACCTGATTCCGTTCAACCCGTTCCCGCATTCGGGTTACGAAAAGCCTTCGCGCAACCAGGTGATGCGCTTCCAGAGCTGGCTTTACGAACTCGGCCACACGGCCATGGTACGTACCACCCGCGGTGACGATATCGATGCCGCGTGCGGCCAGCTGGTAGGAAAGGTCAAGGATCGAACCAAGCGTCACGAGCGCTACATCCAGTCGATCCAGCTGGATGCCGACTGAACATTGGGCATGAAACCGCAACGCGTCCACCGAATTGGGCTCCGGTCATCGATGTCGGCATCGTCGTGGTCAGGCCTCGCCTTGACTTCGACTCGGTGCAGCGCTTTGATGGGAGCCCCAAAATCGCTTTGTTTTCAGTTGCTCGGGATTCGACCTTTCGGTTGTCGCTGTCTCGAACCATGGGAGAGCCGCGCATGACCCGCCCATCTCGCTCCTTTTCGATACGATCGTTGTGTGTCGCGATGGGGATGGCGTGTCTATTGAGCGGCTGCGCCACGGCGGTCTCCTCCAATGGGCCGAAACAGGACAGCCCTGAGGATGCGGCAGCAGCCTACACTCGCCTAGGCAAGGCGTACCTCGCCGAGGGCAATCTGCCTCGTGCGCAACAGGCCCTGCAGCACGCCATTGACCTCGATGCTGGCGACAGTGGTGCCATGGAAGGCCTGGCGCTGCTCTATCAGCGCCAGAAAGAGCTGGATCTGGCCGACGGTTTTTTTCAGAAAGCCTTGAAAGCCGACCCCGATGCGACGCGCATACGCAACAATTATGCGGCCCTTTTGTATCAGCGAGGGCAGTACGCCAGCGCCTGCGCGCAATTGGCCGTTGCCAGTCAGGACATCAATTACACCCAGAGAGCCCAGTTGTTTGCGAACCTGGGACAGTGCGAGACCGCCAACGGCGATGCGACAGCCGCTCAGCAGTATTACGAGCGAGCCCTCGATATCGATGCGCGTAATGCGCGCAGCCTGTTGGCGCTCGCTCGCCTCGATCACACGCAGGGTAAAGACGAACGCGCCTGGGAACGCCTGCAGCGTTATTTCACCGTGGCCGGCACCGATGACGATAGCCTGCGTCTGGCGAGCGACATCGCCAGTGCTCAGGGAGACTCGACTCGTGCGGCCTTTTACCGTCAGCAGCTCGGCGGTTCCAGAGGCGAATAGAACCCGTACTTGAGCCCGAGTTCGAGCTCGTGCCCAAGAGAGATCAGAAGGATTTTCGCCCATGAGCGAAATGAACGAACCATCAGTCCAGCAACACGATGTGCCCAGCCCTTCTCAAGAGATGGCGGGTCACATGCTCCAGAGCGAGCGCGAACGTCAGGGGCTGAGCCTCGAAGATGTCGCGCTGCAGCTCAATTTACGTCCGGTCGTCGTGGCCGGTCTGGAGGAAGACCGCTTCGACCAGGTACCGATCGCCGCTTACCGTCGAGGCTACGTGAGGGCGTACGCGCGCCTGTTGGGAATGGACGAGACCCGCGTCGTCAACGCCTACGACGCCACGCATGGCCGCGGCGACATGGAGCGGAAACTGGCGCCGGTTCATACCACCCGAGCGCCTTCCCGAGTCGGTCCTTGGATCTTCCGCCTGTTCACTCTGCTGGTCATCATCGGTCTGATATCGTTGACGCTATTGTGGTGGCAGAGCCGAGAAGGCAATGACATCTTCGGGGGTGGCAGCGATGACAGCCCGATTGCCGTCGATCGTCTGAACGATGATGGCAGCGGAGCTGCTGCGAACACCGGCGACGCCACTGACTCAGGCGCTGCCGGTTCCGGCATCTCTGGCTCGAACGCTTCTGGCACAAACGGCAGCAGTTCGGCGATGGCACCTAACACCGATACCCAACTACCCCCCCTGCCAAATCAACAGAATACGCCGGCCACCGATATTGACGCGGCAGCCTCGAACGATGCCGCCGAAACGGGTGGTGCGACGGGAGTTTCCGCATCGGCGGAGACGGCACCCCCGAATCGCGACGAACGTCAGGCAGCGCAGGCGAGCTCTGCGGCGGTGGGCGATGATACGGCGGCTGCGGGCGCCAGCGACAACTCGCTCTCCCTGACTTTCAGCGAAGAGTCATGGACCGAAATCTATGATGCCAATGACGATCGAATTTTTAGCGGCCTGCAGTCCGCCGACAGTCAGGCAACCGCGGAAGGCGAACCGCCCTTCCGTCTGACCATCGGCAACGCCAGTGGCGTGACGCTCGAATACCGCGGCAAGTCGATCGATCTTGGTCAATACACGGGCGGCAACAACGTTGCCCGCTTTACCCTGGGAGACTGAGAAGCGCCATGCAGATGCCATCTCCGATCACCCGTCGTCTCTCTCGACAGATCCATGTCGGTGACGTACCTGTCGGCGGCGGTGCGCCTATCGCCGTGCAGAGCATGACCAATACCGACACCAACGATGTCGCTGCCACCGTAGGGCAAATTGAGCGCCTGCAGCAGGCCGGCGCCGATATCGTGCGTGTCTCGGTGCCCGACATGGATGCGGCCGAAGCCTTCGGCAAGATCAAGCGGCAGGTCAGCGTTCCGTTGGTTGCCGACATCCATTTCGACTACAAGATCGCCCTGCGCGTGGCCGAGCTCGGCGTCGACTGTCTGCGCATCAATCCCGGTAACATCGGCCGCGAGGATCGCGTCCGCGCCGTCGTCGATGCTGCGCGACACCACGGCATTCCCATCCGCATCGGCGTCAATGCCGGCTCGCTGGAGAAGGATCTGCAGAAGAAATACGGCGAGCCCACGCCGGAAGCGCTGGTCGAATCGGCCATGCGCCATATCGACCATCTCGACCGCCTCGATTTCCATGATTTCAAGGTCAGCGTCAAGGCGAGCGACGTGTTCATGGCCGTGGCCGCCTACCGGCTGCTGGCCAAGCAGATCGAACAGCCGCTGCATCTGGGCATCACCGAGGCCGGTGGCCTGCGCTCCGGCACGGTGAAATCCTCGATCGGCCTGGGCATGCTGCTGATGGACGGTATCGGTGACACGATTCGCGTCTCGCTCGCTGCCGACCCGGTCGAAGAGATCAAGGTCGGCTTCGATATGCTGAAGAGCCTCAAGCTGCGCGCCAAGGGCATCAACTTCATCGCATGCCCGAGCTGCTCGCGCCAGAACTTCGACGTCATCGCCACCATGAACGCCCTCGAGACGCGTCTCGAGGACGTGATGACCCCGCTGAACGTCTCGGTGATCGGCTGCGTGGTCAACGGCCCCGGCGAAGCCAAGGAGACCGACATAGGCCTCACCGGCGGCAGCCCGGCCAACCTGGTCTACATCGATGGCAAGCCGGCCAGCAAGTTGCGCAACGACCATCTGGTCGACGATCTCGAAGCGCTGATCCGCGCCAAGGCCAAAGAGAAAGAGAGTCGGGAAGGCGCCGTCATTGCGCGCGGAGCTTGAACAGGCGAAGCATGAAAGCGTGTCCGCGACGCTTGATGCTCCGCAACCCCCAAACAGAGAATTATCGACGAACGCCCAGGCAGGCAGCCTGTGGCGTTTTGCTATAGGCAGGAGTGTCAGTTGAGCAACAAATTACAAGCCATTCGCGGCATGAACGATCTGCTGCCGGATCAGTCGCCCGCGTGGCAATACGTCGAACGACAGCTGCGCTCCCTGGTGGACCGCTACGATTATCGCGAGATCCGTACGCCGATCGTCGAACCGACGGTGCTGTTTGCCCGTTCCATCGGTGAGGCGACCGATGTCGTCGAGAAGGAGATGTATACCTTCGACGACCGCAATGGCGAAAGCCTGACACTGCGCCCGGAAAATACCGCTGCGGTGGTGCGCGCAGCGATGGAGCATGGCCTGCTCCACAATCAGACTCAGCGACTGTGGTACATGGGGCCGATGTTCCGCTACGAGCGCCCGCAGAAAGGGCGCTATCGACAATTCCATCAGATCGGTATCGAGGCTTACGGCATGACCGGCCCGGATATCGATGCTGAGATCATTCTGCTCTCCGCCCGTCTGTGGCGTCAGCTCGGTATGGCCGAACACGTGACGCTCGAGCTCAATTCGCTGGGTTCTTCGGAGGCCCGGGCGGCCTACCGCGAGTCTCTGGTCGCCTACTTCGAGTCTCATCGCGACGTACTCGACGAGGATTCACTTCGTCGTTTGACGACCAACCCGCTGCGCATCCTGGATTCCAAGAATCCGGCCATGGGCGAGATGCTCGCCGGCGCGCCGCAGCTGCTGGAACATCTCGACGACGAATCCCGCGAGCACTTCGAACGGCTCAAGTCGACACTCGATGCCGCCGGTATCGACTATCGGATCAATCCGCGACTGGTCCGAGGCCTCGATTACTACTCGCGCACGGTATTCGAATGGACCACCACTGCCCTCGGCAGTCAGGGTACCGTTTGTGGTGGCGGACGCTACGACGGCCTGGTCGAACAGCTTGGCGGCAAACCCACGCCCGGCGTGGGTTTTGCCATCGGTCTCGAACGCCTCATGCTGTTGCTCGAAACGCTCGAGCTGGTCCCCGAGGATGCCAAGGGTGGTGCCGACGCCTATCTGCTGGCGATGGGTGAATCGGCCGAGCGTGAAGCACTGCTGCTTGGCGAGCGTCTGCGCGATGCTCTGCCCGCGCTGCGTCTTCAGGTACACTGCGGCGGCGGTAGCTTCAAGAGCCAGATCCGCCGTGCCGATCGCAGCGGCGCTCGGGTCGCTCTGATTCTGGGTGAAGACGAGATCGCCAACGCACGGCTGACATTGAAGCCACTGCGTGACGATAGCGAGCAGCAGACTCTCGCTCAGGACGACGCTATCGCCTGGCTCGGCCGCCAGTTCACCTGAGCGGGGCAATTGACTGGTACGAGCGAGACTGGCCTGATTCTGGTTGTCATCAGACCGGGCGGCATAGTACCGAGCAACGTGCACCGAACAGCTTGGCACCGAACAGCATGATTCTGAACCTGCACCCGGCCACGAATGAATGCTGGGTGGGCGCGAATGACGTGTCTGCCTGGCCATAGCCGTTTTGGAACGAATTAAGGAGACCGCCCGTGGCGGAGCTTAGGACCGAAGAAGAGCAGCTGGACGCGATCAAGGAGTGGTGGAAGTCCAACGGCAGCGCCCTGCTGGTCGGCATTGTCATCGCCGCCGCCGGTGTCTTTGGCTGGCAGGCATGGCAGCGCCATCAGGAAGGCCAGTCTGCCGAAGCCTCCAACAGCTATCAGCAGCTGATCGCCATCGCCAGCAGCGATACGCTCGACGATAATGCCCGTACGCAAGCATTCGATCTTGCCGATAACTTGCAGAGCGACCATGGCGATACGCTTTACGCCGATCTGGCCGGCCTGCTGGAAGCCAAGATCGCCGTCAACGCCGATGATACCGACCGCGCCCGCCAGGCGTTGAACGACGTCATCGACGACAGCGACCGGCCCTACATGCAGGGTCTGGCCCGGATCGATCTGGCGCGCCTGCAGATGACCAGCGACGATCCGAGCAAGGCCCTCGAGACACTCGAGGATGCCGTACCCGGTACACTCGAAGCGCAGCGACAGAACGTGCTCGGTGACGCCTATCTGGCGCTCGAGCGCTCCGATGACGCGCGCAAGGCCTATCAACAGGCGCAAAGTCTGGCGCAGGATGCTGACCAGACAATCTATGGCCTGCAGCTCAAGCTAGACGATCTCGGTGCGGAGGACGCCACCCGATGAAATTGACCCACCTACTTCTGCCCCTGGGGTTGACCGCCACACTGCTGGCCGGCTGTGCCGGTAGCGTCGAACCGCAGTATCCGCCCAAGCCGCTTCAGGACTTCACACCCAAAGTGAGCCTCGACGAGCGCTGGGACCAGGGCGTCGGCGAAGGCCTGGGTCGCGCTCGCTACCCGCTGACCCCCATCGTCGACAACGGCACGATCTACGCCGTCGACGAAACCGGCGATCTGCGCGCGATCGACACCCAGAGTGGCGACACCCAGTGGGACGTCGATCTGGGCACGCCTATCTCCAGCGGCATCGGCGCCGACAGCGGACGTCTCTACCTCGGCACGCGCAATGGTGAAGTGCTGGCAGTGGACCGCGAGGACGGCAGCATCGACTGGAAATCACGCGTTTCCAGCGAAGTGCTGGCCGCACCGCAGGTCAACAGCGAGCTGGTCGTGGTACAGAGTGTCGATGGCGCCGTCACGGCCCTCGACCGCCTGGGTGGCAAAGAACAGTGGGTCTACTCCAGCTCTCAACCGGCGTTGACGTTACGCGGTACTGGCGCGCCTCGCGTCATCGAACCGGTCTCGTTCGCTGGATTCGCCAACGGTCGTCTGGTGACGCTGGACAATCGCAGCGGCCAGCCGCTGTGGGACATGCGTGTTGCCGTGCCCAAGGGGCGTACCGAAGTCGACCAGCTCGTCGACCTCGACGGCCAGCCGGTTCTGACCCAGGACGGGCGCCTGTTCGTGACCAGCTACAACGGTCGCCTGCTGGCACTGGAAGCCACCTCGGGCAAGGTATTGTGGGAGCATGAAGAGTCCAGCTACCTGACCCCATTGGTCGTGGGGAACTACCTGTTCACGGTCAATGCCGCCAGCCACGTCATCGCCATCGAGGCCGATACCGGCCGCGTGATGTGGGATTCCGACACGCTCGAAGGCCGTTCGCTGACCGCACCCGCATTCGTCGACGGCAACATCGCGGTGGGTGACTACGAGGGTTATATCCACCTCATCGATGCCTCGACCGGCGAAATGAGCGGCCGCGAACATCTCGGCGGCGATGGCCTGACGCTGCCTCTGCTGACCGGCGATCGCCGCATCTATGCGCTGAGCAACGACGGCACCCTGACGGCCTACGATCTGAAGACGCTTTCCGACCAGAACTGATCAGCTCCGGACAGCGTCAATCGGCCCCGCCTGCGCGGGGCCGATTGCGTTTGGAGAGCCCCGGCCGTGAGATTCGGACTTCGCGCTCTTCACATGCTAGAATGCCCGGTTATTAACATCGATCGCACCGGGTTCTCCAACCCCTCCCGCTGATCGTCCATCTTGTCACCGCCCTTTTGCGAATCGCCATGAACCCCGTTATCGCCCTGGTTGGCCGACCCAACGTCGGCAAGTCGACCCTTTTCAACCGCCTGACACGCACTCGCGATGCGCTGGTGGCCGATTTCCCCGGCCTGACCCGCGATCGCAAGTACGGTAGCGGTCAGCTCGGCGACAAGACCTACACCGTGATCGATACCGGCGGTATCAGCGGCGACGAACAGGGCATCGACGCCGTGATGGCGGAGCAATCTCTGACCGCCATCGACGACGCCGATATCGTGCTGTTCATGGTCGATGGGCGCGCCGGTCTGATGCCCGCCGACCAGGCGATCGCCAATCATCTGCGCGTCAACCAGAAGAAGACCTGGCTGGTGGTGAACAAGACCGACGGTCTGGAAGAACACACCGCGATGGCCGATTTCTGGGCGCTGGGTCTGGGCGATCCGCACCCGATCGCGGCCTCGCACGGGCGTAACGTCACCACTCTGATCGACGAGGTGCTGGCCCCCTTCCCCGAGCGCGACCCCAATGCAGGCCCGACCGGCCACTATCCCGGCATCCACATCGGTGTGATCGGCCGACCCAACGTCGGCAAGTCGACGCTGGTCAATCGAATGCTGGGCGAAGAGCGCGTGGTGGTCTTCGACGAGGCGGGCACCACTCGCGATTCCATCGAAATTCCGTTCGAGCGCCGCGGCAAGCCCTACGTACTGGTGGATACCGCCGGCGTCCGACGACGCAAGAACGTCAGCCTGATCGCCGAGAAGTTCTCGATCGTGAAGACGCTTGAGGCGATCAAGGAGTGCCACGTCGCGATCATGGTACTGGACGCCCGCACGGGCCTGGTGGAACAGGACATGCACCTGCTCGACTACGTGCTCAGCAGCGGCCGTGCGCTGGTGCTGGCAGTCAACAAGTGGGACGGTCTGGAGAGCGAAGCGCGGGACAAGATGCGCTCCGATATCAAGCGCCGGCTGGGATTCGCCGACTACGCCGAGTTGCATTTCATCTCGGCACTCCACGGCACCGGCGTCGGCGATCTCTACAAGTCGGTCGACAAGGCCTTCGACAGCGCCAACAGCCACTGGTCGACCAATCGCTTGACCACGATTCTGCAGGATGCCGTCAGCGAACATCAGCCCCCGATGATCAACGGCCGCCGCATCAAGCTGCGCATGGCCCACCAAGGCGGCAGCAATCCGCCCATCATCGTCGTGCATGGCAACCAGACTTCGTCGCTGCAGGAAGCCTACAAACGCTACCTGACCAACACCTTCCGCAAAGTGCTGAAAGTGCGTGGTACGCCGATTCGGTTCGAATTCCGTTCCGGCGACAACCCCTACGACAGTCAGGCCGGCGCCAGCGATCGCGAGAAGGCGCGCGAGCGCCAGCTCAGCCGGACTCGCGAAGCGCGCAAGAATCGGCGCTAAGCCGAAACTCGCAACTCAGCTGGGCGGAACGGCGATCCGCGTCTGGTCGCGCCCGCCCTGTTTGGCCTCGTACATCGCCCTATCGGCGGCCTCCAGTAGCGTCTCGGCATTCGGCCATTGATGAGTGCTCGACACCCCGGCGCTGAAAGTGGCGTGAAAGGTCTCCGTCGCCGCCACGCACTCGAGCTCCGAAAAGCTGACGCGAATGCGCTCGATGGCCTCGCGGGCGTTCTCCAGCGAGCAAGACGGTAGCACGGCAACAAACTCTTCCCCGCCATATCGACCGACGTGATCGACTCGCCGCAGCCGCTGGCGCAGCAGGTTGGCCAGCAGCCGGATGACATAGTCGCCGGTGCCATGGCCGTAGGTGTCGTTGATCGACTTGAAACGATCGATATCGATCATCACGACGCAAGCCGCGGTATCGGTGCGCTGACCGCGGGCCATCTCGAGCTCGATCAGCTCCTTGATCGCCGGGTGCTTGATCAACCCGGTGAGGCCGTCGCGAGCCAGCGCCAGACTCAACTGACGGGATCGCTGCGCCCGCGCGGTAACGGCGGCGACCAGGCCCACGTCGGAGATCGGCTTGACCAGGAAATCATCCCCCGCCTGCGCCAGCGCCTGCGCCTGAAGGTGGGCATCCGACTCCGCCGACAGATAGATCAGCGGAATCTTGAGCCAATCGTCATCGAAACGGATGATCCGCGCCAGTTCCGGGCCAGAGCAGCCCGGCATATTGATATCGATCAGCACCAGATCGGGGATGAATTCCCGCAGGCCCTGCAGGACATCGTGAGGATCGTTGATCACTCGGGACTCGATGCCGGACATCTTCAGGGTCAACCTAAAATGCTCGGCCAGCTCGACATCGTCGTCGACGATCAACACCCGGTAGGGGTCCTGTTGCGGCAGGTTGACTAGATGGCGCAGACGATGCTCCAGCGAGGGCACATCCACCGGATGAACGAAGAATCCCATGGCGCCATGACGGACCGCCTTCAACCGTGGCTCGAAGCCGCTCTCGGCACTCAGCATGATCAATGCCGCCTGAGGCACTTCCTCCACCGCAGGCTTCCAGACCTCGTCGGCAACCTTGGCGGTATCGACGATGGCGATATCCGGATGCCACGTGGTCCCGCCTCGATGGGGGCCGAGGATATCCGTCAGTTGCCGACACTCGTACCCGAAGCCGCTCAGGGACTGGATCAGCGTTTCGGTATCACCGTCCGCCAGCACCGCGACACGTATCGCACGATCACCGCTGGCCAGATGATAACTGCCCTGCGGCTCACCGACTTCCGAAAGCTTTGGGCTCTCCAGTGCACGATAACAAGCCTGTAGACGATCATGGAGCGCCGTCAACATGGAGGGCGTTGGCGGGTTGGCTCCTTCGATGGCTGCCTGCAGCCCGATCTCCAGCTCGCGCGCATCGCGGCTCAATGCGGCGTAGCCGAAGCTGCCCGCTGAACCGGCGATACGGTGCAGACCCTGACGTAACACGTCGAGAGACTCGAAATCGACAGCGCTTTGCCGCGTACTCACCTCCCGGGACTGCGACATCAGCGTCTGCAAGTCGTTGCTCAGACGAAGGCCATACTGCTCACGCAGCGCGGCCAGCCGGGCCTGAACGTCGATATCAGCCATTCGAGCGCTCCCAGATCGTGCGCAGCTGCTCTGCCAGCGTCATTGGGTCGAAAGGTTTGACCACCACATCCAGAGCGCCAAGGGCACGATAGTGCTCGAGCTCGCTGGGCTGAACCTTGGCGGTCATGAAGATCACGGGAATGCCCTGGGTCGACGCCTGCTCTCGCAGTCTGACCAGGGTCGTAGGGCCATCGATGCCGGGCATCATCACATCGAGCAGAATCAGGTCCGGTTGCCATTCGGCGGCTCTCGAGATCGCCGACTGGCCATCGTCACAGCTCGTGACTTCGAAGCCGCCGACGATCTCGAGCGCGACCTTGGCCACTTCCTGAATCGAGATGTCGTCCTCGACGTGCAAAATACGTTGAAGGGGTTTCATATCAGTCGTTTTCCTCTTTATCGCCTTGCCGATCGTCTCGTTGATCAGCGGACGATAACGTTTTCGAGCCGCGAAGCTGGCGATCGAACGCCCCCATCAAAGCCTCGGCAGAAAGTCCGGGCTTGGCGATTGCGGTTTCTACACGCCCCAGTAGCGTCGGCGCCAGAGCCTCCTCGGACAGCATGATCACAGCCGGCTGCCTGGCCAATTGGCTCAACATGGGAATGACTTCCCAGCCGGGCCCATAGGAAGCAGTAAGATCCAACGATATCAGGCCATAATCATAGCTATCGAGCAGGTAGCGTGCCTCCTGCAGCGACCGCGCGACGTCAAGCGTCATGCTCGGCGCAATCTGCGCTGCAATACGCTGGGACAATTTGGCATCACTTTCGACATGCAGGATGCGTGCACGCTCCGGTCTCAGACTCAACGAGCTGTGCAGCGCTCCGGCCAAGCGTTTCTCGTCGAAGGGTTTGGCCAGCCAATCTACGGCGTCCAATCGACCGCCGATCTCGAGCTGCCCTTCCTCCGCCTTGGCAGAAACCACCAGCACCGGCAGCTCACGGGTCTGTGGCTGTTCGCGCAGCTGGCGCAGTAATGTCAAACCATTACCGTCCGGTAGCATCAAATCGAGCGTAATGGCATCGAAGCTGCGGCGCTCCAGCCAACGCAAGGCATCGCCCATGCTATGCGCGATTTCGGCTTCATACCCCCAGTGCCTGACCAGTGTCGCCAGCAGCACCGCCGTATCGTGATCGTCCTCCACGATCAATAGTCGGGACCCATCCGCCACCGACTCGACCGGCGCGCCGGTCAGGGCCACAGGGGCGGGCGAAGCGATCTCCTCCAGATCCTCGGGTAGTTCGATGCAAGGCAGTTCGAAGAAGAAGCACGCGCCCTGCCCTGCCTCGGAGAAGAAGTTGATCGAGCCCCGCATGCGCTCGACGAGTTCCCGCGTGATGGCCAGCCCCAGACCGGTACCACCCTGCTTTCGCGTGGTCGAGGCGTCGGCCTGAGAGAACTTCTGGAAAATACGATCATGAAACTCGGCCGGGATCCCGGGTCCGTTATCGATGACGCTGACGCGAACTCGATCGGCGATGGGTTCGACGCGAATCTCGACCTGCGTGTTCGGCGGCGTGAACTTGGCGGCGTTGGACAGCAGATTACTCATCACCTGCTGGAGACGCATCGCATCGACGTTGACGCCCACGCGATCCATTCGCTCGGTCACCACGTAGCGAGCCTGAAACTGATCGGCATAGGCCTGATTGGATTCGATGGCCTGGTCGATCAATGGCATCAGCCGTTGTTCCTGCATCTGGAATGCCATCTTGCCGGCGACCAGCTTCTCCATGTCGAGCAGATCGTTGATCAACATGATCAGACGCTGAGAATTGTTATGCGCCGTGGCCAGCATGCCGCGCATGGTGTCCGGCGGTACGCCCAGCGCTCCGCCCTGGATCAATCCCAGCGCACCGGAAATGGAGGTCAATGGTGTACGCAACTCATGACTAACGGTCGAAATGAACTCGCTTTTCAGACGTTCGTCACGCTTGCGCGCAGTCACGTCATGCAGAAATCCGTGCCATATCGTCCCGCCATCGGCTTCTCGTTCCGGAATCGATTGCCCCGCGAGCCAGATAAACTCTCCATTGTCCTGTCTCACCCGGTACTCGCAATTCCATGGAGTCAAATTACGCGCCGACTCGTTGACGGAAATCGCCAGACGCTCTGCATCATCTTCATGTACTCGCTCGAAGACTTGAGAAGCATCCTCGGCGGCCTCCTCGGGCGTGATCCCATAGAACGTCTTGATCGCGTCACTGGCATACGGAAACGAGGGGCGGCCGTCGGGACCCTGACGATACTGATAGATCAGGCCGGGGGTCTGCGAGGCGATCTTGCTCAAGCGTTGGCTCAACTCCTCCCGTGCTTCGATTTCTTTCCAGCGAGACAGCGTGGCCCCCACCCATCGGGCCATCAGCCTCACGAACTCCTGTTCGGCTTCGTCGAAAGAACGTTCCCGCACGGTGTCGCTGCTGAAACCGAGCGTGCCATAACGCTGTCCGTTCACCCAGATTGGCGCACCTACATATCCCTTGAATTCATGCACGACACGACAGGGATGCTCACCGTGGCCGGCCTCGTCAGCATTGGCGAACGCCACGACATCATCGGCCTGAAGCGTAAACTCGCAAAACGTCTCTCGCACATCGAATGTCTGGCCCCGTTTCAGGATACCGCCAGGCGAATGGGCCGACTCGACATGATAAATCCCGTCCTCGATATGGCTGACGATACCGAAGGGCATGCCGAGGAAGCGACAACCGGCTTCCAATGCGTGGTCGACGAGTTCGAGAAAGGACGTCTGCTGCAGCGCAGCGATATCATTGAGCGTTTGCAGCGCCTCCTTCTGATTGTTCAAGCGCCGATGGCTCTCCAGCATTGCGTGACGGGTCGCCCGACGCGTACCCCATAGCAGCAGCAATAGGCATGCCTCTGCGATCAGCCAAGCCACACCCCAGCGTAACCAAGTATTGATAACCAATGCGTCACGGTGCTCAAGCAGCGCGGTAATGTCCTTCCAGACGGCTATCGCGGCTACCGTCAGCATCGTCTCATCGCCGGATGGACTCAGAGGCACCAGCGTCAACAGGTATCCGCGCCCGCCGCTTCCCTTCACCACGGTCCAATCGGGTTGTTCAAGGGCGTCAGGTGTCTTTTGCTGTGAAAGCCAGCCGCCGATCAGTGTCCGTGAGCTTTCGGCTACCCGCCATGACGACGCGCCCTGCTGCTCGCCCTTCTGCCGAGAAAGGATCGCGACACCACTGTCCAACTGCTCGGAAAGCTTGCCGACGTTTGGCACGACGGCAAATTCGACTTCCAATAACCCGACGAGCGTATCGTTCTTTTCATCCTCCGGACCAAATATCGGCGCGATACCTGCCGTGGAAGCTCGCAGGCCGTCGAACTCGATACCTTGGACTGGCTTCCGTGTCATCAAACTCTGGCGCAGTAAGTAATCGCTATCCCCGTAGGTTGTCGGGCCAGCACCCACGGACTCGAAACTCAGGAAAGGGTTGGCCTCACTGTCGATCAGACGAAAGAGATTAAGCTCCAGTGCATTGCCGTCTTGTAGCGATTCCCAATAGGGCGAGAGGGCGTCGCGCAGTCGAGCTCGAATAGCCTGGAGTTTCTCCGGCGGGTTCGGATTGGAGGCTTGCAACATGAGGCCACGGACGACGGGGTCCGCAACTAGTGTCGTTGCCAAAAGTCGAACACGTCGCTCGAGTCCAGCGCGGGAGGCGCTGACCGTGATCCCCTGCTCTTGTGACTGAAAATGCAGATCGCGCACGAAAGCCTCACGATCATTGTGCAACGCCTGGAATAACATCCAGCCAAAGAACAGCGTCAGCAAGGTGCTGCCCAGCAGAATCAACCAGATCGGTAAGCGAGAGAGTTTCACCAGTCCGTACCCTCATGACGAGTCAGCATGAGCAGAAGGACTCATACTTTTTAATGAGGGTAAACCATTTACCTACACGTTGGAGCGTTGAATAGATTGCGAACCGACCCACTGACAGGCGAATTGCCACGCGGCGCGACCACTGCGAACGCCTCGCAACGTGGCGTAGCGAACGGCTTCGGCGCGGGCCGCCTCGGTCCAGGCGGTCTGGCCTCCCAGATGAACGACCCAATGCTGGCAGGTCTCGAGATAGGCCTGCTGGCTGAACGGGTGGAAAGCGAGCCACAGCCCAAACCGATCCGATAGTGAAATCTTTTCCTCCACCGCATCGCCATGATGCAGTTCACCGTCGACCAGATGCGTTTCCTGGTTGTCGGCCATGGATTCCGGCAATAAATGGCGACGGTTCGACGTGGCGTAAAGCAGCACGTTATCCGGCGGGCCGGTCAATGTGCCATCGAGTACGCTTTTCAAGGCCTTGTAGGCGTCGTCGCTGCCTTCGAAAGAGAGATCGTCACAGTAGACGACGAAACGTTCCGACCGGTCACGCAGACGCTGCACCAGGATGGGCAATGCCACCAGATCGTGACGGTCGACCTGAATCAGACGCAGTCCTTCACTCGACAGGGTATTGAGCAGGGCACGGACCATCGACGACTTGCCGCTGCCACGAGCGCCCCAAAGCAGAGCATGGTTGGCAGGATACCCTTTGAGAAAGGCTCGGGTATTCTCCAACAGGGCGTGCTTCTGCCGCTCGACGCCGATCAGATCATCGAGCTGCACGCCGTCGCGCGGCGATACCGCCACCAGCTGTCCACCCAGGGGATGAGATTGCCACAGCGCCGCGACATCACGGCTCCAGTCCACGGCTGGCGGCTGCTCTGGCAGCCAGCTTTCGACACGATCCAGCAAGCGACTCACACGTAGCGCGAGATCCCCATACATTTTCGACTCTCCTTATAAACTCGCCGGGCAAACGGATAATGGCTGGACAACAGCGTGCTGACAGCGCCATGACTCGGCGATAACGACCGTGATGACAGACAATTGCAGAATGCCAGAAACCGCGTATCTTGTGCCGGTTGAATCCACGGGTCCAGTCACGCACCGTAGGCAACGATGATTCCCCGCCCCCCGGTGCGAGTCGTCTTTCACGACGTTATTGCTGTGCTTGCCAGGAAAACCGATGCCATCTCGTTCCCGTCCGTTCATTGCACTGATGTTGGTGGCCCTGCTGGGCGGCTGTCTGGCACTGCCGCAGGTCGGCCTCATGCTGGGACGAATCGCCCTTTCATCGATGGGCGTGGAAAACGTGCGGATCGGCAACTATCACTTTTCGCCCGGCCTGGAAGGCATCGACGAGCTCTCGCTGCTGAGTTCCGGGCTGGCACTGGCCGGCTTGCCGGTGAATATCGACCTCCCGTTGTCGATGATGCTGCCGGTGAACGCGCCCTCGCTCGAACTCCAGGGCTTCGATTGGCAGCTACAGGTTCCCGGCGCCGAGCCTATCGCCGGCGAGGTCGACGAGTCCATCCAGCTGCAAGGCGGCGAGCCAACCACCGTGACGCTACCCGTCGCCCTCGAACCGGCCGGACTCGACGACATGACCTCGAAGGCCGAACGCGTCTCGTCGCTACTCTCGCTGGCGCGACGACTCAGCGCTACGGGAGAGCTCCCGGCGGGCAGCCAGCTGTCGTTGACGCCGACGTTGCCGGCTGCGCTCAGCGGTATCGTCACCGCGCCGACGCTGACCCTCGATGTCGGCAGCTGATCGAGCAAGGCGACGAGTGATATACGGCGGCACGGCGTGAAACCTCGGGTTGACCGGCCCGCCAAGCCGGGTATCTTGAGCGGATCGATAATTCGCCTCGGCATATCGCCGCGGCGGCAGATAACGCTGGAACCCTCGGAGCCCTCATGGAAGATTCGAAGACCTTCGCATCGCCTCTTGCATCGACCCTCGCGTCGAAAAGACCCTCCGCGCGGCTGATCGGTGCTCTGGGCATCGCCGCGCTGCTGAGTGCCTGCAGCACCTCGCCGATGGGCCGCAATCAGCTGGCGTTCTACTCCGATGACGAGCTTTCCCAGATGGGTAAGCAGAGCTTCTCCCAGTATGAACAGGAGCTGCCCACGGTGAGCGGCGCGCAGGCCACCTACGTGCAGTGCGTCGCCAAGGCGATTACTGCGGCTGTTCCCGCCAGTGCCGGCATCTCCGATTGGGAAGTCAAGGTATTCAAGGACGACACCGCCAACGCCTTCGCCTTGCCGGGTGGCTATATCGGCGTCAACACCGGGCTGCTCAACGTCGCGACCAATCAGGACCAACTGGCCGCTGTCATCGGCCACGAAGTCGGTCACGTGCTGGCGCACCATGCCAACGAGCGCGTCTCGACGCAGGCCGCGACGCAGAGCGGGTTGTCGATACTACAGACGGTTGCCGGCCTGCAGGGCGCTGGCGGCGAGCAGGTCATGGGCTTGTTGGGCGCTGGCGCGCAGTATGGCGTGATCCTGCCGTTCTCGCGCAAGCAGGAGTCAGAAGCGGATCTGGTCGGGCTGGATCTGATGGCCGACGCCGGCTTCGACCCCAGCTCGAGTATTCAGCTGTGGCAGAACATGTCGGCCAGCAGCCAGGGCGAACAGCCTGCCTGGATGTCGACCCACCCCAGTAATGCCCAGCGCATGGAAGCCCTGCATGACCGGCTCAGCGAAGCCGAGCCGCGCTATGAGCAGGCCAAGGCCGATGGCAAGCGGCCCAACTGCAAGGCCTGAGACCAGCCGGAGTCAGATGATCCAACGCAAAGACCCACTATCGTTTCAGTCGTCAGCCGACTCGACAGTGGGTCTCGAGATTTCACGACCGCCATCAATTTCGTTGCGACAGTTCCCGCCGTAACGACTCCCGCAGCGGCCCGGTATCGGGGCGTACCTGGCGCCACAGCCAGAACGACTCCGCCGCCTGCTCGATCAACATACCGAGCCCGTCGACGGTGCGCGCCCCGTGCTCGGCCGCCCAGCGTAGAAACACCGTCGGCTCGGCGGCATACATCATGTCGTAAGCCAGACCTTCCGCAGCGAAAGTCTCGTCGGGCAGCGGTGGCAGATCGCCTGCCAAGCTAGCGCTGGTCGCGTTGATGACCAGATCGAACGGTCCCTCGACGGCATCGAATCCACAGCCGGACACTTCGCCCTTGGCGGCAAACAGCAACGCCAGCTCCTCCGCCTTGGCGACCGTACGGTTGGCCACCGTCAGCGATGAGACACCGGCTTCCAGCAGCGGCTCGATCACTCCACGAGAGGCGCCACCGGCGCCGAGCAGCAGTACGCGCGCGTCCTTGAGAGGGGCTGCATGAGCCTGCAGGTCCCGGACCAGGCCGACACCATCGGTGGTGTCGCCATAGGTCTTGCCGTCGCGACCCACCATCAACGTATTCACGGCGCCGGCCAGTTGCGCCCGCGGCGACAGCACTTGCGTCAGCGAATAGGCATCCTGCTTGAACGGCACCGTGACATTGGCGCCTCGGCCACCGGCCTCGACGAATGCTTGCCAGGCACCCGCGAAGTCAGCCTCGGGGGCTTCGATGGCGTCGTAGCGCAGCGACTGCGCGGTCTGCTCGGCGAACGCGGCATGAATACGCGGTGATTTCGAATGGCCAATGGGGTTGCCGAAAACGGCGTAACGGTCGGTCATGAAAGTAAGGATTCCTCGGTTGCGGACAGCCAGTCGCGGGGCTCGAGAAACGCCTGCAGACGAGCCTCCTCGGTATCGGCTTGCGGCGTCCACTGGTACTTCCAGCGAGCCAGCGGTGGCATCGACATCAGAATGGATTCGGTGCGGCCTCCACTCTGCAAGCCAAACAGGGTACCGCGGTCCCATACCAGGTTGAACTCGACGTAACGACCGCGCCGGTAGGACTGGAATTCCCGCTCGCGTTCGCCGAATGGCACCTCACGGCGACGCTCGGCGATCGGCTCGAACGCCTCGAGGAAACTTTCGCCCACTGCACGCTGGAAGGCGAAGCAATGCTCGAACGGCCATTCGTTGAGATCGTCGAAGAACAGCCCCCCGATACCGCGCGTCTCGCCGCGATGCTTGAGGGTGAAGTATTCATCGCACCAGCCCTTGAAGCGCGGATAAACGTCGTCACCGAAGGGATCACAGGTCGCCTTGGCGATACGATGCCAATGCTGAACGTCTTCGAGATAGGGATAGTAAGGCGTCAGATCGTAACCCCCGCCAAACCACCATACGGGTTCCTCGCCGGCCTTGTCGGCGATGAAAAAACGGATGTTGCCATGAACGGTCGGGACGTGGGGATTGCGGGGATGCAGTACCCAGGAGACGCCGACCGCATGGAAACTACGGCCCGCCAGCTCGGGCCGCGCCGCACTCGCCGAGGGCGGCAGTTTCTCGCCGTAGACGTGCGAGAAATTGACGCCGCCTTTCTCGAACAACGCACCCTCTTCGATCACCCGCGAGCGCCCGCCCCCGCCCTCGGGGCGATCCCAGGTTTCCTCGTGAAAGCGACCGCCGCCGTCGAGTGCAGCCAGCGAGTCGCTGAGCCGGTCCTGGAACGTCAGCAGGTAGTCCTTGACGCGTTCGAGATGAAGATGTGCCACGATCGTCGTTCCTTCAGGTCCGGAGAATATGAGTTCAGCGCGTGAATCGGGGATCTCACCGAGATAGGCTTGCGCCCTCAGGCACGCAGGGTTCGGTTGGTCATCAGGTCACGGATGGTACTCGGCCTGTCGCGCCCGCCCAAAGGCCCGTCGACGATCCCGTCCAGCGTCGTGCCGAACGTTTCGCGCACCTGCTCGGCGCTCATCGCTGCCGGCTCACCGGCACGGTTGGCCGAAGTCGATACCAGCGGCCCGCCCCAGTCGGCGCAGAGCGTCTGCACCAGCGGATGGTCGCTGACGCGAACCGCCAAGGTGGAATGCTCGCCTCGAAGCAGCGGCAAGGCGCGGCCATTATCGGGAATCAACCAGGTATTGGGGCCGGGCCAGGTAGCACTCAGCCGGGCCATCGCCGCGTCGTCGACTCCCTCGAGCCAGGCCGATAGCTGCTGGATGTCACCGGCGATCAGGATCAAGCCTTTCTCGCTGGCGCGGCCCTTGAGCGCGATCAGCGCTGCCAGCGCCCGCTCATTGTCCGGGTCGCAACCAAGCCCCCAGACCCCTTCGGTGGGATAGGCGATAATACCGCCACGTTGGAGTACCGCGACGGCCGCCGAATACTCTTGTTTCATCCTTGCCTCATCCTGGTCTCTCTCCCGCGGGACCTGCATCAAAACAGGGCGCTGAACTTGAGGATAATTCTAACATGTCGGCATCCCGCCCGACCGTGCCTCAACGTCGCACCTCGCCTCGAATCCGGCTTTCGTATCCAGGAGTGGCGAACACATGGCTCGCCGGCCATATTGATCAGTCGAATCCCCTCATCGACAGACAACAACCGATCTTCGGCAGGCAACAACCGACACTCGACGGACAATAATCGGCACTCGACGGACAATAATCGACCAGGAAACCGGCCATGCCACGTTCATCGCTATCGTTATCCCTTCTCTCGCTGGCACTGGCAGGCGGCCTCACTGCCTGTGCTCAGCAGCCTGCACAATCCTCCAACCCGCCAGTTTCTCTTTCCGACGAATTGGTGATGGCGACGGTGTGGATGCAATCTTCGGGAGAGTACGCCGCACTCAGCCACCAGGCCTTCAATCTCGCCCGGATGAATCTGGATCGCGCGCTCTCCGCACCCGGCAACGGCCAACAGCGCCCGCCAGCGATCATCGTCGATGTCGACGAGACCGTTCTCGATAATTCGGCCTACGAGGCGTGGTTGATTGCCAGCGGCGAGAACTACGCCAGCGACAGCTGGCACCAGTGGGTGGAAAAGGCCAGCGCGGTACCGATGCCCGGCGCCAAGGCATTTCTGGACTACGCCGCATCCCGCGGGGTCGAGGTCTTCTACGTCACTAACCGACGCGAGAACGAGTCAGACGCGACGCTGCGCAACCTGCGCCAGGTCGGATTTCCCGATGCCGACAGTGAGCATTTCCTGCCGCGTACCGATGCCAGCGACAAGACACCACGACGTCAGCGCGTGTCGCAGTCGCACTGGGTCTTACTGCTGATGGGGGACAATCTGGGAGACTTCTCCGCCGGCTTTGATCGCGAGACCGCCGCAGCGCGACGATCCGCTGTCGGCGCTCAGGCCGACGCTTTCGGCAGTCGCTATATCCTGTTGCCCAACCCGGCCTACGGCGCCTGGGAAGAAGCGATCTATGGCGGCGACTGGAGCCTGAGCGACGAGGAAAAATCTCGTGCTCGGCGTAACCATCTGGAAGTGTGGGGTGGGCCAGCGACCCAGTAACTCGACAGACGAAAGCCGCACATGTCGGCCAGCGTAAAGCATCGGAGACGGTCGAGGTGAGGGTAGGTTTCAGCGCCCTCGCCGGACCCAGCCACCGGTGGTCTGAGCAACCCAGCCGTCGAGTTCGAGCTCGAGCAATCCCAGCTGGAGTTCGGCCACCGATTGTCCGGTCAGATCGACCAGCAGATCCACCGGCGTCGGAGCGTCGGTTAGCGCTGCCAATAGCGGCGAGTCGGGGGCGCTTTCGGTCGGCATCTGATGCGCCGCGGATGACGAACCGAGTGCGCGAGACGCTTCGCTCGGCTGCAACGGCCGCAGCGATTTCGACGCTGCTGGCGAGTCATTCCTTGATGGCGGTACCTGCCACGGCGCCAGATCGGCAAGCATATCGTCGACATGGCGCACCAGCGCCGCTTCGCCCTGACGAATCAAGCGCAGGCAGCCCGTCGACTGCGGGTTGTGAATCGACCCGGGTATGGCGAAGACTTCCCGGTCCTGCTCCAGCGCCAGTCTGGCGCTGACCAGAGAACCGCTCTTTTCTGCCGCCTCCACCACCAGCACGCCCTGGGCAAGACCGGTGATCAGGCGGTTGCGCCGCGGGAAGAATCGGGGATGCGCCCGGGTTTCCGGCGGATGCTCGGAGAGCAGCAGCCCCTGCCCCGCCAGCAGCTCCCGGTAAAGCGAGGCATGGCGCGGCGGATAGATCACGTCCACTCCGCAGCCGAGCACGCCGATGGTCGCGCCACCCGCCTGCAACGCCGCTCGTTGGGCGACACCATCGATGCCCAGCGCCATGCCGCTGGCAATGCAGAAGCCCCGCTCGACCAGTTCACGGGCGAAGCGCATCGCGTTGTCCTGACCTTCCCGCGTTGGCCGCCGGGTACCCACGATCGCCATGGCCGGACGAGCCAGCACATCGAGGTCGCCCTTGGCCCAGAGAACGGTTGGCGGGTCCGGCAGTTGGGTCAGTAATTCCGGCCAAGCCGGATGACCGGGATGCAGAAGGTGATGCCGGATATCGTCACGTTCCCAGGCGATCGCGGCATCGATCGAAGCCGTGAGCGGGCTACGCGCGGGATGCTCGAGCCACAGCCGCAGCGGTTGCGCCAGACCGAGAGGAAGCGCCGCCAACCAGCCCTGCGGCCAGGGCAGGTCGTCGTCCTCGCGCCAGCGGCGCATCAGCGGCAACAATCTGGCCGGCCCCAGCCCGGGTAGCGCATTCAGTGCCAACCAGTCGCGAACCCCCAACGTCATGGCCGATACTCGCCGATGGTGGCACCGAGCCTCTGCGCAGCCTTGGTGGTCAAAAAGCGCCTCCACTCGCCACCGTTTCACGCAGATCGCGCGGCACTACCAGCCGGTCCCCCACCGCCAGTGGCTGAGAAGCCCGCATCACCAAGGCATAACTGAGGTGATCGAAGACGCGAAACACCATCACCGCGCCCGCTTCGGTATCCGGTAACGTGACCCAGGCATCACGAGTGTCGTCACGCACACGCTCGCCCTGGCGCATGACCTGCAGCACGTGCCCCGTTTCGAGGCCATCCGCGCGCCCCCGGTCGATCGCCACGACGTCATAGCGACCGATGAAGCGAACGCCAGCAGGCACTGCAAGGATGGTCGCGACCACTGGCGTCTCCGGGGCACGCGGTTGGAACTGGGTCGCGATTCCGCCTTCGTCCAGCGCCAGTAGATAATCGCCATTGCGGATCTCCTGCACCGCATCCAGCACCTGGAGCTCGCCGACGCCATCCACGTTGCGAATCACCTTCACGTGGCCGAGCCGCTGAAGCTCCAGACCCCGAGATGTCATTTCCAATGTTTCTTGACCGGGCGTCGTCTGGTCGGTCGCTTGCTGGGCGGCTTGTCGAGGCTGGCCGGTCGGCAACGGCGTACGATAATCCGTTCCCGGCCGATACACACCCAGCGTGGCCCCCGCCGCTGGCAGATCACCATGGGCATAAAGCCTATCGCCGGCGCCGCTCAGCAGCCGCTGGGACTGTCCGGCAACGACCGTCGGCGCGTCGTCGAGAACGCCAGGATCGACGATCTGGTAGGCGTCGAGAAAAACCTTGATTCGATCCAGCGGCAAACCGGGCACCGCGTCCCGCGCCGGTGCGCGGCGCACTCCGGGGGAAAGGCGTACCGGTTGTCCGCGACCGCGCTCCAGCGAAAGGCGCGGCGCGCCTGCGTCCGCTCCCAGACGGATCACGTCTCCGGGATAGAGCTTCCGCGGCGAAGCCAACTGCGGATTACGCTGCCACAGTTGCTGCCATTGCCATGGTGCGTCGAGAAAGCGCGCGGCGATTCCCCACAGCGTATCGCCTTCACGAACCGTGTAGCTGGCCGGCGCATCGGCCCTGAGCGAGAGCGACTCGGACTGAGCCCAGACCGATGCCGGCAGCGCCGCCATACCCAGAGCCGCGGCCAGCAGCCAACGCCCCGCCACCGAGCGGCAACGACGCGCCCGCCAACCCTGCACACTGATCATTGCTGTAGTCTTCCCCCGAGATGAACGCCGACGTCTTCCCGTATAGATCGGCGCCCGAGAGGCGGACTTGAGGATGAGAGCCAGGCGGACTTGAGGACAAGACACAGGACGGACCCGGAGATGAGAGACATTCCCCACCCGCCGGGCAAGGCGTCGAGACGTCCCAGCGGTTCCCCCGTCGGCGCTGGCGCTCTACAATAGGCAATACACGTCACTCATGCCGATAGGCACGCAAACGAATATGGCTATCAGAACCATTCTTCAGTATCCCGATCCGCGTCTTCGCACCAAGGCGGTGGCGGTCGCTCAGGTCGACGACAAGAGCCGTGCGCTCGTCGACGACATGATCGAAACCATGTACGACGCCTCCGGTATCGGCCTGGCCGCGACCCAGGTAGACGTTCATCAGCGCGTGATCGTCATGGATGTCAGCGACGACCGTAACGGCCCGCTGGTGCTGATCAACCCGAGCTACGAGCCGCTGGACGACGAGCGCGAACCGCTGCAGGAAGGCTGCCTGTCGATTCCCGATTACTACGCCGAGGTGCCGCGCGCGCTGCGCGTTCATCTCAAGGCCACCGATCGCGACGGCAACGCCTACGAACTGGACGCCGATGGCCTGTTGGCACACTGCATCCAGCACGAGTGCGATCATCTCGAAGGCGTGCTGTTCGTCGACTATCTGTCCCCGCTCAAGCGCGATCGGATTCTCAAGAAGATGCAGAAGCGGCTGAAGCAGGACGCCTAGCCGTCGGTCAGGTCGTGATCCTGCCGCCCAGAGGCCGGCCGTCCCCGTGACGCCGGCCTTTCGTCATTTCATGCGCAGGGGTCACCACTCTTCACAGGAACCACTGTCTTTGCAGAAGCTACCGTCTTTGCAGGCATCATTCATCTTCAGGAAAAGCGCCGAATGAGTCACCGTTCTGAAGGGCAATCGCTGCGTGTCCTCTTCGCCGGCACGCCCGACTTTGCCGCCGAGAGCCTAAAGGCCCTGCTCGCCTCACGTCACCAGATCGTCGGCGTCTATACGCAGCCGGACCGGCCGGCCGGTCGAGGCCGCAAGCTCACACCCAGCCCGGTCAAAAGACTGGCGCTCGAGCATGGCCTGCCGGTGGAAACGCCGATCAGCCTCAAGAACGAAGACGCTCAGCGTCGGCTGGCCGAATTCGATGCCGACGTGATGATCGTCGTTGCGTACGGCCTGCTGCTGCCGCAAGCCGTGCTTGACATTCCACGCCTGGGCTGCCTCAACGTGCACGCCTCGCTATTGCCACGCTGGCGAGGCGCGGCGCCGATCCAGCGTGCCATCGAGGCGGGCGACACCGAGAGCGGTATCACCCTGATGCAGATGGATGCCGGCCTCGATACCGGCGCCATGCTGCTGATCAAGCGCACTCCGATCGATGACACCACGACCGGCGGCGATCTGCACGACCGCCTCGCCGAATTGGGCGGCCAGACCCTGATCGAAGGCCTCGAGGCACTGGCGGAATCGGGCCTGAGCGAAACCGCCCAGCCCGAAGACGGTGTTACCTACGCCAGCAAACTCTCCAAACCGGAAGCGGAGCTCGACTTCAGCCAATCGGCGTCGACGCTGTCTCGGCGGATTCGTGCCTTCAACCCCTGGCCGGTGGCCTGGACGCGACTCGATGGCGAAACTCTGAGGCTGTGGTTCGCGACACCGGAAACCGAACTCGGTGGTCCTGAACTCGACGGTCCTGAACTCGACGATCCTGAACTCGACAGCCTTGAACTCGGAGAGCAGAACGTCGAGCCCGGGACGCTGCTCGAACCCGCGGCGGATGCTCTGCGGATCGCCTGCGGCAACAATGGCCGCGAGGTTCTGCGAGTGAGCCAGTTGCAAATGCCCGGCGGCAAGCCGCTGGCGGCGCGCGATCTGCTCAACGCCAATCATTCCCGTCTCGCCCCCGGCCAGTGTTTCGGCCGGGTCTCCGGCCAAGGCCTCGGTCAGCCACTCGATCCGTCATCCAAGGAAGCCCCCCAATGAATTCTGGCGATACCCGCGCGTTTGCCGCGCAACTGCTGGTGCCGGTATTGAACGGCAAGGGCTCGCTATCGGGCCTGGACGCCGATCTGGCCTCCAGCGTGATCAAGGAGCGCGATCGCGGCTTCGTCAAGGCGTTGTGCTTCGGCGTGTGCCGCACGCACCCGCGCCTGGAAGCCCTCGCCAGCCAATTGCTGCGCGAGCCGCTGAAAGCGCGCGACACCGACATTCAGGCGCTGCTGCTCATCGGCCTGTATCAGATTTTGCACATGCGCGTGCCGCCCCACGCCGCCGTCAGTGAAACCGCCGGTGCGGCTCGCGCCTTCGGCAAGGGGTGGGCGACGAAGGTGCTCAACGGCTGTCTGCGTCGCTTTCAACGCGAATCGGTAGCCCTGCAAGCCAAGGTCGACCGCGAAGCGCCGGTGGCGCTGTGGCATCCTGCCTGGCTGCTGCTGGAGTTTCGCGACGCCTGGCCGGACGATTGGCGGGCGATCTGCGAGGCCAATAACGAACCGGGGCCGATGACCCTTCGCGTCAATCGCCGCCGCGTCACCCGCGAGGACTATCTCCAGCATCTTGCGACCGCCGGATTATCGGCATCGCCCTGCGCGATCGCCGAGGATGGCATCCAACTGGAAAGCCCCTGCGACGTCTCTCAGCTCCCCGGTTTCGCCGAGGGCGACATCAGCGTTCAGGATGAATCCGCTCAGCTCTGCGCCGAGCTGCTGTCAGCGGTGCTGACGGATGGCAACGACAAGCGCGTACTCGATGCCTGCAGTGCCCCCGGCGGCAAGACGGCCCACCTGCTGGAACGCTTCGACGTCAAGCTCACGGCACTGGATGTCGACGCCACTCGCCTCAAACGCGTCGCGACGACGCTGCAGCGCCTGCATCTGGACGCCACACTGCATGCCGCGGATGCCAGCGCTGCGAGTGCCGACGACAGCTGGTGGAATGGCGAGCCCTTCGATGCGATTCTGCTCGACGCGCCCTGCTCGGGTACCGGCGTCATTCGCCGACATCCCGACATCAAGCTCGCGCGACGTCACAGCGACGTGGCCGAGCTCGCCGCGCTGCAGTCACGCCTGCTCGACACGCTGTGGAGCAAGCTCGCACCGGGCGGCACGTTGCTTTATGCCACCTGTTCGGTGCTGCCGGCGGAAAATGCGACCCAGATCGAGCGTTTTCTGGCCCGCACACCGGATGCCGTCGCCGATACCCCGAGCGATCTGAGCTGGGGTCGTCCCGCCGGCCAGGGGCAACAACTGATGCCGGCGCAAGCTGGCCACGATGGCTTTTTCTACGCCCGCCTGATCAAGCGAGCCTGATTCAAGCGCTCCCGGCCAAGCGCGCCGGATCGAGCGACGTCGTGACTTCCTCATCGGGGTAGCTCGCTGCCCCGAACCCCTGTCCCCCGCCTCCCGCTTGCGACATGCTCATCCGCCTTCGATACTGAAAGGGAATTCGCCACTCAGGAAGCGTCGGCCGTGCCTGACAACGAGGTTCTCGAGACGGACGTTCTCAATACCAAGCAGCGCACCGAGACGCAGCCCGCCGGGCTGGCACTCGGCGGCGTCTCTCCACATAGCGCCCTGATCATCGTCGACGTTCAGCCGGACTTCATGCCCGGCGGCGCCTTGGCTTGTGCCGAGGGCGACGAAATTCTTCTGGGACTCGAATGGCTGTTGGCCCAGCACGCCTTCGGACATGTCGTGGCAACTCAGGACTGGCACCCGGCCGGACATGTGTCGTTTGCCTCCAAGCACCCGCCGCATCAACCCTTCGAGTCGCTAGAGCTCTATGGCCACCCCCAGACCCTGTGGCCCAATCACTGTATTCAGCGCACCGAAGGGGCGGCGCTGCACCCGGCCATCGACTGGTCGTACTGCGACGCGATCATTCGCAAGGGCACCGATCCCGGCATCGACTCCTACAGTGCCTTTCGCAACAATCATGGCCCCGACGGCCATCGCCCCGCCACCGGGCTCGCCGGCTGGCTGCGCGACCGGCGCGTCACCGACGTCTATGTCTGCGGCCTGGCTCGCGATGTCTGCGTGCGGTGGACCGCAGAGGACGCCGTGGCGGCGGGGTTCAACACGCACTTTCTCTGGTCGTTGACGCGCCCGGTCACCTTCGAGACCGATGACATCACGCGTCAGCGACTTTCGGAGCTGGGTGTCGTCATCGTCGACACCTGAGTTCTCAGCGCCTCGCAGGACGCAGGCGCTCTGTCACCCACGCGTTTTCACCGACCACGTTCATCAACCACGTTCACCCACGCAAGGAGCATCACATGAGCGACCACGTCTACAAGCAGATCGAACTGACCGGTTCTTCACCCACCGGCATCGAGGATGCCGTGCAGAACGCCCTGCAGAAGGCCAGCAAAACACTGCACGGCATGCGCTGGTTCGAGGTCATCGAAACCCGCGGCCACCTGGAGGACAACAAGCTTTCCCACTGGCAGGTCACCATCAAGGTCGGCATCACGATGGATTGAGCCATGCCGCTTGGCGGGACGGTTTCGTCCCGCCGACGCGTTGTCGATCACGGTCCTGTCATTCAGCCTGTCGGCTCGTTATGCTACGCGCTGATTTCGGCGCCGGACGGTATGATCTCGCTGCTCCTGCGCCGGTAAACTGACAGGCGGCCCGCCGTGCTTCCGTGAAGGTTTGGCATGAAAATTATCATTCTGGGTGCCGGTCAGGTCGGCGGCACATTGGCCGAACACCTGGCCCACGAAGAGAACGACATTACCGTCGTCGATATCAACGAAGAGCGGCTGCGCGAACTGCAGAACCGGCTCGATATCCGCACGGTCATCGGTACGGCGTCCTACCCCAATATTCTGCGCCAGGCCGGCGGTGAAGATGCCGACATGCTGATTGCGGTGACCAGCTCCGACGAGATCAACATGATCGCCTGTCAGGTCGCGCACACGTTGTTCCGCACGCCGACCAAGATCGGGCGCGTCCGCTCGACCGCCTACCTGACCCGCAAGAGTCTGTTCTCCAACGACGCCATTCCCGTGGACGTCCTGATCAGTCCCGAGCAGGTCGTGACCGACCATATTCGCCGCCTGATCGAGTATCCCGGTGCATTACAGGTTCTCGATTTCGCCGGCGGCCTGGTCCAGCTGGTGGCGGTCAAGGCCTATTACGGCGGCCCGCTGGTGGGTCAGGAGCTGGGGTTTCTGCGCCGACACATGCCGAACATCGACACCCGCGTGGCGGCCATCTACCGCCGCGACCGGCCAATCATCCCCACCGGCGACACCGTGATCGAGGCCGACGACGAGGTGTTCTTCATCGCCGCGCGCCGCGATATCCGCACCGTGATGGGCGAACTACGCAAGGTCGACCGCGACTTCCGCCGCGTATTGATCGCCGGGGGCGGGAATATCGGCGAACGCCTGGCCGAGACTCTGGAGCACAAGCATCAGGTCAAGATCATCGAGCATGACCTCACCCGCTGCGGCGCGCTTTCCGAAAAGCTCGACCGTACCGTGGTGCTGCACGGCAGTGCCACCAGCAAGCGGCTAATGCTCGAAGAGAACATCGAGGACTGCGATATCTACTGCGCGCTGACCAATGACGACGAGGTCAACATCATGTCGTCGATGCTCGCCAAACGTCTCGGCGCCAAGAAAGTGCTGACCCTGATCAACAACGCCGCTTACGTGGACCTGGTGCAGGGCGGCGAGATCGATATCGCGATCTCACCGCAGCAGACCACCATCGGCAGCCTGCTCACCCACGTGCGCCGTGGCGATATCGTCAACGTGCACTCGCTACGCCGTGGCGCCGCCGAGGCGATCGAGGCGATCGCCCACGGCGACAAGCGCTCCTCCCGCGTGGTCGGGCGCGTCATCGGTGAAGTCGACCTGCCCAGCGGCACCAGCATCGGCGCCATCGTGCGCGGCAAGGAAGTGCTGATCGCCCACGACGACGTCATGATCGAGACCGGCGACCACCTGATCCTGTTCGTTATCGACAAGCGCCGGATCCGAGACGTCGAAAGGCTGTTCCAGGTCGGCTTGACCTTCTTCTGATGTTCGACGCCGCGACCACCGCCTCCATTCTCACGATCGCCCATCCGTTTCGCTCGGCAGGGAGCACCGCCTCTTGAGTTTTCTGGTGATTCTGCGAATCGTCGGGCTGCTGCTGATGGTGTTCAGCTTGACCATGGTTCCGCCCATGGTCATCGCCCGGATCTTTCACGACGGCAACTGGTACGCCTTCGGCGCCGGCATGGTGATCTCGATCGTCACCGGCGCCCTGCTCTACTGGCCCAATCGCCGCGCCAAGCGCGAGCTGCGCACCCGCGACGGCTTCATCATCACCGTGCTGTTCTGGAGCGTGCTCGGGCTGTTCGGGACCATTCCGTTCATGGTCTCCGAGGCGCCCTCGATGTCGTTCACCGATGCGGTGTTCGAATCGTTCTCGGGGCTCACCACGACCGGCGCCACGGTGCTCAGCGGCATCGACCATCTGCCAGCTTCAATTCGCTTCTACCGCCAGCAGCTGCAATGGCTGGGCGGCATGGGGATCGTGGTACTGGCGGTGGCGATTCTGCCGACGCTCGGCATCGGCGGCATGCAGCTCTACCGGACGGAGATTCCCGGGCCACTGAAGGATTCCAAGCTGACCCCCAGAATTACCGAGACGGCCAAGGCACTGTGGTACATCTACGTGATCCTCACCGTGATCTGCGCGCTGGCCTACTGGGGCGCGGGGATGAACTGGTTCGATGCCATCGGGCACAGCTTCGCCACCGTGGCCGTTGGCGGATTCTCCACCTACGACGCCAGCATCTCGCATTTCGATAGCGCCACGATCGAGATGATCTGCGTATTTTTCATGATCGTCTCTTCGGTCAGCTTCGGCCTGCACTTTGCGGTCTGGCGCGAGCGGCGCCTGCTGCAGTACATCCGCGATCCGGAATTCCGCTTTTTCGTGACCTTTCTAGGGCTGCTGGTCGCGATCACCATCGTCACCCTGTTCGCCACCGGCACCTATCACGATGCCACCGGCATTCGCCACGGCCTGTTCGAAGCGGTCTCCGTGGCGACAACCTCCGGTTTCAGCGTGGCCGACTTCACGCTCTGGCCAGGCGTGCTACCGATCATGCTGTTCATGGCGGCCTTCGTCGGCGCCTGTTCCGGCTCGGCGGGGGGCGGCATGAAGGTGATCCGTATTCTGCTGATCCTCAAGCAGGGCATTCGCGAGATTCATCGTCTGATCCATCCGAATGCCGTCTTCGCCGTCAAGGTCGGCAAGATGCGCATCTCGGAAGGCGTCGCCGAGGCTGTATGGGGGTTTTTCTCGGTCTATATGATGCTGTTCGTGGTGATGCTGCTGGCGCTGCTCGCCACCGGGCTGGACCAGGTAACGGCGTGGTCGGCGATCGGCTCGGCGCTCAATAACCTCGGGCCGGGTCTGGGCAAGGTCTCCACCGATTACGGCGACATTCCCAGCATCGCCAAATGGATCCTGGTATTGGCGATGATGCTGGGTCGACTGGAGATCTTCACCATTCTGGTGCTGTTCACACCGGCTTTTTGGCGCCGCTGAGAGGACACCGTTGCACTTCGAACGCCGCCGTATCGCCGGTGGCACGATGGTTCGCGCTGGGTTCGCCGCGGTCGGACGAAATTTCCATCGACAGTCGGCCAAAAACTTGGTGAATGACACTAAAGATTAACCTCCGAACAGGTCTTCTTCCGGGTACGGGATAGATGGCAGTGATAGAATGCGCCGCTTCGTCGTCGCATCGCCATCACATCGCCACCCGGCAATCTCAAGAGAGCGTCATGTCTGCCAGTTCCGAATCCCGCACCGCCTCTTCATCCCGGTTTCGCATCGGTCTCATCCCCCAGATCCTGATCGGCATCGTCTTAGGGCTGATTCTGGCCTCGCTGGCGCCCTCGATAGCGTCATCGGTCGCCATTCTGGGCGAACTCTTCATCGGTGCGCTCAAGGCGGTGGCCCCGATTCTGGTTTTCGTGCTGGTCATGGCCGCGATCGCCGGTCATCAACGAGGCCAGCCGACCCAGATTCGCGGCGTGCTGATGCTTTACCTGATCGGCACGCTGGTCGCCGCCCTGGTCGCGGTGACCGCCAGCTTCGCGTTCCCGACGACACTGATC
The DNA here is from genome assembly GCF_003206065.1 of Salinicola halimionae. Classification (GTDB taxonomy): domain Bacteria; phylum Pseudomonadota; class Gammaproteobacteria; order Pseudomonadales; family Halomonadaceae; genus Salinicola; species Salinicola halimionae. The sequence continues at coordinate 807,977 of NZ_PZJQ01000005.1, read as the reverse complement.
CTCGACGCACCTAGCGCCGACGGCACGCCGCCAACCGGTGTCATCGAGATACTGCGCAACCTGGCCATGAGCGCAGTCGACAACCCGGTGCACGCCCTGACCGAAGCCAACTTCATCGGTATTCTGGCGTGGGCCGTCGGGCTCGGGTTACTGCTGCGCCGTGCCAACGACACCACGCGCCGGGCGCTGGGCGATATGTCCGACGCCGTCTCAGGGCTGGTGCGCTGGATCATCCGTCTCGCGCCGCTGGGCATCTTCGGCCTGGTCGCCAACACCTTCGCCTCGACCGGAATGGACGCCCTGATCGATTACGCCCGACTGCTGGTCGTTCTGCTCGGCTGCATGGCGTTCGTGGCCCTGGTGACCAACCCGTTGATCGTCTTCCTCTACACCCGGCGCAATCCCTATCCGCTGGTTTTCGCCTGTCTTCGCGGCAGTGCCATTACCGCGTTTTTCACCCGCAGCAGCGCGGCCAACATTCCGGTCAACATGGAGCTGTGCAAGCGGCTCGATCTGCACACCGACACCTATTCCGTTTCGATTCCGCTGGGTGCCACGATCAACATGTCCGGCGCGGCGGTGACGATCACGGTGATGACGCTGGCCGCCGTCAATACGCTGGGCATCAACGTCGATTTCTCCACGGCAGTATTGCTATGCGTGGTATCCGCTCTGGCAGCGTGCGGGGTTTCCGGTGTCGCCGGCGGCTCGCTGCTGCTGATCCCGATGGCGGCCAGCCTGTTCGGTATTTCGGCGGACGTCGCCATGCAGGTCGTGGCGATCGGCTTCGTCATCAGCGTGCTGCAGGACGCCACCGAAACGGCGCTCAACTCCTCCACCGATGTGCTGTTCACTGCCGCCGCCTGCCGCTCGCCTCACGCCGAAGCGCATCTCGCCGGCCGCGATTGATCGGACTAGCGAGGGGCGCTCGTGAGAGCGATCCGCGGGTGATGAAAAGACCACCGAGGGGTAAACGGGAGAGGTTTGACCTCTCTCGCCGACACTACTATCCACTCGCCACTACGTCCCCGCCCGCCACTGTTCCTCATCGATTTTCGCGGTCAATGGCTTGGAATTGGCAACATGACGTGCAATATGGACGACTACCGTTAAGTCTTACCCTCCTTCAGCCTGGAACCGCCCCTTGATGTCTGACACCGCTGCCGGACCTCGCGAGATCGTCGATCTCGCCGATCATCATCTGACGCTGCTGGGCACCGCGCACGTTTCCCAGGCCAGCGCCGACGAGGTTAGCGAGCTGATTCGTTCCGGCGACTTCGACGCCGTCGCGATCGAGCTCTGCACGTCGCGCCACCAGAGCCTGGTCCAGCCCAACGCCATGGCCAAGCTCGATCTGTTTCAGGTGCTCAAGCAGGGCAAGGCCGGCATGGTCGCTGCCAGTCTGGCGCTGGGCGCCTTTCAGCAACGGGTCGCAGAGCAATCGGGCATCGAGCCCGGAGCGGAAATGCGGGCCGCGGTCAAGGAAACCCAGCGCGCCGGCCTGCCGCTGTATCTGATCGATCGCGAGATCGGCGTCACGCTCAAGCGCATCTACCAGAACGTGCCTTGGTACAAGCGCTTCAGCCTGATTTCCGGCCTACTGGGTAGCGTGCTGTCGCGACAGAAGGTCTCCAGCGAAGATATCGAGAAGCTAAAGCAGGGCGACGTGCTCGAATCCACCTTCGCCGAATTCGCCGAGCAGTCTCAGACCCTCTACGAACCGCTGATCACCGAGCGTGATCGCTACATGGCGCTCAAGCTGGTCGAGGAACTGCCGGACGGCAGCGCCAAGCGCGTGCTGGTCGTAATTGGTGCCGGGCACCTCAAAGGCATGACGGATCATCTCCAGACCTTGAACCAGCGGACGCCCGAACTCGATGCCGTGATCCAGGAGCGTGCCAACCTGGAAGCGACCGCTCCCCGTTCGCGCTGGTGGAAAGTAATCCCTTGGGTGATCGTCGCGCTGGTCCTGACCGGCTTCGCCATCGGTTTCAGTCGCGATACCTCACTCGGCTGGTCACTGGTGGGCGAATGGGTGCTGATCAACGGCAGCTTCTCCGCTCTCGGCGCGCTGATCGCCCTGGCCCATCCGCTGACGATCATCGCCGCCTTCGTCGGCGCCCCACTGACCTCGCTCAACCCGACGATCGGGGTCGGCTTCGTCACGGCAGGCGTCGAACTCTATCTGCGCCGCCCCACCGTCGGCGACTTCTCGCGCTTACGTAGCGACGTCAGCCATTGGCAGGGCTGGTGGCGCAATCGCGTCGCCCGCACACTGCTCGTATTCCTGCTGTCGAGCGTGGGCTCCGCCATCGCGACCTGGGTCGCCGGGCTGCGCATCGCCGGCCAACTATTCGGCTAATCGCACGACCTTCCGTCGACAGCGGAAGCTTGAACCCCCTGTCCAAGTCACTCTATAGCGCTCGAGACCGGCAACCACGCCGGTTTCGGACCGACCGAAACTTTCCACGATTCTTCGACTTCCGCGCTTGAAAAAGAATTCGGCGGCCCTATTTAACATAACGTCGAGACTGAGCAATCGCGAACGGCATCATCGATGCGTTCGTTCTCGACGGCAGATGCCGCCAAGCGGGTCTGCGATCCGACGCTCCGGAATGGGTCCGGGCGTCAGCAAAGCTTCGCTGTCATCAGGGGGTTTCTTACCATGAACACGCTGTCACTCTCTCCGCTGTTCCGTCGCTCCGTGGGCTTCGACCGTCTCAACGATCTGTTCGAATCCGCGATACAGAACGACGTGCCCAGCTACCCGCCGTACAACGTCGAAAAGTATGGCGAGAACGACTATCGCATTGCCGTGGCCACGGCCGGCTTCGCCGAGCAGGAGCTCGATGTCAACGTCGAAAAGCGAGTGCTTACCATCACGGCCGGCAAGGGCGAACGTGAGGACGCCGACAAGGTTCAGTACCTTCACCAAGGCATCGCTCAGCGCGCCTTCAAGCTGTCGTTCCGACTCGACGAAAATATCGAGGTTCAGGGGGCACGGCTGGAAAATGGCCTGCTGATCGTCGATCTGCTCCGCGTGATACCGGAAGAGCAGCGTCCGCGACAGATCCCGATCAACGGCAGTCAGCGTCGCCTGACCGAGACGCAATCGATCGGGGAAACGGTCACGGCCTGAACGGGACCGACCGTCACCACTAACCGCCTGCTTCATGGCGGCGGCTAGAACCGCAACGCCCCCCGATGGATGATCCATCGGGGGGCGTCGATTTTCCAGGGCTGAAAGCGAAACGTCAGTGCGAGGGCTGAACCTTTTGCGTATCACCCAGCACGCCCTGCGCTTTCGCCATCGCATAGGCCGCCTTGGGCCCGAGCCACAGGGTCGGCACCAATACCAGCGCGACCGGTACGGCGGGAATCACCACGAACTGCTGCAGCACGCTGACCTGACCCTCGCCCATCCCCAGCAGGATCGCTGCCATCAGGGCGAAGACGATTCCCCAGAAGGCACGCAGGGCCGATCCCGGATTATCGTTGCCAGCACAGACCACGGACACGGCGTAACTCATCGAATCTCCGGTCGTGGCCACGAACACCGTGGTCAGCACCAGTATCGCCAGCGCCATCCAGGTGCCGCCCGGCAGTGCCTGCGCCACGGTCAATGTGGCGATGTCGAACTGGAAGTTCTTCAACGGCTCGGCGAGATCGATCGCGCCGCTCAGCTGATAGAAGATGCCCGAACCACCCAGCAACGTGAACCAGACGGTGGTCACGATGGGCGCAAGAACCGCCGTGGCGATGATCATTTCACGCACCGTGCGGCCACGGGAGATCCGCGTGACGAAGATTGCCATGGGTGGCGCGAAGCCGACGAACCAGGCAAAAAAGAATACCGTCCACCACTTCATCCAGCTTGCCGACGCCGTCACCGTGGTCATCGTCGACATCTCGAAGAAATGGCCCAGATAGGTGCCGAAGCCCTGGAACCAGCTGTCGACCAGAAACTGTGTAGGGCCGAAGAGCAGGATGATGCCGCCAATGACCATGGCCAGGATGACGTTCAAACGGCTCAACACCTGAATGCCGCGATCGATGCCGGTCACCGCCGACGTTACATAGATCGCCCCCAGTGCGGCCAGAATGCCCAGCTGCACGTCATAGCCTCGCGGAAACCCGAACAGATCGTGCAGGCCGAAACTGACCTGAGTCGCCAGAAAACCCAGCGGCCCCACCGTTCCTGCCGTGACGGCAATCGCACAGATGGCATCGATCACCCCGCCAAGGGGGCCACGCACCAGGCGGTCACCAATCAATGGCGCCAGCAAGGTTCTCGGCTGAAGCGGCATACCGCGCTGATAATGCTGATGCGACAGGATCGCGACCGGCAAGGTGCCGAGAATCGCCCAGCCGGTGAAGCCCCAGTGAAAGAATGCCTGGGCCAACGCATTCGGAACGGCGTCGGCACTCCCCGGCTGCGAGTCGAAAGCCGGCGGCGTGACCACGAAATGATAGATCGGCTCGCCGGCGGCGAAGAACACGCCACCGCCCGCCAACAGCGTACACAGGATGATCGACACCCAGCGGAACGTGCTCATGTCGGGTCGCGATTGCGAGCCGATTCTCGCCCTGCCGGCCGGCGATACCGCTACACCGATGGCGATGAAAAAGGTCAGCAGCATCAGCAGCTGGAACAGACCGCCGAAGGTCCTGGCGGACCAGGTAAAGCCGATATCGATCCACTGCGCGACGGTATCGGGCGCGATCGCCGACCCCGCCAGAAAGATCAGGATGAAACCGATGGTCAAGACAAGTACGACGGGATCGCCAAAACGGCCACCCTGCGTCGATGGCACGTTGGTGTCGGAGGTCATATCAGAGGGAGGGTTCTTTAGGCATGAAGCGCGCCACACTACCGACCTTAGTCGTAGATCGCAAACGCATCCGCCCCCCCTTTTCTCCAACCTCGCTTTTCCAACGTCTCCGCACCCATAATCTCGCCTCCAACCCAAAACGCCCCCGATGAACAGCTACCGGAGGCGTTGCACTCATGAATTGGCGATGGGGTCAGTCAGCGAGTCCGGTCTCCCGGATATCACCTAGCAGGCCCTGCTCTCGCGCCATCGCGTAGGCGGACTTCGGCCCGTGCCAGAGGGTCGGCAGCAGCACCAGCGACACCGGAATCGCCGAGATCACGATGAACTGCTGGAGCACGCTGATCTGACCGGCGCCCATCTTCAGCAATATCGCCGCCATCAATGCCATCGCCACGCCCCAGAAAGCGCGCAGCGCGGGCTTGGGCTCATCATGACCGGCGCACACCACGGAAATGGCATAGCTCATCGAATCTCCCGTGGTCGCCACGAAGATCGTGGTCAGCAGCAGAATCGCCAACGCCATGAAGACACCGCCCGGCAACGCCTGCGCTACCGTCAGCGTGGCGACGTCGAAACGAAAGTTCTGCAACGGTTCGGTGAGGTCGATGAGGCCATGAAGCTGGTAGAAGATCCCTGAACCCCCGAGCAGCGTGAACCACGCGGTGGTCGCCAGCGGCGCAAGAATCGCGACGGCAACAATCATTTCGCGAATGCTGCGGCCTTTGGAGATCCGCGCCACGAAGATTGCCATCAACGGCGCGTAGCCGATGAACCAGGCGAAGAAAAACACCGTCCACCACTTCATCCACCAGGCCGGGGCGGTCTGTGCGGTCATCGAAGCCATTTCGAAGAACGACCCCAGATAAGTACCGAAACCCTGGAACCAGGCATCGACGAGAAATTGCGTCGGACCGAACACCAGAATCACCGCCGCGATGGCCATCGCCAGAATCACGTTGAAACGACTGAGAATCTGAATGCCTCGATCGATCCCCGTCATCGCCGAGGTCACATAGATGGCGCCCAGAATCGCCATGATGATCAATTGCGTGCCGTAATCGTCCACCAGGCCGAAGAGCTCATGAAAGCCGAAGCTGACCTGGGTGGCGAGAAAGCCGATCGGCCCGACCGTACCTGCCACCAGCGCGATGACACAGACCGCATCGACCACGCTGCCCAGCACACCACGGACACGACGCTCGCCAATCATCGGCGCCAGCAGCGTGCGCGGCTGAAGCGGCAGCCCACGATGATAGTGCTGATGCGCCAGCACGATGGCCGGCAGCGTGCCGAGCACGGCCCAGGCCAGAAAGCCCCAATGCATGAACGACTGCGCCAGGGCAGCCGGGACCGCAGCCGCGGTATCGGGTTCGGTATCGAAGGCCGGCGGCGTGACCACGAAATGGTAGACAGGCTCGCCGGCGGCGAAGAATACGCCGCCGCCTGCCAGCAGCGTACACAGGATGATCGAGATCCATTTGAACGTGCTCATCTCGGGGCGATCCCTGCCGCCGATGCGAGCGCGACCGGCGGGCGTGATCGCGACACCGAGCGCGATGAAGAACGTCAATAGCAGTAGCAACTGGAAAAAACTGCCGAACGTTGCGGCTGTCCAGGTAAAGCCGGCGCCGATGGCATCGGTCACGCCATCCGGGGAGATCGCTGAAAGCAGCACGAACGCGACGATGAAACCGATGGTCAGTACCAGAACCACGGGATCGCCAAATCGGCCACGCTGAGTGGACGACATGTTGTTGTCGGAGGTCATATCAGATCGGTTCTTTGGGCATGAAGGGCGAGACCCTACCGACCTTGGTCGTAGATCGCAAATGCGTCCGTCGACCGCGTTTCACAAGCAAATGCCGATCTACAACAAAAAGCCAATGGTGGAATGCTTTGAATCGGTTCTAATCTCAGAGTGAACTTCGCCGCCGGGAGCACGGTTATATGAAAAGCACATCGTTCATCACTGAGAGCCTGTTGCAACGCTGTCGCAGAGAACAAGCCAATCAGCTCAAGCGATCGCGACAGAGCTTCGACCCGACCTCTCTTGATGATCGCAAGGAGCTTTCGCTATTGGTCGAGGAAGCGATCCGGGAAGGCGAGAATTACACTTCGATCGTTCACGGACATCGCGATATCGGCCTGACCGAGCGGGACCTGCAAGATCTGATCGGGCCCGAGAACTCGATCCGCGAGCGTATCGACCGCTTCCAACAGATCTAGCGCGGGAGCGAGATACCCCGCCAGGGCGAGGAAGGTTTCGGCCTTGATGGCCGAGAGCCGTTATTCGCAATGACGTTTGTATGACCGGGAATCCGTGTCCAGGACGACGCGCTCGTTGACCTTGCTATAGTAGAAAGGCAAAGCTTTCTCGCGCTGGGCGGTCGTCTTGTAGTCGCCGCAAACGCCGTACCCCTTCTGTACCTCTTTTATCGCCGTCAACTCGATCTCGTCGTCGGTATCGAGACCAGCCGAGATCAGCGACTTGATGTCGTCATCGACATGGCTATCCGAAATGGCCTGCCCGCCAAAGATGATGGCGAATGCCACCAATATGGCGACAACGGGGATATAGAGGTTGTGCATGGCGAGTCAACGTCTGTCAGGAAGAACGGCGATGATAGCGGATCGCCGCCCTCCCCGCATGATTTCGGGAGTAGCAGCGGCGTACCATATCGGGCTTTCGTGTCAGGCGGGCTTGGGACAAAAGATTGTCCAGACCCTCAAAATTGTAATAACATAACAAAACCACTGCACAGGAGGCTCCCATGAAAGAAGGCATCCACCCCGACTATCGTCAGATCATCTTCCACGACACCAGCGTCAATGAGTACTTCAAGATTGGCTCGACCATGACCTCGGATGAAACGATCGAGTGGGAAGACGGCAACACCTATCCCCTCGTTCATCTCGACATCTCCTCCGCATCGCACCCGTTTTACACCGGGAAGCAACGAGAGGTCGGCACCGAAGGTCGCGCCGCGCAGTTCAAGCGCCGTTTTGGCAGCATCGCTGCACGTCGCAGCTAATCAACGCTCCCAGCTCGCCGGCCGATCGTCGGCTGGCGAGCTGGTCATGGTATCTGCCACTTCCAGCCGGGTAGACCTTACCTGCAAGGTTTTATCTACACGAATCCTTCGTTTGGCTTAGCTGCTTGCATTGTCCGCATAGCGAATCGGAACATCATCGATTGGCTTCTCCGCCATGCAGAAATTAACAGCCAGTAATGGATCCGGATCATTTGGCAACGTCTGGTAATGCGTCACGCACCCACATTCACTACAACGCACGAACTCAATCTCTCGATCCCCACGTTGGTATAGGGTGCTACCGGAAATACCGATGACCACATCGACGTCATCAGGGTGGTAGTAACCCCACAGCGCCTGGTAGCGCCGACATATACCACAGTTGCAGCGAGTTACGCTCGCCGGCATTGGCGCCGTGATCTGAAGGTTTCGACAATCGCAGCTTAGATTCATCGATAATCCAGGCTGAAAGACATACCGGAGGGCCAATGACGCCTCGCCAACCATGGTCTTCTCGCATTGATTACGTGTAAGACACACAAAAACACCAAGGCCCGCGTTAGCGGGCCTTGGTGCTGGAAGCTCTATCGCTTAAAGCGACGAGTCTACCGAAAGGCTCAGATAGGCTTGATGTTCGCAGCCTGGAGACCTTTTTTGCCCTGAGTGACGTCAAAAGAAACTTCTTGACCGTCCTGCAGAGACTTGAAGCCGTCAGCTTGGATCTCGGAGAAGTGTGCGAACAGGTCGTCGCCACCGTCTGCCGGAGAAATGAAGCCAAAGCCTTTAGTGTCGTTGAACCACTTAACTGTGCCAGTTGCCATGTTACGAATTCCTTTAATGCGCTTAACGCTTAATTACGATTGCCGGGTGCTACCCGATATAGTGGGTAAAACAAGGGGATATAACCAGGCTACCGAATGATTCGAGTGCAACTGACAATATGCGACTTGCTAACCAACTAGGCAGCCAGTTTGCTCTCTCATCGACGGCTAGTCAACCCCGTTGCTCATCAGAAAGCTAAAAACTTTCCATCTCGATCGACAGACCGGATTTTCCCCACAGATTTTCCCCACAGAGAGATCATAGCCTCTCTTTCATCACTTCGCAGCCTGCACCCTACTATCGTTCGACTGCAAGGTGCGACTGACACGAGTGTAAGCCTCTCCCGCGCTAGCGCTGACCCCGGCGACACCCCCCCGCCACCTCTCTTTCTCAGACGGAATCAGTCTCTCCAGAAATCGCCTCGACCAACCCAAGAACCGCACCGGAGTGACTCTTGCGCCCGGTTCGGATGACGTAAACGATCGGCGGCGGCGCAGGAAACGGGGCCTTCATGATCTCCATCTCGGGCGTGATGTGCCGGCTGTTCAAGAGTGTCACGCCTAACCCGTAAAGCACTGCCGACACGACACCAGCGATGCTCCCGCAGGTCATGACAGTGGTTAACCCCGGAGATTGCGACTGCCCGACCTCCATCGCCCACTGGCGGTAGAAGCAGTCATCATCGAACGCGACGAGCGGTAACGGCCGACCCGTATCGAGCGAAAGGTCCGGCGATTTTACCCAATGCAGCGATTCCCGAGCGATGACCACGTCCGAAGCTCGTTGACGATGCTCGAACAGTTGTAGAAAGCCGACATCAATCTCGCCCCGGTCGAGCTGACCCTCGATGGTCAGGCTCTGACTCACGCGCGTCTGCACCGAAACCTCCGGATGACGCCGGGCGAATCTTCCCAGAATGCGTGACAGACCGCCGCTGGTCGTATCCTCGGTGACACCGAGCCGGATTCGTCCGCTCAATGGTTCCGTCCCCAGGCTGAGTATCGCCTCGTCATGCAGCTCCAGAATGCGGCGTGCGTAACGCAGCAGTTTTTCGCCCTCGGGGGTCAACAATGGGGCTCCGGCGCGCCTCGCCAACAGCTCGCAACCCAGCGCCGTCTCGAGCCGCCGAATCTTGTGCGAGACGGCCGACTGCGTCAGCGCCAGAGAATGGGCGCCCCGCGTGATGCCGCCCTGATCGACAACGGCCTGCAGTGCCTGCAACGCCCCCATTTCCAGTCTTGCACTCACTTGCGTCACTCCCAGAGATCGAGCCGTGCGCGAATCGCGCCGGGATCGGCATGACAGATATCGATCATCATCGTGAAATAACTCATTTGAGTCATGCCGCCAAGTCTCGCAAGCTCATCGAGACACCTCAAGGCGGAGCTGGAACATGGAACCCATCGCGATCGACAACGTACTGATCGACGGCAAACGTATCGCTCACGGCACCTACGGCCAGGGCGACCCCATCGTGCTGCTGCATGGCACGCCCTCCTCTTCTCTCATCTGGCGCCATGTCATGCCCCGGCTGGTCGAGGCCGGCTACCGCGTTCATCTCTTCGATCTGCTGGGTTACGGTCACTCCGAGCGCCCCTGGGATCCTTCGGTCGACACCTCGATTTCCGCTCAGGTCCCGGTGCTGGAAAAGCTGATGGATTACTGGGGGCTGGAGACAGCGCATATCGTCTCGCATGACTTCGGCGGCGGCATCGCCCAACGGTTCGGCATTTTCCAGCCCCACCGAGTGCGCTCGCTCACGCTCATCGACGTGGTGAGTTACGACAGCTACCCCTCGCCGCGCACCCGCCAACAGATGGCTGCAGGGTTGGAAAGGCTGATTAAGGCCCCCGATGACGAACACCGCGCCCACTTTCGCGAGTGGCTACTGACCGCCGTTCATCACCAGAGCGCGCTGGAAGCTTCCGCACTCGAGACCTATCTTTGCTTCATCAGCGGCCCGATCGGCCAGCCCAGCCTGTTCCAGCATCAGATACGCCACTACGACCCGAAGCATACGATGGAAGTGGCTGAACGGTTGCCCGAGCTGGGCAACCTGCCGGTCAAGCTGATCTGGGGTGCGGACGATGCCTGGCAGAGCGTGGATTACGCCCACCGCCTGAATGCGGACATTCCGGGATCGGAACTCACCGTTCTGGAGAACTGCGGCCATTTCTCACCCGAGGACCAACCGGACGCCATCGCCCAATCGGTGACCGAGTTCATCAACCGGCACGGATCGATATCGTCGTTTCGGCCAGCACCTTGAGCGCCGCCAGATCACGGCGGACCCAATCGGCATCGCGCTGAAATGTCGCTTCATCCGCTGCTTCATCCATCAGGGGAAGATGAAAGAGCGTCAGCTGGACTTCTGCCCCATCGCCGTTGGCGACAATGCGCAGCGGCACATAGACCACCTGCCCGTCTTCCAGCTCGACCCAATGATCCATGACGCCGTAAGGGTTATGCGGCGTAAAGCGGATGACGACCGAGCCCTCCGGGCCTTGCGCCAACCAGCGTTCGCCCTGCCGGCTGAGTCGGGATTGGCTGAGCCCGGAAGCCCACAGAGGAAAAGCCTCCGGCCGCCAAAAGGCTTCATAGACGGACTGCCAGGGGCAATCGACGGTGAGACTGATCGTGATGGCGTCGTGCATGCGTTCACCTCTCGTTTCTCATTCTCACTTAGCCCACTTACCGTCACTCTTGATGCGCCGGGCCGACATCCGTCATGAAATCCTCCTGCCCGAAGTTGTCGGCCAGAAAATCGATCAGCGAGCGTACAGCCGGCAGCAAACCGCGTCTCGAGGGGAAGACCGCCTGCACCACGCCGTCGCGTGGCGCCCAGTCCGGCAGCACATCGACGAGCCGACCCTTGGCGATATCCGGCCCGGCCACCAGCATCGGCAGCTGCACGATCCCGAGCCCCGCCAGCGCTGCGCGTCGCAACGTCACCAGATCATCGGTAACCAGCCGCGGCCGATGATCGATACGCGTACTCACACCATCCGGGCCATCAAGACACCAGGTATGACCCGCGCCCGGCCGCTCCCAATCGAGCGACGGCCAATCGTACAGATCCCCCGGCACGCTCGGCCGGGAGAAACGCTCGAACAGCGCCGGTGACGCCATCAAACGCTGCGGGCTGCGCGACAGCAAGCGCTGGCTGAGATCGCTGTCCTCGATCGGGGGGAATCTCACTCGAATGGCCAGATCGAACCCCTCACGCACCACATCGACACGTCGACCACTCGCCTCCAGTTCGATTCGAACCTGCGGATGCATCGCCATGAACTGGGTAAGTAGATCTCCAACGATAAAGCACAGCAACCCTGGCGGGCAGCTCAAGCGCACCAGGCCCTGCGGCTCGGCAATCGAACGGTCGATCGTCTCCTGTGCTGCCTCGGCCTCCACCACCATGGCCGCGCAGTGATCGTAATAGGCACGCCCCAGATCGGTAATGGCGAGACTACGCGTGCCGCGATGAATCAAGCGCACGCCGATACGGGTTTCGAGTTCAGCCACTCGCCGGCTCAGCTTGGACTTCGGCACCCCGATCGCCCGGCCCGCCGGCGCGAACCCACCATGCTCGACCACCTGAACGAAGTAGTAGAGGTCGTTGAGATCCTGCATGTCCCCTCTCCCTGAACAAGATCGTCACTCAATTAGATCGTTCTATACATAAGACGCTGCGTTGAGTTATCGCCATCTTATCGACATTTCGTCCTACCTATAAGCTCTCTCCATCAACCAAAGCCGAGCGATCGGCGGGAGGGCAAAATGAAAAACATCACGGGTATCTACTCCGCGCCTCGAGCCCACTGGGTCGGCAACGGCTTCCCCGTGCGCTCCCTATTCACTTATGACCGCATGGGCGCGCATCACGTCACACCGTTTCTGATGCTCGACTACGCCGGGCCGAAAGATTTTACCCCGGCGATCAAGCCACGCGGTGTCGGCGCGCATCCGCATCGCGGCTTCGAGACCGTGACCATCGTCTACGAAGGCGAAGTCGAGCATAAAGATTCCACCGGCAACGGCGGCATCATCAGCCCGGGTGACGTTCAGTGGATGACCGCCGGCAACGGCATCGTCCATGAAGAGTTTCACTCCCCGGCGTTCACCGAGCGCGGCGGGCGTTTCGAAGTCGTCCAGCTGTGGGTCAATCTGGCGGCCGCGAACAAATCGGCGCCCCCCGGTTATCAGTCGCTCAAGGCTTCGGAAATACCGCGTGTCGCGCTGGCCGACGATGCCGGCCACCTCGCGGTGATCGCCGGGGAATACGCCGGCGCGAACGGCCCGGCACAGACCTTCAGCCCGATCAACGTCTGGGATCTGCGTCTGAATCAGGGCGGCTCGACCACGCTCAGTGTGCCGGAAGGCCACACCACGATGATCGTCGTTCTGAACGGCACCGTGCAGCTCAACGGCACCAAAGTCGCACGGGATGCCGAGCTTGCCCTGTTCGAGCGAGCAGGCCGCGAGATCGTAATCGAGGCCAACGACGAAGCCAACAACGCGGCCAAGCTGCTCGTGCTGACCGGTGAGCCGATCAACGAACCTGTCGTGGGGTACGGGCCGTTCGTCATGAACTCTAGCGAAGAGATCGAAGAATCGATGCGCCAGTTCCAGGCCGGGCAGTTTCAAGCCGAACAAGTCGACACGGCGTCGTAAAGAATTCGGGCGATGCCGGGGACGCTCCAGACCGTTCCAGTATCGCCTGATGCCCAGCGGAATACCGAGCCTGGTGTTCCGCCCTTTCCCTAAAGAGAAGGAGATACGTGATGGCCTATTCCTACCAGAGACTCGACAAGAACGACGTCGCCGTACTGATGATCGATCATCAAGCCGGCCTGCTATCGCTGGTCCGCGACTTCGGCCCCGACGAATTCAAGAACAACGTGATGGCACTCGCCGACATCGCCGAGTTCTTCAATTTGCCGACGATTCTCACCACCAGCTTCGAGGACGGCCCCAACGGCCCGATCGTTCCGGAGTTGAAAGAGAAATTCCCCGATGCGCCCTACATCGCCCGCCCCGGCCAGATCAACGCCTGGGATAACGAAGAGTTCGTGCAGGCAATCAAGAACACCGGCAAGAAGCAGCTGCTGATCGCCGGCGTGGTGACCGATGTCTGCGTGGCCTTCCCGGCGCTGGCCGCGCGTGAAGCGGGCTACGAAGTCTTCGTGGTCACCGACGCTTCGGGCACCTTCAATACGACCGTGCGCGATGCGGCGTGGAGTCGTATGTCTCAGGCCGGTGTCCAGTTGATGAACTGGTTCTCGGTCGCAGGCGAGCTGCATCGTGATTGGCGTAACGACATCGAAGGTTTTGGCGGTATTCTCACCCGACACCTGCCGCACTACTCGAACCTGATTCAAAGCCGCGACGCGACACTGAAAAGCTAAACGACAAGCGCATTACCGCTGCCGCCACCGATTCGCTCGGTGCGGCAGCCCTCGTCTCGCTCAGGAGGACGCACATGAGCAACACAGAGCATCATTCTCGTCTCTACGATTCCCGTGAGTGCCCCGTCGAGGACGGCCACCGGCTGATCCAGCATCTCACCGCCCGCACGGCGGATGTCGGCGGAATTCCGGTCAACCGCGTCCTGCCTCAAAGAGGCCGCCGGCTGATCGGCGCCTGGTGTTTTCTCGACCACGCAGGCCCCGCCACCTTCACCAGCGACGCAGGCGGCATGCATGTCGGCCCTCACCCGCACATCGGCCTGCAGACTTTCACCTGGATGCTGGCCGGCGAAGTCATGCATCGTGACAGCCTGGGTAGCGCACAGAAGATCCGCCCCGGCGAACTCAACCTGATGACCGCGGGCCGTGGGATCGCCCATACCGAAGAGTCGGTGCCCGAATCCGGCCAACTACACGCTGCGCAACTGTGGATCGCCCTGCCCCACGCCGAACGCCATACCCAGCCACGCTTCGACCACTACCCCGACTTGCCGCGCTGGACCAAACAGGAAGTCGACATCACCCTGTTGATCGGCGACTTCAGCGGCCACCAGGCACCCACACTGGCGTTCTCACCGCTGGTCGGGCTCGATATCGTCAGCATCGATGCAGCCCGTTGCCAGTTCCCGGTACGTTCAGACTTCGAATATGGCGTTCTCGTGCTGGAAGGCCACCTGACCCTCGAGCGAGACAGCTTCGAAGCAGACGAAATGGCCTACCTCGGCAGCGGGCTCGACGAGATCACGTTAGAGATGGAAAGCGGCACACGCGTTCTGCTGCTCGGCGGCGAACCGCTGAACGAAGACATCTTTATCTGGTGGAACTTCGTCGGCCACAGCAAGGGGGAAATCGCCGAGGCACAGCAAGCGTGGGAAGAGAGCAGCGAGCGCTTCGGCGAAGTGCCGGGGTTCGATGGTGAAAGAATCATGCCGCCGCCGATTCCGTGGAAGGTTGGCTTATAGACGAGGCAGGACTAGAAAAATAATGCATGCATCTGATTTAAAAGGATAGTTCCACGCGGTCGCCGTTATATATACCATTTCATATACCATGAGATAGGATCGGATGCCTACGCCTTGCTCCGTATTGGAATCATCATGGGCTAAAAATAGTGCTACTTGTAGGCTAGTAAGGCTCCCCCCAAGTCGCTCGTGGATCAGAAGTGCGTTCAATACCCTGCTGAACGTATAGGCCGGGTTCGACATAATTCAACCAGCCGTCCTTCAGCGAAATTTCCACACGGCCGAGTAGACAGAAGTTCTCTACGTGATCCGATCCGCATGCGCAGTCATCCTCGTGGGTAATACGCTCCCATTCACCACCGTTGTTGATTCGGTAGTGCAGCCCAGGGAAGCGCCCAATCTCCTTGATGCGCAGCCCTGGATGATGGATGCCATACTCAAAAACACAGACGGTATCTCTAGACATCTTCAAAATTCCCACTCCCTTCGCATATAGTGGGGCCATCCCATGGTAGACAAGTCCATCCAGCTCTATGGATATTTCGTCGTACTCCTTAAGGAGCGTATTTATCTCTGGGAGGATAAAGCTAGGCGCACTAGTTCCATGATATAGGGAGCTACCGCAAAGAAGTTGCACGATGCATGTGACAGCCTCACCTTTGCAAGCGGATGGAGAGAGAAGGTCCCTGGTCCAGAATGGCCTATACATTGCGCTGCGAGCCGGCATGTGCTTCTGAAGGTGACAAGAATACTCTGGAAGCTCTAGCGACCGTTGGAATGCTTCGAGGCCTTCGTCCGAGCTATATCGAATCTTATCCCATGGCATCGCTAGTAACTCGCGATAAACGGGATCATCCGAAGGCTCGGGGAAGAGCCAGCTAACGTTGCACTTGCCCGCGAAGCTGCGGAGAACTTCTGCCGGAGCTGTAATATGACAAAGGATGCAGTTGCTACTTAAACCATTCTGATTTAATGGACCAACCATATATCCATCTTGGCGCACATACCTGGGTGTTCCTTGGCTTGTGGCGATTTCTGATAAGTGAACCGCCTGAGCACCGGACTGACGAAGAGACTTCTTACTTATTAGATAGAGGTGGCCTGTATCCTCGATTGGTTCAAACCATGCATTGAGGGTGCGCAGCCAAACCGGATCTTCAAAACAGTCTTCCACCAAAGTGAACGCGTACTTTGACTTAAATCGATTATTGGCGAACCAAGCGGCAACGCGGGGATCACCAGAAGCATCGAGGAAAAAAGAGCGAAACCCATAGTGTTGTAAAATTGCTTGATTGGTGGCTGTATCCTCATTTTCTTCTCAGCCACGCACTAAATGCTGCAAAGCCTTCTTGGCATAATAGGACCATTTAATCATCAGGTCAGGCACACACCCCTGGCGCTGAAACGAGCTTAGCAATGAAGGGGCCCCATTAGAATCCGGGTAATTCTTAGTTTGTCCTCGATAGAGGATGCCTGGTCCATATCGTTTTAAAGTTTCTTTGAGCTCTCCAATTGTGGCGCAATGTAGCTTTTCCATATACCACCCATTCCTCTATAGTTAGTAAGCGTCAAATAAAAAATTGCCAATTAGGTAAAAATTGAAATTCATCGCTAGCCATGCGAGCTGCGACCGAACCGATTGGCGTGAACCAGCGACCACCCACCACATAGCATTCAAAGCCAACAGCCCACTCTTTTAACGCCAAAACATTAAATAGCTCGAAACGCTGACCTTATTTTATATCAGCGCCGCTCATAGATCGCCACCCAAGCGACTGAAATGGATGACTGGGGATTTTCCATTAACTCGGCAAAGGCCATATTTTTCCTCGTTCAAAGCGCGCAGCACTCAACAGTTCTCCATTTGGATCGTCGTCATAATGAACAGCTCCTAAAAACCCTTCTTCAAACCTGCGAGCAATATGATCCTTAAGAATCGACTTTGAGCCGCCAAAAGGAGAGATATTCTCAATCCACACATTACCTAGAAACATCACCGGCAGCCTAATGTGTCGCCTTGGAAAATTTAGACTTTCATAGGATATATAAAGGGTTAAACCGTGCGCATACTCGACACTCATGTTAAACAGACGGTCGCCCAGCTTAACCCTAAAAGAACTAAGTAAAAAAATAATACCAAAAACAAAGTCTCTAAAATGCACACCGTCGATTTCGATGTCTTCCACCCACACCCCTGAAGCAATAAAAATTCTTTTGAGCTCGTTACTGAGTTCGTCAAGCGTACCAAGCCCTTTGAAGAGTGGCGGCTCAAACGCTTCATCATGAAAATAGGCTAGACAATTATTCTCAAAGTGAGAAGCCGCTTGTTTAACGTTTTTTAAGACAAGGCCTCGGTCCTTTTCATCAGGGTGGGCTAAGAAATCTCCTAACTCTCGTAAAATACTACCTTGCTCCGAATAATCGCGTGTCAAAACAGTAAAAAGAGCAATATCATCTTGATCAAAACTACGATTTTGATAAATTTCAAAAAAATGGTGAGCTTTATGGCGACAGTATGAATTCACAAAAGCCTCATCTTCAGTTAGCAGGCATTAAACATCCATGGTCATTCCATCGTATGATCAAACAACATACCACCTCTATCCCCGTGTCGCTAGCATGGAATTGGCACAAGCGAAACATTTAAGACAACCAATTCATACGCTTTCCAAATTTTCTGTTTTGCACGTTTTAGTTCTTTATCGACGTTCTGACCAGCCTCATTTACTCGTGCATCATCAGTTACGATCTTTGCATCCAGCTTGCCAGCCTGAGCAATAACTTCATCAATTCGCTGCTGTCGAGTTGTATCAACCTCGCCGACAGTAAAGATTCCCTCCATAGGCGGACCAATCAAACGATCAACAAAGCTTTGGTTGTAAACTAGATAGCGGCATCTCGCCCCATCAGTAGTTTCAACTCCGCAATGGTCGAACTTCGGATCGCCACGACTGATCCCATCGACAACCTCACCAATGGCAGACTTTCCTACTCAATTAAGGCCATAAATGTATGTAGCAGTCTTGGTGGGATCCAAGCAAACTGGATACACCTTGGTAGGATGAAAGCTTTTACGGTTGCAAATGGAAATCGTCCTGACCATTAGTCCATCCCCGCAAACTATAATGTAATCACGGTACGTGCATGCGATTGCTAACCAAATTTATGCACAGGTCCGTGTCCGTGTCCGTGTCCGTGTCCGTGTCCGTGTCCGTGTCCGTGTCCGTGTCCGTGTCCAGGCATGCGACTATAGAAGCCCCAATATCGGTGCAACTTCGATGTATAGGAGCAGGAAAAATCGAATACCGCTTCCCGCTAGTCTCACTTGTGCTCTCTCAGGCTGTCTTAAGAACACTTTTTGTATCAACCTGCCACACACTGTTTCACTTATCTATTTTGTATCCCACCATCTTTCGTCGAGTAAGCTGCAAAACGCATCATTTTGCATCGTTTTCCAGCTTCTTGAATCGCCCCGCCGCCCCAATACTGGCGCGGCCCAGCGCCCTCTGCAACGCTGCATCAAAACCGACCCATTTAGCGCGCAGGCGGGGCGGGGAGTCGACAGCGCGCCGGCAGGTTGCGGCGAAGTTAAGGCTGGCTGGTGGCCACAGGGGGCAATGTCGCTGGATAGGGCAGCGTTCACCCATAAAATGCGCCCAGGCGTTTAGGCCAGCCTGTCAGAGTCGGCGGGCTCGAGTTCCTTCAAGCTGCGGTATGCTCAAGCCGGTCGCATGTTTCGCGCCGTGTGTCATTCACCGCCACCAAGCCCACGTAAGGACGAGAACACAATGGATCCCGCCGTCTGGATCACCTATCTCGGCGTCATTACCGCACTGATTCTGTTCCCCGGACCGGTAGCCTTACTTTGCATGCATCATGGACTGCGCCATGGCCGTCGGCGGGCACTGGCGACGGTGATGGGCGGCGCACTGGCCTCGCTCGCTTTGATGGCTCTGTCATCGATGGGACTGGGGGCGATCCTCGCGACATCCGAAGCCGCTTTTATCGTATTGAAGGCGTTCGGCGCCGCGTATTTGGTTTATCTCGGCGTTCAGGCTTGGCGCGCACCTTCCGAGCCGATGGCGACTGAAAGCGTACCGGATGCCGACGCCGTGACGACTAGCGCTCGCCCTACACGGAAGCTATTCAGCAAAGGATTTACGATAGGGATCAGCAATCCCAAGGATCTGCTGTTCTTTGGCGCGCTCTTTCCCAACTTCATAGACCTAAGCCAGCCGCAGTGGTCGCAGTTCGCGATCCTCGCGCTTACGTGGCTGGTAGTCGATCTGGTAACCATGACCACATATGCCTCGGTGGGCTCAACGGTGAGCCGATGGTTCGGTACATCCCGCCGAGTCCGCCTGTTCAATCGCACTACTGGCGGGCTGTTCATGGCAGCGGGTGGCGCGCTGGCTGCTTCACACAGATAAGGATCGCGCCTCATGGAATCACAGACCCTTCACCGCCCCATTGCCGTCTTCGATGCCGGCATCGGCAGTTACGCCATCGTGGCCGAGATACAGCGGCGGCTGCCCCGTCAGGACGTGATTTATTTCGCGGATCGCGCCAGTTTCCCCTACGGCAGCAAAGCGCCGGAGGAGCTGGCACAAGTCATGAGGCGGACACTGGGCTTTCTGGAGACATTCGACCCTTCAGCAATCGTTGTGGCGTCAAACGCCCCGTCGATCACCGTGCTGAAAGATGTAAGGCCAATGACTCGGCTTCCCGTCTTTGGCGTATTCCCCCCGCTGACAGCAGCGCTGGCAGCCTCGACCAACCATGCAATAGGGATCATGGGTGTCCGGTCACTCGTAGAAAGCAAAATGCTGCGAGAGTTCGTGGCGGGTCACGATCTCGATGGGACCAGTGTCGAACTGATCAATGCTTCGAGCATGGTCGAATTGGTCGAGAGCGGCGAGTTTCTGTTCGATCCGCCGGGTACGCAAAAGAAAGTCGACGACTTTATGACCTCCCTCTTTGAACGAAAGCCCGACCTCGATGCACTGACGCTCTCGAGCACTCACCTACCCTGGCTCAAGCCGTTTTTTGAACGCGCACGCCCTCAGTGTCTCTTTCTGGACCCAGCCGAAAGCGTTGTCGCAAGCCTAGGCGACGGGACAGAGGGAAGCGGCAGGATTCGAACGATAGTGACGGAAGACGAGCGTTATTCCGTCAGTGATTTTCGCCGCATGTTGGATCGTCTTGGCGTGGAGCTGACTCTTGAGATCGTAGAAACACCGCAGTGATATCGCGCGCCGTATCGACCCAATTGGAGCGGCCCCTTCGCTCGCCAAGGGGAGTTGACTAGGAACCGGTGGCCAAGCCCCATCCAGAACTTAGAGCCGCCCCGAATGGCGCTATCCGCCCTATGCCAGTGCGGTCTTGCTGACCAGCACCACACCGAAGATGATCAGCATCACCAACACCACTTTGCGGAAGGTGTCGGCATCCATCCGCTGACGCACGATGCCGCCGATCTTGGTGCCGACGTAGACGGGTATCAGCCCCAGCAGCGAGATCCAGATCGATTCGACTGTCATGAGCCCCAGCTTCGCCAGGCCCACGGCCATGATCAGGCTCGAGAGGCTGAAGGAGATATTGATCGCCTGGATAAACCGCTTGGGATCTAGCCGGAGCGCGAGCAGGAACGGCAGTACCGGCATGACTTGCGATCCAGTCATGCCATTCACCAGACCGGTGAGAAAGCCGGAAACCGGTGCGAGCTTACGGCCCAGGCTCTCCGGCATCGGCTGGCCAGGTCGAAACAGCGTGAAGGCGCCGTAACCGATCAGCACCAAGCCCAATATCGCGCCGGCGACCAGGCTATCGATCAGACCCAGCACGGCGAGGCCGATCAGCAGGCCGGGAATGGTGGCAAGAAACATCGGCCAGAAGCGCCGCATCGTTTCGCCGAAATGCCCTGCCTGCTTCATCACGATGGCGTTGCTGACCAGCGAGGGAATGATCACAA
Organism: Salinicola halimionae; assembly: GCF_003206065.1. Taxonomy (GTDB): domain Bacteria; phylum Pseudomonadota; class Gammaproteobacteria; order Pseudomonadales; family Halomonadaceae; genus Salinicola; species Salinicola halimionae. The sequence goes on along the minus strand of NZ_PZJQ01000005.1, from coordinate 786,890 downwards.
GCGGCATCGCGAACTTCAGTCCCAGCCCAAGCGCGAGGATGGGTAGCGCGGATGTCGAGAACCCCAGTCCGGTCGCCCCTTTGACAAAGGCGGCCACGAGGTAGGCACAGGCGATGATCAGAATCGTCTCGAGATTCACGGCGTGTCCATGCTCAAGGTAGAGTTCACACGGAAGTTTGCTCTGCCCTTTCGCGTGTTAGCAGTTGGCGATAATTCGGAATAGCGAACGCCCCGAACGTCTTCAGGCAAAACCCATTCATTCGTCAAGAATCGAGAGAGCGACGCTCGGAAACGTGCGATTTAAACCCCCGGGCGCCTCATCGCCAACATGCCGATGCTAAAGACGACCATCAGGGCGCCGCTGGCGCGGTTGAACCATTGCATTGCTTTGCCGTTGCGCAGATATCGGCCGATCTTGCTACCCAGCACGGCGTAGATCGCGATCGCGATCGCGAACATTTCCATGATCAGGAACAATGCGCCCACCAGGGTGAAGCTCAAGGCGTAGTGTTCGGGTATTACAAACTGCGGCAAAAAGGCGGTGAAGACCAAAATCGCCTTGGGGTTACCGGCGGCAACCAGGAATTCCTGACGCATTAGCGACCTCATCGACTGAGGCGCTACCCCCTCGACGATCACCGACTGCGGCTTGCTCATCAGAAGCTTGATCCCGAGCCATGCCAGATAGGCCGCTCCTGCCCATTTCACGACGATGAAAAACCACATCGAGGTGGTCAACAGCGTGCCCATTCCGATACCCGCAATCGCGATCATGGGGATGAAAGCGGCGATCCGCCCGAACGAGGCGATGATGGTGCGAACCGGCCCAATGCGAGCGGCGTTGGTCGTCGCCAGCAAATTGTTGGGGCCGAACGCCATGTTTATGGCGAAACAAGCTGGCAAAAATACCAGCAGAAACGTCAGATCCATTTTCCTACCCCTGCCTCAGGTTTGCTCGAGATTCGCCGACTGAATGCTTCAAGCCAAGGCTCTAAGGCTATCATGGACCATCAGTGAAGCCGGTAGTAAAACCGTCGGTTGAGCCCAGTCGACGAGCGAAAGCTCAGAGCGTAATGATCCGAACCCATGCCCCGCCTATATCATCACAATGGCATTGCTGATCAGCACGGGAATGATGATCAGCGGTATAGTGGATTTCAGGCCACGTGCGAGAATGGGCAGCGCGAATGTCGAAAATCTCAAGCCCGTCGCCCCGTTGACTAAGGCAGCCACAAGGTAAGCGCAAGCGATGATCGCGATCATCTCGAAATTCGCAACGCATCCATGCGGGAGGTGGGCTCGCGCAATCCGTTAGGTAATCGAAGTGTGCGCTGTGCGCTGCGGGGTGACAACGAGGCTGGCGTTAGCGAGGTCACCAGATCTCTAACGCACTCTCCATGGAAGCGTTATGCTTCAGCGCTAAGTGTTGTCACCCGGAAACAGGTTATGGCAGGTTCCGCTGGAGATTGGTGTATCGTCGCGCCCTCGCTTCGTATCGAGCGTTTGGAAGCGCGTTTTCAGGGCCACGCTTACGGCATGCACCGCCACGATACCTTCGCAATCGGTATCACCCTGGGCGGTGTACAAAGCTTTCACTATCGCAGAAGTCACCGGCACAGCCTGCCCGGCACGGTCATCGTGCTCCACCCAGACGAAGTTCACGATGGCCACGCCGGAGACGAACGCGGTTTTCACTACCGCATCCTCTATGTAGCACCATCGCTCATTCAGTCAGTGCTCGGCGGCAAGGCGCTCCCCTATCTCGATGGAGGTCTATCGACCGATCCTGGCCTGACCAGCGCAGTGCAGTCGCTGTTGCGCACGCTAGATGCTCCACTCGACCCCCTGGAAGAGGACGACGGCCTCGCCGATCTCGCCCATGCACTGGAGGCCAACAGCGATGGCCGCCCTTCTCGTCAACGGCAGACACTGGATTACCACGCGGCAAGCCGGGTGCGGGACTATCTTGACGCGCACCGCTGTGACAGCGTGACCCTGCAAGAACTGGAAGGGATAGCCGGCCAGGAACGCTGGACGCTCTCCCGCGATTTCCGAGCGCTGTTCGGCACCAGTCCCTATCGCTACCTCACGCTACGCCGACTGGATCTTGCTCGTCGGCAGATCGCAGCCGGTGCCCGTCTGACGGATGTCGCAGTCTCGGTGGGTTTCGCCGATCAAAGCCACATGACTCGTGCCTTCGGTGGTGCTTTTGGCGTCACCCCATCGCGCTGGCGTTCGCTACTGAAGCAAGACTGATCGACCCTTCTGCAGGATCGTTCAAGACCCACACCCTGCTCGGTATTAACGTGGTTCGCTCCAACAGACCGGAGCTTCCCCATGATCGAACAGCGCCCCTCCCAAGCCGTCAGCCCCTTTCGAAAAAGCGATTTAGTCGTCGACCTGTGGTCGCCACATGTCATCGCCGAAATGAATGACTACCAGTTCAAGGTGTCGCGGATCGAAGGCGATTTTATCTGGCACAGTCACGCCGACACTGATGAAGCGTTTTATGTACTGGAGGGCGAGTTGCGTATTGATTTCCGTGATGGCGCGGTCACATTGCACTCCGGCGATCTATACGTCGTGCCAAAGGGTATTGAGCACAAACCGTACGCCGCACGGGAGGTTCGCTTGATGCTGATAGAACCCAAGGGCGTAAAAAACACCGGCGATGAAGATGGAGAGCTAACCGCTGAAAATGATCAGTGGGTCTAACGTCCCCGCTCGCCATAAGAGAGCTAGTTATCGTTTAAACATCTGGCGCCTGTCTGTCCCGGATAAGGGCTAGTGGACACGGAAAAAGTTTGGTGCGAAGCAGACATGCAACGGCTGAGCTCAGGTGCCTTTTGACCGGTCGCGGGCGGCGGCTGCCTCGACAGCCCAATCCTCCGACGTGATCGCATAGCGCTCATGATCTCTCCACTCACCATCAATTTTCAGGTACCGAGGCGAATACCCCTCCAACCGAAAGCCCAGGGACTTGACCAGGCCAGCCGAACGCACGTTACCTGGCTGAATGTTGGCCTCCAACCGGTGAAGCTCGTGTTCGCCAAAGGCGTGGGAAATCACGGCACTCAATGCTTCCTTCATCATCCCTTTGCCCTGGTTCGGGCTGAAGGCGTAGTAGCCGAGATACGCCGACTGGAGCGCACCCCGAACGATCTCATTCAGATTGATACACCCAACCAGCGTGCCGTCCCCTGCCTTGGCAAAATAGCTGTAGTGCGACTCCGCTGAGTACCGGCGCAAATGATCCGCGTATTTCTCCGGTGTGTCTGGCGGAGAAACCCAATGCCCCAAAACGGACTCGCTACGCTGAACAGCAGACAGGAACGCCGATTGGTGCTCTTCGCTTGGCTGAAAGACTTCCACATTCATCATAATGACGGCTCTCTACATTAACCAGCGCAGGCATTTCGTCGAGAGACAGAGCGCATGAAGGGCACGGTGCGATCAGCGCCATCGATTAAGCTGGACGTCTGGCCGCGACAGTCTGATCGGCCATGAGTATCCGTTGCGAACCAAACTTCAGGGAAAGACTTTTTCGAAGTGCTCCATTACCAAGGAAGTATCGTTGGAAAACCTCAAGCCTAGTCGCTGCGCCTCTCGCTCAAAGAAGAGAACATGCGCCTCTCTCCAAGATTTGTAGGTCCTGTCCCCTTCTCCCTCAAGATAAGCGAACGTCTCCGGAACCTGATCAAATGCCGAAACCTCGACGCCTGTTGTTCTGACGATGCATACCGGAGCCTGAGACCAATCGAGAACAAGCGTTAAAGCGCCTGGCGTGGGTAGTGGTGAGCCTTCAGCTCGATAGGATTGCATCAGCGCGCAGGTTGCACGTTTGATGCCATCATTGATTAAGGCGGCACAGTCGTTAGCATCCGCCTCGTTGTCGCAAAAATGTTCCACTGCTACCTGCGAGACATCACTCCGCGCGCGCTCGCTGAGAGTTGTCAGATAACTTGTGAACATCTCCCGCTGCTCTTGAGTCATAAGCATCCACCGTTTGTATTAGCTGCCTACCTCGGCTTAGCGGTTTAGTTAAGCACCTCAAGGCAGGCACGAGCTTGGCTCTATCGCGGCAATACGATACTCGAGAGTAAGATTGCAGTCAGAAAGCCATGACAACCATAGCGCGCCACAACGTCGTAAAGGAAAACCCATTGGAATTGAAAGACATCGCAAGAGATCAGTTGAGCGAAGCAGCGGACGTGCTGTCTCGCTTCAGGCAAGATGAAACCCAGCTGGAGGCCATTTCTCAGGCAGCTGAATTATTGGCGGCACGCTTCAAGGCTGGTGGAAAGGTACTCGCCTGCGGCAATGGCGGCTCACACTGTGATGCGATGCACTTCGCCGAAGAATTGACCGGACGCTTTCGGGAGGACCGCCGCGGCCTGCCGGCCATCGCGATCTCGGACCCAAGTCACCTTTCCTGCGTCGCCAATGACTTCGGCTACGAACACGTATTTTCCCGCTATGTCGAAGCCGTGGGCAGGCACGGAGACGTGCTGTTCGGTCTTTCGACCTCGGGTAACTCCGAGACCATCATCAAGGCCGTCGAAGCCGCTAGAGCCCAGAACATGAACGTCATACTGCTGACCGGCAAGGATGGCGGCAAATTGGCGGGGCTCGCCGACGTGGAAATCCGGGTTCCTCACTTCGGCTACGCCGACCGCATCCAGGAGATCCATATCAAAGTGATCCACTCGATCATTTTGATGGTGGAGAAACTAGTGGCGTGAGCTTTGAAGATCGTAATTCAGAATGGGTATTGATGAGCCGAACAGCAGGCAAGGTCAGTGGTGATGCGCGGTTTGATGAGGCGGGATCATTCGAGATCAATCGAAATGGCGCCCGAGGCAGGACTCGAACCTGCAACCCACGGCTTCGAAGGCCGTTGCTCTATCCAGTTGAGCCACTCGGGCGCACGGCGCAGACAATAACATTACAGGGGCCTCCGATGCGAGTGCCTCGAAGGCCTGCCGTGACTTATCAGTGCGCCATCATTTCTTCGGCGACCTCTTCACCGCTCAGATCGGAGGGATAGTAGGTCGGCCAGTTGACGACTTCCTGGAGCAGCGCTTCGCGGTCATCACCCATATAGATATGGTAGTGGTCCGCATCGGTGGGCGCGATGACGTGATCGCTGAACTGGAAATATTGCGGGGCGTCTTGATCGCCGCCTTCCCGCTCGAAGATATAACGCACGCCACGATTGCCGGCTTCGTAGGTCAGTATCTCGTAGCCGTCGTAGGCGTACTCGCCGGTGTGCGCTTCGCCGCCATCAAAAAAGGTGACTTTGTCGCCGTCGATGACGATACGATTCACGTCGGTCCGATAGCCTTTCTCATAATAGGTCTTGTACTCGTCGGCGCTCTTGTCACCGTGCTCGGCCTTGTGAGCAAAGACGTCATCGAGGGTGCCATCCTCCAGATAAGGATAGACGGACTGCCAATCCCCTTCCCAGTCAGAAAGCTGACGATCCTTGACCTGGCCATCGTCGAAATAACCCGCGTGGATATCATCGTCGTGATCGTGGCCATGTGCATGGCTGTGGTCGTGGCTATGCGCGTGTTCATGGCTATGGTCGTGATCGTGATCCGCGGCGAATACGGCCTGATAGCTGCCCATCGTCAGCAAGCCGATCAACACGGCACCCGCGTTATGCGCTGATACTAACTTCATGAATTGATTCCCCTCTCTGATCCACGTAATGGCTAGCTCGCCGCCCATACAATACGTTATATCATAACATTTTATCAATCACTGCGATCGTTCAGCACCGCTTGGAGCGGACAGCGCACCCCCTCTGCCGCGTCGAGGCGGCAGTCAGATAGGGGGAAAAATGGGGGAACGATAAAAGTCAGGATGACGGAACAGACGAGAAACAAGCTCAGGAGTCAGTCGTACCCATGGCGCGTCGGTCGAGCAGGCGCTGCATGGCGGCACTAGGTTTCTCGATCTTGCGATAGAAGCGGCTCTCGGCGTAGCTCTCGTTGAAGGCGTCGAAATAGTCGTCGAGCACGTTGGCGGCGTTGACGTCACCCGCCTTGCGCAGCAGTTCGGCGGCGACCTCGGCGGTACAGAGATGCGCAGCCGATGCCGGCTTGCGCAACCGATAGCGGGTCAAGCGGTCAGTATGCAGCGGCAATACCGGCAGGCCATCCAGATACGGGCTCTTGCGGAAGATGCGCCGCGCCTGGCGCCAGGTGCCGTCGATCAGGATGAAAACGGGAATGAAGCCATCCTGCTTGGCGCCGATCACCGCACGCTCGTCGACCACGCGGTGCTGGTAGTCCGGCTGGTCATCGGGGAACACCACGAACGGTACGTAGCGGCGATCCGCCAGCAGCTCGAGCAGGCGTGCCTCCGGCGCGGTGCGATACCAGGTAAAGGTCTGGGTCTGCGGCAGCACGTCGGCGATCAACCGCCCGGTGTTGGTGGGCTTGTTGTGTTCGTAGGAGTGCGTCAGCAGCCATACCTGGGCATCGCTAGTGGCGGTCACGCGGTACGGGCAAAGACAATTGAGCACTGGCAGGCGGCAGCCGTCGCAGCGTTCGACGAAGCTACCCCGCGCCTTGAATTCGCGGCGCGGCGGGGTCGTGTCTCCGACAGCCGAGTCGCGCCTGGCCTCAGGACTCGGAAACTCGGTCTCGCTCAGTGACCGGGCTTCGGTCGTCAGTTCGGCATCATCACGCATGGTTCGGCTGTCTCGCGCACAAAAAAGCGGGGCGCGCATTCTAGCACTTCGCCCCGCTTCCCCAGCGTTGGAATTAAGACAACATTCGTATCGATCTCAGCGGCTGACGCTCTCGCTCGTTTTCGCTGCCTTACCCTCGGATCGAACACCACGCTGTTTCCAGTAGCCCGCCAGCAGCGAACCGGAGACGTTGTGCCATACGGAGAACAGCGCGCCCGGCAGCGCGGCACCGGCCGTGAAGAACTGGTTGGCGAGCGAGACCGCGAGGCCGGAATTCTGCAGACCGACTTCGAAAGCGATGGTGCGGGCGGTGCGAATATCGAAGCCCAGCGCGCGGCTCAGCCAGTAACCGGCGGCAAGCCCGATACTGTTATGGGCAATCACCGCGATCGCGACGATCGGTCCCAGCGTGGCCAGATTGCCCGCATTGAGCGCAACCACGATGGCAATGATCAGCACGATGGCAGCCATGGCGAGCGTGGCCAGCGCCGATTCGATCTTGCGGATACGCGCGCCCAGCAGGTGATGCACGATGACACCCAGCGCGATCGGCGCGATGACCAGCTTGGCGATGCTCAACAGCATGCCGAGAACCGGCACGTCGATGCTCTGGCCGACCAGCAGCCAGGTAATGAACGGCGTGGCGACGACCGAAATGACGGTGGAAACCATGGTCATCGACACGGAGAGCGCCACGTGGCCGCCGGCAAGCCAGGTCATCACGTTGGAAGAGGTGCCGCCCGCGGTGGCACCGACCAGGATCATCCCGGTGGTCAGCTCCGGGCTCAACTGCAGCACGCGGGACACCAGCAGCGCGGCGACGGGCATGATCAGAAACTGCAGCACGACGCCGACGGCGATCGGCTTGGGCGACTTGATCACCCGCGCGAAGTCTTCGCGGGTCAGCGTCAGGCCCATGGCGAACATGATCACCACCAGCAGGGTCGTGATATCCGCCTTCAGCCCGACGAAAAGTTGCGGCTCGAAAGCCGCGATGACGGCCAGCAAGACGGCCCAGACCGGGAACAACCGGTTGATGCGTTCAAACATGATGATGTGTCCTAGCGATGATTGACCTGCCAACGGGCAAGTCGGGGCCGCTCGAGCGGCTCTGTTGGGGTCGATGCGAGAGCGAATCCGACATCGACCGGGCGCGCCATTTTGCCGCAGAGCGTGCCGCGACTAAATAGGCAAAAGGCAGGAAGCGTGCGGAACACGTCTGTCAGTCTGGAAGACGGTCTACAGCATCTGCCTAGAAAGTCAGTCAAGGAATCAGTCAGCGAAACGATCCTGTTTTCGCCAACGTGCGACGAGCGCCGGCACGCCCTGGCTGGCCGGTTCGGCAATGGGGCTGACACCCGGCGGCGCCAGTTCTCTTGCATGGGGATCGACCAGCCAGCATGGCGCCTCGAACGGTGCCTGCTCTAGCAGCAACGCGGCCGGCATCACCGCCAACGAGGTGCCGACGACCAGCAAGGCATCGGCTTCGGCGACGATATCGCAGGCCTCGGCGTAGCGTGGCACGGCTTCGCCGAACCAGACCACGTCTGGGCGCAGCTGGCTGCCCTTGTCGCACAGATCGCCGATCGCGATGGCCCCATTCGGCGAGGTCTGGTCCACCGGATAACGTAGATTGGCATCGGCCGAGGAACGCGCCAGCAGAATCTCACCGTGCAGGTGCAGGACGTGTCGCGAGCCGGCGCGCTCGTGCAGGTCATCGATGTTCTGCGTGATCACGCTGACTCGAAAGCCCGAGGCCTCGAGTTCGGCCAGCGCCCGATGCGCGGCGTTCGGCTGGGCCCGGCGGGTCTGTTCGCGGCGCTCGTCGTAGAAGCGCAGCACGCTTGCCGGGTCGCGCGCCCAGGCTTCCGGCGTGGCGACATCCTCGACGCGATGGCTCTCCCAAAGACCATCGCCATCGCGGAAGGTCTTGAGGCCGCTTTCGGCACTGATACCGGCACCGGTCAGCACGACCAGATGGCGGGCGTCGTTATCGTCATTCGTGGCGTCGTTCGTGACGTCGTTCATGGCGGCAGGCTCATCCTGAGGGTTCACGCATTCGTTATCATCGAGGCTAGCATGCGAGGTGCCGGGCGGCACTCGAGCCAAGCCCTTGAGCCAAGCCCTTGAGCCAGCCCTTGAGATAGCCCGCGCCAGCCGCGACAATAGCGCCCTGTTAGTTCACCCAGGCCAGTGCCATGACCGCGCCGCTTATCCCAACCGAGCGCCTTGGGCCGCTGCCGGTGATCTACCGCGACGCACGCCTGATCGCCGTGGCCAAGCCGCCCGGCATGCTGGTGCATCGTACGGCGCTGGCCCGTGGCGAAACCCGCTTCGTGATGCAGACGCTGCGCGATCAAATCGGCCAGCACGTCTATCCGGTTCATCGGCTGGACCGCCCTACCGGCGGCGTTTTGCTGTTCGCGTTGGACAGCGAAGCGGCGGCGGCGATGAGCCGGGCGTTCACCGAGCAGCAGATGACCAAGCGCTATCTGGCGGTGGTTCGCGGCTGGGGCCCGGAGGCGGTCAGTGTCGATGCTGCCCTGCGCGAGGAAGACGGCGTTCGCCCCAAGGCGGAGATGCCAGCGCATCCGGCGCTGACCCATTTCCGGCGCCTGACGACGGTGGAGATCCCGGTGGCAGTCGATCGCTATCCGCAGTCGCGCTACTCGCTGATGGAAGCGCGTCCGGAGACGGGCCGGCGCCATCAGATTCGGCGTCATCTGGCCCACTGTGGGCACCCGATCATCAATGATGCCAAGCATGGCAAGGGCGTTCACAACCGCTACTTTCGCGATCATCTGGACTGCCCGCACCTGCTGCTTGCAGCGGTTTTCTTGCAATTTCGACACCCGTTCGAGGACCGCACGCTGACGCTGGAAGCGGCCCCCGACGATCATTTTACCGCCCTGCTCACGCGGTTCGGCTGGCAGGCGCATCTGACGCTGAACGGTGCCCGGTGGGAAGATGGCGCCAGCGCCACCGAGCATGCCGAACCGATCGACATCCCTTTATGATCGAGAGCCCATGACCGAATTGACCGAGACTCGAGACAACGACGACTACGACTTCCGCTTCGGTGGCATTCGACGCCTCTACGGCACCCGCGCTGCCAACGCCTTTCGCCGGGCGCACGTGGTGGTGATCGGCGTGGGCGGCGTGGGTAGCTGGAGCGCCGAGGCGCTGGCGCGTTCCGGCATCGGCAAGCTGACCCTGATCGATCTGGACGAAGTCTGCGTCTCCAACGTCAACCGTCAGCTCCATGCGCTGGACGGTCAGATCGGCAAGCCCAAGGTCGAGGTGCTCGCCGAGCGCTGCCGCGCGATCTGGCCGGGCATCGAGATTAATACCGACGCCGCTTTCATCACCCCGACCAATCTGGCCGAGCGGATTCCGGCCGACGCCGACCACGTGATCGACGCCATCGACCATGTCGGCGCCAAGGCCGCGCTGATCCACTACTGCAACCGGCGCAAGTTGCCGATCACGGTGACCGGCGGTGCCGGCGGTCAGAGCGATCCGACCCGCGTGCGCGTGGCCGATCTCACTCGCACCGAACATGACCCGCTGCTGGCCAAGGTGCGCTCGAAACTACGTCGCGATTTCGGCTTCTCGCGCAACCCCAAACGCCGCTTCGGCATCGAATGCGTCTATTCGGACGAGCAGCTGGTCTATCCCGGTGAAGACGGCGAAGTCTGTCTGCAGAAACCGGCCCCGGGCCAGGCTACGCGGCTCGACTGCGCCGCCGGCTTCGGTGCGGTCAGCGTGGTCACCGGCACTTTCGGCTTCGTCGCCGCCGGTCGTGTGCTGACCCGGCTGGCCGAGAGAGCCAAACGCGCCGCCGAGGGCATGGAAACACCGACGCAGAAGATGGCGTCCGAGAGATCAGCCGAGACCCTGGAGACTCCGTCATGAGTGAACACCACAGGCCCGTGCCGGGCATCTATCGCCACTACAAGGGCCAGCTCTACGAAGTCCTGGACGTGGCTCAGCATAGCGAGACCGAAGAGTGGCTGGTGATCTACCGCGCGCTCTACGGCGACTACGGCCTGTGGGTGCGCCCGCTCGCCATGTTCTGCGAACAGGTCAGCGTCAGCGACGAGCCGGTGGCGAGATTCGCGCTGGAGAAGGCGTTTCGCTAATTCGCCAGCGTGATCAGCACTGCGCCTCGTGGCTGTCTGATTGCCGGCAGGACGGGTATAATGCGCCGCTTTCCAAGCGACGGCCCGTCACTGTAGGACAGCGGTCGGCGAATCATTTCCCACGGGAGGAAGCATGAGCGTACGCGTCGGCGTGATCATGGGCTCTAAGTCGGACTGGTCGACTCTCTGCCATACCGTCGAGACCCTCGAAAAGCTGGGTATCGAGCATGAAACCAAGGTGGTCTCCGCTCACCGCACGCCGGACCTGCTGTTCGAGTACGCCGAGACCGCTGCCGACCGTGGGCTGGAAGTGATCATCGCCGGTGCCGGCGGCGCCGCCCATCTGCCGGGCATGTGCGCCGCCAAGACGCGACTGCCGGTGCTCGGCGTGCCGGTCAAGTCGAGCACGCTTTCCGGCGTCGACTCGCTGCTTTCCATCGTCCAGATGCCGGCCGGCATCCCCACCGCGACGCTGGCGATCGGCCGCGCCGGGGCGATCAACGCCGCGCTGCTCGCCGCCGCCATGCTGGCCAATCACGACGAGCGTATCCGTGACGCGCTGGAAGCCTACCGCGCCGAACAGACGCGCAAGGTGCTCGACAACCCCGATCCTCGACCCGAAGACCAGGAGTGACCATGCGAATCGGAATCGTCGGTGGCGGCCAGCTCGGCCGCATGCTCGCCCAGGCAGGCGCACCGCTGGACCTGCGCTTCACCTTCCTCGATCCGGGCAGCGAGCCATGTGCCGCCGCTCACGGCCAGCACCTGCAGGCCGACTGGCAGGATCCGGAGGCGCTGAACACGCTGACCGCGACCTGCGACGCGATCACCTTCGAATTCGAGAACGTGCCGACCGAAGCGGTCGAACGCCTGGCCCAACAGCGCCCGGCTTATCCGCCGGCGCAGGCGCTCGCCACGGCCCGGGACCGCTGGGTCGAGAAGTCGCTGTTCCGCTCGCTGGATATCGACGTGCCGCCGATCGCCAGAATCGACAGCCAGACGGATATCGATACCGCGGTGAGCGAAATCGGCCTGCCGGTGGTGATCAAGACGCGCACCATGGGCTATGACGGCAAGGGCCAGAAAGTGCTGCGCGAGCCCGAGGACGTCGCTGGCACGTTCGAGGAACTGGGCAGCGTGCCGCTGATTCTCGAAGGCTTCATCGACTTCGACCACGAAATCTCGGTGATTGCCGTGCGCAGCCGTGACGGAGAAATCCGCCATTGGCCGGTGGTGCGCAACGAGCATCGCCAGGGCATTCTGCACTGCTCGGTGCCGCAGGTGTCTCACCCGCTGCAGGCGCAGGCGGAAGATTACGCCAGCCGGGTGATGAACGAGCTCGACTACGTCGGGGTGATGGCGTTCGAATTCTTCGTCACCGCCGCCGGCCTGCTCGCCAACGAGATCGCTCCACGGGTTCATAACTCCGGCCACTGGAGCATCGAGGGCGCGGTGACCAGCCAGTTCGAGAATCACGTGCGGGCGATCGCCGGGCTGCCGCTGGGCGAGACCGAGCGTCTGGCACCGTGCGCGATGCTCAACGTGATTGGTGCCTTCCCGGAACGCGATGCCGTGCTCGCGCTGCCCGGAACGCGCTGGCACGACTACGGCAAGGCGCCCCGCCCCGGCCGCAAGATCGGCCATATCACCGTGCTGGCCGCCGATGACGAAACGCTGAAGGCGCGCATTGATGCGGTCGAACTGCTGCTCAAGAACGATCTGGGCTAAGTTAGGGACTTCAATACGATCACGAATTCGAGGCGTCAAGACTGCGAGACTTCAAGAATTCAAAATGTAGCCGCGGATAATTGAAAGCCCCGATATCGGGGCTTTTCATTGACGGCAAGAGCGGTTGCGCAGTCGCCGACCGCTAGATGGAATCTAGAGGATTACTCTTTTTCTGTCGTGAACATGTGCTTCTGCAGATAGTTCTGGATGCCGACCTTGTCGATCAGGCCCAGCTCCGCTTCGAGCTTGTCGATGTGCTCTTCTTCGTCGTCGAGGATCTTGATGAACAGATCGCGGCTGACGTAGTCACGGACGGACTCACAGTAGGGAATCGCTTCCTGCAGGTCGGCGCGGGCCTTGTGCTCGATCTTGAGATCGCTCTGCAGCATCTCCTGGCAGTTCTCGCCGATGTTGAGCTTGCCCAGGTCCTGCAGGTTGGGAATGCCTTCCAGGAACAGGATGCGTTCGATCAGCCTGTCGGCGTGCTGCATCTCTTCGATGGACTCTTCGTACTCCCACTTGGCCAGCACGCTGAAGCCCCAGTCCTTGTACATCTTGCTGTGCAGGAAATACTGGTTGATCGCGACCAGCTCGTTGCCGAGCACGGTGTTGAGATAGGAAATGACCTTGGCGTCGCCTTTCATTGTCGTGTTCTCCTCATTGCATCGAGTAACCAGTATCTGGCGATGGGGAGGCACGCTTAGGCCACGCACTCCCGTGTGAATCACGCTACCACAATTGGCGGCGTCGATCCGGTAGCGGCAGTATCGCCCAGAAGGAAAAGAAATTACAACTATTACAGTGGGTTACGACAAGATCGCATCTGCAAGCGGTTGGCAGATGGAAACGCGGCTGATAACGACTCGCGCTAGCGAACAACGTCCGCGAGACATGGGCTACAACATGTAGGCCACGGGTGAATCGCTGCAGAATCAAGGAGAAGCCGCTGACGTCGAGAGAAATTCGGGAGAGCGAAACGGACTCAAACCGCGTAGGCGAGATCCATATCCATCGCCATTTCCTGACTGATCGCCTCGCGCATGACGCTCTTGCCCGTGCAGGCACACTTGCCGCACTGACCGGCACAGCCGGTCGTCTCGCGGATCTCGCGCCAGCTTCTGGCGCCGTCCGAAACGGCATTTTCGATATCGCGGTCGGTGACCCCTACACAGAGACAGACGTACACGGGCAGGCCTCATTGTTAACGAGATAGCAAATGTAAATGATTCGCATAGGCAATTTCAACCCGTAATCATAATCATCTCGCCAATACTAAGCGCTCGTGTCTTAAAGAAACCTGAAGATGGCCTGCCGTCGATCGGCGATCGTGAGTGACCCATGGCGTCCAACTCGTGCTCCCCAGATACGAAGACGCCGCGCCCTTTCGGGTCGCGGCGTCCTGTGATCCATCCTGCTAACGATGTCTGTGGGAATCTTTTTTACGATCTAGCGAGCTAGAGCCAAACGAGGCGACAACACTTGAAGAAAGGACCGGGCTCGCGCACGAGTTTACATGGGGTTAAATGAGCATTCCGAAAGTGTTTTCAACAATGTTTGGCCGACGCGCAGCAGATCGTAGACAGATTCTCAGCCGGTACGGCGCAGCAGCCAGAAACCCAACAGGTAACAGGCTGCGGTCGGCACCACCACCGCCAGCGAGGGCGAGAAGCCGAACAGTACCGATGCCGGTGCCAGCAGGTCCTGCAGATACTTGAAGGTCAACCCGACGATCACGCCATAGAAGATTCGCGTGCCCGCGGCGACGCTGCGCAAGGGGCCGAACACGAAAGACGCGGCGAGCAGTACGAGCCCGGCCAGGGTTACCGGCAGCAGACTCTTCTGCCAGAAGTAGAGCAGCGGCTGGGTCGCCTCCTGTCCCTGGGCCTGCAGATAGTCGGCGTAGCGCCATAGACTGGTCATGGGCTGGCTATCCAGCGGCCGCAGCAGTCGATTGAGCTGCGCCGGCGTCAATGCCGTCTCCCAGGTCTCGGTCGCCAGCGTTTCGGCACGTGTACCGCCATCCTCGAAATGGGTGACCTCGACATCTTCCAGCGTCCAGCTGTCGCCGTCCCATACCGCTCGCGCCGCCTGAGTCGCATCGATCAACTTCTGACCGTCGAAGTGATACCAGGTGACATTGATCAGCGTGTCGTCGGCACGAATCGTACCAAAGCGATAGAAGTCGTCGCCCTCACGCTGCCAGCCACCACGATGCGACAGCACCGCCTCCGAGCCCTCGGATTGCTCCAGACGCCAGGCCTCGGCTTTCTGCTCGGTGGCCGGCCCGACGAACTCTCCGATCGCCATGGTGATCAGAATCACCAGCACCAGCGGTTTGAGTACGCCCAACAGAATCCGGCTCAACGAGCGCCCGGCGGCACGCATCACCGTCAGCTCGTTGCTGGACGCCATCGATCCCAGCCCTACCAGCGCGCCGATCAGTACCGCCACCGGGGCATATTCATAGAATCGCCATGGCAGCCGCATGATCAGATAGATCAGCACGTCTAGAGCGGTGTAATTGCCGGAGACATCGCCCAGATCATTGATGTAGGAGATCACCAGATCCAGCCCCAGCACCATGACCTGGACGACGAGCATTGCCCCCAGAACGCTGCGGGCAATGTAACGGTCAAGACGATCGATCAGCATTAGCGGCCCCCCTGCTTCTGGTCGCGGCGCAGCAGAAACAGGCCAAGCACCAGATAGACCCCATGGATGGGCCACATGCCGATACTTGCCGGCAGACTACCCCGCCCGATCGCATCCTGCGCCGCCAGCAACAAACTGAGATAGCTGACATGCAGGAAGATCGCCGGCAGCAACTTGGCGAAACGGCCCTGGCGTGGATTCACCCGTGACAGGGGCAACGCCAGGAGCGTCAGAATGGGGATCATCAACGGCATCGAAATGCGCCACTGCAGTTGCGCCATGGACCCGTCGTCACCATCGGCAATCAGCGCGGCTGTGGTCATCAACTCGCTGTCCTGGTCGAGTTCGGTCGTTTCATCGGTGGCCAGACGCACGCCGTAACTGCCGAACTCCAGCTGATCCGCCATCGGGGTGCCGGGGTCGACGCTGTATCGCTCGCCGTTTTCGAGGACCAGATAACGGCTGCCGGTATCGGGATCGGTGGTTTGATAGCCGCTTTCGGCTCGCGTCACCACCTGCTGCTGCGAGCCATCGCCGCTGCCCTGGAGTTCGCTGATGAACACACCCTGCAGGCGGGAGTTGTCATCGCTGAGCGACTGCGTATAGGCGGTGCGGTTATCGCCGAAATCCTGAAAGCGTCCGGGCGAGAGCAGCGAAAAATCGAGCTGGCTCTTCTGCTCGTCGATCAAGCGCTCGTTGTGCGCGGCTCCCGTTGGCGTCAGCCATAGGCTGCAAAGCCCGACCAGCACCGCGATGAGCGCTGCCGGCAGCAAGGTGACCCTCAGCAGCCGGTTGGGGCTGACACCGCAGGCGACCAGCACGGTAATCTCGCTATTGAGATAGAGCTGGCCGTAGGCAAGCAGGATGGCGAGAAAGAACGACAGCGGCAGCACCAGCTCCAGAAAGCTGGGCATATGAAACAGCATCAGGGTGCCCAGCGCGCTGAGCGGCAACTCGCCCTGGGCCGCATCGGTGAAATAGCGGATGAAACGACTGCCCATGATCACCAGCAGCAGCACGCCGGCTACCGCCGACATCGTCAGCAGAATTTCGCGTGTCAAATAGCGGAATACGATCAATCTAAACTCCTGGCAACATCCACATCTGATTTGGCTTCCTGCCGCGGTCCGCTTCGCCGGCCATCCCCTCGGCGAACCAGAACGCTTCGTCGCTGGGGCCGAAGATACCCGCTGTCGAAGCGCCTTGTGCAACGCGCTTCGGCTTTGCGTAAACTGAGCGCATCGTCGGGCCTTCGTCGGCGGCAACGTGTCGGGCTCGTCGACATGACTTTCGAAGTCGATCCGACAATCAATGTCGGGGCCGTCCTCGAGAATCCAGTACAGGCGCCGTCGTCATTGCCGCGCGACTCTATTCGGCGCCATTATCCTGAATCACCACTCGCTTGTCTCGTTACCGACAGGCATGTGACGTGAAGCCAGCTCAATCGTTCATTGGAGGCGACATGGAATTTTCCGTACTGACCGTCAATCCGGCCAAGGTCGAGACAGCCTGCCTGGTGGTACCGCTGTTTCAGGATGGCGACCTGCTGTCCGCCGCTGCCAAACTGGATGACGCCAGCGAACGCTTGATCGCGCAGCTCGTCGAACGCGGCGATTTCTCTCCGGAGCTTGCCAACGTACAGCTGATTCCGTTTGCGCCGGGCCTCGCCGCTGAGCGACTGTTGCTGGTAGGGCTGGGCAAACGTGAAACGTTCAACGAAGGCGCGCTGCGCAAGTCGCTCGACGCCGCCTTCACCGCGCTGGCCAAGCTGCCGGTCGATAGCGCTGCCGTGGCCTTCGATGACGCCGAAGTCGAAGATCGCGATATCGCCTGGAACGCGCAGATGACGCTGGAGTCAGCGACGCGCGCGGTCTATCGCTTCACCCAGTGCAAGTCGACTCCGCCAGAAGCGCCCCAGCTCAACAAGATCGAACTGCTGGTGGGCGATGCAAATCAGGCGGATAACGCCAAGGCTGGTGCCCGCATCGGCGCCGCGCTGGGTGACGGCGTCAATCTGGCCCGCACCCTGGGCAATCTGCCCGGCAATATCTGCACCCCGACCTATCTCGCCAATCAGGCAGAGACGCTGGCCGCGGAATCCGCCGGATCGCTGGACGTCGAGATTCTCGACGAAGCGGCGCTTGAAACGCTTGGCGCTCACTCGCTGCTGGCGGTGGGCCGTGGCAGCGCCGAACCTTCCAAGCTGATCGTGATGAAGTATCAAGGCGCCGACGACGCCGAAGAATCGCCCCACGTGCTGGTCGGCAAAGGCATCACCTTCGATACCGGCGGGATCTCGCTCAAGGCGGGTGCCGGCATGGACGAGATGAAGTTCGACATGTGCGGCGCTGCCAGCGTCTTCGGCACCATGAAGAGTCTCATCGCCCTGAAGCCGAAGCTCAATGTGGTGGCGATCGTCGCCAGCGCCGAGAACATGCCGGATGGCCGCGCGATCAAACCTGGCGATATCGTCACCACACTCAAGGGGCTGACGGTCGAAATTCTCAATACCGATGCCGAAGGTCGTCTGGTGCTGTGCGACGCCCTGACCTACGCCGAGCGTTTCGATCCGGCCAGCGTCGTCGATATCGCCACCCTGACCGGCGCCTGCATGATCGCGCTGGGCGATCACGCCAGCGGGCTGTTCTCCAACGATGACGATCTCGCCCTCGACCTGCTCGAAGCCGGCGAAGCGTCCTGGGATCGCGCCTGGCACATGCCGCTGTGGGACGACTATCAGCAGCAGCTGGAGTCCAACTTCGCCGATCTCGCCAATATCGGCGGACGCCCGGCGGGCGCCATCACCGCAGCCTGCTTCCTTTCACGCTTCGCCGACAAGTACCCGTGGGCGCATCTCGATATCGCTGGCACCGGCTGGGACAGCGGCAAGCAGAAAGGTGCCAGCGGTCGCCCGGTAGGTCTGCTGACGCGTTATCTGCTGGATCGCGAAAGCGAGCTGGTGGTCACGCCGGAGGCTTGATCGCAGTGCAAAGCGGCCGTGAAGAGCGGCCGTGAAGAGCGGCGGCCGCCCTCTTCGCAGCCAACGCTTTGCATGCTAATTTAAAACATCTGCCGCCCGCCCCTATAACGGGTGGCTCCCAACCGAAGTCACCGACCGTCTGGCGCTCCCCGAGTCGCCAGGCATCATGGACTGTCAGGAGAAGTCGCAGTGTCCACTTCAGGTTTCGAAGCCCGCCTTTCATCCACCCCGCTCGATGCCACTCTGCGCAACGAGATTCTTGCCAACCCGGGCTTCGGCCGCTACTTCACCGATCATATGGTACACGTGCGCTGGACCAAGACCGGTGGCTGGCAGCGCGGCGAGATTCGCCCCTACGGGCCGCTGCTGATCGACCCGGCATCGCCGGTCCTGCATTACGGTCAGGAAATCTTCGAAGGCATCAAGGCCTACCGTCACGCCGACGGTTCGGTCTGGACCTTCCGTCCGGAGAAGAACGCAGCCCGCTTCCGGGCGTCCGCGCGTCGTCTAGCCTTGCCGGAACTCGATGACGAGACTTTTCTGGGCTCGCTCAAGACACTGGTAGAGCAAGACGCCGACTGGGTGCCGACGCCGCAGAACGAAGCCGAAGAGTGCAGCCTCTACCTGCGTCCGTTCATGATCGGCAACGGCAAGTCCCTGGGCGTCAAACCGGCGGCCGAGGTCGACTACTATCTGATCGCCTCGCCGGCCGCGGCCTATTTCAAGGGCGGCGGCAAGCCGGTTTCGATCTGGCTCTCCCAGCATTACAACCGCGCCGCACCTGGCGGTACCGGTTTCGCCAAGTGCGGTGGCAACTATGCTGCATCGCTGCTGGCGCAGGCCGAAGCCGAAAGCCATGGCTGCGATCAGGTCGCGTTTCTCGACGCGGCGGAGAACAAGTGGATCGAAGAGCTGGGCGGCATGAACCTGTTCTTCGTCTACCGTGACGGGCGCCTGGTAACGCCGGCGCTGACCGGTACCATTCTGGAAGGTGTCACCCGCGATTCCATTCTGGAACTGGCCCGTGATGCCGGCCTCACGCCGGAAGAGCGGCCGATCAGCATCGACGAATGGCGAGATGGCGTGGCCAGCGGCGAGATCGTCGAAGTCTTCGCCTGCGGCACCGCGGCCGTCATCACCCAGATCGGCCAGCTGGTTACCGAAAACGATCGCATCGTGACGCCGGCGATCGAAGGCGAAGCGGTCAGCGCCAAGCTGCGCAAGCGTCTGCTCGACATCCAGTACGGCCGTAGCGAAGACACCCGTGGCTGGTTGATGCGACTGGCGTGATTTGGTCCTACCCTGAAGACCGGGCAGGACAATTGAGTACCGGATCCCATGCCGATCCAGACGCGACCGCCCACCGGCGGTCGCGTCGTCTCGAGGCTTTCGAAAAATCTCGAGACGACCCACTCACGAAAGGATGATGCAATGAAACCCGTGATGATCATTACCGGTGCCGGACGCGGAATCGGCGCTGCCACGGCCATCATGGCCGCCCAGAAAGGCTACGCGGTGGCGGTCAACTATCGCAGTGACAAGGCCTCCGCCGACAAGGTGGTCGCCGAGATCGAAGCCGACGGCGGCCGCGCGATTGCGATTCAGGCCGACGTCATCGACGAAGCGGCGATCGTCGCCATGTTCGAGACCGTCGACCGCGAGCTGGGAAGCGTCGATGTGCTGGTCAACAACGCCGGCATCGTCGACCAGATCAGCCGCGTCGACGAGATGAGCTTCGAGCGCATCGACCGCATGATGAAGATCAACGTCGTCGGCCCGTTCATCTGCGCACGTGAAGCGGTCAAGCGCATGTCGACGAAGCATGGCGGCAAGGGTGGCGCCATCGTCAATATCGGCTCGGCGGCCTCTCACCTGGGTGGGCCCGGGGAGTATGTCGACTACGCCGCCTCCAAGGGTGCCATCGATACCATGACCGAGGGGCTTGCGAAGGAAGTGGCCGGTGAGGGAATTCGCGTCAATACCATTCGCCCCGGCGTCATCCGCACGACCATCCACGCCAGTGGCGGCAATCCGGACAAGCCGGATGTGGCCGGCTCGGTGATTCCCATGGGCCGCATCGGCGAGCCCGAAGAGATCGCCAACGGCATTCTGTGGCTGGCCGAGGCGGGGTTCACGACGGGGGCTTTGGTCGATATCGACGGCGGCGTTTAGGAGAGGTCGGGCCTGCGCGAGCGATTGGCGTTGTTGCACGGCGCGCGCGGGCCTCGCCTAACCCCCTGTTATGTCTCGTTCCTTACGCGCCGTGCGCCTAGCCACTCATCTCGCTCGGCGCCGACTCAATGACGAGATGCTGAATCCAGCTTCGCGATGCTCATTGAAGCCCCCTCAACTGCGCCGTTCAGCTGGATTCGCCTTGCCTGAGGCTAGCTCGCGCAACCGCTCGGGCTCACTTGTCACTCATCTCGCTCGGCGACGACTCAGTGCTTGTCGTCATGGTCTACCCGCCGCTCTCGCATTGAGTCGTCAGTCACAGAATCAGGTACCCTGCACACTTCCGCCCGCCGCCCGTCATCAACGGAATGTCATGACCAAAGTCGATTTCTACATCCTGCCCGATACCACGCTGGAAGCCCGGCTCAATTTCGCCTGCCGTCTGGCGGAGACGATCTATCGCAAGGGCTATCAGCTGCATATCCATACCCAGGATGAATCGATGGCGCGCGAGCTGGACGAGCTGCTGTGGACGTTCCGAGAGGATAGCTACATCCCCCATCGGGTGGCGGGTGACGCCATGGATCCGGCGCCGCCGGTGACGATCGGCTGGGAAGCCGTGCCCGAACCCGGCGTGCAGGCGATGCTCAACCTGAACGACGAGATCCCAGAGTGGTTCTCCCGGCTGGAACGGGTGGCCGAGATCATCAACCAGCATCAGGACGTGCTGCGCACCAAGCGCGCCTGCTGGAAGACCTATAAGGATCGGGGTTATCGCGTCGAGGCACATAAGCTCTAGGGAAACACTGCATAAATGTCTGCGCGAACTCGGCGTCCCCGGCAAATCGCTTCGTTGTGCGGTGCCGGGGCGCCGGTCCGATCGGAATCCTCACCTATACCCCATAGGCTCCGGTTCCTGTGCTCCGTACGCCTTGCGCTTTACTCTGCTCGTCGATTTATTCAGCGTTTCCTAGCAAAAGTGGCTGCGCTCGCCAACTTTTCGCAACGGTGCCGCCATGACGCCGCCTGCCGCCAAAGGGTATAATCTCCGCCATTTTTCGCTACGCAGCATGTCGCCGTGCCGCGTGTCGTCGTCACCGATTCGAGCCCGATAGCCGCTATGGACAAGACCTACCAACCCGATCAGATCGAAACCCGCTGGTACGAACGCTGGGAAGCCGACAACCGTTTCGCCCCGAGCGGTGAAGGCGAGCCGTTCTCGATCATGATCCCGCCGCCCAACGTGACCGGCAGCCTGCACATGGGCCACGCCTTCCAGGACACGATCATGGATACGCTGGTGCGCTGGAAGCGCATGCGCGGCAACAACACGCTATGGCAGGTCGGCACCGATCATGCCGGCATCGCCACCCAGATGCTGGTGGAGCGCAAGCTAGCGGCGGAGACCGGCCAGACCCGTCACGACCTGGGTCGCGACGCGTTCACCGACAAGATCTGGGAGTGGAAGGAAGAGTCCGGCGGGCACATTACCCGCCAGCTGCGGCGCATGGGTGCCAGCGTCGATTGGAGCCGCGAGCGCTTCACCATGGACGACGGCTTCTACAAGGCGGTACAGGAAGTCTTCGTGCGCCTGCATGACGAGGGCCTGATCTATCGAGGCAAGCGCCTGGTCAACTGGGACCCGACCCTGCACACGGCGATCTCCGATCTCGAGGTCGAAAACCGCGAGCAACAGGGCCAGTTCTGGCACTTCCGCTACCCGCTGGCCGATGGCGCCAGGACCGCGGATGGCAAGGACTACCTGGTCGTCGCCACCACGCGTCCGGAAACGCTGCTCGGCGATACCGGCGTGGCGGTCAATCCGGAAGATCCGCGTTACGCCTCGCTGATCGGCAAGTTCATCGAGCTGCCGCTGGTCGGCCGTCGGATTCCAATCATCGCCGACGACCATGCCGACATGGAAAAAGGCTCGGGCTGCGTCAAGATCACCCCGGCCCACGACTTCAACGACTACGAAGTCGGCAAGCGCCACGACCACGCCCTGATCAACGTGTTCTCGCAGGATGCCGCCATCCTCGAGCGTGCCGAGGTGTTCGACCTGCAGGGCCGCCCGCTGCCCGATGTCGACGCCACCCTGCCGGCGGCCTACGCCGGGCTGGATCGCTACGTTGCGCGTGAGCGAATCGTCGCCGACATGGACGCTGCCGGTCTGCTCGAGCAGATCGAGACGGTCACCAACACCCTGCCCTATGGCGACCGCTCCGGCGACGTGATCGAGCCGCTGCTGACCGATCAATGGTTCGTCGCGGTCGAAAAGCTGGCCAAGCCGGCGATCGAGGCCGTCGAAAACGGCGACATCGAGTTCGTGCCCAAGAACTACGAGAACATGTACTTCGCCTGGATGCGAGATCTGCAGGACTGGTGCATCTCCCGTCAGCTGTGGTGGGGCCATCGCATTCCGGCCTGGTACGACGCCGAGGGCAGCGTCTATGTCGCCCGCACCGAACAGGAAGCCCGCGACAAGCACGGGATCGCGGCCGACGTGACGCTGACCCAGGACGACGACGTGCTCGACACCTGGTTCAGCTCCGGCCTGTGGACGTTCGGCACGCTGGGCTGGCCGGAAAAGACCCCGGAGCTCGAGACCTTTCACTCGACCAGCGTGCTGGTTACGGGTTTCGACATCATCTTCTTCTGGGTCGCGCGGATGATCATGCTCACCGGTCACTTCACCGGCGAGGTGCCGTTCAAGACCGTCTACGTCCACGGCCTGGTGCGCGATGCCCAGGGTCAGAAGATGTCCAAGTCCAAGGGCAACGTGCTCGATCCCATCGACCTGATCGACGGTATCGACCTGGAAACCCTCGTCGCCAAACGCACCGGCAACATGATGCAGCCGCAGAAGGCCCGCGCGATCGAGAAAGCGACCCGTAGCGAGTTCCCTGACGGCATCGAGTCCCACGGTACCGACGCGCTGCGCTACACCTTCCTGTCGCTGGCGACCACCGGACGCGACGTCAAGTTCGACATGGGCCGCCTCGACGGCTACCGCAACTTCTGCAACAAGCTGTGGAACGCCTCGCGCTACGTGCTGATGAATGCCGAAGACCAGGATGTTGGCCGCGCCGGCGAGAGCGTCGAGCTATCATTGGCCGACCGCTGGATCATCTCTCGCCTGCAGCAGACCGAAGCCCAGGTCACCAAGGCGCTGGAAGAGTATCGTTTCGATCACGCCTCTCAGGCGCTCTACGACTTCGTCTGGAACGAGTACTGCGACTGGTATCTGGAGCTTTCCAAGCCGGTACTGTGGGACGAGAACGCCTCCGTCGAGGCCAAGCGCGGCACTCGTCGCACGCTGGTCCGTGTGCTCGAGGTGATTCTCCGCCTGGCCCATCCGATGATGCCGTTCATCAGTGAAGAAATCTGGCAGCGCGTCGCCCCGCTGGCCGGCACCCGGTCGAAGGATGACGACAGCCTGATGACGCAGCCGTGGCCGGAAGCGGATGCCTCACGTATCGACGAGCAGTCGATTCGTGATATCGAATGGCTCAAGGGCGTGATCGTCGCGGTGCGTAACATCCGCGCCGAAATGAACATCGCCCCCGGCAAGCCGCTGGACGCCCTACTGACCAAGGGCGCCACCGGCGACCGCGAGCGTCTCGAGGCCAACCGCCTGTTCCTCTCCAAACTGGCCAAGCTCGAGAGCGTGACCTGGCTCGACGATCCCGAGCAGGCACCGCTGTCGGCGACGCAACTGGTCGGCGACATGGAAGTGCTGGTGCCGATGGCCGATCTGATCGACAAGGACGCCGAACTCCAACGCCTCGCCAAGGAGATAGACAAGCAGGACAAGCTGATCACCGGCATCGAGAAGAAGCTCGGCAACGAAAGCTTCACCGCCAAGGCGCCGGAAGCGGTGGTCGAGAAAGAACGCAGCAAGCTCAAGGAGTATCTGGCAGCGCGTCAGGTCCTCGTCGAACAGCGCGCCAAGATCACCGCCTTGTAAGCAACTCGCTCAATACGACGACTGACCGTTCTGGGGTGCCAATGGCGCCCCAGAGCGGTTGATTGCTAAACGAACTGGAGAAACGTAGGCGGCCGACTCGCTTTACAAAGGAGGCGAAGGATTTCGATTAAAATGCGGAAGGCATTATGAGAGCGACCCAACACATCGACTCTACACTTTATTGGTCATTGCTTGCAGGGCGCTTAAATCCACGCGTTCCAGTGCCACGTTCGCATCGTCGCAAATCCGGTTCATGATTCCGTCGCGTCTCGCTCGATCTTTGCGCTTATGACTTGCATCATCCAATTCAATAACCCTCACCACTTCCATCGACCCTTTATCGCAAATCACGAAATCAAAGTGCCATTGTGACATCTGTCGAAACAGGGCCATCCATTCGCGGCTTCGCTCCTTGTAGAGAGTCGTATTCGGTTGGATCACGTCGGCCACGCGGACTTGGCAGAACACGTGATGAGTGTCGCTGTATTTGGATAGCAGTACGGTGAAAAGAACTTGTTCGGTTTCGGTGATCAGCCGAGCCTTCTTGATATAGGCGTCGCCCTTGCCGATCAATCCTTGGGCTGTCACTTTCTTTCTTTGTGGAAGTGATATTCTTTTGAATACACTGACTACGATCATTAGAAGAGCCAACGGGCCGATGATCTTCAAAGCCACACTGTTCTCGAGAACCATTTGCCAAATATTAATGCCTTGCACTCTACACTCCCCCGCCCCGATACCATCGTTATAGATTTTATGGTTAATCGGTAGATTCTTGGGATTCTTGAGCGTTTAGCACGCTCACGTACACCGAGGCTGCTATCGCCATGCCTAGTGGCATACCTCCAGAAGTTCCTGATAATTTGGCGCGACCCAAATGCATGGAGAGAATATGGATAACCGAGTCGAACTGCGCCTCAGTCTGGATGACGGCAGCGTCAACATTCCGTACAGCGCAGAGGAAAGTGAAAACGGAGAGGCGTACCCGTATCAACGACTCGTGGACCATCCGGAGCAGATCGACGCGATACCGGAAGTCCGCGAGTTCCCCCGCATCCGTGACGCTCTCGTTCGAATCAATCAGCCTGGCAACCCTTTCGAAACTGCCAGGATGATGACCTGGCGCGATGACGAAGCCGGTTATTCAAGCGTGTGCGCGTTGGGATTTTTCTTCCAGGACAGAAGCCATTTCGCCGACCAGAGCCACTGCTACCGAGTCGCCGGCAACCTGCTCAGCGCGATGCTGGGCGATGAATTCATGAGCCAGCAGGCTTTCGCGCCCATGCTCGAGATCCAGCAGGCGCACCTGACCACCGAGCAATGCTCGGGCTGGATCATGGATCTCTATCTCGCAGGAACCAGCGAGGATAGCCAGGCTTCAGCAGACGACGATCTGCAGCGTAGAGTTTCATGGCTTGCTGACTTTTTGAACCAGCAAGCCTAGCCCGGCTTGTCTCGTTCGGGCCTAGATTGGAGTGCCGAGTGCACTTGCGGCTACTGCACCGCCTACGACGCGTCAGGCTCGCCCTACCGAGGTAGATGAAACGCTGCCAGCTCGACTCCCTCTGCGTTTGATGAGGTCTCAGCGTCGCCGCGCATCCTGGGCTTTCGCGTACCCCGCCCTGTTCGATGCCAGCGTGAAAAGCCGTGCGCTGATCGGCAAGGCCTTCAAATTGGTGATGCCGCTGATCAGCCAATCCGCCTCCGAAGGAGCCAGGCCCACGCTTCACGCCTCGCTCGGAGACGATGTGCGCCCCGGTTACTACTTCGGCCCCGACGGATTCAGCGAGACCCGCGGCGCACCCAAACGCGGCTTCCGCAGCAAGGCAGCCAGGGATCAGGCCGTGGAAGATCGGCTAAGGGCAGTGTCGTGTGAATTGACCGGGGCGGCGTAGGCGGAATCGACCAGCGGTAGCATCGAAAGCGAGCCCGTCGAAAAAACGTCCCCAGAAGCGTAGGCAGACAATGCGCAGAATCGCCTGCTTGACCGATACTCGCAAGAAGCGACGACGCCTGCCGGTCCACGCTGTCGTCTCAGGTAGAATAGGCCGTCATTACTGTCCAGACAGGACACAGAGGACAAATTCCAGTGGCCAAGGTCATTGCCATTCTGGCGCTGCCTGGCGTGCAGCTGCTCGACGTTGCAGGCCCTCTCGATGTGTTTTCACAGGCCAACCTGGAGTCGGGGGCGACGCCTTACCAGTGCAGAATCATCGGCACCACGCCCGGCCCTATTCGCAGTTCCTCGGGTGCCCGCTTATATGCCGATGCCTCGGTCAGGGACGCTACTGAGCGATTCGATACAGTGCTGGTTGCAGGCGCCCCTCAAGCCGCCTCGGCCGAGCTCAACCCGGCAACCATGGACTGGATGCGCAGCGCCGCGGGCAGCGCTCGACGCTATGGTTCCGTCTGCACGGGTGCCTTCATCCTGGCTCACAGCGGGTTGCTGCAGGGGCGTCGCGTCACGACTCACTGGGCCTGCGCCGAGGCGCTTGCCGAGGCGTATCCCGACCTCAAGGTCGAGGAGGACGCCATCTACATTCGCGACGGCAAGGTACGGACATCAGCGGGCGTCACGGCAGGCCTTGATCTCGCGCTGGCCCTTGTCGAAGAAGATCTCGGTCGAGACATCGCCCGGCGCGTGGCCTCTCAACTGGTCATGTATTTCAAGCGTCCGGGAGGGCAGCTTCAATTCAGTCGGCATGGAGAATCCAGCCTTGAGGGAAGGACGGTTCTGCAGGAAACACAGCGGTGGGTTATGGCCAATCTGGCTCTGCCCCATTCGGTGAAGACACTGGCCGCTCACGCGGGAAAAAGCCCCCGCCATTTCGCTCGGCTGTTCTCCGCCGAAGTCGGTGTAACGCCGGCCGCGTGGTTGGAGCGTGCGCGCATCGGAGCAGCACGCCTGCTTCTAGAGGAAGATGGTCAGGCGCCAAAGCAGGTCGCCGCCAGAGTCGGATTCACCAGTGTCGATACCCTCCGCCGAGCCTTCGTGAAGCACGTCGGCATAACACCTGCGGAGTACCGGAAGCGTTTTCATATCTGAAAAACCCGACATTCCCCAAAGACGCGGCGTATGGAAACGATCCGGTCGATGCGCCGGATGCCTGCGTGGCAGGATCAAACCGGCGCCCCATCGCCGACGGCACGCCTGTTCAACCCGACGTGCCCATAGAAGCAAGACCTACGATCAATTCGGCCAGCTTGAGCAGCGAATGATGTGACAGAAGTTGGTGGGTGCGAAGGCCTTTTCCTTGTCTGAGATGACATCGGCCTTGACGTTGCCGAAGGTGGTATCCGGCTTGTGCTTGATGCCGTCGTAGAACGTTTGAATGATCGCTTCCTTGAACCGATCCCCCCGTGGATGGGCACGTATGATCGCATCGCGGTCTTCCGAACTGAAATGATCGTAACCGATCCCCAGTACATCCATTTCGACGCCCGTCGTCACCAGGGCGATGATCGGATGCATGTGCTGGGGAATACCCGGTGTCGTGTGCAGTGCGATTGCCGTCCAGACGATGTTGATATCGGCCTCGGCGATGCCGTGCCCGCGCAGGAACTGGCGAGCAGCGTTGGCGCCATCGACTTCGAAACGTTCATCGGCGCTGCTGTGGGCGTGCGTCAAACCCATGTCGTGGAACATGGCGCCGGCATACAGCAGTTCGGGATCGAAACGCAGATCCCGTTGCTTACCGCCAAGCGCGGCAAAATGGTAAACCCGGCTCGAGTGGTGAAACAGCAATGGCGACTCGGTATCGCGCACAAGTTCGGTAATCTCGCGTGCAAGTCGACTATCCGGAACGGCGATATCAGTAAAAGTCGTCATGGGTCGATCCTCTGGCAGGTGGGTGTCTGAATTCTTGTCTGCCACGGCCCTGTCTTCAATCGACGTGATGCGACGAATACTGCCATCTTACGTGTTCCAGAGACATGGATGACCAGAGAAGGGTTTTGATCGCGATAGCCTGTCGCGGACATCATCATCGCGACAGTGGAATAAGTCTCACGGTCATTCGTCTTACCTGCAGCCGACAGTGACAGGGTTTCTCCCTCTGTCGACAGCGACCGACACCGTAGGTCGTAGCTATTTCCATGACAGGAGTCGATGATGAAAACCAAGATAATGACCCGCCTGGCCCAGATCGCTGCCGCCGTGGCCCTCGCCGGCATCATGCCGGTACTGGCGCAGGCCAACGATAGTATCGCCCAGCAGGAAGCCATGCAGAGACTGCACCAACCGCTGAATCTGCAGCCGGCCATGATGACGGCCAACCAGTTCGGCGTCTGGCGCTTGGATATCGGCGCGGGTCACAGTGAAGCCAGTGCCAATGTACTTCGCGCCGAACAGAACCGCACCGGCATGACCACCATGAAAGCGCTGGGCAGGGACCAGCAGAGCTTGATAGCGGAGGGACAGAGTGCTGCGCAAATGGCCGTCGTCAAACGGCTCTACAGCAACAATCCCGCCTGAAATTCGACTGTTTTAAAACGGTCGAAAACTCCCGAAGCCGAGGCTGATAACCTCGGCTTTTATCCGTTTATCCCGCGCTCGATCATTGGCGATATTGTTTTCCGATGATCCCGGAACCGAGGAAAAATCGATCACTTACTGCCATGAGCTTGATACAGGAACGTCAAAGCGATCAGGATCGACATGCCGCCGATCCGATCGTTTTTTTCATGGGTAACCCGTTCACCTTTTCACGAAAAGGGTATGCGGTTCACGGGTGCTTTTGACCTTTCGTCATGCTTGCCAGTACACCATCCCGACGAATCAAGCCGTGGTACAAGGCTGCCGCCAGATGAATGAGAATGACGGCGAAAAGACTCAGCGCCAGCCACGTATGGGCAAACCGCAACGCGCTATACAGCGTGGCAGAAGGCGACACCAGATCCGGTAGCGTGACGCCGGAAAAGAGGGTCACCGGATAACCGCCGGCCGAGAGCATGGTCCAGCCGATGAGTGGTATCGCCAGCATCAGTGCGTACAGCATCCAATGGGACAGATGGGCCGCGGCGCGCTGCCACGGCGGTAAATCCGACGGTAACGCTGGCGTGCCGTACCGCCAGCGCACGAAAAGACGCACGATGACCAGTGCGAGAATCGCGATCCCCAGTGGCTTGTGGAGCTGGAGGAGCCAGACGTGACGCTCGGAAACCGTGGCCACCATGCCGATACCGATGAACAGCATCGACATGACCATAATGGCCATCGACCAGTGCAACAGGCGCGCAGGAACGGAAAAGGTACCGGTGGTCGGTGAGTTCATGATCGTGGCTCCTGGGTGGAGGGTGTGGCCGATTCGGCCTCCTCGCGGGTACGTCGGTTGTAGGATTCCGAATAGGCCGCAGAGCGCGCGCTCAGTAGCGGATCATCGGAGCCGGCGATGCCATCGGGTAGCACCAACGGATCGTAATTGATGTCGCGACAGGGGCCATCGGCCTGAGCCTGGGCACTCTCAATGGTGACGACGCCGGCATCGATCTGGCGACGATCCTCGGGCCAGACCAGGGTGGCATCGTTGGTCGGATCACCCGGATTCGCCACGGCCACGATCAGATGCCAACGCTGCGGCCCTTGATTCAGGCGTTCACGCAGGTCCTTGGACAGGAAATCGGGATCCCGCTTCTGCGCCTCGGTCATCGAGGTGAAGGGCGCTTCCGGTACCAGTCCCCAGCGAACGAACTGGGTAGTCCCGTCGGCATCGATGAAGCGGAAGGCATCGAGGCTGTTGTACTCGACGTTGACGAAGCTCGAGGAGCGCTGGGCTGTTTTCGCCCATGCCAGGAATGGCTTGGTTTCCGGATGGTCGGCAAAAAAGGCCGCCATTTTCGCGGCATCCGGCTTGCCGCTCTGCGAATCCGGCTGGGACGCTTTCAACAGTTCCCAGAATGCCTGCGGCGTCGATACCGGAAATACCGGCATCGCGTTCATAGCGGTTCGCCACTGCTCGTCGTTCGGCAGTTGGAACTGCAGCGCGAAACTGCGTATCGGCGGCATGCCATCATTGGCATGCGGGTCTCCCCCGGGGATCGCGAGGCGGCCGATGACCGGGCTAACGCGTCCCGTCTCGAAAACGCTGGCGCGGGACAGGCTGACCGCATTGCCATTGCTCTCGAAGCGGCCCACCACGCAGTACCCTTTGGCGTGATTGCGGCGATAGCCTTCGTGAACACCGGCGTTGTCTTCCAGCGTGTTGATCATCCGATCTGGGGTCAGCCGGCCCGGGTCCAGCCAGCCGCCAACGTAGGCAAAAGCCGTCGCCAGGATGGCGATAACGAGTCCGATGACCGTGAACCGAAATATCGTGTTCAGCGGTGGAGGGGTTTTCAGGATCATGTTCGCTCCGGGGAACGTTGTCCGAATGGAGCGAGTAGGACGCCGCTGTCGACGATTTATTCCCGATCGATCATTTCCTGCCTATCGAACTCCGTCGTCGACAATTTGGCGGTTCCTTTGGAAGCCGAAGGGAATAGAATTCCAGCCGGTTCGTCCTACAGCGACTTCCTTCGATACGCTGGAACATCCATGAATCCACCCGATGACGATCAACTGCGTGAAGTACTGCCCCGTTTGCGGCGCTTTGCCGTGTCGCTGACCCAGAATCCCAGCGATGCCGATGACCTGGTGCAGTCGACGCTGGAAAAGGCCATCAGCCACTGGCAGCGCCGCCACCCCGATGGCGACCTGCGCGCCTGGCTGTTCTCGATCCTGTACCGTCAGTTCATCGACGGTCGCCGTCGCGCCGGGCGCTACGCAAGGCTCATGCAGCTGTTCACTGGCGAGCCCCAGACCAGCGCCTCGGCGGAAGATATCGTCGTGGCCAACGCCACCTGGGAGGCGTTCGACCGACTTTCTCCGGAACATCGGGCGCTGCTGATGCTCGTCTCGGTGGAGGGGCTGAGTTACCGCGAAGTCAGCGAAACCCTGGACATTCCGATCGGCACGGTAATGTCACGACTGTCCCGGGCACGCCGATCGCTGCGCGACCTGGACGAGGGAACATCGCGGGAGAAACCGTCGACACCGTCACTCTGGAGACTCAAATGAATCCACGTCACCCCACCGAGCAGGACCTGCACGCCTATCTCGATGATCAGCTGGATGCCGAGCGCCGGCAGTGGATTGAATCCTGGCTCCAGGCCAATCCCGACCAGTCGGCGGAGCTCGAAAAGTGGCGCGTGGATGCAAGACGCTTGCGCGCGCGTTACGCCAACCCCGAACAGTGGCCAGACAACCCGGCGCTTGATCCCGCCGCGATTCGCCGTCGCCAGCGAGCCAATAGTCAACGCTGGCTGGCGACGGCGGCGATGCTGGTCATGGCCGTGGGTATCGGCATGACCGGCGGTTGGAAAGTGCACGACATGATGACCCCGCCCTCGATCTCGGCGCAGCCGATGGCAGACGCCGTTCAGGCCTATCGCCTGTTCACCGATAACGTCTCGCTCAACCGGAACACGGCTATCGACGGGAACGGTATTGTCGACGCCAGCGATACCGCGGTCACCGAACCGGACGCCAACAGTCGCGAGAGAATCGTCAAATTGTTTCAGGCCCATTTCAGCGACGGGATCATGCCGCCCGATCTTAGCGCCGCCGGCCTGGAGATGACGGGTGCGCGGCTGCTGGCCACCGATCAAGGGCCGGCCGCGATGGTGGTCTACCGTGACCAGACCGGGCGTCAGATGATGATGTACATACGCCCGCCGGGTGCCGGCAATCACATGCTGGAGCCGGGCAAGCGAATCGACGGCAAGCTCATGGCGCAGTACTGGTCGAAAGGCAATTACAACTATGCCGTCGTCAGCCAGCCGGACGATCCCAACGCCGCCATGCTCGAAGAGATGCTGCGGGAGAGTTGAGTCTTGCCATTTTCGTGACGCCCGCCACCGCAAGCGCTTTCCCGCCACTGCATCAGCGGAATCCAACTAGGCTATCGTCTCGCTCAGTTGCTCGACGGCCTGCCTAATCTGCAAGATCAGCGCCTCGTCCTGCGTGGCGTTGATCAACAGGGCCGCACCCACCCAAGCAGCAACCAGCGCCAAACGGTCCCGTGACGGTGGATTGCCGGTGAAGTCGGTGATCATCGCGCTGAGTCCCTCATCATAGGCTTGACGAAAAGCGCTCTCCTGCGGACAGCGCGCGGCGTCCAACGAGAGCATCGCCATAGGGCAGCTCCGATGCGCCGCCTTGGGTTCGAGATAAAACGCGGTCAGACGCCTCGGCTGATCGCCATCGTTCGCGCCCGCAGCAGCGCTCAATGCTTCGCTCGCGCTCTCGAAAGCGTGACGACAGGCCTCGGCCGCCAGTCGTTCCTTGCTACCGAATTGCTTCGACAAAGCGCCCTGGGTCAGACCCACCGACGCCATCAGCTCTCGCACGCCGATACCGTTCAGTCCTTTTTCGCGGATCAGGGCGGAAGCCGCCACCACAGCGGCTTCGCGATTGAGGGCAGCACGTTCCTTGGAAACTCGACTCATCTTTCAACTCTTTTTAGATGACACTCGTAATCTATCAGGCTAGATTGGTGGTGTCATTCGAGAAGTACGCCCAATAGTCTTCACGGGAGAAAGCCATGAAACTCAAAGATGCCGTCGTCCTCGTGACTGGCGCCAATCGCGGCCTGGGAAAGGCCTTTGCCGAATGCGCGCTGACGTTAGGCGCGAAAAAGGTCTATGGCGCAGCGCGCAACCCTGATGCAGTAACCATCCCGGGCGTGATACCGGTTCAAATGGACGTGACTTTACCTGACGAGGTGCAGACCGCGGCCAAGCGCTGCAATGACGTCACCCTACTGGTCAACAACGCCGGCATTGCTGACTCGCGTCCGCTTCTCGATGCTGAGGCGGAAATCGCC
Organism: Salinicola halimionae; assembly: GCF_003206065.1. Lineage (GTDB taxonomy): Bacteria > Pseudomonadota > Gammaproteobacteria > Pseudomonadales > Halomonadaceae > Salinicola > Salinicola halimionae. The sequence continues at coordinate 753,688 of NZ_PZJQ01000005.1, read as the reverse complement.
ATGCAAGCAGAGTTGGCGGTGAATTTATTCGGCCCATTGCGTGTCACACAGGCCTTTGCACCCGTGCTGAAGGCCAATGGTGGTGGCGGAATTATCAACGTGCTCTCGGTCGCCAGTTGGATCAATACGCCATTTCTTAGCACCTACGGTATCAGCAAGGCCGCTGCCTGGTCGCTGACAAATGGCCTACGACACGCGCTCACCGAGCAGCACACCCAGGTATTGGCGCTACATGTCGGCTTTATCGACACCGATCTCACCCGCGATTTGGATGTGCCCAAGACCGCCCCTGGCGAGGTCGTGGCTACGACCTATGCAGCGCTAGAGGCGAATGCGAGAGAGGTGCTCGCCGACGAGATTTCCCGCAGCGTGCATCAGTCGCTCTCCGACTCTCCCGAGATATACCAATTGCCTCTGGAGCGTTGACGGAAACAAATGCCAGGTTGCGCAGCTGGTCGCGTCGGTGCCATTGAGCACGTCGGCGTGGTAGGAGAGCAGCTGCAGCGGCCGTGCTTGAGTTCGCCGGCGCTGCCTCCTGAAAGTAGCGCTAACGCTAGAATGAAAGCCGCGAGCCGGTGAGCTTCTGCAGCCCGGTGATAAGCGATAAGACGGACCTGCATCGCACCGGCGTCAGGCTTCGGTGTCGCTCCCAGAAGAAACGACACCGCAGGTAAGCCGGTTTTGCCATCAGCCATCGGTCGAACGCGTGAGCGTTTCCCATGCCTGGATCTCGTCGCTCATCGCTGACAGTTTTTCACGCACCAGTCCAAGCGCGTCGCTGCCCAGTAGCAGATGTGCCGGCGGCATTTCGCTGTCGATCACTGCCAGCATCGCGCGGGCAGCCTTTGCCGGATCGCCGAGTTGCTGGCCGCTCTTCTCCTCGCGGGCACGCCGGATCGGATCGAACAGCGCGTCATAGTCGGGAATCGAGCGCGGCGTACGGGACATCGAACGGCCGGCCCAGTCGGTGCGAAACGAGCCGGGGGCCACGGCGGTGACGTGGATATTGAACGGCTTCACTTCCTTGCCGAGCACCTCGGAAATCCCTTCCAGCGCAAACTTGCTGCCGCAGTAATAGGCAATCCCAGGCATGGTGATGAAGCCGCCCATCGAGGTGATGTTGAGGATATGTCCGCTTCGGCGAACACGCATGTAGGGCAACACTGCCTTCGTCACGGCAACCGCCCCGAATACGTTCACATCGAACTGGCGACGCATCTCGGCCAGCGTGGACTCTTCCATGATCCCTTCATGGCCGTAGCCGGCATTGTTGACGAGAACGTCGATCGGCCCGACGCTCGCCTCGATGTCGGCCACGACACCGTCGATGGCATCGAAGTCGGTCACGTCAAGCACTCGGCCCACCGTGTTCGCTGGGTCGAGCTGCTCGAACGCTTGCCTGGCGTGTTCGTTGCGGACCGTGCCGACGACGCGATGACCGTTAGCCAGCGCTTCCTGAGCCAGCGCCCGGCCAAAGCCGCTGCTGACGCCGGTGATGAGAATGAGTTTGTTGGACGACGATTTGCTGGACGACATGGCAATAGCTCCAATGAATCAGTGAGAGCTGCACATTACGCCTTTTATTTCCTTCCTTTCAGGCTTATTGTTCTCGTTTTATTGCCTATTCTTATCATCTCACGCGATACGGCATGAACAAGACCATTGTCACTTCACCGACGGCTGAACCGCACCATATGGTGGCATTGCTTCGGGCGCTGGCGCCGGACGAGGGCTATAACCTGACCGCGCTGCCTGACGTGCGCATCCTGCGCTCAGATCGCCCCTTATCGCGTACTCCGGTTCTGTACGATCCAGGCATCGTACTCGTATGTCAGGGGCGAAAACGGGGGTTTTTCGGTAATCAGGTGTATCTGTACGACGAGCAGCACTACCTGGCAGTCTCGGTGCCGGTGCCCTTCACGATGGAAACCGAGGCGACACCGGAGCGCCCGCTGCTAGCCATCTACATGCACCTGGACTTTCAGCTCGCCGCCGAACTGATGATTGAGATCGAGCGCGATGCTGTAACAGCACGGCCAAGTGCACCGCAGAGCTTGATGTCCAGCCCCATGGACCCGGCGTTACGGGCATCTCTGGTGCGCTTTCTCGAAGCGATGAACCAGCCGCTCGAGGCGACGATTCTCGGCCCGGCGCTGGTTAGGGAGCTCTATTTTCGCGTGCTCACCGGAGCACAGGGCGATGCGATGCGAGCGGCGCTGGCCATGCGCGGGCAGTTCGGAAAGATCGGCAAGGCGCTACGCTGTATTCACGCGACTTACGCCCAGCCGCTCGATCTGGCGCAACTCGCCGGTGAAGCCGGCATGAGCGTTCCCACGTTCCACAACCACTTCAAGACCATTACCCACACCTCGCCGATGCAGTACGTGAAATCCACGCGGCTGCATCAGGCGCGCTTGCTGATGGTGCGTCAGGGAATGACCGCCGAGACCGCCTGCCATGCCGTGGGTTATGCGAGCCCTTCGCAGTTCAATCGGGAATTCAAACGGCTTTTCGGGTTGACGCCGGCCGCTGAAACAAAGCGCATGCGGGAGAACTTTGCGATACCGCCGGCCTTCGCCAAATCGGATTACGTCTCGTCGCATTGAGATCGATCAGAAGCCCGAGCGACGCAGCTCGCTGACGAACAATCCTATTGCCGAGATCAGGAAATAGATGGCGCCCAGCGCCGCATAGTAGGCCACGGTCGTCATCAAGGGTGGCGCTGGCAGTCGGGCCAGCCAGAGAAAAAAGGCGCCTGCCCAGGCAGACTGAAGACCGCTCAGGATCATCACCAGGGCCCACGAGGCCTCACAACGCTTCCAGCGCCCGAGGGCGATGCTCAGTTGCAGCAGGCCCGAGAGAATCGCCCAGACACCGAACACGGCGAGCACCGAGTTATCGCTCATCTGTAGTGCGACGACCACGGAGAGTGCCGTGAAAGCACTGATGAAGACATTGATGGACTGTACCCGATTCCTGCCCCATCCGCCGCTGCGCTGCGCATCGATGAAGTTGGCCGCCGCGTCCCAGGCCGGATACAGCACGAGCAGGATCATCGTGAGCATCGGCGCATCGCGCTCCGCGGTGAAGGCAGTAGCCACCCAGATGGCCGAAAACCCCGCACGGAAGAAGTAATAGGATTTTAGCCAACCTTCCTGACCGATAACGGTGAAGTCCACATAACCCTTCATGATTGACATCCGACTAGTAGGTAGTCTTAAAAAACAAATAAAATCACCCGCCTATCGTCATGGCCACGGGGACTGGTTATCGGCAGACTGCACCGCTCAAATTCCGGCGTACCATTCATAACCCCGATCTTCCCAAAAGCCGCCGTTGCCACCCCACAAGGCGGCGAAACTGTCGACGATCGCGATGCGCATGATGTACTTGGCCTGCTTGTAACCCAGCTGTCGTTCGACTCTAAGACGCAGCGGTGCGCCGTGGCCCACCGATAGATCCTGGTCGTTCATTCGGTATGCGAGAATCGTCTGCGGGTGGAAAGCGTCAATGAGGTCGATGCTTTCATAATATTGACCACTGCCATCGAGCGTCTTTTCGAGCTCGTCGGCGCAGTGGAAGACCGCGAAGCGCGCCGTAGGCTTGAGTCCGCTCGCTGCCAGGAGACTCCCGAGTGGAACACCGGTCCATTTGGCAATGGCACTCCACCCTTCGACGCAGTCATGACGAGTGATCTGAGTGCGTGCGGGAAGTTTCTTGAGATCTGCCAGCGAGAGCTCAAGCGGCCGGTCGACAAGCCCGTCGATCTTCAACCGCCAGTGTGCGAAGTTGCCTTCGGCCAGCTGCGCATACGCCTCGCTGTCCGGGGCGCTGGTTCCGTTCACGCGGAACGCTGGCGAGATGTCCGTTTCGGCAAATTCGCGAGCGAGTGCATCACGGCCCAGAAGCAGTCTCTGGGCTCTCATGGTCAGCTTCTCTGCGGAGCGAATCACGCCTCCCACTTCGGGATTCTGTTCCAGCCTGTCACAGCCGGACAGCGCGAGCGCGCTCACCCCCAAAGTGCTGCCGATCAGAAAGCGACGGCGTGTAAGACCTGTCATGCATCAGACTCCTTCTTGCGGATCGCATAGCGACCCGTGACCATCGAACGCAGGTTGTTCCAGGGTCCTGACAGGATGACCATGGCGACGTGAACGATCACGAACACGACCAGCAGCGAGGCGGTGATGAAGTGAAGCGAGCGAGCGGACTGGCGACCACCGAAGAGGTCGAGGAGGACCGGAAACGCGGCGTCAATGCCTGGGGACAGAGTCAATCCGGTCAAGATCATCAGAGGAAGCAGCCCGGCAAAGACTCCGATATAGGCCAGCTTCTGAAGCACGTTATAGTGCCGGGCATCTTCCCCGGCAGGGAAGCGCAAGCGAGCATGATCGACGATTTCCCGCCAGAAATGACGCGGTGCGATTTCATGCCGCTTCACCGCCAAATCCCGATGAAAATGCCCGCTCAGAACGCCGTATCCCAAGTAGATAAGACCGTTGATGACGAACACCCAGGCGAAAAAGAAATGCCAGTTCCGGCCAGCGGCAAGGTCCTGATAGGACGGGAACGTAAGCCAAGTCGGAAACGCTTGCGGTGCCCACTCGCCCTCAACCTTCGACAGGCCCAGAACACCCGTGGTGGGCACGGAGACACTGCCGATCCTGACGAAGCCGTGCGGCGCCCCATGGCTTTCGCCCGCTCCTACCGTGAGAAAGGCAGGATCGGAATCCATGCCGTATTGACCCCAGTGGAGTTGCGGGTAGGCGTTGAATATCTGAAGACCGCTCATTAGCAGAAAGCTCAGGCACAGCACGTTCAGCCAGTGCGATAAGCGCGTCACCACGGAATGGCGTCGGATAAAGACGGTGGTCCCCCGCGGTGCCGATTGCGGTGGTGTCGATCGGAGCGGTGGTGTCTCCTGGTTCATGAGTCGGTCCTGGTGGGTTTGCGGCGTCGATCGGAACAGCGCAACGTTTGCGAGATCGAATGCGCCATCGGCCTGGCAAAATCTTGAGTCCAGCCAGGACGATGGCGGCCTGCAGTCACATCGGCGGGATGACACCATTGGTGCCAACGACGACCTGCTTCGCGGTCAAGCTGTCATCCGTGCTTTTCTCGACGGGGACGAAAACGACTGCTCCCGACTTAAGATCAGCCTTGGTGGCTGGTGCAAGGGTAACGACGGGCGTTCCTTCAGGGATGCTGATTTTCTTATCTTTTCCGTGATAAGTGACGGTAACGGTGCGGCCATCCACACCTTTGACAGCGTCTGCGACCGTGGCGTTGGTCATGGTGCTTTGGGGCTTCAGATCCCAACCGAAACTGCCCTCGCTTGCGCCCTTCAGAGCTGGTGGGAATATCAGTACCTCGAGAGCACCACTGCCGCCGTTCTTCATGGGAAGCGAAGCGATACCGACATAATCGCCGGGCTTGATATCGGTAATGGCAGCGCGAGCAACACCCGAAACCATTGCTCCTTCTGCAAGCGCAATGTCGACGGTCTGACCTTCACGTGTATCCACCTTCAACGTCTGATCGCTGAAACTGACCACATCGCCGCGCACGTTCATTGGCTCAGCCATGGCGCTTTGAGCGAAAGCCGCTGAGCCAATGGCTGCAGCCGTGAAGCAACCCACTACAAATTGACGTAACATTTCGATTCTCCATGCTATCTACTAGTAGATAGGTAATTTAGCCTAACAAGAGCGGATTTATCTGCCTGCCGACACAAGGCTAACAGCAGTCAAACCGTTTGTCTACCTACTGAATGGTAGATAAATGGGATGATGAGCCAATTTTTGCTTACCGGACCGGTTCATGACCGATCCGCCATTAACCTCTCGATCAAGGAATCGGTGACGACCTTGAACACCTTGTCATCGCCGTAGGCCCGAGCCGACAGCATCGCTCCGTGCACGCCAGCCACGAATCCCTCCGCCTCGGATCGAGCGGTACCGGAAAGAACGAACCTCTCCTGTGTCGCGCCCTCCTCCAGGACAGCGGTCAGCCACGCCGATAACGTGCGGAAATGCGCACGGACCTCGACCACGATCTCCGGCGGCAGCACGGGTATCTGGCTCGCGAGCAAGGCGCATACACAGAAAGCACTCGTGGGATCAGCGATACACGTCGCCCAGTAATCCGTATAGGCGCGGAGTTGATCCGCGGGGTCAGGGTTATAACGTTCCAGTGCGGCGATCCCCGCCTTTGCCTCTTCACGATATTGCTCCAGAAGCGTCCGAACCAGATCGACCTTGCTGGGAAAATGATGGTGGATGCTCGCCTTGCGAATGCCTACGACTTCAGCGATGTCTGCATAGCTGAAGCCGTTGTATCCCCCAGCGATGATCAGGGAGCGCGCGCATTGAAGGATTTTGTCAGCGGTACTTGTGGGATTGGTCATGATTGGCATATCTACCTTCTAGTAGAATATTTGTCAAGATCGGCCCGCCGTGCCGGTGAAGCCAGGCTAGAGTTGATAGAAAAGAAAACGTGAACAGAGGCTCCACAGAAAGCCATTTTCGACCTGCTCTTTTTCGACCGGCTACCAGTCTGCACTTCTATTTATTCACAACGATTTATCCAAGCCGAATTATTCAAAACGATTCATTCAAGACAGAAGCTTCTAGCAAAGGACGCAATGCGACGCCTCTTGCCGTACCTCCTATTCCGTCGTTTATCAAGATCTCGGACCGGTTTTCAATATATCGCCTAATACTCGCATCGACGGTAATGCGTTTGAAATCTCGGAGCGAATCAATCAATTGTGGCGTCAGATGATCGAGCTTGGGGCGGATATCTTCGGCAAGGCTCGGCGGAGCGTCAAAGGGTGGGTGTTTCATTCGTTCCCATCGGTCATGGAGTCGATGCTGAATGATTTTACTAGCGTCAAACTGGTGCCTGAAAAATTCCAGGGCAAATGACTCATCGATACCCGCTCGTGTGGCTTCGACCACGACCCGATCTAAAATTTTTGCTTCCCGTGCCGGCGCATCGATGGAATCACCAGAATTCCATTTAGCCTCTGCGACATCCGATGCGATGGCAAGACGCTCAGCAACCAATCTCAGCAAATGATCCATCACCGGCTTCGCATCATGAGCAGGTTCAGCGGAGCGAGCCTGGTAAGCAGCTCCAAGCACCAATATGACGGGTATGATGGCTCGTAGCATGAAATGAAAAACAGACATGAAAGACCACCTTCCACCGCCCATTATGATCCTCCGTAAAGTGTGAGAAACGACTCACCCAAGACGACGCGGCGCGCGGCATCGTGCTCGAGACGTTGAATGAAGACTGAGATATTATTGGCCCGCGGGCGAACCGTTTTTGGCTAAGTGGTCAGCAGCGATCTGTCCATGTCGTTGCACGGCCTCGTCAATGATCAACCTCATTAATCTCTCGATAAAAACCTGATCGAGCTCGGCGTCATCCGCAAGTTTTCTCAGGCGAGCATGTTGCGACTTCTCCCTGTCTTCATCCACCGGGGGAAACCCATGCTCGGCTTTCAACATACCGATTTCATTGGTACACCGAAAACGCTCAGCGAGAATATAAACTAAAGCTGCATCGATATTATCGATCGTCTTTCGACGCGATTCTAATTGAGCGACAACGTCGCGTTGTTTCATAACGCTCCCTCTTCAACGGCGCTTCTAGCAGAGATTTCAACGGCGCTTCTGGCAAAGACTAGCGCTTCCCAAGATGCCGCCTGGAATGCAAGCCTCATGGGTCAGAAGATCAAATCGTGAAGGCACCCTTCATTGACAAGAAAGCCTACCTTCCGAATGGTAGGCAGTCAACGCCGTTGCTCGATTTTCGCAGTGCCGTTCCACCTTCCGCCCGAGCCCCTGATCACCTGAGCAGATCCCCGATATAGCAGTTCAGGCTCCGGAGCCGGTCACCCGTTGCCTGCACGCCCATCAGGCATGCCAAGGCCCGTAGAGGAGTACTCCCACCAGGCTACTCGTGGTCACGACACTATGAGCTTGCCCCAAGCGTGATCGATCGCTAACATAGAAACCAACCGGTTCCTATTTCGACTTAACAGGAAACTACATCGATGACAGCTCACCCTGGTCTTGGACGTCCCCGAGAGTTCGACCTGGACGTTGCTGCACGCGACGCCATGAACGTGTTCTGGGACCATGGATACGAAGGGACATCCCTACCCGATTTGATCGAAGGCACTGGGCTGTCGCGGGGCAGCCTTTACAAGGCATTCGGCGATAAGAAAAAGCTGCTGCTCGCGGCGCTCGACCTGTATATGGCAGAGGGACTCAGGGCCACCGCAGACCTCTTGTCGCAGCCTGGTACGGTCAAAGAGGCTATTCGTGCTTCGCTGCTGCGCTACGCCCACCTCTCCTCGGACGAGGCGGGCCGGCGTGGCTGCCTCGTTGTGGCCATCGCAGTCGAGATGGCGGCCCACGACCCCGCGCTCGCGGAACGCGCTGCACAGATGTTTCGTCGCATACAGCAACTCTATGTCGGCGCGATCGTGCGTGGGCAGGCAAACGGCGAAATCGCCGAAGGGGATGAGCAGGTCATGGCACGCTTTCTGGTCTGCCAGATTCAGGGAATGCGCGTGCTGGGAAAAACCGGTGGCCTCGAAGCAGACATGGTCGCGCTGGTCGATAGCGCGATGCTAATGCTCGAACGGAATTAAATTTATCCATTTAGGAACCAATCAGTTCCTTAAAAAAGGGCTATCTCATGTCGCTTGATACCAAGTCTCCTCCTGCACCGCACCGTTGGGCGGTGTTTGCGATCCTGCTTGTCGGCACCTTTCTGCCGCCGCTCGATTTCTTCATCGTCAATGTCGCACTTCCCTCGATTCGCGAGGACCTGGGTGCCTCGCCTTCGTCCCAGCAACTGGTCATTTCGGCTTATGCCGCGGTTTATGCCGTGACGCTAATTACCGGCGGCCGCCTGGGCGATCTGTTTGGGCGCGGCAGAGTATTCCTTTGCGGATTGATCGGCTTTGCGGTCGCCTCGGCGCTATGCGGTATCGCATGGTCACCCTGGGCTCTCATCATCGGGCGCATCCTGCAGGGCGTAACGGCGGCCATCATGGCACCGCAAGCCCTGGCTTCGATTCAGGTGATCTTTCCAGAAACAGAGAAGCCGCTGGCACTCAGCCTCTATGGCGCGGTGTTCGGCCTGGCCGCCACCATCGGACAGGCCCTCGGGGGCATCTTGATTTCGCTGGACCTGCTAGGGCTGGGTTGGCGGGCGATCTTCCTGATCAATCTGCCGCTGGCAATTCTGGTGGCGCTGTTCGGGCTCCCTCTCCTCAAGGATACGCATCTCCGGCACGCCCGCAGATTGGACATCGGCGGTACAGTACTGTCGATGGCTACCCTCGGCGCGCTGATCATACCGCTCATCGAAGGACGTGAGGCGGGGTGGCCCCTGTGGTCCTGGCTATCACTCGGCGCAGTGCCGCCGTTGGCGTGGTACTTCTGGCGTTATGAAAGCAGGCTCGCCAATACGGGGCGCGCTCCACTGCTGTATCCTCCCGCGCTAAAAGCGCCGGGCCTGGGACGAGCACTATTGATCGCGCTGTTGTTCTACACGATCGCCGCGTTCTTCCTTCTCTTCTCGGTGTTTCTGCAGGGCGCCTTGCATCTGAATGCCCTCAGTGCGGGCCTGATCTTCCTGCCGTTCGGGGCGGGATTTCTGCTGGGACCGCTGGCGGCCCCACTGGGCAGGCGCGTCGTTGGCGTCTACGTCAATGCCATTGGCATGGCGCTTGAAGCCGTCGGTTTCCTTTGCCTGGTCTGGCTGGTCACCACGTCCCCGCTGGGCATGCCGTTGGCATTCGTGCCGCTCGCGGGCCTGCTCTTCACGATTGGATTTGGTCAGGGGCTTGCGCTGCCCACCTTGATGCGGATGGTGACGAGCCGAGTCGCACCGGCATTTTCAGGCATGATCGCAGGCATCGCCACGTCTACGCTGCAAGTCAGCGCCGCACTGAGTGTCGCGATAATTGGTGGAATTTTTTATTCCCTTCTGGGCCTTCGGGCTGATCCGGCTACCATTACTCACGCTTTCGCTGTATCCATGCTATGCATCGCTTTGTGTCTCGCCGTCGGGTCGGGTTTGAGCATCACTCTCGTCCGGCGCCCAAGCATCTCGCCTTCGGCCAATGGCCGGGTATCTGGCACATAGCGGTAAGCCATCTTTTCGCCATTAGATTCGAGTGTGCCCTTTATGGAAGATCGTCAGATCGTCATTCCCGATGACATGAAATTACTGTTCGAACAAACGGGCTATGCACCGGCGGTGAAGGTGGGCCAAACATTGTATTGCGCAGGACAAGTCGGACGGACGCCCGACCTATCTGTCGTCGAAGACCCGGAACTGCAGTTCCTGGCCGCTTGGAGAAATGTTCGCCTTGTCCTGGAAACCGGAGGTTGCTCATTTGGAGACGTCGTTGATCTGACGACCTACCACATCGATTTGCAACGAACTCTTCCACTGTTTCGGAAAGTGAAGGATAACGTGTTCCCTAGGAACACTTGCACCTGGACTTGTATAGGAGTTCACGAACTTGCTAAACCAGGCCTGCTTGTAGAAATTAAATGTGTCGCAGTACATCGATGAACGTTGTAATTCGAATCGCTTTTCCGCCAGCGTCCGCGTAGCCTCAGCATGGCAGTATAATTCAACGCGTTCATTTTCCATGGGACGCGTTAATGCTAACTTAGCAGTATTCCTAAACAACAATTTTAACACCTGATTGAATCATGAACAAAAATAATGATCCATACAAAATATGACTGAAAACATCATGCAGTAATGCAAGCTGTTCATCGAACGCGTGAGTCAAGAGATGCCGCCGAACATCTAACGGTACGATCCGTCAAGAACGTATTCACTTGGGAGAAAGTCGATGGTCGCTGGCCGATCAGCCTCGACGTCTGGAATTCGCCGGCCAGACAAGGTGCGGGAGAGATCCAATAGGAGGGATCATTACTAGCCCAATGACCAGGCTGCAGGGCCATTTGTACAAAAATGAGAGGCTAAATCTCACGAGGCAGCCTCTCATCATGGACTAGGCGGAAAAACCGCCATCCACCAACAACTCGGCGCCCGTGACGAAGTCCGCCTCGTGACTCACCAGGTAAGCCACTGCGCCGGCAATGTCTTTACCCTGGCCATAGCGCCCAACAGCCAACCGGGGAAGCATTACCTCGGCCACAGGGCCATCTATAGGATTCATGTCAGTTTCCACTGGGCCAGGTTGGACCGTGTTGACAGTGATGCCGCGCGGCCCCAGATCACGCACCAACCCTCTCGTGTAGCCAGATACGGCGCCCTTGGTCAGGGTGTAAAGTGAAATAGTACCAAACCCGACATATTGAGTGACATTACTACCAATATGAACAATACGTCCGCCTTGCCCCATATGCTTCAACGCTTCCTCGGTGGCAGCGACCATACCAGTGACGTTGACAGCCAGCATTCTCTGATAATCCTCGGATGTTACTTCTCCGGGATTCCCCAGAACGAGAATGCCAGCATTGTTCACTAGAATATCGATCTTGCCGAAGGCTTCGAACACGTCATTGACCGCTGCTCTGACCTGATCCGGATTACCTGCGTCAGCTTGGATCGCCTTCGCCTTCCCGCCCCATGCCTGAACTTCCGAGACCAATGTCTCGGCCTTGCCGGGAGAGGAATGGTAAGTCAGCACCACTGTCGCACCATCTGCAGCCAAACGGCGAACAATAGCGGCCCCGATACCGCGGGAACCACCAGTGACGATCGCCACCTTGTTCTTCAAAGAGTTGGTCATTTCATGACTTCCTATGCATGGCCCTAGTGGGCTGTAGTCAAACTTATTCGTCTAACACAAATCGCTTTATTGGCACCGCCCTATCACTTTTATCCCACGCGATAATCATGAAATGCCCAGACTCACGGGCAAACCTGCTTATCATTTGAAATCACTTAAGGCCATGTTCAATCTCAGGTCCGGTGGTCTAAGAACAACAGGGCATGGCTGGATACCCAGCGGGGGGAGATAAACCGGAAAGGCAACAACCCACCTTTCTCGACTAGCGAGTGGAAAAGGGTCACAGCGGAGTAAAAAGGCTTCTCATCACGACTGTCGCGTCCGTGAATTTCTTGACATCAGCCATGACTAGCTCGGTTTCCGGCGAGGCCAGTGCCACATCAATATCGTTGGTTTCCCGAAAGCGATATACTCCGATGGAAAGCCAGCCATCCCCGTTGCCAGCGGGATAGAACGCTTCCGCAGCCTCGAGGCCATATTGTCCCCAGCACTTCATCGCCAGCGCGAGATGCTGGGTAGCGTAATATTCACGATCGAATCTTGTATTTTCGTCACCAACACAAACAACCATCATCTTGGTCATGAGTATCGTTTCCAATTTAGTTTTAAGCCGTCCAGCGATCTCGCGAAGAGCATGACGAAGGCCAAAAGTGAACCAGTGCAGATTTTGCCACAGACCGCCTACCCTGCTTTCCAGTAAGTGATTTAGCCCGTGCCACGACCTATCAGGCTCCAGCGGTGTCGATATCGATTCAGCTCTTCGCGGACTGGATCGTATAGTCCGCCATCACCGACCAGTCGCGATCACCGAGACCGGCATCGACCGTTTCGGCCATCCTTTGATAGACCGCTGCCAGCATCGGTAGCGAACCTTCGGTTTGCTCGGCGGCCTCAGTAGCCAGGCGCAAGTCCTTGAGGCCCAACGTCGCCTTGAATCCCGGCTCATAGTCGTCATTCGCGATATTGGCCGAGTAGACCTGATAGGAGCGACTGCCGAACAACGTGCCCAGGATCAACTCGAAGAAGCGTTCACGCTCCAGGCCGTTGCCCTCGGTCAGCGAGACCGCTTCCGCCATCGCCTCGATCGCCATGGCGATCATCATGTTGCAAGCGATCTTGGCCGCGTTGGCAGCGGGTGGCCGGTCGCCCATGAGCCATACCTTTTTGCCAATGGCCTCGAACACCGGTTGCACCCGATCAACCGCCGTGGCTCTTCCCCCGGCCAGAATGTTGAGTTCACCCTTGGCGGCAACATCCGGCCTGCCCAGCACCGGCGCCGCGACGTAATCCACCCCGGCGTTGGCATGCAGGGCCACCAGCTCGTGCGAAAATGCCAACGAGATGGTCGAGGCCACGATATGCACGGTGCCTGCTGCGGCATGTTCCAGGACACCGCCCTCCAGCAGTGACTCCCGAATCGCCGCATCGTCGGGGAGCATGGTCAGCACCGCGTCCCCCTGGAACGCCTCCTGCGGTGAAGCCACCATGGTCACGCCATCGAGCTCGCCACCGGAACGATTCCAGGCCTTGACCGTGTGCCCGGCCGCAACGAGATTGCTCGCCATGGCGCGTCCCATCGCCCCTAATCCAATAACACCAATGTCCATTGCCCCACTCCTGTTGTCTGAAGGTTTTCGTCACCAGCCTCTCTACTGATGTCGAAGAAGCCGCTCAGTCGAAATCGGTATGAAACGCAGTCTCCCGCCAGGCTTCCATATCAGCGCGGAAAGCATCGAACTTGCGCTCGGCAATCCCGTAGGCGATCGGCCCCAGCGGCAGATGGAGTGGCGGATGCCTGGCATCGACGGCCTGCATTATCACCGCCGTGGCTTTCTCGGGGTCTCCAGCCTGCTTACCATCATTGCTATCTCGATAGGCACGCCGCTGGCCCGCCGTCTCGGCATAGACATCGATCTCCCTCGCAGCCGTCGCGATGGATCGTCCCAGAAACTCGGTACGAAACGGACCTGGCTCCACGATGATCACTTGAACGCCCAACGGTCCGACTTCCTTGGCCAGCGCTTCCGAGAACCCCTCCACCGCAAATTTGGTAGCGCTGTAGTAACCGGAACCCGCGCCACCAGAGAGTCCTGCGCCCGACGACAGGTTGACGATGCGCGCCCCGGCTCTCCGACGCAGAACCGGCAGCGCCATCCGTGTCGTCTCGATCAAACCGAACACGTTCACCTCGAACATGGGTCGGTACTCTTCCGGTTCCGCCTCTTCGACCGCGCCGATGAAGCCATACCCCGCGTTGTTGACCAGCACATCGAGCCCACCGAATTCATGCTCCGAAAGCGCAATGGCGGCAGCCACCGAGCCCGGCTCGGTAACATCGAGCCGAACGGCCCGCACATGATCAGGAAAGCGATCGGCGAGATCGCGTAGCGTGTCCGGGTTGCGGGCGGTGGCGACGACGTTATCGCCTCGCGCGGCGGCAGCCTCAGCAACATGCTTCCCGAGACCGCTGGAACAACCGGTGATGAGCCAAGTCTTGTTCATGGCACTCTCCTCAATGTCTTATGCAAAATCGGTGCAGTCCGTTCATAGCGGCTGGAGTTACGGCCGCCCGATCCCCGACATGAGATCGGACTGATAGGTATTACCGACCAAGCTCACACGGTCGCCAGGCAGCCAAAATGTCCGCGCCGGACGGTACGCGCGGGGGTGGTTTTCCCAGGGCGCATAGACCGGCGCTGCTTCGGGCTTGCTCATACACGTTTCCTTCAGAGAGTGATGGCTCGGGCTCGTTGCGGCTCGATATCGGTGAAACTCACGACATCCGCCATGACTCCTGGCACTTCCGGAGAGGCGAAGGCGGCCTGCATCGCCGCCTCGTCACGAAAGCGGCACTCGCAGATCGCGATCGTCCCCGGCTGCTCGACGGCAGGAAAAAAGGCACTGACGCTCTCCAGCCCGTACTGCTGCCAAGCCTGCATCACCAGCGGCAGATGCTGGCCAACGTAATAGGTGCGGTCGAAACGGCTCCCGATTGCCCCCTGATAGTTCACATAGACCGTGACGGCGGTCTCTCTTGCAGACACTCCTTGCCGATCATTCACGGCTCAGGCGCCGAAGCCGCCATCGATCGTGTGCATGGCACCGGTGATGCCGCTAGCGTGCGGCCCGGCCAGATAGGCGGTCAGATGGGCCACGTCCTGGGCGGTGCCGTGACGCTTGATCGCCATGACGCTGTGCATCTGCTCGGCAAGTTCGCCGTCGGCGGGGTTCATGTCGGTATCCGTCGGCCCCGGCTGCACGATATTGATAGTGATGCCGCGCGGCCCAAAATCCCGAGCCAGTCCGCGTGCCATACCCTGTAGCGCCGACTTGCTCAGCGCATAGGCCGCCAGTCCCGGAAACGGCATCCGGTCGCCGTTGACCGACCCGATCACGATGATGCGCCCGCCCTCCTTCATGGCCCGTGCTGCCTCCACTGAGGCGTGGTACGGCGCTCGCACATTGACGTCGATCAGGTGATCGACCGCATCCGGATCCAGCGTCAGAGGGTCACCCGCTACCAGTACGCCGGCGTTGAATATCATGATGTCCAGAGGTCCCGTCTCACGCACGGTCACCATCATCGCGTCGCGGTCAGCCGCATCAGTGTGAACCGCTGTCGCCCCCGTCTTTGTCGCCAGGCTTTGCGCCGCTTCCTGCGAGCCCGAGTAGGTAAAACTCACCCGCGCCCCGCTCTCGGCAAAGAGAGCCACGATGGCGGCGCCAATACCACGGCTTCCCCCAACGACCAGAACACGCTTGTCTACGAAACTCATGAGAAGCACCTCGGGTAGCAAATTTGATAGCAATCACTATAAAATTAGGCGGAATGCATGCGCAAGGATTTTTATAGTGAACACTAAAGAAAATACCGAACCAGCGCCGAGGTCCCGGGGCCGTCCCCGTGGCTTCGACATGGAAACCGCACTGGATACGGGCCAGCGTCTATTTCATGCTGGCAGTTATGAAACTGTGGGGTTGGCGGCACTGACCGACGCACTCGGTGTGAAGCCGCCCAGTTTCTACAAGGCGTTTGGTAGCAAGTCCGAGTTTTTCGCACAGGTCATCGAGCGCTACGCACAATCGGCCCTCGCGCTGGACGAGATCCTGCTACCCGGCCGGGCGCCGGCGGATGCACTGGCGGAATTGCTGGAGAGCGCCGCAAGAACCTATGTGCGAGATCCGGAACAGCGGGGATGCCTTGTTCTCGAAGCCGCCCGAGGCAATGACGGAGACGCCAGCGTCATTCACGCACGCCGGGTGGCAAATCAGCGCCGTTATCGACTTCGCGAATTTATCGCCCGCACCCATCCAGAGCGCGCATCGGCGGTTACCGACTTCGTGGCCAGCACGATGTCCGGGCTTTCAGCCAGTGCGCGAGAAGGCATGGACGAATCCCGGTTACTCGGTGTAGCACGCACTGCCGTCGCAGGCCTGAAGGCACGATTGGATGCGGATTGATGGCGGGTATGCACCTTCATCTCATTGTTGAGGTCATAACCTAGGCGTTCGACAGGTTCGGGATCATGTCGAGCGGCTAACATCGAGCTGGCAGCTACCTGGCCGAAGGACTGCTTATCAATGGGGAGACTTCGAGGATGGTGGGCCCAGTAGGACTTGAACCTACGACCAAGGGATTATGAGTCCCCTGCTCTAACCAACTGAGCTATAGGCCCTGAAACGCGGGAGCCGTATGATAACCAAAGCGGCCGGCACAGGCCAGCCGCTGTTGAACGGTATGAACGTCCAGGGAGGACACGATGTCATCGAACACGATCATTCGCCGGATTGCCGGCATCGGCTTGGCTGCGGGCCTGGTGACATTCTGCGGCCTGACCCAGGCCGCGTGGCAGCTCGACCCCAATCAGTCTCGAGTCACGGCGACGGTGACGGAGATCACCAGCGACGGCGAGTCGATTACCCACGAGCACTCGCTGCGCCGCATGGAAGGCCAGATCAGCTCGGACGGCACGCTAAAGCTGCCCGTGAGGCTCAATCAGACGGACGTGCTCGATCGGCTGGGCGACCTGCCTCCGTGGATGTCATCGTTGACCAACACCACGCTGGTGACGGTGGTCACGCAACTGCCGCCGGAGCGAATCAATTCATTGAAGGTGGGCCAGTCGACGGTCGAGATACTGACCCTGCGCACGGATTCGAACGGCGAACAGCGTCAGGAGAAGCTGCCGGTGCGTTTCACCCGCGAGTCGGAGGATGTGGTGCGCGCGCGCAATGCCGAGCCGGTATCGCTCGATGGCAAGGCGCTGATGCAGAATCAGAACGTGCGTTCGATTCTGTCGCTGATGGGTTATCAGCAGATCGGCGATGAGGTGCCAGTGGAGCTCAACGCCGTGCTGGTCGATCGTTGATCGATGTCTGAAGTCGGACCGCCGTTCGAAACGTTGCCATTCGGCTGCCACTCGCCCAAGAGCGAGTGGCCCTGGCAACTCGCATTTCCCGAGGCCTGCTTTAGCGCCCTTCGCTTCGACACCCACGCCTTATGTGAAACCGATCTCGATGCCTGGGATCTCCCGACGCCCGAGCGCCTGAAAACCGCCGCCGCCAAACGGCGGGCGGAGTTCGTGGGTGGGCGCCTTGCAGCTCGGCACGCCATCGGTGCGCTGACGGGCTCGCCATCGACACCTGCGCAGGACGCCGAACAGCTTCCCGGCTGGCCAGCCGATACCGTCGGCTCGATCACCCATAGCCGAGGTCTGGCAGCAGCGGTCGTCGCCAGGCGCCCGGACTTTCACGGCGTCGGGCTGGATGCCGAGGTGGTGATGAGCGCCGAGCGGGCACAACGGCTGGCCCCTCAGATTCTGGTGGGATCGGAACAGGCCTGGTTCGAACGATTACCCGCCGAAAGACAGGGGGAATTCGTGACGCTGGTGTTCTCGCTCAAGGAGAGCCTGTTCAAGGCGCTCTATCCGCTGGTTCGTCGGCGCTTCTACTTTCCGAACGCCCGACTGATCGCCTGGGACGCTCGCGAGGGCTCGGTCACCATCGAACTGCTCAAGACGTTGTCGTCACAGTGGCCGGCGGGTAGCCGTCTATCCGGTCACGTTACGACAATCGATGAATATCTGTTGACGCTGATCATGATTCAGGGAAAATAGTAAGCCAGCAAATCATTTGCGCGACATGCGATTGCATCGACCGCGATCGCGACTGGCTAGCCCCTGGAACGTTTCCCCAATGATCAAATGGATTCTCATACTGCTTTTTCTGGCTAGTGTGCTTTACACACACTACCGCGGTCGCGTACGCCACAAGCCGCTGCGTCAGGCCTCCGACCATTCCACTTTCATGGCGCCGATCAACGCACTGATGACGCTGTTCGGCCGTGACAAGGACCGGCCCTACCACGATCTGGCGAGTTATCCGGAACTCGAACGACTGACCGGCAACTGGGAGACGATCCGCGATGAAGCGATGGCGCTGCAGGATCATATCAAGGCCTCGTCGCGCTACGACGACGCCGGTTTCAATTCGTTCTTCCGCCGCGGCTGGAAACGTTTCTATCTGAAGTGGTACGGCGAAAGCCATGCCTCGGCCGAGCAGCTCTGCCCGCAGACCACCCGGCTACTGGCCGGCATCCCCAACGTCAAGGCGGCGATGTTCGCCGAGCTTCCGGCAGGCAGCCACTTGACGTTGCATCGCGATCCTTACGCCGGCTCGCTTCGCTACCACCTGGGCTTGATCACGCCCAACGACGACCGCTGCTATATCGATGTCGATGGTGAGAAGTACAGCTGGCGCGACGGCGAGGCAGTGATGTTCGACGAGACCTATCTACATCGTGCCGAGAACGGGTCGGATCAGAATCGCATTATTCTGTTCTGCGACATCGAACGGCCGATGAAGTATGGCTGGGCGCGCAGCCTCAACTATTTCTTTGGCCGTACGGTCATGGCGGCGGCCAGTTCGCCCAACGACGAAAACGACCATACCGGCGGCCTCAACCGAGCGTTCAAATACATCTATGCCGTGCGCCGTCAGGGCAAGGCGCTGAAAAAGCGCAACAAGCCACTCTACTACGCGATCAAGTGGGCACTATTCGCGTTGGTCATCATCGCGATCATTGCCTGGTAGACGAATCCGGCGGGCAGCTCATGGTCCGCCGCTTTCCCTCTCCACTTTCATTCCCCCGTTCCCCTTTCCTCGCTCCACTTTCCGCTCCGGCAACTCACCGCCGCCCCTCGGCCGCGGTTGTAGCTTCCGGGCCTAGTTATTGAAAATAATTGTCATTTCGGTTCAGAAATTCGGCTCCCCTGCGTCTTCTCCTGTGCAATATCCATGGATAAGAACGAGTTTCATTCAAGGGGAGTCTGTCATTCATGCATCATGTTCTGCGTTACCCGGTAAGTGCACTGGCCTGCGCTTGCCTGTCGTTTCCAGTCTGGGCTCAGCAGACGGGTGACGATACGGTATCCACCTCGGTACCCGCCGGCACGGCGGCCAGCGGAACCTCCCTCGATACGGTCACGGTGACCGGGCAGTCTGCCGCCACCAAGACCGAGACCCCCGTCGTCGAAACCCCGCAGACCGTCTCCAATGTCGATCGCGAGGAAATGGACGAACGTGGCGTGCGCACGCTGCGCGAAGCCGCCCAGTACACGCCCGGGGTCTACAACAATCAGGTCGGGGCCTCGAACCGCTACGATTACCTGGTCATGCGGGGCTTCTCCGACGGCAGCCTGAGCAACACCTATCTCGACGGACTCAAGGTGATGGGCGACGCCAACGGCTACAGCTCGATGGTGATCGACCCGTGGTTTCTGGATAACGTCGAAATCGTCAAAGGGCCGGCGTCGGTGCTCTACGGCCGCTCGTCACCCGGCGGCCTGGTTGCGTTGACCAGCAAGAAGCCGCTGTTCGAGGATCGCAACGAGCTGCGTTTCAGCACCGGTACCAACAGCCAGCGCAGCGCCGCGTTCGACTTTTCCGGGCCGCTGGACGACGAGAGCCGCGTCGCTTATCGCCTGGTCGGGATCGGCAGCAAGAGCGATACCCAGTTCGGGCCAATCGAGGAAGAGCGCTACGCCATCGCGCCGTCGATCACCTGGGACGCAACCGATGACACGTCCGTCACCTTCATGGCCTACCTGCAAAAGGATCCGGAAGGCGGTTACCACTCCGGCGTGCCCTATGAGGGAGCCGTCAGCAGCCATAACGGCCGCCACATCAGCAATGATTTCTTCGACGGTGAAGACGACTACGACAAGTTCGAGCGTACGCAGCGCATGTTCGGCTATGACCTCGAGCACCGCTTCAGCGACAACGTTACCGCCCGCCAGAAGCTGCGCTACCTGAACTCGGACGTCGAGCTGAATCAGGTCTACGGCTACGGCTGGGTGTCGCCGGACTCCAACGAACTGAACCGCTATTACTCCGGCGGCCGCGAATCCCTCGACGCCTGGACCGTCGACAACCAGGTGGAAGCGAAGCTCAAGAGTGGCTTCATCGATCACACCGTGCTGGTCGGCGTGGACTATCAGAAGCGCAAGAACGATGTGGAATGGACCGCCGGCGCATTCCCCAGCATCGACGCCTTCAACCCCAGCTACGGCGCCGGCCCGATCGGAGAGATTGGGGTCACCAACGACGAGCGCCATGAACTCACCCAGACCGGCATCTATCTGCAGGATCAGATGGAGATCGATCGCTGGCGCCTCACCCTCGGCGGCCGCTACGACTGGGTCGATATCAAGAACACCGACCATCTGAACGATACTGAAAGCACCCTCGACGACACCCAGTTCAGCGGCCGCGCCGGTGTGCTCTATCGCTTCGATAACGGGATCGCGCCCTACTTGAGCTACAACACCGCCTTCACCCCGACCAGCTTCGTCGACGGTAACGGCGATCTACTGGAACCGATGGAAGGCGAACAGTGGGAGACCGGGCTCAAGTATCAGCCGCCGGAAAGCCGCGATCTCTACACCTTGTCGCTGTTCCGGATCAACCAGGAAAACGTCGCGACCAAGGAGCAGCCCACCGACGACTATCGCTCCGTCGGCGAGATCCAGTCTCAGGGCGTCGAGCTACAGGCGCGCACCTACCTGACCGACAACTTCCGGTTGCAGGCCGGCTACAGCTATACCGACATCACCTACGAAAAAAGCGACGTGCCCGGCGAGCAGGGTAACCACGCCATCTATGCACCGCGCCATCAGGCCAGTCTCTGGGGTCACTATTCCTTCAAGAACGGAGCCTTCGACAACGGCGCACTCGACGGGCTCGATGTTGGCGTCGGCGTACGGTACTACGGCGATATCTACGCCGACCGGGCCAATACCGAGAAAGTCCCCGACTACACCCTGGTGGATGCCGCCGTGGGCTACGACCTGAGCCAGGTCGGGCTAAAAGGCGTCAACGCCCGGGTCAACGTAGGCAACCTGCTCGACAAGGAGTACGTCGCCTCGTGTAACTCGCTCGAATACTGCTATTTCGGGGCGGAGCGGAATGTCACCGCCACCGTTTCCTATCAGTTCTAGCGCGAACCCGTTCTAGCACGGCGCGTTCTAGCGTGCCCCAAAGCTAATCGATCGCCGGCTGCAGGACGCGGCCGGCACTCATCGACACCGCATCACTCATCGTTTCGCTCTCTTTCGACATGCGCGCTCCCAGCGTCGCATTGGCCGCGCCTTTGTCTGCAAAAAGGTCCGTCACAAACCAACGGACTGCCAAAGGCATCAGGAAGGCAATCAGGAGAAACGTCATGCCACATGACATGGAATTCGCCACGCCCATCCCCTTGCATCGGGCCCGTCCACCAGGTTCGCCTGAAACCCTGACGCTGTTCGGCGAGCAGTCGCTGGATGCCTACCGTGATGGCATGCAGCAATGCGTGGAGCGGGTCCAGCGCACGCTGCGCCGGGCGCAGGGCCCTTCGAGTGGCATCGCCCCGCACGAACTGCAGCCCGCCTTCGAAGCGATCGATCTCGACCGGCCCCTGAACGATCTCGACGCCAGCCTCGAGGAAATCCAGCGGCTCTATCTCGATCATGCCGTGTACTTCCACCATCCACGCTATGTCGCGCACCTCAACTGCCCGATCACGCTGCCGTCGATCCTGGCCGAAGCGATCGCCACGCCGCTCAACACGGCGGTGGAAACCTGGGACCAGAGCGCCGGCGCGACCCTGATCGAACAGAAGCTGATCGACTGGACGGCGGCGCGCATCGGACTCGGCGAGGATGCAGACGGCGTGTTCACCAGCGGCGGCACCCAGTCCAACCTGATGGCGTTGAGCATCGCCCGCGACAGCGCCTGCGAAGCGATGCCCGGACACGCCGGCAATCGCCATCACGGGCTCCCCACGAACTTCCGCCAGCTACGTGTGCTCACCTCCGAGGTCAGCCACTTCAGCGTGCAGAAGGCGGCCGCGCTGTTGGGGTTGGGCTACGACGCCGTGATCGCCGTGCCCAGCGATACCGATAAGCGCATGGATATCGACGCGCTTCAGGTCGCGCTGAAAGAGTGCGACGACAAAGGGTTGCTCCCGTTCGCGATCGTCGCCACCGCGGGCACCACGGACTTCGGCAGCATCGATCCGATCCCCACCATGGCCGAACTCTGCCGCCAGCGCGGCATCTGGCTGCATGTGGATGCGGCCTACGGCGGCGGGTTATTGCTCTCGCGCCGTCACCGGCACTGGCTCGCCGGGATCGAGCAGGCGGACTCGGTCAGCATCGATTACCACAAGACCTTCTTCCAGCCAGTGAGCTGCAGCGCCTGCCTGGTTCGCGATCGCCGCCTGCTGCGACACGTTACCTACCACGCCGACTATCTCAACCCCCGCGAGCAGGCCGAGGAAGGCACGCCGGATCTGGTCAACAAGAGCCTGCAGACGACCCGGCGCTTCGATGCGCTGAAACTGTGGATGACCCTTCGCACGATGGGCGCCGATCGCCTGGGCGGCTATCTCGACGACGTCATCGAAGTGGCGCGCGCCACTTATCGATCCATGCGCGACATCGACGATATCGAGGTGCTGATGGCGCCGGCGCTTAGCACGCTGGTGTTTCGTTACCGCCCTGACGGCGTCGACAACGAAGTCGATCTCGACGCGCTCAATCAGCAAATCCGTCAGACGCTGTCGCGACGCGGCGAGGCGGTCATTGCCGGCACTCGGGTCGACGGACGTTTCTACCTCAAGTTCACACTGCTCAACCCGATGACCCGCGTCGAGGACCTGATGGCCCTGATCTCGGACATCGTCCAGGTCGGTGAAGCCCTGGTCTCGTCGTCGCGTCCGCCAATCGTCTGGAGCACGCCATCATGCTGAGCCGCATCTACGACTTCATCGCCGTCGGCCTGGGGCCGTTCAATCTCGGCCTTGCCAGCCTGACCGATCCCATCGACGATCTCGACGGCCTGTTTCTCGAGCGTCGTTCCAGCTTCGACTGGCATCCCGGTCTGCTGCTCGAGGACGCCACCCTGCAGACGCCGTTCATGGCCGACCTGGTCACGCTGGCCGACCCGACCAGCCGCTTCAGCTTTCTCAACTATCTGAAATCCCAGGGGCGACTCTACAACTTCTACATCCGCGAGAACTTCTTCCTGCTGCGCAGCGAGTACAACCGGTACTGCCAGTGGGTCACCACGCAGCTCGAGTCGCTGCGCTTCAATCGCGATGTCCAGAGCATCTCCTACGACGACGCCGAGCAGTGCTATCGCATCCGCTGCCGCGATACCCGCTCTCATCATTCCAACAACGGGGTCGATTTACAGGACAACGACTGCATCTATCGTGCCCGCCGGCTGGTACTGGGCACCGGCAACGAGCCGATGATTCCGGCGTGCTGCCAGCCGGTGGCGGAGCGCGTGGTGCACTCCTCCCGCTATCTCGATCACAAGGCCGCGCTGCAGGCGAAGTCGGCGATCACCATCGTCGGCAGCGGCCAGAGCGCCGCCGAGATCTATCTCGACCTGCTCGAGGAGATCGACACCCACGGCTATACCCTGAGCTGGGTCACCCGCTCGCCGCGCTTCTTCCCGCTGGAGTACGGCAAGCTGACCCTCGAAATGACCTCGCCGGATTACATCGACTATTTCCACGCCCTGCCCGAGGCGACCCGGGACGAGCTGATGCGCCAGCAGAAGGGGCTCTACAAGGGCATCAATCTCGAGCTGATCAACACCATCTACGACCGCCTCTACACCAAGAGCCTGCAGGGCAAAGTGGATACCCATCTGCTGACCTGCGCCCAGCTCGAGAACTGCCGCTTCGATGCCGCCCATCGCCGCTTCGACCTGACCTTCACCCACACCGAGCAGGATCGGCACTTCGAACACCAGACGGAGGGCGTGATCCTGGCCACCGGCTACGCGGCGCAGACACCGGCCTTCCTCGCCCCGATCGAGGACCGGATCCGCCGTGACGGCAACGGACGCTATGCGGTGGGCCGCTATTACGGCATCGGCACCGACGACGACATCTTCGTCCAGAACGCCGAGCTGCATACCCACGGTCTGGTCGCACCGGATCTCGGCATGGCGTGCTACCGCAACGCCTGCATCATCCGAGAGCTTGTCGGACGCGAGGTCTATCCGGTGGAGCGCGGCTTCACCTTCCAGGACTTCGGTGCCCCCGACGAGCGCGTGTTCCAGCCCCGGCGCGCCATGGCATGACTGCCGCCGCGCGCCCCGATTCGCCATTCCCGACTTCCGCCAGGAGAGACTCATGAATCTACCGCAGAGCCGGCTGACCGCCGCCGCGACAGCCAGTGCGATAGCCCCCGCGACAACTACGGCCCCGGCCAGCAGCCTCTATTCGCCCGAGGTACGTTTTCGCCGCGACTGGCCAGGCATCGGCACCCTCACCCTGCGCCCGCTCGATCTAGACCAGGATACTGACCTCATCTTCGACTGGGTCAGCCGGGAGACCGCCCGTTTCTGGGGCATGAGCAGCGATACCCGCGATCAGGTCGTGGCGTTCTATCGTGAAATGGCGCAGAGCGAAAACGCCCAGGCCTTCATCGGCCTGCACGACGGCCGCCCGGCATTTCTGGTCGAATGCTACGATCCCCGCCACGATCCGGTCGGCGAGCAGTACGTCGTCCAGCCCGGCGACCGCGGAATGCACTTTCTGGTCGCGCCGAAAGCGGCGGCGGCCTCGCCGATACACGGCTTCAGTCAGGCCGTGATCGATACCATCGTGGCATTCCTGTTCAGCGATCCGGGGACGCGCCGCATCGTCGTCGAACCGGACGTCACCAACGACAGGATCCACCCGCTCAACCGCCGGGCGGGATTCGTCTACGAGGGCGAGATCCGGCTGGCGGAGAAGACCGCTCACCTGGGCTTCTGCACCCGCGAGCGGTTCGAGTCTCTGCACGCCTCACAGCGCCGCGACACGGCAACGGCCGAAGCCAGCGCCCATCTGCGGCCCGATCGATGGCACAGCGCAAATCGCGATCTGCTGTGCAAGGCGATCGCCGAATTCGCCCATGAGCGATTGCTTCAGCCGATAGCAGAAACCGATGTCGGCGCGGATGGCTGGGCCAATTACGGCCTCGCCACCGATAGCGATGCCGTCCGCTATCGATTCCGCGCGCGCCGAATGGCACTGGATCACTGGTGGATCGACAAGGAAACGCTTGCCAAGACCCGCGACGGCGCGCCGCAACCGCTGGACATGGCGCAGTTTCTGCTCGAATGCCGGGGGCGGCTGAACATCGCCGCCGACAATCTGCCGACCTACCTGGAAGAGATCGCCAGTACGCTGGCCGGCATGGCCTACAAATTAGGCCGTGACGTGCCGCCGGCCGGCGAACTCGCGCTGGCCGACTTCCAGACTCTCGAGACGGCGATGAGCGAGGGCCATCCCTGTTTCGTCGCCAATAGTGGCAGGATCGGCTTCGATGTGGAGGACTATCACCGCTACGCGCCGGAAGCCGGCGCCGCGATTCGGCCGCTGTGGCTGGCCGCCGCGCGCCACTGCACCGAGTACAGCGCCATCGAGGGTCTCGATGTCGAAACGCTGATCGCCGACGAGCTGGACGCCCCGGTTCGCCAGCGCTTCGAGGCTCGGCTTCGCGAGCTCGATCTCGATCCGGTGGACTACTTCTTGATGCCGGTTCACCCGTGGCAGTGGCGCCACAAACTGGCGATCACCTTTGCCGGCGAGGTCGCCGAGCAGCGTCTGATACTGCTCGGCGAAGCAGACGACGATTACCGCGCCCAGCAGTCGATCCGCACCTGGTTCAATGTCTCGCAGCCTCGGCGCCGCTACGTCAAGTTCGCGCTGTCGATCCTCAACATGGGCTTCATGCGCGGGCTGTCGCCCCACTACATGCGCGGTACGCCGGCCATCAACGCCTGGGTCGAGAACTTGGTCGCAAGCGACCCGGAACTGCAGGCGCAGGGATTCAGCGTACTGCGTGAAGTCGCCACGCTGGGCTATCACCACGCCGCTTTCGAGGCTGCCACGGACAAACAGCATCCGTACCAAAAAATGCTGGCGTGCCTGTGGCGGGAGAGCCCCTATACGCGCATCGCCCCCAATCGGCGGCTGATGACCATGGCCGCGCTGCTTCATCGCGATTCGGATGGCCAGACTCTACTTCCGGCACTGATCGACGCTTCAGGCATCGGCGCACGCAGCTGGATCGAGCGCTATCTAGCGGCCTACATGACACCGCTGCTGCACTGCTTCTACGCCCATGACCTGGTGTTCATGCCCCACGGCGAGAACCTGATCCTGCAGCTCGAGGATCACGCGCCGGTCGGCGCGATCCTCAAGGATATCGGCGAGGAGACCGGCATCTTCGACAACGGCCAGTCGCTGCCGGAAGCGGCCCGGCGTATCGCGGTGGAGGTGCCGGAACACCTCAAGATCCTGTCGATCTTCACCGACCTGTTCGACTGTTTCTTCCGTTTCCTCGCCGAGATCCTGGTGGCGTCGAACCAGCTCCAGGAGGACGATTTCTGGCAGTTGGTCGCGTCTTGCGTGATCGATTATCAGCAGCGGCATCCGCAATTCGACCACAAGTTCGCGCGCTTCGATCTGTTCGCGCCCGAGTTCACGCTGTCATGCCTCAATCGCCTGCAGCTTCGCGACAACCGCCAGATGATCGATCTCGCCGATCCGTCCAAGAACCTGCAGTTCGCCGGTTCGCTTGCCAACCCCATCGCCGCCTACCGGCCGACGAAGGGCGTTGAAAACCAAGGCGGTGAAAACCAGGGCGGGGTAAAGGCCGGGACGCTGACGACGACGAACTAAGTTAGCCGTTACACACAACACTTCACCACCGGGCGCCCGTGAGGCGCCCGGTCGACGAATTGTTGCCAACAGGACTTGTTGCCAACATGACTTATTGCTAATGATTCTCATTTTTGCCATGATCGCGGCACTTTTCCTGGGATGCCATCGGGTCGCCACCATGCGCGAAGTCACTTTCGAGTCTCTCTATCGTCAGCATCATCATGAGCTGCTGGGCTTTCTCAGCCGCCAATTGGACTCTCGCGATCTAGCTGCGGACCTGTGCCACGAGGTCTATCTTCGTCTGTTCAATGCGCCCTCGCGAAGCATGCTCGATAATCCTCGCGCCTACCTGTTTCGTATCGCCCGTAACCTGCTGATCGATCACCGCCGTCGCCAGGTACCGGATCTGATCGCCATCGATGCCCTGGAACCGGTTCTCGTCTGTCCGCGCGCCTGCCCGGAAACCGATGCCTGCCAGCAGCAATGCGTCCATCAACTCACGCGAACGCTGGGCGAACTGCCGGAACGGCTTCGTCAGGCGCTGATCTGGCACCGATTGGAAGGGCTGACCCAGCGCGAGATCGGCCAGCGGCTCGGCGTTTCCGAACGCATGGCTGGGCGCTATATCGCTCAGGCCATGACGCGTTGTCAGGCTGAGCTCGACAGCCTGGATATCGCCTCGTGGCCTGACGTTTAATCGTTGCTCGGGTGGGGATACCACGCCATGCCGATGGCGTGAGGCGAGGTGGGGGAGAATCCAAACTGGGCATAAAGCCGATGGGCCTCACCATCCGCCAGCAGACTGACAAAGGCGTTTTCCGGTGCCTCGCGCAGGATATAGGCGCGAATCTCGCCCATGATCCGCTTGCCCAGGCCCCGCCCTTGATGCACCGGGTGCACGGCGATGTCCACCACCTGATAGAAGCAGCCGCCGTCACCGACGACGCGGCCCATGCCGACGATTTCGCTCTCGTGTTCGCCCGCATTCTCGCCCTGGTGAACGACCTGCACGGCAAACAGGCTCTTGGGTAAACCCACCGCAGCGCCGGCAGCACTGCGCGGTTTCATGCCAGCCTCGCGGCGCAGCCGCATATAGGTCTCGATGTCGGGCGGCTCGAAAATCAGCCGATAAGCGTTGTCATCATGACTGGCGTCTTTCATAACGTGGGATCCGTTCTCGCGTAACTTTTCGGTAGCGCATCTAGAGTGACATCGCCAGGCGACCGCTGCCCGTTCGTTAGCCATCGCGGCGTTCTCGAGGTCGCTTTCAGTAACGGTACCAACAGCCAAAGCAGCGGCGCCAACAACCAGCGATAGACGAAACGAACGACGATCAAGAGCGGCAGCAGCACCACGAACCAGATCAGCAGCTGACTCAGCCAGATCGGCCAACCCAACCACCGCCCGACGTTGGCGCCCAGCGCGCTGACGAGACTGGGATGACGCACGACCACGTAGGCCGTACCGGTGATCGCCGCGACCTTGGCCGCTCTCGACAGGTTGACGAAACGCCCGCCGCCGGCCAGCACGCCACGTCCGGCGGCCCGCACCCCCTGCCCTTCGACCGCGGCGCCGGCACGCACCGCCCGGCCGGCTCGCAGCACCTTGATCGCGCTGGTCATCACCAGCAGATCGACACCGGCCCAGCCAATATCCGTAACGCCGATCGCTTCGCCGCGGCGCCACTGGCTCTCCAGATCACGCAGGCCACTGGTGAAGAAGTCGCCGATGTCGCTCACGACGCGCTCACTCTGCAGCCATTGCACCTCGCCATCGGGGTCGACGACGAATTGCTTGAGGAAATCGTGGCCCTTGGCGTCGAGAATGGCGATGGCAACTTGGCCGCGACGGGCGGGTGTCAACGCTGTCGACGCCGAGCCTTTTTCGTTTTCCGCCTGAGTCGGATTCTCGGTCGGGTTTTCGGTCAGATCGGCCGCGCCCCGGGAATCGCCAGCCTCGTCGGATTCATCGTTCTCGCCCCACCACCGGTCGAGCTGCTCGCTTGCCTGACGATAGCGACTTCCCAGCCAGTGCTGAGCGCGCAGCATGGCAATGTCGTGATCGCGGTAATAGATCACCGGCAATACCGCATCCGCGCCGAATCGCACCAGCACCTTCTGAAATTCCGGATCGAGTCCGTAATCGAGCAGCGCTTCGCGGGCCAGGTCGCCATGATTGCGGATCGCCAACCAGGCACTGGTCCAGAGCGCCGGCTCGTCGGCGTAGCTCATAAAGACCGCATTGATCTCCGGCGACTCGTCGGCCAACGCATCGGCAAGCGACGGCAGCGCGCGCTGGGTTTCCAGTCGAACCATGCGCGGCTCGAAGGGTTCATGGGAGGCCACGGCGGAGAGCACGCCCGCACCGACGAGCGCAAACAGCAATATCGACAACCAGACTTTCATGGGTTCGCGCTCCTGGGAGAGGGATATTCGGCAGTCAATGGACGCTGCCAGGCGATAAACGACGACAGATGTCTTTGATAACCGTTCGTATTTGAATTAGGATTGCCTTCCATCTGTGACCTATCACTCATCGCGAGGTTGCCCCAGCCATGTTCGAAGTCCAATCGGCGAGCTTCGAGATCGCGGGCAAGACGCTGCTCTCGTCTATCGATTTCACCTTCGGTGAAGGCCAGATTTACGGTCTGATCGGACACAATGGTTCCGGCAAGTCGACGCTGCTCAAGCTGCTCGCGCAGCAGCAGGCGGTCAGCCACGGTGGCATCCAGCTCGATGGCCGGCCGCTATCACAGTGGAAACCGCGCGAGTTTGCCCGTCACGTCGCCTATCTTCCGCAACATCTTCCCAGCGCCGAAAACCTCACCTGCCGCGAGCTGATCGGCTTTGGCCGCTATCCCTGGCATGGCCTGCTGGGGCGCCTCACCCGTCACGATCACCAGCAGATCGAACGGGCCATCGCCCTGACCCATACCGAAGCCTTCGCCGACCGCCTGGTCGATACGCTCTCCGGCGGCGAGCGCCAACGCGTGTGGTTAGCGATGTTGCTGGCTCAGGGTAGTCGCTATCTGCTGCTCGATGAGCCGCTGGCCGCACTCGATATCGCCCATCAGGTCGAAGTGCTGGCGCTGGTGCGCAAGCTCTGTCGCGAGCTGGGCCTCGGCGTGGTCATCGTGCTTCATGACGTCAACATGGCGGCGCGCTACTGCGATCATCTGGTTGCGCTGCACAGTGGCAAGCTGCTCGCCGAGGGCGCACCGGCCAGCATGATGAACGATATCAACCTGGAAGCCATCTACGGCATCCCCATGCGAGTCATGAACCATCCCGCCGATGCCTGCCCCATCGCAGTGCTGCAGTAGCCGCGACGCCGACACCTATCCCTGATCGACATATGGCCTGCCGGTAAGCGATAGCACTGGACGCTCGCTACCATAGACAGGATGCTAACCTTTAGCGCAAGGCCTTGTGCGCTCGGCCAGCCGTGCTTTGCCTTCCGATTCGCCTCCTGTCTGCGAGCTTGTCATGCTGCAACCCGTTTCCCGCCAGAGTGATCTGACCCTCGAGTCCGAACAGACGCCGCCACGTCCGGCGGATGTCAGCACCCTCGCCCCATTGGGGATACCCGCGTTCCGGATGATCTGGATCGCTAACCTGTTCGCCAACCTCGGCGTATGGGCGCAGTCGGTGGCGGCGGCCTGGGTGGTGACGTCGAACGACGGCGGCGCGGTGGCAGTGGCGATGATCCAGGTCGCGGCGGCGCTGCCGTTGGTGCTGATGTCGATCGTCACCGGGGTGATCGCCGACAACTACGATCGCCGCAAGGTGATGCTGTTCGGCCTGGGCATCGAGGTGCTGGGCGGCGTGTTCGTCACTCTGATCGCGTTTCTGAATCTCCTCTCGCCGACCTTGCTGATCGTCTCGATTCTGTGCGTCTCGATCGGTGGCGCGATTACCACGCCGGCCTGGCAGGCCGCGGTCAACGAGCAGGTGCCGCGTAACCTGGTCTCGAGCGCCGTACTGCTCAACAGCGTCAATTACAACGCTGCCCGTGCCATCGGCCCGGCCATCGGCGGGTTGCTGCTGGCGGCGGTGGGGCCGTCGTGGATCTTCCTGCTCAACGTATTCTGTTTCTGCGGGCTGATCGCGGCACTGTGGCGCTGGAAGCGTGCCGTGCTGCCCAAGTCCCTGCCACCGGAGCGCATCTGGGAAGGCGTCAAGGCGGCGCTACATTTTGTCCAGTACTCCAGCGTCACCCGGCTGGTGATGATGCGCTCGTTCATCTTCGGCATCTCCGCCAGCGCGTTATGGGCGCTACTGCCGTTACTGGCCCACCAGCATCCCAGCGGCAGCGCCTCGCTCTACGGCTACATGCTCGGCGGCCTGGGCATCGGCGCCATTGCCGGCAGCACGTTGGTCAACGGGGCCCGCCAGCGAGTCGGCAGCAGCCGCCTGATCAGCTTCGCCGCGATGACGCTGGGCGTGGTGATGCTGGCACTCGGCGGCCTCGATACTCTGTGGGTACTGTTTCCGGCGCTCATCGTCGGCGGCAGCTGCTGGATCGCCGCGGTGGCCTCCTACAACTCCTCGGTCCAGATACTGGTGCCGGACTGGGTCAAGGCTCGCGCCCTGGCGCTGTATCAGACCGCGCTCTACGGCGGCCTCACGCTGGGCTCGCTGCTGTGGGGGCAATTGGCGGAAGGGCTGGGCGTGCAGATGGCATTGATGCTGGCTGGCGCCCTGCTGATCATCTCGGCGCTGTTGCTGCTGCCCTCCAAATTGCCCGATCTGGACGCCAGCGATCTGGTCGAGGCGCCCGAGGCGCACACCGACAGACCCGACTTCGACTTCAATCCGGCGCGCGGATCGGTGATGGTGACGGTCGAATACCTTATCGACAGCGAACATCTGCGTGAATTCGCCCGCGCCGTGCGACCGCTGCGAAAACTGCGGCTGCGCAACGGCGCCAAACGCTGGTCGCTCTACCGCGACACCGTCGATCGCGATCTGTGGCAGGAGGTCTTCCTCGTCCCCAACTGGCTGCAGCATCTGCGCATGCTGGACCGGCTGACGCTGGCCGACCGCGCCATCATCGATCGGGTCACGGCACTCCACAGTGGTGCGACGGCACCGCACCTGCGCTACGGCGTCAGCTATCGCTCGTCGCGGTATGCCCAGCCGGCTTTGACGCCGAACCAGACCCGACCACCCGCCGAGTCTTCGGCTGATTTCGCCTCGGCCGATTCGTCCACATTCAACACGACCGCACCCTGGCCCCAGGAGAGAACATGATCCAGGAAAGCACGAAAAGCCCCCGCGAAACCCTGCTCGAGGTATTCGGCTTTCCCGCGTTTCGCGGCGCACAGGAAGATGTCATCGAGCGAGTGATAGAGGGCCGATCGACGGCGGCGATCTTCGCCACCGGCGCCGGAAAATCGCTTTGCTATCAACTGCCGGCATTGCACCTGCCCAATCTCACATTAGTGGTCTCACCGCTGCTCGCTCTGATGCAGGACCAGTTGGCGTTCCTCCAGCGTCACGGCGTGGCGGCGGCGAGCCTCGATTCGACCCAGGATCGCGACACTGCCCGCGAGATCATGGACCGCGCCCGCAGCGGCGAGCTGAAGATCCTGATGGTCTCGGTGGAGCGCCTCAAGAACGAGCGCTTTCGCCACTTCCTGCGTCAGATCGCCATCTCGCTGCTGGTGATCGACGAAGCGCACTGTATTTCCGAATGGGGTCACAACTTCCGCCCGGACTATCTCAAGCTGCCGGATTACCAGCGAGAGTTCGACATTCCTCAAGCGCTGCTGTTGACTGCCACGGCGACCCCGGCCGTGATCACCGATATGCGAGACAAGTTCGCCATCGCGGCGGAAGACGTCATCACCACCGGCTTCTATCGCAGCAACCTCGAACTGCTGGTGCATCCGATGGAGGCCGAAAGCCGGCTGCCAGCACTGGCCAAGTGGCTATCCCCCCAGCAGCAACCGACGTCCGGATCAGGGTCAAAGTCGGAAGCACCCACCATCATCTACGTCACGCTGCAGCACACCGCCGAAGCGGTAGCCAGCTCGCTCGCCAATCAGGGCCTCGCGGTACGCGCTTATCATGCCGGGCTGGACAGCGAAACCCGGGATCAGATCCAGCGCGGTTTCATGAATGGTGACATTCCCTGCATCGTTGCCACCATTGCCTTCGGCATGGGCATCGACAAGGGCAACATCCGCAACGTCATTCACTACGATCTACCCAAGTCGATCGAGAACTACAGCCAGGAGATCGGCCGCGCCGGACGCGACGGCAACCCTTCGCGGTGTCTGACGCTGGCCGGCCGCGACGGCCTGCGCGTGCTGGAGAACTTCGTCTACGGCGATACCCCGGAGCGAGACGGCATTCGCCACGTACTGACCGAAATTGCCGATGCCGGCCAGCGGCCGGAGCGCCAATGGCCGGTATTGCTCAACACGCTATCCCGCGACAGCAACGTTCGTCTGCTGCCGTTGAAAACCCTGCTGGTCCGGCTCGAGATGCACGGCGTCATTGCACCGCGCTTCGCCTATCTGGCCGAATATCGGCTGCGCTATCTCGAAGAGCCGGCCAATTTGATCGCCCGATTCCAGAGCGAGCGCGCCGATTTCGTGCGCCTGCTGGTGGACAACATCACCATCGCCAAAACCTGGGGCACGGTGGATTTCGAGCGGCTCTACGACGCCGGCGTTACCGCGGAGATCGATGCCTCGCGCTCGCGCGTCATCTCCGCCCTGGAGTACTTCCAGGACAAGGGCTGGGTGGTACTGGAAGGCAAGCGCATGACCGATGTCTTTGAGGTGTGCCAGCTCGATTTCGACGTCGATGCCTTGAGCAAACAGCTCTTCGCCGAGGCCGAAAGCCGCGAGGGTGCCGAGATCGAGCGGCTGCATGCCATGGTCGACCTGTTCGAATCCGAGACCTGCCTGACACGTCGGCTAGCCGCCTACTTTGGCGATAGGCAGTTCGAACACGATGACGCTCCAGCGGACATCGGCCAGAACGTCCAAGTCGCCCGAGACTGCGGCCAGCCTGTTCAAGCCGCCCGAAACTGCGGACATTGCTCGGTCTGCCACGGCCGCATCGCTCGCCTGCCCGCCGCGCCGGCACTGCCGCCCCTGACCGATACCGATTTCGAGCGGCATGCCCGGCCGCTGATCGAACGCCATCGTGAACAGCTCGGAACGGCACCCGGCGCGCAACGCATCGCCCACTTCCTGTGCGGACTCACGATGCCGATCTTCACTCCACTCAAGGCGCGCCAACTCGGGGGCTTCGGTCTCTACGAAAAGCGGCCCTATCCCGAAGTCAGGGCATGGGTCGAAGGACAGATAGCCCACGCGGGTTGAGGCGCTGCTGCCGATCTCGGCATCGAATCCCTACCAGGTTCGGCTAATTCACCTTGTCGATCTCGCCATTCTCGAATACTGTATATTAAAACAGTATTCGAGACGACTCACGGGATTCAGTGCATGGAACTGATCGACAAGCTCTCCATCCTCGCCGATGCCGCCAAGTACGATGCTTCCTGCGCGAGCAGCGGCGCACCCAAGCGGTCGTCCCGCGGCAAGGAGGGTCTCGGTTCCTCGAACGGCATGGGGATCTGCCATAGCTTCACCCCGGACGGCCGCTGCGTCTCCCTGCTCAAGGTGCTGCTGACCAACTTCTGCCTTTTCGACTGCCAGTACTGCGTCAATCGCCGCTCGAGCAACGTGCCCCGCGCGCGTTTCACACCGGAGGAAGTCGTCCGCCTGACGCTATCGTTCTACCGCCGCAATACCATCAGCGGATTGTTCCTGAGCTCCGGCATCATTCGCTCCAGCGACTACACCATGGAGCAGATGATTCAGGTGGCCAAGTTACTCCGGGAGACGCATCAATTCCGCGGCTACATTCATCTCAAGGCGATCCCGGAGGCGGACCCCAAACTGCTTGAAGAAGCCGGGCGTTACGCCGACCGGCTAAGTGCGAACATCGAACTGCCGACGCTGACCAGCCTGAAGACGCTGGCGCCGGAGAAAGAGCTCGGCACCATCCATGCCGCCATGGGCCATATGCGCCAGGGAATCGACGCCGCCAACGACGATGCCCGACAGGATGCCCGCCAATCGGTACGCAGCGGCAACTCCAAGCGTCAGGCTCCACGCTATGCACCCGGCGGCCAGAGCACGCAGATGATCGTCGGCGCGGACGCCACCGATGACCGTACGATTCTGAAGTCCGCCCAGCGCCTCTATCGGGATTTTCGCCTCAAGCGCGTCTATTACTCCGCGTTCAGCCCGATTCCCGAGCGTCCGGCCGGGCTACCTCAGGCGGCGCCACCGCTGCTGCGGGAACATCGGCTGTATCAGGCCGACTTCCTCATCCGCAGTTACGGTTTTCAAGCCGAGGAGCTGCTGAACGCGCCGGGGAATCTGGATCTGGAGATCGACCCCAAGCTGGCCTGGGCATTGGCTCATCGCGATGATTTTCCGGTCGATCTCAATCGCGCCGAACCGGCAATGATCGCTCGCGTGCCGGGCATCGGCCTGCGCAGCGTGCAGCGGCTGGTCGATCTGCGACGACTACGGCGCATTCGCTATCTGGATCTGGTCGCACTGCGCTGCCGACTAGACACCTTGCGTCCGTTCGTCATCACGCAGGACTACCGCCCCACCGATGCCTGTCAGGACAGCACCCGTCTGCGTCAGAGCCTGACCGCACCCCAGCCTGCCCAGATGGCGCTGTGGTAGCGCCGAATAGAATATTGGAGACAGCACGAAGGAGATCTCACCATGCGCAGCGCCCCGATATCCTCGGCGCCATGCGTTGCCTGGGCCAACGATTTCGACGAATGGCGCGAGCAGGCTCGCCGGCTGCTTCAGGCCGGCACTCCGCCGGCCAGCGTCACTTGGCACGATGGCAACGACAGTCATGACGACCTGTTCTCGTCGCCGAGAGCATTGGAAAACCCGCCCTCCTCTCGGAAGCCATCTTCGACACCGATCCGGATCGGTCGCGACCAGTTGACGCTGCTGCGGAATGCCGCGCGCTATCGCACCCAGGATTACGATCAGCCGCGCTGGCCGCTGCTGTATCAGGTCCTGTGGCGCTTGGCGCGAGGCGATGCCGCGGCGGCGCATGCCGCCGACGCGGACGGTCGCGTTCTGCATCAACGCTGGCATGCGGTGAAGCGTGAAGCGCATCAC
Source organism: Salinicola halimionae (assembly GCF_003206065.1). Taxonomy (GTDB): domain Bacteria; phylum Pseudomonadota; class Gammaproteobacteria; order Pseudomonadales; family Halomonadaceae; genus Salinicola; species Salinicola halimionae. Next base: position 717,496 of record NZ_PZJQ01000005.1, on the reverse strand, counting down.
ATGCATGCCTTTCTGCGATTTCATCGACGTGATGACGCGCTGGGAGAGCGTTATATCGCCTGGTTCGAGCCCGCGCATGACGTGCTCGACCTGGGCGCGGAGCACTTCGCCGATCGCATGGGCGGCTCGCGCTGGATCATCGCGACACCACAGGGTGGCGCGAGCTGGAATGGCTCGGTGCTCGATTATCGCGATCCCTGCCCAGCGACCTGGGCCAGCGAGGCGCGGACGGCAGCCGCTCGGACCTCTGCTAGCCACACCAGAGTCGACGACGATCACGCACTCTGGCGCACCTATTTCGTCAGCACCTTCAATCCGGCCCGGCTCAATCACAAGGTGATGACCCAGCACATGCCGCAGCGCTTCTGGCGTCACCTCAGCGAAGGCGATCTGATCCCGGCCATGGAAGCCAAGGCGCGTCACGGCGGACAACGCCTGGCGCAGGAGTCGAGCGTGGGGCAGCGTCGAGGCAAGGCGCTGCCGCCCCGCAGGGAAGCGCAGGACGGCGCGCGTGATCAAGCGCAGGGCGTGGCAAAGAGCTAAGTGCACGTCGGTAAGCCTCTAGCGACCACTCCGCGCCAAGCGTTGCAGACGGATACCAAATCGCCACAGTCCGTTTCCCCGCCCCGGCGACAAGCTGAGTAGGATCGTCGCGTTTTAAAATCGCGGCGCCGTTCCACGCTGTCGCCCACCAGGGAAGAGTCCATGATTCGTGTCGACTCCAGCATCACCGCCGATGAACTCGAGCGGATCATCAACGAAGAAGCTAACCGCGATGAAACGGTCAAACTCGGGTCGGGCGAATATCGCTTCGATCACGCCCTGACCATCGCCCGTTCCGACGTGTCTCTGGTAGGCGAAGGTAGCGCCAATACTCGGCTGACATTCACTGGTGACGCATTTGAAGAGGACGACGACAACGCGATCCTGGTTACTGGTGGCACCAAGAAAAGCATCGGCAAGATTGAATCCGACGTCGACGCGGGCGAGACCGTGCTCAAGCTTGATGATGCCGACGATCTGAAGGCTGGCGATACGATTCGCATCGCTCAGGACAACGACACCGAATATCTCGACGAGATCGATGACCATGACTGGCGCGAGCTCGATTCACCACTGCGTACCAGCATGGCCAAGGTCACTGCCGTTGATGGCGACTACGTCACCCTCGATCGTGGCGTGCATTTCGACTTCGACCATCACCGGGCAGAAGTGACCCACGTCGACACTGCCGACGATGTCTCGTTGCGGGGCTTTTCGGTGGGCTTCCAGCTCGGCGAGCCGGATGGCAGCGAGTTCGACAACCAACTCGATTCACTTTCCCGTTATCACGCGATCGAGTTCGCCGACACCACGGACGGCGAGCTCGACGACGTCGCGATCATCGACGGCCCCTCGACCGCCTTCGAGTTCTCCCGATCGCTGGACATCGATGCCGACTCGCTGACCGCGAACGGTAGCTTCAACAAGGGCAGCGGCGGCAACGGTTATGCGTTCGAACTGCGAGAGAGCTACGACGGAGATTTCGATGACCTGAACGACAGCGGCATGCGTCACGGCGTGCTTTTCGCCTCCTGGCATTCTTCCGTCGGTAACGATATCGAGGTCACCCGCACCGACCGCGATATCAATTTCCACGGCGGTAGCGATCACGACAACCGCGTTCACGTCGATCATTCAGACCGCGATCCGGACAACGACGAGATCTCGACCACGCTATGGGTCAACGCAGGGGAATCCTTTGGTGCCCCGACCGACATGTCGACCAACGAGGTGACCTTCGGCGACGTAGTCGGTTCACGCCGCGATGACATCGTTCGTGGCGACGATGATGGCGTGACGCTCGATGGCGCCCAAGGCAACGATGAACTCCACGGCGGTGACGGCGACGATGTGCTCGATCCGGGGTTCGGCTGGGGCGACAACTGGCTGGACGGTGGCGCCGGTGAGGACGAGGCGCATTTCGACGGCGCTCGCGACGATTACGTCATCGAGCGCCGGGATGGCAAGGTGCAGGTGGAGGGTAACGGGATCGAGGCGACGCTGGTCGATATCGAGAAGATCACCTTCGACGATGAAGAGATCGCGCTCGACGGATAGTCCTAGGGACAACCCTATGGTTAGCTAGACGGCTCGCGCGGCACTCAGGCATCGATTCGCGCCACCGCATCCCGACTCGCCAGCTCGCGCTCGTCGCCGGTCAGCTCGCGTAGATGACCGTCACGCATCTCCAGCAACCGATCGGCATGAGTGAAATAGTGATCGTCATGGCTGATCGCGAAGACCGTAATACCTAGCTCTCTAAAGCGTGGCATCAGTTCACGATAGAAGGCACGGCGGAACTGCGGATCCTGATCCGCGGCCCACTCGTCCAGCAGCAGAATCTGGCGCTGTTCGACCAGCGCCATCAGTAGCGCCAGACGTTTGCGCTGGCCCTGGGAGAGTTCGGTATCGAGCACCTTGCCTTCGTCGAGCTGCAGCTTTCTGGCCAGTTCCAGCGTCTGTAGCCAGTTGTCCAGCAGCGCGGGGTCGGCATCACCGCCGCGCGGGCCCATCAACCGATCGAACTGATGAAAGTCGGTATAGACCGCTGAAAAGCGCTGCCGGTAACGGTGCCAGTCCGCTTCGCCGATGATTTCGTCGTCGATGCGTATCTCTCCCGAGTGCGGTCGGTAGAGCCCGGTCAGCAATTTGGCCAGCGTCGACTTCCCGCTGCCATTTCCGCCGATCAGGTAGACCTGCTCGCCGCGCTCCAGACGCAGATTGAGCGGCCCGACGGGAAATCCTTCGCGCCCGGCCTTGGCCGGGTAGCGATAGGTAATGTCGCGCATCTCGAGCGTCTGCCATTCACTATGAGTCTCGACCAGATCGAAATCGGCCTGATATTCGGCTAGCGACAGCTCCCTCAGCTTGTCGAACGAGACCTGGGCGGTGATCAGCGTGGGCGTCGCGCCGACGGCCTGGATCAGAGGTGAACGCAGAAACAGCAGCGTCAGCGAAAACGTCGCCGCCACCGCCGTATTCGACCAGCCCAGACCGTTGGCCAGAAAGAACACCACGCCGATGGCCCCCAACATCATGATGTTGGTCCAGTTGCCCGCGCTCAGATGATAGGTATCAGCGCGAATGATGTGATCACGATAGGTTCGCGCGTCGGCGTCGTAGACCTCTTCCAGCAGGTGCCGGGCGCGATCCCGATTGAGCGCCAGCTCCTTGCGTCCGTGGAGAATCGTCTCGTAATCCTGGTAGAGCCGGCTATCGGTGGCACGGGTAATTCGAATGTGGTGATAGACCTTGGATACCAGCCACCAGCCGATCAGCATGGTGACGGCGATCCAGATCGCCGTCACCATCAGCAGCGGCGGCGAGAGCCAGAATAGATATGCCACGGAAGCCAACGTGATCACGACCCCCTGAACGAGTTCCGGCAGACGCACGAAGGCGATGGTCACATTGCGTATATCGCTGGAGAGACACGACAGCAGATGCGCGCTACCGAGTTGCTCGAGACGTTCGATATCGGTGTCGAGAATGCGTTTGATCAACCGACCGCGCAGCTGGTAGACGAAGTGGTGGCCCAACGTGGTCAGCGCCAGTTGGGAACCGAGCGTGACTGCCAGCAACAACGCCACCAGAGCGATAAACGGCACCAGCGCGGTCATGGCACTGATTTCACCGCCGCCCGTTTCAGTCACGATCAGGTAGTGGTTGATGAAGGCGATGACGCCGATCCCCAGCGCCGCACTCAGCAGGCTGAGCAGCATGACGCCGATGAACGGCCAGCGATAATGGCGAAAGACGACGCTCAGTAGTTCCATTCGGATTCCGTAGCCAGCGATTGAGCTCACTCGTGGCAGCGAAAACGACTCTCCTCACGCTGAATTTCGCGGCGGAAGCGAGGTCGGAAGCGCTTGTCAGGCATCGAGCGAGAGAGGCGGCGCCGAGTGGTCGACGGCAGACCGCAGGCGCGAATGATTCTGATCTTCACTGACGAAGTCAAGCCGCGTCGACGTTCGTGCTCTGTCTGAGTGTCCTGTCTCGACCCCGTCAGGCGATCACTCCTCGCTATCGGAAAACATCATCTGGATTCGCGAGCGCAGCCAACGTTCGGCGGGGTCGTTGTCATAGACGCTCTGCCACACCATGCTCAGCGGCGACGGCGCCCGCTCCAGCGGCATCTCGTCTACCCGCAACCCGCCCTGGGAAGCCAGAACGTCTGCGGCGTAGTCCGGCACCGTGGCGACCATGTCGGTGTCCCGTAGCAGCGAGGCCAGGCTGTTGAACTGGGGCACGGCAAGCACGATCCGCCGCTTGCGCCCTTGCTCGGCCAGCAGTTCATCGACGTAGCCGTCGAGATTGCCGTCGAACGATACCAAGGCATGCGGCCGCTTGCAGTATTCGTCCAGCGTCAACGCCCCGGGGCGACTATCCGCCCGCAACACCTTGCCGCGACTGTGACGCAGAATCTTCTGCTTCGCATTGGCCGGCAACTCCCGCGCATAGCCGGCGGCCACGGTGACTTCACCGGTGTTGAGCAGTTGCGGCATCAAGTGGAAGTCGGCGCGCCGGACGACCAGCACGATACCCGGCGCTTCGGTACGCAGCCGCTTGAGCAGCGCCGGCAGCAAGGCAAACTCGATATCGTCGGTGAAGCCGACTCGAAACACGGCGTCGCTGGTCGCCGGATCGAAGTCACTGGTCCGGCTGAGGACGTTGGAAATGGCATCGAGGGCGGGTTGCAGCTGTTCATAGATCTGCTGCGCACGGGCGGTCGGGACCATCTGGCGCCCGGTACGCACCAGCAACGGGTCGCCGAAGACATCCCTGAGCCTCGCCAATGCCGCACTGGTCGCGGGCTGACCGATGAACAGCCGCTCCGCGGCGCGCGAGACGCTGCGTTCCTGCATCAGGGTCTCGAACACGACCAGCAGTTTGAAATCCACCCCACGCAGGTCACTACGATTCATGCATGCCCTCCCTTCAGCGAGTGGCAACGCTCACTCGCCCCTTCCAGAACCTGACGACCACGACCGTCTTCGCAGGCGCCGTATCGATAAGCGTTATAACCACTATCGATCCCCGAGCATAGTGTTTACCGGTCATCGTCGATAGAGTCAGGGGCAAGCCCTGGATACATTGAGGTGCACAATGTCACGTGCAATACAATTTCAGCGTTTCGGCGATGCCGACGTACTGGAAATCATCGAGCGCGACGACCCACAACCCGCCGCAGGGGAAGTGCTGGTCGAGGCGGAAGCGCTCGGCGTCAACTGGTACGACATCATGTGGCGCCGCAACATGGCACCCACCGAAGCCAAGCTGCCGGCCGGCTCGGGCACCGAAATGGCCGGTACGGTGGTCGCCGTTGGCGCAGGAGTGACCGCCTTTTCGCTGGGCGACCGGGTCGCTTCGATCCCCGCGTTCGACCCCAACCAGTATAGGGCACACGCCGAGCGCGTGCTGCTGCCGGCCGAAGCGCTGATCGCCTACCCGACCTGCCTGACGCCTGCCGAAGCTAGCGTTCACTACGTCTCGTCGTTGATCAGTTGGCTCGGCTTTCGCGAGGTCGCCGATCTTCAGCCCGGCGAAACGGTGCTGATCACAGGCGCCTGCCACATCGGCGGCCCGTACGCCGTACAGATTGCCCGAGCGCTGGGTGCCCGCGTCATCGCCGCGACGCCGCACGCATCGGCGGTCGATTACCTGAAGTCGCTGGGGGCCGCTGCGGTCATCCATACCGAAAGTCAGGACCTGGTATCCCGGATCGACAAGCTCACCGATCACCATGGCGTCGATGTGGTGCTCGACGCCCTTGGCGGCCCGCAGATGAACCTGCTGGGCGATGTGCTGGCGACTCGCGGACGACTGATTCTCTACGGTCTGATGGGGGGAAACCAGACCACGTTCCCGGCTCAGGCGGCCTTTCGTAAGAACATCCAGTTCCATGTGCATTGCCTTTCCAACTTCAGCGGCAAGCCGGAACTGGGAATTCCCCAGAATCGCGAGGCGCTGGACCGGGCCATCGCCGACGTCGATCGAATGACGCGCGTCGGCGAACTCAAACCGCAAATCGACTATCGCTTCCCATTCGAGGAGATCATCGAAGCGCATCGCTATCTGGAAACCTGCGCCAATCACCATGGCCGTATCGTGGTGGAAATGACCTGATCGATGCCCGGCTCGGTGAACAGGATCGACAATCTCGCATTGCCAGCCTGCTGATGGATTGACGACAATATAGCTTCCCACTTTTGTCGTAATCATTTCCAAGGACGCTGGATGCTTGCTCAACTGTTCGCGGTCATGGCCCCGGTGCTGGTTGGTGCAAGCATCGGGTTTGGCTGGATTCGCCTGGGATTCAGCTATCCCACCGAATTCGTCACCAAACTGGTGTTCAATATCGGTACCCCGGCACTGGTGTTGGCTTCCCTGGCCAACGCCGAGGTCGACCCGGACATCTTCGGCCGTACGCTCGCCACCACGTTTCTGGTACTCGCCGGGATGGCGCTGGCGAGCTTCGGCGTCGCCAGACTGCTGGGCAAGCCCTGGCAGGTCATCATCTCACCGATGATGTATCCCAATGCCGGCAACATGGGCCTCCCCGTGTCGCTCTACGCATTTGGTCATATCGGCTTCACTTACGCCATGGCGGCCTGGGTCGCCAACGCGCTGATTCAGTTCACGGTCGGCATGATGATGGCCACGCGCGGCAATCCCTGGAAGGCGCTGGTACGCAATCCCACGCTATATAGTATCTTCATCGCGTTGACGCTGATGCTGACCGGTACTCATCTACCGATGTGGCTTGGCAATACCGTTCACCTGCTGTCGGGCCTGACGATCCCTTTGATGCTGATCACCCTGGGCGTTTCTCTCGCCAGCATGCAGGCGCACAACCTCTCATCCGGCTTTCTGTTCACCCTGTGCCGCGTGCCCATTGCATTGGGCCTTTCCTTCGGCATCGCATCCTGGCTCGGCTTGCCCTCGGTAGCTGCCAGCGCGGTGGCACTTCAGATGAGCATGCCGGTTGCCGTCTACAACTATCTCTTCGCCCAGCGCTCACGCCGTGAACCCGAATACGTCGCCAGCCTGGTCTTCTGTTCGACCCTTCTGGCCTTCATCTATCTGCCGCTGGAACTGGCCTTCATGCTGTAGCGGCTCGTTGCCACGGCTTGCAAAAGTGAATCGAACAACTATATTACAAAGTGTAATCTCTAGAAATTTACAGGATTACAGTGAGTTGTAAGCAAAAAAGCCGCAAGGCAAGGAGATTTTGATGCAAAACCTGTCATGGAAGCAGACACTCGGCGTGGCCACGCTGGCAGCCAGCAGCGTAATGATGTCTCAGGCCGCTATGGCTCAGGACGATCAGGATTCGCAGAGCCGTCAAGGTCTCTACTCCGCCGATGAACTGATGGACGCAGACGTATACCTCTCCAGCCAAAAGGACGAAGACATCGGTGATGTCGAAGACATCCTGCTAGGCGAAGACATGAGCGTCCAGGCGCTGGTTGTCGAAGCGGGTGGCATTCTCGACATGGGTGACAAGGATTTCGTCGTCAAGAAAGGCGATTTTACGGTTGAAACCCAACACGACGACGACCTCGATGACATCGAATATCGCATCGTGCTCGACCTGGACAAGGACGAGCTGAAGCAGCAGCCCGAGTATGATAACGACTGGTGGAACCAGGCCAGACAGCAGGCCGCCGATGCGTGGGAAAACACCAAGCAAGGGGCTTCCAGCGCTTGGCACGATACCAAGACTGCAACATCCAACCTGCTGAACGATGCCAGCGATGCGATCGACAACAATTGATCACGTAACGAACTCCAGCACTGGCACAAAAAAACCGCCGACTCGATGTCGGCGGTTTTTTATATGAACGATCCTTGGCACTGTAAACTACAACATCAAACGTCCAAGGCCGCCACTGAGGCGCTTTTACTGCTGGGGCTGTTGCACCATACCCTTCACACGCTGCATCAGCTGAGGATCCTGCTGAATAGCTTGGCCGATGGAATTGAATTTTTCGACATCCATCCCGCTATCATTGACTGCCTCGACCATCTCGTCGTTGGCTTTCTGGCGAATCTTCTGCTGATCGCCTTCATCGGATGCATTTTGCAGCTTCTCGGTATAATTCTGGGAAATCGAAGCGATTTCCTGAGAAGCGTCGGCGAACTGCTGCAGTTCCTCGTCAGAGAAATTCTTGGCAGGTGCCTGAGACTGGGACTGCGGAGCACTGTTCGCGTTGTCCTGTGCCATGGCCGCGGTGCTAGCCATACCTGTTGTCATCAGAGCTGCCGCGATGATTGCAGTGATCCTTTGCATGAAGACCTCCAAAAGTTCTCGTTTATGCGTGTGCCTATCTGTGATGCCACATGACGTGGTGAGTTCCCCAAGAAATGTGTCGTCAGGCAATTTAATGTTGCCGTAAGAAAGCCGCACAATCAAAGAGCGTTCGGAAAATTGTCGGAGAAAAGCTCATTCCAGCCACTCGATGATCGACCGTATGCCGAGACGCACTCGTTCCAGCACCGGCAGTGCCATTGGCTGATCATACCGCTGTGGCGGATGCATCAGCAGCGTCTCACCCTCGAAGTCGACGTAGGCCAGGCGAGCCGTGAGCTGAGCAGGATCGCAACCGAATGCACTCCCCGGCAGTAACGCGACACCGGTCTCCGCCAGCAACCTTGCAGTCAGCTCGGCGCTGGTCGTGATACCGCGCTCGGCCAGCGTTGCTCGATGCGCTTCGAAATCGGGGAACAGGTAGAAGCCACCATCGGGGAGATGGACGCGGATATCCGCCGCGTGAAGCTGGGTTGCACACCAGTGGCCGATCAAGCTCAGCCAGGCTCGCTGACGGTCGAGATACTCGGTCAACTCGGGCGTGATCCGATAAGCAACGCAAGCCGCTTCCTGAACGGGGCTGGCAACGCTCGACCAGGTCTCCGAGGCGATACCCAGAAGACGCGCGAATATCTCGTCTCCCAGTGCTTCGGGTACATGCATCACGCCCAGCCGCCACCCGCCAGCGCCACACCATTTCGACAGCCCGCTGGTCGTCACCGTCCCCTCGGGATAGTCGCGCGCAAAAGCCCGGTGAGCGTCCTCGTGCGTCAGCGGCCCGTAGATTTCGTCGGCCAGCACGATTACGCCATGGCGCCGCGCCACCTCCGCCAGTGCCAGCTGCGTATCGACGTCCGGCGATAGCCCGGTAGGATTTCCGGGCGCGTTGAGTATCAACAACCGCGTACGGTCGCCACCTTCCCGGCAATGCGTCTCCAGCTGCTCGGGCGTGATCTGCCAGCGCGTCTCGAAATTTGCCGCCAGCTTGATCGCCGTCTGTCCCGCCAGACGCGCCTGCGGCGCATAGGAAACCCAGGCCGGCGCAGGGATCAGGATTTCTGCGGCCGGTAGCGCCTTGATCAGGGCAAACAACAGCAGTTTACTGCCGGGTCCGATCAATGTCCGCGAGGCACTCCAGGTGACGTCATCCAGTTCGCCATGGAAAGCGGCTACTCGCTCTCGCAGCGCGGGCAGGCCCTGCACGGGTAAATAGGCCTTGTGATCGGCGTGATCGGCCAATGCCTTGACCGCATGCCCGTAAACCGGAAACGGCGATTGGCCGAAACCGAACTTGATGACTCTTTCACCGCGAGATTCCAGCCATCGTGACTGCTCGTTGATCAATAGGGTGTCAGATGCCGGCGTGGCATTGGTGTCATCCAGGTAGTCGCGATTCAACAGGGCGGCGGCGAGCCCTTGGCGAGCGGTCATGACGGAATATCTCCTGATGTGGCGAAAGGGTATGGCAAAAGTGTCTCAGAGCAGATCGATCACTCGATCTGCCAGCGAGCGATCAAGGCTTCACGACGGCGGATCGAAGACACTGCGTCACCGCCCATTTCATGGGCCATATGGGACAGCAGCATCTCGATCACCACGAACAGGCTGCTCATGGGATTGAAGAAGAACGGGCCTTCGGCGGACGCCAGCAACGTCATCTCGGTCATCATGGCCAGCCGTGCCGAAGCATGATTGGTCAACGCGAGCAGCTGGGCTCCCTGCTCGAGCGCCTGCCGGCAATAGTCGACGCTGACACGGGTCTCGGGTCGATAGCTGATGCCCACCACCAGGTCGCCCTCCCCCAGTTCCCGCACCGCTTCGAGATTGATGCCGCCCAGCGAGTCGATCAGGCGCACGTCACTACGCAGATAACTCAGGTAATAGGAGAGATATTGGGCCCCCGCGAAGCAGGCACGCTGGCCGACGACATGAACTCGGCGTGCGTCGATCAGCGCGCGAGCGGCACTCGCCAGCATTGTCTCGTCAAGACCTTCGGCGGTCCGGGAAAGATTGCCCATTTCCTCCTGCCATAGCGCCTGCTGCTGGACCGGATGCTGGCCATCCTTGGGAATCTGGCCGAGATCGAGCAAGCGCTCTGCGCGGGTCGAGTAGAAAGCACCATTGGTGGCATCGGCGCGGAACAGTGCCTGAAACGCCTTGAATCCAGGCAGCCCCAGGGCATGCGCCAGACGAGTCAAGCTGGAGGCATTGATGCCATGCTGCTCTGCCAGCGCCGAAATGCTGAGCGTCGCCGCTGACTCCGGTGCCGCCAGCAGTTGTTCCAGCAGCTTGAGTCCACCGGGTGTCAGCCTGGGTGCCTGCGCCTCTCCTCGCCGCGCGGCGATCGCCAGCGCCTGCAGGGCGGCAATCGATGTCGGAGGCATATCGAAACCTTCGTGATCGGCCATGAGCTATCCCTCTGCTTCGAATGAGTAAGATTATTCCTTTTGCCACACTAATAGCAAATTAATTTTCAATAATGATATTTTATTTTCACTCCTGGTATCGCCACTCTTCGACTGCCGACTCAGCATGAACACCTCTCCCCTTCACGAGTCACAAGGTCTACAGTACGCCTAAACGACACTCCGGAGACGCCCATGAAACGTTGGTTGAGGAACGGTGCACTGGTGGCAGGCACTCTTTTCGTGACGAGCGCCATGTTCGCGGCAAGTGCCCAGACCCAGTCAAACGACGGCAAGAATCCCGCCAATCCGCTGATCACCGACAAATGGAACTTCCGCCCGCTGATCCTGGTAACGCCGGACGCCGAGCAACCGGCCTACCGACATCTGCGCCAGCAGCTCGACGAGACCCAGGACCAGTTCACCGACCGTGACATGCTCCTCTATACGGTCGAAGGCAACAGCGGCACTCGTCACGGCCAGCCGATGACGCCCTACGAGACGCAGGCCCTGCTGGAGGCGTTGGGAGTCAGCCCGGACCAGGGCGTCACGACGATTCTGGTTGGCAAGGATGGCGGCAAGAAAGTGCAGCAGCAGGGTGATGTCGAGTTGCAGGACATCTACAGCACGATCGACAGCATGCCGATGCGTCAGGCCGGCAATGACTGACCGGTGGTCTGACTGATCGGCAAGCGCCCGCCGCAGCGAGCACTTGTCGTGGCCGGATTCCTCGATGCGCGGCTTGGTGCGTCCTCGCCCGATGCCGATTCCGCGCTATTGCCAAAGGGCGAGCTGGTGCCGATAACGCGTGCGTGCCTGGTGAGGTGTCACTGGCGAGAGCCTGATCGTCGTTCCGGGGGCGCACTGTCCCAGACGCGCACAGGCGATAGGCGACAATGCGCCCAGGCGTGGATAACCGCCGATCGTCTGACGATCGTTAAGCAGAATGATCGGCTGCCCGTCCGGCGGGACCTGAACGGCACCGAGCGGAATCCCCTCCGACACCATGCCTCCCATCTGACAACGCAGTTCCGGGCCGGTCAGCCGCACGCCCATGCGATCGGCGCGGCTATCCACTTGCCATGCCTGGTTGAACGCGGCGAACAGACTGGCGCCATCGAAGTGCGCGATCTGCGCGCCGGTGACCAATTCGAGTACGGCCTCATCTTGCGGCATGGCCGCTACGGACGGCATGTCCCGAGTCTCCGACGATGCCTTGGCGGCGACCAGACGATCACCGATCTGAAGCGCGCTGCCAAAACCGTCGAGACCGCCCAATTGTTCGCGGGCGACCGTCGACAGGCTACCCATGAACGGTTCGGCACCGATCCCACCCGGCAAAGCCAGATAAGCGCGCAGGCCGGCTTTGGGCTGGTCGAAAGCGAGAACCTGGCCCTGCTCGAGCATGAAACTGCCATTGGTCGCCAGCGGCTCGCCATCCCGCGTGGCACCCAGATCGGCGCCCGCAATGGCAAGTCGAAGCGTTCGTTCGGCTTTCAGCACCAGACCGCCAATGGCAATCTCGATGCCCGCAGCGCCAGGGGCGTTGCCCAACATCCAGTTGGCCCACCCCAGCGAAATCCAATCCAATGCGCCGCCCTGCGCGACTCCGAGGTGACGGACACCGAAGCGGCCGGCGTCCTGGATCAGGGCCAGCGGCCCCGTGCGCTCGACGACAAGGGAACCGCTGGTGGCTCGTGTCGTCTGCTGCGCTGTCTGCATGTCTTTTGATGTCGCCATCAGCGCTCCTCCAGCGGCGTGGTGTCGCCGCCCTGTTCGATGAACGCCTCACGGCTGATGGGCTCGAACCGCACGCGGTCGCCGGGTCGGAACAGACTGATTTCGTCGCGCTCGCGATCGAAAAGCTTGACGGCGGTGCGGCCGAGAATGTTCCAGCCACCCGGCGATCGCATCGAGTAGATCGCCGTCTGACGTTCGGCGATGCCCACGCTGCCCGCGGCCACTTTCTGACGCGGCGTCTTTAACCGCGGCGTCGCCAACGCTTCTTCGATCATGCCCATGAAGGCGTAACCAGGTGAGAACCCCAATGCAAAAGCGCAGTAGTCGCGGCCGCTGTGGCGACGCACGATCTCGTCGGTGTCGACATTTCGTCGTTCGGCAATGCGGGAGAGCTCGGGGCCGACACTGTCGTCATACCACACCGGAATACGATGCTCACGCCCTGCCGCGGTGGAAGCCGGCTGCAGATTCTGCAGAGCTTCCCGAATCAGGCGGCTGGCCTCGATCTGAGACAGGGTCTCGACGTCGTAATGCACCAGCAGCGTGGTATAGGACGGCACCAGATCGATCAACGCCTCGCCGAGACGTTCGCGTAGCGCCTTGTCGGCGGCCAGAATCCACGGCATGTGCGCCTCATCGATGGCATCGAACAGCCTGACCATTAACGCGTCCATGCCGACCGTTTCCATTCGAAAAGAGTTCGAAAGCACGGGGGAAGGCGATAAGTTCATGCGTCGGCTCATGCGTCGACCAACTGCTGAAACGCTTCGCGAATGGCTTTGACCGCAGCGACGGATTCGGCATTGTCACCGTGGACGCAAAGCGTATCCGCCGGCAGATGGAGCTTGCTGCCATCGCTTGCGGTCAGCGGCTCGCCCCTGGCCAGCGTCACGGCCTGAGCGACGATGGCACCGCGCTCATGATGCACGGCCCCCGGCAGACGCCGCGATACCAGATGCCCGCTGGCGTCGTAGGCGCGGTCGGCGAAGGTCTCGAACCATAACGTCACGCCCATCTCCAGAGCGAGTTCGCGCACCGGTTCGGGATTGGCGGTCGACATCACCAGCAGCGGCAGATTGCGGTCATAGCTGACAACGGCCTTCATCGCCGCGCGCAGCAGATCGAAATCGCTGGCCATGTCGTTGTAGAGCGCGCCGTGCGGTTTGACGTACTGAATCCGCGTGCCCTCGGCGCGACAGAAGGCTTCCAGCGCGCCGATCTGGTAGAGCATCAAGTTTTCGACTTCCTGCGGCGAGCAGGCCATCGAACGGCGGCCGAACCCCATCAGGTCCGGATAGCCCGGATGGGCTCCGATCTTGACGTCGTGAGACGCCGCCATCGCCACAGTCTTGCGCATGACATCGGGGTCGGAGGCGTGAAAGCCGCAGGCGATATTGGCACAGTCGACGAAAGGCATCGCCTGATCGTCGAGACCCAGCACCCAGTTGCCGAAACTCTCACCCATGTCACAGTTGAGCAGGGGCACGCGCATCGCATTACCTCGTATTGTTGTAGGGAGTATTGCAGGAAAGTGTTGTAAGACGCTGCTGTAAAACAGTGCTGTGGAAAAGGTGGCGTAAATAGTTGCCGTGGAACAAGGCTTACCGCACTTTAAGAAACCGCCAGCACCCGGGTCCAATCGTTTTTCGCGATGCGCAGTATCGGCGCAATCTTTCATTCTGCGGACCTTGACGCCAGCCGGCACTCTCTGAAGAGTTGACGTCCACGTCGCCGCGCCGAAGAATCGTCTATCCCCTGTCGACTGCATAGCGAGAACCCGAGATGTTCGATTTCAAGGAGCTCGAAGCCTTCGTCTGGGTCGTCAGGCTGGGCTCGTTTCGCAAGGTGGCAGCGCGACTGCACCTGACCCAGCCGTCGATCTCGGATCGCATCACCCGGCTGGAAGCCGTGGTCGGAGAGTCGCTGCTCGACCGCAGCGCGCGACCGGTGCAGCCGACGCTGCGCGGCCGGGAATTCTATGCTCATGCCGAACGCCTGCTCGACAATCGGGAGGAGGCGCTGCAGCTATTCCAGAACCAGGAAGATTTTTCCGGCACGCTACGGCTCGGCGTCATCGAAACCATCGCTCACAGCTGGTTCAGCACTTTCCTGACCCGGTTGGCCGAACGGCACCCGCAGCTCACCATCGAGCTGACGGTGGATATTTCGCCGTTCCTCCAGCAGCGCCTGGCGGACAACGATCTCGACATGATCTTCGCCATGGATGGCGTCGCGCCGGGGTTGTCGGTGACGCAACTACCGCTGGCCACCTACGAGATGGGCCTGTTCGTATCACCGCAGCACGCCGAGCGGTTGCATCACGGCGGCACGACCGCGCTGTCCGGCCTTCCCTTCGTCTCCTTCAGCAAGCTGGCTCGCCCCTATGGCGAACTCGTGAATTACCTGGCCGAACAGGGTATCGATGATCCCAAGATCCACTGCGCCACGACGTTGATGACCATCGCCCGCATGACCATCGACGGCGTTGGCGTCGGTTCGCTACCCGTTTCCACGGTGTCGGATGCATGCCAGCGCGGTGAACTGCTGCGGCTAACGCTGCCCACACCCCTGCCGGCGATGTACTACGACGCGATCTGGCGAACCAGCAGCTATCCGAACTTCTGTCGTGGTGTCACTCAGCTCGCTCAGGATTGTGCCGCCAGCTATGCCAAAGACCATGCCGATGACGAGCCCCAGCGGGAAGTGAAAGTCTGGCCCGATAGTTCAGATAAGAATTAACGATTTGACGCCATCGCCGGCCAACTTGAAGAATGCAGAAGTCCAGTTTCTCGATCACGTCCTCTTTCAATAACAAGTGGCGTGCATGACGACCCTCTCAATAACAAACGGAATCCCACGATGCGCATATCCCATCTCCCCCTGTTGACGATCGCCATGGCGGGTTCGCTCACCGTCGCCACGTCGGCTCTCGCCGACCAGTGGAATCTCGCCTCTCCCTACGGCGATGCCAGTTTCCACACCCAGAACACCAAGCAGTTCGCCAAGGACGTGACCGAAGCGACGGACGGCGAGTTGACCATCACGGTTCACAGCGGTGGCTCGCTGATCAGCCACGCTGAAATCAAGCCTTCCGTACGTCGTGGTACCGTTCAGGCGGGCGAGATATTTCTCTCCACGCTCTCCAACGAATCGCCGATCTACGAAGTCGATACGCTGCCCGGCCTGGCCGGTAGCTATGCCGATGCCTACGATCTGTGGCAGGCCTCCAAGCCGATCATCACCGAGCTCTTCGCCAAGGAAGGGTTGATGCCGCTTTACGCCGTGCCTTGGCCTGCACAGGGCATCTATACCGACTTCGAACTGACCGATGCTTCCCAGTTCGAGGGCCTGCGAGTTCGTGCTCCTAACATCAATACCCAGCGCTTCGTCGAGAATCTGGGCGGCATTCCGACCCAGACCGAAGAAGCCGATATCCCCACCGCATTCAGCACCGGGCGCGTCGACGCCATGATCACTTCGGTTTCCACCGGCAAGTCGATGTCTGCGTGGGATTACGTATCGAACTACAGCGATGCCAACCTGTGGCTGCCGAAGAACATCGTCTTCGTCAACAAACGCGCTTTTGACCGCCTCGATGACGCCACGCAGAAGTCGGTTCTCGATGCCGCGGCCAAGGCCGAACAGCGCGGGTGGCAGATGAGCAAGGAAGACGGCGCGGAGAGCACCAAGACCCTCGAATCCCACGATGTTGCCGTGAGCGAGCCGAGCGATGCGCTCAAGAAGCAGCTGCAAGCTGCCGGTCAACAGCTGTTCGAGGATTGGCAGGCTCGTGCCGGCGATCAGGCCAAGCAGCTGGTCGACCGCTATCGCAAGCTTCAGTCCCAGCAAAGCCAGTAACACCGTTCGAATGGCCCGCCCTGCTGCGGGCCATTCGGCTTTCGGACTCCCTTCACTCACATCCGGTGAGTCTTTATGACGTTCAAACTCGACCCGCTCTACCGGCTGGGCGCCTGGGGCGCCGCCGCCTGCATGCTCGCGATCTGTGCCATGGTCACGTTTCAGGTGCTGCTGCGCTGCCTCGATGCGGTGCTGGTGCTGGTTGGCGCCAGTCGTCTCGGCTACGAAATCAGCGGTGTGTCGGAAATCGCCTCCTATCTGTTGGTCGGGGCTACCTTTTTGAGTCTCGCTTATACCTTTACCCACTACGCCCATATTCGCGTCACGCTGGTCATCGCTCGATTGCCGGCAGCGGCCAGAGCCTGGTGCGAAGTGGTGTGCCTGGCGATCGCCCTGGCGCTCAGCGCGTTGCTGAGCTGGGAAGTGGTCGGTCTGATTCAGGAGAGCCTCGATTACGGCGATGTCTCCTCCGGGCTGATGGCGATTCCCCTATGGATTCCGCAAACCGTTCTGGTCGTCGGACTGACGCTGCTGTGTCTGGCCATTCTGGAAGCGCTTTTGACCACGCTACGCCAGGCGGTAACGGCGCCCTCGCGCTACGTGGCCCCCGGCGAAAACGACGGCTTTGGCGACAACGACAACTTCGGCGGCGAGTAACGCTTCGCTCCAACAATAACTCGCGACCTGAGGATTCGACTCGTGCTCACGCTCAGTCTTGCAACGATCTTTACCCTCGCGATCCTGCTCGGCGGCGGCGTCTGGATCGCCTTCGCCCTGCTCGGCACCGGCTGGATCGCGCTGACCGGCTTCTCGAGCTTCGAGGTCGGCCCCATTCTTGCCTCCGATTTCTGGGGCGCCAGCTACGGCTGGGATCTGACCGCCCTGCCGATGTTCGTGTGGATGGGCGAAATCCTGTTCCGCTCCGGGCTCGCCGATAACATGTTCCGGGCGCTGTCACCCTGGCTCAATCGCATCCCGGGCCGGCTGCTGCACTCCAATATCATCGGCAGCGGGCTGTTCGCGGCAGTCTGCGGTTCCTCCGCCGCGACCTGTGCCACCGTCGGCAAGATGACGCTGCCGGAACTCGAGCGTCGCGGCTACAGCGAGACACTGGCGATCGGCACGCTGGCCAGCGCCTCCACGCTGGGCCTGCTGATCCCGCCGTCGATCATGATGATCGTCTATGGCGTGGTCACCGAGCAGTCGATCTCACGCCTGTTCATGGCAGGAATCGGGCCTGGCCTGCTGCTGCTCGCGCTGTTCATGATCTATCTGGTGGTCTGGTCGCTGACCGCCGGCAAGAATGGCGGCGCAGGTGATGCCGAGACGCCGATGCCGTTTCTCGCCAAGGTCAAAAACAGCTGGCGTCTGATCCCGCTGCTGGTGCTGATCGGCGGTATTCTCGGCAGTATCTATGGTGGCGTCGCCTCACCGACCGAGGCCGCCGCGGTGGGCGTGGTGCTGTCGATGGTGATCGCGCGCTGTAACGGCCACTTCGACAAGTCGATCTTCCTGGAATCGATGTTCGCCGGACTGCGGACCTCGTGCATGATCGCGTTCATCATCGCCGGCGCCTCGTTCCTGTCGTCGGCCATGAGCTTCACCCAACTGCCGACGCAGCTGGCCAGCGCCATCGCCGCCATGGGACTGTCACCCAACGTGCTGCTGGTGATGCTGACGCTGTTCCTGCTGGTGCTCGGGTGTTTTCTCGACGGAATCTCGCTGATTCTGCTGGTGACCTCGATCATCATGCCGCTGATCAACGCCGCCGGCATCGACCCGATCTGGTTCGGCATCTATCTGGTGATCGTGGTGGAAATCTCGCAGATCACGCCTCCGGTGGGGTTCAACCTGTTCGTGATCCAGGGGCTCACCGGCAAGAACATCTTCACCATTGCCAGGGCCACGCTGCCGTTCTTCCTGCTGATGCTGTTTGCGATCGTGCTGATGCGGGCGTTCCCGGATATCGTGCTGTATCTGCCGCAGGCGATGAACCGCTAGGCTCGTAAGAAAAAGCCAGCGCCGCTGGCTTTTCACTCGTCGCTTTCGGACTACTCCACGAAATCCTCCACCGTATGCCGATAGCCCAGCATCAGCGCATCGGCGACATGTCGGAATGGACTGACATCGACGTCACAACGGCCTTCGGCGATCAACGTGGCGAAGCGTTCGTAAAGCCCGGCGTACTCCGCATCGGGGCCTTCTTCCTGCAACTCGCCGTCGATCAGCAGTCGTCTGCCGCCTGCTTCCAGCGTCAGGCGTCCGGCATCCGTCTCGACATGAATTTCCCAGATCGGCGGCGTGCCCTGCTGGCGAAAGTCGAACTCGGCGTGGATCGGGACTTCGTCGCCATCGACGAAATCCAGCGATGCCGCGATCGGCGTCTGGCAGTTGCCAGGGACCTGCAATTGGGCATCGGTCAGGTGGAAAGGACGCGGCAGAATCGCGGTGGCGATCGATAGCGCGTTGATACCCGGATCGAACACGCCCATGCCGCCCGGCTGCCAGATCCACGCCTGCCCTGGGTGCCAGACCCGCACGTCTTCCTTCCACTCGATGTCGACACGGCGAATCTGACGCTCTGCCAGCCAACGTTTTGCCCCCGCTACACCGTGGGCATGCCGGGAGTGCCAGGAAGCAAACAGCGTGACGCCGTGGCGTTCCGCCTCCTCGCGCAGCGTCTCGATCTCGGCCAGCGTCGCGCCGGGCGGTTTTTCGAGCATCACATGCTTACCGTGCGCCATGGCCAGCCGAGCCTGCGCCGTGCGCACGCCGGCGGGGGTGCACAGCGAGACCGCATCGATCTCGGGGCGCTGATCGAGCAGAGCTTCGAGGCTTTCGAAATTCGCCACCCCGGGAACGGAAGCATTACGACTGGCGACGGCAGTCAGCTGATAGCCGGCATCGTTATCGATGGCCGGATGATGCTGATCGCGAGCGATCTTGCCGTAGCCCACGATCGCGAGACGAAGGGTGTCCATGAAAGGTCCTTGTAATTAAAAGCCTTGAAATCAAAAGCCGCTCCGGAAGACAAAGCGGCCTGAAATGAGAAGAGGCCCCGACGGCGTGCTCAGCGCAGTAGATAGACGATGATGGCGGTGAGCACCGAGACGATGGCGATGCCGATCATGACATCGCGCGGCACCCGCTCCAATCCTTCTTTCGCGATGACCGCGATCCTTGCATCTTCACCGGCCGGCCGGTCGCTGACGCCGAGCCAGCGCTTCCAGAACACGGTAAACAGCGCCGTCGCCGCGAACAGAATGCCGCCGATGATGGTGAAGTGAATCGGAAGCACGCCTGTTTCCACCAGTATGAACAGTACCGCGCTGAGAATATGGCCGCAGGCCAGACCGCGAAGCGCCGCGGACGGACCCAGCGACCTGACCCACAACCCCATCAGGAAAGTCGCCACCAACGGTGATGCCACGAAGGCGAATACCTGCTGCAGATACGCCCAGAGCCCGGAAAAATACTGGATCATCGGCCCCCAGAGTGCAGCGATGGCGGCCAGGATGAAAGTGCAGATTCGCCCCCACTTGGCTAACTGAGCGTCCGTGAGATCGGGCCTGGCTGGTTTGATGAAGTCGAGCGTCAGCAACGTCGCCGAGGAGTTCAGCGTCGAGGAGAGCGTCGACATCAGCGCCGCGATCAGGCCCGCCAGAATCAGGCCCGTGAGCCCGGTAGGCGTGAACTCCTGAACCATTTTCGGATAGACCTGATCGGGATGGTCGAGCCCCGGCAATAGAGGTATCACCATCGCTCCGGGAATGGTCATGATGAAGATCGGCAGCAGCTTCAGGGCCGCGGCGAATACCGACGCCCGCCCCGCCGCTTGAATGTTGCGCGCCCCCAGCAGGCGCTGAACCACGTACTGATTCATCGACCAGTAGTAGAAACCGACGATCGGTACCCCGGTGATCAATCCCAACCACGGTACGCTGGGGTCGTCCAACGGTCGAATCAGCGATAGCCTTTCCGGGCTGACCGCCTCCTTGACGTTGGCCCAGCTATGATCGAAATGTCCGAAGATGATCCAGGTCATCGCCGCCGACCCACCGATCAGCACGCAAGCCTGCATCACGTCCGTGTAGACCACCGCACGCAGCCCGCCGAAGGCAGTGTAGATACTGGTGAACAACGCCAACAGCGCACAGACTTCCCACAGATTGGTGCCGGGGATGAACGTGGTCACGATCAGGCCACCGGCGTAGAGCGTGCCAGCGGTATCCAGAATGATCGACAGAAATAGCGTGATGACCGACAGGTACTTGCGCAGTCGCGAGTCGAAGCGCCGTTCCATCAGTTCCGGCATGGTGGTGACCCGGGCTCGCATCAGCACCGGCAGCACGAAGATCGCCGTGAACATCAGCACCACGCCCGCCATCCATTCGTAGTTGGCTGCCGAGATCCCGTGCTGGTATGCCGCTCCGGGCAAGCCGATCAGCGTATCCGAGGAAATATTGGAAGCGAACAGCGAGAAGCCGATCGCCATCGGGCCCAGGGAGCGGCCGGCTAGAAACAGCTCTTCCGGCGTCGTCTTGCCTCGCGCAGTCTTGTAGCCAATAAAAGTGACGATCACGAAGTAGGCCGCGATGACGGCAAAATCCCAGAATTGTAGGTCTTCCATGAGTCCGTTCGCTTTTGAGCTGTGATTGTTATGACGAGCGATATCGACGGGATGACGCGGATGGCCAGCCGTCGCGACAACGCACGGTTGGGTGGTCACAATTCAAAGGTTAGTCAGCACCTCGGCGAAATTCCATTCCAGGACAGTGGGTTGCTACCAACAAAAAAGGCCTGGCGAAATTTTTCGTCAGGCCTCGGGAAGTGTTAATCCCCTCTTTTACCGGCAAAAACTACCATCGGACCTGCACAGCGCCTTGCAGCTGAAAAGTTGAAGACCTACGAGACGAGCGCGGCCTCCAGGACTTTCGCCACGTGCAATGCTTCCCGTCCGGCCCCGTCGAGGATCTGATGTCGGCAACTGGTGCCGTCGGCCACGATCCAGGCGTCCTCGCCGGCAGTGCGGACCGCCGGCAGCAGAGACAACTCGGCCATCTGCAGAGACGCTTCGATATGCTCCGCTTCGTAACCGAAACTCCCGGCCATCCCGCAGCAGGACGAAACGATCGCCTCGACATCGAGCTCGGGGATCCAGTTCAGTACGCTCATCACGGGGGTGAAGGCATCGAAGGCTTTCTGATGACAGTGGCCGTGGACCTTGGCTCGAGAAACCGTCAGCGGCTTGAGTGCCAGGTTCAGTCGCCCGGCCTGCCTTTCCGCCACCAGGAACTCCTCGAACAGCATGGCGGCTTCCGCCAACCGTATAGCCTCGTCACCAAAATCGTAGTGCAGAAACTCGTCGCGCAACGTGAGCAGACACGAGGGTTCGAGCCCGACGATCTTGACGCCGCGGGTCACGAACGGCATCAGCGCTTCCAGTGTGCGGCGCGCTTCCTGTCGGGCCCGATCGACGCGCCCGGCAGCGAGATAGGTTCTGCCGCAGCAAAGCGGTCGTTCGCCCTCGCGCACGTTGAAATGGACCCGATAACCGGCGGCCTCCAGCACACGTCGTGCGGCATTGGCGTTATCGGCCTCGAAGTAATTGTTGAAGGTGTCGACGAACAGCAGCACTTCGCCGGCGGGAAACAGCGCTGGATCCGATGGTCGGGTCCCCGTCTCGCCCCGTGTGTTTCGTAGATAGTCGCCGCTGAAGACCGGCAACGAACGTGCCTCGGCAAAACCCAGCCAGCGCTTGGCGCGTCCGCCCAGCCACGAGACACCTTCGAGACGCGCGGCAAGCTTGCACACATGACGCATTCGGGGCGCGTAGCGCGGCAGCTCCGACACCAGTTTTTCGCGCCAGCCGAGACCGTGCTTCTTCACACGCGCCGCACGTGCCTCGATCTTGAACTTGGCCATATCGACGCCGGTCGGACAGTCACGTTTGCAGCCTTTGCAGGAGACGCAGAGGTCCAGCGTCTCGGCGACTTCGTCGCTGGCCAGGCCGTGATCCCCGATCTTGCCCGACAGCACCAGCCGCAGCGTATTGGCGCGCCCCCGAGTCAGGTGACGCTCGTCGCGGCTGATCCGATAGCTGGGACACATGGTGCCCGCGTCGAACTTGCGACAGTGGCCGTTGTTGTTGCACATCTCCACTGCCTTGGCGAGCCCGTGGGCCGGGTCGCCACCGCTACCGGGTTGGCCCAGATCGCCACTCAGCGGGTCGCGGGTCACGTTCCAGGCCGACCAGTCGAGCTCGGTCGCCACCGGAATGATCTGATGGTCGCTGGGGAAGCGGAATAGCCGGGCGTCGTCCATTTTTGGCGTATCGACGATCTTGTTGGGATTGAAGCGATTGTCCGGATCGAACAGCCGCTTGATCTCGCCAAAGGCGGCGTTGAGTTCGGCGCCGAACTGCCAAGCGACCCATTCGCCACGGCAGATGCCATCGCCGTGCTCTCCCGAGTAGGCCCCTTTGTAGCGGCGGACCAGGGCGGACGCCTCCTCGGCGATGGCGCGCATCTTGGCGGCACCGCCGCGGCGCATGTCGAGAATCGGGCGCACGTGCAGCGTGCCGACACTGGCATGGGCGTACCAGGTGCCCTCGGTGCCGTGGCGATGAAAGACCTCGGTCAACTGCTCGGTGTACTCGGCCAAGTGTTCCAGCGGCACGGCGCAGTCCTCGATGAACGAGACCGGTTTGCCGTCGCCCTTCATGCTCATCATGATGTTGAGCCCGGCCTTGCGCACGTTCCACAGCGCCGACTGCTCGGCCCCGGACTCCAGCCCGACGACGCTGCCCGGCAGCCCCAGATCAGCCATCAACGTCTCGAGCGCTTTCAGTTGTCGGCGTTGCGAATTCCTATCTTCACCGGCGAATTCCACCAGCAGCAACGCGTCCGGGCGGCCGATCAGCGACTTTTCCACCGTCGGTCGGAATGCCGGGTTTTCCAGTGCCAGCTCGATCATGGTGCGATCGACCAGTTCCACCGCGGCGGGCCCCAGCTCGACGATATGCTGGGCCAGGTCCATCGCTTGATAGAAGGTCGGGAAATTGACCACACCGAGCACTTTATGGATCGGCAACGGCGAGAGCTTCAGCGTGAGCCGGCGGGTGAAGGCCAGCGTGCCCTCCGAGCCGATCAGCAGGTGGGCGAGATTTGCACGCCCTTCGGCGTCATAGGGAATCGGATTGCGGCAATCGAAAAGGTCCAGATTGTAACCGCCGACCCGGCGCAGCACTTGCGGGTAGTGCTCGCGAATCGCCAACGCCTCGCGCTGGATAATGGCCGACACGGCCTCCGCAAGCGCCGCCGGCGTGGAACCGGGTGCCATCTCGTCGAAAAAGCCGAAACTTGCCGATCGACCGTCCGCCAGCGTTGCCTCGAGACCCAGCACGTTATGAACCATGTTGCCGTAGCGGATCGAACGCGAGCCGCAGGAGTTGTTGCCGGCCATGCCACCGAGCGTGCACTGCGCCGAGGTGGAGACATCGACCGGAAACCAGAGCCCGTGAGGCTTGAGCCAGGCGTTGAGATGGTCGAGCACCACGCCGGGCTCGACCGTAACGGTGCGCGCCTCGAGATCGAGATCGCCGATGCCGGTCAACCAGCGGCTGGTGTCGATCACCAATGCCTCGTTGACCGTCTGCCCGCACTGGCTGGTACCACCGCCTCGCGGCAGCACCGGCGCACCGAGATCCCGCGCAATATCCAAGGCGATGGTCAGGTCCTGCTGGTCTCTCGGCACCACGACACCCAGCGGCATGATCTGATAGATCGAGGCGTCGGTGGCATAACGCCCTCTCGATCCGGCATCGAACGCCACCTCGCCCTTGATCTCACCACGCAGCCGACTCTCGAATTCGCTCATGGCGGATTGTCTGGGCCGTCTCGCGACCGGGCTTTTCGGCATCACGCTCATGGCGATCTCCTGTTAGCCACGGACCATGTCGGCGTGTTGGCGATTTGCCAATTTGCGAGCCGCCGGCGTACCCGGAGCCGGATTGTCGGCAAAGAAATCCAGAGCGGCCTCCAGACCACTGCCGAACAGCTCGACCCCGCAGAGCTTGAGACCCGCTTCACAGCCGCCGAGCGTGGCGATCAACGTCAGGTCATTGCAGTCGCCGAGATGCCCGATGCGGAACATCCGGCCCTTGGCCTTGCCGAGCCCTGTCCCCAGCGACAGATCGAAGCGGTCATAGATAGTGCGGCGTACCTCGTCGGCATCGATGCCTTCAGGCGTTACCACGCCCGTCAGCACCGGTGAATAGAGCGCAGGCTCCTGGCACTGGATCTCCAGCCCCCAGGCGTTGACCGCCCGTCGCACACCTTCCCCCCAACGCTCGTGGCGGGCAAACACCTGGTCCAACCCCTCTTCCAGCAACATGTCCAGCGCCTCGTTGAGACCGTAAAGCAAGTTGGTGTTCGGCGTGTAGGGCCAGTAACCGTTGGCGTTGGTCGCGAGAATTTCGTCCCAGGCCCAGAAGCTCTTGGGCATCGTCGAGCGTCGGCTTGCCTCGATGGCCTTGGGCGACAGCGCGTTGAAACTGATCCCGGGCGGCAGCATCAGCCCTTTCTGCGAGCCGGAAACGGTCACGTCGACGCCCCACTCGTCGTGACGATAGTCGGCACTCGCCAGTCCCGAGATGGTGTCGACCAGCAGCAGCGCCGGGTGATCGGCAGCATCGATGGCCCGCCGCACGGCGGCGATATCGCTGGTGACGCCGGTGGACGTTTCGTTGTGGACCACGCATACCGCCTTGATCCGATGCTCGCGATCTTCACGCAGGCGTTCTTCGATCAGCTTCGGCTGCACCCCGTATCGCCAGTTCTGCGACGCCGGCAGCGCCAGGAATTCCGGCTCGATCTTGAGACGCAGCGCCATCTGCTTCCATAGCGTGGCGAAATGCCCGGTCTCGAACATCAACACCGAATCACCGGGGCTCAAAGTGTTGGAAAGTGCCGCCTCCCATGCCCCCGTCCCCGAAGCGGGATAGACGATAACTGGATGTTCGGTCTTGAAAATCTTCTGGATACCCTCGAGGACTTTCAGGCCCAGCTCGCCGAACTCCGGGCCGCGATGATCGATGGTGGGTAGACTCATGGCCCGTAAAATGCGATCCGGCACCGGTGACGGTCCAGGAATCTGCAGAAAATGTCGGCCGGAAGGATGTTGGTCGAGGTTCAACATGACGGCATCTCCAGAGGTGAAGCCAGAAGTGAAGCCAGAAGTAACGCAAAGGACCGCCTCACGTCGTTTTGGCACTCATGTGGTTTTTTGCATTCATTACGCAATATGCCGAATAATTGACCGCCGACAAACCACGACATAAGTCGCAAGACAACGAACATGAGACTCTTGAAAGAGTTCTGGAGGCCTCTCCTGAGCTATCCTGTTGGCAAATGGGGCGTAGCCAGCCTCGAGATCCTGCGATAGAAAAAACAGCAGCCAGAATAAGGTGCAATGCATGCAAATCACCGATGATGCGGCGATCGACAATACCGAGCGCCCCCTTCGCATTCAGCGCGCCGCCCTGCACGACAGGATCGTGGAGCGTCTCCATGTTCTGATCACGGAGGGCGAACTCAAGCCCGGTGAGCGCATCAACGAGCGCGAACTGGCCGATCGGCTGGAAGTCTCACGCACGCCCCTGCGGGAGGCGCTGCGCGTGCTGGCCGCCGAAAAACTGGTCACGATCTCCCCCAACTACGGGGCCACCGTGACTCGAATGACGCACCAGGAGATAAGCGACACTTTCGAGTTGATGAGCGCGCTGGAACGTTTTTCTGGGGAACTGGCGTGTCAGCGCATGACCGAGGATGAGCTGGCCGATGTTCGCGACACCCACGAGACGATGCTGAGCCATTGGCAGCGCCAGGACCTTCCGGCTTATTACCGCGCCAACCAACGCATTCACGACCTGATCAATCGCGCCGCGCGCAACGAGGCCTTGCGTCAGACCTATCTATCGCTCAATCGGCGTCTACATCCGCTGCGACTCTCCTCCAATCGATCGGAAGGCAAGTGGCGAAAGGCCGTGGAAGAACACCGCGACATGTTGAACGCGCTGGAAGCCCGCAATGGGCCAGAGCTTGGCGCGCTGATGGAACGCCATCTGCTGGAGAAGCGCGATGCGGTACTGGCCGCACGGCAGGAGGAATGAACGGCGTGACGCGATCACTCGAGCCGTTGCAGGAAGTCGGCACCACCGAGTTGACGCATCTGGCGTTGAATCCAGGTCGCACGCTGCTGAACGTGCGCGGAAGGCTGGGAAGCGCTCCAGCCTCGCGGGTTGGGCAGAATCGCGGCGAGCCGACTGGCTTGCGAGATACTGAGATTGGCCGCAGACGTACCGAAATAATGCTGCGCCGCGGCCTCCAGTCCGAACACGCCGGTGTCCCATTCGGCGATATTGAGATAGACCTCGAGAATGCGCTGTTTGGGCCACAGGGCTTCGAGCAGCAACGTGAACCATGCTTCCAGACCCTTGCGAATCCAGCTGCGCCCCGTCCACAGGAACAGATTGCGCGCCGTCTGTTGGCTCAGCGTGCTTGCCCCGCGCAAGTCGCCTCCGTCGGACCACTTGGTGAGCGAGCGCTTGATCTGCGCCACATCGAAGCCCCAATGATCCGGAAAGCGTTGGTCCTCCCCCGCCATCACCGCGACCTTGGCGTTGTCGGAGAGTCTGGACCAAGGCTCCCATTGCTGTTCGATGGCCAGATTATCGCCGTGGAACCATGAGCTGACCTTGCGCTCGACCATCACCATCGAGCCAAATACCGGCACGAAGCGAAAAATCAGCACGAAGAGTACCGACAGGCCGACGAAGGCGCCCATGGCGATCAGCAAGTAGCGAAGGAACGTGCGCGGCCAACCGGAAGGCATGGACGAGAGCTCATGGTCGAATGAATGGGAGCCTAGTATAACAAGGGCTTGTCGACATGGGCTCAATTCGCCGATCCTCTTCGCTACGGAAAATCATCGACATGACCTATCGATCAGGAAGACCCATGCATATCCAGGACTTCATACGCGAATTCAACCCGAGCGACGACGGAGGCGATCAATCATTGCCGGCGCGCCGCCGGGCGTACGAGACGCTGCATGCGCGGCGACGGATCGCCGATCCGTTCGGCATGCAGGTCGTCGACGAATGCCTGGCCGGTATCAATGTGCGCCGCTTCCACCCCGCTCGATCCATCGCAGGCAGCGTGGTCTACCTGCACGGAGGCGGCTGGAACCTGGGCTCGGTCGACAGCCACCACGGTATCACCGCGAACCTGGCGGAACGATTGCAGCGTGAAGTGATCAGCGTCGATTACCGACGGCTACCCGAAGTGAGCTATGCCGAGGCGCTGGACGATTGCCGTGCCGTGGTCGATGTGCTCGCCCCCTCTGCGGTAGTGGGTGACAGCGCCGGAGGACGGCTGGCGATCGATGTCGCCCACACCAGTGAATGGAAGGGACTGCTCGGCTTGATCTATCCCGTAGTGGGAACGCCGACGCTCGATAACCTGGGCGAGGATGCCCCGCTGCTATCGCGCGCAGATATTCTGTCGCTGTGGACGATGGCCGCACCGCAGGTACCCGACGTGCCGGCCGCTCAGCCCCCGACCCTGAACATCGAGGCGCTGTCCGCAGAGCGCGATCCGCTGACTCGTCCCCTGGAACAGGTTATCGAATCCTGGCGTCGGGCAGGGGCCGCGGTAGGCTATCGTTGCGCGCCCGATATGGTGCATGCCTCACTTCACGGTCACGCGGAGCTGCCGGCAATGCAAATCGCCTGGCAGGACTTCTGCAAGGCGGTCGAGCGGCGGCTTGACGGCGACCCATAGATCGGGCCAACGCGTTCGATCTACCTTATTCCCAGACGATCTGTCTTCAGCTATCCAGCTGCGCCTTGACGGCGTCGATTGCCGGCTCACCGTCCTTGGTGGTCACGCCGTCCAGCCACTGGGCAACGGTATCGTAGTGATCGCGGATCCATTCCTGCGCGACGTCATCGGCGGAGCGCTCTTCATGGCTGTACTCGTAGACCCAATCGTTCTGGTCCTCGATAGCAACCTGGTACTGTGACAGGAAGCGATAGAGATTGGCGTCCTCTGCCTCCAGGTCCGCCGGCACCACCGTCCACACGGTACTCTCGATCTGCGCCACGCCACTGTCGTCGGAGTCCTCGAGATAGTAGAGATCGTAGCTGACGTTCATCCAGTGAGGTTCCCAGCCCACGAACGTCACCCACTGCTTGTCGCTGATCTTCTGATCGGCATAGGCCAGCATGGCGGCAGTCGAACTTTCCCGCAGGTGCCAGTCGCCCAGCCCCGCTGCATCCTCGTCGATCGCGGCGAGGATCGCGTCATTGATGCCGGTACCGGCTTCGATACCCTGGATCTCGCCATCGAAACGATCCTTGTAGCGCTCGAGGTCGGCAACGCTGTCCACACCCGCCTCATGCACGTATTCGGGCACGACCAGCCCCGAGTTGGCGTTGCTGATGTTCTTGGCGACCTTGGCCACCTTGTCGTCGGCAACCAGTGGATCGATCATCTCCTGTTCGATCGGATACCAACCGCCCAGATACACGTCCAGATCATCGTTGGCCACCCCGTTGAGAATCACGCCCACCGCCAGTTCGTTCTGCTGAGTCTGGTAGCCCATGGCCTCTAGAATCTGCGAAGCCACTTCCGACTTCACCGTCACGCCTGGCCATGGCGGCACGCCAAAGCGGACGGTATCGAGATCCGCCTGCGCCGATCCGGCAGCGAGAAGTGTCAATGGCAACGCCGCGGCAAGGATGTGGCGTTTTACGTTCGAATGACCCATGAAGCGTCTCCCTTGATTTGTTATCGAATAGAACTCCTCTTCTACTCTGACGAGTTGGGACGCAATGATTTGACTTGAAGCGACGAAAACTGCGCATTATCCGCCATTGACGATAGACAGGCGATAGAAGGATTAGAACGAGTCGCGAGCCAGTACCGACCATCGTTCTCGTCGATTTCAAATGGCGGATACGATTGACCCGCCTAACAGATCCATCAGGCGGGTCGATTCAGTCCCAGTTGGCCATCCAGTCGAGCGCAGGCCAAGGCTCGACCGATATCGCGACTGGCACCGCTCAGCGCTTGGCGTACAGCCTATCGGCGTGATAGCGCAGATGCTCGTCGATGAAGCTGGCGACGAAGAAATAGCTATGGTCATAGCCGGGGTGACGGCGCAGGGTCAACGGGTGATCGTGTTCTTCACATACCGCTTCCAACCGCTCCGGCTTGAGCTGTTCTTCCAGGAAGTTGTCCGCTTCGCCCTGATCGATGAACAGCGGCTGGCGCGACGACCCCTTGGCGACCAGTTCACAGGCATCGTACTGCGTACGCAGGCCGACATCGTCACCCAGATAGTTCTCGAACGCCTTCTGCCCCCAGGGAACCTGGGTCGGGTTGACGATCGGCGCGAACGCCGAGACCGCCGAATAACGGCCCGGCTGGCGCAGGGCCAGCACTAGTGCGCCGTGGCCTCCCATGGAGTGGCCGCTGATCGACTCGCGGCCGTTGACCGGGAAGTGCAACCGCACCACCGAGGGCAACTCCTCGGTGACATAGTCGTACATCCGATAATGCTTCGACCAAGGCTCGCGCTTGGCGTTGAGGTAAAAACCGGCACCAGAGCCGAAGTCGTAGCTGTCGTGCTCGCCGGGCAGATCCAGGCCTCGCGGGCTGGTGTCCGGGCAGACGATAGCAACACCCAGCTCGGCCGCCGTCTTCTGTGCGCCCGCCTTCTGCATGAAGTTCTCGTCGTTGCAGGTCAGGCCCGACAGCCACCACATCAGCGGCACTCGACCCTCTTCGGCCTGGGGCGGCAGATAGATCGCGAAAACCATGTCGCAATCCAACGCCCGGGAGTAATGCTGGTAGCGCTTGACCCAACCACCGAAACTCTTGGTGGCCGAGACCAGTTCCAGCTGTTCGCTCATCGACATGGTTGTCTCCTTGACTCTTTATGCGCCCCCGAAAACGGAGCTTCACTCAACAGCGCCCAGAGCTGGCGTGGGTCGTGGCTTTTCGCGCGGCTTCGGGCGCCTATAAATTGAGGCACGATAATCAAATGCTCGTCGCGCGGCTTCGGACGCGGTCAAGAGCCATTCGCGCAGCTTCGGGCACGTGTTATCAAATGCTCTTCGCACGGCTTCGGGCGCGTATTAAAAGTGCAGCACCGTCCGGATGCTCTTGCCCGCATGCAGCAGCTCGAAGGCTTCATTGATCTGATCGAACGGCATGTCGTGGGTCACGAACTCGTCGATCTTGATCTCGCCATCCATGTAGCGCTGAACGTAGCCCGGCAGTTCGGTGCGGCCCTTGACGCCACCGAAGGCGGAGCCCTTCCAGACCCGCCCGGTCACCAGTTGGAACGGACGCGTGGAGATCTCTTCACCGGCCCCGGCAACGCCGATGATGATCGACTCGCCCCATCCTTTATGGCAGCACTCCAGCGCCGAACGCATCACGTTGACGTTACCGATGCACTCGAACGAGTAGTCCACACCACCATCGGTCAGGTCGACGATCACCTGCTGGATCGGATCGCTGTAATCCTTCGGATTGACGAACTCGGTGGCACCGAACTGACGCGCCAGTTCGAACTTGTCCGGGTTCACATCGATGGCGATGATCCGCGACGCCTTGGCCATCTGCGCGCCCTGAATCACGGCCAGGCCGATCGCGCCCAGGCCGAACACGGCGACAGTGGCCCCCGGCTCCACCTTGGCGGTGTTGAGAACGGCACCAATACCCGTGGTCACACCACAGCCGAGCAGGCAGATCTTGTCCAGCGGCGCTTCCGTCGAGACCTTGGCCAACGAGACTTCCGGCAGCACGGTATATTCGGAGAAGGTCGAAGTGCCCATGTAGTGATGCAGCGAGGTACCGTTCTTGGAAAAGCGAGTGGTGCCATCCGGCATCAAGCCCTTGCCCTGGGTCGCGCGAACCGCGCCACATAGATTGGTTTTGCCAGACAGGCAAAACTTGCACTTTCCGCATTCGGCGGTGTAAAGCGGAATGACGTGATCGCCGGGTTTCAGGCCGGTGACGCCCTTACCCACTTCCTCGACGATACCCGCGCCTTCATGGCCCAGCACCGAAGGAAACAGACCTTCAGGATCCCTGCCGGACAGCGTATAGGCATCGGTATGACAGACACTGGTGGCGACGATGCGCACCATGACTTCGCCAGCCTTGGGGCCCTCGACATCGATCTCTTCCAGCGAAAGCGGCTTGCCCGCTTCCCAGGCGACTGCGGCACGAGATTTCATCAACTGTTCTCCACTTGAGCTTGAAGTCTTGGACTCTTGAGGTCGCGAGTCGTTCGATGGGTGACATGACGACCGAATGTCATCCAGTCTAGGCGTTCGCAAACAGGCAATAAACCCGGCATTCAACACATGATTGTTGCTGTGCGACAATAATACGGATCATCAGTGCCCGATCCATCATGCTCAAGGAATCGCCATGAATCGCTGGGAGGGCATAGAAGCGTTCGTTGCCGTGGTGCGTCTGGGTACTTTTTCGCGCGCGGCTCAGTCGCTGAAGGTGTCCAACTCCCACGTCAGCCGGCTGGTCAGTCAGCTGGAACAGACGCTGGGAACGCCGTTGCTTTATCGAACGACGCGCCAGATTCGCCTGACCGACGGCGGCGCCATCTATTATGAACATTGCCGGTCGCTGCTCGATGGTTTCGGAGAGGCGGAGGCCGCGCTCAACGAGCTACAGTCCCAACCCCAGGGGCGACTTGCCATCAGCTGTGCGACAACCTTTGGCGAGCGCTACATCGCCCCGCTGGTCAACGAATTTCACTGCCGCTACCCGCAACTCGACGTGCGTCTGCACTTCACCAACCGCACGGTCGAGCTGATCGACGAAGGGTTCGATATCGCGATTCGAATGGGCGTGCTCAAGGATTCGAGCTTGCTGGCCCGGCGTCTGTGTCAACGCCGCGAGTACGTGGTGGGCTCCCCCGACTACTTTCAGCGACTGCCGACGCCGCACACTCTGTCCGAGCTTGCCCATCACAATTGTCTGATCGGCTCACGAAACAGCTGGCTGTTTCGCGTCGACGGGCAACGGCGAGAGGTTCGAGTGTCAGGCAATTGGCGGGGAAATTCTGGGCTGGCACTGCTGGATGCCGCCTGCAAGGGGATCGGGCTGGCTCAGCTGCCGGACTATTACGTCGAGACATCCATGGGTCAGGGCGACCTGATAGCCGTACTCGATCGTTACCAGTTCACTGACACCGCAGTGTGGGCGGTTTATCCGCGTCACCGCCAGCTCTCTTCCAAAATCCGTCTGCTGGTCGATTTTCTGTCGTCACACTTGCCGGGGATGATCACCCCGGCGAGAAACACGGAACAGCACAGCATCAGTGATTGAAGAAGTGATCGATACCGTCGTTGAGATAGGCATCGCCGAACTCCGCTTCGCGAGCCAGCGCCTCGGGATCAGGCAATTCGACGCGTTGACGCGAACGAAGCAACAACCCCTCCTCGCGGAACGCGGTCAGCGTGCGGCTGACATGAACAGACGACAGCCCCAGCGCATCGCCCAGATGCTGCTGGGATAGCGGCAGACGGATGCTGTTACCTTGGCGCGCCTTGGTGCGATCCAGCCGTACATACATCTCGTAAATCAGATGGGCCAGACGTTGACGCGCGCTGCGCCGCGCCAGATTGACCAGGCGTTCGGTCAGCAATGCCTGCTGATGAGACGAGATGGCGAAAAAGATCGTCGACAGCGTCAACGATTCGCGAAAAACGTTGATCAACCGCCGATGTGGGAAGTGGCAGACAACGCCATCTTCCAGCATGGCAACGCCGGTAAGACGTTCCTTGAAGGCGAATTCTCTGAGACCGATGATGTCGCCAGGTAGATAGATTTCCAGAATCTGCCTGGAACCATCTTCCATATGGCGAAAGGAGTAGGCCCAACCTTTGCTGAGGGTACAGAACTCCCGTGCGGGATCACCTTCCTGCCACAGGATCTGATCCGTCTCGACCGCAGTCGGACTTTGCTCGAGATCGGCCAACAGGGCCTCATCATTCTTGGACAACTCACCGTAGTGTTTGAAATGACAGACAATGCAACTGCCTTGGCTCATTATCCCTGCCCTTATCCGTACTTTTAGCGACCGCATCACACTTTCATCAAGAAAATCGATACTGACACAGCCGGCCATGATTGTCGTTATCGTGGTTAAGGGTTTACGGCGCTCAGCACTCGATCGTATTGACGGCCAACCCGCCTCGAGAGGTTTCCTTGTATTTATCCTGCATGTCACGCCCGGTGTCGCGCATGGTTCGAATGACCTTGTCGAGAGAGACGAAATGCTCGCCGTCGCCGCAAAGCGCCATCTGTGCCGCATTGATCGCCTTGACCGAAGCGATGGCATTGCGTTCGATACAGGGCACCTGAACCAGCCCGGCAATGGGATCGCAGGTCAGCCCCAGATTGTGTTCTAGCCCGATTTCGGCAGCATTTTCGACCTGAGCCGGCGTCCCGCCCATCAGCTCCGCCAGGCCGGCGGCAGCCATGGCACAAGCCGAGCCGACCTCGCCCTGGCAACCGACCTCGGCGCCGGATATCGACGCATTGGTCTTGCAAAGAATACCGATCGCGCCGGCGGTCAGCAGAAATCGCACCACGTCCTTTTCACAAGCGCCCGGCTGAAACTTCATGTAGTAGTGCAATACTGCCGGCACAATCCCTGCCGCCCCGTTAGTCGGCGCGGTAACCATACGACGCCCGGCGGCGTTCTCTTCGTTGACGGCCAGCGCGAACAGATTGACCCAGTCCATCGCCGAGAAGGTGCTCGCGATCAGACTCTTTTCGCCTTCCAGCGCGATCAGGCGACGATGTAGCGCGGGCGCTCGACGCCTCACATTGAGGCCTCCCGGCAGGACGCCCTGCTGGTCCAGGCCACTGTCGACGCATGCCTTCATCGCCAACCAGATTCGCCACAGGCCATCGCGAATGTCCGATTCGCTGCGCCAGACCCGCTCGTTGGCCAGCATCACATCGCTGATGGAGAGCCCCTCGCGACGGCAGATATTCAGCAGCTCAACGGCATTTTTGAACGGATAAGGCAGCGTTACCGCGGGAGTTAGCGCATCGCTGCGGGACGCTTGATCGGCCTGCTCGGCATCGACGACGAAACCACCGCCGATCGAATAGTAAGTATTGGCGTAAACGATCCCGTGCGAGTCCTGGGCGCTCAGCTTCAACGCATTGGTGTGATAGTCGAGAATCTCGTCGCACCACTCGATATCCCGTGTCGCATCGAACGCGACACTGTGAACCCCCGCGAGCTTGAGATCACCGTCACGCGACAACGCGCTCAGCCTGAGCGCCAGATCGTCCGGGTCGACGCTGAGCGGGCGCTCTCCCATGAGACCTCCCAACACGGCGCTGTCCGTATTGTGTCCACGGCCCGTGGCAGACAACGACCCGTAAAGGGTGACCGAGACTCGCGTGACGGCCGTCAGCAGTTCGCGCTGACGCAGCGTTCCTACGAAGTCATGAGCCGCCTGCATCGGCCCGACCGTATGCGAGCTGGAAGGCCCGATACCGATCTTGAACAGATCGAAAACACTGAAAGTCATACGGCCACCTCTGATGTCGGTCCCACGCCATGAATCGTCGCTCTCGGAACAGGCGCACGATATAGTTTGACTTCAGTGTGCTCGCCGTATATTGCAGACACAATCGATAAAAACTGCCGAATCCTATAGCTTGGCTAAATCATGATTCAATCACTCAACGCCCAGACCCACGCCTGGCTGAAAGTCTTCGCCATCAGCGCCCGCCACCTTTCGTTCACCCGGGCAGCAGAAGAACTTCATGTCACCACCGGCGCGGTCAGCCAACAGATCAAACAGCTCGAAGACCGCCTGGGGTTTCGCCTGTTCAGACGTCTGCCGCGCCAGCTGGCGCTGACCGAGGAGGGAGAGCGGCTGGCGCGAGTCGTCTCCCAAGCTTATGACGCCGTCGGACTGGAGGTCGACCGCCTGCGCGGCGGTGTCATGAGCGGGGTGCTGAGGCTGCGTTGCCTGCCGTCGTTCCTGGCCAAATGGCTGATGCCGAGATTGCCGCGCCTGCAGGCACGCTTCCCCGATATCGATCTGCATATCAGCGCCGAGGACAGCAATCTGTCGCTGCTCGATGGCGGCTACGAACTGGCCATCGATCTCAATGACGGCCACTATCCCGGCCTTCAGACCACGCCGTTGATCGATGAAAAGATCTTCGCCGTCTGCTCGCCGCAGCTGCTTAGACGTCGCCCCCCGCTCACCCATCCCGAGGCGCTGGGTTACTACCCGCTGCTTCACGACGTGACGGCCTGGCGCGGCAGCCACGACTACGCCGAATGGGAGCATTATCTGCACGCGATCGGTGGCGAGCGGGTCAACGTGCGCCGGGGTTATACCTTCAATCGCAACCAGCTGACGGTAGAGGCAGCCATCGCTGGCATGGGCGTAGCGATTGCCCGAAGAACCCTGATCGGCGATGAACTGGCCAGCGGACGCCTGATTGCGCCGTTCGCTGGTTCGGTAGCGACCGGTAAACGCTATGGGCTGGTTTACCAGCAGGGAGCGCTGGACGATCGTCGGGTACAGGCGGTTCACGATTGGCTGGAAGAGGAGGCGCGACGGTCGCAGGAAATCGCCGCGCCAGTCGGAAATGCTGACTGAGCTAGCGAATGACTCCTCGTTCGCGCAGGGCTGCCAGGCGATCGCCCTCGATGCCGAGCGTCGCCAATACCTCTTCGGTATGTTGAGCGAATACCGGTGCCGCCCGTCGAATCTGGGGCGGCGTTGCCGAAAGCTTGCTGGCAAAACCGATGGTCTGCATCCGCCCGATCACCGGATGGTCGAGCTCCTGAACCATGCCCCGTTCCCGGTAGTGCGGGTCATCCATCGCCTGGGCAAAATCGTTGATCGGCCCGGCTGGCACGCCGGCTTCGTCGCACCGGGTCAGCCACTCCTGCATGTCCGTCGTGCTCATCAACGTTTCCAGCAAGGCCTCCAGCGCATCGACGTTGTGCCCTCGGTCGCTATTGGTGACGAAGCGAGGGTCCTGAGTCAGATCAGGGCGTGCCAGCACGTCATTGCAGAATCGCTCCCAGGTGCGTTGATTGGCACACCCCAGCATGATGAAGCCGTCGCGAACCTTGACCGCCTGATACGGCGCGGAAACACGATGCCGCCAACCGGTGGGCTGCGGGACGCGCCCCTCGGCGAAATACGCCGCAGCCTCCCAGGTAAACCAGGGCAGGCCGCACTCAGCGATCGCCACATCGACAAGCTGACCCTCGCCCGTTTTCTGCTTGTGAATGTATGCCGCCAGTATCGAGTAGATCGCGGTGATTCCTGCGCCGATATCGTAAACCGCAACACCGGTCTTCAACGGCCGCCGGCCGGGCTCGCCGGTCATCGACATCAGCCCGGTCATGCCCTGGGCGACCAGATCGAATCCACCCTTGCGCCGATACGGTCCCGTCTGGCCGTACCCGGATATCGAACAGTAGACCAACCCGGGATTGATGCCCTTTAAGGTCTCGTAGTCGATCTTCAGCGACTGGGTCACCCCGGGCCGATAGTTCTCTACAACGACATCCACTTCTCGCGCCAACTGATAGAAGATCTCCAGGCCGTCGGATTCCTTGAGATTGAGCGAGATAC
This sequence comes from Salinicola halimionae, assembly GCF_003206065.1. Lineage (GTDB taxonomy): Bacteria > Pseudomonadota > Gammaproteobacteria > Pseudomonadales > Halomonadaceae > Salinicola > Salinicola halimionae. Next base: position 680,409 of record NZ_PZJQ01000005.1, on the reverse strand, counting down.
TGCGCTTGTTGCGATTGATCTGCGCGAAGCAGGTGGACTCGTCGTTGATGTAGGGCCCCATCTGGCGACTGTCATCGCCGCCATTGGTTTTTTCGACCTTGATCACGTCCGCACCCATGTCCCCCAGCACCATGGTGCAGTACGGGCCCGCCATGATCTGCGAGATGTCGAGTACCTTCATGCCTTCCAGCGGTAACATGGCGATTCTCCCTGCCAACCTTGAAATGGCGAATAACGTAAACGGAGCTGACGAATGACGCGCGTACCCCATCTCGCACACCCCGTCGCGGGCGCGCGATGCCATGTCGTGCTGACAAGCGGCGAGTGGCGTTCACGTCAGCCTGGTGGGAACGACGCTAAATCGTTCGGGTCTAGCGGCCCTGCCAGGTATAAGGCGTCTTGTCGACGAATCGTCTGACGGCACCCTGAAAATCTTCACTGGTGTAGCAAAGCGCGATCAAATCATCGCTGGCTTCAGGATCGGGGCGCCGTTGATCCAGAATCCGATTGATGCAGGCCTTCGTTGCCCGCATCGTCAACGGCGCATGGCCCGACAGCTTTTCCGCGAGCGCTTCGGCGGCCTCGTCGAGTGACCCGCTGTCGACGACGACATCGACCAGCCCGACCGCCAATGCCTCGTCGATCTCGATCGTCTTCGCCAGCATCAGCACGCGCTTGGACCGCGCGATACCGAGCAGATCGACCAGCCGAGAGATATTGGTAATGGACATGCAGTTGCCCACCGTCCTGGCGATGGGAATCCCGAACTTGAAAGCGCTATTGGCGTAGCGGAAGTCGCAGGCCATCGCGATGGCCGCACCACCGCCAACACAGTAGCCGTCGATCAGCGCCACCGTCGGCGTCGTCAAGCGTTCGATCCCACCGATCACGGCATCGATTCGGCGCTCATAGTCGATACCATCACGGGGGGCGGTAAAGGCAGCAAACTGCTTGATATCGGTACCCGCGACGAAAGCCTCCGTACCCTCGCCACGGAAGGCGATCAGCTGGATCTCCTGGTTCTCGTCGAATCGCTGGCAAGCCTGGGACATGGTGTCATACATATGCCAGGTCATGGCGTTGCGGGCCTCGGGCCGGTTGAAACGGATCCAGCCGATCGCGCCCTCCTGGTAACAACGGATCTCGTCATCCTGAAGCATGGTGTCGGTTCTCTCGATTGGCGCCTGGTCGGCGTGGAATATCAACTAACGCGTCTTAACTGCCATAAATCAGATGTACCAGCAGCAGTGCAAAATCGGGCACATAGGTGTTGAAGATCAAAATGATGAACAGCACACCCAGGAACCACAGGTTGGTTTTCGAGGTGCGCCAGATATCCGCCTTGGCGATGGAGCATGATGCGATCAGGACGCTGGCGACCGGAGGGGTCTGCTGACCGATCGCCAGATTGAGCGTGACGATCAGACCAAAGTGCAGCGGATCGATGCCCACCTGGATGATCAACGGCAGCACAATCGGCACCACCAGAATGATCGCCGCCGCCGAGTGCAGAAAAACGCCGAGAATCAGAAAGATGACGTTGAGTAGCGCGAGGATGACGTACTTGTTGTCGGTCAGGCCACTGATCGAATTGGCCAGTTGCTGCGGTAGCTGGGACTCGGTGAGATAGAGCCCGACCAGCGCGGAGCTCGCGACCAGCAACATCACCACGGCGGTCTGGATACCGGCATCCAGGCACGACTTCCACAGTGTCTTCAGCGTGAATTCCCGGTAGATGACCGCACTGATGAAGATCGCGACCACGACAGCCAGCGCCGCGCCTTCGGTAGCGGTGACGACGCCGCCGAAAATGCCGCCGAGAATGATCACCGGAATCAGAAGCGCCCAGATCGCCTCCTTGAAGGATTTCCAGACCCGGCTCGCCTGAAAGCGACCCTCGGCGGGGAAGTTGTGCTTGCGCGCCAGAAAATAACAGGCGATGGCAAGCCCCAGGGCGCCCAGCAGACCCGGGAAGATACCGGCGACGAACATCTTGACCACCGACTCTCCCGACATCACCGCATACAGAATCATCGGGATCGAAGGCGGCAGGATGATCGCCAGGCTGGCGGCGGATGACGAGATCGCTGCGGCGAATTCCTTGGAATAGCCACGGCTTTTCATCGCCGGAATCAACAGGCTGCCCAGCGCAGAGACGCCGGCCACGGCAGAGCCTGAAATCTCGGCAAAAAAGATCGAGGAGCCGATCGTTACCATCGCCAGCCCACCCTTGACGAAACCGACCAGCGAGGAAGCGAAGTCGATCAAGCGCCGCGAGATGCTGGAGGCATTCATGATTGCCCCGGCCAGGATGAACAGCGGTATGGCGATCAGCGGAAAGTTGGTCGCACCCTCGAACATCGTAAGCCCGATATTGGGTAGCGCGTAGACACCATAGCTCGAGTAGACAGCAACGGCGCCGACCAAGCCAAGGGCGATGGCGATCGGTACGTTGAGCACGATCAGCAGCAGCAGCCCGACGAACATCAGTGTAAGAATCATCGACCCGTGCTCCCTGCGTTAGGCCTTACATTAGTTCCGGTATCATTCTGGCTGGCCATGTTGGGACTCAGCCCGATCTCCTCCAGCTCATGGTCGACGAAACCCTCGCCGCGTGCCTGTCGAATGATCTCGGGTAGTCGCAGCAGCTCCGCAATGATGAACAGCACAGAGGCAATCGGAAGCGCCGACTGCGTGAACTGCAGCGAGACGCTGGTGAGACTGATCATGGTCGAGCCCGCGAGAATATCGACGACTTGCCAGCCAGTTATTGCCAGCAACACGAAGAACGCGATCGTCAGCGCCTCGCCCAGCATGGCAATGGGCAGACGCACCTGTGGCGGAAACGCGTTGACGATGCTCGGACAGGCAATGTGAGCGCCTTTGGCGGCGGCCAGCGCAGCACCGTAATAGGTCAGCCAGGCTAGACTGATCGAGGCTGCCTCGTCGTACCAGGCAAAGGGCGACCCCACCAGACGCGAAAGGAAACCGACGATGACGATCCCCGCCAGCATCAGCATGTTGATGACCACGATGATCTCGAGCAGGCGACTGAAGCCATCGCGTAGGGTATTCAGAGTTTTCACAGGCGGCTCCTTCGTCCGCAGCCCGACCGCGTCCAGATTAACGGCCGCGATCGGGCGCGCGAGTTAACTGGCAGGTTGCAGTTCACGCACCTTGTCGAGCATTTCCTGGCCGCCCTCGACGTCCTTGATGAACTTGTCGTAGACCGGTTTGGAGGCATCGATAAAAGCTTGGCGATCGACCTCGTTGATCTCCAGACCGGCCTCGCGCATCTTGGCGAGCGTCTCTTCATCGAGCTTCGCACCCTGCTCGAGCGCATAGGGCTCCATTTCCTCGGCGGTTTGCTTTAGCACGTCGCGCACGTGCTGGGGCAGCCGGTTCCAGCTCATGCCAGCGGTAACGTAAGCCGGGGTATAGATATGGCCAGATAGCGAAAGGTATTTCTGCACTTCCTGCAGGCGCGAGGCGTAGGTCTGAACCAGCGGATTTTCCTGGCCGTCCATCGCCCCTGTCTGCAGTGCGACGAACACTTCGGATAGCGCCATCGGCGACGGATTCGCGCCGTAGCTCTTGAACATCTCGACCCGCCAGACGCCTTTGGGAACACGCAGCTTGATGCCGGAAAGGTCGGCCGGCTTGTTGATAGGCCGCTCGTTGTTGGTGATCTGACGGAAGCCGTTCTCCCACACGCCAATGATGTGGTAACCCCGGCTCTCGGCCACCGGATAGAGCTGCGGGCGCACGACCTCGTCGCGTACCTTCGCCATATGGTCGCGATCGGCAATGAGATACGGCATTTCGAACAGGGCGAACTGGGGTGCGACGCTACTCATGACGGTCGAGGGTAGTGCCAGATCGACCGTGCCCAACTTCAGCTTCTTTAGCAGCTCAGAATCACCGCCCAGCTGACTCGAACCGTAGACGATCACCTTGGCTTCGCCAGCGAGCTTCTCGTTGGCGCGTTTGGCGAACTCCTCGGAAACATTGGCGAACAGCGACCCCGGCTCCCCGACATGCGCAAACTTGACCTGGACTTCCTGAGCACTGGCGTAGTTGGCACCGGCCATTAGCGCGAGCGCCAACAGGCCTGCTTTGAGATTTTTCATCACTGGCGTCCTTCCGTCTTTTTATATTGGCTCGCCTGAACGATGGACCGGGCAAGATCAGTGGGACTATCGCGACGCCCCGGTCGATACCCCGCAGTGCGAGCACGCTGGGATTCTGCCAGTGAATTATGAATTCATAATTCAATTGAAACCAATCCAACATTTGTCTATTGGCGTAAAGTCTCAACACTATACTTTTAGAATTAGTTATTTATCGCGATCAGGAGGGACTGAATCGTAGCAACACAATGAATTCATTTTAAATTTCGGCGGATGCCCCGCGCCATCGTGCTCGCTCGACTGGCTCGATGTCAGATCAGGGGAGGCTAGAGCACGCCGAACCGGTGCGTGATACCCAGTGATGTCATCATGAGCCGGATTTGCAGGGATTCGTGCCGGGAACGGTATGGGGTCTGTATGGGAAAGAACACGAGCCTCAGGCAAAACCACCGAACCCGGGAAAGTCAACCGCCAATCTCAGACGGCGGCGCTCTGCTCGTCGTCGATCACGCCACTCGCCGCGGCGACGACGAGTTTGTGTCGCAAGTGCTCGCGCAGAATGGCGCCCAAACGTTCTCCATCGCGAACCAGCAGACACTCGATCATCGCCTCATGATCGGCAACGGCCTGATCCCAGTACTCGTCGATCATGTGAGTGGAGTAGCGCACCCGCTGAATGCGATAGTTCAGACTGCTGTAGGTCTCCCGCAGCGTGTCGTTGCGAGCGGCAAGCATGATCGCATCATGAATACGCTGATTTAGCTCGAAGTACGGCTGGCTCTCTCCACGCTTGTAGTGCGCCACCATCTGATAATGGAGCGCCTGAATGTCGGCCACCTCATTTTCGGTGATATAACGGCATGCCAGCTCGCCGGACAGACCTTCCAGCGCCCCCATCACATTGTAGGTCTCCTCCAGCATCTGACGCGTCAAACGCACGACGCGGGCGCCTCGGTTTGGCAGGAGCTCGACCATCCCCTCGAATGCCAACACCTTGAGAGCCTCCCGCAATGGTGTCCGGGAAATACCGAACTGCTCGCATAGCCGCTTTTCCGGGATACGGATGCCCGGGAGCAGACTGCCCTCATTGATCATGTCTCGGATGCGGGCAGCCGCTTCACCGTAAAGGGTGTTCTGTTGGATCTTGATCATGGGACACTCATAACCGTTTCGATGTTGCCATTCTCCCAATGGCGCATGGATGACGCCACCCAAAATGAATTATGAATACAAAAATAACTCAAGGAATACGACCATGGCTCAAAATGTCTATCTGACTCACCGGACTCTATCGCTGAAACAGGCCCGAACCATTATCGATGCGGCGCTGGCTCATGCGGAGACGCACGAGCTAAACCCTCTCACCGTCACTGTCATGGATACCAGCGGATGCCCCATCAGCAGCGACAGAGCAGATGGCTGCGCCGTGATGCGGTTGGCGGTGGCGCACGGGAAAGCGAAGGCCGCCTTGGGCTACGGGGTCTCCAGTGGGACGATCGGTGAGCGCAACCAGGAGCGCCCTGCCTTTCTGTCGGCGGTTGCCTCAGCTTCCGGGGGTGAATTCATTCCCGTCGCCGGCGGCGTGCTGATCCTGGACGAACAGGATCAGGTAATCGGCGCGGTCGGTGTCAGCGGCGACAGCTCCGTCAACGACGAACGCGCAGCCATTGCAGGCATCGAAGCTGCTGAGCTCCGAGTCGGAATAGCCCCATAAAATTAAGGTTATCTTAAAAAATAACCAAAACAGCGTTTCTTAAGATTCTTAAGGCTGATAATCTTAGCCGGCTATCAATCGCCGGCAGGAAAAATCATGCCCTTTTCCCTCATTCCTTTGACCTTCCGATCGGTCTCTCTTCGAGCCGTCATCTATACCCTGCTTCTGGCGGGTCTCATGCAACTAATACTGGCGGTCGACGCCAAACACATCGGCGCGCCCAATTTTAGTGAAACGTCGTTGACGGAAATCACTCAGTCGATCTTGCTGCTTCTTTGCACCACCTCGATGTTGATCATCCGCCAGCGTTTCAAGGTACTGCGCACCGTAAGTCTTCTACTGGGCGCCTTCTACGCCATGTCACTCGTGCGCGAAAACGATCTCTGGCTGGACAGTGGTATTTTCGATGGTGCTTGGGAATGTCTGGTCGCAATGATCGCGCTACCGACTCTGGCGGCGGTGATTCGAGCCCGTCGCCAATTTTTGGAAGAATTCGCTCAGGTGTCCAACAGCCTGGGATTCGGGCTTTTCGCGGCCGGTTTTCTTGTCACGTACGTCTTTTCCCGCCTCTATGGACGAAGCGAACTGTGGCATGCACTGATGGGCGAACAGTACTTGCGGGTCATCAAGGACGCGGCGGAAGAGATCACCGAACTGACCGGATATAGCCTGTTGCTGTTCGCCAGCCTCGAACTGCTGCTGATGGCGCGGCGAATCAGCCGCGCCAGGGCGATCGAGGCGGGCCCAGAGAAAGCAAGCTCGGCCTTGGACCGGAGGGCCAGCAACGACACATCTGCGCCTTGACGACCCAACGTAAAGAGCCGCCGGTTCTACGATAAGAAACGGCGGCTCCCGATACCCGGACTTCCGGCACGATCAGTCGTTGGTCACCTTGGGCGGTTCGATCTCCAACTTCTGCGCGGCAATAACCGCCTGTGTACGGGAATGAACCCCCAACTTGCGCAGTATGGCCGTGACGTGGGCCTTGATTGTCGCTTCCGACACGTTGAGTTCGTAGGCGATCTGCTTGTTGAGCAGTCCTTCCGTCAACATGTTGAGGACCCGAAACTGCTGTGGCGTTAGCGAGGCGATCGCTTCCGCGAAACGGGCATCCTCCGGACTACCCTCACCCATGGCATCGGCAAGATATTGCGGCAGCCAGACTTCCCCTTTGAGCACCTCACCGATCGCTTCGGCGATAGTATCCAGCGAAGCGGACTTGGGGATGAAGCCCGACGCGCCGTAATCGATGGCACGACGAACGACATCGACTTCTTCGCTTCCGGACACCACGGTCACCGGGATGTCCGGCATCTGCCCTCGGAGCTGGATCAGTCCGGAGAAACCGTGAGCACCCGGCATGTGAAGATCGAGCAGAATCAAGTCAGCATCGGGATGTCGGGTCACGACCTCCGTCGTTGCCTCCATGCTGTCCGCCTCGACGATCTCCGCTTGTGGCGAGACTTGTCGCAGCGCCTGATTGAGGGCCGCCCGGAAGAGTGGGTGGTCATCAGCTACGATGAATTTCTGGGCAAAAGCCATTGATTCTCCTCCGGCGCTATCGGAATAGATGACGAGTTAGTCGGTCCACTATCGCCATTCAGATAAGTTACTTCAACTAATGGTTAACGGCATGTTACCCCATGCGATCATGGAATCCCAAGCCTCAAGTCAACGGTACGTAAATCCAGTAAAAATTGACGGATAAACCCGCACTGGGAGCTACAAAAAGTCCGATTAAGCATAAAAAAAGTTCGGTCGTCCCGGAAAGCTGGCGTGCTTCCCTCCCTTTGGAGCGGCACGAAAAAGTACCGGGAGGAAAGCCTCTTTCAAGACGGCCGAACGATAATCATCGGTCAAAATAAGGTTAATGATAATTTACATTAACCAGTCATATAGTTGTTACGCCGCTCTAGGCCACTGATGGGATTCAGGGCACCGGAAACGTTGATTCAAGGACGCAAATGGCGGTTCTCTATCAGATCTTCGACAACGCCGGGGTCGGCCAGCGTCGACGTGTCACCCAGACCATCACACTCGTCGGCGGCGATCTTGCGCAGAATGCGCCGCATGATTTTACCCGAGCGGGTCTTCGGTAGCCCCGGCGCCCATTGAATCACATCGGGCGTGGCAATCGGACCGATATCCTTGCGCACCCATTGCTTGAGTTCCTGCTTCAACTCGTCGCTGGATTCGACATCGTCATTGAGGGTCACATAGACGTAAATGCCCTGCCCTTTAATGTCATGCGGATAACCCACGACGGCCGCTTCGGCTACGGATTGATGCGCCACCAGCGAGGACTCGATCTCGGCCGTACCCATGCGATGCCCGGAGACATTCAGGACATCATCGATGCGTCCGGTAATCCAGTAATCGCCGTCGGCATCGCGCCGGCAACCGTCGCCAGTAAAGTAGACCCCTTCGTAAGTCGAAAAGTAGGTCTGGACGAAGCGTTCGTGATTGTTCCAGATCGAGCGCGCCTGCCCGGGCCAGGAGTCGAGAATCACCAGGTTACCTTCGTTAGCGCCGTCCAATGGCTTGCCGTCATTGTCGAGTAGCGCCGGCTGCACGCCAAAGAAGGGCTGAGTCGCACAACCCGGCTTCAGCGCCGTTGCCCCGGGTAGCGGCGTGATCATGTGTCCGCCGGTTTCGGTCTGCCACCAAGTGTCCACGATCGGGCACCGCGAATTGCCAACGACCCGATGGAACCAGTCCCAGGCCTCGGGATTGATGGGCTCACCGACGGAGCCAAGAATTCGCAACGACGAGCGTTGGCTGTCGTCCATGATGTGCTCGCCATGGGCCATCAGCGAGCGGATAGCCGTGGGCGAGGTGTAGAGGATGGCGACATCGTGCTTGTCGATGATCTGGCCAATGCGCCCATGGGTCGGATAGGTCGGCACCCCTTCGAACATCAGCGTGGTGGCGCCATTGGCCAAGGGGCCATAGACGATGTAGCTGTGACCGGTAATCCAGCCCACATCGGCAGCACACCAGTAGACTTCGCCATCGTGATAATCGAAAACCGTGCGATGCGTCAGGGCAGCGTAAAGAAGATACCCGCCGGATGTGTGTTTCAACCCTTTGGGCATGCCCGTCGAGCCCGAGGTGTAAAGAATGAACAACGGATCCTCGGCGTTCATGGTCTCGGCGGGGCAATCGATGGACTGCGCATCGACCACATCGTCGAACCATCGGTCGCGGCCTTCGTGCCATTCGATACTGCCGCCGGTGCGTTTGACCACCAGCACGGTTTCAACCACGTCGGTGCCTTCTCGGGTCAACGCGGCATCGACGTTGTCCTTGAGCGGCACCTGCTTGCCACCACGAACCGATTCATCGGCAGTGATCACGACGCGAGACTGCGAGTCGACGATACGCCCGGCCAGCGCATCCGGGGAAAACCCGCCGAACACGACCGAGTGCACCGCGCCGATACGCGCGCAGGCAAGCATTGCCATGGCCGCTTCCGGCACCATCGGCATATAAAGCGTTACCGTATCTCCCTTACCGACCCCCAGGGATTTGAGACCGTTGGCAAGTTGCGATACCCGCTGGTGCAACTCGCGGTAAGTGATGATCTTGTGATCATCGGGATCGTCGCCTTCCCAGATGATAGCGGGCTGGTCACCCCGTGTGGCCAGATGACGATCAAGACAGTTATGGGCAACGTTGAGTTCGCCATCCTCGAACCAGCGAATATCGACATTGCGGGAGGCGAACGACGTGTTCTTGATGGTCGCTGGCTTCTTGCTCCAGCTCAGACTCTCGGCCTGTTCGCGCCAGAAGTTTTCGGGGTCTTCGACGGACTGGCGATAGAGCGTCTCGTACCGATCGCGATCGATCCAGGCATTGGCTGCCAGGCGTTCATCGACGGGATATACGCGCTGCTGTTCGCTCATGCTCCAGTCTCCCTGTAAGACGTATTCGGGTCGTCGCTATTCGGTCGGCGATGATTCGTCGGTTCGTGAAAGCCTAGCTGACTCAATGCGATAGGCCTGCGACTGCAGTCGGTCAGCATATAACGACGGCCCCCGACACCCCCTATTAGACCTTCGTCTCAACTCGATCCTGAGTAATCGAGGACAAAGGCAGTTCGCACGGAGATCCACGATATCGATAGCGACGTTCTCGATGATCGACAGATCGCGCGCCCGAAGCGTCATTGGACGTTATTCGGATATTTCGCGATAGGCAAACGTCAAGGTCGCCCGGCAGTAACGGCAACGATATCGGGATCCTTTCATGGCCTGAGAATGGCGCCGTCCGGTAAACCGGTGCAGCGTCTCGCAGCGGCAGCGATAAAGATAGGGAGTGGGGCTGGCGCGTGCGACGTCGAAGCGGTGCGTGACGATCGGCTTCAGCCCATAGAGCTTTCGCATCACCGTTTGCCACTCGCGTCCATGGGGTCGAGCCCGAGCCCCGCCCTCAAGGTGGAAGACCAACCAATGGGCCATTTCATGGGGCACGATCTCGTCCATGAAAGCCTGACGATTCTCTCGCAGCAGGGTCCAGTTGAAGCGCAGCCCGCCGCGTTGGTAATGCGCCTGCCCGGCACTACGACCGCGCAGATCGAACCACACCTTCGGCCGAGGTAAATCAGGATGCACGTCCTGTGCCAATTGCCAGGCGGCCTCGGCCCGCTTCAGGAGCAGACTTTCGAGGGCCGTTTCGTCAAGTGCCTCAAGCGCCTGAGCGTCGCTCTGGCCAAGCACGGGGGATAAGGGGGAGGAACGCAGATCGGTCATGGGATGATAGAATGCCGATACCGTCACCGGGCGTCTAGCCCACTGACCTGTGTCACAATCCGAGCTAGTCACCAATTCAAACTGGCCAAGAATTCAAACTGGCCACGAACTCATCTTTGCCATCCGGAGAGCCGCATGTCTGAACTCTTGTCCGAACGACCGGATGACGCGATCGAAAGTCAGCCACCACTGGCCGACGAAGCGCTGGCGCGTCTCGATGACTACCTGACCTCCGAGCGCCTCGGTGAAGACGCGCCGGACGTGATTGGCGCTCATGGTTATCTAGTCGCACTAGCGGTCTCTCCACGGGAAATCAGCTCGGAGCAATGGGTCGCCGAACTGTTCGAGGGTGAACCGCCTTTCGACGGTGTCGCCGAGCGTGAAGAGATTCTGGGTCTGCTGGAAACTCTCAAGACCAACGCTGCCAGCATTCTGGAACGCGGCAACTGGGTCGAGCTGCCTTTCGACAACGAACTCGATGAAAGCGGTGACATGGCCGCGGCCATCGAGGACTGGTGTGCCGGCTTCATGCAATGCGTCTTCCTCGACGAAGCGGCCTGGTTCTCCCAGGACGAAACCCATGTTGCCGCCCTGCTACTTCCCTTCATGGCGCTGTCGGGGCTGTTCGACGAAGAGCCGGAAATTGTAGAGATGATCGCCGAGGATAGCCAGTTTGTCGCCCTGGCGGGCCAGCTTCCGGAATTGACTCTGGATCTTTACCTGCACTTTCGGGTCCCGCCGGAGCCGTCCCAGGGCAAGGGAAAGCACAAGGGCAACGGCAAGCCGGGCTCCAGGAAGGCAACATCGGGTCAGCAACGGGGTCGCAAGCGCTAGATATCTCGACGACAACTAATGGCGCTACTTGAGGCGCGTCACCCAGGCATTGAGCGTGCCGAACAGCCACTCGCGCGCACGCTGCCACCAGGCGCGTTGGGCCCAGCTGGCGGCATCGATGCGCTGGCTGGCAGCGAAATTTCGCTCGAAAAGCTGGGCGACCTCGGCGGCGAAGCTGGGGTCATCAATCTCCTGGTTGGCCTCGAGATTCCACTGCAGACTCCAGTGATCGAAGTTGCATGAACCCAATGACACCCAGTCATCGACGACACTGAACTTGGCATGAATGAACGTCGGCTGGAACTCGTAGATCTTGACGCCGGCCTTGAGCAACCGGTTGTAGAACCGCTGTCCGGCATATCGAACCCCGGGGTGATCATGATGACCGCCCGCCAGTAGTAGACGCACATCGATGCCGCGGCGTGCGGCGCGAGCCAGTGCCCGACGCAGGCTCAACGTCGGCACGAAGTAAGGCGTGCACAGCCATAGCCTGCGATCCGCCGTGTTGATGCGGCCTTGCAGCGATACTCGAATGGCCTGATAACGATGCCCCCGTCCCCAGATCGCTCTGCCGCGCATACCACCGGCCGATGTCTCGGCGGTCGAGTGGTGGTCGGGCAACGCCCGCGACAATCGCGTTCTCATCCCTCCCCCTCGAGTCAGTGGCGAGTCCCAGACCTGACCGAACAGTCGCATCCAGTCCTCGACCACGGGGCCCTGAACGCGCACCGCGACTTCATACCAGGCCTCGACGAACTCATCGACGATGCCGAAGCCGCCGGTAAAGGCCGTGATGCCGTCGACGACGACGAGCTTGCGGTGATCACGCATCAGATTGCCGCCCAGTCGCGTCACCGACAGTGGATTGAAAAACCGCAGTTCGACCCCGCCGTCTCGCAGTCGCTGTCGATCGCTGCCCGACAGCCCCATGCTGCCCACGCCATCGAGCATCAGTTTGACTTCGACCCCGCGCGACGCTGCTGCTGCCAGCACGCCAATGAAGCGTTCGGCCAGATCGCCTGACTCCATTAGATAGAGTTCGATCCACAGATACTGTTGTGCACCGTCGATGGCCTCGCGCATCGCCGGCCAGAACCGCTTGCCTTCCGGCAATAGCTCGAACCGGTTGCCATCCTTCCATGTCGCTTGCATGAACCGCCTGCCTCCTTGATCGCTCCCGATTGACGCACGTTTGCAGTCCCAAGGAAAGCCTGTCGGAGTCGGACGCTGCGGGTGGCGTCGCTGTCAGGCAGTGAGTTGGCTATACTCGGGCACTCGCGGGGAACAACCGCATCGATGCCCAAGCGCATGGGGTTTCGATGATCGGGATCGGACTTCGACGACCGTGATTAAATTTCGCCGACAGTGATCAAATTTCGACGACTATGATTGAACCTTCCCGACTATGGCATCGCCTCGTCAGTCGTGTGCTCGATCGCTGGCTTGCCTTTCGCCTGGTCGAACCCGAGCCATTTCGCCTCGATGACGCGCTTCCTACGCTCTACGTCATCGCCCGGCCGTCGTTGACCGACGAGATCGCCGTCGAACGCTTGAGTCACGATCTCGATCTCCCCGATGCCCGTGCCCGGCACCTTTTCGGTCATAGCGAGCTGCCTGCATGCTTTGCGCTGCCGCAGCTGCGTAAGAGTCGACGCGGGGTCAAGGGGCAGCATTCGTCTCACCTGCAACAACTGCTGGATGCGCTCGAGGCCGATCCCTCGCTGGATGCGCAGTTGGTGCCGGTCAGCGTGTTCTGGAGTCGTGCCCCAGGCAAGGACTTCGGTTTCTGGAAGATGCTGGCGGCCGACGACTGGGCCTGGAGCGGACGTCTGCGCCGGCTGCTGTCGGTGGGCGTCAACGGACGCCATCTGGAAGCACACTTCGGCGAGCCGATCCGGCTGCGACCCTTGATCGATGATCCTGCCGTCACCTTGACGCAACGCAAGGTCGCGCGGGTGCTACGGGTTCACTTCCGGCGCATTCGAGCGCGCGTGCTGGGTCCGGATATCTCCCACCATCGCACGCTGATGCGAGGCGTGGTCGACAGTCGACCGGTGCGTGAAGCGGTGCTAGAGGCTGCGCAGTTCAATCGCACCACGCCAGCAAGGGAGCGCCGCCGCGCCGAACGCTATGCCCGCGAAATTGCCTCCAACATGTCCTATCCGGTTCTGCGTTTTTTCTATGAGCTGCTCAAACGTCTGTGGAACCGGCTCTACGAAGGCGTGGACGTATACGGGCTCGACACGGTCAAGGCTATCGCCGGCGAACGCACGCTCATCTACGTCCCTTGTCATCGCAGTCATATCGATTACCTGCTGCTCTCCTATGTGCTCTATCGGGAAGGCTTGATGCCGCCGCACATTGCCGCCGGACGCAATCTCGACATGCCGGTGATCGGCGCGCTAATGCGCCGCGGCGGGGCCTTCTTCCTGCGTCGCAGCTTCAAGGACAATCGTCTCTACGCCACCGTTTTCAACGAGTACCTGCACCGTCTGATCGCCCGCGGCCACCCGGTGGAGTATTTCATCGAAGGCGGCCGTTCACGCACTGGGCGAATGCTCTCACCCCGCCCTGGCATGCTGGCGATGACACTACGCTCGTTCGCCCGAGACGCGATTCGGGATGTCGCCTTCGTGCCGGTTTACGTGGGCTACGAACGCGTGCTGGAGAGCAACAGCTATCTCCGCGAGCTCCGCGGTGGCACGAAGAAGAAGGAGTCGCCCCTCGACCTGCTGCGCGTGCTCAAGCACCTGCGCGAGCCCCACGGCCGCGTGACGGTCAGTGTGGGGGAACCGCTGTCGCTGGCAGGATTCCTGAATCAAACGGTTCCGGAATGGCAACAGGACGTCGTCTCGACACGCCCCGAGTGGCTGAATCGCGCCGTCCCGCTGCTGGGGGAAACGCTGGCTCGACGCATCAACGACGCCGCCAGTCTGAATGCCGTTTCGCTCGTGGCCATGACGCTATTGGCCACGCCGCACCACACCATCGAATCCGATCTGCTGGCACACCATATCGGTCTGCTGGTGAGACTGCAGCGCAATTTGCCCGGCAGCCAACGCTGCCAGCTACCGAGCGGAGACCCCGCGGATTGGATCGATCACGTAGTGGCTCTCGGCTTCGTGAACCGCCAGCCACAGGCGTTGGGCGAATTGATCACCGCACGGCCAGAGCAGGCAACGCTACTCACCTGGTATCGTAATAACGTGTTGCATCTGTTCATGCATCTCGGGCTGGTAGCGTTCGCGTTCCGCAATAACGCCGCCTTCTCCCTCGATGATCTCGATACGCTATTGTCCCCGGCCTGGCCCTTGCTGACGCACGAACTCTACTTCGCGCCACCGACCGATCCCCGTCAGCGCCTGGCGTCGACCCTGTCGGTACTCGAACAGGAAGGGCTTCTTCATGCCACCGACAACGGCTGGCGTCGGCAACCCGGGCATCTGGAGTCGAGCGAGCATCTGAGACTGCTGGGGCAGCCGGTGCAGCCCACGCTGGAACGCGCTTATCTGCTGCTGGCCTCTCTGTTGCGCTACTCCAGCGGCGAACTCACGCGGGAAGGTTTGGAAGAGCATAGTCGCCAGTTGGCCGAGCGATTGACACTGTTGTCCGGACTCAACGCGCCGGAGTTTTTCGACAAGCGGCTCTTCAGCGGTCTGATGGACACCCTTGAACAGCAAGGCTGGCTGCGCATCGTCGATGAACGACTCCTCTACGACGACGCCTTACCGCGCTTACAGAACCGTAGTCGAGCACTGTTCGATCCGGAGCTTCGACACCGCCTGGTCAGACTGACGCGTCAGTAAATGGCTTTTCAGCAAGCGTTTGGCCGGGCGCGAACGATGTCAGCCTAGACGCCTGGCAGCTTCGCGCCGTCGCTTGAACTCGTAGATCATTGCCAGTCCGACCGTGAACAGGATCATCAGCAAAGCCAGTGCATTGACCGCCGGCGTCAGACCCGTGCGCACCTTCGAGGCGATGTAGATCGTCAGCGTGGTGTCGTAGCCCGCCACGAACAGGGTGGTGTTGTAGTTCTCCAGCGATTGCAGGAATGCCAGCACCGCCGCCGACAGAATCGCGGGCTTGAGGTAAGGCAACAACACTCGCTGAAAAACCTGCCACTGACTGGCGCCGAGGTCGAGCGCCGCCTGCTCCAGCGTGCGATCAAAGCGCTGCAGCCGTGCCGTTACCATCAGCATGACGTACGCGGCGATAAACGCACTCTGTGCAATGACGGTCAGCGCAATCCCTCCATTCAAGCCCCAGCCGCGCCAGAAGATCAGCGTCGAGATGCCGATGATCACGCCCGGCGTCAGCAGCGGCGACAGAATCAGAGCATAGATGAAGGATTTCCCTCGGCCGTCGACCGTGGTCAGGAAAAGCGCGCTGGCGATGCCGATCGGTAATGCCAGGCATAGCACACCGACCGCCACCATCAGGCTGTTGATCAGTGAATTCCACATGCCACCGTCGGCCCATAGCGCCGAAAACCACTGTAGCGTGGTGCCGGTCCAGGGCGTGATGGTGGGAAAGCGGCTCTCATTGAACGTGGCAGCCGCCATGATCACCAGCGGCAGGAACAGATAGACGAAGAACACCAGCAGATAGGCCTTGAGCGCCCAGGAGAAGAATCGCGAAGAACTCATGAAGCGCTGTTCCTGTTTGGCATGGTCTATTTAGCGATGTCGCCGAGACCGACCTTGAAAACCCGCATGATGATACTGACGAAGGCGATGCAAAGAACCAGCAGCAGAAAGGCGTAAGCCGCGCCCTGATTCCAGTCGCCCCCTTCGAAAAACCAGTTATAGATGATCTGCGTGAACCAGCGACTGCCCGGAGAACCCAGTAACGCCGGAACCGCGTAGCTGCCCGCCGCCAGCATGAAGGTCATGATGCAGCCCGTCGCGATGCCCGGCTTGGCGTGAGGAATGACGATGCGCCGATGAGTGCGACCCCAGCCTGCCCCAAGATCCCGCGCGGCCCGGATTTGATTGGTATCGAGACTCTCGATGGCGTTGTAGAGCGGAAACACCATGAACAGGATATAGGCGTAGACCATGCCCACCAGCACGCCGGTATCGCCATTGAGAAAGCGAATGGGCCGATCGATCCAGCCCAGCGCGAGCAACAACTCGTTGAGCGGTCCGCGGAAGGCAAAGATGATGTACCAGGCGAAAGTCCGCAGAATTTCGTTGATCCAGAACGGGATGATCAACAGCAGCAGACACAGCGCAGCCTGGCCGGGCGTGGCGACCTTGGCCAGATAGTAGGCCAATGGGTAGCTGACGAGCAGGGTCAGCGCGGTGACGAGAACGCTCGACCAGATCGTCTTGAAGAAAATGGCGAGATGGATGTCGTTGTCGAAGAAAGTGGCATAATTGGCCAGCGTCCAGACATCCTTCACTCCGCCGCGCTCGGCCGGCAACAGCGACGGATGAAAAGAATAATCGATCATCTGCCACTGTGGCAGCAGCACCATGGCGATCAGCCAGATCCCCATCAGTGAAACGATGGCCACGGCCAGCGGACCGCCGAAGCGTCTACGCAGTTGCTGCCACATCGACGACCTCCTCGCTCGTCGGCTCGTGCACCGCACCCGCCAGGACGACCGCCTGACGGGACGAGTAGCCCAGACGACAGGCACTGCCAACGCGAAGTGGAACCTGGGTATCCGCACCGGCCGCCATTTGGGGCACTTGCGCGCGAATCATCGGTCCCTGATTCAGTTCGACTTCCAGGGTTAGCCAGGCTCCTTCGAAATGCTCGGTCTGAATCACCCCGGCCAGCGGCAGGCACCGATCATCGGCAGCCCCCAAACGCCACTGCTCCGGGCGAATATAGAGCGTCGCCGAGTCGCCCGGCTCGAGCGGCGTCATGGAGTGACCGCGCAACGGTGCCGACAGGCCGGCATCCAGTGTCACTTCATCACCCTCTATCGCCATGACACGACCCGGGAAGCGATTATTCTCGCCCACGAAGTTGGCCACGAAATCGGTTTGCGGATGACGATACAGGGTCATTGGATCGGCAACCTGCTGTATTCGCCCTTCCGACATCACGGCGACCCGATCGGACATGGTCAGCGCTTCGCCTTGATCGTGCGTGATATAGATGAAGGTAATGCCGGTCTTGCGCTGAATCGCCTTGAGCTCGGTACGCATATGTTGGCGCAACTTGAGATCGAGCGCCGACAACGGCTCGTCCAGCAGCAGCACCCGCGGCTCCACGGCCAGGGCACGCGCGATCGCGATTCGCTGTTTCTGGCCGCCGGAGAGTTCGGCAACCGGCTTGTCGCCACTGCCGCCCAACGCCACCAGTTCGAGCAGTTCATCCGCTCTACGCCGACGCTTTTGCCGATCGATACCTCGCACCTCGAGTCCGAACTCGATGTTCTGGTAGACGCTCATCAGCGGAAAAAGCGCTAGATTCTGGAAGATCATTGCCGTGGGCCGGCGGTTGACCGGTACCCGAGTCATATCGGTGCCGCCGATGGCAACGCTGCCTTCGCTGGGCGTCAGAAATCCACTGATCATGTTCAGCAACGTGGTCTTTCCACAGCCCGAGGGCCCGAGAAAGCTGAAGAACTCACCGGATTCGATTTCCAGAGAGGTCGGCTGAATCGCCGTGAAATCGCCAAATCGCATGGCGACCTGGCTCAAGGATACGCGACCGTCCATGACGCCCTCTTTGACTGATGTCGGTGCCCAAGACCTTTATGCCGAGCACCTGTTTGCCGAATATCTACTGGCTCTCGGAAAAACCCCGTGTCATCTAACACGGGGCATCGTTTGACGAGAGCGGCGATCATGCCGACAGATAACGATCCTGATATTCGTTACGCAGCGCGACGTACCATGGGTCCTGCACCGGCCACCACCACAGATTGTCCAGGTCCTGCTGGGTGTAGGAATTCTTGAAGAACTGCCGACTCGCCTCCGGCAACAGATCTTCCGCGCCGACGGCGGTGGAATTGTAGCCGGTGGACTTGACGAACATCGCTCCGGCTTCCGGGGTGTAGTACCAGTTGATCAGTTCGTAAACCGCATCGACGTTACGCGCATTCTGCGGAATCACGAAGCCTTCCATCCAGGCCAGTGCACCTTCCTTGGGTGCGCCGAAAGCGATCGGCTCGTCCTCGCTCTGCAGCCGAAATGCGGTGCTGTCCCAGGTCTGTCCGATCAACGCGCCATTGGTGCGGAAAGCCCCCTGCGCCTCGTTCTCGGTCGACCAGAACTGGATGACCATGTCCTTGTGCTTGAGCGCCTCGGCCAGGATGATGTCGAAGTTGGCACGCATGGCCTCCTCCGTCTTGAACGACTCCAGCAAGGGTTGCGGCAGTTTTCCCTGCGCCTCCAGCCATAGCCCGATACCCACCAGCGCGGAATGGGCACGTACCGTGACCCCGGCGCCGATATCGGGATCCCAGAGATCGGCGTAGCTCAGTTGGGAACGGTCGATATCCGTATAGCGAGTGTTGTAGGCGATGGCCTCGGTACCCCAATCGGAGGGCGCAAAATAACGCTTGTCGTCGATGACGCCACCGGTTTCCGAGCCCTTCATCGCCGTTTCCAGACAACCATCCCAATGAATCCGCGACGTATCCAACGGCTGAATCAGTTGATAATCGAGGTAGCCGGGCACCCGATCCACGGTGGGCATGATGACATCGAAGCCAGAACCATCGGTGGCTCGCAGCGAATTCATCAGCTCGTCGTTGGTACCATAGGGAGTGAAGGTCGCCTTGATTCCGGTCTTGGCAGTAAAATCCGAGAGCATTTCATCGCTGAAATAACCCGCCCAGGCGTAGATCCGTAATGTCTGGTCCTGCGCCCAGGCGCGATTGATATAAAACGGTACCGAAGCGGCAGCACCAACGGCCGCAGCGCCCTGCAAGAAACGACGACGGGAAAAGGTCATCGAAGGTCTCCTGTTGTTTGTCGATTCCCCGTCTGGATTGACATATCCCGATCGGCGGAAAGTGTTGTTATACGACAGACCTGTTACGACAGCGTGACGTTCCCCATTGATGATCGGCGTTACGGATATGACTTGCCCATCGATGGTTATTGAACGCTCGCTCAATAGAAGATTACCAGCCTGTCACGACAATGACACCTAGACCAAGGCGAGCCGTAAACGACAAATCGGCAGTCGAAAAGAGAGAAGAAAGAGAGGAGGACAGCTTATGGATGAGACAAGGGGAGTTCGTCTTGGCGACGATGGTCTATTTTACGTATAAAAAAGCCGACCCCAAAAGGGGCCGGCTTCGCTCGAGTGAGCGGCAAGCCGCTCACATCGGAATCAGCTTAGAAGCTGTAGACAGCACCTACCGCGACGCCATCACCGGTATCATGGGTACGACCGTACATTGCACCTTCAACGAACGTGTACATCGCCGGCGAGATGTTGTAAGTCGCGCCGAGGATGAATTCATTGAAGGAGTCATCGCCAGCGTAGTCACCGTCAGAGTTGATCGCACCACGGTTGGTGGCCGCTGCAACTTCTGTATCGGCATCGACGTACTGGTAGGAACCGTAAATATCGCCAGCGAAGCTATCGGACAGGGCGTAACCGTAACGTGCTGCAACTGCGTAACGCATGATGTCGCCGCTATCGCCGTTGTAGTCCATGTCGGTGTCTTCGACCTTGGCCGCCAGGCGCAGTGTATTAATCGTGTACTGAGCGGTCAGACCGTAAGCCTTGGCTTCAGAGTATTCACCGGTGGCGTCGTTCTGCAGCTTGTAGTTGTTCAGGTCGTCATACACCGCGGCAACCGAGAACGCGCCAACGGCATACTTCAGACCACCGAAGAAGGAAGCGTTGGAGCCGTTATTGTTGGTGTACCCGTCAACGTCGTAGTCGTTCTCAGCATCACCCTTGTACTGAGTACCGATGGCAAACTGCAGGCCAGCCCAGACCGGAGACATGTACTGAAACTTGTCGCCTTCACGATCGACACGCTCGGCGTTGTTGAAGCCATAGAGGCCGCCTAGGTCACGAGTCGAATCGGTGTTATCGAAATACTCGTTATTGGAAATCGGATCCTGAACCCAGTCATCGATCAACGGGTCCCAAGAACCCAGGCGAGCATCACCGAAGTTGCCTTTCAGGCCCAGGTAAGACTGGTCGCCGTTGCCAAGACCATTACCGATTTTTTCTTCATCGGCCCGGTGCTCGAACTCGGCCTTGAAGTAACCAGTCAGACCCGGATTGATGATGTGCTGGCCAGAGAAGCCGATGGTCGAGCCGTTGTCGAACACTTCGTCTTTAGCTGAAGAACCAGTGATTCGGCCGTCGGGGCCACCATAGTTACCAGTCTCGATCGACTTATAGGCGATCTGGATGTTGCCGTAGATGTCGAGCTGCGTGCCGTCCTGGTTGTAGACAGTCGCTGCCTGGGCAGCGGCGGAGGCGCCCAGGGCACCAGCAATAGCAGTCGCTAAGAGCGTCTTTTTCATCGCGATAGGTTCCTTAACTAGCTTACTGTTCGATCGTGTCTGCAGATGCAGTCGGCTTCGGCACCTTCAACCAGCATCGTCATGCGAACGAATGACGGCTGCGGAACTCTGAAGCCTTGTTATTGTCCAATGCTCGCAAGGCAAACCTTATACCGGGCCTTGGTGGAACGCAACAAGAAAAAACACTGTTTTCGTTGCCAACGCGAATCGCCCATTTCCTCTTTTCTGCCACCACTCTGCCACTACGAGTAACCGCCCGAAGCCCCAAAAGCGGGTTCTAGCGACCATTGCGCGGGCCGTGTAAGCAAAATGGCTCATCTGGAATGGGCGAGAGAATGCAGGTGAACTCGCTGCCACCGACTGCCTTACCCCTTACACCCAAGACCAAAGTTCAACGCTCCGTCGTACCGTCTGGAATCGGTGTCCGCCGCCATTGCGGCCTTCACTCCTGTGAATGCTGACCATGCTTGGCCAGTAGCGCCCCGATCTTGCGATCCAGTTTTTCCGATCGCTGCTGGGTCTCACGCACCTTCTGTTTTTTCTGCAGGGCCTCTAACTGCCGCTTGGAGTGCTTGGCCTCATCATCAGTGACGACCTCGCAATCCTCACCCGCTAAATCGACACGTCGCGCGCCCTCTCGAACCGATTTCATGTAGCGAGGCAGATGCACGTAACAGGCCAGCGCCCGGCGAACCAGTTTTTCCGGCCAAGGCTCGATCTCGCAAAGATCCAGATGAATGCCAGTCTTGAGTGGTCGAGTGTGCCCTTTGAAAAACGCCTTGGGATAGCGCTTATACCATTGCGCGAGCAGCGTGTGGGGAGAGGGCGCGTCATGCTCGGCGCCGAATGCTAGTGAACTCTGCGGAGGTTCGGTGCCAATCTCGTCCTGAAGCGCCGGCTCCTGACCCGCATCGCCGGGCTTCGCCTTTGTCGATTCGTCTACCGAGTCCTTTTCAGACTGCGGCGGCACACTAGCAGCGGTGGTCTTATCGTGGGATGAGGCGGATGTCAGTCGCTGTAACGGAGAAACGGCGTGCGCCTGACGGCTCGACTGTGCATCGGGGGCGCCATCCGGCTTCGGTCGGGGCCGCCGAAAAGCCAGATTTCCCAAGCCTCGGGCGCGGGTTCCTCCATCCGGATCTTCATTATGGTCTGGCCCCTTGACCATCAGGGGATCCAATTCCGCCAGTGCAAGCAGTCGCTCCTTGAGGGCTCGATTCTCGGCCTTCAACGCCTTGCACCGCTCTTTCTCGGCTTCCAAAGCGGCTTGACCCGCTTCGACCTGGTGCTCTATGGCAGCCAGGAGCGCCTGTGTTCGATCCGTCAACACGGCACAACTCCTCTCAAGTCCTCTCAATCAACACCGGGACATGCTGTCGCTTATCCTGGCGACAGCCACTCGATCCCGCTCAGGCGCACGATCCATTCGACGACTCAGCCAGACTCGAGCACGCGACGGTATTGGACGAAAGCATAGTCCGGCTGACCCGGCTGCGGCGCCATCGTGACACGCTCGACCTCCTCCCACTCGGCGCGTTCGAAACTGGGGAAATAAGCGTCACCCTCGAGTTCGACATCCACCTCGGTGAGGTGAAGCCTCGCGGCCACGATCAGCGCCTGCCGATAAATCTCTCCCCCGCCCATTACCATGATCTCATCGGCGTCGTCGATCAACGCCTGATGATCGGCAAGTTGCAGCGCCTCTTCCAACGAATGACAGACACGAATACCCTCGCGATCGCTTGTATGAGCATAATGCTCATCGCGCGTGATCACGATATTGAGCCGTCCCGGCAGAGGCCGGCCGATCGATTCGAATGTCTTGCGCCCCATCACCAGCGGCTTACCCAGCGTGGCGGCTTTGAAGTGTTTGAGATCTTCCGGCAAGTACCACGGCAGGCGATTGCCCACGCCAATCACGCGATTGCGCGACATCGCCGCAATCATGGCGACCGGCGTCTGCAGTGTCGATGGGGAGGTCAGGTCACTCATACGGCAATCGGCGCCTTGATAGCGGGGTGAGACTCATATCCCTCGATGGCGATGTCGTCGAAGCGAAAATCGAACAGGTCATCGATCGCCGGATTCAGCTTCAGCGAGGGCAACGCCAACGGTTCACGTGACAGCTGCAAGCGCGCCTGCTCGAGGTGGTTGAGATAGAGATGCGCGTCGCCGAAAGTGTGGACGAATTCGCCTGGCTCGAGACCACAGACTTGGGCAATCATATGGGTCAACAGCGCATAGCTCGCGATGTTGAACGGCACACCGAGAAAGATATCGGCGCTGCGCTGGTAGAGCTGGCAGGACAGGCGTCCGTTGGCGACGTAAAACTGGAACAGCGCATGGCACGGAGGCAGCGCCATCTCGTCGACCAGCGCGGGATTCCAGGCCGAGACGATATGTCGACGGGAATCCGGATTACGGCGGATCTGCTCGACGAGCCTGGCGATCTGGTCGATATGCTCACCGTCGGGGGTCGGCCAGCTACGCCACTGATAACCGTAGACCGGCCCCAGGTCCCCATTGGCATCCGCCCATGCATCCCAGATCGAGACATTGTGCTCACGTAGATAGGCGATATTGGTATCACCACGCAGAAACCACAGCAGCTCGTGAATGATCGAACGCAAATGCAGTTTCTTGGTGGTGACCAGTGGGAACCCGTTACGCAGATCGAAACGCATCTGATGACCGAACACGCTGAGCGTGCCGACGCCGGTGCGATCGGCTTTTTCAACGCCGCTGTCGAGCACGCGCTGCATCAAGTCGAGATAAGGCCGCATGGCGACGCTCCTTTCCAATGACTCGCTCGCTACAAAAGACGAGCCGTCGAAGTATTTTTTCCAACCCAGCAGGACTGCAACACCAGCCGCGCCGGGCATCCGCCATGGGCGGAAGACTAATTAGCTCGCGGCCTGGGGGACGCGAGCGTCATCGACGCTATTGTGCCGCGACCAGACGACCAGTGCGATACCGGCAAGGATCATCGGCAGCGATAACAGCTGACCCATGGTCAGCCAGTCGAAGGCGATGAAGCCCAGTTGCGGGTCCGGACGCCGGAAAAATTCCGAGATGAAACGGAAAGTGCCGTAGCAGACCAGAAAGAGCCCCGAGATAAAGCCACGCTGGCGTGGCCTCAGCGAGGCCGTCCACAGCACTACGAACATCACGATGCCTTCCAGAAAGAACTGATAGAGCGAGGACGGGTGACGTCCCTGCCCACCCATTCCCGGAAAGACCAGCGCCCAGGGAACATCCGTCACGCGACCCGGCAGTTCATGATTGATGAAATTGCCGATGCGTCCGGCGCCCAGCCCGATCGGCACCAGCGGCGCGATAAAATCCGTGAGCTGGAAGAACGCCAGATGGTGCTTGCGCGCGAACAGCAGTGACGCCAGCAGCACGCCCAGCAGGCCACCATGGAAGCTCATGCCGCCATCCCAGACCTGGAAGATCCATAGCGGATTGTCGAGAAAACGATCGAAACCGTAGAACAGCGCATAGCCGATACGGCCGCCGAGCACGACGCCCAGCGCACCGTAGAACAGCATGTCACCGATATCGTCGGGTTTGAGTCCCAGCCGATCGGCGCGCCGGCGTCCCAACCACCAGGCGCCAACGAAGCCGATGACATACATCAATCCGTACCAGTGCACCTTGAGCGGGCCCAACGACACGGCCACCGGATCGATCTCGGGGTAAGCCAGCATGCTTTCTCCTTGGGTACGAAAGAATTAGGGGAAACGCTGAATAAATCGGCGAACAGGATGAAGTGGGCGGCACTCCGTCGCAAGGCGCACGGAGCGCAGGAACCGGAGCATATGGGTTATATGAGGATTCCGGCCGGGCTGGCGCTCCAGCACCGCGCAACGAAGCCGATTCGCCTGCGCAGACATTTATGCAGTGTTTCCTTAGCCAATGATCAGCTTGACCCCGACCACAATCAGCAGGAGGGCAAAGATACGTCGCAGCGTCCTGGCAGGCAATGCATGAGCCAATTTGACGCCGACTCGAGCCATCGGGACGCTAGTCACCATCAAGCCAAGGAAAGCCGGCCACATCACGTAGCCCGTCGAACCTGCTGGCAATGTCATCTCGCCCCAGCCCACGACGACGTTGGTCACAGTGCCGATCAACGCGATCGGCAGGCCGATCGCCGAGGAGGTTCCCACGGCTTCCGTCATACGGCTGGTGAAACGCGAAAGCCAAGGCACCGACATCACGCCACCGCCGACGCCGAATAGCGTCGACACGCCCCCGATTACCGTGCCGGCAAACGTCATCGGCCAGCGCTGCGGCACCTGCCCCTGAGTCGCGGGCGGACGCGTCAGCAGCATCTTGAAAGCCATCAAAACCGCGAAAATGCCAAACAGCCGCGTCAGTGCATGCCCGGGCAGCGCTGACGCGAGCAGCACGCCAAGAATGCCACCCACCAGAAGCCCCGGAATCATCAACCGCAGCCAGTCCTGGCGTACGCTACCGCGACGCCAGTGACCCCAGGCCGAAGAGGCGCCGGTAACCACGATCGTCGCCAGAGAAGTGCCTACCGCCAGATGCGCGACGACCGCGGGGTCGAAACCCTGCGCCACGAAGGTAAACACCAGCGCGGGCACGATGACGATGCCGCCGCCGATCCCGAATACCCCGGCCAGCAATCCGGCGACGGCACCGACCAGCAGATAGATCACGATCGCCGTCAGCATCGAACACTCCCCGACTCTGCGGCCGCACCCTCATCGAAATGACAAGCGCCGAAATGACTCGTGTCAGAGTCACTCGCATCGGCGTGACACGAGGCGACTAGCATCGACGCGGCAAAGAGCGGGAGAATGAAGACTGGCATGGAGCGGTCCTGTAGAGGCGGTTCAATAGCAGCGATTCCGTGAGCAGAACAAGGCATCGGATACGAGTCGCTAGCACGCTTATGTTACGCTGCCGCCAAGGCCGTGTCATGGCGATAGCGCTCTCGTCGGGCCGCCCATCCCCTGACAGGAATCCGCTCGATGTGCTTGATCGTATTCGATTGGCAACCGGAAGCCGAGATAACGTTACGTCTCGCGGCAAATCGCGACGAGTTTTACTCGAGACCGACGCAGGCACTGCACCGCTGGCCAAACGCCGAACTGATCGGCGGTCGCGACTTGCTGGCTGGTGGAAGCTGGCTGGCCGCCACGCACTCGCGCGTGGCGGCATTGACCAACGTTCGGGAGAGTCAGCCAGCGACCCCGCCCGACGCTCCCAGTCGCGGCGAGCTGGTGCATCAAGCGCTGACAGCCGACGACCCGGGCCGTTGGCTGGAAACCCTGGCTTCACGGGGCGCCCGGCGCTATGCCGGTTTCAACCTGCTGGTGATGTCGGGCAACCAACTCTGGACGCTTCATCACAGCCAGCATGAAACCTGCTGTGAGTCCGTTGCTCCCGGCTTGCATGGACTCTCCAATGCCAAGCTGGACACGCCGTGGCCCAAACTCATCCATGCCCGCGATGCCATGCGATTGGCGCTGAACGCACCCGACTGGAGAACTGAGATGCGGCCGGCGATGAGCAATACTCGCCAGGCACCGGACAGCGAGTTACCCGCCACCGGCATGGGCCGAGATCGAGAGCGCTTCCTCTCACCACTGTTTATTGAAGGCCAGGACTACGGGACACGAGCAACGACGCTGGTCACGGTCTCGGACAGGAGCGTCCTGTTGGAAGAACAGCGATTCGGTCCCGGTGGCGTGCCGACGGGCCCTATTACTCGCCTGGGGGTGAGCGCGGCGGGTCAGTCCTGAGGCGGCAGCAGATGGCCGATCTGCCAGTCCGTCAAACGCTGACGCAGATGCGCCCTGACCACCGCCGTGGTGGGTAGCGAGAGTGTTTCCGAGACCAGCGAGCGCGCATCTGCGATGCTTACGCGCCGAATCGCTGCACGCACTCGCGGCAGGCTAGGCGCGTTCATCGACAGCGCATCGAAGCCCATACCCATCAATAGCAGCGCTCCAGCAGGGTCACCGGCCAGTTCGCCGCAGACGGAGGCCGGCACACCCAGTTGCCGGCTCTCTTCCGCCAGACGTCCCAAGGCGTTGAGCACCGCCGGATGACAGGCATCGTAGAGGCCGGAAACGCGCGCGTTGTTACGATCGACCGCCAGCAGATACTGGGTCAGATCGTTGCTCCCCACCGAAAAAAAGTCGACGCGTTCCGCCAGCGCCGAGAGCTGGTATAGCGTCGCCGGCACTTCGATCATCACCCCGACCTTGGGCGAAGCGACCTCGATACCATCCTCGGCGAGTTCTTCACGAGCCCGCGCCAGCAGGCGCAATGCGGAGTCGACTTCGTCCACGCTGGTAATCATCGGCAGCAGGATGCGCAGATTGTCCAGATCACGCGACGCCATTAGCATGGCCCGCATCTGAACCATCAGCACTTCGGGGTGATCGAGCGTGACGCGAATGCCCCGCCAGCCGAGAAACGGATTGGCTTCGTTGATCGGGAAGTAAGGTAGATCCTTGTCACCGCCGATATCGAGCGTACGCATGACCACCGGCAGCGGCGCAAAACTGGCCAGTTGCTCATGATAGAGCCGGGTCTGTTCCTGCTCGCTGGGAAAGCGCTCGTTCATCATGAACGGCACTTCCGTCCGGTACAGCCCCACGCCGCTGACACGAGGCTTGAGCTGTGCCACGGCATCCACCGCCAGCCCCGTATTGACCATCAGCGGCATGCTGTGGCCATCGGAGGTCTCACTGGGCAGGTGTTGCTCGTGCTCCAGCACCTCTGCCAGCGCCAGCTCCTCTTTGATCAAGCGTTCGTAGCGCTTGGCCAACTGAGGATCGGGCCGCACGAACAGTCGACCCCGGTGGCCATCGAGAATCGCCTTGGCGCCGTTGATTCGCGGCAGCGGCAGATCGACCATGCCCAGTACCGTGGGGATGCCCATCGCCCGCGCCAGAATGGCGACATGCGAATTGCTGGATCCTCGGACCGACACCAGTGCGGCGAGCCGCCCTCTGGGTAGCTCGCCTAGAGTTGCCGCACTGATTTCGTCACCCACCAGAATGGCGTTGTCCGGATAGGTCGACGGCGTCAGTTCGTTATCTTCCTGCAGACGTGCCAGCACACGCCGACCCAAATCGCGAATATCGGTGGCGCGCTCGCGTAGATATCCATCGTCGACCCGCTCCAGATACTGCGTGTGCCGGCGGACCACGTCGGCAAGCGCTCCCGGCGCCCACTGCCCTTCTCGAATGCGCTTCTCGACCTCGTTGCCCAGCGCCGCGTCGCCCAGCATCTGCTGGTAGACATCGAAAAGCGCCAGCTCCTGGGTGGAAATGCGGCTGGCGAGACGTGCCCCTGCCTTGCGGATGTCTTCACGGACGTGCGCCAGCGCGGCATGCAGGCGTATGACCTCAGCGTCCGGATCGGTCGGAATGAGATCGGGAACGCTATCCAGATCCGCCGGTGGCGCGATCACCACGATCTCGCCGATGGCCATTCCGGGCGATGCCGCCACCCCGGAAAACATTGCCTGACCGTCGGGCTGGGCGCGGCGATTGAGAGTGCCGGATACCAGCGCATGGGCCAGCACGCCGGCCAGCTGCGCCGCCATGGTGACCAGAAACGCCTCGTCGCCCTCGTCGAAACGGCGCTTCTCCTGCTGCTGAACCACCAGCACCCCGAGCATGCGCCGCTGATGAATGATCGGCACGCCCAGGAAGCTGGAGAACCGTTCCTCCCCGGTCTCGACGAAATAGCGGAACTGCGGATGAGAGGGGGCGTCCTCGAGGTTCAGCGCTTCCTCGCGCTGCCCGACAAGCCCGACCAACCCCTCGCCGAGACGCAGGGTCACCACGCCCACCGCCTGAGTGCGCAGGCCAATGGTGTCCATCAGTACCAGCCGGTCGCGCTCGCGATCGAACAGGTAGATGGAGCAGACATCGGTGCGCATCGCTTTGCGGATGCGGCGAACCATGGTGGCCAGAGCGGCGTCCAGACTACGAGCGCCGTTGACTTCCTGGACGATGCGGCGAAGGGTATCGAGCATGAGCCTTTTCTTGTGAGCGAGGAAATCCTCGTGATGGCATCGAATGGGTGGCCGGGCCGATCCGAACCCGGCCCACGGATCGGGTTCGGATCAGGCGGCAAAGCCCGCGTTCATCGGCGGCTCTTCAGTCCGGCCCTTTTTTTAAAACCGGTCTTCAAAACCGGGATGATCCTCCGAAAATTCACAGCCTCGCCATTTCCTCCAGCGAAAGGCGATGAAAGTCGGGTGCCAACTCCCGCAACGCGCGCCGATAGACCTCGCGCTTGAAGGAGACGACCTGTCCCAGAGGATACCAGTAACTCACCCACCGCCAGCCATCGAATTCCGGCTTGGGGGTACTATCGACACAAACCCGACTGTCGTGGCAGCGGATTTTCAGTAAAAACCACTTCTGTTTCTGGCCGATACAGAGTGGTTTCGAATGCATTCGGACCATGCGCCGGGGGAGACGGTAACGTAGCCATCCTCGCGTGCAGGCCACCACATCGACATCCTTGGACGTCAGCCCAATTTCTTCCTCGAGTTCCCGGAAGAGAGCCTGATGGGGTGTTTCGCAAGCGTTGATACCTCCCTGCGGAAATTGCCACGCTTCCTGACCCGCCCGACGCGCCCAAAGCAGCTGGCCGTCACAGTTGGCAATGATGATGCCAACGTTCGGCCGAAAGCCATCGGCGTCTATCACAGCGTTCACCTTAGCTCAATCGTCGTTGGGATCATTCTTCCACAAAGCGAGAAAGGGCATCAATACACCTTAAGCCAACCGACCATAAAACATTGAAATAACATCGTTCGCGGGCGGCAACATGGGAAAGGCACAGTGAGTTTGCGATACTATCGATTGCCCTGTTCGTGCGTTTTGCCTGCGAGCGAGGTGACGCAACGAACCCTGACACACGAAAACGGGAGACCATCTTGAGCCTGGCGATCTTCGATCTCGACAATACCCTGCTGAGCTGCGACAGCGATCATGCCTGGGGCGAGTTCCTGATAGAACAGGGCGCCGTGGATGAAGACGCCTATCGACGTGCCAACGATCAATATCTCCGGGATTACCAAGCCGGGCAACTGGATATCATGGCGTACCTGGCGATGGCACTGAAACCGCTGAGCGAGCATCGAGAAGAGCAACTCGACGCCTGGCATCAGCAGTTCATGGCCTGCAAGATAGAACCCCACATCCTGCCGCAAGGCGAAGAGCTACTGGCCTGGCATCGACAACGTGGCGATTTCCTGTTGATCGTTACTGCCACCAACCGCTTCGTTACCGGCCCCATCGCACGGCGCCTCGGTGTCGACGATCTCATCGCAATCGAAGCAGAACGGGAAAACGGCCGTTATACCGGCCGGGTCGAGGGTATTCCCAGCTACCGTGAAGGCAAGGTCACCCGAGTGCGAGAATGGCTCGAGCCCCGACCCACGCTGACGCTGGACGATGCTTGGTTCTACAGCGACTCGATCAACGATCGCTACCTGCTCGAGGAAGTCGCGACGCCAGTGGCTGTCGACCCGGATGAACAGCTCAGAACGCTGGCCCACGAGCGTGACTGGCGAGTGCTGTCCTTGCGATAGGCATCGGTGCCATGCGTGGCGAGCGATTCACCGGACGACGCCATGCATCAAGCCTCGGTAAATACCGAGGCTCAAGAACGGATCGATAACAGCAGAACGGAAGTGAGTCGATGACGGCCGAAGACAGGCGAGAAAATCAGTTCAATCGGCCCGAACGGACTGCCAGTCCGCACCGTGGCGTGCTGAGTCGGTTGGTGCGTGTGCCGCATGCAGACGGCTGATCAGTTGATCCTCGAGAGCGAATCGCTCCGTCATCGTCGCACCCAGCTTTTCGAGCCACTCGGGAAGACGATCGGTGTAACGCTGGCAGCGTGACGGCGTGGCATATTCGGCGTCGAAATCGAGCACCAGCTGGGTCGAGGCATCGACCCTCGCCAGCAGCTTGTCGGCCACCGCCAGAGCCTCTCGATCATCGAAGGCCTTGGCTTCTTCACGAAGCTGGGGGTAAATCTCGAAGTGCCCGGCGCTAATGTAGTCCATCAGCGCTTCACTGAACGCATCGATCCGGGACTTGGAAACCGCCGTCAGGTCGGTATCACAGAATTCGCGAAGATCGACCAGCGTCACCAGCATGTCGTAGCGCTGCTCCAGCCATCGATCGATCAGCGCATGCACCCCACCCCATCGCTCCTGCGCGGTCTTGCAATCTTCCAACATGATCAGCCTCTCCCTGATGCCTCGTGAAGCCTGGAGCTTCGTGAAGTCTGATGCTTCGATGCCGGTTCAGGACGCCTGTCCCATTGGTTCGTGCGTCGTCTTGCCACTGTAGCGCAACCGGGAGACGATCATCATCACCGGAATGATGCTCAGGACGACGAACCCCAGCAGCGTCCATTGAGGCAACGTGACTCCCCAGAACACTCCCTCCACGACTGCACACTCGCCGGAGCCATGCAGCACGCGCGCCATCACGTCCCATAGTGGGAGCATGTCCATCATATAGTCTAGGCCAGGCCCACAGCTAGGCACACTATCCGGAGGTAGGGTCTGCAACCAGACATGTCGGCCAGCGACGATGATGCCACCCAGCACGGCGAGCAGCGAGAGCACGGCATAGACCATGCGGCCACCGCGTCCGGGACCGTGGATCGAACCGACCAGAAAGACGATACCCGCCGATATCACGGCGACACGCTGAAAGATGCATAACGGACAGGGCTCCAGGCCGAGACCGTATTGAAGAAAGAGCGCGACGGCCATCATGAAGCAGCACATCAACAGACCCAGTACGCACCACTGGCGAGTACTGGCCCGCGCCACCCAATCTTTGATTTTCATGAACAACC
Source organism: Salinicola halimionae (assembly GCF_003206065.1). Classification (GTDB taxonomy): domain Bacteria; phylum Pseudomonadota; class Gammaproteobacteria; order Pseudomonadales; family Halomonadaceae; genus Salinicola; species Salinicola halimionae. Next base: position 648,638 of record NZ_PZJQ01000005.1, on the reverse strand, counting down.
CCAATGAATGCCGAATAGCCTGAGGCCGATGGTCTTTTCGGCAACAGCCGGTATCGAGGAGTGATTTCGAAGCCGACTTTTGAAGACCGCCGCCAAACGTGATGAGTTCACTGACTTACGAGTTCACAGACTCACGCCGAGGAACGAGGTTCCCTTGCCCGCTGGAAATAGTCGGCGATGAACTGAGCGAACGGGAGGTGATCTTCGGCCTCGATGTCATGCTGCTGCTGGTGCGATGTCTCGACCAACTGCGAAAACAGCGCGGCACGGGCCTCGTCCATCGGCGTCGAACGCCACTCCTGCCCCTGCGTCTTGGCCAGGTCGGTTATCAGATCGGCCCATTCCCCGCCATGCGCCTCCAGCGCCCGCAGCATTTGTGCAGACGGTGTCAGCTCGGGGTCATCCAGACGTGGGGCAATCGCCGCGATCGCAGCCACATGGAGGTCATCGCCTTCGATCACATCGAGCAGCTCGGCGACCTGACGCAGGCCGTCGATGATCTCGTGTCCGCGCGTGCGCAGCGGCACACGCCTATCGCCGATCTGTAATTCGAGATGCGGATCGCGCCCCTGCTCGACCACCAGCCGACGATTGTCATCGAGATGATCACACTCTTCATCCGGAATCCATGGGCTCTCGGAGAGCAGACACCACAACAGGAACGTATCCAAAAAGCGCATCTGCGGCTCATCGATGCCGAGCGGCAGAAACGGATTCAGATCGAGGCAGCGCACCTCGATATATTCGACACCGCGCGCCTCGAGGGCCTGCGTCGGCGTCTCGCCGGAGCGCGCCACACGCTTGGGCCGAATGTCGCTATAGTATTCGTTTTCGATCTGGAGAATATTGGCACTCAGCTGACGCCAGTCGCCGTCGACCTCGACGCCGATGCGACGATAATCGGGCCACTCGGCGGAGATGGCATGGCGCAAGGTGCCCACGTAGTTGGAAAGCGAGTTGAAGCATATCTTCAACTGCTCCTGCACCTTGTTCTGATAGCCAAGATCGGACATGCGCAGACTGGTCGCGTAGGGCCCGTACAGCGTCTCCTTGCCCAGCGGCTTGAGCTTGTCGCAGCGATTGTCGCCACCGTCCTTGCCCAGAAAACTGCGATCCAGTGCTGGAGACGCCCCGAACAGATAGAGCAGCAACCAGCTATTGCGGCGGAAATTGCGAATCAGGTCGAAATAGCGTGTCGAGCGATAGCCCTGCAGCGATTCATCCTGACGCCCCTCCAGCTCCTGCAACAGTGGCCAGATGTCATCCGGCAGCGACACGTTGTAGTGAATTCCCGCGATCGACTGCATGATCCGGCCGTAACGCGCATCGAGCCCCTTGCGGTAGACGTGCTTCATGGTGCCAACGTTGGAAGTGCCGTAATCGGCAAGGGGGATGCTGTCGTTGCCGTCGAGGCGAGCCGGCATGCTGGCCGGCCACAGCCACTCGTCCTTCCCGTCGAGCTGGCGATAGGTGAAACGCACCAGATCACCGAGAAACGACAGCGCATCGCCGGGGCGACAGTAGACCGGCGTGATGTACTCGAGCAACGCTTCGGAGTAATCGGTCGTGATGTGCGGGTGAGTCAGCTTGGAGCCCAGGGCATGTGGATGAGCGGTCTGCACGATGGCGCCCTTCGGGTCGACACGCAGCCCCTCCTTTTCGATGCCTCGCCGCAGACGGCCAAGCAATCCCTTCTGGGCCGGCACCATCAAATGGCCGACATTCTTGGCGAGTTGATCAGACACGCTCAACACCTTATCTCATGGGGAGAGCTGCGCTCCCCCGTTGTATCCGTGCGTCGACGACCCAGACGAAAGTCATTCCGCCGGACCCGCCCCGGGTAAACCCCCATTATGGAGTCGACGCCAGCGCTTTCAAGGCTAACGATCTCGGCGAGTGTCGTCTCGGTGCCTGTTTTTACGTACGTCGCTGCGCCTTGCGAAGCGCCTCTGCCATCGCCCCCGAGGGTTGCGCGGCCTGACGGTCGCCGCCCTGGCGCGAGGATTGATGGCCATGACTCGCATCGCCCTGACGCGCTTTGCCGCCGCCACGTCGCTCACTGCCGCCTTTCTTCTCGTCGGCCCCCTTCTTCTCGCCGGGCGTGTCGCCGAGTCGCATCGTCAACCCGATCCGCTGACGCGCCACGTCTACCTCCATCACCTTGACCTTGACGATGTCGCCAGCCTTGACCACCTGCCGCGGATCGTCGACGAACTTGTCGGCCAGCGCAGAAATATGCACAAGACCATCCTGATGTACCCCGATATCGACGAAGGCGCCGAAGTGGGTCACGTTGGTCACGACACCTTCCAGCAGCATGTCGGGTTCGAGATCGCCAATTTTCTCGACGCCCTCGCGGAACGTCGCCGCCTTGAATTCGGGGCGCGGATCACGCCCGGGCTTGTCGAGCTCGGCCAGAATGTCGATCACGGTCGGCAATCCGAATGTCTTGTCGACGCCTAGCGCATCATCGACATAGTCCGACGGCTTGAGCGACTTGAGATAGCGGCTATCCCCGATCAGCCCGCGCAGTTCGCGGCCGTTGCGTTCGGCGATACGTGCCACCAACGGGTAGGCTTCCGGATGCACGGCGCTGGCGTCGAGTGGATTCGCCCCACCCATGATGCGCAGAAAACCGGCGCACTGCTCGAAGGTCTTGGGGCCCAGCCGTTCGACGTCCAGCAGCTCCTTGCGAGTGCGAAAAGGCCCCTCGCGGTCACGCCGCGCCACGATATTGTCGGCCAGCATCGCACTCAGTCCGGAGACTCGAGTCAGCAGCGCGCTGGAGGCCGTATTGAGATCGACCCCCACGGCGTTGACGCAGTCTTCGACCACGGCTTCGAGACTGCGGGATAGATTCACCTGGGAAACATCGTGCTGGTACTGACCCACGCCGATCGACTTGGGATCGATCTTGACCAGTTCGGCCTGCGGATCCTGAAGACGCCGGGCGATCGACACCGCACCGCGAATCGAGACGTCGAGATCGGGAAACTCCTTGGCCGCCAGTGCCGAAGCGGAGTAGACCGAGGCGCCAGCTTCACTGACCATCACCTTGGCGATCTGGCGTGGCGCGACCCGCTGGACCAGCTCGGCGGCAAGTCTGTCGGTTTCACGGCTGGCCGTGCCGTTGCCGATCGCGACAAGCGAAATGTCATGACGCTCGACCAACGCGGCCAGCGTGGCCAGCGACTCGTCCCAGCGCTTCTGTGGCGCATGCGGGTAGATGACGGCCTGCTCCAGGAACCGCCCGGTGGCATCGACCACGGCAACCTTGCAGCCCGTACGCTGGCCGGGATCGAGCCCCAGCGTGGTTCGTGGCCCGGCCGGCGCCGCCAGCAATAGATCCTTGAGGTTGGCGGCGAAGACGTCGATCGCCTCCTGTTCGGCGCGCTCCCGCAATCGTCCCATCAACTCGGTTTCCAGGTGCGTGTAGAGCTTCACTCGCCAGCTCCAGCGGACCACCTCTTTCAACCAGCGAGAAGCCGGCTGTTCGGCGCCGAGATCGATACCCACGTGGCGCGCTATCGCCACCTCGGCGGGGTGAATCGGCGCCTCGTCTTCGCCAGCCATCACCAATGAAAGCGACAGCACGCCCTCCTTGCGCCCGCGAAACATCGCCAGCGCCCGGTGAGACGGCGTCTTGGATAGGCCTTCGTCATGCTCAAAGTAGTCCGAGAACTTGGCGCCTTCGGCCTCCTTGCCCTTGACCACCCGGGCACGGAGTTGCCCGTCTTCCCACAGTCGTTCGCGCAGGCGGCCGACCAGCTCGGCCTCTTCACTGAAGCGTTCCATCAAAATCTGTTTGGCCCCGTCCAGCGCGGCCATGGCATCCTCGATGCCATGGCTCCCGCCGGTGGCACTGTCGATGAACCCCGCCGCCTCGCGCTCGGAATCGAGACCCGGGTCGACCAGCAGGTGATCCGCCAGCGGTTCGAGCCCGGCTTCACGGGCGATCTGCGCCTTGGTCCGGCGCTTCTTGCGATAAGGCAGGTAAAGATCTTCCAGACGCTGCTTGGTGGTCGCCTTCTCGAGATCGGCGCGCAGCGCAGGCGTCATCTGCCCCTGTTCATCGATCGCCTGCAGGATGGCTTCGCGGCGCTCTTCCATCTCGCGCAGATAGCCCAGGCGCTCTTCCAGCGTGCGCAACTGAGTATCGTCCAGGCCGCCGGTGACTTCCTTGCGATAGCGGGCGACGAAGGGAACGGTGGCGCCGCCATCCAGCAGCTCGACAGCGGCAGCGATCTGATTGGCGCGAACGCCGAGCTCGTCGGCGATCAGCGCAATGATTGCGGTTTGGGTGTTGGACATGAAAACCATCGCGATGGGTAAGATCGCGCCACGTTAGCACAGAGCTGCGAGCGGCTCACACTACGAAGGCGCTGGAGTCTCGGAAAGCAAACGGGGATGGCCAATTGGCCATCCCCGTCGTGCGTGCGCCACATTCGGCGCCAGGATTTCGACAAAGACCTTCATGTAGAGCTTCACTCTCGAACCTTTCAGCCGAGGCTTCTCTGCACCGACCTTTCAATCGTTCACCCAAGGCCTAGAGCGTCTGCGGGCCTGCCGCCAGAATATCCGCATCGATATCGTCGAACTTGGTGAAGTTGCCGGTAAATTTGGCAATCAGCGCATTCATCTGTTCGCGATAGGCATCCTGATCGCCCCAGGCATCACGCGGGTCTAGCAGCTTGGCGTCAACACCCTCGACCGCGACTGGGACATCGAGGTTGAGCCCCTCGATATGACGCGTCTCGATACCCTTGAGATCGCCCTCCTGAATGGCGCGGATGATGGCACGGGTCGTGGGGATACTGAAACGGCTGCCGCCCTTCCCGTATGCACCACCGCTCCAGCCGGTATTGACCAGATAGACGCGGGATTCGAACGCCTCGATGCGCTTGATCAGCAGCTCGGCATATTCGTGAGCCGGCCGGGGGAAGAACGGTGCGCCGAAGCAGGTCGAGAACGTTGCTTCCAGGCCACTGGTAGACCCCATTTCGGTCGAGCCGACCTTGGCTGTATAGCCGGAGAGAAAATGATAGGCCGCCGCTTCCTTGGAAAGCAGCGATACCGGGGGCAGCACGCCGCTCATGTCGCAGGTAAGGAAGATGATCGCGCTCGGCTCTCCGGCGCGGTTCTCCTCGATGCGCTTCTCGACGAACTCCAGCGGATAGCCGGCACGACCGTTCTGGGTCAGGCTATCATCGGTAAAATCGGGCACCCGGTCTTTCTCCAGCACCACGTTTTCCAGCACGGTACCGAAACGAATCGCATCCCAGATGATCGGTTCATTCTTGCGCGATAGATCGATGGTCTTGGCGTAACACCCACCCTCGAAGTTGAAGACAGTGCCCTCCCCCCAACCATGCTCGTCATCGCCGATGAGGTAACGATCCGGGTCCGCCGACAGGGTCGTCTTGCCGGTGCCGGAAAGCCCGAAAAACAGCGTGGTCTCGCCGTCTTCGCCAACGTTGGCACTGCAGTGCATCGGTAGCACATCCTTTTCCGGCAGCAGAAAATTCTGCACCGAGAACATCGCCTTCTTCATCTCGCCCGCGTAGCGCATGCCGGCCAGCAGTACCCGGCGGCGCGCGAAATTGATCATCACGGTGCTCTCTGAGCGCGTGCCGTCACGCTGCGGATCGCAGACGAACTTGGGAGCGCTCAACACCGTCCATTCGCTCTTGTCTTTCGGATTCCAATTATCGGGACGCACGAAAAGATTGCGCCCGTAAAGGCTGTGCCAGGCCTGCTCCGTGATCACGCGAATCGGCAGGTAGTACTCCGGATCGGCGCCCACATGCAGCTCGGAAACGAAAGTGTCGCCACCGACCAGATAATCTTCCACCCGCTCCCACAGCGCATCGAACACGTTCGGTTCGATCGGCCGGTTGACCTGTCCCCAATCGATCAGGTCCGACGTCGAGGGCTCCTCGACGATGAAGCGATCCAGCGTGGAGCGCCCGGTACGCGCCCCCGTCTCCACCACCAGCGCGCCGTTGACGGCCAACACGCCTTCTCCTCTCGCGAGGGCATATTCGACCAGCTCGGCCGCGGTCAAATTGGTGTGCGCTTTCGCGAGGCGGGACTCGCCAGCAGCCGGGGCGGTGGCTTGAGAGGTGGTCATTATCCAGTCCTGGGCTCTAAGGCCTCTGTTCCGTGTCGTTTCACAGCGTTGTAGACCCGCCACCCGACGACACCGCTATAGCGGAACCGGTGACATCGACACCTGACGGGCGAAAAAGGACCGCCATTATGGCAAAAAGCGTCCAGCGCGCAAACGCTGGACGCTCGATGTCAATTCGGCTTTGATCAAAGTCTGATTAAAGGGAAAGCCATCCACCGCGCAAGCCCTAGTGCAGCGTCGGCGATGGCGCCTGAGGCGAGTCGATGATCGCCTCGATTTCCGCCGCACTAAAATGGTACTGGGTATGACAAAAATGGCACTGGGTATCGATGGCTTTCTGCTCGTCGAGTATCTGGCGCAACTCATCGGCGCCGAAGGTATGCAAGGCGTTGGCGATTCGCTCACGCGAGCAGGTACAACCGAAGGCCAGCGCCTTGGGCGTGAAGACACGCGTGGTCTCTTCGTGAAACAGCCGATGCAGCACGTCCTGCGCCGGCAGCGTCAGCATTTCGTCATCGGTGATCGTCGCCGCCAGATGCACGACCCGATCCCAGGCATCCGGGTCCTTGTTCGAGTGATCGTCCGGCAGCTGCTGCAATAGCAGCCCGGCACTGCGTTGACCGTCGGCGCTCAGCCAGAGCCGAGTGGCGAGCTGCTCCGACTGGGCAAAGTACGCTTCCAGACACGCCGCGAGCTGGTCGTGCTCCAGCGCCACGATACCCTGGTAGCGATTGCCTTCGGCAGGATCGAGCGTGATCACGATCTGACCGTCACCGACCAATTGGCGCAACGTGGCGTTGTCGGCGAAGACCTGCTCCTCATCGTAACGCGCGATGGCACGCAGCTGTCCGCCCGGGCTGGACTCGGCCATCAACACATCGACGCCCTGCTTGCCCCGGACCTCCACACTCACGGTACCGTCGAGCTTGACGGTTTCGGTCAGCAACGCGACCGCGCTCAACAGCTCTCCCAGTTGTTGGCGGATCGGCTCGGGATACGCCTGACGCTCGAGAACTTCCCGATAGGCCGTCTCCAGTTGCACGATTTCGCCACGCACATTGGTGTCATCGAATAGGAAGCGTTGGATTTCGTCGTTCATGACTCATATCTCTTCTGACGCTGGCTCCGCAGGTGACGATGTTGCGTCATCGACACATCTCATCCATACGGAACCAGCGATGGCAGGTAGGTGGCGGCGCTGAGCGATTACGTAAACCAGCCGTTCAGTCGTCGGTAGGCTGGCGCTGGAAGCGATGAATGTCGCGACGCTGGCGCTTGTCGGGGCGCTTGATCGGTGGCTGCATCATCTGATTGGCCAGCCTGCGCTGATGGGCTTCGCGTTCGCGGCGGTCGATGCTTTCCGGCGTCTCGGCATAAAGCTGCTGGGCTTCCGGCGCACCGCGACGTTGTCCCGACAACGCGACGACCTCGACGGTCGCATTGTCCCAACCCTGCGGCACTTCGATCAGTGCCCCGATCTCGACGTTTCGGCTGGTCTTGACGCGGCCACCATTGTAACGAACCTTGCCGCCCTCGATCGCCTTCTTGGCCAGCTGACGCGTCTTGAAAAATCGCGCCGCCCATAGCCATTTATCGATACGTACCGTTTCACTCATGGATCTATTACCTCGACCTGCCTAGATGGGGGTCGCTAGTCGCTGCTTCAACCCGTTTTCAACTCGATGCGCCAGGCAAAAGTGAGGCGAAACGATCGACGACGGTAAACGTCGGGTGCGGTCTCTCGGCCTTCTGACTATCCGGCCTGAGAATACCCAGCAAATGGCCCATGCCATAGCGCCGAGCGCACTCCAGCACGTCGGTATTGTCATCGATGAACAGACTACGGGCCGGATCGAACGGATGCAGCGTCTGCATCGCCTCCCAGAAGGCGGGTTCCTCCTTGGGAACCCCGACATCCGCGGATGACACGATGCGGTCGACGTAGCGGTCCAGGCCGGTCAGCGGGAGCTTGAGCCCGAGACTCTCGCGATCGGCGTTGGTGGCGAGCACGACTTCGACCGGCGCCGCTTCGAGCCATTCCATGAATGCCAGCGCATCGGCACGCCATCCGATCAGGTGCGCGACCTCGCGCTTGAGCGCCACGATATCCACCGATAGTTCACGACTCCAATGCGCCAGGCTGTACCAATCCAGCGTTCCACGGGCATCGAGAATTCGTGCCTCCAGCGCCATGCGATGCTTCTCGTCGAGCCGATGCAGCTCAACGTAGCGACGCGGCAGATGCTCCAGCCAGAAATGGCTGTCGAAATGGAGATCGAGCAGAGTTCCGTCCATATCCAGAAAAACGGTATCGATCGCGTTCCAGTCGATCATCGGGCGACATCTCGGAAAATGAGTGGGTGTATAAGTCCCTCGGGCGCGCCGTCCATTTCGAAGGGCCTTTGTCAGCGCCATCGAATGGATATTTCCCACACGAGCGGGGGTCTATTATTGTACCCAGAGCAACCCGCCCGATGCACGGAGGCCGTATGAGGCCGAAAGACTCTCCCCCGCCCCCCTTGACCAAACCTGCCATTCTCGAGCGGCGCAATGTGGCCGAAAGCGAACTGTTTGCCATCGAATCACTCGATCTACGCTTCGCCAATGGCGCCGAGCGCACTTTCGAGCGTTTGAAGGGCAAAGGACGTGGGGCGGTGATGCTGGTGGCCATGCCGGACCCGGACCATGTGCTGCTGATCCGCGAATATGCCGCAGGCTTCGATGAATATACCTTGACCCTGCCCAAGGGGCTGGTCGACCCGGGCGAAGACATCATCACGGCGGCCAATCGAGAGCTGATGGAAGAATGCGGTTTTGGCGCCAACCGGATCGAGCCGTTGGTCGAGCTGTCACTGGCACCCAACTACATGAATCATCGCATTCAGGTGATGTTGGCAAGCGATCTGTACGAAAAGCAGCTCGAAGGCGACGAACCCGAGCCCTTGATCGTCGAAACACACGCCATCGACGATATCACCGGGTTGCTGGCTCGCGACGACTTTCACGAAGGCCGTGCCATTGCCGCCTTGTTCATTGCTCGTGAAAAGCTGCGCAACGACCGCGAATCCGAGAGCTGGTGGTGACATCGAACGGCGCTGTGAACAACTCGATAACGTCGATATCGTACCGTCGTTAATCCCGACGCATCCTTGTTCTATCTCCACAACGACGATCGCCCCGCTAGGCGGGGCGATCGTCGACAGTAAGCTAATGCACTAACGCGAGTGCTACCTCGTCATTAGTTGGGATCGACATCCTGCGCGGAATCTACGCCGTGGTTACCTTCCATATCGTCCTGCATCTTGCCCTGCGCAGCAGACTTGTCCTGAGCCGTCGGCCCATCCGCTTTCAAACTACCCGGCTGGGTATTGGAGGAGCCAGTCTGCGCGTTGTCGGTATCCGGCAGGCTGTTCTCTGAAGGCAGGGAACCAGCATTCTCACCGGCAGAAGTAGCACCCTGTGCTTTGGTCGGCGCGGAACCACCGGACTGCGTGTTGGAAGAACCCGTCTCCGGGCTGACGCTCGGCGCCTGATCCTGCGCAAAGGCGCCAGCGGTCGGCAACGCGATCAGTGCGGCAAAAATAGCGGCGTTGAGTTTTTTCATGTGAATCCTCCGTAATTCATCTAGAGGTAGTGCGGATCCAGCGACCGAGTCATGGGATAGCTTTTAGCACCGATCTTTCGGCTAAAATCCGTCGACCTGCTATTTTCAGTCGCTTGCACTACCGTTTGCAGTATCACTCGTACTACGCGGCCTTGCCGAAACAAGTTATACAAAACTTAGCCATAAAACCGTGACTTGGCAAATTTCGATTTATGCTCCGCCCTTGGCGTCATAGCATTCGATGAATCGACGAGCCGCCGGTGACAGCTCCCTGTCCCGCCGCCACAGCAATTCGAAGGCGGGATTGGGCGTGCGGAACTGGTAGTTAACCTGCGCCACGCTCCCTCGGCCCACCTGTTCCCGAGCAATTCTTTCCGGCAACAGGGCCAGCACGCCTGCATCACGTTCCAACATCGCCAGAATGGCATAGGTCGATGAAATTTCGATCGACTGCACCGACTGCGAAAGGCCGGCAGCCACGAACTCCTGCTCCAGCATTCGCGGCATACTGACGGGATAGACGATCCAGGTCTGCCGAGCCAGCGTGGTAAAATCCGGTTCTTCGATGGCGGCCAACGCATGGCGAGGATTGGCAACCACCCACAGCGGTTCGGGAAAGTTGCCATGGCTGTGATAGTCGCCGGGCCGCCGACCGAAGTTGGAACGGCATAGCGCGACATCGATGCGGCCCTGATCAAGCAAGCGCAAAAGGCCTACGCTGGTGTCCTCGATCACTTGCAAAGACAGCGACGGCTGTTCGGCGCGCACCTTGACGATCGCTTCGACGATCGCTGCGATGGCGCCCATGGTGCCACCAACCGCCAGATGCCCCCCAAACCCCTGCTGTATGCCGATCATCTCCTCACGCAGGTGTGCCACATCGGTCTGGATCAGTCGGGCATAACGCACAACGCAACGCCCCAGATCGTTGGTTTCCAGACCGCGTGCGCTACGCACGAACAGCGCCGCTCCCAGCGTCGACTCGATCTCGTTGAGCGCTCGCGTCGCCCCGGGTTGGGAAATCGCTACCTGCTCGGCCGCCTTATGAATGGATCCGCACTCGTCGAGCGCCATCAATAGCCGCAGCTGGCGCAGGCGAAGGCGCGACATCAACGTTTCCAGCGTCGGGAGCATCGGAGAAGTTCCTCATTTACGGCTTGGGATGAATCAAGACTTCAGTTGCATTAAGACTTTGGGTGAATGCACGCACGTTATCACTCGATCAGTAACTCTCAGTAGTGGGCAGTACGCCAAACGGATACCGTGTTGCCAGCTTTCAAGCTCATAATAAATTACTGATTAAAAACGAATTTACGCCAAAGGTCGCATAGACCAAAGTGGCAACCGTAACCCGAGGAGCCGAGCCATGGCGCTGATCGAACACACCACCGAGGCGCCAGCCTCGATCATCCGGCTGCACGAGCGAGATGATGTCGTCATCGCACGTGTGCCGCTACCCAAAGGCACCGAGGTATCACCAGGCGTCATTCTGACAGACGCCGTGCCGGCCGCTCACAAAATTGCCATCCGGGCCCTGAACAGTGGAGACATGATCCGCCGCTACGGCCAGATCATCGGTCGTGCCACTCGACCCATCGCCGCCGGCGATCATGTCCACGTCCACAATCTCAGCATTGGCGACCTGGAAGGCGCCGGCCACGAACAAGACTACGCCATCGGAAGCGAGGTCAACGCGGTGAAGCGAATTTCCCCCGCCGCGACGTTCATGGGAATTCCGCGGGAGGATGGCAGAGTCGCGACCCGCAATTACATTGGCATTCTCACCTCGGTCAACTGCTCCGCCACGGTCGCTCACGCCATCGCCGATCATTTCCGGCGCGACGTGCACCCCGAAGCGATGGCGCCCTACCCCAACGTGGATGGCGTGGTCGCACTGACTCACGGCGTGGGGTGCGCAGTGGCCGCGGACGGCGAGGCGCTGGAGATGTTGCGTCGCACGCTCGCCGGCTACGCGCGCCACGTCAATTTCGCCGCCGTGCTGGTGGTCGGACTGGGCTGCGAGACCAACCAGATCGATGCGCTGATCGAATCCCAGGGCCTGAAACCGGGGCCCAAGCTCCATCCGTTTACCATTCAGCAGATCGGCGGCACCACCAAAGCCATCGCCGAGGGCATTCATCACATCAAGCAACTGCTGAGAGAAGCCAATGATGTCGAACGCACGCCCTGCTCGGTAGAACATCTTCGGGTAGCGCTTCAATGCGGCGGCTCCGACGGCTACTCCGGCATCACCGCCAATCCAGCCCTGGGCGCCGCCGTCGATCGCCTCATCGCCCACGGCGGTAGCGCCGTACTCGCCGAGACGCCGGAAGTCTACGGCGCCGAACACCTGCTGACACGAAGAGCAGTCAGCCCTGCGGTTGCCCACAAGCTGATCGAGCGCATCCATTGGTGGGAAGAGTTCTGTCGGGTTCGCGGTGCCTCGCTCGATAACAACCCCTCTGCCGGCAACAAGGCCGGCGGATTGACCACGATCCTCGAGAAATCGCTGGGGGCCGTGGCCAAAGCCGGCACCACGCCGCTGGTCGAGGTCCTCGAGTATGCCGAACCCATGCGAGAGCGGGGGCTGGCGTTCATGGATTCTCCCGGATTCGATCCGGTCTCGGTCACCGGTCAGGTCGCCAGCGGCTGCAACCTGATTGCTTTCACCACCGGCCGTGGCAGCGCATTTGGCTGTGCTCCGGTGCCCTCGATGAAGCTTTCGACCAACAGCGCCCTATGGCGACACCAGTCGGACGACATGGATATCAATTGCGGCGCCCTGATCGATGGCGACATCGAGTTCGAACAGCTCGGGGAACAGATATTCCAACGCTTTCTGACCCTGGCTTCCGGCGAACGCAGCCGCAGCGAATGTCACGGCTACGGGCAACAGGAATTCGTACCCTGGCAAATCGGTGTCATCACCTGAGTTCGCTCCCCTTCTGAACTCTTGCGTCATCCTTCCACAGACTTCAACGCTTTCAAGGCGCCGTCACTGACGGCGCCTCCCCTAGCCTTGGCATGGAGAAGATCGCATGTCGATTCCCGCATCACGCGTCCCCATCTACGATACGCTCAACCGCATCCCCGGCGGCTTGATGATCGTGCCGTTGATTCTCGGCTCGATCGTCGGCACATTGGCGCCCGCCGCCCTGGAAATCGGTAGTTTCACGACCGCGCTGTTCAAGGAAGGCGCCATGGCCTTCATGGGCTTGGTGATCTTCGCCACCGGCATGCAGATCACGCCCCGCAACGCCGGGCCCATCGTCGGCACCGCCAGCGTCATCCTTCTGACCAAGAGCCTGATCCCCGGCGTGTTGATCGCGGTGCTGGGTTTGACCACCGGAATGCACGGCCTGTTCGGAATCTCGATTCTGGCCATGCTGGCCGCAATGGATAATAGCAACGGCGGGATCTGGCTGGCATTCACCGGCCGTTATGGCGATCAGCGAGATCGCGGCGCCTACATCGCCAGCGCGATCAATGATGGCCCGTTCTTCACCCTGATTCTGATCGGGGCATCGGGTCTGGCCGACATTCCGCTGGAAGTATTCATGGCGGCGATCATTCCGCTGCTGCTGGGCATTCTGGTGGGCAATCTCGACCCGAAATGGACCGAGGTCCTGCGTCCTGTGCCCGAGATGGTGATTCCATTTTTCTCTTTCGGGCTCGGCACCGGGATCAACCTTACCGATGTCGTACACGGCGGACTCACGGGATTGGCACTGGGACTGATCGTCGCGCCGTTTACCGGAGGGCTAGTCTATCTCGGCTATCGGTATCTACTAAAACGCGGTCGACGCAGCGGCATCGGTTTCGCTGCAGGCACCACCGCCGGCAATTCCATTGCGACGCCGGCGATTGCCGCCGCAGCCGATCCGTCTCTGCAATCCTACGTTGGGGTCGCCACGACTCAGGTCGCCGCCTGCGTGCTGGTCTCGGCGCTAATGGCACCGGCCATCGCCTCATGGCTGCTCAAACGCAACGGCGAATTACGCTCACCCGACGAGCCCCAAGGAAACGCCGTCGAGATCGACGACGCTTCCGGTCTACGCCCTGACTCGATCATGAAATGATCTCGCCATCATCTGGCCAGAAATAGCGGGCCGGAAACAGGCCCAAAAATAACGACTCGAAACGAATCGAGCCAGCATTTGCTGGCTCGACGTGTTCGTGTTCGTGTTGGTGTTGGTGTTCGTGTTCGTGTTCGTGTTCGAAAGTAGAATCGATGCCCAGATCAGGACAGCCTGACGACCTGTCCGGTTTCGGCGCTCTGAATGCCGGCTTCGAGCATGCGCATGACGTCCAGCGCAGCTTCTGCGGTCACCGGGAGCGGTGCTGTGCCCTGGATGGCATCGCGGACGCCGGCATAGTAGGCCAGATAATCGCCCGGCAAGGTTGGAATCTCGTGCAGTTCTGGCTGACCACCCTCGCGCACTTGGCCGATCGTCATCAAGCCGTGGCGCCAATCCTCCCCCCATTGTGGCGAAGGCTGCCGGTCGCCACGCTTGAGCATGTCTTCCTGAGGGTCGAGGCCGTGCTTGACGTAGCTCGCTCGCGTCCCGTGGACTGTGAAACGTGCCCCCGGAGTCGACACTAACGTGCCGCCATGCAGGATCACTCGGGATTCCCCGTAGCGCAATACCGCATGAAAATAGTCGTCGACCTTGGCGCCCTCACGCTGGCAGGACAGGTCGAGCGATATCGACTCCGGTGTACCGAACAGCACCAGACTCTGATCGAGCAGGTGAGAGCCGAGATCGAACCAGGCACCGGCACCCGGCGCGGGCTCCTCTCGCCAGCGTTGGGCGACCTCCGGTCGAAATCGATCGAAATGCGATTCGAAATGCACGATCTTACCCAGCGACTGACTATCGATGAGATCGCGCACGGTCAGGAAATCCGCATCCCAGCGCCGATTGTGAAATACCGACAATAACCGCTTGGCCTCGACCGCCTGATCGCACAGCTTGCGCGCTTCGTCCGCCGTCACGGTGAACGGCTTGTCGACCACGACATGCTTGCCCGCTGCCAAAGCTTCGCTGACCAGTGGATAGTGAGTCGCATTCGGCGTGGGAATGACGACCAGATCGATGTCGTCACGAGCAAGTAGCGCCTGCGGTGTCGGCTCTACCGGCACGCTCGGCCAGTCGGCATGAACCTTGTCGGCGTCTCGACTCGCCACGGCGACCAGAGAAAGCCCGTCCTGAGCGGTGATCAAAGGCGCGTGGAAACGTTTGCTGGCCATGCCATAACCAACCAGCCCCACACGGATGGATCCCTTCATGCTGAGGTCCCCTAGAAATAGATTCGCAATCGCTTCGCAGGCAGCTTTACAGGCAAAACCGCGAGGCACCTATTATCCAAGGGTATCGCAACTTGAAGGGCAATGATCTCCCCATAACGGTGAGGCAGGTGCCTGAAGCGCGAGCGCTCCCCCTCGAGGCGATCTCAAGCCTTGGCGACAGCCAGCCCCGACCGACGCTGCTGCCATGCCGCAGGCAATCTCGCTTCCAGCCAATGCCGCATGGGTGCGACCACGAAACGCTGCATCAGCACCGCGAGCACGACGATCAGCGCCAGGTGGAAAAACATGGTCCATAGCGGGATCGCGAATTTCAGTGCCGCATTGCCGCTATCCACTACCCAGCTCTCGTGCCATCGCTGGAGCAGCCAGCGCGTGGCTCTCGCCATCGGCCCTATCAGCGGCGTGTGCAGTGCGAAGATACATAGCGCCGACTCCCCCAACCGCTGCGCCCAGGCACGTACCGCCGCGCTATCCGGGGTCGCGAACGCACTCGCACTCAGCAACACCAGCGCCTGGAATGGCAACAGGAAGCCATTGTGGGTCAGGTAATAGAGATGCAAGCCATCCAGCTTGAGCAACCAGACACCGATCGGCACCCCGCAGAGACCCAGCGCCAGCAGCGGATAGCGGAAACGGCGGATCAGATCGCTCACCCGGTCAGACTGCCAGGCACGATAAAGCACGATTCCCGCCAGGAATTCGGGCAGGCGGAATAAGGGATTGCGATGAAGAACGCCGACCGTAACGTAGTCGAAGGCTCCCGCCAACGTCGCCAGGAGCGGTCCCAAGGAATAGCATCCCCAAATGGCGACCAGCATCAGCCCCCAACGCTGAACGCGCATGAGCCTGGGAGCCAGCCAGGGGAAACAGGCATAGAAGAAGAGTAACGCCGAGATTGACCACGAAGCGCCGTTGAGCCACAGGAATCGCGGCTCCCAGGCCTGCAATAGCGTCAACTGCAACGCGATGTGTTTGAGTGCTCCGGGCCAGGACAGACGTTCCGAGAACGCCGCGCGCGCTTCGTCACTCAGCGGATAGTAAGGATGCGCGTTGAAGTAAACATAAACCCCTTCCGGGCGAATGGGGTACTGCAACAACAGCAGGCCAATCGCCAGCAGCATGGTGATGACGTGAATCGGATAGAGATTGCACAGCCGCTTGGCGACGAAAGCCGGGCCGCGCATTTTCATCTCGCCGACGTCATCCAGCGCGACATGGGCGAGCAGAAAACCCGACAGCATGAAAAACGTGCTGGTCGCGAAAAAACCCATGCCGATAAAACTTCTCAGCATGTCGGGCATATCGTCGTAGATACCGCCAAAATGGTAGGCGACCATCCACAACGCCATTAGAAAGCGAAGCCACTCCAGCCCGTAGTAGCGCTGTCGTTTGCTCGTGGACATGTTGCCACCTCCTTTTGGCGTCACCGCGCATGGCGGCAACCCTATCTGCAACACAAGGGCGGACATCGACCCTGTAAAAATGAATGGCGTGGTCAAAGACGAATGCCGTCAACGCAATACGATCGGCTCAAATGGGTATCGAGAACAGGTGGAAAATCGATGTGAGGACGTGGGCCGACGTGCGCGGATGATGCCACCGCCGTGGTCAAAGTGTAACCGAACGGCAACGAAAATCCTCTCGCGACACCAGAAATCACCGGGTTTTACATAAATGGCGGCGGCTGTCGTCGATAGACGACAGGATTTGGTCTTCAAGTCCGTGCATGCCATGCGTCAGGATGCGCTAATCTGGGAACGAGCTCATTCGTTGCTTCACGCTTTCAGCTCGGGTTCCGTCCGGAGCTTCGCCACTTCAACGCCCCCTCAATCAGGAGTCTCCATGAGTCAGAATCCCCCCGTCGCTTTCATTACCGGCGCCACGTCAGGGTTTGGACGCGCCTGCGCCCACCGCTTTGCCGAGGCCGGCTGGGCCCTGGTGCTTACCGGTCGCCGACAGGACCGGCTGGAAACGATCAAGCGTCAGTTGGAAAATCAGGTTCCGGTACACATTGCCACGCTGGATGTCCGCGAGCGTGACAGCGTTGCCAATGTGGTCGAGGAACTGCCGGCCGCATTCAAGGCAGTCAAGGTACTGGTCAACAATGCGGGGCTGGCAATGGGTGCCGGTCCCGCCCAGGAAGCCGATCTGGACGACTGGCAGACGGTCATCGATACCAACATTACCGGGCTGGTCAACGTCACGCGCATGCTATTGCCGACACTGATCGATGTCGGGCGCGGCGCGGCCATCATCAACATCAGCTCAACTGCGGCGCTGTGGCCTTACCCGGGCAGCCACGTCTATGGCGCGTCCAAGGCGTTCGTCAATCAGTTTTCCTACAACCTGCGCTGCGATCTCAAGGGAACCGGCGTGCGCGTCACAGACATCGCTCCCGGCATGTCGGAGACCGAATTCACCCTGGTGCGAATGAAAGGTGACCAGAACGCACACGACAAGCTCTACGGTGGCGTGGAGCCCATCCAGCCGGAAGACGTGGCCGAGCAGGTCTTTCTCGCCGCGACGTTGCCGCCGCATCTCAATATCAACCGCCTCGAATTGATGCCCGTATGCCAGTCTTGGGGTGGTCTGACGGTCAACCGAGACTAACCAGCGAACGCCCGGCAGAAGGATGCCCCGACCCGGCAGGAAAATTCATCGGCCGGCGGGGCATTCCCGACGCTCGGCCATGCCGGGCATCAGGCGCCGCGTGACTTTTCGCGCAAAGCCTGATGTCGACAACGACAATCAAAATCACGGATCGATATGTCTGAACCTTCCCGTGCCGCGGCATCGTCCGCTCGCGAGCGGCACCCCCTGTGGCTCACTGCGGCGCCCGGGCTTTTCCTGTTGTTATGGTCACTGGGGTTTCCGATTGCCAAGATCGGAACCCAACACGTGGATTCGCTATTGTTTCTGGGTCTGCGATTCGTGCTCGTGCTGCTGATCATGCTGCCGATCTGGCTGTGGCTGCGCCCACCGATGCCCGCCAGGTGGCGCGACTGGGGCCATCAGGCCGTCGTCGGCTTCCTGATCCAAACCGTCTACTTCGGCTGCTGTTACAGCTCCTTCGCGCTAGGCAGCTCAGCGGGCGTCGTGGCCCTGGTGGTATCACTGCAGCCGGTATTGGTGGCCCTCGCCGCCCCCGCAATGGTCGGAGAGACCATCGGCACACGACGCTGGATCGGTTTCGCGCTGGGCCTGGTCGGCGCCGTGGTGGTGATTCTGGGACGTTCGACGGTGGAGGGCATAACCACTGGTGGGCTGTTGCTGACCGTTGCCGCCCTGCTAGGAATGAGCAGCGCGACGCTCTATGAAAAGCGCTACGGACGCCCGCTTCATCCGGTCAGCGCCAATCTCATTCAGTATGCCACCGGCTTGATCACGACTCTGCCGCTGATCATGCTGTTCGGTCACTTCACGCTCGATTGGAACGGGGCACTCATCGGCTCACTGGCCTATCTGGTCATCGGCAACTCGCTGATCGCGATTTCGCTGCTGCTGGCGATGATCCGGCGTGGTGAAGCCTCTCGGGTATCGGCGCTGTTCTACCTGGTGCCGCCTTGCGCAGCGTTATTTTCCTGGTGGCTGATCGACGAACCGATGCCGCCGATTGCGTGGCTGGGCATGGCCATCGCCGCCGCCGGGGTCGCCATGGTCAGCCGCAAGCCCAAGCCTAGCTGACCGATCCATCGGACGCCCCTCGACGATGCACGAGATCGGCCCTCATCGATCCACCAGAGCCGATCGAACGCTCAGCTCTTGGCCGCTAACAGCACGCCGGCACCGATCATCAATGATCCGGCGCCCCGATTGAGTCGTCTCTGGGCTCGGGAAGAGCGAAAGACTCGCCGTGCCCTTGCCGCGCTGGCCGCCACCAGACCGAGGCCGCCGCTCAGACCGATGACGGTCAGCCCGACCAATAGCGTCAAAGAAGATCCGCCGAGCCGATCCAGATCGATGAACGTGGGCAGGAAGGCGATATAGAACAGGATAACCTTGGGGTTGGACGCGGAGATCAGAAAACCCTGCATGGCGCCGGCCAGGAAGCTGGAAGAGACTCCGGGCGCCGCCATCTCGTCGCTCTGCGTCGGGCTCGTCCACAGTTTCCAGCCGAGATAGAACAGATAAAGCGCGCCCATTATCCGGACCACGCCAAAGAATTCCCCCCAGTGCTCGGCTAGGGTCGCCAGGCCGAACGTCGCGAGAAGCAGATAGAGAACGTCGCTGATCGCCATCCCCGCTGCCAATGGCAGACACCGGCGGAAACCCGCGTTCACGCCCGTGGCAATCAAGGCGAACACGCCTGGACCCGGTGTGATGGCGAACAGGAAAATGGACAGCAGATAGGTGGCTGCACTCTCGAATGTCATGGCGATCTATAATCCGATATCGATGAGCGCTGATTGTCTATCCAAAAAAAGCGGCAACGCAAGTGCGCTGCCGCTTTGAAGCATCTCGCGAAATCAAGAACTCAGCAGTTACCCTTTTTCGCCTGCCCCGGCGGACAGAAGTCTCCATCACCGTGGTGATGGTCGTCGTCACCGAAGATCACGGCGGGTTCCGATTCGATTCGTGCAGGATGATAACTACACGCACTAAGCAGCGCGATTGCCAATAACGCCCATGCTACCGTGATCACACGGCGTGATCGCTTTCTCGCCTTGTTCTCCGACACACCCTACTCCTCATCGTCTGGCCGGTCGTCGTGCCGGCGTCGCTCTCAGCGTAACACGCCGAGAACATACCTCACTGGTCACCGTCCGGCGCCGATCATCCAAACACGACCTTGGCCACATCCGAATAAACCTTGGCGAAATGCACGCGCATGCCTGCCTTGAGATAGTCCGGCAACTCATTGTAATCGCGCTCGTTGGCCTCGGGCAGAATCAGTTCGAAGATTTCGCTGCGGCGCGCCGCAATCACCTTCTCGCGGATACCGCCGACAGGCAGAACCTGGCCTGTCAGCGTCAGCTCGCCGGTCATCGCCAATGGCCGATCGATATTCTGGTTCCGGGCCAGCGACATCAGCGCCGTGGTCATGGTCACGCCCGCAGAGGGGCCGTCCTTCGGCGTCGCGCCCTCCGGCACGTGAAGATGGATGAAGGCTTCGTTGAAGAAGTCCGCATCGGCCCCGTATTCGCCCAGATGACCCAGCGTGTAGCTGTAGGCAATATTGGCCGACTCCTGCATCACCTCACCCAGCTTGCCGGTCAGCTTGAAGCCGCGGGTCAGCGCATGCACCTTGGTGGCCTCGATGGGCAACGTCGCCCCGCCCATGGCCGTCCAGGCAAGGCCCGTCACCACACCGACGCCCTTGAGTACCTTTTCCTTGCGGAAGAGCGGCGCCCCGAGGAAATCTTCCAGATTGTGAACCGAGACCTTGACCGTTTCCTGATCCTGCTCGAGCATCTTGACCGCCGCCTTGCGCACGATTCGATGCAGTTGCTTTTCGAGCTGTCGAACGCCGGCTTCCCGAGCATAGCCTTCGATCACCTGCCTGAGTGCTGCATCGGTCAGGTTGATGCGCTTTTTCGGTATTCGATCTCGCTTCAACAGCTTCGGCCACAAGTGATGTTTGGCGATCGCCACTTTCTCCTCGGCGATATAGCCGGATAGCCGAATCTGCTCCATACGATCGAGCAGCGCTGGCGGTATCGTATCGAGCTGATTGGCCGTGCACACGAACAGCACCTTGGAGAGATCCAGACGCACGTCGAGATAGTGATCGAGGAAATCGACGTTCTGTTCCGGGTCGAGCACCTCGAGCAGCGCCGAAGCCGGGTCGCCCTGAAACGACTGCCCCATCTTGTCGATCTCGTCGAGCATGATCACCGGATTCTCGACCTCGACCTCCTTCAGCGCCTGCACCAGCTTGCCCGGCATCGCGCCAATATAAGTTCGTCGATGGCCCTTGATCTCGGCCTCGTCGCGCATGCCCCCAACCGAAAATCGGTAGAACTTGCGGCCCAGGGCATCGGCAATCGAGCGTCCAACGGACGTCTTGCCCACGCCTGGAGGCCCCACGAGAAGCACGATCGATCCGCCGACGTCACCCTTGAACGAACCTTCGGCCAGGAACTCGATGATCCGTTCCTTGACGTCGCCGAGACCATCATGGTCGCGATCGAGCACGCCACGAGCGCGTTTGAGGTCGAGCTGGTCCTGGGAGGTGATCCCCCAGGGCAGCGAGGTCAACCAGTCGAGATAGTTACGCGTGGTGCCGTACTCCGGCGAGCCGGTTTCCAGCACCGAGAGCTTGTTGAGCTCATCATCGATGCGCCCCTGTACCCGCTCCGGCACCTGGAGCGCCTCGAGCCGGTCGCGAAAGGTGTCGACGTCACTCTCGCGATCGTCTTTGGAAATGCCCAGCTCTTTCTGAATCACCTTGAGCTGCTCGCGCAGGAAGAATTCGCGTTGACGCTCCTGCATCTGCGAATTGACCTGCTCGCTGATCTGGTTCTGCAACTGAGCGACTTCGATCTCCTTGCGCAGCAGTGGCAGCACCTTCTGCATTCGATCCATGATCGGCAGCGTCTCGAGCACATTTTGCAGCTCACGGCCCTTGGCCGAGGTGATGGCCGCGGCAAAATCAGTCAACGGGCCGGGCTCGTGAGGGCTGAAGCGGTTGAGATAGCTCTTCAGCTCTTCCCCGTAGAGCGGATTGATCGGCAGCAGCTCCTTGATGCCATTGATCAACGACATCGCGTAGGCACGAGCTTCCTCGGCTTCGGCATCGACCGGCTCGCGGGGGTAGGAAACCTCGACCAGATACGGTGGTGTCTTCGAGAGCCAGCGATGAATGCGAAAGCGCCGCACCCCCTGAGCGATGAACTGAATCTGCTGCTCTTCGTTCTGGTTGCGATGGACCTTCACCGCCGTGCCGATTTCGGGAAAGCTCCCCGGGCCCAGCTCGTCCATGCTCACGTCGCCCACGAACGCCACTCCCACCATGTGATGAGGCGTGTTGGCGACTCGTTTCATGGTCTCTTCCCAGCGCTGACGCTGAATGATCAACGGCTGTACCTGGGCGGGAAAGAATGGACGATTGTGAATGGGGAGGAGATAGATCCGTTCCGGCAGAGAATCGCCGGAGGGTACGACGGCCCCGCGCGTCGAATGTTGCGACTCATGGTCGGCGCCAGACGCCTCATCGTTGGCATCGGACGCGTCTTGATCGACGTCGAACGAACCTTCGCTGGTATCGAAAGTGTCCGCGGAATCCCGGTTATGTTCGCTCATCATTCACCTTGAGTTCATGGCCAGTACTGGCCGAATGATCAAGGGATGTGGGCAGCGAGGCAGGAGTTCAAGTCAGGCGCCGGAGATCGGCTCAGAAATTACCGGGCCGCTCTCTCAGGAGCGGCCCGATTCGACACGCTGATTGGCGTCAGTATGCAGCGGCAGACGACGGCAACAGCGGCATCTGCTGGCCGTTGATTTCGAGCTGACCGTTCGCCAGCTTGAGCTGCAGCGGGCCATTATTCATCGGCAAGCCGAGGTACATCATCAGCATCGCCGGCGCGCCCTCGAGGGTCAGATTGCCGTTCATCCGTTGCACCAGTTCACGCTGCAGCGCGTCGGCGTTCATCGTGTCGAGATTCCAACCCTCGATGCCACTGCCGTCGACGCCAAGTTCACCGTTACCCCGCATCTTCATTCCCAGCATCGGGCTATTGGCGGTGAGGTTGTCCAGCGAGAGGTGAGGCGATCCTGCCAGCAACGCCTTGATCGAAGGCTGCAACGGCGTCAGAGCTGCATCCAGCGCCTGATCGTCATCGGCGTCGATGGCAGTCTGGATGTCGACCAGGTTCTCGTCGAGCGCCGTGGCCAACGCGCGATAGGCATCGCCATCGACGTGATCCAGTGTCAACGCAAAGCCACCGTCGAAGATCGATTGATCCTGTACTCGCGTCTCGCCCATGTTTGCCTTCAGCGTCATCGTCAGTCGATCGGCATCGAGCGTGGATTCAACCGCGTAACGGATATCCTGGGACGTCACGCTCGGACTGCCATCGGGCGTGACCGTCGTCATGGGGATGGTCAGCGACATCGCCTGATGGAAGGCCTGATCATTGCCCTCGAACGTGCCGGCAAGCTGGGTGCCTTCGACCAGGATATCGGTCTGCTCATCGGCCATGTGCAGCTTCGGTGCCTGGCCATTCAGCGAGACGTGATCGCCAACCTGTTCGAGATCGAGCGCAAGACCACCGAATTCGAGCTGCATGTCGCGGGCTGGTGTCACTTCGCCAGCCACTTCACTCGCGGGCACAGTGACTTGCTGCGAGAAGCTCGGCACGTCGAAGTGAGTTTCCAGTTTCTGCTCACGGGTCAGAAAACGGCCGGTCCAGGTCACTGGGCCATCGCTTTCCAGCACATCGCCGAACAGAGTCTTGTCGCCTTCGACCTTGACCTGAGCATTGCCCTGCAGCGTAGTCTCGAGCAACCCATGACCCGCCTGATAAGGCACCTCGATGACAACCGGGTCCATGTCCTGCCCCAGTGCCAGATAACGCGCTTCGAGACGACCGCTGGAATGAAACCATCCGCTATCGACATCATCGCGCGAAACCTGCCATTCAGGGCTGGCATCGAGTCGCGCGATCAGCTTGTCCATCTCGGCATCGAAGCGTTGGCTCGAATAGGCCTGAGCGCCCAGATATCCCGCTCCCGCCACAACGACCACAACTACCCCGGCGACCATCCATTTACGCATGTACTGCTCCAGACGTTGACGGTAGAAACGCTGTTAGGTTTTGCACGAAAACTGCCTGTGCTCGTCGACTTTTCGTACAAAGCCTAGATCCACACAATGACTCGGCCTGCATGGGGCGTCATCTTGTTACCAAGCTTCGCCTGGTTTTCGCTCGTAGCTCTTCGCTCGTACCTAGTGCAGCCAGAACCACAGGTGCATCGTGCTCCAGGCGTAGACGCCGGCCAGGATGTCATCGAACATGATGCCGATGCCTCCCGCGACGCGACGATCGACCCAGCGAATCGGCCAGGGCTTGAGAATGTCGAATACGCGAAAAACCACGAATCCCCACAGCGCGGCCTCCCAGGAGAACGGCACCGCCGCCATGGTCAGCCAGTAACCGACGAACTCATCCCAGACGATGCCGGAATGGTCGTGAACGCCGAGATCGCGAGACGTCGTCTCGCAGAGCCAGATGCCGACGATTGTCGCCACGCCCATCAGCCCCAGATAGATCGTTAACGGCAATCCCGAGAGCAGCCAGTAGAACGGAATCGCGGCCAGGGTGCCGAAGGTGCCGGGTGCGAACGGTACCGCGCCGCTGCCCAACCCGAATGCCAGAAAATGCGTAGGCCGCCGCCAGACGCTCGAGGGAGCCCGATTCATGAGGCGATCTCCGGGAAGTGGTCCCAGCCGCGACGCTCAAGATAGCGCGGCGCAACTCCCTCGATGCCTTCACCGGCAACGACTCGGCCGATGGGCGTCAGCGGCAAATGCAGCGGAGCGAGCCGACGCTGCGCCTCGGCCAGGTCGGACGCCGCAAGCGTCACCAGCAATTCGTAGTCGTCGCCGCCGTTGAGCACTCGCTCCCGGACATCGTCCAGCTCATGGATCGCACGCAACGGCGTCGCCAATGGCAAGGCATCGATGTCGAGCCGCGCGCCAACGCCGGAAGCCGTCAGCACGTGCGCCAGGTCCGCCAGCAGGCCATCGGAAACGTCGATCGCGCTGCTGGCCAGTCCTCGCAACGCCTCACCGGCTGCCAAGCGCGGCTCGGGACGTAGATAGGCCTCAAGCAGTGGGTGGCCGGAATCCTGCTCGCCCCGCTGCCAACGGGCAAGCCCCTCAACCGCGCGACCGGGATAGCCGGTCACCGCGATCAGGTCGCCCTCCCGCGCGCCACTACGCCGCAATGCCGTGCCGGCCGGCAGCTCGCCATGCACTGTCACGCCGATCGTCAGCGGACCTCGCGTGACGTCGCCGCCGATCAGTTCGCAGCCACTGCGGGCGGCCAATTCACGGAACCCCTCGGCGAAGGCCGCCAGCCAATCGGGATCGGCAGCGGGCAGCGTCAGAGCCATGCAGCACCAGCGGGCTTTCGCGCCCATCGCGGCGAGATCGCTCAAGGCGACGGCCAGGGCCCGATGGCCGATGGCCGCCGGCGGGGCATCGTGTGGGAAGTGAACATCGACCACGGAAGTATCGACACTGATCGCCAGTTGATGCCCGGGAGACGGCATCAGCACGGCACAGTCATCACCGTTCCCGACGACGACGTCGCTACGCTCGGCTGCCGCGGGGCGGGACAGGTAGCGTGCGATCAGCTCGAATTCGCTCGACGAAGCGCGATTCATATCAACGACGGCGAGCAGCGACCTCGGCGCCCCGAAGTCGCGAGGCGAGCTTGTCGAGAGTGCCGTTGACGTATTTGTGACCATCGGTCGCGCCAAAAATCTTGGCCAGCTCGACCCCTTCGTTGATCACAGCGCGGTAGGGAACCTCGGGACGATGCTTCAGCTCGTAAGCGCCGAGACGCAGAATGGCGAGTTCGATCCGGTCGAGGTCTTCCAGCCGGCGATCGAGCAGCGGCGCGATGGCCGCGTCCAACTCGGCTTTATGATTGGCGGTATTGTGCAGAAGGTCATGGAACAGCGCCTGGTCGGCGATCTGCATGACCTTGTGCCAGTTTTCATGATCTTCGAGGTCGTCGTCGCCGACCTGAGCGCGGAACTCAGCCTCGACGGCAGTAATCGACTTGCCCGTCATCTGCCACTGATAAAGGCCCTGAACGGCCAATTCGCGGGCGGCGCGACGAGATTCCTGAGCCGGTGACGGCTGTCGTGACGGTGAACTCATGCCTCGCCTCCCAGTCGCTTGAACAGAGATACCATTTCCATTGCCGCCATCGCCGCTTCGGTGCCCTTGTTGCCGGCCTTGGTACCGGCGCGCTCGATCGCTTGATCGATCGAATTGACCGTCAACACGCCGTTGGCGATCGGGGTTCCGAACTCCAGCTGCAGACTGCTGAGCGAGGCGTTGCAGTTGCCCGCCACATATTCGAAGTGCGGTGTGCCGCCACGAATCACCGCACCCAAAGCAACGACGGCTGCGGGTCGCGAAACCTGCAGTACACGTTTGACCGCCAGCGGCAGCTCCCAGGCACCGGGAACATGAATCAGCTCGATGTTCTCTTCACTGACGCCGTGACGCGTCAGGCTGTCGACGGCACCTTCTACTAGGCTATCGACGACATGATGATTGAAGCGTCCCACGACGATGGCGTAGCGGCCATCGACATCGGTGAACTGACCTTCCAGTTGAGCGATCGGTTGCATTGTCGGTTTCCGGATACACTGCGCCAGGTTCGTCACACACTCGAACCTGGCACACGATAAAACAGTCTGATTGGCCGGCGCCAGAACCTGGCGCTCGGCGCGCGAAGCCGGCCATCTTATCATGGCCGCGCGGCCTTACCATGCCCACCCAGGTCTTGACGCCAACCTAAGTCCTGAGGCCTACCGACGTCCTGGTTTGAATCTCGTTCAGGCGTCGCCGCTGACCAGCTCGACCACCTCCAGATCGAAACCGGATAGCGCCGAGAAACGCCACGGCGAACTCAACAGCCGCATCTTGCCAACGCCGAGCTGACGCAGAATCTGCGCCCCGGTGCCGATCGACAGGAAATTCCCCGAGCCGTCGGAGGCGCTAGAACGCGGTGAAGATCGTCGTCCCAAAAGCACATCGAGCTGCTGCTTGAAGTCACCCTCGGGGCGGGCATCGTCAAGCAGCACGAACACCCCGGCTTCCGCTCGAGCGATCTCGGCCAACGCGGTGTGGGCCGTCCAGTGGCTGTCCGACCGACACAGCGCCAGCAGGTCGCGAAGCGTATCCCCGCCATGCACACGCACCGTCGTCACCGAGTGGCGCTCGGGTTTGCCGTTCACCAATGCCAGGTGATGCTTGTCCTGGATGGTGTCGTGGAACACATGCAGCATCATCTCGCCGAAGGCGGTCATCACCGGCGTCTGCTCAACCGCGTCAACGGTGCGCTCGTTGAGCATGCGATAGTGGATCAGATCGGCAATGGTGCCAATCTTGATGTCATGCTCAGCGGCGAAGCGTTCGAGCTCCGGACGCCGCGCCATGCTGCCGTCGTCGTTCATGATCTCGCAGATCACGCCGGTGGCCTCGAACCCGGCCATGGCGGCCAGATCGCAGGCCGCTTCAGTGTGACCGGCACGACGCAGAACGCCACCCGGTTCCGCCATCAGCGGGAAGATATGACCAGGTTGAACGATATCTTCGGGCCTGGCGCCGCGCCCCGCCGCAGCACGCACGGTGAGCGCGCGATCGGCGGCGGAGATACCCGTGGAGACGCCAATGGCAGCTTCGATGGAAACGGTAAACTTGGTGCCGTAACCGGAGCCGTTGTCGCTGACCATCAGCGGCAACTTCAGCTGCTGGCAGCGCGCCTTCGACATCGGTTGGCAGATCAGGCCGCGGGCGTGCCGAGCCATGAAATTGATGTGGTCGGCCTCGACGCACTCGGCCGCCATGATGATATCGCCTTCGTTTTCGCGATCCTCGTCATCCATCAGGATGACCATCCTGCCCTGCCGAATCTCTTCGATAAGGACGTCGATGCGGGCCAGCTGGCTCGATTGCGCTGTCGTCATTGCTGATTCGTCCACGAAAATCACGATCTCGGAAACCACGAGGGTTCGATGCGGCACAGCCTACCTGTCGCGAGACACGGACGCTACTGTCGGGTGATGGCGACGCACGTTCTCGGCAAACATGCGCCAAGCGTAGTCGACGCCTCGCGGGACTCAGACCATTTTGACCGGACGCGCGGAAATGCGCCAATCCTCGCCCAGCGCGCGGATATCATCGATTTTCAATTGCCGTTGCTGGCTCATCTTCGCCAGCCCCGGCAAGGCAAATAGAGGGCGAGCCTCGCTGCCCAGCAGCGTCGGCGCCATGAACAGCTCCAACTGGTCGACACAATCCGCCTCCAGCAGCGCGCCGGCCAGCGTCGCCCCGGTTTCGACGAGGACTTCGTTGCACGCCTCCCGAGTCGCCAGATAGCGCAGCACGGCGTCGAATTCGACACGCCCCTCCGCGTTGGCGGGCATCGAGACCAGTTCGGCTCCGGAAGCCGCCAGCTTGCCCCAGCGCGGATCGGACGCATCCTGCAGCGTGAACACCAGCGTTCGCCCGGGTTCGCTCAGACAGGCCGCCGCCAGCGGCAGACGCAGGCTGCTATCGAGGATCACCCGCAGCGGCTGCCGCTGGGCGATTTCATCACCATTCTCCAGGCCTAACTGCTCGGCACGTACCGTCAATCGGGAATCATCGAAAATGATCGATTCCACACCCGCCAGCACCGCACTCGATGCCGCTCGCAGCCGCTGAACCTGCTGTCTTGCGGCGGGGCCGGTGATCCACTGGGATTCGCCATCGGCCATCGCCGTGCGCCCATCGAGACTCATGGCCATCTTCAGGGTGACGCGCGGTATTCCGCATTGCATGCGCCGGATGAACCCTGGATTCAGTGCGCGCGCATCCTCCTCGAGCAGTCCCGTTTCGACGTCGATCCCCGCTTCGCGCAACATCGCGAAACCGCGTCCGGAGACCTGCGGATTGGGGTCTTCCATCGCTGCCACCACCTTGACCACACCGGCCTGGATCAATGCCTGGCTGCAGGGCCCGGTGCGCCCGGTATGCGAGCAGGGCTCGAGCGTGACGAACGCCGTCGCGCCGCGTGCGGCCTCGCCGGCCATTCGCAGCGCATGGATCTCGGCATGCGCTTCGCCTGCACGCGCATGAAAACCTTCACCGATGACCCGGCCATCCTTGATCAGCACGCAGCCGACTCGCGGATTGGGATCACAGGTGTATTGCCCCTGCCAGGCAAGCTGGATGGCGCGACTCATGCAGGCACGAGGGGTACAAGCATGAGGGAAACAGGCATCAGATGATGGGTGCATGGAAGGAGAGGCAGACATGGCAGTTCGCTCGAGAAGACGGCAGCCCGGAAGACCGAACTGCCGAAGAAAAAAGGCGACGTTTCAGCGCGGGTTACCGTCCTCACCCGAGGGAAGGTTCGGCTCCTGGGACAGCCGATCGATCTCGGCCCGGAATTCGTCGAGATCCTGGAAACGACGGTAGACAGAGGCGAAACGAATATAGGCGACATGATCGAGACGCTTGAGTGTCTCCATGACCTCTTCACCGACCTCGCGAGCCTCGACCTCGCGATCGCCACGGGCACGTAGACGTTGACGGATACGCTCAACGGCGGCTTCGAAGGACTCCACGCTGACCGGGCGTTTCTCGAGAGACAGCGCCATCCCTGCGCGCATCTTGGCTTCGTCGAAGCTCTCGCGGGAACCGTCGGACTTGACCACGCGAGGCATCACCAGCTCAGCGGTCTCGTAGGTCGTGAAGCGCTCCCCACATGCAGCGCACTGACGGCGACGACGCACCTGGTCGCCCTCGGCCACCAGGCGCGAGTCGGTCACCTTGGTATCGTGCGTACCACAGAACGGGCAATGCATCGTCGTAATCTACCTGTCGGCGTGGGCGATCTGGGGAACCGCCACTAATGTTAAGTGAACGAGATAACGTGTTAAGTGAACGAGATAACGTGTTGAGTGAACGGGATAACGGTACTGATGAACGAACCAGAGTGTAACGGTTTGAGCAACATAGCGGAAATACACTGAAAGTCCCCGGCAATTTTCATGTTGGCCCGTCTTCTGCAAGGATATCGTGACAACCCGTCACGACAGCATCGTTGATACGCACGCCGTGTACGCCAATCGCTGAAATCAGGAATCGCTCCCATGCCCAGCCGTGCCGCGAACTATCATGCGCTTTCCGAAGAGACCTTCATCGAGCGCGCCGCTGCGCGCCTGGGAGAGGTCTACGGTCCCCGCCGTGACGAGGTCATGCGACGCCTGATGACCTTGCTGATGCACCAGCGAAGTGCACTGGATACCTCGCCCCGTCCGATGTGGAGCGAGCGCGATCAGATTCTGATCACTTACGGGGACACCATCATCGACGGCGAGCGCCCCCCGCTCGAAGTGCTGGATGACTTTCTCGCCACACGACTCAACGGCACGTTCAGCGGGCTGCATATCCTGCCTTTTTTCCCTTGGAGCAGCGACGACGGGTTCTCGGTGATTCACTACCGCGAGGTGAATCCCAAACTGGGTGACTGGCAGGATGTGCGTCGACTCGCCTCGCGAGTGGACCTGATGGTCGATCTGGTCATCAATCACGTCTCCCGCGACTCGCTATGGTTCATCGACTATCTATCCGGCACGCAGCCGGGACGCGACTATTTCATCGAGATGGACCCGGACACGGATCTTTCCATGGTCACCCGGCCACGCAACTCGCCGCTGCTGGTGCCGGTATCGACTCGCCGAGGTACTCGGCATCTATGGGCGACGTTCTCCGAAGACCAGATCGACCTCAATTTCGCCAATCCCGATGTATTGCTCGAATTCATCGGCATCCTGCTCTACTACGTACAGCAGGGCGCGCGCCTCATTCGGCTGGATGCCATCACCTATCTGTGGAAGGAAGTCGACACCTCCTGCGTTCACCTGCCTCAGACACACGCCATCGTGCGTTTGCTGCGGGCCATTCTGGATTTCATGGCCCCGGGTACACTGCTGATCACCGAGACCAACGTGCCGCACAACGAGAACATGAGCTACTTTGGTCTGGAACGGCTGGGTCTTCCACGTCCCGATGTGGAACGTCAAGGTAGCGAACCCCCGGAGGTCGAACACTCGGCTTCGGATCACACCGACGCGCCTCAGTCGGCGCCCGACGAAGCGCACATGATCTATCAGTTCACGCTCCCGCCACTGCTGGTGCATACCCTGACCAGCGGCGACGCCACCATCTTGAGTGAATGGGCTCGAAGCCTGCCGGCGCTGCCGCCGGGCTGCACCTACTTCAACTTCACTGCCAGTCACGATGGGATCGGGGTCAGAGCGCTCGAAGGCCTGCTACCGCCCCACGAGGTCGAAGTCATGCTCGAGTTGATGCACCGCTTTGGCGGTTACGTCAGCATGAAGACCAACGCCGATGGCAGTGACTCCCCCTACGAGATCAACATCACCTATTACGACGCGCTAAAGGGCACGCGACGGGGTGCCGATGCCTGGCAAGTCGAACGTTTCCTGTGCAGTCAGAACCTGATGCTGGCGCTGCAGGGCATCCCCGGGGTCTACTTCCACACCCTGACCGCGACGCTCAACGACCATGGTGGCGTCGAGCGCAGCGGCAAGTTGCGTTCGATCAATCGCCGCCGCTGGCCCAAGGAAGAGCTGGATGAACTCATCGACAGCCGCAGCACGCCGACTCGCGAGGCATTCACCTCGCTGAAAAGGCGGCTCAACATTCGCGCCAGCGAGCCCTGTTTCCATCCCGAGGCGTCGCAGCGCGTGCTCGATACGCCCCCGGGCATCTTCGCCATCGAACGCGGTCCACTGGCCAATGGCCGTCGTCTGCTGGCGATCTACAACATTAGCGATACACGTCAGCCGTTGGAGATCGACGAATTGAACGATGGCGAATGGTACGACGTGCTCAAGGACGGCAAGAGCTGGAGCCCGCACCCCGACGAACGGGACATCCTGCGCCCCTATCGCAGCCTGTGGCTGGTGCAACCCTGACAACCTGTGATCCTGCGCGGCGGTGCAATCCTCAAAGCAGTGGCGATCTCTCTTGCCTTGAGATCGCTCTTGCCGCCAAGCCCATGGCTAACTAGAGTAGCGGCGGGAGATGGCATTCCTCCCGCCGCGGCGCGCCTGGCACCACGGCAAACCGCCCCGCGCTGATGATGCCTGCCAACGCACCCGAGGTGCGTTCTGCGCAGGCGTCGGTTCAGACAGCACTCCTCGCCTGCGGGACGCCGCTCCGTTAATGAGCTTCTGACGAGGAATTCAACAGCATGTGGATCCCCATTCTGGCCATCAGCGCCGGCGCCGCGATCGGCGCCAATCTTCGCTGGTGGCTTGGTGCCCAGTACAACGGCTACTTTTTGCACATTCCTCCCGGCACGCTGATCGCCAACCTGACAGGGGCCTGGCTGATCGGCATTGCGCTCAGCTTCTTCCAGGATTCCTCGCTCAGCGTGGAGTGGAAGCTATTCGCGATCACCGGCCTGCTGGGCGCCCTGACGACGTTCTCAACCTTTTCAGCGGAAATGGTCAACGCCATCCAGAACGGCCGCTGGGCTTGGGCGCTCACCGGCACCTTGATGCACGTCGTCGGCTCGTTCGCCATGACCATGCTCGGTATTGCCTGCTACGGTTGGCTGAGGCACTGACGCCGGCGAGCGCATCGTCCAACGCCATCTTTCGTGGTCGGCTTTTATTGCAACAGTGCCAACGGCACCAGATAGACGTGCCCATCCTGCGCCGGAATGACCAGATGTTGGCCAACGCGAACGGGACCAGCTGGTGCCAGTGGCTCATCGCTGAGTGCCAGCCGGCGAATCTCACGACCACTGATCAGATCGACGACCATGAGCTCGCCCGCGCCAGTCGTGGCATAGACTTTACCGGCCTCGATGACGGGAGCGGCCTTGACCGGGCCGCTGTCGACGCGCCATAGACGCTCACCGGTGTGGAGATCGAACGCCTGTAGCGTATTGCTGGTGGGACTACCGACAACGACTCGCCCCTCGGCAATCGTCGGGGCGCCGGACTGATTGTTCGCAACCGGCCCGCCTTCACCCAGCGACGCCTCCCAGCGCCTCTCGCCGGTCTGCGTATCGAGGACAAACAGACGATGTTCGAAACGCTCGGCCGTTACCGGCAAGACCGCGGTGGTCACGACGAGATCGCCATCGACCGCCGGAGACACGTCATCGAGACCC
Organism: Salinicola halimionae; assembly: GCF_003206065.1. Lineage (GTDB taxonomy): Bacteria > Pseudomonadota > Gammaproteobacteria > Pseudomonadales > Halomonadaceae > Salinicola > Salinicola halimionae. Next base: position 615,711 of record NZ_PZJQ01000005.1, on the reverse strand, counting down.
GAGACCACGTCGGGAAACTCTGCCATCCAGACGATCGAACGGGTCGCGGGATCGACCCGAAAGAAGCGATAGGGTTTGGCGCCGCCCAGGAACAACTGCCCCTGATCATCCAACGCCGGCGAGGACATGCTGACGAAGGAGCCCAGCTTGATCAGCCCGGTCTGCCGGCCATCCTCCAATGACAGAACATGGATGGCGCGATCCCCGCTGGCGGCATAGACCTCTCCGGCATGGAGCACCGGCGTCGGCATCATTTCGCCGCTCGAGCGGTACTGCCAGCGCGGCTGGCCGCTCTCGAGGTCGATTGCCAACAGGCCGCTCTCCCCGGTGCCGCGCGTGTCGTTGGCAACGTTGCCCGGCATGGGTGACCCGAAGAAACGGTTACCGTAACCGACCACGCCAACCCCGCCCTGCCAGACGATTTCCGAGTGAATCCAGTTTGGCGCACGGAGGCGCCAGCGCGTCTCGTGACTGGCGGGATCGATTCGCTGGAGCATGCCACTGCCATGATTGCCAATCAGCAGGTCGCCAGCAAAAACGGTCGGCGTGGCGCGAACTTCCTCGGCCGTATCGAGTTCAGTAACGCGATCCGTTGGCGCATCGAGTTGAGTGTCGAGGTTGGCGTTGCGGTCTGCCGAGGTCCTGTACTGGACCCAGTCTGCCGCTGCGGGCTTGAGTGTCATCAATGACAGCACGATCAGGCTGCCGAAACCGCTGATCACGTGACGATGGCGTCGGTCGGTAGCGATAGGCACAGTACTTCTCCTCTTGCGAAGGATCAGACGTGAGCCCTGCGTCATTCTGTTTTTTACCCGATGCGAAAGATCGACTTCGTGTCCGCGTGGGCGCCGTTCGACGACGGCTCTACTACCAACGTAGTGTCTTTACAGCGACTGTGCCACGAAACCGTGCTATTCCAACGTGAACGCGGCACCCGCGCGACTCCCAGACAGCGCCTCCCAAGGCATCGGGTAGACTTTTCAGGTAGCGCTCGCCGATTCCCTCCGGCTCAGGCAGCCGGCGACCGAGAAGTGATCGGCATGCGGGTGGGCGTGCTACATCCATGGAAAACCGCGCCGAAGCACGGTTGGCACTCACCCTCCGAAGTGTCACACGTCACCGCTGTTATCCAGCTCCACGGCTTCGTAGAGTCGATCCTGCAGATCCGGAATCGCCGCCTGAACCCGGTTCCAGCTTGGAATGAACGGCTTGTCGCGGGGCGATTCGAAAAATGCCGCACCGGCCTGCATGATGTTGTCGGCAAAGAGTTCCACCGCCGCTTCCTCGCTGTGACGATCCAGCTTGAGACCGTTCATTGCAGCATCGTGGTCGTAGGCTTCGATCAAGTCGAGCGCCACGCGATAGTAGGTCGCCTTGACGGTGCGGAAGCTTTCGACGCTCATTTCCACCCCGAGCGTCGCGAGCTTGCGATACATCGCCTTGGCGATATCCATGCTCATGCGATTCAAGCCACCCGAGGGGTCGTCCTCCGATACCGGCTGATGCTTGTGATCGTAGGCATCGGCGATATCGACCTGGCACAGCCGTTTGGTCGAAAAATTACGATGAACTTCGGAAAGTACGCCGATCTCCAGCCCCCAGTCGCTGGGAATACGGATGCCGTCGAGCACGTCGGCACGCATCGAGAACTCGCCGGAAAGCGGATAGCGGAAGCTGTCGAGATAGTCGAGGTACGGCAACGGACCGTAGATCATCTTGAAGGCGCGGATCAGTGGCGTAACCATCAATCTTGCGACCCGCCCATTGAGCTTGCCGGACGCGATGCGCGAGTAGTAACCCTTGCAGAATTCGTAGTGGAAGCGCGGATTGGCTACCGGATAGATCAGCCTGGCCAGCAGACCACGGTCGTAGGTGACGATATCGCAATCGTGCAGCGCGATCGCCTCGGCCTTGCCGGACGCGCGCACGTAACCCGAACAGTACCAGACGTTGCAGCCCTTGCCCGGCTCGAGCGGTGCCAGGTTTTCCTTCGCCAGCTCCTGCTGCAGAGCCTGAAGACGCGGGCCGTCGTTCCAAAGGATTCGATGATGCTGCGGCAAGCGGGAAAAGAATTCGCGAGCCTTGAGAAACTGCTCGCGATCGGCGCGATCCAGGCCAATGACGATCTCGCTGAGATACGGCACCTTGCACAGCTCGTCGACGATATGCGAGAGCGCCGGCCCCTCCAGCTCGGAGTACAGAGACGGCAGAATCAGCCCCATCGGCCGGCTGCGAGAGAACTGCTTGAGATCGTTCTCCAGCGCTTCCACCGAGCGACGCGTGAGATTGTGGAAATTGGTAACGATACCGTTCTGATAAAAGTCACTCATGAAGCGTCCTCGTCATATTGTCATCTGGCGTCGGTCCTTGACGCCTGTTATCGGGACTATCCGTTCGACCTCAGCCGATCAATCTCATCCGTTCAACCTCATCCATTCCGACGTCATCCCTCTCAGGACGATGCGTTCGCGTCCCATCCCAGTTCGCGGATTAACCAATGCGACATCCCTTCCGACCAACCGGCAGGCCCCAGTGCTTTGGTTCGGTAGACCCGCGAGCTCTCCAGCGGCATCGGTTGGCCATGTTTCGCGGCGATGACGACCGCCATGTCGGTGGCAGCCAGCAACGTCAGATCGTTGGGCCCGTCCCCCAGCCCGATCGTCTGCGGGCGACAGCCACGCAACGCCTCGAATCGAGCCACCAACCAGTCCGATGCCTGGCCCTTGTCGACCGCGCCCATCACATGCCAGAAGCGACCACCGAGGGTCAGTCGCAGGCCATCGACCTGCAACGTCTCATGCAATGTCTGCAGTCTGGTGTCGTCGTCCTCCCACACCAGCGGCTCGCTGCCCTCCCGAATCATGGCCTGTTCGGCACCGGACTCGCTGAGCCCGGTCAACTCACGTACCTCGGCGATATCCATCTCGCCCATGCGGCGGAAGCGCAGGCCGTGACGTTCGCGCACCACGTCCAGACGCCGCCGAATGTAGTCCACATCCATGCTGGGGGTCTTGACCACCAGGCCATCCGGCGAAGCCGGATCACGGTCCAGCCGCGCGTGCTGCCAGGAGGGCGGCAAGCCGATGACGGCACCGTTTTCGGCAATGAAGGGTGTGTGCTCCAGGTGCAGTTCCTTGCGCAAGGCAAGCAGCTCGCTGCGGGTCTTGCTGGTGGTAGGAATGACCGGAATCGCCTGCGCTTCGAGTCGCGAAAGCCAGGCTGATGCAGGCTGCCAATCGTAGGTATCGTGATCCAGCAGCGATCCATCGAGATCGGTAAATACCAACAAGGGTGGTTTGTTCAAGGCCGGCTGTGTCATCGCATCACCCACATCGCTTCACCTCGTCACGTCGTGCATGAACGAACGCCTGTCGGCAATCGTATAGATGAAGGTAGCACGGATCATGCCAAACACGACGGCCCGAGGTATTCGAGAAAAACTCGGGCCGTCGTCAACGATATTGTGTCGTCGAAACGCATGGCGATGCGCCTTCATGGTGCGTTATCGCGAGCGCATGCCCCTTTATGGCCGGGCGTGTCGTACCGCGATCGCAGCAACGCCGGCAAGCGAGGCCCGATCACTGTCGATCGCCTCCACGCGAATGCCAGCGGCTTCCAGAGCGATGGTGTAGCTCTCTCGCAACGTGTCAGCGCCAATCAAGCGCACCGTATCGAGTCCGGGGCGGGCGTGGCGCATGGCGCGCACCTCCTCGCCGATCAGTACGCCGGAAAGGAAACTGCCCACCTGCTCCGCCTTGAGCCCTGCGTAGAGATGCCGGCTGCGCGCCTCGAAAAGCGCGTGCATCACGCCCCCCGGACAACCGGCCCGGGAAACGCCCAACCGGAACGCGGCCTCGTCGAACGACGCATCGTCGCGAGCCGGCTCTCCCGGCAGGGTATGGAAACGCGCGGCATGGTAGAGCTCGCCCGTCATCAGCGTGGTGAATTCGGTCATGCGGCCAGCGTCAAGGCGGGCCCACTTGCTGTGGGTGCCCGGCAGGCAGCAATCGCCGCTATCGATGCCCGCCAGCGCCAGCGCACCGAACGCCTGGACCTCTTCGCCGCGCATCACATCGACGTGTTCGGGCGTCACCTGCTTGACCCCCGGCACGATCCAGACGTTGTCGAGCCCAGGTGCCGCGACGACGTTATCCGCGAGATCGGCAACCGTTACCGGTAACTCGAGTTGCGGCGCCTCGTGCCAGCCCCGCGCCGAGCCCACCATGCCAGCGAGATAGATCGGGACTTTTTTAGCGTCCGAAGCCGCGCCACCGCTCTCCCGCCAGTCGTCGGTTTGCGACGCACAGTAATGCGGAAATTCGCTCTGGCTCAACGCGCGCAGGCCGGAGGCCGAACGGCGGCTATCGAGCACCTCGTTACTCACCATGTCGACCAGGAATGCACGAAAGTTGCTGGTGCCCCAGTCGATGACGATCAGGCGTTGTGGCACGTCACTGCTCATGCATCGGCCTCGCGTTCGAGCTGTTCCGACTGGTCGGCGACTTCGCGCAGGCGACGCCATTCGGCGACCAGTTCGACAGCGATCTCGCCGACTTGCTCTGCCTTGCGCCCCGGCTTGTAAAGATTGCTGCCAAAACCGAAACCGGCAATACCATGGGCGTGCCACTCGCTCATGTTGCTCTGGTCGATACCGCCGACCGCCAGAACCGGCAGCCCCTTGGGCAGGATCGCGCTGATGTCCTTGAAGTAGCCGGTACCCAGACGGGCCGCCGGGAACAGCTTGAGTGCCGTCGCGCCCGCTCTGGCCGCCGCCAATGCCTCGCTCGGCGTCATGCAGCCGATCATCGGCGCCAGGCCATGGTCGACGCCAGCCCGAATCACCTCCGGGTCGGTATTGGGGGTGATCAACAGCGGCGCATCGAGCCCCGCCAGACGCTCGGCATGCGCCGGATCCAGCACCGTGCCGGCCCCGATCACCACGTCATCCGGGCAGCGCTTGGCAATCGCTGCGATGCTGTCCCAGGCCCGCGGCGAGTTGAGCGGAATCTCGATCAGCTTGAAACCGGCGCCCACCAGCGCATCGAACACGGCATCGATCTCTTCCGGCGTGATGCCGCGCAGAATCGCCACCAGCGGGCGCTCGCGCAGCGCCGTTTCCAGTGCGAACTTACGTGTCTCGTTCATTTCTCTCTCCTCGTTTCGGCCGGTCTCAAGACGCATGATCGAGCACAGACAGCAGAGCGCCAGAAATTACCATTCCGCGACGGAACCATCTTCATGGGTCCAGACGGGGTTGCGCCAGCGGTGCCCGACCTTGGCGCGCTCCTCGACGAAAGCTTCGTCGATCTCGACACCCAGGCCTGGCCCCTGCGGAATCGCGCAGAAGCCGTCTTCGATCGCCAGCGCGTTCTTGTCCACCAGGTAATCGAGCACGTCATTGTCCCGATTGTAGTGGATGCCCATGCTCTGCTCCTGGATGAAGGCGTTGTGATTGACCGCATCCACGTGCAGAGAGGCGGCCAGCGTCAACGGCCCCAACGGGCAATGCGGTGCCAGCGCCACATCGAAGCACGACGCCAACGTGGCGATCTTCATCCCCTCGCTGATGCCGCCGCAGTGAGAGAGATCGGGCTGCACGATATCGACCATGCCCTCGACCAGCAGATCGCGGAACTGATAGCGCGTATGCAGCCGCTCGCCTGTGGCAATGGGATAGCTCAGTCCGCCGGCGATATGCTTGAGACTCGGCAGATGCTCCGGCAGCACCGGCTCTTCGACGAACATCGGATGATACGGCTCCAGCTCACGTAGCAGTGCCTTGGCCATCGGCCGATGCACGCGGCCATGGAAGTCGATGCCGATGCCGACATCCGGCCCTACCGCATCGCGGGCTTCGGCGACACGCGCCACGGCCTCATCCACCTTGGCATGAGAATCGACGATCGCCATCTCGGCGGTGCCGTTCATCTTGAACGCGGTGAAGCCCTTGTCGACCAGCGACTTGGCACCGGCGCCAACGTCCGCGGGCTTGTCACCGCCGGTCCAGGCATACATGCGCATCTTGTCGCGACAGGCGCCGCCCAGCAGTTGATGCACGGGAACCCCTAAGTCGCGCCCCTTGAGATCCCAAAGCGCCTGATCGATACCGGCAATGGCGCTCATCAGGATCGGGCCGCCGCGATAGAAACCGGCGCGGTACATGATGTTCCAAAGGTGCTCGATGCGATGCGGATCCTGGCCGATCAGATAATCCGCGAGCTCATGTACCGCCGCCTCGACGGTGGCCGCGCGACCTTCGACTACCGGCTCGCCCCAGCCATAGCAGCCTTCATCGGTCTCGATCTTCAAAAACAGCCAGCGCGGCGGGACCTGCCAAGTCTTCAAGCGGGTAATCTTCATGGTTCACCTGTTCTCTTCAGTCAATTCTGTCGATTCAGTTCGGTCGATTCAGTTCGACCAGCTCAGCTCGGTAAGCTCAGTTCAAAACGGCTGCCTTCAATGCTCCCAACGCGGTCACGGGCGCGCCGGGCTACCGTCACCATCGAGTCACCCGCATCATCGTTCTCCCATCGGGGGCGGAACGACGATCGATGGCGGATTCTCGACCAGATCTTCCATTCCGAGGTCACGACCGGTGCGTTTGAGCACCGCTAGCGCCGCCTTCGCAGCCTCCTCCGGCTGGCGCAAACGGATCGCCTCCATGACTCGATAGTGACGCGCCATGCTGTCGTCGAGATCCTTGGCGCTATGCAGCGTAGCACTCTGGTTGGAACGCTCGACGATCAGCGCGATGGCCGGTTTGAGCACATGGCTGATCTGTGCCCAGATCAAATTGTGTGAAGCGGCAAAGATGGCCTCGTGAAACGCCACGTCGTAAGCGTTGTAGCTCAAACCCTGCCAATGCAGATCCTCCCGTTCGAGCGTGCGAAGCATGCCCTCGTAGGCGGTCTCGATGGCCAGCAGATCCGAAGCGGTCGCATGAGTCGCGGCCAGGCTTGCCACGAAGGGTTCGACGCCCACCCGAAAGGCGAAGACTTCACGCTGCAGATGGGGGTTGGGCTGCGCGTATCGTGCCATCCAGGCGCTGACCTGTGGGTCGAGAAGATGCCAGGCCGAGAGCTCGCAGACTCGTGTACCCTGACCGGAGACACGTACCAGTAAACCGGCATTGACCAGCTTCTGCAGCGCGCTGCGTACTGTGCTTCGACTCACGCCGAAGCGCTCGCAAAGATCGACTTCTCGCGGAATGGTGTCGCCGATCGCGTAGCGGCCGCTGAACACGGCTTCGGCGAGCGCCTCGGCGATATCGCTGCGGGGGGCGACGGCATCGGTCATTGACGGTTCTGTTGGCATCGCGATGTTCAACTCACTGACGCTTATGTCCGACATAGCTTCTAGCAAGTTTCCTGCGGCTGCCTTTAGACCATGGTCAAAGGTCCGGATTACCCTGGGTCGGAAACGATGACGCCCCTCCGGAGAGGGGCGCCATGATCTTGCCATTGTCAGCTCTCGACAACATCGACTTTCAAGACCGACGATTTCAACGGCCAACGCGTTTCAGAGCTATCGACCGGTCTGGCAGGCTCAGCGATAAACCGGCAGCCGAGCGCAGACGGTCTCGACCTTGGCCTTGACCTCACCTTCCACTTGACTGGAGTCGCCCTGCTGCATGGCGTCGAGAATATCGCAGATCCAGCCAGCCAGATCGCGGCATTCGGCTTCACCAAAACCGCGGGTGGTCACCGCCGGCGTGCCGATACGTAGACCGGAAGTCACGAATGGACTCTGCGGATCCCCAGGCACGGCGTTCTTGTTGACGGTGATGTGGGCGCGACCCAGCGCAGCATCGGCGTCCTTGCCCGTCAGCCCCTGCTTGACCAGCGACAGCAGGAACAGATGGTCTTCGGTACCGCCGGAGACGACCTCGTACCCGCGCTCGATGAATACGCCGGCCATTGTCTGAGCGTTCTTGATCACCTGCTGCTGGTAGGTCTTGAACTCGGGATCCATCGCCTCCTTGAAGCAGATCGCCTTGGCGGCGATGACATGCATCAACGGGCCGCCCTGACCACCGGGAAACACCGCCGATTGCAGCTTCTTCTCGATATCGGCGTCATTCTCGGCGGACAGGATCAGACCGCCACGCGGACCCCGCAGCGTCTTGTGCGTCGTGGTGGTGACAACGTGAGCGTGCGGCATCGGGCTGGGATAGAGACCGGCCGCGACAAGACCCGCGATATGCGCCATGTCGACCAGCAGGTAGGCGCCCACTTCATCGGCGATTTCGCGGAACTTGGCCCAGTCGATGATCTGCGAGTAGGCGGAAAAGCCGGCAATGATCATCTTCGGCTGATGTTCACGCGCCAGCTTGGCCACTTCGGCGTAGTCGATCCGGCCGCTGTCGTCGATGCCGTACTGGATTGCGTTGTAGTGCTTGCCCGAGAAGCTCGGCTTGGCGCCGTGGGTCAGGTGCCCACCGGCATCCAGACTCATGCCCAGCACGGTGTCGCCCGGCTTGACCAGCGCCTGGAACACGGCACCGTTGGCCTGGGAACCGGAATGCGGCTGAACGTTGGCATAGGTTGCGCCGAACAGCTCCTTGGCATAATCGATCGCCATTTGCTCGACCACGTCGACATGCTCGCAGCCACCGTAGTATCGCTTGCCGGGATAGCCTTCCGCGTACTTGTTGGTCAGCTGCGTGCCCTGGGCCTGCATCACGCGCGGGCTAGCGTAGTTCTCGGAAGCGATCAGCTCGATGTGGGCTTCCTGGCGCGCGACTTCCTGCTGCATCGCGTCCCAAAGGGCATCATCGAATCCGGCAACCTGCATCTCTCGGGTGAACATCGACGGGTATCCTCGGCTCGGGGAGGGTTCGACCTGGCGCCAACATTTACACCGCCGCTGACGACACAGGTCCAGACTTCGTGGGCCGCAATCATAACCCAGCGCTAACAGCCTTTCCTATGAAAGTCCGTCATGCACAGACGCATAATTTCTCACGTTGGCTTTAGCATCGGTAAAACGTACTCGAGGACGGCATCGGCTATCTTACGGCCGCCGCCTCCAGGATTTCTCGCCCTCGTTTGCGATCGTCAAAGACGTGCTGAATAAATCGGCGAGCGGGATGAAGCACAAGGCGTACGGAGCACAGGAACCCGAGCCTATGGGGTGTAGGTGAGGATTCCGATCGGACCGGCACCCCGGCACCGCACAACACAGTGATTCTCCGGGGACGCCGAGTTCGCGCAGACAATTATTCAACGCTTCTTCAGGTCTCTCCCAACAGTCGCAGACTCTCCATCGGTGCCTGCCGCCGCGTGCCCCGCGACAGCAGAAAGCCGATGCCGCCGACGACCCCAGCGCCCAGAACCGGCATCACGATCAACATCAGCCAGTGCATTCGGGGTTCCAGCCCCAGCCAACCATAAATGCCCAGCGCGGCTGTCTCGGCCAACGCCGCGCCCAGCAGCCCGCTGGCAAAACCGAGCAGCGCAAATTCGGCCCACTGCATGCGCGCCAACGTGCGATTGCCGGCACCGAACACTCGCAGTAACGCTCCCTCGTGGGCCCGCGCCGGACGGCTGGCGGTGAGGGCCGCGTAAAGCACGCTGATCCCCGCCAGCAGCACGAAACCGAGCACGAACTCGATGGCTCGCGTGACCTGGCCGAGAATGCCGCGGACCTGCTCCAGCAACGCCTCGACATTGAGTACCGACACGCCCGGATACCGCTGCACCATTGTAGCCAGCATGTCGTTATCGCCTTCGGCGAGATGGAAGGAGGTGATATAGCTGTGGCCGAAGTCATCCAACGCGCCCGGCGGGAAGATGATGAAGAAATTGGGTTGAAAGCTTTCCCAGTCGAGATGACGCAAACTGGTGATCCGTCCCGTAATGCTGTCGCTGCCGATGGTGAACGTCAGCTCGTCACCCAGCGAGAGTCCGAGTCGCCCCGCCAGTTCTTCCTCGACCGATATCGGTACCGCCCCGTCACTCGCCGTATCGGTACCGGCATCGAACCATTCGCCGGCGGTGATTCGATTGCCCTCGGGCAGGGCCGCACGCCAGGTCAGGTTGAGATCACGCCGCAGCGCGCCGTCGGTCTGGTGATCCGCGGGCACTTGCTGCCTGGGAGGCTCGCCATCGATGGCGGTCAGCCGGCCCCTAACCATGGGATAGAGACCGCTACCGCTGTCGGCGGCGCTGTCGATCAGCGATTCGACACCGTCACGCTCCTGCGGCTGAATATTGATCGCGAAGTAGTTGGGCGTATCCGTTGGCAACTGAGCCTGCCAAGTGGTCAATAGATCACCCCGTACCAGCGCGATGATTGCCATCGCCGCGAAGGTGAGCGAGAACGCCAGCAACTGACCCAGGCTTGCCTGACGTCGTCGCGCCAGCTGGCGACCGCCGAGCTGCCAGGCGCGGCTGCTCAGGCCTCGCTGAGGCAGGCGTGCCAACACCGCCAATAGCAGGTTCAGCAGCAACTGTCCGATGCCCCACAGCACGATCAGCGCCACCAGACCGCCCAGCAGGAGACCTGCCGACAACACCAGGTCGCCGGAATAGAGCCACAGCAGCGCGCCGAACACGAGACTGGCAAACGCCACCACCAGCCATCCGGACGCCGGAATCGGATCAAGCTCCCGGCGAAGCACCTTGAGCGCGCTGACGCGCTTGAGCCGCAACAGCGTCGGGCCGGCAAAACCCACCAGCACCGCCAACGCGGTCAGCACACCCATCAGCCACGGCATCCCACCGGGCGCCGGCAGTTCCAGTGGCAGAAAACGGGTCAACAGCGAAAGCAGTACCGCCTGACCGGCGAGCCCCAGTAGCGCGCCGACAATAGCCGCCGCCAACCCGAGCCACGCCAACTGCCAGGCGAACAGCTGACCCAACTGCCGCTGCGAAGCGCCGAAACAGCGCAATAGCGCGGCCGTGTCCAGGTGCCGATCGACATAACGCCGTGTCGCCATGGCGACGGCGACCCCAGCCAGCAGCACCGCTGCCAGCCCGGCCAGGCTCAGGTATTTCTGAGCCCGATCCAGCGAGCGGCCCAGGCTGGGGCGGTCCACGCGCACATCGCGAATCTCGACACCGGCCTCGCGCAGCGCATCGAGCCGGCTATCGAGACTATCGATGGCGGCCGGCGATCCGGCGGCGAGCAGCTCATATTCGATGCGTGAGCCCGGCCTGACCAATCCTGTAGCGTCGAGGTCCTGGACATTGAGCATGATGCGCGGCGTCAGACCGGCAAAGCCGGCCTGCTGATCGGGTTCGCGATCGATCAGGCCAGTGATGGTCAGCGCGAGCGAGCCGACCTGGACGCTATCTCCGATTTCGGCACCCAGCAGCTGGGCCAGTCGCGGCGCGATCCAGGCACTGCCCGGCGGCGGACCGTGCGCGAGGCCCTCGATGCCATCGCCGCGATCCACGCGCACCTGACCATAAAGCGGATAGTGATCATCGACGACTTTCAGCCCCGCCGGCTGGAAAGCGTCTCCCTGGCTGACCATCGACACCAGATCAACCTGATCGCTCAATGTCAGGCCGGCCTGGCGTAGTTCCTGGCGCAGGCCATCGTCGAAAGCCTGGCCCTGTTCGAGCACCAGATCACCGCCGAGCAACTGACCCGCCTGGCGAGTCAGGCCACGGTCGAGCCGATCGAGAAAGAAACCGATCATGGTGGTCGCGGCCACGGCCAGCGCCAATGCCATGAACAGCGCGCGCACGTCGGATGCTCGCAGATCCCGCCTGAGGCCCTTGAGCGAGAGCGCGATCAGATTCATGCTTCGACTCCCTGACGCTGCACGACCTCGTGCAGGGCGCCACCCTCGAGCTTGAGACAGCGATCGCACCGCCTGGCAAGCGACATGTCATGCGTGACCAGAATCAACGTCGTCCCGGACTCGCGATTGAGGTCGAACAACAGGTCGATGATGCGCTTGCCCGTCGCTTCGTCGAGATTGCCGGTGGGCTCGTCGGCGAAGACCAGGTCGGGCTCGGTCACGAATGCCCGGGCCACCGCCACCCGCTGCTGTTCGCCGCCGGAAAGTTGCTTCGGCAGGTGATCCAGGCGTGCTCCCAGACCGACCCGCTCCAGACATTGGCGACTTTTGCCCGCAACGTCTTGCCGTGGGGACAGTTCCAACGGCAACATAACGTTTTCGATTGCGGTGAGAGTGGGTAATAACTGGAAGTTCTGAAAAACGAAGCCGACGCGCCCCGCGCGCAGCGCGGCGCGGCCATCTTCGTCGAGAGTGCTCAACGACTGACCGAACATCTCGAGTTCACCCGAACTGGGAGCATCCAGCCCGGCCAACAAGCCCAACAGCGTCGACTTGCCGGCCCCGGAACTTCCCACGATGGCGACACTCTCACCGCGATCAACGTCCAACGCCAGCGATTCGAGAATAACCAGTTCTCGTTCGCCGCTTGTCACTCGTTTGCCGAGTTCGTTGGCATATAAAATCCGCGTTTGCTGATCGTTCGAGGAGTAAGACATGGTGCGTGGTTTCCCTGTGCTGGACATCAAAAGGCCTGTCGCCAGACTGGCAAGGCGCTGTGCAGGTGGCGCGCTGTTGGTGGGCCTTTCCGTGCTTGCGCTGGCCCCGAGCACGGCTCGTGCCGATACCATACTGGTCATGGGTGATAGCCTGAGCGCAGCTTACGGCATCGACCCACAAGCGGGTTGGGTCAACCTGCTGAAACAGCGATTGGGCGATGAGCATGACGTCGTCAACGCCAGCATCAGCGGAGAGACGACTTCCGGTGGTTCGGCTCGACTACTCGACATGCTCGGACAATACCACCCCGACATCGTTCTGCTGGAGCTCGGCGGCAACGATGGTTTACGTGGCCTGTCCCCACAGCAGATGCAGGTCAATCTGGCGAAGATGATCGAACGTAGTCAACAACGAGGAGCCGAGGTCCTGCTGCTGGGCATCGAAGTCCCGCCCAACTACGGCCCCGCCTACAGCGACGCGTTCCGCGGCGTCTTTACGCAATTGGCCAGTGAGTATCAGGTGCCGTTATTGCCATTCCTGCTCCAGAATGTCGATCTGGAGAACATGCTTCAAAGCGATGGCATTCATCCCACCGCCGAGGCGCAGCCGATCATTCTCGACAACGTATGGCCGAAACTGAAACCCTTGCTGACATCGCCCGCGAGCGCCGAGGAATAACGGCCTTGCGGTTGGCGTAATTGTTAGCATGTCGCCACTTGGTCCTGGCTGACATGCTATCGTCAACACCTTGAAAAGGCTCGCAAGACGACTCGGCAAGGAGGCTGACGATGGAAAATGAAACGGCGCTGGTCGCCGCGTATGAATTGAATGGCCGGGGCGGCGGCAAACTTCTCAGCATACGCCAGCTGCGAGAAGCCTGGGCCGACCCCGAACGCCCACTATGGATGCATCTCGATTTTCGCCACGACGATGTCCATACCTATCTCGAAGAGATTGCCGGGCTCGACGAGGCAGTGGTCGAAGCCCTGCTCGAAGAGGACACGCGGCCTCGAGTGGCCAAATTCGGCGAAGGTGCCGTCAGCTCTCTGCGCGGTATCAACCTGAACCCTGGCGCCGCACCGGAGGACCTCATTTCGTTACGCCTTTGGATCGCCCCCACTCGATTGATCACGCTTCGCCGCCGGCCATTGAGATCGGTCAGCGACGTCCGCGAGAAGATCGATAGCGGCAATGGCGCGCTGTCGATTCCGGACCTGCTGGCCTGGCTGACCGAAGCTCTGGTGGACAAGGTCGGTGATATTTCCCACCAGATCGACGATCGGCTGGGCGAACTCGAGGAGGATCAACTGAGTGATCGCGAAGTCGATCCCGACGACTTGTCTCGGCTGCGGCGTTCGCTGATCACACTGAGACGTTTCATGGGGCCGCAACGAGATTGCCTGGACCAGTTGGCCCAAGGCCCCGACTGGCTCGATGGAGACACCAAAGTCTCGATTCGAGAGAGTGCCAACCAGCTATCCCGATACGTGGAAGACTTTCACGCCATGCAGGAGCGGGCCCTGATTCTGCAGGAACAACTCGTCAACGAACACAATGAAAGACTCAACCAGCGCATGTACATGCTGGCCATCGTCACCACCGTGTTCCTGCCATTGAGCTTTCTGACCGGCCTGTTGGGCGTCAACGTCGGCGGTATTCCCGGCGCCGATAGTCCTCACGGTTTCCTGATTTTTCTGGTGCTCATGGCGGTTATCGGCGGCTGGGTCATGTGGTTGCTCAAACGCAAACGATGGTGGTAATCGTTTCGTCGCTCACGACCTGATCGCCTAAAACTATGCGCGATCGGTATGTCCCAGGTCGCGTTCGGGGTCGAGACGATCGCGAACGCGGCGTTTGAGATCCTTGATATCGGGAAAACCACCATCGCGCTTGCGCTCCCATAGCGTCTCGTCGTCGTAAAGCACCTCGAAGTGCCCGCCGTGGCTGGGCGCCAGCGCGACCTGCTCGAGGTCTTCGCCGAAGGTCTGCAGCAGCTCCTGTGCATACCAGCCGGCACGCAGCAGCCACTGGCATTGAGTACAATAGTGAATTCGGATGCGGGCCATGGGCTCTCCTTGGATGCAACTGATCGCATGATGCGACGGCGGTACGAGGTAACTCAAGCCAGTCGCGGCGAAAATGATTGGGTTCGCTCCCGCTCCAGCCTGCCCCACAACTCCGTGCCAATGGGCCATGTCCGAACGGGAATCGCCAGGCAAACAGGGAACGTTTTTTATGCCAGCCAAGGACGCTAGCCTTACCGGTCTCTTCGAGCGTGTCACCGGCGACGAAGACAGCCGCTTGTGTCGCGATATCTCCGAGGATGCCTGCCAGCAACAGCCCGGCAACTTTTTCCGTCATCTGCTTGCCGCTCTCGGCAACAAGCTCGCCGACGAACTCTCCAATGCGCGTTTGATCCTGCCGTGGCTGATGGGCGTGATCGGCGCTCCGGTATGGATGGTCGGCTTACTCGTGCCGCTTCGCGAGGCCGGTGCCCTGCTACCGCAATTGCTGATCGCTGGCTACATTCGACTACGCCCCGTTCGCAAGTGGGTATGGGTCGCAGGCGGTATCGCTCAGGCCATTGCCGCCGCAATCCTCGGTCTACTGGCGCTGTTCGGCCATGGCAGCTGGGGCGGCGCGCTGGTGCTGATCGCCTTGACCGGATTGTCGCTCGGCCGCGGGCTCTCTTCAGTCGCGACCAAGGACGTGCTCGGTAAGACCATCGCCAAACAGCGTCGAGGTAAGCTGATGGGCTGGAGCGCCGGTGCTGCCGGCGCGCTTACGCTGCTCGTCGGCGTCACCCTGTTTCTGCTCGGAGATCATCCCGGAGAGGCGGCACTGGCCGTTCTGCTGTTCGCCGCCGCCCTCGGCTGGATCTTTAATGCGCTATGCGCGGCCGCGATTCATGAAGTTCCGGGGGCCACTGAAGGCGGCGCCAACGCCTGGGAGAGCGTCAAGCAGGGACTTTCGCTGATGCGCCATGATCGACGCTTCCTGCATTTCAACCTTTCCCGCGCACTGCTGCTGTCGAGTGCGCTCGCATTGCCGTACCTGGCCCTCCTGGGCCAGCAGAACAGTGGTACCGACCTGGCCAGCCTCGGTATTTTGATCGTCACTTCCGGTGTCGCCAGCATGATCGCCGGGCCGGTCTGGGGCCGTCTGGCCGACCGCTCCAGTCGCCGCGTCATGCGCAACAGCGCCATCGGTGCGGCAGCATGTTGTCTGGCCGGAGCCGCCTGCACGTGGCTGCCGGAAACAGTGCGCACCAGCGTGTGGCCCTATGCCATCGTTTACGGCCTGTTGATGATCGCCCATGCCGGCATCCGACTGGGACGCAAGACCTACGTCATCGATCTGTCGGAAAGCGACACGCGCGCCCTTTACGTGGCGTTTTCCAATACCTTCACCGGCGTCCTGATGCTGGCTGTCGGACTGATGCTGGGAGCGCTTGCACAATGGCTGGGTAGCGCCGGCCTGTTGCTGCTGCTTGCCGCGCTTGCGGTCGCAGCCGCTCTGAGCTCACACGCGCTGGCGGAGGTGGAAGAGACAAGCGGCGGGTAAAGCGTTGTAATACCGTGTCACCGTGGCATCATTATCCAACGCATCGCCCCTACAATCCGTCGAAATGCCCAGCCTGGAGGCTAGGATGGCAAGTACCCAAAAACGCCCACCCCTGATCAGCCCGGCGCTATTGGAGCGCATCGTCAATGCCTCTGATGACGGCATCGTGGTAGCTGAACAGGAAGGCGACGAAAACATTCTGATCTATGCCAACGAAGGCTTCGAGCGGCTGACCGGCTACAGCATCGACGAAATTCTCTACCGGGATTGCCGTTTCCTGCAGAACGGCGATCGCGACCAACCGGCCATCGATCGGATTCGCGCTGCCCTGCGCGAGGGGAAATCGTGCCGAGAGGTCCTGCGCAACTACCGCAAGGATGGCAGTACGTTCTGGAACGAACTGTCGATCACCCCGGTATATGATGACGAAGACCAGCTCACCTATTTCGTCGGCGTGCAGAAAGACGTTTCCGGCCTGATCGATGCACTGCAGGAGCTTGAAATACTGAAGACGGAGCGCAGCACTGGCTGAAGATCGCCAAGGATTCATCGCGTCGGCGAGGGTCTGGCAAAAAGCTGCTAACGTGGATCGACCTGCCCAGCAGCGCAGCGGGCGAATTCCAGAAATGGGCGCAAAAAAAGCCCGCGCAAGAGGGGGGATGCGCGGGCGAGGCGGGGTGTTACTAGGAGATACGTCTGAGACGCGACTCGAACGACTGCTATCGAAGATCTTCATTCGATAAATACACATTAGCACCCTCATGTTTTCCCCGCAATGCAATTTCACCATCGGGTTAATTGCTTAGCGCTATCCACGCCCTGGCTCCTCATCATCGACGCCCTGGCTCTCCCCCGTCTTTTCTTTACCGTTGTCGGACTCGCCATGCACATGGCGTTCGGCCAATTCTCGCCGGTGATCATGCAGTTCTCGGCGAAGCGACTCGATTTCGACCTGTAGCTCACTCACCTGCTCGATCATGTGGCGCATCATGCGCCGGTTTGCCTTGTGCTGACGAGACTCCGATTCCCCCTGATCCTCGACGAACAGCGAGCTGACGTACGCCGCGAAGCTACCGAAGAGCCCCACGCCGCAGACCATCAACAACACGGCGACAATGCGACCCATCGTCGTGATCGGGTAGTAATCGCCATACCCGACGGTGGTCACTGTGACGATCGCCCACCACAGCGCCTCTTCAGCGGTATTGATGGGGCTAGCCGGGTTGGGGGTTTCCACCATCAGCACGGTCATTGCCCCGAATACCACCAGCAATACGGTCGCCGTTGCCGCCGAGGCCAAAACCCCTTCCGCACGATTGCGAAACAGCAGTTGCCAGATCAGTTCCAACGAGCGCAGCGCCCGTAGCACACGAATGATCTGGACGACGCGAGCCAGGCGCGCGGCTTGAAACAGCCCTGCGGGAATGCAGGCCAGCAGATCCAGCCACCCCCAGCGCATGTAGCGCCATTTGCTCGGCGCCCGATAAAACCGGAGGCAGAAGTCGATGAAAAAGAAGAAACAGACGATATAGTCCAGATAATCGAACAGCTGGAGGATATCTGGCGGTAAATCGAGGAAAAGCTCTGCCAGCATGGCGCCCAACACGTAAAACGAGAGCGCCAGGATGAAGAACTGAAAAGGGGTAACGCGTTCCTTCATGACAAGCCCCATTCAGGTAAACGATCCCGCGTCGTCAGTTCAACAAACGCAACAGAGTGAACAACCTCACCAGCGGGGGGACGCGTGAATGCCAATCGCGCGCTTCAGGACGGCCTAACGAGACAATGAAACGAAGCCAAAATGCCCCCGCTCATCACCATACGGAGCAGCGACCTAGCGACGCTCGGTATGGCTAAAGCCACACAATAAAGTGGAAATACAGGACACAGACGCAGGCTTACGCCGAACAGGGGTTGGCTGCTTTCAATTGGGCGAAGTTGGTCACGAACGTATCCATTTTTTCCGCGTCGTAATCCTGTAGACCACTGATGACCAGTTTTTTGGAACCGATGCCGACATCGTGACCGTTGCAGCTCATTCGAAATTCGAGATGGGCTTCGCCGCGTTTGCCTTTGACGTCCAGATTGGCCCCGGCGAAATCCAGGTCCAGATCGCATGGGTCATGATCCTTCAACGAAAAGCCCATGCTGTCGTAGATCACCAGCGGGCGCTGAGGATTGAACATGACGCCCTTCTCTTCCAGCAGAGGCTTCAGATAGTGCGGGAAGTTGCGTCCGGAGAACGCCACGTAACGGCGAGTGAATGTCTCGACGGTCGCCGGATCACGGATGGTCCAACCGCTGCGCTTGACGCTCAGGTATTGCTTTCCGGCCTGATCGACGACGCTGACGGTGCCGGCATCGTCCTCGACGAAACGCAACGTAACCCGATCCCCCACCATGCCGCAGAAGTGGAACGTCATGTTCTGGGACAGACCGTAGCGAGACAGCACCAGCGCAAACAGCAAATCTCCGGGCACGCAAAAGCGGCGCGCGCACGGGTCGTGAATCGGGTTGTAATCCCCCGCGATCTGACGCGCGAACTGACTGGCCTGCGCTGCCGTGATGCAAAAAGAGTCGGCGGCGGTAGAATGAAACTCGTCGAGAAACATAGGTGGTCGACCCACATGTCGAATGACTTGGCGATGGAATGGCTTGGCGTCGTTATTCATTGGTATTCTAGGCGCCGCTCTTTTACCACATGTCCGGGTAAATCACAGCGTACCATTAACATTTAGCGACAAACGATAGCGTAGTTTACTCAGATGAAGCTTCCAACCACAGCCCCGGAAAGCGATCACCCCCGCCCATGCCCCTGCGGCAGCGCGCAAAGCTACGATCACTGTTGCGGTATCTATCATCTTGGAGCAGCCTCCGCGCCGACACCTGAGGCCCTCATGCGCTCGCGCTACAGCGCTTTTGCGCTGGGAGGCCTCGGGGCCTATCTCTTCACCACGTGGGATCCCCGCACTCGCGATCCGACGCTGACGATGGCTCAGCTCGACACGCGAGACAGCCATTGGCTCGGCCTCGAAATCATCGAGGCTCGCGAGGACGGCGCCCAAGGCGTGGTCGAATTCAAGGCCCGCTATCGCCCGCTGGGGGCGACCTCGATGACATCGTCTGACATCCTTCACGAGCGCTCGCGTTTCCGCCGTATCAAGGGGGAATGGCGTTATCGGGATGGCGTCATGGACCCGACTTCGCCGTCAGCTGTCAGCCGCAACGCTCCCTGCACTTGCGGTAGCGGCAAGAAAGCCAAACGTTGCTGCCTGCGTTGACGTCCAATATCTTCCGCCTCCTCAGGATGGGACAGATAGGGTGCCACCGCAAAGCGTGAGATCAAAAAGGCATGGCCAAGCCGGCCCCTGGCAGGCTAACGCTCGCAATGATTCGAGTATCGCCTTGGAACACAGGCCGGCGGCCCGCTAAGCTTTCCAGAACCAAGCCATCCCACGTTGACCGACAGGGTGAGCGTTCAGCCATATCGCAGCGCAGTCGCGCTCCAATTTCCGGACACAGAAAGCAGGTGCATGAATATTTCCGATAGCGCCACAACCCTACTTTCCCGCTTTCAGAGCGAACTGGGGCAGTGGCTACATGTCCCCGGCTGGATCGTATTCCCGGCCCTGATAATGCTGACGGCGGTCGTCATCGACATCGCACTGCATTTCGTCCTCAACCGGATGGAGCGTCGTCTACGCAATTCCCCACGCCGGTGGGACGACCCCATCCTGCACGGATTGCGCCTTCCGTTACGCTGGTGGGTTTGGATAACCGCGCTGATGGTCAGCCTTGGCGTTATCGGTGGACATTTCGAGATCGAACGTCTGACCACCGTTCTATCGCGGGTTGGCGCTCTGATCACGCTATTGCTGGTTGCCTGGGGCGGCATCCGACTTTTCCGACGTCTCGAACAGCGCCTGGTTTTCCCGCCGGGTAACTGTCACGCCAAGCCCGTCGACCCGACCTCGGCGTCGGCCTTGACCAAGATCGTCGGTGCCATCCTGATCGTGACGCTGATATTGATCGGGCTGCAGATTCTCGGCGTGTCGATGTCGAGCATTCTAGCGATGGGCGGCTTCGGCGGGCTGGTCATCGGCTTTGCCGCGCGGGACGTCATCGCCAATTTCTTCGGCGGCATGGTGGTCCATCTGGACAAGCCCTTCGTGGTCGGAGACTGGATCCGTTCTCCCGAGCGCCAGATCGAGGGTATCGTCGAGGACATCGGCTGGCGTCTGACTACCGTTCGGACATTCGGAGGGCCGCCGCTCTACGTGCCCAATGCCTGGTTCAGTCAGATATCGGTCGAAACGCCGACACGTATGGTCAGCCGCCGGCTATGGGAAAACGTCGGCGTTCGCTATCAGGATGCCCACGCGATCGAGGCCATCACCCGCGATATCCGCAACCTGTTTCAGCAACACGAAGAGATCGACCAGGATGAGCTGATCACGATCAACTTCACCACCTACGGTGAATATTCGTTGAACATCATGCTTTACGCCTTCACGCGGGTGACGGACTGGCAACGATTCCAGGAGATCAAACAGGGCATCCTGCTCAAGGTACGCGACATCATCGATGACCACGGCGCCGAGCTGGCGATTCCCGCCTCGCGGATCTATCTGCCCGAAGGCGTCGCACGAGAAGGCTCCGGGCGTGAGGACATCAGACATGAAAATGCCGAACGTGACGGCGCCGACACGGAACATGAGCGATCGCAACCCAGCGCTCGCAAGGACACGTCGTCACAACGATCCCAGAAAGGCAGTCATCGGAGCGCCGTCGGGCCCAACGACACAGAAGAAGGTGGCGAGGGCGACGCCTGACCCGAGTGGTCTGGCTCAACCGGAATCGGAGCAGCTCAGCTCGCACCAGGCGTCGCTGAGCCATCTTCCTGCCGAGGCGATCTCGGTTTCGGTAGCACCGGCATAACCCAGCACCAACCCTGGTTTCCCTGGTGGTTTCGAGTAGTAGCGCGAGAGGGGCGAGAGCAGGATGCCTGCCTCCCGCCCGCGTGTGACCAGTGTAGTTTCGAGTTCGAGACTTCCCAATTCGGCGACCAGATGCATTCCGGCCTGCCCAGAGGACAACTTCAGCCCGAGCGCGATCGCCGGCGCCAGTGCGTGACGAAGGTTCGCCTGACGCCGACGGTAAAGCTCTCTCATCCGTGAGACGTGGCGCACGAAATATCCCTCGGCGATGAATTCCGCCAGCGCCGACTGGGCTACGTACTGCCCTTCCCGATGGAGACGCGCATTAGCGCGTTTGAACGGTTCGACCAAGGCCTCTGGCAAGACCAGATAGCCGAGTCGCAGACCCGGGTATAGTACCTTGCTGAACGTGCCGACATAGATCACCGGGCCGTTATCGACGAGCCCCTGCAGCGACGCGATCGGGGCACTGGCATAGCGAAATTCGCTGTCGTAGTCATCCTCGATGATCCAGACAGCGTAGCGTCGGGCGGCTTCCAGCAACGCCATTCGTCGGGGCAGAGTCATCGTCACACCGCTGGGATACTGATGAGAGGGTGTGACGTAGATCAACCGGGGGGATGAGAGCCCGGTCGACATATTCGCCGCCCTAGCGCCCTCGCTATCCACCTCTAGCGGACTTGTTTTCAGTCCGGCCGCCACGAAACAGGAGTGCGCCCCGCCGTAGCCTGGCTCCTCCATCCATACGGTCTCTCCCACATCGGCGAGCAGTCGTGCGATCAGTTCGAAGCCTTGTTGGGCGCCTTGAGTGATCAATATTTGCTCGGGCCGACAGCGCACCGAACGCGACAGCCTCAGATAATCACAGAGCGCTTCGCGAAGGGCCGGCACACCGCCCTGTTGCTGGTAATCGTGCCACTCGAGCGGCGCTCGCTGATGATGCCGGCGTAGCAACCGCTGCCAGCGCTCACGCGGAAACTGGTCCAGCGCCGGTACGCCCGGGGCAAAGGCAGTGTGACGATCGGTCAGCACACCACTGAAATCGAGAATGCGCTGTCCCCGAGTGGAAAGTTCAGGCGTTGTGGCAGCAGCGTCTGATTCCGGCAATGCCTCGGTCATCGCGCCCGCTCGCCATTCGGCGACAAAAACGCCAGCGCCTGGCCGAGCCTCCACGAACCCTTCTGCGGTCAGACGGTCGATCGCCCCCAGCACCGTGTTACGTCCAAGACCCAGCTCGCGCGCCAGATGCCGTGATGACGGTAGCGCACTACCGGTGCCAAGTGCGCCATCCTGGATCCAGTCCCGCAATGACTGATACAGCCGCTGGGTCAGCGTCAGCGTCGAGGGCGAGGCCAACCGCATCTCCAGCGCTTCGATGATCCATAGACGATGGGCATGAGACTTGGACATAGGCTTCCCCGATACTGGCTCCTCGCTACTGGTCCCTTCAATATTATGCCAACTGGCTCTTACCGAGGAACCAGCATGGCGACAAACTCGGTTCACGTTACGCCTATTCCGGAGCTTCTCGCCATGCCCTCCATTCGACTAGCCACATCCGCAGACGTCGACAGCCTCGTCCCGCTGGTCGATGGCTATCGTCAGTTTTATCGACAACCCAGCGATCCGGAAGGTGCTCGGCGTTTCCTGGCTCAGCGATTCGAACGGGAAGACGCCTATCTTCTGGTTGCGCTGGATGACGCCGGAGCGCCGATCGGCTTCGTACAGCTGTTCCCCGTACCCTCGACCACTTCGCTCGGCTTCCGCTGGATTCTCAACGATCTCTTCGTCGTTCACGCGGCCCGGCGCAGCGGGGCCGGAAGCGCGTTGCTGCAGGCAGCTAGGGATCTGGCAGCCGAGCACGACGTGCCCCAACTGATGCTGCGCACGCAGATCGACAACGTCGCCGCTCAGTCCCGCTATCAGGCACTCGACTGGCAGCGCGACGAGTCGTTTTATACCTATCTCTTGAACGTGTGAAACCATGAACTCGACACTGAATCAGTATGGTCAACCGATCGGTCCAGACATCGAAGACTGGCAGCCGCCGTCGCCTCCGAGCCGCGTCATTCGCGAAGGCCACTTCTGCCGCCTGGAGCCACTCGACCCGCGCCGGCATGGCGCTTCGCTATGGCAGGCGTGGCAGCTGCCGGATCCCACCATCGCCAACGACCACGAGACCAAGGCCCGCTGGACCTACCTCGGCGGGCGCCCGTTCGACGATCTGGCGGGCTGCGAGCGCTGGCTCGAGACGATGTGCGCAAACGATGATCCGTGCTGCTTCGCCATCATCGACCCGACGGACGATCAGGCTGTCGGCATGGCGACTTATCTGAATATCGTGCTGGCGGATGGTCGCATCGAGATCGGCCACCTGAGCTTCTCGCCGCGCATGGCGCGAACGCCGATCTCCAGCGAGGCGCTGATCCTGTTGATTCGGTACGCCTTCGAACTCGGCTACCGGCGCGTCGAATGGAAATGCGATGCCTTGAACGCACCATCTCGACGCGCGGCCGAGCGCTTGGGCTTTCGTTTCGAGGGCATTTTTCGTCAGCATCGAGTGGTCAATGGCCGCAACCGCGATACGGCCTGGCTTTCGATCATCGACAGCGAATGGCCGAAGGTGCGGGCCTGTCATCAACAGTGGCTGGCCGCGGACAACTTCGATGCCGATGGTCGTCAGTGGCAGTCGCTTTCGGCGATGACGGCTGAACTGACGCAAACGGAGCGCTGACCATGTACCAGCCGAGCCAGTTCCGCGTCGATGATACCGATGCTCTGGGGCAAGCCATCGATCAGGCGCCGTTCGCTACGCTGATCACGCAGAGTCAGGAAGAAGGACTTACGGCCGACCACCTGCCTCTGCTGTTCGAGCCTGACGGCGATGGGGCAGCATCGGGCACGCTGCGCGGGCATATCGCTCGAGGCAACCCACTGGCCAAGGTAATGGCTAACGGCGCCGAGACCATCTCGGCACTGGCGATCTTTCACGGTCCGCAGGGGTATATCACCCCGAGCTGGTATCCGGCCAAGCGCGAGCATGGCAAGGTCGTGCCGACCTGGAACTATCAGGTCGTTCACGCCCACGGCCGACTTCGCTTGATCGATGACCCAGAATGGCTGCGAGGGATCGTGGGACGATTGACCCAGCGGTTCGAGCGAGGCCGCCCATCCCCCTGGTCGATCACAGACGCCCCGGAGGACTACATCGCAGGAATGTGTCGGGCCATCATCGGTGTCGAACTGACCATCGAGCGCCTCGAAGGCAAACGCAAGGCAAGCCAGCACAAGCCGCTGGAAGAGCGCGAGGCGATTTTCCACGGACTTCAGGTCGAGTACGGGTACGATATCTCTGAAGCAAGGACCCTGAGCGGAATAGACTAGTTAGGAGAAATGCTTGTCCCAGTACACTTCCCAGTACACCGCCACCGTACGCTGGCAACGCCAGCCGGCAGAGACGTTCACCGACAGCCACTACAGCCGAGGACACGAATGGCATTTCGATGGAGGCGTCACGATCCCGGCGTCCTCATCACCACACGTCGTTCCCCTACCCTACTCTGTCGAAGCGAACGTCGACCCAGAGGAAGCCTTCGTCGCATCACTATCCAGCTGTCATCTGCTGGTGTTTCTTGGCATCGCCGCCAAACGCCGCTTTGTGGTCGATCGATATCAAGACCAAGCCATCGGCGTAATGGAAAAGAACGCCGAGGGCAGGCTCGCCGTCACACAGGTCACGCTGCGACCTGCCGTCACTTTTTCCAACGCTCGCCAACCGACACGCGAACAACTCGAAAAGATGCACTACCAAGCTCATCGAGGTTGTTTCATCGCCAACTCGGTCAAGACCGAAGTCGTCACCGAAATCGTCGACCCTTGAGAGTCCAGAGATGCACCGACTGATCAATTATTCCGAAGCTCGCGATCGCCTTTCCTGGGCCGAGTCCGTCGATGCGCTGAAAAAAGGCCATCGAGCGGCTAGGCCGGAAATCGACGACACTTTCCTGGGTCCTGCAGACAAGACGCTACTCAACCGCTCCTGTTTCATTCCGGGCGTAGGCTACGGCGTCAAGGCAGTGACCGTGTTCGACGGTAATACGGCACGCGGATTGGCTACCGTGCAGGGCGCGATGCTCTATTTCGATCCTGATGATGGCCAACTGAAGGCGATCATCGAAAGTCGTCTGGTCACCGAAATCAAGACGATCAGCGATTCGCTGTGGGGCGCGCTTTCACTTGCCCGGCCCGATAGTCGCCAT
Source organism: Salinicola halimionae (assembly GCF_003206065.1). Classification (GTDB taxonomy): domain Bacteria; phylum Pseudomonadota; class Gammaproteobacteria; order Pseudomonadales; family Halomonadaceae; genus Salinicola; species Salinicola halimionae. The sequence goes on along the minus strand of NZ_PZJQ01000005.1, from coordinate 590,482 downwards.
TTACTCGTCTGCGGCGCGGGGGCGGTCGCAGCGAGCCTGATCGATGGCTACAGCACACTATTCCCCGGTCTTGAGCGCATCAGCGTCTGGAACCGAACTCACGACAAGGCCGAAGCGCTCGCCAGGACCTGTTCCGACAGGAGCCTGAAAGTGACGGCGGTGACAGACCTGGAAGCTGCCGCGGGATCAGCCGATATCATCACCAGCGCCACGATGGCACGTGCGCCTTTGATTCGCGGTGAGTGGGTACGCCCTGGCACCCATGTCGATCTGATCGGTGCCTACAAGGCGGACATGCGGGAAGCCGATGACGCTTTGCTGCAAAAGGGCCGACTGTTCGTGGACAGCCGGGCGACGACCCTGGGGCATATCGGCGAGCTCAAGATTCCGCTCGCCAGCGGCGCCATCGTCGAGGAAGATATTCTTGGTGACTTCTACGACCTGCTTACCGACCATGTCGGCCGCCAGAACGAAACCGACATCACCGTGTTCAAGAATGGCGGCGGCGCCCACCTCGATTTGATGATCGCGCGTTATATCGCCGACACCGTTCACTAGCGGGAAGCGATTTCGATGCCTGCGACGGAGGGTCACTGGACTCCATGATCCAGCGGCGTAAAATGCGTCGCGGTTACTTATCAAGGCGCCCATGGCCGCGCCAGAAGCTTGTCCAAGGCGCCCACGGCCACGCCCCATTTACCGGTCCGCCCTTTGCGAGGGCGACAGCCTGGAGCCATAGCATGTCATCAAACGATCAACCGATCGTGGTCGCGGCGTTGTATCAATTCGTTACCCTCGACGATTGTGAAGCGTTGCGCGAACCGCTGGTCGAAAAAATGAAACGTCTCGACGTTAAAGGTACGTTGCTGCTGGCCAACGAGGGCATCAACGGTACCGTTTCCGGCACGCGCGAAAGCATCGATGCGCTAATCGAATGGCTGAAACGCGACCCACGTTTTGGCGCCCTGGCGCAAAAGGAGTCCTACTGCGAAGAACATCCGTTCTACCGCACCAAGGTCAAGCTCAAGCGCGAGATCGTCACCATGGGCGTGGCCGACGTCGATCCGAATCGGCGCGTCGGTACCTACGTCGAGCCGGAACAGTGGAACGATCTGATCGACGACCCCGAAGTGCTGGTGATCGACACGCGTAACGACTACGAGGTGGCAATCGGCAGCTTCGAAGGCGCGGTGGACCCTCGCACAAAATCCTTTCGCGAGTTCCCCGACTACGTCAAGCAGCACTACGACCCCAGCCGCCACAGAAAGGTGGCGATGTTCTGCACCGGCGGCATTCGCTGCGAGAAGGCCTCGAGCTTCATGCTCGACGAGGGTTTCGAGGAAGTGTTCCACCTCAAGGGCGGCATCCTCAGCTATCTGGAGAAGGTTCCGGAAGCCCAGACGCGCTGGCGCGGCGACTGTTTCGTGTTCGACAACCGGGTCACCGTGCGTCACGATCTCAGCGAAGGCGAATTCGAGCAGTGCCACGCCTGCCGAATGCCGATCTCCACCGAAGACCAGGCCTCCGAACGGTACTCGCCGGGCGTGAGCTGTCCCCACTGCTGGGATTCGTTGCCGGAAAAGACCCGCGCCGGCGCCCGCGAGCGCCAGAAGCAGATCGAGCTGGCCAAGGCGCGTAACGAACCGCATCCGCTAGGCCGCAATCCGCGCGAGCCATCAACACAGCGTTGAGCAGTATCGGCTAAGCACGAACGGCCTCTCGNNCGAGAGGCCGTTCGTCGTTGAGGGATATTACAGCGGCCAGTGCACGGCTATCGATACGGTGCATGGCTAGATACAGTGCACAACTAGTGAGGTAACGCTATCGACGCGCTGCGAGAATCAAAGCGCGCTGCGTACCAATTCTTCTCTTTCGGCTTCCGGCAGCAGCCCGTAATCGGCCAGCTTGGCGAAAAACCGTGTCATGCGACGATCGATCTTCTGGCGCGCAAACCACGGCCAGACATTGGCCAGCGGCATGAAGTCGGGGTTGGAAACCCCGTCGATCAACCACAACCGCTGGGTGCCGTCCGCCCGATGCTGGCAAACGATATTGCGGTCGTTGATATCGGACGGCACGATCCAGTTGGCGCGCAGGTAAAGATATAGCTGCTGAAGTTCATCCCGAAACGCTTGGGTATCGAGCCACGCCATTTCTCCGCGCTGACGGTACTGACGGATCGTGGAGGAAATCTGGCCATCGGCGTCGGTAATCAGGTCAAAGATCAGACCCTCGCCAAGATCCGTCGCCACCGTCCCGAAGTATGTCGGCACATGGCGCCAGTCATCGATGCCACGGCGCTTCAGGTTCTCGAAATAGATCTTTTCGCGCTCGTTCTGATGGCTGCCACGCTCGGGAAAGCGTGGCACCTTGATACAGCGCTCGGGATGATCCGGATGCCGATAAATGGCCCGGTCGTTGCCGTGCGCGATTTCGTTGTCAGAGGCAAGTCGATACATTGCGGGCCACTCCGAGCCGTCATCAAGACGTCATGACCCGTTAATAATAACTTAATCAAACGCTGTTTTCATTGATCGTTTGGTTCCAACTTTATGGCTCGTCCGGCTCGCGTTCGTTCTCCGGCTGCATCCAGCGCCGCCACAGCGTCAGGATGTGCTCACGATGATCCGCAAACGTCTGGGAATCCACCAGACTGCCACGCTTGGCCAGCGAGGCACGGTGACTGGCATCGCGATAAGCGAGATACGCGGCCTGCAGGTCTCGTGCGTCCTGCTCGGGAAGCCCTCCGCTCTTGGCCAGCACGTCCATCAGCCGCATGTTGTCAGTGACCTCGAGCAGCTCAGGCGTCCGTGCCGACAGCGCCAGCACGGCGTACTGATTCATGAACTCGATATCCACCAGACCGCCGGCGTCCTGCTTGAGATGAAACTGCCTCGCCTCCCGCGCCTGGCCGCCGCTGCCGAGGTGTTCGCGCATCTTCAGGCGCATCTTGACCACTTCGCGACGTAGCTCGTCACAGTCGCGCTCCCGCATCAGCACTTCTCGGCGAATGGCCTCGAAACGCTCTCCCAACGGGCCGTCTCCCGCCACAGGGCGGGCGCGAACCAGCGCCTGATGTTCCCAGATCCAGGCATCGTTGCGCTGATACTCGGCAAAAGCTTCCAGCGACGACACCAGCAAGCCGGAGTTACCCGAGGGGCGCAAGCGCATGTCGACTTCATACAGCGTTCCACTGGGCGTGGTGACGCTGAGCAGATGGATGATGCGCTGCCCAAGGCGTGTGAAAAACACCAGATTGTCGATCGACTTGGCGCCATCGGTGACACCTCGAGGCGCAGCGTCATAGAGAAACACCAGGTCGAGGTCGGAGCCATAGCCCAGCTCGATGCCGCCCAATTTGCCGTAACCCACGATCAGAAATGACGCCTGACTCGCCGGATCCTTGGCGCTGGGGTGTCCGTATCGTGCCGTCAGCGAGCGCCATGCCATCTGCAGTACGCTGTCCAGCACCACCTCGGCGATCGCGGTCAGGTAATCGCTGACCTTCATCAGCACGCGGCCGCCGGCAATATCGGAAGCGGCGACACGCAGTACCTGGGTCTGCTTGAAGACTCGCATCGCTTCCAGCCAGCCCTCCTCATCGTCTTCGGGGATTCGCGCCAGCGTCTGGCGCAGCTCATCCGCCAGCCGCTGCTTGTCGGCCGGCGAATAGAGTGTCGCGGGCGTCAGCAGCTCATCGAGAAGAATTGGATGACGCGCCAGCTGTTCGGCAATCCACGGACTCGCCGCGCACAGCCGGATCAGCGAAGGCAGCACCTGAGGGTTTTCGCGTAACAGCGAGAGATAGGCAGTGCGGCGCAGTACCGCCTCGATCAACGGCAACACCCGCTCCAGGGCGATGGTCGGAGCCTCGCTCTCGGCCGCGGCTTGCAGCAACAACGGCATGACCGCCTCCAGACGTTCGTAACCGATGCGCTGCATCGATTGCACCCCGCGGGAATCCCGAAACGCCTTGAGCCGGCGAAGCGCCTCGGGCAGCTCATAACCGGCGGCCGCCATCACTCGCTCGGCTTCGGCGTCACCCATCTCCGCCTGCCACAGCTGGCGCCAGACCGCGTTGTCTTCGGTCGATTCGTTATCGGCCGCATGCGATTCGTCATCGGGGTCGGCGACCACCGCATCGAAATGGCATCGAATCCGCTCTCGACACGCACGGAGAGCTTCCTTCAGGGACGTCCAATCCGGCATCTGCATCGCCATCGCCAACCTCGCCTGGTTTTCCGGGTCACTCGGCAGCTGCTGGGTCTGACGATCCTGCTGTGCCTGCAGCGCATGTTCCAGGTTCCGCAGAAACTCGTAGTCGATGCGCAGTTCGTCTACCACCGGCTGGGGCAGCAGTTCGAGGCTCACCAGTTGTCCCATGGCATCGCGCAGCGAGGTAATCTGGAGCTCGGTATCGCGACCGCCACGAATCAACTGGAAGGCCTGAACCACGAATTCCACTTCGCGAATTCCACCTCGGCCCAGCTTGATATTGTCATCCCGCCCCAGCCGTTTGACCTCACGGTGAATCATTCCCTTCATGTCACGCAGCGACTCGATCGCGCCGAAATCCAGGTATTTTCGATAGATGAAGGGACTGAGCAGGTCGAGCAGCTCCCGCCCGGCGGCCAGATCGCCGGCCACGGGGCGCGCCTTGAGCATGGCGAAGCGTTCCCATTCACGCCCTTGATCCTGGTAATAACCGGTCAGGGCATTGAAGTTACCCACCAGCGGCCCGCCATCGCCCAGGGGGCGCAAACGCATGTCGACCCGGAACACGAAACCGTCGGCCGTGATCGCATCCAGCGCGGCGATAAGTTTCTGGCCCAGCTTGGTGAAATACTGCTGATGTTCGTATTCGCGCTCCCCGCCCTGCGTCGTGCCCTTCTCGGCGAACGCGAAGATCAGATCGATATCCGAGGAGAGATTGAGTTCGCCGGCGCCGAGCTTGCCCATCCCGAGCACGATCAGGCGCTGAGATGTCCCGTTTACGCGAGCCGCCGGAGTGCCCCAGCGAGATGCCAGATGCGTCTCGAGCCAGCCCAGTGCACCTTCGAGGCAGACCTCGGCCAGTTCGGACACTTTCGCAGCGGTTTGCCACATCTCGGTACCGTTGAGATCCCGCCAGACGATGCCAAGCATTCGGGCCTGACGAAAGCGGCGCAATGCTTTGTGGAGATCTTCCTCGCTATCCGCCTGGGCCAGCGTCTCGCGCAGCGCGTCTTCGATCTGGGACCGGCTCGGTGCGGTCACTAGCTCCTGCGTGTGAAGCAAGGCAGGTAGCAGCGCGGGCCGCGTGGTCAGCGCATCCAACGCAAAGTCCGATAGCAGCACCAAGCGCGCCATTTCCTGGCGGCGTATCTCGTCCAACGACAGCCAGGCCCCGGTAATCGACTCATCGCCAGCACAGGATTCGAGTCCCTCGCCGAGTCTCACTCTCACCTCGCACCAGGCAGTCTCCAGCACAGCGGGAATGTCCATTTCGGCAAACCAGGACTCGGGTAACGGCATCAGGGGCTCCAGGCGAGAACTTGCTGAATGGGCTTGTCGAATCGTCTTGCTTGACGGGTCTGCATTAACAGACTCGCTCAGCATAGCGAAAGCCTGGCTCCAGACCCAAGCGGCGAGTCAAAGCGAGGATGTCACACCAAGGTTGTATTACATCGTACGAATAAAACGACTACAAAGGTACAAGCCCGTTCGTCGGTTTCGGCAAGTGTTCGCCCGAAGGGCACGCAATTTGTCGACCCAACCGCCCAAACACCACATCAAGCAAGGGATACGTCATGAAACTCAAGAAGACACTACTGGGAATCGCCTGCCTCGCGTCGTTGGCGGTCAGCGCTGCCCACGCCGACTACCCCAGCCGGGATGTCCGCGTCATCGTGCCAGCGGCTGCCGGCGGCGGAACCGATGCCATCGTCCGCAAGATTTCCAACATTGCCGAAGAGTCGCTTCCCGTATCGATGTACGTCGAGAACGTCGAGGGCGGGATGACGGCAACCGGCCTTCTTCAGCTAATGAAAGCACGCCCCGATGGTCAGACCGTCGCCGCGATCACCTACGACAGCATCATCACGATTCCGTGGAAGAACATGCTGCCCGGCTTCAACATGGACAAGATGCGCATGATCGCTCGCATCACCAGCGAAGCCGACGCGATCACCGTGCCGGAAAGCTCACCCTACAAGACGCTGGACGACCTGATCGCCGCCGCCAAGAAAGAACCCAACAGTGTTCGTATCGGTATTCAGAACATGGGGGCCAGAACCCATCTGACTCTGCTGCAGCTCCAGCAGCAGACCGGCGCCAAGTTCAAGATCGTCTCCTACGACAATAGCGCCGCCTCCCAGAAGGAAGCCCTGCTCAACGGCGAAGTCGATGCCGTCGTCACCAGCCTGGGCGATCTGGCACCGTTGATCGAATCCGGTCAGGCCCGCGGTCTGGTCGAGTTCTCGGATACCCAGAACGAGGGCTTCCCCAACGTTCCGCCGGTCACCGAAACCGATACCGACCTGGACCTGCAGATGGGCAGCTTCATCATCATGGTGGCACCAGCGCGCACCCCGGATGACGTGATCGAGAAGTTGGAGACGACCTATCACACGGCTTACGAGAGCGATGAATTCCAGCAGTGGCTGAAGAAGATCGGCGTCACGCCAGCCTGGCTGGGTGCCGACGACGTAACCCAGTGGGCGAACGACACCCAGAAACAGCTTTTCAGCACCATGGATGATCTGGTCGACCAGGGCGTGCTGGAAAAATAAGTCACCCTCATTTGATTCCACTCACTCTGCGCCATGCTTTACGCATGGCGCAGCGTCGTCAATCCAGGTGCCTCCATGTCCTCTGAACGGTCACTCAAACCCTCATCTCATCGGTCGTCCCGACGCGCTTCCCTGAGTGGTGAATTCTTCGTCCCCGCGGCGCTATCGGTCATCACTCTCATCTATCTGGTCTCGGCGATCCAGCTCGGCCCGCCCATGAAAGACGGCAACATGACCGCGTCGTTTTTCCCCATCGCGACTGCCATCCTCATGTTGGTCGCCTTGATCGTTGCCATGGTGCATGCCTTGCGCGGCAAGACCGAAAGGTCTGAGAAAGAGACAGCGGAGAAAGAGACGGCCGCAGATGCCGAGAGCGGCGATGAAGAATCCGCCGGACGGCAATACATCGGCCTTTCGGCTGGCGCGATCGGCGTCATCGTGCTGACGGCAGGCTATCTGCTGGCGTTCGATCTGATCGGCTATTTCGTCGCGACATTCGTCTACGTGCTGCTGCTGAGCGGACTGTTTGGCGGCGGCTTCAGGGAAAAATGGGCGACCAAGCTGATCGCCGCCATCGTCATTACCGCTGCCGGATACCTGCTGTTCGAAGTCGTCTTCCAGGTCCGCCTGCCCACCCTCTGGAGTCAATGACCATGGACTCGATCTCTGGACTGCTGGGGGGCTTCGCCGCCCTCGCCAACCCGGAAACGCTGCTCTACATGATTGGCGGCTTCCTCGTCGGCACCTTCTTCGGGGCGGTGCCGGGCCTCACCTCGGTACTGGCTATTGCCCTGTTGCTGCCACTGACCTACAGCCTCGACGTGACCACGGCGCTGGTGGCCTGCGCCAGCATCTTCATGGCAGGCATGTGCAGCGGCAGCATCACCGCCACCACTATCAATATCCCCGGGGCGCCATCATCGATGATGACCGCGCTGGAGGGCTATCCGATGCAGCAACGTGGCGAAGGTGCCAAGGCACTCGGCCATGCGGCATTGGGTTCGATGATCGGTGGCTCGCTGGGCGCGTTGCTGTTGATGGTCATGGCGCCGCTGGCGGCCGATGTTGCCTTGCTGATTCGCACACCAGGCAAGTTCTCGTTGATCGCCTTTGCGCTGATCGTGATCATCATTTCCCAGCGCGGGTCGATCACCAAGGGCATGATCGCGACCCTGTTCGGCGTCATGATCGCGACCATCGGCATCGACGTGGTACAGCCGCTGGCCCGCTTCACCTTCGGCACCAGCGTGCTGGTCCAGGGTATCGACATGATGCCGTTGATCATCGGTACCTTCGCCATCAGCGAACTATTGGTTCAGGCCGACAGTCGCAGTAGCCGAACCGTCGACCCGAGCATGGTCAAGGCCGCCAAGGTGCGCCGTCGCGATTTCATCCCGCCGCTGTCGGAAGTCCGCGAGATCGGGGTGATGCGCTATCTGAAGAGCGCCGCCATCGGCTACGCCGTCGGCATTCTGCCCGGGGCCGGCGGCTCCATGGCAGCCTTTGTCTCCTATGCGGAATCGATGCGCTCCTCCAAGCATCCCGAGCGCTACGGCAAAGGCAATCCGGAAGGCATCGCGGCAGCAGAATGCGCCAACAACTCGATGTGCGGCGGCGCCTTCGTTCCCATGCTGACGTTCGGCATCCCCGGCGACCCGACCACCGCGATCGTGCTCGGCGTGCTGGTCATCAACGGTCTGCAGCCCGGCCCGCAGTTCATGACCCAGCAGCTCGACCTGATCGCACCGATGTTCGCCTCGCTGTTCATCAGCGCGCTGGTCCTGATTCCACTGACGCTCTACCTGCTCGGCCCCTACTTTCTCAAGATCGTGTCGATTCGCCGCGACGTGCTCTACTCGAGCATCGCCATCGTGGCACTGGTGGGCAGTTATGTGGCTACCTACTCGACCTTCCAGATGGCACTGGCGCTGGTATTCGGTGTGCTGGCCTATTTCCTACGCAAGCAGAAATACCCCACCGTCTGTCTGCTGCTGGGCTTCGTGCTGGGCCCTAGCCTGGAGGAGTATTGCCGTCGCGCCCTTTCGATCAATGACGGCAACCCGCTGATCTTCTTCACCAGCCCGGATAGCCTGTTCTTCATCGCTCTCACGGTCGTGTTCTTCTACTTCATGGTGATTCGCAAGCCCAAGGATCAAGGCCTGGGAACACGTCCAGCATAGGCAAGCGACGGCTCGAATTAACGGATGTTGTCAAAGCCTTTTCGATCGCTGTTAAAACCCGTCAACGCAAACGGCTGCNNGCAGCCGTTTGCGTTAAGCCAGTAAAAACCGCTGGATGACTCGCCAACCGAACCCGTCGCCGAGCGCTGGAAGCACGCCTTGATCAGAAGCTTGACTGGATCAGAAGGTCGCCTTGATGGTAGTACCGGCAACCCAGGCGTTATCGACCGAATCCACCGCCGACGGGTTGACCACGTACTGCAGATTGGGCCGCAGCGTCAGATAAGGTGTCAGGTTGACGCTGTAGTAGACCTCGGCATCGTATTCGTGACCCTGGCGCGGCAGCGGTGACAGCGAACCGGCCGGCGTGGCGTTGTAATAGTCCACGGAGTCGTTGACGTCATCGTTGACGTGGAGATACGCCAGACCGATGCCGGCATCATCCTGCGGGCGCGCATCGAACGGCCCGTCGTAGGTCGCGCCGACCGAAACGTAGCGATCGATACCCGCGGTATCGCCATGATTGGCATTACCCATGCTGAAGAGCGTCAGTCCGCGATCCGGATTGCCATCGCGTGTCGTCACCTGCTGCTGGACCACGTAATAAAGCCCGGTATTGGTGTCACTGGTGCGATCCGCGGGACCATTACCATAGGCACGGTTGTCGACGTTCTGGGTGTAGAAACCGAGCTTGTAGGCGCCCGCCAGACCGTCCAACGTCGGCGTGTAACCGATTTCCACCGGGAACAGGGTGCCCTCGGTACCGCTGGTGCGCAGATCGAAGCCGTTATCGTTCTCCAGGTTGCTGTCGTTGATGTTGAAAGCGCCGACCTGGGCGTACCACTCGGGAGTGATCTTGGCGCGGACCACTGCCGCCCACTGGGCGATCGGCCAGTTGTAGATATTGTTGCCCCAGTTGCCCGGCTGCGCCCCGCCGAAGGCCAGGTTCTGGAAGTTGCTGTCGATGGTGGCAAAGTCATCGCCGAACGGAATCCGGCCCAGCTTGATCGCCAGCGCATCGTCGAAGAACCGCTGGCGGTACCAGAATTGCGTCAGGCGAGTGACCGGGCCGCGTCCCTGGACTTCTTGAGCATTGGATCCACCGACCGTCGCACCGGGATCGCTCAGGCGATCGTTGACGCTATGACCATTGCGGTTGGTGACGGTGACCTGGAATTCCGCATCGGGAATGCTCAGCAGTCGATCGAGATCGAAGTTGGCACCGACCGAGAATTGATCCGCGTATTTGCTCACGTGGCTGTCGCGATAGCCACCATCGAGAATCGTTGCTGCCTCCCCCACGTAGCCGAAATCGAAAGACACCCCGGCGTCTTCCAGCGCGGTACGCTCCCCGCCCCAGTCTCCGAACATAGTGGGGGAATCCGGAGAAAACGCCGAATAAGCCTGCGCCGTGCCCATCACCCCAAGACTGCCCAATAGAATCGCCGATGCGCGGCCGATTCTGATAACCCGTGATGTGACCTCTGCCATGACCTGGCCTCCCGAAAACTAATTAGCACGTTATTGATGCACCAAGAATGATAAGCCTGATAAAGATACTTCGATAGCGGATCGGCCCGCACGAGGGCCAATATCGACTAAAGGATAAGACGCTATTTCAGAAGGCCAGTAACGGGAATCCGATGTCGCTTTTGGTGGCAATGGCGTCATTGCCGACATTCATGGCTCGGCGCAAACTGCCTTCCAGTTCTCATCGGGCCATGTCATGACTCATATCGTCGATCTCTTCGTCTATCCCAACTGCCAGCTACTGGATGCCAGCGGGCCTTGGCAGGTCTTCGCCAGCGCCAATACGCTGCTGGGTCGATCCCACTATGAGCTGCGCCTCAACGCCGTCGAACCCGGCGAGGTGCGAACCAATGGCGGCATGACGCTGGTGGCCACGCACGCGCTGGGTAGCGATCGGTCCGCCGCTCTGCCACCCGGCGGCACGCTGTTGGTAGCCGGCGGTCACGGCGTACACGAACTCGACGACGAGGTCATCCGGAGGCTCGCCGAGCGTGCCGCATCGGCATCTCGCGTGGGTTCGATCTGCAGCGGGGCATTCGCGCTGGCCAGAACCGGGCTGCTCGACGGCCGCTGTGTCACCACGCACTGGCGGCAGGCCGAGAGACTGGCGCGGGAATTTCCCGCGATCGATGTTGCCGCCGATGCGCTCTATCGGGAAAGCGGCGGCATCTACACCAGTGCGGGCGTGACTGCCGGCATGGACCTGGCGCTCGCCCTCGTGGCGATGGATCACGATCATCGCCTTGCCGGCGAGGTGGCGCGAGAACTGGTGATGTTTCTGCATCGGCCCGGCGATCAGGCCCAGTTCAGCGAAGGGTTGCGCTGCCAGCTCGCCAGTCACGGCAGGCTACGAAAGCTGATCGATCGGGTGCTGAGCGATCCGCTGGCCGACTGGAGCAGTGAACGTCTGGCCGACGCGATGGCCGTCACGCCCAGGCACTTTCAGCGTCTGTTTCGCCAACAGCTGTCCATGACGCCGGTCGAGTTTCTGACCCGGCTAAGACTGGAGTCGGCGCGCCGCCTGCTGGCCGAGAGCGATGCTCCGCTGACGCAGATCGCCGACCATTGCCGCATTGGCGGGGCCGAACAGCTTCGCCGCCAGTTCCAACGCCGCTACGGACTCGCGCCCAGCGTCTACCGCGCCCGGTTCGGCCAGCCTCTATCGGATTCCAACTCCCTATCGACGCCCCACTCCCTGTCAACTTCCAGAACGCGAGATGACTCATGACGACTGCCGCGAATCCACGTCTGCCGCTCACCGTCTGGGGGCTGGCGCTATGTCAGGCCCTGCTGGTCAGTGGCAATATATTGCTCATCGCCGTCTCGCCGCTGGTCGGGGATCAACTTTCGGGTAGCGCCGACTGGAGCACGTTGCCCGTGGCCGCCCAATTGCTCGGGCTGACGGCGGCGACCCTGCCTTCCGGCTGGTTGACGGACAGGCTGGGACGAAAACGCACTTTCGTGATCGGCAACGGGTTCGGGCTCATCGGCATCGCGATCTGCCTGCTGGCACTGGAGACTTCCGCCTTCGCGCTGTTCAATCTGGGGACGTTCGCCATCGGCATGAGTATCGGCACCGGCATGTTGTACCGCTTCGCTGCCATCGACGCTGCCAGCCCGGCTCTACGTGACCGCGCCCTGAGTCTGGTGATGGCGGGCGGCGTGATCGCGGCCTTCCTCGGCCCCTGGCTTGCGCGTTCGTCGCAGCACACTTTCGAGACACCGTTTCTGGGCTGCTTCGTCGGCCTGGCCGGGCTTTACACACTGGCGCTGCTGTTGCTGTCGCGGCTGGAACTTCCGTTGCCCCAGAGCGCCGCCGATCACGAGCCGGCCCGACGTCTCGGTACCCTGCTGCGCCAACCCCGGCTGCTGGCGGCGATCGCGATCGCCGCCTTGAGCTACGCCACGATGAACCTGGCGATGACCGCGACGCCGCTGGCGATGACGCATGCCGGGCACGACTTCGGCGAGGTCACCAGCGTCATTCAATGGCACATCCTGGCGATGTTCGCCCCCTCGTTCATCACTGGCGATCTGACCCGGCGCTTCGGCCATCAGCGCATGATCGCCGTCGGATCCCTCAGCTTGGTGGCCAGCCTGCTCTGTGCTCTGCTTCCCACCACCTTCTGGACGTTCGCCATCGGCCTCTTCCTGCTGGGTTTGGGCTGGAACTTCACTTTCCTGCCCGCCAGCGCCTGGCTGACGACAACCTACGAGCCCAGCGAAGCGCCACGCGTTCAGGCCAGCAATGACTTTGCGGTCTTCTCTCTGACGACCATGTCCGCACTGTTGGCCGGGCCGTTGAATGCCTGGCTCGGCTGGCAGACGCTCAACGTGACGCTGATTCCGCTGGTCGCCGCGATGTGGCTCGTGTTGCTGGCCCTGTCCCGGCGGTCTTCATGAATTCCCCGGCCAATTCAGGGTTCGGCCGGGTCATCAGACTGACCGCCACGAAGAGCAGCACGGAAACCGGCAGCGCCCAGATGCCCGCCGGCAGATCCAGCGGTTTGGCGCCGCTCAGATAGAGCGCGATGACTACCAGGCCGCCGACCACGATGCTGGCGAGCGCACCGGCTGCCGTGCCGCGTTTCCAGTAGAAGGCGCCGATGATCGCCGGCACGATGACCACCAGACCGGTGGAAGCCGCCACCGACAGCACCGCGATCAAGTTGAGCTGCAGCTCCGCGAACAGGAAAGCGAGAATCGCGATGACCGGCAGCACCCATTTGCCCACCTTGAGCTGCTTCGCTTCGCTGGCGCCGCTCGACACGTTGGCGTAGACGTCCCGCGACAGCATCGACGACAGCGTCAGCATGATCGAATCGATGGTCGACACCGCCGCCGCCAGAATCCCCGCCATCACGATAACGCCCAGCACCGGCGGCACGTGCTCGGACGCCAGCAACGTCGGCGTCGCCAGATCCGATTTGGCCAGATCAGGAAATGCCACCAGCGCCGAGAAGCCCCACAGCACCGAGACCACGGTGTAGATAAAGCCGAAGATCAGAAAGCCGATCAGCATCTGGCGCATCGACTTCAGCGAGGCCGGCATGAACAGCCGCTGGCTCACCTGCGGGTTGGAAAGACTGAAGAAGAACCACGGGATCGTCAGCCCCAGAAAAGTCGTGAAGCTGAAGAGCCCCGGCCCAGGCACGCTGAGAGACGCCGGATGCTCCGCCGCCAGCGTGTCGAACAGCTCGGCAAAGCCGCCGAGAGAATGCACCACCAGCAACGCCACCAAGGTCGATGCGACGATCATGAACAGCGCCTGCAGCGAGTCCGTCCACATCACCGACCGAATCCCGGCAATATAGGAGAACAGGATCGCCAATATCGTCGACACGACCACGCCGGTCGTGAACGAGATTGCCCCGCTGCTCATCCCTGCCAGCAGATAACCCACGCCCGCCAGCTGCACCGCCGCGTAGGGGATCAAAAACACGCAGCTGGCGATGGCGGTCACCACCGCAACCTTCTTGTTGCCATATCGATGGCCAAGCATCTCGCTGGGAGTGACATAGCCGAAGCGCTTGCCCACCGCCCAGAACTTGGGCCCGAAGATCGCCACCAGCGAGACGCCGGCGAAATAGACGATCTCGAACCCGAACGCGCCTACGCCGCCGGCGTAGGTCAGCCCCGCCAACCCCACCATCATGAAGGCACTGTAGGTCGTCGCGCTGTAACTCAGCGCCGAGACGAAGCCGTTCATCTGACGGTTGCCCAGGAAGTAACCCGACATGTCGACGCCGGCGCCGTTGGTGGTCTTGCCGCGAGAAAGAAAAGCGACTCCCAGACCCACGATCAGGTAGAGGATGACCGCACTCCAGATCAGTCCGATGGTCATCGTCTATTTCTCCCTGTCGTCACGCAGTGGGTCATTTCGAGATAAGGCATCACCCGCATCCTCGGACCGGAACGTCCGAGTGATCATGACGTTGGCGACGATGACCAGCACCCCGACGACGCACCAGAACAGAAAGGCGCCGTACCAGGCCTGTACCTGGCCGAGCAGACCATACGGCACGACGTAACAAGAAAGGACCAGTACCCACACGCCCCAGACCCAGCGCCGAGCGCTCATTGGCAATTCCTCTTATCATGATGGTTGCAACGCTCCCCTGTCGGCAGAGAGGCCGACACTGCAGAGCCGATGATAACGCGATAGTCTCGACGACGATGAAACCGCAATGGAATTTTCGATGACCGCAATGCACCTTTCCTCGGCTTCGGCCGTCTGGCAGATGGATCCCATGGCACTCGACGCGCGCCTGCGCGATTTCCTGAACGAGGATATCGGCCATGTGGATCTGACCTCGACTCTGATGATCGACGAAGCCTCGACCGGCCAGTTCGAGATGCGGGCAAGAGAGCCGATGACGATCGCCGGGCTCTCGGTCGCGGCGCGAGTCTTCTCGCTATACGACGCGAGTCTCGACATCGAGGTATTGGCCGCCGACGGTCAGACGGTCCCGGAAGGCACCACGCTGATGCGCCTACAGGGCTCGGCCCGCAGTCTGCTGACGGTAGAGCGCACCGCGTTGAACCTGATCCAGCATCTATCGGGCATTGCCACTCTCACCGCGCGGTATGTCGAGCGGATTGCAGGGACCGGGGCGCAACTGGTCGATACGCGCAAGACGACGCCTGGCCTGCGCGCGCTGGAGAAACACGCCGTCGCTTGCGGCGGTGGCCGCAACCACCGCCTCGGCCTGGACAGCGGTGTGATGCTGAAAGACAACCACATTGCAGTCTGTGGCGGCATCACCGAGGCCGTGACACGAGCGAAGTCGCGAGTGCCGGTACTGACGCGTATCGAAGTGGAGTGCGACCGACTGGATCAAGTGGAAGAGGCACTGGCGGCCGGTGCGGATGTGATCATGCTCGACAACATGCCGGTCGAGACGATGCGAAGCGCCGTCGAATTGGTAGGCGGCAAGGTGTCGCTGGAAGCGTCCGGTGGCGTGCGTCTGGAGACGATACGCGCCATTGCCGAAACCGGTGTCGATTTCATCTCGGTCGGGCGTGTCACCCAATCGGCACCGGCGGTCGACATCGGCCTGGACGAGGCACTCGATAGCGCTGCATATCGGGCATCGTTACGGCCAGTAGCGCCGCAGCCAGCACAGTCGACACAGGAGAATTGATTCGATGTCATCCACCGACATCAATAACGCCGCGACCGTCGACGCTTTCGATGCGCTCATGACGGGTCTGCTGGATCAGAATTTCGAGCTGCGCAAGCCGCCCGTCGTCACCTTCTGGTGCGGGGCGGGGTTTTCCAAGGCCTGGGATCCGCGCTCCCCCACCGACGGCGAACTGTTCGCCATCGATCTCGACGACATTCGCGACTTTCCCAATCTCCAGCATGTGATGCACGTCATCGGCTGGGAGCATTATCGTCATCTCGACTTCGAGCGCTTCAAGAACCTGCGTTACGTTCTCGACATGCAGGTGCGCTACCCCGATATCCGCAACCGCTACTTCGATGACCAGAACCTGCGACTGAGCATTCACGAACTGCGCACACTGGTGATGCGCCGCTTCACCGCGGCCTGCGACATTCACAACGTCGATGACACCACGCTACGTTTCACCTCGCCCTACGATAGCGACGGTCAACGTGCGATCACGCGATTCTTCGCCTCGCTGGAGGATCGCGCCGGTCGCGCCGGACTCGACGACAGCTGGCCGCTCTATCACTTTCTGACCACCAATTACGATTTCACCATCGAGACCATTCTCGAGCATGTCTACCGTCAGCAGGCACCGGTATTCGGACGGCTATATCGCGGAATAACGCCACAGCGCATCTGCGGCGGCTCGATCTGGGAGCATCTGCCGCGTACGGTCGACCGCAACGTGATCAAGATCAACGGTGGATTCGAGATCCTGCCCACAGAGCAGGGTTTCGACTTCGAGTATCGGCGCCGCAGCGATACCGAGATCCGTCAGGAGCCGCCGTTGCTGATCCTGCCGTCTCAGGTTCAGGACTACGATGAATCCTATTTCCATCAGGTCTTTCCCAAGGCCGTGCGACTCCTGCGAGAGACCGACGTGCTGGTGATCGTCGGCTACAGCATGCCGCAGGAGGACTCGCTGGTGCGCTTCATCCTGCGTCAGTTGGCGGAAAGCCCCAACGATGCCAAGGGCAAGCACGTATTCGTCATCGATACCAAGAATCACTCGACCATCAAGTCGCGGCTCGAGGAGATGTTCTTCTATCTCTCGCGCACCGGTTGGCCACGCGAGCACTACTACAGCGGGCGCTTCGAGGACTTCTGTGAAAAAGTCATGACCACATGAGCCAGAACGTCCGGGATTCTTGCTCGATGCTCTGAAACGGCCACGACGATCGCGAACCGCTCTCCTCCTGACGGCTGTATCGATTACTCTACACAACATCGTTCCACCATCGCGTCAGGACATTTCACTGACCCCAACAGATGACGCCCATGCAACATCTCGACCTTCAAGTCATCGATGCCGCCCTCGAATGGGCCAATGCCGGCGAGCCGATCTGGCTCTGCAGCGTGCTGGCGACATTCGGCTCATCGCCACGCGAGCCGGGCTCGATGCTGGTCGCCAAGGCCGACGGCACCCATGTCGGCTCGCTTTCCGGCGGCTGCATCGAAGAGGACTTTCTCGGCAGGATCGCCGAAGGGCATTTCGACGATGCGCTATCGGTCGTGCGCTACGGTGAAGGCGCCGACGAATCTCCCCAGGTGTCGCTGCCCTGCGGCGGAATTCTCGACGTGCTGGTCGAACACCTGATGCCGAATGAGGCCACCCTGACCCATCTGGAAGTGCTCCAGGCCACCCTGCTGGGTCAGCATTCACTGGTCCGGCGGATCGATCTGGAGAGTGGCCGCAAGCGCTTCGTCGAGGCCGGCGAGAATGGCTCCCGAGTCGAGCGCAATGGCCAGATCATTCACCTTCGGGTCGGTCCGGCTCTGCGCCTGATCATCGCGGGCATTTCGCCGGTTTCGCGTTTCTGCGCCGAGTTCGCGCGCACGCTGGGCTTCGAAGTGATCGTCTGCGACCCCAGAGAAGACGCCCGCCGCGATTTCCAGGTCCAAGGCGTCGAGGTGCAATCGGTGTTGCCGTCACTGTTCATCGGTTCCGGCGCCACCCACGCCGCTACCGCTATTGTCGCCCTGACCCACGATCCACGGATCGACGACCTAGCAATGATCGAGGCGGTACGCACGCCGGCGTTCTACATCGGCGTCATGGGCTCGACACGCACTTCCGAGAAGCGTGCCGAGCGCTTGAAGCGCTCCGGCGGTCTGGACGACACGGCCGTTTCACGGATTCACATGCCGATCGGGCTCCATCTCGACAGCAAGACCCCCGCCGAGATCGCGCTCGCCGTGGTCGCCGACATACTCCGCGTGCGGCGCGGCAAGTCACGCCATGAGCTGTGAGTCTCGGCAAACGGACCCGCCCGAACGCAGGCCCGATATCGTCGCACTGGTCATGGCGGCCGGCGTCTCTCGCCGTTTCGGCAGCGACAAGCGCCGGGCCAGACTGGATGACGGCCAGACCCTGCTGGAGACGACGTTGGCAACGGTCGCGCAGGTCTATTCACGGTGCCGGCTGATCACGCGTCAGGATGACGACATCGAGTGGGCACTGCATGCCAGCTCTGGGCAAGGCGAGCTTCAACGGTGGGTGGCAGCACAGGCGGGCAACGGGCTGGGCGGCAGTCTGGGCGACGCGTTTCGCCATCTGATCGCGCAAGACGATCCGGCGATTGCCGCCGCCGTGGTGCTGGCAGATATGCCGTGGCTGAGCGCAACCACCTGTGCACAACTCAACTGCCACGCCCATTCCGAGCACATCGTCATTCCCTCTCATCAGGGAAAACGCGGCCACCCGGTACTGTTCGGGCGACGCTTCTGGCCGGCACTGGCGGAACTCCAAGGCGGCGATGGCGCCAGGAGCGTCGTACAGTCGAATCCGCAGGCGGTGAAGATCATCGACGTCGACGACCTCGGCATCTGGCGGGATGTGGATACGCCCCAGGATCTGCAAGAGCCGATGTGAGCCGAAGCTCACGTGTCTGACTCACGGGCCTAGCGCTCCGAATCCAAAGCGACAGCCTCCGACATCAACCGGAGAATTTATCCCAGGCCAATAGCCCCCAGGTCACCGCGGCCATCCCCAGCGCCAGCATCACCGCCGCCGAGCCGATATCCTTGGCCCGGCCGGAAAGCTCATGATGCTCGGGCCCAATTCGATCGACGACGGTTTCCACGGCGCTGTTGAGCAGCTCGACGATCAACACGAAGATGCAGCTGCCGACCAGCACCAGCCATTCGACCGGATCTTTTCCGATCCACCAGGCGAAGGGCACCATCACCACACAGAGCGCCACCTCCTGACGAAAGGCCGTCTCGTTGCGAAACGCCGCTACCAGCCCCTTGAGCGAATAACCCGTGGAGTAGACCAGGTGACGAAAACCGGTGTCGCGAGATTTCATGGATATCCGTTGCAGCCGGGTTGGCGGCTGCCCTCTGACGTGATCCGAGTACCGGCGCTCTGCCGTGCATAGGCGACGATGGTAGCAGAGGCACATGACGACATCACCGGCGTTGCACGAGCTCGCCGCGCGATCGCCATTCAGCGGCCACAGCCGACTTTCGCTTCTGGCTCCGCCGCCGCGTGCCCTTTATGCTGGATTCTCGGCCACGCGATGGCAGCGTCAAGTTTCCAACAAGGTCAATCATGTCTCAATCCAATCCTCTCTATCCGCCCCTGGAACCTCATGCATCCGGCCACCTGGAGACCGGCGATGGTCACCAGGTCTACTGGGAGCGCTGCGGCAATCCGCAGGGCAAATCGGTGGTCTTCCTGCATGGCGGCCCCGGCGGCGGCTGTAATCCGGTCCATCGTCAGCTGTTCGACCCCGAACGCTACGATATCGTGTTGTTCGACCAGCGCGGCTGCGGACGTTCGACGCCGCACGCCGGTCTCGACAACAACACCACCCGGCACCTGATCGAGGACATCGAACGCCTGCGCCAGATGATCGGCGCCGAGAAATGGCAAGTATTTGGCGGCTCGTGGGGCTCGACGCTGGCGCTGGCCTATGCCGAACAGTACCCGTCGCGGGTCAGCGAACTGGTGCTGCGCGGGATCTTCACCATGCGTCAGCAGGAACTCGACTGGTTCTACAAGAACGGCGCACGCAACGTGTTCCCCGAGAAGTGGGCGCGCCTGGTGGAGATCCTCCCCGAAGGCCAGCGCGACGATATCATTCCCGCCTTCCACCAACTGCTCAAGGGCGACGATATCGAACGCCAGCTCGAAGCAGCCCGGCGCTGGAGCGTATGGGAAGGCGAAACGTCGAAGCTGATTCCGGTCGACGCCACCGAATCCCACGCTGCCGATCACTTTGCGCTGGCCTTCGCCCGGATCGAGAACCACTACTTCATCAACAAGGGTTTCTTCGAATTCGACGATCAACTGCTAGCCCAAGCCGATCGGCTCGCGGGCATTCCCGGCGTTATCATTCACGGCCGCTACGACATGGTCTGCCCGCTCCGCAATGCCTGGGAGCTGTCGACAGTCTGGCCCGACGCTGAACTCGAAATCATCGAAGCCGCCGGCCACGCGTTCAGCGAACCCGATACCCTGGCGGCGCTGGTGCGAGCGACCGATCGATTCGCCGATCGCGTGTGATTCGGGGCCGCGAAACGCCATCGTAAACGCGATAAAAAACGGGAAGCCAGCGGCTTCCCATTTTCGTGAGGGCCGACTCAGTTCTGAGGGCGCTGCTTGGTAGCATCCAGTCCCGTTTTTTTCTCGGTGGTCAGCTTGGTGATCTCGGCTGAACTCTTGATGGCACGATCAAAAACGTCTTTCAGGTCAGCCATCGTGCCGGTACTCCCGAGCGCGCCATTGGCAGCGTCCTGAAAATTCCAGTGCCCGGAGAGCCCATCCGCTTTCGGATTGTCGAGGGTCTCGATAGCCGTGTAGACGTCAGGATGGCTCAGCATATAACTGGCGGCCGCAGATACCTCCGGCGGCGTATCGCCACTGGTGTCTTTGGCCAATGCCTCGAGGTCGCTTTTCCACACCGCACCGCCATGGTTCTTGACGTAGTCCGCAAGGATCTTGCTGGACTGGGCGACGGTGAGCTGATCTTCGAAAGAAGAGAAGGAAGACGGCTGGTTGGCGGGACTATTACCCGTCGGCGTTACAGTAGACATCAGTTTCCCCTGGCAGAAGGTTGTTTCGATTATTGTGGCGCGGCCCCATGACATCGGCATTAACGTCGCGCGTTCTGCTGGCTCCTCGAACATCGAGGATGAAATCGATTATGACACGCTGCACGCAAGGCGCAGCAGTCAAAGCGTGTCATTGATCAACGTAATGTAAACAAAAAGCCGTAATGAGAAACATAAAGATACAACACGCCAATCAGCCCTCAGATATCGCGCTCCATGCCGGCTATGCCCCCTCGACGGCGAGATCGATTATTGTCGCGGCCACGGCTTGGGCGCGCGGCAAGAACGTCTCCAGCCGACAATATTCGTCGTCGGTGTGCATCTTGGCACCGACCGGGCCGGTGCCGCAGAGCGTGGGAATTCCCAGGCTGGCGGTGGTGCCTGCGTCCGAACAGCCGCCGGTGAATTCGCCGCCGACGTTGAAGCCAAGTTTCTCGGCCTGAGCCCGGTAACGCGTAAACAGCGCCTCGCTCATGGTGGGTTCCATCGGCAGGAAGCCGGACGTCTGGCGGATCGTCGCCTGGGTCCCCGGGACCTCCTCTTCGGCGATGATCGTCTCGATTGCCGCCAGCAGATCGACGCGTTGCTCGTTGGTGACGAAGCGCGTATCCAGCTGCGCCGTTGCCGAAGGGGCCACGGTATTGCGTGAAATACCGCCCTCGATCAGACCGATGTTGGTCGTCACGCCGCTGTCGTAGTCGGTCAAGGCATGGAGCTTGACGATCTTGCGCGCCAGCGCTTCGATGGCGCTGGCGCCAGCCTCATGGCTGACCCCGGAGTGCGCCGCCTTGCCGCTCACTTCGATCAGGAAGGCCGCGCCCCCCTTGCGGCCAGTGACCACGTTGCCGCTGATTCGCCCCGGTTCCGCGTTGAGGACGGCCCGCGCACCACTGGCCGCTTCGCGAATGAAAGCCGTGCCGTCACGGGAGCCGATCTCCTCATCCGCCGTGAACAGTACACGCACCGGGAATGGCAGCGGCGCTAGATGCTTAAGCGCTCGCAGTACGAAAATATTGAGCACCAGCCCGGATTTCATGTCGGCAACGCCGGGGCCAAAAGCCGTATCGCCCTGCTGGGTGTAGCCACGTTCGGCAACCGTGCCGGTTGGAAAGACCGTATCGCGGTGCCCCATCATCAGCACATGCCCCTTGGCGGCGTCGCTGCCGTCACCTTCCAGCCAGGCCTCGACGATATCGCCGGAATCCGGTCGCGACGTGCGCCTGACCGCAATCCCGTCGGCCTCCAGCCACTCGACGATGACGTCCGCCACCGCATCGGTCCCCGCCTTGTCGTAGCTATTGGAGTCGATGTTCACCAGCGTCTTCAGGCACTCGACCATCTCCGTCTGTTGCCCGGCCAGCCAGTCGCAGGCAGCAGCCATCATTGTCTCCGTATCGGTCAGCGGTTCCATTTCTCACGCTCCTTCAATATGTCGCGGCCCTGCTCGGCCAGATCCCACCATAATCCCGCCATGATACCTAGACCTTCCCGCATGATGCTCGACAGGGCATGCTCATCGGGCGCGTGCTGAGAGCAGGCCGGATAGGAGTGCGGCACCCACAGTGTGGGCAATCCCAGCGTCTCGGCAAACACGTCGTTGGGCAGTGATCCGCCCAGATTGGGCAGTAGCGTCGGTGTCTTGCCGCTGGATTCGCTCATCGACGCCAGCGCCCAGCTCACCCACGGATCCGTCGGGTCGAGCCGCGTCGCATTCATCTGCGACATGCGCGCGCTGCTGGCCTCGACGTCCTCGAAACCGTGGGCATCGAGGTGCTCGCGTAGATGATCGATAAAGTGCTCACGATCGCTACCCACGACGAAGCGCAGCTGGCAGTGTGCATAGGCCTCACCGGGAATGGCGTTGGCCGGCGCATCCGGATTGCCAGCCTTGATCGCCAGCAGCTCCAGCGTATTCCAGGCGAACAGCCGCTCCGCCGGTGACAGGTCCGGCTCGCCCCAGTTCGTGTCGATCATCGGGTCGCCCGGCGTAGCGCCGACGTCGAGCGAGGCCACGGCATCGCGTACCGCCGGGGGAATCGCCGGCGGCAGCAGACCCTCGATCAGGATCTTGCCGTGGGCGTCGACCAGCGTCGACCAGGCATTGGCGAGCCGCGTAGCGGGATTGGACAGAACACCGCCCCAGTTACCCGAGTGATGCGCGCCGTCACGGGCGCGCAGACGCAGGTCGAAATTGAAAGACCCGCGGGAGCCGAGAAACAGCGTCGGCGAGTCTGCCGATAGGCGCGGGCCATCGGAGGCGATGAACACGTCCGCCGACAAACGGTCCCGATACGCTTCGCAGACCGCCTTGAGCCCCGGCGATCCGGTCTCCTCTCCCATCTCCAGGATCACCTTGACGTTGTAGCCCAGCTTGCCGCCGCGCGCGTCGATGACACTCGCCAGCGCCGCGAAATTGAGGGTGTGCTGGCCCTTGTTGTCGGCGGTGCCGCGCCCGTACCAGCGCTCGCCCTCGACCACGATGCGCCAGGGCGACAGCCCTTCCCGCCACTGCGCATCGTAGCCGCGCACCACATCACCGTGGCCATAGGTGAGCAGCGTCAGCGCCGCGTCGGATTCGATCCGCTCCGCCAGCAGGAACGGCCCGAAACCATCGGCCGGGTTATCGACGATCTCCCAGGTAAATCCCAGCTTCTCGATGTCGGGGATCACGAAGTCGGTCAGGTAGCGTCGTAATTCGCTGTCGCGTCCGGCCTCCTGGCTTTCACTGCGCACCGCAACGCGTGCGTCGAGCTGGCGTAGAAAGTCGCCGTTATCGAAAGCATGCCAAACGTTTTGCAGCGCTGTTGCTCGCGCCATGAATCTCTCCTCGTTGAGTCAGGACAATCATTGAACTGGCGATCGTCGAATGGTCGATCGAACTTGGCGGACTTTTCAGGCGAGATGGCAGGCCACCCGAGCATTACCGCCACGAAATTCCTCCAACCGCGGGCGCGTCTGCTGGCAGATCGCCTGGGCCTTGGGACATCGCGGATGAAAGGCGCAACCGGAGGGCGGATTACTGGGGTCCGGCATGGCGTCGCCCAGCCCGATGTCCGGCACGCCCAATCCGGGCTCCGGCGTCAGGGCGGAGTCCAGCAACGCTTGGGTATAAGGGTGGCGCGGTGCGCTGAAAATCTGCTCCCGCGAGCCCTCCTCGACGATGCGACCCAGGTACATCACCGCGACCCTATCGACCAGATGCTCGACCACCGCCAAGTCGTGGCTGATGAACAGATAGGTCAGCCCGAACTCGGTCTTGAGATCGAGCAGCAGGTTGAGAATCTGCGCCTGGACCGAAACGTCCAGTGCCGAGGTCGGCTCGTCGCAGATCACGATATCCGGTCGCATGATCAGCGCGCGGGCAATGGCTACGCGTTGACGCTGGCCGCCGGAAAGCTGGCCGGGGAACTGCTCGGCAGCACGTCGAGGCAACCCGACCACGTCCAGGGTTTCCGCCACGCGCGTCGCCTGCTCGCGAGCGGTACCGATACCGTGAACCCGCAACGGCAGCCCGACGATCTGAGCGATCCGCTTGCGCGGATTGAGCGACGAGTAAGGATCCTGGAAGATCGGCTGGATGTGACGCGCCAAGGCTTTCTGATCGGCACCGCGCAATGGCTCGCCATCGACCAGCACGTCGCCTTCGGTTGGCGACGTCAACCCCAGCAGCATCTTGGCCAGCGTACTCTTGCCGCAGCCCGACTCGCCCACCAGTCCCATGACCTGGCCCCGCGGGATCCGCAGCGAGACGTCGTTGACCGCGCCGAGCGTGCGCCCGCGTTTGAACAGGCCGCCACCCAGCGTGAAGCTTTTCGACAGTCCGCAAAGCTCCAGCGCGGGGTTGGGCGATTGCGAAGTTTCAGGCGTCGAAGACGCGTTCGATATCCGCGACGAGGGGCGAGAACCGACCATCTCGGCCGTCGATTGTGCCTTCATGAACTCATCTCCGGTTGAAGCGGTGCCGGTACCGGGCGATCGGCATAGTGACAGCGGGCTCGGTGATCGCCGGGCAACGACATCAATGGCGGGGTTCGTTCACAGGCCGGCTGCGCCTGGGGACAACGGTTGCGAAAGGCACAGCCTTCGACAGAACCGACGAGACTGGGGACGACACCCGGAATTGCCTGCAATCGACTGCCGGGCGGCGTCTTGCCCGGCGCGGGGATGCAGCTCAGCAGCCCGCGCGTGTAAGGGTGAGCGGGGTTGGCGTAGAGCGCCGGCGTCGGTGCCGATTCGATCATCTCCCCGGCATACATCACCGCCACCCGATCGGCGATGCGCGCGACGACGCCGAGATCGTGGGTGATGAAGATCACCGCGGTGCCGAACTCCTGCTGCAGCTCTCGCAACAGACGCAGAATCTGCGCCTGGATCGTCACATCGAGCGCCGTGGTCGGCTCGTCGGCGATGATCAGATCGGGCTCGCACATCAGTGCCATGGCGATCATCACTCGCTGACGTAGCCCGCCGGAGAGCTGATGTGGATACTGTTCGAGGCGGTCCTTGGCGGCACTGATGCCGACACGTTCGAGCAGATAAAGCGCCCGGTCACGAGCCTCGCGCCGACTGACGCCGCGATGCCGAATCAAGCCCTCGCAGAGCTGGTTGCCCAGCGTGTACGCCGGATTGAGCGCGGTCATCGGTTCCTGGAAGATCATCGACATCCGCGCCCCGCGCAGGTCGCTGCGGCGACGTTCGGGAAGCGTGGTCAGGTCGATTCCGTCGAACTGGAGGCGATCGGCGGTCAGCCTGGCCTTGCGAGGCAGCAGCCCCATCAGGGCCAGCGAGGTCATCGACTTGCCACAGCCGGACTCCCCCACCAGGCAGAGCATTTCGCCACGTTCGACATGAAAGTCGATCCCGCGCACGGCGTGTAGCGTCCCTGCCTCGACCGGCAGATCGACGCGCAGGTTGTTCACTTCGAGTAGGTTGTTCACTTCGAGTAGGTTGTTCACCTCGAGTCGCGACATCAGTTGCGCCCTCCCGGTGCGTTGAGGTCCCGTAGCCCATCGCCAAGCAGGTTGATCGCCAGCACCAGCAAGAACAGTGCGATACCGGGGATCGCGATGACCCAGGGCTGGAAGAACATGTAGGCCTTACCCTCGGCGACCATCAGGCCCCAGGACGGCAGCGGCGGCTGAACGCCCATGCCAAGAAACGACAGCGTCGCTTCGAGCAGGATCGCGTGAGCCATCTCCAGCGTCATCACCACAATCAGCGAACCGGCGATGTTGGGCAGCACTTCGCGCAGCAATATGTAGGGTAACGAGCAGCCCAGCGTACGCGCCGCGTAGACGTATTCGGCGTCGCGCATCTGCTGGGTGACCGAGCGCGACACCACCGCGAAACGGTCCCACAGCAGCAGGCCCAGCAGCAGGATCACCGTGATCAGCGACCCACCGGTGAGCGAGGCCAGCGCCAACGCCACCAGTACCACCGGCATCGCCAGACGCGTGGTGATGATGTAGCTGATGACCGCATCCACGCGGCCGCCGAAGTAGCCGGCCAGCACGCCCAGCGTGGTGCCGATGATGCCGGAGATCAGCGCCACCACCAGCCCGATGGTCAACGAAATTCGCGTGCCGAACAGCAGCCGGCTCAAGGTGTCTCGGCCCAGCTTGTCGGTGCCCAGCACATGCACCCACGAGCCCTTGTCATGCCAGACCGGTGGCACCATCCGATTGGCGATGTCCTGATGATAGGGATCATGCGGCGCCAGCAGCGGCGCGAAGATGGCGATCAATACCGCCAGCCCGACCACTATCAGGCCGATCGCCAGCCCGCGATGGCCGAAAATTCGGCGCGTCACGCGCGACCATGCCGGCACCGGCAGCGGAACTTCGCCCAGAGAGGCGCCGGGCCTCCGCGCTGAGGAGACAGTCGCCGAAACGTTCGAAGTCGTCATGTCGTTCTCCTCAACGGGTGCGAATGCGGGGATCGAGCGCGGCGTTGGCGACATCCGCCAGCAGCGTCAAAACGATGTAGAACAGCGCAATGATCAGCACCACGGCCTGCACCACGGGATAGTCGTTGCGCGAAATGGCGTCCCAGGCCAGCTGACCCAGCCCATTGAGCGAGAAGACCGATTCGATGACCACCGATCCGCCCAGCATGAAACCGAGCTCGACCGCGGCCAGCGCCACTACCGGAATGATCGCGTTGCGCAGCGCGTGCTTGAAGATCACCGCCCCGGTCCGCAACCCCTTGGCCCGAGCCGTCCGGATGTAGTCGGATTCAAGCACCTCGAGCATGCCGGTACGGGTCAGGCGCATCATTGCGGGAGTGGCGTAGTAACCCAGCGCGATAGCCGGGAGCACGAAATGCTGCCAGCCGTCGCTACCGGCGGCGGGGAGCCACTGCAGCGTTACCGCGAAGACCACGATCAAGGTCAACCCGAACCAGAAACTCGGCATCGCCTGTCCGACCACGGCGAACAGCAGTGCCAGCCGATCGACCCAGGTATCGCGCTTGAGTGCAGCCAATACGCCCAGTGGAATCGAGATGCTCACCGCCAGCGCGAGGGCTACGCCGCCCAGCGTCAGCGTGATCGGCATGCGATCGACGATCAGATCGACTACCGTGCTCTGGTAGTAGTAGGAGTGGCCGAAATCGAAGGTCAACGCCCCCCCCAGCCAGTCGAGATACTGATTGACGATCGGCTGATCGAGACCGTAATCGATGCGGATCTGCTCGACCTGCTCGGCAGTGGCCTCAGGACCGGCGATCGATGTCGCCAGATCACCGGAAAGGTGCAGCAGCATGAAGCTGACGATCGAAATGGTCAGTGCCACGCTCATCGCGACCAGAACCCGGCGAAAAATGAAAGTGCCCATGAAACCTCCTCACGCCACGCGACCTCGTCGATCAAGCACGGGGCCACGCGAACGGTTACGGATATCGAAAGACGTTACTTCCAGCTGGCCTCGGCAAACCGCGGCAGCTCGTCCGGATAAGGGGAGAAATTCAGATCGGAGGTATAGGCGTAGTAGGTGGAGTAAGAAAACAGTGGCGCCCAGTAAGCCTTCTCCGAGATTCGCTGGAGCGCCTTCCGATAATTTTCCTTGCGAACTTCAGGATCGACGGACGTATCGCCGGTGTGCAGCCAGGACTGGACCTGCTCGTCCTGCCAGTGATCGTCAGCGCCGCCACCGAAATAGACACTGGTGAACGCGGAAACGTCATTGACTGAATAGGAGCCCCAGGTCTTGAACGACATGTCGGTGTTGCCGCCGCGCTGCTGCTCGAGCAAGGCCGGCGAGGTCATGAAGCGTAGGTTGACGCGAATGCCGACATTGCGCAGATCGCCGATCATCGCCTCGGCGTAGTCTCGCTCGCGGTAGGCATAGAGATTCAGCTCGAAACCGTCGCCGTACCCGGCATCCGCCAGCAATTGACGCGCCTTGTCCGGATCGTAGTCGTACTCGACGACATCCTGAGTCTTGCAGCCGAACTGGGCCGGAAAACATGGCGCATAGAGGGGGCGGCTGCCGCCGCGCACCAGATTGTCGGCCATACCCTGACGGTTGATCGCGTGATTGATCGCCTGGCGAACCTCGAGGTGGCTCAGCGGGGAATTTTCGCGCTTGGCGGCATCGAAAGACACATATCCCACCCGCATGGTCTCGCCGCTGTCCACGGTCAGATTGGGCATTCCCTGCATCTGCTCGGCCTGATCCGCCGGTACACGCCAGATCCAGTCGACCTGTCCGGTCATCAACTGCGCCACGCGTGAGTCCTGATCAGGGATCACCTTGAACTCGAGCTTGCCGATGTGGGGCTTTCCGATCGGGCTATCGGCGAAATAATCGTCGTTTCGGGTCATTTTGACCCCCTCTCCCGGCGTCACTTCGGTAATGCGATAAGGGCCGGTGCCGATCGGCTTCTTGCTGAAGCCCTCGAGACCGACTTTCTGAAAATACTGATCCGGAAAGACCGGGAGCGGACCGGAAAGATATTCCAGCGCGGCCGGGAAAGGTCCGTTGAGATGGAAGCGAACATGGGTGTCGTCGATCTTCTCGACGCTCTTGATCCAGTCGGTGTTCTGGCGCGTGACCACCTTCGAGTCCGGTGACACCACGTAGTTAAAGGTAAATACGACATCATCGGCGTTGAACGGCTCGCCGTTCTGGAAGGTCACGCCTTCACGCAACGTCATCTCCAGCGTGGTGTCATCGACCCAATTCCACTTGGTGGCGAGCATCGGTTCGTAGTCGTTGGTCTCTGGATTGCGATAAATCAACGTGTCCCAAGCCAGGTGCGAAATGATCACCCCTTCCCGCAGATTGTTGTGATATGGGCTGATGTTCTCGGGCTCGCTGTCGGAAGCGTATACCAGCGTATCGTTGGCTTTGTTGGCCAACGCCGGTAGCGACAGACAGCACAGCGTCGTACCAACCACGATGTGGCAAAGCGTCAGGTTAGATCGCATTTCAACCTCATTGTTGTGTTGTTAGATGAGAGCGTGTTGCTGGGTCAAGGACTGTTGTTGGATGAAAGAATGTTGCTGCACGAGAGCCCGGACTACCGTCATTGGCGTGTCGCAGGCGATCGGATCTTATGTTGTGCAGCCGCCTTCGGGCCGACGCCGGTTGCCTCGAAGCTATCGAACGCCTACCCATGCCACAAGTACAATGTTTAGAATCAACCATTGCCATTTCGGCAAACGCTAATAAAAACAAAGCCCACGATCATGCAGTGAACAAGAATCAAGGACGCCACAGTGGCAATGAACAGTCGTGCCCTCCAGGAAACCGCGCTGCGCTATTTTCTCGCGGTGATAAAAAACGGCTCGATCAGCGAGGCATCGCTCAAGCTCAACGTGGCAGCCTCCGCGATCAGCCGCCAGATTGCCCGGCTCGAGTCCGAGCTTGATACTCAGCTGTTCGAGCGCCGCGCCAGAGGTATGGTGCCGAGCGCCGCCGGTGAGCTGCTGGCCGCGCATGCCAGACGCATGCAATTGGAAACCGACCGGGTTGCCAGTGAGATTCTGGCGCTGCAGGGGCTCGAGCGAGGCACGGTTCGCCTGGCCAGCTCGGAAGGGTTTGCGGTGGATTTCATTCCCCTGGCGATCACCCAGTTCCGTCGTCGCTATCAGGGCATTCAATTTCGGCTCAGCGTGAATTCGCCGGCCGAGGTGACGCGTAAGGTACGCGAAGGAGAGGCGGATATCGGGTTGACCTTCAGTCTGGCCCCGGAGCGCGACATCCAAGTGGAATCACGTCAGCGTTCGCGCATTCACGCATTGATGGCGCACGAACACCCGTTAGCGGGCAGGCAGCAGGTAACTCTGGCGCAGTTGCAGAGCCACACCATTGCCCTACCGCCGCCGGAAACCACACTACGCCAGCTGTTCGATATCTGCTGCAGCCAGCAGAATCTGATCTTCGAATCGATCTTCACCAGCAACTACACCGAAGCGCTGGTCAATTTTGCCATGCTTGGCGGCGGCATTGCTCTGGCCGGGGAAGTTTCGGTTCGCCACCGGCTGCTCCAGGATCGCGTCGTCGCCGTGCCGATTCGCGATGCTGGCATGGATGCACGGCACGTGGAACTGCAGACACTTGCCAATCGCACGCTGCCAGCGGCGACCGCCGCGTTCGTCGAGCACCTCAAGGGGATGATGGATTCCGGCAAGCCGTGACGGCGTTCAGCCAGCGTGGCACTTCTTGAATTTCTTGCCACTGCCGCAGGGGCAAGGGTCGTTGCGCCCCACTTCCTTGAGTGCGTTGCGCACCGGCGCTTGCGGCTCGTGATGATGTTGGCAGTGCGGGCCATGAACGTGGCCGGGAGCCTCGTGGCTGTGACTAGAGGCGCCGTGGTCGTGCTGACAATCCGGGCCGTGGACATGAGATTGGGACATGGAGCGCTACCGTAACGAGTGGAGGATAACCGACCCGCAATTATCCTCCATGGATCGAAGTGGCGCCATCGTCTCGCGGCGAGAAAACGCTACTTGACCTCGAT
The DNA here is from genome assembly GCF_003206065.1 of Salinicola halimionae. Taxonomy (GTDB): domain Bacteria; phylum Pseudomonadota; class Gammaproteobacteria; order Pseudomonadales; family Halomonadaceae; genus Salinicola; species Salinicola halimionae. The sequence goes on along the minus strand of NZ_PZJQ01000005.1, from coordinate 559,807 downwards.
CTCGACGAACACGAACTCGACATCGTTGGCGTTGACCACGTTGTGTTCGGCGCCCTTTTCTCGGTAGTAGGAAACGCCCGCTTCCAGAGTCGAGAACGTATGCCCGTCCAACGTCTCGAGTTCAAGCTTGCCGGTAGTCTGCGGCACCACGACGTAGTCGCAGTCATGCGCATGCCAGCCGGTTTCACCGCCTGGCGGGAACCGCCATTCGGTGATCCGAACCCGGTCGTTGTCCACTTGTACACTGGGTTGGGCCTGGGGACGGGGGGAATTCATGATTCGAATCCTTCACTGGGAAATGAGAGTGTTCGGCACCGGCACTGCGCCGGTGCGCGTTCATCACGGTGACCCTCGACTCATGTCAACCATCGAGTCGTGAAGTCCTTGGCGCGTCAATAACCGTAACGTTTCAGGATGGCATCCTGATCCTGAGGCGGGTGCCCGTAAAATTCCAGCAGCCGTTCGGCCCGGTTGGTGAAGAAACCATCGACGCCGCGCTGCTGATAGCGTTCGAAATCCGCCGGCTCATCGACGGTGTAGAGATGCACCAGCATGCCATCGTCATGGGCCATGCCGATCATCCACGGTTCGGCCAGATCCATGTAGCTGAACTGGCTGCTGAAAGGCCCGTCATGCTCGGACTGTACCGCCGACGGCCCGACCCCGATCGCCCCGTGCGCCTTGGCCAAATCGAGCCAAGACCGATACGCCTCCGGTGAGGCGACCTGCTGACGGGCGTAGTAATCGGCCGTACTCTCGTCGTTACCCTGCGGCTTGCCCGGTGCCGCCTCGATCCCGCCCTTGCCTAGCCATAGCAGAAGCACCCGCGGCACATTCGGCATGGCCGTTTCCAACGCCTTCAGACTGGCCTTGGAAAAGGTCTGCATTACCACGCGACCCGGCGTGTCTCCAACTCTTACGGCCCCCTTCTCGGCAGCCTGCCGGGATTTCGTCTCATCATTCAGCCAGCCCCGCGTCGCGAGCTTCTCGCGCAGATCTTCTTCGATGCCGGGAAACTGTTCAGGCACCTTGGTCTCGATATATAGCCCGGGGTGATTTTTGCCATCCTCGGCGATGTCGATCACTTCATCCAGCGTCAGTATCTTGAGGCCGGAGTAGCTATCACGGGCGCGATCGGGGTAGCTGGCGTTGAACCAGCTGCCGGCGTCTAGCTGCTCGAGCTCGTCCAGCGTGAAACTGGATACCGGCGCGTCGACACGATCGGGGAACACCTCGGCCACATTGGTGTTGCGGCCCAATGTATTGTCGTGAACGGCCACCAGTACACCATCTTTGGTGCGTTGCAGATCCAGCTCCAGATAGTCGACACCCAGATCTCGCGCCAGCAGATAGGCGGGTCGAGTCGACTCCGGCGCCTGATAGGACGCCCCCCGGTGGGCGATCACCGCATCGCAGGGTATCGGGATCTTGGTACACAGCGTCGAGCCTTGCGGTTCGCTGTCGTCGTGAGTGTCGGCTGCATGGACGGTACTGACCGGCAGTAGCAGGCTGACACCACAGGCCAATAGCCAGCAACGTGTCGAAGTGGTCATCGCGATCTCCTAGTTGATACCGGGTTCCCGGCCCGATCCGGTACTGACGCTACCCGATAACCCGCTAGCGACCAAGTCAGATCCATACGTTGACGTCATCACTGCCACCGAAGTCCGCCCGTTGCGGATGAACGACGCAGAACCGGTGACCCGTGGGCGCTTGCATGACAGTCCAGCGTTCCAGTCGCTCGATGACCGTCGCACCCAGCCGTTCCAGCCGGGCCACTTCTGCGTCGATATCGTCGCTTTCGATATCCAGATGAACCCGGCTGGGATGATCAACCTGCTGGATCAACACGTCAGGCTGATTGGGTGGCGTATCCAGTTTGCCGTATTTTCCATCGACCTCGTGGCACCGCCAACCCAGCGCCCCGGCCCAGAAATCGATGGCGGAAGATTTCTCGTCGACTTGGCTGTCGATAACGAGTGCTGCCAGACGGCTCCTGTGCATTGTTGCTCTCCTCTCCATCACGTTGATCTCAACACGACTATCATTATTTCATCGTAGTCAGCGCAAACCATCGCGACATTCCCCACCGCCCCAGTCAGTCCTTACTTCGGCTGGAGGCTAGCGGGCAGGCACTTCATTAATCTGCGTCGTCATGAAACCGATGGCGAACGCCATTCTACGATAGTCGCAGTATCGGATGGCGGCGGGCCCGCACATGCGTTAAGCTGCGTGCCCATTGCCGTTATCTGTCTGACCGTCGTCACGCGAAGCTGAAAAAGTCGACGACCCTCCTTTTTGTCGCCTCCAGGCGCATCAGCCAGCACTGGCATTCCCCGGTAGAGCGTAGCCGCTTCGCTTCGCCAATCGCCGCGACCTAGAGAATACCGAATGAGTTTTGCCTCACTGGGCCTTAGTGCCCCGTTGCTGAAAGTCGTTGCCGAACAAGGCTACGACACCCCTTCCCCGATTCAGTCACAGGCGATTCCCGCCGTCCTCGAGGGAAGAGATGTCATGGCGGCCGCACAGACGGGTACCGGCAAGACGGCAGGTTTCACCCTGCCGATCCTGCACCGCCTGTCCCAAGCTGAACGCCCCCAGGGTGGTTCACAGATTCCAGTACGTGCCTTGATTCTGACCCCGACCCGAGAGCTCGCCGCTCAGGTCGGCGAGAGCGTGGCGACCTACGGCAAGCATCTGCCACTGAAAAGCGCCGTGGTCTTTGGCGGGGTCAAGATCAACCCGCAGATTGCCACCCTGCGCCAGGGCGTCGACATTCTCGTTGCCACGCCGGGACGCCTGCTCGATCTCTATCAGCAGAAAATGGTTCGCTTCGACAAGCTCGAAGTGCTGGTGCTCGACGAAGCGGATCGCATGCTCGACATGGGCTTCATTCATGATATCCGCAAGATTCTGGCGGTGCTGCCCAAGCAGCGTCAGAACCTGCTGTTCTCGGCGACGTTCTCCAACGAGATCCGCAACCTCGCCAAGGGCATGGTCAACGATCCGGTCGAGCTGTCGGTCACGCCGCGCAACGCCGCTGCCGCCACGGTGACCCAGTGGGTTCATCCGGTGGACAAGAGCCGCAAGCCGGCCTTGCTGTCGCACCTGATCCAGACCCATCAGTGGCAGCAGGTGCTGGTCTTCACCCGAACCAAGCACGGCGCCAATCGCCTGACCAAGTATCTCGAGGGTCAGGGCATCGAGGCTGCGGCGATTCACGGCAACAAGAGCCAGAATGCTCGCACCAAGGCGCTCGCCGATTTCAAGAGTGGCGGCGTCCGCGCACTGATCGCGACCGATATCGCCGCTCGCGGGCTGGATATCGACCAGTTGCCGCAGGTAGTGAATTTCGAGCTACCCAACGTGGCGGAGGACTACGTTCACCGCATCGGTCGTACCGGCCGAGCCGGAGCCAGCGGCCAGGCAGTTTCACTGGTCAGCCTGGACGAAAAGAAGGAGCTTGCCGGTATCGAGCGCCTGATCAGCCAACGCTTGAGCAGCGAGGCAGTGGAAGGTTTCGAACCGACGCCGGGTGGCGGTCCCAAGGTCGACGAAAATGAAGGTCGTCAGCCTCGCGGCGGCCAGCGTCGCAACGATGGCGGGAACGGTCAGCGACGCAGCAACGGTGGCGGACGCACCAGCAACGCCGGCGGCCGCGGTAATACGGGCGGACGCGGCAATGGCGGCGGGCGCGGTTCCTCGTCAGGCCAGCGCGGCGATGCCAACGGCAACCGGGACGGCGCCAATCGCAACAGCGAGGCCCCGGCGCAACGTCGCCAGCGCTCGGGTGGTGGGCAGCGGCGCAGCGGCGGCGGCACGCCCAACGGCAACGTCTGAAAGTTAGACGTTTCTGCTCGGATCAACGGCTTCAGCTAGTATCAACGACAACGCCACCGTCAATAACGGTGGCGTTGTCGTATCCGGATGCCGGCCAAGTGCCGGCACGTGAAGCCTAATCGAGCACGACGAGCCGGTTCGGCAACTCGTTGCGCTCGTGGGTCGCCGGAACATGGGTCTTCAACAGCTCGCCGCAACTATCGATGCAGTCGAGGAAACCCTGCAAGGTTTCTCCGACTTTCACCTTGGCCGTGAAGCTGACCACGATCGACTGCCAGGTGTCATCGTCCAGTCGATCCGAAATTCCCCGGTCGACGAGAATCTCCACGTAACGCTCGGCTTCGGAGACGAAGATCAGCATGCCGGTACCAGCATCGGTGTGGTGCAGGTTCTGGTCCAGGAACTGGCGCCGGGCCAGATTGGAAGCGCGCCAGAACCGCACATGACGCGGGATCAGGCGCGTGAGGACCGTGGGAAGCCGGAAAACCACCGCCAGGACGATGAAGACCAGCCACTGCACCAGCAGCAGATACCAGGCGCTGATGCTGTCCAGCCCGCTCAGCCAGCTGGCGATCACGGCCAGAGCGCCGGGAACGATGAGCGCCGTCAGCCCCGCCCACAGCAGCGGGATATAGGTGTAATCGTCGGCTTGACGCGCCAGGACGGTGACGACTTCGGCGTCGGTGTCGCGCTCGATCCGGGTGATCGCATCGCCGACCTGCCGTTGTTCGCTTTCACTCAATAAGGCCATGCTGTCATTATCCTGTCGTCTACGGGAACACTGCCCGAATGGCTACGCAGGCGAATCGCCGCGTTGCGCTTCATCCTGCTCGTCGATTTATTCAGCGTTTCCCTACCAGCCACCCGAGGCACCGCCGCCGCCAAAACCACCGCCACCGCCGCCGAAGCCGCCACCGCCGAAACCGCCGAAACCTCCGCCGCCGAAGCCACCGGACCCGCCGAGAGCGCCGCCCATCAGCACGCCACCCATGAAGCCACCGCGTCGACGTCGTTTACCACCACGACCGCCGCCGCCCCCGCCGCTGCGGACGATCAGCATCACGATCATGAACAGCGCGAAGAACCAGAATCCCGCGCCGCCGATATGCCGCGATTCTTGCCGATCGGGCTGTTGCTGTGGCGGCGCTTCCGCCAGGGGATCGCCCCCCAGCACCTTGACCATCGCCTCGGCCCCGCGAGTAATCCCGCCGGCGAAGTCGCCGTCGCGAAACGCCGGGGTGATGATCTGATTGATGATTCTCGAGGACTGGGCGTCGGTCAGCCGGCCCTCGAGGCCATAACCGACCTCGATCCGCACCGCGCGTTCGTCCACCGCCACGATCAGCAGGGCACCGTTATCCTCGCCCTTCTGGCCGATGCCCCACTCGCGGCCGAGCTGATAGCCGTAATCCTCGATGGCCTCGCCCTGCAGATTCGGCACCGTCACGACGACCACCTGCTCGTCGGTAGCGTCTTCGTGAGCCGCCAGCATGTCGGTCAACTGGGACTGGGTCGAATCGTCGAGCAGATCGGCGTTATCGACGACACGGCCGGTCAGTTCGGGGAAATCCGGCGCCGCCTGGGCGATCGCGGTAAACGCCAGCAGCCACAGGCCCATCGTGAGCGAGATGGCGCGCATACCCGGTCGTCGAATCCGTTGTCGCATCAATGCTGGCATCAGAACTCCACCTTGGGTGCCTGATCCGCATCTTCCGCCGTGGCCTCGAAGTTCTCGCGAATCGGCATGTCGCTATAGAACACGCTATGCCAGATCTTGCCGGGGAACGTCCGGATTTCGGTGTTGTACGCCTGGACCGCCTGGATGAAATCGCGGCGCGCCACGGATATCCGGTTTTCGGTGCCTTCCAGCTGTGACTGCAGCGCCAGAAAGTTCTGGTTCGATTTCAAATCCGGATAGCGCTCGGAGACCGCCATCAGCCGGCTCAACGCGCCGGTCAGTTGGCTCTGGGCCTGCTGGAACTGCTTCAGCTTCTGAGGGTCGTTCAGGCTGTCGGCATCGACCTGGATCGAGGTCGCCTTGGACCGCGCCTCGGTAACGGCCGTCAGCGTCTCCCGTTCCTGGCTGGCGAACCCTTTAACCGTCTGCACCAGATTGGGAACGAGATCCGCGCGGCGCTGGTACTGGTTCTCGACCTGGGACCAGGCCGACTTCACCTTTTCATCCAGCGTCGGGATATTGTTGATGCCGCAGCCTGAGAGCGACAGCATCAGTACCAGCAGCAGCATCCATCGCCACGGTTGACGGGCAGCGACGGAAAGGGCGGTCACAGGCGTCTGCATAGAAAGAATCCCGGTTAGAAAATCAGAGAGGGTGTCGATATGACGATGACGCCAAGTTACAGGTTGGCTGGCGCCTTGGAAAGGTGAATCCCGCGGTGCTCAGTGAGCTCCCACGGGCGACGCGGGATGGTCAGCGTTGACGTTCAGGCACCACCTGCTTACCGAGTCTCACCGCACTGGTCATCCGCCGACGGCTGCGCCAACATGTTGGGACGATCTTCATGTGACATCACCGTCGATGAACACAACGGATCGTCAAAAGGGCTATCGATAAAGCCCTTCCTAATAAAAGGTCTCCAGACAACGGGCCATCAAAGAAAGGATCTTACGCGTGACACAACGTTTCGATATCCGTCTCACTCTCCCGCTCGCCGCCCTGGCGATCGGACTCAGCCTGGTTTCCACCGCCCATGCCGCTGCGCCGGCGCACGTTCGCATCGCCGTCGATGTTCCCTACCCACCATTCGAATACCGCAATGCCGATGGCGAGCTGGAAGGCTTCGAGATCGACCTGGGCAACACGCTCTGCGAGCGCGCCAAGCTCGATTGTGAATGGGTGGTACAGGGCTGGGACGGCATCATCCCCGGGCTACTATCACGCAAGTACGACGCCATCATGTCGTCGATGCGGATCACCCCGGCACGGGAGCGCCAGGTATTGTTCACCGCATCCTACGCGATGTCACCCAAGGTCTGGGTGGCACGACGCGGCAGCGATATCTCTCTCGATGATCCGGCATCGTTGAAGGGGTTATCGGTGGGCGTGCAGCGAGGGACGACGCAGGATAGCTACATTACCCAGCAGTATGGCGACAAGCTCGACGTCCAGCGCTACGCCACGGCGGCGGATGTGGCGCTGGATCTGGAATCGCAGCGCCTGGATATGGCGTTCCTCAACTATCCGGTGGCACTGGACGCGCTGGAAATCGGCAGCGCCGACAGCGATTTCGTGCAAGTCGGGCCGCGCATCGATAGCCCGGAGTCGATCTTCGGCAAGGGCAACGCGATCGCGGTGCGCCCACGTGACAAGGATCTTGCCGAGACCTTCAATCAAGCGCTGGATAGCGTCTATGCGGACGGCACCTTCGAAACCCTGATGCACCAATATTTCGACTACGACCTGCGTCCCGCTTCCCGCAAATAAGGGCTATCGCGGAAGTAGCCATCATTCAAGATCGTCAACTGGTGAAAAACGCCGCCGGCATCGTTTCCACGTTACGGGCCGGCGGCGCTTCGGGTTTACCGATCCGTGTCCTATCGTCGCGTGACGCTCAAAACTCCAGACAGATCTTGCCGAAGTGCTTGCCAGATTCCTGATGGCGGAAGGCATCGGCAATCCGATCCAGCGAGAACGAGCAGTCGACGACCGGCTTGATCCCGGTCACCTCAAGAGCACGGATCATCTCGATCTGATGCTGACGGCTACCGACGATCAAGCCCTGCAGTCGGGCCTGTTTCGCCATCAGCTTGGAGGTCGGGATATCCCCACCGCGGCCGGTCAGCACCCCGATCAGTGAGATATGCCCACCGATAGCAACGGCATCGATGGACTGCGGCAAAGTGCCCGGCCCGCCGACTTCGATCACGTGATCGGCGCCATACCCGTGGGTCAACTCCTGCACTCTCTTGCCCCACTCCGACTCTTCGCGGTAGTTGATCGTGTGATCGGCACCCAGCGCCTTCAGCCGCGTGATCTTGTCCGCGGACGACGAGGTCGAAATGACCGTGGCGCCCATGGCCTTGGCCAGTTGCAGCGCGAAAATCGATACTCCGCCGGTACCCAGAGTCAGCACCGTGTCACCCGGCTTGAGGCCGCCGTCGACGACCAGCGCACGCCACGCCGTGAGACCGGCAGTGGTCAGCGTTGCGGCTTCGGCATGGGTGTAGCCCTTGGGCACATGGGTGAACCATTGAGCAGGACGGACGACCTGTTCACGCGCATAACCGTCGACACCGTCGCCCGGCACCGTCTTGAAATCGGCCACGCGCGCTGGCCCGTCGAGCCAGTGCGGGAAGAACGTGGAGACCACGGAATCGCCGATCGAGAATTCGGTAACGCCTTTGCCCACCGCCTCGATGACGCCGGCGCCATCGGCCATGGGAATGCGCCCTTCCTCCGTCGGGGACTTGCCGCTGACGACAATATAGTCATGGAAGTTGAGAGAGCTGGCATGGACACGTACCCGGACTTCCCCGGGGCCGGGTTCGCCGGGCCCTTCGACCTCATGAAGGTTGAGCTGGTCCAGACCACCGGGAGACTTCAAATTGACGACTTGCATGGTGCACTCCTTGAACGAAACGATTCCTTGGAATCGTTTAACGGGTGCCCGAAGTGTAGACGGTCTCCTCCGGTGATGATCAAGTCAGCAGGCCGAACTCGCATTCTTCTCCAACCTGACATGCAACGACGCCTGTGGAGCCTATTCGTCAGTCGCTCCCGGCAGCCGCTTGGGTCAACCGTCATTGTCAGTCGTCCTCGTCGTCATCCTGTTCCCGTGCCTGTCTCTCCGCCGCTTCCTCGCGGGCGGCATCGATGACCTGCATGACATCGCTGACGTCGACGAGCGACGCGTCCGGCTCGAAGCGACCGGTCAGGGGTGTCTCGGGATGAAGTTCCCCGGCCTCGTAAAGTGCCCAGATTTCCTTGCCGTAGTCGGTCTTCAAAAGTGCCGGTGCAAAACGACCGAAATAGCCGCGCAGGTTGTCGACGTCGCGCACCAGCATCCACGGCGCATTGTTGTTGCCGGCCGCATCGACCGCCTGGGGTAGATCGATGATCACCGGTCCTTCGCCGCCAACCAGAATATTGAACTCCGACAAATCGCCATGAATCAGGCCGGCGCAGAGCATCTGGACGACTTCACCGATCAGGCGCTGGTGATAGTCGAGCGCCAGCTCCGGCGTCAGTTCGACGTCATCGAGGCGCGGTGCGACGTCCCCATCGGCATCGACGATCATCTCCATCAGCAGCACGCCATCGACGAAGCCATGCGGCGTAGGCACTCGCACGCCCGCCTCGGCGAGCCGATAGAGCGCATCGACTTCCGCATTCAGCCACGCCGACTCCTGCTCGCGCTGGCCGTAACGGGTCTTCTTCGACATTGCCCGCGCACGGCGCGTGTTACGCACCTTACGACCTTCCTGATAGGCGACCGCCTGCTTGAAGCTGCGCTGCTTGGCCTCCTTGAACACCTTGGCGCAGCGCAGTTCGTCACCGCAACGAACCACGAAAACCTGCGCCTCCTTGCCACTCATCAACTGGCTGACGACTTCGTCCACCAGCCCATCTTCGACCAACGGCTGCAATCGCTTGGGTACCTTCATGCCTTCGCTATCCTTACATGCATCCTCACATGTCCCCGCTATCTTCAGCGTCCGATTCGGCGCACCCGACAGCTGCGCCCTTTCAATTTACCGGCGCTCAATGTCGCCAGCGCCTGTTTGGCGATCGAGCGTTCGACCGCCACATAAGCGCTGCGATCCAGCACCTTGATCTTGCCGACCTGGTCACCGCCGATGGCATCGTCACCGTTGGTGAGAGCTCCCAGCACGTCACCGGGTCGAATTTTCTGTTTCTTGCCGGCATCGATCTGTAGCGTCGCCATACGGGGTTGAAACGGCGCCTTCGATGCCGAACCTCGGCCGGGCAGCGGCTCGATGGTCAGTGTCTCACCCAGAAACGCCTCGAGTCGCTCGAGACGATAGGCTTCCTTCTCGGTCAATATCGTACAGGCGATGCCGCTTGCGCCTGCGCGTCCTGTGCGGCCAATCCGATGCACATGCACTTCGAGCTCACGGGCGATCTGATAGTTGAATACCGCATCCAGCGCGTCGATATCCAGTCCGCGTGCCGCGACGTCGGTGGCGACGAGAACCGACAGGCTCTTGTTGGCAAAGCGAATCAGAGTCTGATCGCGATCACGCTGCTCGAGATCACCATGCAACGCCTCGGTGCTGAACCCGGCCGCCATCAGCTGGTCCGCCACTTCCTGCGTCTCGCGTCGGGTATTACAGAACACCACGCTGGATTCCGGCCGATAGTGCAGCAGCAGCTGGCTGAGCGCCGCCAGGCGGGCCGGTTCGTCGGCAACCCGGTGAAAATGCTGGCGAATGCTCTCGTCATCATGGGAGGAATCCACTTCCACCATTACCGGCTCACGCAGCATGCGCTCGGCGACCGGGCGTACGCTGTCGCCGTAGGTGGCGCTGAACAATAGCGTCTGGCGTGCTTTCGGGGTTGCCGCGACGATCGTGTCCAGCGCCGCCTGGAAGCCCATGTCGAGCATACGGTCGGCCTCATCCAGCACCAGCACGGCCAGCGAGGAGAGATCCAGCGAGCCCTTGCGCAGATGCTCCTCGATGCGGCCAGGCGTGCCGACGACGATATGCGCACCGTGCGACAGCGAATTCAACTGCGGGCCCAACGGCGCTCCCCCGCAAAGCGCGAGAATTTTGACATTGGCCAGCATTCGCGCCAGTCGACGCAGCTCTTCGGCGACCTGATCCGCCAGCTCACGAGTCGGGCACAGCACCAAGGCCTGAACCTGGAAGCGCGAGACATCGAGCGCCGACAGCAATCCCAACCCAAAGGCAGCCGTCTTGCCGGAACCCGTCTTGCCCTGCCCGATCACGTCCTGGCCACGCAGGATCGGCGGCAGGCTGGAAGCCTGAATCGGCGTCATCGCCAGATAGCCCAGCGATTCCAGATTATCCAGAAGCGCCGCGGGCAGCGGCAGCGCGGAAAACGCCTCGGGCTGCCCCGATACGGGTTGATGAGTCTTCGGGTGATGAGTCTCGGGCACGGCGAGCGCTCCTGGTCGAGATGAAGGGGTCGATGCAGTCAACCGGCGGACGCGTCGGGTCTCACCATGTCATGCTCAGGCGCGGCAGAATACCAGAGCGCACGATGATTGACGCCGTCTCGTCGCTCGGGGTAGGCAATTGGTGCGAGAAAGGCCAAATAAACCTGCAACATCCGCGCAATGTTGCGTAAAATCTCGCCCGTCGTTGACAACCTGATAGGTAGTGACAATGGGTAGGGCCTTCCAGAATCGCAAGGAATCCATGGCCAAGACGGCCGACGCCAAGACCAAGGTCTACAGCAAGTATGGCCGCGAAATTTACGTCTGCGCCAAATCCGGTGGTACGGATCCTTCCGGTAACCTGACGCTTCGCGGGCTGATCGACAAGGCCAAGAAGGATCAGGTGCCGTCGCACGTGATCGACAAGGCGCTCGACAAGGCCAAGGGCAGCGGTGGCGAGGATTTCTCGGCGGCCCGCTACGAAGGTTTCGGCCCCGGCAACTGCATGGTGATTGTCGAGTGCCTGACCGATAATCCGAACCGAACCTTCGGCGATGTCCGCGGCTGCTTCACCAAGACCAAGAGCAAGATCGGCACCCAGGGCGCCGTCAGCCATATGTTCGACCACTGCGCGATCTTTGCCTTCGCCGGCGAGGACGAGGAAGCCGTGCTCGAAGCGCTGATGGAAGCCGATGTCGACGTGACCGATATCGAAAGCGAAGACGGCCGCATCACCGTGTTCGCGCCGCATACCGACTATGCCAAAGCCAAGCAGGCTCTGCTCGATACCTTCGGCGAACTCGAGTTCGAAGCCGACGAGATTCAGTTCCTGCCACAGACACACACGCCGCTGGAAGGCGACGACGTAGCGATGTTCGAGAAGTTCATCGACATGTTGAACGATCTCGACGATGTACAGAACGTCTATCACAACGCCGAACTGCCCGAAAGCGCCTGACCCTCCGGCTTCGTCATCTTCGCGATCATTGACGAGAAACCCACCTTTCGGTGGGTTTCTTGCATCCGAGTCCATGAATCATTGGCCATGGCCTGGATCCAGACAGGGTCAAGGGCTGACCTTGGAGATCTTGGCACCGTTCAACGAGACACCACCCTGAACACCCTGATTGTTCATCACGAACGCGACGACCTCCTTGTTGGCCGTGTCGTTGGTGATCTGACCGTTGGCGCCGATATCGGCGACGGCTACCCCGGCGCTGGCACCGATGGACCAGCCGTTGTCGCTACGCACGCGGTTGAGCGCCTTCTCGGTCATCAGCATATAGATGACGGCCTGCGACTGCGCCCCCGCCTGGAAGCCGATCGAACCGCTCGTCGTCGTGTAGTAGCCGGCCTTGGCACCATCCATCAGTAGCGACCCATCACCATGACTGGCGCCGACGATGAAGCTGGCGCCCAACACGCCGGGAAAGACCAGTACGCCCTTGGCCTGTTGCGCCAATGATCGGGAATCGGGCACCGACCGATAGAGCCGATCCAGCGTCTGCTGGACATCCTGATCCAACTGCGAGCGCTGGGACAGGCGGCTTTCGCGATCCGAGGATGAGGTAGTCGTGCAAGCCGTCAGCGCTGTGCTGCCGAGAACGGCGACGAGCAGCATGATGGCGGTACGGTGGATTGATGACAAACGTGCCATGAATGGCCTCCTTGCTAGAAATTTCGGCGTCATTTCAACACCGATCTTGCCTGTATGATTTTTTATGTTGCCTGTTTGTTATAGACAACTCCGCGCCATTGCGCCCGTTTCGCCGCAAATAGGGGCGGCTTTGGCAACACCAGCGCGATGCGGAATGCTCGCGGCTCCAGCCAGCGCGTTTTTTCGCCTACAATGGTGGCCCTTCACGTCACGATGTATCGCCTTCATGAGTCACGAGACGCCCTTAGCGCCGGAGCGCGCGGCATCCAGCGATGCCACCATCGGTACACAGGTCCACAACGCCAACGTTCAGCCTGCGCCGGTGATTGCCATTTCAGGCCTATCCAAACGCTACGATTCCGGTTTCGAAGCGCTGAAGCAGATCGACCTGGAAATTCAGCGCGGCGAGATATTTGCCCTGCTCGGTCCCAACGGCGCCGGCAAGACGACCCTTATCAGCATCATCTGCGGGCTGGTCAATGCCAGCGGCGGCAGCGTGATGATCGACGGCCACGACAGCGTCACCGATTACCGCGCCGCACGCGCCAAGATCGGCCTGGTCCCCCAGGAGCTGACCAGCGACGCCTTCGAGACCGTCTGGAATACGGTGCGGTTCAGTCGCGGGCTGTTTGGCAAGCCGCCCAACGATGCCCACATCGAGCGCGTGCTCAAGTCGCTGTCGCTGTGGGACAAGCGCAAGAACAAGTTGATCACGCTCTCCGGCGGCATGAAACGACGCGTGTTGATCGCCAAGGCGCTGGGACACGAACCCGAAATCCTTTTTCTCGACGAACCCACCGCCGGGGTCGATGTCGAGCTCAGACGCGATATGTGGGAAGTCGTCAGGGAGCTTCGTAACAGCGGCGTGACCATCATTCTGACCACGCACTATATCGAGGAAGCCGAGGAGATGGCCGATCGAATCGGGGTCATCAATGGCGGCGAGCTCGTATTGGTACGGGAGAAAGCGGCGCTGATGCGCCAGCTCGGCAGCAAGCAGCTGACGCTGCATCTACAGACGCCGTTGGCCAGCGTACCGCCTGCCTTGGCCCATCACCCGCTGACGCTGGCCGAGGAAGGCAACGTGCTGGTCTACACCTATGATGCCAGCGATGCCGGGGACGGCGATCATGTCAGCATCAGCGCCCTGATCAACGAGATCGAGGCCGCCGGCATCCGCTTCAAGGATCTGCATACCAAGCAGAGTTCGCTGGAAGATATCTTCGTCAACCTGGTTAGAGAGCGCCAATGAACCTGCAAGCCGTTCGCTCCATCTATGTCTTCGAAATGGCCCGCGCCGGGCGCACGCTACTGCAGAGCCTGATTTCGCCGGTGATTTCTACATCCCTGTACTTCGTCGTCTTCGGTGCCGCCATCGGCTCGCGCATTCAGGAGGTCGAAGGCGTCAGCTACGGGGCTTTCATCGTACCTGGCCTGATCATGCTGATGCTGCTGACGCAGAGCGTCTCGAATGCGTCATTCGGGATTTTCTTCCCCAAGTTCACCGGCACCATCTACGAACTGCTGTCGGCGCCGATCTCATATTTCGAGATCGTGCTCGGTTACGTGGGTGCCGCGGCTTCGAAGTCGGCCATTCTGGGGCTGGTGATTCTGGGCACGGCCAACTTCTTCGTCGATCTGCATATCCAGCATCCGTTCATGATGATGCTTTTTCTGCTGTTGACCGCGCTCACCTTCAGCCTGCTCGGCTTCATCATCGGGATCTGGGCGGACAGCTTCGAGAAATTGCAGTTGGTGCCACTGTTGATCATCACGCCCCTGACCTTTCTCGGCGGCAGTTTCTACTCCATCGATATGCTGCCATCGTTCTGGCAGGCGGTGACGCTGGCCAACCCGGTGGTCTATCTGGTTAGCGGTTTTCGCTGGAGCTTCTATGGCATCAGCGATGTCAGCGTGGTCGCGAGCCTGGTCATGATCGGCGCCTTCCTGGCGGTGAGTCTGGCCGTCATCAGTTGGATCTTCCGCACCGGCTATCGACTGCGCCCCTGACCGGCAGCCAAGCCCTAACCACCGTCGTCTTTTTTCGCGGGTCGCCGAATGGCCGCCCGCCCTTTCCCGCTTCACGAGTCACCTCATGCCGATACTGCAAGCCTGTGCTCACCGCATCGATAAACAGAGCGACGAACAGCCCGCCACGCTGACGCGCGGCGACGCCATGACGGATACCACGACGGCGGAGTCTCTGCTCGCCACGTTCAATTCGAACTTCCATGGCAAACCCAAGGCATGGGGGCACTTCGGCGGGGGTGGCGGAGAGGATGACACCGACAGCACTAAGAATAGTGACGCCGCTCCCGCAGCGTCGTCGCGATTCGCCTTCGAGCTGGAGCGCTATCGTAGCGGCGAAATCAACTTCAGCGACTTCACCCGTCAGACCACCGAAAGCCTGATGCCGCTGATCGATGCTCACCTCTCCATCGGCGGTCACTGGTGGTTCGTGCACTCCCGTCAGGGCGAGGCAGAATATTTGACGCTAACCCTGCTCCATCAGCGTGAGGGTTATGGATTCGATTCCGATCTCAACGTCGTTCCCGTGCAACAGCTCAATCTCGGTCAATTGATGTTGGCCGCCCGTATCGACCTGACCCAGTGGCAGCGGGGGCAATCCCGCCAATACATTACCTACGTGCAGGATCGCGGCAACAAGAAGCTGGTGGAAGATTTCAGGCTATGGCTAGGCTGCCAGGAAGGCATCAATGCCGGCGCAGAAACTCGCACGCTGCTCAAGGCGTTCAGCGACTATGTCGAAAGCGAGGATCTCCCCGAAGAAGCCAGCCGCGAGAAGACCGAGACGCTGATCGACTACGCCAATGCTCAGGCCAAGCGTGGAGAGCCGATAACGCTCGATGAACTTTCCAAACTGGTCGACGAGCAGCAGCCCAAGGCGTTCTACGACTATATCCGCAATCAGGACTATGGACTCGCCGCAGAGATTCCGCCGGACAAGCGGACCCTGCAGCAGTTCAAGCGCTTCGCCGGCCGCGCCAGCGGCGTGTCGATCAGCTTCGACTCCCACCTGCTCGGCAACAGTATAGAATACGACGACGAGCGCGATCGTCTGATCATCAAGCAAGTGCCCGGGCAACTGAAAGATCAGATCAAGGACCGTAAGGGCTGACGAGGGATCGACGAGGGATCGACGAGGGATCGACGAGGTGGATCAGAGCCTAGGGGATCTCCATCTGGCCCAGAATGTCGTGAATTTCCCCTCGCAACCAGCGAGAGGCAGGATTGTTATCCTCCTGGGCCGTCCATACCAGCGAGACATCAGGTACCGTCAAGGTCATCGGAACCGGAATCACGGACAAGCCGAACGCCGTGCCATAGCGTTTTGCCATTCGGGTCGGCAACGTGGCAATGAGCGGCGCGCTCGCGACCATACCCAGCACGCCAAGAAACTCCGACGATGTCGCGACCACATTGAGCGTGCCGCCGACCGTGTCGAGTGCCGACTCGAGACAACCATGCAGACTCTCGCTCAAACTGACCAAAGCGTGGGGTGACCGCAGGTACTCGGTCAGCGATATCGACTCCCCAAGCGTCATCAGCTCAGGGTGGAACACGCAGCTCAGCGACTGCTCGAACAGACGATGCTGTCGATAGCGTTGCGCCTGATTGTCGAAACATCCGATCGCCAGGTCCAGAATTCGGTCATCCAGTAATCGATAGACGTCACGTCGTTGTGCCGGCCGTCCATGCAGCCTGACGCCAGGTGCTCTTTGTCGCAAACGCGAGGCCAGCTCCGGCATCAGCAAGAGCTCGACTTCACTCGAAAATCCCATGCGGAAAATGCGCTGATCGGTCGCCGGATCGAATTCCGAGGAGGCATGAATCAACGACTGCATCATCCCCAGAGCCTGTTCCACCGGCTCTGCCAACATCTGGGCCCGGACCGTGGGCTGCATGATGATCCCTACCCGTACGAAAAGATCATCCTGAAACAGTGTCCGCAGCAGCGAGAGATTGTGGCTCATCGCCGGTTGGCGAATTCTCAAACGCTCGGCCGCCCGGGTCACGCTTCGCTCCCGCATCATCGCGTCGAAGGCGATCAGCAGGTTCAGGTCGAAATTACGAAGATCGAAGTGATCAATTGGCTGCATTATTTGCATCGATTTGGCTAATAGATGGGTTAGCAATACGCTAGCGATCATCCTCAGTCAACCGGAGTATTTCATGACCGCCTACACCTCCTTCTGGGTTGGTGATGCCCGAATCACCAAAATCCCGGAAATCGCGATCGATACAGCGACGAGCCAGCAGTTATTCCCCAACGGCGATGCCCAGGCATTGGAAGCCGACGCCGGGCACTGGGGCGACGGGAGTTACGACCCCGAACGTCGCCTGCTACGCCAGAGCATTCATGCCTGGCTGGTGGAGACGCCCGAGCATACCGTGCTGATTGATACCGCTACCGGTAACGACAAGGAGCGCCCCACCGCCCCGCTGTTTCATCAACTCGACGAACCTTTTCTGGAACGACTCCAGGCTATTGGCTTCGCACCGGAAAACGTGGATCTGGTGCTACACACGCATCTTCATGCCGATCATGTCGGTTGGAATACCCGCCTGAAAAACGGCCAATGGGTTCCGACATTCCCCAACGCTCGCTATGTGTTTTCCGAACGGGAATATGCCTACAACCGGGCACTCTCTTCGGCACGTGAGGAGATAGCACCTATCCGCCGTCAAGCCGGGCTGGGCAAACCCGATCACGAGCCGCTTCCCGGGGTTTTCGCCGATAGCGTTTCGCCCATCGTGGACGCCGGACAAGACCAGCGAATCGATATCGATGACACCGGTATCGAAGGATTTCGATTTCTTTCAGCCCCGGGCCACAGCATCGATCATGCTGCCATTTCCTACACGTCAAACGGCGAGACCGCGCTGTTCTGGGGCGACGTCATGCATCATCCACTGCAATTCCGTCATCCCGAGATCAACTCGGTGTACTGCGAGTTCCCTCAGGCGGCGCGCGACTCTCGTCATAAGATCATCCGCCACGCTGCCGATCACCAAGCGCTCGTTTTCACCACCCACTTCGGCGATACCTCTGTCGGTAAAATCAGCATGGGCGACCACGGCTTCGACTGGACCTTCGCTCAAGGAGTCGAATCATGAGTGACAACACATCTCCCCAGTCGCTGCTCCGCGAACACTATCTCATCGATAGCGACACTGACGGGATCCGCCTGCAACTGCGACATCGATGCCGTAACGACATGGTCCGCAAAAGCTCGTCCAACACGGTAATACTGATGCACGGCGCGACCTTTCCCAGCGAGAGCTTGTTCGATGTGTCGATCAATGGCGTCTCATTCATGGATGTGTTGGCCACAGCCGGATTCGACGTGTGGGCCGTGGATGCCCGAGGCTACGGCGGATCGACTCGACCCCAGGCGATGGAAGCCGCTCCAGATACCAACCCGCCGTTGACGACGGCCCGAATCGCCGCGCACGATCTGGGTTCTGCCATCGAACACGTTCTTGAAAAGAATGCCATCGAGCGGCTCAGCCTCGTGGCCATGTCCTGGGGCGGCTCCGTAGCGGGCATCTATGCCACGCAGTACGGTGAGAAGCTCGAAAAACTGGCGCTGGTTGCGCCTCAGTGGTTGTCGAGTCGTCCGCTCCGCATAGATTCAGGACAACCATTGACGGCTTGGCGCCTGGCGCATCTCGATGCATTCCGAGCTGCCTGGCTGGCTGGTGTACCACTCGCCAAACAAGAAAGCGTGTTGCCGCCCGGCTGGTTCGAGCAGTGGGCCACGGTAACGGACGCTACCGATCCAGACGCTCCCGAACCACGCAGTATTCGCGCCCCAGGGGGAGCGATTCAGGATACTCGCGAGCACTGGCTGGCCGATCGACCTCTTTACGAGCCGAGTCTCATCACCGTGCCGGTGCTTCTGGTGCACGCCGAGTGGGATCAGGACGTCCGTATCGACATGATGCGGGACCTGTTTTCACGTTTGGACAATGCCGCTTACCGGCGTTGGCTCGAGATCGGCGGCGGAACCCATATGATTCTGATGGAGCCGGAGCGTCACCAGGCCTTTAATGCCATCATCGACTTCCTGAGCGAGACATCACTGCGAAGCGCGGCGGCAAGAGATTTAGACGACGAATAGCTGTTGCATCAACGACAACGGCCGCCCCTGTCCAGAGGCGGCCGTTCTCTTGTCGGACTGACTAACCCGGCGTCACTGACCTCGGTTAGCCTTCACACCTTCCTCGATACGTCGACCGATGGTCGCATCGATGTTGTGCCAGTACTCGAACACGCGGGAAAGTACCGGCTCCTCGACGCCGCCGGAAACGTGACCGACCACGTTATTGACCAGGCGATCACGTGCCGCATCATCCATGACCTTGTTGACGAGGTCATTGGCTTGGCTGAAGTCATCGTCCGCCGGGCGCAGCGTGTAGGCGCTGCGAACGAATTCGCCATCTGCCGACCACACCGCATCTTCCGGGTAACGCTCGGGATCGGCCTTGGAGCCACCCTTGCTGTTCGGCGCGTAAACCGGATCGCTGGCGTTATGCATACGCATCGCGCCACCCTTGCTGTAGCTGTGCACCGGCACTTTGGGCGTATTTACCGGGATGTGCTTGTAGTTCACCCCGAGTCGCGCGCGGTGTGCATCAGAATAGGAGATGGAACGCGCCAGCAACATCTTGTCCGGTGACAGCCCGGTGCCGGGAACCATGTTGTTGGGTTCGAAGGCGGCCTGCTCGATCTGGGTATGGAAGTCCTCCGGATTACGATCCAGCGTCATCTTGCCGACTTCCATTAGCGGATAGTCGTCGTGCGGCCAGACCTTGGTCAGGTCGAACGGATTGATGCGGTAGGTCTTGGCATCCTCGAACGGCATGATCTGGACCTGTAGCGTCCAGGTCGGGTAGTCGCCGCGCTTGATCGCATTAAACAGGTCGCGACGGTGATAGTCGGCATCGCTGCCCGCCATCTGATCCGCCTGCTCCTGAGTCAGGCACTTGATGCCTTGGTCGGTTTTGAAGTGATACTTGACCCAAAAACGCTCACTCTGCGCATTGACCCACATGTAGGTGTGGCTGGAGTATCCATTCATGTGTCGCCAGCTCGCAGGCACGCCACGGTCGCCCATCAGCCAGGTCACCTGGTGAGCCGATTCCGGCGCCATGGTCCAGAAATCCCACTGCATGTCGTGATCGCGCAGGCCGTTATCCGCACGGCGCTTCTGGGAGTGGATGAAATGCTGGAACTTCATCGGATCACGCATGAAGAACACGGGGGTATTGTTACCCACCATGTCGAAGTTGCCTTCCTCGGTGTAGAACTTGAGCGCGAAGCCGCGCGGGTCACGCCAGGTATCCGGGCTGCCGCCTTCGCCGGCAACGGTCGAGAAACGCGCAACCATCTCGGTTTTCTTGCCAGGCTGCAGGAAGTTGGCCTTGGTGAATTGGCTAACGTCCTGAGTCACTTCAAAATGACCGAAAGCGCCGCTGCCCTTGGCATGCGGCTGGCGATCCGGAATCATCTCGCGGTTAAAAGCCGCCATCTGCTCCATCAGGTAGTGGTCATGCAGCACGATCGGGCCATCCGGGCCTACGGACAGGGAATTTTCCTGACTCGATACCGGAATGCCAGCTTCTGTCGTCGTCGGTCGGTTATTGTCGCTAGTCACGATGATCTCTCCCTAATTCTACGATGCGAGGCGTTGATCGCCCCGACACGCCTAACCACGCGGCGACCCTCTCGGCGTGATTGTCACGATGAACGCCGCAGGTTCATTGTCAGTTCCGCGACAGGATCGCCAAATTTTCTCGCCCAACATCGGCTGACCGCCAGAATTCCGATTGTCTGATGCAAGAGCAACACCACTTATAGATAGAAACCCTGAGTGCTGTCCAACCGGGGAGAGACGACTTTAGGGCAACACGATAACGTTGATCGGCTTACAGCGGCTGCCCGTCGGAACCGGAAAAGTGGCAAAGACTGATGTCGCAAGGGCTGCGTTATAGGCAATAGCTTGTTGGAAACCAAGACCCAATAGTTACGCGCAATATCAGCTATCGGGAAATTTCATGGCACTCGAGGTCGTCCAGCCACGGCGAGAGGAGGTCTCGCGCGCATCTGGATCAAGAGGAGCCTGGGGTCTCACTGAAAGGTCATTGTTCTGCCGCCGGAAGATTCCGGCTGGATGCTGGGATCGGCAAGGCAATTATCGTCGCGAACCGCCGGCGAGATGCGGCAAGCGCTAAATCGTTCTTTTGACGGCCACCCGCGACGACTCGCTGCCTACACCTGGCTGCCCGCGTCAGCATCTCATTCAAGATATGGCGGGCAGCAGGCTGCTATGGAAGTTTGCTAGCGCTCGCTGAAGAGAATGCCTCCCTTGGCCTTGGAATCCGCCTTGGCTTCGACGATCTGCACCGTTACTTGCTCTGGCCGCACGCCCAGTGATTCGACGACCGCCTGGGTGGTCTTTTGCAGCAGCATCTTCTTCTGTTCGGGAGTACGCCCTTCCACCATATGCACCAGAACTTCTGGCATGAGTCTTTCCCTCGGTTGTTTGAGTCAGGTTACCACCCAACCACTGTAGCCGAATTCACGGTCTCTGAATTGCGACGACGAGGTCAAGGTGTACCTGCTCGGACCAGCGTCAGGTAAACGTTGGCAGCCGCTCGAATCGCGTAAGCCTGACTTCCACCGTGACGGTCAGCGACTCCAACGCGTCTGCTCGCGCTCGGCCTTCGGCACTGGCGCGATAGAGATGCGGGGTCATTGCCAGCAAGTCGGCGATGGCCTCGACGCTATCCAATGTCATCGAGTAACGGATCGTCTCGACGCCCGTTCGGACTAACCCGTCGGGTGCCACTTCCGAACGCTCGCGTTCCGGTTTGAGGCTGGGATAGATAACTTCGCGTAGCTCGCGAAGATGGTCCGGCCCGACATCGGCCTGTATCAACAGGCCTTTCGGCTTCAACACACGAGCGAACTCCGAATAAACCGGAAACCCGAACAGGCACAGTACGCAGTCGACAGAGCCGTCTAGCACCGGCAGATTGGCATTGCTGGCCACGACCCAGGAGGCACGCTCGGCTGACTCCACCGCTTCATGCTGATGACCAGCGGCGGTCTCCCCTTTGGCGGCGCCCTTGTCCTCATTCGCAGCCGAAAGTACCGCCCGCTCTTGTTTAGCGGCGCCTTTATCCTGCTTCGCAGCCGACAGCACCGCCCACTTGGAAATATCCAATCCCAGCAGGGAGAGCGACGCTGCCTCGGCCCCTGCTTCCGCCAGCTGGCGCAGGTAGTAACCTTCCCCGCAGCCGGCGTCCAGGCAGTGAAGCGTGCCGGTGTCAGGTCTTCGTGCCAGCACGGCACGCGCGACCGCTTCGGCAACGGGCTGATAGTGACCGGCGTTGAGGAAACGCTGGCGCGCCGCCACCATCGCCTTGCTGTCCCCCGGATCGCGGGAACGCTTATGCTGCACCGGTAGCAGGTGGGTATATCCCTGTTTGGCGATGTCGTAGCTATGACCGGCAGCGCAGCGCCAAGTCTGGCCCTCGCGATGCATCGGGTCGCCGTCCAGCGGACAGGCCAGCGCGGGAAAAGGGATGAAGGACATATCGCTACCGCTTGCTTGTGAAGCCGCCCAGTGTACGCGACCTCCACGTTGGCGGGAGTCCATTTCTCAGGGAGAAACGTTGCCTCGAAAACGCCCCAGACCGAACCCGGTCAACTCGGTGGCGGCACGACCACTCGCCAGCCACTGCCCCAGCGATTCCCCCAAGGCACTGGCGAATTTGAAGCCGTGGCCGGAAAAACCGCCGGCAACGATCAAGCCAGGCAAGGGTTCGTCGATCAGGAAGTGCTCGTCCGGGCTACGGATATACTGGCAGACGGCTCCATGGCGAAACGCCCCGACACCCGGCAGATGGCGGTCGATCACCTGCTGCAGCTCGGCGAAGTCCTCGGGATAGGCACCGAATGCCGCCATCGGCTCTCCCGGTGCCAGGATCTGGCCGCTGTCGTGGCGGCCGATCTTGAAACCGGCTCCATCGATATCCGGAAAACCGTAGTAGATCCCCAGGTCATTGTCAGTGAAGCTGAAACCGGGGAAGTGCTTGGGTGCATAGCGCTGGTCGGCCTCGAACCAGGCAAACGTCTTGCGTACGCGGGTCAGCGGCAACTCGATCCCGAGCTCAGCCAATAACGGCGACACGTGCTGCCCTGCGCAAATCAGCAATCGGTCGGCGGTGAATCGCTGGCCGTCGGCACAAAACGCTGCGTAGCCGCCCGCTTGAAGTGTCTCGAGTCGGACCACCTGAGCGCCGGTGGTGAGGGTCACATTCTCGCTTCGGTCCACCCGCTGCCGCCAGCACTCGAGAATCCGTTCGACTCGCAAGACACCAGCCCGAGCCTCGAACGCTCCCTTGATCCGCTCATCAAGCTGCCAACCGGGCCAACGCTGAGAGACGGTCGGTCCTTCGAGCACCTCCAGCGGCAGATCGAACTGGTTCGCGCTGGCTTGCACCTGTTGGATAAACGGTGCCGAAGCGAGCCCGAGATTGAGCACACCCGTGGGCAGAAACAACGACTCGCCTGTCTCTCGTTCGAGCTCGTTCCAACGTTCGAGCGCCCGCAGCGCCAACGGTACGTAGCGACCACCCTCCCCATACGCCAATCGAATGAGGCGCGTCTCACCGTGATGCGCCCCCTGATCATGGGGCGGACTGTGGGCATCCAGCACCTGCACCGATGGCTCCCCGGTACCGGCCAGATAGTCCGCTGCCGCCAGCCCCATACTGCCACCGCCGATAATCAGATGATTCGCGTGTATCGAAGCACTCATTCGGTCATCCCTGGAAAATTCGCTCGTCTTTGAGGGAAATTGGGCCGCCGCTATCAGCCCCACTACACCGCCTGACGTTCATCTGGGCGCGATTCAATCTGATCGCCTTCAGTGCGGGCAATGATCGCCGTGCCTGTCAGATCGCCGGTAACGTTGAGTGCGGTACACCCCATCCCCACCAACGCATCGATCGAGGTCAATAGTGCCACGGTCTCGATCGGCAGCCCGACCTGGGCAAACACCGTCGCGATCATCACGATGCCCGCGCCGGGTACGCCGGCCGTACCGATGGAAGTCAGCGTACCGATCAGCACGATTTCAACCATGGTCATGAGATCCAGCGGCATGCCGACCACGTTGGCCGCAAAGACCGCGGAAATGGCGATACGAATCGCCGCACCGTCCATGTTGATCGTCGCACCAAGCGGCAAGCTGAAACCGTAGAGGCTTTGCGAAACACCCAGGCGTTGGGCCGCATTTAACGTCAGCGGCAGCGTTCCGGTGCTGCTCTGGGTCGCGAAAGCCGTTGCCATTGGCGTGCGGGCCTCGCGAAAAAAAGCTTTCAAACGTACGCCGAAAGCCGTCATCAGCACGCAGTAGAGGAGCAGGTGCACCGCCAGGGCGAGATAAAGCACCACCACCATGTTGCCCAGTGACAGGATCGTATCCAGCCCCTGGCTGGCGACGGTCCCCGCGACGATGGCGAACACACCGATGGGGACGTACTGAAGCACACCAGCCATTACCTTCATGGTGACTGCGTTGAGGGCTTCGATGACGCCATAGAGCTTTTCGCCCAGCACTTTCTGCCCTTCGCTATGCCGCATTTTCAGCAGCGCGATACCGAAGGCGAACGCCGTGAAGATGATCCCCAGCAGGTTGGGCTGCGCCAGCGCGCCGACGATATTATCTGGCACGATGCTCAGCAGTACGCTGACGAAGCCCGGGTTTTCCGGGACGTCGATGCTCGTGCTCTGATCCAGCGTCATGCCGCTCCCTGGGGAGAATAGCGAGGCCACTGCCAACCCCACCACGATCGCCAGGGCCGAGGTCGCCACATAGTAGACGAACACCTTGCCGCCGATACGCCCCATACGCCCGAGATCGGCCTGATTGATGCCTACGATCAGCGTGAACAACACGATCGGTACGATCAGGAACTGCAATAATCGAAGCAGCAGATCGCCGAACGGTGCCAACCAGGCGGCAGTCGTTTCGCCACCAATCAGACCGACCGCTACGCCAAGAACCAGCGCGATGGTTACCCGCAGGATCAGAGAGGATTCGAGATAGCCTCGGAATAGAGTTTTCATGAACACGCCTTGTTGGAAAAAACTCGCGCCATCAGCGCAGCCATCGACACCCGCATCACGGGCCAAATCCTAACGCAAAAAGCCCGGCATGGCGGCCGGGCTTTCAATGACGTCATCACCGTATCAGTCGCCGATCTTGTCCTGCGTTTTCGTGTCGAAATCGCTGGCGCCATGGCGTTCATGGAGCTGAGTTTCCGGCTCGCCGAAGGTGCGGTTGACCATACGCCCACGCTGGACGGCTGGGCGCGCATCGATCTCCTTGGCCCAGCGCTGGACGTTCTCGTAACTCTCGACGTCCAGGAATTCGGCCGCTTCGTAGAGGCGGCCGAGCGCCAGCTGACCGTACCAGGACCAGGTCGCGATATCGGCAATGGTGTACTCATCACCGCCCAGGTAGCGGGACTCGGCCAGTCGGCGGTCGAGCACGTCGAGCTGACGCTTGGCTTCCATGGTGAAGCGGTCGATCGCGTATTCGATCTTCTCAGGCGCGTAAGCGTAGAAATGGCCGAAACCGCCACCCAGATACGGCGCGCTACCCATCTGCCAGAACAGCCAGCTCATCGTCTCGACACGTTTGGCCGGATCGGTCGGCACAAAGGCACCGAACTTTTCGGCCAGATGCAGAAGGATGGAGCCGGATTCAAACACGCGAATCGGCTTGTCAGCGCTGTGATCCATCAGTGCCGGAATCTTTGAGTTCGGGTTGACCTCGACGAAACCGCTGCCGAATTGATCGCCATCGCCGATCTTGATCAGCCAGGCGTCGTACTCGGCATCCTTGCCCAGTGCCAGCAACTCCTCGAGCATCACGGTAGCCTTGACGCCATTGGGTGTCGCCAGCGAGTAGAGCTGGAACGGATGCTTGCCGACCGGCAGCGTCTTCTCATGTGTCGAACCGGCGACCGGGCGGTTGATACTCGCGAACTTGCCGCCGCTCTCTTTCGGTTCCCAGACTTTCGGTGGGGTGTAATCGCTCATGACATCTCCTGAATCGGGAGTTGCTGTGACGACGCCATCGTCGAGGCATCGTCTCGGTGTGGGAGGAAAGATAGCGTGTTAAAGGTTGTTCAGCGAGCCAGAAATCGCGATTCGCCCCAAGTTCGACGTCTCATCGACAGCCCCGGACTTTTCTCTTCCGCCTTATCTCCCCCACCCTCCCCTACTCCTGTCCTTCAAGCGGGGTAACATCGAATCATGCCAGCGCTATCAGATCGACTCCGCCGACGACAGGGTGAAGCGACAGCGGGTTCCCTCGCCTCGCTGGCTATCGATGACCAATCGCGTGTCGTGCCGCCGCAGGATCTCGGCCACGATCGCCAATCCCAATCCGTTGCCTTCGCCCCGACCGCGGCTACCAGCCGTACGGTAGAAGCGCTGTGTGATCAAGGGAATCTCCTCTTTCGCCAGGCCGATGCCGGTGTCCGTGACGCAAATCTGCAGACCCGGGCTTTCGCGACTGATCGATAGCGTGACATCACCGCCGGCATTCGTGGCAGACAAGGCGTTATCGACCAGATTGGTCAACGCGCGGTCGATCAACTCCAGGTCGGCACTCACGAGAGCCAATCCGGCCTCACTGGTTACAACCAGCGAGATCGACGCGGCTTCGGCGCGGGGCCGAAATTTGCCCACGATGTCATTGGCCAGTTCATGGATCGAGAACGGTTCTCGATTCAACGGCCGGTCTGATACGTCGACTCGAGCCAGCAGAGACAACTGATTGGCCAGTCGCGTCAGGCGGTCCACGTTGGCAAAAATCGCGCTCAACTGCTCGCGGTGCTTGAGATCCGTCGGCGACATGTCGTTACCCAGTTGCTGGGCATAACCGCGCAGAGAGGTTAGCGGTGTTCGAAACTCGTGGGACAGATTGGCGATCATTTCGCGACGCTGGCGATCATTCTCACTCAGGGCATCCAACTGCGCTTCGATGGTCGCCGCCATGTCGTTGAAGGCGTAGCCGGCACGGCCGATTTCATCGTCCATGCTGGACTCGATCCGCTGCGCGTAATCACCGGCAGCAAAGCGCTGTACAGCGCGGGTCAGTCGGGAAAAACGCCGAGTCAGCAGCGCAAACAACAACAGCCCTACCCCGCTGGCCAACGCCAGCGCCACGCTGCCGGCAATCACCAGCGAGCGCGAAATACTGCTGGTCTGCCACATGCCCACCATCGACATGTGGGTGTCGGCCTCCAGCGAGACGTACAGATAACCGGGGGCGTGATCGGCACCAAGCGTTACCCGCGCGGCGGAAAAGACATTGTCGTTATCGCGGCACGGCATTTGCGCATACACAGGCAACATCGGCGTGCTCGATAGCAGTTGATGGATCGGAGCCGTATCGATATTGGCACCCAGTCCGCAACCGCGAGCGTTGTAGGCAGCCACCACGAGGCCGTGCTCGTCTAGCGTAAATACCGATAACGCCGGGTTGATGCTCATGATGCGCTCGGCGGCGCGATGGGCCGCGGCGCTATCCGCCCCCTGTTCGAGCGGCGTCTGCATGACCGTTGCCAGATTTTTTGCCAGATCCAGTTGGCTGCGCTGCAGCCACTCGCGTCCCAGCTGGTCGAACTGCCCTACCGCAATCCATGCCGTTGCCAGCGACATGGCTATCAGGCTCGCCAGATAAATCAGTGCGATACGTGCGTAGAGGCTGCGATAGGTACGCCGTAACACGCGTAACAGTTTCATGATTGTCTGCCTACGGTCACGTCATCGGTAAAGCGATATCCGATACCCCACACGGTATGGATATAGCGTGGGTGGGCCGGATCCTTTTCGATCTTTCCTCGCAGCCGATTGATATGCGTGTTGACCGTGTGATCGAAACCTTCGAACTCCGCTCCCCATACCTGGTCCAGTAGTTCACCTCTCGAAAACCCTCGTCCGGGATGCTGGGCGAACAGCACCAGCAGCGAAAATTCCCGCGCGGTCAACGACAGCCACTGCCCAGCCAGACTAACGCGATGATTGGCGATATCGATCTCCAGTTCATGCGCCACGATCGACGTAGCAGACGCCCCGAGTTCCGATTGCCCGTGCCGGCGTAGTAGCGCGCGAATACGCGCCAGCAGGATATCGCTATCGAAAGGTTTCGTGAGGTAGTCGTCGGCACCAATTTCGAGCCCGGTCACGACATCATGGGTACCAGCTCTGGCTGTCAACATGATCAGTGGCAGCGTGGCATGTCGAGCGCGAATCTCACGACAGACCGCCAAGCCATCAATTCCCGGCAGCATCAAATCCAGCAAAATCAGCGAGGCCGACTCCCAACGCGCCAGTGCGGCTTCTCCATCCATGACCCAATCCACGGCGTAGCCGGCCTCTTCCAATATCGTTACCAGCAGGCGCCCGATATCGGGATCGTCTTCGACGCAAAGAATGGATCGTGACATGAAGGCGGCGTCCTCGATGATGGGCTTTCAGTGTAAACGGCAGTGTTGAACGAGATCATCACAAAAGAGACACGTCGCAAGACACACATCGAAAGACGTTATCAATTCGTGATGATTCGCCGACTCACGCTCCTCTACAGTGCGAGACAGCCGTATTGAATCGATATGGCAATGACGATGTTTCTCAATGGAGCCAATACCATGAAAACCAATCAATCACGCATCCTGAGTGTACTGAGCGCAAGCCTGCTGGCCGGCGGCCTGTTCTGCGCGACGGGGGCAATGGCCCAGGACAGCATGTCCCAGGATTCCATGTCTCAAGATTCGATGGATCACGACGCCATGGGCAGTGATTCGATGAGCCAGGACTCGATGGATCACGACGCCATGGGCAGTGATTCGATGAGCCAGGACTCGACGGAGCACGACGCCATGGGCAGTGATTCGATGAGCCAGGATTCGATGGATCACGATGCCATGGGCAGTGATTCGATGAGCCAGGATTCGATGAATAAAGACTCGATGGATCACGACGAGATGGGCAAGGACTCGATGATGCAGGACGACAGCAGCAACTGAAAGCCGGAGGGCGCGCCGGTGCTCTTGGCGCCGGCGGCCCGATGCTCCCGTGACAGAGGTCTACCATCATGCAAACTCAAGTCCCTGCGGATACCAACACTCAAAACAGGCACTTGTCCGAGGGACGGGCCCAAACTTCCACCAAGACGATCAAACGTCACAGCCTGGCCACAAGGTTGTGGCACTGGGTCAACTTTCTCACCCTCATTATTTTATTGATGAGCGGTCTACAGATTTTCAACGCGCACCCGGCACTGTACTGGGGTGAACAATCCTCTTTTTCACAGCCCTTTCTCGCCATTCACGCCAAGACCGATGCTGACGGCAATCAGCGCGGCGTCGTCCAACTGGCCGGGTATGAAATGACGACCACCGGCGTGCTGGGGCTCTCCGAAAGCAACGGCAGACTGCGCCAGCGCGGCTTTCCCGAATGGGCGACATTGCCGGGGCCCCAATGGCTCAGCATGGGACGTAATTGGCACTTCCTCGCCGCGTGGATATTTGGCCCCTCGATTTTCGCTTATCTGCTCTACACATTGATGAGTCGACGCCGCCGACGCCTGATCTTTCCTACCCGGGCTCAATGGCGAGGCATACCACAAACCCTTGTCGATCACGCGCGACTACGTTTTCACCATGTCGCCGACTACAACGGCATTCAGAAACTGACCTATATCCTGGTGCTGTTCGGATTGCTGCCGGCGATGGTGCTGAGTGGGTTGGCCATGTCGCCCACCATCGACGCAGCCTGGCCGTGGATCACGCATCTCTTCGGCGGTCGTCAAAGCGCTCGAACGATTCATTTCATCTGTGCGTTTTCCCTGGTGGGGTTTTTTATCGTTCATCTGGCGCTCGTTATTCTTTCGGGCGTTTTCAACAATCTACGCTCGATGATTACTGGTCGCTATCGAATACAGATATCCGACCATGACCGGACGGAGAGTGACCATGAATAAGCTCATAAAAGAGAAGCTGATCAAGGGTGACTCTGAAGATCAGCAACCGGATCGCTATCGTCGCAAAATTCTTTCGGGTCTCGGCGCGCTAGGCGCAGGCCTGATGCTGGGCGGCTGTGATCGTCTATCGAACAACAAGGCCGTACAGCAAGCCGTCGGATCGGTGGAAAATCTGACACGCAAGGCACAGCGCCTGGTCGCGTCTCGCCAATCATTGGCACAGGAGTTCGATGCCAGCCAGATTGCCCCGGTCTTTCGGCCCAACGGAGAAATCAACCCGCAGGAGGCGGATTATCGGCAGATGGCCGAAGGCCAGTTCGTGGATTGGCGGCTGCGTATTG
Source organism: Salinicola halimionae (assembly GCF_003206065.1). Classification (GTDB taxonomy): domain Bacteria; phylum Pseudomonadota; class Gammaproteobacteria; order Pseudomonadales; family Halomonadaceae; genus Salinicola; species Salinicola halimionae. The sequence continues at coordinate 529,770 of NZ_PZJQ01000005.1, read as the reverse complement.
ATGGGCTGGTTTCCCAGCCAATGGAACTGTCGCTGACCCAGCTAAGGGACCTCCCTTCTCGAACGCAAATCACGCGCCATGATTGCGTCGAGGGTTGGAGCTGTATTGGTCAGTGGACCGGCGCCGTGCTGGGCGATCTGCTGGATCTTGCCGAACCGCAAGACAACGCCCGATTCGTGGTCTTTCACTGCGCCGATCACACCTTCGGCGGCAGTGATCTCTATTATGAAAGTCTCGATATGATCGAGGCCTACCACCCGCAAACCCTGCTCGCCTACGATCTCAATGGAGAGGCTCTGCCGATCGCCAACGGTGCGCCGCTTCGACTTCGTGCAGAACGTCAGTTGGGCTATAAGCAGGCCAAGTACGTCATGCGTGTCGAACTCGTCGACAGCTTCAAGACCCTGCACGGCGGCAAGGGGGGGTATTGGGAAGATCGCGGCTACAACTGGTGGGCAGGTATCTGATGCCACCGCCAAACACCCTACTGAATGCCAGGAGATCGGACATGAACATTTCACACCCCGGATTGAAGCGTTCCCTTTCGGTAGTGACCATCGGCGCCGTGATTATGGCTGGGCTTTACGCGGCCGGCGTCTCAGCAGCCACCCCCTACGGCAAGACAATTCCCGAAGCCAGCCAATCACTGCCCCAGCCGGGCAGCGGCATGCAAACCGCCGTGTTCGCCGGGGGCTGCTTCTGGGGAATGGAGGAGGTCTTCGAACACGTCACCGGCGTCACCGATGTGGTATCTGGCTATGCCGGCGGCGACGAAGCCCATGCCAACTACCGTGATTCCAGCAGCGGTCAGTACGATGATGCCGAAGCCATTCGAATCCAATACGACCCCGAGCAGGTCAGCTATACCCAGCTACTTCAGATCTACTTTTCGGTCGCCCATGATCCGACGCAGGTTGACCGTCAGGGACCGGATGTTGGCACGCAGTATCGCTCGGAGATCTTCGCGGCCTCAAATGATCAGGCCCAGGTGGCGCGCGCTTACGTGCAGCAGCTAGAGCAGGCACACGTCTACGCCAACCCGATCGCTACGGTGATATCGACAGGCGAAAACTTCTATCCGGCGGAAGACTACCATCAGGACTACGCCCAGAAGCATCCCGACAACATGTATCTGCGGATCAACGATGTACCCAAGGTCGAGGCGCTCAAGGTCCGCTTCGCGGATCGCTACCGTGATGCAACGGCCAGCAGTAGTTCGGCGAACTGATTGACGCGATCGCTTCACCGCGACTCAAGACACATGAACCTCCGGCCAGGCGAATACCGGCCTGGCAAGGGATCATCCATGCGCTCGCTGAGATGTCCGTGCCTGATGCGGTAGGCAAGCGGCAAGAAGGGAAGCTGGCGAGAACCGTCAGATCCTTCCTCGCTGATTTTTTAGCCTAGGCCTATGCTGTTGGGGTCGCCTCGCCCCAACATCTGCTCGAGGAATTTTCATGCCTGATCGCATTCTCGTTTTCTACGGTTCGTACCGGTCCGACCGCGCCGGCATAAGGCTCGCCGATTATGCCGTTCGTGCGCTCAACGAACGTGGCGTCGATGCGGAATTGATCGATGCCATGCAGGTCGATCTGCCGATGCTGGATCGAATGTACAAGGAGTACCCCAAGGGCGAAGCGCCTGCAGCGATGGAGACACTGGCCAGCAAGATCCGCGAAGCGGACGGTTTCGTGTTCGTTACCGGTGAATACAACTGGGGCATGCAGCCAGGACTCAAGAATCTGACCGATCACTTTCTGGAAGAGTGGTTCTGGCGCCCGGCCGGTATCGTCAGCTATTCGGCCGGCCGTCTCGGCGGTGCCCACGCCAACATGGCCTGGCATGGGACCCTTGCCGAGATGGGCATGGTGGTCGTCTCCAGCACGGTCGCCGTCGGGCAGATCAGCAGGACGCTGGACGAGAACGGCGCGCCAGTCGGTGATGCCGGCGATTCCTTTGCGCGCGCTTTCGATCGGTTTGCGGAAGATCTAGCGTGGTGGACCGAGGCAGGCAAACGTCAGCGCGAACATCGCGCCCCGCCGTTCTAATTCCTCTCCGTTCTTCAAGCCCTTTCCGCCCTTCTGGCCAAACGCGTTACACTGAGATATCAGCCATGCGCTCGCAGGAAGCGGGCCGCGCCGATCTCAGGGATCTTTGATCGGCGCTGGCTCAATGGACAAGGAGCCTTCGTTCTTCGCATGACCACGGATCATTCAACGTCAGCCCTGGCCCGCCATCGACCACTCGCCCAGCGATGAGCGATACCCGCCTCTTTCGCTCGCTGCGAATCTATAACTATCGGGTCTGGACTGCCGGCGCGCTCGTTTCCAACATCGGCACCTGGATGCAGCGCGTCGCCCAGGACTGGCTGGTACTCACGGTACTTACCGACCACAACGCCAGCGCCGTGGGCGTTACCATGGCGCTGCAGTTTGGTCCGCAACTGCTGCTGCTACCGTTTACCGGCTACGCGGCGGACCGCTTCGACCGGCGTCGCCTGATCATGCTGACCCAGGCGCTATTGGGCTTGCTGGCATTGGGGCTCGGTCTCGTCACCATCACCGGCGTAGTAACACTGTGGCAGGTCTATGCCTTTGCGCTCGGTCTTGGCTGCGTTACCGCCTTCGACGGCCCCGCTCGCCAGGTGTTCGTCAACGACCTGGTCGGCGAAAGATATCTTGCCAACGCTGTCGCCCTCAATTCGACCTCGTTCAACAGCGCACGCATGATCGGCCCCGCGGTAGCCGGCGTTTTGATTGCCGCTATCGGCACCGGCTGGGTGTTTCTGATCAACGCGGCCTCGTTCGCCGCCGTGCTTGGCTCGCTTTTCCTGCTGCGCACCGGCGAGCTCTACACCTCGTTGAAGCCCGGGCGCCGGGCCGGCGGCCTGCTGGAAGGCTTCCGCTATGTGTGGCGACGTCCCGATCTGAAAGCAATGATGGTGATGCTGTTTCTGATCGGCACCTTCGGCTTCAACTTTCCGATCTACATCTCGACGATGTCGGTTTCCATCTTCCATGGCGGCGCCGACCAGTACGGCGTTCTTACCTCAGCCCTGGCGGTCGGCTCGGTGGGAGGGTCGCTCATGGCCGCACGCCGCGAACAGCCGAAAATGCGGTTGTTGGCTCTCTCTACACTCGCTTTCGGCATCTCCTGTGCCCTCGCCAGCATCGCGCCCAATGTCGTCGTGTTCGCCATAATGCTGACGCTGGCCGGATTCACCGCACTGACTTTCAATACGGCGTCCAACGCGCTGATGCAATTGACGACCGATCCCGCCATGCGTGGCCGGGTCATGGCACTGCGAATGGCGGTCATCATGGGGGGAACGCCACTCGGCGCGCCGATCATCGGATGGCTGGCCGATCATGCCGGTCCGCGCTGGGCGATGATGGTGGCTGCCGCCGCTGGCGTGATGGCTGCAACGGTGGCCGCGCGGTTGCTGCTGCAGCAACGGCGTCGTCAGCCGCCCCAGAACTAGCAGGGCCTCACCGGGGGACTGGCGGACCAGACCGCCGCATCGTCATACCCGACATGCCGGGGGCCTGGGCTCGAATCAGCTCGATGAACCGGTGCAGACGCGCCGGATAGTCATCGGCATAGGGATAGACCAGATAGACCGGCAGCGGCGAGGCATACCAGGTCGGTAGCAGTTGAATCAGCCGCCCGCTTTCCAGATCGTCGGCGACCCGCCAGGCGGATACGATTGCGGCGCCAAAGCCGGAAACGGCGAGTTGGCGAATGGCCGCCAGATTATCGGTGCTGACCCGGGGGGCAATGGCGAAGTGGTGCTCACGATCCTCATCGGCGTGAGTCAGCGAGACGCGATCGCGGTAGAACGTGCGTAATGCCAGCCACGGCAGTGAGGCCACGGCGTCGATATCGTCGATCTCGATTCCGGAAACCACCTCAGGCGATGCCACCACGATCCGCGGTACCTCTGCCACGGGCACCGCGACCACCGCGGGATCCTCAACCTTGCCGACACGTATCGCACAGTCGATACCCTCGGCGATGAAATCCGGATACCGATCGTGCAGCAGCCACTCGACGCTGACCTCTGGGTACGCCCGCAGGTAGGATTCAAGCAGTTCCAGCAACTGATCCTGACCGAAGGCATGCGGAACCAGCACACGAAGCCTGCCACGCGGAGTCTCGGTCATGCCTTGAAGATCTTCCGCCATCGAAGCCCAGCGCTCGCAGACTGCCCGCGCATGGCGCGCACAGCGCTCGCCGTCATCGGTCAGGTTGAGGCTGTGAGTCGAGCGTTGAATCAGGCGCAAGCCCAGCATGCTCTCCAACGCCTTGAGCCGCCGACTGACCGTCGGCTGACTCACGTCCAGCCGAAGCGCGGCAGCCGACAAACTACCGGTCTCGACGATACGAATGAAGGTCTGCAACAGTTCGAGGCGATCGGCGGTGCCGAATCGGGAATCATCCATGACGCTTCATTCACCCTGTGCATAACCGTTGTGTGAATCACGCTACTACACGCCACGGCCATACACTATCAGAATGCACGACCTATCCAAACCGTCACTCAGGACTCCGTCATGGCGCCTTCATCCACGAGCGCGACGAGCACGCTTTCGGCCTCACCATCGAAAGAACCCGCTCAGGCCCCTTCGGTGCCGCGCCGACTGATCATACTGCTGGCGATCAGCGCCGGACTCAGCGTCGCGTCGCTCTACTACGTGCAGCCGCTGCTCGGCATTCTGGCCGCAGACGTCGACATCGATGCCCGCACGGCCGGCCTGATTCCAACGTTAACGCAGCTCGGCTACGCGCTCGGCATTCTGCTGTTGATTCCGCTGGGTGATCGCTTCGATCGTCGGCGTCTGATCGTGATCAAGGCCGCGTTGCTGGCATTGGCCTTGCTCGCCACCGCGCTGGCGCCGTCGATCGCGACGCTGCTGGTGGCGAGCTTGGCCGTCGGCCTGACGGCCACCATCGCCCAGGATATCGTGCCGGCCGCCGCCATGCTGGCTGCCGACCGGGAACGGGGCAAGGTCGTCGGCACCGTCATGACCGGCCTGCTACTGGGAATTCTATTGTCCCGTGTCGTCAGCGGCGTAGTGGCAGAGGCGCTGGGCTGGCGTGCCATGTTCTTCATCGCCACGGGCCTGATCGTGCTGATCGGCGTGGCGCTATGGCGGGGTCTGCCCCGGTTCGATTCGACCTCGAGTCTCAGCTATCGCGGACTATTGATGACGCTCTACCAGTTATGGCGCGATCAGCCGGAGCTGCGTCGCGCCGCCATGGCGCAGGCGTTGCTCTCGATCGCTTTCAGTGCCTTCTGGTCGACGCTGTCGATCCATCTGCTCGACGATTATCAACTCGGTAGCGCAGTCTCGGGCGCGTTCGGGCTGGCCGGCGCCGCCGGTGCGCTCGCTGCCCCGCTCGCCGGGCGCATGGCCGACCGCAGCGGCCCGCATCAGGTCACGCGGATCGGCAGCGCAATCGTGGTGATCTCGTTTCTGGCGATGGCAGCCGAACCTTGGCTACCTGCACCGTTGGCTTTGGGGCTTATCGTGATCGGTGCGCTGGGCTTCGATTTCGGTATACAAGCCACGCTCGTCTCTCATCAGACATTGATTTACGGGCTCGATCCCGCGGCTCGTAGTCGTCTCAATGCGGTGATGTTCACGATGGTATTCGTCGGAATGGCCGTCGGTTCCGCGTTGGGAAGCTGGCTGCTGGGGCAGTGGGGCTGGCCGGGGGTGATCGCGCTGGCGACGCTGGCCTCGCTGGGTGCTTTGCTGATTCGCGTGGTCGATCGAACGCCGGCATTCGCTGTTCAGAATTGAGGCTATTCGAGGCGGCCAGAAAATATCGGCCCGTAAAGAAGCCGCCGGCGTAGGCCGGCGGTGTGGGTGTCAGCGAGATTCACGTCTTTTTGGGCGGCAACCCCATCTTCTCCAGCGTCAACGTCTCATCAGCACGCCCCCAGCCGCCGTCGGCGACCTCTTCCACCAACACCATGGTGTATGGGCGGACGTTCTCGCCGAAATATTCAACGAACATGTCGGTGGTGCGATGAATGATCTCTTCCTTGCGGGCGTGATCGAGAATGCCCTCGGGGAACTTGTAGTTGGCAAATGGCATGATTTTATCCCTGAATCGAAAATTTGGTTAACGCGATCAAACCATTCCGCCGTTGACGCGCAGAATCTGACCATTGACCCAGCGACCCTGCGGCCCGGCCAGGAATGAGACGACGCCGGCGATCTCGTCAGGCTGACCCAGACGTTCGAACGGCGACAGATTGGCGATCGATCGGACCTGCTCCTCGCTCTTGCCCTCGAAGAACAGCTCGGTGCCCACCGGCCCTGGCGCCACGGCATTGACGGCGATATCACGGCCCCGCAGCTCGTTGGCCAGCACTTTCACCAGCCCTTCGACACCCGCCTTGCTGGCGATATAAGCCCCGTAGCCGGGGAAGGATTTGCCAAGCACCGAGGATGAAAACGCGATGATCCGGCCGCCTTCGCTCAGGGTCTCGGCGGCTTTTGCCATCACTAGCCAGCTACCCCGCAGATTGGTCGCGAGCGTCCTATCGAGAATCTCGACGTTGTCGCTGGTCATCTTCGCCATCTGCATCATGCCGGCATTGTTGATCACCACATCGAGCCGCCCGAATGCCGCCGATATCTGCTCGAACAGACGCGTGACGTCGCTCGCATCGGCGATATCGGCCTGGACCGCCAAGGCCCGGCCGCCCTGGGATTCGATATCTGCCACCACCTCCTCGGCCAGCGCCGTATTGCCAGCGTAGTTGACCACCACGGCGAAGCCGTCGGAGGCCAGTTGCATAGCGATGGCGCGGCCAATGCCTCGAGAAGCACCGGTGATCAATGCGACTTTCTGTTCGGTATTCGTCATGCGACGACTCCTTATCGAATTCGGACTCATCAGCGAGTCTCACAGCGCCAGGCGACTGGCACTTTCCCAATGAACGGGACCAGTGAACGGGCTAGACACACTGGCCAAGCGAACGGGAGCCAGTATTGTCGTTTCTTTAACCTGAATAAATCGGCTAATCTGCCAACACTATTCATTTTTTGCGAACAATACTGATGGACCGATTCGATTCGATGACGCTCTTCGTGCGCATTGTCGAAAGTGGCAGCTTCACCAAGGCCGCCAACGCGCTAGACATCCCCCGCGCCACCGCCACGCTGGCGATTCAGCAGCTGGAATCCCGTCTCGGCGTGCGGTTGCTGGAACGCACCACGCGCCAGGTCCGTGCGACGCCGGAAGGCGTTGCGTTCCACGAACGTTGCATTCACCTGTTGGCAGAACTCGAAGATGCCGAGGCGATTCTACAGCCGGTCGCGGACAACCCGCGGGGGGTACTGCGCGTCGAACTGCATGGGACCCATGCCAGCCGAATCGTGCTGCCACGGCTCGAAGCCTTTCATGCTCGCTACCCCGCACTCGAGCTCGTCATCACCACGGGGGACCGGCGTGTCGACCTCGTCGGCGAAGGGATCGATTGCGCGGTGCGGAGTGGAGAGCCCGAGGATTCCCGCCTGATCGCCCGAAAACTGGTAACGCTCGAGCAGGTCATCTGCGCGAGCCCGGCCTACCTGGAACGCATGGGCATACCGAGCACACCCGACACGCTCCGCGACCATCACGGCATTCACTTCGTCTCCGGGGCCAACGCGCCCGACAAGACCCTCGACTTGATCGTCGATGGCGCGACGCGAACCTTTACCACCGGAGGCTGGTTGACCGTCAACGATGCCGAGAGCTACGTGACCAGCGCCCTGGCAGGCTTCGGGCTGATCCAACTACCTCGTTTCAGACTGGCGTCTCATCTAGCCAACGGGGAACTGGTGGAAATCCTTCCTGCGTGGAAAAAACCGGCGCTGCCGCTTTATGCGGTCTATCCACAGCGGCGCCATCTGTCGCCGCGGGTTCGCGTCTTTCTGGAGTGGCTGACGACGCTCTACGAGTCGGAATTCGGCAACATCCGCCAGGCGACCTCGACGAACCGGGTGACACCGGCCTCGCGAAAGTTGAGAGACGATTGAAGCACATCCTTGCGCGAGCATTCGGTGGTCGTGTAATGCACGGCGTAATGGCGCTCGACCTCGTCCGCCAGCACCGGGAACGGCGGACCGTCCTTTTCGGCAGGGTCGTACTCGAAGGTGATCAGCAGCTGCGGCGCGCCCCGCGTCAGCGCCACGATTTGCTCGGCATAGGCGGGACGCATGGCCGGCGGCAGCGCCACCAGCGCGGCGCGATCATAAACCAGATCGATCGGACCCAGATCCTGCGCCGTCAACTGAAAGATATCACCCTGAAAGATCGTCAGGCCTCCCGCCTGCCAGCGTTGGCCGCCAACCCATTCATCGATCACGGGCTCCGCCATGCCTTGGTCATTGATCAGGCTCTCGAACAGCTGAGCCACCGCGATCTCGCTCAACTCCGCGCCAATGACTCGATAGCCCTGCGCCAGCAGCCAGCCGATATCCATCGTCTTGCCGCATAGCGGTAGAAAGATCCGCGCGTCGGCGTCGAGTTCGAAACTCGCCAAATTGCGCTTGAGAATGGGGTGAACGAAAGGGAGATGAAAACCCAGTTGCTCGTTCTCCCACCGCGCCTGCCAGAAATCGTGTTCCATACGGCCGTCTTCCTCTCCAATCGAATCTCGAGCTTAACCGCTTTTGCCCAAGCTGGCTGCTCGACCTGGGCCGGGTATTTCGAACCGAGAACTCGACTTATATCGCCGAAGCGCCGAATAGCGATCGGCTCGCCACTGGGATATGCGAAGTAGCCCGGAACGTTTCATTGATCGACCCGAGAAACGATGAAGCTCGGGCGTATCGAGCCCCAAATCTGTTCGCAAGTGCCGAAGCCATGCTATCGATCTTTCCGTTTTATCAACGGAAAGAGCCATAGGTCGTAAAAAAAACTTCATCTAAAATAGATGCATAGGAATATATGGCGAAAAACTTACAAACCTAATTAAAGCTTGCCTCTATCGGGCCGATGACTAGCACCGGCTCCAGCCTTTGCTGGAAGCGGAATCGTCAAGGTATCTCCGATGGGACAGGAAGCGTCCGCCTGACATCGGTCAGGAACACAGTTCGACGCACTCTTCGCCTTTGCAGTTTGCGAAGTCTAAGACTTCTAGATTGCATACTGCACTTACAATTAGTTTCAAATTAAGAAGCGCCCGCGGAAGGGATTCTTTTAAGCCAATGTTTATACTATGAAAATAGAGTTGGCATGCTTTTTGATTGTAAGGAAGGGTAAATAATTTTCCCTTTATTTCAGCAAAAGTGAATGCCATGAACCTGCCTACCTTCTCCATCGTACTACCCGCTTACAATGCCGAACGTTGTGTCGGTGACGCCATTCAGTCGGTTCTTGATCAGACGTTTCAGGATTTTGAATTGATCATCATTGACGACGGATCTGTCGATCGCACCCTGGAGGTGTGTCGCGCGTTTCGTGATGAACGCATTCGTATCGTGACTCAGCAAAATCGCGGGGCGGCCGATGCTCGCAACAGTGGTGTCGCGGTGGCGCGAGGTGAACATATTGCATTTATCGACTCCGATGACCGATGGGGGCCAACCCAACTGGGCCTCCATTTGATCGACCTCCTCGTCGATGATGGCTTCGATGTGAATTATTCGGGATCGCCATGGGGTGATGCAGCCAATGCCGTCACGCCGCTTCGCGACCGATACCAGAGCAACACCGACATGAAGCTTTCGAGCCTGAATCGCTCGAAACTGACTCGTTCGATGATGCTCATAGGAGCCGCGCTGGCAGCCGTCACGCTCACCGGCTGTGCCACGACACGCGCACCGGGTCTAGGTACGGCGCTGGACGCGGCTACGACCGCCTACGCTCTGGATCATGGCTACAGCGAGGCCAATCCTTTGCTGTCACCCATCGGCGATCCGTACCTCACAGCGCTGGCGGCAGTGGGGGTGAAGCAAGGCATCAAGTATTCACTCCACGAGTACGGCGGGTTGAGTGAAGACTGCGCCCACTACGGCGTGGAAACCGCCGGCATGGCCGCAGGCGGCTGGAATTTGGCCGTGCTGGCGGGTGCCGCGACGGGCCCCGGCCTGATCGTCGGCTTACTTTTCGGGGCTGGCTACTGGATGTGGGCCGATGGGGAAACCGCGTGCCAAGGCTAGTGCTCGGCAATGGCCGTAACATGGCACCGTTCAAGACCGGAACCTGACGGCCGCCACCACGAGCTTGGCTACGTGGCTAGACTCCACCACGTGGCTATAGTCGACCACGTGGCTATAGTCGACCACGTGGCTACGCGGCGACGTAGCCATCGTTCAATGACCGCTCAAGGATCCAGTTCAGCGGCGTCGTTCGTTGCATGTCCCCTAGCGATGTCGCGGTGGCTGATCACGACTATCTCTCTAGGCCACCATTCCGGATGGTTGTCGCGGATGAAGGCGAGCAGTTTCTCTCTGACGCTGACCTCGGCAGCCCATCCAGAGAGCGGATCTACCGTCATCAGGTAGCAGGTCACGGTCTGCGCAGGGCCAGTCTGATCGGTCACACAACAGAGCAGTTTGTGATGCTCGATGACGTTGTCTTCCGCCTTGGCGAACTCGATGAACTTCTCCCTGAGAACCGCGATATCGGCGCTCAGGTGCAGTGTCAGCACGAGACTTCGATACTCTTTCGTGCTCTTCGAGGAGAGATTCTCGAAGGCTTTGGAGGCGAAATAGGTGACCGGCACGATCAGACGTCGCTCGTTCCAGAGTCGCAGCCGAATATGGGTGTAGAAGATCCCTTCGACATAGCACCACTGGCCCTCGAACATCACTAGATCGCCGACCCGGATCGGCTTCGCCAACGACAGCTGGAAGGACGACAGAATGTTGCCGAGCACGGCCTGACCCGCCACACCTACCAGAACCGCGAGCACACTGGCCGAGGCCAGGATCGACAGCCCCAGCGTCTCGAAGAGCTGGATCTGACCCAGCACGTAGATCGTGACCGCCGTCACCATGATAAGGATGATGATTCGACGCACCGCATAAAGCGTGGTCAGCAGCTTGCGATCATCCTGGGGCTTGGAGTCGTCGATCTGGCCGGCAAGACGACGCGTCATCTTCAACATCATGGTGTCGACCAGACGCAGCGCGACCGTGCCGGTTCCCCAGGCCAGAATCGCGATCAGCACCACTCGCAGCGTGATGGTCGCTGCTGCCGAGAAGGAAACGACATAATCGAGCAGCGCCTGAGTCAGGAGCGACATCACGATGAGCGCCATGGGGCCGCGAATCTGCTTGGCGAAAATGCTCGGCGAACCGGAAGGCAGCCAGCGCGTCACCACCTCGATCAGCCGGTAGACTCCCTTGCCGATCAGCGCGACGCCCAACAGTACCAACGGGATGGCGATCCACTCCCAGATCCTGAGCAATCCGAAGGAGTTCTTGAGGCTTTCGGGGATATGGCGTTCGAACGCCCGCGGGCCATACTCCTGATAAAGCGGCGGGATCGCTGCCACGCTTTCGGGCATGATCAGCCAGATCGGCTCCTCGTTCCCGACCTGATAGCGCCCCAGCCGGATGTCATAGGTATCCCCGTTCGCTTCGAGAGACGCCAGCTCGATATCCCGACGCGGCTCACCGGCATGGGGACTCTCTCCCGTCGGGTCCTCGATGGCGGCGTCCTGGCGCCCGGAAAGACGAGAAATTCGGATCGACTTGCCACGCTGAAATATCTCGGAGAGTTGCTGCGCCCGCTCGGCGCCCCGCCCGCGCTGCTCCGCTGGCGTCAGATCGGCGAGATTGAGGATATGCGCCGCCGACTCGAAGTCGCCCTTGTTGGTCAGATCGCGAAAGCTTCGCATCGATTCCCGAGGCGTTCTGAGGGAAACGGATCCTGGCGTCTGAGTCAGCCCCGTGTTGAGCGAGTCGATGGCGTACCAGTCCTGCGCAGCGCCCTTCTCCTGCGCCAGGCAAACGCTGGATATCAGCAACACCGTCGCAGCCAGTAACCAACGCTGCCATGAACCCATTTTTTTCATCCGTGCTTCACCGATCTCGTGAATCGTCCGTGTCTATCAGGCGGATCATCCCGCCTTCGCCGGAGCGCGTCCATCACGTGGGTCAAGATGGTCATCGATGATATGTAAAAATCAGACATCATGACTTTCAAACGGCAACGTTATCGAGTAATAAAAGCCAAACTAGTCGACCCACCTTAGTTGAAGGATATTTCTAATTTAAAACCTTCCAGAAACACACAAAATCATAAAAATACGTAACGATCGTCTAACTTAACCCAACTCCCCCCTTTTTCGTGGCGTTAAATTGTACTCTCAGGACACCAACACCTCTGAACATAAAAACGACCACCGTTAAACACATAACAGATCACAATTATAAGACAAACGTCTAACCACACAGAATTCAAAAAACCATCGGACTTAGAAAGTCGAGAGACTGAACGACCAGGAGTCACGCCATGCCCGTGTCAGGAGTTCTCATTACGCCTTCCAGTATCGAAGAGCAGTTATCTCGCAAGTCAAACGATGACAAGACGACCGACAAAGACGATTCGAGCGCCGAAGCCTTTAGAGCCAACGCCAAGGCAGAGGGGTGGGAAGTGCTGGGCGAGAACGACGTACTCCCGCCTGTCAGCAACCTGAAGCCCAGGCGTGAAGATACCACGACGATCACCTTCGAATACGAAGGTGAAACCTACGCAGTATCTCAACATATATCGCCCTTCAAGTATTCGGTACTGGAGAACAAGCTGGCAGGCACGGAAATCAGCCAGAACGACAATAATATCGAGGTCAAGGTCGAAGACTCCGAAGCGACGGACGTCCTGAACGCCAAGACGACGGAAGATGACAAAACGGTTGGCGAACTCTTTCACGATAAGATGAAAGAGGCGTGGGGCGATCTGGAACTCGAGGATCCTCGAAGACAATATTACGAGCTAATACAGGCTAAATCCGCATTGGTCAACGGCTACGGCATTCTTCCCTACCAGACGGAGAAAGATGCCTTCCCCTGGGATGGCGATACGGAGCCGACCCTGCCGGACTCGGTCATCATGGATCAGGCCAGTACCTACGGTCTGCTCAAGGAAGAGGAGATTTCCCAGAAACTCGCTGAGCTCTCACAGAACGAGAGCGTCATCTCCGGTGTCGATGACCTGATGCAGGGCTCCGTCAACAAGATCGATGACAAGTCGGGACTGACCAATCGGGTTTACGAAACCATGATGAGCTCCGAGTATCTGGAGATGCTCGAGGGGATGAATAACGACGCCGCCAAGACTCGCTTTGCCAACGACATCAAGAGTCTGGACTATCTGGATGGCAGCAAGGCGAATGAGGTTCGCGGCCAGGTGCTCGATAAAGGCCTGATCGACGAGATCACCAGTGTCATCGAAGAGGGCAGCTACACCGACGAAGCGCTCGAGACAGCCGTCAACGACCAGGTTCAGAAAGGCCTTCAGGGCACGTTTTCCTCCATTTTCGGCATCACGTTCTCCGATCGCGCCGTTCAGAACTACCTCAAGAACGGCGAAGGCAACCTACCCGACGACGTCAAGAAGGGGCTGGATAGCTACAAGGCTGCCGTCAAGATCGCCAGTCATGCGATCTTCGACTCATTCAAGGAGAACGGAAGCTTCGACATCAAGGATGTCTCCTCACGGATTTCGCAGGTCATCGGGCAAAACAACCCAGACCTGCCTACCGGTGTGAGAAACGGCGCGGCTGCCCTGCTGCAAGCCAGCATGAAGAACGGCGTATTGCCTGGCATGGCCGGCATACTCACCGCGACAGCCGCCATCTATACATTGAACAAGAATCTGGGAGAAACGAAGGAAGACCGCATGGCAGCGGCGCGGCTGCTGCTGATCACCGTGGCAACATCTCCGGCCATGGCACTGGCGGCCACCAAGACGCTCGAGACACTCTTCGACAAACCCGGCATGGCGACCCAACTGGGGCTAGAAGACAACGAACAGCTTCGCCAAGGCTATGCAGAGCTTTTCCCGGGCTCGACGGACAACGTCTCGGTACCCGAGGATGACGTCATCGAGCTGGAATCCCGAGACAGCCAGCGCCAGGCCATTTCCGGCGCGCCGCCACAGCTGGACGAACCCGATCTCGCTCCGGGTTGGGCTGACGATGTCGAGCGTTTCTTCGACGAGATAGCTACCGACGAAGGCGACGGCGCACGTTTCGTTCCCTTGCCGGATGATGCCGATGTCGGTCTCGAGGATGCCCTGGAAGATCCCAACGAGCGGATATCCAATGCCGGGAGCCAGAATGGTCAGAGCCTGGCTGACGATCTCGACGAGCTGGACGCCGATAGCCGCGCCAGTGTGATGGGTATGGTCGACGATCGCATCAGCAACATGGGTCTCGACCCGGGCGAGATGGATTCACCCAGCAAACTCAGAATCGTCGGCACGGTACTCGGCACGGTCGGTGGAGTCGCGGACGGGGTCGGCGGCGTGCTCGATCTGGCCCTGGGCGCGATGTCCATCGACAAGCTGCGTGACAATCCGGATGCACTTCCGAGCGAATATGCGGCTGCCTCGATGCAATTGCTTGGCGGCGTGGGAATCGCCGGTATGGCAGGAACTCAGTTGGCCAGCATGATCGCGGGACCAGCCACCGCCTCCGCACTGGGCGTGGCTTCAGGTGCACTGGGCATCGCGGGGGTTGGCTTCGGCGCCATCGCTGCGATCGTGACCGGTGTCATTGCCAAGCAGAAGCAGGACCAGAAAAAAGAGGAAGTTCGGGACGATTTTCGGACCTGGGGCGATCTTGGCGTCACCGAGGATGACTGGGGCGACAAACTGAATTACGTGCTTCATGCACGCTATGAATACAACTATTACCACGGTTCCAGTGGCTACGAGGACCTCTATCCCGAAGATACCCCCATGTGGGAGGCCAGACCGGACCAGTACGATGATTTCACCGAATATGTCGCGGATCACGGCAATATTTCGGACGGCTGGTTCGACGATTGGGACGACGACCACGACACTGGCATCGGCGAAGGGACGCCGGATCCCTCCGGACTGCCCCGCTTCGGTGATGACGGGAAGCCTGGCACGGCAAGTGACTTCAAGGAGGATATCGATCGCGTCGACGTAGGCTCGATCGAACTGGCCGACGATGGCCGCGTCATTTTCGTCAAGGATGGCGTCAAGCAGGTCATCGATCCGTTGATCGGCGACAAAGCCGGTGAAAACGAACGCAAGGAAATCATCGAGTATCTCACCGATCTTCACGAAATAACCCACCCCGATGGCGAAAGCGACCAGAAAATCATCGACCGGATTACCCGACTTCATGACGAGTCAGATCGCTATAATGACATCACCGATCTGAAGCGTGCTCTGGATGATTCTCAGCCTTACCTACTGGGCAAGGATGGCGAGCACAAAGCCGGAACGTTCTCGGATTTCGAAGAAGACATCGACCGCGTGGAGATCGACTCCATCGAACTCGACCCGACCGACAGCAGCAAGATCACTTTCATCAAGGATGGAGTCCGCTGGCAACTCGATACCGAGAACCGCGGAAGCCTTTCGAAGAGTGATGCCAACGATATCTTCGATTACCTGAAGAATCTCTACACCATAATCCATCCCGACGGCGAACTGGATCAGGAACGGGCCGACGAGATAAGCGAATTGCAGGGCGCTTCCGACGATTACAACGATCTCGACGATCTACGCGACGAACTCGATCTCGGAACCGACCCGAGCGGATTACCGGTATTTGGGGACGGCGGCATCCCCGGGACCTACGGAGATTTCAAGGAAGACATCGACCGCGTCGATATCGGCTCGATCGAATTGAAAGATGATGGCCGCGTCATCTTCGTCAAGGACGGGACCAAGCAGATCATCAACACGTCCGAAGGCGACAGCTCGGATCGCAAGACACGAGAAAAGATCATTCGCTATCTGACCGACCTGCATGATATCGCCCGTCCCGATGGCGAACTCGACCAGCGCCGGGTCGATGAGATGAATGACGTCTTCGGCAAGACCGATCGATACAACGATACCGACGCCATCAAACAGTACCTGAATGCCGATGCGCCGGCTGCCTGGAATGAAAACCCTGGAACGGTCAATATTTTCGGGGATTCCGGATCGCCAGGAAATTTCGGAGACTTCAAGGAAGATATCGACAAGGTCGATGTCGCTTCCATCAGAATCGAACGCGGGCCGGACAAGGATCAGATCTACTTCAAGAAATCAGGTACCTGGTACGTGCTGACCCCCAACGCCAACAGCAAGGTCGAGAACGAGTTCGACAAGTACAAGAACTATCTGACTGAACTCCACGACATCATCCGCCCGGATGGCGTTCTCGACAAGCGACTAGCGGCCCAGATCGACGAACTACTGGGCAGTTCCGATGACTATAACGACCTGGATGACTTGAAGGAGTTTCTGAACGTCGCTTGAGCAAAACTCGCCTCTTTTCTTCATACGTTCACCTCTTCTGGTGGACAGAGAAAAGAGGCGGATGTCAGGAGATATCCATTTCGACCCTGCATACGGAATTCTATTTTTCAGCTCGACTTCCTTCCTCGAAGCGACAACCAGCCGAACACGCTTGAAAGGCAGTCAGCGTTGGCGCCCCTGCCGCCGACACCGGTCGGAGCAGTAAACGACATTGTCCCAGTCTCGAGCCCACTTCTTGCGCCATGCGAAAGGTCGCTGGCAGACAGGGCAAGTCTTGGTCGGAAGATGGGCTTTCTGATGGGGCATGTTGATTCGCTGAGTATCCTCGTCTTCGCTCCACGCTCTCAATCTGACGAAATCGATAGGCGCGTGAGATAATACTTTTCGTTGAACTACAATTGCCGCTCTATCGCCGTCTTGTCGATGACCGACCAAACCTCCTGGATCTTCCCCTCGGCGAACCGATAGAAGACGTTCTCGTGAAACACGACCCGCCGACCGTCGACGGGTAGCCCCATGAATTCGGCTTTGGGATGACAGTCGAAACATAGCCTGCTGGCAACGATCGTGGCGTCGGATACCAGCCGTTCGACGGAGAAGCGCAGGTCGGGTATGTCGCGGTAGTCGCCGGCGAGCATCTCGAGATACCCCCCTAGGCCAAGCTCCGAGCCGTTGTGGATGACGGTATCACTGACGAACTCATCGAGACCGTCCAGGTCTCGCGCGTTCAGACACGCGATATAGGCTTCATAGTGCGGCTTAAGATCCATTCACGCCTCCTCGTCTGATCGACATGAAAAGGAGTTTCGCAACCCGCCCCGAATCAGCGATGCGAAAGTCTCTGCGGCTTCGGCCTCACCGCAATTGCCGCGCACCATCACGGCTGACAAGGCTTCACCGGCGCCGATCAGACCGATGCAGCGCCGCTCCAGCTCGGCCTGCTGGAGATCGACATGCGGTTTCAGCACGGCGGCGAACAGCCGAACGTAACCATCGAGCAGCTCCTGATAAACCGTCTCTTTCTCCTCGCTCCCCGCCAGCGCCGCGCCGATTGCGTGCCATTCGCCAGTGGTATCGGCGTAGCAGTGAATGTAGGCCGAGGCGAGAGCGGTGATGGTCTCCTCGATGCCGCGCTCGCCAGTGGTCAGTGCTTCCTTGAGCGCCGCTGCCTGTGCCTGGTCGAGCGACTTGTAGAGTTCGATGAGTAACGTCGAACGCGTACCGAAATGGTCGTAGGCGACCGGTTTGGAGATCCCGGCGCGCGCCGCCAGGCGCCCCAGCGTCAACCGATCGGCGCCCTCTTCCCGAACGATCGTCAACGCCGTATCCAGCAATTGATGTCGCCGCTGAACTCGGGAAAGCCGGCGAGACACAGGCTTTACCGTCTCCTCCAGGGGATTTCCCTTTTTTTCCTCGTTTACCAATCGATCACTCCTCATTGATAACCTACCAAAAGTAGATTATCGTTTTTAAAACCTACTATTGGTAGGTTTTATCACGCACTCAGGAGAATTCGCAATGACACTCGATCCCATTCTGCTCATTGGCGGGGCCGGCATCGTCGGTCGCCAGACGGCTGAATTCCTGCGTTCCACCCATCCAGACGCTCCCCTATTGATCGGCGGGCGTAACGTTGAAAAAGCGAGAGAGGCGGCAGCCAGTATCGGCAATGCCGAGGGCGTGAAGATCGACCTCGCCGCAGCCGATCTGGGCCTTGGTAAGCGGCCAGTCAGCGCGGTCGCGATCTATTTCACCGATACGACGACCGCCGCGCTCCGTTTCGCCCAACGCCAGCGTGTACCGTACATCAGTATTTCGCCAGCGCTCCACGAAGTCGGACCGGAAGTCGCAGCGTACATGCATCAACCAACGGCTGCGCCGGTCGTTCTTGGCACCGAATGGCTGGTCGGAGCGACAACGATTCCGACGCTCGAATTCGTCAGGTCGTTCAAGCGAGTCGATACCATTCGTTTGGGGGCGGTTCTCGGCGAGCAGGACGCCACCGGACCTGCCGGGTTCGACGATCTCGAGCGCCAGACGCAGACGATCCCCGCCGTTCAAGCGCGTCGCGATGGCATCTGGATCTGGCGTCAAGGTGACGATCTCAAGGCCGAGCTGCAAACCCTGGACGGGACGACGCTGTCTGCCATGGCGCTCTCGCCCCACGATGTCGTCGCGCTCGCAACGGAGACCAGCGCCTCCAACGTCGAGTTCAATTTGGCCATCAGGCAGGACGCGGGTCACTCCCATGGCGAGCCGATGTCGGCCGAGATTTTGATCGAGCTCCACGGCATCGATGTCGATGACCAGCCGCTACACACGCGTCACGCGGTCGTTCATCCCGACGGGCAGATGCCACTGACTGGGTTGGGTGTCGCGCTGTTGATCGAGCGATTACTCGGCCTCGATGGCAAGCCGGCAACGCCCGCCGGACTCTACTTCCCTTATCAGTTGCTCGAACCTGAGGGATATCTCGCTCGTTTCAAGCAATCAGGAGGCAAAATCGTGGCGCTCGAGCCGTCGTGAAGAGGTCAAAAACAGAGGATGACACGCGCCAAGCTATTGTCTGGGTGAAGACTCCCCGCGTCGACTAGACTCCAGCCACACGAACGAAATATCAGCATCAGGATGAATGTCTCGCATCGGGGTCTATTCTGATCGGGAAATATCGTGATGTGAGAGACGTTCTGGCTTACCCGCAAAAGGAGCTTGCCATGATTGCCACTGCAGAACGCCCGGTTCAGACCGGGCCAAATCCACTTCATGGAATGTTGCTTGCCGGCGCCTTCCCCCTCTTCCTGGGTGCCGCGCTAAGCGACTACATGTATTCAACGAGCTTTGAAATACTGTGGAGCACTTTTTCCTCCTGGCTGATTGCCGGCGGCCTGGTGTTCTGCGGCTTTGCGATGATCTGCGCTCTCATCGGGATCTTTCGCCCTGCCGGTAGTCGTGGTCTGTCCATCCTCTACTTCGTGCTGTTGCTGGTGACCTGGGTTCTCGGCTTCGTCAATGCGCTGGTTCACGCCAGGGACGCCTGGGCAATGATGCCAACCGGGTTGATCCTGTCGGTCGTCGTCGCGGTGCTCGCGTTTGTCGCGATCTGGATCGGATTCACCAGCCGCAAGACCGGAGGTCATTCATGAAACACGCACGCTCTTACTCTCGCCTGCGTTACGCCGCTCCACTTTCGATCCTGCTGCTGGCCGGTGGCGCCAATGCCGCCGACGTCGATTCACAGTATGGTGCCAATCCGGAACTGCCCGATCCTCAACGCGGCCTGCTGCCCAACATGGGCGTACCCGAGCAGGCGCCATGGGACGACAAGCTGCCCACCGTGCCGGACGGCTATAGCATCAAGGCCATTGCCACCGACCTCAAGATTCCGCGCCAGACGTTGGTGTTGCCGAATGGCGATATCCTGGTAGCTGAAGGCAGCGGCGGCCACGCCCCCAAAACGAAGCCGAAAGATTTCATCGCCGGCGTGATCAAGGCCAAGGGCAAAACCTCGGTCAAGGGCGGCAACCGCTTGACCCTGCTGCGGGATAGCGACGGCGACGGGACTTACGAGGAGCAGACGGTTTTCGCCGAAAACCTCGACGCGCCTTACGGCCTCGCGCTGGTCGGTAACGATCTCTACGTGGCCAATCAGGATTCACTGGTGCGGTTCGACTATCAGGAAGGCCAGACTGAAGCCAGCGGTGATCCCGAGGTGGTGACGCCGCTTCCCGCCAAGATCAATCATCACTGGACCAAGTCGCTGGCGGCGAGCCCGGACGGGCAGCACTTGTATGTCGGTATCGGCTCCAACAGCAACATCACCGAGCGCGGCATGGAAGCGGAAGTCGACCGCGCCGAAATCTGGGAGATCGATCCGGAAACCGGCGCGCACCGCGCATATGCCACCGGCGTGCGCAACCCCACCGCGCTAACCTTCCAACCGGATACGAACGAGCTGTGGGCGGTCGCCAACGAGCGAGACGAACTCGGCCCGCATCTGGTACCGGACTATCTGACCTCGATCCAGGAAGGCGGCTTCTACGGCTGGCCGTACAGCTACTGGGGGCAGAACGTCGACCCTAGGGTGAAACCGGAGAACCCGGAGCTGGTGAAATCGGCCATCGCGCCGGATTACAGCTTGAGCTCTCACCGCGCGCCGCTCGGTGTCGCCTTCTCCAATGATGCCGTAGGCGGGCAATTCGCCAACGGCGCCTTCGTCGGCGAACACGGCAGCTGGAACCGCGCCGATCCCGTCGGCTACAAGGTCGTCTTTGTCCCGTTTCAGAACGAAGAGCCCGCCGGTGACCCGGTCGACTTCGTCTCCGGCTTTCTCACCGATGACGGCAGAACGCGGGGTCGCCCGGTCGGCGTTACTGTCGCTCCGGATGGCTCGGTGATCATCGCCGACGACCTGAGCAATGCGGTTTGGCGGGTCACGCGGGACGGTGCCAGCTCGGAGCAAGGTAGCGGCATGAGCCAAACCGCCGCGTCCGAAGGCAGTACTGCCACGACTGACGGAGAAGCCCCGACAACCGCCGATGGCTCCGCCATGTCCGAAGATGAGCCCGGGGCATCGGCAGAGTCCAACGCGGCGGATAAAGAACCCGCTGCTCCGGAAGAGGGGGCAGCCGCCTCCGAGAGCGAAACCGACACCACACCCTGAACGTCAGCGTCCCATGACGGCATGACGCCATACCCCGACGGGCCTCGCCCTCGGGGTATTTTTTATCCGTTCGAAGGCGGCATCAGGCCTGACGGTTCGAGCCTGTATGAGCGATCCGTGCGCCCTCATCCCGCCGGACCGAATGTCTCGAACTCGATCCGATTCGCATCGACACCCCGATCTTCCAAGCCGGCGCTGATCTCGGCGAGAAATCGGGCCGGGCCACAGAGCAGATAGCACGCCTCCGAACCGGCTTCCAGTTCGAGAAGAGCCTTGGCCGTAATTCGGCCCTTGGCGTCATAATCAATGCCCTGCGTGTCACCCGGTCCCGGCGCGCTGAAGAAGATACGACGCCCCACGTTGTCGGATTTGGCCACCAACGCGTCGACCTCAGCCTTGAAGGCATGAGATTCACCATCGCGTGCACCGTGCACGAACCAGACCGGTAGGCCGTCGTTTACCGTGGCGACCGCGTGCAGCATCGAGAGCAACGGCGTGACCCCGACGCCGGCGCTGACCAGAACCAGCGGGCATCGTCGCCGAGGCATGACGAAGTCACCCGAGGGCCGCCGAGCATCGATATGGTCGCCGATAACGAGCTGTTCATGAAGAAACCTTGATACCACGCCTCTACCCTCGCGCTTGATGCTGATGCGATAAGTCTCGGCAAAGGGCGATCCCGAGAGCGAGTAGCTACGCCCGAGACGGCCAGAGTGTTGTGGTACTTCCAGCTCGATCGCCAGATGCTGGCCGGCTTCGAAGGCAGGGAGCGCATCGCCCTGGGCATCCGCCAGATGAAAAGAGGTGATCTGATCGCTTTCGATCACCTTGTCGACGACTGTCAGCCGCAGCGCCGCTTCGTCTTCCCGCTGCCAGCGAAGAGCCAGTGCAGCCGGGCGATCAACGACCTGCTCGACGGTCACCTCGATCATGCGCTTCGCGTTCGGGTCGTGGCTCCTTGTCGGCGCCCAGTCGATTTTGGCCCGACCGGTGATCTGCAGCATGCCGCCCGTCTCGAAGTCGACGAAGAGCAGTCCAACGCGTGGATCGAGGATCAGATTGCCGATCGTGTTGAAGAAGTTATTACCGGCATAATCCGGGATCTGCAGCGTCCCGTCCTCGGTCACACGAACGAAACCCGGCTCGCCGCCCCGATGCGAGGCGTCGTAACCTCGAGCCCGACTTTCCTCGCCCTCATGACGCGAGCTCACACCGAAACCGGAACCGATAAAGAACGTATCGGCCGCGGCGATTCGCGCACGTTGCCCGCTATCGAGTCGATCCGATACGGTCGCTTCAGGTCCAGCTGTGGATTCGACACGCCGCCATTCGCGCTCGCGAATATATTGCGGGCAGTTGCCGAAGCTCTGCCGCACCTCGATGCTCAGGCCGTCATCGGACGCACGAATCATCCCATTGAGGCGGTTGCGTCGACGTGTTGCCAGTTCGATGCCGAGCAGACCCACGTCGGCCCCGACATCGATCGCTGAGGCCAGCGGATCCTGAGAACCGAGCGCTACCGCAACGGCTAGCGTTCGGGCGTCGGGCGTATCGATAAAACCCTCCTCGCCTTCCAGCAGCGTGACCCAAGGCTGCCCCTGCGCATCGCCAGCTGCCACTACGATGAACGGCAACTGGGCGAAAAACACCCGATGCTGCTCGGGCATGTAATCGCGAATGAAGCTGCCGGCCGAACTGGCAATACCCTCTACCCCGGCGCGCCGCTGCGCCTCGATTTCTCCTGCGTGAAAAG
The DNA here is from genome assembly GCF_003206065.1 of Salinicola halimionae. Classification (GTDB taxonomy): domain Bacteria; phylum Pseudomonadota; class Gammaproteobacteria; order Pseudomonadales; family Halomonadaceae; genus Salinicola; species Salinicola halimionae. Next base: position 506,896 of record NZ_PZJQ01000005.1, on the reverse strand, counting down.
GCGTCGTTTCGTGTGTCATGACCGACCTCCGTGCGAACGTCCTCGACTCAGGCGAGTGCTGGCGAGCGCGCCATGCCGATAAAGTGAGGCAGTGCCTCGATACGCGTGAGCCAGGCCCGGACGTGCGGATAGTCGGCGAGACCGACGCCACCTTCCGGCGCATGGGCGATATAGCTGTAGCCCGCGATGTCGGCCAGCGTCGGCCTATCGGCCGCCAGCCACTCGCGACAGTCGAGATGGATGTTCATCATCTCAAGCAGCTTATGCGCCTTCGCCTTGGCGCCCTCGTGATCGAGCGGGACGTCGAATACGGTGACGAGACGCGCGGCACAGGGGCCGGCGGCGATCTCGCCCGCCGCGATGGAAAGCCAGCGCTGAACTCGGGCCTTCTCGACCGGATCGGTGCCGATCCAGAGGGCAGAATCGCCGTAGCGCTCAGTCAGATAGACCAGGATGGCGTTCGAATCCGAAAGCGTGATGCCGTTGTCATCGATCGCCGGCACCTGCCCCAACGGGCTGATCTTCAAGTAGCCAGGCTCGTGATGGGCGCCGTTGACCATGTCGAGATCGATGACCTCAAAGGGGATCTTCAACAGCGCGAGCATGAGCTCGACACGGTGGCAGTGGCCGGACTTGGGGTTGCGATACAGTTTTACGGGCTGATCGGTGAGGGCGTTGGTTTCAAGGTCGGCGTTCGACATGACAGGCTCCTTCATCACGGTGATGAGTGGGGTTATCGAAGAAGCCACTGTAGATCCTTACGAATCACGGAAGAATCCATCTATTATGAAAGTCACTACTTTGCATTCTGAAACTATCATTGACCTCGAACTGAGCAGAACGTCATGGATCGCCTTCAGGCCCTGAAAGTTTTCGTCGCCGTCGCCGAAGCCGAGAGCTTCGCCAAGGGTGCCCGCACCACCGGCCTCAGTGCGCCTTCCGCCACGCGAGCCATCAACACGCTCGAGACCGCCCTCGGTGCCCGGCTTTTCACTCGTTCGACGCGGCGAGTCAAACTGACCGAGGTCGGCCAGACGTATCTCGGGGAGGTGCGAGAGATCCTCGCTCATCTACAAGCCGCCGACGACATCGCCTCGGGCTCGGCCAATACACCCGTCGGGCAACTGCGAATCACCTGCCCGCAGGAGTTCGGGCGAATCTACGTCGCGCCGCTGCTCACCGAATTTCTCGATGACCATCCCCAGGTCCGCGCCGACGTGCTGATGGTGGACCGCATCGTCAACCTGGTCGAGGAAGGCTTCGATATCGCCGTGCGTATCGGCCACCTGCCATCCTCTGATCTTTCGGCCGTCCGCATCGGCCAGGTCCGCCGCGTCATCTGCGGCTCGCCGGACTACATCGCCAGGTGGGGGCATCCACAGACACCGAGCGATCTCGCTTCGCACCGTATCGTCTCCAGCGGTTCCACCACCGCGTTGAACGAATGGCGATTCGGCTCGGATGGATCTCAGGCCGTCAGAGTGAGCCCGCGGCTCAGGGTCACCAGCGTAGCCGCATCCATCGATATCGCCAGACGAGGCTGGGGCCTGTGCCGCGTGCTCTCTTACCAGGTTGGGCCCGATCTTGAGTCCGGCGATCTCCAGGCCGTGCTGGAGGAATACGAACCCGCCCCGTTGCCGATCCATTTCGTACATGTCGAAGGGCGCCGAGCTGCGGCAAAAGTCCGAGCGTTCATAGACTTCGCAGCACCGCGACTGCGCCAGATCGAGGGTTTGCGTTGAGGTCAAAGAGGAGCCGACCAAAACGATGGCCCATCTTCGAACTTGGGCGAGTCCCCGGATGATGCCGGCTTTCAGGCTTACCGCCACCCTCACCGCGCCCTTCGCCATCTCCCATTGCCCTAAAACTTACGTCGCTATGCCCTGACCCATAGGGTGATCAGCAGCGATGCAAGCAGCATGATGACGGCCCCAGCTATGAATACACCAGTGATGCCACTAACGCTGAACATGGCACCGCCCGCAGCAGCCCCCACTGCGATGGAAGACTGCACCGACGCGACCACCATGCCGCCAGCACTCTCTGTCTGATCCGGCACGGCATTCGCTACCCAGTTGGACCATGCAACCGGTACACCACCGAATGCCATTCCCCAGAAGGCGACCAGTAGCGCTTGGCTCATGACCGAGGAAGGCAGTAACACCAGCGCCAATGCAGATACACCAACCAGTAGTGGCATCAGCACCAGAGCCCCTCTCAAACTGTGTTCCATCAACCAACCGGTCAGCAGCGTTCCCATAAAGTTCGCCACGCCGAACCCCAGCAGCATGAGTGCGAGGGCATCCGATCCGACACCTGTCGTACTTTCCAGAAAGGGGCGAATGTAGGTGAACAAAGCAAAATGGCCGGTGTGAGCCAGTATGCAACCCAACATGCCCACGCCAATTCCCGGCCGACTCAACACTTCCAGTACGGTTTGTAACCGGGCGGTTCTTCTGGGTGTCATTCGAGGGAGCGTGAACCACTGGAAGACGAGCGTTATCATGCCGACCGCAGCTGCCGCCAGAAAGGCACTACGCCAGCCATAGAGCCCGCCCATATAGCTGCCAAGCGGTACAGCCACGACCGTTCCCACAGCGATGCCACTGAAGATAATCGATAAAGCGCGTGGCAGCAGCGCCGCTGGCACTAACCGCATGGCCACCGCCGCTGCCATGCTCCAGAAGCCGCCAAGGGCGATTCCCAGGAAAACCCGCATGATCAAGAGAACGGTCAAACTGGAAGACAGGGCGACCAGCAAATTCGAAACGATCATCATCATGGTGAAGCCCAGCAACACCAAACGTCGGTCGATGCGACGCGTGAGCCTTGGAACCAATAAACCGGCAAAGAGCGCCACCACCGCAGTTACCGTTACGGCTTGCCCCGCCATCGATTCTGACACCTCAAGCGCAGAAGCCATCGGCGTCAACAAACTGGCAGGCAGGTACTCTGCAGTTAGTAACCCAAATACCCCCATCGCCAGAGAAAACACTGCCATCCAGGCTGGTGAGGTAGGCTCTGTCTCGATCGCTCGCTCCAGGTTGGCGTCAGATACCGCACCGCATGCACTGCTACTCATCAGAGAATATCCCTTGGAGTTCATGATGAGCGGCAGTCTATGATCGGAGCACAGGATGATCCATGACACCAAACCCTAACTTTTTGATCGAAACCCCGGAGGTGGTTACCACTATGGCAACGACAGATCCTATTGCCCTCTCCTCCGATCTCATCAGCGAAATGCTCACCGGCATGCGCTTGAGAGGCGTCCAGTACCGGCGCATTCAGACAGGATCTTCATTTGGTTTCAGCTTTGAAGCCAGGCCTAACCACGCCCATTTTTACTTCCTCGCGGTCGGCTCCGCCCTATTGCGCACTGAAGATGGCACGCTGTATGAGCTGTCAGCGGGCAATGCTGTGCTGATGCCGCATGGCACCGCACATCAGTTGCTATCCGGCCTTGATCTCGCGATTCAGGACATCTCCAGCTTCGAGGTGGCATCTCTCGGTGATGCGGTTGGCGCCATCGATATCTGTCCCAGTCAGCAGGAAACACCCGGCGCGATTCTCTTTCACGGCTGCATGGAGTTCGATCTTGGTGGCATGCAGGGCCTGAGCCGGCTGATGCCCGACGTGATGATGGTCGATGCCACGGGGCAGCGATATCCCGATCTCGTGTCTATCCTCACCGCCATGAAACGTGAAATCTGCTCTGGACGGGTTGGGTTCGCCGGTGTCCTCGCCCGGCTCGCCGACGTGGTGGCCACGATGGTCGTCCGCGGATGGGTGGAATGCGGCTGCGATAATGCCGCGGGGCTGGTGGCCGCGCTGCGCGATCCCAGATTGGCTATGGGCATCCTCGCGTTACATCGGGACCCTACCCACAACTGGAGCGTGGGAGAGCTGGCAGCCAAATGCCATATTTCTCGTTCGGTCTTCGCTGAGCGTTTTCAAGCCACCATCGGCACGCCACCGCTGCGTTATGCCACAGAGCTGCGAATGCAGCTAGCCGGCCAGTGGCTGACTCAAGACAGGCTTCATATTGAAGACGTGGCGCTGCGTCTCGGTTATCACTCGCAGGCAGCCTTTAGCCGCGCCTATAAGCGCGTCACCGGACAACCTCCGGGGGCCAGTCGCAAGAAGCATCGTTTAGCGTCGTGACCCGTTTGGTTCATGATCAACCAGCCGGCGCGTAAAGCGAGCTGCTGTCCTCAACCTATCAGGGGACGATGCAGCGACAAACGCCAGTCAGAACGCCGCTTTATCGGGCTCCGCGACCGCCGGGCGCTGGTCGCTCTTCAGGGCTTTCTCGACCGATTCCAGATGGTCGGCATTGATATCGGCCGGCGAATGGGCGCCGATCAGCGTCATGGTCACGCGCATGTCGGCCGCGATCAGTTCGAGCAGATGCGAGACGCCGCGCTCCCCTTCGGCCGCCAGCGCGTAGGCGTAGGCACGGCCGAGCAGCACTCCTTTCGCGCCCAAGGCCAGCATCCTGACGACATCCAGCCCGGAGCGAACGCCGGAATCCGCCAGCACCGTCAGTTCGTCCCCGACGGCCTCGGCGATATGCGGTAACGCCTGGGCAGTCGGAATCGCGCCGTCGAGCTGCCGCCCGCCGTGGTTGGAGACGATGATTCCGTCGGCACCCATGCGTACCGCATCGCGCGCGTCTTCCTTATCCAGCAGGCCCTTGATGATCAAGTTGCCCTTCCAGCTATCCCGAATCCACTCCAGCTCACTCCAACTGATGGAGGGATCGAAGTTCTTGGCCAGAAAGCCCATGTAGTCGTCCATGTTCATCTGGCGACCGGTATACGCTTCGATATTGCCGAACGACAGCGGCTTGCCCTTGAGCGCGACATCGAACGCCCAGCGGGGATGCATCAACGCCTGAGCGGTCTGGCGCAGTTTGGCGTGCGGGCCGGACATGCCGGAGTGGCGATCACGATAGCGCGAACCCGGCAGCGGCATGTCGACCGTGAACACCAGCGTTTTCATGCCGGCGGCCCAGGCCCGCTCCAGCGCGTTCTGCATGAACCCACGATCCTTGAGCACGTAGAGCTGGGACCACAGCTCGCCCTGGGCTGCCTGCGCCACCTCCTCGATCGAGCAGACCGATACCGTGGAGAGCGTGTAGGGAATGCCGACCTTCTCCGCGGCTCGCGCCGCCTGCACCTCGCCGCGACGGGCGTACATCCCGGTGGCGCCAACCGGCGCTAGCGCCACGGGCATCTTCCAGCGACTCCCGAGCACCTCGGTTTCGAGCTGAGGCGTGCCGCCGCCCTGCAGTACGCGCTGACGCAGCGGGATTGCCTGTAACGCCTCGACGTTGCCGCGCATCGTGCTTTCGGTCACCGCTCCGCCATCGAGATAGTCGAACAGGAAACGAGGAACACGACGCTTGGCGGCGCGCCGGTAATCGGAAGGACCTGAAATGATCATGGATTCGCCTTAACGCTCGGTTCGGGAGCGGTGATAGAGACGCTCGCCGCAGGCGGCGATGACAAACAGCTAGGGTCGATAAGAAACCCAGCGTATCAAGTCTCTCGGGGGAAAATCGGCCTAGCGGGCTATGACTTTAGTCGGAGATCGCTTCGTTCTAAAATTTGTCCGTCTTATCCCGAGGGGCCAAACATCTCGAAGTTGATTCGCTCAGACGATACGCCTCCGGACTTGAGGCCGTCACTGAATTCGATTAGCTAAGCCTCGTGGTCTTCCGCGAACTGCCGCGCTGCCAACAGCACGGGCATCAGCGCCCGCCCCCGGTCATTGAGGCGGTATTCGACCCGGGGTGGCTGCTTGCCGAAATCGCTTCGGTCAATTAGCCGGTCCTCCTCCAATTCACGGAGATGCTGGGTCAGCATTTTCTGTGAAACGCCCTGGATATCCCGCAGCAACTGCGAGCTTCGCAGAACCTCGTCCGCATAAAGCCGAAACAATATCTGCAGTTTCCATCGTCCGCTGATCATTTGCATACAGCGCGTCACATGAACGACCGCCCCATCCGGCCCTAAACAAGCGCTTCTTACCTCATTCGGCATAGGCACCTTTTCGTGCCTTCTTGAGGGGTCCATGACAGCTCTCCTATATTCGGGTCACGTTATCTTATGGTGCTCAGTCGTGAACTTACATCTGAATGGAAAGGTCGCCCTCGTGACCGGTAGCAGCAAGGGCATAGGCGAGGCGATTGCAAAGCGGCTCGCGCGGGAAGGTGCCACGATTATCGTCCATGGCCGCGACCAGTCCAAGGCATCCGAAGTGGCCGAGCAGATCCGAACCGGGGGTGGCCAAGCACACGTCGTGACTGGAGACTTGACAAATGACGCGGAGGTTATTGCGTTGCTTCAAGCAGCCCGGTCCGCCGCAGGGTCCATCGACATACTCGTCAACAATGCCGGCGGGTCTGGCGACGGCTCGGATTGGAGCACGACGGCGTCAGATGTCTGGACCACAACCTATGACCGCAATGTGCTGGCTGCCCTGCGGGTCACGACGGCAGTCCTGCTGCAAATGCGCACTCGGGAATGGGGCCGGATCATCAATATTTCCAGCCTCGCGGGGCTGATGCCGCCTCCGGTCAACCCGGATTATTCTGCGGCCAAGGCGGCAATGATCGCCATGACGGCATCGCTGGCAAAGGCCGTCGCAGCCGAGGGTATCACCGTGAATACCGTGTCTCCCGGCATGATCCATAGCGCAAAACTCGACATGAGGTTTCGGGAAATCGCGGCAGAACAAGGCATCGAACCGGATGCATCCTGGGCAGAAGTGGAAAAGGCCGTGCTTCCGCTTTTCGCGCAAGTCCCGGTCGGCCGGGTCGGCACGTTGGCGGAAATCGCTGACGCCGTGGCGTTTCTCGCCAGCCCGCGGACGGCATACATCACCGGCTCCAACATCCGGTTGGACGGCGGCATGCTTCCAACCACCTGAAGCCTTCAGAATGGAATCATCGAACAATGGAGCGATAAGCAATGAGCCTATTTGACCACATCAGCATCAGGACAGACGACATCGACACCGTGCGAAGGTTCTACCAAGCGACGCTCGCTTCATTGGGCGTTCAGCAAAAGTTTTTTGCCGAACGCCCGAAAGGTGGTGTTGCCGGCTTCGGCCGGGACCGCGTCGAGCTCTTCATCGAGGCCGCACCCCTTCAGAAACGGGATCCAATCCACCTGGCCTTTTCCGCCAGAAGCCAGCACGAGGTAAATATATTTCATGCGGCAGCTTTGGCTGCAGGCGGTCAAGATAATGGCAAGCCAGGACTCCGGCCCAATTATCACGAGCACTATTACGCGGCGTTCATCATCGATCCTTGCGGTAACAACGTGGAAGCTGTCTTCCAAGATGCAAATCCTGATGTGTGATCAACCTTTATCTGCCGGCCAGTCAATCTATTGAATACCGACCGTGGCAGTATGACTCAGCCACAGATAAGGTTTATATCGTTGCAAGATCAGAGCGAAATGCCCTCCGAGGCACAAAGATAGAATTCCTTTTCCTGCAGGCACACATGACGTTCGCCCACCGGATTTCTACCCGCTCTGTTCTTATTAGGACGCCACGCGCCACGAAGCTCCTCGAGTGGCCATGTACCTGCAGCCCACGACTGCCCTATCAATACCTCCCCGGCCAACACATGCACCATTCATTGAAGTCGTGCATGCTGAATACATCGACATCCATTCATCCTGAGCCCGTTCGACGCGACCCCGGACCAAGCGAGCGAAGATCCAAAAGCCAAGGAGTGCCCATGTCCACGAATTCGGAAGCCACGCGTCAGGCGCTGTACGAGCAAGCCCAGAAGCAGGACATCCCAGGGCGTTCTTCGATGAGCAAGGCGGAACTGGCGGCTGCACTCGAACGCGATTTGTCCGAGAAAACAGACCCGGTCGTCGCGACACGCTACAAGACTTTTCGCCGATTGGCGGAAGCGGTGGCTGCCGGCGAATTCGTGCTGCGTCCGCGGGCGCTGACTGGCTTCGAGCGGCGCCAGCATGTGCGCCAGACACTACGCGAGGACCACCAGACGCGTATTGCGACCCATGCCGAAGGTGCCGATCTCAAGTTCGCCAAGCTGTCGAGCTCGCTGTTCTCGTTTTTCCGTGGCACGGCATTGCTGTTCTATCGCGACATGGCCGGCGACGACGCCTGGATGCCGACCGTGCTGGCGCTGGGGGACGTTCACCCCGAAAACTTCGGCGTCATGCCCAATGCCGACAACGTACCGATCTTCTCGGTCAACGATTTCGACGAAGCCTATTACGCGCCATTCACCTGGGATCTCAAGCGTGGCGCCACCGGCTTCATGATTGCCGCGAAAACCGAAGGCGAGCTCAAGCGCAAACACCAGGTCAAGATCGTGCGCCATTTCGTCAACGGCTACATCAGGGAGATGGAGCGCCTGGCCCTTGAAGGCAACGAACAGGAAGGAGAGATGCGCTTCGACAATGCACCGAAAATCATTCGCCAGCTGTTCAAGGATGCCCATGAAGAGCGCAACGAATGGCTGACGGATGACTATCTCGACGAGAGCAGAAGCCGTTTTCGTTCGACCGAGAAGCTCGTACCGATCTCCTCCCGTCGAGACGAATTCCAGAAGATCACCGACCGGCTGATCCAGGAGAACAGGATCGAGGTGCCAACGAGGGCCAAGGCACAGCATGGGAAAGCACGTCACGGGAAAGGGCTGAAAGGGAAAGGCATGCGCGTGAAGGACGTGGCGATACGGCGAGGCCAGGGCACCGCTTCATTGGGGCTCAACCGCTACTACGTGCTGATCGAAGGCCCCGAGCGCGACGGCACGGACGATCTGATCATCGAATACAAGCAGGCACGTCGCTCCGCCCTCTCCGGCCTGGTGCCGCCTTCGCCCTACGAGATGGACAGCCTCGCCGAGCGCATCAGCGATGCCCAGGCCGTGCATCTGGTGCGTGGCGACGTGTTTTACGGCCATGTCGAATTCGACGGGTTGAGCTACATGACGCGAGAGCGCGCGCCGTTTCGTGATGACATCGATCTCGATGACCTCTCCAAGAGCGAATGGAAGAATTACGCCCGTATCTGCGGCCGCGTGCTCGCTCGCGTACACGCGCTTTCCGATGAATCCGGCAGGATCGACTACGACATCGAACCCGCGATCGTCGACGCCATCGGCCCACCGGCACTGTTCACCGAGGACATGGTGGAGTTCGCTGTCGAGACCGCCGACCGCGTGCGCCGCGATCACGAGATGTTCCGTGAGGATCACGCCCAGGGCGCGTTCGAGCATCTGGACTGGGTGCATCGGTAAGTGCGAGAGAATCGCGATGGCCAGATTGTCGGTGCCGCAGGTTCTTGCTCTGAGTTGCGCCGATACCTGATGGTCAATTATCCAAGCGTACGGCTAAAGAACTCGAGCATCTGCTGCCATCCATACTCGGCGGCCTCTTCGTCATAAACAGGAAAATCCGGTTTCATCCAGCCATGCGCAGCTGAATAGATCTCTGTTTGATAGCGCACCTTGGCTTTTGTCAGCGAGTGCTCGAATTGCTCGGCCATTGATGGCGGATAGCTGGCATCGTTTTCGGCTACAGCCATATAGAGTTCGGCTTTCAGGGTGTCCACAAAGATATGAGGACTATCGACAGCATCGGTCGCTAGATTTCCACCGTGGAAGCTGGCAACGGCAGTGAAGCGATCAGGCCACGAGCCAGCGGCGGCAATGGCCATTCCGCCCCCCATGCAAAATCCCACCGCTCCCACCTTGCTACCACGGACATCGGTTCGTGTGTCCAGATAGGTCAGGAATGCCTCAGTATCGGCGACTGAACGCGAAATACCTGTGGTAGCCATCAGAGGCCCAAGAATCGCTCGCACGTCACCTTTGAACACTTCTTGCGGATCGAACGGCCCATAAGGGCCGTAGCGATAAAACAGATCGGGCAGCAACACCACGAAACCGGCATCGGCTAACCGCTGGGCCATGGCAAGCACGGCAGGGCGAATGCCGCCAGCGTCCATATAAAAGACGACTGCGGGTCCGCCCGGCTTGTCTCCAGAGGTGAAAATATGAGTCTTACATTCACCTTCATGGGTAACGATAACAATCTGCTCGTGTGGCATGACGATGCCCCTAGGTGTAGGCCGCACCCGCTACTGGCCTTGGCGGGCGACAATCAATAAACTACATATGCACATATATAAAAGTCAAGAATACGGAAAATCGATATGCAGAAAAACGTTCTCGATACGCCAGGCCACCTGATCAGCCTCGCCGCACGAGGGTTCGCGCGCCTGAGCGTTGCCCGTCTCAGACCGCTGGGTTTCGGAGTCGGCCAGGTTCCGGTGCTTGTAGCACTAGCGAAAAACCTCGCGAGTACGCAGCGGGATCTGGCTCGTTTTGCCAAGGTAGAGCAGCCGCCGATGGCGCAGATGCTGACACGCATGGAACGGGATGGGCTGATTCACCGCACGTCCGATCCCAAAGACGGCCGTAGCAGCCGCATCGAACTGACCGCGCTCGCCAAAGCGCGACTACCGGAAGCCACCTCGGTCATCCTGGAAGGCAATCAGGAGGCGCTAGATGGCTTCAGTGAAGCGGAGTGTGAACAGCTGGGCATGCTACTGACACGACTTATCTCGAATCTTGATCGCATGACCAATCGCCCCACCGAAGAAGCTAGCTAATCTCACCGATCACCACGGCTATCGCCCGCCCCGGCGACTCAACCCAGCAGCAGATCGCGCTCGATCGGTATGAACTGGCTCGCAGCCTTGATGAGGGAATTGGCAGTGAGCTTCGGCACGCCGTAAACCTCGACACGCTTGCCATGCACCTCGCGGATCTTCTGCGCCAGCAGGTCGAAGTCGCCGTCGCCGGAGACCAGTACGATCACATCCGCCTGCACCGCGTATTCGATGGCATCGAGCGTGATGCCGACGTCCCAGTCGCCTTTGGCGGATCCATCCGCACGCTGGATGAACGGCTTCAGCTTCACCTCGAAACCTATCGTTCTCAGCGTGTTCTGAAAACCGCGCTGCTTGGTGTCGCCTTTATCGGTGGCATAACAGCGCGCGGTCACCACTTCGCGGCCCGCCGTCACCCGCGCCCAGAAGCGGCGATAGTCGAACTGTTTGCCGTAGGCATCGCGCACGGTGTAGTAGACGTTCTGGGTGTCGACGAAGATGGCGACGGTGGTCATGGCGAGAAAATCCCCGGCAGGCAGTGAAGCGCTAGCCCCAGTGGGAAGGCGCTGACTTGAGTGCATGGTACCGTGCGCCGGATGCGATCAGAAGGACAGGGCCGACGGTAAGGCGCTTCGAGCCGGGGCGGGCGTTGCGACCACGGTCTATTTCGTGAGGATCCACCAACCGAGAGCCGCCGAGGATTCCTCGGTAGTTTGCGGGTGGTTTCTGCCAAACGTCGATAGCCGCTTTGACAGCCCATCCGGGTCAGCACACAATTGGTAGATACTCCAGGGATATACATAAGGAGAAATTGCCATGAATGCCAAGCTGTTCCTGTCCAACAAAAGTCAGGCCGTGCGCCTGCCAAAAGCGGTAGCATTCCCCGAGGGCGTCTCCGAGGTCATTATCATCCCCCTCGGCAATAGCCGTTTGATCACGCCTAGTGACACCAGCTGGGACGATTTTTTTGAACCCGATGAATGTCACGCGGTGACTGGCGACTTCATGGACGCCGAGATCAACGAGAGTCGCGATCAGCCCGAGCCCCAGAAGCGCGAGGCCTTTTGATGCTGCGCTATCTGCTGGATACGAACATCTGCATATACGTCATCAAGAACCGGCCGCCATCTTTGCGCGAAATATTTAATAACAATACTGCCAGGCTCTGCATCTCATCGATCACGCTCGCAGAGCTGATCTACGGTGCAGAGAAATCGGCCAAGCCGGAGCATAACCTGTCGGTAGTGGAGAACTTCGTCGCGCGACTGACAGTGTTGGGCTTCGACGAAGCAGCCGCCAGCCATTTCGGACAGGTTCGTGCCGGGCTGGAGCGTGCTGGCACCCCGATCGGCGCCTACGACTTAATGATCGCCGCCCACGCCCGCAGCCGAGGATTAACGGTGGTGACGAATAACGAGCGGGAGTTCGACCGCGTTCCGGGGTTGGTTATCGCCAACTGGTTGCATCCTTCGAATAACGAATAGTTGCTAAAGCCAAGCTCGCTATACGTCGCTTCCCATTTCCGCACGGTGGCTTCAAAGCGCTGGCCCGCTAGGGTCTCGCCCGGAGCGCGCTCGAGCATCTGCATGGGTGCATCGGTAAGCCGATGAACGGTTTCGATGGAGCGGTGTTGTAGGGGAGGTTTACGTTGTCAAGATTATGTTCACTCACGGTGAGCATAATCGATGATTTATAAACCCGGCGGTTCTCTTTTCGCCGGGTCGCCCCGCTCAGGGGGAACCGATCCTACTGATCCAGCCGCTCATCAGCACGTATTTGACGTCCACGTACTCTTCGATGCCATAGAAACTGCCCTCGCGACCATAACCGGATTGCTTGACGCCGCCGAACGGGACCGAGGCCGTGCCCACCGAGCTGGTGTTGAGAATGACCATGCCCGTCTCGAACGCGCGGGACACATTGGCACGTTCTATGACCTCTGCTTCCGTCCTGAACCGATAGACGGCAAATACCGGGCCGAATATCTAGGTCTGGGCCATCTCGGCCTCATCATCTAAGTCGCCGTCGTCGTCGCCATCGCCGAACAGGACGCCACTATCGAGCCGCGAGCTCCTTCCGAACGATCTCCGCGCCAGCACTCAGAGCGCTGAGCTTGCCTTGGGCCACCCGGCGAGACAAGGGCGTCATCCCGCAGTTGGTGCAGGGGTAGAGCTTGTCGGCATCGACGAACTTGAGCGCCTTGCGCAGGGTCTCGGCGACCTCTTCCGGGGTTTCGATGGTGTTGGTGGCCACGTCGATCGCCCCGACCATCACTTTCTTGCCTCGAATGAGTTCGATCAGCTCCATCGGCACATGGGAGTTCTGGCACTCCAGCGAGACGATATCGATGTTCGACGCCTGTAGCTTGGGGAAGATCTCTTCGTACTGGCGCCACTCCGACCCCAACGTCTTCTTCCAGTCGGTATTGGCCTTGATGCCATAGCCATAGCAGATATGCACGGCGGTCTCGCACTCGACGCCTTCGATGGCTTTTTCCAGCGCGGCGATGCCCCAGTCGTTCACCTCGTCGAAGAAGACGTTGAAGGCGGGCTCATCGAACTGAATGATGTCCACGCCGGCGGCGGCGAGATCGCGAGCTTCCTGGTTGAGGATCTTGGCGAACTCCCAGGCCAGCTTTTCGCGGCTCTTGTAATGACCATCATAGAGCGTATCGACCATGGTCATCGGGCCGGGCAGCGCCCATTTAATGGGTTGGTCGGTCTGCTGGCGCAGGAATTTGGCATCTTCGACAAACACCGGCTTGACGCGAGACACCGGGCCGACGACCGAGGGCACGCTCGCCTCATAGCGATCCCGAATCTTGACGATCTCACGCTTTTCGAAATCAACACCTTCAAGATGCTCGATAAACGTGGTGACGAAGTGCTGACGGGTCTGCTCGCCATCGCTGACGATATCGATCCCGGCCCGCCGCTGATCGTGCAGGGAGACCCGCAACGCATCCTGCTTGCCCTCGGCCAGCTCCTCGTCCTGCAGTTTCCACGGCGACCAGAGCGTCTCGGGCTGGGCCAGCCAGGCGGGCTTGGGCAGGCTACCGGCCGTCGACGTGGGCAACAAAGTCTTCATACAAAAATGACCTTAATAACGGGTTGATCAAAGAATATCGTTGTAACGGGTTGACCAAAAAGAGTCGTTGGAACGGGTCGATCAAAGGGAGTAGTTGGCCGACCACTGCTCGAGCACATGGCGGTAGGGCTTGATGAAGTGCCGCTCGGTGAACTTGCCCTGCTCGACGGCCAGCTGGCCGCGCTCTTCGCGGTCGTAGACGATACGCGTCAGCGAGTAGTCCTGATGCTTCAGGCTGGGCTGGTAGATTTTGCCGGCCAACGAATTGGCGTTGTAGATCTCGGGGCGATAGATCTTCTGGAACGTCTCCATGGTGCTGATGGCGCTGATCAGCTCGAGATCGGTGTAATCGGCCAGCAGATCGCCGGAGAAGTAGAACGCCAGCGGCGCGACGGCATGCGGCGGCATGAAGTAGCGCACCTGCAGGCCCATCTTGCCGAAGTAGAAATCCGTCAGCGAGGACTCGTCGTTTTCGTACTCCACGCCCAGCACCGGGTGGCGATTGTCGGTCTGGCGATAGACCTTACTGCTGGAGACGCTGAGGCAGATGACCGGCGCCTTGCTGAAGGAAGCCCGGTACGCATCGGACTCGACGAAGCGCTTGAACAGCTTGCCGTGCAGATCGCCAAACCCCTCCGGGATGCCGAATTCGGAACGATCCCGGTTGTGCTCCGACAGCCAGACGCTGAAGTCGTAGTCGCGCACGTAGGAGGAGAAGTTGTTCCCTACCATGCCCGGAATACGCTTGCCGGTCTGCTTATCGATGATCGTCGTTTTCAGCATCTCGATCGCCGGGAAGGTGTCATCCTCGTCCTCGGCTCCCACGCTCAGCTCACCGGTGATGATGTCGAGCTCAACGGCGTAGCGATCCGCCTTGGGGTTGTCCCAATGCGCCAGCGCGTTGAAACGGTTGTCGATCATCGTCAGGGTATTGCGCAGGTTTTCCTCGCGACGCTCCCCTCTTGCCAGGTTGGCGAAGTTGGTGGTCGTGCGCGTGTTCTCGGCCGGACGGTAATGCTCGTCGAACCGCACGCTCTTGATATCGAATGTGAAATCGTGACTCATCGCGAACAGGCACCCTGGTAATAGAGAGGCGCTGGCACCGTCAGAAGGCCCAGCGCCCGTCAATGCAATATCTGGCGTATCGACCGACAGGCGCCATGGCGGCTGCCGTCGAAGCGGATGCACTCTTTATGCCAGAGCCTGTGGATGCATGAAAAGCGATATGATTTCACCTCATCATGAATAGGGTTCATGATGCGACGCTAGAGTGGACGACTGACGGATTATTTGGGGTTGCCGCCGAGCATCGTCAGGTAGATGAGAAGTCGTTGGCGAGCGTGTTCATGATCAGGCGAATCATCGTCTCCTTGTTAGCCGGATCGGATTCCGCGACCAGCAGCGTCAACGCCGCCAGACCGACATCGACCGACCGCGGGCCGCGGCTACCCTGCGAGCCGACAATCACGCTGTGGTCGAAGGTGTCGGATCGCCCCGATCTGAAGGGGCCTGAAGTTCGCTCTCTTAAGGGTGCATAGCTACGAGGGAAGGGGCACTCGCCGAGGCGAAAACCGCCTCATCAAAGCCGAGGTCCCAATAGCATCAAGATTTAATCAGTCCGTGGACTAAATAGCTAAGGACGGTTACATTAGATTTCATTCTATTCATTTGAAAGCATATGTTAGTCAATATGGAATGGAGGCTGCTTGCCTGCTATTACCCCCACCGATCTCGAATCCGGCCTAACGGGAGACCCAGAAGCACTTGAGGTCCACCTAACGCTGGTAGAGCGAGACCTCCGCATTGACGGTCATTCAGTCAAAATCCACTGCCACTGTCTTTCGGTGGATGGAAATGGTCATGTACAACCGCACAGGCTGGCAGAGTTCATGCGAAACGCGATAGTTGATTATGCGATTCCACGGGCGAAGCTTGCCGAAGCGAAAGCACGCGACCGTAAATTCAACAGTACAGAGGCAGTCGCCGAGCTAGTTGAGCGGGCAAAGCGTTCGTTTACCGATTTAGGCAACACTGGCGAAGGTGGAGAAATGCTGCTGTTCCTACTGGCAGAGCGCTTCCTCAAGCTGCCACAGATTCTATGCAAGATGGATCTCAAAACAGACTCACGCATGCACTATCACGGCGCGGACGGTGTTTATGCGGGCGTGACAGCGGACGGCATTTTAAAGCTCTATTGGGGGGAGTCAAAAATATACAGAGATGCGAGTGCTGCGATTCGCGACTGCTTTTCCTCTCTCTCACCTTTCTTAATCGAACCTGAACATGAAGAAGCAGAGCGAGAGCGTGATCTGATGCTGCTAAGTGACAAGGCCGACCTTAGCGACCCAGTAATTACCGATGCTTTAAAGATGTATTTTGACAAATCGTCGGTCATGTCAAAGCGGGTAAAATATTGTGGCGTAGCCCTTGTAGGCTTCGATGCACCGTTCTACCCAAATGGTAATGCGGAAGCGGTTGCTGAAGATATCGTTAATGCGTCCCGCACAGCACTTTCCGATTGGAGCAATCGTATTGGTGAGCGACTTAAATTGGAAAAGCTCGAGCGAATAGAAATCGAGGTCTTCTGTGTACCTCTTCCCTCGGCAGGCGGTTTTCGTTCCGCTTTTCTCAAAGCAATGGGTATTGAAAAATCATGAGTCTTATTGACCTACAATCCTGGCTTCTCCAAGAAGGCATTCGAGAGGATCTGGATAAGATCATTCGACTTACAGTACGCAATGAGCTGGATAATTTAGCGCCAGATATTTCGGCACCTTCCACCGAGCCTATTGACTGGCCCAAACTAATACTAGCCGGCAGTATTCTTGCACGTTCAGAAAAAAGAACCGATCAAGACGCAGCACTGCGAATCGCAACCGCTGCAGTAACTTTGAAAGATGACCAAGCACTTACGGATGCTGGTATTGTCCTAATGGGTAAGCTTTCCAATTTTCGGGCCATTACATTAGCCACAGAACGTAGCTTGGTGGCGACCAACCTCCATGGAAGGCTCGGCGTCTCGTTGCACCTCGAGGCCCAGCGCCGCGATATCGATCATGCCATCCTTGTGCAATCGAGTGGAGCTTGGCTACCAGTAAATGATTTTCAGCAACGTTTCTGGGCTAATGCGGTCGGAGCTAGTTGGCTCTCAGCATCCGCGCCGACCGCCTCAGGTAAAACATTTCTCGTACTCCAGTGGCTAATCGATCAAGTTATTGCGGGCGAGAGTCGAGTGGTAGTATATCTCGCTCCAACCCGCGCACTAGTCTCCGAGATAGAAACCAGTCTCAAGAGGCTCTTAGGTAATAGTGAACTGATCGATGTAACGTCACTTCCTTTCCCAGTTAATTATAGGACTGCCCGAGCAGGTGGCGCACGAATTATTTACATTTTTACGCAAGAACGATTACACCTTCTCGCTAACGTACTTGACGATGAATTTTCTGTTGACCTACTTATCGTGGACGAAGCACATAAGATCGGTGACAATCAGCGCGGTGTAATTTTGCAGGATGCAGTGGAAAGAATTACCCGTGCCAACCCAGAACTAAAAGCTGTTTTTATCAGCCCGGCAACCGAAAACCCGGAAGAATTACTTACGGACGCCCCCATTGGCGTACAGACTGTAGCCGTAAATAGTGACTCATCTACAGTCCTTCAGAACTTATTGGTCGCGGCACAGTTACCGCGTAAATCGAAGCTTTGGGAGCTTACTCTTCGACAGCAGGACTCAGAACTGCCTATAGGAACTCTTCAGCTTGCGAGCAAACCGGTGGGGCTCAAGAAGCGACTCGCGTTTATCGCTGCAGCTGTCGGCGAAAGAGGCGGAACACTCGTCTACACCAATGGCGCGGGAGAAGCAGAAGAAGTCGCTGATCTGATCAGCCAGCTCTTGCCCGAGCTTGAATCCATTGATCCTGAGCTCTCACAGCTTGCCGAGCTTGCTCGTAAGGGCGTACATCAAGATTTCCGATTGGCACCACTCGTTGAGTTAGGGGTAGCGTTTCACTATGGCAATATGCCGTCACTGCTCCGACTGGAGATAGAGCGCCTATTCCGATTAGGTAAAATTCGCTTTTTGGTCTGCACCTCTACTCTGATCGAGGGTGTGAACTTATCCTGCCGAACGATTGTGGTACGCGGACCACGTAAAGGGAAAGGCCACCCAATGGAACCGCACGACTTCTGGAATCTGGCTGGTCGCGCAGGCCGTTGGGGCGATGAGTTCCAAGGAAATATCATCTGCATTGATCCCGAAGACACTCAGGCTTGGCCTGAGGGCATTCCTAATCGAGCTCGCCATCATATTAAGCGGGAAAGCGACGCTGTACTTGAGCTTGGCGACAGCATGGAGAACTATCTCTCTAAGCGTGGGAAATCGGATCTGTCGAACATGAAGGACAAGGATAAATTCGAGCAGGTTGGAGCCTATCTGCTTACTACCTTTATGCGGCTCGGCTCCATTTCTGCCGCTAGTCTTGCAAAACGACATGATGCTGCTTCAATTGCCAAGCTCGATCAGACTCTGGGCTCTCTAGCAGACAAGATAGAAATCGACGTCGACCTGGCTTCTCGGCATCCCGGGGTAAATGCGATAGGTCTTCAGCGCCTTCTTGAAGCTTTTCGCACCTACTCTGGGGATGTTGAAAACTTACTTCCTGCTAATGTCTCCAGCAACGATAGCTATGATCGATTTATCACAATCATGGGAAGAATCAACGAGCACTTATTTCCAGCCTTCACCCCACAAGGTCGCATTAGGCTATATGCGTTGATTGTCGTTAAATGGTTGAAAGGATACTCGCTCGCGAAGATTATTCGCGACAGCATCGACTGGCACCAAGAAGTTGGCCGATCGTTCAAGCTTCCTGAGCTAATACGCGACACCATGGAGCTGGTAGAGCAAATCGCTCGTTTTAGAGCACCGAAATACCTCTCTGCTTATATGAACGTGCTGCACTTTTATCTTCACGAAATTGGTCGTAAGGAATTGATCGAAGATGACCTGGATATCGGAACGCAACTAGAGTTCGGCGTTTCGTCGACAACGCTTCTCTCGCTTATGGAACTTGGTATTTCCCGTATGAGCGCCGTTACCTTGTACGAGAACATTGCCCGCGATGACCTCAGCAGGAAAGAGTGCATAGAGTGGATTGCCGAACGCGTCAATCAATTCCAAGCCATGAATATACCAGCAATAATCATCCGTGAAGTGCGCGAAAATCTCTCACTTTTTGACTAATCATCAGAACAATAGACATAAAAAAATTGGAGGTTACACATGCCTGCGAAGCCCATACACCTCGGCCCCATGTACTTCAAAAAAAGAGGAGATGCAGTCGAATACCTTAAGAAGATGCTTCATCGATATGATGTGGGGGACCGAGTCAACTCCGACGACGCAGTAATCTTGCAAGCAGCACTAGAGCATCATCCGGATTCTGCTGCAAAAATTGGATGTGGCATTACTGATTTCAGTGTTCGGTCGGCTGACTATGGCACCAAGTGCTTTTGGGTAAATCGTCCTGATGGTACGACCGAAAAATTTTCAATAACCGGTTCCATTCATGGCAAATAAAGGAGCCAAGCTACCATAAGATAGATTTCGTCAACACTAAACCGGTTTTAGCCATCGATAATACCTAAAATTTTTCGCAGATTTCGGTGCAATTCCAAACAATAATTAACTGTCGAAGACTGGCTGTATGCTTAGGTCACCAAGCTATTGCATTTCCCGTGTCATACTGCCAGTCAGCTCATTAGCCTCAATGAAGCCTTGAAGCGGTAAAGCGTCGTCTGGCCCTACCTTCCCCCTAGATTGGAAGTTTCTTCGAGCCTTTCGATAGCAACTGTTTCCGTCTTCACTCCCACTCGATCGTCGCGGGCGGCTTGCTGCTGACATCATACGTCACACGCGATACACCGCTGATCTCGTTAATGATGCGGTTGGAGACTGTCTCCAGCAGCTCATACGGTAGATGCGCCCAACGTGCGGTCATGAAGTCTACGGTTTCGACGGCGCGAATGGCGATGACCCATTCGTAGCGGCGGCCGTCACCGACGACGCCGACGGACTTGACCGGCAGGAACACGGCAAAGGCCTGGCTGGTCTTGTGGTACCAGTCGAAGTTGTGCAGTTCTTCGATGAAGATGGCGTCGGCTTCGCGCAGGATGTCGGCGTACTCCTTCTTCACCTCACCCAGAATACGCACGCCGAGGCCCGGCCCGGGGAACGGGTGACGGTAGACCATGTCGTACGGCAGGCCGAGTTCGAGGCCGAGCTTGCGCACTTCGTCCTTGAACAGTTCCCGCAGCGGCTCGACCAGCTTGAGCTTCATGGTCTCCGGCAGGCCACCGACGTTGTGGTGCGACTTGATCACGTGGGCCTTGCCGGTCTTGCTGGCGGCGGATTCGATCACGTCCGGGTAGATGGTGCCCTGGGCGAGGAATTCGACGCCGTCGATCTTGGCCGCTTCACGGTCGAATACGTCGATGAAGGTGTTGCCGATAATCTTGCGCTTGGCCTCGGGGTCGTTCTCCCCTTTCAGCTTGCCCAGGAACTCGTCTTCGGCATCGACGCGGATCACCTTGACGCCCATGTGTTGGCCGAAGGTTTCCATCACCTGGTCGCCTTCCTGCTTGCGCAGCAGGCCGTTGTCGACGAATACGCAGGTGAGCTGCGTGCCGATCGCCTTGTGCAGCAGCGCCGCGACCACGGAAGAATCCACCCCGCCGGAAAGGCCGAGCAGCACGTGGCGGTCGCCGACCTGTTCGCGCACGCGATCGGTCAGGTCTTCGATGATCTGCGCCGGGGTCCAGAGCTTTTCCGCCTTGCAGATATCCAGCACGAAGCGCTCGAGAATGCGCTGACCCTGTGTGGTGTGGGTGACTTCCGGGTGGAACTGCACGCCGTAGAAGCGCTTCTCCGGCCAGGTCATGGCGGCAATCGGGCAGCTCGGCGTGGAGGCGGTGATGGTGAATTCCTCCGGCGCGCGGGCGACCTTGTCACCGTGGCTCATCCACACGTCGAGCAACGCATCGCCACGTTTACCGACATGATCCTTGATACCGCCGAGCAGGTCGTCTTCCGAGGCGACGCTGATCTGGGCATAGCCGAACTCGCGCTTGTTGGAGCCTTCGGTAGCGCCGCCAAGCTGTTCGGCCATGGTCTGCATGCCGTAGCAAATGCCGAACACCGGCAGGCCCATCTCGAACACGCATGCCGGCGCCCGTGGCGAGCCCAGCTCGGAGACCGATTCCGGCCCACCGGAGAGGATGATGCCGTTGGGATTGTATTCGCGGATCTCTTCTTCGGTGATATCGAAGGCGCGGATCTCGGAGAACACGCCGATCTCGCGCACGCGGCGCGCGATCAGCTGCGTGTACTGGGAGCCGAAGTCGAGGATCAGGATCTTGTGCGAATGGATGTCGGTCATGAAGGGGCCACCGCCGTAATGGTTTCAATTGCCGAGACAAAAGCACGGCCGGAAAAGAATGAAGAGGAAAGAGCGAAGAGGAAAGATGCACTTCCCACTCCTCCCTTCCCCCTTCCGACTAACGAGTCAATCAACCAGCGCGGTAGTTCGGCGCTTCCTTGGTGATCTGTACGTCGTGCACGTGGGATTCGGTAATCCCGGCGCCGGTGATCTTGACGAACTCCGGCTGGGTGCGCATCTCGTCGATGTTATGGCAACCGGTGTAGCCCATGGAGGCGCGCAGGCCGCCCATCATCTGGTGAACGATGGCGCTCATCTGGCCCTTGTAGGGCACGCGGCCTTCGATCCCTTCCGGCACCAGCTTCTCGACGCCTTCATCCTTGCTCTGGAAGTAGCGATCCGAGGAGCCCTGGGTCTGGGACATCGCGCCCATGGAACCCATGCCGCGATAGGCCTTGTAGGTCCGGCCCTGGAACAGTTCGACTTCGCCCGGTGACTCTTCGGTACCGGCGAGCATGCTGCCGAGCATCACGGTGCTGGCGCCGGCGACGATCGCCTTGGCGATATCCCCGGAGTAGCGCACGCCGCCATCGGCGATCAGCGGAATGTCGAACGGCTTGAGCGCTTCGGCGACGTTGGCGACGGCGGTGATCTGCAGCACACCAACGCCGGTGACGACACGGGTGGTGCAGATGGAGCCGGGGCCGATACCGACCTTGACCGCGTCAGCGCCGGCTTCAGCCAGCGCCACGGCGGCGTCGCCGGTGGCGATGTTACCGCCGATCACCTGCAGCTCCGGATAGTGTTCCTTGACCCAGCGAACGCGGTCGATGACGCCCTTGGAGTGGCCGTGGGCGGTATCGACGACCAGCACGTCGACGCCGGCTTCGACCAGCGCGGCGATGCGATCCGGGGTTTCCGGGCCGGTACCGACGGCGGCGCCGACCAGCAGGCGGCCATCGGCGTCCTTGGCGGCCATCGGGTAGGTGCGGGCTTTTTCGATGTCACGCACGGTGACCAGGCCACGCAGGTGAAAGTCCTTGTCGACGACCAGGATCTTCTCGATGCGGTTTTCCTGCAGTTTGGTCTTGATCACATCGAGCGAGGTGCCTTCGAGCACGGTGACCAGCTTTTCACGCGGGGTCATGATCGCTTCGACGCTGTCGCTGTAATCCGGCTGGAAACGCATGTCACGCCCGGTGACGAGCCCGACCAGTGTTTCGCCCTCGACGACCGGGAAGCCGGAATAGCCGTACTCCTTGGCCATCTCCAGCAGGTCCTGCAGCTTGGCGTTGGGGCCCACGGTGACCGGGTCCTTGACGATAACGCTCTCGTGCTTCTTGACCTTGCGGACCTCGGCGGCCTGCTGGGTGATCGACATGCTCTTGTGGATGATGCCGATACCGCCTTCCTGCGCCATGGCAATCGCCAGACGCGCTTCGGTCACGGTATCCATGGCCGAAGAGAGCAGCGGGATGTTCAGGGTCAGGTTGCGGGTCAGGCGGGATTTGAGGTCGACGTCTCTGGGCAGGACATCCGAGTAGCGGGGTACGAGTAATACGTCGTCGAACGTAAGAGCTTCTTGCGCTATACGTAGCATGGTCGGAAACCCAATTGGCAGGTGGTGGGGAGCCTGTGACAGCCTGCGGCACCGCGAGTGTCCTTGGAGACGGTCCTTGCAGTGTGGACCGGCATGGACCGGGGCCGCGAAAAGTTAATCGCGCATTATAGTCGTTTGGCCGTTGCCTCTCAATGGCAAGCAGGGGTTCGGGGTTCGATCGGCGCTGTATTCGACCGGCACCGTTTCTGACCAGCACCGTTTCTGACCAGCACCGTTTCTGAGCAGCACTAGGTCCGCCGGCTTCGTGTTAGGCTTTCGACCATCCATAACCGTTTCCGTCCGGGTCAGCCCATGCCTGCGTTCACCTCACCGTCACCACAGGCGATCTCCGTCAGCGATCTCAATCGCCAGGCCCGCCAGATGCTGGAGCGCGGCTTCGGCGACTGCTGGGTCGAGGGCGAGATTTCCGGGCTGGCGCGCCCCGCTTCAGGGCATATCTATTTCACGCTGAAAGACGCCAAGGCCCAGCTCAAGTGTGCGTTTTTCCGCAACCGGGCGAGCCTGTCGCGCACGCCGCTGAAGGATGGCGATCGGATCAAGGTGCGCGGGCGGGTGTCGATCTTCGAGCCGCGCGGCGATTATCAACTGATCGTCGATGCCGTCCAGCCCAGCGGCGAAGGCGAGCTGATGGCGGCCTACGAACGGCTCAAGCGCAAGCTCGAGGCAGAGGGCATGTTCGCCAATGCGCGACCGCTGCCCTATCCGCCCCGTCATCTGGCGCTGATCACCTCGAACACCGGCGCGGCCATTCGCGATGTCCTGGCGGTGCTGCAGGCGCGCTGGCCGATGGTCCGCGTCAGCGTGTTTCCGTCCGTGGTTCAGGGTCGGGATGCGCCGCCAGCGCTGATCCGTGCGCTGGCCTTGATTAATCGTCAGGCGCGGCGGGAAGACGAAAGCGATCCGTTCGATGCGATTCTGATCACCCGCGGCGGCGGCAGTCTGGAAGACCTGTGGGCGTTCAACGACGAGCACCTGGTGCGGGCGATTTTCCACTCCAGGCTGCCGGTAATGGCGGCCATCGGCCATGAGGTCGACGTGACCCTGGCCGAGTTCGCTGCCGACGTGCGCGCGCCGACGCCTTCCGCCGCCGCCGAACGGCTAGTGCCGGATCGCCGCGATCTCGAAGCATCGTTGAACCAGCAGCGCCAGCGATTGGCTCGCGCCTGGCAGGGTCGCGTCAATGCCGAATCCCAGCGGCTCGATCACCTACGCGCCCGGCTGCGCCATCCCGGCGAGCGGCTCGCCCAGCAACGTCAGCATCTGGCGGGGCTGGATCGCCGCTTGCAGCTGGCGATGCGCCAACGCCTGCAGCGTGAGCGCCAGCATCTGGACGCCGCCAAGCGGCGTTTCCACCTTCACGACCCCAGCCGAACGCTGCGCCAGTCCCGCGAACGGGTCGACCAGTTTCGCCAGCGGCTCGAGACCGCCCAGCAGCGTCGCCTGCATCAGGAGCACCAAAACCTGCAGGGAATCACCCGGGAACTCAATGCAGTGAGCCCGCTCGCCGTACTCGCCCGAGGCTATTCGATCCTGCAGGACGACAGCGGTCAGGTCGTTCGCGCCGCCAGCCAGACTCAACCCGGTCAAATGCTAACGGCCCGCCTCGGCGAAGGCCGCTTGAAGCTGGAAGTGAAGCGACGGTTGAAGAGCTGACGTTCGACGATGAGTGTGGAAAATTACCGATCGGGAATAAATCGACTCTTAGCTGCCAGCCTTGGCCTGAAATTACCGATCGGTCATTGACGACAGGTCACCGCTCTTCGGGCTCCCCCGTCTGAACAAGATGAATACGCGTTCCGCCCTCGCCTTTGCCCAGGCCGGGCTTGAGACGCTGATCCGTATCGTAGTGCCCGCCGTTCTGTCGCCGAAAAGCAATCGGGGCATCGCTGAACAAGTGCTCGAGACGGTATTTGAAACTGGCCACGACCTGCTGCCAACCGTCTTCATCGAGCCGGTCGCTCTGATAGACAGGGAACGGCGGCATCACTTCTAGACCCGGGTAAAACAGCGTGCCGTGGTGTATCGGCCACAGAATCTCTTCCAGGCTGCCATTGACGCCGCGATTGCTGTAGTGCGGCGCGCGGCCGCCAATCGGCAGGATCAGCATCGCGCGACGGCCGGCCAGTACGCCCTCGCCGTAACGATCGCCCCACCGTTCCCCGCCGTGTTCGCCGACACCGTAGGCAAACCCGAAAGCAAACACCCGGTCGACCCACCCCTTGAGAATTGCCGGCATGCCGAACCACCACAGCGGAAAGCTGAACAGAACGGCATCGGCCCACAGTAGTTTCTGCTGTTCAGTCGCGATATCCAGGGTTTGCGTCTGTGACGCATAGGCATGGCGGGATTCCGCGATGTAGCTCAAGCGGTCCGGGTCGACCGTGTCGATGAAATCCTCGCGGTCGGCAATCGCTTTCCACTGCATGGCGTAGAGGTCCGAGACCTGCACCTCATGCCCCTGTGCCTGCAGGGTTTCTCGCGCCAGATCCTTCAACGCGCTGGTCAGCGACTTTGGCTCGGGATGCGCATGGACGATCAGAATATGGCTCATGGGCCGGTTCCTCATTGTGGCAATGATCGGGGAAATGATCACGTTGGGCCCATGATCCTGACGCGTCGTCTGGTATTGTAGAAATCGTTTAATTTATGTCTTGGTATCAATAAAATGGATATCGAACGGCTCGACCTGAATCTGCTGGTGACTCTCGACACCCTGCTGGCGGAACGCAATGTCAGTCGCGCTGCCAAGCGACTGCACCTTAGCCAGCCGGCCATCTCGACCCGGCTGACCAGACTGCGTGAGTTGTTGGGTGATCCACTGTTGCTGCCCGCGCAGCGCGGCATGATTCCGACCCAACGTGCGCTCGAGCTTCAGGCGCCGCTTCACGCCGCCCTCGAGGGCGTGCGCCAGGTCGTCGCCGAAAGCAGCCCGTTCGACCCGGCCACCGCCACGGCCACGATCGCCATCGCCGCCAGTGACTATGTGCAGTATTCGATCCTGATGCCGCTGGCGCAGGCACTGCGTCGCGAGGCTCCGAACCTGAACATCGCCTGGCGGACGATAGACACCGGGATTCTCGAGGCGCAGATGGTGCGCGGAGAGGTCGATCTGGCCCTGACGACGCCCGAAACGGCGCCGGACAACCTGCGCATGCGCACACTCTACCGGGAGGAATATGTCGCCATCGTTCGCCCCGACCATCCTGCGTTACCGGAACAGCACCTCGACCTCGACACTTTCTGCGAACTGGATCATGTCATCGTCTCGCCGGAAGGCGGCGGCTTTCACGGGCCCATGGACGATGCTCTGGCCGCCATCGGGCTTCATCGCCGTGTAGCCTTGTCGGCGCCGGGATTCCTGGTGGTACCGGAGATCGTTGCGCGCAGCGATATGATCGCGCTGGTTCCCACTCGAGTCGCCGATGACCGTGCCGGTCGGGTGCGACTTTTCGATCCGCCGCTCCCTGTGCCCGGTTTCGACATGGCAATGGTCTGGCATGATCGCACCACGACTCATCCTCTTCACCGATGGCTACGTCAGCGGATTACCGAACTGACCCCGGGTGCGTCGGGCGAAGCAGGTACTGACACGAACTAGCACTCGCTGTCTCGGCGACATGAAAAACCCGATCCGGCAACACTTTGCCGGATCGGGTCGTCGTCAGTCTGACGGGGGGATTTATCTGGTTCTACACGCAGCCATCTCGAAAAACGGCCGCTAGCCGCTCGGCAGCGATCAGCCCGTCGGGTCCGGCATCGCGCTCGGCTTGAAGGTGCTGGGATCGAGATCGTGACGCGACAGCAGCTTGTAGAAGTCGGTGCGGTTACGCCCGGCGATGCGTGCCGCCTGGGTGACGTTGCCTTCGGTGATCTTGAGCACCTTGATCAGATAGCTGCGTTCGAACCCGGCGCGTGCCTCGCTGAACGAGGGCAACGCGTTCTCCTCTGCGACCAGTGCCTGAGACACCAGCGCTTCCGGAATCATCGGTGTGCTGGTCAGGGCAACGCACTGCTCCACCACGTTGACGAGCTGGCGCACGTTGCCTGGCCAGCCGCTCGATGCCAGCAGGTTGAGCGCTTCCGGCGAGAAGCCTTTGACGAACGGTTTATGCCGCGCCGAGATCTGCGACACCATGTGCTTGGCCAGCAGCGGGATGTCCTCGGCGCGATCGCGCAGCGGTGGCAACTTGAGATTGACCACGTTGAGGCGATAGTAGAGATCCTCGCGGAAATCGCCTTCGTGCATGGCACGGTCGAGATCCCGGTGCGTGGCGGAGATGATCCGCACGTCGATGGGAAACGACTTGGTGCTGCCCAGCGGGCGAACCTGGCGCTCCTGCAACACGCGTAACAGCTTGACCTGCAACGGCAGCGGCATGTCGCCGATCTCGTCGAGGAACAGCGTGCCGCCGTCGGCGGCCAGGAACAGCCCTTCGTGCTGACTGACCGCACCGGTAAAGGCGCCGCGGGCGTGGCCGAACAGTTCGCTCTCCAGCAGTTGCTCCGGCAACGCGCCGCAGTTGATCGCCACGAATGGCTTGTCAGTGCGTGGGCTGGCCTGATGCATGGCATTGGCCAGCAGCTCCTTGCCGCTACCGCTGGGGCCGGTCAACAGCACGCTGACATCCGATGCCGCGACCATGTAGGCCTGCTCGAGAATGCGTTCCATCTGCGGGCTGCGGGTGATGATTTTCGAACGCCACGCCTCGCCGCCCTCTCCGCGTGTGGTCGGGGTCTGCTTGAGCGCTTCGTCGATGGCCTCGAACAGCTCGTCGCGATCGACCGGTTTGGTCAGGAAGCTGAACACGCCCTGGCGCGTGGCGCTGACGGCATCCGGGATCGAGCCGTGGGCCGTCAGAATGATCACCGGGATGCCGGGCAGTCGCCGCTGCAGCTCGTGGAACAGCGCCAGGCCGTCCATCTCGTCCATCCGCAGATCGGAAAGCACCAGATCCGGCGAGGTCTCTTCGATATGGGTCAACGCTTCGCGGCCACTTTCCGCTGTGGTTACCCGGAATCCGCGGCTTTCCAGACGCATGCCCAGCAGCTTGAGCAGACTGGTATCGTCGTCGACCAGCAGGATATGAGCCGTATTACTGCTCCTCCCCGGTTGCATGGCAGGCGTTCTGATCGCTCGGGTCTTGGGAGCTTGGGTATTCTGTGTGTTCAGTGACATAGGCACCTCTCTGCCACCGCTTCGCCTCGTCGTTATCGAAGAGGGCGTGTCACGCTCGATGTGACGCGGTCGTGCGATACGGTGTGGCCATGAAACGGCCTTGAATCGCACGATTGGCTTGGTTTTTCGTGAGTGTTGACGATCGCGCGGCGTTGCTGCTTCGAAAAACGTTCGCGTGCCTTCGAAGGTCGGTCGTGAACGTTTTCGAAATCAGTCTTGAACGTTCTTCGAAATCAGTCCTGAACGTTCCCGTTATCAGTCGCGTGCGTTGATCGTCCGCTCGATATCGGTCAATGCGTCGAGCTTGTCCGACATCTCCTTGAGCTGTTGCTTCAGCTTCTGGTTTTCGTTCTTCAGTGCCTGCGTGTCGTTGTGAAGACTCCCCTGTTGGCTCGCGCCCGTGCCTCGTTGAGCATAGAGCTTCCGACGCTCTTCCAGTTCGTTGAGCCATTGCTGAAGCAACGGCTGGAGTCGGGCCGGAGCCGAGCCGATCGAGGCCT
This sequence comes from Salinicola halimionae, assembly GCF_003206065.1. Lineage (GTDB taxonomy): Bacteria > Pseudomonadota > Gammaproteobacteria > Pseudomonadales > Halomonadaceae > Salinicola > Salinicola halimionae. The sequence continues at coordinate 478,405 of NZ_PZJQ01000005.1, read as the reverse complement.
TGTAGAGATTCGACGCGTATTGCCACTCGCCGGGGCCATCCCAGGAGAGTACCAGCGCCCTCACGGCTTTCTGCTCCATGCGACGCTGACCGACCTTGCCCAGCGTCTGTTCGCGCCAATCGTCGTCGCCGCGCTGCGCTTGTAGACCGAAAGCCACCCAGGAATCGACCAGGCAAACATTGTCGGCGTAGGTGGGGATTTCGCCACAGCCGGCGGGAATGGATTCACTGGAGAGAGACTGGCAACCCGCCAGCGCCATCACGCCGACCAGTACCAGCGTCGTTTTCATCTGACTGACCATGGTTCCTTCCTTACATCACCGCCCGGCAGTGCCTCGTCCCGAGCAGTCTCATTAGCATATTGCGCTCTATCATGTTGCGAACCGCGCGCCCGGCGATCCGCCCATGGCAGCGTGAGCCGGAAGCAGACCGGCAGCTCGGCATCGTCGACCAGCGCCAGTTGTCCATTCTGCAATCGGGCACAGTCCGAGGCGACCGAAAGGCCGATCCCCGACCCCTTCAACGGCCCCTTGCGGCGCGCGCTGCCTTGATAGAAAGCTTCGAACAGATGATCGCGATCGGCTTCGGCAATGGGTTCACCGCTATTGGCCACGTCCACCTCCAGCCAGTCGCGCTGCTGTGCGAGACGGATCACCAGTTGACCGCCGTTGGCGCCGTAGGCAATGGCGTTCGAGATCAGGTTATCCAGAACCCGCGCCGTCCGCTCACGATCCGCCTGCCACATCAGCGGGTGATGCGGGCTCTTGACCTGCATATCCTTGTTATCGAGGGCCAGCCGATGTTTGGACAGCACCTCCTGGATCACCGTGGCGATATCGAACTGGGCGACCTTCATGCGCCGACTATTCTGGAGCAGATTGTAATCCAGCAGTTGCTCGATGAGTGTCTGCAGTTCCTGGCCGCCTTCGTCGATCAATCTCACCACTTCGCTCTGGCGCTCGGTGAGCTCTCCGGCCACGCCATCGCCAAGCAGTGCCGTCCCCTCTCGAACGCTGGCCAGGGGTGTCTTCAATTCATGGGACATGTGCCGTAGGAACTGCTGCTTCTGCGCTTCCAGCTCGCATAGTCGACCCGACAGCCAGGACAGCCGATCCCCCAACTGAACCAATTCCGCCGGACCCTGGATACGCGCCGGCGTATCGCTATGGTCGCCGCTGCCTAGCCCGAAGATGCGCCGCTCGAGCTGTCGAATCGGCCGCGTGATCAACCAGGTAAAGAACAGCATCAGGATCAGGCTGGCAGAGACGAGTGCGGCGGTCTGCATCCACAGACGCGCCTTGACCGAATTGGCCTGCTCGCGAATATCGGCGATACGCGCGTCGATCAGCTCGTTGGTATCGTCACGCACCGCCTCGGACTCGGTGGCGAATCCGGAGAAACCTTCCAGGAAGGCGCTCATGTCGTCCACCGGCGCCGGGGGAAGGACGCGCAGGCGCTGGAAGCGCTCAACCAGTGACTGGAAATCGGCATTGTTGCGCATCAACGGCTCGTGCTGCTCCAGCAGCACGCCGAACTGCTGAACCTTCTGGTCGTAGATGTCGCGCAGGCCTTCTTCCTCGATGACCGCATACTGGCGCGCGCTGCGTTCCATCTGTAACGCCAGCGAACTCAGCATGCGTGCTCGACGCGTCTCTTCGACGGCCTGCCGCGCACTTTGATCGGCAAGGGTCGAGAGTTGCGAAAGCGCCTGGCCAGCCTGAAACATCAGTACCGCTATCGGCAACATCACGACGACGAAAGCCAACAATACCAATTGAAGTAGCGAGCGAGGACGCCAACGTCGGGAGAGCTCGGTGGTCATGAAGATCGCTCTATGCAGGATGCCCATCGGGGTCATGGATCGTTCCGCAAGGATAACATTATTGTTGAAAGCCTATTCAGGCCTGGATGGGCCAGGAATATCCACACACCGGACCTGCCGGCGAATTCGCTGAAAAAGCTCTGACAAAAAATCTCGACAAAAAAAGAGGGCCGGCAGAGCCGGCCCAAGGTACGCAGGGAACTGAAGGGTCGAAAACGACCTAGAAACACTGCCTGAATCAGCTACTCGAGATCGCTCCCGTGAGCCCGGAGGCCCCGAAGCCAGCACTCGACTCAGCCATTCAGGGGCTATCGAATACCGTGGCGGCGAACCGCCGGCTTCGTCTCTGAATCGATCGCCTGACTTCCGAATGCTTGATTCAGGAAGTCCGGCAACCGCTTGCAATGGGTCCCCTCTCGCGAGGGGGAAGGCATCCTTGCCGGGGCATCCTTGCCCGGATGGTGTATCTCCATGCCCGATGGGCCACACCCGTCTCATCGCAACCTAAGTCACACATCGCGTGGAGCAGACGCTGTCGAATCTTGATGGCTCTGCACAGGGTAGTTAGGAGCCTGACAAGATTCGGCGAGATAGCTTCCGGAGAGGCCATCTCGTCGCTCTCGATAAAGACTATAGCGATACCCGTGCCAACTTATTAAAAAATTATATTAATCAATTACTTGAAAATGACTGCACAGAGAGCGTTTGAGCCGGACGTGGGATTGGCGTCAAGACAACGCTAAATGGCCCCAAAAACGTCTCCACAAACAGACACCTTTGATGACATTTATAATAAATATAATAAAATCAGCTATTTAAATAGTCTCTATTTGGAGACGGTAAAGTACACTACAGGGTATTTCGGGTGTCTCTTTATAGCGACTTCAACAGTACCTTGGAGCGCCGGGCCTGATTATAGGTCTCACGTTTGAGATCGGGTAGCGCCTCCGGGGTCGACAGAGAGAAGCCGCGTTCGACGAACCAGTGCGTGGTATGCGTGGTCAGGGCGAACAGCTGCGTGAGCCCTTGCCGACGTGCGCGACGCTCCACCTCGGCCAGCAGCGTCTCCCCCCGAGCGCCACGGCGATAATCGTCATGAACGGCAAGACAGGCCAGCTCGCCCATTTTCGCTTCAGCGTAGCCGTGCAGAGCGGCGCAGCCGATCGCCATGCCGTCGCGATCGATCACGACGTAATCCTCGATCTCGTGCTCCAGTCGCTCGCGAGTCCGCGCTACCAGCATGCCGCTGGACTCCAGCGGTGCGAGCAGGGCCAGCAAGCCACCGACATCGTCCAATACCGCCTGCCGCAAGAGCTCGTAGCGGTTCTGCGTGATCATGGTGCCGACGCCGTCCCGGGTGAAAAGCTCGCCCAGCAGCGCATCGTGGTCGCGCCAGGAGAGCAGGTGGGTACGCTCTACACCATGGCGGGCCGCGCCGCAGGCCGCACTCAGGTGCCGGGAAAGCTCGCTGCCGGGGGTGGCCTGCTCGCGTAGCGTATCGGCTTCGTCGGGCGTCAGCTGGCGCTGGAGTTGACCGCCATCGTCGTGCAGCCCGGCCGACTCCCCCAGCAGTATCAATTTATCCGCCCTGAGCGAAACCGCCACGTGCTGGGCGATCTCCGAGGCATCGAGATCGAAAATTTCGCCGGTGCGGGAATAGCCGAGTGGCGGCAGAATCACCAGATTGCCCCCGGCGAGCAGGCTCTCGATGGCCTGGCTGCGCACCCGACGAACTTCCCCGCTGTGATCGAAATCCACGCCGTCTCGCACGCCTAGCGGCTTCGCCGTCACCAGGTTACCGGAGACGGCCGTCAGCTCGACACCGTGCAGCGGCGTGTTGGGCAACCCCAGCGAGAGCTGGGCTTCGAGATCGAGACGATGCACGGCGGCAATGCGTTCGACATGATCCATGACCTGACGGTCGGCCACCCAGCGGCCGGCGACACGAACCGGCTTGATCCCCGCGACGTCCAGCACGGTGGAAACCTGCGGACGAATACCGTAGACCAGCACCACTCGCACGCCGAGCGTGTGCAGCAGCGCCAGATCCTGCAGCAGCTGGCCGCTTCGCGAAGACGCCATCGCCTCGCCTTCCATCAGGATGACGAAGGTCTTGCCACGGTGGGCATTGACGTAGGGCGATGAGTGACGAAACCAGTCGACGAAGGGAAAACGCGAGTCCAAGGGGTTGACGCTCCGGCAGTGAGATGAGGCTTGAACAGAGTCTGCCTCAACTATACCAGAGCGTCTTTCTTGCAGGGCACCGGCGTTGTCGGGCTCAGCCGAACATGCCCTTGAACATGAAGAAGAAACAAATCGACAGCAGCGCACCGGCCGGCAGCGTGATCAGCCACGAGAGCACGATCGAGCCGAGCACGCGCAGATTGAGCGCGGCCATGCCTCGGGCCAGACCCACCCCGAGCACGGCGCCAACCAGCGTATGCGTGGTCGAGATCGGCAAGCCGGTGCCGGAAGCCAGCACCACGGTAGAGGCAGCGGAGAGCGTCGCAGCAAAGCCACGGCTCGGGGTCAGTTCGGTGATCCCGGTTCCCACCGTGGCGATGACTTTGTGGCCATAGGTGACCAGACCGACCACGATCCCGCCGCCACCCAGTACCAGCACCCACCATGGCATGGCGGCGGCACCGGTTACACTGCCCCCGTTCTCGACCACACTGATCACCGCCGCCAGCGGGCCGACCGCATTCGCGACGTCGTTCGAGCCGTGCGCAAAAGCCATGGCACAGGCGGTGAACATCATCAGTACGCCGAAGATGCGCTCTACGCTGGAAAAGTCATAGTTGCTGCGGGCCCGCCGATCACCGCGGTTGATGCGATTTTCCAGCAGCAACCCGAACAGCATGATGACCACGCCGAAAGCGACTGCCAGCAGCAGACTCTCGCCGAACGAAAGATGCAGGCCGACGTGGGAAAGCCCCTTGACCAACGTCACCATCGAGACGATGAACCCGACCAGGAAAATATAGCCCGGCACGTACCGCTTGGCCGCCGCGAAGGGATCGGGATTATCGAAGATCAATACCTGCACCGAGCGAAACAGCATGAAGGCAAACACGCCCGCGATCAGCGGAGAAGTGATCCAGCTCAGCGCGATCGTACCCACCGACCCCCAGTTGACCGACTGAACGCCCAGCCCGGCCACAGCGAAACCGACGATGGCGCCCACGATCGAATGCGTGGTGGAAACCGGCCAGCCTTTGAACGACGCGATCATCAACCAGGAACCCGCCGCCAGCAGCGAGGCCAGCATGCCGTAGATCAGCATTTGCGGGTCATTCTCGAGCAGACCGGGGTCGATGATGCCTTTGCGGATCGTTTCTGTGACTTGCCCGCCGGCCAACCAGGCGCCGAGGAATTCGAAGATCACCGCAATGATGATCGCCTGCTTGATCGTGATCGCTTTGGAGCCGACCGAGGTTCCCATGGCGTTGGCGACATCGTTGGCCCCCACCCCCCATGCCATGAAGAAACCGAAGACACAGGCGAGGATGATGAAGACATCACCGTATTGCGCAATGATGGACATAGGCTTAGTTCGCTTGAGTGGCGTGACGAAGGCGTAGAACGACGAAGACCCGCACTCAGCGGGCCGTCAGTATCTGCAGGCGACTACCCACGCGCTCGGCGCGGTCGGACAGCTCACCAATCCATTCGATGATTTTGTAGAGGAAGATGACATCGACCGGCGGCAGCTCCGATTCGAGCTGGAACAGCTGGCGGCGAATGTCGATCTGCTGGTCATCGGCCTTGTGCTCGAGGTCATGCAATTCCTTGATCAGCTCGTGCATGACATCGGAGACGTTGCGACCGAATCCGGATTCGAGCAGATCCTCGAGTTCCTCTAGCGCCTTGCGTGCCTGCTCGACGGTCTCCACCGCGGTGCGCAGATAATCGCGCATCGGTTCCGCCAGCGGTTCGGGGATGATCATGTTGCGGCCCAACATGATCCCGGTGATGTCACGCGCCTTGTTGGCGATCTTGTCCTGAACGCTGATCAGCTCCAGCAGATCGGAACGCGACACCGGCAGAAACATGGTGTTGGGCAGATTGAGACGCAGCTGCGTCTTGAGCTCGTCCGCGTCATGCTCGAGGCGCGTTATCGCCTCGCGGTGCTTTTTCGCTTCGTCCCAATCGCCACCCAGTGCGGCATCGAAAAACGGCAGCAGTTGACCGGCACATTCACTGGTCTTGACGATATGAGCCAGCAGCGGCTGGAACGGCGACCGTCCGAACAGCGCGGAGAACGGGTTGGTATTCACCATAAAACGTGGCCTGGATGCGTTGGAAGTGGCGGCGTCAGTATAATGATTGCGTCTGGATGCGTCATGAAAAATTCATATTGGCGACGATGGTTCGCGTCTGATTTTAGACGCCGATGCATGCCCTTCAAGACGCAAAGACTCATCATTCAAGAAGCACGGATCTATCATTTCAGACGATTTTTATCTTTCATTCAAACGGACAGCCATTGCGGGAGCATGCATGAGCGAAGAAATCGAACTCAAACTGGCGCTGTCGCCCCAAGGGCCAGAGCACCTGGGTCATCACCCGCTACTGCAGACGCTGGCGTCGCAAACTGTCGCTCTGGGTAATCAGTATTACGACACGCCGGCAGCGGTGCTGCAGTCTCAGCGCGTCGCGCTGCGTGTTCGACGCCTGGGAGACAATCGCCTGCAGACCCTCAAGAGTGCCGCAGAAAGTCGCGGAGGACTATCGAACCGGGGCGAGTGGGAGTGGTCGATCGACGACGCCGACTGCAATGCGGCCGGCCTCGATCTGCCCGGTCTGCGCGCGCTGAACCACCCTGCCCTTGCCGAAGTAGATCTGGAGGCACTGAGCCCGGTCTTCACGACTGACTTCGAGCGCCGGCTATGGCGTTATCAGGTCGACGACAGCGACATCGAGATTGCGCTGGACCAAGGGACCATTCATGCGGGTGGCGCCAGCCTGCCGATCCTCGAACTCGAACTCGAGTTGAAGCAGGGCCGACCGGAGCAGCTGTGGCAACTCGCCGAGACGCTGTGTGCGGCCGGCAACCCCGGCAGGGGCATGCTACCGGCACGTCCGGCCAATCACAGCAAGGCCAGCCGTGCCGCTCGCCTGAGTCATGGCTGGCCCGAGCCGTCTCCCCGCCAAGAGCCCTCTTCAGGCTCAGAGACCTCCGTGGACGTGCTGATCGACGCTATCGACAATTGGCAGGACAGCCACGATCCCGCCTGGCTTGTCGAGGCCAAGGCGCTGTGCGAACAGCTGGTGCGGCGCTGGAAAGCCGAATGGGACGTAGCGGATCGCGCGTCTGGCCCGTCTGATCTGGCAAAAGATCGGGCCTTGGCAAACGAGAGAATATTAGCGGGCGAGCGAATCCTGGCACGCTTGAGCCAAGACACGATCCCTTGGTGCAGTCAGGATTGGCTGACGCTGAGGCGCCAGGATCCGTCAGTGCCAGACCGGTAATCTGACAATCTTTGAGTGCTTAAGCGGCCGGCGACGTCAGTGACGAACCGTAAGGCCCTCCGGCTGTTGCTCTGGGTCGGAAGGGTCTGGGCGGTGCAAGATCCTCGACCAGCCGATCCAACGGTAGCGGTTGAGAGTAGATATAGCCCTGGATATCGGTGACGCCCCATTCGCGTAGAATTTCCAGAGTGTCACGCTCTTCCACCCCCTCCACGACGATGCGGTAGTCGAGGCGCTGACACAGCGCGACCACTGCCGACAGTACGTGACGTTTGCGCGGTAACGAAGTGACGTTCATCACCAGCTCGCGATCGATCTTGACCGTATCCATGGGCATCGACGTCAGCTGTGCCAACGACGAGTAACCGCTGCCGAAATCGTCCAGGGCGACGCTGATGCCGGCAGCGCGAATTCGGTCCAGAATGCGAAACGCCTTGATCGGGTCGCTGAGAACCGAGGTCTCGGTCACTTCGATCTGAAGCCGACGATAAGAAACACCATGGCGCGCCGACGCCGCGATCATGACATCGAGCAGCTTCGGGTCCATCAGCTGGCGCGTCGAGAGATTGACGCTGAGCAGAAAATCATCGCCAAAGCGCCGGCGAATTTTGTCATCTCTGAGCATCGGCAGCGCCTGCTCCATCAGCATCCCCCATAGCGGCGCAATCAACCCGGAACGTTCCGCGACTTCGATAAAACTGCTGGGTGTCACGATCCCTTCGCTGGGTTCATAGAGACGCATCAGGGCCTCGAAGCCACGGATTTCGCCGGTCACCGCATTGACGATCGGCTGGACGAAGCAGCGCACGCCTCGGGTCGCCAACGCGCCACGGATCAACTGTTCCGCGCGGCTGTTCTGGCGCTCCCAATGGCGGAGCGGCTCACTGTAATAGCGTCGGGAGCCGACATCCGACAGGCGTGCATTGGCCAGCGCCAAACGCGACTGGTGACGCCATTCGTCGACGCTGACCGGCTCGGCCGGATTGAACGCCGCCACTCCACTGACATGCGATAGCCACACTTGCTGGCCATCGATCTCCACCGGCTGCGAGAGCAGTGCCTCGAGGGGTTCGAGGGCGTTATCCAGTCTCTCGATAGCATCCGTCTCGAAAATCATCGCGAAGGTGTGCTCCGGCAACGCGATCAACGCCACCCTGGGAGGTAACTGGCGACGCATTCGCTGAACCAGACCCTGCAGCGCGGCAACGGCGACATCGACCGCCACACCGTCGAACAGCGAGGCCACATTGAGCAGCTGGAACTTGACCAGCGCCATCGGCAATAGCGGTGCCCGTGCCAGCCGTTCCCGCAGCACCATATCGAGATAGGCCCCGTTGGGCAGCTGCGTCAACGGATCGACGAGCCGCTGCTCGGTGGTATCGGTCTGGGTACCGGCCATGCGAATGGCCACGCCGTTGCCATCGCGCTGGCAAAGCCCCCGACACAGCACCATACGCCAAGCTTTTCGAGCATCGCGAATGCGGTATTCGACATTGACCGATGGCGTCAATCCATCAATGTGCTGATATAGCGATCTCTGGACCTCGGCGCGGTCGTCGTCGTGAATCCGCAGCAGCCAATCATCGAGACCACGTTGCTGGCCGTCATGGGGTAGCCCCAGCATGCTCGACCAACGCTGGGACAGCGTGATATTGCCGCTGTCGATGTCCCATTCCCATACGCCGTCGTTGGTGGCGGTCAACACCAGGTTGAGCCGCTGCGTTCGTTCCTCCACGCGGGTTTCGAGTTCGTCTCGAGTGGCCTTGAGATCGCGGATCGTGCGCCGCACCGAATCCAGAACGAAGTTATTGAGCTGAGCCAGTTTCTGCAGTGCGATTTCATCGCTGTCGGTATGGATGTGGAACTCGAAATTACCGTCAACCGCCTGACACAGCTGATTGCTGATGGAATCGACCTGCGCGATCAGGCGCCTTTCACCTTCGTCCGATGCCATCAAGGACTCTTCGCTCATGCCGCTGACTCCTCCGCGAACGTCATGTCGAAGCGACAAGCCTCGTCGCCGCGATGCTGGCAGCGCGTCTCCACCAGTTCGCCGGACTGACCGTACTCTTCAAGCACGCGCAGAAAGAGAGCGCGGTAGAGAGTGCAAAGCCCGTTTGCCGACCGATAATCGACGATCAGTTTCAGCTCGCTTTTCTCGACGACCCGGAACTTGTCGCTCACACGGTCACGCAGATGAGGATCGCGGATACCGGCCCCGAGAGAGGCGTGGATCGCCGGCTGACGTCCCAGGAAGGCTTGCGCCGAATCGGCCATCGAGAAGAATATGGGATAGTGTTGGCGCGTCCATTTGATGAATAGGTCGGCATACAGCGTCATCAACGCATCAAAGTCGAGCTCGAGGTAATCGCCCGCAGCGGCGAAGAAGGCTAGCGTGTCGGCGTCGTCGTAATCCGTATCGATCCGCCGCCCAAGAGACAGCACGCCAGCCTGCGCCGCGATCGATTCCACGGCGGCCTTGCCGTGGTGGATCTCGAGATGGTCAATGAGAACGCGCTGGATCAACCCGATCATGGGAGCACTACCTTGGCGTCAGTTCACGCCTGTGTATAACGCGGAAATGTCGAAACGATTCGGCCAACCGTCAGCATGCATGCTCTGCCGATCAATGAACCTCTGCTAACCCGAAGTATCATTCGCGTTATCGGCACCTGCAAACCGAAATTTAGCGTCATATAGAAGAATTACCGAGGGCATGCGCCTTTCGTGACTTATCGCCAGAACAGGACAGGAACCTCATTGATGCAATCGGGCGACTCATCGCTACGCAAGCGACTGTTTCAAATCATCTTCGAGTCCGACACTCCGCAGGCCAAGGCTTTCGACATCGTGCTCATCACGCTCATTCTGCTGAGCGTGACCACCGTTTTTCTCGACAGCGTGCCGCATCTGCACGAGCGCTTCGGCGAGATTTTCTACCTCGTAGAATGGGGATTCACGCTGATTTTCACACTCGAGCTGGCCCTCAGGCTCTACTGTCTCGATCGGCCATTACGCTACCTTCGCAGCTTCTACGGCGTTCTCGATCTGCTGGCGATTCTACCGACCTGGCTTGCGCTATTCTTGCCCGGCGCGCAGTCGCTACTGGTGGTGCGCGTGTTGCGCGTACTGCGCGTGTTCCGGGTTCTCCGGCTCATGGAATTCGTCGGCGAAGGTCGTTTGCTGGTGGAAGCGCTACAGCGAAGCCAGCGCAAGATTCTGCTGTTTCTGACTACCGTGCTGTTGATCATCACGATCTTCGGCGCGCTCATCTACATGATCGAACCTCCGGAAGCCGGCTTTACCAGCATGCCGCGAGCGATGTACTGGGCGGTCGTCACGTTGACGACGGTAGGCTATGGCGACATCGCACCAATCACGCCGCTGGGGCAGTTCATCTCGGCATTCATGATGGTTCTGGGCTATTCGATCATCGCCGTGCCTACCGGGGTCTTCTCCGCTGAAGTCATTCGCTCGATCCAGCGCGAACGTTACTCGGAAGAGGCCTGCCCAGGCTGCGGTCACGAAGGACACGAGCGAGACGCCAAGTACTGCCGTTTCTGCGGCACCTGGCTCGACGAGGAAACACCGGATCCGCATGCGCCTCGTGAAGAGGATACGCCAGATGACGACGAGAAGAATTCGGACGGTTGACAGAAACAGCCACTTCGAAGCGGTGCCCACGTCGTCATGCTCGCCCGCAGCAATGCGGACAGCGATGCGATGCCCGCCATCGTGACCGGTTTGATCGAGAAGCAGTAAGTCTCTAGGTTGGAACGCTTCCCGGGCCTCGGTCGCTAACCCAAGAGGATACAACATGAACCACAAGACACATTGCAGGAACGCTCAGGCAGGCATCATGAACAAGACAACGAAGATTCTGCTGCCATGGATGCTATCCAGCATCGTGACCCTGGGCATGGCGTCGACGGTCCAGGCCGACGACGTCGACGATAAAACCTGCCCACCGGAAGCCTATGCGATGGCGCTGCGTTATCAACAGCAGTCAGCGGAAATCGAGGCGTTGCAGCGGCAGAGCTACGCGCTGGCCACGGCGAAACTGCAGCAGAAGATCGCGGCGAATCCCGATGTGGATGACCTGGCCATCATGACGGACCTGGACGAGACGGTAATCGACAACTCGGCGCTGCTGGTTCGCGACATGCAGGCCTGTCATGACTTCACCGGCTGGGATACCTGGAAAGTTTGGGAGCGCGAGGGACACCCACGCTTGATTCCCGGCGCGCGGGCCTTCCTGAATTACGCCGATGCCAACGGGGTCACGATTTTCTATGTTTCCGATCGCTATCAGGAAAACAAGGCTTCCACGCTCGACACCCTCGCCGCCCTGCGGCTACCCCAGGTCGACGAAACTCACGTGCGACTTCTGGGGCCGTCCAAGGGTGAAAGGCGTGCAGCGATCGAACGTGACTACGACCTCATCCTGCAACTGGGCGATTCACTGGCTGATTTTTCCAGCGACTTTCATCATGCCGACTTGAAGGACCAGCATCGACGGGTAGCCGAAGACAGCGCCCATTTCGGCGAGGACTGGATCATGTTCCCCAACGCTAGCTACGGCAGCTGGAGCGATGCGGATCTGGAAGCGTGGGCGGCACCGCTGAAGACTCAATGATCGAAGCCATGACGCCATCGACCCTAGGCGAGTGATGGGACTCACGTGCCATGACGCAGTCATGATCTGACGCCGCTGCAACACATTGCGGGGCGCTGTAGCGCCCCGCGTGGATCCATGTGGGTTTCGATAGCCAGGTTCGTCAACACGTTGGAAAGGTAGACTTAGCGGAAAGGAGCCGGGTCCCCCCGCCCTTCGCGCACGATCACCGGAGGGATTTCACGCAGATCGACGACCGTGGTCGGCTCGAGCTGGCAGGCGCCACCGTCGATGATCGCATCCAGATGCGCGCCGAAGCGGTCGCGGATCTCTTCCGCATCGGTCATTGGCCATGACTCCCCCACCGGTATCAACGTCACACTCATCAGTGGCTCTCTCAACGCCTCGAGCAGCGCGTGCGTGATTTTGTGATCCGGCACCCGGACGCCGATCGAGCGTCGCTTGGGATGCAACAGTAGCCGGGGAACTTCGTTGGTGGCATTCAGGATGAAGGTATAGGCACCGGGCGTATGTGACTTGAGCAGCCGAAACACGCTGTTGTCGACCTTTGCGTAAGTGCCGATCTCCGAAAGATCGGAGCAGACCAGAGTGAAATTGTGGCGGTCGTCGAGTTCACGCAACCACTTGATCTTCTCGACCGCCTTCTTCTCGCCGAGTCGGCAACCCAGGGCGTAGCCTGAATCCGTGGGATAGGCGATAACGCCACCCTGATTCAGGATACCGATTGCCTGATCGATCAGACGCTTTTGCGGGTTCTGCGAATGAATCTGGAAAAACTGGGTCATCTCACGCTCTCCTCAAATCACTTCTGAAACCGGGCCTGAAGTCTCTGCTGACATCTCTTGCGAAACGCCTGTCGACGATCGGTTACGCGTGGTCGTTAACCTTGAGAGTAACAGACGTGGCGTCATTCGCCGTTGGCAAAGCCGTGCATGGCGGGGTGGCACCAGACCGGCTTGACGTGGGCGCGCGGTGGCGGGCTGATGGTCCCCGGCGACAGCGGCCCTCCGGGATAGTGAAAATCGCTGCCAATCGATCCGTAGAGGCCGTGGAAGTCGAGCTGCCGCGCCAGATCGTGGGTCGAATCAGGATTCTGATAACCGCTCACGAGCTCTGCGGCTTCGCCGCCAGCGTCGATGAATGCCGAAAATAGCAGATCGCGCTTGCGTCGAGTCATACCGTAACGCAGCGGGTGGGCAACGACAGCGATGCCACCGGCGTCACGAATCCAGCCGACCACCGTGGCCAGTTCCGGCCAGTGCATCTTGACATCACCACGCTTGCCGGTGCCGAGATAACGCTTGAATGCTGCTTTGCGATCCGGCACCAGGCCAGCCGTGACCAGCGCTGCGGCAAAGTCCGGCCGCCCCAGCGGGCGCTCGCTACCGGCCTCGAGCCTCGCCTTCGCCAGCCCATCCTGCAGTCCGATCTTCTCGAGTCGGTGGGCAATCTCGCGGGAGCGCTTCTCGCGAGCGCTGCTCAAGATTTCCAGCCCCGACTCGAAAGCCCGGGAAACGCCCTGGGGCAATAGCCCAACGATATGGATACCGATCCCCCGCCATTGGCAAGAAAGCTCGGCGGCAGAGATCAGGCTGACACCATGGCGCGCGCACTGCTGTCGCGCCTCTTCCACACCCGCTATCGTGTCGTGATCGGTGAGCGCGACATGCGTCAGGCCACGCGCGTGACATAAATCAGCCAGCTCGGTAGGGGAAAGCTTGCCGTCGGACGCGGTAGAGTGAAGATGCAGATCGACCCCGCGAATGCCGTTCAGCGTTTCGGGCAGCACGGTGGACAAGGTCTCGGTATCGTCGATGGGAAAAACGCTCATGGGCATGACGCCAGCCAGCGTCTTTGTCAGAATAGGCCGACTATGGTGAGGGCCGCGACGAGCCGGGTCAATCGTCTGCGCCTTCGCCACCCGCCGGAGGCCTAGCCCGTATGAAACTGTTGTTCGATTTCCTGCCCATCGCGATCTTCTTCGTCGTATATCACCTCAGCGGCGATATCATTACGGCGACGATGGTGCTGATTCCGGCCACCCTGGCCCAGTTGGGAATGGTCTGGTGGCGTCAGCGACGCATCGAGAAGATGCTGCTGATCACCTCGATCATCGTGATCGCCTCGGCCGGAGCCACGATCGCGTTCCATAATCCCGCTTTCATCCAGTGGAAGCCAACCGTCATCAACGCCCTGTTCGGCATCGCCTTTCTGCTGTCGCCGTTATTCGGTGGCCAGACGCTGACCCAGCGAATGATGGGTAAGGCCGTGACGCTTCCGGCAGCCACGTGGCAACGCCTCAACCTGGCCTGGGTGCTATTCTTCTTCGCCATGGCAGCACTCAACGTCTATGTCTTCAGCTACTACGACGAAGCGACGTGGGTCGATTTCAAACTCTTCGGCATGCTGGGCCTGACGTTGCTGTTCGTGATCGGGCAAGCCCTGTTCCTGGCACGCCATCTTTCGTCATCACAATCAGAGGAAGGCTCTTGATGCTATACGCCATTATCAGCGACGACATCGATGACAGTCTGGAGAAGCGACTCTCGGTTCGCCCAGAGCACGTGAAACGGCTGGAGGCGTTGAAAGACCAAGGGCGTCTGATTCTGGCCGGCCCGCACCCCGCCATCGACAGCGACAACCCAGGGGATGCCGGCTTCAGTGGCAGCCTGATCGTGGCAGAGTTCGAATCGCTCGAGGCAGCCCAGCGCTGGGCCGACGCCGACCCCTACGTCGCTGCCGGCGTCTATTCGCGGGTCCGAGTCAAACCGTTCAAGCGAGTTCTGCCCTGACAGTTCTGCAATGACAGGTCTGCAATGACAGGTCTGCGCTGATGGCGTTGCGCTAATAGCGCTTCCCTAGCGCCACAGGATCTCGCCATCGTCATTGACATCGAGATCGGCGTTATCCACAGCAGTCGGCGTGTCGGTTTTGCACACTTGCTGTGGATAACACTGTTGAGATCCCGCGGACGGCTTTGGCTGCGGCCGACAAGCCGTCGTCTGGCGGAAACTGTTCGATTTTTAACCAACACGTTGTCGCCAGACGCAATGGCCATCAACGACCGGGCGTGCCACCCATGGATGCCAAGACGCTATCTGCTCATCGCCGTGCCATTCGTCATGCCCAGCTCGACTGGCGAGCCGACGATAGCGACCTGGATACTCCCTTCTCGACCGATTATGACGACGTCTACTTTTCGCGCCAGGATGGCCGCGATGAGTCTCGCTTCGTCTTCATCGACAACAACGACCTGCCACAGCGTTTTGCCGACTGGCATCATCAGCGTCCGTTCACGATCGGCGAAACCGGCTTCGGCACCGGTCTCAACATGCTGTGCGCCTGGGCCTGCTTCGAAGAGCATGCTGCCGCCGAGGCAAGGCTACATCTGGTTTCGACCGAGAAGCATCCGCTCACCCGTGAAGCGCTCGAGCGAGCCTGGCGCAGCTGGCCGCAACTCTCGCGTCAGGCGGCTGAGTTGATCGCCCAGTGGCCGCCAGCCGTAGCCGGCGTTCATCGCCTGCAACTGGATGCCCGCGTCACCCTCGACCTGCACTTCGGCGACGCGGCGGACGGTCTGTCTGGCCTGGATGGCCAGGTCGATGCCTGGTTCCTCGATGGTTTCGCGCCATCGAAGAACCCCGATATGTGGCGGCCCGAACTGTTCACTGCCATGGCTATCGCCAGCCGGCCAGAGGCCACCTTCGCCACTTTCACCTGTGCCGGTTTCGTTCGCCGCGGACTGGCGGCGGCCGGCTTCCGCTGGCGCAAGGTGCCGGGATTCGGCCGCAAACGCGAGATGCTGCGAGGAGAGCGGGACGAGATACCCCAACCCTACCCTCGAGCCGCCACGCCGTGGTTTCAGCCGCCCGCCATCGGCGCCGCCGGGCATGTCGCGGTCATCGGCGGCGGCATCGCCGGCACCAGCGTCGCCGCCGCGCTGGCCCGACGCGGCAGTCAGGTGACCCTGATCGATCGTACGGATGTCGCGGGCGGGGCGTCGGGCAATCCTCAGGCTGCGCTTTACGTCAAGCTGGCGATCGAGAGCAATCTCCAGAGCCGGTTCTATCTCGCCGCGCTGCTCTATACGCAGCGCTGGCTGGCTCGGCTCGACCCGGAGCGGCGCTGGTGGTCGGATTGCGGGTTGCTGCAACTGGCCGGGGACGCTCGTGATGTCGAGCGCCAGTCTCGATTCCTGCAAAACTACGACCTGCCGCCAGCGGTCGTTTCGCCCAGCGATCCGGCGCGTGCCACCGCCCTCGCCGGCATCGATATCACCCAATCGGCGCTTCACTACGATCAGGGCGGTTGGGTCGACCCGGTAGCGCTGTGTCGCCACCTCGCGGTGACGCCCGGCGTAGAGACACGTCTGGCCGAACTCGATTCGCTACGCCAGACGGAAGCCGGCTGGCAGCTGCAGCTCGGCCGGGAGACGTTGAGCGTCGATCAGGTCGTTTTTGCAACCGGTCACGCCAGTCGCGACTGGCTCGATGGCCTGCCGCTGCAGTCCGTTCGCGGCCAGATATCCACGCTGTCGCTATCCCGACGTTTGCCGCTGCAGCAGGTACTCTGCGCCGAGGGCTACGTGATGCCGGCTCGCGATGGAAAACTCACCTTCGGTGCGACCTTCTCCCCCAACGACGACGACATCGGCCTTCGCCAGCCGGACCACCAACGCAATCTTGACGAACTGGGCCGAACGGCTCCTGCTCTGGCCGAGCTTTTCTCGGGACTGTCTGCCGATGACTGTAGCGGCCGTGCCAGCGTTCGCGCCGCCAGCCCGGACAAGACGCCCTATGCCGGGCCGCTGCCGGACGTTGCTCGCTGGCGACGTGACTACGCCGCGCTGAGCAAGGATGCCAAACGTGCCATCGCCTGTCCGGGCCATCACCATCCCGGGCTGTGGGTGAGTACGGCTCATGGCTCTCGCGGCATGGCCAGTGCGCCGCTTTGCGCCGAGCTGATTGCTTCACGGATTCATGACGAGCCGATGCCGCTGGAGCGCGAGCTCGTCGATCATCTACACCCCGGCCGGCGGATCATCGCCGACCTGATTCGCGGACGCTGACGCCAGATCGACCCGATCCAAGAAGGCGCTCGGGAGAATCTCGACAAGTGGAGAAGCGCTAGCCCGACGTGCCAGATTACGTATCGATCTACGTACCGGGCTCGCCCAGCCGGGCCAGCGCGTCGCCATCGAGGCAGCGATAGGTAAAAGAGGGGCGGCCGATCTGGCCATAGTGGAAGGACTCCTCGAGCACGCCGCGATCCACCAGGTGCTTGAGATACTTGCGCACCGACACCCGCGACATGCCGGTATTCTCGCTCATGGCCTCGGTGGTGAACGGCGAAGCCCCCTGATCCGCGGCGGCCTTCGCTACCTGCGACAGGGAATTCGACGTCAGCCCCTTGGGCAGATCGCCGGGCCGTGTTGGCTGGCTCGAGGTTGTCTCTCGGAATAGCGCGTCCAGATCTCGCTGATGTGCCCGCGCAGGCAGCCGTGAGAGGCGCTGATGCGTCTCCAGACACCGCGCCAGGGCCTCCTTGAAGCGTTCGAATTCGAACGGCTTTACCAGATAGTCGCTGACGCCCAGATGCTTGGCTTCACGCACGGTTTCCATCTCCGAAGCCGCGGTGATCAACACGATCTGGATGTCACGAGCCTGCCGGCGCAGATCGCGCACCAGCGACAGGCCGTTGTGCTCGCGCAGAAAGACATCGAGCAGCAGCAGATCCACCGGTTCCTGCGCCAGGATCTCTCTTGCCGCCGGCAGGTCCTCGCATTGCGCGACCAGGCTGACACCGTCGAGGCGATTGAGAAATTCGACGTTGAGACGCATCACCATTGGATCATCTTCCACAACCAGCACGCGCATGGACTACGTCACTCCATCGGTTACCTGCGTTATGACCATCTCATAGGGTACTGTCACCTCGACCAGGGTGCCACGCCCCAGCGTGGAATAGAGCGCCAGCGTGCCCCCCAGCGATTCGATATGGGTCTTGACCATGGCGAGCCCATACCCGCGCCCTTCGCCCTTGGAAGAGACGCCCTGCTCGATGGCGTGCTGCTGCTGGTCATCGTCCATGCCGCCGCCGTTGTCCGACACGTGCAGCGACAGCGCACCACCATCGACCCCCAGGGTCAGGCTGACCTGCGGCGATTCGCGACCAGCGACGGCTTCGAAGGCGTTTTCCACCAGATTACCGATGATGGAAACCAGCAGATGAAGGATCTCGCTGTCGTCGGGTGCCGGAATTTCGCTCTCCAGCTCGATCTCGAAGGCCACGCGGCGTTCGCGGGCCTCGCTCCCCTTGGCCAGCAGAAAGCCTGCGAGAACGGGATCTCTGACTCCCGCGATCCGCGCCGCTGCCGGAGCGATCAGGGTATCGTCGAGCTCGCGCAGATAGCGTTCCAGCCGTCCCAGATCGCGTAGTTGCACCAGCCCCAGGATGACGTGCAATCGATTCTTGAACTCATGGGTGGAGGCACGTAACGCTTGGGCGTAGCGACTCACGCCAGTCAATTCCTCGGCGAGCCGATTGACCTCGCTGCGATCTCGCAGCGTGACCACGCTGCCGCCCGCCCCGCGTTCGCCACGGATTGGTACACGGTTGACGATCAGCGCCCGGCCATTCAGCGTCAATCGGCGATTGAGCGCAGGCATCGCGCTGTCGAAAAGCTCTTTCAGTGTCGATGCCGGAATGCCCGAACCGTCATCCGCCCCCATAGGATTCAGCAATTGACAGGCCGAAGGGTTGACCAGCGTGACTTGCCCGGCGCCGTTGATCGCCAATACCCCTTCGTGCAGTGACGCCAGCATCGCCTGACGCTCGCGAACCCACTGGGATATCTGATGCGGCTCGAACCCCAACAAAATCCGCTTGATATAGCGCGCCAGACACCAGGCACTCGCGGCACCTACCAGCATCAGCAGCACGATGCCCAGCAACAGCCCCTGACGGCGCTCGGCCAGCAGCAGACCGACGCGATTGAGCGTGACACCGGTCGAAACGGCACCGATCACCGCCCCTTGCGCATCGACCACCGGTGAAAAGCCACGGATACTCACCCCCAAAGTGCCCTCGGAGCGCGAAAGGTAGGATTTACCGTTCAGGGCGGGACCTTCGTCGCCGCCGCGAAAATATCGCCCGACTTCGTCGCGATCGGGGTGCGTCAGGCGCAGATGATCGAGATCCATGACGGTAATGAAGTCCACGCCCAGGCGTTCGCGCAACCTCTCGATCTTCTGGCGCAACGCCGAGTCAGGGTCGTGAACGATCGGACGAGCCTCGAGCGCGGCCTGGACGTCATCGCGATCGGCCAGCACCGCCGCCAGACCGATGACACGCTCGCCCTGAGCCTCTTCCAGGTTGGCACGCAACTGATGGTTGAACAGCAGCAGCGCCACGCCCAACGTCAGCACGATCATGCTGGCGACCAGAATGAATATCTGGGCACTGAGACGCAGACGCTTCACCCGACGCTCCCCGAGCGTAATCGCGGACCAGCATTTCCGTCCGATTCCGTCTTTCGTCGACCGACCCCGAACTCCATCCCCAGCTCCCCTGTAGACACCCCTGAACGACCTCGCCTGACGCATCGACGCACGGCGCCCCTGGCTCCGCGAACACCTGCAAATTTAGACCATGGTGGTATACCCCACGGCATGCGGGTATGCGAGCCGGCCACACATTTCTTTCAATAGTTTATAAAGGCTTTAATAATTTCATAAAACTTGGTCGACACCGTCAGGCCTCTATCCTCGGCTGCGTACCGCCCATCGGGGCGGAAAATACCGCTTACCGCCCTTTGGGCGCGAATCCTTGGGGAGCCAACCATGACTTCGACCGTGACGCAAACCGCGCACGCTGACACCGGCCGTCGAGACAGCTGGCTAGCGACACCGATTTTCGGTATTCCGCTACCGCTTTTTGCCATCGCCACCGGCGTGCTGATTCTCTCCATCGCGACGGAGACGATCCCAACCGGCATGATCGGTGCCCTGCTGGTGATGATGATCTTCGGCGAGCTACTGGGCTTTATCGGCGATCGCCTGCCGATCGTCAAAAGCTATTTGGGTGGCGGCGCCATTCTCGCGATCTTCGGTGCCGCGGCACTGGTCTACGTGCAGTGGTTGCCAACCAGCGTCGTCGATAACGTGACTCAGTTCATGAAAGGCGGCGGTTTCCTCAATTTCTATATCGCCGCGCTGATCACCGGCAGCATTCTGGGCATGGATTCCAAGGTACTGGTCAAGGTCGGCTCTCGTTATGCGCTGCCGCTGATCTGTGCCGTACTGTTCGCGGCACTGTTCGCGGTCGCGGTCGGCTGGGTGATGGGCTTCTCGCCGCAGGACGCGGTGGTCGTCATCGCGTTGCCGATCATGGGCGGTGGCATGGGCGCAGGCGCGGTACCGATGAGCCAGATCTACGAGCAACTGCTGGGCCAGCCGGCCAGCTACTACATTTCGATTCTGGTGCCGGCGCTGGCACTGGGCAACGTCTTCGCGATCATCATCGCCGGCCTGCTCAACGGATTGGCCAATCGTATGCCGAGCCTGACTGGCAACGGCCAGATGATGCCGGGCGTCGAGATCGAAGAGCGCGAGAGCAAGCCGGACCTTTCCAAACTGGGCATCGGTGTCATCGCCGCCCTCACCTTCTTCGTGGCCGGCGAGATTCTGGGTAGCGTCATCCCGCTACACCCTTACGCGTTGATGATCATTCTGGTTGCCGTGCTCAAGATCGCCAATATCGTTCCGGAATCGGTCAACGATGCTGCGGCACAGTGGTTCCAGTTCGTCGCCAAGAACTGGACCTTCGCGCTGCTGTTCGGAATCGGCATTGCCTACACCGACCTTGGCCAAGTGATCGATGCGATCTCCATCACCTATGTGCTGATCGTGCTCGCCGTCGTCGCCGGCGCGGCCTTCGGTGCCGGCCTGGTCGGCAGGCTGGTCGGCTTCTACCCGATTGAATCGGCGATCACCGCAGGTCTATGCATGGCCAACATGGGCGGTACCGGCGACGTCGCCGTGCTCTCCGCGGCCAAGCGCATGCAGCTGATGCCGTTCGCCCAGATCTCGTCACGCCTGGGTGGCGCCCTGATCCTGTTGATCTCCAGCATCGTGGTGCCGCTGTTCTTCACTTGATCCTGTAGCCACGGCCAGTCCAAACGAATGGCCATGTAAAACGGCGCCCCGTNNACGGGGCGCCGTTTTCGTGTCTTCAACTGATCCGCCGAACGCGCGTTCTCAGCCCTCTTCCTCGTCATCGGCGATGTCACGACCGAATCCACGCCACTGCGCCAGCGTCATCACCTCGGTACTCTCGGTCTGCAGATCGTGCACGATCAACAATTCGCCGCGTTCCAGCTGGCGTTTGAGATCACGCACCCAGTCGTGCATGTCCGTCGCCACATCGGTGGTGTCGTAGCCCTGACGCGTGACGAACGTCTCGAGCAGCGCGTCCAGCGTTTCCGCAGGCAACATTCGATGCGGAATTTCGATAAAGCGGTCGCTCATGCTCATGCCTCCCATTCTTTCAGACGCTCGACGAATGTTGCTTCGTCGATCACTTCGACTCCCAGCTCTTCGGCCTTGGCCAGCTTGCTGCCGGCGCCAGGTCCGGCAACGACGGTGGCGGTCTTCTTGGAGACGCTGCCCGCGACCTTGGCGCCCAGCGCCTGCAGACGCTCCTTGCCTTCGTCGCGAGTCATGTCTTCGAGACTGCCGGTCAATACCCAGGTCTGCCCGTCCAGCGGCTGTGGGCGCTCGCCGATCGTCTGCTCTTCCCAGGTCACGCCAACCGCGAGCAGATCGTTCAGCGTCTCCTGATTATGCGGTTGCTGGAAGAACGTATGGATGTGATGCGCCACCACCGGGCCAACATCGTCAACCGCCGTCAACGCTTCCAGCGGCGCGTCACGCAGCGCCTGCAGTACGCCGAAATGGCGCGCCAGACTGGCCGCAGTGGCTTCGCCCACTTCACGAATCCCGATGGCGTAGATGAAACGCGCCAGCGTCGTACGCTTGGCCGTTTCGAGCGACTGCACGAGGTTGTTGGCGGATTTCTCTGCCAGTCGCGGAAGCTCGGCGAGCCGCTCGGCTCTGAGCCGGAACAGATCCGCCGGCGTCTTGACCCATTCACGCTCGACCAGAAGATCGATCAGCTTCTCGCCGAGACCGTCGATATCCAGCGCGCGGCGGCTGGCGAAGTGTTTCAACGCCTCCTTGCGCTGCGCCGGGCAGTAAAGGCCGCCGGAACACCGTGCGGCGACCTCACCCTCGAGCCGCTCGATCTGCGAACCGCAGACCGGGCACTCGGCGGGCATCTCGATGGCTCGGGTTTCGTGTGGACGCTGCGACTCGACGATTCCCACGATCTGAGGGATCACATCGCCGGCGCGCCGCACGATCACGGTATCGCCGATACGTACGCCGAGACGCTCGATCTCGTCCATGTTATGCAGCGTCGCATTGGACACCGTCACCCCGGCCACCTGCACCGGCTCCAGCTTGGCGACCGGCGTCAGCGTGCCGACGCGACCGACCTGAAACGTGACGTCGTTGAGCGTCGTGGTCTGCTCCTGGGCCGGGTATTTATAGGCGATGGCCCAGCGTGGCGCGCGGGAAACGAAGCCAAGTTCACGCTGATCGCGCAAACTGTCGATCTTGAGTACCGCGCCGTCGATATCGTAATCGAGCCCTTCACGCCGCTCGCCCAATGTGTGACAGAACTCCACCACGCCGCGGGCACCCTCGACCACCTTGAGCAGCGGGCTGGTGCGGAAGCCCAGTTCGCGCAGCCGTTCCAGATAATCCGAGTGGGATCGGGCGCTGTCGTCGCCCTCGATCCGGGCAACCTGATAGGCACAGAACTCTAGCGGTCGCTTGGCAGCGATCGCGGAATTCAGCTGGCGTAGGCTGCCGGCGGCGGCGTTACGCGGATTGGCAAAGACCTTGTCCCCCTGCTCTCGAGCACGCTCGTTCATCGCCTCGAAGCCTGAGTGGCGCATATAGACTTCGCCGCGCACTTCGATCAGCGGCGGTACCGACTTGCCGCGCAGCTTGAGGGGGATGGAATGGAGCGTGCGCAAATTCAACGTGACATCCTCGCCGGTGCGGCCATCACCGCGAGTCGCACCCTGGACCAATTGCCCGTTTTCATAGACCAGTGATACCGCCAGGCCATCAAGCTTGGGCTCGCAGCAAAACCGGACGGTCTCCGCATCACTCTCGAGCTTGTCGGCCACCCGTTTGACGAACGCCGAAAGTTCCTCTTCGCTGAAGGCGTTGTCCAACGACAGCATTGGCACGGCATGCGTCACTTCATGAAAGCGATCTGCCGGCCGCGCGCCGACTCGCTGCGTCGGAGAGTCCGGCGTCACCAGCTCGGGATGGTCAGCCTCGAGTGACTGCAACTCACTCAGCAGCTTGTCGTATTCGATATCCGGGATCTGCGGCTGGTCTTCGACGTAGTAATGATAGTTGGCATCGTCCAACTGCTGGCGCAGGGCATCGGCCCGCTCGCGGACCGCTTGGGGGATCTGGCTCATGACGCTCGATTCGATCGCTGCAAAAAAGTGGTAAGCATTGTAGCGGAAGCCGGTCGCGACTGCCCTAGCGCCCGATGTTCGAGGAAGACGGAAACGACGACGGGGCCGTCAGGCCCCGTCGCTCGATCCCGCGAGTGGTCGGATCAATTGGCTTGGTAGCGACGCAACCGATGGCGGCGTTCGAACTCCTGCACACGCTGACGTGCAAACTCGATCGTCTGGGCGGTCATCACGCTGTGGTTTTCATCCTTGAGCTCGCCACCGAGATTACGCACCAACACCATGGCGGTTTCCAGCATCGCCTCGAAGGCGGCTGACGTATCGTTGGCACCTGGGAGCGGCATCAGGAAGGTGACGCCCGGCGTCACGATTTCCTGCATGTTATCGAGATCGAAGACACCCGGCTTGAGCACGTTGACCATCGAGAACTGCAGCTCGCTGTCGTCGGATTCGGTCTCGTATCGATGGAAAATCCCCATCTCACTGAACCGCAATCCACACGCCAGCATCAGGTTGAGCAGATCGGCACCGTCAAAACCATCCTCTGTCCGCGCCAGCACGCTGATGACGATGATTTCCTCGGCATGCGCCAGCGTCTCACGGGCGCGCGCCGCACTGACGTGATGCCGTTTGGCACGTTCGACAGCCGGATGCTGTGTCACCACATCATGACGCGGCGCTTCATCGGCATCTTCTCTCGAAGCGGTGACCGGCGTCGCATCATCGACGGCGTTGGTAGACTCGCGATCCGACTCCAACGGCACCGATTCAGCTTCCGCAATCGGCTCGCGCTGCTCCGATGCCCAGTCACCATCCCGCGGCACCAGCGTGGTGATCTGCAGCCGAGTTGGCACGTCGGCGATCTCGGCGTCCTGCGGCGTCAGGCGTGGCTCCTGATGCGCTCTCTCGTGGTGCTCCGAATCGCGAACACGCGCTTCTTCGGCATCGCGCCTGGCGTCTTCGCGTTTGTGACTCAGCCGCTGAGCCGAATCACTGAACCGCTTGGCACCGGCACGGACCGCGTTCTTGACCTTTTGCTGCACGTCGACCTTGTGCTGCATGTCGGCAAACGAGGGCCGCGTTCCGCGATCGAGAATGCTGCTCTGCAGCTCCTCTTTCGGAATTCGCTCCTGACGTTTGGGTTCGGAAGGCCTGACCGGCTCCGAGCCATTGCCGCTGCGCTCGAACGTCGCCGGACGTACGATACGTGCCCCTCCATTGGGCAATTCCCAGTTGACCTCGGCCTCACGGGCCGCCTGTTCCGGATCCACTTCGGATCCGTCGTCGGTTCCACTGTCTCCGATCGCCTGATCTAGGCGCGGAACCCGACGTTGGCGCTGAAGGCGACGGAAGCCATCGATCACGATGGTCGCCACCAAAACCAGCCCCAGGATGATCAGCCACTCTCTTAGTTCCATGGGTCGTCTTGCCTGTTCGCGGTGCCACTATGCTGGAAGAGGACAACATGCTCACGGCATGTTGGCTCTAGCATAGCGTGATTTGTCAAAAATGGGCTACTTTTTTTCTTTGTCAAGTGAAGTTTTGCCCATCAGCAATCACCCTTCAATTCCATCCCATGGGCGACATCCTATTACGTCATTAGCCGGTTTGGCTATTTTCGACAACATCAGGACGCCTCCACCATCGATGCGGCTTCATCCACACCCACCGAAACCAGACGCGAGACGCCCGGCTCTTGCATGGTCACTCCCATCAATCGCTCGGCAGCTTCCATCGCAATTTTATTATGCGTGATGAAGATGAACTGAACGCTCTCGGACATTTCCTTGACCAGTTTCGCATAGCGCCCCACGTTCGCATCATCGAGTGGCGCATCGACTTCATCGAGCATGCAAAAAGGGGCCGGATTGAGCTGGAAGATGGCAAATACCAATGACAACGCCGTCAGCGCTTTTTCTCCCCCGGAAAGCAGATGAATGGTGCTGTTTTTCTTGCCCGGGGGGCGTGCCATGATCGCCACGCCCGTCTCCAGCAAATCCTCCCCCGTGAGCGTCAACCACGCGGCCCCGCCGCCGAAGACTCGCGGAAAAAGTGCCATCAGACCCTGGTTCACTTGCTCGAAAGTCTGCTTGAAACGGGTGCGTGTCTCTTGATCGATACGCTTGATAGCACGCTCCAGCGTATCGATCGCCTCGCGCAGTTCGGCGTGCTGGGCTTCGAGATAATCGCGCCGTTCGGCTTGCTGTTCGTACTCTTCGATCGCCGCCAGGTTGATGGCGCCGAGCCGGCGGATGCGCTCAGCGGCGCCTTCCAGGCGAGTCTGCCAGGCAGATTCCGTGGCATCGGGATCCAGATTTTCCTGCAGGGAGTCAATGTCCTGTTGCTGCTCTGCCAACGTTTCCCGCTGGGCATCCGCCTTGAGGGTCAACGCCTGCACCTGCATCCGCGCTTCCTGCAGCCGCTGGCGCAAGCCTTCCAGCTGACGCTCGTGCTGCTGGCGATCCATTTCCGTCTGGCGCAGCGTCTCGCCGATCTGATTGGCGCGATCCCGGCATTGGTTGAGCGCGGCTTCCTGCTGCGATCGCGTCTCGAGCAACTGCTCCAGGCGCTCCCGCTGCTCATCGCCGGGCTCATGCAGGGTTTCGCGCTGCTCTCGCAACAGCTCGCAGCGCTCGGCGAGTCTGGAGAGTTGCTCTCGACTTCGCTCTGCCTGTTGCTGCAGTTCGCCGCGCTGTGCCTCGAGACGCTGGCGCTCCAGGGCCAGCTGCTGCTGCGTCTGACGTGCCTGCTGCTGTTGCTGACGAAGTTCCGCCAACCGGGACTGACTCTGCTCACGGGCCGCTTGCCGGGCATCGCGCTCGGCGCTGCTCGCCTCGACCTGATCGAGCGCCTGCTGCCAACGTTCCCGCGACTCCTCCAGTTCCAGCGTCTGGGCCGCGTGTCGGTCCTGTCCCTGCGCCTGCTCGGTATCGAACTCCTTCAGACGCGAGGCAACATGCTCGAGACGACTATCCAGGGTCGCCAACCGGGTCGACTGCCTCTGACGCTGCTCGGCCAGTTCGCGCTCTTCCTGCCGCAGGGTTTCCAACGCCGCTTCGCTGGCATCGATCTCGGACTGCCATTGGGTGATCCGTGCCTGACACTCGGCCAGCGTGGTTCCGAGCCTCGCCAGATCTTCGACCAGGGCGTCGCGTCGCTGACGCTGCAGCAACACGCTGTCCGCGTTGGCGTCGTCTCGCCCAAGGCGCCTGGCCCAGCCTCGCGCCAGCCACAACCCATCCCGGGTGATCACGCTCTTACCTTGGGGCAGGTCGGCCGCCATTTGCCAGGCGACTTCCGGGTCATCGACGCACTGGATCGACGATAACAGTGTCGACAGCGCACCGGCGCCGCTTACCCTGGCCCCCAAGGACTCCGCCGGTGCGTGATCCAGTGCGTGGTCCGAAACTACCGGCAGTTCACCGCTCGTCAATGACGTCATCGGCTCACGCGCGATTTCCGGGTCTGCCAGACGCGCCTTGAGCCAGGGAGCCAGCACCCAGGCCACCGTTCGTTCCCAGCCGGCCGCCACCTCGAGACGCTCGGCAATTCGCGGAGCACTGCCCAGTGGATGGTCGAGGAGATGTTCGGCAAGACTGGCGTCGTCATCGTTCAGCGCCGCCTCGATAAGCGCCTCGAGCGAGGCAAGCTCTCCCTGGCAGCGATGCTGTCGCTCACGCTCGCTATCTCTGGTCACCTGTGCTTCGGCTTGGCTTTCTCGGACGTGCTCGCGCGATTGCCAACGCTCCTCGCGGCGAATTTCCAGCGTCTGTTGCCGCTCATCGAGGATGGCCAAGGCTTCCTGCAGCGACTCCCTTTCCGCGTCGAGAACGCTGACGTCCGGCAGTTCAGAGCGCTGCTCGCGACGATGCTCCAGCTCGCGGGTCAACTCTCCGAGCTGGCGATCGAGACGTTGGATCGTTTCCTGTTCACGCTCGGCTCGATGGCGGGCTTCCCGATCCCGCTCACTGAATGCCTCCCACTGCTGCTGGCCTTCATGCGCCGCCGCTTCAGCCTCCTCGAGCTGACTTTCCAACGTCAGCAGCGCCTCGTCCGCGATCTCGGCGTCGGGCAACAGCGTTTCCAGCCGAGCATCCAGCTCTTCACGGCGCGCCGCATCCTGCTCGACCAGCTGCGCCAGCGAATCACGCTCGCGCTGGGCGCTATCGAGGTCGCTGGAAAGTTGCCGTTCGCGCTGCCTGGCATGTTCGAGAGACTGCTCCCGCCGAGCGATGTCGGCACCGGTCTGGTAGAACGCGGCCTGATGCGTTTCCAGTTCGGCGGCCACGAGGTCGTGCGTTTCGCGGTCCTCTACTAGCCGCGTTTCACATTGACGTTGCCCGAGGATCTCGCGCTCGACCTGGATTTCGCAGTCGCGCACGCGCGTCTCTTCCTCGCGCTGCTGGCTGCGCAACGCCCGTTCCCGCAGCAACGCCAGCTCGCCGCGCAGGCGATGCTCTTCCGATTTCAAGGTGCGATAACGCCGTGCGGCCTCGGCCTGACGCTTGAGCCGTTCGAGCTGCTTGTCGAGCTCCTCGCGGATATCGTCGAGACGCTCGAGATTCTCCTGGGTACGCCGCAGACGATTTTCGGTTTCCCGCCGACGCTCCTTGTACTTGGAGATACCCGCCGCCTCTTCCAGCGTATTGCGCAGTTCCTCCGGACGCGCCTCGACCAGCCGGGAAATCATGCCCTGACCGATGATCGCGTAGGAGCGCGGCCCGAGGCCGGTGCCCAGGAAAATATCGGCGATATCGCGACGGCGACATTTCTGGCCGTTGAGGAAATAGCTGGACTGCGCCTCGCGAGTGACCAGGCGCTTGACCGCGATCTCGTTGTAGCTGGCATAAGCCCCGCCGAGATCACCGTCGCGATTGTCGAAAACCAGTTCGATGGAGGCCTGGCCGATGGGAGAGCGGCCGGTGGAGCCATTGAAGATGACATCGGTCATCGACTCGCCGCGCAGCGTCTTGGCGGAGGACTCGCCCATTACCCAGCGCACCGCATCGATGATGTTGGATTTACCGCAGCCGTTGGGTCCGACGATGGCGGTCATATTGCCGTCGAACGGTACCGTGACCGGATCGACGAACGACTTGAAGCCGGCCAGTTTGATGGACTTGAGGCGCATGCGGTCAGTGAAGCTCCTGGGCCTGGTGACGCGGCGGCGAGCCGCCTGCCATGGCGGCCCGCCACAGCAGGTTTCGGCAGAGCCTAAGGCACCGCGTGATCGATATCCAGCGTCAGTGTCGCGGAATAGCCGACCGCAACATCACTGTGGAGTAAGGTATCGACTTGTCGCCGGCGCTTGCCTTGCTATGATGGCGCCACCACCTCGGGAGAAGACGATGACAAACGCCGCACCGAGCTATCTACAGCGCCAGCCGAATCTGCCGCTGATCGACGGCAACTGGGAACCCATCGACGCGACCGACATGGTCGAGATCCCGTTACTCGGCCAGGTCGCAGCCGGCCTCCCGATGGAAGCCTGCCTCGACAATGCCACCGTTCACGTTCCAGCGAAGCTGGTCCGACGCAACACCTACGCCCTGCGCGTGCGCGGCGACTCGATGATCGACAGCAATATCTTCGATGGCGACGTGATCATCATCGAACGCTATGAATCGGCGGAGAACGGCGAGACCGCCGTAGTGCTGATCAACAACCACGAAGTGACGCTGAAAAAGCTGTTCATTGAGAAGTCCGGCGTTCGTCTGCAGCCTGCCAACGACACCATGCCGCCGATCTTTCTGAAAAACGAAGACGTTCAGGTGCTCGGTCTGGTCATGGGCGTGATGCGCAACCCGCCGCAAGCCGCCTGATGCGCTATCCGATTCCCGATCTGGCGCCGCGAGCGCACCACGTCAACAGCGTCGAGATCGAGAAGAGTCGGTTCATCTGCTGGCTCGCTCACACCCCCGATATCGCCGCCTTCGAGGCGCTGCTGAGCGAGGCGCGCGCTGCGCACTCCGATGCCAGCCATCACTGTTCCGCGTTCATCGCCGGTCCACCGGGCGAGCAAGTCGCCATTGGTTTTTCGGATGACGGGGAGCCGGGCGGCACCGCAGGTCGGCCGATGTTCCAGGCGCTGGAAGGCAGCAGCATGGGCCAGATCGGCGCCGTGGTAACCCGCTACTTCGGCGGCACCAAACTGGGCACCGGCGGGCTGGTGCGCGCCTACACCCAGGCCGTGCTCAAGGCGCTGGATACGCTTCCCCGGCGCGAATTCACCGAACGGCGTGTCGTCGCGATCCAGGTCGACTTCAGCAACGAGGCCGAAGCCCGCCACTGGCTAACCGAACGTGACATCCCCGTCACCGATGCCGAGTACGATAGCCACGGCGCACGGCTAACGCTGGCGTGGCCGGCAGACGACAGCGTCCCGATGACGGCACTGGAACAGCGACTCAAGGGGGCGCTGGCAAGGCTCTGAGCGTCGACGCGAACGCTCGATCCTGAGACCCGAGCCCCGAGCTCCACGACTCACACGCCCTTCCTGCCACTCTCGCAGCCATTCTGCATCCGATTCCCCTGGCCATCCGGCGCGCGATGCATCGCTTGCGACACTAATCTCCGCTACGCCTTCGCTACTTCTTCGTGGCAGGCACTTTGCGCCACCTCGTAAGAGAGCCGTATATGCTCCTCGAGCAACGTCCGGGCGGCCGTGATATCACGTTCCAACGCCAGATCGACCAAGCGTCCATGCTGCTCGTTGAGAATCGCCCGTACGGTGTCGTTGGCCGGCGCCATGCGGCGATAGCGATCGAACTGATCGTGCAGCTGTTCGATGAACCGTACCAGCCACGGTGAGCCACAGGGTTCGAGTAAGTGACGATGGAACTGCAGATGCATCTGTTCCCAATGGTCGAGCTGCCCCGGCGCCTCATCGGCGCGCTTGAGCCGATGGAAAGCTGCCAGCAACCCCGCTTCCCACTCGTCGCCACCGTTCTCGAGCGCCTGTTCCAGCGCCTGGCCCTCGAAACGGCTGCGCAGATCGGCGATATCATCGAGCTCCGCGCGCTCCAGCGCAGGAACGCGAAAGCCACGCTGGTTTTCCTGTTCCAGCAGACCGTAGGCCGCCAGCCGGTTGAGCGCCTCGCGCAGGGGGCTCAATCCGACCTGATAGTGCTGTTTGAGTGTGGTGATGGCCAGTTTCTGACCGGCAGTGAAACGACCGTTAATCAGGTCGCGCTTCAATGCCACATACAACTGGCTGGCGGCCGTACTCGCGGTGGATGCCTCGGCTCCCATAACTCCTGACCTTCTGTTCCAGTGGCGGAAATCACGACTTCGTGGACAACGTGTTTTGCTGACTCAGGGCTTGACCTGCACAAGAGATCGACGCCATAGTAAAAAATCGATTTTTCATATCATAAACGATTGACGCAAATTTACCGTAAGACCTTCTTACGGTAAGACCTCCTCGACGCAAGACCTTCGGCGTCCGACGAACCGGCCAAGAATAAATCGAGAACCGCTCATGACCCTCGCTTTCGATCATAACAATCCTTTTCCTTCTCGCCGCAGCGCCACCTATGCCAGTCGCGGCATGGTTGCAGCCTCGCAGCCACAGGCCAGTCAGGCCGGTCGCGACATGCTGGCTCGGGGTGGCAACGCCATCGATGCCGCGATCGCGACGGCCGCCGTCCTCACCGTGGTCGAACCCAGCGGCAACGGTATCGGTGGCGATGCCTTTGCTCTGGTGTGGCTGGCGGAGGGCAACGACGGCGGCGGTAAACTTCACGGCCTCAATGCCAGCGGACATGCGCCGAAGCGGCTGACACCGGAAGCGGTCAAGACCGCGGGTCACGACGAGATGCCCCTGCACGGCTGGACACCGGTTACCGTGCCCGGCATCCCGGCCGCCTGGGCCGAACTTTCGAAGCAGTACGGCAAGCTCGATTTCGCCACTCTGCTGGCGCCGGCGATCCGGATCGCCCGGGAAGGCTTTCCCGTTTCTCCGGTGATCAGCCAGCTGTGGCAGCGTGCCGAGATCGAATTCCGCGCCAAGGCCGACGACCCGGCCATCGCGCCGTGGCTCGAGGCCTTTGCACCCAACGGACACGCGCCCCGTCCCGGCGAACTCCATCGCAACGAGGCTCAGGCGCGAACTCTCGAAGCCCTGGCCGAAAGCTGCTGCGACAGCTTCTATCGCGGCGAGTTGGCGAAGAAGATCGATGCCTTCTCGCAGGCGACGGGCGGCTATCTTCGCGCCGACGATCTGGCGGACTATCGTCCCGAATGGGTCGAGCCTATCTCGGTCAACTACCGCGGCTACGATGTGTGGGAAATCCCGCCCAACGGTCAGGGCATGGTGGCGCTGATGGCATTGCGGATGATGGAAGGGTTCGACGTTACCGTTCGCGACGATCCGCAACTGCTGCATCGTCAGCTGGAATCGATGAAGCTGGCCTATACCGATGGCCACCATCACATCACCCAGGCCGAGCACATGCGCACCAGCGTGGTCTCGCTGTTGAGCGACGAGTATGCCGCCACCCGCCGCCGCCTGATCGGCGAGCGCGCCATCGACCCCGAGCCCGGTCAGCCACAGGCCGGTGGTACGGTCTACCTCGCCACCGCCGACAGCGAAGGCAACATGGTCTCTTACATCCAGAGCAACTATCACGGCTTCGGTTCCGGCGTGGTGGTGCCGGATACCGGCATCTCGCTGCAGAATCGCGGTCACGGCTTCAGTCTCGACGCGGACCACGTCAACGTGCTGGCCCCCGGCAAGCGTACCTTCCATACCATCATTCCCGGTTTCCTGACCCGCGATGAAAAGGCTATCGGCCCGTTCGGGGTGATGGGCGGCTTCATGCAACCCCAGGGTCACATGCAGGTGGCGATGAACCTGATCGACTTCGGCCTCAATCCGCAGGCGGCACTGGATGCGCCGCGTTGGCAATGGATGGGCGGCCGCAAGATCGGCATCGAGCCCGGCTATCCGATGCACGTGATCCGCGACATGGCGGAGCGCGGCCATCAGATCGTCATGGCCGTGGACAGTACCGCCTATGGTCGTGGCCAGATCATCCTCCGCGATCCGCAAAGCGGCGTGTATTGCGGTGGCACCGAACCGCGCACCGACTCCAGCATCGCGGTGCTCTGACCCATGGCTTCGTCCTCATTGGCCGTTCAAGGCCAACTGTTCATGGCATTCCTGCGCATCGGCCTGCTCGGATTCGGCGGTGGCCCGTCGATGATTCCACTGGTTCGCGCCGAGGCGGTCACTCGCTATCAGTGGATGAACGACGACGACTTCGGCGACGTCCTTGCCATCGGCAATACCCTGCCTGGCCCCATCGCCACCAAGATGGCTGGCACCATCGGCTACCGGGTCGGCGGCGTAGCAGGCTGCATCAATGCGGTGCTGGCGGTCATCGTGCCGTGCATCGTGGCGATGGTGGTGCTGCTGGGATTGTTCACACGCTACCGCGATCAACGCTGGATTCAGGGCATGAGCGAGGGTGTCGTGCCGGTGGTGATGGTAATGATGGCGCAGCTCACGTGGGACTTCTTTCAGAAATCCCGCGCCGCGCTGGGCTGGATCGCGACGCTGATCATGGGCGCGGTCGCCGGCGGCCTGATCTACGGGCTGGGCATTCATCCAGGCCTGGTGATCGCGGCGATTCTGGTCGCCGCGCTGCTGCGCCCCGAGCGGCGGCGCGAGCGCAGCGGGGAGGCCAGGTCATGATCTACTGGGATCTGTTCCTGGCGTTCTTCGTCCCCAACATCATCGGCTATGGCGGCGGCCCGGCCATCATCCCGCTGGTCGAGAACGAGGTCGTCGGCCGCTACGGCTGGATGACCTCCCAGCAGTTCGCTGAGACGCTGGCGCTGGGCAATACCCTGCCTAGCCCCATCGCCACCAAGATGGCCGGCTACATCGGCTACGACGTCGCCGGCATCGGCGGCGGGCTGGTGGCCACGTTCGCCACCGTTGCCCCCTCGCTGATACTGATGCTGGTGGCGCTGGGGGCACTGTATCGCTACCGGGATTCGATCAAGGTCAAATCGATGAGCCAGTGGGTCAGACCGGTGATCATGGTGCTGATGGGCTATCTCACCTGGTCGTTTTTCAGCGAGGGCGTTGATGGCGCTGGCTGGATTCACACCGTGATCCTCGGTGCGATTGCCAGTGTGATGCTATGGCGACTCAAGCTCCACCCGATATGGGCCGTCCTCGTGGGCCTGGCCTATGGCGGATTTCTGCTCGGATGAGTGGTGGGACACCACCCGAGCCGAAAAAGCAGCACCCCAAGAAAGATAACGATCCGAAGACAGACGATACGACGTCAAACCAACAAATCAATAAGGACAACTCATGTTCTACGACGTACTCCACAATGCCACCCATGGAAAATTGGGTCGAATGCTCGCCTCCAGCGGCGCGATCGCCTCTCTGACCCTGGGGCTCGGCGCTACCGGCCTTGCGACCAGCCAGATAGCACAAGCCGACGAATACCCCGATCACGCCATCGAATTCATCGTACCGTGGTCGCCGGGCGGCGGCAGCGATGCCCTGATGCGCATCATTTCCAACTCGGCCGAGGAATACATCGGCCAACCGATGCCGGTGATGAACATGCCCGGCGTCAGCGGGACTATCGGTCTCAAGGAGCTCGCGCAGAAAGACCCCGATGGCTATACCGTGGGCCAGATCCACGAGGGCTTGATGGCCTCCAACGCCACCGGGCTGACAACACTCAACTGGGATGATTTCCAGCCGATCGCGTCGCTGGCGTCCTCGCCCCAATATCTGGTGGTCAACGCCGATAGCGACTGGAAGACCTTCGAGGATTTCGCCGAATATGCCAAAGCGCATCCGGGTGAAATTCGCGTTGGCGCAACGCTCGGCGGCATTCCCCACGTTCACGCAGCAATGATCGAGGACGCCATTGGTGGCCAGTTCCGGTATGTCGGCTTCGAGGGCACCGGTGCTCGCATTCGTGCTCTGGTCGGCGGTCACATCGATGCCTCGATCGGTGACATCTCATCGAGCCTGGAGTTCGTCAAGAATGGCGACCTGCGCTTCCTCGCCGTAGGCAGCAAAGAGCGCCTCAAGCAGACGCCCGACGTGCCGACCTTCCAGGAACTGGGCTACGACAATCTCAATCTGAGTATCAATCGCGGCATCGTCGCTCCCAAGGGGATCGATCCGGCCAAGATAGAGACGCTGGCCAATAGCTTCAAGACGATGTCCAAGGATCCGGAGTTCATCAAACGGGTCAACAAGGCCGGCGCCGAAGTCGATTTCATGGGCCCGCAGGCCTATGCCGATTATCTCGCTGACATCGATGCAACGATCAAGCGCCTCTCCGGCAAGCTGGCGCGATGAACGACAACCCCGAGATGGTCTCCCGCCCTGTGCGGGAGGCCAGCAGCGAGCGCGGCAAGGCGCTCGCCAACCTCATTTTCAACGCCGCATTGGCCGCCTTGTTCGTTGGTCTGTTCATTCAGGCTGGTGACCTGCCCTCATCGGTATGGGAGCCCTTGGGTGCAGGCTCGTTTCCTCGGCTGATCCTGGGGACTCTAGTGATCTTCAATCTGGCGATCATGGTGCAGTCGATGACGGCACTGCGTGTGACCGACTCGGTCGCCAGTGTCGGGGCGAAACAGTGGTTCCTGCAGCGGCGTCTGGCCTTCGCGACGCTGGCAGCCTTTTCTGTCTATGCGCTACTCATGCCATGGATCGGATTTGCGATGGCGTCATTGCTGTTCCTGCTCGCCGTCCAGTTCATCCTGGGGGCTCGCCGCGGTCGCCGACTGCTGATTGCCGCGATCATCGCCGTGGTCTTCGGTCTTGGCCTCCATATGCTGTTCAGCCACGTGTTCCTGATTTCGCTACCCCCGGGACGCCTCTGGTAGCCCGGAACCGACAGCCTGAAAAATCGACAGCCCGAAAAATCGATAGCCCCACTCAAACAAGACCAACGGGACGAGAGAATTTCCCATGCCGATGACCGATGCGCTGCTCAGCAGTGTCGAACAACTGTTTTCGCTGGCGACCCTCGTCAGCATGATGATTGGGGTCGTGGCAGGCGTCGTGGCTGCCGCCATTCCCGGCTTCACGATTACCATGGCGATCGTGCTGACACTGCCGGTCACCTTTACCATGCCACCGCTGCAAGGCGTGGCGACGATGCTCGCCGTCTATGTCGGCGGGGGCTCGGGCGGTCTGATCAGCGCCGCGCTGCTGGGTATTCCCGGTACGCCTTCGGCGGTAGCGACCACCTTCGATGCCTATCCGATGGCACGCAAAGGTGAACCC
Source organism: Salinicola halimionae (assembly GCF_003206065.1). GTDB lineage: Bacteria > Pseudomonadota > Gammaproteobacteria > Pseudomonadales > Halomonadaceae > Salinicola > Salinicola halimionae. The sequence goes on along the minus strand of NZ_PZJQ01000005.1, from coordinate 442,639 downwards.
GGGCGTGCGCTGGCGCTGGGCATCTGGGCCTCGTTCTTCGGCGCATTGATCAGCGCCGTGGTGCTGATCGTCGCCGCCCCGCCGCTGGCAATGATCGCGGTCAAACTCGGCCCATGGGAGTATTTTTCGCTGATCCTGTTCGCCGTTACCGTGGTGGCGAGCCTCGTCGGCAAGTCGATCCTCAAGGGATTGATGATGAGCCTGCTGGGGCTTTTCATCGCCACGGTGGGCCAGGATCCGATGATGGGCGTGCCCCGCTTCACTTTCGGTGTCGACGTGCTGGCGGCCGGTATCCCGTTCCTGGTGGTGCTGATCGGCATCTTTGCGGTCAGCCAGCTCGCCAGCGAAGTCGAGAATCCGGCAGAACTACACCAGGGGAAGGCCCTGGTGAGCGGCAAGATACAATTTCGACCGTTCGCGGTAATGCGTGAAGTGCTGAGCCGTCCTGGAAATTTGCTCCGATCGTCGATGCTGGGCGTGGTCATCGGTGCCGTACCCGGTGCCGGCGGTAGCATCGCCAACCTGATCGCCTACGATCAGGCCAAACGCGCCTCGAAGACCCCGGAACGCTTCGGTACCGGTATCGCCGACGGCGTGGTGGCCTCGGAATCGGGGAATTCCGCGACGGCCGGCGGCGGTCTGATTCCGATGATCGCGTTGGGCATTCCCGGCAGTGCGGTCGACGCCGTGCTGATGGCGGCCTTGATGGTGCAAGGCGTCAGCGTCGGACCCCGCTTGATCATGGACAACGCCGACCTGGTCTACGGCATGTTCCTGGCCATGTTTCTGGCAGCAGCCATGGTGCTCGCCTTCTGCCTGATCAGCATGCGCTGGTTTCTACGGATCACCGAGATTCCCAAGTCGATCATCGTACCGGTGGTGCTGGTCTGCTGTGCGGTCGGTGCACTGGCCCTCAACAACCGTGTCACCGATCTCTATCTGTTGATTGGCGTTGGCCTGGTGGGCTATCTGCTGGCCAAACTCGACTATCCGCTGGCCCCGTTGGTACTGGGCGTGATTCTTGGGCCGATCGCCGAGACCAATCTGCGCCGAGCGCTGATGGCCGACGAACACTGGACGCTGTTTCTGACACGACCAATCTCGGCCGGGCTACTGATCCTCGCCGTGCTATCCGTAGCATTTACCGTCCGACGCATTCTCCGCCAACGGGCTGCGGCGCGCGCCAGCATTTGATGAACGGCGGGACGAGCGGTCGGCCCGCCTGGGCGCCGCTCATCTTTTCATGCGCCCTCGGCGAGAGGTGTGCTAGCGTGGCGGCCGATCAGCCGGAGGTCGCATGGCACAGTCTCTCTCCTATTCAGGCAGCCCTTTTTCCAACACGTCATTCTCTCAGTCGCCCTCGGCTGTAGCGGGCCGGCTCGGCCTGGCGCCGATGGAGGGCGTCATCGATGCGGATACCCGTGCGCTGCTGAGCGAGGACGGCGCACTTGACTGGTGCGTCACCGAATTCGTGCGTGTCGTCGATGCAAAATTGCCGCCGCGAGTATTTCTGCGTCACTGCCCGGAGTTGGCGACCGCAGCAGCCTTCGGACCGGTCACTCCCTCCTCCACGCCAGTCACGTTACAACTGCTAGGCTCTGACCCCGAGGCGTTGGCCGCCAATGCCGAGCAGGCCATCGCCCAGGGGGCAACACGCCTCGATCTCAACTTCGGCTGTCCAGCCAAGACCGTCAATCGCCACGATGGCGGTGCGTCACTGCTGCGCACGCCGATACGCGTACATGCCGTCGTCGCGGCTGTCGCAGACGTGGGTCATCGAGCCGGCGTCACGGTCAACGCCAAGCTGCGGCTCGGCTTCGACGACAAGCAGCTGGCGCTGGCCTGCGCGCAGGCCGCCGAAGCCGGTGGCGCTGACGAGCTGGTCGTTCACGCCCGAACGCGCCGCGAGAGCTATCGCCCCCCGGCCCACTGGGAGTGGATCGCCCGTATCCGTGCCGCGGTCAGCGTGCCGGTAGTGGCTAACGGCGATATCTGGTCGCTGGAGGATTACTGGAAGGCGCGCACGCTCTCGGGCTGCCGTGATGTCATGCTGGGGCGGGGGATGCTGGCAGACCCATGGCTCGCAAGGCGCATTCGTCATTGGCAGTTTTCGGGCGGCGAACGTCTATTGGCCACACCGTGGTCGGCACGCAGCGACATGTTATGCCGATACGCCGAGGCCAAGCGCCTGGCGGGAATGCCGGATAAGGTGATCGTGTCACTGCTGAAGCAGTGGCTGAACATCATGCGAGGGCGCGACCCCGAGGCAGCATCGCGCTTCATGGCACTACGCCGGGAAACCGCACTGCTCCCCTTTTTGATGGGATTGAGTGCTTCCGAGCCGGGCTCGTCATCGGCTCGCCCCGTCTCGAGAGCGATCTAGCAGGCCTCTTCATCGGCAGCGGTCAAACTCTGGTGTGGGACAAACTCTGGCACTAATCAAACCAGCATCACTCAAACCAGCATAGCTCAAACTGGCATTTAGGCTCGCAACGCAAAGCGGCTTCGCATGTTGCACGCATCGAGCGAAGAATCCCGGGCAAATGCCAGACAAACAAAAACCCCCGCACTAGTAAGTGCAGGGGTTTTTGACTTTATGGTGCGCCCGGGAGGATTCGAACCTCCGACCCCCTGATTCGTAGTCAGGTACTCTATCCAGCTGAGCTACGGGCGCTAATTCTTGTGAAAAGACGCTGCTAGTGTGGAACTACCCTACCAGACTGATTCGTCAGTAGCGGTGGTGCGCCCGGGAGGATTCGAACCTCCGACCCCCTGATTCGTAGTCAGGTACTCTATCCAGCTGAGCTACGGGCGCTTGATCCACAAACTCTTTCACGCGGTGTCGATCGTAATTTCCGATTTCTCGAAAATGGCGGAGAGGGAGGGATTCGAACCCTCGATAGGGCTATAAACCCTATACTCCCTTAGCAGGGGAGCGCCTTCAGCCACTCGGCCACCTCTCCCGATCAGCACGGCGCGTAGATTACCGATTCCGCTGAGTATTGTCCAGCCGAAGACTAAACTTTTTTCGTGAAAAACCTTAGAGGATGAATAAGTTACCGAGAGGCAGAGGTCAGCGGGCGAAGACACGCGAGCGAAGAAGGTCTTCAGAATAGCCCGAGCCGATAAAGGGGACGACTTCACCAGCTCAGACGGTATCAAAGCGCCTATCCAGCACTCATGCGCCGGGACCGCCGTCTTCATCTTCGGATTTCTCGCGCTGAATACGCTGATAGATCTCTTCACGATGGACAGCCACATCCTTGGGCGCATTCACGCCAATACGCACCTGATTCCCTTTCACTCCCAAAACCGTGACGGTAATGTCGTCACCGATCATGAGGGTCTCTCCCACTCGTCGGGTCAGGATGAGCATTATCTGATCTCCTTCTCAGAGCCTTCTTCCATTCTCGGGTCACGCTCTCGGGCCGCCTGCAGAGCAGACCTCCTACCCGAGCAGCGATTATGCGTCATACAGACCATTAGGCCAATGACGCCTTCCATGAAAACCCGCGGCGTCGTTGAAAGAGCGTGTGTTTTCCGCCACCGCTCTCCAACTCCCCCTAAGCGTAGAACGCTTGAGACATTGTTGAAGGTGTTATTCGATTATTCGCTTTGAATACTGTCTTTATCGAGACCAAAAGCGGTATGCAGTGCGCGTACGGCCAGCTCCATCGCCTTCTCGTCGATCACCACGGAGATCTTGATCTCGGAGGTGGACACCATGCGAATGTTGATGTTTTCTTCGGCTAGCACGCGGAACATCCTGGAAGCCACACCCGCGTGGGAGCGCATACCGACACCGACCAGCGAGACCTTGGCAATGTTCTCGTCACCGCGTAGATCGCCTCCGCCCAGCGCCGGGATGACGTCGTTCTGCAGAATGCGCATGGTCTGCTTGTAGTCGCCCTTGGCCACCGTGAAGGTGAAATCGGTGTAGTCACCGGCAGGCGCCACATTCTGCACGATCATGTCGACTTCGATGTTGGCATCGGCGATCGGCCCCAGAATTCGCGAGGCGACGCCAGGTACGTCAGGCGTGTTGAGCAGCGTCAGCTTGGCTTCATTCGCCGTGAAGGCGATACCGGAGATCAGCGGTTCTTCCATCGATTCGAATTCCTCGTCTGCGACGATCAGCGTGCCCGGCCCTTCCTCGAAACTCGAGAGCACGCGTAGCGGTACGTTGTATTTGCCAGCGAATTCCACGGCACGAATCTGCAGTACCTTGGAGCCGAGACTCGCCAGTTCCAGCATTTCTTCGACGGTGATTTTCTCCAGACGCCGTGCCTTGGAACAGACCCGTGGATCGGTGGTGTAGACACCGTCGACGTCGGTATAGATCTGGCATTCGTCGGCATTCAGGGCCGCGGCCAAGGCAACACCGGTCGTATCCGAACCGCCACGCCCCAGGGTGGTGATGTTGCCTTCTTCGTCGACACCCTGAAAGCCCGCGACCACCACGACCTGACCATCGTCCAGATCTTCCTGGATCTCATCGGTCTCGATCCGCTGGATCCTCGCTTTGGTGTGCGCGCTATCGGTACGAATGCCCACCTGGGCGCCGGTATACGACGTCGCCGGCACGCCCAACTGGTGCAGAGCCATGGCGAGCAGAGAAATGGTGACCTGCTCGCCGGTCGAGACCAGCATGTCCATCTCGCGTGGCGTCGGATCTTCGTTGATCTGACTGGCCAGGCCGATGAGACGGTTGGTTTCCCCGCTCATCGCCGATAACACGACCACGACTTGATGGCCTGCATCCCGATCGCGTTTGACCTTTTCGGCCACCGCTTTGATCCGCTCGACCGAGCCGACCGATGTGCCTCCGAACTTCTGTACGTATAGCGCCATGAGTCTGCTTATCGCTCCCTAGCGTTGGCGACCGGCGCGAACGCCGGACGTGAATGCATTTAGCCGAGCGTCTCTTAGTCTTAGCTCAGTTTCTGCGCGACCCAGGCCGGCACGCCTTCCAGCGCCGCCGGCAGCTGCGACGGATCGCTACCGCCCGCTTGCGCCATGTCAGGGCGCCCGCCGCCCTTGCCGCCTACCTGCGCGGCGACATGGTTGACCAGCTCGCCAGCCTTGACCCTGGCGGTCAGATCGTCGGTGACCCCGGCGATCAGGCTGACCTTGCCATCCTGGGCCGTCGCCAGCACCAGCACCCCGGAGCCCAGCTTCTGCTTGAGCTGATCATGCAGACCCCGTAGCTCCTTACCCGAGATGCCCTCGAGCTGGGTCGCCAGCACTCGAATACCGGCGATATCCTGGGCCTCGGCCAACAGGTCGTTACCGGCCGCGCTCGCCAGCTTGGCCTTGAGCCGCTCGAGCTCCTTTTCCAGTGACCGTTGACGCTCGAGAACGGCGTCCAGACGCTCGACGACCTGATCCGGCTTCGCCTTCAGCCGCTCGCCGACGGCGTTCAGCTCGCGCTCCTGGGCATCGAACCAGGCCAGAGCTCCATCACCGGTGACCGCCTCGATACGACGCACGCCGGCTGCGGTGCCCGACTCGGCGACGATATGGAAAGGCCCGATATCGCCACTACGCGCCACGTGGGTACCACCACAAAGCTCGATCGAAAAATCGTCGCTGCCGATCGTCAATACGCGAACGCTGTCGGCATACTTGGCCTCGAACAACGCACGCGCGCCCTTGGCCTTCGCCTCATCGAGCGTCATCAGCTCGGTTTGGGTCGGCGCGTTGGCCATGATCTGAGCATTGACGATACGCTCGACCTGCGCCAGTTGATCTGGCGTAACCGGTTCGAAATGGCTGAAGTCGAAGCGCAGTCGCTCGGCGCTCACCAACGAGCCCTTCTGCTGCACGTGATCGCCAAGCGTCAGACGCAGCGCTTCATGCATCAGGTGCGTTGCCGAATGGTTGCGCATCGTCGCCTGACGCAAAGACGGATCCACTTGTGGCACGAGGCGTTCGCCAACGGCCAGACGACCGTCGACCGATACGCCTTCATGCAAGTGATGTCCGGCCTGCTTGCGGGTGTTGGTGACCTGAAAGCGACCGGTACCGGCCTGGAGATACCCGGTGTCACCCACCTGGCCGCCCGATTCGGCATAGAACGGCGTGCGATCCAGCACCACGACGCCCTTCTGACCTTCCTCGAGCGACTCGCGAGCATTGCCCGCTTCGTCGACGATCGCCATCACCGTCGACGAATCCTCGAGACGATCGTAACCGGTAAACTCGGTGCTGCCCTCGAGCTCGAGGGCAGCGCTGTAGTCACTGCCGAACTGGCTGGCAGCACGCGCACGCTGGCGCTGCGCTTCCAGCTCACGCTCGAATCCGGCTTCGTCGAGCGTCACCCCACGCTCACGACAGACGTCCGCGGTAAGGTCATAGGGGAAGCCGTAGGTATCGTAGAGCTTGAAGATCGTCTCGCCCGGCAGCACATCGCCCTCGAGCGTAGAAAGTGCTTCCTCGAGCAGGCCCATACCGTGATCCAGCGTGCGGGCGAACTGCTGCTCTTCCTTCAATAATACACGCTCGATCTGCTCACGCGCCTGACGCAGCTCGGGATAGGCTTCGCCCATCTCGGCGTCGAGCGCCGCTACCAGCTTGTGGAAAAACGGCTCGGTGGCGCCGAGCTTGTGACCGTGACGCACGGCGCGGCGAATGATGCGGCGCAGCACGTAGCCACGTCCCTCATTGGAGGGCAGCACGCCGTCGACGATCAGGAAGGCGCAGGAACGGATATGATCGGCGATCACGCGCAGTGACGGCGTCCTGATATCGTCGTGGCCGGTTACCTCGGCAGCCGCCAGCAGCAGATTCTGGAATAGATCGATCTCGTAATTGGAATGCACGCCCTGCATCACGGCAGCCATGCGCTCCAGCCCCATGCCAGTGTCGATCGAGGGCTTGGGCAGCGGGTTCATCTTGCCGGACGCGTCGCGATCGAACTGCATGAAAACGAGGTTCCACACTTCGATATAGCGATCACCATCCTCTTCCGGACTTCCTGGCGGACCACCCCAGACCTCGGGACCGTGATCGTAGAAGATCTCCGAGCATGGTCCGCAGGGGCCGGTATCGCCCATCTGCCAGAAGTTGTCCTCGTCCAGACGGGATAGCCGCGCCGGATCGACGCCGATGTCGTCGACCCAGATTCTGGCCGCTTCATCGTCACTGATGTGGACCGTGACCCAGAGCCTATCCTTGGGCAAACCCAGTACGTCGGTAATGAAAGACCATGCATAGCGGATCGCGTCGGCCTTGAAATAGTCGCCGAAGCTGAAGTTCCCCATCATCTCGAAGAATGTGTGATGACGGGCCGTGTAGCCGACGTTATCCAGGTCGTTGTGCTTGCCACCGGCGCGCACGCAGCGTTGCGCCGAGGTGGCGCGCACGTACGGGCGCTGATCCCGGCCAAGAAACGCGTCCTTGAACGGCACCATACCGGCGTTGGTGAAGAGGAGCGTCGGGTCGTTTTCCGGCACCAGAGAGGCGGAAGGCACGATGGTGTGTCCGCGCTCCTCGAAGTAGCTCAGGAAAGCCTGTCTGATATCTGCACTTTTCATAAACAATCCGTGGCGATAGGCGCGCCCACGGCGGCTAGCAGACCACGTGGCGACGCAAAATTCGGCATCGGAAAGGCGCCATGAGCACCTCTCCGGCCATCGCAAAGCGCATTAGTATAACGTGGTCGGCCGATAGTCTGTCGAGTGCGACACCGCTGTCGCTAAAATTCGGCGATCCTGGCGATCATGCAAAGCTAGATATAAGCGAGGAAGGAAAGGACAGACAAGGAAAGAAAGGTCGAGCGCGTTGAGCGTCTGAGTCTCGATATCACGCCTCATCCTACCAGGCATAAGCCATGGCATGGCGAACGTGGTCGAACTCGAACCCGCGACCTGCAAGAAAGCGCTCGCGCTTGGCCCGTTCGCGAGGCGTGGCACCAGGGTCGTCGAATCGCTTGGCCAGCGCCTGACAGGCCAACGCCTGCCAATCCGGGGATTCCGTTTCGAAGGCAAGCACCATCAGAGGCTCGGAGATCCCGCGCTGCCCCAGATCGACTCGAATCTTGACCGGCCCCTGCCCCCGCGCAACACGCGAGCGCACGAACACCTCGGCGAAGCGCGCATCGGATTGAAGATCGGCGCGAGCCAGGTCATCCAGAGTGGTGCGAATCTCTTCGTTTTCCACCCCTTTTGAACGCATCCGGCTTTCCAGCTCGACGCGAGAATACTCGCGACGAGCCAGAAATTGAATGGCTATGTCTCGGGCAGGAACGTTCCGGGGAGAAGCGTCCTGTGTGGAAGTCCCCCGGCGGGGAGTGCCATTGTCACGATCCAACATCGAAGACAACCGTCTGCTGGTTTACAGCAGCGTGTCGCTGGCGTCATCGCTCTCGGCGACGGCAGCTTCGGGTGCTTTCTTTTCCTTGGTCTCCGGCACGGCGAGCAGTTGGGCCCGAATCTGCGTTTCGATTTCGGTCATGATCTCGGGATGCTCTTCGAGATATTGAGCGGCATTAGCCTTGCCCTGACCGATCTTGCTGCCCTTGTAGCTGTACCAGGCGCCGGCCTTGTCGACCAAATTGCACTGCACACCAAGGTCGATCACCTCACCGGCGTGGTAGATACCTTTTCCATAAAGGATCTGAAACTCGGATTGACGGAACGGCGGTGCCACCTTGTTCTTGACCACCTTGACCCGAGTTTCGTTGCCGGTCACCTCGTCACCCTGCTTGACCGCGCCGATACGCCGAATGTCGAGGCGCACGCTGGAATAGAACTTCAGCGCGTTACCGCCAGTGGTGGTTTCGGGGCTGCCGAACATCACGCCGATCTTCATGCGAATCTGGTTGATGAACACCACCATGCAGTTGGCGTTCTTGATGTTGCCGGTAATCTTGCGCAGTGCCTGAGACATCAGACGCGCTTGCAGGCCGACGTGGGAGTCGCCCATCTCGCCTTCGATCTCGGCACGCGGCGTCAGCGCCGCGACGGAGTCGATGATGATGACGTCAACGCCACCAGAGCGCACCAGCATGTCGCAGATCTCGAGCGCCTGCTCGCCAGTGTCGGGCTGTGAGACCAACAGCTCATCGAGATCGACGCCCAACTTCTCGGCGTAGCTCGGATCGAGTGCGTGCTCGGCATCGACGAAGGCACAGGTTTTGCCATCCTTCTGAGCCTGAGCGATGACCGACAGCGTCAGCGTGGTCTTGCCCGAGGATTCAGGCCCGAAGATCTCGACGACACGGCCGTAAGGCAGCCCGCCAACACCCAGCGCGATATCCAGCCCCAGAGAACCCGTCGACACCACCGGAATCGCGGTACGCGGGGTATCACCCAGACGCATCACGGTGCCTTTGCCGAATTGGCGATCGATCTGTGACAGAGCCGCATTGAGTGCCTTGCTGCGGTTTTCGTCCTGTGCCATGAACGTCTCCTATGAATGCGCAGAGTGAGTCGGGGTAACGCCATTCACGGCGTTCGGCTCGCGTACTGATTTGTCATGCACCATCTGTCATGCACTGTATGGTTAGACAGTAGTATGGCGAAAAAAAGCTTGCGCGCCTATCCCCGATCAAAGATTTTCAAGCATGTCCCCGGGGAAAGCCATGAGCGGGGCCCCCATCTAACGCGGACTAGGCATCAACGTCGTTTTCTTGCAACGATTCGATCAACCCGGCAAGTGCTATTGAAACGGCCAGATCGCGCACGCTTTGGCGGTCTCCAGGCAGATGGTGGCATCTCACACGCTGGCGATGTTCATCACCCCAGGCAAACCACACCGTCCCCACCGGCTTATCGGGACTTCCGCCACCTGGGCCGGCAACGCCACTTACTGAAATGCCCAGCTCCGCCCCGCTATCGCGACAGGCGCCGACGACCATTTCGCGCACGGTCGCCTCACTGACGGCGCCGTGAGCGTCCAGCGTAGCACCTGATACCCCCAACAACCGCTGCTTGGCGACGTTGGCGTAGGTCACGTAACCGGTTTCGAAATAGGCGGAGCTACCGGCAATCGCGGTGATCGCATTGGCGACCCCCCCGCCGGTGCAGGATTCCGCCGTCGTCACTCGAATGCCCCGAGCCAGACAGGCCTGGCCCAAGCGCCGAGACAGTGTTTCGATGCTGCGCTCAACGTCGGGGGGCATGGAATCTGTCATACGTGGCTCTCCTTGATGGGCGAATGACACAGCGCATCCCACAACGATCCGGGGGGAGGCGAACCGCGAGCTCGATACTGATGGAAAATCGAGTGTCATCCAGTATGCGAGGAATCGGCACTGATGCAACGCCGCGCTTTAATCGACGCCCACCGAGGGCGCACGCGCCGTTACGAGCCGACGACGGCGGTAAAGATGACGATAGTGAGATGAGGGTTGGAACGAGACAATGTTGACCGCCTCAATTCGAATCGGGGGAGCCCCCGTTCGGCGATGGCAGCACGGCCGGATGACGAGCGGCCAGCTCGGCGACCGCAATTTCCAGCAGCACCACGGCCAGTTCGCTGAGATTGACGTTACGCTTATTGGCCTCGATCGCCAGTAACCGATAGGTGGAATCGCTAAGATGGTTGAGCACCAACCGGGCCATTTGGGAGTCCTCGGAAGCCGGTTTTCAACACTGTAACGAGTTATGGACGGGTACTCAGGTTGAAATCACTAGACCTGAGGCATGATCCCTTCTAAGGCGATGATGATCGCCATGGGTGAACGAGACAAGCACATCCTTCGCGTCACGCCGTGCTGGGCGCAGGCCCTGCGTGGTAACCTTGCCGCTCATCGCAGCATCCGGCACGCCGATGTGTCATCGGCACCCCCAGAATCGACGGAGCTTACCGAGATATCATGCAGGACGCGGCTTCCAGCAAGAGTGCCCAGCACACGCCGATGATGGCGCAATACCTCAAGATCAAGCGCGAGCATCCCGACGTGTTGCTCTTCTACCGGATGGGCGATTTCTACGAGCTGTTCTTCGAAGATGCCAAGCGCGCCTCGCAGCTGCTGGATATCACGCTGACCGCACGAGGGCAGTCGGCGGGCAAGCCGATCCCCATGGCAGGCATCCCCTATCACAGCGCCGAGTCCTATCTGGCCCGCCTGGTAAAGTCCGGCCAGTCGGTGGCCATCTGCGAGCAGATCGGCGATCCCGCCACATCCAAGGGCCCGGTGGAACGCCGCGTCGTGCGCATCGTCACGCCGGGCACATTGCTGGACGAAGCCTTGCTGGATGCCAGCCGCGACAACCTTCTCGTATCGCTCCACAGCGCCGGCGAACGCTGGGGTATCGCCTGGCTCGAACTGTCCAGTGGCCGCTTCAATGTGCTGGAGGTCGACACCGAAGCCGACATGCTGGCCGAAGTTCACCGCTTGCAGCCGGCGGAGCTGTTGGCGGCCGAGAGCCTGGATCTGCCGTCGGCGCTCGCCGAGCGATCTGGGCTGCGGCGTCAGAACGACTGGCATTTCGACCTGGAGACGGCCAGTCGGCTGCTGTGCGATCAGTTCGAGGTCGCCGATCTTCGCGGTTTTGGCTGTACGCATCTCGAAACCGCACTGATCGCCGCCGGCGTGCTGATCGACTATGCCCGCGACACCCAGCGCTCCCGCCTGCCCCACGTCGCCGCGCTGGGGGTGGAGAGCCGCGACGAAGCGGTAGTGATCGATGCCGCCAGCCGGCGCAATCTCGAGATCGATATCAATCTCGGCGGCACTGGCGACAACACTCTGGCCAGCGTACTCGACACGACCGTGACGCCGATGGGTTCGCGACTGCTCAAACGCTGGCTCAACCGGCCATTGCGCGATCGCGCCCAGATCGGCTCGCGTCAGGCCGCCGTGCAGCTGTTGCTCGACGACGATCAGTATCTACTGCTTCGCGAGCCGCTCAACGCCGTGGGCGACGTCGAACGTATCCTGGCACGCGTGGCACTGCGCAGCGCCCGTCCCCGGGATCTGGCCCGCCTGCGCGACGCGCTCAACGCACTGCCGACACTGCAGCAGGATCTACAGCGCGTCGAAGGCGAGAGCGCGCTGAACGATCTCGGCCGCCACATTTGCCCCTACCCCGAGCTGGCCGAGACGCTGACCCGGGCGCTGATGGACAATCCGCCAGTCGTGCTCCGCGAGGGCGGTGTCATTTGCGAAGGCTTCGATGCCGAGCTCGACGAGTACCGTGGCCTGGCCGAACACGCAGGCGACTATCTGATTCAGCTCGAGCTGCGCGAGCGGGAGCGCTCGGGCCTGCCCGGCCTCAAGGTCGGCTACAACCGCGTCCATGGCTACTACATCGAAATTCCGCGTGCCCAGGCGCGCGACGTTCCGGCCGATTACATTCGGCGCCAGACGTTGAAAAACGCGGAGCGTTTCATCATTCCCGAACTCAAAGAATTCGAGGATAAGGCGTTATCGGCGAAGTCTCGCGCGCTGGCACGGGAAAAATTGCTGTACGAGAGTCTGATCGACACGCTCAACGCCGAACTCGACGCTCTCCAGGCCACCGGCCGCGCGCTGGCAGCGCTGGACGTCCTTTGCGCCTTCGCCGAGCGTGCCCAACATCTGGAATTCGTGCGCCCGCATCTGCTGGAAACACCCGGATTCAATATCCGCGGCGGCCGTCATCCGGTGGTGGAACACGTCAGCCAGCATCCGTTCGTGCCCAACGACCTGATTCTCGACGATGACCGCCGCATGCTGGTCATCACCGGTCCCAACATGGGCGGCAAGTCGACCTACATGCGCCAGGCGGCGTTGATCGCCCTGCTCGCCCACACCGGAAGTTTTGTGCCCGCCGACAGCGTCGAAATTGGTCCGGTGGATCGCATCTTCACCCGAATCGGTTCCAGCGACGACCTGGCCGGTGGCCGCTCCACGTTCATGGTGGAGATGACAGAGACCGCGAGCATTCTGCACAACGCCACGGCCGAAAGCCTGGTACTGATGGACGAGATCGGCCGCGGCACCAGCACCTTCGACGGCCTCTCGCTGGCCTGGGCAAGTGCCGAGCACCTGGCCGCGCAGCGTGCCTTCACGCTGTTCGCGACCCACTACTTCGAGATGACCGCGCTGGCCGAGCAGCAGGAAACGGTCGCCAACGTCCACCTGACCGCCGCTGAGCATAAGGACGGCATCGTCTTCATGCACCGTGTCGAGGAAGGTCCGGCCAGCCAGAGCTACGGCCTGCAGGTCGCCCAGCTGGCCGGCGTTCCACAAAACGTCATCGCCCGCGCCCGCGATAAGCTGGCAAGCCTCGAGCAGCCCACGACACTGCCACCGGCATCCGACAGCCGCCCCGCGGCCGGCGGGCCACAGCAGGCGGATCTGTTTGCCGCGACGCCGCATCCGGTTCTTGAGGCGCTGGAATCGTTGGACATCGATTCGCTGACGCCGCGGGCGGCGCTGGAGCTTCTCTACGCCTGGCGCGATCAACACTGAGCCTGGCGTAATCATACCGAGGGACGGGAAGCTATAAGGCCATTCCTCGATGTTCACAGCGCCCGCTTGCCCGGCCTGGCGCCGGCCGCCTAGAATATGGCGCCATTCGAATAGTGTCGGCGGCACTGCGCGAGCGGTGAACTCGAAAAAGCCTATCCGCCAAGATCGTGATAGCGAAAGACCGAGACAGGGGCCACGACCGGGCCGTCAATCAGGAGAGAACACCCATGACGTTCGTCGTCACCGAAAACTGCATCAAATGCAAATACACCGACTGCGTCGAAGTCTGCCCGGTGGACTGCTTCTACGAGGGGCCCAACTTCCTCGTCATCCATCCCGACGAGTGCATCGACTGCGCCCTGTGCGAGCCTGAATGCCCTGCGGAAGCGATCTTCTCGGAGGACGAGCTGCCCGAAGGCCAACAGCCGTTCATCGAGCTGAATGCCGAACTCTCCGAAGTGTGGCCGAATATTGCCGAGCAGAAAGATCCGCCGGAAGATGCCAAGGAGTGGGACGGCAAACCCAACAAGATCGAACTGCTGGAACGCTGATCACGGCATCGACCGGATACCAGTCGCAAACGAAGAAGGCCGCTCATCGAGCGGCCTTCTTGTGTTCATGGGTCAATCAAGCCGACATCACTGTCCTTTGATGGCTTTCAAGCCTGGATAGGCGGCCTTGTCACCCAGCTCGTGTTCAATCACCAACAGACGGTTGTACTTGGCGACACGATCGGAACGACACAGCGAGCCGGTCTTGATCTGGCCTGCGGCGGTGCCCACGGCAAGGTCGGCGATGGTGGTATCTTCGGTTTCACCACTGCGATGGGAGATGACCGCAGTGAATCCGGCATCCTGCGCCATTTTGATCGCATCCAGAGTCTCTGAGAGCGAGCCGATCTGGTTGAACTTGATCAAAATCGAGTTGCCGATCTTCTCGTCGATACCACGCTTCAGGATCCTGGTGTTGGTGACGAATAGATCGTCACCGACCAGTTGGATCTTGTCGCCCAGCTTTTCGGTAAGCGCCTTCCAGCCGTCCCAATCTGACTCGTCCATGCCATCTTCGATCGAGACGATAGGGTACTGATCGCAGAGATCGGCCAGATAGTCGGTAAAGCCGGCAGCGTCATATTGCTTCCCTTCGCCAGACAGATCGTAGGTGCCGTCCTTATAGAACTCACTGGAAGCACAGTCGAGTGCCAACGTGACATCATCGCCCAAGGTGTAACCGGCATCGTCGACCGCCTGCTTGATGACCGCAAGCGCCTCGGCGTTGGAAGCCAGGTTGGGCGCAAAGCCGCCCTCGTCACCCACCGACGTGGATAGGCCCTTAGCCGTCAGCACCTTCTTCAGCGAATGGAAGATCTCGGCGCCCATGCGCAGCGCTTCGCGGAAGTTGGGCGCGCCCACCGGCTGCACCATGAACTCCTGGATATCGACGTTGTTGTCGGCGTGCTCGCCGCCGTTGATGATGTTCATCATCGGCACCGGCATGGTGTACTGGCCCGGCTGGCCGTAGAGCTCGGCAATGTGCGCGTATAGCGGCACGCCTTTCTCGGTCGCCGATGCCTTGGCCGCCGCCAGCGATACCGCAAGAATCGCGTTGGCGCCCAGGCTTGCCTTGTTGTCGGTGCCATCGAGAGCGAGCATGGCGTCGTCGAGCGCACGCTGGTCGCTGGCATCCATGCCCAACAGACGCTCACGGATCTTGCCATTGACGGCGTCGACAGCCTTCAATACCCCTTTGCCCAGGTAGCGTGACTTGTCGCCGTCGCGTAGCTCCAGCGCCTCACGAGAGCCGGTGGAAGCGCCGCTGGGCGCACAGGCGCTGCCCGTGATGCCGCCACTCAGCGTGACCTGTGCCTGAACGGTGGGATTGCCGCGGGAATCGAGCACTTCGAGGGCGCGGATATCAACGATCTCAGCCATGTTACGTCGTCCTGTCGGTTGGAAATTCTGTCAGTTGATCGCTCAGTACGTTAATCGATCACACCATACGTTGAGCGTAAAACGCCCGGTCCATGACCTACGGATGCCGGGCGCGATGATCCTGAAACATGTTAACAGCTTTGGAGCTTAGCCAGAGTGATCCCTCTGGGTCCACCACTCTCGGTTGCGGGGCCCAAAACGGAAGCGGGGGATGAATCGTTTCATCCCCCGCCTGAAATCACTCCTGATGCGCCATGCCATGTTGGCGCTGACGCTGAACCTTATGCTCCAGCGCTGCATTCACGAAGCCGGTGAATAGCGGATGTCCGTCGCGCGGCGTCGAAGTGAACTCGGGATGGAACTGACACGCCACGAACCAGGGGTGGTCCGGCAGTTCGATCATCTCGACCAGCGACTGGTCGCCGCTCTTGCCCGACACGATCAGCCCGGCGGCTTCGAGCTCCTCGACGAACTGGTCGTTGACCTCGAAACGATGACGGTGACGTTCGGTGATGGTGTCCAGACCGTAGACCTGATGGGCCCGAGAGCCCGGCTTGAGCTGACACTCCTGCCCACCGAGGCGCATGGTGCCGCCCAGATCGGAGGCTTCGTCGCGCAGCTCGATCTGCCCTTCGGCATTGATCCACTCGGTAATCAGGCCGACCACCGGATGGCGAGTATCGCGGGTGAACTCGGTGGAGTTGGCATCGCTCCAACCCGCCACGTGGCGCGCGAACTCGATCACCGCCACCTGCATGCCGAGACAGATACCCAGGTAGGGCACATCGTTCTCGCGAGCAAAACGCGCAGCCTGGATCTTGCCTTCCACGCCTCGCTCGCCGAATCCACCGGGGACCAGAATGGCGTCCTTGCCGGCCAAGCGTTCGGTACCGTGGCGTTCGATCAGTTCGGCGTCGATGTACTCGACGTTGACCTTCACGCGGGTCTGGATGCCGGCGTGGATCAGCGCTTCGTTGAGTGACTTGTAGGCGTCGAGCAGCTCCATGTACTTGCCGACCATGGCGATATTGATCGTCTTGAGCGGGTTGAGCTTGGCATCGAGGACATGAATCCACTCGGCGAGATCGGCCTGCGGTGCTTCGAGACGTAGCTTGTCACAGACGATCTCATCGAGGCCCTGCTCATGCAGCATCAGCGGGATACGGTAGATGGTGTCGGCATCCTGCAGCGGAACGACCGCCCGTTCCTCGACGTTAGTGAACAGTGCGATCTTGCGCCGCTCACTCTCCTCGAGTTCCACCTCGCTGCGGCAGATCAGAATATCCGGCTGAATACCGATCGAGCGCAGCTCCTTGACGCTGTGCTGGGTCGGTTTGGTCTTGGTCTCGCCGGCAGTCTTGATGTAGGGCACCAGCGTCAGGTGCATGAACAAGGCGCGATTGGCCCCCACTTCACTGCGCAGCTGACGGATGGACTCCAGGAACGGCAGCGATTCGATATCGCCCACGGTGCCGCCGATTTCCACCAGCGCCACGTCGTAACCTTCCCCCCCCTTGATCACGCGATGCTTGATCTCGTCGGTGATATGCGGAATCACCTGCACCGTGCCGCCGAGATAATCGCCGCGACGCTCTTTGCGCAGCACGTGCTCGTAGACCCGCCCGGTGGTGAAGTTGTTGCTCTGGGTCATCTTGGTACGAATGAAGCGCTCGTAATGCCCCAGATCGAGATCGGTTTCCGCGCCATCCTCGGTGACGAATACCTCGCCATGCTGAAACGGACTCATGGTGCCCGGATCGACGTTGATGTAAGGATCCAGCTTGAGGATGGTGACTTTGAGGCCGCGGGCCTCGAGAATCGCAGCCAGCGAGGCGGATGCAATACCCTTGCCCAGTGAGGACACAACGCCGCCGGTCACGAAGATATATCGCGTCATGGAAAACCTGTCGAATCGTGGTCGTAGCTCGTGAGAAAAGACCCGGGGGAGAAAGTCGGGCCAGGATGGGACGTCAGATTACCAGACTCGGTCGAAAGGCTCAATTTTGGATCGCTCGGTCCAATATCAAGACAGTGACACTAGGGCATCAACGCCGTGATATCAGCACACGAGACCAAAAGCGCGTCAGCTCGCGACAGCGCGCTGCAGCGATTCCAGACGTCGATCCCGGATACCGAGCGCGTGGAGATCGCCCACCGTGTTGTCGAGATATTCGCGGCAAGATCCCAGTACGCCACGGCCCGTACGCAACAGATGCACCACCGTCTCGTCGGGCTGGCGCCCGATGTAGCGATCATGATGCGGATTGATCACGAACGCGATGCCCCAGATCGGGCCGACGTCCGTCTTCAGCTTGATCCAGCGCGGACGATACGCACCGGTCAGCATCTCGCGCCGCCACACCAGGGTCAGTTCACGCTCGAGGTGGTCACCGGGAACGCGGAGCGCGACGCCGTGGCATGATCCGCCCGGCGCCAGTGCCAGCATCAAGCCCGGTGTCTCGGGCGTGCCGCGGCCATGATCGAGTTTGAGGCAGAAGTCGCGATGATAGCCATAAAGCCGGCAGGTATGGCGCTCGGCAACCTCGACACAGGGATTCCAGATCAACGAGCCATAGGCGAAGAGATAGACGCCATCGCCATCCCGCACACCGGCCGGCGCCGTATTCAGAATATGATGGATCGAGCTGCGCAGTTCCTGGTGGCTCTTCAAGGCCACTTCGGGGTACACGTGTTCGAAGTGGCGGCGAATCAGGTCCTGCTCCAGCACCTCGCGTGTCATGGCGATCGACTTCTGCGAAGAAGTCTTTTCGTCGGCGCTGATATCGCTGGACTGCGGCTCACTCATTGGGGGCTCTATCTCGGGGACGCGATCGGTATGATTCGTGAATGACGGACGACTGCACCGGCCTGACCGATACCGTCACCCCAGACTAACGTCCAATCGGCATAAAACGAAGCGCTAGTTGGCATCTGCAGGAACCTTGAACCTCAATACAAGTCGCGCTGTCTGCGACCCGCGCCATGACGCAGGACGAGATGCAACAAGATCGCACCGAAGGTCGCGGTCCCGATACCGTCGAGGGTAAAACCGCCTATATCGATCGTGAAGTTGCCTGCCCCCAGTACCAGCGTCACCGCCACGACGATCAGATTGGCGTTGTCACCCAGATCGACCTGATTCTGGATCCAGATACGAGCGCCGGCCACGGCGATCAGACCGAACACCACGATCGAGGCACCGGCAAGCACCGGGCCGGGTATCGTCTGGATCAGCGCGCCAAAACGGGGAGAAAACCCGAGCAGGATGGCGAAGCCGGCCGCGGCGACGAAGATCAGCGTCGAATAGACTCGCGTGACTGCCATTACGCCGATATTTTCGGCATAGGTCGTCACCCCGGTGCCGCCGGCGGCACCGGAAACCATCGTCGCCAGGCCGTCACCCAGGAAGGCCCGACCGATGTAGGGGTCGAGATCGCGGCCGGTCATCGCGCCCACCGCCTTGATATGGCCCAGATTTTCCGCCACCAGAATCACCGCGACCGGCGCGATCAGCACCATCGCATGCGGGCTGAACTCGGGGGCCGTGAACGCCGGCATTCCGAACCAGGCAGCGTTGGCGATCACCGAAAAGTCGATCGGCGTCCCCCACCTCAAGCCATTGGTGACCAACGCATAGATCACGTAAGCCGCGATCAATCCGACCAGAATCAGTAGCCGCTGCAGCATGCCGCGAGTCAGCACAGCCGCCAGGCCTATGCAGAGAATGGTCACCAGCGCCATCGCGGCGTCGAAATTGGAGCCGGCCACGCTGGACACCGCCACCGGGGCCAGATTGAGACCGATGGTCATGACGATGGCACCGGTCACGACCGGCGGCAGCAGGAACTCGATCCAACGCGTTCCCGACGCCATGACGATCAAACCGATGATGGCGTAGATCGCACCGCAGGCGATGATACCGCCCAGCGCCAGCCCGATCGACGGATTACCACCGCTCCCGCCGTACCCCGTGGCCGCAATCACCACGCCAATGAAGGCAAAACTCGACCCCAGATAACTGGGAACCCGGCCGCCGACGACCAGGAAGAACAGCAGCGTGCCGATCCCCGACATCAGAATGGCCAGATTGGGATCGAACCCCATCAACAACGGCGCAAGCACGGTGGAACCGAACATCGCGACGGCGTGCTGAACGCCCATCATCAATGTTTGTGCTGGCGGCAGCGATTGGTCAGGGGCGACCAGACCACCTTGACTGGCATCGACGCGCTGCCAGCGGGGAAACCAGGATGACATGGCTACATTCTCCACAATGAGGTGGCCCGACAGGAGGGCACAGGCAAACGGCGCTGCCGGTGTTTCGGCGCGCATTCTATCGTCACCGCGAGTCGCTGTCCGATCGGGAAATCGGCCAATAAAAAAGCGCCAACGGCAACGTTGACGCTTTTTTCGCTATCTCATGGCCATCGACCCGATGGCTGCAATCATTGCCGGGATCGTGAGACCAGAACACGGCAACGGAGATGCCGGCATCGCCAGGACGCCTCAGCCGCGTTCCGGCAGGCGCGAGGTAAGGATATTCGAGCGACGTTCAATTTCTTCGAGCATGCCGGCACACTCGTCCGACATCCCGCTGTCATGCAGCTTAGCCAGTGAGAACAGCGCCTTCAGCTGACCACTGATCATGATGGCCTGATCACCACCGTCCTGATCCAGCACATGATCTTCCAGCACGCGCAGCTGGGTATTAGCGTGGTCGAGAATGTTGCGTTCAAGCCTGATCATGGTTTGACCTTCCGAAGATTGCGGTTCGTTTCGAGCGCGCCACTCTAAAGGCTACCTCTCCTTTATACTACCGCTGAGAGACTATTGTCCCCCATCGAAGACGGCAGCGCGCGCTGACCGACGGGCACCAACGCTGCCGACAGCCCCCGTCGTCGGTCGATTTCTACCGTCGAGAGGCCAACGCACTATCGGCCCCTGAACTCAGATCCTGAACTCAAACCTTGAGATAATCGAGGATGCCTTCCGCTGCCTGACGCCCCTCGTAGACTGCAGTCACGACCAGGTCGGAACCACGCACCATGTCGCCACCGGCGAACACCTTCTCATTGCTGGTCTGATAGGTGAAGCGCTCAATCTGTGCCGGAATCTCCGGCGCCAGCACGCGGCCACGCTCGTCGATATCGATCTGGTGGGTATCGAACCATTCGATCTCGCTGGGCTGAAAACCGAAGGCAATGACCACTGCATCGCAGGCCAGTACTTCTTCGGAACCCGGCACCACTTCCGCGCTGCGACGGCCCTTCTCGTCCGGTTCTCCCATGCGGGTACGCACCAGCTTGACGCCTTCGACCTTGTCCTCGCCAACGATCGCGACCGGCTGACGGTTGAACAGGAATTCGACTCCCTCCTCGCGAGCGTTGGTCACCTCGCGCTTGGAACCGGGCATGTTCGCCTCATCGCGACGATAGGCGCAGGTTACGCTCGTCGCTCCCTGGCGGATCGAGGTGCGGTTGCAGTCCATCGCGGTATCGCCGCCGCCCAACACCACTACGCGCTTGCCGGCCATCGAGACATAGTCGGACGACTCCTGCTCGAAACCGAGGTGGTGGTTGGCGTTGGCGATCAGGAAATCGAGCGCCTTGTAGACACCGTCCGTCTCCTCGCCGGGAAAACCACCGACCATGTATTTATAGGTACCCATGCCGAGAAACACCGCATCGAACTCATCAAAGAGCTGTTCGAAGGTGATATCGCGACCAATCTCGGTGTTGAGTCGGAACTCGATTCCCATTTCCTCGAACACCGCGCGACGCCGCTCCATCACGTGCTTTTCGAGCTTGAACTCGGGAATCCCGAACGTCAGAAGGCCACCAATCTCCGGATAACGATCGAACACCACCGGCGTGACGCCATTGCGGACCAGCACATCGGCACAGCCCAGCCCGGCGGGCCCGGCACCGATCACCGCCACGCGCTTGTCGGTCATGACGACATTGGACATGTCGGGACGCCAGCCCATGGCGAAGGCGGTATCGGTGATGTACTTCTCCACCGAGCCGATCGTCACGGCACCGAAGCCATCGTTCAAGGTGCAATCGCCTTCGCACAGGCGATCCTGCGGACAGACGCGACCGCACACTTCCGGCAGCGAATTGGTTCGATGCGACATCTCCGCCGCTTCGAGAATATTGCCTTCGCTGACCAGCTTCAGCCAGTTGGGAATGTAGTTGTGAACCGGACATTTCCACTCGCAATACGGATTGCCGCAATGCAGACAGCGGTGGGCCTGACTGGCCGCCTCGCTGGGCTTGTACGGTTCGTAGATTTCCGCGAATTCCTTCGCACGGCTACGCGCATCCTTTTTCTGCGGATCGCGTCGCCCCACGTCGATGAACTGAAAGTCGTTACTCAAACGGTTTGCCATGTCTTCTCTCCTCACTGGGCCGACGACGCTCGCTGACTCTGACTGCCACTACGCTTGCTCAAGCTGCCGTCATGCCTCATTCAGGCTGTCGCGTGGACTGAGCCAGCAGGCCGTGGAGACTTGCCGCTTTAGGTTTCACCAGCCAGAAGTGGCGGATGAAATCGGAGAAATCCTCGAGAATCGCATGCCCGCGTGGCGAATCGGTCTCCTCCACGTATTCGGTGATCACTTCGCGCAGGTGGCGACGATAGGCTTCCATCGATTCGGTGTTGATCCGATGAATCTCCACCAGCTCGTGGTTATAGCGATCCACGAAGCCACGATCCTCATCGAGCACGTAGGCGAAGCCGCCGGTCATACCCGCCCCGAAATTGATACCGGTCTTGCCGAGCACGCAGACCAGGCCTCCGGTCATGTATTCGCAGCAGTGATCGCCAGCACCCTCGATCACCGCATGGGTGCCGGAATTGCGCACGCCGAAGCGCTCGCCGGCCATTCCCGCAGCGAACAGCTTGCCGTCGGTGGCGCCGTAAAGGCAGGTGTTGCCGATGATCGCCGTCTCGTGACTCTTGAAGCGGCTGGCCTTGGGCGGAACGATCACCACCTTGCCGCCGTTCATCCCCTTGCCGACATAGTCGTTGGCATCGCCTTCCAGATACAGGTTCAGCCCGCGTGCGTTCCACACCCCGAAACTCTGGCCCGCGACACCGGCGAAGCGCGCCGTGATCGGCGCATCTTCCAGTCCCGCCTCGCCGTACCGCTTGGCGATCTCGCCGGATACCCGCGCCGCCACCGAGCGGTCGCAGTTGGTGATCTTGAATGAGAACTCACCGCCGGACTTCGATTCGATCGCCGGTAGCAGTGCGTCGAACACCTCCTGGTTTTTGGCGCCAGGATCATGTGGCACGTTGCGACTGACCTGACAGAACTGCGGCGCATCCTTGGGCACGAAGTCGTTGAGCAGCAGCGGACTCAGGTCGAGCTTGCGCTGCGCCGGCGTTTCGCCTTCGAGCGCTTCGAGCAGATCGGTACGCCCGATCAGATCGGTCAACTGACGTACGCCCAGCAGCGCCATCAGTTCTCGTACTTCTTCGGCAATGAACCGGAAGTAGTGCTTGACCATGTCGACCGTGCCGCGGAAGTGTTCGTCGCGCAGCTCCTGGTGCTGGGTGGCGACGCCGGTGGCGCAGTTGTTGAGGTGGCAGATCTTCAGATACTTGCAACCCAGCGCCACCATCGGCGCCGTGCCGAAGCCGAAGCTTTCGGCGCCCAGAATGGCCGCCTTGACCACGTCGAGACCGGTCTTGAGACCGCCGTCGGTCTGCAGCCGAATCTTGTCGCGCAGACCGTTGATGCGCAGAGCTTGATGGACCTCCGGCAGACCCAGCTCCCACGGGCTACCAGCATGCCGGATCGAGGTGATCGGACTCGCTGCGGTGCCGCCGTCGTAACCGGAGACGGTGATCAGATCCGCATAGGCCTTGGCCACCCCGGTGGCAATCGTGCCGATGCCGGGCTCCGAGACCAGCTTGACCGATACCTGAGCGCTCGGATTGACCTGTTTGAGATCGAAGATCAGCTGCGCCAGATCCTCGATCGAATAGATGTCATGGTGCGGCGGCGGCGAGATCAGGGTCACGCCCGGCACGGCATAGCGCAGCCGTGCGATCATCTCGTTGACCTTGCCGCCCGGCAGCTGCCCCCCTTCGCCGGGCTTGGCGCCCTGGGCAACCTTGATCTGCAATACTTCGGCGTTGACCAGATAAGCCGGCGTCACCCCGAAGCGTCCGGAAGCAATCTGCTTGATCTTCGACGAGCGGATAGTGCCGTAGCGGGCCGGATCTTCGCCGCCCTCGCCCGAGTTGGAGCGTCCGCCGGTTTCGTTCATCGCCTGCGCCAGCGCCTCGTGCGCCTCCGGCGACAGCGCGCCCAGCGACATCCCGGCGCTATCGAAGCGCAGCAGCAGGTCCTCGACTGGTTCGATCTCATCCAGCGGCAGCGGTTCGGCGGCCGGCTTGAGCGTCAAAAGGTCGCGAATTGTCGCCACCGGGCGTTCGTTGACCAGCCGGGCGAACGCCTTCCACTTGGCGTAGTCGCCTTGCTGAACCGCCTGCTGCAGCGTCATCACCACGTCGGGGTTATAGGCGTGATACTCGTGGCCGTGAACGAACTTGACCAGCCCGCCCTGGCGGATGCCCTTGCGCGGAATCCAGGCATCGCGTGCCGCCAGCTCCTGCTGCATCTGCAGTTCGCTGAAGCCGGTGCCCTCGATGCGCGACATCATGCCGTCGAAGCACATCTGCATCACTTCGGAACCCAGGCCGACCGCTTCGAACAGCTGCGAACCGCGATAGGAGGAAATCTGCGAGATGCCCATCTTCGACAGAATCTTGTAGAGCCCCTTCTGCATGCCCTTACGATAGTTCTCGCGCGCATCCGCCGGGTTGCCGACCAACTCGCCGGTGCGGTGCATGTCCGCCATCACCTGATAGGCGAGATACGGATAGACCGCGGTGGCGCCGACGCCGAAGAACACCGCCATCTGATGCGCATCGCGAGCGTAGCCGGTCTCGACCACGATGTTGACACGGGGACGCAGCGCCAACCTGGCCAGATGATGGTGTACCGCGCCGGTGGCCAGCAGCGCCTGGATCGGCTGCTTGCCCTTCTCGAGCTCGGCGTCCGACAGCACCAGAATGACCTTATCGTCCTTCGCTGCCTGCTCGGCCTGCTGGCACAGCAACATCAGCGCCTGACGCAACGACGTCGTTTCCGGATCGTACTGCAGTGGCAGGGTGAGCGAGGCGAACGCGGGGTCTTCCTGGGTCACCAGCGCAGTGAACTTGCGTGGTGACAGTACCGGCGTGGTCAGAATCAAACGATGGGCGTGCTCGGGTGTTGCCTCGAACACGTTGAGCTCGGCACCGCAGCAGGTCTCCAGGGACATCACGATCGCTTCGCGCAGCGGGTCGATCGGCGGGTTGGTGACCTGAGCGAATTTCTGTCGGAAGAAATCGGTAAGCAGACGATTCTGGCGGGACAGCACCGCCATTGGGGTGTCATCGCCCATCGAGCCGACCGCCTCCTGGCCGCTTTCGGCCAGCGGCCTGAGCAGCTGATCACGCTCCTCGAACGTCACCGAGAACATCTTCTGATAGACGTTGAGCTCGTCGGCCTCCATCGGCTGGAAGCGCGCCAGCTCGGTCAACGCGGACTCGAGATAGTGGGCGTGCTCCTTGAGCCAGCGGCGATAGGGGTAGGCAGACTTGAGCCGCTGATCGATATCGTCGGTATGCAGCACCTCGCCGGTCTGGGTATCGACAGCGAGAATCTGCCCCGGCCCGACGCGGCCCTTGGCGACGACGGACTCCGGCTGGTAGTTCCATACTCCGATCTCGGAGGAGAGCGTGATGTAGCCGTTATCGGTAATCACCCAGCGCGCCGGACGCAGCCCGTTTCGATCGAGCATGCAGACGGCATGGCGGCCGTCGGTCATCACGATGCCGGCCGGGCCATCCCATGCCTCCATATGCATGGAGTTGTACTCATAGAAGGCGCGCAGATCGCCATCCATGGTCTCGACGTTCTGCCACGCCGGCGGCACCATCATGCGCACCGCGTTGTAGAGATCCATACCGCCGGTCAGCAGTACCTCGAGCATGTTGTCCATGCTCGAGGAGTCGGAGCCGACCGTGTTGACGATTTCGTCCAGGCCGTCGATATCCGGCAACAGCTCGTTGACGAAATTGGCCTTGCGCGCGTTGGCCCAGCTGCGGTTGGCCTCGATGGTATTGATCTCGCCGTTGTGAGCCATGAAGCGAAACGGCTGCGCCAGCGGCCAGCGCGGCGCCGTGTTGGTCGAGAAACGCTGGTGGAAGACGCAGACGGCGGTCTCGAGACGTTCGTCCCCCAGATCCTGATAGAAGGTGGGGAGATCCGCGGGCATCATCAGGCCCTTGTAGGAAACCACCTTGGACGAGAGCGAACAGACGTAGAACTCTTGTTCCTGGCTGAGCTTCTGCTCGGCAAGACGACGGGCCATGAACAGCTCGACGTTGAAGGCGGAATCGGACTGAGACGTATCCCCTTCGATGAACACCTGACGAATGCGCGGCAGGCATTCCAGCGCCATTGGACCGCAGACACTCGGATCCGTGGGGACATCGCGCCAACCCTTGACGCTCAAACCTCGCTCGGCCAGCTCGCTTTCCAGAATCTCGCGCGCGCGCTGCTCGCGGGTGTCGTCATCGGGGAAGAACACCATGCCGACCGCGAAGCGATCTCCCAACGAGATCCCCAGCAGATCCTGGGCCAGCTCTCGCATGAAGCCCGCCGGCATCTTCAGCAGGAGGCCGCAGCCGTCGCCGGTCTTGCCATCCGCTGCGATACCGCCGCGGTGGGTCATGCATGTCAGGGACTCGATCGCCGTCTTGAGCAGATCATGACTGGCCTGCCCTTCCATATGAGCAATCAGGCCGAACCCGCAGTTGTCGCGGAATTCGCCAGGCTGGTGAAGACCTCTCATCATGGGCGTGCCTCACAAAGCAGTGTCAGAATACAGGGTCTTGTATTCGGTCTAGTAAAAAGACATAATTAAAGGTTTTTTTATTCTTATAACCGCATCTATAGCTGAACAATCGGGTTATTTTCCGTCTAAAGGCACCGAAATCTTGCCGCTGGCGGTCGCCAAAAGGCCGGACAGAATAGCCAGTTACCTGCTTCAGCGCAATTCGACGCACCGCCGCACAATCCGCAAACGCATTAGAAATCTGGGACTTAGCTTTAACCGCATAAAAATACGCTGCTGGCACAAAGGCTTAGACCCGCAGGTAGACGAAAGTCTTATTCTCTGACGCCATGGCTCGATCACTGCGAGATCGATGCGCGAAGACCATACCGATACGGCATGGAGCATACCAATTATAAGGATAACGCTCCACAAAACGAAGCCTACACCAGATCGTCGCCATCGGATGCCGCTGGGAAAACGGCCAGCCGGAAAATTAGAATCGGAAAAGAGCCACTGAATCTCGACAATGGCCAGACAAAGCGCGCCATTGGAGACATGATAGAGCAAGAAACTGCATCAACTGACACCGCCAGAGGAAGTCGTCAGCGATAGCGGCCGACCTAGGGTGAACAAGGACGAAACCCCAGGAAAGGGAGGTGAGGCTCTGACCAGGAATCAGGCTCGGGGAAAATCCGTCAGCAGCCGCTCGAGCCGTTCTGGACCGGTATCATCTCGAATGCACGCCCGCCCAAGCGCTTCGAGCAGGATCAAACGCAAGCGACTGTCGACATTCTTCTTGTCGAGTCGCATTCGAGAGAGGAAATCCTCGGCTTGCATGTTGACGGGCGCCGTCACCGGCAGATCCGCCGCACCTAGAATCGCAGCGACACGCTCGACATCGGCCTCGCTCAGCCAGCCGCGTTCGGCAGATAGCCGAGTGGCCATCATCATGCCCGCCCCAACCGCTTCGCCGTGCAGCCAGTTGCCGTAACCCTGGTGCGCTTCGATGGCATGCCCGAACGTGTGGCCCAGATTGAGCAGCGCTCGCACGCCTTGCTCTGTCTCGTCCTCGGCCACCACCTCGGCCTTGATCTCGCAGCTGCGTCGGATCGCGTGGCGTATGGCCGCTTCTTCCAGCGCTCGCAGCGCCGCCAGGTTGCTCTCCAGCCATTCGAGAAAGGAAGCATCCCAAATCAAGCCGTACTTGATCACTTCCGCCAGCCCGGCGGAAAGCTCTCGCGGCGGCAACGTCGTCAGCGTATCGGTATCGACCAGCACCGCCCGAGGTTGCCAGAAAGCGCCGATCATGTTCTTGCCGCGCGGATGATTGACTCCGGTCTTGCCGCCGACGGAGGAGTCCACCTGCGCCAGCAGCGTGGTGGGGATCTGGATGAAAGCGACGCCGCGCTGGTAACTCGCTGCCGCATAGCCCGTCATGTCGCCGATGACCCCGCCGCCGAGCGCGATCAGCGTGCAGCGACGATTGAACCCGGCGGCCAGCAGCGCATCCCAGATCTTCTCGACCGAGGCCAGTGTCTTGGTCGCCTCGCCGTCGGGCAGGACCACCTCCCGAATCTCCAGATCGGCACCAGCCAGCGTTTCTCTGAGCGCATCGAGATAGCGCGGGGCGATCAACTCATTGGTGACGATCATGACCTGGCGCCCGGCCAGATAAGGCAGCAGATGATTGCGGCTCGTCAGCAGGCCCGCTCCGACATGGATCGGATAGCTACGTTCGCCCAGCGATACGTTCAGCGATTCCACGGGAAGCGACGAGACTGACGACATGAGACGTTACCTTCGATATGAGAAGAACATTACCGGTGATGAGAGAGAGAAACTGGCTCGCTGAGCGGCTCCGCCAGGCGCGAAACCCGACGCAGGATATCTCCCACTACGCTTCTGGGGCCCCGTCGATCGGTGCGCACGACGATGTCGGCGGTGGCGCGATAGAGCGGATCGCGAATCGCGAACAGATCCCGCAACACCTGCTCGGGGTTGGTGGTCTGCAGCAGTGGGCGATTGCGATCCCGCGAGGTGCGCCGGATCTGCTGGTCGACGGTGGTGGCCAGGTAGATCACCGTCCCCCGCTCGCGCAGCAGCTGACGATTGACCTCGCGCATGATCGCGCCACCACCGGTGGCCATGACGATCTCGCTACGCTGACTGATTTCGTCGATCATCGCGGTCTCGCGATCGCGAAAGCCCTGCTCGCCCTCGACATCGAAAATCCATGGGATATTCGCCCCGCAGCGACCCTCTATCTGATGATCGCTATCCAGGAATTCGCGCTGCAACTCGGCCGCCAGGAGGCGGCCGATTGTACTCTTGCCAGCCCCCATGGGGCCGACGAGAAAAAGATTGGGAAGCGACCGCATCAGCGAATGGCCAGTCCGTCCTCGATGATCTTGGGCGTGATGAATACCAGCAATTCTACCTTCTCGTTGCTTTCCTGGGTATAGCGGAAAAGATTGCCGAGCACAGGAATGTCGCCGAGGAACGGCGTCTTGAACAGCGTTCGCAGCTGCTCGGAGGTCAGAATCCCGCCCAGCACCACGGTTTCGCCGTTATTCACCAGCACCTGCGTCTGGATCTCGTTGGTATCGATAGCCGGGGCACCGTCGTAACGCGTATCGGAAATATCGTCGTTGTTGACGCGCAGGTCCATGATGATGCGGTCGTCCGGGGTAATCTGCGGCGTCACCTCCAGTGACAACACCGCCTCTTTGAACTCAGTGGTGGTCGCCCCGCTGGAGGAAGCTTCCTGGTAGGGCACTTCCTGCCCCTGCTTGATCACCGCGGTGCGCTGATTGGCGGTAATCACCTTGGGCTGTGAGATCGTCTGGCTCTTGCCTTCGCTCTCCAGTGCCCGCAGCTCCAGATCGATCAAAATATCCCCGGAGAGATAACCGAAACTGAATGCGCTGGCCGGATTGGTGGCGTTGCCCAGGTCGACCGCCAGCCCGCCACCATAGGAAGCAGGATCGTCCGACGTGGTCGGCACCGTCGACGCATTGCCATCGGCAGCCCCACCGAGATCGAAGTGGCGCCCGCCATTGCCTGACAACCCCCAGTTCACACCGAGCTCGCGGGTCGCACTGTCGCGGGCAATCACGATTCGCGCTTCGATCTGGACTTGGCGGACGGGCACGTCGAGGTGATCGATGGTCCGACGGATGGCATCGAGCTGGTCGCGGGTGTCCTGCAGAATCAGCGTATTGGTTCGGGGATCGACGGTGACACGACCCCGCGCCGACATCATGCCAGCGCCCTCGCCTCCTTGCAGCAACGCCGCGAGCGTGTCGGCCTTGGCGTAGCGAATCTGCAGAAACTCCGTGGCCAGCGGAGCCAACTGCTGCGACTGCTCCCGGGTTTCCAGCGTCTGGCGCTGCAGACTGGCCAATTCTCCGGTCGGCGCCACCATCATCACGTTACCTTCCCGTCGCGACGAAAGACCGTGATTGCGCAGTACCAGATCGAGCGCCTGATCCCAGGGCACATCAGTCAGGTTGAGTGTCACGTTGCCCTGCACACCGTCACTGGCAACCACGTTGAGCCCGGACTCCTCGGCAATGATCGACAGCACGTCGCGCACCGGAATGTCCTGGAAGTCGAGCGTGATGCGATGGCCGCTATAACCGGGTCGCTGCTCCGTCTCGGGACGCTCGATACTTCCCGCTGGCGCCAACTCGACGGTGAAACGGCGTCCATTCTGGGTCACCAATGGCTCCACCGCTTCGGACGCCGTGATATCGAAGGTGACGCCATTCGCCCCGCGGCGAGGCACGATGCGCTGCACGGCGGTACCGAAATCGCCGACGTCCAATGTCTGATACTGATCATCGGGCAGCGAGACACCGGGCAGCGTGATCGATACCTGACGCCCCTGAGCGGACACCTCGGCCGCCACCCCGGCGCGATTGAGTGCCAGCTGCAACTGCCCACCACCATTCGTTCCACGGCTAAAATCGATCGATGTCACCGCGGGTTCGTCGGAGACCGCCGGCGAGGCAACATCGTTCGCCATGCTGCCCGGACGCGCCTGCTCAGTAGCGCCGGCGGTGATATCGGCATCATCGCCCAGATGAACGACGACCTTGTCGTCGAGCTGCTCGAGCCGGTAGTCGGTTGGCGATGTCAGATCGAACACCAGTCGAGTGCGCGACCCCGCTGCCAGCACCCGCACGGAATTGACGCCACCACTGCCGACGGCAAAATTCGACTGCGACAGGCTGTTCTGAGCCTGCAGCAGATCCAGCGCCAATCGCGGCGGGGAGTCCGTACGATAACCACGAATTTCCGGCAACCCGCCGACGAAATTCAGACCGATATCCAGGCGGCCAGCGCCGCGGTCGGTAAACGTCATCGCTGTCAGCGTCGGCGTCGTCAGCGCCGGTGCGGCCCAGGCGGAAAGCGCCAGCCCCCACAACGTCAGTAGTGCCACGCACGCGGCAAAACGCCCTCGAGAAGTCATCATGTTCCCCTGCTACTGTTGCCGCCGGCTGGAACCGTCGGATTCTTGTTTTGCCATTTCCAGGTGCTGGCGACGTTCGGTCCACCCCCCCGCGGGATCGCGCACAGTCTCGACCAGAGCCAGCCCCCGAGGCTCGACGCTGACGATCCGGCCATAATCGCGTCCCAGATAATCTCCCTGGAAGAGCCGATGAACCCGGCCATCCGGCGCGGCAACCAGACCCGAGAGGGTCTTGCCTACCGCAAGCGTGCCGACCAGGCTCAGGCTGTCGAGCTCGAAGGCCTCCAGCGGCTGGCGGGGGCGGTCGGCATCCGGCAGCGGTGCTGTCTCCACGAGCTTGGGTTCTTCGGCATGCTCGGCGACGAATGGACTCCGCCGACTTGCCTGGTCGTAGCTCGCGCTGCGGTACCTAGGCACTTCCGGCAGCGAGGCAATCTGTCCTTGCGGCTTGTGCCGCAGCGTATCCAGATGGGCCTGCAGCGACGTCAAATCGGCCCCCTCGCAACCGACCAGGCCGCCCAAGATGAGCACTCCGACCACCAGGCCGGCAAGATGCCTACGATTCGACCTCATGATTTTCCGTCTCTCTTTTTGGGATCGACATTCGAATCGGTGTCTTCTCGATAGCGATAGGTCTTGGCCAGCATCGCCAGGCGCAGATGATCATCCACCGGCGTCAAGGTGAAGTCGTGAAGCGTGACGATGCGAGGCATCGCGGCAACGCGCGCCAAAAACGATGCGATCTGATGGAAATCACCGCGCACCTGGATATCGAAGGGCTGCTCGATGTAGAAATCCTGTTCCACGGCCGGACGTAACGTGATGCTGTCGATATCGAGCTGCTGCTCCCGTGCGGCGTCGCTGATGGCGTCCAGCAGCGCCGGCACTTCGGCGTCGCTCGGCAGCATCTCGAGCGCGCTCTGCATACGCGCCTGGAGCTCTCCCATCTGAGCCTTCATCGCTGGCAGGTTGACGGCCTGATAAGAGAGCGTCTCGTAACGCTGCAACGCTTGCTGCTCCTCTACTGCGAGACGCCGATGGGTTTCACGCGGCGTGGACGCCAGCAGCCATTGCGCTACCCAGATCGATACGAGTAGCAGCAGTAGTGCAATCAACGCCTGCAGACTGACCGGCCAGGTACCCGCTTCCTTGACGTCGAGTTCACGCCATTGCAGTTCGCGCAGCTGGCGCCACTGCTCCCTGGCAGCGCTGCGAACCTTGGTCAGGCTCAGCCGGTTGAGGGCCGGGCGAGAAAGGGTGAAGCGCGTCATGAACCGACCTCCGGCTTCGCAGGCTCGAGCGGATGTTCGTCGACACTCATGTGGAATCGCTTGGCGGCCATGCGCCCTTCGGCGGACTGCACGTCGGAGAGCAGCGGGACATCGAACGAGGCACTGTTGTCCAGCGCTCGCATCTGATCGGAAACCTGGCGATTCGAGGCCGCGACGCCACTCAGCTCTAGCCGGTTACCCTTGCGATCCAGCTCGGTGTAGTGAATGCCATCGACCAGCGTGGCCGTAAGCTGGTCGAGAACGCGGATGGTCAATGGGCGGCTCGACTGCAACTCGCCGATCACGTCGATCTGCTTCAACATTCGCTCCCGTAGCTCGCGATAATTCCGCATCGCCTGGATATCGCGGGTGAGCGACTCGGTGTCGCGCTGGATCATTGCCAAGCGCGCCTGCCCAGCCCGCACCTGAGACTTCTCGTACTCGGCGATGCCCCATCCAACCAGCAACCCGACCAGCAGCGTCACCAGCAGGCCCTGCTTGAATCGCCGGGTACAGCGAAAACGCCGCTGCTCTCGCCAGGGCAGAAGATTGATCTCGATCGTCATGGCAGCGCCCGCATGGCAAGCCCACAGGCCGTCAGCATCGCCGGCGCGTCCGCGGCCAGAGCGCCAACGTCCAGCCGAGGATCGATACGCATGTAGGTAAAAGGATTGGCCAGCGTGGCTTCCAGGCCACTCTGGGCACGCAGCCGCTCGGCAAAACCCGGCAATGCGCTCGATCCACCGGCCAGGATCAGCCGCCGAACCTGCTGCTGCCCCGCCGAGGTGTAGTAGAGCTGCAGCGAGCGCCCGATATGCTGAATCAGGGTATCGATGAACGGCAACAGCACCGCCTGACGATAGTCGTCGGGCAACCCGCCGCGCCGCTTGGCTCGCCCGGCTTCGTCGAAACTCATGCCGTAGTGTCGGCTGATGGCATCGGTAAGCTGTCGCCCACCACACAGCGTGTCGCGGCTGTAGACGATCCGCCCACCCTTGAGCATGTGGAATGCGCACAAATTGGCACCAATATCGATCAGTGCCGTACTGCTCTCCTCCCCCTCTTCTTCCTCGTCCTGAGGGGCCTGCAACGCCCGACAGACCCGCTCCAGCGCAAAGCCCTCGACGTCCACGGCGACCACTTCGAGGCCCACGGCATCCAGCGTCGAGGTCAGCGTATCGATATCCTGCAGACGGCAGGCGACCAGCATGACCTCCTGTTGATCGTCGTAACGGGGGTGACGTCCCAGACGCTGGAAGTCGAAAGCGACTTCATTGAGCGGAAACGGAATATGCTTGTCGGACTCCATCTGAATCCGCGCTTCGATATCATCGTCACTGAGCGATGCCGGAAACGATAAGACCCGGGTGATGGCCGCCGAATTGGGCAACGCCACCACCGCACGCCGAGAGCGCAGCTGCGCGTGCTCCACCGCCCGTTGCAACGCATCGACGATTTCACTCTTGTCGCGAATCCGCCGTTCGACGACGGCGCCTTCGCGTAGCGGCCGCACCGCGTAGCTGTCGATTCTCAAGCCGCCGGCGTGACGTCCCAACTCCAGCAGCTTGACGGTGGCGGACGTAATGTCCACTCCCACCAATCCTTGAGAGGATCTTTTCAAGCGCAACACTGTCTCACCTCGCCGGAACCCGAAAATCCTAACTGAAGTTAACGGCGGCGACACGGCCAACTTGAGACATTTTGTTACACTTAATTCTTCTTGCTTGCAGGAAGTGACGAGGACGAAACTGGCCCCGGCTCTGCCGCATCCATATAATGCCCCGATGCTGAGTCATGCCCGAAGCTGAGGATAGCGAGCACGCACGCGGCCGGACCGCCACCAGTCAAGGATCTCCGTTTCATATGAAGCTTTTTACTCGCCTAATGACGTCCGCTTTCTGGCTACTGCTAGCGCTCTGCGCTGGCGTGGTACTGGCAGTCGTCGGCGCGGGGCTCTACTTTGCCCCCGGCCTGCCGGACGTTCGTCAACTGCAGAACTACGAGCTTCAGACACCGCTGCGCATCTATACCCAAGACGACAA
This sequence comes from Salinicola halimionae, assembly GCF_003206065.1. GTDB lineage: Bacteria > Pseudomonadota > Gammaproteobacteria > Pseudomonadales > Halomonadaceae > Salinicola > Salinicola halimionae. The sequence continues at coordinate 408,618 of NZ_PZJQ01000005.1, read as the reverse complement.
GTTGATTGGCGAATACGGCGAAGAACGCCGCATGCCGATCAGCTACGACGAAATCCCCCAGCCTCTGATCGACGCGCTGCTGGCCGCCGAAGATGCCAACTTCTACAACCACCCCGGCGTCGATCCCAAAGGCCTTCTGCGCGCCGCTGTCGAGCTGGCCACGTCGGGCGGCATCCAGTCCGGCGGCAGTACGATTACCATGCAGGTCGCCCGTAACTATCTGCTGACGCTGGATCAGACATTCACCCGCAAGATCCGTGAAATCCTGCTCGCGCTGCAGATGGAGCAGATCCTGAGCAAGCCGGAAATTCTCGAGCTCTACGTCAACAAGATCTACCTGGGGCACCGCTCGTACGGCATCGCCGCCGCCGCCAATACCTACTATGGTAAGCCGCTGGCCGACCTGACCCTGCCGCAATACGCGATGATCGCCGGGCTGCCCAAGGCGCCTTCCAGCTTCAATCCGCTGGCCAATCCGGAGCGCGCCCTGATCCGCCGCAACTGGATTCTCTACCGCATGCGCCAGCTCGGCTCGATCGATCAGGCAGCCTACGACGAAGCCGTCAAGGCGCCAATCACCGCCAGCCGGCATGTCGCGCGGGCGGAAGTCGATGCACCCTACGTGGCGGAGATGGCACGCGCCTACGCGGTCGAGCGCTTCGGCGACAAGGCCTATACCGACAACATCCGCATCACCACGTCGCTCGACAGCCGACTTCAGGCCGAGGCGCGCGACGCTTTGGTGCAGGGCCTGATCGACTACGACACGCGCCATGGCTGGCGCGGGGCGGAAGAAAAAGACGTCCCTCCGAGCCTCGTCGAAGCGCAGGATCGAACCGAACGCCAAGGCCTGGAAGAGGAGCTATCCGAGTCTCCCGAAGTCATCGAGACCGCTCGCCAGGCGGCCCAGAGTAGCGAGGCCAAGATCGAGGGCGTCGACGGCGATGTCAGCAACTGGCTCAAGGTTCTCGAACGAACGCCGTCATATGGTCCGCTTCAACCCGCCATCGTCACGGCCACTGATGGCAAACAGATGCGCGTGCTCGACGCCGATGGCAAGGTCATTAGCCTGGACTGGGACGGTCTCAAGTGGGCCCGCACCTATCACAGCGCCAAGTGGCGTGGCGACGTGCCGGCCAATGCCGGGGCGATCGCTCAGCGCGGCGATCTAGTTCGAATCCTGAAGGAAGATGACCACTGGCGCCTGTCGCAGCGCCCCGGCGCGGAAGCCGCGATCGTCGTGCTCGACCCGCAGACCGGCGCGATCGACGCACTGCAAGGCGGCTTCAGCTTCGCCGCCAGCAAGTTCAACCGTGCGATCCAGGCCCAGCGTCAGGTCGGTTCCAACTTCAAGCCTTTCGTCTATCTGGCAGCACTACAGGAAGGCGGGATGACGGCAGCGACCATCATCAACGATGCGCCGGTGGTGATGTCGCAGTTCAGCGGTGACGACTGGCGCCCGGAGAATGCCGAACGTCAGTTCCAGGGGCCGACTCGTCTGCGCGTCGGGCTTTATACCTCGCGCAACCTGGTCACCATCCGCGTACTGCAGTCGCTTGGGCTCGACAACGCCCTTAACTTCCTCGAGCGCTTCGGTTTCTCGCGGGATCGTCTGCCGCACGGCCTCTCTCTGGCTCTGGGTAGCGCTTCGCTGACACCGCTGGAGATCGCCAATGCCTATGCAGTGCTGGCGAACGGCGGTTTCCAGGTCTCGCCCTGGTATATCGAGAAGGTCACTCAGGGTAGCCACGATACCGTCGTCGAGGAGGCCAACCCGTTGGTGGCCTGCCGTGACTGCGCACCCGGTGCCACGCAGACAGAAGTCGATGGCGAACCCCGCCGCATCGCACCTCGTGTGGTGGACCCGGATGCGCTGTACATCCTGCGCAGCATCCTGCGCGATGTCATCGAGCATGGCACCGGGCGCGGGGCGCTATCGCTCAATCGCGGCGACATCGTCGGCAAGACCGGTACCACCAACGATCAGCGCGATGCCTGGTTCTCCGGCTTCAACAACTCGATCGTGACCACCGTCTGGGTCGGTAAGGACGATAACACCACCACGGCGGAATATGGCGCCCAGGCGGCACTGCCGATCTGGAAAGCGTTCATGGGTCCGGCCCTGGAAGGGACGCCGGAAGTGATTCCGAAAGCACCGGATGACATCGTGACCGTGCGCATCGATCCGGATACGGGCAAACGTCTGCACGATGACCAGTCGGGCGGCATCAGCGAGATCTTCCGCAAGGACCATCTGCCCGAATACCAGCCGCGGGGCGTACGTCCGGAACTCGAAGACGAGAGTGGCTCGCAGGGCACCGGTACCTACGAAGCCATCTTCTGATACATTGGTCGAGGTCTGGTTGATCGAGGCTTAATTGATCGAGGCCTGGTTGATCGAAACCTAACTGGTCGGGGCTGAAGCCCCGACGGTTTCGTCCCATGTCTTTTTGGGCTCCACACCCGCTCTTCACCGCAACAGGACGTCGCAGCGACGCTGAGAGAAATGTCATGCCCCTGCCCAGTTGCCGATGGTGGCTGCTGACCGCCTGCCTGATAGCTACACCGTCCTACGCGGAGCTTTTCTACGCGCCCCCTGCGCCGGATGAAAACGCGCCCAATTTCAGCGGTAGCGCCGAGCTGGGCTATACCAAGCTGACTGGCAACACCAATACCCAGACCCTGCTTGCCAAGGGCAGGTTGACCTGGCTGACCGGACGCAATACGCATACGTTTCGGGCCGAGACCCGCAGTGTCCAAGACAATGACAATACCACCTCGGAACGCTACCTGATCGGCGCTCGCGAACGTTATGAGCTCGCGGACAACAATTATCTATTCGGCTTCGCGCGCTGGGAACGCGACCGTTTCAGCGGCTATGACTCGCAGTTCACCACCATCGCGGGTTACGGCCGCCAAATTCTGACCGGGCCGACGCATACGCTCTCGGCCGAAGCCGGCCCCGGTTATCGTCATGACGTCTATGCCGACGACAGTGACGATGACGATGGCGACGCTTATGAAGGCGGCAGCAGCGACGATCTGGCGCTGGCCTACGCGGCGCTGGACTACACCTACAACTTCAGCGACGACATCTCCTTCGATCAGGAGCTGTCGGCGGAAGCGACGCACATCAGCGTCACCACCCGCTCACTCTCGTCGATCACGTCGCAATTGAACTCGCACCTTGCGCTGCGCGTCTCCTACGACGCCAGGAGCAACACCCATCCGCCGCCGGGCGCAGAAGCACGCACCGATACCACGACTTCGGTATCGCTCCTCTATAGCTGGTAACGGGCGACGAACCACAGGACCCTGGCGAGACAGCGTCAAGAGACACATGCTGGACACCGAAAACGAAGATGCCGCCCCGGAGGGCGGCATCTTCGTATCCTTCATCGTTTCCACGACCGGTGAGTTACTGCCCGTAGATTTCCTTGACGCTTTTCAGCGGATAGTGCGCCGGATACGGTTTGCCCGCTACACCGGACTCCACTGCTGCCTGCGCCACCGCTGCCGGAATCTTCTCGAGCAGGCGGGAATCCACCGGCGTCGGGAGAATGTATTCACGGCCGAACGTCAGTGAGTCGATTTCGTAGGCATCCAGCACTTCTTTCGTCACCGGCTCGCGCGCCAGATCCTTCAACGCGTGAACGGCGGCAATCTTCATCTGCTCGTTGATCGCCGTAGCCCGGACATCCAGAGCGCCGCGGAAAATGAACGGAAATCCGAGCACGTTGTTGACCTGATTGGGGTAGTCGGAGCGCCCTGTACCCATGATCACGTCGCTGCGCGTCGCTCGAGCCACGTCGGGGTGAATCTCCGGGTCCGGGTTGGAGCAGGCGAAGACCACCGGATTGGCTGCCATCTTCTTGAGCTGTTCGGGCGTGAACAGGTTAGGCCCGGACAGCCCCACGAAAACGTCAGCGCCCTCGATCGCGTCATCCAGGGTACGCAGGGGCGTTTCCGTCGCGAACTGCGCCTTGTACTGGTTGAGGTCGCTGCGCCCGCTATGAATCACGCCATTGCGATCCAGCATGAAGATGTTTTCGGCTCTGGCGCCGCACTCGATCAGCAGCTTCATGCAGGCGATCGCGGCAGACCCGGCACCGAGACAGACGATGCGTGCATTGCCCAGCGTCTTGCCGGCGATATCGAGTGCATTGAGCAACCCGGCGGTCGTCACGATCGCGGTACCGTGCTGATCGTCGTGGAACACCGGAATATTGCAGCGCCTCTTGAGCTCCGCCTCGATCTCGAAGCACTCCGGCGCCTTGATATCTTCCAGGTTGATACCGCCCCAGGTGTTGGCGATGTTAGCGACGGTATCGATGAACGCCTGAGCAGAGTCGACTTCGACTTCAATATCGACGGAATTGATGCCGGCAAAACGCTTGAATAGCACGCCCTTGCCTTCCATGACGGGTTTACTGGCCAATGGACCCAGATTACCCAGCCCCAGAATGGCACTGCCGTCGGAAACTACAGCGACCAGATTGCCTTTTCCGGTATAGAGATAGGCATTCTCGGGGTCCAACGCGATCTCCCGGCACGGCTCCGCCACGCCGGGACTATAGGCCAGCGCCAAGTGTTTGGCGGTCTCGGTCGGCTTGGTCAGCTCGACCGATAACTTTCCCGGAATGGGTTTGGCATGATAATCGAGCGCCGCCTGTCTTTTCTCGTCATTCATGGAAGTTTTCCAAAGACAATAAGGGGATATTTTCGACGTCGTTCGCCGACAAGTCGCGCCAGATTATCGAAAAACAACCCACCGTACAACTTGCGCCCGTTTTCTCTCTTTCATGAATTTTAAGCGCTTGTTTGAACCACTTAGATGCATTTGGCAACACTTATGCCTGAGCGCTCAGCCATAAAACATTACTTATCCTCCCTTCCACTCCAGCGATCGAAGTCATACTCCATGCCTTTTTAAACTTGAAAAGCCACCGAGCAGGTACAAAAAAGCCCGCCATCGAGGCGGGCTTTTTCGACAACCGATCGCGCCTGATACTACGAGCTCTTGGTGGGTCGCACGGCAGCACCGAAACGCTTGTTGAAACGCTCGACCCGACCACCGGTCGTCGCCTGCTTCTGCTTACCGGTGTAGAAAGGGTGGCACTCAGAGCAAACGTCGACGTGAAAATCGTCATTCGCTGTCGTGCCGATCGCGTGGGTCGCGCCACAGGAACAAGTCGCAGTGACTTTCTTGTATTCGGGATGAATAGACTGTTTCATCGTGAAGCCTCGCTTTGCGGTGTACCGCCACCTGGTCTGTTGCCAGGCACCGTACACGGATAGGGAATCGCGGTTCACTCCCGCGCGACCGGAACGCCTGGAATCCCGAAGTGCACCGCACCCAAGCGGATGACACCACGGATAAAAGACGCGCCCTACGTCGGAAGGCGGAGTATTTTAGCAGAACTCTTTATGGAGGCCAATTGGCTGATTCCGAAATAGCGCCCGAAAAGCGCACGGCACCGCCCCCCGTGCCCCGGGTGCTTCGCGTTGCCGTTCCCACCCCGCTGAGACGTCTGTTCGATTATCGCCCTGCCGGGCAGCCGCCCGCAGGTGGCTGGCAGCCGGGCCTTCGCGTCAAGGTGCCGTTTGGCCGGCGCCAACTGGTCGGCATCGTGATGGCGTGCGCGGAGGAGAGCGAGCTGCCTGCTCAGCAACTCAAGCCAATCAGTTCGCGTCTGGACAACGAACCCTTGCCGGCAGACTGGCTATGGCTGTGCCAATTCACTGCCCGCTATTACCAACATTCGCTGGGAGATACGTTGCATCACGCCCTGCCCGGGCCGCTGCGTCAGGGACGCCCGCTCGAGGCCCGAATTCGCGAACGCTGGCAGTTGAACGGCCCGGAAGCGACCGCCCTCGATACCCTCGGTCGTGCGCCTCGCCAACGCGAGCTGATCCTGCTGCTGGCCCAGCATCGCCACGGCATGATCACCTCCGCGATCACGGCCCAGGGGTATACCCGCGCTCAACTCCAAGGCCTGCTCGACAAGGGGCTCGTCACCCGGACTCAGGAACCGCTGACCGCCAGCGAGGGTTGGTCAGGCGCCCTGCTGGCCGAGCCGGCCCTACCCCTCAACCGGGAGCAGGCAGCAGCGCTGGCCGCCCTGCATGAGGGGCTGGACCGATTTCATCCGTGCCTGCTGCATGGCGTTACCGGTAGCGGCAAGACGGAAGTCTATCTGCAGCTGATCGAGGGCGTGCTCGGTCAAGGTCGTCAGGCCCTGATTCTGGTGCCGGAGATCGGTCTGACGCCGCAGACACTGTCGCGCTTCCGCAAACGCTTTCGCGCGCCGGTGGTGGCGTTGCACTCAGGGCTGACCGACCTGGAGCGTCTCGATGCCTGGGAAGCCGCGCGCAGCGGCCGCGCGCCCATCGTCATCGGCACACGGTCCGCTATCTTCACGCCGCTGGCACGCCCCGGCGCGATCATCGTCGACGAGGAACATGATGGCTCGTTCAAGCAGCAGGATGGCCTGCGCTATCACGCTCGCGACCTGGCCATTGCGCGGGCGCACCGCGATGGCGTGCCCATTCTGCTGGGCAGCGCGACACCGTCGCTGGAGAGCCTTGCCCAGGCGCGCAGCGGTCGCTATCGGCACCTGAGACTAACCCAACGCCCCAGCCGCCACGCCCCCGCCAAGCTGGAACTGGTGGACCTGCGAGGGCGCCTGCGTCAGGGCGGCTTGATTCCCCCGGCCATCGATGCCATTCGCCAGGCGCTGAAAGCGGAAGGCCAGGTGCTGGTATTCATCAACCGGCGCGGCTTTTCGCCTTCGCTGGCCTGCCACCAGTGCGGCTGGATCGCCGAGTGTCGTCACTGTGATTCACGCATGACCCTGCATCGCCAACCGCCGCGCCTGGTCTGTCACCACTGCGAGCACCAGACGCCGCAGCCGGATGCCTGCCCCGGCTGCGGTAGCGCCGACCTGAGGCCACTCGGCGCCGGCACCGAGCGCAGCGAAGAAACCCTGACCACGCTGTTCCCCGATGTCCCGGTCTATCGTATCGACCGCGACAGCACGCGGCGCAAGGAGGCTTTCGACCAGATCCTGACCGAGATTCGTCGCGGCGAGCCGAGCCTGCTGGTGGGTACCCAGATGCTGGCCAAGGGCCATCATCTACCTCATGTGACACTGGTCGTCGTGGTCAATGCCGATGCCGGCCTTTACGCCAGTGATTTTCGCGCTCTCGAGCAGAGTGCGCAGCTACTGGTACAGGTAGCAGGGCGGGCCGGACGCGCCGATCGCGCGGGCCGCGTACTGGTCCAGACATTGCACCCCGATGATCCGAATCTTCGCCTGCTGGCCGATAGCGGCTACGACGCCCTGGCCTATCAGATGCTGGAGGAAAGACGCCTGGCCGGCCTGCCCCCGTACCGCCACCTGGCGCTGACGCGCTTCGAGGCGACCCGCGAGGAGGATGCCCTTCAGGCCGCCGAAAGCGCCGGCGAGGCCATGCGCAGGTGGCTCGCCGAACGCCAGTCGTCCGTGCACTGTCTAGGCCCCGTGCCCGCTCCCATGGAGCGGCGCCAGAATCGTTACCACTTGCAGTTGATGCTGTCGTCGGAAAAACGTAGCGCCCTGCACGAGGCCGGCGCCTGGCTGGGCAGCTGGCTGGAGAGCAGCACATCGCGCAAGGTTCGGTGGTCGCTGGACATCGATCCGATGACTTTGAGCTGACGCCAAGAGCCGCGCCAACCATCGCGAGCCTAAGCACAGCATTCATATCCGCCATGCGGTAGGCGCCGGGCTTGCCCCAGAAAGTCGCAAGCTCGCGCATCAGGGTTTAAAGCGTTGGCGCAATCCCTGATAATGGCCGCCTTTTTCCAGCGTCGTGGCGGCAGGTTCACGGCGTTCTGACCCGCGGAACCCCGCGCCGGGTCGGGCTGCGAGCCCCAAGCCTGGCCCCACGACGACGAAGTAGCCCATGAAAGAGACGATTACCCAACTGCTCGACGCCGCCGTCGCCACCCTGCAACAGGCCGGCGATCTCCCGGCGGACGTGCATCCCGCGATCAAGGTCGATCCGACTCGCGACAAGGCCCATGGCGACTACGCCACCAATCTCGCGCTGGTACTGGCAAAACCGGCCGGCGGCAAGCCGCGTGATCTGGCCGACAAGCTGGTTGCGGCACTGCCCGCCAACGACGTCATTCGCCGAACCGAAATCGCCGGCCCGGGGTTCATCAATTTCTTCGCCGCCACCGACGCCATTGCCGGCATCGTCAGCCAGATCCTGGATGCCGGTGACACCTTCGGCCGCAGCATGATCGGCGCCGGCGAGAAAGTGCAGGTCGAGTTCGTCTCCGCCAACCCCACCGGGCCACTACACGTCGGCCATGGTCGTGGCGCCGCCATTGGCGACTGCCTTTGTCGCCTGCTGGAAGCAACCGGCCATGACGTGACTCGCGAGTTCTACTACAACGATGCCGGCGCGCAGATCAACAACCTGATGCTTTCAGTTCAGGCCCGAGTCCAGGGTCTGGGGCCGGAGGACGACGGTTGGCCCGAGAACGGTTACCGCGGCGACTACATCAGTGATGTCGCCAGAGCCTATCTGGCCGGCGATACCGTGACCGCCGATGATCGCGAGGTCACGGCCAAGGCCGATCCCGATGACGGCGATGCCATTCGAGCCTTTGCCGTGGCCTATCTGCGTCGCGAGCAGGATCTCGACCTCAAGGCTTTCGGGGTCGAATTCGACGTCTACTTCCTCGAATCCTCGCTGTATGCCGAAGGCCGGGTGGAGCAGACCGTCGAGGCCCTGATTTCCGGCGGACACACCTACGAAGCGGATGGCGCGCTGTGGCTTCGTACCACCGATTTCGGTGACGACAAGGATCGGGTGATGCGCAAGACCGATGGCGCCTACACCTACTTCGTGCCCGACGTCGCCTATCATTTCAACAAGTGGCAGCGCGGCTTCGCTACCGTCATCGACGAACAGGGCGCCGATCACCATTCGACCGTGACCCGCGTGCGCGCCGGGCTGCAGGCACTGGAGGCGGGAATACCGCAGGGCTGGCCGGACTACGTGCTGCACCAGATGGTGCTGGTGACCCGCTCCGGCGTCGAGGTCAAGCTATCCAAGCGCGCCGGTAGTTACGTTACGCTGCGTGACCTGATCGACGAGGTAGGTCGTGACGCCACGCGCTACTTCCTGGCCGCGCGCCGCGCCGACTCCCAGCTCACCTTCGATATCGATCTCGCGCGCTCGCAGACCAACGACAACCCGGTCTACTACATTCAATACGCTCATGCCCGCGTCTGCAGCGTGTTGCGCAAGGCCGAAAGCGACAGTCTGACGTTCGATCATACGGTTGCCATGGCCAACCTCGAGTGCCTCGATGCCGCCCAGGAAAAGGCGCTGATGAATCGGCTGGCGCGCTACCCGGATACCGTCGAGCGTGCCGCCCGCGCCCGCGAGCCGCATCAGATAGCGCAATACCTGACCGATCTCGCGAGTGATTTCCACACCTGCTACAACGCCCAGAAAGTCATGGTCGACGATACCGAGTTGCGTAATGCACGGCTGGCACTGGGTCTGGCAACACGCCAGGTCATTGGCAATGGATTGGCGCTGCTCGGCGTCAGCGCCCCGGAGGAGATGTAGAACATGGCACGCCGACCCGCTCAGAACAGCCGTCCGTCCGCTAATCGCCCTTCTCCTAAAGGCGCGACGACGAAATCCCGATCACGCCAGTCAAGCGGCGGCGGACTCGGGAGCATTCCAGGGTGGTTATGGGCCATTGCCGGCCTGATCGCCGGTTTTGTACTGTCGCAGTATCTGGATCGTTCCTCACCCGAACCGGTAGCCGCGGTCGTACCTCGACCCACGTCCAACCAGACAGCCAACAGTGGCGGCAATCAGAGCGCCAACAGTGACGCCGGCAGGGGCAGTAAAGACGGCGGCGCGCAGCAGCCGGCAACGCCCACGTTCGAGTTCTATACCCTGCTGCCGGAAACCGAAGTCATCGCCCCCAACAGCGACAGTTCGTCTCCGGAGCCATCGGCCAAGGCCGCTCAGGAGGCGGCGGCCGACGATGCCGCCAACAAGACCAAGCAGCCGACGCCCAGCGGTGGCCGCTACGTATTGCAGGCCGCCTCGTTCCGTGATCTCGGCGATGCCGAACGCCTCGCCAACCGACTCAAGGATTTCGGCCTGCTGGCCAAGATCACCGACGTGCGTGCCAACGGGGATCAGCTGTGGCACCGCGTTCAGGTCGGTCCCTACGAAGACAAGCGCGAGCTGTCGCGTGCTCAGGACCTGATGGTGACCCAGGGTATCGAACCGTTGCTGCTGCGCTTGCAGAACTAGCGCCTTCGACATCGAGGCCCGCGGCGTCTCAGGGCCAGAAATTCGCGCCCTCAATAGGCGCCGCGATCACGCGCCATTATCAGGCGTCATGGCGGCCGGCACCCTGCCGTCCGTCCGTTCATGACCTTCGACGTTCACCGTCGGCTTGATTTCCCCCTTTCTCGCCCATACTTGATTGTTCATGCCGCATCGCGTCGTTCCGGGCAACGCTCTCCAGAGCTTTCAACGGACGCGATCGCACCCGTTTTCGGCGCCGCCGGGAGGTTTGGCGGCGCGCCATTGGGAGTCAATTGCATGACCACAATCGTATCAGTGCGCCGTGGCGACCAGGTCGCTCTGGCCGGCGATGGCCAGGTTTCACTGGGCAACACGGTGATGAAAGGCAACGCCAGCAAGGTCCGCCGACTTTATCGCGGCCAGGTTCTGGCCGGTTTCGCCGGCGGTACTGCCGACGCCTTCACTCTGTTCGAGCGCTTCGAAGCGCAGCTGGAAAAGTACCAGGGTCACCTGACCAAAGCCGCGGTCGAGCTGGCAAAAGAGTGGCGCACCGACCGCGCCCTGCGCCGCCTCGAGGCCATGCTGGCCGTCGCCGACAAGACCGCCTCACTGATCATTACCGGCAACGGTGACGTGGTCGAGCCCGAACGCGGCATCATCGCCATCGGCTCCGGCGGTCACTTCGCCCAGGCCTCGGCGCGTGCACTCCTCGAGAACACCGAGCTCGGCGCCCGCGAGATCACCGAGAAATCACTCAATATCGCCGCCGACATCTGCGTCTTCACCAATCACCAGATCACGCTCGAAGAGCTGTAACGAGGCCGAATCCATGTCTGCGAACACTACGTCTGCGAATACCCCGTCTCAAAGTTCTTCCCAGAACGGTGCCGGTCAGGAAAACGTCGGCGCCGTACCGGCACTGACCCAGTCTGCGATGACTCCGCGCGAAATCGTGCATTCTCTCGACCAGTACATCATCGGCCAGCACGACGCCAAGCGCGCCGTCGCCGTGGCGCTGCGCAACCGCTGGCGCCGTATGCGTCTCGGCGAGGACATGCGCGGCGAGATCGTGCCCAAGAATATCCTGATGATCGGCCCGACCGGCGTCGGCAAGACCGAGATCGCACGGCGTCTGGCCAAGCTCGCCGGCGCGCCGTTTCTCAAGGTCGAGGCGACCAAGTTCACCGAGGTGGGCTACGTCGGCCGCGACGTCGAATCGATCATTCGCGACCTGATGGAAATGGCGATCAAGATGGTTCGCGAGCAGGCCAAGGTCGAAGTCCGTCACAAGGCTCAGGATGCTGCCGAGGATCGTATCCTCGATGCGCTATTGCCGCGCCCGCGTGGCAGCGAGTACGACGCGGGCCGCGACGACACTTCGACGCGTCAGGTCTTCCGCAAGAAGCTGCGCGAAGGCCAGCTCGACGACAAGGAAATCGATATCGAGGTGACCCCGGCCAGCCAGGGCGTCGACATCATGACCCCGCCGGGCATGGAGGAAATGACCAATCAGCTGCAGAGCATGTTCGCCAACATGGGCAAGCAGAAATCCGAGACGCGCCGCGTGGCGGTCAAGGATGCCTGGAAACTGCTGCAGGACGAAGAAGCCGCCAAGCTGGTCAACGAGGAAGAGATCAAGCAGCGCGCGCTGGAAGCGGTCGAGCAGAACGGTATCGTGTTCCTCGACGAGATCGACAAGGTCGCCAAGCGCGGCGAATCTGGCGGTAGCGGCGGTGACGTTTCCCGGGAAGGCGTGCAGCGCGATCTGCTGCCACTGATCGAAGGCTCCACCGTCTCCACCAAGCACGGCATGGTGCGTACCGATCACATCCTGTTCATCGCCTCCGGTGCTTTCCACCTTGCCAAGCCTTCGGATCTGATCCCGGAGCTGCAGGGCCGCCTTCCGATCCGCGTAGAGTTGACCGCGCTGACCCCGGACGATTTCAAGCGCATCCTGACCGAGCCATCGGCGGCGCTGACCAAGCAGTATCAGGCACTGCTCGATACCGAAGGATTGGAGGTGCAGTTCACCGAAGACGGTATCTCGCGGATCGCCGAGATTGCCTGGCAGGTCAACGACGGTACCGAGAACATCGGCGCCCGCCGTCTGCATACGGTCATGGAGCGGCTGCTCGAGGAAGCCTCCTTCCAGGGCGGTGACTATCCGAGTCCGCTGGTCGTCAACGCCGACTACGTCAACGAAAAGCTCGGAGAGCTGGCCGTGGACGAAGATCTCTCGCGGTATATTCTCTAAAGCGCAAAGAGATCTGAACGAAGAGAGAAGAGAGCGGACCTCTTCTCTCTTCCCGTTGCGTAGCGGCGTCATTGTCTATTCGAGACATCAGCGCTTCCTTACCGCAGGAGATACCGATGCCCGCACCCATTCCCACTCGAGTCCACTATCACAAGGGCGATCGCGAGCTCGAACTGGGCTATCCCGATGGCGAGAGCTATCGCCTGCCGATAGAGCTGTTGCGCGTCTATTCGCCCTCGGCGGAAGTCCAGGGCCATCATCCCAGCGAAGCCGTGCTGCAGACCGGCAAGCGTCATGTCGGACTGCTGGACATCTCTCAAACCGGCCGTTACGCGCTGAAGCTGCACTTCGACGATGGCCACGACACGGGCCTTTATACCTGGGAATACCTTCACGACATGGCCCTCCACCGGCAGGCCTGGTGGGACGATTACCTAGCCCGGCTGGAGCGCGCCGGCGCATCGCGCGAAGCCAGCGTGATTCAGATTCATCAGGTTTGAGGCGGCACTGGATACCTGCCACCACCATCGGGTAGCTCTCCAGGCCTACCGGCGGTGATGCGCAAAGACAAGTTTGCACCCAGACGCTACAATGCTGGCTCGATCGGCTCACATCGACTCGCCCCGGTCTCGAGCGCGTCACTCGCAGGGCTCGAACCACCTGGCAATCCTCTCGACAGCTGAACGATCGCTTAGACAGCAAAATGATCGCCGCTCGCGTCATCTCGGAGAAAAGCACATGGACAAGCGCACGACCGACTTTGGCTATGAGAAGGTCGCGGTCGACGAGAAGGCCGCCCGCGTGGCCGACGTCTTTCATTCGGTGGCCGCGCGCTACGACGTCATGAACGATCTGATGTCATTCGGCATCCATCGCTTCTGGAAACAGCTCGCGCTCGAGCGCAGCGGCGTCCGCCCCGGGCATAGCGTGCTCGATATCGCCGGCGGCACCGGCGATCTGACCCGCCAATTTGCCAAACGTGTCGGCCCCCAAGGTCGCGTCGTACTGGCCGATATCAACGAGTCGATGCTGCGTGTCGGCCGCGACAAGCTGATCGACCACGGGGTCGGCGACAACGTCAAATACGTGCAGGCCAACGCGGAGAGCCTGCCGTTCCCCGACAACAGCTTTCACTGCATTACCATCGCTTTCGGCTTGCGCAATGTCACCGACAAGGATGCCGCGCTCCGCTCGATGACCCGCGTTCTCAAGCCGGGCGGACGCCTGCTGGTGCTGGAGTTTTCTAAACCGGTCAACGGTTTGCTGTCGAAAGCCTACGATCAGTATTCATTTCGATTGCTGCCGCAGATGGGTCGGCTGGTGGCCAACGATGCCGACAGTTACCGCTATCTGGCCGAGTCGATACGCATGCATCCCGATCAGGAAACGCTGAAAGGCATGATGCAGGCGGCCGGGCTGGAGCGCGTCGAATATACCAACATGACCGGTGGGATCGTCGCGCTACATCGCGGCATCAAGCTCTGAGGGCGCGCGTCATGCTGGATACTTTCGCCCTGGTCGCTCTCGAACGCTCGCTGAATACCTTGCTGCGCCGCGATCCGGCTGCGTCTGCGCGGCTGGCGGCGCTGTCCGACACTACCCTGCGGCTCACCCTCGACGACGCCCGGATCGGATTTCGGGTGGCGTTCCACGCTGACGGTCTCATCTTGAGCCGAGCGCTCGAGTGGCATGACACAGACGATCTCGAGGTCACCTTGACCCGACACGCCATGACCCGCCTGATGGCAGGCGATTCTCCCGAGCGCCTGCTGTTCAGCGGGCAGTTGCCGGTCACCGGCCAGACAGCGCTCCTGCCCTCGATCCAGACCCTGTTCATGGACCTCGATCTCGATTGGGAAGGCGCGTTGGCCAAGGGGCTGGGTAGCCGTAATGCCCACGGCGTCGCGACAGGAGTTCACCACCTGGGCCGACAGGCACGCTTCATGGCCAGCGAGTGGCAACAGGACATGCGTGAATATCTGTTCGAAGAGCGCCGTTGGCTGGCCGGGCGCAACCAGCTCGCCGTCGCCCGCGATCATCTGACCGAGCTCCAGCAGACCGTCGATCGTCTTGGTGCCCGCATCGATCGATTGCAACGCCGCCAGGAGCCTCATTCATGAGCCTGCGGCTATTTCGCATCGCCTGGACCGTTTCGCGCTACCGTCTCGACAGTCTGGTTCCCCCGGAACGATTGCCGCCTGTCATCCGTTGGCTATGGCGCTTCGCGCCCGTTCGGCTGATTCCGATCGGCGATCACTCTCGCGGCAAACGGCTACGCCTGGCGCTGGAGTCCCTCGGGCCTATCTTCGTCAAGTTCGGCCAGATGCTGTCGACCCGCCGCGATCTGCTACCCCCGGATATCGCCGACGAACTGAAGCGGCTTCAGGATCAAGTACCACCCTTCCCCGGTGAGACCGCCCGCGCCATGGTCGAGGTCGAACTCGGCAAGACCGTCGAGGAAGCTTTCGCCGCCTTCGAGACCGAGCCGATGGCCTCGGCATCGATCGCCCAGGTTCATGCCGCCGAGCTGCATAGCGGCGAACAGGTCGTGGTCAAGATCATCCGCCCCGGCATCGACCGCATCATGCGCGAGGACATCGGGCTGCTTTATACCTTTGCACGCCTGATGCGTCGCGTGCCGGAAGCTCGCCGCCTGCGCCCGGTCGAGGTGGTCAAGGATTACGAGGCGACCCTGTTCGACGAGCTCGATCTCAACAAGGAAGCCGCCAACACGTCGCAGCTCAAGCGCAACTTCCAGAGCTCGCCGCTGCTCTACGTGCCGGCCATTCACTGGTCGTTGACCCACCGTCAGGTAATGGTTCAGGAGCGTATCAACGGCATTCCCGTGGCCGATATCGACGCGCTTCGTGCCCAGGGTACCGATCTCAAGAAGCTGGCCGAGCGCGGCGTCGAAATCTTCTTCACCCAGGTCTTTCGTGACAACTTCTTCCATGCCGACATGCACCCCGGCAACATCTTCGTCTCGCGGGAAAATCCTACCGAGCCCCGTTACATCGCCATCGACTGTGGCATCGTCGGCAGTCTGACCCGCGAAGACCAGGATTACCTGGCACGTAATCTGCTGGCCTTCTTCCGCCAGGACTATTACGAGGTTGCGGTGCTGCACATCGAATCCGGCTGGGTCGGTGAAGGGACTCGGGCCAACGAGTTCGCCTCGGCGATTCGTGCCGTCTGCGAGCCGATTCTGGAGAAGCCGCTCAAGGACATTTCGTTTGGTCAGGTGCTGTTGGGCCTGTTCCAGACTGCACGGCGTTTCAACATGGAAGTCCAGCCACAGCTGGTGTTGCTGCAGAAGACGCTACTCAATATCGAAGGCCTGGGTCGTCAGCTCTACCCGGATCTGGATCTCTGGAGCACCGCCAGACCCTATCTGGAGCGCTGGATGCGAGAGCGCGCTGGACCCAAGGGCTTCTGGAAGACCCTGCAGAAGCACGCGCCCGAACTGGCGCATCAGATTCCGGAGCTGCCGGTACTCGCCCATCAGGCGCTTGCCGATCGCGATCAGCAGCGTCGGCTCTACCGTCAGCAAACCGAGGCGTTGACGGGGCTGGAGGCCCGCTTTCAGCGAGCGGCGCCACGCGCCAGGCGGCTGCGCCTGGGCGCCGTGCTACTGGCGCTAGCGCTGGCTTGGCAACCGATGCTGGCGTGGGCGGAACAGCAGCCGTGGCCGGTACTGGTTGCAGCTGGTCTGGGCGCGCTGCTGCTGGCCTGGCGGTGAGTGTATGATACGACCCGATTGCTGGGGTCGCTGAGTGCTAAGCGCCAAGCTAAACTCGCCTTATAAGCAGGAATGTCATGTCATGAGTGATACTCTCGAACAACTGGCGGCGGTGTTGGATGCGCGCCGCAGCGCGGACCCGGATAGCTCCTATGTGGCTCAGCTGCATCATCGCGGCCTCAACAAGATTCTGGAAAAAGTTGGCGAAGAAGCCACGGAAACGCTGCTTGCCGCCAAGGATGTCGAGGTAGATGATGCTCAAAGTCGCCAGGCTCTGATCGGTGAAGTCGCCGATCTGTGGTTTCATAGCCTGGTGATGCTGTCGCATCTCGACATCGATCATCGCGAAGTTCTCGCGGAGCTGGCCCGACGGTTCAATGTCTCCGGACTGGACGAAAAAGCGTCGCGTCAGCAGGACGCATGAATCATCATCGCGCCAAGGCGCATCGGTAAGGAGAAAGTCATGCTGGGTGGAATCAGTATCTGGCAGTTGTTGATCGTTCTCGGGATCATCATCCTGATTTTCGGCACCAAGAAACTGCGCAATGTCGGCAGCGATCTAGGCGGCGCCGTCAAAGGCTTCAAGAAAGCCATCGATGACGACGACAAGAAAGAGAGCACGACGCAGCACAGCATCAACCATTCCGAAGATGCGGGCCACAACAAGACCCAGGATCACAACTTCGAGAATCGCCCCGACGAGACGAAGCAGCCTTCCAACGACAAGGCCGGGCACCAGTAACCCCTATGTTCGATATCGGTTTCTTCGAACTGTTGCTGATCGGCATCGTCGGATTGCTGGTACTCGGCCCCGAGCGCCTGCCCAGGGCCGCGCGTACGGCCGGCCTGTGGGTCGGCCGAATCAAACGCAGCGTCTCGACCATGCAGCGCGAGATCACCTCTCAGCTCGAGGCGGAGGAACTGCGTCAGAAACTGGCCGAGCAGCAGAAAAAACTGGATGAAGGCGTCAATCAGGCGCGACGCGGTGTCGAGTCGAGTCTCGGGGCTGGCGCCAAGTCCGGCGAGTCGGGCACCTCGACGCCAGCACGTGCCTCGGCGCCGCCTCCCGCCGCCACCGATAGCCACGACCCGGTGGCAGAGCTCGATCCCGTCGAATCGTCTTCGCGTGACGATCGGTCATTGGCGTCGAATGCCCAGCCTGCCGACACCTCTCCCGCGGACAAGGATCCGGCTTCCCGATGAGCGATGTCCATACGCCACCGCCAGAAGAACAGCAGTCGCAAGCCCCACTGATCGAGCACCTGATCGAACTGCGCTCACGGCTGATGAAGGCAGTGATCCTCGTCGTGGTGATCTTCATCGGCCTCTACGCCTTCTCCAACGATATCTACCGTTTCGTGGCCGATCCGCTGGTGGCGCTGTTACCGGCGGGTTCCAAGATGATCGCCACCGAGGTCACGTCGCCCTTCCTGGCACCGTTCAAGCTGACCATGGTGGTCGCCATCTTTGCGGCCATCCCGTTCATTCTCTATCAGGCCTGGGCGTTCATTGCCCCGGGACTCTACAAGCATGAAAAGGCGCTGGCCTTTCCGCTGCTCGCCTCCAGCATCCTGCTGTTTTACGGCGGTGCGGCATTCGCCTACTACGTGGTATTCCCGCTGCTGTTCAGCTTCTTCGTGCATACCGGACCGCAGGACGTGACGGTCATGACGGATATCAATGCCTATCTCAATTTCGTGCTTAAGATGTTCTTCGCCTTCGGCGTGGCCTTCGAGATTCCGATTGCCACTTTCCTGGTTATCTGGACCGGCATCACCGATGTCGCTAGCCTGAGCAAGAAGCGGCCTTATGTCATTCTGATCTGCTTCATCATCGGCATGCTGCTGACCCCGCCGGACATCATCTCGCAGAGCCTGCTGGCCGTACCCATGTGGCTGCTGTTCGAGGTCGGCATCATCTTTGGTCGTATCGTCCAGCGCCGCCGGCACGACGAGCCCGATCCCGCGGATTGACTCCCCGCGCGGCATTTCCATGCTAGCCGCTGCGACAATCGCCCCCACACGACCAGCCATTGCGATTGTTATACTGGGGACGTCAAACTCACTGTCATCGTTTTGTCATTTGTCGCTGATAGCGTAGCTGTCGGCGCCGCGAGCGTGTCGAAAGGCGCGTTTGCCGCTTCTGTGGAGAGATTCATGCGTTATTCCCTGTCACGTCAGTACCCGGCCACCCGCCTGCGTCGCCTGCGCAAGAACGACTTTTCTCGCCGTCTGGCCCGGGAAACGGCACTGACGACGGACGATCTGATCCTCCCCGTGTTCGTGCTCGAGGGGGAAAATCGCCGCGAAGCGGTCGCTTCCATGCCCGGCGTCGATCGCCTGTCCATCGACGAACTGCTGCGCGAGACCGAAGAGCTGGTCGAGCTCGGCATTCCAGCAATCGACCTGTTCCCGTTCATCCCGCCGGAGAAGAAAACGTTCGACGGCGCCGAAGCGTGGAATCCGGACGGCGTGATTCAGCGTGCGATTCGGGCGCTGCGCGAGCGCTTCCCGGATCTCGGCATCATTACCGACGTGGCGCTCGACCCCTACACCACTCACGGCCAGGATGGAGTGCCCGACGAGAACGGCTACCTGATCAACGACCGCACCATCGAGGCGTTGATCAAGCAGGCACTGTCCCACGCCGAGGCCGGTGCGGACGTGATCTCGCCCTCCGACATGATGGATGGGCGAATCGGTCTGATTCGCGACACCTTCGAGCGCGAAGGGCTGCATGAAACACAGATCATGGCTTACTCGGCCAAATACGCCTCGAAGTATTACGGCCCGTTCCGAGACGCCATCGGATCCAGCGGCAACCTGGGCAAGGCGGACAAGTTCAGCTATCAGATGGATCCGGCCAACACCGACGAAGCGCTGCACGAAACCGCCCTGGATATCCAGGAAGGCGCCGACATGGTCATGGTCAAGCCCGGCATGCCGTATCTCGATGTGATCCAGCGGGTGAAGGAGTCATTCGGTGTGCCCACCTTCGCCTATCAGGTCAGCGGTGAGTATGCCATGCACATGGCCGCCTTCGAGAAAGGCTGGCTGGATGCGGACAGCGTGATTCTGGAATCGCTGACCTGTTTCAAACGCGCCGGCGCCGATGGCATCTTGACCTATTTCGCCAAACGCGCCGCTCAATTGCTCAAAACCTGAGGTCCCGGGCGTGTCTGCCCCGGCACCGGAGACTCTTGATGACAGACTCAGGCACGCCAGACACGCCCAGCGCTTCCACTGATACACCGTTGTCGCTCAGTGGTGAAGAGATCAACGCCTCGCCCCTGCGCGTCAATCGTACGCGCAAGGGCATTCACGCCAAGGAGACACCCTCTTCTCAGGCGGATCTCGACGACCCGACGCTCTACTTCAATCGTGAACTGTCCCACCTGCAGTTCAATATCCGCGTGCTGGAGCAGTCGCTGGATGCTTCGCATCCGCTGCTCGACCGCTTGATGTTTCTGCTGATCGTCTCTTCCAATCTCGATGAGTTCTTCGAGATCAGGGTCGCCGGACTCAAGCATCAACTGGCCTCGTTTCACGAGGAGACAGGCGCCGACGGTATGACACCCGCTCGGGTGCTGAGCGAGGTTTCGCGCATTGGCCACGAACAGGTGGAGCGCCAGTACCGCATCCTCAACGATGTCCTGGTGCCCGCTCTGGAAGAACAGAAGATCCGTTTCCGGCGTCGCGCCCAGTGGACTCCTGAGCAGGCCGCCTGGGTGGCGGACTACTTCGAGGATGAAATCGCCCCAGTGATCAGCCCGATCGGGCTCGACCCTTCGCATCCTTTCCCTCGCCTGGTCAACAAGAGCCTCAACTTCATCGTCGAACTCGAGGGCACCGATGCCTTCGGCCGTGAAGGCGGCATGGCGATTCTACCCGCGCCGCGCTCGTTGCCACGACTGATCCGCCTGCCGGAAGCACTATGCGACGTCGGCTTCACCGATTACGTGTTCCTGTCATCGATGATTCACGCCCATGCCCACGAGGTCTTCCCCGGCATGGAGGTGGAAGGCTGCTACCAGTTCCGACTGACACGCAATGCCGATCTATCGGTCGATCCCGAGGAAGTCTCCGACCTGGCCTCGGCGCTGCGCGGCGAACTGCTGGCGAGGCGCTACGGTAGCGGCGTACGGCTCGAAGTCGCCGACAACTGCCCCGACAGCCTGATCGATTTTCTGCTCAAGCAGTTCGAACTGGGGGAAGACGATCTCTATCGGGTCAACGGCCCCGTCAATCTGACCCGGATGATGGCCGTGCTCGGCGATGTCCAGCGTCCGGATCTGCGTTATCGCCCTTTCACGCCCGGCCTGCCCAAGTCGGTACGCGGCGACGTCAATCTGTTCACCGCCATCCGCCAGGGCGATATTCTGCTGCATCACCCGTTTCAGTCGTTCACACCGGTAGAGGACCTGCTGCGTCAGGCGGCACGCGATTCCGACGTGATGGCGATCAAGCAGACGCTCTATCGGACCGGCGCCGACTCCTCGATCGTGGGCGCGCTGGTGGAGGCAGCACGAGGCGGCAAGGAGGTGACCGTGGTCATCGAGCTACGGGCGCGCTTCGACGAGGCCGACAATCTGGCGCTGGCCTCACGTCTGCAGGAGGCCGGAGCCATCGTCATCTATGGCGTCATGGCCTACAAGACCCACGCCAAGATGATGCACATCGTGCGGCGTGAGAAAGGCGAGCTACGCCACTACGCTCACCTCGGCACGGGCAATTACCACGCCAAGACCGCCAGGCTATATACCGATTACAGCCTGATGACCGCCAACGATGCCTTGTGCGAAGACGTGCACAAGGTGTTCCAGCAGCTCTCCGGCATGGGCAAGCCCCGCAAGATCCATACCTTGCTGCACGCCCCGTTCACGCTGCACAGGACACTGGTCGAGATGATCGATCGAGAGGCCAAGCTGGCCGAAGGTGGCAAGAAGGCCCGGATCGTCATCAAGTGCAATGCGATTACCGAGCCCAAATTGATTCGCGCGCTTTACCGGGCCTCCCAGGCAGGCGTGACCTGCGATCTGATCATTCGCGGCATGTGCTGCCTACGCCCCGGCATTGCGGGTATCTCCGACAACATTCGAGTTCGCTCGATCATCGGTCGCTTCCTCGAGCATACCCGCGTCTATTACTTCCACAATGACGGCAAGCACGAAACCTGGTGCTCCAGCGCCGACGCCATGGAACGCAACATGTTCCATCGCGTGGAGACATGCTTCCCGTTGCTGGACAAGAAAGTCGCGCAGCAGGTACGCAAGGACCTCGATACCTATCTGCTGGACAATTGCCAGAGCTGGGAGCTCGACACCGAAGGGCAGTATCATCTGCGCGATCCGGGGGAGGCCGAACCGATCAGCGCGCAGGAGACTCTGCTCTATGCCTACGCCAGCCAGACCTGAGCGCGCCACGAGTCCGGACTATCCGTCAATATCGAGTGATGGATCGCAAAAAAGCCGGATGCAGGCGCATCCGGCTCAACTATCGTCGAAGAACTAGACGCCGATCTGCCCGCCATCCTCTTTCCAGATGGCTACCGTCGCCGCTCGTGGACGCACCTTCCCGGCAGCGACCTGCGTCGCATCCTGAGTCAACGCATCGCCATCCGCAGGCCAGTTGCCGGGGTGCTGGATATTGATGAACAGCGTCGTGCGATCGGGCGTGGCGAAGATACCGGTCACCTCGCAGTCGTTGGGCCCCGCGGCGAAGCGCTTGAGCTGATCCTGATTGTCGGCATCGATGACCGAGTCGGACCCACGACCGGAATCGAGCGCCCCCGGCACCACTGCCAGTAACTGGTCGTTGGTGTATTCGGCCACGGCATTATCGCTGTTGTCGGTCTGGAACCAGAGGATGCCCTGGCCCTCGCCGCGCTCGTCGTACCATAGGCCGTCGGGACTCGCGAACTGGTTGCCCGGCGTCAGGCCAGAGCGGTTATCGTTGGCGCCGGCGTCGCTGCCGAACACGAAGATCTCCCAAGCAAAACGATTATCCGACTGTTCGCGCCAGCGAATGATGTGACCGTTCTCGTTATCGGCGCGCGGGTTGGCGCTATTGGTCGGCGCGGTGGCATAACCCGCGCCTGATGCCTCAAGTGCCGCGCCTTCGTTGGTGAAAGTGGCGTCGGTGCCATCTGCGGTACGTTTGGAGTTGTTGGTCAGCGTGAAATAGACCTCGCCGGAGACGGGATCGACACTCGACCACTCCGGTCGGTCCATCGGCGTTGCCCCCATCAGGTCGGCGGCGTCACAGGTGTGGATGATGACGCCAGCAGCATCGTCGGCCTCCAGGTTCAGCGCCGCGGCCAATGTCTGGCCAGTAGGCGTTGCGGCACCCGGCGTCAGCGCCAGCCACTCACCCCGGCCATCCTCATCGAAGCGCGCCACATAGAGCGTACCCTCGTCGAGATAACGGCTACCGATCGCCAGACGGTCCGCCTCGCTGCCCGGCTTGGGGGCGTCGGCGGGATCCCAATTGGCGGCGCTGACAAACTTGTAGATGTACTCGTTGCGCGAGTCGTGGCCAGTATAGAACGTCAGCGGCTCTCCGGCACGAACGAGCCCCGGCCAGCAGCCTTCGTGGCGAAAGCGTCCCAGGGCGGTGCGCTTCATTGCCATTGCCTGGGTGTAGGGATCGATCTCGACCACGTAGCCGAATGTGCGCGCCTCGTTGCGGTAGTCCTCGCTGGCCTCGCCCTCGCCGGGCGTGACATCGAAACGGGCAAACTCGTCATCCTGCTCGCCGTCGCCGGCCGCCGTCTCCCAGCCATAACGCCCGCGATCGGTCGGCAGCCCCAAACGGGCATCGTCACTAAAACGCTCACCGGTATTGACGAACACTTCCGGCCAGTTCTCTTCGCAGGTCAGGTAGGTACCCCAAGGCGTATAGCCATTGGCACAGTTGTTGTTGGTGCCTCGCGTTCGGGTACCGTCGGCGGAGTAGCGCGTCCTGACGTAATCGCTACCCGCCACTGGCCCGGAGAGCCGTATCGGCGTGGCGGTGGTGATTCGGCGGTTGTAGGGGGAATCGATCACATGCGCCCAGCCACCGTCGTTCTGGCGCTGGATCTCGACGATCGTGACACCGTGGGCATTGATCTCGGTGCGCACTTCGTCGGCTGGTCTTACGCCGTCCGGCTGGGTCGGGCCTCGGGGCGCCCACAGTGCATCCTGGTCGATGTATTCATTGTTGAGCGCTAGCAAGAAGCGTCGGGAGGCATTCTCCAAGTCCAGCGGAAAGGCGTGCATTCCATCGTGATGCATCCCCACGCTGTTCGCCTGCTGCGCCGGCGTCATGACAAGCTCCCTGTGCCAGTCGCTGGCCCGGGCGTTGAGTGGCGTTCCCCACGGAATCAACACCTGTGCCCGATACCCGGCTGGCACCACGACCGCATCGGTACGGGAACCGAGAATAGACTCGAACGCCAGTGCCAACGGCGTCTTGTCCTGTGCCCGGGCGCCGTTGCTGCCACCGAGGCCGAATCCTCCCATCATCGAGAGTGCGGCCAGCCCCAGGCCACCTTGCAGAATCTGTCGACGTGAAAGATGGCGCGCGACCACCTCGTCAAAAGGCAGATTTTGACTGCGATTGTGAATTCGATGATCTTCGACGTCTCGGCTCACGTTATATCCCCTGACTCGCCACGGATTGATTGTCGTGACGAGACTATGCCGAGGGCGTGACAAAATGATGTCGAGCGAGCGCAGCATCACCCATTTCCGCGGCGCTCATCCGCCGCGTAGACGGTCGGCAACTCGCGTCAACAACGCGCCAGTGGCCTCCCAGCCCAGGCAGGCGTCGGTGATCGATACGCCGTAGCGCAGCGTCGCAGGGTTGAGCGCCTGCTTACCTTCGAACAGATGGCTTTCGAGCATCACTCCGATCAGGCTCCGATCGCCCTTCAGCCGCTGTTCCAGCACATCGAACAGCACTTCCGTCTGACGCCGATGATCCTTGCACGAGTTGGCGTGGCTGCAGTCCACCATGACATTGGCCCTGAGCCCGGCCTGCTCCATGGCGCGGCGACTGGCGGCCACGCTTTCGGCATCGTGATTGGGCCCGTTTTGCCCCCCTCGAAGCACCAGATGTGTGGCCGGATTCCCCGATGTCTCGATCATCGCCGGGCCGCCGGCCGTCGTGACACCGAAATGGCGATGCGGGTGGGCAGCAGACTGCATCGCGGCAATGGCGACATCGACATTGCCCTGGGTACCATTCTTGAAGCCGACGGCTGCCGCCAGCCCGCTGGCCAGCTCGCGATGAATCTGCGATTCCGTGGTGCGCGCACCAATCGCCACCCAGCTCAGCAGATCATCGAAATAGGCTCCCGCCATCGGCTGGAGCAGCTCCGTCGCGACCGGCAGGCCCAGCTCGGCGATATCCCGCATCAGCCGCCTCGCCATGGCCAGGCCCGCGGCCATATCGTCGCTGCCATCGAGATGCGGATCGTAGGCCATGCCCTTCCAGCCGACGGTAGTCCGCGGCTTCTCGACATAGACCCGCATCACCAGCAGCAATCGGTCCTCGACGACCGCATTGAGCGCCGCCAAGCGTTGGGCATATTCCAGGGCTGCGACAGGGTCATGCACCGAACAGGGTCCGGCCACCACCAGCAGGCGGTCGTCCTTGCCGTCCAGAATCGCCTGTATGGCTCGACGCTGCTCGCCGATCCGGGTTTGCAGTGCCGGGCTCAACGGCAGGCGCTGGCGCAGCTCATCGGCCGTCGGTAACGGCAGTATCCTCACGGCGGGCGATGACGCCGGTGTCGACGGGGTCGGTTTCAGCTCGGATGTGGCAGCGTCCATAACGATCTCATTCCAGGATTGAATTCAAGAAGCGAGACCCGATACGCAAGAACCCCCGGGTGGGCAGCCATCCGGGGGTTCTTGATGCGAGGAGGCAGCCCGGTTCCGGGCGTGCCTCGCGGGTTCAGGTCAATGTGACCAACCGGCGGGCACGCCAGTCCTAAACCAATAGCCATAACCAAAGAACGCAAACGTCACCGCATTGCCGCAAGCTTGGGCCGTGTCGATGAAACGTGAGTCGTGGCGTTCGGTCATGACGTTCTCTCGCAGACGTTCTATTCGAAATGTCGTACCCCTATCCTAACCTGCCGATGAGTTTTGACAAGTCTTTTGCGCCGATAGGATGCCCAGCCTTTATCCGAGCTTTACTTGTTCGAGCCCGTTGGCGAGACTGAGGGCAAGAAAAAGAAAGCATTCTAAGGACTTCCATGGCCTACCCGCCTCATGACGTGCTGATCGACAATCTCCACGCCAGCGCCCGTGGCGACGGTTCCGCTTTCGAGAAGCTATACCGTGCGACCAGTCCGCATCTATACGCCCAGTTGCTGCGTATCGTACGACAGGAAGCAGCAGCTCAGGATTGCCTGCAACTGGTATACCTGCGTGTCTGGCAGGTAGCCGGTCAGTACGATGCCTCGCGCGCCCGGCCGATGACCTGGTTATCGACGCTCACGCGCAATATCGGTATCGACTGGCTCAGGCGTCAGCGCCCCCAGGAATCCGACGGTGATGCCATCATCGATTCGCTACCGGGCGAATCCGATGTCGAAAGCGAGAGCGATATCAATCAGCAGGCAGAAACGCTGCAGCAGTGCCTGACAGAATTGACGTCGCAACAGCGCCAAGCGCTTGAACTCGCGTTTTTCGAAGGGCTGACTCACCACGACCTAGCGTCGCATATGACCAAACCGCTGGGAACCGTCAAGAGCTGGGTCCGGAGAGGCCTCGAGAGGTTGAAAGAATGCATGACACGTTTCGCTTGAGCGACCCGGATGAGCGCGAGATGGCAGCCGGGGAATATGTCCTCGGCACGCTTGACCGCGATCAGCGTGCCGAGTTCGAGGCATTGCTTGCGGTCAGTTTCGAGCTACAGCAGAGCGTCGATGCCTGGCGCGAGCACCTGCAGCTGCTCAATCAGCAGCTTGCGCCCGTTCCACCGCCCTCTCGCCTGTGGAGCGGCATCAGCTCACGCCTCGGGCTGAGCACCGGCCTGATACAGCGCCTCGGCTTCTGGCGCGCATTCAGCGGTCTCGCGACTGCCGCGGCGCTAGCGCTGGCCGTGCTGACTTTGACACCGAAGGAGTCGGGCATGATGCCGGGCGAGTACGTGTTCGTGATCAACCAGGCCAGTGGACAGACAGCGTGGATTCTCAACGCCACCCTGAACGGCAAGATGATGGTACAAGCGGTGTCGCCGGATCCGATGCCCGCCGGCAAGGGCGGCGAACTATGGATGATGGAGAATGGCACGCCGGTCTCGTTGGGCATGCTGCCGAACCACGGCGAAGCCACCATGCAGCTTCCCGCCAAGATGCTGAATCTGATGAAGACCGCCGACTTCGCCGTGAGCATGGAACCCAGCGCCGGGGCACCGGAAGGCAAACCATCCGGACCGGTGATCGATGAGGGCAAGTTGATTCAGATCCGCAGCAACACCGTATCGCTGTAGTCAAATCTCGTAGTCGATAACAGACCCGGCCATCTCTTGACGGGCGCCGGGGCCTCAACGCCGACCGGCACGACCGTCAATCGAGATGACGGCCGCCATCCACCGCGACGATGGTCCCGGTGACGAAATCGTTATCGAGCAGATAACGCAGAGTCTGATAGACCACCCCGGGCCCGGGCACTCGCCGTTCGCTGTCACCGGCGAGACCCTCGTCCCCATTGAGCATCACTAGACCCGGCGCAATCGCGTTGACCTGAATCCGGGGAGCAAACTGTACCGCGAACGACCGGGTCAGACTCTCGAGCCCCGCCTTGGTGGCGGCATAAGCCGCCTGCCCTGCCGCACCACGCGCCACCCCATGCCGAACGATATTATCGGTGATATGCACGATATCGCACTGAGGTTCCTGACACGCTTCCAGCAGATCTCTGACGTTCAGGTTGATCAGATACGGCGCCTGCATATGGACCCGAAACAGTCGCTCCAGAGTTTCGCCCGCCGCCGATGGCTCGGGATCCGATAGCCACTCGCCGGCATTGTGAATGACGGCGCGCAGACTTGAGGTAGTGTCGCGCAGCCGGGCGATGAAATCATGTATACCCGCTTCGCTGGCGAAATCCGCAGACAGCGTGATCGCGCCTCGCTCCCGCAACGCCGTCAGCGTATCGCGCTCGCGTCGGTAAGTGACGATGACCGGATGACCGTCGTCGAGCAGCCGCTCGGCACAGTGACGCCCCAAACGCTGAGCGCCACCGGTGATCAGAATCGGGGACTGACTCATGGATTTCTCTTCTTCGATGTCGAGAGCGCTTCGCCCGGGGTCAGTAGCGCCTGCGTCGGGCCGCCCTCGGGCAGTGGCAGAAATGGCACTCTCGGTGCGTAGTTGAAGACGTCCGAATGCACCTGTTGCTCGAGAAGACCCAGCGGAGCCAGTGTATCGACGCAGGCGTAAACCATGCCCGGTGAGCCGGCGATATAGATCTCGATGCCTTCGAGCGTCTCCAGCGTTGCCGCCAGCGCCTCGTCAATACGTCCCGGATGCCAGTGAAGTCCCGGCACCGATTCGAGCTCGGTCTCCGGCGTTTCGACCACAGCGTGGAAATGGACGTTCGAATACCCCTGAGCCCATTCCCGCGCCAATGACTCCGCATACAGATCACGGCGCTCGCGCACTGCCCACCAGAGCGATATTTCCCGATTGCGGTTTTCCGCCAGCGCCGCTTCGACGATCGCCTTGAGTTGAGCGAAGCCCGTACCGGCCGCGATCAACAGCAGCGGCTGTGATCCTCCCGTCGGCAGAAAGCAATTGCCACTGGGCAGACGCACCGACAGTCTATTGCGATGGGTCAACAGTTCGCGCAACCGCGCCGAGTGGGTACGTTCCGGCCAGTGCTGAATATGCAACTCCAGCTGCCCGTTACCGTTTTCGGCGCAGGCGATCGAGAAAGGCACCCAGGTGCCTTCATGCAATTCCAGTTCCAGATATTGACCCGGCGCATGGCCGATCGCCTCGACCCGCCCTTCGAGCATGACCCGGAACACATCGGGCGTCAGATCCTCGACCGTCTCGACCTGGCAGGTCAACGTCCTGACCGTCATGTCTACTTCGCTACTTGCCGTCATGCCGCCCCATCTTTGCTCGAGGTTCCCGTTCGCGCCGGCGGCGCTGCGATATCGATACCGTAACTCTCCCAACGCTCATCGACACGTGATTTGACTCGCGGATCCATGACGATGGGCTCACCCCACTCTCGAGTGGTTTCGCCCGGCCACTTGTTGGTGGCGTCCAGACCCATCTTGGAACCAAGCCCCGCCGTCGGTGATGCGAAATCGAGATAGTCGATAGGCGTATTCTCGACCATGACAGTATCGCGGGCCGGATCCATGCGCGTGGTGATGGCCCAGATCACATCTTCCCAGTTGCGCGCATCGACATCGTCATCCAGCACGATCACGAACTTGGTATACATGAACTGGCGTAAAAAACTCCAGACTCCCATCATCACGCGCTTGGCATGGCCGGGATACTGCTTCTTCATGGTCACTACCGCCATGCGATAGGAGCATCCCTCCGGCGGCAGATAGAAATCGACGATCTCGGGGAACTGTTTGCGCAGAATCGGCACGAATACCTCGTTGAGCGCCAACCCCAGCACTGCTGGTTCATCCGGCGGCCGTCCGGTATAGGTGGAATGGTAGATCGGATCGCGCCGGTGGGTAATTCTCTCGACGGTGAACACCGGGAAGGATTCGACTTCGTTGTAGTAACCGGTATGGTCGCCATAGGGCCCTTCAGGTGCCATGTCATCCGGATAAATGAAGCCTTCCAGCACGATCTCGCTCGAGGCCGGGACTTCCAGATCGGCGTGGCCGCATTTGACCAGCTCCGTACGCGAACCTCGCAACAGCCCGGCGAAAGCGTATTCGGAGAGCGTATCCGGTACCGGCGTTACCGCGCCAAGAATCGTTGCCGGGTCGGCACCCAACGCCACGGCCACGGGAAATGGTTCACCCGGATGGACCTGCTGCCATTCGCGGAAATCCAGCGCCCCGCCCCGGTGGCTCAACCAGCGCATGATCAATCGGTTTTTCCCCAGCTTCTGCTGGCGATAGATGCCCAAATTCTGCCGCGTCTTGTGCGGCCCCTTGGTGACCACCAGCGCCCAGGTCACCAGCGGCGCCACGTCGCCTGGCCAGCAATGCTGAATCGGCAGCCGGGCGAGATCGACGTCCTCGCCCTCGAACACGACTTGCTGACAGGGTGCGGACCGTACCGTCTTCGGCCCCATGCTCATGACCTGCTTGAAGATCGGCAGCTTGTCCCAGGCATCCTTGAGCCCCTTGGGCGGGTCGGGCTCCTTCAGAAAAGCCAGTAGCTTGCCGACCTCGCGCAGCGATTCGACACTCTCCTGCCCCATCCCCAAGGCAACCCGATCGGGGGTTCCGAACAGGTTACCCAGCACCGGCATCTCGCTGCCCTTGACGTTCTCGAACAGTAGCGCTGGTCCGCCAGCCCGCAGGGTGCGATCGCAGATTTCGGTAATTTCCAGATACGGGTCCACTTCGACACTGACGCGCTTCAACTCACCACGCTGCTCCAGCGCCGTGATGAAATCCCGCAAATCGTGATATTTCATGACGTTGCCCGTATCCCGCTATTCAAGAACGCAAAAAGGGCAGCATAGCATGCTGCCCTTTATTTTCGGCCCGCTTGGCACCTACCCATGGAGATAGACGTTGAAAGGTGACTGAGCGAGCGATGATGAGACAAGGCGGAAAATTGCGAGAGCGCGGAGTTTACGGGAGTAAATGAGCAGCTTGAGCGATTTTCCAACGCAGTATCATCGAGTGCAGCCAGCCAGAATCAACGTCTTTTCATGGCTTCGAAGAATTCCAGATTCGTCTTGGTATCCTTGAGGCGATCGATCAGGAACTCCGTCGCTGCCACATCGTCCATCGGGTTGAGCAGCTTGCGCAGGATCCACATGCGCTGCAATTCTTCCTCGGAGGCGATCAAATCCTCGCGACGCGTACCGGAACGACGAATGTTGAAGGCCGGGTAGACACGACGCTCGGCCAGCTTGCGGTCGAGGTGGGCTTCCATGTTGCCGGTACCCTTGAACTCCTCGAAGATCACTTCGTCCATCTTCGAGCCGGTATCGACCAGCGCCGTGGCGATGATGGTCAGGCTGCCACCCTCTTCGATGTTTCGCGCCGCACCGAAGAAGCGCTTGGGCTTCTCGAGGGCGTGAGCATCGACACCACCGGTCAGAACCTTGCCGGAGGACGGCACCACGGTATTGTAGGCGCGCGCCAGACGGGTGATGGAGTCGAGCAGAATGACCACGTCCTTCTTGTGCTCGACCAGGCGTTTGGCCTTCTCGATGACCATCTCGGCGACCTGAACGTGACGCGCCGGCGGCTCGTCGAAGGTCGAGGCCACCACTTCGCCACGCACCGTGCGCGACATTTCCGTCACTTCTTCCGGCCGCTCGTCGATCAGCAGCACGATCATGTGACATTCGGGATTGTTGCGCGTGATCGAGGCGGCGATGTTCTGCAGCATCAAGGTCTTGCCGGCCTTGGGCGGCGATACGATCAGGCCACGCTGGCCCTTGCCGATCGGTGACGTGAGGTCGATCACGCGGGCCGTGATGTCCTCGGTGGAGCCGTTGCCGATCTCCATCGGCAGACGTTCCTGCGGGAACAGCGGCGTCAGGTTCTCGAACAAGATCTTGTGCTTGGCGTTTTCCGGCTTGTCGAAGTTGATTTCGTTGACTTTCAATAGCGCGAAGTAGCGCTCGCCTTCTTTCGGCGGACGAATCTTGCCGGAAATCGAGTCGCCCTTGCGCAGGTTGAAGCGACGAATCTGTGAAGGCGAGACATAAATGTCGTCGGGGCCAGCCAGATAGGAGGAATCCGCGCTACGCAGGAAACCGAAACCGTCCTGCAGAATCTCCAGGACGCCATCGCCATAGATATCTTCACCACTCTTGGCGTGCTTTTTCAGAATGGCGAAGATGATGTCCTGCTTGCGCGAGCGAGCCAGATTATCGATACCCATTTCACGGGCGATATCCAGCAGTTCAGGAACGGATTTTTGCTTGAGTTCGGTTAGATTCATGAGTTCGTCAAAGATGGCTCGTGTCGCAGGCAATGACTTTTGCCGAGATAGAAAAGGAGGACAAGAGGCGGTCAATTCAAACGCCGCGCGGCGCGTTCAGTCGTCCCAGGGGCAGACATTTCGCATGGCCTCTAGGCGCTACGTCGAAACAGGCCGGATACCGACTTGCCATGTTGCGAGGATGCCGGGAGAGCGATTTGATTCGCCTGCAATCTCACGGAAAGAGTCATCCGGGAGCGTTGTCACTGTCCAAAGATCGAAACTGACCGAAGATTGGGACTGGGATTGACTGACGACTTGGGGGACCGCGGCGCGGTCGAGAAGCATTCGGAACAGGTGAACGTCCAGATGGTAGACAAGCTATCTGCCGAAAGCAAGCCCCTAAATAGTGACGTTCTGCCGCCATATCAAGTGCGTTCGATCAATTGCGCAGACTCTCTTCGCCGATTTGCAACAACTGCGCTTCCGATAATGCGCCCACCCGCGTGAGACGAGGCTCGCCCTCGATGAATAGAATCAGCGTCGGTGTACCCTTGATTCCGTAACGCTCCGCCAGCGCTGATTCGCGATCGACATCGACGACACCCACGGTCAGGTCACGAATCGACTCAGGCGTCGCCGAGGAAAGGCGCGACAGCAGCGTTTCACAGGGTTGACACCAGTCGGCGACGAAAACCGCGAGCCACGGTGTCTGCCGTTCCTCGCGTTGACGCTCGAAAGCCTCACTATCCAGATGGCGCCGCTGTGACTGCATGAACTCGCGCCCCTATCGGTTGGCATCTTCCCTAACGCTAGCATGCCCGCAGCGCAGGTAATTGACAAGGCCCGAAGACCCCCGCAATCTTGGCCCGTCCGGTGTTCTCCCGGCGCTCGCCATGAGCGTCACGAGTGCGGACGACACGCTGTAGATACCAATCTTTCATGCCGCTTTCGAGGACGCTACGCCATGAGCGGGAAGTCGACCGCCAAAGACGCGACGCGTCGCCTGGCCGCAATCGATCTTGGCTCCAACAGTTTTCATCTGTTGGTCGCCAACTACCAGGACGGCCAGCTACAGGTCGTCGCCAAGATGGGCGAGAAAGTCCAGCTCGCCGCCGGCCTCGATGAGAACGAGAATTTTACCGATGCGGCCATGGAGCGAGCGTTGGCATGCCTTGAGCGTTTCGCACCTTTTCTCGACGGCGTCCCGGCTGCCAACTTGCGCATCGTGGGTACCAACGCGCTGCGTGCCGCCTACAATGCCCGCGAATTGATCGACCGCGCCGAGGCCCTGATCGGACACCCGATCGAGATCATTGGCGGGCGCGAAGAAGCGCGTCTGATCTACCTGGGCGCTGCGCATGCCCTGGCCGAAGTGCATGGTCGACGCCTGATCGTCGACATCGGTGGCGGCTCAACCGAATTCATTATCGGCGAAGACTTCGAGCCCCAGGCGCTGGAGAGTCTTCATATGGGCTGTGTCGCCTACACCGGCACCTTTTTTGCCAGCGGCGAAATCAGCGAAAAGCGCTTTAGACGCGCCGAGATGGCGGCGATGTCGGAACTGGCCAATATCCAGCGACACTACTGCCATTTGGGCTGGCAGGATCCGATCGGCTCCAGCGGCACGATCAAGGCTGTCGCCGCCGTGATCGGAGCCAGAGGCGATGGCGATGCCACGCTGATCGAGCGCGACGCGCTGATGAAACTGCGCAAGACGCTGATCGGCTTCGGCGCTCTGGACAAGATCGCGATGGAGGGCCTGAAGGAAGATCGCGCGCGCGTATTTCCCGCTGGCGTCGCGATTCTGTGTGCCGTTTTCGAGGCCTTCGGCCTGGAGCGCATGCGATATTCCGACGGCGCGCTGCGCGAAGGCGTGCTATTCGATCTGATCGGCCGCAGTACTCCCGAAGATTCCCGTCGACATACCATCGAGCTGCTGATGCGGCGCTACAGCGTCGAGACGGCCCACGCCGATCATGTAGCGAAAAGCGCCATGATCGCCTTCGATCAGGTCAGCAAGGCCTGGTCGCTGACTGAAGAGCAGCGTCTGTTCCTGTTCTGGGCCGCCCAGGTGCACGAGATTGGGCTAGCGATCTCTCATAGCCAATTCCACCGCCACGGCGCTTACCTGCTCGAATATTCCGATTTGACCGGATTCTCGCGCCCCGAGCAGCAAGCGCTGGCGTTTCTGGTCCGTGCTCATCGGCGTAAATTCGCTCAGAAGGAGCTGGAAGCCCTGCCAGAAACCGTGCAACTTACCTATCGGCGTCTGGCTCGCCTGCTACGGCTGGCAGTGATACTCAATCACGCTCGCCCGGAACAGGCCCCCGTCGACTTTCGTCTCGTCTGCCAGGGCGACGAGCTGCAACTCATGTTGCTGGAAGCCAAGCCTCAGGCACTACTGCTCAACGACCTCGAGCAGGAAGCCGCCTATCAAGAAGCCGCCGGGCTGACGCTGACATACGGCGCCTGATTCCAGCCCTGCGCTGACAGAACGCCGAGCACGGCCACCAACTCGTCCCCGCACCACACTAGCGGCAAGCGATCTCGCTGCCAGGGCGGTATGCCGGCTTCCTGTAACAGCCGTTTGAGATCGCGAGTGCCGCGTCCGGCCAGACGCAATCGTTCTCCGCCTTGGCGCAGGCTGACACACAGCGGCGATGTCGTGCCGCCCTGTAACGGCCGCAACTCATATGAATAGCGCGCCCAGGGCGTTTCCAGCGATGAAACCCCGTCCCAGGCCACTTGCCATCCGGGATCGACCGGGAACAGTGGCGCCATCAAGTAGAGATGATGCCGCCAGATCCGAGCCTCCCCCCCCGCCCAGTAGAGCAATGGCTGGCGATCGGGCGCTGCCGCGGATAGCTGGCGTTCCAGCTCGAACAGGCGCGTCTCCGGCGGCATCGGCAATCCGAGACGCTCGAGCGCATGGCGAATCAGCAGGCGTCGGCGCGAGGAGCGGAGCCCGCGTAGCGTTGACAGCCGCAGGCAGCCGGGATCACTCCCCGCTTCCGCCAAGTCGATCTCGGCGAGCTCTCCCAGCAGCTCGTCGGCCTCCTGCAGATGATCGGCACTCCGCGCCAAAGCCTCGACCGCGTGTGGCCAGCGCTGTCGCAACGGTGCCAGCACGCGATGGCGCAGATAGTTGCGGTCGAATCTCACCTCGGCATTGGTGGGATCCTCGCACCAGGCCAGTTCGCGACGCTGCGCCTCCCTCGCTAGTGCGGATCGCCCCAGACTCAGCCAAGGGCGCTCGATGGATATTCCCCGCCATTGGCGCACCACAGGCATGCCCGCCAGACCACGCACCCCACTGCCACGGAGTGCCGCCAGCATGAGCGTTTCGGCTTGATCGTCGGCATGCTGCGCCAACCAGAGGCGGTCACCCGCAGAGAGATGGTGGGAAAATGCCTGATAACGGGCGTCTCGCGCGGACGCCTCGACGCCCTGTCCTGCCGGGCTGACGGACACATGAGCAACGACCAGAGACACGGCCATCGAACCGCACAGCTCCCGACAGTATGTCTCGAAGTCGCTCGCTGACGCCTGCAGGCCGTGGTTGACGTGGATCGCACGCAGATCGATACCGCGGCGACGCGCCAGCGGCGCCGCCACGCTCAATAGCAGAGAAGAGTCGAGACCGCCGGAAAGCGCCACCCAGACGACGCGCCCCGGCACATGATGTGCCAAGGCATTATCGATGAGATTTTCCAAGGAATACTGCAACGCCCAGCCCTCCTGAAAGCTCAACTCTTTCAGCCGAACCAGTATCGCCGCGTAACCGCGCAAGCGATACTCAGACAAAGCGAGAGCGAGCAAAGACGCGCAGTGTAGATCGCTACATGAGCAGGCCGAGCGAGTGCTCGGCACCGTATGATCGAACGCAGCCGGCCGTCTTTATTGCGGAGCGCCGTAACTCATCAGGCGTTGATAACGTGTTTCCAAAAGACTCTCGGTATCCATCGCCTGCAACCGATCGAGACTACCCGTCAGCGCTTCCTTGACCTGATTGGCGGTCTTGTGCGGATTGCGATGGGCGCCGCCGAGCGGCTCGCTGATCAACGTATCGACAAAGCCGAGCTCCTTGAGGCGCGAGGCGGTGATACCCATGGCCTGCGCCGCATCGGAGGCTTTCTCGGCACTCTTCCACAGGATCGAGGCGCAGCCTTCCGGCGAGATCACCGAATAGGTCGAGTACTGCAGCATCTGCAACTCGTCGCAGACGCCGATCGCCAAGGCCCCGCCGGAACCCCCTTCACCGATCACCGTGGCTATGATCGGCGTCTTCAGACGCGACATCACCGCCAGATTGTAGGCAATCGCTTCGGACTGTCCGCGTTCCTCGGCATCGATGCCGGGATAGGCTCCGGGGGTGTCGATGAACGTCAGCACCGGCATCTTGAAGCGCTCGGCCGTCTCCATCAGGCGGCACGCCTTGCGATAGCCTTCAGGCCGTGGCATGCCGAAGTTACGTCGCACCTTCTCCTTGACGTCACGACCTTTCTGATGGCCGATGACCATCACCGGCTTGTCGTCGAGACGTGCCACACCGCCGACCAGGGCGGCATCGTCGGCGAAATGACGATCGCCGTGCATCTCGTCAAAGTCGGTGAAGATGCTATCGAGATAGTCGAGCGTGTAGGGGCGCTGAGGATGGCGTGACAGCTGCGTCACCTGCCAGGCGGTCAGGTCGCGAAAGATCTGCTCGGTGAGCTTACGGCTTTTCTCCTCGAGCTTGCCGATCTCTTCACTCAGGCTGATGCGGCTATCGTTACCGACCAGACGCAGTTCTTCGATCTTGGCCTGGAGTTCGGCAATCGGTTGTTCAAAGTCTAGGTAATTGGGATTCATAGAGCTTCTACTGTGTGATCCTGGCAAGCTTCGGTGTCTGAAATACGAGCGACTGGCGTGCGGCGAAACACACCATTATCGCACCTTCATGTGTGTTCGCAAGGAGGCCCCTGGGGACCGGTTAGCCGCCGCGGTAACGAAGCGCCACCTGCTCGTAACCTTCGACCCCGCGAAGCGCGGTCATCAATTCATCGCTGGGTGAAACTTTCCAGGATGGCGCCAACTCGAAACAGCCGCTGGCGCTGGCGTTGCGATAGCGAACTCGCACCGGCAGGCCGGTGTCGCTCAGCCATGGGGAAAGACTGTCGTGCAGCGATCGAGAAAACCGGCCATTGAGCTGGGCACCATCGACGGACAGTTCCACCGCCTCGCCAAAGCGGGCACGGGCATCGGCCATCAAGGTGATG
Source organism: Salinicola halimionae (assembly GCF_003206065.1). GTDB lineage: Bacteria > Pseudomonadota > Gammaproteobacteria > Pseudomonadales > Halomonadaceae > Salinicola > Salinicola halimionae. The sequence continues at coordinate 371,945 of NZ_PZJQ01000005.1, read as the reverse complement.
TCCTTGCTGCGCAGACGTAGACCACCGGAGTAGTCGTCGCTGGAAACCTCCCCCTCGACGATCAGCACCTGCTCCGCGGTCAACTGCCCGCGAACCTGATCGTAAAGCTCCCCGAACAGCGACGCCTCGATCCGTCCGGTGCGATCATCCAGCGTGAGAAACGCCATGGTATCGCCACGCTTCGATTTCATGGTGCGCATTGCGACAACCAGGCCGGCGACACGCTGCGGCTCGCGGGACGGTTTGAGATCGACGATTCGGGTCGCCACGAAGCGCTTGAGCTCGTGCTCGTATTCGTCGATCGGATGTCCAGTGAGATAGAGACCGAGCGTATCCTTCTCGCCCGCCAGGCGCTCCTTGTCGCTCCAGTCGCGGGCATGGCGATAGTCGGCGTAGATATCGGCGCTGTCGTCCGCGTCGGCAAAGGCCTCACCGAACATGTCTATCATGCCCAGGTTCTGGTTGGTCTGATTCTGCGAGGCGGCCTTGATCGCGGCCTCGAGCGAAGCTGCCAGCACCGCGCGAGAGGGCCCCAGCGTGTCCACCGCACCGGAACGAATCAACGCCTCGAGGGTTCGCTTATTCATGCGCTTGCCGTCGATGCGACGGCAGAAGTCGAACAGGTCCGTGAACTCCCCGCCCGCCTCGCGCGCTTCGACGATGGCGCCGATCGGCCCCTCGCCGACGCCACGAATCGCGCCGAGCCCGTAGACGACCTGCCCGTCCTCGTCGACGGTGAACTTGTAGGCACCGACGTTGACATTCGGCGGCGTCACCGTGAGCCCAAGGTGGCGGCACTCCTCGATCAGCGGCACGACCTTGTCGAGGTTGTCCATCTCGGTGGAGAGCACCGCCGCCATGAATGGTGCCGGATAATGCGCCTTGAGCCACGCAGTCTGGTAGGAAACCAGGCCGTAAGCCGCCGAGTGTGACTTGTTGAACCCGTAACCGGCAAACTTCTCCACCAGGTCGAAGATGTTGCCGGCAAGATTCTTGTCGATCCCCTTGTCGGCACAGCCATCCATGAAGCCCTGGCGCTGTTTGGCCATCTCTTCGGGCTTCTTCTTGCCCATGGCGCGACGCAGCATGTCGGCCTGCCCCAGGGTGTAGCCGGCCAGCACCTGCGCAATCTGCATCACCTGTTCCTGATACAGGATGATGCCGTAGGTCGGCTCCAGCACCGGCTTGAGCAGCTCATGCTGATAGTCGGCGCTGGGATAGGCGATGGCGGCTCGGCCGTGTTTACGGTTGATGAAGTCGTCGACCATGCCCGACTGCAACGGACCGGGACGGAACAGCGCGACCAGCGCGATCATGTCCTCCAGCGAATCGGGTAGCAGGCGCTTGATAAGCTCTTTCATACCGCGCGACTCGAGCTGAAATACCGCCGTGGTTTCCGCCTTCTTGAGCATGTCGAAGGTCGGCTTGTCATCCAGCGGGATGGTGCTGATATCGAGCGGACCGACATTGTCGCGGGCACGCACCACATCGACCATCTCCAGCGCCCAGTCGATGATGGTCAGCGTGCGCAGACCGAGAAAGTCGAACTTGACCAGCCCGGCATCCTCGACGTCGTTCTTGTCGAACTGCACCATCAAGCCAGAGCCGTCCTCGTCGCACAGCAGCGGCGAGAAATCGGTCAACTTGGTCGGCGCGATCACCACGCCACCAGCGTGCTTGCCGGTACCGCGAGTGATCCCCTCGAGCTTGAGCGCCATCTCCCAGATCTCGGCGGCCTCCTCGTCGTACTCGAGATACTCCTTGAGCTGCGGCTCCTGCTCGATCGCCTTGGCCAAGGTCATGCCGACCTCGAATGGAATCAACTTGGAGAGCTTGTCGCCCATCGAGTAAGGCTTGCCCTGGGCACGCGCCACATCCCGCACTACCGCCTTGGCGGCCATGGTGCCGAAGGTGACGATCTGCGAGACCGCATTACGGCCGTAGCGATCGGCGACGTAATCGATGACCCGGTCGCGTTTTTCCATGCAGAAATCGACGTCGAAGTCGGGCATGGAGACACGTTCCGGATTGAGGAAACGTTCGAACAGCAGGTCGTATTCCAACGGATCGAGATCGGTGATCTTGAGCACGTAGGCGACCAGCGAGCCTGCGCCGGACCCTCGCCCCGGACCGACCGGAATATCGTTGTCCTTGGCCCACTGGATGAAGTCCATCACGATCAGGAAGTAACCGGGGAACCCCATCTTGAGGATGATATCGAGCTCGAAATCGAGCCGCTCGCGGTAGGCGGGCTCGTGCTCGGCCAGCGACCGTCCCGGGTAGATCGGCGGATCGCCCTCGAATAGCTTGTTCAAGCGGTCGGTGAGGCCGTCATGGGATATCTTGCGGAAGAATTCGTCCTGGGTCAGCCCTTCGGGGATCGGATATTCAGGCAGGAATATCTCGCCCAGACGCACACTGGCGCTACAGCGCGCCGCGATCATGACACTGTTTTCGAGCGCCTCGGGCACGTCGGCGAAAAGCTCGGCCATCTCTTCGGGGGTCTTGAGATACTGCTCTTCGCTATAGCGTCGCTCGCGCCGGGGGTCCTCCAACGCCTTTCCTTCGCCGATCGAGACGCGCGTCTCGTGGGCCCAGTAGTCCTCACGCTGGAGAAAGCGTACGTCGTTGGTCGCCACCACCGGTGTACCGCTCTCGCTCGCCAGCCTGACCGAATGGTGCACGCACTCCTCGTCGTACTGCCGGCCGGTGCGCTGCAACTCCAGATAAAAGCGTCCCGGAAAATGCTGGCGCCACTCTTCCAGCAGCTGGCGCGCGGTGTCGATATGCTCGGCAATCAGAAAACGCCCGATTTCGCCTTCACGAGCGCCGGAAAGGGCGATCAACCCCTCGCTCTGCTCGAACACCCAGGTCTTGTCGAGGATCGCCATGTTCTGCCGCTGACCCTCGGTCCAGGCCCGCGAAATCAATTCGGTCAGATTACGGTAGCCGGTATCGCTCATCGCCAGCAGGGTCAGACGATAGGGATGGCTCTCGTCGTGAGCGTTGTGCAGCCAAAGATCGGCACCGATGATTGGCTTGAGCCCGGCGCCCTGAGCTGCCTTGTAGACCTTGACCAGTCCGAACAGGTTGGTGTCGTCGGTCACGGCTACCGCCGGCATGCCGGCTTCGGCCGTTGCCTTGATCAGCGGCTTGAGGCGAACCAGACCGTCGACCAGAGAGTATTCGCTGTGGACACGAAGGTGAACGAAGGGTGTTGTCATGACGAACTCGAGTCAGGCGGCGAATGAAATCAGACGTTGGGCACAAAATCCCGGGGTGCTCGCGGTCACCGGCAGGAAGATAATGACAGCGACCGGCGATTCGTGAAAATCAGCATGCCTAAACGTCACACGAGCCACAATGGGCGATGGGGCGTATTTGAGTTGCGAATCGGTCGGCGCGAATCGACCAGAACGATCCTATCAGGCCCGCCCGCTCATACCGGCATCAGTCGTTCGCGAACCGGCGCAAAGGAGCAGCGATGCTCCGTCAGTGGCCCGAGCCGCGCCAGCGCGTCGAGATGCTCCGGCGTCGGGTAGCCCTTGTGACGGCAGAAGCCATAACCCGGATAGCGCGCGTCCAGCTCGACCATCTGAGCATCCCGCGCCACCTTGGCCAGAATCGAAGCCGCGCTGATCGCGGGGTGGCGCAGATCGCCCTTGACGACGGCCTGCCCCGGGCAGGCATGACCGGGCAGACGATTACCATCGACCAGCAGGTACTCGGCGGCCATCGGCAGTGAATCGATCGCGCGTCGCATGGCTAGATGCGTCGCGTGATAGATGTTGAGCGAGTCGATTTCCCGTGGCGAAGCCTGACCAATCGCGAATGCCAGCGCGCACTCGCGGATTTGCAGGTCGAACGCCTCGCGGCGCGCTGCACTCAGGCATTTGGAATCCGTCAGCCCGTCGATCGGACGGTCGGGATCGAGAATCACCGCTGCGGCCACCACAGATCCGATCAGCGGCCCTCGCCCAACCTCGTCGACACCGGCAAGCAGATGACCATCATACTCGATGATAATGTCCGGCCAAGCGGATATCGAAGATTTCAATGACATGATTTCCTCGTCAAACGCTTCCGATTTCGGAATTCAGCGTCCCATGCTCGACCAGCGTGCTAATGGCTGTGGCAGCTCGCTCGCTGGCACCCCGCTGAAGCTCGGCATGCAGTGCCGCGAAGCGCTGCTCGAGCGCCAAGCGCGCCTGCTCGTCCTCGAACCACGGCATCAATGTCTCGACCAGCGATTCGGGAGTCACCGCCTCCTGGACCAGCTCCGGCACCAGCGTTTCCTGGGCGATCAGATTCGGCAGCGCAATCCAGCGCGTCTTGACCAGCCGCTGTGCGAGCCAGTAGGTCGCTGGCGCCATGCAATAGGCGACTACCATAGGCCGATGGCAGAGCATGGCTTCCAGAGTCGCGGTACCGGAGGTCAGCAGCACCGCATCGGCGGCCGTCATCACTTCGCGCGAGCGGCCCTCGACGATGACCGTGTTGGCGGCAAGGTCCGGGAACTCCACGAGCAACGCCTCGAGCTCGCGACGCCGCTCCGGTGATGCCGCAGGGATCGCCACCTGCAGCGCACCAAGATGCTGGCGCAGCGCGGATGCCGCCCGCAGGAACATCTCCCCCTGAAAGCGGATCTCGTTGCTGCGCGAGCCAGGCAGCACCGCCAATGTCGGCACCCCGATGGCAAGCCCAAGCTCATTGCGAGCCAACGCTCGATCATTGACCAGCGGCAGTTCGTCGGCCAGCGGATGACCGACGTAGGCGACCGGCACCCGATGTTCGGCATAGAAATCCGCTTCGAACGGCAGGAAGGTCAACATTCCGTCGACCGCCTTGGCGATCGTTTTCACTCGGCCCTGTCGCCACGCCCATACCGACGGGCTGACGTAGTGCGCGGTACGGATACCCTGCTCGCGCAGCTGGCGCTCGAGACCAATATTGAAGTCCGGTGAATCGATGCCCACCATGATGTCGGGCTGCCAGGCCAGCGCGTCGCGCTTGAGATGACGTCGCACCTTGATCAAACGCGGCAGGTGCTTCAACACCTCGACAAAGCCCATGACCGACAACGTTTCCAACGGATAGAGCGAATCGAGGCCTTGGGCCCGCATACGAGGGCCGCCGATGCCGCGGAACTCGATATCAGCATGGCGGTGCTTGAGCGCCTGCATCAAGCCAGCGCCCAAGATATCCCCCGACAGCTCTCCCGCTATGAGATAGACGCGCATGCGCCGTCTCCTGTCCGATAAGACCTGGCTAAATAGGGCTTGGTAAATGGGCTTGGCGAAGTAGAACCAGGCTAAACAAGCCCGCCTGGATAAACCCAGGCCGGATAGCGTTTAGCGAGTGATGCCACGCTCGGAGACTTTCAGGGAGTCGACGAAACGCTGCGTCTCCTCGAGTGAAAAGCGACTCTCGATTTCGCTAATGGCCTGCTCTGTCGTCAATCCCTTGCGGTAAACCAGGCGATAGGCTTCACCCAACGCCTTGATGGCCTCGGCCGAAAAACCACGACGCTTGAGTCCAATCGAGTTCAAACCGTGGGCAGCGGCAGGGTTGCCATTGACCATGACGAAAGCCGGGATGTCCTTGGTGATGGCCGAGCAACCTCCAACCATGGCATGTTCACCCATATGGGCGAACTGATGGATCGCCGACAACCCACCGATGATGGCAAAATCACCCAGCGTCACGTGGCCAGCCAGCGTCGCCTGATTGGCGAGGATGCAATCGTTGCCGATCAGGCAGTCGTGACCCACGTGGGAATAGGCCATGAACAGATTGCGATGACCGATGGTGGTCACGTTGTGGCCCTGGACCGTGCCGCGATGGATGGTCACGCTCTCGCGTACGACGTTGTCGTCACCCATCTCGAGGCGCGTCGGCTCGCCAGCGTACTTCTTGTCCTGACAATCTTCCCCGACCGATGCGAACTGGAATATCCGGTTGCGCTTGCCGAGTCGTGTGGGCCCCTTGATCACCACGTGCGGACCGATCACGCACCCCGCGCCGATGTCGACGTCGGGTCCGATCACGCTATAAGGGCCGACTTCGACGTCATCGGCCAGTCGGGCGGAAGGGTCGATGATGGCGGTAGGATGAATCAAGCGATTTTCCTCTCGGCACAGATGATTTCAGCTTCACAGGCCAGCTCGCCGCCGACAGTGGCGCGGCAGGCAAACTTCCAGATACCGCGTTTGCCCTTGATGACATTGGCTTCGAGTCGTAGCTGATCGCCTGGCATGACCGGGCGTTTGAAGCGTACGTTGTCGCTACCGACCAGATAGTAGACATAGCCATCCGCCGGCATCTTGTTGACGGTCTTGAAGCCGAGAATACCGCAGGCCTGAGCCAGTGCCTCAATGATCAACACGCCGGGCATGATCGGGTGGTGCGGAAAATGGCCGTTGAAAAAGGGCTCATTGATGCTAACGTTCTTGAGCGCGACGATCGACTCGCCCTGCGTGATTTCCATCACGCGATCTACCAGTAAAAACGGATAACGATGCGGTAGATACTCACGAACCTGGTTGATGTCCATTATCATCAATACGACCTCTAGAATAACGAAATGCCTGCCCTATACTTTGACAAGGGCAGAACGTTGACCAATGGCAGGGCTTTGGCCAAGGGCAGGCACCGGGCAGAAAAAGCGGTGACCCGTGTGGGCGGGCATTATACAGGCGCACCTAGCGACTACCAGCCTTCCGGGCGCCGGGCCCGGATTGCCAAGAGAGTGGCCCAAGCTCTCAAGCGTCGCGGATATCGCGCTCGAGCCGCGTCAGCCGCTTGGCGATCTCATCGAGTTGTTTGAAGCGTACCGCGTTCCTTCGCCACTGACTATTCGACATCGAACCGGTGCCGGAAGAGTAAACACCGGACTCGAGAATCGAGTTCGTCACCAGACTCATGCCGGTCACCTGCACGCCGTCGGTCAGAGTAAGATGCCCGGAAAGACCGACGCCGCCGCCTAGCAGGCAGTGGCGGCCCACCTTGGTAGACCCCGCAATACCGACGCAACCCGCCAACGCGCTATGATCTCCGATCTGCACGTTATGGGCGATCTGCACCTGGGAGTCGATCTTGACCCCATTGCCGATCAAGGTGTCGCCCAGCGCACCACGGTCGATGCTGGAACAGCTGCCGACCTCGACATCGTCGCCCAGGGTAACGCCACCCAACTGCGCGATTTTTTCCCACTGCTTGCCATCGTGGGCGAAACCGAACCCGTCCCCCCCGATGACGCAGCCACTGTGAAGGATGGCACGTTCACCGATGACCACGCCGTGGTAAAGCGTGACGTTGGCGTGCAGTCGAGACCCTTTGCCGATCAGCGTATCGGCACCGACGAAAGACCCCGCTCCAACGACACAGTCGTCGGCAACCTCGACACCGTCCTCGATGACACAGTAGGCGCCGATCTCGACTCGCTCTCCGATGACCGCTGTCGTCGATACCGACGCCGTCGGATGCACCCCACGTGAGGGCTGATTGATCAACGGGTCGAACAGCCGCGAAAGCTTGGCATAACCCAGGTAAGGGTTATCCAGCTCCAGCCGCGGACAGGGGCAACTTTCGCCATGCGCGGGATGCACCAGAACGGCAGCCGCATGAGTCTCGGCTAGATACTTCAGGTAAGCCCGGTTGGCGAGAAACGCCAAATCCGTCGGGCCGGCGTCGGTCAGCGTCGACAGTCCGCTGACACGCACGTCAGCATCACCGACCACGCGTGCATCTATACGCTCGGCGAGTTCACCGAGCGTGTAGGAGGTAGCAGCATCTCTGTTCATGAACGGGCGCCGGGTTGAACCATTATTTGAGCGAGTTGAATATCTTCGTCACTTCATCGGTGATATCGAGGCTGTCACCCGAATAGACCACGGCATCACGGTCAACGACCATGTCGAGGTCATGCTCGTCGACAACGCGCTGAATCGCCTGATCGAGCTGGGGCTTGGCACTTTTCAGATACTGTTGCTCGGCCTGCTGCTGTGCCTGAGAGATCTGGCCACGCAGTTGCTGAAACTTTCCGCCCTTCTCGCGCAACTGCTGTGTCACCGAGTTGCGCTCGGATTCGGACATCACATCACCGTCTTTCTGCAGCCGCTGCTGAAGCTGCTGAAGCTGCTGACTCAGCGACTTCGCCTGCTGCTGCTGTGCGCTGATACGGTTCTTCAACTGATTCATCGATGCCTGAGCGGAATTGGAGGACATCAACGCTTCACGCCAATCGAGCACACCTACTTCCGTGGCCATGGCTGGCACGGAGACCATGGTCAACAAACCGAGTCCGAGAACTCCTGCGATCTTGCGCATACGGCATCTCCTTGAAATAAATCTGATTGCTGGTGAAATCATCGGGATCGAATTCACGGCACCCCCAGGGTGCCGTGATCCCGTGCGCTGATGCTAGAAGGTCTGTCCCAGCGAGAACTGGAAGACCTGAGGATCGTCGCCTTCCTTGTCGTTCAGCGGCTTGGCCACGCTGAACGTCAACGGCCCTACCGGCGTCAGCCAGGAAAGCCCCAGACCCACGCTATAGCGCAGATCATCGAGATTGACACCACTGTTACAGCTCGAAGTGAAGTCGTCAGGGACATCGTAGCAATCGGTCAGGAAAGTATTACCGCCATCGAGGAAGATGCTGGTCTGTAGCGAACGGCGATCCTCGACCCACGGGAACGGGTAGATCAGCTCCGCGGATCCTTCGACCAGCACGTTACCGCCCAGGGTATCGTCGTCGCCGTCGCCGCGCTTGGTAGTCTTTGGCCCCAGGGTGTTACCCGTGTAGCCACGTACCGAGCCCAGACCGCCCGAGTAGAAGTTCTCGTAGAACGGATAGGGATCGTTAGAGCCTAGCGTATCGGCGTAACCGAGGTTGGAACTGAACTTGAGCGACCAGTCGGGATTGAGTTCGAACAACTTTTGCCCACGGTAACGCAGCTTGTAGTAGTCGGCATCAGAGCCAGGGACAGCGGCCTCCAGCGACACGCGCTGGTAGCTGCCGGCCGTCGGCATGATACCGCGGTTCAGATCGTTCCGGGTCCAGCTGGCCGTCACTTTATAGTTGAAGAAGTCCTCGCCCTGATCGTCGGTGTACTGGACGATCTCCGCCGGTGTATCGTCGTAGGTATCGATTGACAGATTCTCGAGGCCGACACCGAAATTCAGGCGTGACAGATCGTTGATCGGATAACCGAAGTTGATGTTGCCGCCGTAGGAGTCGGTCGAGTAGGTCGAGATATCGGAGTCTTCGTAATCGGTCTCGCGATAGAAGACGTTATAACCGCGCGAGATACCGTCGAGCGTCCAGTACGGATCGGTGAAACCAAAGTTGATATTGGTGAACGTATCACTCTTCTGCGCGCCGATATTGACGCGGTTGCCCGTGCCCAGGAAGTTGCTCTGTGACAGCGCCGCGCCGTAGATCACGCCGGCTGTCTGCGAGAACCCGACGCTTGCCGAGATCGACCCCGACGGCTGTTCCTGAACGTTGTAGGTCACGTCCAGCTGATCAGGCTCGCCGGCTACCGGACGGGTGTCGACATCGACCTGCTTGAAGAAACCGAGTCGTTCGAGACGCTGACGCGACTGGGAAATCTGATCGGTGGAAGCCGGCGCGCCCTCCATTTGCACCATCTCGCGGCGCAGTACCTCGTCCTGGGTCGTGGTATTACCTTCGAAGTTGATCCGGCGCACGTAGGCACGACGGCCCGGATCGACGCGGAAGGTGATATCGACGGTATCGCCAGCGTCGTTGACGGTGGGCACCGCCTGGATGTCGGCAAAGGCGAAACCTTCGGCCCCCAGTTTCTGACGTAGCGCCTCCGATGATTCGGTCAGCTTGCTCTGAGAGAAATACTCACCCGACTTGGCCGTCACCAACGAACGCGCGGTCGCATCGTCGATTTTCAGATCGCCGGCAAAATTGATCTTGTCGAGCTTGTAGCGCTTGCCCTCGTCGACATTGATGGTGACGAAGATTCGTGACTTGTCCGGGCTGATCGACACCTGGGTCGAGGTGATGGCGAAGTTGACGTAGCCGCGATCGAGATACCAGGAACGCAGCGTTTCCAGATCGCCGGAGAGCGCTTCGCGAGAGTATTCGTCGTCGGAGAACCAGCCGAAGAACCAGCCGGGCTTGTCCTCGAGCTGGAACAGATCGCTCAGGGTGCCGTCGTCATAAGCCTCATTGCCGACGACGTTGATCTGGCGAATCTTCGCCACTTCCCCTTCGTTGATATTGATGTTGACACGGACGCGGTTGCGCTCCAGTTGCTCGACCGAGGTCTTGATGTTCGAGCTGTAACGCCCCTGAGACTGATACAGGCGCTCCAGCTCACGCTGCATCTCCTCCAGCGTCGACCGCTGCAACACCTGGCCTTCGGCCAGGCCGGCGTCGGTCAGTCCTTTGCGCAGATCGTCGTCTGATATCTGGGAGTTGCCGTCGATGTTGATCTCGGCAATGGACGGCCGCTCGACCACGTTAACGATCAATACATCGTCATCACGGGAGAGACGAATGTCATCGAACAATCCGGTATCGAACAGTTTCTGTGCCGCTTGGCCCAGCTGCTGATCGTCTACCGTCTGATCCGCACTGACGGGGAAAGCGTTGAAAACGGATGCGGCCGAGACGCGCTGCAGCCCCTCTACACGAATATCCGAAATCTCAAAAGGTGCTGCCAGCGCAACGGGAGAGCTGGCCAGCAGTAGTCCTGCCAATCCGATGGTCTTGAGTTTCATTCAATCAGTCGCTTCTGTGGGGTCCGCCCGCGTATCGAACAGGCACCTTATACATTTCTCCCTACGACTGACAAGCTCATCGCTTGCCATGCCTGGGGTCTTTCCATGCGCCACCATTGCGGCGCCGACTGCTGACGGCTCGCCATGCCAGCGTCGCGTTACAGGCCTGTCACTAAAGCCGCATCAAATCAAAATAGAGCGCCATCACCATCAGACATCCCACCAGAGCGACACCGAAGCGCAGGCCCATGGCTTGCGCCGTTTCCGACACCGGTTTACCTCGAATCAGCTCGATCAGATAGTAGACCAGATGGCCGCCGTCGAGCACCGGGATCGGCAGCAGGTTGAGCACGCCCAGACTGATCGACAGATAGGCCAGAAAACCGACGAAGGTCTCGACGCCGCTGCGCGCCGAGTCACCCGCGATACGGGCAATGGTGATTGGCCCCGACAGATTCGAGGGCGAGATCCAGCCCACGATCATCTTGCGAATCGAGTCGGCGGTCAGCCAGGTCATTTCACCCGTCTTGCTCAGCGCCTGACCTATCGCCGCGACCGGCCCATAGCGAATTTCGCGGCGGTAGGACTCCGGCCACTCGACCGTCCGTGAGGCAGCACCGACGTAACCGATGCTCTCGCCGTCCTCCGCCTTCCTCGATTCGGGCGTGAGCGATACGCTGCGAACCACACCTTCCCGCTCGACCGACAGGGAAAGATCGACGCCGGGATGGCTGCGGACGACATCGACGAACGCGACCCAGTCATCGACCGGCTTGCCATCGACGCTCACGACCTTATCCCCCGCCTGCAGCCCGGCGCGGCTCGCCGGGCCATCCTCGAGCACGCGACCCAGTACCGCCGGGACATCGGGACGCCATGGCGTGATACCCAATGAGGACATTGGCTCCGGCGGATCCTGGCGCACCAGCCACTGCCGCACCGGCACGTCGTGCGTCCGAGTCGCGCCACCCGCAGGATCTCGAGTCGTGAAGCGCAGTTCGCCGTTGGCACCGATCGCCGAGATCAGCTGCAGATTGACCTCATTCCATGACGGCGTCTCTCGCCCTTCGATGCTGACGATTTCCTGACCGCTGCGCAAACCGCCCTGCGCGGCGAGCGAATTCGTAGCCACGTCACCGATGACCGGTGCCACCGTGGTCGAGCCGTAAACGAATAGCGCCCAGTAGGCGACCAGCGCCAGCAACAAATTGGCGACGGGCCCTGCCGCCACGATCGCGATCCGAGCCCACACGCTCTTGCGATTGAACGCTCGGTCCAGCTCCTGCGGTGCGACCGGTCCTTCGCGCTCATCGAGCATCTTGACGTAGCCGCCAAGAGGGATTGCGGCAATGGCGAATTCCGTGCCTTGGCGATCGAATCGCGACCACAGCGGCTTGCCGAATCCTACCGAGAAGCGCAGTACCTTGACCCCGCAGCGTCGGGCCACCCAGAAGTGTCCGAACTCGTGAAACGTGATCAGCAGGCCGAGTACGACAATGACCGCCAGCACGTTCTGGATCGCATCCATCACGCCCGCCCCCTCTAGAAAGACCGTTGATGCAACAGGCGTTCGGCCAATTGCCGCGCCCGAGCATCCTCGCACAATACCACGTCGAGCGAATCCGCCGCGCACACCTCGGTCGCTTGCAAGGTGGCGCTCACCAGCCGAGCGATCCCGAGAAAAGAAAGCTTTCCGTCGAGAAACGCCTGTACCGCCACCTCGTTGGCCGCGTTGAGACTCGCCGGCGCGGTGCCACCAGCTTCCATCGCCTCACGAGCCAGCCGCAGACAGGGGAAACGAACATCGTCCGGGGCCTCGAAATCGAGGCGCGATATCACGAACAGATCCAGCGGCTCGACTCCCGCATCGACTCTAGAAGGCCAAGCCAGACCGTAGGCGATCGGCGTGCGCATGTCGGGATTGCCCATCTGCGCCAGCACCGAACCATCGGCGTACCCGACCATCGAATGCACGATACTCTGCGGGTGCACTACCACCTCGACCTGCGCAGGCGCCGTATCAAACAGCCAACATGCCTCGATCAGCTCGAGCCCCTTGTTCATCATGGTGGCGCTATCGACGGAAATCTTGCGGCCCATCGACCAGTTGGGATGCGCGCACGCCTGATCTGGAGTGACGTTCGCCAGCGCCTCCAGCGACCAGTTTCGAAACGGTCCTCCCGATGCCGTCAGCAGCAACCGCGACACGCCATCACGGATCAACTCGCGATGCCGACCAGCACGCTGCATAGGAAGACACTGATAGATGGCATTATGTTCCGAATCGATGGGCAAAAGTGTCGCTCCATGACGCGAAACCGCATCCATGAACAGCCCGCCGGACATCACCAGCGCTTCCTTGTTGGCCAGCAGCACTCGCTTGCCCGCCTCCACTGCCGCGAGCGTCGGCAACAGCCCCGCCGCCCCCATGATCGCCGCCATCACGACGTCCACTTCGGCTGCGCGCGACACTTCCAGTAGCGCCGCCTCGCCATGACTGACATCGACATGGCCACGCCCTGCGTCGCGAAGTCGCGTTCGCAGCCATTGGGCATCGGACTCGGTGCCGATCACCGCTCTCGCGGGTTCATGCTGGAGACAGATTTCGAGCAGTGCGTCACGCGAACGGTATGCCGTCACTGCATGAAGCCGATAGCTTGCGGAGTGTTGGGCGATCACATCCAGTGTGCTGCGACCGATGGAGCCCGTCGCGCCCAGCAGCGTGACCTGTTGCGGAGAAGATGAAGACATCGGCACGCTATCCCAGCCAGGGGCGAATCAGTGCGAAGAGCGGAACGGCAGCGGTCAGGCTATCGATACGATCGAGAATGCCACCGTGACCCGGCAGCAGATGACTGGAGTCCTTCAAGCCCCGGAAGCGCTTGAGCATACTTTCCAGCAGATCGCCGACGACGGAAATGAACGCCACGATCAGCGCGACGATCAGTAGTCCCAGCGTCTGATGAAGGTCGAGCGAGAGCCATAGCGCATACAGGAAGACCAGGACGGCAACCGCAACCCAGCCGCCGTAGACCCCTTCCCATGACTTGCCCGGGCTGACGTGAGGCGCCAGCTTGCGACGCCCGAAACGACGTCCGGAAAAGTACGCGCCGATATCGGCGACCCAGACCAGCAGCAGCACGAACAGCAGCCACTCGCTGCCGTCCTGACGTAACTGATAGAGCCCGACCCAGCAAGGAACCAGCACCCAGCCACCCATGGCCAAGCGCCGCCATGGCGGCTGCCACTGATCGCTCGCTTGAGGATAGCGTGAGACCCACCAGGCGTTGGCCAGCCAGCCGGCGGCAGCGATCCAGAGTGGCCATTGCGCCGAAATCCAGCCCGCCCACCAGGCGACCAGCAGTACCAGCCCCAACCCGGCGGTATAAAGCAGCCTGGACTTATGGTCATCGAAGCCGGCCAGTCGAGCCCATTCCCAGGCACCGAGCAACAGGACCAAGGCGGTGAATGCCGCAAAGCTGCCGCCTGAAAGCCCGAACAGACCGGCCAGCGCCAGCGGGGCCAGAACCAGCGCCGTGAGTATGCGCTGTCTAAGCACCTTGGACCTCGGCTTGCTGTTGGCTCATGCCGAATCGGCGCTGGCGCTGCTGATATGTCTCGAGCGCGGCATCGAACGCCGCACCGTTGAAGTCGGGCCACAGCTCAGGGGCGAAGACGAACTCCGCGTAGGCCAGCTGCCATAGCACAAAATTTGAGATTCGTTGCTCCCCACTGGTACGAATGCAGAGATCGATCGGCGGCTCCTGACTCAGACACACTTCCCGGTCCAGGGCCGCCTCGTCGATCGCTTCGGCGCTCATCCTGCCATCGGCGACCTTGCGCGCCAGACGCTGGGCCGCAGACGCAATATCCCAGCGACCGCCGTAGTTGGCAGCCACCACGAGGTGCATCCCGAAATTGTCGCGCGTCAGCGCCTCGGCGCGGCTCATGTGCTTCTGCAAGGATGACGAAAAGCGCCGACGATCACCGATGATGGTCAACCGAATGCCGTTCTCGTGGAGCTTCCTGACCTCGCGCTTGAGCACCAGCATGAAAAGCTCCATCAGAGCCCCGACTTCGGCCGACGGCCGGCGCCAATTTTCGCTGGAAAAGGCGAATAGCGTAAGGGTCTCGATACGCTGCTCTGCCGCACGCCGGATGACCGCGCGCAGCGATTCGACACCAGCACGATGTCCCTGTGCACTGGAAAGACCCCGAGCGCGCGCCCAGCGGTTGTTGCCGTCCATGATGATTGCCACATGGCGTGGAACCGACGGCATCGCCTGAGCGTCACGCGACTGCATGTCTGTCATGATAGCTCGCAAGACAAGTGATTGGCGGCGCCCGGCAACGAACCGGGACGCCCGGAACCTCACACCTGCATCAGGTCATGTTCCTTGGTTTCCAGAAGACGATCGATTTCGCTGACGTGCTTATCGGTCAACTTCTGGACTTCCTCTTCGCCGTGACGCTGATCGTCCTCGGTGATCTCTTTATCCTTGAGCAACGTCTTGAGATCGCCATTGGCATCACGCCGAACATTGCGGATCGCCACGCGCGCGTTCTCGGCCTCGGCACGTGCCTGCTTGATATAGTGGCGACGCGTCTCCTCGGTCAGCGGCGGCATCGGTACGCGAATCACCGTGCCGGCGGTGGCGGGGTTCAGCCCCAGGTCCGCCGTCATGATCGCCTTCTCGACTTTCCCCACCATCGAGCGTTCCCAAGGCGTTACGGCCAGAGTACGCGCATCTTCGATGATGATATTGGCGACCTGGTTGATCGGCATGTGGCTGCCGTAATACTCCACCATGACCGCGTCGAGGATGCTCGGATGTGCTCGCCCCGTACGGATCTTGTGGAAATTGCTCTGGAGCGCCTCCAGACTCTTCTGCATCCGCGCGCCAGCGTCTTTCTTGATATCGTCGATCATGTCCTAAACCTCAATCAATCAGCGTGCCTTCTCGCCCACCGACCACCAGATTCAACAGGGCGCCAGGCTTGGTCATGTCGAAGACACGAACCGGCATGTCATGGTCACGCACCAGACAGATAGCGGTCAAATCCATCACCCCCAGCTTCTGATCCAGCACGTCATCGTAGCTGAGCTGCTCATATTTGACGGCATCCGGGTGCTTGACCGGATCCTTGTCGTAGACACCGTCCACCTTGGTGGCCTTGACCACCACGTTGGCATCGATCTCGATGCCACGCAGGCAAGCGGCCGAATCGGTGGTAAAAAACGGGTTACCCGTACCCGCCGAGAAGATGACCACGTCACCGGAGGTCAGATAACGAATCGCGGAGCGTCGGTCATAGTGCTCGACGACACCACTCATCGGGATCGCCGACATCACGCGCGAGCGGATATTGGAGCGCTCGAGAGCGTCACGCATCGCCAGCGCATTCATTACCGTGGCCAACATACCCATATGATCACCGGTAACCCGGTCCATGCCCGCCGCATGCAATGCCGCGCCGCGGAACAGGTTGCCACCGCCGACCACGATACCGACCTGGACACCGATACCCACCAACTGCCCGATTTCCAATGCCATGCGGTCGAGCACTTTGGGGTCGATACCGAACTCCTGCTCTCCGGTCAGCGCCTCACCCGACAACTTCAGCAATATGCGCTTGTACTTCGACTTGTCGCTACGCTCATTGGGCTTGGTGGGTCGGTCGATGACGTCAGTCATATCGCTCTCTCCTGGGATGACGAGTCGGTTCGGCAGGTCGGACAGATGATCTTCTCATCTACCGGATACGCAATGGCGTGCGCTCTCGCGCACGCCATCGATGGAGCCGGGGCCAGGCGATAATACCTGACACCCTCGCTCCGGGCACTGCTTGAAGAAGCTCAGCTGCGGCGAGCCTGTTCCATCACTTCCTTGGCGAAGTCGACTTCCTCTTTCTCGATACCTTCACCGACTTCGAAGCGCGTGAACCCGACGACTTCACCGCTAGCCGTCTTGGCATACTCGGCGACAGTCTGGTTCGGATCCTTGACGAATGGCTGCTCGGTCAAGCTGTTTTCCGCCAGGTATTTCTTGAGTCGACCCTGAACCATCTTCTCGGCGATCTGCTCCGGCTTGCCGGCCATGTCCGGCTGGGCCAGGATGATCGCTTTCTCGCTGTCGAGCTGAGACTGCGGCATCTCGTCCGGACGCGCGACGACCGGGTTGATCGCGGCCACGTGCATGGAGATATCCTTGGCCACTTCCGCGTTGCCGCCCTTGAGCACGGTCAAAACGCCGATACGGTCACCATGGACGTAGCCACCGACGACACCGCCTTCCGGCGCATCGACGACGACTGCACGACGCACGGAGATGTTTTCGCCGATCTTCTGTACCAACTGGTTGCGAGCGTCTTCCAGCTCGCCATCCATGATCGCGGCAATGTCTTCGGACTTGGTCTCGAAAACCTTGGCCAGCACCTTGGTGGCAAAGCCTCTGAAGTTGTCGTCGCGAGACACGAAGTCAGTCTCTGAGTTGACTTCCAGCATCGCGGCGTAGCTGCCGTCTTCGGCAACCTGGGTCAGGATCGCGCCTTCAGCAGCGATACGGCCCGCCTTCTTGGCGGCCTTCAGACCGGAATTCTTGCGCAGATCATCGATCGCGCGCTCGATGTCACCGTCGGCTTCGGTCAGTGCTTTCTTGCACTCCATCATCCCGAGACCGGTACGCTCGCGCAGTTCCTTGACTAGAGAAGCGCTGATAGCTGCCATGTTCTAACCCCTGAGAATTGCGGTTTCATCTAACAACGACGCGACTAGTGCGTCGCCGCGGGTGTAAAAAGGGGGCTCTCGAGCCCCCTGTAGTCTGCGCCAATGGCCTGACCGATATCGGCAGACCGATTACCGCCCTGCAGGAGGACGCGCGGCGCAGACTCGATGCCGTTTCTATCCCGTATTACTGGGCGGCGTCGCTTGTCTCATCCGTCTCGTTCACCTCGACGAATTCGTCGGGGCTGCCTTCCTTTGCCTTGCCGCAGGCATCGGCGATGGCCTGCACATAGATCTGGATGGCGCGAATGGAGTCGTCGTTACCCGGAATGACGTAATCGACGCCGTCCGGGTTGGAGTTGGTATCAACGACACCGATCACCGGAATACCCAGCTTGTTGGCTTCGTTGATCGCGATGCGCTCATGGTCGACGTCGATCACGAACAGCGCGTCCGGGAGGCCGCCCATGTCCTTGATACCGCCGATAGAACGCTCGAGCTTGTCCTGCTCGCGAGTCGCCATCAAGACTTCTTTCTTGGTCAGCTTCTCGAACGTGCCATCTTCGCGCATGGTCTCGAGCTCGCGCAGACGCTTGATCGACTGACGGATGGTCTTGAAGTTGGTCAACATGCCGCCCAACCAACGATGGTTGACGAACGGCTGACCCACACGATTGGCTTCTGTCTTGATGATCTTGCTGGCGGAACGCTTGGTACCGACGAACAGGATCTTGTTGCTGGAAGAAGCCATCTTCTCGACGACACCGGTCGCTTCCAGCAGTGCAGGCAGCGTGTGCTCGAGGTTGATGATGTGGATCTTGTTACGTGCGCCGAAGATGTACTGACTCATCTTCGGGTTCCAGTAACGGGTCTGGTGACCGAAGTGTGCGCCTGCCTTGAGCAGGTCACGCATATTGACTTGTGCCATGATGACTCCTGAAGAATCGGGTTAGGCTTCCACACACCCCATGGATCCGACCGCCTGGCTAAGCCAGCGCGGCACCCGGGACCATGTGCCGGTGCGTGTGTGTTTTTTATGACGCGACACTCACTCGAATGCCGTCGTCGCTACTCGCTCGTGCCGATGAAATGCTGTCGCAGTCCATATTGACCATCTCGTCTCGGAGACTGATAGACGGGCAATTGCAGTCAAGCGCGCGGATTTATACCATAGAACGCACGTAAGATGAAGCCACCGGGCGTCTAAACCCCGGCAGCCGCGTGGGCATCCACCCTGTTTCGCGATCCCTCATCTTTCCTATCGACCCCCATTGCGAGAGCGCATGAACATTCCACGCAAGACGCCTGACGAAATCGAAAAGATGCGCGAAGCGGGCCATCAGGCCGCCGCAGTGTTCGAAATGATCATTCCACACGTTCAACCCGGCGTCTCCACCGGCGAGCTCGATCGTCTGTGCCACGACTTCATCGTCAAGGAGCTCGGTTCCACCCCCGCGCCACTCGACTACCACGGCTTCCCCCGATCGATCTGCACCTCGATCAACCACGTCGTCTGCCACGGCATCCCCGATTTCGACAAGAAGCTCAAGAACGGCGATATCATGAACATCGATATCACCGTGAAGACCGCTGACGGTTACCACGGTGACAGCAGCATGATGTTCGTCGTTGGCGACACCATTCAGGGCGAGCGCTTGAGCCGAGTCACCCAGGAGAGCTTGTATAAAGGTATCGCCGAGGTCCGTCCCGGGGTCAGGCTGTCGACCATCGCCCGAGTCATCCAGGCTCACGCCGAGAAGGCCGGCTACTCCGTGGTCCGGGACTTCTGCGGCCACGGGATCGGCGCCGGATTCCACGAAGAGCCCCAGGTGCTGCACTACGATGGTTACGCCGAAGAGGCCGATGCCGAACTCGCCGAAGGCATGTGTCTGACCATCGAGCCGATGCTCAACGCCGGCGGTTATCGCACCAAGGTGCTGAAGGATGGCTGGACAGCGGTGACCAAGGACAAGAGCCTTTCGGCGCAGTGGGAGCACACCCTGCTGGTTACCGCCTCCGGAGTGGAAGTCCTGACGGCTCGTTCCGACGAAGACTTCAACTTTCTGAAGGCTTGATCACCCCGCCACCGCCTCGCCCTCGGAGACGCTCACCGCATGCTGCTGCATCACTACCGTTTTCACCCGGACACGACCCTTTTCGATGCAGCGGCCTTTCGCGAGACGCTGGCGCTTGAGCGGCAATCGATCCCGCTGTTCAAGCAGGCGCTCAGGACGATCCGCGAGCGCCTGGACGAACGCTTCCGGAACGGAGCTGATGTGCGCGACCTGGTCTACGGTCGCGCCTGGTGCCTGGATCGACTGCTCGAAATCGCCTGGGAGCGTTTCGACTGGCCGGACGCCAACGTCGCACTGCTCGCCGTGGGCGGTTACGGTCGTGGCGAGCTGCATCCTCACTCCGATATCGATCTGCTGTTGCTGCTGGGGCAGAACGACGATACGTCCTACCGCGAATCGCTGACCGGCTTCATCACCTTCCTGTGGGATATCGGTCTCGAAGTCGGCCAGAGCGTGCGCTCGCTCGACGACTGCGAGCGCGAGGCACGGGGTGACATCACCGTCATCACCAACCTGCTGGAAACGCGGACGCTCGCGGGCCCGGAAAGCCTGCGCGAAGCCATGAGAGAACGGCTGTCGACGCAGCAAATGTGGTCATCGGCGACTTTTTTCGAAGGCAAGTGGCAGGAGCAGATCACCCGTCACTACAAGCACAACAATTCCGAATACCACCTGGAACCCAACCTCAAGAGCGCCCCGGGCGGACTGCGCGACATCCAGATGATCGGCTGGGTCGCCAAGCGCCATTTCGGGCCGCTGCGCTACGAAGACGTCGTCGCACAGGGCTTCATGAACGATGCTGAACTCAGGATTCTGAGCCAGGGTCAGGCGTTCCTGTGGCAGGTTCGTTACGGCCTGCACATGATCGCCGGTCGCGCCGAGGACCGGCTGCTGTTCGATCATCAGCGCGCTCTGGCCAAGCTATTCGGCTATGTCGATACTCCCCAGCGGCTTGCCGTCGAGCAGTTCATGAAAGCCTACTACCGGCACGTCACCGCTCTGGCGGGACTCAACGATATGCTGCTGCAGCATTTCGACGAGGTGATCCTGCACGCCGGTGAATCGCTGGAGATCAAGCCGATCAACACGCGCTTCGAAATTCGAGGCGGCTACATCCAGCACCGCCACCCCAATGTCTTTCTGCACCGACCCGACGCACTGCTGGAGCTGTTCCTGTTGATGGCCCAGCACCCGGAAATCGAAGGCGTGCGGGCCGACACCATTCGCCAGATCCGCGATCACCGTCATCTGATCGACGATACGTTCCGTGATGACCTGCGTCATCAGAGCCTGTTCATGGAGCTGCTGCGCAGCGGCGGCGATGTTCCGACCCAACTGACCCGTATGAATCGGTACGGGGTTCTGGGCAAGTATCTTCCCGAGTTCGGCGAAGCCGTCGGCCTGATGCAGCATGATCTTTTCCACATCTATACCGTTGACGCACACACGTTGCGCCTTCTTAGCTTCCTTCAGCGTTTCCGTGAGGAGCGAGACACCGATGAATACACCGTCGCCATCGACGTCATCCAGAAGCTGCCCAAGCTGGAGCTTCTGTGGATCGCCGGGCTCTACCACGATATCGGCAAGGGGCGAGGCGGTGATCACTCCGAGCTCGGCGCGGTCGATGCCGCCGAATTCTGTCGTCGCCACGCGCTGTCGAACTGGGACACCCGCCTGGTCGCGTGGCTGGTCGAACATCATCTGCTGATGTCGAAGACGGCTCAGAAACGGGATATCTCCGATCCGGACGTCATCCACGGTTTCGCCCGCACGGTGCGGGACGAGACCCACCTCGACTATCTCTACGTGTTGACCGTCGCCGATATCAGCGCCACCAATCCGACGCTGTGGAACGGCTGGCGTGCGTCACTGATGCGCCAGCTCTACACCGAGACCCGGCGCGTGTTGCGCCGTGGTCTCGACAACACCGTCGATCGCCAGGGCTGGGTCAGCGAAACCCGCGAGGAAGCACTGGGGTTACTGCGGGCGGTCGGCGCCGACGAGGCATGCGTCGCCCAGCTCTGGCAAACCTTCGGTGAGGACTACTTCCTGCAATACACGCCCAGCGAAGTCGCCTGGCAGACTCAGGGCATCCTCGCCCACCACGACGACCATCTGCCATTGATTCTGGTCAGCGCGCCCAGCGAGGACATGACCGAGGGCGGCACCAAGCTGTTCATCCATACCCGCTCTGCCGATGACTTGTTTGCCGCCACGGCGGCAGCCATCGAGCAGTTGGGCCTGTCGATCCACGATGCCCGTATCGCCACCTCCAGTGACGACTGGACGCTCAACACCTTCATTCTGCTGGACGATGACGATGAGGCCATTCGCGAACCCGCCCGCCTGGAGGCGATCCGACGCCATCTGGTGGAAGAACTCGACGACCCGGACGACTATCCGCAGATCGTCAGCCGCCACACCCCGCGCCAGCTCAAGCATTTCCGCGTCCCTGTCGAAGTCATCATCGAGCAGGATCCGGCCAACGCCCGCACCTCGCTGGAACTGATCGCGCCCGACCGTCCCGGCTTGCTGGCCCGCGTCGGGCGTATCTTCATGGAGCAGGACATTGCGCTGTCGACGGCCAAGATCGCCACGCTCGGCGAGCGCGTCGAGGACGTATTCTTCATTACCGACAAACGGGGTCAACCACTGACCGATCCGGAAGCTCAGGCACGCCTGCGGGCGCGACTGTACGAGGTGCTCGACGTGTAGCTCAGGGGCCAGCCAGCTCGAAATACTCTCAATCGACCGGTGCAGGGTTGGCTTTCAGCCACGCCTGCATCTGTTCTATCTCGGCCTGCTGGGCCGCAATGATCTTTCGAGCCAGCGCCCGCATCTCGGGGTCCTTGCCATACTCCAGTTCAACCTTGGCCATTGCGACCGCGCCCTGGTGATGAGCCAGCATACCCTGAGCGAAATCGACGTCTGGATTGCCACTATTCGCCAGATCCATGTCGTGCTGCATGGCCTTCGCCGCCTCACGGTAGGCATCGCCGGCATCACCGGACCGGGAACTCGATGCTGAATGCGCCTGGTGGCCTTCATGACTGTCGCTATCCGACTGCGCAAAACCACTGGCGGCGAAAGCCAGCGCGGAAAACCCTACGATCCCCGCCATCAGACGTTTGGAAGTTGTCATCCGTTCTCTCCCGAGAAAAAACCGACGTTATCACCAAGGTGTAGCCTCCAGGTCAAGCGCAACCTGCGGCGCTGGACTACCGCATCGCCTGCACTGGCAAGCCGAATACTGCCAGACCTGCCGGGCGTCGAACCGACGACTTTTTTGAGCTCCCGTCCGCAGGCGCCTATAATCGGCCGCTTTCTGAGAAGCGCACAACGGGCTCGTGACATGACCATCACCGTTTACGGCATCAAGACCTGCGATACCTGCCGCAAGGCCCGGCGCCAACTCGATGCGATGGACGTGGCGTATCGATTTCACGATCTGCGCGAGGATGGCCTCGATCCACGGCAACTGGATGCCTTTCTCGCCGGTGCCGACTGGCAGACGCTGCTCAACACCCGCAGCACCACCTGGCGCCAGCTCGACCCCGCGGACAAGCAGCCTTTCGACGCCGAACGCGCCCGCGAGTTGATGCTCGCCCACCCGACCCTGATCAAGCGCCCGATCTTGCAACGAACGGTATTGCAGCGCACCGGGAGCGGCAGCGACGACACCTTGATCATCGCCGGGTTCGACGCCGACCGCTACGCGGCCCTCGTCTCCTAGAGAGGCTTGAGCATGCCGCCCGCATTGACGATCTCGACGACTTTTCGACCATCAGGAGGAACCTGCGATGCTGAGCTTCGCGCTAGGAATCGGCACCCAGAACAGCCAGGGCGACTGGCTCGAAATCTACTATCCGGCCCCGCTGCACCAGCCTGCCGCGGCCCTTGTCGCGGCCGCACGCCAGGCGCTAGACGCCGACGAGTCCACGGAAGTCGTCAGCTTTCTGCCGGAACACGCCGCCAAGCTCGCGACCGCGTTGCGCGATGCTGGTGCCGGTGATCAGGCCGAGATCGCCGAGGCCTTTGCCGACGCGCAGCGTCCGCTGGTCGCGGTCTTTCTGGATGAAGATCATGCGCCGACCAGCGTGCCGGAGGTCTATCTCAAGCTGCATCTGCTCTCTCATCGACTGATCAAGCCGCATGGCACCCAGCTCGATGGCATGTTCGGTCTGCTCAAGAACATCGCCTGGACCAACGAAGGCGCCATCGATGTCGAAGAGCTGCCGGCACGTCGTCTCAAGGCCCGTCTCGCCGGACGCCCGCTCTCCGTGGACTGCGTCGACAAGTTTCCCAAGATGACCGACTACGTCGTGCCCAAGGGGATCCGGATCGGCGATACCGCCCGCGTGCGTCTCGGTGCGCATCTGGGCGAAGGCACCACGGTCATGCATGAAGGTTTCTGCAACTTCAATGCCGGCACCGAAGGGCCGGGAATGGTCGAAGGCCGTATCTCCGCCGGCGTCTTCGTCGGCAAGGGCTCGGATCTGGGCGCCGGCTGCTCGACGATGGGCACGCTCTCCGGCGGCGGCAACGTGGTGATCAAGATCGGCGAGAACTGCCTGATCGGTGCCAATGCCGGGCTGGGCATCCCGCTCGGCGATCGCTGCACGGTCGAAGCCGGTCTCTACGTCACGGCCGGTTCCAAGGTCACCGTGCTTGACGATCGGGGTGAAGCGGTCCAGACCGTGGCCGCACGCGAACTCGCTGGCCAGAACGACCTGCTGTTCATTCGTCACTCGGTGACGGGTCGTCTGGAATGCCGTACCAACAAGAGCGCCGTTGCCCTCAACGAAGCTCTGCACGCCCACAACTGATTCGGCTGTCCCGACAGCCCATTCCGGAGAACCGCATGCCTCAAGCGTCACCGACGGGCGCGTCATCGCCCACTGCCCACTCGGCCACGCTGGCGCTGGCGCTCGAACTACTCGAGCGACCGTCGGTGACCCCGGACGATCACGGCTGTCAGGCACTGATGATCGAACGCCTGGAGCACATCGGCTTTCAGATCGAGCGGATGACGATCGGCGGCATCGAAAACTTCTGGGCAACGCGCGGTCAGCACGGCCCGATGCTGGCCTTCGCCGGTCATACCGACGTGGTGCCCAGCGGCCCGGAGCGCGAATGGGATCATCCGCCGTTCGAACCGATCATTGATGACAACGGCTTTCTCTGCGGCCGCGGCGCCGCCGACATGAAAGGCAGCCTGGCGGCCATGGTGACGGCGGTCGAGCGCTTCGTCACCGCCCATCCCGATCATCATGGCAGGATCGCGTTTCTGATCACGGCCGACGAGGAAGGACCCGCGATCCACGGCACGCGCGCGGTCGTCGAACGTCTGCGCGAGCGCCACGAGCCGCTGGACTACTGCATTGTCGGCGAGCCCTCTTCAACCCGTCATCTCGGCGACGTGATCAAGAACGGGCGCCGCGGATCGTTGGGTGGCGTGCTGCGCGTCCGCGGCATTCAAGGGCACGTCGCCTACCCGCATCTGGCGCGCAACCCGATCCACCAGGCACTGCCGGTGCTGTCCGAACTGGTGAACGAGCCTTGGGACGCCGGCAACGCCTTTTTCCCGGCGACCAGCTTCCAGATTTCCAATCTCTATGCAGGGACCGGCGCCACCAATGTCGTACCCGGCGAGCTGGAGGTGACGTTCAACTTTCGCTACTCCAGCGAGGTCACGCAGACTCAGCTGCGCGAGCGTGTCGAGCAGAAGCTCGCCGCGCAC
This sequence comes from Salinicola halimionae, assembly GCF_003206065.1. GTDB lineage: Bacteria > Pseudomonadota > Gammaproteobacteria > Pseudomonadales > Halomonadaceae > Salinicola > Salinicola halimionae. Next base: position 346,648 of record NZ_PZJQ01000005.1, on the reverse strand, counting down.
GGCCTCGATTACCAGCTCGACTGGACGCTCAATGGCGAGCCTTTCCTGACCGCGGCGGGCGAGCTGCTCGAGGCAACGCAGGACGCCTGCGAGACGATCACCGGGCATCGTCCGACGCTATCGACTTCCGGCGGCACGTCCGACGGTCGCTTCATTGCTACACTAGGCACACAGGTGATCGAGTTGGGTCCCGTCAATGCCACTATCCACCAGGTCAACGAACGCATCCGTGCCGACGACCTCGATACCCTGAGCCGCATCTACGAAGCCACACTCGAGCGGCTGTTTGCCTGAGGAACCCATGGAGCGTTTTCCTGACATCGAAATCTACCTGGCGGTCGCCGATATCGACGCCATTACCCGCTGGCTGCGCGAGACACTCGGCGACGGTGAGATGACGCTCGACCGTGCCGGCAAGGGAATCTGGCGCGGCAAGGCGATGGGCACCAAGCGCACCATCGGCGTCATGCTCGTCGAGCGTGCGGCAGATCGCTATGCCAGCCTGTGGTTCGATTGCGACGCCACGCCCTGGCCGAGAGATACCGACTGCGCCCGCGACGCCGCTCGCGAGCTGGGCTGCGAGGCGCGCTGTTCGCTCGGCGGCTGGCAACCCGGCGACGACCCCGACCGTTTCTGGCAGGTACTGCCGGACGGCCGCGAGAACACCATCGACTGGCCGGATTCGGGTCGCTAATCACGCCGTAACCGCCGCAATGCAACCCATCTGACAGGGAGTCAAAGATATGGCGGAATCCAAGCCGGTCATCTACGCCGCCATGGGCGGCAACTTGCTCATTGCGATCAGCAAGTTCGTCGCAGCCGCCATCACCGGTAGCTCGGCGATGCTCTCCGAAGGTATCCACTCGGTGGTGGATACCGGCAACCAGGTATTGTTGCTGTTCGGCATGCATCGGGCCAAACGCCCACCCAGTCCGCAATTCCCCTTTGGCCACGGCAAGGAAATCTACTTCTGGAGCTTCGTGGTCGCACTGCTGATTTTTGCGGTCGGCTCCGGCGTTTCCCTGTACGAAGGGGTGATGCACATTCTGCATCCCGAGCCGATCGAGTCGCCGCTGGTCAACTATATCGTGCTCGGTCTGGGCATTCTTTTCGAAGGCGCTTCCTGGGCCTTCGCGCTCAACGAATTCCGCAAGACCAAGGGAAAATGGGGTTATCTCGAGGCGGTGCATCGTGGCAAGGATCCCTCGATGTTCGTGGTAATCTTCGAGGATTCGGCCGCCCTGCTTGGCTTGGTAGTGGCATTAGCCGGCGTGGCGCTGTCTCAGTGGACAGGCATATTGATCTTCGACGGCATCGCGTCGGTAGTCATCGGCTTGATCCTCGGCGGTACCGCGATCTGGCTGGCAATGGAGACCAAGGGTCTGCTGATCGGCGAGAGCGCCAATACGAACGTCGTCGAGAACATCCGCCAGCTTGCCGCCGACGCTGATGGCGTCGAAGGCGTCAATGAAGTGCTGACCATGCACATGGGGCCGAATTTCATCCTGGTCAATCTCAGCGTGCGTTTCGCTCGCGGCACGCCCGCCGAGCGTATCGAACGTACCATCGCCAAACTCGACAGCGAGATCAAGCAAACACACGAGAGCGTCAAGCGGGTTTTCGTCGAGGCCGAAGCGCGGGCCGGCGTCGACGCAATTCCTCAGGCTGCCGCTACCCAATAAAAAGAGCCCCGTAGACATGGTCGGCGTGACGGGCGAAACAGAGCGTCGCGAGGAGGACCGAGGGGGCAGTGCCTCACGGGATCTTCTGCTCGACCTCGCGCTCTCCTGCACTGCCGGTGGGCTGCGCCATGCCGACTCGGCCGATCCCGGGGAGCTTAAGCGCCGGTGACTGCCAATCGACGCCGACCGTCAACCCCAGCAGGTCGAGCTCGAAGCCCTCGTCCCAGGCCAGCATGACGCCGAACAGACCGCCCAGCGACAGCTGGTATCCCGTGTGAGTGGGCGTTCTCGCCACGATCTGTCCGGGGAGATAATCCTTGCCGATCGCGTTGGGCGGAAAGTCCACCGGCAGTTCGGGAACCCGCCGTGCCACCCAGGCGATGAAGGTGTTGCTGTTGGGTCCGGGCCAGATCCGATAACGATCAGGATAAGGATAGTCGGGCACGACACGCGCGATCTCACTGATCGCCCGCGCCGCCTTGTCTCCTCGAACATCCGCCAGCAGCGTCGGCGGATTGCCATACCACTGGCGATCCGGCTGCGCATAGCCCGTTTCCACCGTTGGCCGTTGCCAACTCAATACCTGATAGACCCGGTAACGGCTGGCGCCCTCGGCCTTGGTCGCGATCCAGGTATGCACCCCGAATGCGCCGCGCCACTCGAAGGTGCGCGCCGCATAGACCTGAACGACCGCCTCGCGGACCTCTCCCGGATCCGGCGCCAATCCGCTCGAAGAACGATCGGCGCCCTGCCAGTCGGCATGCATCGGCACCTGCTGGGAGGCCAGCATGTAGCCAGGCCCCAACAGCAGCACGACGACGAAGACAACGAGCGCCAGCACGAAAGCCAGCGCGCGCTTGAGTAGGCGAGATAAATCCATGGAAATAGCGGATTCCTGAGAGTGAGTCGCACGCCGGGGGTTGAATCGACGCATCATGACCCACATAACACTTATCAATCTCGAATCGAACATCAAGGGTTTTTCACATGGCTATCGTCGATCCCCGTACCGGACAGCCGCTGACCGGCCCCGAAGAAAGCAGCCAGAATGGCGCCGGCAACACAGTTGCCGCGGAAGACGTCATCGTCGACGTCACGCTGGAAAACTTTCAGCAGGTCGTGCTCGATGGTTCGATGCAGCACCCGGTGCTACTTCAAAGCTGGGCCAACTCGAGCGAATCGTGCCAGACGCTGAAACCGGTGCTGGAGAAACTCGCCCAGGAGTATGCCGGGGCCTTCGTGCTGGCGCGCCTCGATACCGAGGCCTTTCCCCAGATCGCCTCGCAGCTGGGCGTGCGCTCGGTGCCGGACGTCAAACTGATTTCCCAGGGTCAGCTCTACGACCATTTCCAGGGCGCGCTGCCCGAGAAGCAGATACGTGAATGGCTCGGCAAGTATCTCGAGGCGCCGGCAGAGGCGTCTCAAAGTCCTGAAGAGATGGCCGAAGCGGCTCTGGCATCTGGCGACACCGAAACCGCCGAGGCGATTTACCAGGAACTGATCCAGCAGTATCCGGAACATCACGATTACCAGATCGATCTGGCCGGCGTACGGGTGGCCGCCGGCCGAACCGACGATGCCAAGCAGATTCTCGATAACTTGCCGCCGGAACACCGCGATGCGGCGAAGGCACGCGGCGTGCGTGCGCGCATCGAATTTGGTGAAGAAGCCTTGAGTCAGGCCGAGATCGACGCCCTGGGCGAACGCGACGACAGTGAAGCACAGTATCAGCGCGCCATGCGCCAGATTGCCGACGGCCAGTATGAGACCGGCCTCGAGGCTCTGCTGGCGGTGATGAAACGCGATCGCGCTTACGGCGAAGACGCCGCACGCAAGACGCTACTGCGTGTTTTCGACGCCTTGGGTGCCGAGCATCCGCTGACCGTCACCTACCGTCGCCGACTGTTCGCCATGCTCTACTGAACGCCGTACCGGTGATGATGCCCGGGGCCGAACGTTCTCGGCGCCGGGCATCTTGTTGCCTCAATCGGACAGTAAACGATCCAGCCGCAGTAGCGCTTCTTCCAGCCAGCTCCGCGGCATGCCGAAGTTGAGCCTGACGAATCCCGGCCAGCCGAAATCAGCACCGTCGGAGAGCGCTACCCGCGCTTCCTCGAGCAGACGCTGCTGCGGCGAATCGACCAGTGCGCTATGGCGAAAATCCAGCCACGCCAGATACGTCGCCTCCGGTGTCGACATCGTTACGCCCGGCCAACGCAAGACGTGCGCTTCCACCATGGCCAGATTATCTCGCAGCTCGCCCAGCAACGCCTGGCGCCACCCCTCGCAGTCCGTGTAGGCCGCCAGCGATGCGCTCAATCCGAGCACGTTGACGCCGGGCAGCAGGCCGGCAGCCGCTGTCTGGAACCTCCGACGCAGATCGTCGTCGGCAATGATCGCGCAGGCGGCCGACAGTCCGGCAATGTTGAACGTCTTGGACGGCGCCCACAGCGTGATCAATCGATCCGCCAATTCCGGGCACAGCTGGCCCAGTGGACGGTGCGGCCGCGAAGGATCGAGAATCAGATCGCAGTGCAGCTCGTCGGAAATGACGATCAGATCGTGGCGTACCACCAGCTCGGCCAGCCCCTTGAGCTCGTCGGCATTCCACACACGTCCGGTGGGGTTGTGCGGATGGCACCATAGCAGCACGCGGGTATTGGCCTGGATCGCCGCCTCCAGCGCCTCGAGATCGAGTCGCCAGGGCCCGCCGGGGGTCGCGGGTTCAGTCAGTTCGAAGGTCTGCGCCTCGCGGCCGGTATTTTTGGCCACGCTCAGAAACGGCGGATAGATCGGGGTCGCGGTAAGCACGCCCTGACCCGGCTCGCTCAATGCCATCGCCGCCAGATTGAGCGCCGGGACCACGCCAGGAACCCACAGCTGCCACTCGGTGTCGATCGCCCAGTCGTAGTGGTGACGGCTCCAATCGTTCAGCGCTTGCTTTAAACTCTCCGGCACCCCGCCGTAGCCGAACACGCCGTGCTCGACGCNNGCGTCGAGCACGGCGGGTGGAGAGCGGAAGTCCATGTCGGCGACCCACAGTGGCAGTACATCTTCATCGTACTGCTGCCACTTTTTGGTGGGATGCTGGCGGCGATCGATACGCGTGGCAAAATCGAAGTTCACGATAGTAGTCCCATCATCGAAATGGATTGACGAATATGTGCGAGCGGCCTGACCTTGCAGAAAACGCCTCCCCCCGACCCTTCTACGCTCGGGTGCTGGCCGGCAACTCGAAACTGGTCGGGCACTGGCTCCTGCTGGGACAGGCCGATCCCGACCGTCTGGCCATGATTCTGGCCGATACGGCGCGCATCGCCAAGTTGGGGGAGCCCGAATCGACCCCGGACGGCGCCACATTGACTCACTGGAGCGGAGACGCCACGCCGCCGCGCTGGGCAGCCAGAACGGCGCTGTTCCTGCTGGTTCAGATGCCGGCCCGGCCCCTGCCCCGCGACGACGACGAAGCGTGCGCCTGGGCCTATTGCTGGTTACACAACCGTCAGTTCGACGCCTTCGAAACGGCACGCGACAGCCTGCCCGAGCATCTGCGTGAGTGTCTCGCGGCGCCACTGGCCGAAGCGTGGCAGGACTATCGAGGATTGCGCCTGATTTGACACGGCCTCCGGATCTCTTCGGACTCTGGCCTAGGCCACATCATGACTCGCAACGCCGAAGCCGGCCGTCGACCTCTCTATTGCTCTGTCCATTGTCCTGGCGGTTGTGAACGAAGTTCTGGCGGTTGTGAACGAAGGGCTTGCGATAGCGAGATTTGCGGTGCAACGTTCTGTGAATGAGGGGACGACGCGTCGACGGCGCAGCACGTTCGAACAGCGCTCGGCCACCTCGAAGCCAGTCACTCTTGTCAGGGAGTTTCCATCGAGTGGGCAGCTTAGTCACATGTACGGATTGCCCGCCCTTCTTCAAGACCGTGGGAGCTAACTCATGACACCCGCAATCCGGCTGCTCGAGTCACAGGGCATTGCCCATCAGATCACCAGCTACGAACTGGAGAACGAGTCGGAATCCTACGGACTGGATGCCGCTCGCGCGCTTTCGCTACCCGCGGCCAGCGTTTTCAAGACGCTGCTCGCTCAGCTCGACGACGACCGCCTGATAGTCGCTCTGGTGCCCGTCGACACCACGCTGGACCTCAAGGCTCTGGCCAAGGCCGCCGGCACCCGCAAGGCACGCATGGCTGAGAGCGCAGTGGCGGAACGCTCGACCGGCTATCGGGTCGGCGGTATCAGCCCCTTGGGCCAGAAAAAGCGCCTTCCGACTTTCATCGACGAGAGCGCCATGGCCATGGCGACGATGCACGTCAGCGGCGGTCGCCGCGGACTGGAGCTATCGCTGGCACCGAACGACCTGATCGCTCTGACCGCCGCTCGCACCGCGGCGCTGGCGTGTCGCTGATGCCGCTCGGAATGAGCTCCCGGCGCAAGGTCGACCCATGTCGATAGACTTCGATCTCTGGATCGATCCCGACGATCATGAGCGTCATCGCGCCGTCGAAAAGGTACTGGAGTGCTATTTCATGGAGCGTCTGGCCGACTATCCACATCTACGTTTGCCGGGTCCCGACCCCTACGACTATGATGCGCCGTTCAATCGACTGCATGCCTCTCTGGTCGAGCGCGCCCGCCATTACCTGCTGGGTGAATATCTCTACTCGCCGACGCCGATGCAGCTGAGCCGTGCCTTCTATCGTGCCGTGGCTCGCTCCAACAAGGTCATACTGGATTCTTCCCATGGTGATTCACCCCGATCAGACACCGACTGAAGCGCAACTAGCGACGATCGCCGAACAGCTGGGTCGCCCGCCCCGCGGCCTGGAGGCGGTCGCTGCCACCGATAGCCTCGGCCGCCCGCTGGTCCTGCGAATGGCCCCGATCGTCGACGATGCGCCGTTCCCGACGCTTTACTGGCTTTCCTGCGAGCGTCTCAAGGTCGTGCTGTCACGCCTTGAAGCCAGCGGCGTGATCAAGGAGCTGGAAGCGCGACTGCAGCAAGACCCCGAATGGCTGGCCAGCTATCACCAGAGCCATGCCGATTATGTCCGCCAGCGCTGGGACTTCATGACCGACGAGCAGCGCGAAGCGGTGGAAAGACGCGGCTATTCACAATTGATGCGAGAGCGGGGTGTCGGCGGGATCACCAACTGGGACCAGGTGCGTTGCCTGCATACGCAGTACGCCCATCATTTGTGCGGCGATAACGCCATCGGCCGCTGGCTCGATGCGGAACATGACGTCGCTGCCAGCATTCCCTGACCGCCGACGACATCGACGCCACTCTTTCTCTTTTCTTTTCCAGGAGCGATAGCGTGCAAATCTGTGTTTATCTGGGATCGCGTGAAGGTAACGACCCCCGTTTCGCCGAAGCAACGGAAGCATTGGGCGCGGCGATTGCCGGACGCGGCTGGGGGCTGGTCTATGGCGGTGCCCGTAACGGCCTGATGGGCAGGCTGGCCAACGCCTGTCTCGCCGAGGGCGGTGAAGTGATCGGCGTGATGCCCGAACATCTGGTGCAGCGCGAAGTCTCGCACCATGGTCTGAGCCGGCTGATCCGCGTCGACAACATGCACGAGCGCAAGGCCGCCATGGCGGCGCATGCAGATGCATTCATCGCCCTGCCCGGCGGTATCGGCACGCTGGAGGAGCTGTTCGAAATCTGGACCTGGCGCTACCTGGACCTGCACGACAAGCCGATCGGCGTACTCAATGTCGCCGACTTCTACTCGCCGATGCTGACCTTCCTCGACACCACCGTCGAACAGGGTTTTCTCGATAGGTCTACTCGCCGCACGCTGTTCGCCGAGCCCGATATCGAAACCTTGCTGGACCGCCTGGGCGAAAGTGCCACGCTTGAACGTGGCACCATTTAAAATCGCCAAGTCTTGGCAGTCCCAAGCTCGAAAATAACAAGGCTTGAGTGGAGCGGTTCGAACGTCGGTCACAGACGCCATATCCATCAAGGAGGATCGAGAATGCATGCCATCGCCATCGAAGCCAATCAGATGATCTGGCGCGAACACGACGACCCCGGCACATTGGGCGCCAATGAGGTGCGAATCAACGTGGCCTGGGCGGGGATGAATCGCGCCGACCTGATGCAGCGCGGAGGCAACTATCCGCCCCCGCCGGGCGAATCCGAGGTTCCGGGGCTGGAAGTCAGTGGCACGATCATCGGAGTGGGCAAAGGCGTCGAGCGCTTTGGAAAAGGCGATCGGGTCTGCGCCCTGCTGGCCGGCGGCGGCTATGCCGAGCAGGTAGCGGTCAATGAAGCCCAGGTATTACCCATTCCTCAGGGTCTGGGACTGCGTGAAGCTGCCGTGCTGCCGGAAGTCTTCGCGACCGCCTGGCTCAATCTCTACATGGAAGGGGCGGTTCAGACGGGTCAACGCGTGCTGCTGCACGCGGCCGCCAGCGGCGTAGGGACGGCGGCGATCCAGCTGTGTCGCACATTCGGCAATCCCTGCTTCGTTACCGCGGGCAGCGCCGAAAAACTGGAAGCCTGCTATCAGCTGGGCGCCGATGCCGGCTGGAATCGCCACGACGGCAGCTTCGTTGACGCGGTCAAGGATTGGGGTGGCGCCGACATGATTCTCGATCCGGTGGGCGGCGACTATATTGCCCAGGATCTGGCGGTTCTGAACGCCGACGGTCGGCTGGTGCTGATCGGACTGATGGGCGGGATCGAAGCCCAGATCAACCTGGGCCGCATGCTGATGAAGCGTCAGCGTCTGATCGGCTCGACCCTGCGCTCTCGCTCGGCGAAGGCTAAAGGCGCGATCCTGGATGCGCTGTACGCGCACGTATGGCCCAAGCTGGCCAGCGGAGAGATCAAGCCGTTGATCGCCGGTGCCTGGTCCGTTCAGGAAGCCGAGACAGCGATGCAGCATCTCTCGGACAATCGTAACACCGGCAAGATTCTGCTGAGCGTCAGCGGGGAAGGTTGAAGCGTCGCTGCACCGCGTCATGATNNATCATGACGCGGTGCCGGCTCGCTATCCCAGGTTCAGCGTCGCTTTGTAGGTCAACTGCAACAAGCGGGCATCGTCGCCGGCCCGATGACGGCGAATGCCGTGCTCTTCGACGATACGCTCCTTGGCCTCTGCCCAGCCTTCGGTCTGGGCCTCGCTCAGCAGGCGCCTCAACGCCTCCAGCCTGAATCGCGGCAGCATGCCGGCCTGATCGAACAGCAGCGACAGCCAAGTGTTGTCGTAGCCCCAGCTATCACTGTAAGCGATACCGATCGAGGCCAGCTCGTCGTTGAGCCAACGGGCGACTTCGATCGGAGGATGGCCTTCACGAATCAGACGAGCGCGGGATATGCCGTGCAGCAGTTCCGCCTTGGGGTCCCAGTGCGTCCACTCCTCGCCGGGCTGAATCAGGAAAGCACAGCGGCTCCCATCGGGCCGGGCCAGGCCGATCTCGATGGGATAGCTGCCACGGCCAAAGCCGGAAGCCTCGATGTCTAGCAGGGTGGGCAGCAACACGTTGCGGGCTCCCTCTCCATGATGCCGTCTCATCTTGCGACGCCGATGAGGCATCATCATGACAGCGTTGGCGCGTGACTTCATCCCGTCATCGGCCGGGACCAATGACGGAATGCGCGCAGGATGCGCCGCCGGTTGCGGGCGTTCAGTGTGTGGCGAGCGCGGCGGGCGTTTCGCCGTTGGGACCCTCTTCAGCGAGGTTGCAAGCCCAGCGCTGCCATTCTTCCGCACGAGCAGGATCATTAGGCAGACCCAACTCACCACCGCGATAGGCCTCGGCTAGCCGAGTCGCCGCCTGCACATGGCCATTTTCACCGGCCCGTGCGTACCAGGTCACCGCGTGATGCGCATTGGGCTGGTACTGTGAACAACCCAGCTCGTAGATACGACCTGCTTGGTACTGAGCATGGCGATCACCCTGCTGAGCCGCCTGCAGCACGTAACGTGCGCCGGCAGACTTGTCGCGCGGGGAGATCCCCCGGTGCATCAATACGCGCCCGTAGAGCGAGCGTGCCGGGATATGCCCGGCATCGGCGCAGCGTTTGAACCAGCGCAACATCAGGCGCTGCTTGCTCGGCGAGCCCGTCATCCAGCGCGTGTGGCTGAGTTGCGTGGCCAGATGAAACTCGAATCGCGTAAAGAAAGAAAACGTCTGTGGCATAACTGACAGTGACCCTGGAGACTGGGACCCGTTGACGGTCCGAACTACCGTGTCGATCTGGACGCCTCTTATTCTCTATTGCCGCAACACCCTACTACCGCGACGTCAGGCAATGCTCTATGGCGCGTCGGAACCGACTCTTCGCAGGCGCACTCAGCCGGGGCCAAGCGGCGAAAGGCCGCAAGAATACGCCTGCCCGAGCAACGACTCAACCCCTGGCTTTCAGACCCGGTTTGCCGCCTCCCGGCGGCGCCAGTAACATACGATTTTCAGCGCTTTTTTCGTCCTTGATCCGGCTCGTCTCAACCCGGCTTTTTCAACCTGGAGAGCAACATGCAGCGACGCCCCCTTGGCAAGACCGACATTCAGGTCTCGCGCCTATGTCTTGGCACGATGACCTTCGGCGAACAGAACACCGAAGCCGACGCTCACGAACAACTCGATCGTGCCATCGCCGCAGACATCAATTTTATCGACGCCGCCGAGATGTATCCGGTGCCGCCGAAGCCCGAGACTCAGGGGCGCACCGAAGCCTATATCGGCAGCTGGTTGAAGCAGCGCGGCAAGCGAGACGATCTGATCATCGCTAGCAAGGCGGCGGGCGCTGGCCGCGGCATGGAACATCTGCGCGGTGGCCCGCGACACACGCGCGAACAGATTCACCAGGCGCTGGACGCCAGCCTGAAGCGGTTGCAGACAGACTATCTCGACCTCTATCAGCTTCACTGGCCGGATCGCCACGTGAACTGCTTCGGCCAGCTGGGCTATCTACCGGGCGACGACAGCGATGCGACTCCGCTGGAAGAAACCCTGGGTGCACTGAAAGAGGCGGTCGATGCCGGCAAGATTCGTGCCGTTGGGCTTTCCAACGACACTCCCTGGGGCGTCATGCGGTGTCTGCAACTGGCCGACACCCAAGGGTTGCCGCGGGTCGCCAGCGTCCAGAACCCCTACAACCTGCTCAACCGCAGCTTCGAGATCGGCCTTTCCGAAATCGCGCACCGCGAGTCCGTCGGGCTGCTGGCCTACTCGCCGCTGGCATTCGGCGTGCTGTCAGGCAAATATCTCGACGGCCAGAAACCACCCAAAGGCCGCCTGACACTGTTCGAGCGTTTTTCCCGCTACACCTCCGAGCTGGCCCAGGAAGCGACGCGAGCGTACGTCGACATCGCCCGCAAGCACGGCCTGGATCCGGCACAGATGGCACTGGCCTACGTGACGTCACGGCCGTTCGTCACCAGTAACATCATCGGCGCGACTACCCTCGAGCAGCTCGATGCCAACATCGACAGCGACTCGCTCGAGCTTTCCGACGACGTGCTGGAAGCGATCGAGGGCGTGCATCGGCGAATCTCCAATCCCTGTCCATGAAGCTCGGTCCTGAGGCTCGTCTTGGACGCTCGGCCTGAAGTTCGCCGGCGACAACGGTCGATAACGACACATTTCCCATACGGAATAAGCCCGCCATGCTCAGTATCATCTCTCCGGCCAAGACGCTGGACTTCGAGACTCCGCCGACGACTCAGGACGTCACCCAACCCGACTATCTCGATTTGAGTCGAGAGCTGATCGACATTCTGCGCGGCTATTCTCCCCAACAGTTGTCCGAGCTGATGGGAATCAGTGACAAACTGGCCGGACTCAACGCTGCCCGTTATGCCGATTGGAAGACACCGTTTTCGCTGAATAACGCAAAGCCGGCGGCCCAGGCCTTCCAGGGCGACGTCTACGTGGGCCTGGAAGCCAGTGGCTTCAGCAAGGCCGATAATGCTTTCGCTCAGGACCATCTGCGCATCCTGTCAGGGCTTTACGGCCTGTTGCGGCCGTTGGATCTGATTCAGCCCTATCGGCTGGAGATGGGTATCCGTCTCGAAACGGGTGCGGGCAGGGATCTGTATGCCTACTGGCGGGAACGGCTGACGACAGATCTGGACAAGGCGGTCGCCGCCAGCGGCAGTTCGACGCTGGTCAATCTCGCCTCCAACGAATACAGCAAGGCGATCGACTTCAAGAAGCTCGAGGCCGATGTCGTCTCACCGGTATTCAGAGACGAGAAGAACGGCCAGTTCAAGATCATCAGCTTCTATGCCAAGAAGGCCCGCGGTTTGATGGCGGCCTGGATGATACGTGAACGGATCGACACGCCGGCGACGCTGGCCGAATTCGACGTCGCCGGTTATCGATATGCACCGGACGAATCGAAGCCGGACAAACCCGTCTTCCGTCGGCGCGAGCAGGATCGTGACTAAATAGCCGCGACTTAGCCGCGACTGAATGGCCGTGATTAGACAGCCTCGGCTAACGGCCGCGACTAAAGAACCTGCTCGGGAGTCGATACGTTCAGCTTCCATTCATGACGGTCTGCCATAATGCTCGCAGCAACGAGTGCACTCGACGGGCACCGGTCTGGAAATCGATACCGACCGCAAAACCGGCACTCGTCCCGGATAACGATGATTTTCAGGAGAACGCCATGCGGCATCTGCTCGTCATGTTGATGGTCGGCCTGCTCGGTTTCAGCGCAGCAGTCGATCACGCCGAGGCTCGCCGTCTGGGCGGCGGCAAGAGTTTTGGCTCCTACTCGCGCTCGGTACAGCAACCGACCCCGACCACGACCCGCAGCAACGCCGCCGCCCCGCCCCGTCAGCCCAGCGCCGGGCTATCCCGTTTCGCCGGCCCCTTGGCCGGGATGTTGGCGGGTGGCCTGCTGGCATCGCTGTTCTTCGGCGGCGCTTTCGATGGCTTCCGGATGATGGACATGCTGCTGATCGCACTGGTGGCGTTCATCGCCTTCCGGCTCATCGCGGGACGTCGACGCCACGCCCCGGCCGGGCATGGCGACAGTGGCCAGTCGTACAATGCAGCTCAGGACAACGCGGCTCAAAACGGAGCAGGCTCGCAGCCGGCAGCGTTCATGGGCGGCAACGCCACCGGAACGAGCACCAATGGCATCGCCAGCGAACCTGAGTGGTTCGATCGCGAACGTTTCCTGACCGGGGCCAAGGAGCATTTCACCACGCTGCAGCGCGCCTGGGACAACAACGACCTGAGCCAGATCCAGGAGTACGTGACACCGGAGCTCTACAACCTGCTCAAAGCAGAACGCATGGCACAGCCGGCCAATAACCGCACCGAGATCGTGCGTCTATTTGCCGAACTGGGCAGCGTGCAGGAGATTAAAGACGAAGCCGAAGCGACAGTGCTGTTTCATGGCGTACTCGATGAAAACGGTGAAGAGACCGAATTCAACGAGACCTGGCATCTCAAGCGGGCACTACGGGATGGGTCGCCTTGGTACGTTCAGGGCATCGAGCAGAATCCCACCGTCTGAGGGTGAGATCGGGCGTTGCGGGAAGCGGTGACGCAGGCCCCGAAGAAAAGACCTGATGGACCAGGTCCGAAGTGAAAGATCCGAAGAACAAGGCCCGAGCTTGTCGACGACAGGCTCGGGCTTTTTTGCATGCCGCCATCGCGATCGCCGAGACGACCGGACAGCGATCAGTCGTCTCGATCGACCGCGAAGGCCGACCACGCTTGGCGCGTCGGCATCACTTCCAGACGGTTGAAGTTGATGTGCGCCGGTAGCGTCGCGATGTAGAACATCTGTTCGGCAATATCTTCGGCCGTCAGCGCGGTGGTGCCGTTATACAGCTTGTTGGAAGCCGTCTGATCGCCACCGGTACGCACCAAGGTAAATTCGGTTTCAGCCATGCCCGGGGCCAGATCGGTCACCCTTACGCCGGTACCCTGTAGATCACAACGCAGGTTGTAGCTGAACTGCTGGACGAACGCCTTGGACGCACCATAGACGTGGCTACCAGGATAAGGCCACTGACCGGCGATGGAGCCCACATTGACGATCGTCGCCCCTTCGCCGACCTCGATCAGCGTCGGCAGCAGCGCGTGCGTGACATTGACCAGCCCGGTCACGTTGGTATCGATCATGGTGTGCCAGTCCTTCAGCGCCACCTTCTGCGCCGGTTGCGGCGCCAACGCCAGACCCGCGTTATTGACCAGCGTACGCACGCCCTTGAAGGCTTCCGGCAGCGTATCGACGGCCTTCTGTACGGCTTCGTCGTCGCGGACGTCGAGCACCACAGTGTGCACTTCCACCTGATCGGAAAGCTCGGCCTTGAGCGCATCGAGTCGCTCGCCGCGACGTCCGGACAGCACCAGCGACCAGCCGGCCCGAGCAAAACGATGGGCAGCGGCGCGACCGAATCCGGAGGTGGCTCCGGTAATGAAAACGACATCGTTCACGATATTCTCCTGGTCAGACTTCGATGAAACGAGCGCTTATCCGCGCCCGATGTTTGTCGGTGGCGTTGACCCCGGGCCTCTTCAGCCATGCAACGCTTCCCGAATCAGCACCCAGACCGATAGCGCAATCAACAGCGGCGCTACGGTCAATTTCATGGAACGCAGCTTCGAGCGTTCGAACGCCCACTGCCCCAGCAGGTTGCCGATCAGCGCCGGTATCAGTAGCCAGGCGGCACGAAGCCATGTCTGCTGGCTCAACTCGCCCGCCAGGCCCAAGCCGATCAGCGAAGCGCTGCTGCTAGCGGCGAAGAACAGGATCGCCGTGGCCCGTAAACTCACGGGCGGCAGACGCTGATGCAACAGATAGAGCATCAACGGTGGTCCGCCGGACGAGGCCAACGTCATGCATAGACCGGAAATGCCCCCGGCCGCCATGCTCGACCACCCAACGCCCTTCACCCGCCTGCGGTTCAAAGATGGCTCGCAAGAAGCATCCTCGGAGGGCGATTCGCGCCGCAACAGCAGCGCTGACGCACCGGCCAGCGCCAGCAACGCGATCGATATTCGCATAGGCGCAACCGGCAGCGTGGTGATCAGGCTCACGCCGACAACGGTCGCCACTACCATGCCACAAAGAAGCCGCCGAAGGTGTCGCCAGTCGGCCAGTCGAGCGGCGCGGCGCCATAGCCCGATACTGGTCACGAGATCGAGCAGCAGCGCCAGTGGCACCGCTTCGAGCGGCGGCAGAAACAACATCAACCCCAAGGCCAGCAGCATGGCGAAACCGAAACCGCAGTATCCTCTGACCAGTCCGGCAAAGCACGCCAAACCGATGGCCGGCCAAAGCAGGGGCATCGATGACATCATGCTGCTGACTCCTCTGCTGGCCTCTGGGCTTCGAGCGTCGACGCCGTTCCACACCGCGAGTGGTAACCCTACCCAGCCACCCGGCGTCGGGGTAGGGCCAGTTTTCCCTTCGAAGCGGGACATCGCCGTGCAGCCATTCTGTCCCGATCGTCAGGGTGACACTGTCACGACTGCCGGCGAATTCTGGCTCTACGCGATTCGACCATCGCCCCCTAGTCTTGAATCAAGATATCGAAAATCATTGCCAGAACCGTCGTGTTTCGCTTGGAGACGCCAGCCACTGCTGCCAAGCCCATGACTACCAACAACAGGAACCCCGCCATGACCGACACCCTCAGCTACGACGATGGTTTGTCCAACGACACTGTTTTGTCCAACGACGCTATGTCCAATGACTATGTCCACCGACTCGACCGTCAGAACGTGTTCCACTCGTGGTCGACGCAGGGCAATCTGTCGCCGATGGTGATCGCGGGGGGCAAGGGTTGCCGGCTATGGGATTACGCCGGCAAGGAGTATCTGGATTTCAGCAGCCAACTGGTCAATACCAACATTGGTCACCAGCATCCCAAGGTGATCGCCGCTATTCAGGCCCAGGCGGAACAGCTGACCACCGTCGCTCCGGCGCACGCCAACCTGGCCCGTGGCGAAGCGGCCAAGCGCATTCTCGAACGGGCGCCTTCCGGCTTCGGCAAAGTGTTCTTCACCAACGCCGGCGCCGATGCCAACGAGAACGCCATGCGCATGGCGCGCAGCGTGACCGGCCGCGACAAGATCCTGTCGGCCTATCGCTCCTATCATGGCAATACCGGCGCGGCGATCGTCGCTACCGGCGACCCGCGCCGCGTCCCTAACGAATTCGCCCGCGGCCATGCCCACTTCTTCAACCCATTCCTCTACCGCAGCGACTTCTGGGCCGGCAACGAAGAAGAGGAGTGCCAGCGCGCGTTGCAGCATCTGAAGCGGGTGATCGAGTGCGAGGGGCCGACCGCCATCGCGGCGATCCTGCTGGAGTCGATTCCCGGCACCGCCGGTGTGCTGATTCCGCCCAAGGGCTACCTGGAAGGCGTGCGTCAACTGGCGGATCAGTACGGCATCCTGGTGATTTTCGACGAAGTCATGGCCGGCTTCGGCCGTACCGGCAAATGGTTCGCGCTCGAGCACTTCGGTGCCAAGCCGGATTTGATCGTGTTCGCCAAAGGGGTCAACTCCGGCTATGTCCCGGCCGGGGGCGTGATCATCTCCGACGCGATATGCCGCCATTTCGACGACCACATGTTCTTCGGCGGGCTGACCTACTCGGGGCATCCGCTGGCCATGGCCTCGATCGTCGCCACATTGGACGCGATGAGCGACGAAGGCATCGTGGAAAACGCCGACCGTATCGGCAACGGTCCACTGGCTGCCGGCCTCCAGCAGCTGGCACGAGACCACGCCATCGTCGGCGAAACCCGCGGTCTCGGCGTGTTCCACGCCCTGGAGCTGGTCAGCGATCGCCAGACCCGCACGCCGTTACCGGCCAAGGAGATGGGGGCGATCAAGAATGGTTTGATCGCCAAGGGTCTGCTGCCGTTCGTGGTCGAGAACCGCATTCACGTCGTGCCGCCGTGCATCGTCAGCGAAGCGGAAGTTGCCGAAGGGCTGGCGATCCTCGACGAGGTGCTGGGCGAGTTCTCGGCGGGCTGACGGGCTCCACGCTAGATGACCGGAGCGAGCGGCTCCGGTCACGGTCGTCCGGCCGCAGCCGTTCGATCTCGACGATCAGCCGAATGCACGGGCCAAGCGGGCGATCCCGGGCGCGATACGTTCGGCATCGATGGCGCCGAACCCCAATCGCATGTAGTTGCGTGGCGGGGCCTGGTCGAAGAAGTGCTGGAAGCCGGGCTCGATCAGCACCCCATGTTGCGCGGCCTGCCACGCCAGGCGCTGAGTATCGATAATCTGTGGCGCTTCCAGCCAGAACACGCTGGCATGATCACCGCCGACTCGTCGACAGGCGGACAGATCGCGGCTGATGGCAGCTTCCATGATCTCCCAGCGATGGCGCATCTCGTCGGCGAACACCCGCAGATAGCGATCATAGTGGCCCTGGGAGAGGAATAGTGCCAACTGCTGCTGAAGACCGGACGGCGGGTGGCGGTACATCAGCCGGCGCAACGCGCGTAGCTCCTCGATCAGTTCGGCGTCGGCCACCACGTAGCCTAGCCGTAGCCCCGGCGACAGCGGCTTCGACAAACTGCTCATGTAGATCACCCGGGAACCGGCGCGACTCGCCTTCAACGCCGGCTGGGCATGGCGATCGAAATTGACCTCGGCATCGTAATCGTCCTCCAGCACGATCTGGTCGCGGCGCTGGATCTGCTCGATCAGTGCCTCGCGCCGGCGGCGGCTCATGGTCACGCCGGTCGGCCCCTGATGGCTGGGCGTGACGTACAGGTAGTCGCTCTTGGCGGCCGCGGCGTCCAGACGCATGCCTTCGCCGTCGATCGACTGATAACTGAGCTGGGCACCCTGACGCAGGAAGACGTTGGCCGCTTCCCGGTAGCCGGGGTTTTCCATCGCTACGCGAGTCCGTGCATCGAACAGCAGCTGCGAAATCAAAAAGAGTGCGTTCTGCGATCCCAGCGTGATCAGGATCTCGTCGCTGCGCGCATGAATGCCGCGTTTGGGCAGGACTCGCGTTCGCAACTGTTCGACCAGCATCGGATCGTCCTGATCGTAGCGGTCGCTCAGCCAATGGCGCTCGCGCCGGCCACCCAACAACAGGCGTGATGTCTCGCGCCACTGCTCCAGGGGGAACAGCCGAGTGTCGAGCTGGCCGTAGACGAAGGGGTATTCGTAGTTCATCCAGTTACTGGGGCGCAGAACACCCTGCAAATGACTGGGTCGATGGGTGAAACGGCTGCCCCACGATGGTGCATCCACGACTTCATCGCGCATCTTTCGGCCCGGTTCCAGAGCATCGGACTCGCTGTAAGCACTGGGCTCCTGATACGCATCATGCAGGTAGTAGCCGCTGCGTGGCCGACTGACCAGGTAACCGTCTTCCACCAGCCCTTCGTAGACCAGCGCCACGGTATTACGCGAGATACCCAGCTGCAGCGACAACCTGCGGCATGAAGGCAGCGCCTTCTCGATGGGGATGGTGCCGGTATGAATGGCATCCAGCAGCGCCTCGCGCAGCTGCTCCTGAAGCCCGCGCCGCGCATCGAAGTCGAGATGAAAGTAGTGATCGAGCATGCCGAGTCCCGCCTCGTGACTGAACTCAATACATAGCAAGATTTGCGCCAGTTCCTTTCTCGCCGATCAGCCACTCCATCGACTCGCTACACTGTGATCGTGCTGCATGCTCGATGCTGCTGACCGATACTTGGCATTGCCTTGCCGGGTCTTTCTCGAAAGGCCGGTCTCGAAAAGCTTGGCTCGAAAGCCTGTTTTGAAAGATCTGTCTCGAAAAGCCTGTCTCGACGAGATCGGAAATCTGTCCTGTAGTGCCGCGCACCCGAACTTTAGTATGACTCGATGATTTGTATGACCCGACCATAACAACGTCAATCACGAGGACTACATCATGGGCAGCACCTTCCATGGCGTCATCGCCTTCGCGCTGATCGCCGCCCTGCTGGTTGTCGGCAGCCTGTTGCGCAGCCGACTCCCCTGGCTGCGTGCCAGCCTGATTCCCGGCAGTATCGTGGCGGGCATCATCGGTTTCGTCGGGCTCTCCGCAGGGCTGATCCCCGGCTACGGGCCATCCGATTTCACCGCGCTGGCCTTCCACTTCTTCACCCTGAGCTTCATGTCGCTGTGCCTGACCGGTAGTCCCAAGTCGGGCGACGGCGAACAGCGCCAGGGTATCGTCGGCGGGGGGCTGTGGCTGACCCTGATCTGGACCGCCAGCCTCGGCGCCCAGGCGGTGATCGGCTATGGGCTGATGGCGGGCTACGATCTGATCAGCGGCAGCGATCTCAGCCCGCTGCTCGGCGCCATCGTCACTCACGGCTTCACTCAGGGCCCTGGCCAGGCGTTGACTTACGGCACGATCTGGGAGAACGATTACGGCATCGCCAACGCTGCGCAGGTGGGCGTGATCTTCGCCTCGCTGGGCTTCGTGGCCGCCTTTCTCGTCGGTGTACCGGCCGCACGCTATTTTCTCAAACGAGGACTCAACGCCAACCGCAACTCGACCCTGGATGACGATTTCGTTCGCGGCTTTCACACGCCAGAGACCCAGCCGTCTGCCGGCAAGCAGGTATCGCACTCCGGCACCGTCGACTCGCTGGCCTGGCACATTGGCCTGCTGGGCGTGGCCTATGTCATCACCTACGTGTGGCTGACCGCGATGCAGCCGCTGGTGGCCGGCAATCAGGTGCTGTCGGTATTCTTCAGCTACAACCTGTTCTTCATTCACGGCCTGACGGTCTGCGTGCTGATGCGCATGGCGATCGATCGGTTCGGCTGGACCCATAAAGTCGACGACGACACGCTAAAACGGATCACCAGCGGGTCGGTGGACTTCATGGTCGTCGCCACCCTGATGAGCATCCAGATCGCCGTACTCTCAGCCCTGCTGGTACCGATTCTGCTCATCGCGGTCGCGGTCACGCTGGTCACCTTCCTGGGTGCAATGGCGATCGGGCGTCTCAGCGGACGGCTCGGACCCGAGCGCGCTGTCACCGCCTTCGGCTGTTGCTGCGGCTCCACCGGTACCGGGTTGCTGTTGCTGCGAATGCTCGATGCTGACTTCAGCACTTCGGTGCCCAAGGAACTGGCGTTCTTCAATATCGCGATCATCGTGGTCAATATCCCGACACTATTCTTCGTCGCCCCAATCGCGCCCTCCCTCGGCACCTGGAGCTACCTGGCGATCTTCGGCGGCTACGTGGTACTGATGCTGGTTTGTATCCCGCTGCTGCTGAAATGGCAGCGCAGCCGGGGCGGTGAGACACCTTCCGTTCAGGAGCCGAACCCCTCATGAGTCACCGCATTTTCTCCACCCGACGCATCCTGACCATGAACCCCTCCCAGCCGGAGGCCACCCATATCGCGGTCCGCGACGGCCGAATCCTCGGCGTCGGATCGCTGGAAACGCTGACGGACCTGGGTGACTTCGAGCTCGACGAGCGCTTCGCCGACAAGATCATTCTGCCCGGCTTCGTCGAGGGGCACAGCCACGCGCTGGAGGGCGTGCTGTGGGAGTATTCCTACGCCGGCTTCTTCCCGCGCCAGGACCCCGACGGCCGTACCTGGCCGGGATTGACCGACATCGCCGCGCTGCAGCGCCATCTCGGCAAACAGTTAGCCAAGCTCCCGTCGGAAACCCCGCTGATCGCCTGGGGGTTCGATCCGATCTACTTCCCCGATCGCCGGCTGGATCGCAACGATCTCGACGTCGTCGACGCCGAACGCCCGATCGTGGTCATCCACGCCAACCTGCACATGATGACGGTCAACGGCGCCATGCTGCGCCTATCCGGTCTCGAGTCCCAGGCGGATATCGAGGGCGTGGTGACCTTCGACGACGGCCAGCCCAACGGCGAGCTGCGCGAGATGGCGGCGATGTTCGCGATCTTCGATACCCTGAATCTTGATCTCTTCGATCGCGGCAGCGAGGAGACCACTCTCGAACGCTACGCGCGCATCGCCCAGCGCCACGGCGTGACCACGCTCACCGACCTCTACAACCCGCTGAGCGACGACGGCATCGAGAGCATGCAGCGGATCTGCAACCGGGCCGACGTCCCGATGCGTCTGGCGCCAGCGATGAGCGCGCTGACCTATGCGCCGGAAGCCGGCATCGAGCGGGTATTGAATTGCCGCGCGCTTGGCAGCGACAAACTGCATTTCGGGCTGGTCAAGCTGATGACCGATGGCTCGATCCAGGGCTATACCGCGCGCCTCAAGTGGCCGGGCTATCACGACGGCTCGCCCAACGGGATGTGGAATGCCGAACCGGAACGCCTGACAGAAATCGTCCACCGCTATCATCAGGCCGGGCTGCAGCTGCATATTCACACCAATGGCGACGAAGCCGTCGAGCTGATGCTGGACGCCATCGAGTCGGCGCTGGAACTATGGCCGCGGACCGATCATCGTCACACCCTGCAGCACTGCCAGATCATCAGCCATGCTCAGTTGAAGCGCGCCGCACGGCTGGGGGTGTGTCTCAACATGTTCGCCAATCATCTCTACTACTGGGGCGACATTCACCGCTCGCGCACGCTGGGTTTCGAACGCTGCCAGCGTCTCGAACCGCTGGCCTCGGCCGATCGCCTGGACATTCCGATCGCCGCCCACTGCGATGCACCGGTCACCCCGCTGGCGCCGCTGTTCACGGCATGGTGCGCGGTCGCCCGTCAGACCGCCAGCGGCGAGGTACTGGGGCCGCATGAGGCGTTGAGCGTGGAACGCGCACTGCGCCTGATCACGCTTGACGCGGCCTACACCCTGAAGCTCGACGACCGCGTTGGCAGCCTGGAGATAGGCAAGTTCGCCGACATGGCAGTGCTCGACGAGGACCCGCGCGACGTGCCGCTGGAGCGGCTGGCCTCGATCGGCGTGGTCGCCACGGTAGTCGGCGGGCAAGTGTTCAGCAATGTCTGAGCTTGGCGGCGGCCCGGTGCATAGCGAAACTCTGGACGCGGTTCCGGTGACGATTCCCGTCACATTAGTGGCCGGCTATCTCGGCGCCGGCAAGACCACCTGGCTCAATGCGCATCTGCGGGACGGCGTGGCATCGGGCACGCTGGTGCTGGTCAACGACTTCGGCACCATCAACGTCGATGCCGAGCTGATCGACTACGCCGGGGAACGCCTGCTCAAGCTCAGCAGCGGCTGCCTGTGCTGTTCGCTTAGCGACGAGCTGGGCACGCAGCTGTCGCGCATCGGCCGCTGGCCGGAACCGCCGCCGGCGCTGATCATCGAGACCAGCGGCGTCGCCCGACCGCGACGCATCGCCGACATGATCCGGGTGGCGCGCCGTTTCCGTCTGGATCGGATCGTCACCCTGGTCGATCTGGCCAGTCTCGCGCAGCGGTTCGGAGACAGCCGCGTCGGCGAGCTGGTGGCGGCTCAGATCGCCAGTGCCGACCGGCTCTCCCTCAATCGCGGCGGCGATCTCGACCCGGCCGAGCGCCAACACCTGATACGTCAGTTGCAGTCGCTCAACCCCACGGCCCTTGTCGGCCATGCCAGTGTCGGCATTGATTCCAGCGTCGAGCGGACACCAAAACCCGCCCCGGCTCGACCGCTGACACTGCACCCCACCGCCGATGATCGCGACCCCGACTGGCAGCGCTTCGCGATCTCCATTCCTCCCTCGCTGACACGCCAAACACTGGAAGCGCTGCTGATCGAGCATGCCGGCGGCCTGGCTCGGGCCAAGGGCTTCATCCAGGCCAACGGCCGGCACTACGTCTTTCAGTGGAGCGGCGGACGGGCCGAATGGACTCCCGCAACGCCACGCCCGGGCGCCAGCCAGCTGGTGGGCATCGGCTTTGCCGGGGCGTCTTTCGAGGCGCTGATCTCCGCGCTCGAGGCGCTTGGCTGATTTGAAGCCAGCAACGGCGATCTGGCCAGCCAATGTTCGTTAACTGGCTCTACAGCAACCGCTTCGGGATTCTTTAGGGTGAGATCATGCTACGCAATCATCACGACCCATCACCGACACCAACAACAATGAGAGGGTGTACTTCATGATGCGCTTCCCGAACCGCCAACCCACCGCCAGATTCCCGCTGCCACGTCTCGCTGCCAAGGCCATGGCCGGTACGCTAATGGCATTTTCTCTGTCGACCCTGTCGCTGACGGCCTTCGCCGCCGACTTGCCGGAAATCGAAAGCCGCGGCTATCTGAGCGTGGCCACCGAGGACAACTACGCTCCGTTCAATTTTATCGAGGACGGCAACGCCAAGGGCTTCAATACCGACATGCTGGAGGAGTTGCGCAACTACGCCGACTTCGACGTCAAACAGGACATCCTGCCCTGGACCGGTCTGCTGGCTGCCGTCTCCACCGGCCAGTACGACATGGCGCTGACCGGCGCGTCGGTCTCGGATGAACGCCTTCGCGTGTTCAACTACATCCCGCCCTACGCCTCCGCCCAGCACTTCGCGATCAAGCGCGCCGACGACGACAGCATCACCGACGTCGACGACCTCAGCGGCAAGAAAGTCGGTGTCCAGGCGGGCAGCGTGCTGCTGTCGCGACTGCCGGAATTGAAGAAGATGCTCGGGGACGACGGCGGCGAGCTCGGCGAGGTAGTGCAGTACGAATCCTACCCCGAGGCCTTCGCCGATCTGGCCAACGGCCGCCTCGACTTCGTGATCGACTCGGCGGTGCCGGTCAACACGCTGGTGGCTTCCAAGCCGGACGTCTTCGCCAAGGGCCCGGCGGTTTCCGGTGCCGGCTACGTCTCCTGGCCGATCCCCAAGTCGAGCCCGAAACTGCTCGCCTACATGACCCAGTTCCTGGATCACATGGAGGAGACCGGGCGTCTGGCCGAGCTCCAGGAAAAGTGGTTCGGCGAGAGCTTCCCTGACCTGCCCGACGAACCGCTCGAAAGCGTCGAACAGTTCCACGAGCTGGCCGGCCTGGACGACTGATCCAGGTCGCCTGATCGTCAGGTCGCACGACATACCGCATCGCCTGACACGGCAAATCGCCTGACACGGCACAGCACAGCGCCTGACACGTTACAGCGTTAGCGGCGCCGCGGATTCGCGCGGCGCCACCCTTGTTCTCGAACTCTAGGGGCCGCCCATGAACGCCAGTGCCTGGCATATGCTGCTGGAAGGCGCCTGGACGACCGTCTGGATCTCCGGCATCTCCATCGCCATCGGAGTGACGGCCGGCCTGATTCTGGCCTTGATCCGCATCGCCCGCATTCCCGTCGTCGACCAGGTTCTGGTGCTCTACATCAGTCTGGCCCGGGCCACGCCGCTGGTTACGCTGGCGCTGTTCATCTTCCTCAGCGCCCCGACCTTCGGTATCAATCTCGATCGCAACGTCGCCGGCATTCTCGCGCTGACACTCAACACCACCGCCTTCAACGCCGAGATCTGGCGCAGCGCGTTTCGCAACTTTTCCCGCGAACAGCGCGAGGCGGCAATGGCCAACGGCATGACCCCGTGGGTTACGTTCCGGCGCATCATGCTGCCGCAGATGATGATCACCAGCCTGCCCGGGCTGATCAACGAAATGTCGTTTCTGATCAAGGGCAGCCCGGCGATCGCGGTAATCGGGATCGTCGATCTGACCCGTGTCACCAATCGAATTTCAGCCGTGACCTATGAGCCCTTACCACCGATTCTGGTCGCCTGCGTGCTCTACATGGCCGCGATCGGCTGCCTGGTCTGGCTGCAGCGAATTGCCGAACGTCGCGCCAATCGGCTGGCGGTGTGATGAGACCACGACGACAGAAACGATGGAACGAAACGCTGCGGAGGCGCCATGAGTAACTGGGAAATCCTGTGGAGCGCTCGCGATCAATTCTGGAGCGGATTCTTCAGCACGATGGAGATCTTCGGCCTGTCGATCAGCGCTGCATTCCTGATCGGCTGCGGCATGCTCTATCTGCTGGAGGGCAGCCGCCCTCGCCTGACGGTACCGCTGCGTGTATTCATCGACGGCATGCGCATGCTGCCGTTTCTGATCCTGGCCTATCTGCTCTACTACGGTCTGCCAGCGTTCGATATCCGTCTCGATGCCTGGTGGTCCGGCGTCGGCGCACTGGCGGTCTACCACGGCTGCTACTTCGCCGAGATATTCCGCGGCGCGCGGTTGACCTTCCCGCCCGGCCAGGTCGAAGCCGCCAAGGCCCACGGCTTCACCAAGGGCAAGATGTTCTTCCGCCTGATCCTGCCGCAGATCGTCATGCAGACCCGGCCGCTACTGGGCAACCAGCTGATCTATGCGCTCAAGGACACCGCCTTTCTGGTGATCATCACCGTGCAAGAACTGACTGCCGCCGCCAACAGCCTGGCGGGCACCTACTTCATCCCCACCGAGGCCTTCATCGTGGTCATCGGCTTCTACTGGGCGGTCAGTGTGGTCATGGAAATCATCATCAAACAGTGTGGCCGCTTCAGCGCCAAACGGGGGTTCGACCATGTTTGAGAAAAACACGTCTGAGCAGACCGCGGTCTCGATCCGCCATCTGTCGAAGAGCTTCGACGGCGTCGAGGTTCTGCGCGACGTGGATCTGGAAGTGCGCGAGGGCGACGTGGTGACGATTCTGGGCTCCTCCGGCTCCGGTAAATCGACGCTATTGCGCTGCATCAACTGGCTGGAGCAGCCCGATCGCGGCAGCATCCATATTGGCGGACAGCGCATCGGTGTCAACGATGCCGGCCGGCCCATGCCGGTACGTGAGCTGGCCAAGGTTCGTGCCCGTACCGGCATGGTGTTCCAGAGCTTCAATCTATGGCCCCACCTCAACGTGCTGCACAACATCACCGAAGCGCCGATCCACGTGCTCGGCAAATCGAAGGCCGAGGCCGAGGCCCATGCCCGCGAACTGCTGGAAAAGGTCGGGATGTCACCCAAGGCCGATGCCTATCCCAACACGCTCTCCGGCGGCCAGAAACAGCGCGTGGCGATCGCCCGGGCGCTGGCGATGCAGCCGGAAGTGATGCTCTTCGACGAGCCCACTTCGGCGCTCGATCCCGAACTCGTCGGCGAGGTGCTGGCGGTGATCAAGGATCTCTCCGCCGAGGGCTACACCATGATCGTCGTCACCCACGAGATGGCGTTCTCCCGCGCGGTTTCCGACAAGGTCGTGTTTCTGGACAAGGGGCTGATCATCGAACAGGCCGACCCGGAAACGTTCTTCACCAACCCCAGTACCGAGCGGGTACGCAAGTTCCTGGAGCGGGAAGAAAGCTGAACCGAAGACCGGCGATCGAAGACGGTGAAAGCGACTCGACAGCCGATGACGAAAGTGCCAACAATGCGCAAACGCCATCATCTCGAGGAGCTGTCATGTCGATAACGGTTACGGTCTTGGACGACTATCAGGGATGCTGTGCCTTTCTCGACGCCGCTCACGAACTCGATGGCAGCGACGTTCGCCTCGACGTCGAACATCGCCATCTCGACGACGAGGCGCTGGCCGCCCGCCTGGCGGACAGCGACGCCATCATCCTGATTCGCGAACGCACCGCGTTGACTCGTGAACTGCTGACGCAACTGCCGAAACTCAAGCTGGTGGTTCAGACCGGGCGGCTCTCTTCGGCGATCGATATCGACGCCTGCAAGGCGCTTGGCATCGCCGTTCGCGACGGCGGCGGATCGCCCATCGCGCCGGCGGAACTCAGCTGGCTGCTGATCATGGCGGGCTGTCGCCGTCTGGGCGGTTATCTTTCGCGCCAGGCAGAGGGCGAGTGGCAGCGCACCAATGAGCGCCTGGAAGCCGAATCGCTGGGTCATGCCGTGCATGGACGTATCCTGGGGATCTGGGGACTGGGCAAGATCGGCGCTCTGGTCGCCGGCTATGCTCAGGCATTCGGCATGGAGGTCGTCGCCCACGGCCGCGAGAGCAGCGCCGGGCGCGCATTCGAACTGGGCATCGAATTCGAGCCCGATCGTCACGCCTTCCTCGCCCGCTGCGATGTGGTCACCCTGCATCTCAAGCTCAATGGCGAAACGCGCGGGATGATCACCCCGACGGATCTCGCCGCCATGCGCGCCGATGCCCTGCTGGTCAACACCAGCCGTGCCGAACTGATTCGCCCGGGCGCACTGCTCGATGCCCTCGACGCCGGCCGCCCCGGCGCTGCCGCACTGGATGTCTTCGAGAACGAACCCGAAGGCGCCAGCGCTTATCAGTCACATCCTCGCGTGCTGGCAACGCCCCACATTGGCTTCGTCGAGAAAGATACCTACGAACTCTACTTCTCCGCCGCCTTCCGCCAGGTCAGAGAGTTCTTTGCCGGCTAGACCGCAAAACGATAACCCCGGCCGAAGCCGGGGTTATCGTCGATATCGCCAAGCCTGGCGTCGTGGCGTAGGCGCTACTGCCCGAACAGGTGCTTGCGCGCCTCGTCGGTCATTTCCACGTTGTTTTGCGGATTGATCTCTTCCGCCTTGGCGTAGGCGACTCTGACTGCCTCGCGCTTGCCGATCTGCTCGAACCAGCGCTGCAGACTGGGGTAATCTTCCAGGTCCTGGCCCTGTTTCTCGTAGGGCTTGATCCATGGCCAGATCGCCATGTCGGCGATGGAGTAATCGTCGCCGGCCACGAAATCATTATCGTCGAGCTGCTTGTCGAGCACGCGATAGAGCCGCGAGGTCTCGTTGATATAGCGCTCGATGGCGTAATCGATCTTCTTCGGCGCGTAATTGCGAAAGTGATGGTTCTGCCCCGCCATCGGCCCCAGCCCACCCATCTGCCAGCTTAGCCACTGGAGTACGCGATAGCGCTGGCGCCCGCTCTTGGGCAAAAATTTACCGCTCTTGTCGGCAAGATATTCGAGGATCGCGCCGGACTCGAACAGCGACAGCGGCTGACCGCCATCGGCAGGGGCGCGGTCGACGATGGCGGGGATGCGGTTGTTGGGAGCGATTTCGAGAAACTCGGCCGCGAACTGCTCGCCCTTGCCGATATTGATCGGGTGGATACGATAGTCGAGCCCCGCTTCCTCGAGGAAAAGCGTGATCTTGTGACCGTTGGGGGTCGTCCAATAATAGAGGTCGATCATCACAGGCTCCTGTCGTGACGCCCGGCGGTAGCCGGATGCTGTCAGGATAGGCCTTACACGAGGCGACGTCTCTCATGACGTCGCCCCAAGCCACCTAGACCCGGTAAAAACCCGCTAGAAGCCTGCGCTCAGTTGGC
Organism: Salinicola halimionae; assembly: GCF_003206065.1. Classification (GTDB taxonomy): domain Bacteria; phylum Pseudomonadota; class Gammaproteobacteria; order Pseudomonadales; family Halomonadaceae; genus Salinicola; species Salinicola halimionae. The sequence continues at coordinate 318,845 of NZ_PZJQ01000005.1, read as the reverse complement.
GTACGCACCCTCGAGATCGACAATTCGCGTGGCGTTGCGGCCGACGCCGCCATGCAGGTCCAGCATGCGCTGGAACCAGGCGTAGACCGGGTCGGCGTTGGAGACCAGATCCGCCGTCGAACAGACGCGAGCCCACATGAATGCGCCCACGACCAGGTAGTCCGATGCGCCGGCTTCATCGCCTTCCAGAAACGGCGATTCATCCAGTCGCCCACGCATCGGTTCCAGTGCCTTGTCGAGCATCGACAGCCCCTGACTCGGCGAATGCATCTCCTCGAGCGTGCGTCCGAACGCTTTCTCGCGTGAGGTACGGAAATACTCCTTGTCATCAGGATTCAGCGAATTGAACACATCCATCAGGATGGTGCGCATCACGCCCGGCGCCAGCGAACGCTCGGCGTAGAACTTGAAGAATCGTGCCCGAGCCTCGGCCGTCTCATCTCCCAGCAATGGCTTATCCGGATAGGCGCGATCGAGATAGCGAAAGATCTCGTAGCTGTCGACCACGGTCTCATCGACATCGACCAGTACCGGCACCTTTGACTGATCGGAGAAAGCGATCGCTTCTTTGTCGGTGAATTTCCACGGGACGAACTCGCAATCGAGCCCTTTATGGGCCAGCGCATACTTGACCCGCCAGCAGTAGGGAGAGAATCGCAGACGCTCGTCGCGCCCGCACAGATCGAACATCTTGCGGCCCATTTCACACTCCTCGTCAGATACGGTTATCACGATTGCTGTGATCGCAGCATGTCCAACGGAACGGAAACCGTCAAACGCCGAACCGGTTCCAGACCGCCCCACGCTGGATTCGGCGCAAACCGCCAATCGTTGCCATACTGCAACGGATAGCAGTCATACCGTGAGCCTGCGGCTCATCTTTTTTCACGCAGACCCTCAAGGTTCACCACGTCGTTACCAAGTCAGATCGGTCAGGAAGGAGTAGATCATGGTACGCCAACTCAAAGACGACGAGTTACATGGGTCACAGTCAGACCACGACGCGCCTGGCGGCGGTTGGCAGTCGATTCAGGCCACCGAAAAGCACTTCCTGCGCGAAAAGGTGCCGTTCAAGGGCAATGGTCTGATGCTCAAGATCAATCACCCCAAAGGGGGATTCGAATGCCCCAGCTGTGCCTGGCCCAATCCGGAAAAACCCGGCCCGGCGGAGTTCTGCGAGAACGGGGCCAAGGCAGTGGCCTGGGAAGCGACGGCCGCGCGCACCACGCCTGAGTTCTTTGCCCAACATACGCTGACCGAACTGCTCGACTGGTCGGATCACGCGCTCGAGAAGCAGGGTCGGCTGACGCATCCGATGCGCTACAACGCGACGACCGACAAGTACGATCCGATCGACTGGGACACCGCCTTTCGCGAGATCGGCGAGCGCGTCAAATCCTTCGACCCCAAGCGCGTCGAGCTCTATACCTCGGGGCGTACCTCCAACGAGGCGGCATTCCTGTGGCAACTCTACGGGCGCATGTTGGGTACGCACAATTTTCCCGACTGCTCCAACATGTGTCACGAAACGACCACCGTGGCGCTGCCCCAGAGCATCGGCGTGGGCAAGGCAACCACGGTGCTGGACGACTTCGCGCACACCGACTGCATTTTCCTGTTCGGCCAGAATGCCGGAACCAACAGCCCGCGGATGATGGGGCTATTGCACGAGGCCCGCCTGCGTGGCGCCGAGGTGATCACCTTCAACCCATTGCGCGAGCGGGCTCTGGTCAAGTTCGCCAACCCGCAGACGCCCAGGGACATGTTGACCAACCACGGCGTGCCGATCAGCTCGCAGTATCATCAGGTCCGCATCGGAGGCGACATCGCCGCAATTCAGGGCATGTGCAAGCATATCCTGGAGGTCGACGACGGGGCTCGCGCCAGCGGTGGCGAACGCGTGATCGATCACGACTTCATCAGCATGCATACCGATGGCTTCGACGCCTTCGCCGAACACTGCCGTCGCCAGTCGTGGGAACGGTTGGAGCGTCACAGCGGCTTGACCCAGGCCGCGATCGTGGATGCTGCCAACGCCTGGATCAACGCCGAACGCGTGATCTGCTGTTGGGGCATGGGCATCACCCAGCACATTCGCGGCGGCGACAACGTCCATCAGATCCTCAATCTGCTGCTGATGGGTGGCCATGTCGGCCGCCGAGGCGCAGGAGCCTGCCCGGTTCGCGGCCACTCCAACGTGCAGGGCGACCGTACCGTGGGGATCTTCCACAAGTCAGGCGAAGCGTTTCTGTCCAAGATGGACGAGGTTTTCGGCATCGAATGTCTACGCGAACATGGCCATGACGTGGCGCTCTGCTGCGAGGCCATCGTGCGCGACGAGGTGGACGCTTTCATCGGTCTCGGCGGTAACTTCTTCCGGGCGATCGCCGATCAGGCTCGCGTCGCGCCTCATGTGAGCAACATTCCGCTCACCGTGCAGATCGCCACCAAGCTCAACCGTAGCCATCTGATCCATGGCAAGGCCGCCTATCTGTTACCGCCGTTGGCGCGCACCGAGAAGGACGTGCAGGCTGGCGTCGAACAGACCATTACCATCGAAGACGGCATGTGCAACGTGCAGGGATCCAAAGGCGCACTGGAGCCGGCATCAAAGCATCTGCGCTCCGAGATCGCCATCGTCGCCGGTTTGGGCAAGGCGACGTTCGCGCCCAACTCCAAGGTCGATTGGGAATGGCTGACCGAGGACTATGCACGCATTCGCGACAAGATCGAGGCGACCCAGCCAGACACGTTCCACGACTTCAATCAGCGGTTGGCTGCCACCGGCGTGTTCCATCTCGACATCGCCGCCCGTGACCGGATCTGGAACACCGACTCCGGCAAGGCGAACTTCCTGTTTCCCGAGGACCACCTCACCGAAGATGCCTCCGAACCGGGCGACACCCACTTTCAGTTGCTATCGATCCGCGGGCACGATCAGTTCAACACCACGGTCTATTCCTATGACGACCGCTATCGAGATATCTACGGCACGCGCATGGTGCTGATGATGAACCCCACCGACATCGAGAAGCACGGGTTCGAAGCCGGTAACTGGGTCACCCTGAGAGCCGTGAGCGACGATGGTATCGAACGCCAGGTTTCCGGCTTCAAGATCATTGCCTACGATCTGCCGGAGAACTGCCTTGGCGCTTACTACCCCGAGGTCAACGATCTGATTCCGCTGGCCAATCGCGATCGCCAGAGCAATACGATCGCCGGCAAGTCGATACCCGTGACGCTGGAGTTGATGTCCACTGAACAGGTCGAAGCCGAAACAGGCGTCCTCGCCACCGGCTGACGTGTTCCCGCCGCGATCCGGCACCGTCTCGAATCAACCTCCACTCGGCCCTCGCCCCAGCATCGCCGCCTGACCTTCCCGGTCAAGCGGCGATGTCCATTAGTCGCACCGATGACGTCATCCACCCATCCCTCTGGTCCGCGAGTAGCGCTCCCAAATCGTTTCGGGTCAACGAGTTGGGGTTAACACTCTTGTCAACGCCCATAGAGGTAAGACCAATTAACCACAATTGGCAGTGACCCGTTCTGTGGTTATCTTCCGAGTCAATCGCCGTGGGCCGGCGATCGAGAGCCAGATATCGATACGGCCGGCGATACCCAACGCTGATAACAACGACTCAGGGGTTCTCGATATGGACCACACGCTGCTCTCGCTGCTCGCTTTCCTACCACTGGTACTGGCCGGCGTCTTGCTGATCGGGTTTCGCATGGCGGCACGCACGGCAATGCCGATCGTGTTCGTCGTCGCAGTACTGATCGCGCTCCTCGCCTGGGACATGACCGGCACCCGTGTTCTGGCCTCGACGCTGCAGGGCCTGATCATGACCGTCTCGCTGCTGTGGATTATCTTCGGCGCGATTCTGCTGCTCAATACGCTGAAACATTCGGGCGGCATCATGGCGATCCGTAACGGCTTCTCCGGGATCAGTCCCGACCGTCGTGTGCAGGCGCTGATCGTCGCCTGGCTGTTCGGTTGCTTCATCGAGGGCGCCTCCGGCTTCGGCACGCCGGCCGCAGTAGCTGCGCCGCTGATGGTGGCGCTGGGCTTTCCGGCGTTGGCTGCCGTGGTCGTCGGCATGATGTTGCAGTCGACGCCGGTCTCGTTCGGCGCCGTCGGCACGCCGATCGTCGTCGGTGTCACCGGCGGCGTGAATCAGGCGGGTATCACCGAACAGCTCACCGCCAATGGCTCGACCTGGGAAACCTATTTTCGCCTGATCACCTCGGAAGTCGTCATCACCCACGGCATCATCGGCGTGTTCATGCCGCTGATCCTGGTCATCGTGATGGTACGCTTCTTCGGCGAGAACCGGTCCTGGACCGAAGGCCTATCGATCACGCCGTTTGCGCTGTTCGTCGGCGTCAGTTTCGTGGTGCCTTCGATGCTGGTGGGCGTGTTCCTAGGGCCGGAATTCCCGTCGCTGCTGGGCGGTCTGATCGGGTTGGCAATCGTGGTGCCTGCAGCGCGCAAGGGCTTCCTGCTGCCCAAGGACACCTGGGATTTCCCGGAACGCTCGAAATGGCCGGCAGAATGGCTGGGCACCATCGAGATCAAGGTCGAAGAGGTTGCCGGTCGCGCACCGATGTCGACGCTGCGTGGCTGGATGCCCTACGTCATCGTCGCCATTCTGCTAGTGATCTCCCGCACCATTCCCTCGGTGAAGGCGGGACTATCGTCGATCAGCACCGGCTGGAGCAACATTCTCGGCGAGCAGGGCGTCTCCGGTAGCGTCGAATGGCTGTATCTCCCTGGCGGTATCATCCTGATCGCTGTGATCTGCACGATTTTCCTGCACCGCATGCGTGCCCAGCAGATCACCGCCGCCTTTGCGGAATCGTCCAAGACCATCTTCGGCGCCGGCTTCGTGCTGCTGTTCACGATCCCGATGGTGCGAATCCTGATCAACTCCGGCGTCAACGAGTCCGACCTGGTCTCGATGCCGGTTGCCATGGCCCAGCTGGTCGCCGATGGCGTGGGGCAGGTCTACCCGCTGTTCGCGCCGGCGGTCGGCGCACTGGGCGCGTTCATTGCCGGTTCCAATACGGTTTCCAACCTGATGCTGTCGGCGTTTCAGTTCAACGTCGCCGACGCCCTGGGCGCCTCCACCGCGATGATGATCTCGCTTCAGGCCGTGGGCGCCGCCGCCGGCAACATGATCGCGATTCACAACGTGGTGGCGGCATCGGCCACCGTCGGCCTGCTGGGCCGCGAGGGAACGACGCTACGCAAGACGATCCTGCCGACGCTCTACTACTGCCTGTTCGCGGGGATCATCGGGCTGCTGACGTTCTATGTCTTCGGCCTCACCGACCCCCTCATGGGTGGATGAGAGCCTGCGTACGCTCCTGGTCACGCCAGAGCGTCTTCTCTCTCGCCAATCCTTGGCATCTGTCAGTGACTCCCGGTACCGCCGGGAGTCACTCATTCATCATTATATTGGTCTGACCACTTTCCAGATCGTTGGGCTTTTGGCTAATAGCCCTCGACGGCGACCTTCCACAGAATGACGGCATCGACAATGTGGAAAGTCCTTCCACAAACCTCACTTTTTCTGAACCGTGCCTGACGCCGACCGGCCCCAGGAGATGTCATGGAACTGCTTTACGACGAGCGCATCGATGGCGACATCGCCAACGTCGACAAGTCGGCGTTGATGGCGGCCGTTCTGGCGGTCGCCCCCCAGTTGACGCTGCTTGATCGGGAGGAAGACCTGCGCCCTTTCGAATGCGACGGATTGTCGGCCTATCGCGTGCTGCCGATGCTGGTGGCCATGCCCACGACGCTGGCCGAGGTCGAGGCCCTGATGCGGGTCTGCTACGAACATGCGGTGCCCGTAGTGACGCGTGGCGCCGGCACCGGCCTCTCCGGTGGCGCTCTGCCACTGGAGAAGGGCGTGCTGCTGGTGATGTCACGCTTCAACAAGATCCTGAGCCTTGACGCCGATGCTCGCCTCGCCCGCGTGCAGCCAGGAGTGCGTAATCTGGCGATCAGCGAGGCGGCGGCGCCGTTCGGGCTCTATTACGCGCCCGATCCCTCTTCGCAGATCGCCTGCTCGATCGGCGGCAATGTCGCCGAGAACGCGGGCGGCGTGCACTGCCTGAAATACGGGCTCACCGTTCACAATGTGCTGAGCGTGGATATCGTCACCATCGAGGGCGAACGCATGACGCTCGGCGGCGAGTCGCTGGACACCCCGGGTTTCGATTTGCTGGCACTGTTCATGGGATCCGAGGGCATGCTCGGCGTGATCACCGAAGTCACGGTGCGCCTGCTGCCGAAGCCGGAAGTCGCCAAGGTATTGATGGCCTGCTTCGACGACGTCGAACTCGCCGGCAAGGCGGTAGGCGACATCATTGCCGCCGGCTGCATTCCCGGCGGCCTCGAGATGATGGACAACCTGGCGATTCGTGCCGCCGAGGACTTCATCCACGCCGGCTATCCGGTCGAGGCCCAGGCGATCCTGCTGTGCGAGCTGGATGGCGTCGAGGCCGACGTGCGCGCCGACTGCGAGCGGGTTCGAGATCTGCTCGAAGCGGCCGGTGCCACCCAGATCCAGCTCGCTCGAGACGACGCCGAGCGCCAGCTGTTCTGGGCCGGCCGCAAGGCAGCCTTCCCGGCCGTGGGCCGTATGTCGCCGGACTATTACTGCATCGATGGCACCATTCCCCGGCGCGAGCTACCGCGTGTGCTCAAGGGCATCAACGATCTCTCCGCTCATTACGGGCTGCGGGTCGCCAATGTCTTCCATGCCGGCGACGGCAATCTGCATCCATTGATTCTGTTCGATGCCAACCAGTCGGGCGAGCTCGAAGCCACCGAGGCGCTCGGCGGCAAGATTCTCGAGCTGTGCGTGGAGGCCGGCGGCACCATCACCGGCGAGCATGGCGTTGGCCGCGAGAAGCTCAATCAAATGTGCACCCAGTTCGCCGCCGACGAGATCACCCTGTTCCACGCGGTGAAATCGGCCTTCGACGAGCGCCGGCTGCTCAATCCCGGCAAGAATATTCCGACGCTGGCGCGATGCGCCGAGTTCGGTGCCATGCACGTGCATCACGGCGAGCTGCCGCATCCCGAGCTGCCAAGATTTTAAGCGTTGTCACAGGGCATAGCGCCATGCCGATCAAGACACAGGGAATCACGCCCATGACTCATCTACAGGATCAGCAGCCGGAATACACCCTGCCGGGCGAGCCTGGCGCTACTGTCTCGAGCGGGCCGGCGGCAGGCAACGATGACAGCACAGCACTGTGCGAACAGGTGGCACGTGCCCATGCCGAGCGGGCCACGCTGCGTATCGTCGGCGGTGACACCAAGGCGTTCTACGGTCGCCGCGTCGACGCCGCGCAGTCGCTCTCCACCACCGGTCATCACGGTATCGTCCACTACGATCCGGTGGAACTGGTGGCGACCGTGCGCGCCGGCACTCGGCTGCGCGATCTCGAACGGACGCTCGCCGATAATGGCCAACGTCTGGCTTTCGAGCCGCCGCATTTTGGCGCCAATGCCACGGTCGGCGGCATGGTCGCCGCCGGACTCTCTGGCCCGCGTCGCCCTTGGGTCGGCGCGGTTCGCGATTTCGTGCTGGGTGTGCGCGTCATCACCTTCGAGGGCAAGCATCTGCGTTTCGGCGGCGAAGTGATGAAAAACGTCGCCGGCTACGATCTCTCCCGCCTGATGGTCGGCGCCCAGGGCACCCTCGGCGTACTGACCGAGATCTCGTTCAAGGTGCTGCCCATCCCTCACGCGCACGCTTGCCTGCGACTCGAACTGCCGCTGACCGAAGCGTTCGATCGACTGACGGTCTGGGGGCGCGAGCCTTTACCGATCACTGGTGCCGCCCATGATGGAACGGCACTGCACGTGCGTCTCGAAGGCGGTGAAGGCTCGGTATCGGCCACACGTCAGCGGCTTGGTGGTGAATCGGAAGACCCACTGTTCTGGGAGCAGCTACGCGAGCAGCGCCTGCCCTTCTTCGATGGCGCTTTCGATACCTCTACCGGACGGACCCTGTGGCGACTATCGCTGCCAACACTGGCGCGCACGCCGGCTCTAGAAGGCGACTGGTTCATCGACTGGGGCGGTGCCCAGCGCTGGCTGCGGAGCTCTGACGAAATAGACTCTGAAGAAAAAGGCCCTGAACAAAGCGGTTCGGAAAGCGATACCCATATCAAAGAAGTGGCGATTGCAGCTGGCGGCCATGCCACGCGTTTTACGCCGAACGCCAACGGAGATTCGCCCTTCACGCCGCTGACGCCGGTACTGGACAAATATCACCGTCAGCTCAAGCAGCGGCTCGATCCCCAGGCGATTTTCAACCCCGGCCGGCTCTACGCCGAGTGGTAAGCCGTCTCGATGCCCACAGTGGCAAGCCGTTCCAACGTCATGTGGCAAGGAGTCATCATGCAGACCCATTTTTCCGACGCCGCTCGTGCGAAGCCGCATATCGTCGAGGCCGATCGCATTCTGCGCACCTGCGTGCATTGCGGTTTCTGCAACGCCACTTGTCCGACCTATCAACTGCTGGGCGACGAACGCGATGGCCCTCGAGGGCGTATCTATCTGATCAAGGAGCTGCTGGAGAGCGAAGACGGCGATACGCAGGTCACCCAGGAAACGCAGCTGCATCTCGACCGTTGTCTGAGCTGTCGCAGCTGCGAGACCACCTGCCCTTCAGGGGTCGAATATCACAAGCTGCTGGATATCGGTCGTGCCGAAATCGAGCGTCGGGTTGGTCGCAGTCCGGGGGATCGCGCGCTTCGATTCGGCCTGCGCGCCATGCTCCCCGAACCCAAGCGATTCAAGACTCTGCTGGCTCTGGGCCAGACATTTCGTCCGCTGGCACCGCACGATCTGCATGACAAGATTCCCGCACGCCAGCCGCCCCCCCAAACTCGTCAGCGAAAACGCCCCGATCCCGCCACACACGCTCGCCAGATGCTGATTCTGGAAGGCTGCGTACAGCCGAGCCTGGCACCCAATACCAACGATGCCACGACCCGGGTACTCGACCGGCTCGGCATCGGGGTGCGACCTGCCCAGGAAGCCGGTTGCTGCGGCGCCATCGACTTCCACCTCAATGCTCAGGAGGCCGGACGCGAGCGCATGCGCGCCAATATCGATGCCTGGTGGCCCATGATCGAGAGAAAGGGAGCAGCGGAGACGGACGCCGACGGGGTGGAAGCGATCGTCCAGACCGCCAGCGGCTGCGGCGCCTTCGTCAAGGAGTACGGCGAGATGCTGGCCGACGACCCCGAATATGCGATCAAGGCAAAGCGGGTCAGCGAGCTGGCCAAGGATCTGGTGGAAGTGCTGCGGGAAGAAGATCTGGAAGCGTTAGGGGCGCGTCATCCCGCGACGCGTCTGGCATTTCACTGTCCGTGTACGCTACAGCACGCGCAGAAACTGGGCGGTGCCGTCGAAACGGTTCTCACGCGGCTGGGATTCGCGCTTGCGCCCGTGCAGGATGGTCATCTCTGCTGCGGTTCCGCCGGAACCTATTCGATCACGCAACCGACGCTGGCCAAGCGCCTGCGCGACAACAAGATGGACGCGCTGGAAGCGCAAGCGCCGGACACCATCGTCACCGCCAATATCGGCTGCCAGAGTCATCTCAACGGCGCCGGTCGGACACCGGTCCGTCACTGGATCGAACTGGTGGATGAATGCCTGGAAGCCAATGATTCAAGGACAGATTGATTCAAGAATGGGCTGATTCAGGCCCAAGCTGACTCAGGGCGACCGGCTTTCGGTAACCCGTAACGCACTCTCTCGAAACGCACTTCTCTCTCGAAAGGACGACCGATGCTCACTAAATCCGCACTCGAACTCAACGACGTCAATGCCATTCTGGATGCCGCGCAGACCGAAGCCGAAGCACAGGGCTGGGCGGTCACCATCGCCGTCGCCGATGACGGCGGCCATCTGCTCGGCCTGCGCCGCATGAATGGCGCCGCCCCATTCAGCGCTGGCGTGGCCACCGAAAAGGCACGCAACGCCTCGATCGGCCGCAAGGAAACTCAGGTGTTCGAGGATATGATCAATAATGGGCGTACCGCCTTCGTGACTGCACCGATGACCGCGCTGCTGGCCGGCGGGGTGCCGGTGGTTCAAGACGGTCACGTGATCGGCAGTGTCGGCGTTTCCGGGGTCAAGCCGGACCAGGACGTTCAGGTCGCCAAGGCTGGCGTGAAAGCCATTAGTTAAAACCATCGCCTGAAACTATCGCCTGGCGCGTCCTGACGGGATCGTTTGCTAACGCTTCTTGGAAGGCGCGTTCCTGGCACGACTGCCGGGGCCCGGCTTGCCTGAACGGTTCTTGCCGGCGGGTTTGACGCTCGCCTTGCCTTTCGCGCCAGGTTTCCCCGCGCTGGACGCTTTGGCTTTGGGATGTGGCTTGCCCGCAGCACCGTTCTTGGGGCCGGGCCGCCCTTTGCCGTTGGCGGCGTTCTTGCCTCTGGGATGGGGCTTGGATGCGGCGGCTTTGCCGCCGGTTTTGGCCCCTGCCCCTGAATTCGCTTTTGCACCGGTTCTGGCACCAGGTTGCGCTGATTTCTGGCGGGCTTTGGAGACCGGCGATTTTGCCTTGCCGGCACCCGAGCGAGAGCCGGAGTTGGGTTTGGCGGACCGCCTCTTCTCCGGCGCGGCGTCAGAGCTTTCCGTCAACGCAACAATGGTGTCGATCTCTTTCGGGGTGAGATCCCGCCAGTCGCCAAGCGCCAACCCCTTGAGCGAGACGTTCATGATCCGGGTACGCACCAGTTGGGTGACTTCGTAGCCGAAATATTCACACATCCGGCGTATCTGGCGGTTGAGCCCCTGAACCAGGGTAATGGTGAATACGAACGTCGACTCTTTGTGCATCTGACAGCGCTTCGTCACCTTGCCCAGTATCGGCACGCCACGCTGCATGCCATCGACGAACTCGTCGGTGACCGGCTTGTTCACCGTCACCTGATACTCTTTTTCATGATGGTTGTTGGCGCGCAGGATCTTGTTGACCAGATCGCCGTTGTTGGTCAAAAAAATCAGCCCCTGGGAGTCCTTATCGAGTCGCCCGATGGGGAAAATACGCGCCCCGTGTTTGACGAATTCGACGATATTGTCCTTCTCGCTGGATTCGGTCGTGCTGACGATCCCCACCGGCTTGTTCAACGCGATCAGGATCAGATCTTCCTCTTCCTGAGGCTCGATATCCTGGCCGTTGACCTTGACCCGATCGCCAGCTACCACCTGGTCACCGGTGGTGGCACGGCGACCGTTGATCCACACGTTGCCTTGCTCCACGAAGCGATCGGCTTCACGGCGAGAGCACATCCCACTTTCGCTGATGTACTTGTTGATACGGGTCGATTGTCGTAACGCCATAAAACACAGTCTCGCTGAAAAAGGGATGGCACAGCGTTCTCATTAAAACACTGAGCTAGCGCCAGCTCTTCTGACCCTAGGCCACACGCCTGACTAGTTTGACGCTTCCTCTTCGGAGATAAAACCTGGGCCGCCGATATCGCCGTTAGATATCACCTGTCTTGACGATTGCCGGCGTCTCCTCGGCCGGCAAAGTTCTACCTGAAAGAACATTATAGCTTCAGACAATATTCTTTAGTCGCAATTCATAGTCTCGAGATTGACCCGGCATACGGACAGTCTTAATTTCCACTGTCGGAACCGGTTCTACAAAAGAGAATAATGGAGACGCCATGAAATTCACGCCCCTCAAATCCGCCGCGCTATGTGTGGCGCTCTCGTTGACGGCACTGCCTCTGATTACCCAGGCAGCCGGCCCGGACGGAAAGATCGACTGCATCGCGCCCGCCAATCCCGGCGGCGGCTGGGATTTTACCTGCCGCAGCGTGGGTCAGGTGCTGAGCGAGATCGGCGCCATCGACGGTAGCGTCCAGACTACCAATATGCCGGGCGCCAGCGGTGGGGTGGCGTTCTCCCACGTGGTAACCAAGCGAGCCGGCCAGAACGACGTCATCGTCTCGGCGTCGACGTCGACCACCACTCGCCTGGCCCAGCATCAATTTCCCGGCATGGACGCCGACATGGTCAACTGGGCCGGCACCGTCGGCGCCGACTATGGCGTGATCGCGGTAAGCAAGGACTCACCCTACCAGACCCTCGAGGAACTGCTGGACGCGATGGAGCAGAAGCCCTCCAGCGTGAGCTTTGCCGGTGGCAGCGCCAGCGGCGGATGGGACCATCTAAAAGTATTGATGATGGCGCGCGCCGATGACATCAAACCGTTGAACAAGATCAAGTATTTGCCGTTCGACGGCGGCGGCGAGGCGATGACGCAGGTCGTCGGTGGCCATATCGACGCCTTCTCAGGCGATGCGTCGGAGATTCTGGGATTCGTCGAATCCGGCGATCTACGCGTTCTTGCGGTTCTCGCCGATGGCCGCCTACCCGGCGCACTCAGCGATTTCCCCACTGCCAAGGAACAGGGAGTCGATGTTGAAGGCATTAACTGGCGCGGATTCTACCTGCCGCCGAAACTCTCTGAGGAAGATGTCGCCTGGTGGGAAGATGCCCTGCATAAGGTCTATGAAAGCCAGGAGTGGAAGGATGTCATGCAGCAGAACGGGCTGATTCCGTTCGATCGCAGTGGTGACGCTTTCAAGGACTACGTCCATCAGCAGATCGCCGATATCGAAACGATCTCCAAGGAAGTCGGCCTGATTCAGTAAGATCCGCCAGTGACAACGGCTGGCTCACCAGCGAGTCAGCCGTTGTTCTTGCTCACTCGATCCATTCCCGTCTCTCTTGAGCCTACGGGCTTTCGTCACGGGCTGTCGATGCAACGACCGTCAGGTGGCCCGGAGTGCACGGGGCCATTGGCGCTCGAGACGTGGCGCGTACTGGATCAGCAAAGGCGTATGACGATCCTTGACTGCCGTCGTGAACCGCTCGCTGGGACCGGACAGCGCCAGGGCGCCCATCAATTCCCCTTCGCCGTTGTAGATACCGATCGCCGCCGCCGAGAGTCCGGCCTGCCGCTCGCCGCTCGATACCGCGACCTGGCCCCTGGGCGTTTCGTAATTGAGCACTCGACCCGCCGCGCCACGCCCCAGCGGCAGTCTTACGCCTTCTTCGAGGTGGTGTCGTACTTCCAGGCGCCCGTTCTCGCGCAGACGACAGATGCGGTGATCGCCGTCTCGCACATAGAAGGAAGCGGTCTCCTCGCTGGCATCACGCAGTGACTCCAAAATCGGCCGAACCAGGTTCTCGAGCTGTGGTCCGTCCCCCGCCAACGGCGCCAGGCGCGACACCGCCGGCCCAACCCGGTAGATGCCGCGTTCGTCTCGGGTGACGTAGCCGAAATGCTCCAGCGACGACATCAGTCGCAGGATGGTGCTCTTGTAAAAACCCGTGGCATTGGCCAGCTCGGTCAATGAAAACTCCCGTCGCTCCTGGGAGAACGCCTCGAGAAGAGTCAGCGCTCGCTCGACGGCCTCGACGCGCCGTTGGGCCATAGGACGCTCCTTTAAGATCATTGACTGTCATGGATTGGACTAATGGCGAATGTTGCGACAGACAAAACGGTATTGCAACTCGCTCGAGCCGGCCATATTCTCTCTGAAAGAATTCGTTTCATCAGGAGGAATGATGTCATCGCCGTTAAGCGGTTACCGGGTACTCGATCTGACCAATGTGCTGGCCGGCCCGTTCTGCTGTCATCAGCTGGCCCATCTCGGTGCCGAGGTGATCAAGGTCGAGCGACCCCAGGGTGGCGATCTTGCCCGCCAGCTCGGCGCAGACCCGGCGCTCAACCGCGATCTGATGGGCGTCTCTTTTCTCGCCCAGAATGCCGGCAAGCGTTCGGTGACACTGGATTTCAAGCAGGCTGACGATCGCGAGGCCTTCCTCGAGCTGGTCGCGAGTGCCGATGTCGTGGTCGAAAATTTCCGGCCCGGCGTCATGCAACGCCTGGACCTAGGCTTCGAGACACTGCGCCAGACGAACCCCGAGCTGGTCTATTGCGCCATTTCGGGCTTCGGCCAGGACGGTCCGCTGGCCAACTACCCGGCCTACGACCAGATCATTCAGGGCATGGCAGGCGTGATGAGTATTACCGGCTCGCCGGAGAACGCACCGTATCGAGTCGGCTACCCGCTGGCGGATACGGTTGGCGGTCTGACGGCGGCCATGGCGATCAATGCCGCCCTGGCCGAGCGACCGCGCAAGGCGCATTTCATCGACATTTCGATGCTCGAATCCGTGCTCGCCACCATGGGCTGGGCCGTGTCCAACCTGCTGATCGCCGATAAACCGCCCCAGCCGATGGGCAACGACAACGTCACGGCCAGCCCTTCCGGCACGTTCGCCACTGCTGACGGGCTGATCAATATCGCCGCCAACAAGCAGGAGCAGTTCGAGGCGATCTGTCGCCTGATGGAGCATCCGGAATGGGTGGAGGACCCGCGCTTCGTCCAACGTCAGGCACGTCTGGATAACCGCCAGGCGCTCAGCGACTGCATCGAAGCGGCTTTGCAACGCGAAACCACCGAGTACTGGTGGCCCAGACTGGTGGAGGCCGGAGTTCCTGCAGGGCCCGTCTACAGCGTCGCGGAAGCCTTGGCACACCCGCAGGTTCGCGATCGCGGTCTGATCGAGCGGTTCGACAGTGCCGAGATCGGCCGGCCACTGGAAGTGGTCAGCGGCGGTTACCGCTTCGACGGCCAGGCACCCCGCGTTGCTTCCCCGCCCCCGCGCCTGGGTCAAGACAACGCCACCTTGCTTCCTGCTCAAGCTGCCAACGACGAATAAACCGGAGATATTCCATGAGCGATACTTCTGCGCCCGACTTCCGTGCCCAACAGTGGTGGCACACCGACATCATCGACATGCGCCCCGGTGAGATTCGCTATCGCGGCTATCCCATCGAGGAGCTGATCGGCAACGTCGGGTTCACCGACATGGTGTGGTTGATGACCCGCGGTGAACTGCCCGGCCGAGCGCAGGCAGCATTGCTCGAAGCGGCGTTGATGAGCGCCGTCGATCATGGCCCGCAGGCACCGAGCATCGCCATCGCACGGATGGCGGTGACCTGCGGCAGCAGCCTCAACAACGCCATGGCCTCCGCCGTCAACGTGCTAGATGACGTTCACGGCGGCGCCGGCGAACAGGCCGTGGAACTGTATCAGTCGATACTCGAGAACCAGATCGGCGGACGCAAACTGGAAGCCGCCGTAGAGGAAGGCATTGCCAGCTGGCAGCGCGAGCGGACCAGGATCATTCCCGGCTTCGGCCACCGCTTCCATCCCATCGATCCGCGCGCTCCACGGTTGCTGGAACTGGTCGAAGAAGCCACCGCTCGTGGCGAAGTGGATGGCAATTTCGTCGCCATCGCCCGTGAAGTCGAACGCCAGTTGATCGCCATGAAAGGCAAGCCGATCCCGCTCAACATCGACGGCGCCACCGCCGTCATCTACGCCGAGCTAGGTTTCCCCGCCCCGTTGGCCCGCGGCCTGTTCTGCCTCTCCCGTTCGGTCGGCATTCTCGCCCACGCCTGGGAACAGCAGTGTCAGGGCGGCCGCAACAAGGGGCCGATGCCCAAGGGATGGTTGTGGCCCTATGGCGGCCCGGCCCAGCGACCGGTACCGCATCGAGATTGACCAGGTCACGCCATCCGGGAATGCTCAGGCCTCATGAAATTCGCGCCCGGCCGTGGTCTCGCGGATCACGCCGGTACGGATGACGAAGTCTCCGAAGGGTTCGGCGGCTTCGCGCTCGGCGGCGTAGCGCTGAATCAGTGGCGTCAGTTCCTCGAGGATCGTCGCTTCGTTGATGTTTTCGCGGTAGAGCTTGTTCAGCCGTTGCCCGCTGAAGCCGCCGCCGAGATAGAGGTTGTAATGCCCCGGCGCCTTGCCGACGAAGCCGATCTCGGCCAAATAGGGTCGCGCGCAGCCGTTGGGGCAGCCGGTCATGCGCACGATGATCGCATCCTCGGCGAGCCCGGCTTGCTGCATCACGTGCTCGAGCTTGTCGATCAACGACGGCAGATAGCGCTCGCTTTCCGCCATGGCCAGCCCGCAGGTCGGGAATGCCACGCAAGCCATGGCATTGCGCCGTAACGGAGACGTTTCCGCGACCAGTCGGTGGCGATCCAGTAACGCATCGATGGCCTCGCGCCGGGACTCATCGACCTGTGTGATGATCACATTCTGATTGGTGGTGAGAACCAGATCGCCATCGTGCTGCTCGGCGATCTCGCGCAGGCCGGTGCGTAGCTGCGGGCCATCCGGAAAGTCGGCGATTCGTCCGTTCTGGACGAACAGCCCGTAGTGCCAAAGACCGTCATCGCCCTGAATCCAGCCCAGACGATCACCGTTGTTCTCGAAGTGAAACTCGCGCGCCGGTGCCAGCGTCTCGCCGAGGTGCCCTTCGACTTCGGCCTTGAACGCTTCGAGCCCCATGTCCTCGACGGTATATTTCAGTCTCGCGAGTTTGCGGTCACGACGATTACCGTTGTCGCGCTGTACCAGCATGATCGCCTCTGCCACGGCGGGAACAGCGTCCGGCGCGCAGTAGCCGATCGGGTCGGAAAGCCGCGGAAAGGTCGACGGTTCGCCATGGGTCATGCCCATGCCGCCGCCGATGCAGACGGTAAAGCCCTGGAGTTCGCCATTTTCGCCTTTTAGAACATCGGCAATGAAGCCGACGTCATGGGCGAACAGGTCGACGTCGTTCTCCGGCGGAATCGCCAGCGCCACCTTGAACTTGCGCGGCAGGTAATGGCGCGTATACAACGGCTCCTGTGGATCGAGCGGTTCCTGGTCATCTCCAACCTTCGCCTCCGACTCAGTGCGCTCCGGTTCACGCTTCGATTCACGTTCCGGTTCACGCTCCTGGGCACCACCGGCGACACGCTCTTCGCCGAGAAAGATTTCGTGATAGGCGCGGGTACTGGGCAGTAGACGGGTACTGATCCGATGGCTGAGTTCGTAAACCTGGCGATGGACTGCTGAGCGATGCGGATTGGCGGTGCAGATCACGTTGCGATTGACATCGCCGCAGGCGGCGATGGTGTCCACCATGGCCTGATGAATCGTCTGCAGATGCGGGCGCAGATTTTCCTTGAGCACGCCGTGGTACTGGAAGGTCTGGCGAGTGGTGATGCGCAGCGTGCCATTGGCGTAGCGCGAAGCGACGTCGTCGAGGGTCTGCCACTGGGCGGGCGTGACCAGACCGCCGGGCAGTCGCAAGCGCACCATGAAACTGTAGAGCGGTTCGAGCTTCTGGTGGCGACGCTCGTCGCGCAGGTCACGGTCGTCCTGCTGGTAGAAGCCGTGAAACTTGGTCAACTGCGTATCCGCCTCGGCGATCGCCCCGGTGGCGCGGTCGGCCAGGCCCTCTTCGAGCGTGCCGCGCAGGTAGTCGCTCTCTACCTTGAGCCGCTCGTTGGGATGCAGCTCATCGAGCGGTACGTCACGCAGTTTGGCAATGATGTCCATGTCGGCTCCTAATAGATGTCGCGCTGATACCGTTTCTCCTGCTGCATCTGGCGCAGATAGTCGTCGGCGCCGGCTTCACCGTGCCCGCCCTGTTCACGGATGACATCGCGCAATGCCTGATGTACGTCCGGCGCCATGAACTCGGCATCGCCACAGACGTAGACATACGCCCCGGCTTCCAGCCAGGCGTACAGCGTTTCGGCTTGTTCGCGCAGCCGATCCTGAACGTAGACCTTGTCGGACTGGTCGCGGGAGAAAGCGACGTCGAGTCGCGTTAGCAATCCATGCTGGCGCCACCTGAGCCATTCCGACTGATACAGAAAGTCGCTGCGAAAGCGTCGATCGCCGAAGAACAGCCAGTTGTCGCCACCGGCGCCACGCTCCTCACGTTCCTGCAGGAACGCGCGAAACGGTGCGACGCCGGTGCCAGGGCCAATCATGATCAGTGGCGCCTCGTCATCTTCCGGTAGCTTGAACTGCTTGTTGCGGTCGATGTAGATCGGCACGCGATCGCCAGGCTCGATGCGATCCGCCAGGTAACTCGTGGTCACGCCGTCGCGGGCGCGGCCATGGGTGGCGTAGCGCACCACGGCGACGGTGAGATGCACCTCGTCGGACGCCGCCGCCTGGCTCGAGGCAATCGAGTAGAGCCGTGGCGGCAGCTTGCGCAGCGCCGCCGAAAACTGGGCGGCGTCGATTCCGTCGACCGGGAACTGCTCGACCACATCGATGATGTGGCGCCCCTGCAGCCAGTCGCGCAGCTCGGAGCGGGCGTCTTCACCCAGCAGGCGGCGCAGTTCCGGCGCCTGCGACCATTCGGCCCACTGCTGCAGGAACGGCCGCGTCAGCGTCGTCACCTCGAAATCCGTCAGCAGCGCATCGCGCAGCACGCGTCCTTCCTCCAGCGGCGATTCGGCATCGAACTTGAGCATTTCGATCAGCTCGTCGACATGGGCAGGATCGTTCTGCGGCACCACCCCGACCGCGTCGCCCGGCAGGTATTCGAGCCCCGACTCTTCCAGCGACAATTCGAGATGCAGCGTCTGCTTGTCCGAGTCGCGACCGTTGAGCGGCTGGCTGGTCAGCACCTCGGCCAGGAACGGGTGCTTCTTGGAGTAGCGTAGTTGAGCGCTCTGCGAAGCGTCGGCTTCAGCGGCCTGAGCCGGTGGCGGCGTGGCGAGATCGGCGGCCAGCGCCTCGAGCACCTCGTCGATCCAGACCTCGGCCGCCTCCTCGTAATCCACATCGCAATCCGTCCGCGCATGGATCGATTCGCCACCGAGCTCCGCCAGGCGGGCGTCGAACTGCTTGCCGGTCTGGCAGAAGTGTTCGTAGCTGGTATCGCCCAGCCCCAGCACGGCGAAGCGCAACCCCGCGAGTTTCGGCGCCTTGCGCCCCATCATCAGTTCGTGAAATTCGAGCGCCGGATCGGGCGGATCGCCGTCGCCCTGGGTGCTGACGACGACCAGCAACCGCTCGACTTCCTTCAGCGTCTTCTTGCCGGCATCCGCCATGCTCGTGAGCTTGACGTCGAAGCCCTTCGCACCGGCACGCTCGGCCGCCAGTTCGGCCACACCCTCGGCATTGCCGGTCTGGCTGCCATAGAGCACGGTCAACGTAGTGGATGTCGCTGGCGCCAACTGCGATGTCCCGGCCGCCGCCTGGGCGCCGAGACCGGCCAGGTAACCGCTCAACCATTGGCACTGGGAGGCATCCAGATCGGTCAAAGCCTGCTGCACGCGCTTGGCCTGATCGGCACTCAGGGGGCTGTTGGTGTCGGTCAGCGAGTTGGGAGCCATCCATGACCTCTCGGCACATCCGGTAACCGATAAACCGGTAAATTGAACGAAACGGCGCGAAACGCGCTCTCGAAATCGATTGGCCAAAGCCTAGTCGGTTAATCGTTGAGTGTTGGGGTATG
Organism: Salinicola halimionae; assembly: GCF_003206065.1. GTDB lineage: Bacteria > Pseudomonadota > Gammaproteobacteria > Pseudomonadales > Halomonadaceae > Salinicola > Salinicola halimionae. Next base: position 299,446 of record NZ_PZJQ01000005.1, on the reverse strand, counting down.
GTGCAAGAATCAAAAAGTCCGATCGGCGCTGTCCTTATTCCATCGAACGATCATGCTTTCCTCGATCAGGTCTGATTCCCTCGATCAATCAGCCAGTCATAGACCCGGTGATCGAGGCTTTGCGGACTCACGGCGAAAACGCATACTCGGATTTTTCCCGACAGCAGAGGCAACCATGGCCTATCGACTTTTCATCGCTAACAAGAACTACTCTTCCTGGTCGATGCGACCCTGGGTGCTGCTGCGCGCGCTTGAGATCCCGTTCGAGGAGGTACTGACGCCGTTCGAAGGCGCCGGCCAGCAGCAGGCGTTCACGCACTTTTCGCCGACCGCCAAGGTCCCCTGCCTGCACGATGACGATCAGGTGGTTTGGGATTCACTGGCGATTCTGGAATTCATTGCCGAGGATCACCCCGCCGCGTGGCCCGGTGATCGCGCCGCCCGCGCTTGGGCTCGCTGCGCCAGCGCCGAGATGCACTCAGGCTTTGCCGCGATACGCGACGAGTGCTCGATGAACTGTTCGCTGACCATCGACCTGGACACGCCGAGCGAGGCGCTCGAGAAGGATCTGATCCGGCTCGATATTCTATGGCAGGAGGGTCTCGACGTGTTTGGCGGCCCCTGGCTCGCCGGCGACTCGTTTACCGCCGTGGACGCCATGTTCGCCCCGGTCGCGGTTCGTATCCGCGGCTACGGTATCGAACTCGGCACCGCCGCCATGGCCTACGTCGAACGGTTGCTCGCCCTTCCGGCGGTGGCCGAATGGGTCGAACAGGGCATCGCCGAACCGTGGGTCGACGAGCCCCATGAAGCCGATTGCGTTCGTGGTCGACGGATTATCGAGGATCGCCGTCAGCGAGCGTGAAGCCGACGCTTCGAGCGGAGGCCCCGCTATCTCGAGAGCTCTCGGGGTCGGATTTAAAAGTGCCACAACCTCGAGCGCTGGCCGGTTGCTCGGACCACCGTGCGGTGGTCCGAGTCTGTTGCGGAGATCAGACGCCGAATCAGTACAGTTCGGCCAACGCCTCCTTGGTGAAATCGCTTAGCGATTCCTCATCGCGGGCATGCACTTTCTTCACCCACGCCGGATCGCTCAGCAAGGCGCGGCCGACGGCGATCAGGTCAAACTCGTCGCGCTCCATCCGGGCCACAAGCTTATCCAGGCTGGCCGGGGTGGAGCTTTCGCCGCTGAATGCACCCATGAAGTCGCCGGACAAACCGACCGAGCCGACGCTGATCGTGGGCGCGCCCGTGAGTTTCTTGGCCCAGCCGGCGAAATTCAGCCCCTCAGGGCCGTCGAGTTCCGGATATTCCGGTTCCCAGAACCGCCGCTGTGAGCAGTGCAGAATATCCGCGCCGGCTTCCACGAGCGGGGACAGCCAGGCCGCCATTTCATCCGGTGTGTTGGCCAGGCGTACGTCGAAGTCCTGCTGTTTCCACTGACTGACGCGGAGGATGATCGGCAGATCGGGGCCGACGGCGTCACGCACGCTCTTGACGACTTCGGCGGCAAAGCGGGAGCGGTCCTTGAGCGTGGTGCCGCCGTATCGATCGCTGCGCTGATTAGTGGCCGCCCAGAAGAACTGGTCGATCAGATAGCCGTGGGCCGCGTGAATTTCGACCGTGTCAAAACCGAGCCGTTTGGCGTCGACAGCGGCTTGGGCATAGGCATCGAGCGTGTCGGCGATAGCCTCTTCACTCATGGCTTTGCCGCGAGGCTGACCGGGCGCGACCAGACCGGACGGGCTTTCCACAGGCACGTCCTGAACCCAGTCCGTGAGAAAACTGGAGACCGAGCCCACGTGCCAGATCTGCGGCCCCATGCGACCACCCACTTCATGCACGCCATCGACAACGTTCTGCCAGCCGGCCAGCGCGTCTTCGCCATAAAAGAACGGGATGTTCGGTTCGTTGCGCGCGGCCGGCCGATCGATGGTGGTGCCCTCGGACAGGATCAGACCGACCTCGTTCTCGGCACGCCGCCGGTAGTAGGCCGCGACGTTCTCGCCAGGTATGCCCGCCGGCGAAAACGACCGCGTCATCGGCGCCATGACAATACGGTTCTTGAGCGACAGTGATTTCAATTGAAAAGGCTGAAACAGCGCGTCGACATTGGATGAGGCCATGAAGATGCTCCGAGTGATAAGATGGGACTTGCGGTATAGGACTTATACCAGATACCCACCGGATACTTTCAACTCACCAGATAGCCTCGAGGAAACCGCCATGCTCAATTCATCGCACCCGACCGCGGCGGCCAATTGCCCCAGCCGCGTGATTCTCGATCAAATCGCGGACAAGTGGTCGGTACTGGTACTGGCTGCCCTGTGCAACGAACCGCTGCGCTTCAACGCACTCAAGCGCCAGTTGGAAGGCATCACCCAGAAGGCATTGAGCCATACGCTGCGGCGGCTGGAACGCAATGGCATCGTCGAACGCCGCGTGATCGCCTCGGCTCCGGTGGCCGTGGAATACCGGATCACGCCGCTCGGGCGAACGCTCAAGGCGCCTTTTCAGGCGCTGCATCAATGGACGCTGCAATACCATCACGAAGTCGAAACGGCACGGCGCGACTACGATGAACGCCAGAAAACGCTGGAGGAGGCCACTCCGAGCGCATAGCGGCCTTTTGACTTGAATGCCATCCACGAGCCAAGACTGGTTCGAATCATTTTCGAGCTTTCAAGGATAATAATGGTCCTGCCTGGCCCGCTGGACGACAGCGATGAGATTAGCCTTCGCCGAGCGCCTGCTCGCACATCCGGCCGCGACCGTCTGACTCATACATCAGCAAGCCTGGATTCGACGCTTGGCGCGCTGAATTCGCCACATGGTGATCAGATTGGTGCCGAGCGCGATGAGCTCGGCAATGGCGCCACCGATCGAACCGATGATCAGCGCATTCGCGAGCCAGCTTAGCGCGACGCCCGCCAGCAGCGCTCGCATGGGCAGGCCCCGCAATAGAAACATCGCCAGCGTACCGAAAATGGCAGCGAGCAGCGGGAAAATATCGTACCAGGACTGCCAGGTCGCCATGGCGACCGCCGCCGTTGCCGCCAGCACCAGCCACATGATCCCCTGACGCCGCGGAAACCGCCGCGCTAGCCAGATCCGGACGACCACCAGGCCCGACATGCCAGCCGCGACTGCCTCGCCAAACAGCAGGAAATGCACGGCGAAGGCCACGTTGGCGAATATCAGATAAAGCAGCAGCCGGTCATCCTGACGACTGGCAAATGCCGCGATGATGAAGCCGAGGGCCACGAACCCGCCCAATTGAGCGGCGATCCATATCGGGCTATGAGCGTCCATGCGGCTCCTAATGTCGAGGCAGGATTGGCGTGAAAGGCCTCAAGCTTAAACGATTGGAGTCGTGACCGATGCATCAGCATCAAAAGGGCGGGGCATGTAAAGCCCGTGGCCCTCTCCTGCCGTCATGGGTTATTGATAGAAGCGTCCTGACACACCACTTCCACGTTGATACCGTCCGGATCCAGTACATACGCCGCATAGTAGTGTTCGTGGTAGTGCGTTCGGACGCCAGGCGGCCCGTTGTCGACCCCACCGGCCTTCAGTGCGGCCTGATGGAAGGCATCGACGATGGCTCGGTCCTGCGCTGCAAAGGCGATGTGCGTGCCGGCGCCCGGAGGCTCGTTGTCATGAATCCAGAGTCTGGGATAGCCGTCCTTGCCGAAACCGTGGCGTGTGCCCCCTGTGCGGGTGCGCTCGGGTCCGACCGTGAGGACTCGATAGAGGCCCAGCGGGGCCAGAGCCTGTTCGTAAAAATGACGCGATGCCTCGGCATCGCGCACGGCAAATTCAACATGGTCGAGGATGGTCATGGCTGTACGCTGCAGTTCAGGGGTTGGGATAAACACGCGTGGCTGATTACACCTGAGACGCCCCGCCATCGGCAAACAACTCGACGCCGTTGATATAGCTCGAGGCATCACTCGCCAGAAACGCCACGGCCTTGCCGATCTCGTGCGCTTCGCCTATCCGTCCGAGCGTGCTCTTTTCACTGAACGCTTGAATGATCTGCTCCGCGTCATCGGCCAGCATGCTTCGCAGGGACTGGGTATCGACAGGGCCGGGGCTGAGCAGATTGATCCGAATGCCGGAACCCTTGATGTCCAGGACCCAGCTTCTGACCATGGCACGGATGGCCGCTTTCGTCGCACCATAGACGCTCAGGCCGGGGCCGGGATTCATTGAGGCCGTGGAACCGATGATGACAACGCTGGATCCCTTGCCCATCAGCGGCAGCGCACCCTGGACAGTAAACGTTACCCCTTTCACGTTGGTATCGAACACGCGATCGAAGGCCCCCTCGGTAATCGTGCCAAGTGGAGTGATTTCGCCCATCCCGGCGTTGGCGACCAGAACATCGATACGGCCATGAAGCGACTCGATACGACTGAAGAGTGCTGCGAGATCGGTTGCGTTGGACACATCGGCTGCAATGGCGACAGCGTCATCGCCAAGAGTGGCCAAGGACTCATCCAACTGCTCCTGCCGGCGTCCAGTAATGACCACCAGCGCGTCCTGTGCGGCGAACTCCTGGGCGATTGCGAGCCCCAGACCTGATGACCCACCGGTGACCAGCACGACTTTATCTTTGAACGACATGAACGTTTACCTGAGCGAGGGAAGGAAAGGACTACACCACATGTAGCAGACACTACATAAAGCGAGAGTATCGCACAATCTATTTATCAGTCACTATATAAAATAGGTGTCTGGCGGCCCTTTGAACCTTGATGTAGCGACCGCTACACTGCCGTCTTATCCTGCGAGGCCACCATGAACGCAAAAATCCGCCAACGCCGCCCGGCCTTCGATCGCGAAGCGGGAGTCGCCATCGCTCAGGCTCTTTTCCATCAGCGTGGTTATGACGCGGTCAGTCTTGCCGACCTGACCGAAGCCATGGACATCAAGCCGCCCAGCTTTTATGCCGCCTACGGCAACAAGGCTGCCCTGTTCGAGCGAGCCATGCGGCGCTATGCACAGGAAAACGCGCTGCCGCTGGACGAGCTTCTGGCGCCTGACCGCCACCCCGCCGAAACCATTCCTGCCCTGCTGCTCGCCGCCGCCGAACAGTATGGGCGCAACAGCGTGTTGCGCGGCTGCATGATTACGGAGGGGATGCGGGCGGATGACCCGGCCGCCCGCCTGATGGCCGAGAAGCTTGCCGATGGCGGGCTCCAGGCGATTCGCGCCTACCTCGATCGGGTTCATCCGCAGGGGGCACAAGCAATGGCCGACTATATTGCGGTCACCTTGCGTGGCCTGTCGGCTTCGGCCTGCAACGGCATGTCTTACGAGCGCCTGACGGAAGCCGCGCGGACCGCCGGCCGTTTTGTGGCGCGTGAACTGGAAACCGACGACCCCACAACGGCGTCTTGAGTCGTGAAGCCGTTGTGGGGTTAGTCGCTTCCATCTCTGCAGGTCTGTTTCTACAGATCGGTCTCTAGAAATCCGTGATCGTCGTTCCTTCGATGGTCCCGGCGAACCCGCCACCGAACAGCCGCGCCGGCGTTTCGAAACCGGGGCGACGCTCCCCTTCGAGTACCCGGCGCGCGGCCTCTACCGCCGACAGCGGCGTGTAGGAATAGCCGTTGATGGTTTCGATCATCGATCGGAAAACCGTGCCATCGGCCGCGGTTACCTCGGCCACGGCACGGGCGCGATGAGCCTCGCGTTGTTCCGCGGTGGGACCATCAGGCAGTTGTGACAGATCACCTTCGGGAAACGCCTCGCCACTGACATGCACGTACATGGCGATATTGGAGATACCTGTGGAGTGCCAGCCGGTCACCAGATCCCCGAACGATAGCGGCGCGCACTGCACCGGGCCCTCACCGAAATCGAAGTCTCGCGGCTGTGCTTCGGGGGTCGCAACCAGATGACCATCGACTCTCGCCATCAGGCCTGCGCCAATGATCTCACTGACGCTCATGGCGGAGCCCCGCGACATGGCGCCGGGAACCTGAAGCGCTACACTCAGCGACTTCGGGTCGTGCACACGCTGCGCGACGTGCACTGCCAGGCAATCTGTCGGTACCACGTCCCAGCCGACCCCAGGCAGCAGCATGACGTCGGCTTCAGCCGCTTCGGCACCCAACCGTTCCGCCAGCCGATAGACGTTGATCTCGGCGGTGATATCCAGGTAATCGACGCCGGCGTCGAGACACGCCCGCATCAATGGCGCCGCCGTTTGCGCGAAGGGCCCCGCGAAGTTCAGCAGCACATCGATACCGGCCAGAGACTGCGTCGTCCCGGCATCTGCATCGCCATCGACAGCCCCACCGACAGAAAATATCCGGAACGGAACCGCCAGAGCGTCAGCGAGAGAAGCCAGCGTCTGCCGATTGCGCCCGGCGATCTCGAAGTCGAGCCCCGATGCTTTAGCACGTTCTGCCGCCATGCGGCCGGTATAGCCGGTCGCGCCGTAGATCAGCAGTTTTTTCATTGGGCGTGCTGCCAGTTCTTGTAGACGAATTCGAGACTGTACCCATCGGGGTCAAGAACGTTGGCGGCGTAGTAGTCGGGGTCATAATGCAGCCGAGCCCCTGGCGCGCCATTGTCGGTCGCACCGTTTTCAATAGCCGCGGCGTAGGCCGCCTCGACCGCTGTCTTGCCGTTCGCCACGAAACCGACGTGAACGGCTTTTCCTTCGATCATGCCCTCGCGTAGCCAGAAAAACATCCGACCATTGGCGCCGAAACCCTTGAGATCCGGATGGCCTGGTGGGCCATCTTTGCCGTCGTAATCGAGCCGAGCCGTGATCCCCAGCGGGGTAAGCACGGCTTCGTAAAAACGAATCGAGCGTTCGATGTCGCTGACGGATAAAAAGAGATGATCAAGCATGGAGTAGCCTCGCGATTCAGACGATGTCACCAGCTACTACCGTACCCATTACCCTCATCGCGGGCTCAGCCGTTCCTGCCCGAAACCTGCCCGTTTCTGCTTTTCGCTTGCGCGGGCGTGCACCCGGGATCAGCATCTCACCATGAATAACCAACTGCTCACCATGAACGGCCAACTGCTCGAGCTTCGCTCACTGGCTTCCAGGGCCGAGAATCGCCGTACCGAAACGGGCATCCCGCGTGTAGCCATGGTTCAGGGCGAGATTCCGGAACACATGCTGGCCGCCGTCTACGAGCCGATGATCAATCTGATCCTGCAGGGCAGCAAGACGATGACCGTCGGCGACCGCACGCTGCGCTACGACCCGGCCACGTACTTCGTCATGTCGATCGAGTTGCCGGCGGTGGGTACGATCCATCCGGCGGCGTCGGGTGAGCCCTATCTTGCATTGAGCCTGACGCTCGATCCCGCAGTACTCGCGACGTTGCTGACCGACCTGGCCTCGCCCGCCGAACGCAACGAAAGCGACGCCGGCTTTTCGGTGGCTGCGGTCACGCCAGAATTGATGGATGCATGGCTACGCATGCTGCGATTAACGGGCAGGCCCGATGAAATCGCGGCTCTCGCACCGGTATACGAGCGGGAAATTCTCTACCGTGTTCTGCAAGGGCCTCACGGCTGGATGCTGCGAGACATTGCGGCACCGGATACCGCCATGGCGCGGGTCAGCCAGGCCATTCAATGGATTCGCCAGGACTTTGCCGAGCCCATCAGAGTGGAGGCACTGGCGCAGAGAGCGGCGATGAGCGTGTCCGCTTTCCATCGGCACTTCAAAGCGGTTACGACGTTGAGTCCATTGCAGTATCAAAAACGCGTCCGCTTGCTCAAGGCACGAATGCTCATGGTGGCCAGTACCAAAAGCGTTACCAACGCGGCCTTCGAGGTCGGCTATGAAAGCGCCACCCAGTTCAGCCGTGATTACGCGCGGGTATTCGGCCTTCCTCCCGGCCGAGACGCGGCAAGAATTCTGGGGGAAACGAAAGGAAACAGTGTCGCGCTGGAAAGGTAAGGACACACCATACTCTCGTCTTTTTCATTGCCTGCTAAACTCCTGTCTCGGGCTTCATATCTATCTCTCAAAGTATCTCTCAAAGTTCAGTTGACCGCCCACGAGGAGAAACCATGTCTCAGAGCGATTCCCAGACCCACATCAAGACCGAATGGATCGAGATCACCGCCGAAGATGGCAAGACGTTCAAGGCGTATCAGGCTCTGCCGCACAAGGGCAAAGGCCCCGTCATCTTGCTGATTCAGGAGATCTTCGGCGTCAACGGCCATATGCGGGGCGTCGCCGAGCAGTACGCCATGGATGGCTATGCCGTCATCGTGCCGGACATGTTCTGGCGCGATGAGCCGGGCGTGGAACTCGGCTACGACGGCGACGATTGGAAGGCAGCCGTGGCACACAAGCAGGCGCTGGACTTCCCCACCGCGATCAGCGATTTGCGGGCGACCACCAAGGCGCTACGCGCGAGCCCCGTCTGCGACGGCCCTGTCGCCTCGGTGGGCTATTGCATGGGTGGCGTGCTTTCCTACCTCTGTGGCCTGGACGCCGGCGTCGATGCGGCGGTCTGCTACTACGCTGGCGGCGTGACCGAGTATCTGCCGCGTGCCGATGAACTCAAGGTGCCGGCGCAGTTCCACTTCGGCGCCGAAGACGATCACATTCCGCTCGAGCACGTCGAGCAGACGCGTCAGGCTTTTGCTGGCAACGACGATGTTGAAGTCCATCTCTACGGCGGCGCAGAGCACGGCTTCAACTGCTGGGCGCGGGCAAGCTACAACCAGCACGCCTCGGCGCTGGCCCACGGCAGAACGCTGACGTTCCTGGCCAGCCAATCCCAATAAACGCCTTTCAGAGCGAGTGAAGTCGTTCCAGAGTGAACCTGGAACGACTCAGGAGTGATGAAAGTGCGGTAAGACGTAGGCGGCCAGCTCTTCGATGATCGCATCGGCTGGCCGTTCGTCGAGGCGTAAATTCAGAGAGACATGGTGAACGCCCATGTCCCGGAGCGCATTCAGCACCTCGATGAGGGCATCGCGGCCGGCCCGATAACCCAGTTCGATATGAGTCGCCGGCGTTCCCGGATCCAAGGCCAGATCGAGACGCATCGCCTCGCCGAACCCTCGGAACTCACCGGGTGCACTCTGTTCGACGGCCGCGCGCCACATTCGGTAGCGATCGAGCTGTTGCGCCGGTTCGCGGTGATAGGTCATCCAGCCGATGGCATTGCGAGCGATCCAGTTGACGCTCTGCCCGCCCGAGCCGACCGCCAACAGCGAGACTGGCGCCGGCGGCAACGGTCGCAGCTGGAATTCCGGCGAATCCGCTTCGCGGCGATCGGGAATGACCTGTTGCGGCGTGCCCAGCGCCCTTGCCACCACCTGCCAGTGATCCGCGAACAGGCGACGCCGCTCGGCGACATCCTCACCGAAAGCAGCGAATTCAGGCGGGCGATCGCCGGAGCCCAGGCCGAGAATGAAGCGACCGTCCGAGAGCGTGGCGACCGATGCCGCCGCCTTGGCGATATGCAGCGGATGCCGCAGTGTCAGCACGATGGCGCCGCTGATCAGCGCGATCTGCCGCGTTTCCACCGCCAGCGCACCCAGCCAGCTCCAAGGGTCCAGATGCCCGACCGGGTCGGGGTAATGGCTGCTGTTGAGCGGCACATCACGAATCCACAAGGCGCGGAACCCGCTATCGTCGGCGAGTCTTGCCAGTCGTCTCTGCTCGGTAACGTCGATCACCGCCTGATCGCTCGACATCATCGGCAACGCCAATCCAACCGACAGTCGGTTCGACGTCAATACGCGCCCGACGATCGTGTTGTCGGCATCACTGGATGACATGAACTCCTCCTTCACCCTTCGACTGATATGCTGGGACGCGCGTTTTGCCGGGAACGGCGTCAAGCTCAGGAAACGATGATAGCGCCAATTCGACGCTTGTCGTTTCCACCATCTACGACTAACTTCCAGAAGGCGTGTCAGGAAGGCATGCGCTTGTCGTGAAAACTTCAGCATGAATAAACAGGGACAGACACCATGGGAATTATTGCGTGGATCATATTCGGCCTGATCGCCGGTGCCATTGCCAAGCTGATCATGCCGGGTAAAGATCCGGGTGGCTTCATCGTCACCATCATCCTCGGGGTTCTCGGTGCCGTCGTGGGCGGTTGGATCGGCACGGCCCTAGGCTTCGGTGACGTGTCCGGTTTCAATATCGGCAGCTTCGTGATCGCGGTTATCGGTGCGATCGTGCTGCTGGTGATCTATCGCGTCGTTCGCAAATAATGATCGCTGCGTTTATCAGGCTCGACGGCCCAGGCCGTCGAGCCTGACGCTTTTCTATTACGACTTTTGAATTCGCGACTCAATCCTTTGCTCATGAGATTTAGCCGTTGCCGTCGGTCAACTGGCACGTCCCTCGTTACCCGCCGATATCCTCTACATGCGAGCCAAGCCCTACGCGACACAGCCTTGCACGACAAATTCCCGCACGCCGCACGACATACCCTGCATAACGAAGCGCCAGGTAATAAACTTCTACGTGATAGCGTCTCTACCTCTGTCACGTCTCTCAGGAATTCTTCGGCATGCCCAACAATGCACATTTCTATGAACCGAGCCTTGGTCACGGGCTACCCCACAACCCCTTCAAGGCGATCGTCGGCCCACGACCGATCGGCTGGATCTCATCGCAAGATCGCGATGGCCGGCTGAATCTGGCGCCCTATAGTTTTTTCAATGCTTTCGCCGACACGCCGCCGATCATCGGCTTCTCGAGCGCAGGCTACAAGGACAGCGTCCGCAATATCGAAGCGACCGGGGAGTTCTGCTGGCAGCTGTCCACACATGCGCTCGCCGAAGCCATGAACCGAAGTTCGGCCTCGGTGGACCCGGAAGTGAACGAGTTCGAACTGGCCGGTCTGACCCCCCGTCAATCTCGAGTCCTCGATGTACCGCATGTCGGAGAAGCGCAGGTCGTCTTCGAATGTCGGTTGACGCAATCGATTCGTCTCGAATCGGCCAACGGCGAGAAGATCGACAACTGGCTGGTACTGGGTGAAGTGGTCGGCGTGCATATCGACCCGGCACTGCTGAGCGACGGCGTCTACCAGACCGCCGCCGCGCGTCCGATTCTGCGTGGTGGCGGGCCTGCCGACTATTTCGAGATCAGCCCGGATCAGAACTTCAAGATGTCTCGACCCAGCTGAGATCTGCTACTGGCTCACATTCACAGGCTCGTAAAAGCGCCAAGTGTTGCGGCCGGCCCGCTTGGCGGCATACATCGCCATATCCGAGAATTTTATCGTCTGCTGGGGATCGTCAGAGTCCAGTCCCAGCATGGCGATACCGATGCTGACACCGACGGTAAATTCGACGTTTTCATGCACCTTGAGCGGAGTCCGAAGCCGGTCGAGGAAGCGTGCCAGGATCGATTCGACCTCGCTGCGCTCGCTGCACCCTTCAAGCAGTACGACGAACTCGTCGCCTCCGAGCCGGGCAACGTAATCTCGTTGCCGAATCAGATCCGCCAGAATGGCGCCGATATGACTCAAGGCGCGGTCCCCCACCTGATGACCGTAGGTGTCGTTGATCTGCTTGAAGTGGTCGAAATCCAGTGTGATCAACGCGTGGCAGCGTTCGGGATACAGCCGATGATGGCGCGCCATCACCGCCAGCCGATGATCGAAGCCGCGGCGGTTGCCGAGCCCGGTCAACGGATCGGTCATCGCCATCCGCTCGGCCGCGTCCGCTGCCTCCTTGCGCTCGGTGATATCGTGCGCCACCCCTTGCAGGCGCCCCGTCTCGAGCGGGCTCAGAATCAGGCTGACCCAGCGCTTCCGGTCGCCATCCTCCAGCGCCACCTCCCACTGTCGATCATGTCCGCCCTGATCATCGCCAATGACGAAGGATTGCGCCTCGCCGTCACCGTCGTCGACCAGCGAAGCGAACGCGACCGGATGGCGCTCCAGATTGGTCCCGCCGGGCATGCCGAACAGGCGCCGAAATGCCGGATTGGCGGACCGGATGAAACCGCCACCGTCGAGTTCGAAGATACCGGCTTCGACGTTATCGAAGATCGCCCGGTAGCGGCGCTCCTCGACTTCCCGCTCGAGCCGCAGCCGGCGCTCTTCGCTCAGACTCTGGACCAGATTGTCGATCATCGCGTTGACGCTGATGACCAGCTGGCCGATCTCGTCATCGCGGTTGCCCTTCGGCGCCTGCAGCTGCTGGCCGGTTTCCGCTTCCAGTTCGCTCAGGCGATGCGACAGCCCGGTAATCGGACGGGTAACGAACCTCACCACGACCAGTATGACGCAGAGCCCGATCCCCACCAGCTGCAGCAGCAACGCGCCGCCGATGAAATTCGAGGCCTGCGCCACCAGCTCGTCGATGTAGTCCTGATCGGGCTCGACCGTGATCTCGCAGACCGAGGTGCCCGGCTCGAACGGCGAGAAAACATCCCGAGTGACCGTGGCGGCATCAGGGTCACCCGAATTCGTTCGACCGCTGGCGAGTGTCGTGCCATCGGCAGCTTCGATCCTTGCGGCTCTGACGATGTTATTGCTGAGCAGACCGTCGGTGACCTCCTGGGCCAGATGACGATCGCCCAGAAAACAGCCGATCTGCGCGGTACGCTCGACCGTGGTCAGCAGCTCCTGGATTCGCGACTGCTGCTCCCGCTGGACACTTTCAGCACGCAGATAAACCGCCAGCGCCAGGAAGACCACGCCCAGCAACGTGACGATGAGCAGGATGATCGCCGTCGTGCGTAGTGCCAGTCGGGTATGCAGCAGCAGCAGTAAACGAGGCATGGCTTACTCGCCCAACGTCAGCACGACATGCATATCGTCGGGCACATGGGCGCTGTCGACATAACTCAGGGCGTTCATGTTCTGGAGCACGAGCTGATGCACGTCATCGCCCGAAGCGATCTGCTGGGGCGGCGAGGCTTCACCCGAGAACACCAGCCTGGCCCAGTAGGAGTTGATCTCCGCCAGATCCTTGTTGACCAGCGCGCGGTAGAAGCGTGCCTTGAGCGAAGACGAATCCACCGGCAGCGCGACGTTACCCGTGGGCAGCTTGCGGTAGCGGCCCATGAAGATATTGACCGCATCGCTGCGGGTCAGATGATCGATGCCGCTATTGGCGTTGACCACCACCGCAATGTCGGCGCTGGCAGGAACGGCGGCGACCAGGGTCGCAAACAGGGTGGAGGCGATGAGAAGCCTTTGGACTCGGTTCATGGACATTCCCCTAGAAAATGAAGTCCAGACCGAGGCTGAAGATCGATCCCCAACCCCCGTTCCAGTCACTGTCGATGTCTCGCCACAGAAATCCGGGGCGCTGAATGTGAACGCGATCCAGCTGCGCCTTCAAGGCCATGTTGGCCGTGACGTCGTAGCGCGCGCCCACCGAATAGGTCTTTTGCTTGAAATCCCCTTCACTGCCGCCCTCGCCATCAGACGTCGTCTCGACCTGTGAATAGATCAGATAGGGCGTGACACGATCGATGCGATAGCCCGCGGAAACGAATCCCGAATCGACGGCACCGTCTGCGCTGGTCTTGCTCCGATTCCACATTGCCTGCAGCTGAAAGGGTCCCTGATCGTAGACCGCCCCCAGCGAGTAGAGCTTGAGCCGATCGAAGCCGAACGCATCACCGAGAACGCCGTCAGCGGTCAGGTCGAAGAAGGGGTTGAACGCACGGATCTGATCGAACTGAGCATCGAGCTGATCCGGGAAGTCGCCGGAAAACGTGATATCGGACTCGACTTCGGTGTAACCCGCTCGGAATCGCCACGGCCCCGTCTCGTAATCGAGGTGGCCACCATAGACCTTGTCGACATCGAAATGGGTCTCGATACCCTCGCCGATGAAGACGTCGCCGTCGGAGCGCCCAGTGTAAAGTTTCAGCAGCACCAGATCACTGCCGATCGGTTGCTTGAAAGTGACATCGACGCCATCGATGTAGGTCAGCTGCAGCGTGCCGAAATGGTCCACCGGCGGCCGCACCCAGGGATAGGCATAGCCGACGTAGCGCGAATCGGAGAGCTGATAGACGTCCCAGCCCAGCCGGCCGACGCGCAGCTGCACGCCCGGGTCCGGCCGATAGCGCAGATACGCCCAGCTCACTTCGGGACTGAAATCGCCGCTGTCGTGGTAGCGGCTGATCCCCTGCACCACCGTATCCAGCTCGTCGGTGAAGCGGTAGCCGACTTGGGCGCCCAACATCGAATCGGTGCGCGCGCTCCAGCCTTCGCCGGCGCCCTTGGGCTGGCTGATATCGCGGGTGAAATCCGCCTCGTCGAGGTTGTTGTGAATCAACCCCAGCGTACCGAATCCGCTGAACGTCAGCCGTCCGTCGTCCGTCAGCGGTCGGGCCTCGGCGGAGCAGGCCAGCGCTGCCATGGCCAGCCCCGCACAGACCGGTAGTAATCGTTTCATGCCGCATCTCCGACGGGAGCCCTGAAACTTCGCCGTCGCAAAGGAAAATTAGGATAACCAGAGATATTGTCGGCAGATCGTTTCCTTTCTGTAGGGTCGACCGACAGCCGTTGGGTTATCCAGACCCTTTTTGGCACAAGGGCGTAGCGCCGCGGCGTGTTAGACTTTGTCCCTATATCCCTTCCCTGTTTATCGGATGGAGTCAGGCGCTCAATGTCTTTGGAAGAACTGCACCTCAACCTGCGCAACCTCACGCCCGAGGATTACCCGCAGCTCAAGCGACTGATGGATGCCGTCTACGACGACATCGGCGGCGCCTGGTCGAAGCTGACGATCGACAAGCTGATCGGCGAGTTCGCCGACGGCCAGATCATCATCGAGGACGACGGCAAGATCGTCGGCGTCGCGCTGACCGTGCTGGTCGACTACGACCGTTTTTCGAATCCGCACAAGTACGACGAACTGATCGGCCATCGCGAGATCATTCTCAACGAGGCCAACGGCGATGCGCTCTACGGCCTCGACGTGCTGATCGATCCGGCCTATCGCGGCTACCGTCTCGGCCGGCGTCTCTACGAAGCGCGCAAGGACCTGTGCCGCTCGATGAACCTGCGCGCGATTCTCGCCGGCGGCCGGATCCCGAACTATCACCAGCACGCCGACGAGATGAAAGCCGCCGAGTACATCGACCGGGTGGCGCGCAAGGAATTCTACGACCCGATCCTGTCGTTTCAGCTGGCCAACGACTTCCTGGTCAAGCGCCTGCTGACCAAGTATCTGCCCGAAGACGAAAAGTCGATGGGCTACGCCACCCTGCTCGAGTGGAACAACATCCTCTATGAGCCGGCCAGCCGGATCATCGAGACCCGCCGCACCCAGGTTCGCGTGGGCGCGGTGCAGTGGCAGATGCGCGAATTCGACTCGGTCGAAGCAGTCCTGCAGCAGGTCGAGTTCTACGTCGACGCGATCTCCGACTACCAGAGCGACTTCGCCGTCTTCCCGGAGCTGTTCAACACGCCGCTGATGGGGCTGACCGACCAGACCGATCAGGTCGCCGCGATTCACTTCCTGGCCGGATTCACCGAGCGCTTCAAGACCGAAATTTCGCGCATGGCGATCTCCTACAACATCAACATCGTGGCCGGCTCGATGGTCGAGCTGGGCGACGATGGCAAGCTCTACAACGTCGCCTACCTTTGCCACCGCGACGGCGAGATCGACCGTCAGGCCAAGCTGCACATCACCCCGCAGGAGCGGCGTGACTGGGTGGTCGAAGGCGGCGACGAACTGCAGGTGTTCGAGACCGATGCCGGGCGCGTCGGCATGCTGATCTGCTACGACGTCGAATTCCCCGAACTGCCGCGGCTGCTGGCCGAGCAGGACATGGACATTCTGATCGTGCCGTTCTGGACCGACACCAAGAACAGCTACCTGCGCGTGCGCCACTGCGCCCAGGCCCGCGCGATCGAAAACGAATGCTACGTGGTCGTCTGCGGCAGCGTGGGTAACGTGCCCTCGATCGAGAACCTGGACATCCAGTACGCCCAGTCTTCGGTGTTCTCGCCGTCGGACTTCGCCTTCCCCCACGACGCGGTGCTGTCGGAAACCACGCCCAACACCGAAATGGTGATGTTCTCGGATCTCGACCTGACCAAGCTCAAGCTGGTGCGCTCCGAAGGCGCGGTGACCAACCTCAAGGACCGCCGTCTCGACCTGTTCGACCTGCGCCTGCGCGACTGGTCGTGGAAGTCCGGGGGCCGGCAGGAAGAGAGCTGAGCTGAGTCATGAGTTCGTGGAAAGACGGGGAAAAGAGCGGGTGGCGGGGCTGGTGGAAAGCCCGGCGACAGGATTGGAAGGATAGTCGGCGCGACGCACGGCAACGCTCGCGCCCGCCGTTCGATCCCGAGGCGTGGCGCAAGATCCGCCACGGCCTGCCGCTGCTGGCCGATCTCGATGACGCCGATGCCGAACGCCTTGGCCCGCGGGCCTGGCAACTGCTGCAGCGCAAGCGCTGGGTGGCCGGTGACGACGTCGAGCTCGATCAACCCGCCATGCTGGCGATTGCCGCCCAAGCCGAGCTGTTGACGCTCGGCTGGTCGGATCGCGACGCCAGCGCCGCCTTCGACAACGTCACCGAGATCATCCTGCTGCCGGACAGTTTTCACCGCCACGTCGAAGAGATGGACGACTTTGGCGTAATGCACGAATACGTCGACGAGCGCGCGGGAGAAACCTCTTGGCGCGGCCCGGTGGTGCTGGCGGTTCCCGATGTCGCCGAAAGCGGCGACTACACCGGCTTCAACGTCATCATTCACGAATTTGCCCACAAGCTCGACCTGGGCAACTCGCAGGATATCGACGGCTTCCCCCCGCTGGCCGCCGCGAGCGACGTCACTTCGAAAGAGTGGCATCGCGTTTTCACCGTCGTGTGGGACGATCTGCAAGCCCACATCGAACGTGGTGAAGACACGCCCATCGACGACTACGCCGCCACCCACCCCGGCGAATGCTTCGCCGTCTGCTGCGAACTCTTCTTCAGCGCCCCGGATCAACTCGCCGCCGTCTACCCCGACCTGCTCGACCTATTGAACCGCTACTTCCGGCAGGAACCGCTGGCGCGGTTTGAGCGGCATCAGACGGCTGGGATCGATCAGTCGTAGGATTGATCCTATACACCTCCCCTCGGCGCCCTAAACCCGTATCAGTCTCAACGTCCTGCCGACCACCCGACCAAGCCGATTCTGACTAGAGAATTGGTCTCACGGGCGCCACTTAGTATAAACATTGGCTTACATTATCGGAATCGATAGTAGTAAAACGGCAATCTGGTAAAGATGCGGTTGGGGAAATGGTATAAAAAGACCAAGGCTCCTTGCGGCCCAAAGCGGACATCAATAGAGGTCGAATACCCGTTCAATCGCGCCATGAAGCCGCACGATGATTGGCGTTATATGGCAAAAGTCCAATCAAAAAATCTAGTGAAAACACATGGATGAAAATAATGCATAAAAATATTGAACGCACACGCCATTCAAGAAAGAAAACGAGCCTGCCATCTAACACCTACTAGGTTTCATCCCATGCATCTGTCGCGATTCTATACAAAGGCAAAGCTCGACTTATTACTATGTATGCTGGCTGTCATCTGCCTTTGGCTAATGCTTACCGCCAGCTCTGACCCTGTGCTTCCTTGGCTCAAAGGAACGTCAGTCGCCGGTGCGTTCGAGCAATTCAGCACTGGAAACCAAATCGTGTTTGACTTGTCCGTGGGCGTACTCTCCGCTATCGGCATGTTCTACCTACTCGTCCGACTGCCCGAGTACGAGCGGAAGATTCGCATAAAACGTCAGCTTAATTTCTCTTATCAGTCGTTCAAAGGCTCCGTAATACAGATCTTCGTCGGTGCCATTCAAAGCTCCTACAACACAGAAACAGTAAATCGGCTAATGAACCAACGGGAATTTCGGGATTTTTTCAAAGATCCGTATATCCTTGGTCAAAATAAATGGCAAGGCGTCGAAAACAAGATGAGCGGTTTCATGCTTCGGCAACTTGCCCTTGAGACCGAAGTGCTTCTAAACGAGTTTCAGCACGTCCTTAGTGTGATCGACATCCGAGATCCTGATGTCTATTCTTTCATGAAACGCCTATCGGAAACTCTGTATCGGGCAAAAACCTGGCCTACTGACTACGATAGTACTAAAGAAATATTTGCCTTCTTCTGGACCATTCTTTCGGGGTGGAGCTTCGAAGAGGGTTACGCAGAGAGTGAATACATACTAGACATGATTGCAAAGCTATGAATTTAATAACATTCATTCGAGCCTAAGGCGCTACGCGCCCCGACTTAACTTAAGCGTTATGTATAAAACAAAGTGAGAACCTGACAATGAATAATGCATTTTGGCAATATGTAATTCCAATTATCAGCATGCTAATTGGGGCGACTTCTATCTTCTACGCTATTTATACGAAGCGGCAGATGTCAAAAATTGAAGATCATAGAATAAAAAATCTCAGGTCATCTTTAAAGCGATGTATTTCTGTTATGGGTAAGTCGTTCAGGCTCACACAAAACTCAGAGCAATACTCAATTCACGACAAAGAAGCAATTAGGCAGATTAGCTGCATCCATACTACTTCACTCGACCTTATTAGAGACCTATTTCAAGACCTTTCTGAACTGGATTCTCCGTATGACACTAAAAAACTGAACTTCTATACCAGCTCTGGCATTATTACTAGCAAATGGGTTTGGGAGCAGGCAGCAATGTTTGTGCTTAATGATTCAACGATCGAAATGCCGCCAAATTTACCAGAAAATACGATAGACTGGGTTACAGATACTATTGAGACAGTAAATTCTTAACAAATCTCAGCATTTCGCCGCCGATAAGTTAAGTAGGTATGACGAAAATGTCCGTTTCTGGCCGAAAGCTGGCCTATCAATTAACTAACTCACCAACTATTAGGCCATTCAATGGCGCCCTACTTCATAGCCGCCAGCACCGCTCGAACTCCTCCCGCCAGGCCTCAGCCTGATGCGCCGGATCAATGGAGAATCGACCCAGTTCCACCGCTAGACCCAGGAAGTGCTGCGCTGGCGGCCTCTACCCCCGCCGGCTGACGAGCAGGGCGGCGATGAAGGGCTGGTTCTGTCGGGCACCCTCACGCATCAAGCTTTCCAATGCCTGGGCCACACTGACACCTGTCAAGGTCTACTACGTCCCAGCCAATAGTCAGGCTTTCGGGAGTGGTGAGCAAAGGCGATAACGACGGTTTCTTCCGGCAACTCGATCGCGACAACGTCGTAAGGGAAGCGCTCCAGAATCAGTCTCTTTGCACCAATTTCGCCAGCTTCTTTCGGGAGGGGTGATAAAGGAATGAAATTTTCTTCAATGACGTCAATGGCAGCGTCAATAGCAACGAAAAACTCTGTTCCGAGTCCAGGTTGCTCGTATTCGTACCAAGCTGCAGCCTCGATCGCTTCCTGAGAGGCTTCTTCGAGTATTCTTACCGTTCGCACTTACTGGCCCAGTCTCGCCCGCATCTTGGTTCGGAATTCTTCGCGACTTAACATTGTGCCCTTGCCGCTTTTGGCCTTGGATGCACGTCGAACGATTTCCTCGTTCCAGGCTTGCTCAACGGAGTGGTCACGGGGGCCATCCAGGCTCATGATGAGTTCGCGAGCCAGCGCCGCGCGTTCTGACTCGGAGAGAGTCAAAATCTGGGAGCGTAGGTGATCCAGCGTTTCGGTAGTCATGACGCCTCCGCGAGTAGCGATAAAGCTATGCTATGTCGATTGAAAGGCCCTAACAAGGCCAGTCATGGCGTATGCCGCAGCCGCGCGTGCTCGGTAGCATTTATTTATCTTGCCTGACCCTCCCGCTCAAAAGGCTACCCATTTTCCCGATAGGGACAATCAGGGCGCTATCAGCCCACCTCTTGGCTATTTTTCCCTATCGGGAAAGTCGATTATGCTGGCTTCGTATCGACTCGCTTTGCCGCGAGATACTTGATTTGCCATCTATCTGTACCAGCTTTGAGACCCCATGCGAAAGATTCTGCTCGTCGACAACGGCTCCCTGCGCCCTCAGGCGACGCTCAATCTGCGTCGTCTTGCCGACGCCTTGAGCCAGGCCACGGGCGAGGCGGTCGAGGCCGCATCGCTACTCCACTCCTTCAAGATTCCGCCCGAGCAACTCGGCGGGCAGAAGGCCGTCTCGCTAGGGCCGCTGGCCGAACGATATGCGGCCGAGGGCGTGACGGAGCTGCTGATCCTGCCCTTCTTCTTCGGGCCGAGCCAGGCGCTGATCCGCTACCTGCCGGAGCGGTTGGCCGAGGTGCAGGCCAACTACCCGCAGCTCTCGGTGAAGGTCGCCCCGCCGCTGGTCGACACGCTGCTGGCGCCGGATCTGCGCCTGGCGCAACTTCTCGCCGACAACGTGCGCGAGCGCATTAGCGGCCAGTCCCGGCCCAAGGTCGTGCTGGTCGATCACGGCAGCCCGATCCCGGAGGTCACGGCGGTACGCAACTATCTCGCCGGGCAACTGAGCGCGCTGCTGGCCGATGAGGTCGACTGCGTTACTTTCGCTTCGATGGAACGCCGTGACGGCGACGCCTACCGCTTCAACGAGCCACTGCTGGAGACGTTGCTGGCCTCACCGGCGCTGGCCGAAAGTGACGTGATCCTGTCCATGCTGTTTCTTTCCCCGGGCCGTCACGCCGGTGAAGGCGGCGATATCGCGGAGATCTGCACGCAGGCAATGTCGAACTCCCCCGGCCTGAACATCGTGACGACTCGGCTGGTGGGCGAGAACGACGCCATCCTGGAACTCCTCGCCACTCGCCTGCGCCAAGCCCTGGCCGGCGGGCCGCTGCTAATGGAACTGCCGGCGACTGGCGCCAAGAACGCATGATCCGCGCTTCGGCTTGAACCGGCAGTTGGCAGGGTGCGCCTATGCCTTTGCCGCCAGCGCGCGTTCGATCTCCTGCCGCCAAACCTCGGCGTGCTGCGCCGGGTCGGCGGGAAATCGCCCCAGTTCCACCGCGAGATCGAAGAAACCCTGCGCCGGCAGCCCTTCCCCGCGGCGGCTGACGACGAGTGCCGCGATGAACGGTCGGTTGTGTTGGGCGTCTTCCCGCATCACGCCTTCCAGCGCCTGGGCGACACGCTGGATGGTGCGCGGCGGCTGTAACCCCAACGCCTCGGCGAGCTGCTGGTAGGTCAGCGGCAGGGTTTCCCGTGGCGCCGTTTCGAGAAGCTGACGGACCTGCGAGGGTAGCGAGACGCTATCGGTCATGAGGGCCTCAGGCGCTGGGATCGAAGAGCTTCACTTCACGAA
This sequence comes from Salinicola halimionae, assembly GCF_003206065.1. Lineage (GTDB taxonomy): Bacteria > Pseudomonadota > Gammaproteobacteria > Pseudomonadales > Halomonadaceae > Salinicola > Salinicola halimionae. The sequence goes on along the minus strand of NZ_PZJQ01000005.1, from coordinate 278,216 downwards.
TATCGACGCGCTCCCAGACCCGCCCGGTCATGTAGGGCTCGGTTTCGAGCCAGGCGTCGAGATCGGCGCGGTCGTCGAAACGAAAATGCGCGTTGGAGCCGATCATCTTGCCGTCGTCGTTGAGAATCGCGCCGCCACTGAGAAATTTCCCCTGGCTGGCCAGCTCACGAACGCCTGCCAGATGCGCATCGCGATTGGCCAGTCGACGGTCGAGTGCCTCGTCGTCGGTATAGTCGTAAGCCACCACGGCGTACTGTTTCATGCGCCTCTCCTGTCGTTTAGATGTTTTCGAAGGTGACTCGCATCATGCGTCAGCCCTCCTGGCCGAGCAAATTGGCATTGGCGGTACAATCCCTTTGTTCCGCGACACGCCACCATTGCCGCTACAATCTCTGATCAAATCCAATACCACGCGCAAAAGGCCAAATTCCATGATCGATCTTCGCAGCGATACCGTCACCCGCCCCAGCGAGGCGATGCGTCAGGTGATGTTCGATGCGCCGTTGGGCGATGACGTGTGGGGCGACGACCCTAGCGTGGCGCATCTGGAAGCCTATATCGCCGAGCGCACCGGCAAGGCGGCGGCGCTGTTCTTCCCTTCCGGCACCCAGAGCAATCTGGTGGCGCTGTTGAGCCACTGCCAGCGCGGCGACGAGTATATCGTCGGCCAGCAGGCGCATACTTACCGCATGGAAGGCGGCGGCGCGGCGGTGCTGGGCGGAATCCAGCCGCAGCCGATCGAGAATGAGGCGGACGGCACGCTGCCGCTGAAAAAGATCGAGGCGGCGGTCAAGCCGATCGATCCGCACTTCGCACGCACTCGCCTGTTGACGTTGGAAAACACGTTCCATGGACAGGTTCTGGATGCCGGCTATGTCGATGAAGCGACGACGCTGGCTCGGCGTTTCGGCTTGGCCACCCATCTTGACGGCGCTCGGATTGGCAACGCCGCTGCCGCTACCGGGGCGAGTTTGAAAGCGCTTTGCAGCCCCTTCGATACCGCCTCGATCTGTTGCTCGAAGGGGCTGGGGGCGCCCGCCGGTTCGGTATTGGTCGGCCCTGCCGACTTCATCGAAACAGCGCGACGCTGGCGCAAGGTGGTCGGTGGTGGCATGCGTCAGGTCGGAATGCTGGCGGCCGCGTGCGAATACGCGCTGGAGCACCATCTGGCGCCACTGATCGAAGACCACGCCAAGGCCGAGCATCTGGCCACGGGCCTGGCGGGTATCGACGGCATCACGGTGACGGCGCAGGCTACCAACATGGTGTTCGTCGAGTTCACGCGACCGGAACTCGACCCGGCTCGGTTACACGCTTGGCTGAAAGAGCGCGAGATCCTCGTCGGTGCGCTTTACGCACCGCGATTCGTGACCCATCGCGATGTGTCGATGGCCGATATCGACCGCGTCGTCGAGACCCTGGGCGAGTACTTTACCCGCTGACGTTACGGCCACCTCAGTTGAGTTTCGTGGACGAGGACGAACTCGGACGGGTCGGTGCCGACGGCGAATTAGTGGCAGTGCCGGGGGCATCCTGAGCGCCGTCATCGCCGGCCGGGGCACTGGGGTCGCAGTTCCGCCGTGCGGTGGAGACAGTCGAGCCCCCATCGCTGCCGTGGCAGATCGAACCGCCGCCGCTGGGGCGCTGCTCGCGCGTTTCTCGTGGATACGTCAGCCCTGGGCTGACGTGAACCTCCAACCGTTTGGGCACGTAATCGGCGCGACCGTCGCGATTGTTGTCCGGCAGTCTCACTCGATGACCGGTCTGGGGGTCGACGACAGTGACGCCGTCGGCCAGGGCGGGGGAACTGATCAACGTCGAACTGGCCAGTACCAGCGCGAGACAGGTCAGTGCCAGCGTATTGCGGCGTGCGACGGGCAGAATAGCGATTCGCATGGACCACCTCCGGTGACGATATCTTATCTCAGCGTAGCGCAGCGCCTGCCGCACGCTAGATCAGGGTCGAGATTCGTGGGATTTACGGTGGCGATTCGCTGGTCTGGGAGAGCCAGTCCCATAGCGCGACCGCCGCGGGGCGCAACTGGCGGCGGCTGGGCCGGACCAGCCAGAAGGCTTCATCCGTTGCCATATCGAGATCGAACGGCGCGACCAGGTCGCGGCTGGCTTCCAGCAGCCGGCGATGTGACAGCGCGACGCCGCCCCCGTAGGAAGCCAGCGCCAGGGTCGTTACATGCGTATCGCAGATCATCGCCTGGCAGCGGTGCTCCAGACCGGCAAAACCGGCCTCGGCCAGCCACCGCGGCCAACCGGCGGCGAATCCGGCAGCGTGGAGTAGCGTCTTGCCAGCGAGATCCTCGGGCGAGTGAAGCTCCGCCGCCAACGCCGCGGAACAGACCGGCAACAGCCGCTCTTCACCGAGACATTCCGCGACGACGTCGCTCCACTCACCGTGGCCGTAGCGGATCTCCAGATCGGCACCCTCGGCGCCGAAATCGTCCGCCCAGATCGCACTGACCAGCCGCAAGGTGATTTCGGGGTGCATCTGCTGAAAGCGCATCAGTCTCGGTGCCAACCAGGTCTGCTGCATCGCTGGCGTGGCTCGCAGCGTGACCGGCGCCCCCGGGCTGGGTCCGAAGACTTCCGACGTGCCCTCGGCCAGACGCGTGAACGCGCCTTGGACGCTGGGCAACCAGGCTTGCCCTGCCGGCGTCAGCGCCAGGCTGCGCGGATAACGCACGAACAGCGGCTGGCCGACACGATCTTCCAGCAGCCGGATGCGCTGACTGATCGCCGACTGCGTGACGCCGAGCTCTCGTCCGGCCTCGGTAAAGCTCAGCGTTCGTGCCGCCGCCTCGAACGCCTGCAGCCATAACACCGGGGGTAAATCGGACATGGAACTTCCTGGATGTCATTCGTTGGCCTGATAGCCAAAGCGAGTCATTAGCTCAACTTGGCCTTAGCGGTCAGATTAATCGTTTGTCATGGCTCGACGCAATCCGCATCCTAGTGAAACGCAATAACACACGTTACTAACAAAGATGGCGCTGTCAGCCATCGAGGAAGTGCCCTTTTGTCATCCGGAAACGCCTTCAACGACGCCTGGGGCGATCCCCAGAACCAGAAACAGGCTCCTATCGACATGGCCGAACTGCGCCATTATCGACAGGGCCGTGGAGCCCCGGCCGCGACGCTCGACAGCGCCACGCTACAGGCGCGTCGCCTGACGCTGACCTGGTCGGATAGCCGCACCGGCCAGTTTCCGTTGATGTGGCTGCGCGATCATTGCGCCTGCGACCAGTGCCGCCATCCGATGACGCGTGAGCGCCTCTACAAGCTATTGGACGATCCGCTATGGGAGCGCTTCGCAAGCGATGACGCGCTGGAGTCGTTCGAGTTCGATGCCCACTCCCTGACGCTTGCCTGGCGCGACGGACACGTCTCGCGCTTCGATGCCGGATGGCTATATCAGCGCTGCCCGGGACAAGAGTTGGCGACCCTGTTGCCGACAGCAACACCCTGGGCTGAAACGTTCACGCCAGACCACATCGTTCACGCCGATTTCGTCGGTGAAGGCGATGGCCGGAGCCGTTGGGTCAGGGCATTGCTGCGCGACGGACTGGTCATGCTCGATCAGGGCCCGTGCGAGCTGGAAGAAGTCTCGCGCATCGCGGAAAGCATCGGCCCGATGCGCTCGACCAATTTTGGCGGCCGTTTCGACGTGCGCTCGGTCCCCAATCCGAACAATGCCGCCTACACGGCCATCGGTCTCGAGCTACATACCGACCTGCCCAACTGGCGCCAGCCACCGGACATCCAGCTACTCTACTGCCTGGAAAACGATGCCGAAGGAGGTGAGTCCAGCTTTGCCGACGGTTTCGCGGTAGCCGAGATCCTGCGTGCGGAAAATCCCGATGCCTTCCGAGTCCTGTCGGAAACGCTGATCGACTTCCGCTTCCAGGATGATGGACACGATATCGCCGTGCGCGAACCGGTAATCGATCTGGATGAGGCAGGCCGTCCGCGCGAGATCCGCTTCAACAACTGGATTCGCGATACGCTGAGCCTGTCGGCAGATCAGATCGAGGCATGGTACGACGCCTATCGCGCCTTCTGGCAGATCCTGCGCCGCCCGGAACAGCGGGTCGAGCTGACGCTCGAGCCGGGCCAGATGGTCGCGTTCGATAACCGCCGCGTGCTGCATGGTCGTAATGCCTTCGACCCCAACACCGGCAAGCGCCATCTTCAGGGTACCTATCTCGACCTGGACATGTTGCAATCACATCTACGGGTGCTGTCACGGTGAGCCGACGATCAGCACTGCGTTGATACAAGCCGCCCGACGCCATGGACTCATGGCCGGGCGGCTTTTCTGCGTGTATTCCCGGTACGCTTTCGCGGTCAGACGCTGCGCTTTTGCCAGCCAGTACGCTGTTTAGGCATTGCGTTATTGCTCGGCAGCATGCGATCACGCCGGGGATACGCCAATTGAGGGAACGACAGGAGACAACAAATGAAACGATCGAAGACGATTTCCGCCCTGACCCTGACCACCGGTTTCATGATGAGCGCTGGCGTGATGCTGGCCGGCACGAGCTCGGCGATGGCGGCTGACAAGCAGATCAACTTCGGTGTACCGTCCTGGCCCGGGATCACCGTGAAGACCGAGATCGCCCACCAGCTGCTGGCACCGCTGGGTTACCAGAGCAAGGCCCAGGACATCGGCCTGCAAGTGATCTATCAGGGCCTCAACACGGGCGACGTGGACGTTTTTCTCGGCGCCTGGCTGCCGGCACAGAATCCGATGCTGGAGCCGTTGGAAGACGATGGCAGCATCACCCGTCTGGCCACCAATGTGACCGGTGCCCAGATGACGCTGGCCGTGCCCGACTACGTCTCTGACAGCGGGATCACCTCGTTTGCCGATCTCGATGCACATCGCGATGAGTTCAATGGCGAGATCTACGGCTTTGGTGCGGGCTCGGCCGCCAGCGAGATTCTCAACAAGGCGATCGATGAAGATACCTGGGGCCTGGGTGACTGGACCCTGGTCGATACCAGCACGGTCGGCATGCTGAGCGCGGCCAAGAGCCATATCGCCAACGAGGAGCCCATCGTCTGGGTCGGCTGGACGCCGCACTGGATGAACCTCGAACTGCCGATGCAATATCTCAGCGACTCCAAGAATCTGTTCGGCGAGGGCAACGGCGCAAGCGATGTGCGCACCTTGATGGCTAGCGACTACGCCGATGCCAATCCGAATCTGGTGACCTTCTTCAATCAGTTCTCGTTCTCTGCCGAAGAACAGAGCTGGATGATCAAGCAGTACGGTCAGGAAGAAAAATCGATGGAAGAGGTCGCCAAAACCTGGATCGAAGACCATCCGGATCGCATCGAAGCCATGATGAAGGGTGTGAAGACGCAGGATGAACAGCCCGCATGGCCAGCGGTGAAATCGGCGTTCTCGCTGTAACGTCGACGCGGAAGGATCAAGCGAAAGAATCGACGCTCGAAGCGTAAACGGTGTCAGCAAAAAACCGTTACAAATTCATGGCACTTTTTTTGACCCTCGTTGGAACTAAAGGGAACACGCTGCACTCTGAGTTAATGTTCCCTTGAATGATCCCTTACTTGCCTACCATCCCCTGGTAGGCATTTTTTTTGCCTGTCATTCCGCCGCCGAGATCTCGGCGCCCGAATGCCCATTCCTTTTCGTAGCCACCCTCAGGGTAGCGCCGGCACCCGGCCGGTCATTTCAGTGACCATGAAGTCGACGAACTGCCGGATCCTCGCGCTATCGCGCGCGCGTTCGCTGTAGAGCAGATGAAAATCCGCGCGGATCCCCTGCCATGACGGCAGCAGCGCCACCAGCTCACCGCTCGCCAAGTGCTCGTGGACATCCCACCAGGAACGCAGCAGCACGCCATGACCATCCAGTGCCATCCGCGTCATCGCTTCGGCGTCGTTACTCGAAAGCCGACCCTGGACCCGAATGGCGCGTTGGCCACAGGTGCCGTCGGTGGCTTCGAACCGCCATAACGAGTAGTCGGTATCGTTCTCTCGTACGATCAGACAACGATGACGGCCCAGATCCTCCAACCGCTCGAGTTTGGGGGCATTCGCTAGATAGTCAGGCGCAGCGCACAATATCCGGCGATTGGCGAGCAGACGTCTGGCGATCCAGCGTGAATCCGGCGGCTCGCCGACACGAATGTTGATGTCGAACCCCTGCTCGTCGAGACCCACCGGGAAGCTGGTCAGTTCCAGCAGTAATTCCAGCTGTGGGTGAAGCATGGCAAAACGCGAAATCAGCGGCGCCACATGCCGCCGGCCGAAGCCGAACGTCGCGTTGATTCGCAGCCGGCCCGATAGCATGGCGCCCTGGTCATGTAGCGAGCTTTCCAGTTCCCCGAGGTCATCGAGAATCATCGACCCTCGCCTCAGGTAGCGCTCCCCTTCCGCCGTCAGCGCCAGACGCCGCGTCGTTCGTGCGGCCAGGGAAACGCCCAGGCGCGACTCCAACTGCTGCAGCCGCTTGCTGACGGCGGACAGGGAAAGCCCCAGCTCCCGGGCCGCGCCGGTCAAACTACCGGCCTGGGCGATACGCTGGAAAAAAGCCAGATCATCGATCGACGCCACTCTATTCTCCATCTCAGCGCAACAGTCGTTTCAATTTTACTCGGATTATCCCGATCAATTCAGCCGCTACACTGAAATCAAAGATAAGGACGAAGCCAATACTCGAGGCCAAGCCGATGTTCGATGGATTTCGCGAGTTCGATATCGAGGTGGAGAACGACGTCGCCATTCACGGGGTGATCGGTGGCGAAGGTCCGCCGCTGCTGCTCCTCCATGGCCACCCGCAGACGCACGTCATCTGGCATCGGCTCGCACCCCGTCTGGCCGAACACTACACCGTGGTCGCGACCGATCTGCGCGGCTATGGTGATTCCGGCAAGCCCAAGGGCGATTCCGGCAAGTCGGCGGGTGAAGAACACCATTCCAACTACAGCAAGCGACGGATGGCGTTGGATCAGGTCGGCGTCATGCAGGCGTTGGGATTCGAACGTTTCTTCCTCTGCGGTCACGATCGCGGCGGACGTGTCGCACACCGGCTGGCGCTGGATCATGCAGAGCGAGTGGACAAGCTGATGGTGCTGGATATCGCACCGACGTTGGCAATGTATGAAGCCACCGATCTCACGTTCGCGACCGCTTACTGGCACTGGTTCTTCCTGATTCAGCCCAGCCCGCTGCCGGAATCCTGGATCGAAGCGTCACCCGCCGACTATGTCACCCGGATCATGGGCGGCCGTCATGCCGGATTGGAGCCGTTCGATCCGCAAGCGATCGCCGAGTACCAGCGCTGTCTGGCACTTCCCGGTGCGGCTCACGGCCTGTGTGAAGACTACCGCGCCTCTCGCACCGTCGACCTGGAACACGACCGCGCCGACCGCGACGCCGGGCAACATCTCTCGGTACCGCTGAACGTACTCTGGGGCGAATTCGGGACCATCGAACGCTGCTTCGATGCGCTCGCCGAGTGGCGTGCCGTCTCCCACGCCAGTGTCGACGGTGGCGCCCTGCCCTGCGGACATTATCTTCCCGAGGAAGCGCCGGATACGGTCTTCCAGCAACTCATCGACTTCATGAGGTAAACCCGCCATGGCTCAGAACCAAACTCAAGCGAAGACCCAGACTGAAAAGAAGACTCAGAACGGGGCCCACAAGATTGCGGTCATCGCCGGCGACGGCATCGGTACCGAAGTGGTACCGGAAGGTCTGCGCGCGCTGGAAGCGGCTGCCAAGCGATTCAAACTCGATCTCGAGTTCGAGCACTTCGAATTCGGCAGCTGCGACTATTATCTGGAACACGGCAAGATGCTGCCGGACGACTGGTTCGAGACGCTCTCCGGCTTCGACGCCATCTTCTACGGCGCGGTAGGCTGGCCGGACAAGGTGCCGGATCATATTTCGCTGTGGGGCTCGCTGCTGCAGTTCCGTCGCCACTTCGACCAATACATCAACCTGCGACCCTGCCGCCTAATGCCCGGTATCAAGAGTCCGCTGGCCGATCGCGAGCCGGGCGATATCGACTTCTACGTGGTTCGCGAAAATACCGAAGGGGAATACTCGAGCATCGGCGGCAAGATTTTCGAAGGCACCGAACGCGAGACGGTGATGCAGGAAACCGTCATGACGCGCACCGGGGTGGACCGAGTACTGAAATATGCCTTCGAACTGGCCCAGAGTCGTCCGCGCAGGAAGCTGACCTCTGCGACCAAGTCCAACGGCATCTCGATCACCATGCCGTACTGGGATGAGCGCGTAAAAGCGATGGCCAAAAACTATACGGACGTCAGCGTCGACCAGTTCCACATCGATATTCTGACCGCCAACTTCGTGTTGCATCCGGACTGGTTCGACGTCGTCGTCGCCAGCAATCTGTTCGGCGATATTCTCTCCGACCTCGGTCCCGCCTGTACCGGCACCATCGGCGTTGCTCCCTCGGCCAACATCAATCCGGAAGGCAAGTTTCCGAGTCTGTTCGAACCGGTTCACGGTAGCGCCCCGGATATCGCCGGCAAGGGCATCGCCAATCCCATCGGCCAGATCTGGTGCGGCGCGATGATGCTCGAACATCTCGGTTACAAGGAAGCAGGCGACGCGATGGTCAGCGCGATCGAGGAAGTCCTGGCAGGCGACGACAAGTCCGCGCTTACACCGGACCTGAAGGGGAAAGGCACGACACAAAGTCTAGGCGAAAAGATTGCCAGAGCGATCGGCTAGCGGAGTGGCGGCGGCGATCGATATCGCCGCCGCCGATGATCGATGATCGATGATCGACGATGTATCAACGAAAAGCGCCTATCTGAGCACCTCCTCCCTCGAGAATATATTGCGCTTTCAAATCATCCCGTAGTGCCTCGTAGAGCGGCCGAACCGTTTGGCGGAGTTCTCCCTCAGCACGCTGCTGATTGATATAGAAAGCAGCTCGTAGTCCTAGAAGTTCTACCGTCGGGCTGACTTGTTCGAAGCGCAAACCGACCCGAGCCAACAACCGTTGGAAACGCGGCTCAATCATTGCCAACACATGATAACGTTCCGAGATACCGCTTAATGCAGTTGCGCAAAGATTGAGAGCAACACCTGTCATGAGAAAATCTTGACGCTCGTGCTGGCTAAAGACCCATTTCTCTAGCTCGGTCGCGAGCGACTCATCTTTACCGCCAGATCGAAAAAATCGAGGTATAGCCACGCGTGAAATTTCGCATAGGCTTTTCCTATTAATCTCCCCTACTTCAAGATCGATCGCCACACCAAGATCTCGGCAATGTTTCTCTACGGGTAATATCGAAGCCCTGCCCATAGAGTCGAGCGCCATGACTACGCGTAGGCAACCTATCGCTAGTCCTGTATCACGGTGTTCTACCAGACAGTGAAGAGAATTAGCATCGAACGTATCCTGTTCTAGGCGATCCGCCAAATCAAGCGAGAAAAACCCTAACTCCTCGCAGAAAACACGATGTCTAAGAGAAAAAACCCGTGCTCTATCTCGCTCATTCGTTGCTAAAAGGAAATTGAATTTTCTCAAAAATCGATTGTTCGACGTCTCGCCATCCTGACGACCTTCTGACGACATAAGGTTTTCACTTAATCCCAACCTCTGTGGCCGGCTGAGGCCTTCCCAAATAGAATCCTTGGACATAGTCAATATTGTATTTTCTTAGATATGGTAGTATGGAAGGCTTGTCGACAAATTCTGCCACCGTTTTCTTACCTAGTCCCTTAGCAATGTCGGCAATTGCCTTGACGATAAGCTGATTTTCCTCGCTATCTGGAAGCGTCGTGATGAACGAACCATCTACTTTAATATAATCAGACGGAAGTTGGCCAAGATAGTAAAAACTGCTGAATCCTACCCCAAAATCATCCAATGCAACCTGGCAGCCTAAACGTCGGATGTCTTCAAGCACCCCTCTCGCGGAAGTAAAATCAGTCACGGCAGCAGTCTCAGTAACTTCCACAATCAGGCGGCGAGGTTCTACCTCCCATTTTTCAAATTCAGACTCCATTAAAGGCATCAACTCTTTGTCTTGCAAAGACTGCCCTGAGAGGTTGATAGCAAGGCTTATAGAATTGTCAACAAACCTCGAAATCAACTCAATCCCCTTCGCTACCACCCATCGGTCAATAGCTGCGATCTGGCCGTTTCGCTCAGCAATGGGAATGAAGGCACCCGGAGAGAGATATTCACCGTCGTCGCCCCTCAATCTTAGCAGTGCCTCATAATGTTGAATGTTGAAATCTGTCAGTCTAAAGATGGGTTGTAGCATTAGCTCGAACTGATCATACAGTAGCGCGCTGCGTATTCTCTCAGCCCAGTACACCCGCTGCTTTAACTCTTCACGGTCCTGCTGATCGGGTTGTAGTAGATGCCAACGCTTAGCCATATCCTCTTTAGCTCTATACATGGCATAGTCTGCATTAGCCATTAGCTTGTCAGGGCGATCACCGTGATCGGGATAGGCAGCAATACCGATACTAGCGCTGGCTCGATGTGTGCGCCCATGAATATGGATACTCTGCTGGTCCAGGTGATCAGCTATTTTTCTAGCTAAATCGACAGCGGCATCAGTCGACGTGTGCTCCATCAGAACCGCAAACTCGTCTCCGCCAAGTCGGGCCACGATATATCCGTGGCTCAGTCCGGATAGGGTGGAGGCGACCGCTCGCAGCAGCTGGTCACCGGTTTGATGCCCGCTCAGTTCATTGACGTCTTTAAAACGATCTAGATCCAGGTAAAGTACAGCACCAAAAGCTCCAGCAACGACTGCACGATTAAGAGCCTCTTCGAAAAACCGACGGTTATAGAGCTCCGTCAAAGAATCTCTATTTGCGAGCCAAGCAAGACGATTTTCTGCCAACTTCCGTTCGGTAATATCAACCCCGACGGAAATCAATTCTCGACGTTCCTCGTCAATTCTAAGTGGAGTGTGATACCAGACAATAGTTCTGACAGTTCCATCCACCGATACAAAATGACTTTCTTGCTGTCCTCCCGCATTAAAAAACTCATCAACGTTAAAAAAATCCATCGAGAATAACTGTTGAAAGCTACAATGCAGCAAGGCTTGATCGCTAAGCCCAGTCATGGTTTGACAAAGACGGTTTGTCAAAGTAATAAAGCCATCTCGACGGTGAGTCAAAACCAGGACCTGTGCGGTATTCATCAGCCCTCTAATAAAGTCTCTTTCCCTAGCCAAGTCTTTAATCTTAGCTTCAAGCTGCAGACCTCGCTTGCCGACTTCTGCTTCCAAGCCCTCCAGCTTTATCTCGAGCTCTACAGCAGTTGTTTCTAACGCATCAATTTCATCAACGAACAAAGATCTTCTAGCCTTAATACTATGCCGCATCACATTATATTTTCGTTCAGCTAGCAAAGGAAGCTTGCGGCTAATCTCTCTTAAACGCCCCATTCGATAACGTAAAATAAGATAAAGCAGAATTTCTGCAGCAGCCCACCCAACCAAAGAAATCGTGAGGATTGTCTGTGTTGTTTTCAAAATTCCATTTAATTGATCCGTAACATTGGAAATCAATAGAAAATAACTGGGCCGCCTATCATTACTTCCCGCTCCCAAAGCAATGGAAGAAATTTCGTATTTTTTCCCATCGTAGATATAGCTTAGAGCTTTCCCTTGAGTTTCTGAAAAAGAAAATTTCCGTGACAACTCTTGGATAAAGGGAAATACTGTAGACTCATGCGTCAACGCGGCTAAAGAAATACCCCAGCTAGGAAGATACCTCCCCTCGAGTGAGGGCTTATCCGAACCAACGAGTAGAGCCACTTCGCTACCCGAACTTTTTTGCAAATAACGTGTAATGTCTGCTAGGGACCGGGAGATCATTACAACACCCGCATCCACTCCCCCGGCAAGCACAGGAACAGCCACATATTGCTTACAGGATTCGGTGCAGAGAAGCTTATCCCTTGGCCTCTCATTATCTAAAACATCACCCAACCAGTCATCACTACCTGCTCCACCCAGAAACTCTAACTTATGTCCGAAAGTAACAATAGGGCGCAATTCGCGATTATAAACAACAATATCATCAAGCCCGACGTCAAGCTGCAACGTCGGCCACAAAGCCTTTATTGCCAATTCAGCGTCAGGTTCATTATTATTTAGAAGTGCGTACCCCAAATCCTCTGAAGACGCGACCATGCCGGCCATCTGCCTCATAACGTCTGCAGATCGCTGTACATTGAATTTCACCTCTTGGCTTTGACTCTCATAAAATTCGTCTCGGGATTGCTGAAACTGACTCATCAGAGAATGGTTGCTTACCCATACAATCAGGCTAGTCAGGGCCAGCAAGAGAAAGCTGGTTAACAGCATCGCTCGCCACTTTAGGTCTAACCGAAAACTCCTTCTGTCTGCGTGCATCTCAGTACGCCCTAAAGTGATCAACAACCTGCTTAAAAGAAGTAAGAAACTTGAAAAAGCAACATATTCCAGTATTTCTCCTGAGAACTAATTTCTGATGCATCTTGGAACGGCACCCAACCAGTTCCTTCAATATTGTGAAATTCAGAAGAAATCAAAAATCGAGAGTATGGTTGCCATTGCAATCCGGTCGTCCAATCTTTAGCATACCTCGTGTAAGCAGGCCTTCCCGTTCTCTCTTCGTAGTCACTTCCAGCGCGGTCCGCTTTATTCGTCACCAATGAATCATATCTCACTAGCCACTGCCAATCAGCACTCAGGCGACGAGTAAATTGAATATACCAACTTTCTCCTGTTGCTTCGTAGTTGTAAGGCTCAGAAAATCCGCTTGATTTGACATGCCTGAGGGCATATTCGCTCGTCACAGACCAACTTTCCCTATTATATTGGAAAGAAAATATCCAAGGTTGGAATGAAAAGCGCCCTGATCCCGGGCCAGACGGCTTAGAGTCTAATCGAGCATTAACATTAGCGTAAGTCATCGCTAAAATCATGCCACCGCCGTCATGTTCATAACGGAGCTGTCCAATGTAGGATGTTTTCCCAGAATAGCTTCCGAGGTCATCCCTGCCAAAAGCCGACACTTCTGACTGCGAATCCATGCGAGGTTTACCCGCACCAATTTGAAATCTCAATACGCCATTATTTAAGGGCTTTTCAAGATAACCACTCACACCATCAGCAGATAATGCGGGCTTTCTGGTACGGTCAAAGTAAATAGACTGAGGCAGCAGTATACTAGGGCGCGTGATAGCGATATCTCGCGTTTGATTGTAGAGGCCAAGCGGGTTTTTAAATCGTCCCAGCTGCACCCCCGACGTCATATTAGAGCTGCTATAAAACTGATAATCAATGACACCATAATCAAGTTCTATATCATTTAACTCTTGGATATCACCAGCTTGCCTCGCAAGAAGCTGGCCTGCCACGAGCACGTTGTTCAAAGGACGGAAAGAGGCATTCAACCCCAGCTCGGTATATTCCAGACTGCCGCCTCCGTCACTACTCGGGCCGAAGAAATCGTTATGATCAGTCACGATGAGTGCCTGACTCATGAAGCCGTGAACCTGAAAGGTATCCGACATCTCTACGGCATGGGCATTGGCGGCCAACAACATGGATACCGCCGCGTTAGCAGCGATCAAGAAAGGATTCAATCTATTCAATGTCGAGCACCCGAACCTGATCATTCAGGCTTGATTGTTTGATATACCCGATACTACCCGGGGTAGAGGCAACGGCTTCGAGCATATCCGCCTCGTCTTCAACCTCGTTGGGCGCCTGCCCCGTTCCGGAAAACACCGCGCGGTCCCAGGCCAATCGTAATTGATGCGGATAAACACCCAAGATTTTCTTGGAAAATTCTTCATGAACCGGATTGTCATCGGGCAGGACGAAGACGTGTACGGCTTGCCCGCCAGGCAGAGTTCTTTGCCGCATCGCGAAGACGGCCCTGAGCGTTTCCAGCGGCAGGGAAGATTGCTGCACAGCGGGATTGGCAATAATGATGACCGCCAACTCATCTCCGCGGCTGCCGAACGAGACAAGCGCGAGTAGCAATAGGCCTCCGGTCAGCATCCGCCGCATGCGTCATGCCCCCGTGACACGCGTGCTTTTGTCATTGCCATCGTCAAAGACAAACCCCGATTCGAAATCGACTCAATCTGAAGGATACCGAACGACGGTACTTCAGTTCATCGCACAGTGTGGCAGATTGGGGCATCTGGCATGTCAGGAATAGCGTCAGCAACGATTGTTATCTCGCTGGATAAGCCACCAGACTTCACCTCCAGTCAATAGCTGTTCCCTGGCGTTACGTCGTTATTCGCCACCTGATCCTGGCGCACGCAATCCGCGGCAACGTCCGACCACCTCAGGCGACTTATTTCACAGCATACTCATATCGTTGCAGATCGCCCACCTGTCATATTAGTCATTGATGCCATTTGGCGACAGTCGACGATATGGGATGTCGTAAAGAGGGTCACTCACGAGCTGTTCGCATGCGACTCATATCCATTTGCCGGATTTCCGTGATGCCGAGAAGAGCCATGTCCCGCGTGATCTCGTCCTGCATCAATCGGATCGCATGACTGACGCCGGCTTCGCCGGCGTAGGCAGCCGCGTAATTGAAGGGACGGCCGAAGAAGACGAAGCGAGCGCCCAAGGCCAAGGCTTTCAGAACATCGGTACCGCGTCGGAAGCCGCTATCGATCATGACAGGAAAGTCTCCGACCGCGTCGATCACTTCGGGAAGTATACGTAGGGGTGCTATCGTGCCGTCCAGCTGCCTGCCGCCATGGTTGGACACGATGATGGCGTCGACGCCTTGCGCCTTGGCGCGCCTGGCATCCTCGGGATGCAGGATGCCCTTGACGATCAGGTTGCCCGGCCAGCGTTCTCGCACCATCGCGAGATAATCCCAGTCGAGATGCGTGCGCCCTGAAAAGTCGCGATTGACGTGGCGCGAGATGACCGGGATTCCCCGGGTCGCGTGATTGTTTTCGAAATGCGGAATGCCGTGATGACGAAGCGTCTTGTAAAACGTTTCGTAGAGCCAACGCGGTTTGACCAGCCCATCCAGTGCCAGGCGAACACTCGGGCGGATCGGTGATGAAAAACCGCTGCGTCGGTTGTTGTCCGGATTGGGCGGTACGGCGTAATCGACGGTGATGACCAGATTGCGAAAGCCCGCTCGCTGAATGCGAGCAATCAACGCCTCGATCCCGGGCCGATCCCCTGGCAGATAGGCCTGGAACCAATCCGCGCCCTCGATTCTGGCCACCTCTTCCATCGGGATCAGCGACGAGCCGCTCATGATCATCGGCACACCGGCCTGAGCCGCCGCTCTAGCCATCACCAGATCACCTCGGTAAGCGGAAAGCGCGCTGATTCCCATGGGAGCGATACCGAACGGGGCGGCGTAGCGCTTGCCCAGCAGTTCGGTTTCAAGCGAGATGCGGGAGACATCGGTCAGCGCCCGCGGCAGGAAACTGTAGTCGTCGAAGGCCGCGCGATTGGCAGCCAGGCTTTTACCGTCTTCCGCCGCGTTGGCAACGTATCCGTGAAGCGGCCGGGGAAGATGGCGTTTGCCGGCGCGTTCGAGGTCCAGGAAATTACGTATACGGGACAAGCGGCGTTGTTGGCGCGTCACGGGCGATCCTTAATCGCGGGAGAGAGGAAATCGACGATACGAGGGTAGCGATTATCTTGCCAGGCCTGGCATCGCGAAACCGCACTGCGTCAGCGCTGCCAGCAACGTGTCGCGCTGACTGTCGTCAAGG
Source organism: Salinicola halimionae (assembly GCF_003206065.1). GTDB lineage: Bacteria > Pseudomonadota > Gammaproteobacteria > Pseudomonadales > Halomonadaceae > Salinicola > Salinicola halimionae. The sequence continues at coordinate 262,462 of NZ_PZJQ01000005.1, read as the reverse complement.
GAGATCAACGGTGGGCGCAGACGGTCCCAGGCGGGGTCACCGCTGAAATGCGCCGTCGCGGCCTTGAGCGCCGGAATCATCGGCACGCTCTCGAAGATATCCCGAATCTCGTTGAGCGCCTGCTGACGCGCATCGGCGTCTTCCTGTTGCCAACTGCCGCCCAGTGCCGAAATCGCGCGGGGATTGACGTTGGCCGTGGCGCTGATACAGCCGGCGCCGCCAGCTCGCAACGTTGGCAGTAGGAAGCGCTCGCTACCGGCATAGACACGGAACCCCTGCGTGCCGAAGGCATCGATGACAGCCTGAGTATTTGCCCAGTCGCCGGAGCTGTCCTTGATTCCCGCCACGACCTCGGGATAACGCTTCAGCAAGCGTTCGATCAGGCCCAGGCCGATGGGCACCTGGGCGACCGGCGGAATGTGATAGAGGTAGAGCCGCAGCCGGTCATCGCCGACGCGTTCGATCACCTCGGAGTAGAACCGAAACAGCCCCTCTTCCGAAACGCCCTTGTAGTAGAAAGGCGGCAGCATCAACACGCCCCCGACTCCTTGACTGACGGCATGTCGGGTCAGGGTCACGCTGTCGGGTATCGAGCAGCAGCCGGTTCCCGGCATCAGTCGGGAGGTATCGAGTCCCGCCGCGACCAGCTGGTCGAGCAGGCCGACTCTTTCCTGCACCGACAGCGAGTTAGCCTCGGAATTGGTGCCGAAGATTGCCAGACCGACATCGTTGGCCATCAGCCAGCGGCAATGATCGACGAAGCGCGCCGCATCAGGGGAAAGATCATCGCGAAAAGGCGTGATGACCGGTGAGAGTACGGTACCGCAGGGCGCATTCGGCGACATGGGTGCTGACCTCTGGCTGGGCAAATGTAAAAACCGTATGACAGGCAGTGAAAACCGTGGACCGTGGTCCGCCGTCCGATAGCGATCGAATCAGGACCAGGGCTCGACGGCGTAGCGGGATAATGCGTCTTCGTCGAAGTCGAATCCCAATCCCGGCGTCTGCGGTAGATGCAGGCGCCCCTCGCGGAAGGTCAGTTGCGTATCGATCAGCCTACGAAAGTTAAGCACTTGATCGTCGGCGAAGAATTCGACGAAAGGTGCATTCGGCGTCGAACCGACCAGATGCACGTGAAGATCATGGAACCAGTGCGGGCAGATTTCCACGCCATAACTGGCCGCCGTGGCCGCGATACGACGGAATTCCGTCACCCCGCCGCAGACCGCAGCGTCGGTCTGCAGAATCATCGCCGCTTCCTTGTCCAGCAGCTCCTTGAACCGCCAGCGACCGGCTTCGATCTCGCCTGTCGCCACCGGGATCGGCGTGCGCTCGGCGAGACGACGGTGATTGTCGATATCGTCGGGACTGAACGGCTCTTCGATCCAGTAGGGGGAATAGGGCTCGGCCATCCGCGCGAATGCCAGGGCCGAAGGAAGATCGCGCCAGGCATTGTTGGCATCCATCATCAGCAGCACGTCGGGACCGATGGCTTCGCGAACGGCCGCCAGCCGCGCCTCTTCGCCGGCCAGATCTTCGCGCCCCACTTTCATCTTGACCGCCTTGAAGCCCTTGTCGACGTAGCCCGTCATCTCCTCCGCCAGCTTGGCCGGCGTCTTGCCCTCGAGGTAATAACCACCGCTGGCATAGGCCGCCACACTCTCTTCGTCACTGGCGCCAAGAAACTTGTAAAGGGGCAGGCTGGCGGCGCGGGCATTGCGGTCCCACAGAGCCACATCGAGAATGCTCAAGGCGCGCATCACCGAACCGGTGCGACCATGGAGCAAGCTTTCCTGGTACATCTCCTGCCACAGCCCTTCGACACGATGGGTATCCTGCCCCATCAGTACGGGCTTGAGCAGATCGCGCACTGCCTGCGTCACCAGATGGCCGGCGTTGTTGCCGCCATAGCAGAAGCCAATGCCGCTGACGCCGTCGTCGCCAGTCACCTTGACCAGCGCATAGTCGCGCTTGAATACCTGTCGATTGGAAAAACTGGTCGGGTTATCCAGCGCGACATTGACCGTACGCGCCTGCACATCGGTAATTCTGGCCATCGATCGTTTCTCCCAAGAGTCGTAGGCAAAATAGAGGGGACGAATCCAGACGGATCAGCCCTGTTTCAGGCGACGCTTGAACGGCATACGCAGCCAGCGGAAGACAGGCGTTGCCTGGAGTATCGAAAGCAGCGCCAGAATCAGCAGAACCGTGGCGATCGGACTTTCCAGGAAGACACCGAAGCTGTCGTTGCCGATCAGCATCGACTGCTGGAAGCTGATTTCCATCACCGGTCCCAGAATCAGGCCGATCACCATCGGCGCCGGCGAGACGCCGGCCTTGCTCATCCAATAGCCAAACAGACCGAAGCCCAGCATGAGCCCGACATCGAACAGACTGTTGTTGATGGCGAAGGCGCCAATGATGCAGAGCGTCAGAATCGCGCAGGCAATGAAGCCATCAGGAATCTTGGTAACCGACACGCTCATCTTGGTGAACGCCAACCCCACCACCAGCAGCGCGATGTTGGCGAGAATCACCGCCCAGATCAGGGTATAGGTGACATCGCCATAATCGGTCAGCAGATTGGGACCTGGAAGAATGCCCTGCACCATCAGCGCCCCCAGCAGAATCGCCGTGGAGGAGCTTCCCGGTATCCCCAATGCGATGGTGGGAATCAGTGCGCCACCGACGACCGCATTATTGGCAGACTCCGGCGCAGCGACCCCGGCGATATCACCTTTACCGAACTGGCTCTTGTCCTTGGCGAAGCGCTTGGCCTCGTTATAGGCAAACCAGCTGGCAGTATCGCCACCGGTGCCGGGAATCAGCCCCACGACGATACCGATACCGCTGGAGCGCAGGATATTGGGCATCAATTGCTTGATGGTGCTCCACCGCGGCATCAGCCGGTCAGTAATGCGGCTGGCCACCTTGCCACCCTGATGGGAGTTCTCGATCAGGGTCAGCGCCTGTGGCACCGAGAACAGCCCGATCAATGCCACCGTGAAATCGATCCCGCCGAACAGATTGATCTGGTCGAAGGTCATGCGCGGCGTGCCGGTGGTGAGGTCCATCCCGACCGTGCTGAGCAACAGCCCCAACCCGCCGGAGAGCAAGCCACTGATGACCGAACCCTGAGCCAGCGAGCCGATGATCGTGATGCCCAGCACGGCAATCGCGAACAGCTCGATCGGACCGAACTCGAGCACCAGCGTGCCGAGTAGCGGCGCCGCCGTCAGCAACGCGATGCCACTCAGCAGCCCGCCGAAGAACGACGCGAACAGCGACACCCCCAGCGCCTCGCCGGCACGGCCCTGCTGCGACAACGGAAAGCCATCGAGGACGGTCGCCGCCGCCGATGGTGTTCCGGGCGTGCGCAGCAGAATCGCGGCGATGGAGCCACCGTAAGAGGCTCCGACGTAGAGCGAGGCCAGCATGCTCAGCCCTGTCGCCGGATCGAAGCTGAACGTCAGCGGCAACAGCAAAGCCAACGCCATCGTCGCCGAAAGCCCCGGCATTGCCCCGACGAACAGCCCCAGCAGCGTGCCGCCGAGGATGCAGGCAATGTTGTTGACGCTTAGCACATTGGCCAGGCCGATCATTACCAAAGAGGAATCCATGCGCGTCTACTCTCCTGCGCTCGATTTGAGCAACGTGGGCCGCCGGTTGTGGCGAATGCTTACAAGCTCTCTTTGATGAACACTTATAAAAAGCTTGGCAGCAGCGGAATCGGCAGGCCCAGGAACTGCACGAACACCAGACAGACCATGCCGATCAGGACCGCGCCCCCGATCAGCGCGAAGGTCCACTTCACGGTGCGCAGAATCGCCAGCGCCAGGGCCATGAACAGCGCCGTGGCAAGCACGTAGCCGAGCGTCGTCATCACCGCAACATACGCCACCGCCAGCAGAAAAATGGCAGCGACCGCCGCCCAGCGCCGAGGCGCCGGCGACGCGTCGTTCGCTTCATCCGACGCTACGGCGTCATGCACCTTGGTCGTTCCCGTTTCACGGTAGGCCGATGCACGACGCTGAAACCGCAGCTCGCTGGCGACCATCGCCAACGACAGCAGCGCCACGGCCACCGCATAGATCATCGGCATCTGGGCGGCGGCCCGAGGGTACTGGCTGGCATCGAAGAAGAAGACGCCGGCCAAGGCGATGCCAAACACCCCCAGCAGCAAACGACTGACATTCATGGCGTCCTCCTCCTCGATAGTTCGTCAGCCACTCAGCGGCCGACTTCGTCCTTGACCGATTCCCAGATGCCGCGATAGTCGCTTTCCATCTGGTCGATCATGGCGCGGTAGTCATCGCCGGTAACGACGTCGAGATTCATGGCACGCTTTTCCGCCTGGGCCTGGAAATCGGGATCCTTGGCCAGGGTCTCGAATGCCTCGATCAACTGCTGACGGGCCTCGTCGGGAATGCCCGCCGGTGCGCTGTAACCACGCGAAGAGCCCGCTACCACATCAACGCCCTTCTCTTTCATGGTCGGTACGTCAGGCAGGCTGGTCAGACGCTTCTCGGAGAAGACGGCCAGTGCGCGCAAGTTACCGGACTGAATCTGGCCGTAGACGTTGCCGACGTTGTTGAAGCTGGCATCGATCTTGCCGCCCATGGCCGCCGTCGCGGAGGGGCCGTCACCTTGGAACGGAACCTTCTTGAGCGACAGACCCTTGGCCTGCTCGAGCAGAATGGTGGTAAAGAAATCGTCCCCCCCCACGCCGGAGTTGCCGATGGTTACCGTGCCTGGATTCTGCTCGGCATCCTCGAAAAGATCCTCGATGGTCTGATAAGGACTGTCGGCATTGACGACGACGATGCCCGGGTCAGTGACCACATTGGCGATCGGGGTCAACTCATCGGTCTTATAGGTGATGGCATCGTTCATGATGTAGTTGGTCATCAGCATCGGCGTGTTGGTGATGCTGATGGTGCCGCCATTCTTGGGCGACTGTTTGGCCAATCGAGTCCAGGCAATGGCGCCAGTGGCGCCCGGCATGTACTCATTGACGAAGTCGACACCGAGGATCTCGCTCAGGCGCGGCTGCACAAGCTGAGCCAGGGCATCACTACCACCCCCGGGTTTGAATCCCTGCAGTACGGTGATCTCGTCACCGCCCACGTAATCGGCGGCTTGCGCCAAGGGGGAGAGACTGATGGCCATGGCGGTGATCGTTAGCCAGTGGCGAAGGGCTTTGGCGTGCATGATCGATTCCTCTCTGACGGAGTCTGTTTATCGTTGTCGTGCTTGATCGTCTTCGTGCTGGGTCGTCGTTGTCGTGCCAGAGAGAACGTAGTAATTTATCAATCATATTGTCAATAATCTTGACAACAATAGAGACTAAAGCACTAACGTCGTACAAAATGTCGGCAACGGCTGCAAAATGAGCCTTATTCGAGATATCGATGGGAAGAATCGATTCTGCAATCAGCATTTCTGCAAACAAGGTTCTCTCACGCAGAGGCGAGGCACTTGCTCCACCCCCGCCCTGCTGAAGACAATGACGGACCGAGTGCCGGAAATTTCATCATGACGGGAACACGTTCATGCCAAAGCGAGACATCGCCAAACCCACCACCGCCGACACTGGCCGACGCCTCGCCGACGAAAACACTGAGATGATCGCCGAGGCGGTGAGCGTCGCCGATATCGTCTCGGCCATCGAAGAGGATATCGTGCTGAATCGGGCGCACCCGAAGGAGCGGCTGGTCGAGGAAGACTTGATGCAACGCTTCGCCGGCAAGCGCCATGTGGTGCGTCAGGCGCTATTTCAGCTCGAGAACGCCGGACTGGTGGAACGCATCAAGAATCGTGGTGCTTTCGTCAAATCCTATACGCCAGACGAGGTCGAGGGGATCTACGTCATGCGTGAACTGCTGGAAGAGGCGGCCGCCGACCGTATTCCGATGCCGGCTCCCTCCTCGCTGATCAACGAACTGACTGCGATTCAGGCACAGCACAGCGCGGCCGTGGAGAACGGAGACCTAAGCGCGGTGTTCCATCAAAACATCGCCTTCCACCGCACGCTGTTCGCGGCCTGCGGCAACGAGTATCTGTCTGACACGATCAACGAGTTCGCCCAGAAGGCGCATGCCATTCGTTTCATCGGTACCACCGACCGACAGTCCATCCTGCTCGCTCGCGACGAACACCTCGCCATGATCGACGCGCTCGAGCGGCAGGATCGCGCCGAACTGCATCGCCTTTGCTACCGACATCTCCAACCGTCGAAAGAGCGTTATCTGCATCTCTATCGGCTCAGAGAAGGCGGCTGAGGGCTCAGCGCGTGAAAGAACCGAGTCGTCAGAACCCGGCTCGCAAGAATTGCATATTCGAAACTGACTGAAGGGCCGCCACAAGCGCGGCCCCCATCATTTTGGTACGCGGCGCTGGATGTTCGGCGGGCGCAGGAAGGTGAAATCGCAGCCTTGATCCGCCTGAGTTATCTGCTCGAGAAACAGCTTGCGATACCCCCGCTCGGCAGTCAGGGCAATCGGTCTCCAGCCTTCCCGACGACGTGCAAGTTCTGCGTCGTCGACTAGCAGCTCCAGTCGTCTTTCGCTCACACTCAGACGAATCCTGTCACCGTTCTCGACCAGTGCCAGTGGCCCGCCCAAGGCGGCTTCCGGCGTCACGTGCAGCACGATGGAGCCCGCCGCCGTGCCGCTCATGCGGCCGTCGGAGATTCGTAGCATGTCGCGCACGCCTTGCCGCGCCAGCTTGCGCGGGATCGGCAGATAACCCGCTTCGGGCATACCCGGTGCCCCAACTGGGCCGATCCGCTTGAGCACGAGAACGTCCTCCGGTGTTACGTCCAGCTCGGGATCGTCGATGCGCGCGGCCATGTCCTCGGCGTCTTCGAACACCACCGCGCGCCCTTCATGCTCCATCAGTCTGGCATCGGCCGCCGACTGCTTGATGATCGCGCCATCCGGCGCCAGGTTGCCGCGCACGAAGGCGATCCCCCCCGCCGGATAGAGCGGAGAATCGAATCGGTGCACCACCTGCTGCTCGAACGTCGGCACCGCATCGATCTCTTCTCCCAGCGTGCGGCCAGTTACGGTCATGGCGTCGAGATGCAACAGCGGTTTCAATTCGCGCAGTACGGTCGGCAACCCGCCGGCACGATGCAGATCCTCCATATAATGTTGGCCCGACGGCTTGAGATCGACCAGCACCGGCGTCTCTCGACTCATGCGATCGAAAGCCGCGAGATCGATATCAATGCCCATACGTCCGGCGATAGCGGTCAGATGAATGATACCGTTGGTCGAACCGCCGATTGCCAGCAACACCCGCAGCGCATTCTCGAACGCTTTTTCGGTCAGGATCTTGTCCGGCGTCACACGGGCTCGCGCGTTGATCACGGCTTGCCGACCCGTCGCCTCGGCGACGCGCATGCGATCCGCAGTCACCGCTGGCGGCGAGGCGCTGCCCGGCAAGGCGATGCCCAGCGCTTCGCTGATACACGCCATGGTGCTGGCCGTCCCCATGACCGAGCAGGTGCCGACACTGCCGACCAGTTTGGCGTTGACCTCTTCGATCTCCTGATCGTCGATCTCCTGGCCACGATACATGCCCCAGTAGCGACGACAGTCGGTGCACGCGCCCACGCGGACGCCACGGTGGCCACTGGTCAGCATCGCGCCGGTCACCAGCTCGAGCATGGGTAGATTGGCCGAAGCGGCGCCCATCAACTGGGCGGGCACCGTCTTGTCGCAGCCGCCGATCAGCACCACCGAGTCCATCGGCTGGGCCCGAATCATCTCCTCGGTATCCATCGACATCAGGTTGCGCAGGTACATGCTGGTGGGCGTGGAAAAACTCTCGGCGATCGAGATGGTGGGGAATTCGATCGGCAGTCCACCCTCCAGCATCACCCCGCGTTTCACTGCCTCGATCAGTTGCGGCATGTTGCCATGACAGGGGTTGTAGCCGCTCCCCGTGTTGGCGATGCCGACGATAGTACGGTTGAGCGCATCATCGCTGTAACCCGCCCCCTTGATGAACGCCTTGCGTAGAAACAGCGAAAATCCGGCGTCGCCATAGTTGACCAGACCCTGATTGAGCCCGGTCTGCCGCTCGTCATCCGGCTTGTCGTTTTGCTCGCCGTGCTGCTCGTTATTAGGCTCGTCTGCCATGGCACCCTCGTCGTCAATATTATTGATAATATTATTGACGTAAATAACCACAATTGGAGAGCCATGGACATCCGACTTAAGCCGTAACTGCCCTCGCGACAGGATAGTCATGAAGGATTTAGCAGCCGCTGCCCATATCACCTAACCTTGTCTGTGGCAGCGGCCCTGACCCGTTGCCGACACCCGCCAGGACCGTGATACAAGGATGAAGAAGATGACGCTTTTTGAAGACCTGCGTGAGAGCCACGACAAGCAGCGCCGCCTGCTGGACCTGCTGGTCAAGACCCACGGCGACAGCGAAGGTCGCGACGAGCTGTTCAAGCGTCTGCGCGCCGAGCTCGAGAATCATGCCGTCGCGGAAGAGCGCGCGCTCTACATTCCGATGATGGAGCACGACATGACGCAGGAGAAGGCGCGTCACAGCGTTGCCGAGCATCACGAGATCGACGAGCTGATCGAGGCGCTGGAAGGCACCGAATACGACTCTCCCGGCTGGCTGGCCAGCGCCAAGAAGCTCCAGGATCTGGTGACGCATCATCTCGATGAAGAGGAGCAGGAAGTTTTCCAGCTGGCAGGCCGGGCCTTGGACGATGCAAAGAAAGTTGCCCTGGCCAAGACCTATCGGCAGGAAATGGAAGCCCGAGAAGCCAACTGAATGACGGACACCTCTCGACCGCTCCAGCCAGAGCGGTCGTCGCGCTTTTCCCTCAGGATCCGGCGATATCGGATGCAACTTTTTCTCATCGAGGAACTCTCAGCAACAGCCGTAAAAGGAAAGATATTCATGCTGTTGCCAACAAAACTCCCGCATTATTCCCGTCTGACCTGGCTTGCGCCGTTCACGTTATTGGCTGGGTGCACGGGCATCCCCGAGGGAACGCAGCCGGTCAGCGACTTCCAGATCGACCATTATCTGGGTCAGTGGTACGAGATCGCCCGCCTGGACCACGGTTTCGAAGAGGGACTCGAATGCGTCACCGCTGATTACAGCCGTCGTGACGATGGCGATATTCGCGTCATCAATCGCGGCTACGATCCGGTCGAGCAGCGCTGGGAAAGTGCCGAGGGTCAAGCCAGTTTCGTCGGCGATCCCAGTGTCGCCCATCTCAAGGTCAGCTTCTTCGGCCCGTTTTACGCGGGCTATAGCGTGCTGTCGCTGGACGATAGTTATCAACATGCACTCGTCGCAGGACCGGACCGAGACTACCTGTGGATACTTTCACGAGACCCGACGCTGGACGAACCCACGTATGCGGCTCTGATCTCTCAGGCACGCGAACTCGAGTTCCCGGTCGATGAACTGGTTCAGGTCTCCCAGGATCCGGAAACCTGCCAGCGAACCGGCAATATCGGAGAAGTGTCCGGCTGAACCGGACGCTCATGCTTTGGTCGACGTTCAAGGCTCCTATCTCGCACCCTCCGGCAAGCGTTCTATAGTGGGTACAGCATTCTGACTCGGAGCCTGCCAATGACCCTCGATCGTCGACAGCTACTGCGCAATTCTGCCTTGATCGGCGCAGCCGTTGCTTTCTCGCCCGGCCTTCTCGCTCAGACGACTGGCGCGCCTCCCGCTCGCTATCCGGACGAGGCCTGGCAGGTGCTGGATGACCGTTTCAAACCTTATTACCTCTTCAATACTCCGCTCGAGCGTCACTGGTCGGACGGCCTGTGGCTGGAAGGCCCAGCCTGGAACGCGGTCGGCCGCTACGCCGTCTTCAGCGATATTCCCCGTGCCCGGCAGATGCGCTGGGACGAGATGACCGGCCAGGTCAGCGTGCTGCGCGAAGGCGTCGGTCACTCCAACGGCAACGCGTTCGATCATCATGGCCGCCTGATCGCCTGCGAACATTCGCCAGCGCGAGTCGTGCGTTATGAATGGAATGGCACCACGACCGTGCTGGCCAGTCACTTTCAGGGCAAGCGCCTGAACGCGCCCAACGATCTGGTAGTTCTGCCCAACGATGGCGTGATCTTCACCGACCCCGGATACGGCGCCCACGTCGATTATGAAGGCGAAAAGCGTCCTCTGGCGCTCAAACCGGCGGTTTACTACATCGACGACACGCTGGACGCGCCCAAGCTGTTGACCGACGAACCGGGCAAACCCAACGGTATTGCACTATCCAGCGACAAGCGCCGGCTCTACGTCAGCGATACCGCGCCTTCACATTTTCCGGATCGGCCGGCGACGGTGTCACGCTGGGCGCTCTCTCAGGATGGCCAATCGCTCAGCAACCACGAAACCGTGGTGTCGAGCAAGGACACCGAAACCTACGATGGCATCACTCTCGACCAGGACGACAATCTCTGGGCCGCGGTTTCGGGTGGCAAGGGTCATGATGGCGTATCGATCTTTGCACCCAACGGAGATCGAATCGGCAGAATCCTGTTGCCGGAGGTGTGCGCCAACCTGTGTTTCGTCGGCGAGCATCGCAACCGGCTGTTGATGACCGCCAGCCGTTCGATCTACACCCTCTATACCGGAACCCGTGGGCTTGCCTGAAGCCTGACGGACTCCTGAGCGAGTGGTGCATGGATCCGGCTAGCCGGATCAAACACCGCAAGACGCCTTCCCGTAACGGAAGACAGGAAAAAAGACTTCACAGCCAAAATTTCAAGAACTGCGCTTTCATGATCGTACCGCGTTTTTTCAGCGTATCGACGAGGCGACTTGCCGGAGACCGCCAACGGGGTAAGCTGGCCGCTCATTGATAGCAGCCGAAAATCGGCGAGAGTCTACCGTGCCGAACTTATTGCTCCCCTTGCCCTCGTTCGTCATTCAAGCGTTTCCGGCGCTGCGAGCGCATCATGCTGGATAAGTGGCTCGCGGCAACCCTGGACGAAGCATCGGCGCTGAACGACAGCACCGGGCCATCCCCTCATGATGCCATGGAGCAGGGTCGTCTGCCCGGCGGCCGCTACCGAATCCATGGCGAGGGCATCCTCGAGCTGACGCCGGATACCGTCGCCAAGGATGCGCGCAGCGTGGTGATATCCGCCGGCATTCATGGCAACGAGACAGCCCCCATCGAACTGGTCGGCGAGCTACTCGCGGCTCTCGAGACCGGGCGCCTTACGCTGGGCGCGCCGGTGCTGGTCATTCTCGGCAACATCCCTTCGATCCGCGCGCAGAGCCGCTTCGTCACTACCAATCTCAATCGTCTGTTCCAGCGGGACCTCGATCTGGCGGGCGGCGAGCCGGATCGTGCCAGAACGCTGATGCAATCCGTCGACGATTTTTTTGCAAGACATCCCGATCGACCGCTGCATCTCGACATGCATACCGCCATTCGTGACAGCCGTTATCCGCGCTTTGCCGTCGTCCCCTATACCGAGACACAGCCCTCGTCGAGTTGGCAATCGCTGGCAGCAGCAGGCATGCAGGCCGTGTTGCTCCAGCATCAGCACAGCTGGACCTTTTCCCACTATTCACGCCATTACCACGCGGCCGAAGCCTATACTCTGGAACTAGGCAAGGTGCGTCCTTTTGGTGACAACGATCTCGACGCTTTGAGTGATATGCGCAGCTGGCTTGCCGCCCTCGCGGAAGGGCGCTGGTTCTCGAGCGAAGAGCTTGGCGATCTTCGCTTCTTTCAGGTCGCTCACGAACTGATGCGCACGAGCGACGCTTTCCGCCTCGCGTTTGCCGAGAACGTCGCCAACTTCACCGAGTTCCCCATCGGCGAAACGCTTGCCGAGGGTGAACAGCGCGGGCCTTTCATCGTGCAGGATGCACCGCTCTCGGTGGTCTTTCCCAATGCGAACGTCGAGCTGAATGCGCGGGCGGCGTTGCTGGTCCGCCCGTGTGCGCCACCCGATTCACCGTGATGGCCCTGGCATCGATCGATGACGGGGTCACCGACGATTCCATGATCAACGATTCCAAGGCCAACGATTCGACCAACGACGAATAGATCAACAACGACAAGACTGCTCAGGAGTTTCTTAAGATGAACAATAAGTTACCATTCGATTACCCCCTCACCGTCCCGCCGCGCTGCCGCTTGAATCCGGCCTTGTCTGGAACCTAACGGCGAAACTGCTAGAATCGCCGGATTTTTCGCCGGGGAGTCGGCGTCGCCAGCACCTTCGAACGATGGCACGATCAACAGCAACACGGGCCATCAGACGCCAGGCATCTCCCCGCCAGCCAGCCAACCCACTCGGTGGACAACATCATGGCCGCGACCCCCATCCCCCTGGAAGCACAGGGCATCAAGAAGCGCTTCGGCGACGTCGAGGTACTCAAGGGGATCTCTCTCCAGGCGCAGAAGGGCGACGTCATCACGCTGATCGGTGCTTCGGGCTCCGGGAAAAGCACCTTTCTCCGCTGCATGAACCTGCTGGAACAGCCCGACGAAGGCGAACTGATCGTTCACAACGAGGCGATCAATTTTCGCGCCACCAAACAGGGCCGTGAACCGGCTGACTGGAAACAGGTCGAGCGGATCCGCGCCAAGCTCTCGATGGTGTTCCAGAATTTCAATCTCTGGTCGCACATGACGCTGCTCGAAAACGTCATCGAAGCTCCCGTCTACGTGCTCAAGAAACCCAAGAAACAGGCGATCGACGATGCTCGCGCGCTGCTAGATCGCGTCGGCCTGCTGGATCGCGCCGACTACTACCCGACCCAGATGTCCGGCGGCCAGCAGCAGCGTGGCGCCATCGCCCGCGCCCTGGCGATGGATCCGGAAGTCATGCTGTTCGACGAACCGACCTCGGCACTCGACCCGGAACTGGTCGGCGACGTGCTCAAGGTCATGCGCGGTCTCGCCGACGAGGGCCGTACCATGATTCTGGTCACCCATGAGATCGCTTTCGCCCGGGACGTTTCCAGTCAGGTGATCTACCTGCACCAGGGCGTGGTGGAAGAGACCGGAGCGCCAGCCGACGTTCTCGACAACCCGCGCTCCGAGCGCCTGCGCCAGTTCCTGGCGCCCAAGCACTGAGGCGGATTCCATCATGATCGACCTGCAAGGCTACGGCCCGCGCCTGCTCGAGGGGGCTCTGGTCACCATCGAGCTGGCCGTGCTTTCGCTGATACTGGCAGTCATCCTGGGGCTGTTGACCGCCAGCGCCAAGCTGTCGCGCAATCGGCTCATCCACGCCGTCGGTACGCTCTACACCACGCTGGTGCGTGGCGTGCCGGATCTGGTGCTGATGATGCTGCTGTTCTATGGCGGCCAGATCGGCATCAACATGCTCACCGATCAGCTCTATTACGCCTTCGATATCGATATCTTCATCAACGTCAACGCCTTCGTCGCGGGGGTCATCACCATCGGCCTGATTTTCGGGGCCTACATGGGCGAAACCTTCCGCGGTGCCTTTCAGGCGGTGGAAGAGGGTCAGATGGAAGCCGCACGCGCCTACGGCATGAGCCCATTGCTCGCTTTTCGGCACGTACGCTTCCCGCTGATGATGCGCCATGCACTGCCGGGGATCGGCAATAACTGGATGGTATTGCTCAAGACCACCGCGCTGGTCTCGATCATCGGCCTGACCGATATGGTCCGCGTTGCCGCCGAGGCGACCAAGGCCACGCATGAGCCGTTCATGTTCATGATTCCGGTCGCGATGGTCTATCTGCTGATCGCCACGCTTTCCGAGTGGGGCTTCGCCAAGTTGACCAAGCGTTACAACACAGGCTTCGGGGAGTCCAGCGAATGGAACAATTGAACGGCTGGTTCACCGAGCTGCTGTCCGGCAACACGATCTTTACGGCCAATACGCTGAGTTTTTACTGGGGCGGCCTCGTCACCACGGTGCAGTTGGTCTTTCTATGCCTGCTGCTGGGCATCGTCCTGGCGGTACCGCTGGCCATCGGTCGGGGTTCGAAACGGCGCTGGATCAAGCTGCCGATATACGCCTACACCTATGTTTTCCGCGGCACGCCGCTGTTGATCCAGCTTTATCTGGTCTACTACGGCGTCGTTTTCTTCGACGGCATTCAGGACAGTATCTTCTGGGTGGTGTTCAAGCAGGCGTTCTTCCCGGCGCTGATCGCGTTCACGCTCAACACGACGGCCTACACCACCGAGATCTTCCACGGCGCGATCAAGAATACCGCCAAGGGCGAAATCGAGGCAGCGCGCGCCTATGGCATGTCGCGCAAGCTGATGATGCGACGCATCATTCTGCCCAGCGCCTTTCGTCGCGCCCTGCCGGCCTATGGCAATGAAGTGATCTTCATGCTGCATGCCAGCGCGGTGGCAAGCGTCGTCACGATCATGGATCTGACCGGCGCGGCCTACTATGTCTATGCCCGCTTCTACGCGCCGTTCGATGCGTTCATCTTCGTCGCGCTGATCTACCTCTGCCTGACCTTCAGTATCATGTTCGTGTTCCGCAGGCTGGAGAAAAGACTTCTGGCGCATCTACGCCCTCGCGGAAGCTGATCGCGAGCGACTGATCTCCAAAGGGGTCACCGCCCGACGCTCTGCCATTCATCCCAAGTTACTGATCAAAAGTCACCAATCACAAGAGAGGATTCCTCATGAACAAATGGATCACCAGCGCCCTGATCGTCGGCGGCCTTCTCGCCGGACAGATTTCCAGCCAGGCGATTGCTCAGGACAGCGAACCGAAAGACGCCATTCGCCTGGGTATCGACGTGCCCTACGAACCCTTCGTCATGCGCGATGCGGACGGCCAGCTCGAAGGTTTCGAAATCGATCTCGGCAACGAGCTGTGCGCTCGCGCCAACCTCGAGTGCAGCTGGGTCGAGCAGAGCTGGGACGGCATCATCCCCGGCCTGCTGGCGCGCAAGTACGACGCCATTCTGTCATCGATGGCAATCACCCCGGAGCGCGAGCGTCAGGTCATGTTCTCGCTGCCCTACTACAACACGCCGAGCGTCTGGATCACCGCCCGCGATCGCGATATCGATATCAACGACAAGGACTCCCTCAAGGGGCTTTCCGTCGGCGTGCAGCGTGGCACCATCCGTGACGTCTATGTCACCCAGGAATATGGCGACGTGCTCGATATCAACCGTTACGGCTCTTCTCAGGACGTGGTCAACGATCTCAAATCCGGTCGCCTCGATCTGACGTTCGAAGACTTCCCGATCGCCAATGACGCTATCGATTTCCGCAAGGACAACAGCCCCTACAAGCAGCTCGGTGACAGCATCAAGACGCCGACTTCGATCTTCGGTAAAGGTGCCGCCATGGCGTTCCGTCAGCGCGACAAGGCGCTGGCCGCGAAGTTCGACAAGGCGATCTGCGAAGTCTATGCCGACGGCACTTTCGACAAACTGATGGATCAGTACTTCGACTACGACCTGTCGGTACGTCCGAGCGAGCAGGACTGCGCCAAGTAAACCCGCCATCATCCGCCCGGCACGCTGGTCGTCATTCCAGCGTTCGGGCTTTTCGATACTCGAGCCGAGGAAGCGTCGTGGAACACCAGAAACATGCCTTGATCAGCCCAGTGCCCGGCACCGAGCGCCACATCGACAGCTTTCATTTCGGCCCGGCGGATGCCGAGCGGCATCTCTACGTCCAGGGCGCGCTACACGCCGACGAACTACCCGGCATGCTGGTCGCCTGGACCCTGAAACAGCGTTTGGCCGAACTCGAGGCACAGGGGCAGCTGGCCTGCCGCGTGACCCTCGTGCCGGTCGCCAACCCGGTGGGGCTGGATCAGCAGCTGATGGATACGCCGCTGGGACGCTACGATTTCGAGAGCCTGACCAACTTCAACCGCCGCTATGCCAGCGTCACCGAGAGCATCGTCGAGGCGCTCGAACCCGAGCTGAACGACGATATCGCGCACAACCGTGAAGTGATTCGTGATCGCTTCGAGGCGGCACTGCTCACGGCTCTCGCGACAACTGGGCCGACCACCACGCTCGAGTCGATGCGGCTGACTCTGCAGCGCCTGGCCTGCCGCGCCGATTTCGTGCTCGACCTGCACTGCGACTTCGACGCCGTGGAGCATCTCTACACCACACCCGCGGCGTGGCCCGTGTTCGAGCCCCTAGCGCGCTACTTCGGCTCCAAGGCCAACATGCTGGCCACCGATTCCGGCGGCCAATCGTTCGACGAGTGCTTCACGCTGGTGTGGGAACAGCTGCAGCAGACTTTCGGCGAGCGCTTTCCGATCGATTACGGCTGCCAGTCGGTCACGCTGGAACTGCGCGGCCAGCGAGACGTCGATCACCACCTCGCCGACAACGACGCCCAGGCGATCATTGACTGGCTTCGACATCTCGGCCTGATTGCCGGCGAGGCGCCCGCGCTGCCCGAGCTGGCCTATCCCCCCACCGAGCTGGCGGCGATGGACTTTCTGCACGCGCCGATCGGCGGGCTGCTGGTGTTCCATGCCTCCCCGGGAACCGCCGTCGAGGCGGGTCAGCTGATTGCCGAGATCATCGATCCGATCAGCGATCGCGTCGAGCCGGTTCACGCACCGCAGGCCGGCATGTTCTACGCGCGCAGCCAACGTCGAATGGCCACGGCCGGGATGATCGTCGCCGATATCGCCGGTCATCAGAGCCACCGAAGCGGGTATCTACTGGCGCCGTGAATCAGCCGTTGACTGGGATGATATTCAATCGTGTAAGGTTTCGTTATGCTGCGGTTGTCGTCCATTGGAAGTCGCGGGGCGTTCGTGACCAGATAGGGTCGCCATCGAATCGGGACCAAGTCGCAACACACAAGAACACACGTATCACTAAAGAGAAGCGATCCATGAAAAAACTGCTGACTACCAGCCTGCTCGGCGCCGCGCTGATCGCGGGTGTCGCCCAGGCCCAGGATACCGAACAGCTGCGTATCGGCGTCGATGTGCCCTACGAGCCGATGGAGTATCGCACTCCGGACGGCGAACTGACCGGCTTCGATATCGAACTCGGCAACGCCATGTGCAAACAGATCAAGGCCGACTGTGAATGGGTCGTCCAAGCCTGGGACGGCATCATTCCGGGGCTGTTGGCACGCAAGTACGACGCCATCATGTCGTCGATGACGATCAACGACGAACGTCGCGAAACCGTGCTGTTCTCCGATCCTTACATCAAGCCGCCCTCTGCGTGGTTCGCCACTGCCGACAGTGGCATCGAAACGACCTATCCAGAGTCATTGAAAGGCAAGACCATCGGCGTTCAGCGCGGCACGTTGCAGGACAACTACGTGACCGACATGTACGGCGACGATGCCAATATCAGCCGCTATACCACGGCCGACGACCTGGTGCTGGACATGGACGCCGGACGCGTCGACATCGCCTTCCTCGACTTCCCGGTCGGCAAGTCCACCCTGCTGGACAGCAAGGACGGTGATTACGTCAGCGTTGGCGACATGATCAGCGAGCCGGCGAAATATTTCGGCGAAGGTTTCGGCATGGCTTTCCGCCCACGCGACAAGGATCTCGCCAATCGCTTCGACGATGCGCTGGCGACTCTGAAGCAGAACGGTACCTATGACGAAATCTACGATAAGTACTTCAAGACTCAGCAGTAAGCGCTGTAAGAATCGGGGGCGCCGCCTAGGCGCGTCCTGAAAGACAGCAAAGCCCTGATCCTTGGATCGGGGCTTTTGCGTTGGAGGGCCCTCAGCCTGCGAGGCGCTGTACGATCACGACTTTGGCTCGCTCGACACTGTCTCAGTCGCGCCGGCGCCCCCTGGCTTGCGCTGCTCCAGTGCGAACTCCTCTTCCGGCGACAGAATCAGCCGATGGCGGCCCACGATGGCGAAGTAGGAGATGGCCACCGCAAACCACGCGATGACTCCGAGGATGCCGACACGATAGGTCGGGTCGCTCAGTTGGAAGAACAGCGTCACCAGCGCGATGACGATCGTAACCCAGGCCCCGGGCACGCCGAAAGGGCTGCGGTAGGGTCGAACGATGTCGGCGCGATTCTTGCGCAGCAGAATGAATGAAGCGGCCTGGGCAATGTAGGAACACATGGCACCGAACACCGCCATGTTGAGCAACGTGCCACCGATAACCGCCGACCCCTGATCGATACCCAGGCCGATGAACAGCACCAGCATGATGACGAGACCGAGACAGGCACCGGCGATCATCGCCACATGCGGGGTCTTGCGCGTTCCGTGCGTGACCGACAACCAGGTCGGGAAATAACCGGCGCGCGAGAGCGAGTAGATCTGACGCCCTTGGGCAAAGATGATGGTGTGGAAACTCGAGATCAGCCCGATGATCGCCACCAGCGCCAGCACCTTGGCCAGACCGCTACCGTAGATTGCCGTGAAACCGTCCAGCAATGGCTCGCCACTCTGGCCCAGCGCATAAGCACCGACACCGACCAGCGATGGGTTCAAGAACAGCACCATCGATGCCGAGACGATCAGCGTGATCATGCCCAGAATGATGCCCTTGGGCATGTCGCGTTTGGGATCGACGGCTTCCTCGGCGGCCAGCGGCAGTTGCTCGATGGCGAGAAACAGCCATACCGCGAAGGGCATCGCCGCTAGCGCGCCGCTGATGCCCATGGGCAGGAACGGCCCGCCGCCACCTTCCAACAGCTCGCCGTCACTGCCGATGTTCAGCGCCCAGACCGAGAAATCGATATTGGGAATGGCCGATATCCAGAACACCACCAGCACGGCCAGGGCCATCAGCGTCACCGTCAACGTCACCTTGAAGGAGAGCTCCACGCCGATGATGTTGAGGCCCACGAACAGGATGTAGCCGATGACCCACCATAATGGCTGCATCGCCGCCGGTGTCTCGAAGATACTGCCTAGATAGGAGCCGATGAAGAAGACGATGACCGCCGGTGTCAGAATGTACTCGACGTTCTCGCACAATCCGGTAATGAAGCCACCCCAGGGTCCCATCGACGATCGGGCAAACGAATACGCCGCCCCGGTGTGCGGTAGCGCTGGAGACATTTCGGCGATACAGAATGTCAGCCCCAGATACATGATCGCAATCAAGACCGTCGCGATCATCATGCCGCCCCAACCACCGAGCGATAGCCCCAGATTCCATCCCGAATAATGGCCGGATATTACAGCTCCCACGCCCAGCGCCCATAGAGACCAGGGGCCAGCGTAGCGGCTCAGCCCGCGCTGCTCGAAGTAGCTGGCATCTTGTTGTCGATATTGAATGTTGGAGGATTGTCGTTGCATGCCTGCCTCTCGTCGTTGTCGTTGTCGTTGTCGTTGTCGTTGTCGTTGTCGTGATTGCTAGGTCGTGTGCGAACGATGTCTGCCACATCGCGACTACTTGGCCGCATGAGAAGTGACGTTGACGTATCAGAAATACTGCAGACCCGAATCGTCCGCAAACCCGATGGCGCGATTGGAACAGTGGGTCGAAAGACGTGGCGAGAAGAACCCTCTCTTCAGAGCGGAAATCGCAATAGCAATCTCTATTGATCGCTACGTAAGACAGCAATTGTTTACCGTTCTGAGGTGGAGAGCCGATCTTGCGGTCCGTATTCTGCTAGGCAACGCTGAGCAGGCTAGCCACAGAAGGCTGATTCCCAGGCATCGTATAAAAAAGACGAGTGGCCTGCGGAGGCTATCGCGTCAAAGCAGTAGGGGGATTCATGGAACAATGGCTCAATTCAACGCTGGAAGGGATCGTCCTGTGTCTGGGCCTGTGTTCGCTCGCCTTGATCTATCGGTCCGTTTCCCGCACGGCCATACTTGCCATCGTCGCTATCGCATGGGCGTCGTGGATCGAGTGGCCGGTTACGTCAGTTAACCTCGACTTGATGGTGGCATTTTCCATGCTGCTGATGCTGTTCGTACTGACGTTTGAACTGCGCCTGCCCGCATGGCTCGCCACCTCCATGTCACCCGCTGGCGAGAGAGGTACGGAAGCTGCCGTCCAGGTAGCCACCCACCCGGTCAGTGGAAAACTGCAGGTATTCCATCTCTCGCGCTGGTTCGAGGCCGTCCTTATCGACCCTGCCAACCCTCCCCTGCGCGACGGCGAGACCGTCTATCTGATCCGCTGGGAAGCCCGCCGGGCCTGGGTCAGCCGAGTACGCAGCCATACGCCGGCGCCCAAGCCTTCGAAAGGCACCCATAGGCGTTGGCAGTGGAGTGTGGATTAAGCTGGCAATGGAGCTTGGAGATAGCGCTGGCAATGGAGCTTGGAATCAGCGCTGCCACGGGAGCTTGGAATGGTCAGAAGCTTGGACTAGACCGGAGAAGGCCGCGCAAAGCGGGACACCAGCCGCGCCATCCCAGGTCCGACCAGGACAACGGTAAACAATCTCAACGTCTGCAACGCCACCACCAAGCCCACGTCGGCATGGGTATCGATGGCGATAATCGTCATCGAATCAAGACCACCGGGGCTGGTCCCCAAATAGGCGGTGATGAACTGGGTGTGCATCAACAGCATCATCAGCCAGGCCGACAGCGCGCAGAGTGCGATCAATACCAGTGAGGCGAATATCATCTTGCCGAGGGCACGCGCGATGTTGTGGACCGTCTCGCGATCGAAACGCAAGCCGACGTAGGTACCGATAACGCCGTAGGCCAGCTCGAGCAGCGGCTGCGGCAGCACGATAGTGAGCACCCCGGTCAGGTGCAGGACACTACCCAGCACGACAGGTCCCAGCAGCGCACCGGCCGGCAGCCTTCGATCAAAGATCCACACGCCGAGGACAACGACCGCGAGCGTCGCAGCGAAATGCCCCACATCTCCCAAACTCACCGGCAGGTCAGCAGCGTGATCCGCCCCACTGGCATCCGTCACGCCAAGGTAATGGCTGACCAGCGCTCCCACCAGCACCACACAGACCACCCGCACATACTGCATCGCCGCCACGATCCGCGGGTCGGCATCGCTCTCCTCGGCCATCGCCACCATAGCCGCCGCCGCACCGGGGGTCGTACCCCAGGCAGCAGTCGAACCCGGTAGTCCGCCGTAGCGCACCAGCCCGATCCCCACGAACAGACTCAACAGCAACGTGATCGCCGTGGCCATCAGCATCACCGGCCAGGCATCGAGAATCTTCAACAGTACCGACATCGTCAGCGTCTGAGCAATCAGCACGCCGATGATGCCCTGGCTAAGCTTGAAGCCAATGCGAGGCAGCTTCAGGCCGCCGATCATCACGCCGTAGGCGATCGACACTGCCATGGGGCCGATAAATCCCCCGGCCGGCATGTGTACCGCGTTGAGCAGACGGTTGGCGACGACACACCCGAGTATGAGCAGCAGCCAACGAGCCCACGTCGGGGGGGAAACGCGAGGTGGATGCGAGCGAGGCACAGGAGAGTCAGCGGGCAAGATCGAACTCCGATAAAAGCCTAATGATATCAAGTTTGAACAATCTGGGGCAGCGTTTGTCGACAATCCATGGACCCAACGTCAGCTTATCGGCAACGTCGCTCGCGTTGCAGGCTGCTACAGTCAAGTAGGAAACGGGATGCCATCCCCACCTCGTGGAGACCGACATGCTACGCAACTTCTTGACCTCTTCCAGTGCTGCCCTGCTGTTATCGCTGAGCAGCGAATCTCTTGCCCAGACGCCAGTGCAGAGCGGCCCGCCCAATGCGCCGGATCAAACGCCGGCTTTCAAGGGGCAGACTCGAGCCCCCGCGATCGACGACCAGATCGATCTGGCGACGACGACGATCACGACAGGATTGGAGCATCCCTGGGGACTGGCGTTTGTCGACAACGACATGGCGCTGGTGACCGAGCGTCCCGGGCGCCTGCGCGCCGTCGATCTGCAAAACGGCACGTTGTCTCCGCCCATCGAGGGCCTGCCGAAGATCGACGCTCGTGGCCAGGGCGGCCTGCTCGACGTGGGCCTCGATCCCGACTTCGCCAACAATCGTCGAGTCTACTTCAGCTACGCCGAACCGAGAGAGAACGGAAAGAACGAGAGTGGCGAGAACGGAACGTCCATCGCTCGCGGCGTCCTCAGCCAGGACCACAGTCGTCTGACGAATGTCGAGGTCATCTTCCGTCAGACCCCGGCGTGGGACTCCACCAAACATTTCGGTTCCGCCCTGGTGTGGGATGACGAAGACAGGCTCTACGTGACACTGGGCGAGCGCTCTCTACCCGAACCGCGTCAACTGGCGCAGGATCTGGGCGCCCATCTCGGCAAAGTGGTGAGAATTCACGCGGATGGCTCGATTCCCGAAGACAACCCGTTTGCCGATGGCCGGAACGTCAGTGTCGCCAAAGCCGGGCTGGCCGAGATCTGGTCCTACGGTCATCGCAACGTCCAGGGCGCGGCGCTGGAACCAAACAGCGGCAAGCTGTGGACGATCGAGCATGGCCCCAAGGGTGGCGACGAACTCAACGTTCCCGAGGCCGGCAAGAACTACGGCTGGCCGGTGATCACCTACGGCGAGGATTACAGCGGCGCGCCGATCGGTGATGGGCTGACCGCCAAGGAAGGCATGGAGCAGCCGATCTACTATTGGGATCCGGTCATCGCCCCGGGCGACATGACCTTCTATCAGGGAGAGCGCTTTCCCGGTTGGCAAGGCAATCTGATCATCGCCTCGCTCTCCCCCGGCGGCTTGGTTCGGCTGACGCTGGACGGCGAAAGAGTGACCGGCGAGCAGCGCCTCGTACAAAACCTCGGGCGTGTTCGCGACGTGGCGGAGAGTGGGGACGGCGCGCTATGGGTGCTGACCGATTCCCGCAACGGCGCCCTGATCCGGATCGTCCCCGGAAGCGAGTGATTCCGAGTTCAAAGTGGCAGATGAATGAGGGCGCTACGGATACCGTGGGTATCGATCCATAACTTGCCCAGCGTGGTCGGCAAGCGAAAGCGGCGCTTGCCTGCGGCGCCGGGATTGAACCATAACCGATGTTCGCCGGCGCTTTCCCGCCATTCGTTGCGCGGCTTGTGTGAATGACCGTGGAGCACAGCTTCGAAGGTCATTCGGTCGTCGATATCCACGATATCGTGAACCAGTTGTAAGGCGCGACCATTGATTACCAGGCGCCGATGCAGGGGCAATGCCGCGCAGGCACCATCGCGATCGATATTGCCGCGAATCGCATAGACGGGCGCGATGGCGGACAACCGCTCTAGAATGGCCGGATCGCCAACATCGCCCAGGTGAATCAACGGAGAGCAATCGGCCAGTAACGCCAGAGCTTCCTCGCGCAGTAGCCCGTGCGTATCCGAGATGACGCCCACGGGGGACCGGGTCTCGAGCGTTTCGGAAGGAATCGTCACGGCCATGAACGCTCCGAAATCGATTTACAGATAAAGGAATCGAGCCAAACGATAAACGGCCCCGAAGAGGGACCGTTTTCGCGGCGGATGTGACCGTCTCAAGCACCACCAGGGTTGGACTTGACCGACGACGTCTTTTCCATGTCTTCGTAGGTCATGTTGCCATCGGCGTCGACCTGGCAGGTCAGGTTGTACTTGGCATTACCTTCGCCGAGTAGATCGACCAGCAGCTCGAAGGTATCCCCCTTTTCCAGCTCGCCGGCATCGTAATCCTTGGCATTGTTCTCGTAGATGGAATTGCCTCGGAACTCTTCGCGATCCTCATCCTGTTTCAGGGCAAGATCGAGACACTCTTTAGCGAGCTTGGGGGCACCTTTCTCCTGAGTTTCGGTTTCATGGGCACCCTGCTGATCTTCGGTCTGCGAACCCGACTGCTTGTCCGTCTCGGGCTGATCGCTCGTCTTGTCCTGAGCCATCGCGCCGCCGGCGACCAGCATCGCGCTGAGCGCCAGACCCATACCAGCATTCATCATCCATTTAGACGACATTGCACCTCTCCCTGTTGTGCCATTTGCTCTCGCAGTATAGGAGAGCCCTGCATCACTGCACGAAAATTGCCTCGGCGTACCGTTCAGCCCCACAGCCGACGAGTGGCGATGGCGGCACCTTCACTCAGGGCCTTGAGCTTGGCCCAGGCCACGTCCTGGGCGACGAACTCGTAGCTGGCGAACGTGCCGAAGCCGCAGTCCGTGCCCGCCACGACGCGCTCGCGGTCGCCGACGGCGTCGACCGAGGCACAGATACGATTGGCGACGACTTCGGGGTGTTCAAGATAGTTGGTGGTGACATCGATCACGCCGGGCATCAGCAGCATGTGATCCGGCAATGGATGCGTCTTGAACGACACGGTCTCGTGTTCGTGACGCGGATTGCCCAGTGGAATGCTCAACGCTCCGACCTTGGCCCGGTAGAGAATCGGCAGCAGTTCCGCTACCGGCACGTCGTCCTGGTGCGGGCCCTGCCAGTTGCCCCAGCAGACGTGCAGGCGCACCTTGTCGGCGGGAATATTCTCCAGCGCCAGATTGATCGCCTCGACGTGCAGCTCGACCCGCTCCAGGAACGTTCCCAGATCGTCATCGCCGAACATGATGACACGCTCCATCGCGAGATCCGGTGCATCGAGCTGGAGGATATGCCCGGCCGCCACGATCGCCTCGTATTCCTGCTTCATCTCGCGCGCGACGGCCAGCACGTAGTCGCGGTCGGTCGGGTAGTCGGGATTGTCGTCGGCGCGCAGCATGGTGGTAGTCACGACACCGGGAGACGCCGCCGTCATGAAGGTCTCTAGCGGTGCCGGGGCGTTGGCCAGCGCCGTGGAGAACGACGCCAGCTCGGCCTTTACGCCCGAAAGCGTCGGATCGTACTGCACCGCACGCTGCGCCAGCGGCGTGTTCCAGACCTTGGCCAGGTCCTTGGAGACGCCGATCTGGCGCGCCATGTGTTCGGCATAGCCGGGGAAGCGCTGAATATCCAGCGTCGGCTTGCGCCGCCCTTCGCCGCCGAAGCCGGTCATGCGCTCGGTAACGTAGGTCGAGAAACCGACTCGTGGCGCTTCGCCGTTGTTGATGCTGTCGAGTCCGGCATCGAGCTGTGCGGCGATCACCCCATCCAAACAGCGTGCGACCTCACTATCGAAGGTCGCAGCATCGACCGCTTTCCCCTGCTCGCGCATCACCAGCAGCTTCGACAGCTCGAGAGTTCTCGGCAGGCTGCCGGTGTGGGTGGTGATGATACGGTCGCGACTGGTCTTCATGGAGCTATCCCTGAGGCAATGAATGGCAACGAGTGGCAGCGAAAAGATGCCGGTTGGCACCGATCGGGTCCGGTCACCAAGAATACTCAAGCGCTACCCGGCGCATGCCCAACAGCGACGTGAAAATTTCTCGACTCGTGGATGAATACCGCTCATGACGGCATCGATGTCCTGGCAATCCCCCATGCAAAACGCCTCGATGCCAAGTGAATTCAAGGCATCGAGGCGTTCGGTTCAGACTCTCGGATGAACGATCAGGTTATCTCGCCATCCCGCCGTTTCAATCCTCCAGCGCTTCGGGCAGATCGGTAACCGCACCCAGCGAAGCCGAACTGACCGTCTTGGCGTACTTGGCCAGGGTGCCGCGGGTATAGCGCGGTGCCGGACGCTTCCAGGCCGCTCGACGGCGATCCATTTCGGCATCGTCGATGTGTACGGTCATGACGTCGTTTTCGGCATCGATGGTGATCTCGTCACCATCTTCGACCAGGCCGATCGGACCTCCGACGAAGGCTTCTGGCGTAATATGACCGACCACGAAGCCGTGGCTGCCGCCGGAGAAGCGGCCATCGGTGATCAACGCCACCTTGTCACCCAGGCCACGACCCATGATCGCCGAGGTTGGTGTCAGCATCTCGCGCATGCCGGGGCCACCCTTCGGCCCTTCGTAGCGAATGACGACGACATCGCCAGCCACCACGGTCAAATCGTTGATCCGCGCCTGCGCTTCTTCTTCGGAGTTGAACACACGAGCGCGACCGGTAAAGCGCGTGCCTTCCTTGCCGGTGATCTTGGCGACCGCACCTTCCGGTGCCAGATTGCCGTAAAGGATACGCAGGTGGCTACTGGCTTTGACCGGTGCATCCAGCGGCTTGATGATGCTCTGATCCATCGGATACGGCTTCACGCCGGCCAGATTCTCGGCCAGAGTATTCCCGGTAACCGTGATGCAGTCGCCGTGGAGAAGGCCTGCGTCGAGCAGGATCTTCATCATCGGCTGGATGCCGCCGATCGCCACCAGTTCGCTCATCATGTACTGGCCGCTCGGGCGCACATCAGCCAGTACCGGCACGCGCTTGCCGATCTCGGTGAAGTCATCGAGCGAAAGTTCGACGCCGATAGTATTGGCGATGGCCAGCAGGTGCAGCACGGCGTTGGTGGAGCCACCCAGCGCTATGACCACGGTGATGGCGTTTTCGAACGCCTTGCGAGTCATGATATCGGAGGGCTTGAGATCCAGCTCGAGCAGCTTGAGCACGGCTTCGCCGGCAGCGCGGCTGTCGTCGTTCTTGGTCTGCGAGACCGCTTCCTGCGCCGAGGAGTTGGGCAGACTCATGCCCATGGCCTCGATCGCCGAGGCCATGGTGTTGGCGGTGTACATGCCGCCACAGGAGCCCGGCCCGGGGATCGCGGTTTCCTCGATCTGCTTGACCTCGATCCGCGACATGTTGCCCTGGGAGTAGGCACCCATCGCTTCGAACACCGAGACGATATCGGTATGGCCCGCGCCCGGCTGAATGGTGCCGCCGTAGACGAAGAGGCTGGGGCGATCGAGGCGCGCCAGCCCGATCATGCAACCGGGCATGTTCTTGTCGCAACCGCCGATGGCGACCACGCCGTCGAAGCCTTCGCAACCGGAAACGGCCTCGATGGAGTCGGCGATGATCTCCCGCGACGCCATCGAGTACTTCATACCCTCGGTGCCGTTGGCGATACCGTCGGAGATGGTGATGGTGTTGAAGATCACACCCTTGCCACCGGCAGCATCGGCGCCGTCACTGGCCGCTTCCGCCAGCACGTTGATATGGCTATTGCAGGGCGTCACTCGGCTCCAGGTCGAGGCGATCCCCACCTGCGGCTTCTTGAAGTCTTCATCGGTGAAGCCCACCGCACGAAGCATCGCGCGGCTGGCCGCCTTGCCGGGGCCATCGACCACGCTGGCGGAATGGCGACGACGGGGGTCCGTATTTTCTGGAAAATCCTGGCTCATCGAGCGCTCCTGTTTTCGTCTGTTCGCCTCGAGGGCAATCTGGCTGCTCGTCGGGCAGAGGTTGAGCGACACATGCCGGCTGGGTGATGCAGCGAAAGATGACGGTCGGCGTGCGTCGAGGTGTCACGGTCAGATGACGATGCGCGGGCCTAGTGTTTCTTGATGAGACGGCTCTCGTGAAGCGGCTCTTCTAGTGAAACGACCTGGATGAAGCGACTCGCCACGCCCCGCGCAGAAAAAGGGTGACCCATTGTAGCGGGCCGAAGCACGCGCGGACATCCGACCATGGCGGAAATCTGGCATCTGCGTCAGCCAACCCGAGTATGCAATACTGACAGACGCCAGATTCATCCTGATGATCCTTCCCATCGCGACCCGAGCGAGCCCGCCATGTTCGACTTCAAGGAAATCGAAGCCTTCGTCTGGATCGTCCGCCTGGGGTCGTTCCGCCTGGCCGCGCGCCACCTGCACCTGACCCAGCCCTCGGTATCCGACCGTATCGCACGACTCGAGTCGATCGTCGGCGAATCCCTGCTGGAACGGACCCAACGGCCGATCAAGCCGACACCCAAAGGCCGTCAGTTCTATCGTCACGCGCTGCGGCTGATGGAAGCCCGCGAGGAAGCCATGGCCATGCTGGAACTGGCAACGCCCTTCCAGGGCACGCTTCGGCTGGGCGTCGTCGAGTCGATTGCCCACAGTTGGCTGCCCCAGTTTCTGGCCGAGCTTTCACGCCGCTTTCCGGAAATGACGCTGGAACTCGAGGTGGATAGCTCGCCCGGGCTGGCTGCCAAGCTGCACAACCGCGATGTCGACATGGCGTTTCTGATGGGGCCGGTCAACGTTCAGGAAGTGTTTAATCGATTTCTCTGCCACTACACCATGGGCCTGATTGCGAGCCCGCGGCTAGGGCTGGACCCCGCGCACTTCTCGCTGCACCGGGTGCGCGGGCTACCCTTGATTACTTTCGCCCGTGACAGCCGGCCCTATCGCGAGCTCGGCTCGCTGCTTCATCAGCAGAAGCTCGAGCACCTCAAGCTGCACTGCTCCAGTTCGCTGTGGACGATCGTGCGGATGACGCTGGATGGCCTGGGCCTCGGCGCCATCCCCCCGCGACTGGTGCAGGACGAGTTGACGGAAGGCAAGCTGATCGCCCTGCCCATCGACCTGCCCGAGCTCGAGTTCACCGCCTCCTGGCCCCAGCACCTGGATAAATCGCTGGCCGAGGGTGTCACGGAGCTGGCGATCGAGATCGCCCGACTCGATCAACAGCACGACACGCCGCCTGTCGAAGGGGCAATTACCACCGACTGAAAGGTTATTCCGATCGACTGATATCAAAAAAATCGATTTGCCTTATCACCGGCAGCTTTTTATTGTCGAAAGATAATCACAACCGAGTCATCGACATGACCGCCGACGCCTTGACCGATCTATCACGACCGCTTGCCGCCCGGCAGGCCATTCGCTGTGGCCAGTGGCAGCGACACACCAGCGGGCTTGCGCCGGGTTACGCTCAGGCCAACCTGGTGATCCTCCCCTCCCGTTACGCCGAAGACTTTCTGCGCTTCTGCCAGCGTAATTCGCGCGCCTGTCCACTGCTGGACGTAACCGACCCGGGCGACCCGCATCCACGCTCGCTCGGCGCCGATATCGATCTACGTCACGACGTGCCACGTTATCGTGTTTATCGGAACGGCGTCTCGAACGCGGAGCCCTCGGACATCGCCGATCTGTGGCAGGACGATTTCGTCACCTTCTCGATCGGCTGTTCGTTCTCGTTCGAGGACGCATTGATCGCTGACGGCCTCGAGGTCCGCCACATCCAGCTCGACCGCAATGTCCCGATGTATCGCACTCACGTCCCTCTCGAGTCCAGCGGCCCGTTCGGCGGCAATCTGGTCGTGTCGATGCGCCCGTTCAGACCGGCCGATGCCATCCGCGCGATCCAGATCACCACGGACATGCCGCGAGTCCATGGCGCACCGGTGCATATCGGCCTGCCGGCGTCACTGGGTATCGCCGATCTGGCCCGACCGGACTTCGGCGACGCGCCGGTCATCCATGACGACGAGCTACCGGTTTTCTGGGCCTGCGGCGTGACGCCCCAGGCGGCCATCGAAGCCGCAGGTCTGCCCCTGGTGATCACCCACAGCCCGGGGCATATGCTGATCACCGATATCCCCAATCATCGACTGAAGTACGGCTAGAACTGGAAATACGGCTGGAACTAAAAGTACGGCTAGCCCGAGCCGATCGGGCACACCCCCAACGGCTGCCGACCTCCAAGGCGGTGGCGGTTCGTAGACAGTGCCAATCTCCTGACAACGCTAAAAAAGAGGCTGAATCCATGATCTCCAACGTCCACCCCCGCGCCAGCTGGCGCAAGCCGGTTGCTGCTTTTGCGGCAACCGTCCTTTCCGCCACCGTCGTCTGTACTCCCGCCCTGGCGGAGACCTCGCTCAATGTCGTCGGCAGTTGGGGCAGCCTCGAACTGCACCAGAAGTTCGAGCAGCCGTTCTGGAGCGAGACGCTGCCGAAAGCCAGCGACGGCGACATCACTACCCAAGTCACCAGCTTCGATCAGATGGGTATCGCCAGCGGCGACGTGTTCCGTTACCTCGGCGACGGGCTGTTCGACGTCGGCATGACGGTGGGTGACTACACCGTCAGCGATGCGCCGGAGCTCGAAGGTCTCGATCTGCCGATGATGACGACCGACACCGACAAGGCCCGTGCCGTGGCGGATGCCTTTCGGCCGATCGCCGAGAAGGCAATGAACGAGCGCTTCAACAGCCATGTGCTGGCGATCGTCCCCTACCCCGCCCAGGTGCTGTTCTGCAACACGCCGATCTCGGGTCTTTCCGATCTCGAGGGCAAGAAAGTGCGCGGCAGCGGCCGCTCGACCGGCGAATTCCTCGAAGCCCTCGGCGCGCAGAGTCTCAATATCGCGTTCAACGAGGTACCCGGATCGCTCGAGCGGGGGGTGATCGACTGCGCCGTGACCGGATCGATGTCCGGTTACAGCGCCGGCTGGTACGACGTCTCCAGCCACATGCTGCCGCTGCCCATCGGTGGCTGGGACTACGTCATCACCGCCATCAATCAGGACAAGTGGAGCAGCCTCAGCCCCGAGGAACAGCAGCTGATCCAGGCGCAGGTCGACAAGCAGTTCACCGCCCCGGTGTGGGCGAACGCCAAGACCGAAACCCAGCGCGGGATTGCCTGCTTGACCGGTCAGGGCGAGTGCGCCGCTGGCGAGCCGGCCAGCATGACGTTGGTCAAACCGACCCAGGCCGATGTCGCGCGGGCACGCCAGGCGCTTCAGGATGTGGTACTGCCCGCCTGGGCCGGCCGCGTCGATGCCGATACCCTCGACCAGTGGAACGCCGGCGTCGGCAAGATCGTCGACCTGCAGGCCAAGGCGCCCTGACAACCGTTCGCGCGCGTCGGTCGACAACGGCCGACACGCGCGGCTCCCATCACTGATGGACAGGACCCTCTCATGTCTCCATTGATCCAGAGCCTGGACGGGCTGGTGCGCTTCACCCGCGGCCTGTCCAGGCTCGCCGCACGCGTGATCGGCTTTGCCCTGCTGGCGGTCGTCATCTTCATCGGCGTCGAGATCCTGCTGCGCAAGCTGGCCGGCCACTCGCTCGCCGGTGTCCACGAGTACTCGGGCTACGTGCTGGCCGTACTCTCGGCCTGGGGGATTTCTCATACGCTGCTCGAGCGGGCACATATCCGTATCGATGTCGTCCACGGGCGACTGCCGCCGTTGTCGCAGCACACCCTCAATATCGTGTCACTGTTGGCACTCAATCTGGTGGCGTGGACGATCGCGCTGAATGCCTATCCGGTACTGGCCAAATCTCTCGCCAATGGTTCGACCGCCAACACGCCGTTGGCAACGCCGCTCTGGATCCCGCAATTGTTGTGGGCCGCCGGCTACTGCTGGTTTGCCTTCACCACCAGCGTCATGGGTTTGAGGGTGCTGGTCGCGCTGTGCCAGCGGGATACGACGACGCTCGATGCGCTGGTCGGTATGGATAACGGCGAACTCTCCGAAGCACCGCTCAACGAGGAGTCACGCTGATGCTTGGATTTCTCTCGGTGGGAATTCTGGTCCTGCTGCTGGCCGGCATTCCGGTGGCAGTCACGCTGTTTTTGCTCGCCTTCGGTGTCGACCAGTTTTTCTCGTTCTTTCCGCTGACCAAGGCGCTGGGACAGAATCTGTGGTCGGCAGCGGACTCGTTTCTGCTGATCGCGATTCCGCTGTTCGTGCTGATGGGCGAGATCATCGTGCGTGCCGGTATCGCCGAAAAGGCCTACCGCGCCATGGATCACTGGCTTTCGTGGCTGCCGGGTGGCCTGATTCACGCCAACATCACCACGGCCGCGCTGTTCTCGGCGACATCGGGCTCGTCGGTCGCCACCGCCGCGACGATCTCCACCGTGGCGCTACCCCAGGGCGACAAGCTCAACTATGATCCCCGACTCTTCTGCGGCAGCATCGCGGCCGGCGGCACGCTGGGAATTCTGATTCCGCCGTCGATCAACCTGATCGTCTACGGGTTCCTGACCGAAACGTCGATTCCCAAGCTGTTCATGGCGGGGCTGGTGCCCGGTCTGGGGCTGTCGTTGCTGTTCATGGCCGTGGCATTGGTGCTGTGCTGGTGGAAGCCGAGCCTCGGTGGGCCGCGCAACGTCGCCAGTTGGGAGGCGCGTTTTCGCAGTCTGGCATTCCTCGCGCCACTGCTGATTCTGTTCGCGGTGATCGTCGGCTCGATCTATCTCGGCTGGGCCACCCCCACCGAAGCGGCCGCCGTCGGCGTCATCGTCTCGCTGGGTCTGGCCGCCGCCAACCGGCGCCTGGATCGCAAGATGCTGACGGCCGCGCTCGATGGCACGGTCAAGACGACCTCGATGCTGCTGTTCATCATTCTGGCGGCCTCGTTTCTGAACTTCGCGCTGACCTCGTCGGGGCTGGTCCAGAAACTGACCACGCTGTTGAATACCTACGATCTCTCGCCGTATGGCCTGCTGCTGGCCGTCATCGCGCTGTTCATCGTACTGGGCTTCTTCATCGAGACGCTGTCGCTGATGGTGATCACCATTCCCATCGTCACGCCGCTGATCGCTGCCGCCGGCTTCGACAAGGTGTGGTTCGGCATCATCATGATCCTGTTCGTCGAGATGGCGCTGATCACCCCGCCGGTGGGCCTCAACCTCTACATCGTGCAGGCCGCCCGACGCGGCAAGCCGTTCTCGGACGTGATCGTCGGCACCCTGCCATTCATCGTCGCCATGCTATTGATGGCCGCGCTGCTGGTGATATTCCCGAGCATCGCGCTGTGGCTACCCAACTCACTGTGACTTTCATTCATTGACGCCCTGACTGACGCGCTCAATGACGCACCCTTGAACAGGAAAACGATCTCATGCTGACTTTCGAAACACCGCAGGGCACCTTCACTCTCTCGCCTCAGCGCCTGGCCATCGCCGGCTGGGCCGGCCGCGATCAGGCCGGCGTGCAGCACCATATCGAGGAGCTGGCCGAGCTCGGCGTCAAGCCGCCGTCGAGCGTACCGCTGTTCTATCGCGCCAGCGCCCAGCTACTGACCCAGGCGCCGGACGTCGAGATGCTCGGCGGCGAAGGCTCCGGCGAAGCCGAGGTCTGTCTGGTCAGTGATAGCGAAGGTCGGCTGTGGGTGACGCTGGCATCCGACCACACCGACCGCAAGCTGGAAGCCGTGGGCGTGGCCGAGTCCAAGCAGCTCTGCGCCAAGCCGGTCGCCACCCAGGCCTGGGCGCTGGAAGAGATTCGGGACCACTGGGACTCGCTGGAGCTTTCGAGCGAGATCGAGGAGAACGGCCACAATGTCACCTATCAGCAAGGCACGCTCGCCGAGCTGCTTGACGTCGATACGCTGCTGGCCAAACTGCCCTCCGCTCTCAAGCAGGGCGAATTCCTCGCGCCCAATACGCTGCTGCTGTGCGGAACGGTGCCGGCGATCGGCGGCATTCGTCCCAGCGCGTGCTTTTCGATGACGCTCAACGATCCTGTCCTGGACCGTCGCCTCAGCCACGTCTATTCCGTCATCGAGCTCGAGGTAGCGCAATGAGCTCACCAGAGACGCCACAGGATGCCGCGACAGCATTCTGGGCTCGGCCGCCACATCGACGGCGGCTGGCGGACTGGCAGGGGGCGTTCGACGACGGCGACTTCACGCCTGCAGACGCACTCGAGGCGCTGATCGAACGGGCAAAGACGATGCCCGACGTCGCCGCCACGACCTTCATCGACTTCGATGTCGACAAGCTGCGTGACCGGCTGACGCGGATCGATCCGAGCGAGTCGCTGGGCGGTATTCCGATCAGCATCAAGGACCTGTTCGATGTGCGCGGTGAAGTGACCCAGGCGGCTTCCCGGGTGCTGGGTAAAAGTGCACCCGCCACGACGGATGCGCCCTCGGTTGCCCGCCTCCGTCGCGCCGGCGCGCTGTTGACCGGACGTACCACCATGAGCGAGTTCGCGTTTTCGGGACTCGGGCTCAATCAGAATTTCGGCACCCCGCCCAACCCGTTCGACGCCGAGCGTATCACCGGCGGCTCGACCTCCGGCGGTGCAGCTTCGGTCGCCTTTGGCCTGGCGGCAGCGACGCTGGGCAGTGACACCGGAGGCTCGCTGCGGATTCCTGCCGCTTTCTGCGGGCTGACCGGGTTCAAGCCGAGCCAGCAAGCCGTGCCGGGCGAAGGCGCCTACCCGCTCGCGCCGAGCCTGGATTGCGTCGGCCCCATCGCACCCAGCGTCGACTGCTGCGCGCGGCTGTGGTCAGTGCTGGCCGATCGACCGATGCCAGCGCTGGATTCCGCTCCGCGGCCACTACGCCTGGCGATTGCCGATGGCGGACTGCTGAGCGAACTCGACGACGCCGTCCGCGACGGCTTCGAGGCAGCGATCGCCGCACTCGAAGCCAAGGGATGCCGCGTCGAGCGCCTGAGCTTCGATGCCGTCGACGGTGCCCTGGCGATCAATCAGCAAGGCGGTCTGGTGGTACCCGAGGCGGCAGCGCTGCATCGCGAGCAGCTCGCGCATGCCGAGGCGGACTACGATCCGCTGATCGCCGAGCGCCTGAATGGCGGCCGTGATATCAGCGCCGCAGACTATCTTCAGCGCCTGTGGCCGAGAGCGGGCTGGCAGCGGCGCTTTGCGGCCGAGATGGCCGGCTTCGACGCCGTACTACTGCCCACCGTCGCCACGTTGCCGCCAAAGCGAGCCGAGCTCGAAAACGACGCCGCCGCATTCCAGCGTGCGAACCGGTTGGCTCTGCGTAATACCAGCATCTTCAACTATCTCGACGCCGCCTCGATCTCGCTGCCTTACTTCGCGGCCGGCGCCGAACTGCCGATCGGTCTGATGCTGTCGCGGCCTCAGGGCGACGATGTGACCCTGTTGCAACACGCAAGTGTCGTCGAAGCGATGTTGGGAGACTGATCCACTCAGAGCCGTCGATCACCTTCAGGCGTGCCCGTCGTTGTCGCATAGGCCTATCGACGGCTTCAGCGTCTGTCGGTGCCGGAGCCAACCCCGCCGCTGAACCTCCGGCCGATCTTTTCGATCAGCCATAGCGGCGGCATGGCCGGCATGTAGAAGCGATGGATCGAAGGATGCGGGGCTCGCGGCATATCTCGTCGGGCGGCAACATCTTGACCGGTTCCCGCGTCGCTCGGCTTATCCGCCCGGTATCCGGCCAGCATCGTCGCCACGGCAATCAGTGCAAAGGCAATGAAGCAGAAGGCGTACCCCTGGCTGCCGATCAGATAGCCCGCCAACGGCGAGCCGAGGATCTGGCCCACGGCGATCATCAGAAATGGCAAACCGAGACCGATGGCGGGCCGATCCGTGTAGAGCCGGATACCCCAGACGAGGTAGACGCCGGTGAGCATGATGTAAGCGCCACCGAAAAGCGCCGCCGAGACGAGCATCGCCGGGAGACTGGCAGGCATCAGTGCGAGCAGACAGAGCGAGAGCGCCAGCGCGCCGAGCGAACCGCAATGGACGACGTCGAGGCCGAAGCGTTTGACGAGGTCCCCCGCCAATCCGCCGGCCAGGCCTGCAACGCCGATCAGAATCCAGACGATATTGGCCACCGACTGATCGAAGTGTCCCAGCTTGACGACTGCCTCGCTCGAGAACGTCCAGTAGGCGGCACTGGCAAGCCCCATCCCGGTTGCGGCCAGCACGACCCGGATCGCGCGTGGGCGCCATAGTCCGTCTCGGTTCGGACGACTATTTTCCTTCGAGGATGCCTCGCCACCTTCGTCGGCGCCCTGGGAACGTGGCACGCCGAGCAGCAGCAGGCCGGCGTTCAACAGCGCAGTTATCGCAAAGGCTGCGTAAGCGACTCGCCATTGACCAGTGGCCAGAAACGCCACGGGGCCGGAGACCGCGACGCCGAGACTGGTGCCGGCGTTGATGAAGGTGTTGGCCCGGCTCTGATGGGCTTCCGGAATCGCGCGCGAGACGGCCTGGGCCATGGGCGGCGAGGCCAATCCGGTACTCGTTCCCGCCAGCAGAATGGCGCCGGCCAACAACAGCGGGCTCTCGCTGATCGAAACGACCGCCATGCCTGCCGCCGCGATCAGGGCGGCGGCGACGGCCATCGGTCGAGCGCCGAAACGCTCCACCAGTACGGCACTGGCCACGATGGCGAGACAGTAGCCGACGTAGGCGCCACTGCCGATGGCCCCGGCCATGGCCGAACTCAGCCCGACGTCCTCGCGCATGCTGGGCAAAAACAGACCGTAGGCGAAGCGCGCCAGTCCGTAGCTCACGCCGATCAGCAGCGTGCCGGCAACGATAAGTCGAAGTTCTTTGTGGATCATGTTGATGCCTCCTCGGCCTGGCGCGGCAAACGCCGCGTCTCATGGCCCTGATGTAAAGTGATCGTTTTCCCTACAGCCGTGACAAATTCGCCAGCTTTGAACCGGAAAATAGAGCCTTGGTAATGTCAGGCTGTCAGGAGCAGGGATCGCCGCGCCTGATCGGCATCCGCTAGGCGCGTGCGCCAGCGATCAATAGGCCTGCGGCGCGCCGGGCCGCGGAAATCGCCGTTTCACCGCGATACGTCGTGGCGTGGGTCGCGCCCTCGAACAGGATCAGGATCTGCTCGGCGAGTTCATCGTCGTGTCGGCCGATTTCCGCCGCGACGATCTCGCCGATCCGCGACAAGAGCCGCTGCTTGTGCCGTGCCATGGCCTCGGTGACTTCAGCCACGTCACCACCGGTCTCGCCCCATGTGCGCAGGAAAAGACACCCCCGCGCCCCTTCCGTGGCGAACCAGCCTTCCAGCGCGTCGAACAGTGCGTCGACGCTATCGACTTGCAGCGAACGCATGAAGCGACGGTCACGTTCGTTCAACACCGCTGCCACCAGCCGAGTCTTGCTGCCGATATGCTTGTAAAGCGTACGGCTGGAGATACCGGCACCGCTCGTGAGCCGATCCATGCCGGTGGCGGTGAAGCCGTGCCGGTCGAAGAGCTGCTCGGCGGTCCCGAGAAGCCGTGTGCGAATGTCGATGTCGGTGCTCATACCTCTCCCTTGCCTCGCTTGTCTGTCTCTACCCTAGATCGTAACGACGCGCATGTAAAACGATCATTTTACATATTTGACCTAATCCCCCAAAGTTCCTGACGCAGGGTCAGGTCGTCCAGCTTCCTGACCGTTCGATCAATGTTTGAGTCTGTCTCTCGACTGCCGAATGCTAGAATGCCGGCCCGTTCATTCTTTGGTGGTCGCTCGTGCCGTCAGCCTCGTTTTCTCGTCCCTCGCTACCGGCCTGGCTGTGGCTCGTCGCTTTCGGTCTGGCGGCGATCAATCTGCGCGCGCCGATCGTCGTCATCGGGCCGGTACTCGATCCAATCATGTCGACGCTCTCCATCGGTGCGGGAACGGCGAGCCTTTTCACTACCGGCATGATCCTCTGTTTCGGGCTGCTTTCGCCGCTGGCGCCCGGTTTCGCCGACCGCGTCGGCCTGGACCGCGCCATCGCCTGTGCGGTCACGCTGATTGCGATTGGCGGCGTGCTACGCGGCGTCGAGAGCCTGACGATCATGTTGCTGGGTACGCTATGCGCGGGGATGGGCATCGCCTTCGGCAACGTGTTCATGCCGAGCCTGGTCAAGCGCGACCGCGGTGACCGTCTGGGCCGCACCATGGGCCTCTACACGGTGATGATGGGTGTTGGCGCCACGATCAGTGCCGGTAGCGCCATTCCGCTGATGAACCTCTCGGGGAGCTGGTCCACTCCGATCTGGCTGTGGGCCGCCTTCGGTATCGGCTCCGCCATCGTGTGGTGGCGTGTAGCGCTGTCTCTGGCACCCGCCGAAGCGGCCGCTACGCGGCGGCCGCCGATGTCTCGGCTGTTCCGAAGCCCGGTGGCGTGGACGCTTACGCTGTTCATGGGCGCACAGTCACTGAGCTTCTATACGTTGCAGACGTGGGTACCGGCGGTGGCGATTCAGGCTGGGGTGCCCGAGGCAACGGCCGGAATCATGCTGTCGCTGATCAACCTCACCAGCATCCCCGGCAGCTACATCGTCGCCCGCCTGGCGTCGCGGCTGACCCATCACAGTCTGCTGGTCGTCGGGCTCTGTTCGCTGGTAGGTTTGGCGCTGTTCGGCCTGCTGCTGGCACCGACCGCCTCGCCACTGCTGTGGGCACTGCTGCTGGGCGCCGGTCAGGGGGGCTGTTTCGCCTTCGCGCTGACCATGATCGTGCTGCGCACCCGCCAGCCCCAGCACGCCGCCATGCTCTCGGGCATGTCGCAGAGCATCGGCTATCTGATGGGTGCCAGCGGCCCGCTGCTGTTCGGCGCCATGCATGGCTGGACCGGTGACTGGCAGGCGTCACTGATATTTCTGATCTTGCTTCTCGCGGCCCAGAGCGTGGCCGGTGTGCTAATCGGCCGACCCAAAATGGTCAGGCTAGGCGATGATTGATTCGGCCATCGATCATATTCCACCAGTCACATTACCTCCCACATCGGCACCGACGGTAAACGCTGACCTTTTGTAGCGGCAATCTCTGATACGCTGCCAGGTCCAGCGAGTCTGACGCGGCCGAACGCGTTGACGGTCGCTGACGTCGAGAGACTTACCCTGAATCGTTCGCCGAGGACCGATATGGACTGGAACGTGGCTTATGTCTGGCTCGCCATTGCGCTGTTGCTGGGCCTGGCGGAGTTGGCCTCCGGGGCGCTGGTGCTGCTGGCGCTGGCGATCGCGGCCGCTGTGGCCGCGCTACTGGCCTGGCTGGGCGCGTCGATGACCTGGCAATTGTTGGGCCTAGGGATCGTCGCCGGAGTGCTCCTGCCCGTGGTGATCAAGGTGATCCGACCGTGG
Source organism: Salinicola halimionae (assembly GCF_003206065.1). Classification (GTDB taxonomy): domain Bacteria; phylum Pseudomonadota; class Gammaproteobacteria; order Pseudomonadales; family Halomonadaceae; genus Salinicola; species Salinicola halimionae. Next base: position 223,964 of record NZ_PZJQ01000005.1, on the reverse strand, counting down.
TTTTCACCACCGGGCGTCGATTACGGCACGACCGGCACCGGCGTCGAGAAAGGCCATGAATACCGCACGCTCAAGCGCGATTTCGACGGCGCGACCGGCCTCAAGATCAACGGCGATTTCTATCGACTGAGAATCGCCGACACCGACACGACCGAACTGCCCGTGGGCAGAGCGGTCATCTTTCAGCGCTTCGATGGCACTGAAGCCATCGTGACGCTGAAACGCTCACCGGAGTAACGCATATGGATCTCTTCGCCAGCCCGGGGCTGATTCTCAGCCTGATCATCGTCGCCATTGGCGTGCTGCTCATCGTCAAAGGGCTGGTGATCGTTCGCCAGTCGGAGGTGATGGTCGTGGAGCGTCTGGGCTCCTTCAACCGGCTGCTCGAAAGCGGGATCAACTTCATCATCCCGTTCATCGAACAGCCGCGCGCCATCAGCATGATCCGCTATCGCAAGCAGGGCGAAGAGTACTACCCGATCGCCACCGACGAGATCCGCATCGACCGCCGCGAAACGGTAATGGACTTTCCGGGACAACCGGTGGTGACCACCGACAACGTGACGGTCACCATCAACGGCGCGCTCTACTACCAGATCATCGATCCCAAGCGGGCCGTCTATGAAGTCGCCAACATGAGTCAGGCGGTCGAGGTGCTGGCCAAGACCACGCTACGTTCGGTGGTGGGCAAGATGGAGCTGGACAAGCTGTTCGAGTCTCGTGCCGAGGTCAACAACGCGATTCAATCCGCCATGGAAGAACCCGCTTCCAAATGGGGCGTCAAGATCTCTCGCGTCGAGGTGCAGGACATCGCCATGCCGGAAGAGGTCGAGAGCGCCATGCGCCTGCAGATGGCGGCTGAGCGTAAACGACGCGCGACGGTCACCGAAGCCGAGGGCGAGAAATCCGCCGCCATTGCCATGGCGCAGGGCCAACGCGAGTCATCGATACTCAATGCCGAGGGTGACAAGCAATCTGCCATTCTGCGCGCCCAGGGTGAACAGGAATCGATCAAGCTGGTGCTCAATGCCATCGGCGAGAATGAAGAGAACAAGCGAACCGTGGTGGGCTATCTGCTCGGCCAGAGCTACATCAAGGCCCTCCCGACCATGGCCAAGGATGGCGAACGCGTGTTCGTGCCTTACGAGTCTTCCGCGCTGCTGGGCAGCATGGGGATGTTCCGGGAAATGGCCGGCTCACCGGAAGATGTGGTGAGCCAGCATGTCAACAACCGCCAAAGTGGCGCCGACCTGCGCAGCGGTATGGTCGGCGGTGCCGCGGGTCAGGGCTGATCGGCCGGTTCACGGCTCCAGTTGAAACGGATAGACGTTGCCGATTCCCAGCAGTCGTGTCAGCTCGTCGAGCGCGGTGAGCGTCTCGTCGGCGAGCCGGGGATCGGCCAGCTCGTCCGGGGTCAGGCTGTCGCGGTAGTGGCGCTCGACCCAGCCCACCAGGTCGGCATACAGCGCCTCGTTCAGCAGCACCCGTCCGCTCAGCGCCTGGCGCTCGGCGGCCGAGAGCACCACCCGCAGACGCAGACACGCCGGGCCGCCGCCGTTGCGCATGCTCTGCTTGACGTCCTTGACCGTGACCTCGCTGATCGGATTGTAGCCCGCCAGCAGCAGATCCTGAATCGTGCGCCAGACCGCTTCGTTTTCCTGACACTCCCCAGGCACTACCAGCGTCATGCTGCCATCCGGATTCGACAGCAGCTGCGAGTTGAACAGATAGGTCGAGACCGCGTCCTCGAGGCCGATCGCCTCGCTCGGCACCCGAACCGGGATCAGCGGCGAAGCCATTCGGGCGCGCAGCGCCTCCAGCGTCTTCTCCTCGTCGAGAAACGCCATCTCGTGATAGAGCAGCACCGGCCCGTTGCCCACCGCAATCACGTCGTTGTGGAAGACGCCGGCGTCGATGGCATCCGGATGCTGCTGGGCGAACACGGTCTGGGAATCCTCGAGCCCGTGCTGACGCGCGATCGCCTGACTCGCTTCCAGCGTCTGTCGAGCCGGATAGCGCTTGGGGGCACGCTCGCCGCCGAAGGCCTGACGCCCGTAGACGAACAGGTGCACTCCGGGCTCCTGATGATCGCCGCACAGGCGGGTATGGTTGGCCGCGCCCTCGTCGGAGAACGCCGGCGTCGCCGGTAGCACGCTATGATGGGCGAAGTGGCGCTCGTCACGGAAAATCGACGCCAGCACGCGGCCGGTGGTTTCCGGTTCGAGATAGCGATGGAAGCTCGACTGCAGATTGGCCGGCGTGAAGTGCACGCGACCGTCCGGAGCATCGAAACCCGGCGTGATGGTGGCCGCGTTGGCGGTCCACATCGAGGAGGCCGAACACACCGCGCGCAGAAGCTGCGGCGCTTCCTGCGCGGCTCGCGCGAGTATCTCGGTGTTGCTGCCGCCAAACCCCAGGGCACGCAGCGCACCCAGATCCGGGCGCTGCTGCGGCGGCAGCACGCCCTGGGCATAGCCTGAGTCCATCAGCGACTTCATCTTGGCCAGGCCCTGGAGCGCGGCCTCACGCGGATTGGAGGCGAGTCCGCCATGACGCATCGACGCTACGTTGCCGTGGGCCAGCCCGGCGTAGTTATGCGTCGGACCCACCAGACCGTCGAAATTGACCTCTCGAACGTCCGGCGCGAAAGCGTTGGTCGTGTCGCTCATCGCGTGACTCCACTTATGGCATGACTGATGACATGGCTGATGGCATAGCTGACGGAATCGCTCATAGCTGAATGCCGGGCGGCAGCTCCGTGGGCAGGGTCAGCGTGTCGGCCTCCATCGAGGCGACCGGATAGGCGCAATAATCCGCCGCGTAGTAGGCGCTCGGGCGATGGTTGCCGCTGTCGCCGATCCCGCCAAACGGCGCATCGCTGGAGGCACCGGTGGTCTGACGATTCCAGTTGACGATGCCGGCCCGAATCCGCAGCAGGAAATCGTCCCAATCCGGCTGGTCCCCACCGATCAAACCGGCGGAGAGCCCGTAGCGGGTATCGTTGGCCAGCTCGACCGCCTGGTCCCAGTCACCGTAGCGCGTAACCTTGAGCAGCGGGCCGAAGTGCTCTTCATCGGGCACGTCGCAGCCGGTGACATCGACCAGCCCCGGGGACAGCAGACTCGTGCCAGTCTGCAGCGACTGCATCCGCACCAGCACCCGGCCACCGCGGGCTTCAAGGTCGCGCTGGGCCTCGAGCAGACCTTCCGCCGCCTGCGGGCTGACCAGTCCGGCATAGAACGGCGCCGGTTCGCTGAAGGGCTCGGCCACATGCAGTTCGGCCAGTGTCCGCGCCAGCTTCTCGATCAGCTGATCGCCGGATTCTCCCTGCGGCACAATCAGACGACGTGCACAGGTACAGCGCTGACCGCCGGAGAGAAACGCCGACTGGATGATGGTCAGCACGGCGGCATCGAGATCGCGCACATCCTTGACCACCAGCGGGTTGTTGCCACCCAGCTCCAGCGCCAGGATCTTGCCGACCTGCCCGCCGAACTGACGATGCAGCAGCCCGCCGACCTTGGCGCTGCCGGTGAACAACAGGCCGTCGATATCGGCGTTGCCCGCCAATGCCTGCCCCACTTCCGCCGCACCCTGGACCAAGTTGATCACACCGGCAGGCAGGCCCGCCCGCTCCCAGCACTGCAGGGTCAGGTCAGCGGTCATCGGGGTCTGTTCGCTGGGCTTGAACACCACGCAGTTTCCCGCCAGCAGTGACGGCACGATATGGCCGTTGGGCAGATGCCCCGGGAAGTTGTAGGGGCCGAAAACCGCCAGCACGCCATGCGGGCGGTGTCGCAATACCGCGCGTGTACCGCCGGCATCGCGGGCGCGCTCGCCGGTGCGTTCGTGATAGGCCGTCAGCGAAATGGCCACCTTGGCGACCATCGCGCCCACTTCCGTGCGCGCTTCCCAGATCGGCTTGCCGGTCTCATGGGCGATACTAAGGGCGAGCGGTTCGCGATTGGCTTCCAGCTCGTCGCGGAAACGCTCGGCCACGGCCTGACGCTCGGCGAACGGCCGCCGCCCCCAGCCAGGGAACGCACGCCGTGCCGCTGCGATCGCTTCGTCGACCTGCTCGGGGGAGGCCGCTGCGGCCTGCCATAACGTGTCGCCCGTGATGGGGTCGCGCTTGTCGAACCGCGCAGCGGCGCCATCGATCCAATGACCGTCGATCAGCAGTTGTTGCTTGGCGTGCATACATCACTCCTGGTTGTTCTGGAAATTGCGTCGGCCGTTCGTCGGCACTCAGGACTCGAGCACCCGCAAGGCATCGCCACTGGTGACGTTCAACCGCCCGGCTTCCGCCGTGGTCAGCGTGATCACACCGTCCTTGCTGGGGCCGCGGCCGATCCAGCTGCAGCGGAAATCACTCATCCCGGTGGTGGCCGCCATCCAGCCGGGGCGTTCGGACTGTTCCAGTCGCTCGCTGCTGACCTCGACCGTGACGCAGGATGAGTGGCGAATCGCGCGAACGTCGTCGATATAGGCCTCGACCGTGGGCCCGCCATCGAAGATGTCGATATAGCCTTCCCAGCGCAGTCCTTCCTTCTTCAGCATCTCCAGCGCGGGACGGGTGTGCTCGTGGACCTGGCCAATACACTCCCGCGCCGCCTGCGGCAGAAACGGCGTGTAGATCGGGTATTTCGGCATCAGCTCGCCGATGAAACTCTTCTGACCCAGCCCGGTGAGCTGGTCGGCCTGCTTGAATTCCATCGGAAAGAAGTGACTGCCCAGACTGTCCCAGAACGGGCTGACGCCGTCGGGGCTGAACACGCCGCGCATCTCCGCCAGCACCTTGGCCGGAAAACATTCGCGGAACTCCGCCATGAACAGCCAGCGCGCCTTGGAGAGCAGCGTGCCGTTGCGATCGCGGCGGTAGGCCGGACGCAGAAACAGCGAGGCGACTTCGGCATCGCCGGTATGGTCGGAGCTCAGAAACAGCGTATCGATGGTGCGGTGCAGATCGAGCTGGACCGACGAATGAGCCAACTTGCCGACGCGGTAGTGATAGAACGGCGTCTCGCGGCCGACCTCGGCCTCGATCGCGCAGCAGCCCGCCAGTTCACCGCTCTGCTCGTCTTCGAGCACGAAGAAGTAGAGTCGCTCCTGCTCGGGGACACGGCGTTCGAAAGCCGCCACCGCATTGTCGATCTTGGCGGTCAGAAATTCGCGGCTGTTGGGCAGCGAAGTGAAGCCGACGCCGGTCTCCTGCGCCAATGCCTGCAGTTCGTCGATATCGTGGTGCCCAATGGGTCGCAGCCGCATTACAGTTCTCCCTCGTCCAGCGCGTCTTCGACATTGGGTAGCGCCAGCGGCGCGACCAGTACGGCGCGACCCTCTTCGACGCCGAGCAGTGCCGCCTGCTCCTCCGACAGCAACAATTGCCCGGTCGGCGTGAGCGCGTAGCGCGCGACGGTGCAGCGAAAGTCGGCCAGTTGCTGGTTGGCGACCATCGCCGGCTCGGCATCCGGCAACGAGGCCGCCGGCCGAATTCTTACCGGATGCCAGCCGCAGTGGGTCAACGTGCGCAGACGCTGTCGCTCGCCTCTCACCACCGGCCCGGCGTCGAAGATATCGACGTGGCGCGAACGCACGAAGCCTTCGGCGAGCATCTCCTGCAGCGCCTGTTCATGATCCGGGTGTTCACGTCCGATTGCCGCGCGGGCCTGAGGCGTCAGCAGCGGGAGATAGAGCGGGAACTGCGGCATCACCTCGGCGATGAAGCTCTTCGACCGCACCCCCGCCAGCAGATTGATCTCGTGATAGCCCTGCTCGAAGAAGTGACGACCGACGCTATCCCAGAACGGCGATCGACCTTCCTCGTCGAGATATCCCGGAAAGGCGACGCCCAGCGTCTGTGCGAAGCGCTCGGGGTATTGGGCGATGAACATCAGCCGGGCACGGCGCAGCAACGTGGCCGCGCTGGTGCCGCGATAGCGCGAATCCAGCGACAGCGCGCACAGCAGCGAGACTTCCGACATCTCGTGGGAGAGCGACAGCGTCTGCACCTCGTGGCGCAGATTGAGCTGCTGCGAGGCGTGGATCAGGGTTTCCTGACGATAGGTGTAGTAGGCGTCCTGCGCCCCCGCCTGCGCCCGAATGCTGGCGGTGCCGACGATCTCGCCCAGATCCCGGTCCTCGAGCACGAAGGTGTAGAGCTCGTCGCCGGGAAAGTCGACATTGTGGGCCAGCGCGCGCGAGGAGCGGGCAATCCGCTCCTCGAGCCGGTCACGATGCGCGGGAAGATTGGTCAGCCTGGGCGTCGCGCCACCGGCGAGCCGCTCGATCGCCGCCAGATCGCCCGACTGCGCCGGGCGAACCAGCAGGTTGCCCACGCTTCGCGCCGCGAAATCCGCTACGCCCGCCGAGAGGATACCGGCATCTGAACTACCAGCGGCGTCGATCATGATTGACCGACGAGCTGCCCGATGGCCAGCTCCAGACGCGCCATGCCTTCCTGAAGATCCGCTTCCGGGATCACCAGCGACGGCGCCATTCGCAGCACATTGGGGCCGGCGACGAGAATCATCAGGCCCTGCTCCAGCGCCAGCGGCAGAATGTCCCGCGCCTTGCCATGGAAGTCGTCGCTCATCTCGGCGCCGATCAGCAGACCCATGCCGCGGATCTCCTTGAACACGCCGTACTTGCGATTGATGACTTCGAGGTGCTCGCGGAACAGCGCGTGACGACGCTCGACGCCCGCCAGCACTTCCGGCGTGTCGATGGTAGTCAGCGCCGCCAGACCGACGGCACAGGCCAGGGCGTTGCCGCCGTAGGTGGAACCATGCGTCCCCACCGCCAGCGACGGCGCGACGCGATCGGTGGTCAGCATCGCGCCGATCGGGAAGCCGCCGCCCAGGGCCTTGGCCGTGGTCAGGATGTCCGGCGTTACGTCATAGTGCATGTAGGCGTAGAGCTTGCCGGTGCGGCCGACGCCGGACTGCACTTCGTCGACAACCAGCAGCGCCTGATGCTGATCACACAGCTCGCGCAGGCCGCGCATGAATTCAGGCGTTGCCGGCGTCACGCCGCCTTCGCCCTGGATCGGCTCGACCACGATGGCGCAGGTCTCGTCGTCGATCAGCGCACGCACGCTGTCGAGATCGTTGAACTCGGCGTGAACGATGCCGCCCGGGATCGGGCCGAAACCTTCGGAATACTTGGGCTGACCGCCGACGCTGACGGTAAACAGTGTGCGGCCGTGAAACGCCTGCTTGAACGAGATGATCTTGTGCTTCTTCTCGCCGAAGTTGTCGAACGCCCAGCGACGCGCCAGCTTGAATGCCGCTTCGTTGGCTTCGCCACCGGAAGAGCAGAAATACGCCTTGTCGGCGAAGGTCCGTTCGACCATCTGCTTGGCCAGCGCCAGCGCCGGTTCGTTGGTATAGACGTTGGAGAGATGCCACAGCTTGTTGGCTTGGGTGGTCAGCGCGTTGACCAAGGCCGGATGGCAGTGCCCCAGCGCATTGACCGCGATCCCGCCAGCGAAATCGATGTACTCCTTTTCCGCCTGATCCCACAGTCGGCTGCCTTCGCCGCGCACCGGAATCGCCTGCTGCGGCGAATAGTTGGGGGTCATGTAGCGGTCGAAATCGTCACGTGTCGGGCTCGTGGCCATGTCTCTCTCCCTGGAGGTTTAGGGAAGCACTGCATAAATGCCTGCGCAGGCGAATCGCTGCGTTGCGCGGTGCTCGGAATCCTCACCTATAGCCCATAGGCTCCGGTTCCTGCGCTCCGTGCGTCTTGCGCTTCATCCTGCTCGTCGATTTATTCAGCGTTTCCTTAGGGTTGTTTCAGTTGAGTATAAGGAGGCGACGGCCTCGCGGCTTTCAGCGATGGGACGGCGAATTGCGAAAAGCGCCCTGTTGGCGCGAGGTTCGTCATGGAGGCTCTGTTAGCCAAGAATATTGCAATCCATGGTTCATCCCGTTTGCCCGGGCTTAACATCAGCTCCGGGTCGAACGTCAGCTCCGAGTTGAACATCAATTCCAGGTTGACCGTCATCGCGCGGGTTGTGTTCGCGACGACTGCCCCGATGTCGGAGTGTACCTCTGCCACTTTCGTGGGAACCATCCCCTCGTCGATCACCACCGTCGCAGACTCACGGCCGGCGAGGCGCAGGTCATAACCGCTAAGGAAGACATCTGATGAAAATCGATCTGACAGGCAAGACTGCCATCATCACCGGTTCCACTGCCGGTATCGGGCTGGCCATCGCCAAGGGGCTGGCCAACGCTGGCGCCGCCGTGACCGTGACCGGCCGGACCCAGGCGCGCGTCGACGACGCCATCGCCACACTCAAACAGGCACTCCCGACCGCCACCGTCGATGGGGTAGCCGCCGATCTGGGCACCGCCGAGGGTTGTCAGTCGCTGATCGACCGGAAGCCGGACTGCGATATCCTGATCAACAACGTCGGCATCTTCGGCCCCAAGGATTTCTTCGAGATTTCCGATGAAGAGTGGCAGCAGTTCTTCGATGTCAACGTGATGAGCGCCGTGCGGCTATCGCGCCACTATGCCCAGGGCATGAAACAGCGCGACTGGGGCCGTATCCAGTTTCTGTCGAGTGAATCCGCGCTCAACATCCCGGCGGAAATGGTTCATTACGGCATGACCAAGAGCGCAGTGCAGTCGATCTCGCGCGGGCTGGCCAAGGTACTCGCCGGCACTCGGGTCACGGTCAATGCCGTACTACCGGGACCGACGAAATCCGAAGGTGTGGGTAAGATGATTGCCGACATCGCCAAGCAGCAAGGCGTCAGCGAAGCCGAGGCGGAAGCCAACTTCGTCAAGGAAAACCGCCCGTCTTCGATCATTCAGCGTGTCGCCGAGGTTGAAGAAGTCGCCAACCTCAGCGTCTATCTGGCATCAGAGCAGGCCAGCGCTACCACCGGTGCGGCGATGCGGGTCGAAGGTGGGATCGTCGACACGATGGCCTGAAATCGCTTTGGTAAACTGGCTACGCTCGGCCAGACGTTGTTGAAAATCGGCTCAGGCTACTCATTTACCCCGGTAAACTCCGTGCCCTCGCCGATTTTCGCCTAGTCTGACCATCGCTCACCGAGTTTCCCATTATCGATTGGGTTGCCAAAGAAAAGCGCCGCTAGCCTCGAGGCCAGCGGCGCTTTTTGTGTCCGGGTAGGATCAGGCGGCGCCGAGCGCAGCCCGTTTCAGCCGGTTTTAAGCATCGTAACGCTTGAAGATCACGCTGGCGTTGACCCCGCCGAACCCGAAGCCGTTACAGATAGCGTGCTCCATTTCCATCTTGCGCGATTGGCCGTGGACCACGTCCAGGTCCGCCGCTAGCGGATCGGGATCAGTGTAGTTACGGGTCAGCGGCGCAATCTGATCGCGCAGCGCCAGCAGCGTAAAGATCGCCTCCACACCGCCGGCCGCGCCCAGCAGGTGACCGGTGGTCGCCTTGGTGGCGCTGATCGCCGGAGAACGATCGCCGAACAGGCCGTGAATGGCCGCCAGCTCACCACGGTCGCCCACCGGGGTCGACGTCGCGTGGGCATTGAGGTGCTGGATTTCGGTCGCTTCCAGATCCGCCTGTCGCAGCGCAATCTTCATTGCTCGCGCCGCACCGGAACCGTCTTCCGGGCCCGCGGTCATGTGGTAGGCGTCCGATGTCGTGCCATAGCCAACCAGTTCCGCAATGGGGGTCGCACCGCGCGCCAAGGCGTGTTCGAGCGTCTCGATCACGATCAGCCCGGCGCCCTCACCCATCACGAAACCGTCGCGACCTTGATCGAAGGGGCGCGAGGCCTGCTCCGGCGTGTCGTTGAAATGGCTCGAAAGCGCCTTGGCCGCCGCGAAGCCACCCAGGCTGACGCGATCGATACACGCTTCGCTGCCACCGCACAGCGCCACATCGGCTTCGCCGGCGTGAATCATGCGAGCCGCGTCGCCAATCGCCTGCAGACCGGCGGCGCACGCGGTGACCGGCGCGCCGAGCGGCCCCTTGAAACCGTGGCGAATCGATACCTGGCCACAGGCAAGGTTGGCCAGAAACGAGGGAATGGTGAACGGCGACAGCCGTCGCGGTCCGCGGCTGTCGACCGTGCGTACCGCATCGGCGATGGCGGGGAAGCCGCCGATTCCCGAGCCGATCAGGGTCGCCGTGCGCTCCTTTTCGGCTTCGGTCTGCGGGAACCAGTTGGCCTGGGTCAGCGCTTCTTCCGCCGCCGCCACCGCCATCTGGATGAAGCGGTCCATCTTGCGCCGCTCCTTGGGATCCATGGTCGCATCGGGATCGAAACCGGCGCTGTCTTCCTCGATGGTCGGCACCGGACCACCCACGCCGACGGCCAGGCCTTCGACGGTCTCCGCCGGCAGCTGGCGCAGCCCGGACGCTCCCGACAGCAGACGCTGCCATACCGTCTCGATACCGCATCCCAGCGGCGAGAGGATTCCCATACCTGTCACTACGATACGTCGCATGACGATGTCCTTTCAGTCATTGATCGAATCACTCGTGATGTCGGTCTGACGCATGATAGGCGTCACCTCCACCCTCGAGTCGGAAGAAGTACCGCGCTCCAGCGCTTTACGCATGCGTTCGACCCGCACGTGAACCGCCGGTGTCGCGTCAGGCCCTGGCGCCATAGACACGTCTCCAGGCGCCAGTGGCCGCTGCTGGATCCGGTCGTACAGGATCGGATCGACGCGTTGCTGCGAATGTCGATCGATCAGATAAAACGCGTTGGCCTCTATCGGCAAGTGGCGCTCGCCCCAGCGATAGAGCATCAGGATGACCGGCGCGAGATCGTGCCCCTTGGCGGTCAAATGGTAGTCGTGCCGCGGTGGATGCTGCTGATAGCAGCGTCTTTCCAGAAGCTCGCTGGCGACCATACGGTCCAGACGCCGCGTCAGCATGCTGGACGCGATGCCCAGCCCGCGCTGGAATTCGTCGAAGCGGCGGGCTCCCTGCATGGCATCGCGCAGGATCAGCAGAGTCCAGCTGTCACCGACACAGTCCAGCGCGCGGGCCACGGGGCAAACAGCGGAAATATCGTGAGTCACTTTCATTATGGAAGCGACTCTACCGAATTTCCCAGCCCAAGGGAATATCCGAGAAAGGACCTCTGTCCACGGGCGCTCTCGTCAATGTTCATCATTTTCATGAGTAGAAAGAGATAGCCGCATACACAGACGAGTCAGCAGCTCCCCGTGACGCTCGACCCGCTCCTCGCTCAAGGTCTGCCAACCTCGGGCGATCAGTGACGGCGCCAGAACCAGGCTCGCTTCGATCAACGCCGATTTGTGGCCTGCCTCTCTCAACGCATCGATCGACAGCGAGAGCAGTCGCGAGCCCAGACCCTGCCGGGCCACCGAGGGCCAGACGTAGAGGGTTTCGATGCGTCCGGCCGCCATATCACTTTCGCAGAAGCCGACACAGTGACCGTCGCATTCCGCCACCAGCGTGAAATGGATGGCTTGGCGGACCATCCACGCCTCGGCCGTGCGTGGAAGCGCCATCGACCAAGCTCGACGCTGGGCCAGGGTATACCGGCCGGCCGCCCCATCCATGATCGCGTGATGAAAGACCTCGGCCTGATCCGGCGCGTCCTTGGGGAGCGCTTGACGGAAACGGGTCCGTTCGAGCATCGCGTTCTCTCCTGGATCGACGAGCGTGTCGCAGTTCCCTCACGCCGCGACGCCGTCGACCAACCTTTCGAAACGTGGGAACCGCAGAGCGATATCACTTGCCGTGGCAATCAGATCGGGCGATTGCACGTTGCTCAACGTCAGTAACAGGAAGTCGGGCTCGGGCCCGATATCGAGCCAATGTGACAGGCCTGCGGGGACCGAGATCAGATCTCCCCGATCACAGCCGACGACGTAGACGCGACCGTTGACATGGAAGTAGAAAATGGCCTGGCCTCGCAGGAACAGATGCCAGGTTTCCTCATCGTTCGAGGACTCGGTGCACAGCAGCTCGCGCCTGAGAGCCAGGTCGGGATATTGCGGGCTCATGCCGCGCATGTCGCAGTATCGGCGTCCGCTCAGCTGCTGGATCTCGGTCGCGGTTTCGTTGTTCAACATCAGCAGTTGCTGGCGCTGAATGCCAACCGGCAACTCCACCAGCTCACGCCGATCGAAATAGACTTCGATCGAACTCAGCTCCAGCGAGATTCGATAGGCGTCATGCGTGGTCAGCAGCGGTTGGTCGCTATCCGCCTCGTGGTAAACGTGTAAGAAACTCATCCAACACCTCTCCTTGGTATCATGCGAGTCTACGAATTGCCGACGCCCGCCGTGCGAGCGCTCATGCAGTATGGCACCGTTATGAAATTTCACCTCTGGAAGCGATTTCACGATGCAAGCGCCCCCATTTCAGGCCGACGTGACCGATAGCGCTTTCACGCTGGAGACGATCGGGCATGTGGCCAGCGACTATCCCGACAAGTTCGGGATTCCTCGACAGCCGGGACTGGCACCGTCTGCCCGCGCCATCCTCTATCTATCACCGACGTTCGATGACCCGCTTGCGGTCGAGGGCCTGTCCACAATCACTCATCTGTGGCTAACTTTCGTCTTCGATCGCAGCCCGAACCATTGGACGCCACGAGTAAGACCGCCGCGCCTGGGGGGCAATCAACGTATCGGCGTCTTCGCCAGCCGCAGCACCCATCGGCCTAACCGCCTCGGCCTGTCACTGGTCGAGCTGATCGATGTGGAATGCACGTCAAAGCCCTCGACGGCGCGGGTTCCGATCGCCGGCTCTCGTCTCGCCGGGCATCAGAGTCGTGTCAAACTCCATCTCCGTGGACACGATCTCTGCGATGCCACGCCTATTCTCGACATCAAACCGTATCTACCGTGGGTCGAGTCTCGCCCTGACGCCGGCACCGGGTTCGCGCCTTCATCACCGCCCCGGCATCGGGTCACGTTCAGCCTCGCGGCGAACGACGCCCTCCAGCGGCACGACGATGGCCAGTCGCTGGCCCGGCTGATCGACGAGGTGCTGGCACAGGATCCGCGCCCTGCCTATCACGGCCGAGCGTCTTCACCGTCTAGTCTGAACGATACCGCGAGGTGCTATGGCGTGTTCCTACGTGACGTCAACGTGCGCTTTCGCGTCGTGGACCGTGACGGTGAAGCCGAAATCCACGTGGAGGCGATTGAACCGCGCTGACCGGTTCAGCGCAGTGATCGCTCGAGCACCAGACTGGCTGGCTCACCGGGGGTGTCTTCCAGCGTACCGACTTCGCCGAATCCCAGTTTGCGCAGGACGTGCAACGACTTTTCGTGCTGCGGGCGAACCAGGCCATAAAGTGCCTCGACTGCCAGGCGCTCTGTCGCGAAGTCTATCGCGCCCTGCCCCATCTCAGTGGCATAGCCTTTTCCCCACACGGCGGGGGAGAATCGATATCCCAGATTGACGATCCAGCCCCAACCCTCTTCTTCCGCCCAGCCAAGACCGCCAAACCCGGTGACGATACCCGGGTTCGCCTTTTCCTCGATTGCCCAGACACCGAAACCATGGTCCTGCCAGTGGTCTCTCCACCGAATCAGCACCTTCATCGAAGCCGAGGCATTGGCATGCGGGCCGGCAGGATTGAATCTATTGGTTTCTGGGTCGCCATAAATAGCGAAAAGCCGTGACCCGTCTGCCATATTCGGCTTTCTCAGTATCAGCCGATCGGTTTCATAACGTTCCATGCCATATCCTGTCGCTGGAGACTGGACGACGCATACCCGGCCGACTCTCGTCTTGGGACCGCCAGCACTGGTCAGCGAGTGCCGATCCCGCTAGGCTGGCGAGCTTCGATGAATGACTGGAGTGCCTTCGATGCGCAAGTCGCTGATTCCGCTTTGCCTGTCCGCCCTGACCTGGTTCTCTTTACCGGCACTGGCCGATGACGTCCACCCGCACGTGCGTCTGGAGACGAGCCAAGGGAATATCGAGATCGAGCTCGATGCCAAGGCGGCACCCAATACCGTGGACAATTTTCTCAGCTACGTCGATGAAGGTTTCTACGCCGGCACGGTCTTTCATCGTGTCATGCAGAATTTCATGATCCAGGGTGGCGGAATGACGGCGGATCTCGATCAGAAAGAGACCCATGAGCCGATTGCGCTGGAAAAAAGCGGCCTCGAAAACACTCGCGGGACCATCGCCATGGCGCGTACCGCCAATCCGGATTCGGCGACCAGCCAGTTCTTCATCAATCTGGTCGACAATAGCGCGCTGAATTATCGCGACCTCTACAACCCGGGCTATACGGTGTTTGGCCACGTCATCTCCGGGATGGATGTAGTCGACAAGATCGCCGGAATGCCCACCGGACGCCAAGGCCCGCACGCCGACGTGCCCAAGACACCGATCACCATCAAGGGTGTAGAGCGAATCGACTGAGGCTGTCGGCGCTCTCTACGTGAAGCGCCCCCGATANNGGGGCGCTTCGTCTTACGTGGCATCGATTCGGCGACGCCAGGTCGGTCAGAAGGTCATGCCGAGCCGCCGCCCCACCTCTTCATAGGCTTCAATCACGCCGCCCAGCCCCTGGCGGAAGCGGTCCTTGTCCAGTTTCTCGCGGGTCTCGGCATCCCATAGCCGACAGCCGTCCGGCGAGAATTCGTCACCCAGTACGATCTCGCCATCGAAGACGCCGAACTCGAGCTTGTAGTCGACCAGCAGCATGCCGCCGTCGAGGAACAGCTGCTTGAGTACGTCGTTGACCCGGAAGGTCAGCGATTTCATGGTCGCCAGCTGCGCGGGCGTCGCCCAGCCAAAGGTTTCGGCAAGCGACTCGTTGATCATCGGATCGCCCTTGTCGTCGTTCTTCAGAAACAGCTCGAAGGTCGGCGGATTCAGCGCAATGCCTTCCTCGACACCAAGACGACGCACCAAGCCACCGGCGGCCAGATTCCGCACCACGCACTCGACCGGGATCATCTCCATCTTCTTGACCACACATTCCGTATCGGACAGCAACTGTTCGAAATGTGTGGGGATACCGGCAGCCTGGAGTTTCTCCATGATGAAGGCATTGAACTTGTTGTTGACCAGCCCCTTGCGCTCGAGTGCCTCTTTCTTCTTGCCATCGAAGGCGCTCGTATCGTCGCGGAAGTGCAGCACGAGAAGCTGCGGGTCGTCGCTCAGATAGACCGACTTGGCCTTGCCGGCATAGAGAAGATCGCGTTTTTGCATGGGGCTGTCTCCGCGTCGCGGCCCTTCGGGGCAGCAGGTTCATGAAATTAGGGGTGAGGCGTGATGTGGTGACGAGATGGCTTCATGCCACCCTCATGCCACCTGCTGCCAGTCGATACCGCGATCCTGGGCCGAAACCAGCAGACGCGATTCATCGCCATCGAGCAGCGGCACCAGCGCTTCCAGTACCCGCTCGGGGCAGTTATTTTGCGCTGACAGGTGCGAGCAGACAATCCGTTGCAGCCGATCGAGTCCCAACTGGCGCAACAGGTCTGCGGCCTGGCCATTGGCCAGATGGCCCCAGCGACCGGCGACACGGCGCTTCAAATGGGGTGGGTACGGCCCTTCGGCCAGCATGTGCGGGTCGTGGTTGCACTCGAGAAACAGCGCATCGCAACCGCTGAAGGCATCGACCACATGGGATGTCGGATGGCCAAGGTCGGTCAATACACCGAGACGCCGATCGTGGGCACGAAAACAGAACTGGATCGGCTCCCGGGCATCATGGGGAACCGTGACCGGATCGATCTCCAGCCCGCCGATGGAGAAGCGTGCCTGAGGCACCAACAACTCATGCCTGGGAACGTCACCCAGCTTGCCGGAAAGCCAGCTACCGGCACTCAGATAGACCGGCAGCTGATGACGCCGCGCCAGCGCACCCACGCCGGTAATATGATCGCTGTGCTCGTGAGTCACCAATACCGCCGACAACTGGCGCGGATGGACACCGAACCGCGCCAGACGTTTTTCCGCCTCGCGCATGCCGAAACCACAGTCCACCAGCACCAGGGTCTCGCCATCGCTGACGAGTGTTGCATTGCCCTTGCTGCCGCTGCCCAGCGAGGCAAAGTGCAAGCCGGGCGTGGATGGTAACGACATCAGCGCAATGTGGACGCGATAGCGTCGAGCAGCTCCCTTGCCGCAGTCGGCGCAATCGGCTGACCTTCGGCATCGGCAACCGTCACCACGGAGTTGCCACCGGTCGATTCGAGCTGCAAGCGATAGTGATCGGGTTTGGGATCGCTGCCAAACCAGTCGAACCAGCCACCGTCCTTCGCGCTCAGCGGGAGGTAGTCGACAAAGAACTGGCCGGCACTACGATTCTGATCGGTAACCGTCAAGCGATCATCGTCGAAGCCGTTCTGCAACTGATAGTAGAGCTCCGACCAGGCCCGTTCGCTATCCAGCGCCAGATCGAGTTCCCATCCGCCGTCACGATTACGTAGCTTCACGCGCTCGCTCTGATCGAGCGGCTGGGCAGCCAGTGACACGCCGCTGTCGGCGCTATGGTTGTTCTCGAGGTAGGCCTTGACCGAACTCAGACACTGGGCGCTGCTGCCGATATCGCACCGCACCTCACTGGTGCCGCTACGCAGGCCCTGACGCAGGCTCATACTGCCCTGAGCCGTCTCGATTCGACCACTGGCGGCATTGATCGAGGTCGGATTGACACCATGATCGACGGCAAATCCTTGCAGACGCGGCCAGACGCTGGCCGGCGCGGCGTCGATCAGCAACCAGCGTTCGCTACCCGCCTCGCGCATCTCGACATAAGCCTGCTCGTCGCTCTGGCCCGAGGCCAGCGGTTGCGGGCGCGGCGCGTTGTCCACCGCATCTGCTGCCGAAAAGTCGCTGTCGGCCTGAGGTACCGGCATCGAATCCTGGTAAAGGATCTGGTTGCGCGAAGCCGGCAGATCCAGCGGCTTGGCCATCTTGGCATCCTGATACTCGTCGTTACGGTCGTAGTAGTAACCGTCCTGAAACAGACCGCAGCCAGACAAGGCCAGCGACGAGCACAACATCAGAGGCATCCATTTGAGGATGGGCTTCATGCATCCACCTTTATTTGAAGCAATGGGCTTATTGGAGAAACGCGGCATCAATGCCTGCGCCGATATGCGTTACTTCCTGTTGATACCAACGAGTCACTTGATGTTGATACCCGCGAGCTGCAGCGCTTCGCCGACATTGCCGTGATAGCGTTCGGACAGCCAGGTCAGCGGCAGACGAATGCCGGTATCGGCGTAACCCATACGATTGAGGCCCCACTTGACGGGAATGGGGTTGGATTCGATCCCCAACGCAGTGTGCAGCGGCGCCAGGCGCGCATTGATCTGGTGCGCTTTTTCACGCTGGCCGCTGGTGGCCGCGACGCACAGATCATGCATCGCCTGCGGCGCCACGTTGGCGGTGACGGAAATATCACCGTGGCCGCCCATCAGCATGAAATCGCAGGCAGTGGGATCGTCGCCGGAGTAGAGCGCGAAACCGCTACCCTTGAGCCGATCGATCAGCTCCTCGGCACGCTCGAGATTGCCCGTGGCATCTTTCAGGCCAACGATTCGCTCGAGTTCCGCCAGGCGGAAAACCGTCTCGTTGTAGATATCGGAGCAGGTGCGCCCGGGAACGTTGTAAAGGATGATCGGTAGCTCGCTCGCTTCGGCGACCGCCCTGAAATGCTGGTACAGGCCTTCCTGGGTCGGCTTGTTGTAATAGGGCGCCACCGACAGACAGCAGTCCGCGCCTACTTCACTGGCGTAGCGTGCCAGCTCGACCGCTTCGGCCGTGTTGTTGGCGCCAGTGCCAGCGATGACCGGTATCCGACCGTTGACCTCCTCGACCACCGTGCGGATGACATCGAAATGCTCGGCGAAAGACATGGTGGTCGGCTCGCCGGTGGTACCGGCGGCAACGATGGCGTCAGTGCCGTGGTCGAGATGAAAATTCACGAGGCGACGCAGCGCCTCCCAATCGATCTCGCCACCGGCTTTCATCGGCGTCGCCATGGCAACGATACTGCCTGTGATCATCTTGCAGCTCTCTCTTTGAGGCCGGATGGCGACCGGCCGCCTTATCTCATCGGGATCGAATAACCAAAATCGAATGCCGGCCAGACAAATAGACTTTGCCCGGCTTGCTGGCGCATCTCGTGCAGCGCGACCGATTCTGGACGCCGACACTACAGACGTGATGCTCATGACGCCTGCCCGAGCACGATCTTACAGCCTTGAGATGGTACTCAGGCAGCCCCGGCGTGTACAGCCGCCAAGCCGGCTAACGGCGAGATCAGCTACCGACCCATTGCCTTGTCAGAGCCATGGCGACCAAGCATTGACCGCCAGGATCGGCTATCGTTCGCCATTCACTTCCCCTGCATCGGAGCGCTCCATGGCTACCCAGATTGGACAACCCGTCGACGACTTCGCCGCCGAAGCCACCGGCGACACCCCATTTCGGCTCAGCGATTATCGTGGCAAACAGGTCGTGATCTACTTTTACCCCAAGGACAGCACCCCCGGCTGCACCACCGAAGGCGGCGACTTCCGGGACAACATCGATGAGTTCGAAGCCGCCAACACGGCCGTATTCGGTGTCTCGCGGGATGGCCTCAAATCGCACGAAAACTTCAAGACCAAGCAGGAATTTCCGTTCGAACTGCTCTCGGATCGCGACGAGGCCGTATGCCGACAGTTCGATGTGATCAAGCTCAAGAAGCTGTACGGCAAGGAACATCTGGGCATCGAACGCAGCACCTTTCTGATCGATGCCGACGGTAATCTGGCCCGCGAGTGGCGCGGCGTCAAAGTGCCGGGGCATGTCGACGAAGTGCTCGAAGCGGCGCGCGAACTCAACCGCTAGGACCGGCAGAGCGCTGGCTTCAGCGCTCCTGTGCGATCTCGACCTGGTCCGACTCGCCTCGTGGCCAGGCCTGGACCAGCGCCTTGATCAGGGTAGCCAGCGGAATCGCGAAGAACACCCCCCAGAAGCCCCATAACCCGCCGAAAAACAGCACCGCCACGATGATCGAGACCGGATGCAGATTGACCGCTTCCGAGAACAGGATTGGCACCAGCACGTTGCCATCCAGCGCTTGCAGAATGGCGTACGCCACCAGCACGTAGAAAAATTGATCGCCGACACCGAAGTGAAAACCCGCCACGGCGGCGACCGGCAGCGTGGCTATCGCCGCACCGATATAGGGCACCAGCACCGACAACCCCACGATTAGCCCCAGCAGCGCCGCATAGGGTAGACCGAAACCCCAGAAGACGATGAACGCCACGCTACCGACGATGATGATCTCGATCGTCTTGCCGCGAACGTAGTTGGCAATCTGATCATCCATCTCTTGCCAGATGCGAGTCATCAGCGTGCGTTTTCCCGGCAGCATCGAGAGCAGAAAATCGACCAGTCGCTCGCGGTCCTTGAGCAGAAAGAAGACCAGTATCGGCACCAGTACCAGATAGATGATGACCGCCATCAGGTTACCCAGCGATGCCAGCGAGAAGGTCAGCGCGCGCTGACCGAGCTGGGAGGCCTGATGGCCTGCCGTGGCGATCCAGCCCTGGATCTGATCCGGCGTCACGATGGTGGGGTACTTGGCCTGCATTTCACCCAGCCAGCGCTGACTGCTGGCAAACATGTTGGGGGCTTCCTGAACCAGCTCGACCAATTGATTCCAGACCAGCGGCATGACGATCAGCGCCAGTGCCAACAGCGCCCCCACGAACAACAGAAAGACCAGCCCGACGGCCAACAGACGCGGCAGCCCCCGACGTTCCAGCCATGACACCACGCCTTGCAACAGAAAAGCGACGACCAACGCCGTGAAGAACGGTGCCAGAGCACCGCCCAGCCAGATGACGACGGCAAAACCGCCAATCAGCAGCGCCAGCAGAACGATGGCTTCCTCGTCGGAGAGATAACGCTCGAACCAGTTACGCAGGATGCCTCTCAAACTCATGCTCTCTATACTCCCTCGGCTTTTAGCAACCAGTAGCGATAGACGCCCGCCGCCTCGCTGCGCTCGACCAGCGTGTGCCGGCTATGCTCGACGAAGCTCTCGAAATCGCGCCACGAGCCCGCATCGGTGGCGGTCACCTCGAGCAGTTCCCCGGGGTGCATGGCAGCGAGAGCCTGTTTGGCCTTGAGCAGAGGAAGCGGACAGCTCAAACCGGAGGCATCCAGTCGACAATCGGGCGTTTGAGACATGACACATCCCGGGTTGATGAAAGTTTGAACGTTCGTAGCCGGCACAGGGCCAGTTGCATCGCTCGCTGACTTTTCAGAAAGTGCCTAAGCAACGTCTGAGCCAGACTGTGGTCGAAAAACATGATACCTCAGACCGTAACCGCCTACTGTGGCGTCGTCTGCAATAGCGTCGTCTGCAATAGCGTCGTCTGCACCATACCGATTATTGCCTGCACAGAGCCTGTTACCGGTACCGTAGCGTCTGGCCGTGCTGTAGCTTGTGGTTGCGCTGTAGCTTCTGGCTGTATTGTGGCTTTTTGCCTGAATTGGGATCGAGACCGTCGGCATGACAAAGCAACGACTGACATCATTCAAACGGCAACTGTTGGCCGTCTCGCTGCTGTCCATGACCCTGGCAGGCGCGCCCCCGATCGCACAGGCCGAGCAAGGCTATCAGCTTCCGGATCTCGGCAGTACCAGTGTCGCCGTCACCACCAATGACGAGTACCGTCTGGGCCGGGCCTGGCTTCGCCAATTCCGCGCCCAGACCGATCCCTGGCATGACCCGATCACCCAGACTTACGTGCATTCGATGCTGGCCAAGCTGGTGCCTTACAGCGGCGTCGACGAACGGCTCGTCGTCACGCTGGTCGATAGCCGGCTCCTGAATGCGTTTGCCGTGCCCGGCGGCGTTGTCGGCGTCAATGCGGGCCTGTTCACGACCGCGCCCAACGAGGACGAGTTCGCCTCGGTACTCGCCCACGAGCTGGGCCACCTCGCCCAGCGCCACTATGCCCGGCGCATGGCGCGAGTGGAGGAAACGCAACTACCGACCATGGCGGCGATGCTGGCAGGGATGATCTTCGCGGCGGGTGGTGGTGGCGGTGCCGGGATCGCCGCCATGATGGGCTCTCAGGCGGCATTCATCCAGGATCAGCTGGCCTACTCCCGGCGCTTCGAGCAGGAAGCCGATCGCGTCGGCCTCAGCGCCATGGCCAAGGCCGGGTACGATCCGCAGGCCATGCCGGAGATGTTTCGCACGCTGCAGAAACTGGCCTCACTACAGGGTGGTAATCCGCCGGAATTCCTGCTGACCCACCCCGTGACCGAATCGCGCATCAGCGATACCCAGGCGCGTGCCGACCAACTGACCTCGCCGCCTCATCACGATGACCCGACCTACGCCATGATCCGGGGCCGGGCGCTGCTGATGCTCAATCAGGGCAACCCGACCCAGGCGATGACGGTGCTTAAGCAGGACGATCCGCCGCCCGCCGCCATCAGCTACCTTCAGGCACTGACCGACGCGCAACGGTCGCGCCCGGAAGCAGCGCTGGCGACGCTCGACAAGCTGGCGAACGACTACCCTGACCTGTCGATGATCCCGGCGACTGCCGCCCAGATAGCCTACGACGCCGACCGCCGTCAGGATGCGCTGGCACGCTCACAACGCATCCTGCGGCTCTCCCCCCGCTACTATCCGGCCCAGTGGGTAGAGGCGGAAACACTGGTACAGACGTCGCCCTCACGGGCCTTCGATGTACTAAGAGACATGAGCGAGCAGTACCCGGAGGACCCAGATGTGTTCGGCTTGCTGTCCGAAGCCGCCGGACGCAGCGGACGAGATGCCTGGGGACAACTGGCGCGTGCCGAGCAACTCCAGCTTCAGGGCACCATCGACACCGCCATACGCCAGATCGACTCAGCCGAGACCGTCGCCAAGCAGAGCGGCGACTACGCCATGGCCAGCCGCATCGAACAGCGGCGCAAGGATTTCCTGGAATATCGCGAAACGATGCGTAATTTCTAGCGCGCAGGAATGAACACAGGATCGAGCGGAAGCATCAGAACACGAAACGAATGGTGGGTCGTGTAGGATTCGAACCTACGACCAATTGGTTAAAAGCCAACTGCTCTACCAACTGAGCTAACGACCCAGAACGTGCGACCGGCGAGAGATGCCGAGTCAGTGCCATGCAGGCGAGGAAGAGATCGATGGTGGGTCGTGTAGGATTCGAACCTACGACCAATTGGTTAAAAGCCAACTGCTCTACCAACTGAGCTAACGACCCATGATCTTTCGATCAATAATGCTCACGACAAACAGTACTCACGGCAAATCGTACATCCCGCAGAGAGTGCTTACCGCCAAAAAGCATCGACCCGTCGGAAAGTGGTGGGTCGTGTAGGATTCGAACCTACGACCAATTGGTTAAAAGCCAACTGCTCTACCAACTGAGCTAACGACCCCTTCCGACTGGGCGCACATATTACTCATAACCCTCGGAGCAGGCAAGTGTTTTTTCCCGCTCCGAGGTGGCTGTCACGACGCGGGAATCAGGAGTCTTCACGCCGCGGACGGCGCGGTTTCTTCATCGCCGTGACCGGGCGCCGCTTGTTCTTGTCGCGGCTCCAGCGATTTTTCTCATCCGGCGTCAATTCCGGCACCTTGCGCGGTTCGAGCCCCGCCATCGTCGAAAGCTCGTCGATCTCGTCCTGGGTCATCTCGGTCCACTCGCCGGCCTTGGCCCGCTTGTCGAGGAAGATGTTGCCGTAGCGAACGCGTTTCAGGCGGCTGACGGTGAGACCCTGGGATTCCCACAGACGACGCACTTCACGATTGCGCCCCTCCATGATCACCACGTGGAACCAGCTATTGATGCCTTCCCCGCCGAACTCCTGCACGTCGGAAAAACGCGCTGGCCCATCGTCGAGCATCACCCCTTCGACCATATTGACCACGTGCTCGCGCTTGACCTCGCCCATCACGCGGACTGCGTATTCCCGCTCGATCTGGTGCGAGGGATGCATCAGTCGGTTGGCCAGCTCGCCATCGGTGGTGAACAGCAACAGGCCGCTGGTATTGATATCGAGGCGGCCGATCGCGATCCAGCGCTCGCCCTTCAGCCGCGGCAGGCGCTCGAACACGGTCCGCCGCCCTTCCGGGTCCTTGCGCGTGCACAGCTCGCCTTCCGGCTTGTTGTACATGATCACGCGGCGCGGCACTTCTTCCACGGCACGCAGGCTGATCAAGCGGTCATCGAGCGCGACACGATCGCGCGATCCCACCCGATCGCCCAGCTTGGCGACCTGGCTGTTGACCTTGACACGGCCGGCGCTGATCGCCGTTTCCATCTCGCGACGCGAGCCATAGCCAGCACGCGCCAGTACTTTCTGCAGTTTTTCGGTATTGATCTCGGTCATGATGCTTCATTGCCTCATCGGCTCGAGGAGTCGCCGGTGACCGCCTGCCCGTCAGGCAGCAAGGTCGGTAGTGACGATCCTCAGGTGTCCGTGTCCGAATCGTCATCCGCTGGGGAGGAGTTCGACTCCGCCTCTTCGGCCTGACGCTTCCGGGCACGTTCGGCCAGTCGCACTTCGAGCTCGGCAAAACTCAGCGACTCGCCGGGGGACGCCATCTCGGCGTGTTCGTCTTTGTCGGGCTCATCTTTGTCACATTCACCCGACGCTGCCGATAAACCGGTATTTTCTGATTCCACCACCGCGTCCGCGGCGTCTTTTGCATCGAGCGATGGCGTCTCGCCGGCCGTATCGACCTCGGTCACATCGACACCGGGCACATCGGCAAACGGCTCATGCATGCCCGTTTCGAACGTCTCGAGCGGCTTGAGTTCATGCATCGGCGGCAACGACTCCAGCGTACTCAATCCCAGATCGTCGAGAAACGACCGGGTGGTGGCGTAGACCGCCGGTCGCCCCGGCACGTCGCGATGACCGACGACGCGAATCCAGCCGCGTTCGACCAAGGTCCGCATGATCGAGCTGCTGACCGCCACACCGCGCACTTCTTCGATATCGCCGCGGGTCACCGGCTGGCGATAGGCGATCAACGCCAGCGTCTCGAGCAGCGCTCGGGAATAGCGCTGGGGCTTTTCATCCCACAGCCGCGACACCCACGGCGAGTAGCGCTGACGAATTCGCACCTGATAACCCGATACCGACTCGCCAAGCTCCAGCGCCCCGCCGGCCGCCAACCGCTCGGACAGCTTGTTCAACGACTCCCGAAGCGCGGCGCGTGACGGCGGCTGCCCGGAGTCGAACAAGCCGTCACCGAACAACGCCTCGAGGCGCTCCAACGAGACCGGCTCGCCCGCGGCCAGCAGCACCGCTTCGAGGATCTCATCCAGCGCTGGCGACACGAGCGGGGAAACGTAAGGGTCGGTCAGGCGATTCATGCCTTGCTCTCGACTTCACTATCGGGAATGTTGGATCCGTCGATATCATCCTCCGCAGCAGAATCGGCGGCCTCGAACGCCAACTCACCCTCACTCTCGAACCCGCGATCGTCATCCGAGACACCCTCTTCCAGCGCTAGTCTGGCGCGCAGATGAATCGGCGAGAGCGGCGCATTCTGCACGATTTCGATCATCGACTCACGCGCTAATTCGAGAATCGCCATGAAGGTCACGATGACCCCGGCGCGCCCCTCCGAGAGCTCGAACAGCGCCTCGAACGGCGTGTAGCGATCTGCGTTCAGCTTGGCCATGATCAAGAGCATCCGCTCGCGGGTCGAGAGCACCTCGCGGCTGATGCGATGGGACTGACGCAGATCGGCCCGCCTGAGCATGCCGCCGAGCGCGCCCAGCAGATCGTTCAGTGACACGTCCGGGTGAACCACGCGTGATTCGAGTTCGGGCAGCGCCGCCTGCGCCGGATGCCAGTCGCGCCCCATGCGCGGCAGGGTATCGAGTTCTTCGGCAGACAGCTTGAGCTGCTCGTACTCCTGCAGCCGGCGAATCAGCTGGGCTCGCGGATCTTCCTCGTCGTCCTCGTCATCACCCTTGGGCGGCCGCGGCAGTAACGAGCGCGACTTGATCTCCGCCAGCATCGCGGCCATCACCAGATATTCGCCGGCGAGATCGATCTCCATCGCCTGCATCAGGTCCACGTACTCGACGTACTGATGGGTAATGGCGGCGACGTTGATGGCCAAAATATCCAGATTTTGGCGCCGGATCAGATAGAGCAGCAGGTCGAGCGGCCCTTCGAAGGTCTCGAGAAAGACCTTGAGCGCTTCCGGCGGAATGTAGAGATCCTGCGGCAGCTCGGTCAGCCCCTCACCGTTGACGCGCGCCACGAACTCCAGCGGCAGCTGCCCGGAAGGCGACGCCTCGGCGGCATCGGGTCGTTCGGATTCGATAACGCTCACGCCGCCTCCCGGATCACTGCTGAATAGTGAAAGCAGTCTAACAAGGCAGGCGACGATGGCCTATCGACACGACGCCGACCGAACGGCGGGGGTCACGCCGCCATTGCTAGTTCTCAGGCAGGCTGGCGCACGAACCGCCGATAGGTGAAGTCGTCGTCTCGGCTCGAATCGATGATCGCCAGCGTCTGGATTTCGTCGTGATAGGGCGAGAGCTCGCAGACCGGATCCATCTGGGCGGCATCGCCGGTCAGCATCAAGGCCTGGCAGCGGCAGCCGCCCCAGTCGATCTCGCGCCGATCGCAGCTCTGGCAGGTCTCCGGCATCCAGTCGGTGCCGCGGTAGGCGTTGAACGCCGGGCTCGACTGCCAGATATCGCCCAGCGCATGCTCGCGCACGTTCCAGAATTCGAGGCCAGGAATGGTCTCGGCGGCGTGACAAGGCAACACCTTGCCTGCGGGAGTGACGTTGAGCGATTGGCGGCCCCAGCCGTTCATGCACGGCTTGGGCAGGCGCGCGTAGTAATCCGGCACGACGGCGTCGATAACGAGCTTGCCTTTCAGCCGTTCGCGGGCAGCCTCGACCAGGTCCAGCGCTTCCATCACCTGCTCACGCGGAGGCATCAGCGCGCCACGGTTCTGAAGCGCCCAGCCGTAATACTGTGCGTGAGCGATCTCCAGACGACGCGCGCCGAGTTTCAGCGCCAGCTCGACCAGGTCGGGGATCTGATGCAGGTTGGCACGATGTATCACGCTGTTGAGCGTCAGCGGCAGGCCGACGTCGGTCACCTCGGCGGCAAAGGCGAGCTTCTTGTCGAAGGCGCCGGGCAGGTTGGCGATATGGTCGTTGACCTTCGCGGTCGCACCCTGCACCGAGAGCTGGACATGATCGAGCCCGGCATTCGCCAATGCTTCGAGCCGCGCCCGGCTGATATTGACGCCGGCGGTGATCAGGTTGGAGTAGAGGCCGTGCTCGGCGCAGCTCGCGACCAGCGCTTCGAGATCCTGGCGCAGTGCCGGCTCGCCACCGGAAAGATGCACCTGGAGCACACCCAGTTCGGCCGCCTCATGAAAGACCCGCTGCCAAGTTTCGGTATCGAGCTCCTCACGCTTGCGCGTCAGTTCGACCGGGTTGGAACAATACGGGCACTGCAGCGGGCAGCGGTGGGTCAATTCCGCCAGCATGCCGATAGGGGGTGGCTGCATCGAGGGCGACTGTCGCGCTTCCGATGGGGAATTCATGCCACTTCCAGAACGTTCTTGGTGATCAGATCGGCGAGCATGGCTCGCACGTCGACGAGTATGCGCTCGCGGGGCGCCGCGAAAGTGTCGGCCAGATCGTCGACGATGGCGGCGATGTCACGCTCGCCATCGACGCGGGTGAGCACCTGCTGAGCGATGGGGTCGAGCTGGAACACACGCTCCGGGGCCAGCAACACCCAACCGCCGCGGGCCTTGTCCTCGCGCAGCCGTACGCCGCGCGGAATCTTGACCACGTCGTGCTCGTGGAGCGCCGGCACGCCGCCAGCGTCGCCGTTGATATGGGCATCGGCATTCATCGGGCAATTCTCCCTTGGTCACTCAGGCCATCACCCTCGATCTCCTGCCCTTCGACGCCGCTGCCCCAGGCGCCCGGCGGCACCTGACCCGCTGGATTCGAGCCGGACCCCACGTAAGCATGTTGAAGCGCATCGAGCATCGCCCACAGCACGCTGCACTTGAAGCGCAGCGCGTCGATGACCGCCTGCTGCTGGTCGGCACGCAAGGCGTGGCGCTTGACGTAGTCGAGCGCCATCTCGGCGTCGCGCGGCGCCTGGGTCAGCCGCGGCTCGAAGTAAGCAAGCGTCTCGCGGGAGACGAAATCGTAGTGCTCGAGCATGCCGCGCACGCGCTGGCCGATCACCATGGGCGAGAACAGCTCGGTCAGCGACGACGCGATCGCTTCGAGCAGCGTCCGGTCGCGCACGAAGTGGGTATAGGCCTCGACCGCAAAGCGGGTTGCCGGCAGGATGCCGCGGGTCGAGACGACGAGCTCTCGGGGCAGATCCAGACCATCGGTCAGCTTGAGCCAGCGTTCGATGCCGCCCTCGCCTGCCGTTTCACCGTCATGATCGACCAACCGCGAACGCCAGGTTCGGCGTAGCGCGGGATCCTCGAGCCTCGCCATCAGCGAGGCGTCCTTGATCGGGATCATCGCCTGATAGTAATAACGGTTGAGCGCCCAGGCCTGAACCTGGCGCTTGTCGAGCTCGCCGTTCTGCAGCATCAACTGGAAGGGATGCCGGTGATGATAGCGGGTCTCACCGACCTCGCGCAGGCGTGCTTCCAGCGCCTCCATGCTCAGCGGCTCGACAAGATCCGGATGATTCTCGAAAGACAGGCTCAACAGCTCAGCTCCATACCGTCATGGGCGATCTCCCAGCCGGCGCGCTCGGCCGCCTGGCGCTCGGAGGAATCCGCAATCAACACCGGATTGGTGTTGTTGATGTGAACGAAGACGCGCTTGCCCAGCGAGAGTTCCGCCAGCGCGGCGATACTGCCGTCTTCTCCGGACATCGACATATGGCCCATCCGGTTCCCCGTCTTATGGCCAACGCCCGCCCGCACCATTTCATCGTCGCGCCACAGGGTGCCGTCGAACAGCAGCAGATCGGCGCCTTCGAGACGCGCAGCGAGTGTCGGCGTCATCGCGGCGCAGCCGGGAATATAGTAGGCGCGCCTGTCGCCGCTGATCAGCTCGACGCCAACCGTGCTCTCGCCTTCGACACCGATCTCGACCTGGTCGCCCTCCAGAAAGAGTGCGGTCTTACCCGGCACCGCGAACAGCCGAGCCTGCAGGCCGTCGAGCAGCGTAAAGGGTTGATCTAGGGCGATCGATTCGCGGCTGACGTAATCGGGGTTCAGCACATCGAAGATCGGGCTGCCACGCAGCACATCCTGGATCATCGGCGTCGCCAGCAGCCGAAACGGCGAGCTTTCGCGGAGATTGAGCAGCCCGCCGACATGATCGACATCGGCATTGGTCAGCAGCACGCTGGCGATCGGCGTATGCCGTCGGCCCTCGCGCGGATGCAATGCCGGCGTCTGTTGAATCTGTTTGAGAATATCGGGCGCGCAGTTGATCAGCGCCCAGTTCTGACCGTCAACGCTGACGGCAATCGAGGATTGGGTTCGCGGCGTCACGCGCGGATCGCCTTCCCAGACCAGACGGCACACGTCGCAGCGACAGTTCCACTGAGGCGAGCCGCCACCGGCGGCCGCCCCGAGAACGCGCAGCTGCAGAGCAGCACCGCCGCGCGTGTCTTGCTGATGGCTCAAAATTCAGCGGGCATGTAGTCGTTGATTTCCATGCCGACGCAGATTTCCTTCACTTCCGGGGTCGTCCAGCTCATGGGGAGCTCCTGAGGTCGATTGTCGATCACGCTCGGATGAGCGCTTCTCCATATTAGCCAATCGTCGCGGTTTATCCCAAGAATTTACTTAGCAAGTAAACTTTTAATCGTCGATGCCGGCGCCATCCGCCTTGCGGTAGCGCCCGACATAGTCGAACAGTTTCTCGTCGACCCGCCAATGACGACCGCTCTTGCGGCCGATGACGAAATCCGGTGCCCGCAGGCGAGAGACGTCCTCGACGGCTTCCTGCGCGGAACGCGGCCGCCAGCCGCTCGACGGTGCGCGCAGATGGTGGCGCAGGAAGATCCGTTCGAAGACATGCTGCTGAGCCGGCGTCTCCAGCCCGAACCACTCGTCCAGCGTTTCGCCATCCTCGTCGTGATAGATCACCTTAAGCCGCGGCACGCCGCGCCCGTTGGTGGTCGCCTCGAGCTGCATGCCACTGACCCTGAGCACCTTGGCATGTCTGAGCTTTAGCGCATCACGCAGCTTGTCGTCCGGATCGACCAACCGCTCACCGCAGTGGCCACAGGCACGCGCGGCAATGTCGTTCTCGCCACCGCACTGCTCGCAGACCTTGAAGCGAAAGCGGAAGGTGCATTGGCTTCCCCCCTCCAGCCCTTGGCAGCGTCGGCCGTGATGTTCGATCACGACGTCGCCGTCGCGCTTGCCCCAGAAAGTATTGGCGAAGCCGCATTCTGGGCATTCGACCTGCACCGGCTCGCTATCGCCATCCGGGCGCGCCTGAGCGATTTCCGGCGCATAGAGCTCCCAGGGGTTGCCTGCGTAGTCGAGAATCAGACAGTCGCGCTTGCCCGGCGAGAGCCGCAGGCCGCGGCCGACGATCTGCTGATAGAGTCCCACGGATTCGGTCGGGCGCAGAATGGCGATCACGTCCACGTGCGGCGCATCGAAGCCAGTGGTGAGTACGGCAACGTTGACCAGATACTTGAGCTCGCGGGCCTTGAACGCAGCGATCAATCGTTCGCGTTCCGGCCCCGGCGTCGCCCCGGTGATCAGCGCACATCCGGCTGATGGCAAGAGTCCCAGCACTTCCTCGGCGTGCGCCACGGTGGCCGCGAAAATCATCACGCCCTGGCGATCGCGGGCACGCTGTATCACGTCGTGGATGATCTGCGGCGTGGCGCGGTTGCCCTGAACCACGCCGTTGAGATCACGCTCGGCAAACTGGCCGTTGCGCTGGGGCGTCAGCCGCGAAAAATCGTAGAAAGCCATGGCCCCATCGACGCGCTTTGGCTCGGCGAGATAGCCCTGGCGCACCATGACCCGCAGCGGCTGCTCGAACACGCAGTCGCGGAAGAAGGCATCCTCGGGGCCTTTGACCATGCCGTGATAATGGCGGTGGTAGAGGAAGCCTTCGCCCAACCGGTAGGGCGTGGCGGTCAGGCCAAGCACCTTGAGATTGGGCCGTGCCGCCCGCAACCGCGCGATCACCTTCTCGTAGGTGGACGCCGAGCGCGCCCGGCCCTTCGCTGCGTTCGCCTTCGCTTCCGAAGCCGCGTCTTTCGACATCGTCCTTTTCGAAACCGTTTCGGCCGAAATCGAGACGCGGTGGCACTCGTCGATCACCAGAAGCGTGAAGTGGCCGTCGGCGAACGCATCGAGCCCGTTGACCACCGACTGCACCGAACCGAATACCACCTGCCGTGTACTCTCCTTGCGCTTGAGCCCGGCGCTGAAAATGTCCGCCTCGAGCCCATAGGCGAGATACTTGGCGTGATTCTGCTCCACCAGCTCGCGCACGTGGGCCAGCACCAGTACCCGACCACGGGCCCGCCGAGCGAGCTCCGCGATCACCAGCGACTTGCCGCTTCCCGTCGGCAACACGACCACGGCCGGGTCGTCGCCACCCCGAAAATGCGCGATGACGTTATCGACGGCCTGAATCTGGTAAGGACGGAGCTTGGGAACGGTGCTGTCCGAGGGGGATTTGAGCATGACGGCATGTTACTCAGGTCGCGCGACCGAGGGAACGCCTCGGGATCGTCGCGCTGATAGTCGGCTCCCAACGTGGCAGTGAGGGCAGACGAATTCTTTGATCTATCCCTTTTCACTTTTTCATCTACGCCTTTAGTGGAATTGTTAAAAATGATCGTTTCGATCAAATTATCAATCGTTTCGATCAATGATGATTCAATCGTCACTCATGGCCTACGGGAGTCCACTCCATGAAACTGCTTGCCACGGTCCAGAAGGTTCCCGGGGGCCTGATGGTCGTTCCCCTCATTTTCGGTGCCGCGCTCAACACCATCGACCAGCTCCATCTTTCCTGGATCACTGCGATCCTGCAGTGGCTGGGCGCCGGTCAGACCGACAGCGGCCAATACGAATTTCTGCGTATCGGCGGTTTTTCCCAGGAGCTGTTCAAGGATGGCGCGCTGGTTCTGATTGCCCTGTTCCTGTTCTGCTCCGGTAGCCAGATGAATCTGCGCGTGGGCGGCAAGGCGCTCAAGAAAGGCGCGCTTTTGGTCACCGCCAAATACCTGACCGGTCTGGCGGTGGGCGTAGGGCTAGGGCTGATGTTCGACCCGATCGATGGTCTGCTGGGCCTCTCGACGGTCGCGATCATCGCCGCCATGACCAACGGCAACGGCGGCATGTACGCGGCACTCACCAGCCAGTACGGCAACCGCTCCGATACCGGCGCCGTGGCGATCCTGTCGCTCAACGATGGTCCGTTCTTCACCCTCATGTCGCTGGGCCTGCTGGGTTCCCAGTTCCCGGTGATCGCTTTCATTGCGGTGCTGTTGCCGATCGCGCTGGGCATGCTGCTGGGCAATATCGACCGCGATATTCGCGCCTTCCTCAAGCCCGGCGAGATCCTTCCGGTGCCCTTCTTTGCCTTTGCGCTGGGCGCGAACATGAATCTGGCGGCGTTCTTCAATCCCGAGGTCGTGGGTGCCGGTCTGCTGCTGGGCATCATGACCACCGTACTTACCGGTGGCGTCGGTATCCTGGTGTTCAGGCTGTTCCGCGAACCCAGCGTGATCGCCCCGATTTCCGAAGCCACCACGGCAGGCAACGCCGCCGGCACACCCGCGGCCATTGCCGCCGCAGCTGCCGTTGCCGCCAACTCGGGCATGATGAGTGCGGCCGAAGCGCAGAGTTATCATGACCTGGTCAATATCGCGACGTCACAGATATCGATCGCCACGCTGACCACCGCCATTCTGGGGCCGATTGCCGTGATGCTGGTCGATCGCTGGCAGAAAAGACGGGGCATCGAAGGCACGCTGGAAGACGAGCCACAGTCTCGGGTCGATGACGACCTCGGCGTCGCCCGCGACGGTTGAGCGACGCCGCTGCCGTATCGTGGCATGCTGAGAGGAATGACATCATCCGGCGGCGCGCAAGCGCCGCCATCCTGGAGCCTTCATGAAAATCTCTCTGCTCTACGGCAAGGGTGAGCTGGCACTCGACCTGCCGGACGACACTTTCGTCGTCGAACCGACGACGCAGCATGGGATGGAGAATCCCGAAGTCGGCGTTCGCGAAGCACTCTCTTCGCCGATCGGTACCCCGCCGCTCAAGGAGATGGTCAAGGCCAGCGATCGCGTCGCCATCGTGATCAGCGACATCACCCGCCCGACGCCCAATCATCTGCTGGTACCGCTGCTGATCGAAACGCTCGATCACGTGCCGCATGAAAACTTCGTCATCATCAACGGTACCGGCACCCACCGCGACCAGACGGTCGAGGAGCTCCGCGGCATGCTGGGCGACTGGGTGGTGGATCACATCGAGATCATCAACAACCACTGCGACAACTACGACGAGCTGGTCAACGTCGGCGACAACAGCTTCGGCTGTCCCTCGTGGCTCAACCGCCGCTGGGTCGAGGCCGACTTCCGCATCGTCACCGGTTTCATCGAACCGCATTTCTTCGCCGGTTTCTCCGGCGGGCCCAAGGGCGTGATGCCGGGCATCGCCGGGCTCGAAACGATCATGACGTTCCACAACGCCCGCATGATCGGCGATCCGCGTTCGACCTGGGGCAACATGGCCGACAATCCGCTGCAGACGATGACCCGCGAGATCAACGCCCTGTGCCCGCCGCATTTCATGCTCAACGTCACCCTCAATCGCGACAAGGCGATTACCCGGGTATTTGCCGGCGATCTGACCGAGGCACACAGGCAGGGCTGCGAGCACGAACTGGAACACGCGATGGTGCAGGCCAGCCAGCGTTTTGATGTCGTGATCACCGGCAATTCCGGCTATCCGCTCGATCAGAATCTCTACCAGGCGGTCAAGGGAATGAGCGCGGCGCACAAGATCGTCAAGCGTGGCGGCACGATTCTGATGGCCTGCGAATGCTCGGACGGCATTCCCGACCACGGCAAATTCGCCGAGATCCTGGCCATGGCGGACTCGCCCCAGGCGCTGCTAGAGATGATCGAAGATCCCGAATTCGCCATGCTAGACCAATGGCAGGTCCAGAAGCAGGCGGTCATTCAGAGCTGGGCCGATGTCATGCTCTACTCGACGCTAAGCGACACCCAGGCTCGCGCCGCACTGATGGAGCCGGTGCACGACATCGCCGAGGCGCTGCAGGCCTTGAAATCACGCTATGGTGACGAGATGACGATTGCCGTGATGCCGCTGGGCCCGTTGACCGTGCCTTATGTTGATGACTGAGCTATGTCGATGACTGAGCTACGTGGATGATCGAGCTACGCCGATGACTGAACTGCCGATCGACGGACACACGACGGGAGGGAACCCATGACCTCGACGGTTCGAACCGAACGAATCAATACCTTGAGCGTGGACGCGGCGCCGTCGCACTCGCACAGCGTGTCGCTGACCGCTGACGTGGCCCAGGGCGCCGAACTCGAGGCCAAGCTGGCCCGGTTGCGCGACGTCCTTCGCCAGATGGGCGATGTTGTGGTGGCGTTCTCCGGTGGCGTCGACAGCACCTTCCTGCTGGCCATCGCGCTGGAGACGCTGGGCCGGGAACGCGTGCTGGCGGTGACTGCGGACTCGGAATCCTATCCGTTCGAGGAACTCGATGCCGCCCGCGATCTGGCCCGGCGCCTGCAGGCGCCGCACCGGGTCATCGAGACCTCGGAGATCGCCATCCCCGGTTACGCCGAAAACGACGCCAATCGCTGCTACTACTGCAAATCCGGCCTGTTCACGCATCTGGCACCGATCATGGTCGACGCCGGATTCCACAATATCGTCTTCGGCCTGATCGCCGATGACGACGGCGAGCACCGCCCGGGCACCCAGGCCGCTCGCGAGTACGGCGTGCGCGGTCCGCTGCATGAAGTCGGACTCTACAAGGCCGAGATTCGCGAACTCTCCCAGGCAATGGTCCTGCCGACCTGGAACAAGCCCTCGCTGGCCTGTCTGTCGTCGAGGGTTGCCTACGGCGAGCGCATCACGCTGGAGAAGCTCGAGCGGATTGCCGAGGCCGAGCGCCGCGTCAGAGCGTTGAACATCGGCCAGCTTCGCGTGCGGCACCATGGAGAACTGGCCCGGATCGAAGTCGAACCCCAGGACATGGCGACGGTGCTCGAACATCACGACCGGCTGGTCGCGGAACTCACCGCACTGGGTTACGCCTGGGTGACGCTGGACCTGGCCGGGTATCGCAGCGGCAGCATGAATCGACTGCTGCCTTGAATTCGGATCGACAGGATATGGCATGACCGAACGCCCAGACCGCCCCATTTCCGATCTTGGATTCGCCCGTGTCGATCACGATCGAGAAGTCCGTAACGGCGTCCCCGAAGTCGTTTTCGGCGAGGGCAAGCAGGCCGATCAGATCAGCGCCATCGTCGGCCGCCTGATCGATCGTCACCAGCGCGCGCTGGTCACCCGACTCGATGCCGAGCGCGCCGAACGCGTGCTTCAGGATCATCCCGACGGGCACTATGATCCGATGAGCCGCCTGCTTTCCTGGGGTGCCCCGCCGAAACGACTCCCCGGTACCGTGGCGGTGATCTGCGCCGGCACGTCGGACCTGCCCGTGGCCGAGGAAGCAGCGGGCACCCTCGAGTGGCTGGGCGCCGATGTCGCCCGGCTCAACGACGTCGGCGTCGCCGGCATCGATCGCCTGCTGGCGCATCGCGAGGCGTTGACCCGAGCCGACGTGCTGGTCGTGATTGCCGGCATGGAAGGCGCGCTACCCAGCGTGATCACCGGGCTGGTGCGCAATCCGGTGATCGCGGTGCCGACCTCGGTGGGTTACGGCGCCAGCCTGCAGGGCATCACTGCTCTGCTGGGCATGCTGTCGGCGTGCGCCACCGGCATGAGCGTGGTCAATATCGATAACGGCTTCGGCGCCGCCTGGCAGGCCGCCAGCATTCTGTCGCTGCTCGAGCGTGGCCCCGATCCGCAGCCCGCCAACTTCGGGAGCTCGACACCCGCCGCCGAGGCGCCCGCCGAATCCGCCTCAACAGGGCCACGCAGCTCATGAAGACGCTCCATATCGACTGCACCTTTGGCATCGCCGGCGACATGCTGCTGGCAGCGCTGGTGGATCTTGGCGCCGATCTGGACCAGATCGCCACCGCGTTACGCCGGCTGCCAATCGACCCATTCGAACTCGGCACCCGGCCGGTAGATCGCTGCGGGATTCGGGCCCGCCTGTTGACGATCGATCTCGACATCGCCGATCCGCATGGGCATGTTCGCGGCATTCATCACGACGATCATTCCCATCACGATCATCACGACGCCGACCACAATCACGGCCACGACCACGATCACGACAATCACAAGCACGAGCACGTCCATGGTCATCGCCGTGCCGGCGATATTCTGACGATGATCGCGGCCGCCGACCTCCCGAACCGGGCCAGAAATCGGGCGACGGCGCTCTTCA
Organism: Salinicola halimionae; assembly: GCF_003206065.1. Lineage (GTDB taxonomy): Bacteria > Pseudomonadota > Gammaproteobacteria > Pseudomonadales > Halomonadaceae > Salinicola > Salinicola halimionae. The sequence continues at coordinate 188,413 of NZ_PZJQ01000005.1, read as the reverse complement.
CCGCGATTGCCGAGGCCGAGGGGCGAATTCACGGCATCGATCCCGGCGAGGTCCACCTGCACGAAGTAGGGGCGATGGACTCGATCATCGACATCCTCGGTGTCTGTCTGGCACTCGAGCTGCTCGGTATCGATCGCATCAGCGCCTCGCCGGTGCCGGTAGGACACGGCATCATCGATATCGCCCATGGCCGCTTTCCGATTCCCGCGCCGGCCACCCTGGAGCTGCTTAAGGGGGTGCCGCTGTCGGATTTCGATGCGCCGGGCGAACTGACCACGCCCACTGGCGCTGCCTTTCTCGGGGTACTGGTCCAGCGCTTCGGCGGACTGCCGGCCGGGATACCGCTGCGGATCGGCTACGGCGCCGGCAATCGCGACTCGGCCCATCCCAACGTGCTGCGCAGCGTTCTGTTCGAGGCCGAGAGATCGTCCACGACCACCCACGACGACGAACCGCGAGAGTCGATCGGCGTCCTGGAGTGCCAGCTCGACGATGTTACTGGCGAGCAACTGGGCCACCTGATGGGCTTGCTGCTGGAAGCCGGGGCCCTCGATGTGTTCTATACCCCGATCACGATGAAGAAATCTCGCCCCGGAACGTTGATCACGGTATTGGCACCGTGGCCGCGAGCGGATGGCCTGGAGCGACTCTTGCTCCTGCACACCTCGACTTTCGGCGTGCGCCGTCATGAATCCAGCCGGCGAATTCTGAATCGCCGAATCGAAGTCGTCGAAACCGAGTGGGGCGAGGTCAGGGTCAAGATCGGCAGCCTAGACGGCCGCGATATCCGGGTGGCGCCGGAATATGATGACATCCATCGCCTTGCCCTCGAGCACGACCACCCTCTCGCCGATGTCCATGCCCGCGTGCTGGAAGCCTATGCCCTGCGCGGCGATTCTGGCAGCCTACGGCGCTGAAACCCTGATATGGACGAATCGCTGGCCGAATCACCAGCCCAATCACTTTCTGAATCACTGACCAAGTCACTGGCTGAGTCACTGGCTGAGTCAGTGAACTGAATTCGGCCTCGTTTTCCGGTTGGTGGCCACGCGTGTTCATGTTCATGGCGGGTCGTGTTCCACCTTCGTCGACTTGCCATTTATGATCGAATCGATCAATTTATACGGAAATATTTAATCGGTTCAATCATAACCATGACGATAGCGCCTGCTTCGCACCTGTCCGATCCGCCCTCGATGGCCGATCAGACATCCCTGCTCATTCTGGCCGATGATCTGACCGGCACCGCCGATTCGGCGATTGGCTGCACCCGACAAGGGCTCTCGACGCAAGTCATGCTCTCCGCTTCGGGGAGGATCAGTGCCAGCGCCAATGCCGTCGCCATCGATCTCGACTCGCGAGCCAGCTCCCCACAGCAGGCGGTAGAGCGTCATCGCGACTGTCTGAATCAGTGGCAGGGGCGCTATCGCTATCTATTCAAGAAGATCGATTCGACCCTGCGTGGCAACGTCGCCGCCGAGATCGCGAGTCTGGTGCCAAGCGCCGGCATGGCCATCGTCGCCCCGGCTTACCCGGCCACAGGACGCACCACCCGGGCCGGCCGCCAGTGGCTACACGAACGCCCGGTCGAGGAGACCGAGGTCTGGACCAACGAAGGCATCCGCGGCCGCGCCGATCTGGTCGAGATGCTGGAAGGCGCGGCGCTGACCACGCGTCACCTCGACCTGGCAACGCTCTATGAAACGGATGCGATGGTCTCGAACATGCTGCGGCAGTATCAGCAGGAAGGTGTCGAAGCCGTCGTCTGCGACGCCCTGACCGATGCCGACCTGCGGCGTCTGGCCGCGCTGACCACCTCTCTAGACAACGTCTTCTGGGTCGGTTCGGCCGGGCTGGGCCTGGTCCTGCCGGATGCGCTGGGGCTCACCGGTACGCCGGCCGAGGCCCCTTCCGCCCGTGCCCCACGTCGACGCCCGACGTTGATCGTGATCGGCAGCATGAGCGGTATCTCGCACGTTCAGGCCGACGCGTTGGTGGCCGCCAACCCCGACCTCGCAGTCGTGGAGATCACCCCGGCCGAGCTGTTCGGCGAGACGGAAGAGACCTCGTCGTCGCCCGCGCTGGCGTCGATCTCCCAGCGTCTCTCTCACCGTATCGGGGAAAGGCTGCAGGCGGGTGAGGACGTCATGGTTCGTCTGGCCCAGAACGAGGATCGCAACGCCGCGGATGGGCCGCGCCTCAGCGCCGAACTCGGCGTGATGCTCGCCCCGCATCTGGCCGCGGTCGATCGGCTGATCGCCACGGGTGGCGCCACCGCCCGGGCCATATTGATGGCCGCGGACATCACCCGGTTGACGCTGATCGACGCCCCCGATACCGGCATGGCCCGGCTTGTGACCCGCCATGGCGAGCGGCCCCTGGAGGTAATCACCAAGGCCGGCGGCTTCGGTGATTCCGAAGCCTTCCAGCGGGTCTGGCACGACCCGGGATCCGCTACCCACGGGACAGTCGCCACCCACAGTGAATCCGTCACCCACTTTCAAGACTCAGCAGAGGATACGAGCATGAGCGATCGCCCCATCATCGGTATCACCATGGGAGACGCCGCCGGCGTCGGCCCGGAAATCATCGTCAAGGCGCTCGCCCAGGACGCCGTCCACGACACCTGCCGGCCGCTGGTCATCGGCGACGCCGATCGCCTGCGTCAGGCCATAGAGATCGTCGGTTCGACGCTCGAGCTGCATGTCGTCGACGCCCCCGCCCAGGCGCGGTTCGAGCGCGGCACCCTCGAGTGCATCGACCTCGGCCTGATTCCCGCCGATCTGCCCTGGGGCAAGGTCTCGCCGATCGCCGGCGATGCCGCCTATCAGTACATCGCCAAGACCGTGGAACTGATCGAAGCCGGCGAGCTCGATGCGATCTGTACCGCACCGCTCAACAAGGAAGCGCTGCATGCCGGTGGCCACGTGTTCCCGGGCCACACCGAATTGCTGGCGCATCTCACTGGCACCGAGGAAGTCTCGATGATGCTGGTGACACCGAAGATGAAGGTGATCCACGTCACCACTCATATCGGCATCATCGATGCCATCGCCCGGATCGAACCGGGACTGGTCACCCGCACCATCGAGCGCGCCCACGAAACGCTGGCACGCGCCGGGCAGACCGATCCGCGCATTGCCGTTTGCGGCATCAACCCTCATGCCGGCGAGAACGGATTGTTCGGCTATGGTGAGGAGGAGGAGAAGATCGTGCCGGCGATCGAGGCGCTGCGCCAGCGGGGCTGGAACGTCGAAGGTCCGCTGCCTGCCGATACCCTATTCTTCCGCGCCGGTCGCGGCGATTTCGACTGCGTGGTGGCGATGTATCACGATCAGGGCCACGGTCCGGTCAAGGTGATGGGGCTCGAAGCGGGCGTCAACGTCACCGTCGGTCTGCCGGTGGTGCGCACCTCGGTCGACCACGGCACCGCGTTCGATATCGCCGGAAAAGGCATCGCCGACGATCGCAGTCTGATCGAGGCGCTGCGCCAGGCGGTCGAGCTGGCCAGCCGCAACACTGCCAAATAGGCCGGATCACTGACGCCATTTCATCGCGTTCATGACTATCACTGCTGAGGAGAAAGAGATGCCCATCATCGGTTTTGCAGGACTGGGATTCATGGGGGCCGGTATGGCCGCCAACATCCTTAAAGCGGGCCATCCGCTCAAGGTACTGGCCCATCGCAACCGCCAGCCCATCGACGATCTGGTTGCCAAGGGCGCCGAAGAGGTCAGCAACGCTGCAGCGCTGGGTGCCCAATGCGATATCGTCTTTCTGTGCGTGACCGGTGCGCCGCAGGTCAAGGCACTGATCGACGGTGACGAAGGGATCCGGGCCGGGGCCAGAAATGCCGGCCGCGAGGGCCTGTTGATCGTCGACTGCTCGACTTCCGAACCCACGGTAACCCGCGAGCTGGCGTCCTCGCTGAGCGAGGACGGTATCGCCCTGATCGACGCGCCCCTGGGCGGTACGCCGGCCCAGGCAGAGACCGGTGAACTGCAGGCGATCGTGGGTGCCGACGATGCCACCCTCGAACGCGTACGCCCGGTGATGGAGACCTGGGCCGCCAGGATTCTGCATGTCGGCCCGGTCGGCGCCGGCCATACCATGAAGCTGCTCAACAACTTCCTCGCCATGGGCTACGGGGCGATCTTCGCCGAAGCGTTGACCATCGGCGCCAAGGCCGGCATCACGCCGCAGACCTTCGACAGCGTCATTCGCGGCTCGCGCATGGACAGCGGCTTCTATCAGACCTTCTTTCAGTACGTGCTCGAGCGTGATCGCAATGCCCATCGATTCACCCTGGCCAACGCTCACAAGGACACCCGCTACCTCGCGTCGCTGGCCGAGGCGATGAACGTCGATGCCGGTGTCGCCAAAGCCGTTCGCGATCTCTACGCCAGCGCCGAATCCCAGGGTGACGGCGAGAAGTACGTGCCCGAGCTCTCCGACATCGTCGCGGCGCGCCACCATACGTCTCTGAGCGAATGAAGCCGTTTGCCCCGACTTCCCGTTCGAATTCAAGGGAGACCCGAGATGCGTCATTCTCGGTAACGGTGGCACAATGACCGGCGAAATATCGCCAGCCACGAAGAGGCCGAGCCAGCGCGTCGCGCTGGTCGACCCCAGGGAATCACCATGAAAGTCGCCAAACGTCGCCAGGCGATGCTGGATGCGGTGCTGTCGGGCATCACCAGCATCGACGCGCTCTGCCAGCATTTCACTATCTCCGAGGCGACAGCGCGTCGTGATCTTGGCGCGCTGTCGGATCAGGGCCTGCTGGTTCGCACCTACGGGGGCGCCGCGGCCCATATCGGCCATCGCGAACCCGAGCTGACCCTGGAACAGCGACGTACGCGTCAGGGTGACGTCAAGGCCCGACTGGCCGATTGCGCGCTGGACTGTGTCGAAGACAACGACACCGTACTACTGGACGGCGGCACCACCACCGCCGCATTGGCGGCCCGGCTCAACGAGCGTCGCGGCCTTCACGTGGTGACCAACAACATGGCGGCGCTGCCTTACCTTATGCAATTGCCGGAAGGGCATACGACCGTGCTCGGCGGGGATCTGCGCGCCTCGAGCATGACGGTCTATGGCCCGCTGGCGCACGCGGCGCTTTCCCGGCTGACGGTCGACCGGCTGTTTCTGAGCGCCGATGGCGTCACCGAGCTGGGGCTCTGCGAAGCGAGTCCTGAACAGGCGTGGCTCAAGGAGGCGATGATCGCACGCGCGGCCGAAGTCTATATCATGGCGGACGCCACCAAGCTGGGTCGGGCCAGCCAGCAGCACTGGACCGCCTTCCCTCCGCACTGGACGCTGATCACCGACGCCGCCGATGCGCGAAGTGACGTGTTCAAGGCGTTGGGAGCCACCGTGCTGAACCCGACGGTATCAACCTGACCGCTGCGGCGCTCTCCCTTACAATGAAGGTCATCGGCGCCACCGCGTCTTCGTCATGATTCTCGTCCGGAGTGCCTTCATGCAGGCCAACACCCCCCTCGAACCCAACACGCCGCTCGAACGTTATATCGAAAAACTGCGTGCGATGGAGATCGACATCGAAGCGATGGACGATCAGGCCGCACGCATTCGCCAGGACCATCTGGAGTTCGTTCTGGTGGTCGCTGCAGACGAGCCAGCTTTCTTCCAGTTGATGCTGCCTGGCGTGTGGCAGGCTGCAGACGCCGCCAACCGCACGCTGCTGCTGGAAACCGCCAACGATGTGATGAATATCCTGAAAGCCGCCAAGCTGGTCGTGCATAACGAAGCCGTGCACGTCAGCGTCGAGCAGTTCGTCGAGGGGCCGGACCAGGGCGTGGCGCTGATCCCCGGACTACTGGAACTCCTCAAGAGCGCAGTGGCCGAATTTCAGGAACGTCTGGGCATGGGTGAAGCGCCGCGCGTGCATTGAGGCGCATGCCGCTTTCGCCCTTGTGGCAGGGTGTCTAGACTGCCGTTATCGATGACATGTCCGACAAGGAGATCACCATGGCCGACACGACTTACTTCGTTGTCCTCGCCGAGTTTCAGATCAAGGCCGGGCAAGTGCCCGCGTTTCTCGCCCTCGCCCACAACGATGCCAGTGAATCCTTGGCCAACGAGGAAGGTTGCCTGGCATTCGACGTGCTGACGCCGGAAGGCAGCGAAGACGTGGTCGTCCTCCATGAGGTTTATCGCGACCGCGCCGCCTTCGAGCATCACACCCAGATGCCACACTATGCGCCGTTCAAGGAAGGCTCCGCACCGCTGATCGCGGGCGACCCCTCGGTACGCTTCTTCTACACGGCTCTTCGTCCCGAATAAGTCAGTACCGCTTCGCGATATCGTTACCTGATGCCACCGCCTGATGGCATCCGCTAGCCGCGTGGCATCGCCCGCGGCTACACTCGGCGTCTCCTGAACCCAAACGGACGCCGTTGCATGACTCCGAATGCTCCGCAGATCACCTTCGGCCCAGCGCCGCTATCCATTGAATCCGTCATCGCTCTGGCCGAACGCCGCGCCGAACCGGCGCTGGATACCGACCCGCAGTGGCGCGCGCGGATCGATCGGGGCGCGGCGATTGTCGACGGCCTGCTCGATCGCGAGGGGCAGATCTACGGCATCACCACCGGCTATGGCGACTCCTGCGTCACGACCATTCCGCTTTCCCAGGTCGAAGCGCTGCCGCGTCAGCTCTACACCTTTCACGGTTGCGGCCTGGGTCGATACCTTGAACCCGAAGCCGCACGTGCCGTGCTCGCCGCGCGGTTGCAATCGCTGTGTCAGGGCGTCTCCGGCGTACGCTTCGCGCTGCTCGAACGGCTGCAGGCCTGCCTGCAGGAAGACCTGCTGCCCCGCATTCCCGAAGAAGGCTCGGTCGGTGCCAGCGGCGACTTGACCCCGCTTTCCTATGTGGCGGCCATGCTCTGTGGTGAGCGCGAGGTGATCTGGCGCGGTGAAGTGCGAACGGCAGCCGACGCCCATGCCGAGCTGGGCTGGGAGCCGCTCACGCTGCGGCCCAAAGAGCCCCTGGCGCTAATGAACGGCACAGCGGTGATGACAGCGCTGGCGTGCCAGGCGTTCAGCCGAGCGGAATATCTGCTGGAACTCGCCACTCGCGTTACCGCGCTCAACATGGCCGCCCTGCGCGGCAATTCCAACCATTTCGAAGCCCGACTGTTCGCGGCCAAGCCGCATCCTGGTCAGGCTCGCGTGGCGGCGTGGCTGCGCGAGGATCTTCAGACCGAGCTCGAAGCCCCTCAACAGCGTCTACAAGATCGTTACTCGTTGCGCTGCGCGCCGCATGTTCTCGGCGTATTGGCGGATAGCCTCGGCTGGCTGCGCGGCTTCATCGAGATCGAACTCAACAGCGCCAACGACAATCCGCTGATCGATCCAGATACCGGTGACGTCATGCATGGCGGGCATTTCTACGGCGGGCATATCGCCTTCGCCATGGACAGCCTCAAGACGTTGACCGCCAACGTCGCCGATCTGCTCGACCGCCAGCTCGCATTGCTGGTCGACACCCGCTACAACCACGGCCTGCCGAGCAATCTGTCCGGCGCCCCAACCGAACGCGCGATGATCAATCACGGCTTCAAGGCGGTACAGATTGGCGCTTCCGCTTGGGCCGCCGAAGCACTCAAGGGCACCATGCCAGCCAGCGTCTTTTCGCGTTCCACCGAGTGTCATAACCAGGACAAGGTCAGCATGGGCACCATCGCCGCCCGCGATGCCCTGCGCGTGCTCGAACTCACCGAACAGGTCGCCGCCGCTGCCCTGCTCGCCGGGCTGCAGGGCGTCCATCTGCGCGGCGATCCTCTGCCCGCCCCGCTTGCCGAGATGGTCGATACGCTGCGCGAAGATTTCGCCCCGGTGGTCGAAGACCGAGCGCTGGATGGTGAACTCAGGCTCTGTCTGGACAGAATTCGGACGCGACACTGGGCGCTCTATGAATGAGAGTTTCGCCATCCTTTTCTTGGAGACGATGAACCATCTGGTAAATTCGTTGAGGTGACGGCCGCCACCCCATGACGCCTATTCAGAACGATGCCGAGCGATGAGCACACAAACCGGGGCGCGCGACATGGATGTCGCGCGAGGCGCGTTGGGACAGGGATGTCCCTAGGCGCTGACCCGAGTTTGGTGCTCAAACGCTCGGGATTTCATCGTTCTGTGGCGTCAAAAAGGGGAGCGCGAGGGGCCTGCCCCTCGTAATAACGCGCGCAAGGGCAGTCAATGTGCCGTCAGTCGTAGCCTCACCAACATAGAGCCAACCACCCGTCCAACCACCCATAAAAAACCGGCCTGCCCTGTGATATAGATCCAAGGGCAAGCCGGCTTTCATCGTCACGCCAACTCTGGCGTCGATCGACCTTCACATCAGTCGATCCTTACATCAACCCACCCAGACCCGCGCGTTGCGGAACATCCGCATCCACGCGCCGTCCTGCGTCCATTCCGACGGGCGCCAAGAGTTGGTCACTGCACGTGCTACGCGCTCGGGGTGCGGCATCATGATGGTGACACGGCCATTAGGCGTGGTCAGCCCGGTAATCCCCGCCGGCGAGCCGTTGGGGTTGGCCGGATAACGCGCGGTGACCTGGCCTTCATTATCGATGTAGCGCACCGCGATCTGACCACTGGTCTGCATGCTGCGCAGGTGGCCGCTGTCCTCGAATAGCGCCTGGCCTTCGCCGTGAGCGACGGCAATCGGCAGGGTCGACCCCGCCATACCGGTCAGCAGGACCGAAGGGCTCTCCTCGACCTGAACCATCGATACGCGCGCCTCGAACTGCTCGGAGCCGTTGCGCACGAAGCGCGGCCAGCGCTCGGCACCCGGAATCAGCTCCTTCAGCTGCGAGAACATCTGGCAGCCGTTGCAGACGCCGAAACCGAAAGTGTCCTCACGGGCGAAGAAGGCCGCGAACTGGTCGCGAGCGCGGGGGTTGTAGAGCGCCGACTTGGCCCAGCCGCCGCCGGCGCCAAGCACGTCGCCGTAGGAGAAGCCGCCACAGCCGACCAGGCCTTTCATGTCATCGAGCGTGATGCGCCCGGCGAGGATATCGCTCATGTGGACATCGACCGCTTCGAAACCGGCATGGTCGAATGCCGCCGCCATCTCCATATGCCCGTTGACGCCCTGCTCGCGCAGGATCGCCACCCGAGGACGCACGCCGGTCTGGATGTAGGGCGCGGCGATATCCTCGTTGACATCGAAGGTCGGATTGGCCGAAAGGCCCGGGTCACGCAGGTTGAGCAGGCCATCGAACTCGCTCTTGGCGGCCTCGGGGTTATCGCGCAGCGCCTGCATCCGATAGCTGGTCTCCGACCAGGTGCGCTGTGTCATGGCGCGGGTGGTTTCCAGCAGCGGCTCTTCGAACAGCGTGACGCGGACCTGATCGTCGTACCGCGGCCGGGCAATCACGCCACAGGTCTCGAGTCCGGCGGCAGCAAACTGCGCCAGCACGAACTCGGTATCGTGACGATTGACCTGGATCACCGCGCCGAGCTCTTCGGAGAACAGCGCATCGACCGCACCGACGGCGTCGTCGGTCAGCCAGTCGAGCTTGATCTCGAGCCCGCCGCGGCCGGCGAAGGCCATCTCCAGCAGCGTCACGATCAGGCCACCGTCGCTGCGATCATGGTAGGCGAGCAACTTGCCATCGGCGTTGAGCCCCTGGATGACGCTGAAGAACGCCACCAGATCTTCGGCTTCATCGAGATCCGGGCAAAGATTGCCGACCTGACCGTAGACCTGTGCCAAGGCCGAACCGCCGAGGCGGTTCTGTCCGCGACCCAGATCGATCAGGATCAGGTCGCTCTCGTCCTGGTCGAGACGCAGCTGCGGCGTAAGGGTGCGCAGCGCGTCGGTGACCGGCGCGAAACCGGTAATGTTCAGGGTCAGCGGCGCAGTAATGCTTTTTTCGCCCTCTTCCACCTGCCAGGCAGTGCGCATGGACATCGAATCCTTGCCCACCGGCACGGCGATACCCAACGCCGGGCACAGCTCCATGCCGACAGCATGGACGGCGTCGTACAGCGCCTGGTTCTCGCCCACGTGATCGGCGGCGCTCATCCAGTTGGCAGAGAGTTTGATGTCGGAAAGCTGGGCGATCGGTGCCGCTGCCAGATTGGTGATCGCTTCGGCCACCGCTAACCGCGCACTCGCAGCCGGGTCAATCAGTGCCACCGGTGGGCGCTCGCCCATCGCCATCGCTTCGCCCGCGTGAGTGTCATAGCTCGACGTGGTCACTGCGCAGTCGGCCACCGGCACCTGCCACGGGCCCACCATCTGATCGCGGGCGACCTGGCCCGTGATGGAACGATCGCCGATGGTGATCAGAAAACTCTTGGAGGCGACCGTCGGCAGGCGCAGTACACGATCCAGCGCTTCGCGCAGATCGAGGTTGTCGAGGCCCAGGCCCGGCAGTTTCAGGGCCTCGCGCTCAAAGCTGCGCTGCATCTTGGGCGGCTTGCCGAATAGCACGCTCATCGGCAGATCAACCGGATCGGCCTCGAAATGTCCATCACGGACGGCCAGGTGGTGCGCTTGCGTGGCCTCGCCGACGACGGCATAAGGGCAGCGTTCACGGGTGCACAGCGCGTCGAAGGCCTCGAGCTGCTCTGACGTGACCGCCAGCACATAGCGCTCCTGGGCTTCGTTACACCAGATTTCAAGCGGGCTCATGCCCGGCTCGACGTTGGGCACCGCGCGCAGATCGAAGAGGCCACCGCAGCCACCATCCTTGACCAGCTCCGGCAAGGCATTGGAGAGACCACCTGCGCCGACGTCATGGATGAAAGCGATCGGATTGTCGTCCCCCAGCGCCCAGCAGCGATCGATCACTTCCTGAGCGCGACGCTCGATTTCCGGGTTGTCGCGCTGGACCGAGGCGAAGTCGAGATCCTCACTCGAGGTACCCGATGCCATGGACGAGGCAGCACCACCACCCAGCCCGATCAGCATCGCCGGGCCGCCCATCACGATCAGCTTCGCGCCGACCGGAATCTCGCCCTTGAGTACGTGCCCATCGCGAACGTTGCCGTAGCCGCCGGCCAGCATCACCGGCTTGTGGTAACCCCGGCGTTCGATGCCGCCAGCGCCAACCGCCTCGAGTTCGAAGGTCCGGAAGAAGCCGCTGAGATTGGGCCGGCCGAATTCGTTGTTGAATGCGGCGCCACCGATCGGCCCTTCGAGCATGATGTCGAGCGCCGACTGAATCCGCTCGGGCTTGCCGTAGTCGAACGCTTCCCACGGCTGCACGAACTCGGGAATCCGCAGATTGGAGACGGTGAAACCGGTCAATCCGGCCTTGGGCTTGCCACCGCGGCCGGTGGCGCCCTCATCACGAATCTCGCCACCGGCGCCGGTGGCCGCACCCGGATGCGGGGCGATCGCCGTCGGATGGTTGTGGGTCTCCACCTTCATCAGAATGTGGATCGGTTCCTGGGTCGCGCCGTAAACCTGGTTCTGTGGCGAGGGGAAGAACCGCCCGGCCGTCGGCCCTTCGATGATCGCCGCGTTGTCGCTGTATGCCGATAGCACCTTGTCGCCGGACTGCTCGAAGGTGTTCTTGATCATCTTGAATAGCGAGTGGGTCTGCGGCTCGCCGTCGATCACCCAGTCGGCATTGAATATCTTGTGACGACAGTGCTCGGAGTTGGCCTGGGCGAACATCATCAATTCGACGTCGGTCGGATTGCGGCCCAGTTGCTGGAAAGCATCGACAAGGTAGTCGATCTCGTCGTCGGCCAGGGCGAGCCCCAGCTTGCCATTGGCCTCCGCCAGCGCCGCTCGTCCACCGGCCAGTACGTCAACCGTCGCCAGCGGGGTCGGTTGATGATGCGAGAACAGCTTGGCTGCGTCACTCGAGTCGAACAGTACGGTCTCGGTCATGCGGTCGTGCAGACGCGACACCATGACGTCGTAGGCCTCGGCGGACGGCGCGCTTTTCAGCGTCATGCGATAGGCGATACCTCGCTCGACGCGCTCGACCTGTTCGAGCCCGCAGTTGTGGGCGATATCGGTAGCTTTGGAGGACCACGGCGAGATCGTGCCGATACGCGGCACGACCAGAAACAGGTGGCCATCGAGCGGCGCGTCACGATCGGGTTCGCCGCTCCCCTGGCCTTCATGGTTTTGAAAACCATGATTTTGAAAACCATGGCTTTGAAAACCATAGTCCAGCAGCCGCTCCAATACCTGGTGCGCCTTGTCATCGAGCTCGTCATGGTGGTCGACGAAATGAACATAATGCGCCTTGAGAGACTCGACTTCGGGAACGACAGCGCGAAGATCGGCGAGCAGTTTGGCGTGACGGAATGCAGATAGCGCGGGAGCGCCTTGCAATTCGAGCATGGCGTGGAAAGCCTCCAGGACGGTCGAGGATCGCGTCTGTCTCGTACTCGTTTGTGTTGTACTAGACGGGCAGCGATGCCGGGATCAGGCCGACATGATACTGGAAAGCGGCGACGCTCGCTAAGCCAACGCGCCCGAGCTGCATGGGTCGTGAAAACACGCGCGAAACGTTCATCGATTCGAAGCGCAGCGCCCGCGATCCGGGATGCATAGCGTGGTAGCCAATAGATGACAGCGAAGCGATGGCCGGATATGGTGTGCCGTCACGCTGTCACCGATCCCACTGCATGTCCAAGCTACCGACACGCCTGCGACTCGTGCTGACAGGGCTACTGGCGTTGGCGATTCTCCTTTGCCCCGCTCAGCTGGCGCTGCGCTTCAGCGACGGGCTCGATCCGATCCGGAAACGTGATTTCCTGCAGGTCGCCATCCGCAATGGACCCATTACCTTCTACGCAGGAGGTCATGGCCCGACCGGATTCGAATACGAGCTGATGCGGCGCTTCGCGCAATCGCTGGGGATCAGCCTGGCGGTCGAAAACGAGGCTCGGATCTCCAGCGTTTTCGACGATGTGCGCAGTGGCAATGCGGACATGGGTGCCGCGGCACTCACGCTGGATCTCGGCCAGCCGGGCATTCGTTACAGTGAGCCGATCCTGATGCTGCAGCCATTGGTGGTCTATCGCCGCGGGCTGCCGCCGGTACGCACCCTGGACGATCTCGTCGGGCTGCGCATCGGCGCCATCGCCGATTCCGGCACGGCCGCTGCGCTACACACGCAGCAGAAAAATCTGCCCGAACTGGGCTGGCGCGAAGCGGACGGCCTGACCATCGCCGACCTGATGGAGATGGTCGAGCGTGACGACCTCGACGCCGCCGTCGTCTATACCCATCAGTTCCAGCTCAATCGTTTGTTCTTCCCTAACGTCGAACGGGGTTTCCCGCTGGGCAAACCCATGAGTCTGAGCTGGGCATTCGCCGCCAATCGGTCGCTCGACCTGCTCGCGGCCGCCAACGAATTTCTGGACACGCAGCGGCGCAACGGCGCTCTGGACGAGCTTGTCGGAAGCTACTTCGGTCATGACGACTATCTCGAGTACGTCGGCGCTCGGTTGTTCATTCGCCACGTTGGCAACCGCCTGCCGCGCTTCGTGTCGTATTTCAAGGAAGCCGCACGCGAGACCGGATTCGACTGGCGCCTGCTGGCCGCGCTGGGGTTCCAGGAATCGCACTGGAAGGCCGGCGCCGAGTCCCCGACCGGCGTTCGCGGCCTGATGATGCTGACCCTCCCCACTGCCAAGGAGATCGGCATCGACAACCGTCTGGATCCTCGCCAGAGCGTCGACGGCGGCGCCCGGTATCTGCAACAGGTCAAACAGCGGCTTTCCGACGATATTCCCGAGCCGGATCGAACCTGGATGGCGCTCGCCGCCTACAACGTCGGGCTGGGACATCTCTTCGACGCTCAGGACATCGCTCGACTGCGTGGCGGCGATCCTAATCGCTGGGCCGACGTCCGCGAAGCTCTGCCCTTGCTGCAACAGCGCGAGTGGTACTCTCGTGTGCACCACGGTTACGCTCGTGGCGGGGAACCGGTAATCTATGTGCGTAACGTGCGCCGTTATTACGAGATACTGAAATACGTCAATCGCAGCCAACAGCAGTTCAATCAGCTAGGCGAGCGCGCCCTCGACGGAGAGGAAACCCCTCCCTTCGAAGTCATTGCCCCGCTGCTGTAGTTGAAGACCGGAGTTGGCAACTGCGCCGTGGAGAACCGTAACGCCTATGGTGGTGTCTCGTCTGTCGCTGTACCTGGCGCTACCGATTCTGCTGTTGGCGATCTGGCCCAGCGACGAACCGGCGCAGCGCTGGATCCTGGCCCCGCTGCTGGGCGTACTTTGGCTGGGCCAGTTTGCCGCGTCTCATCAATGGCAGAAGTCCAGCCGCTGGTTGCTGATCCCCACCGCACTCGTGACCCTGGCGATCATCAGCAGCTTTCTGATCGCCGAAAATTGGTTGAGCGTCGACGTCTGGCAGGGATGGCTCAACGAGCTTCCCGGTAACTGGGACCTCTTCCACAGCCGGCCTCCTATCCTCTCGCTGAGCGTCGTCTTCGGGTTGATGCTCAACGTCCTGTTGTTATCACGCCTGGGCCTGGGCTCGCCGATTCTCTTGCTGCTGATCGCCATGGGCAGCAGCTGGCTCAGCTACCGTTCGCTGACTCCTCCGCCGGAATACGCTTCCAGCATGGTCGGCATACCGCTACCGATCCTGGCATCGCTATGGCTCCTCTGGTTCGCCCAATGCCTGGTACTTTTTCCAACGCTTCGATGCTACTGGCGACGTATCGTGCTACCTCTGATGGTCGGCGGATCGATCGCGCTGCTGGCCATGATCAGTTGGCAGGAGCAGCGCCAAACCGACAATCAGCGCCTCTACGGCCTGGCCGCCAACGAAGGCAACGACATTGCCACCAGGCTGGCCTCCGAGACGGCTTCCCACCTCGAGGCAATGCGGCGCTTCACCAGTTTCTGGAACATGATGGGCCACGTTCCCACCCGCTCGGAATGGGAGCAACAGGCCAAACGCTATCACGACGATTTCAGTTATTTTCGCAATATCGCTTTCATCGATCTCGATGGCACCGTCATTCGTGTCTACCCGATGCGAGACAATCAATCGGTACTCGGCGTCAACCTCTACGCGTCGGACCCTGCCGCCAGAGAGGCGCTGGATCGCCCGCTGGTTTACGGCATCGAAGGCCAGACCGGCATCATCGACTTTCTCCAGGGCGGGAGGGGAGTCATCAGTTATCTACCGGTCCGCGACGCCGTCGATGGCACGCTGCGCGGCGCCGTCGGCATGGTGGTCAGCGTGGACAACCTGCTCAATTCGCTGCTGGCGCAGATCGACAATCAGGATCGCGCGGTGACGCTCAGTGGTGGCGACCGGCTCTATTTTCATTATGGCCCGCTAGGCAACCTCGCGGACTGGCGCTACCAGCAGACGGTAAACGTGGGCACCGATCGGCTGACGCTAAGCGTGAAGCCGTCGCTGCACTGGCTGGAGTCAAACCGCGACAGGCTGCCGGACATCACTCTGGTCTTCGGTATTCTGCTCGCCTACCTCCTGCACATGGTGCTCTATATCTACCGCCGTCTGACCCATCAGCACCATCTGGCCAACCGCACCAATGTCTCGCTGCGCGAAGAGATAAGAGAGCGCGAACGTCTGCAGCAGGAGATCGAATGGATCGCCCGTCACGACGAGCTGACGCAGCTGCCCAACCGACGCGAGCTGCTGCGCTGGATGGACACTCATCGCGACCCGCTGCCACTGGCGCTGTTGATCTGTGATATCGATCACTTCAAGAACGTCAACGATCACTTCGGCCATCTGGAGGGCGATCGCCATCTCAAGACGATTGCACAGAGCTGTCGCCTGCCGGTGGAGCAAGCTGGAGGGATGTTCGCCCGCTACGGCGGCGAGGAGTTCGTAGCTTGTCTGCCCCATTGCGATCGCAAGACCGCCGGTGAGATCGCCGAAACGCTATGCCGAGCGGTTGCCGACAGCGGTCTCGTCCAACCCGATGGAGAGCCGGTGACGTTGAGCATCGGGGTCAGCGTCACCGACACGCTGCCGATACAGCGCGACCGGGTCTTCCAGGCCGCCGATGACTCGCTCTATCGTGCCAAGCAAAATGGGCGCAATCGTGTCGTTCTCGCCGACGCCATCTGAACCGGGAACGTCTCTGGATTCCGATCGACGATTCAGGCCAGTCGTTTATTCGAAGTGCCCGCCGATTCAAGCCGGTTCGTGACTCAACTCGCTTCGTCGCTCACACCGGACGCCGGTGAAGAATCGCGCTGGCGCCGCTCCCGAAAGAATTGCTGAAGCAGCCGTCTGGCCGGGGCAGCGAGCACGCTACCGGCGATCTCCACGCGATGGTTGAACCATGGCTGGGCAAAGAGATTGGCACGGGATTCGACCATGCCGCCCTTGGGCTCGGCGGTGGCATAGACGACCCGCCGAATGCGGGCGTGGATAATCGCTCCCGCGCACATCAGGCAGGGTTCGAGGGTCACGAACAGCGTGCAATCGTCCAGTCGATAATTGGCCAGACCCGAGGCCGCGCTGCGCAACGCCTGCACTTCGGCATGCGCGGTCGGATCGTGACCTGCCACCGGACAGTTATAACCCGTGCCGATCACCTCGCCTGCGGGGTCGACCACCACGGCACCGACCGGCACTTCGCCGTGGTCGAGCGCCAGTCGTGCCTGCTCCAACGCCCGGTGCATGTAGAATTCATCGCTGCGCATCGTGCTCATCCCGTATTGCGGCATCGCGACCGATCTCTCCTCGCGGCGAGAGTCGGTCGAGGTCGTCGGCGTCGCGGCGAGCTGCCATCGAGCAGGATATACTCGCGACATGCCTCCACGGACACGCCATCAAGGATACCCGAATGACACAAGCGCTGAACGACCTGATCCAGCTTCTTGGCCTGGAAGCGCTGGAAGAGAACCTGTTTCGCGGCCAGAGCCAGGATCTGGGACTGCCCCAGCTCTTTGGCGGACAGGCACTGGGACAGGCCGCCGCCGCCGCCACCCGCACGGTGCCTGAAGACCGTTACCTGCATTCCCTGCATGGTTATTTCCTGCGCCCCGGCGATGCCCAGCTGCCGGTGATCTACTCCGTCGACCGCGTTCGCGACGGCGGCAGTTTCACCACGCGACGGGTCACGGCGATCCAGAAAGGCAAGCCGATCTTCTTTTGCAGCGCCTCCTTCCAGGGACGCGAGCACGGCCTGCACCATCAACCCGAGATGCCCCAGGTTCCGTCACCGGAAACGCTGCTTGCCGAGGGCAAGGCGGTTCATCAACGCTTCCACGGGCACCCCGGCGAGTTCATCACGGTCGAGGAATCCCGCGATCGACCGCCTTCGCGAATGATCTGGTTCCGCATGGGCGGCGGGGGTCAAAGTGGGGCCATGCCTGCCGATCCGGCGCTGCATCGCTATCTGCTTGCCTACAGCTCCGATTTCAACCTGCTGCTGACGTCGCTGCTTGCCCACGACGTGGAATTCGGCGACCCGCGCCTGCGGATTGCCAGTCTGGATCACGCCCTATGGATCCACGAAGATCCCAAAGTCGACGATTGGCTGCTCTACATCATGGAAAGCCCATGGGCGGGCGGCGCGCGCGGCTTCGCTCGCGGCAGCTTCTACAATCGTGAGGGTCGGCTGATCGCATCGACGGCGCAGGAAGGATTGGTGAGAGTGGCCAACGACGACTGACAGGTCTGCACAAGCGTTTGGAACGCAAAAAAGCGTGGCCCGAGGGCCACGCTTTCAAGTTTTTCATGTCGGAATCGATCCCATGTCAGAACCGATCCAGGCTAATCAAGCCGCGGCTATCAGCCAGCATTCTTGATCGATGCCATATCGATGACGAAGCGATACTTCACATCACCTTTCTGCATGCGTTCCCAGGCTTCGTTGATCTGATCGATATTGATCATCTCGACGTCGCAGGTAATGCCTTTTTCGGCGCAGAAATCGAGCACTTCCTGGGTTTCCGGCATACCGCCGATCAGCGAACCGGCCAGCACCCGGCGACGGAAGACCAGATTGGCACCGGAAATCGCCGGATCGATCGGCTCGAGCAGGCCAACCAGAATGTGAGTACCGTCCGGCTTCAGGGCGTTGAGATACGGGTTGATGTCGTGCTGCACCGGCACCGTATCGAGCATGAAATCGAAGGTCTCGGTGATCGCGCCCATCTCGTCTTCGTTGGTCGAGATCACGACGTGATCGGCGCCCTGCTTCTTCGCTTCGGCCTTCTTGGACTCGGAACGGGTGAACAGCGTGACCTCGGCGCCCAATGCCTTGGCCAGCTTGACCCCCATGTGGCCGAGGCCACCCATCCCGATGATGCCGACCTTGTCACCCGGCTTGACGCCATAGTGCTTCAGCGGCGAATAGGTGGTGATACCCGCACAGAGAATCGGCGCAGCGGACTTGATATCGAGCTTGTCCGGAATCCTGACGACAAAGCGTTCGCTGACCACGACGGAATCGGAGTAGCCGCCCTGGGTCAGGGTGCCATCATGTTTGTCCGGGCTGCCGTAGGTCATCACGAAGCCTTCGGCGCAGTAGTTTTCGAGCCCGTCGTTACAGGCCTTGCACTGGCGGCAGGAGTCGACCATGCAACCCACACCGACCATATCGCCGACCTGATAATTGGCGACCTTGTCTCCCACGGCCGTCACTCGGCCGACGATTTCATGTCCCGGCACCACAGGATAGGAGGCCATGCCCCAGTCATCCTGAGCAAAGTGCAGGTCACTGTGGCAGACGCCGCAGTAGAGGATCTCGATCGAGACGTCGTCCGGGCGCGGCGCGCGGCGCTCGAAGTCCCACGCTTCCAGCGGCGACGTAGCGGAATGCGCAGCGTAGCCCTTGGCGGGCGTGGCAGTAGCTTGTGTCATATTGGTGACTCCGATGAAGAATGGGTGAATGAACGAATCGTGCGCCTAGTGTGGCCGACAACGCATCCGACAGCCATGCCGTTTCCTCTGCAACATCTGCTCGATTCTCCTGAATTCGAGAGACTATTACGTCTATTCAGTCGGAGTCATGCACAATACGCTGACCCTGTTTATCTTCACCAGCGCGAGGTCGTCATGCTCGATCGTCATCCCGAACCGTCTCGACTGCACCATGGCCCTTCGGCCCCGTCTCCTGGTGCTTCGACGACGAACGAGTCCTGGGCATCGCGACTGGCCGGAATGCTGGCACCGCTGGCCGTGGCCGACGGCTTCTCAGATACGGCTATCGACGGTGTCAAACTGATCGCCTCGGGATGCAGCCATCCGCGTACGCCGTTGATCTACGAACCGGGGATATTCGTCATCGCCCAAGGTGACAAGATCGGCTATCTGGGAGACCGGGTCATTCATTATGGTCCCGGCAATTATCTGGTGCAGGCGATGCCGCTGCCGTTCGAATGCGAGACGCTCGCCCGTCCCGGGGCGCCGCTGCTGGGCATATCGATTGCCGTCGACCCGTTGACGCTGAGCGAACTGGTGCATCATCTGCCCACCCAGACCGATGTCGATCGCGGCACCCCCGAACCCATGGCGGCCGTCGCACTTGACCCGGCCATGGCCGAGGCCGTGCAACGTCTGGCGCTATGTCTGCAGGATGAGCACACCAGCCGAGCACTCGGCGCCGGACGCGTGCGCGAAGTGCTGTTCGCCGCGCTCAACGGCCCGCAGGGCCAGTCGCTGCGCCAGCTGGTGCAGCAGCATGGTCACTACGCGCGCATCGCCGAATCGCTGGACTATCTCCACCGCCATTTCGCACTACCGTTGACGGTGGAGACGCTCGCCGAGCGCGCCAACATGAGCGCATCGCACTTTCATCATCACTTCAAGCGCACGACGCAGCTGTCGCCGGTGCAGTATCTCAAACGCCTGAGGCTCCTCCGGGCACGTGTTCTTCTCGGCCAGCAGCGCACCAACGTCTCTCGTACCGCTGCCGATGTCGGCTATCGCAGCACGTCGCAGTTCAGCCGCGAATACAAGCGCTACTTCGGGGTCAGCCCTTCTCAAGGTCAGGCGACCCCGTGACGCGAAGACCTAAGGACTCGAAGACCTAGGGACTTAACAGCCTGGCGATTGAGCGGTGGTCAGGCCAGCAGGTTCATCAGTCCGCGAATCAGGTAGTAAGCGCCCACCACGGTGACGATCCAGCGCGTCCAGTAACGGAAGCCATCGTCCGTCAGTCTCGCCAGGACCAGGTTGCCCGTGCGTGTTCCGAGGAAGGCAAAGGGAATCGCCAGCGCGATCCAGCCCCATTGGGCGGTATCCATCGCCATCGCCGCCTGCCAGTAGAAGAGAATCTTGAGCGTATGCGCGATGACCTGAATGGTCGCCTTGGTGGCCACCACGGTGCGTCGATCGAGCTGGGTGCGGATGAACCCGATATCGATGGTCGGCCCCGAAACCCCGACCGCGATGGTCAGACCGCCGGAAACGATGCCGCACATGACAGCATGCCCGGGCCTCGAGACATCGAAGTGAAACCAGCGTTTGGGAATCCACACCATCACCGGCATCAGGCCGAGCACGATCAATACCACCGTCTCGCTGGGCGAATAGCGCACCAGCGTCAGCAAGGCTGCCGAGATCAAGACGCCGCAAGCGATCATGCCGACGATCCGCCAGGCGATGAACCGCCGCGATAGCCACGCCCGCGAGGCGTTGGCGGTGAGCTGGATCACGCCGTGGACCGCGATCGCCGTCGCCGCAGGCAGCCAGGCAAGCAGAAAGCCCAACAGGACCAATCCGCCGGCCATGCCGAAAACGCCGGATAACACCGAGGTCGAGAACACCACGGCCAGAAACAACAATGCAACGGGGAGTGCCATACGGTGTCTATACTCCAACGACAGGCCACGATAGCCCGTGAAAAATGCGACGAGATTACGCGAGCGTGAACCCGTCACGCTGAGAGCGACGGTCGCCGCCCTATCAACCGGCAACGAGGAACGCCTCCCCATGCGCCGTTTCATCACTATCCCCGCACCGATCTATCTCGCCGCGGCGCTGTTCGGGCTGAGCAGTCAGGCCGCCGCCTCCAGCGATGCCGCGTGGAAGGCACACGATCAAGCGGTCATCCAGCAGTGCCAGAACGCCAGCCAGTTCCCTGACGCCGCGCCGGCAGGCGAACCCGTGCTGTTCGACGACGAGGCCGGAATGACGGCGTTGCTGATCCAGGGTCACTATTCTCAGGACCATATGAACGGCCAAGCCGGCCAGGAACTCTGCCTGTTCCGGCGCAGCAGTCAGGAAGTCTACATGGCCGATGCCGATAAACTGGCGATCGGATCCGACGCGCTGCCCAGCACGCCGACCGCTGCGATTGAAGACGGTAGCGGCAACGACGACAGCGGCAACCCCAGCGACAGCGATCAGGCCGCGGGCTCCACGCACACACCATCGAATCAGGACGACGACGCGCCCTGAGCGTCAGTTCGCCCGGGGCTCGTTCGGTGTCGCCAAGATCCGCTGATAGAACGCCAGGTCGAGCCAGCGATCGAACTTGTAGGCGGCCTGGCGCACGGTGCCCGCATGGACGAAACCCAACTGTTCATGCAGCGCGATACTCGGCTCGTTGGTAGCATCGATGCCGCCGATCAGCGTGTGATACTGCTGTGCCTCGGCCCGCTCGATCAGCGCCAGCATCAGTTGCCGAGCCACTCCACGCTTGCGGAAATCTCGATCGACGTAGACCGAATGCTCGACGCTGTAGCGGTAGGCGGCATGAGGGCGAAACGGGCCATAGCTGGCAAAGCCCATCAGGTGGCCGCTGTGCTCGTCCAGCATACCAACGACGGGGTAGTCGCCGTCTCGCTTGGCCTGAAACCAGCCCTCCACGAACGCCGTGGTGCGTGGCTCATATTCGTAAAGCGCCGTCGTGTTGAGGATGGCGTCGTTGAAGATTTCCAGCACGGCGCCACCGTGCCGGCCAAACTCACAGTCGATCAGGGTCAAGGCTCTGCTCCCACGAATTCCATGGCGATGTCGATGCTCTTAATACAGCGCGTTGACCTTGAGCTCGGCCAGCGGCTGATTCTTGGCATCTTCGAGCACCAATCGCTGCCCCGAGATCGAATAATGCGCGGTGTCGGAAAGCGTCGTCAGCCATGCCTGCTCCAGCGCCATCATCTCAGCCGGACAAGCCATTCGCGTCGATGCCAGCTGCGAGAAAGTCAGCGTATCGCCCTGCAGGGTATAGCTGCCCATCAAGCGGTTGCAGCCGGTCGAACCGGAAACTCGACCATCAGCGCCGAGGATCAGATGCGCCTCGCGCTGGTTGTCCGCCACCGCCACCGGCCTGCCGCCGAGCGTCATCAGCTTCCAGTAATTACCTGTCAGCGACTCGCTGGCTGATGGCGTCTGAGAGGACGACATCTCGGCTGGCGGTGGCTCGGTCGTCGACGTCGGGGCTGACGTCGACTCGCTGGCGCAGCCCGTCACGAGCAGCAGTGAAACGGCAATTCCCAAAAGACGTGCAGACATGCAGTGACCTCGGCAGCTAAGGCATTGATGGGCGCATCATCCGCGAGCGTGTTCTGGCGGACAACGCTGAAATCGGTGCTTCTCGGCGCCGGAAACCTACCGGCGACGAGGAACGCAAAATGGTCAGTGGCGTTCGATCATCGCGGTCAGATCGTCCGACACCATCGGCAACGTCTCCCGCCAGGAAAGATAAGGCGTCGATGCTGTGCCGTTGACTAGGACCGCGAAGCTGCCCCAGCGCCCACTTTCGGTGCGAAAATAACCGGCAATGGCACGCACTGTCACCGGCTCGTTGAGCGTCCCCGTCTTCAGCATCACGTGATCCTGAAAGGTCTGACTGCCGCGGCGAATGAAGTGCATCGGTCCGTTGGTGGGCACCTGCATGCCCGCGACGAAGGTGGGGAATAACGACGCGCGACCATACATCGCGCCGAGCAGCGCATTGACGTTCTGCGCGGAGACGCGGTTTTCCGGCGTCAAGCCGCTGCCGCTGTGCAGGGTTACCGGGCCATGACCCGGCAGGCCGGCTGCGAAACGCTCCAGCGCTCGTCCGGCATCGGGCAACCCCTGCTGCGTGCCTGACGTCAGATCCAGGGCCAGCGTATCGGCCATGAAGTTGTTCGAGTAGTTGAGCGTGCGCAGCAGCAGCTCCTGCAGCGGCTTGCCTTCGACGGCGGCCAGTGACTGTGCAGTGGACGGCGGCGCCTGACGGCTGACCGCGTAACCGCCGCTGACCGGAATCCCGGACTGGCGCAACAGCGACAGCAGTGTCTGGCCGGTCTGATCGGCCGGATCCGAACTCGCCTTGTAGACCGGACGTGGATAGCTGCCGGCGGGAATCTGCCCGCTGACGCGCAGCGTATCGCCCTGGCTATCGGTGACCCGTTTGGCATAAAGCGTGGCCGAGCCACCAGCCGCGACCGTTTTCACGTCATTCTCGATGCGAATGGTCGGCGCTACCGTGTCACAGCTGGTGATTCGTGCCGGCTGGCCGACGACACCAGGCATGACCGTGGCACACCAGCTGCCGTAGTTGATTGCGGCGGAAGAAAGCAGCGACGCGTAGGCGTTGGTGCCCTCGGTCCGGGTGTCGCAGCGATCGGTCGTGGTACACGTCACCGGGCCGAAGCGCGCCTGACTGACCACCAACTGGCCATCGACGCTGGAGACCCCGAGTTCGCGCAGTTTCTGGATCAACTGCCAGAGCGCTTCCGAGGTCAGGGCCGGATCACCGCCCCCTTCGAGCACCAGATCGCCATGAAGCACGCCATCGCTACCGAGCGACCCGGAGGAAACGAATCGGGTGGTGAAACGATGCTGAGGCCCCCAGCGGTCCAGCGAAGCGGCCGCCGTATAAAGTTTGGTGACCGAAGCCGGCGACAATGACTGCGCAGGGTTGATGGCGCCGAGCACTTCGCCGCTATCGAGCAGGCGGGCCTGAGCACTGATCACGAAGCCTTTATCGGCCAGCCGGCCGACATGATCGAACCCGGCCGCCTGGGCGACGATGGAAACGACAGACAGGGACAACGCACCGAAAAACACAGAACCACGACCTAGCCATCGCCGCATAATGGGATGCTCGCTCCAAAGAAAAATGAGGGCCAAACTGATCCAGAGCGTACCAATTAACGCCCTTCGGATGCGATGCCTGGTATGACGTTAATACGAACAAAAACGCTAATGTGACGATAACCTCGAGAAAACCTGAATCACGGCGACTCCCGCGACAATGAGCCCCATGCCCAGATAGGCGGGCAGGTCCGGCTTCTCGCCATAGAACACGATGCCGATCAACGTCACCAGCACGATACCGAGCCCCGCCCAGATCGCATAGGTGATCCCAATCGGCAACGACTTGAGAACCAGCGACAGCGCGTAGAACGAAAAACCGTAGCCCAGCACCACGATCACGCTGGGCAGCAGCCGCGTAAAGCCGGCGGATGCCTTCAGCGAGCTGGTCGCCACGACTTCGGCGATGATCGCCAGGGCGAGCAACAGATAGCTCATGATACGGGCTTCCTGATCAAGTGATGGCGGTTGCCGTCAGATCGACGCGGTAACGCCACAGCGTCTGGCCGCTCTCGAAATATTTTTGTTCGAACGGCGTCAGAAACGTCTGCTCGAACGGTGTCGCGGATGTCGTCTCCGGCACGAAAGGCGAAACCTCGCCTTCGCGGCCGCAGAGCGTTTTCACCGCGAGCGCGAACTCCCGAACGTATATCTCCCAATTGGAACGCAGTTCGAGCCGACCACCCAGCGCTACTATCGCCGGAAAGACCGGGTGCCCCTGCCAGCGCTTCTTGAGCTGCGTGCTTTTGGGATACGGGTTGGGGTAAAGCAGATAGTGCCAAGCCGGGCACCATTCGGCGGCGAGTGCCAACCGCCAGAAATCGACCAGATCGGCACGCACCAGCAGCGCGTTGTCCGGCAGGGTGCCATGGTCTCGTGCCAGCCGCTGTTCGCTGCGATCCACCCCAATCACGGCATGATCGGGATGGTGCTCCGCCAACCGCCGCGTGGAGAGGCCCACGCCGCAGCCGGCATCGAGGATCAACGGCCGACTCTGATACTCGAGCCACTCCGCTGCCGCTTCGAAAGCGCCGCGCGTGTGCGCCGCCGGCGGACGTTGCCAGTCGCCATCGCGAGCCCGCTCGACGCGGCGAACCAGGTCCTGGTGCGGCCCCGACTGGCTGGACGTGATGGTGCGGGAAGATGCTTGCATGGCGAATACCGTTGAATGATGGAGACCGTTGAATGACGAGCACCGTTACGGACGAACGACAGATCGCGAATTCTATCAGCCTCGACATCAGCATTCGCGTCGCCCCGACACTGGCATTCATCCCGCGCCGTCGCTCGCGGCAAAGATCGCACGATCGCTTACGCTGCGCGGCATGACGGCGCGCGCGCGCAGGTGTATCATCCCAGCCCACATTCAGCCAATTCTGGCAATACGGCCTTCGATGGCATGCGCGACCACTGCCTTGCGCCGGCTCAGGTTCTCTTTTGAGGGTTCTCCTTTGCCAGTTCAGGGTGTCGTCCACCGACCGGGAGTCGGCGACGGCGCGCCTTCGGCGGGAGACGCCTTTTCATCGCAGTCGCGTCATCCCCATGCCATGCTTTACCGATTGCCCCCAATGTTCACGAGGGACGTGGCTTGTCACATTTACCGGTAATCGTCGGTATGGGCGGCGTCAACGCCGCGGGTAGAACCTCGGGGCACCAAGCCTACCGCCGCACGATTCTCGACGTTCTGTCAGAAACCGAGCAAACGCAAACGCTTGTCGCCCTAGCCAGCTTGATGCAGTTGATCACCCCGCAAGGGAACGGTCAGTGGCTCGATGCCGATGGCGAAACGCTTAGCGAACAGGCGGTTATCGCCCGCTATCGCGAGTCCATCCTCAAGCACACGCTGATTCGGCGTATCGAGGACGACGCTTTTCGGGAAGGAGGAATACCCGGCAACCGTGAAATGCGACTGACGCTCAAGGAGCCGATGCGCTTCACGACCTCACGGCGACAGCTACCACAGCCGCTGCCCGAGGGCTGGGAGATCCGCGAACTCGACAAGCAGACGGTCGAGGTCAGCGTCCCCGCCGGCACACTGGATGCGTTGCTGCCCGAAAGACGCCAGGCACTGGTTCGCGCCGCGGGGTGCCTGCCTGCGGGTTTCGCGCCGGACACTTTCTATCGCAGCGTCCATCATCCGCGCGGTCTATCGATGGCGATTTTCGGAGTCAGCGATTGTCTCGGCCAGAGCGGGCTCGACTGGGAATCGCTGCGCGATCGGGTGGACCCGGACGCCATCGCGGTCTACGCCGGCAACTCCATCGGCCAGCTCGATGATGCTGGTTGGGGCGGCATGCTCAAGAGCTTCGTCACCGGAAGTCGCACCACCTCCAAGCAGATGCCGTTGGGTTACGGCCAGATGCCGGCCGATTTCCTCAATGCCTACGTGCTGGGCAGCGTGGGCGCCACCGGCGCGATCCAGGGCGCCTGCGCCACGTTCCTCTACAATCTGCGTCTGGGCATCGACGATATCCGCCAGGGGCGCCGACGCATCGTCATGGTCGGCACCAGCGACGCGCCGGTGACGCCGGAGATCATCGAGGGTTTCCGCGCCATGAGCGCGCTGGCCGACGATCAGAGCCTGATGGCGCTGGATGCCCTCGAGCTGCTGACCGACGAGGATTATCAGCGGGCCTGTCGGCCGTTCGCGCGCAACTGCGGGTTCACCATCGCCGAAGCGTCGCAGTTCGTGCTGCTGATGGACGACTCACTGGTGCTCGAGACCGGTGCGCAGATCCTTGGCGCCGTGCCGGAGGTCAACGTCAACGCCGACGGCTGGAAGCGTTCGATCTCCGCACCCGGTATCGGCAACTACCTTACGCTGGGCAAGTCGGTCGCTCTGGCCACGTCGATCCTCGGCGAACAGAGCGTACGCCAGCGCAGCTATATCCATGCGCATGGCACCAGTACGCCGAAAAACCGCACCACCGAATCGCATATCTTCGATCAGGTGGCCAGGGCCAACGGCATCGAGAACTGGCCGATCGCCGCCATCAAGGCGTTCATCGGTCACTCCCAGGGCAGTGCCGCCGGCGATCAGATCGCCAGCGCGCTGGGTACGTTTGCCCATGGCTGGGTGCCGGGCATTCCGACGCTCGATGCGGTCGCCGATGACGTCTATGCAGAGCGGCTGCGTTTCTTCCGGGAACCCCTCGAACTCGAAACCGACTGCAGCTTCATCAATGCCAAGGGGTTCGGTGGCAACAATGCCACCGGCCTGCTGCTTTCGCCAAAGATGACCGAGCGCCTGCTGGCTAGGCGCCACGGCCAGCGCGCGCTGGATGACTGGCGCCATCGCCGCGAACAGACGCTCGCTGCCGCCGCACGCTACGAAACTGCCGCCAACGCCGGACAGTTCGAGGTCATCTATCGCTTCGGCGAAGGCGTGCTGGAGGGTCCTGAGCTGGAAGTCGGTCGCGATTCGATCCGTATCCCCGGTTATGCCAACCCCGTGTCACTGAAGGTCGACAATCCTTTCGGTACACTGGACTGAAACCGGACGCGAAATTGCGTATCAGCAACGCCTTCGACCAGCGCGGAGTCCATTGAGCGGAGTCCCTTGAATGCAGAATACCGTGGTCTATCCCGGCACATTCGATCCGATCACCAACGGTCATCGGGATCTGATTCAGCGGGCCGCACGAATCTTCGACAAGGTCGTGATCGCGGTCGCGGAGAGCCCGCGCAAGCAGCCGACGCTATCGCTCGATGAGCGCGAGACTCTGGCGCGCGACGTCGTTGCCGAATGGCCCAATGTCGAGGTGATCGGCTTCAACGGTTTGCTGACCGAACTGCTGATCCAGCAGCAGGCCCGCATCATTCTTCGCGGACTGCGGGCGGTGTCGGATTTCGAGTACGAGATGCAGCTCGCCAACATGAATCGCGCCCAGGCGCCGGACGTCGAGACACTGTTTCTGACCCCCGAGATCGAGAATTCCTATATCTCTTCGACCCTGGTGCGCGAGATCGCACGGCTGGGCGGAGACGTTTCCCAACATGTATCGCCGAGCGTGGTCGACGCCTTGCGGCGGCGATTTGCAGCAGACGGCGACAAACCGTCAGGAGGACATTGATATGGCCCTGATGATCACCGATGAATGCATCAACTGCGATGTCTGCGAACCGGAATGCCCGAACGATGCGATATCGCCCGGCGAAGAGATCTACGTCATCGACCCGAGCCGCTGCACCGAGTGCGTCGGCCACTTTGACGAGCCGCAGTGTCAGCAGGTATGCCCGGTGGACTGCATTCCGCTCGATCCCGAGCGCGAAGAGAGCAAGGACGAGCTGATGGAGAAGTACAAGATCATCACCGCAGCCTGACATTCGCTCCCGCATGTCGTGACACCGAATCGCCGCCGCTCTCGGCGGCGCTTCTGTTTGTGCCGCCCTGCTGGACGATATTTCCCATCCCCGAAGGCCTAGGCCCGAACACGATGAACGGAGGCAAGAAACCCCGTGGGCCGCACCAAGACTTTTCCGCCTGAATCAGGCAGCGATCACACCAGCCGCTACACCACCGGCCATATCTGGAAGCTGGCCTGGCCGATCATCCTTTCCAATATCACCGTGCCGTTGCTCGGTCTGGTGGATACGGCGGTCGTCGGCCATCTGCCGGACTCGCGCTATCTGGCGGCGGTGACGCTCGGCGCGACACTTTTCAGCTTTCTCTACTGGGGCTTCGGCTTTCTTCGCATGGGCACTACCGGCCTGACGTCCCAGGCGATGGGTCGGGAAGACGACAGCGCCGTCCGGCTGCTGCTGGCTCAGTCGCTGGTGATGGCGGCGGTCATCGGGCTGGCGCTGATCGTGCTGTCGAAACCCTTGATCGATCTCGGCCTGTGGCTGCTGGACGGCAGCGAAGCGGCGATGTCGCTCGCCGCCAGTTATGCGCACATTCGGATCTTCTCGGCGCCAGCGGTCCTCGCCAACTATGCCATCCTGGGCTGGTTCATCGGCCAGCAGAAAACCCGAATCACCTTGGCGATCCTGCTGCTCACCAACGGCGTCAATATCGTGCTCGATCTGCTGTTCGTGGTCGGCTTCGGGTTGGCCAGCGATGGCGTGGCCTGGGCATCGCTCATTGCCGACTACAGTGCACTGGCCTTTGGCCTGTGGCGAGTTGCCGTTCACTGCCGTGATCTCGGCGGTTTTCTTTCACGCCCGGCGCTGTGGGCATGGGAGCGCTACTCGGCGCTGATACGTGTCAATCAGCATCTGTTCGTGCGCACGCTGGGGCTATTGTTCGCACAGGCGTTCTTCATCGCCCAGGGCGCCAATTTCGGCGACACCGTGCTAGCGGCCAACGCCGTGCTGCTGCAGTTCATCATGCTCACCTCGTTCGCGCTGGACGGCTTCGCCAACGCCGCCGAAGCCCTCACCGGCCGCTCTGTAGGTCGGCGCGACTGGAATGACTTCAGCGATGCCGTGCGCGCCGCCGGCAAGTTGTCGCTGCTGGTCGCGGGGGCTTCGATGCTGCTGTTCGCCGTGGCGGGCGATGGCCTGATATCGCTGCTGACCGACCTGCCGGAAGTTCGCGCCACCGCCGCCGACTATCTGCCGTGGATGATCGTCATGCCAGCCCTGGCGGTGTGGAGCTATCTGCTCGACGGCGTTTTCATCGGCGCCACCGAAAGCCGTGCCATGCGCGATACCATCTGGCTGGCGATCGCCTGCTACCTGCCAGTATGGTGGCTGACCCAGGGTTACGGTAACCATGGTCTGTGGTTTTCGTTTCTATTCTTCACCCTGGTGCGCTCGGCCTCGCTGGGTGTCTGCTATTTTCGATATCGCCGCACTCGCTGGTGCTATGACGCCGAAATCGTTCAGGAATCAAAACGCTAGACCAAGGTTGACTGATGGTTTCCGCAAGGATCGGGTAGTCTCGCGCTACCATTTCGCCAACGAGTGCCCACGTCATGTTGCAGCGTCTGTCACGTCCGGCGGTCAAGCTGGTCGAGCGCTATCTGCCCGATCCCTATATCTTCGTGCTGCTGTTGACGATCATCGCCGCGCTGGCCGCGATGCTGTTCGAACAGCAGTCGCCGCTGGCGGTGATGCAATACTGGGGCGATGGCTTCTGGGGATTGCTGTCGTTCTCGATGCAGATGTTGATGGTGCTGGTCACCGGCTTCATGCTCGCCAACTCGCCCCCGATCAAGCGACTGCTGGACAGGCTCGCCGCGACCGCCAAAACGCCTGCCAGTGCGATCATTCTGGTGACACTGGTGTCGCTCGCCGCCAGCTGGATCAACTGGGGATTCGGTCTGGTCATCGGTGCGCTGTTCGCCAAGGCGCTGGCGCGCCAGATTCGGGTCGACTATCGTCTGCTAATCGCCAGTGCCTACTCCGGGTTCGTGGTCTGGCACGGGGGGCTCGCCGGATCGATCCCGCTAACCATCGCCACGCCGGGGCACTTCAGCGAAGCTCAAATCGGTATCATCCCCACCTCGCAGACCATCTTCGCCAGCTACAACCTGATCATCGTCGCCGCGCTGTTCGTGGTCATGCCGCTGATCAACCGCTGGATGCTGCCGCCGGAAAACGAAAGCGTCTTCGTCAGTCGCGAGCAGCTCGCGGAGCCGGAAAACGCCGACCGCAACGCCATCGAACGCCCGGCCGACCGACTCGAGAACAGCACTCTGCTGTCGATGTTGGTCGGCATTCCGGGGCTGCTCTATCTGGTCCATTATTTCGTCTTCGCCGGCGGCGGACTCAATCTCAACAGCGTCAACTTCCTGTTCCTGTCACTCGCCATCGTGCTGCATCGTACACCGCGCAGCCTGCTCTCGAGCCTCAACGAGGCAATCAAGGGCGGCGCCGGCATCGTCATCCAGTTCCCGTTCTATGCCGGCATCATGGGCATCATGATGCAGTCCGGTCTGGCGCAATCCCTCTCCGAGATGTTCGTCGCCATCGCCAGCGCCGATACGCTGCCGTTCTGGTCATTCATCAGCGCCGGGGTGGTCAACCTGTTCGTCCCCTCCGGCGGCGGCCAGTGGGCGGTTCAAGCGCCCGTCATGCTGCCGGCCGCCGAGGCGCTCGGCGCCGATGTCTCCCGCGTTGCCATGGGCGTTGCCTGGGGCGATGCCTGGACCAATCTGCTACAACCTTTCTGGGCGCTGCCGGTACTCGCCATCGCCGGCCTCAAGGCCAAGGACATCATGGGCTTCTGCCTGATACAGCTAGCGGTGACGGGGGTGATTATCGGTCTGGGGCTGACCTTGCTCTAAGCTCGGCGCGGGATCCTGCCGGAAGCGGCCCGCGATGGCCCGGACCGGGGTCGACTACTGGGCCGGCCGATGGGCAGCCGCGATGAAACGTGGTACATCTGGCGCACAATAACGTCTTGCATCGATTCCGAGGACACCGTGACGCCTGATGACCTGCCTCGACAGCATGAACTGTCGATGACCGTACTCATGACCCCCGACATGGCCAATTTCAGTGGCAAGGTGCATGGCGGGGCGATTCTAAAGAAGCTCGACGAAGTCGCCTACGCCTGTGCCAGCCGTTACGCCGGTAGCTACGTGGTGACGCTGTCCGTCGACCAGGTGCTGTTCAAGCAGCCGATCCATGTCGGCGAACTGGTAACCTTTCTGGCGATGATCAATCACGTCGGCCGTTCATCGATGGAAGTCGGCATCAAGGTGCTGGCAGAATCGATCCAGCAACGGGTGATACGCCACACCAATAGCTGCTATCTCACCATGGTCGCTGTCGATAGCGACGGCAATCCGGTCCCGGTACCCGCGCTGGAACTGAAGACTCCTCTACAGAAGCTACGCTTCGAGAAGGCGGCCCTGCGCAAGAAATTGCGCAAGCAGGAAGCCGAGGAGGAACGCAATGCCATGGCCGAACACCTCAAGGCCTATCCGGCCGGCCAATGACACCGTCACGCCGCACGATACCGTCACCCATCAAGCTACCCTCACGGACAAGGACGTTCGATGCCTGAAGCCGACCCTCGCCATCCACGCGCTACCCGGCGGCTCAGCCCGCTCGGCGAACGATTGCTGCTGGTCTGGGATTTCGTCGTCATCGCTCTGGTGGCGATCAATCTGACGCTACTGCTTTTCGATAGCCTCTATCTGATTCCGCCGCTCAATGCCGCGTTCGGAGCAGTCGCGCCAGGCCTTCACGAGGCCTACGACACGACCATCCGCGCCAATTTCGTCGAGATCGACCTCTGCTTCGTCGCCATCTTCATCTTCGACGTGCTGCTGGGCTGGATCATCGCGATCGCACAGAAACGCTACGCACGGTGGTTCTTCTACCCGTTCGTGCACTGGTACGACGTGCTTGGCTGCATTCCCCTGGCCGGCTTCCGGCTGCTGCGCGTACTGCGCGTAGTCTCGCTGCTGGTCCGGCTGCAACGGCTCGGTGTGATCGACATCACCCGCTGGCGTCTCTACCGCTTCTATCGCACCTACTACGGTGTGCTGATGGAGGAGCTATCCGACCGCGTAGCGCTCAATCTGCTGACGGACATGCAGACCGAGATCCGGGACAGCCAGCATTTGACACAACGCATTTCGAGCGAAGTGATTCAGCCGCGCAAGGCTGCCCTGGTCGATGAGGTTGCGGCACGCCTGGAGCGAACGATCAACAAGGGGTACGCCGAAAATCACCAGCAGGTACATCGTTACGTCGCTGCGCTAGTGGCCAGAACGATGGAAGAGAATGACGAGCTACGCCGTCTACGCCGACTGCCCATGGGCGATGCCGTGGCCGAAAGCATCGAGCGCAGTCTCAGCGACATTGCCAGCCGCGTGGTTCACGAGGCCATCGACGGGCTGCGCTCGCCGCATTTTCACTCGTTGATGACCGACCTGGTCGGCAGCGGCGTCGATGCCTGGCTCCAGGTCGACGACAGGACCGATCGGGTCACCCAGCAGGTACTGATCGATATGCTGGAATTGCTCAAGGAACAGGTCGCCGTGAAGCGCTGGAAAAGCGAGCTCAGCGAGCCTCGGACGCGTCACGACACCCGCCCCGAAGAAGCCCCGAAAAACTGAGCCGAACGCTCAGTCGGGAGTCTCGCGGCCCAGCATTCGGCGCAGGGTGTCGTCCCGGCGACCGAAATGGTGATACATCGCCATCACGATGTGACCCATGATCATGAACGACAGCAGCCAGGCGAAGGTGCCGTGGAACTTGCCGAAGCCCGCGGCCCACGGCGCATCGGCACCTTCGAACCAGGCATTGCCGAACACATGGATGCCGTAACCCGAACCCCAGGTCATCAAGGCGCCCGACAGCGGCATCAAGATCAGCAGGGCGTACATGAGCACATGACCCCAAACCGCTAGCCGTTGCAGGGTACCCTCGTGTACGGGTCGCTGTTGCAACTGGGACAAGGCCCATAGCGTGCGTAGCGCCATTACCACCAGGACGCTGACCCCGATCGTCGTATGCCAGGGCAGGATGAGCTGACTATAGACGTTGTGCTCCCACAGGAAGCTGGAGAACACGCTGGTCAACTGTGCGATGACCAGCAGTGCGATCAGCCAGTGCAGCGCTCGCGTGACCGATCCGTAACGTTGCGGGGAATCCTTCAACATCGTCTTGCCTCTCTGAGCCACGCAGCAGAAAGCCGCCTCTCGTCCATTCGGAACACATCGACAACGAATCGATGGCCAGGCGTCAGCCGAAGGCTCGAAGCGTCGGCCAACGATTCAGAACCTCAGCCAATGATCCGTAGCACGGTGTAGGGAGCTTCGCAGGCTTCCCGTTCGTCGCGCTCGTCGATCCGGCCCAGTGTCATGTCGCGATCATTATCATAAGCCACGAACAGCCTCTGGGTATCGAGCACCGCCAATCCCTCCGCCTTGTGCTCGAACTCCAGCACCTCGCCATGAGCGTCTTCGACGATCGACGGACTGACGCCTCCGCTCAGATCCGCCAGCGGCATCGACCACAGATAGCCGCCGGTCTGTTCGCCTTCCTCGTTCTCGATTTCGAAACTGGCCATCAGATAGAGACGGTCGTTGTGGGGGTCGTACTCGAGACTCGAGAGCCCGCAGATGTGGCGAACCCCGGCATACTCCGAAGGCGCGAAGCGATAGTGCTCGCAGAGCTCGTCGACGAACTCGAGATTGCCGTCAGCCGTCATTCGATAGTGGACGCCCACCACACGCGCCACGTACTCGAAATCGTCATGGGCCTGACCTTGCTCGCGAACCCCGAACAGCAGCAGGCCGTCGCTCGTCTTGCCCAAGTCCGGCTGCGCAGGCACCGTTGCCAACCCTTCGATCTTGTAATAGGGCAAACCGATGGCGTCATCGAGTTTACGCCGCAGCTCCAACGAGCCCTCGACGCCGTCGCGTGGGTCAGGATCCACGACCTGCACCCGATCCGGCTCGCCCACCGGCCAGATCAGCAAATGATTGTAGGCATTGAGATCGTGACTCTCGTCGTCGATGCGATCAAAACCGGTGGTCGCCAGGATATAGCGGCCATCGACGGTCAGCGCGAAATCCTCGTACTTGACGGCGCGCTGGATGGCATCGGCAGTCAAAAATTGAAGGCTATCCGGATCCGGTAAGCCATCGACCAGATCGAAAGCGAATGCCGCCGAACGTTCGCCGCCTGGAATCGGTTTGTCGCTGGCGAGAATCAGACGCTGGCCGTCGAAGACCACCGCCGATACCTCGACGTTGACCAAAGAGCCGTTTTCATAGGTCAGCCCGGGCGGAAAGCAGGTCAGCGTGCCTTCGGTGATGACCTCGGTTCGTAGCATGATGATCTCCTGATCGAATTCTGCGGGCGTCCACTGAGCGATACGGACAGGACGCCACCAATGGCAGGGTATCGAAACGACGAAGGCCGGTATTCAGCCGGCCCTCGAAGCATCCGTTCCTAACGACTAACCACAGGCAATATCCGTGATCATGCGCTGGTCATCGACCTTGATGTTGAGACGCTCGGAGCGATAATCCATGGTGTAGCTTTTGCCGGGTTCCACGACGCGGATGTTCGCGGCGCGCGAGCGATCCGAAATGCGCTGCTGCAAATCGTCGGTCAAGGTTTCTCCGACCAGGCTCCCCACCGTCTGCGCGCCGCAGGCATCCTCGGGAACCGACTTCACATCGGGAGGTCTTGGCGCTTCGTCGGGCTTGGGCGCAGTGCTGCAACCCGCCAATAACATGCCACTCACAATCCATGCCGCGCCGATAATCTTCATCGCCTGCTCCTTGTTTGAGTACAACTTGTTTGAGTACAGCTTGGTGCATACAACGTGATAAACACGACGTAGTAAACACGACATGCTGATTGCAACGGTTTGAATGACACGTATCGAATGCGACGTGTCGCCAGTGAAACATCGGATCATGAGCCAATACTTTCTGCCAGCCAGATTAGCAGCTAGCGACAAGCTCGGCATCGGCTGGTCGACCGGGCACAGGCCCGCTAAACTCAAACTTCTATCTAGACCAGCCGACGCAGCCGGCCACGGAGAGTCGCCGTCCTCGACGGCCGCCCTACAATAAACGAGCCTTGAGTTCATCGATCGCAAAGGAATGCCACCATGCGCCAGTCGCTCACGACCCATCTCGTCACTTCCGTCGCCGTCGCGGCGATTATCGCCGGTTTCGGTATCAGCCAGGCCATGGCCCAGGATGACAAGCAGCCCATCCGCGTGGCCTCCAAGATCGATACCGAAGGATCGCTACTCGGCAACATGATCATCGATGTGCTCGAAAACGCCGATCTGCCGGTCGACAGCCGCCTGGAACTCGGCCCGACCAATATCGTCCGCCAGGCGCTGATCGCTGGCGACATCGATCTCTATCCCGAATACACCGGCAACGGTGCCTTCTTCACCGATACCACCGATGACCCGGCATGGAAAGACGAGCAGGCCGGCTACGACAAGATCAAGGCTGCCGACAGCGAGGCCCATCAACTGGCCTGGCTGACGCCTGCACCGGCCAACAACACCTGGGCCATTGCCCTGCGTGAGGACGTGGCCGACGACAACGATCTTTCGACCATGGCCGACTTCGGCCATTGGATCAGCGACGGTGGCGAAGTGAAACTGGCCGCCTCGGCCGAATTCGTCGAAAGCGACGCGGCGCTGCCGAGCTTCCAGCGCGCCTACGATTTCACGCTCAGCGAAGATCAGTTGCTGGTGCTCTCCGGCGGCAACACTGCCGCCACCATCCGCGCCGCCGCGGAAGGCACCAGCGGCACCAATGCCGCCATGGTCTATGGCACGGACGGCGCCATTGCCGCTGCCGGCCTCAAGGTCATGGATGATCCGAAAGGCGTGCAGATGGTTTACGAGCCCGCCCCGGTGGTACGTCAGTCAGTGCTCGACACCTACCCCCAGATCGAGGAACTGCTGAAGCCGGTGTTCGAATCGCTCGATCGTGAAACGCTGCAGACGCTCAACGGCAAGATTCAGGTCGACGGCCTGTCGGCGGACAAGGTCGCGCACGACTATCTCGCCGAACAGGGCCTGCTGGACTGATTCGATCATGATGCTGGCACGATCGGCAGGTGATCGACTGATCGGCAACCGGGTGCTGCTGACGCTGCTGGTCGCAGCGTTCGCGAGCGCGATACTGTTACCGTTTGCCAGCCTGTCTCCCAACCGGCTGGCCTCGGGTCAACCGGTCATGCTGTGGCAGGCCCTGCCGGGGTGGCAGCTCACGGCGCTCGCGCTCATCGGGCTGGCGCTGCTGGCCGCGACATTGGCAAGGCCCTTGCCCCAACGCACCTCTTTATGGCTTTCGCTGATCGCCACCCTGCCATTGCTGGGGCTGGATTTTTTTTCGCTCGGTGACTATGCCCACCGCGCGCTGGTCGATGCTTCACCGGCCGCACGTGTTTCTCAAGGCGCGACCTTCTGGATCCTGCTGTTCGTCAGCGCGCTGATTGCCATCGATGCGCTGCAAAGGCTGCGCCTCGGGCTGGTGAAACGCGCGCTGTTCGGGGCGGCGGCACTGGTCGTGATCGGGGTCTGCTTCTCCGGCGATCTGCTCTCGCCGCTGTCGATCATGCGCGAGTTCGCCAATCAGAAAGACAATTTCGTCGATCAACTGGTGCGCCATTTACTGCTGGTGGCAGGTGCTCTGATTCCTGCCCTCGCGATCGGACTGCCTTTAGGGCTGCTGGCCAATCGCCGCGACAGATTGCGCAATGGTCTGTTCAGTCTGCTCAACGTGTTCCAGACGTTACCGTCGATCGCCGTGTTCGGCCTGCTCATCGCACCGCTTTCCGCGCTCGGCCGCGCGGTGCCGTGGCTTGGCGATCTCGGCGTCAGCGGCATCGGCGTAGCCCCGGCGATCATCGCACTGGTGCTCTACTCGCTGCTGCCGATCGTTCGCAACACCTACTCCGGTCTTGCCGGTGTCTCCCCCGGCACACTCGAAGCCGCACGGGGTATGGGCATGACCTCACGTCAGATTCTGTGGCAGGTGGAGATTCCGCTGGCATTGCCGGTGATTCTGTCGGGGCTGCGTATCGTCACCGTGCAGGCAATCGGTCTGGTGGTGGTCGCCGCGTTGATCGGAGCCGGCGGGTTCGGTGCCTTTATCTTTCAGGGCCTGGGGCAGTACGCCATCGATCTGGTGCTGCTGGGCGCCATCCCGACCATCGTGCTGGCGGTGATCGCCGACTTCACACTGCAGATTCTGGTCACGTTTAGCCGGCCGCCGGGCACTCGCTGACCGCATTCCGGGTTCCACTCAGGAAAGATCCGCATGATCGAGTTGAAAGGACTGACCAAGACCTACGCCGGCAAGAACGTCGTCGACAATGTCTCGCTGACGCTCGATACCGGCGAATTCGGCGTACTGATCGGGCCGTCTGGATGTGGCAAGTCGACCACGCTGAAGATGATCAATCGCCTGGTCCCGCTGAGCGGCGGGCGCATCATTCTCAACGGCGACGACGTCACCGAGCTGCCGGCGGAACAGCTCCGTCGACGGATCGGCTACGCCATTCAGTCGACCGGCCTGTTTCCCCACTGGAGCGTGGCCCAAAATATCGCCACCGTGCCGCAGCTGCTCAAGTGGCCGAAATCACGCATCGACGATCGCGTCGACGAGCTGATGGCCATGTTCCATCTCGACGCGGCCGAGTTTCGTCACAAGTATCCGCATCAGCTCTCCGGCGGACAGGCTCAGCGTGTCGGCGTGGCCCGAGCGCTGGCCGCCGATCCCGAAGTGCTGCTGATGGACGAGCCGTTCGGCGCAGTCGATCCGCTCACCCGAGAGGTGCTGCAGGCCGAGATGCGGCGCGTGCACCAGCAGACCGGCAAGACCATCGTGTTCGTGACTCACGACATGGATGAAGCGCTCCAGCTCGCGACCCGCATTGCGCTGCTCAACGGCGGCAAGCTGGTGCAGTACGACCGCCCTATCGAGCTGATGGTGAAACCCGACAACGATTTCGTCCGCGAATTCATCGGTCAGGCGGACCTCGGCCTCAAGCTGCTCTCGCGGCGTTGGGTACACCAGTATCAACGCGAGCCGAGTCTCGAGCACCACGCTACGCACCCCGGTCTCGATCATTGCTGGCAACTCGACGACGCCGGTCGACCGGTGGCTCTCGAGGGCGCCCGGCTGGACGAGGACCATGAGGTGACCGAGGTCAAACCGGAATGGACCGCCACCCCGGGAATGAGCATGAAGGAAGCGCTCTCGCGAATGGTCTGGTATCGCGTGATGGTGCTGCCCGTGGTCGATGACGCCGGCAAACTGATCGCCGAGATCGGCATGCAGGGAATCATGGGAATCCAGGCCGAAAACGGGACGCAAGCCTCATGAATGGGGCAATTCCAGGAGCGCAACGACTGCGCGCCGCTTCGGCCGGCAACCGGGTGTTGGGTGTGCTGATAGTGCTGCTGATCGCACTGACGCTGGGCATGGATCAGCTCGAGCCGCTGTTCCGGGCGCTGTTTCCCGATCTCGGCAATCCGCTCTATTCGCGCGACAGTTTCCTCAATCTGATGCTCGCGCATATCGGGCTGGTGCTGATGTCGTCGCTGATCTCGGTAACGGTCGGCGTCGCCGCCGGCCTGTTCGTGACCCGTCCGGTCGGACGTGAGTTCGAGCCAATGGTGTCGTCGCTGGCCGCAATCGGTCAGACATTCCCCCCCGCCGCGGTACTCGCCATCGCCGTCCCGCTGGCCGGCTTCGGCTTCGCCCCGACCATCATCGCACTGTCGCTCTACGGCCTGTTGCCAGTGATCCAGAACACCATCGCCGGACTCGGCACGGTGCCGCAGGCCACGCTAGAAGCTGCACGCGGTAACGGCATGAATCGCTGGCAGATTCTGCGTCGAGTCGAACTGCCATTGGCGATGCGGGTGATCATCGCCGGTATCCGCGTCTCGGTGATCATCAACATCGGTACCGCCACCATCGGCTCCACCGTGGGCGCCAAGAGCCTGGGTACGCCGCTGATCGCCGGCCTGGTCGGCAACAATCTGGCCTACGTGATCCAGGGCGCGCTGCTGGTCGGCCTGCTGGCGATCGTCACCGACCTGCTGTTCGAACGGCTGGAGCGGCGCTTCTCGTTTGGTCGCTAGTCATCGGCTAAGGTCTGCTGTTCGCTCGCTTCGGCGGACGAGACCTGCTTGCGCAACTGGCGCAGGAATGCCTCCAGTGCCGGTGAGGAATGCAAAGGCTTGCGCCGTAGAATGCCGATTTCTCGCGGTTCGCGCATGTTGACGGGTAGCCGGGTAACGGCGTCCAGATTGAAGACATCGACACTCGAGGTCGGCAGTAGCGCATAGCCGAGCTTCGCCCTCACCATGGCGATGGCCGAACTCATGAAGCTCACCTCCCAGGTAGGCTGGACCTCCCTGCCAGCGTGCTCCATCGCCAGGTCTGCATAGTGCCTGGCGCTGGAACCCGGAGTCATGGCGATATACGGCATCTCGTCGAGTCCGTACCAGGGCGACTCGCTGCGTCTTACCACCCGCGGCGGCGTCACCAGCATCAGATCGTCGTGAAACAGAGTCTGGAAGTCGAGTTCGCGATCCTGATCCAACGGAGAGCCCAACCCCATATCGACCTCGCCCCGGCGGACCCATTGATGAACCTGATCGGCCAGGCCGTCGCGCAAGGCAACGGTTACCTTGGGGTAGCGCTTGCGAAACGCGGCAATGGTGCGCGGCAGCAGGGAAGATGCGACCGAAGGCAAGCCCGCTACCGTGAGCTTACCCTGTTCGAGTTCGCGCACGTTGCGGGTGTCGTCCAGTGCCAGAGCCATGTCAGCAAGAATGCGACGGGCGTGCCCCAGAAACAGCGCGCCCCCTTCCGTCAGCATTACCGTGCGCGTATTGCGTGCGAACAGCACGATACCCAATTCCTCTTCCAACTTTCGTATCAGATAGCTCAATGCCGGCTGCGACAGATGAATTTCTTTCGCGGCCCGCGTGAAGCTGGCCATCTCGGCGGTCAGCACGAATGCCTGGAGCTGTCGTTGATGAAACATTGCCCTTCCAGATAGAAATTTTTTATTAATTCATAAGATATATGGCTTTGCCTGATCTTGTCGCGCTGAGCCATTGTCTTGGCCATCGACGGTTCAACGGATTCTCCATGTCATCCTCTCAACCTATTCGCTACGCGCACATTGGCTGCGGTGCCGGTTTCGCCGGTGATCGCCCGGACGCCGCCGTCGCTCTGGTCGAAGCACTCGCCGAGCGAGACGGGGCGCGCTATCTGTTCTTTGAACTGCTGGCCGAACGCACCCTGGCCGAGGCACAGCTACGCAAGCTCGAAGACCCGGCTCTTGGTTATGCCACGCATCTGTTCGCCTTTCTCGAACCGATCGTCGAGTCGTGTCTGGCACACGGCATTCCGATCATCACCAATGGCGGCGCAGCCAATCCCGTGGCAGCGGCACAGCGGCTGCGCCAGCAGCTGAAGAGGCAGGGTCTGGACGCCAAAATCGCCTGCGTGATGGGCGACGATCTGGGCGGCGAGCTGGGAGAGGAGCCTGGGGATCGAGCCGCCATCGCCGACTGGCTTCCCGCCGACTGTCCGCTTGAGGAGATCGTCTCCTGCAATGTCTATATCGGTGCGGAAGCGGTCACTCAGGCACTGCACGACGGCGCCGATATCGTCATCGGCGGGCGGCTGGCGGATCCTTCGATGGCGGTCGGCGCGCTGTGTCACGCTCACGGCTGGGCGGCAGACGACTGGCAGCATCTGGCGGTGGCGACCGCCGCCGGCCACCTGCTGGAGTGCGGCACTCAAATCACCGGCGGCTATTTCGCCGATGCCAGGCGCAAGACCGTTACGGATCTCGCCAATCTTGGCTGCCCGATCGCCGAAGTCGGCAGCGACGCCAGCCTGGTCATCACCAAGACGCCGGGTAGCGGTGGCTGCGTCACCGAGCAGACGGTCAAGGAACAGCTGCTCTACGAGGTTCACGATCCGGCGGCCTACCTGACGCCGGACGTCACGCTCGATGTCTCGCGAGCGAGACTGGAAACCCTGGGCCCGGACCGGGTCGCGATACACGATGTTCACGGGCATCCGGCACCGGCAACGCTCAAGGGCAACCTGGGGCTGCGCGGGCTGTGGTTCGGTGAAGCAGGTATCTCCTACGCCGGCCCTGACGCGGTGGAACGCGCCCAACTGGCGCTGGAGATTCTGCGTCAGCGCCTGGGCGCCCGATTACCCCAACTGAGGCCGCATTTCGATCTGATCGGCGTCGCCAGTCTGTTCAACGATGGCAGCGGCGAGTGGCTGGAAAAGCGCCTGAGGGAAGCCCCGGCGGTGGAAGACGTGCGCCTGCGCCTGGGCATCGTCGATCGCGACCGGACTGCCATCGACCTGGCACTGCAGGAACTCGAGGCGCTCTACCTCAACGGGCCGGCCGGGGGTGGCGGCGTTCGTCGGCAGTTGAGCGAATCGCTTCGCACCCGATCCTTTCTGATTGCGCGCGAGCGGGTCATGCCGTTCGTCTCCTGGCAATGAGGCACCGATGACGAACCAAGACGTTTTACTTGCCGACTTCGCACATGCCCGCGCCGGCGACAAGGGCAACACCCTGAACGTGGCCATATTCACCTTCGAGAGCCGTCACTACGCGTGGCTCGAGCAACACCTTTCCGAAGCGGCAGTGGCTTCGCGGTTCAGCCACCGTCATCCCCAAAAGATAACGCGCTACTGCCTGCCCCATCTCGATGGCATGAACTTCGTCATCGAGGGCGCACTGGAAGGCGGCGTCAATCAGAGTGCGACGCTCGACCGCCACGGCAAGAGCCTGAGCTATCTGCTGCTGGGAATGCGTCTGCCGCCCCCCGACGGCTGAGCAACTCGGGTCGAACGGTATCGACTTCGACCCTTTGACATTCACCTTTGTTCTGACCACGCCAAGAGACGCTCGAGCGTCCAGACTACGCCAACTCACGGAGCCATCATGATAACAACGCTCGGATTCGTGATGATGCTGGGCATCATCGCACTGATACTTCTGAAACGACTGACCCCGGTGGTCGGCTTCGCCGTGATCCCGGTTGTTGCCAGCTTGCTGGCGGGCTTCACGCCGGCCGAGACCGGCGGCTTCATCAAGGATGGTCTGACTGCCGTCGCGCCGACCGCGACGCTGTTCATCTTTGCCATCCTCTATTTCGGGGTCATGCGCGAACGCGGCATGTTCGACCCACTGGTCAACTTCCTGATCAAACGCACCCGTGGCGAGCCGCTCAGAGTGGCCATCGTTACCGTGCTGGTGGCGGCTATCGCGCATCTCGACGGTGTCGGCGCTGCCACTTTTCTGCTCACGATTCCCGCCTTTCTGCCGCTCTACCAGCGTCTCAAGATGAGCCCGCTGATTTTGATCTGTCTGGTCGGGCTGAGCGCCGGCGTGATCAACATGGTGCCGTGGGGCGGCCCGACGGCACGCGCCGCGGCCACGGCTGGCGTGGACGCTTCCGAATTGTGGCTGCCGCTGTTACCGGTCCAGGCGTTGGGCATCGTGCTGCTGCTGGCGCTCGCGAGTTACTTCGGCATCAAGGCCCAGCGCCAGAACCGGGCCAACGGTCACGCTGGCGGTGGTGACATGACCGCCTATCTGTTGCCGCCGCGGGAGACGGCGCTGCCGCTCGGCAGTTGGCGCTACTGGGCCAACGTGGTGCTGACACTGATCATTCTGCTGATTCTGTTCACCGGCGCCTTCCCGCTCTACGCGAGCTTCATGGTCGGCCTGGGTATCGCGCTGCTGCTCAACTATCCGCGCCCGGAAGCGCAGGGCAAGGAGCTGGCCAGGCACGCCAACGACGCCCTGCAGATGGCGCTGGTGATGCTGACGGCGGGGATTCTGCTCGGCATACTGGCTGGCGCGGGGATGTCGGAAGGCATGGCCACTGCGCTGATCGACCTGCTACCCGCGGGTTCGGCGGGCGTGCTGCATCTGATCGTCGGGTTCTTCGGCGTGCCGCTGGGCATGCTGTTCTCGCCGGACGCCTACTACTTCGCGCTGATGCCGATCGTACGCGATATTGCGACCTCCGCCGGCGTCCCGGTGGACGCCGTCGCCCGCGCCATGCTGATCGGCGAGAACACCGGCTTCAGCATCAGTCCGGTGGTGCCCAGCGTCTATCTGGCCATCGGCCTGGCCGGTGTCGAGCTGCGCGAGCATCTCAAGTTCACCTTTCTGTGGGCATGGGGCATCGGCATCATCCTGCTCGCCTTCGCCTGGCTGATCGGCGCCATCGGTGGCTGATCGCTCGCCGCTACCTGTGCCGGGCTCGCTGATCGCGCTGCCCGGCACCCTACTGCCACCCACGATCTTCGACCCGGTTCCGCTGCCAGACGGCTGGCACTGGCAGCCGCTCGACTGGCTGGCCGGCCCGGGCAACGGCGACTTGCCGGCAGTGGCACAGGACATCGCCGATCAATGGTTACAGGGAGAGCGTCAGTGCCGGGTTCTGGTGGGCCACTCCGCCGGTGGTGTCATCGCACTGCAGGTCGCGGCACAGCTGGGGGCCGGACTCGATGGTTTGATTCTGATCGACACCGGCGCCAGCGCCGCCAACCATGGCGACCCCGAGCTGCCCCAGCGTCTGCTGGCGCAATGGGGAGAAAGTTTCATCAAGACTTTCCTGCTGCGCTGCATCGGTGAAGAAGCCCTGGCTCGCTACGGCGACGAGCTGCGCCGTTATGCGCTTTCCACCGGCCCCGAACGTGCCTACCACGCCATGACGAGCCTGCGTCGACTCGATCTCACCGGACGATTACGCGATATCCGCTGCCCCACGCTGGTCGTTCACGGCAAGCGCGACCCGGCCCGCTCACTCCAGCACG
Source organism: Salinicola halimionae (assembly GCF_003206065.1). Lineage (GTDB taxonomy): Bacteria > Pseudomonadota > Gammaproteobacteria > Pseudomonadales > Halomonadaceae > Salinicola > Salinicola halimionae. The sequence continues at coordinate 144,130 of NZ_PZJQ01000005.1, read as the reverse complement.
CCCGAGGGCTGACTTCAGGTATCGCCGGCGCCCGACTCGAGATCCTCGACGCCGGCCATACCCCGATGCTCGAACATCCCGAAACGCTAGCCGCCTGCCTCGACGATTTCCTCGTCACGCTCGACTAGCGGGCCGTCAGTCAAAACCTTTAATCAAAGCTCCTAACCAAAGCTCTTAGCCAAAGTACTGGGCGCCGTTGATATCAACGATCGTGCCGGAGACGAAAGCCGCACCGTCGCTCGCCAGCCAGACCGCCGCCGAGGCGACGTCTTCGGGCCGACCGGCGCGTCCGGCGGGGATCGTTTCGATGGTGGCGCGCTTGGATTCGTCGGTGGTAAAGGTCGAATGGAATGGGGTCGCCTCGATGAAACCCGGCGCCAACGCGTTGACCGTGATTCCCCGCCCCGCCACTTCCTTTGCCAGCCCACGGGTGAAGCCGAACAGCGCCGCCTTGGCGGTGGCGTAGGCCGTGGCACCGGCATGCCCACCATTGCGCCCGGCCAGCGATGACACCGTAACGATGCGCCCACTGTTGTCGCGGAATAACGGCAGCAGATGATGGGTGACCAGAAAAACCGAATCCACGTTGAGCGCCTGCACCCGTCGCCACAGCGAGAACGGCATTTCTTCGATGGTCGAGCGCTGAATCAAGCCGCCGGCGTTGTTGATCAGGATGTCGATGCCGCCGACCTGTTCCTTCAGCCAGCTCGCGAAGCGCTCGACGGCAGCTTCATCGGTGACGTCCAGCGACCGGGCCAGCGCCGTTTCTCCGCCGCGGGCGGTCAGCGCCGCCAGCGCCTCTGCATCCGGTTCGTGGGAGCGGTAGGTGATGACGACGCGCGCTCCGGCGACCGCCAACGCTTTCGCGATGGCGTAGCCGATACCCACACCACCGCCGGTAATGACCGCGACTCGTCCCTGCAAATGATTGTCCGACATGCAACGCTTCCTCTCTCCAGTGATCGTGTTCTGCGATGATCGCGACAGTCGTCGATACCGGCATTGAGTCAGCAAGTGGGCGTCAAAATCAACCGCAAGGCCGGGCTTGAAGCGCCGGCAGGCCGGGCCGAGACCCAGCCCCCGGTCTCGAGATCGGCCGCCGCGCGCCGGATCAAGGCGTGCTCGAGCCCCAGACGACGCGAGATCAGTGCGGTGGAGATACCGGCCTCTCGCGCTGGGCCGGACTCCTTCAGCGCCAACAACACCAGAGCTGCGACCGGTTCGAGCTCGGGGTGCTCGTCCTGCAGCGCCTCCCATTGGCGCTGCAGCTCGATCGCGTCCGGAAGCTCAGGCAAGTCGCGTGCTCGCTTCCAGGCGCACGGCGATGGATTTCGACGCCGGCGTGTGACTCTGCACGCCCTTGTGATCCAACGGCAGCAGCGGATTGGTTTCGGGGTAATACGCGGCGGCACAACCCTGGGGCGTGTCGTAGGCGACGACCTTGAAACCGTCGACGCGACGCGTCACTCCATCTTCCGACTCGCCGATCAGGTCGACCCACTGCCCGGCCTCGAAGCCCAGCCGCGCGATGTCGTCGCGGTTGAGGAAGATCACCTGACGACCGCCCTCGATGCCGCGATAACGGTCGTCATAGCCATAGACGGTGGTGTTGTACTGGTCATGCGAACGCACCGTCTGCAGCGTCAGCCAGCCGTCGCGTTTCGCCAGACGCTGGTGCATGACGGCCTGCGGCAGCGCGTCGTCGGAAAACTCGGCCTTGCCGGTCGCGGTAGTGAACTCGAGGCTGGCGACCGGGTTGGCGAGCCAGAATCCGCGCGGCTGCCGAACACGCCGGTTGAAGTCCGCGAAGCCGGGAATGACGTCGGCGATATGCTCGCGAATGACGTCGTAATCCTCGCGCAGCGAGGCCCAGTCGACGCCATCGGTATCGGCCTCTTCGTCGGCAAACAAGCGTTCGGCGATACCGGTCAGAATGAAGATTTCCGAGCGCAGCGACTTGTCTGCCGGTTTATTGATCCCGGCGGAACCGTGCACCATGCTCATCGAGTCTTCCACCGTAATCAGCTGCGACTTGCCCGCACTGTTGGCATCGATCTCGGTACGCCCGATGCACGGCAGAATCAATGCCTGCTCGCCGGTCACCAAATGGCTGCGGTTGAGCTTGGTGCTGATGAACGCGGTCAGTCGGCAGTTGGCCATGGCCTGCTCGGTGACGACGCTATCGGAAATGGCGCGGGTGAAGTTGCCTCCCAGACCAATGAATACCTTGCCTGGCGCGTCACGCATCGCCTTGACCGCGGCCACCGAGTCCCAACCGAATTCCTGCGGCATGGCTCGGGCATAACGCGCTTCGAGAGCGTCGAGCAGGGCCTTCGAGGGTTTCTCGAAGATCCCCATGGTGCGGTCGCCTTGCACGTTGGAGTGCCCACGAACCGGCGACGGGCCGGCGCCCGGTTTGCCCATGTTGCCACGCAGCATCAGCAGGTTGATGATCTCGCGCACGGTCGCCACGGAGTGCTCGTGCTGGGTGATTCCCATTGCCCAGCAGGCGATGGTCGCGTTGGAACGCGCGTAAAGTTCGGCGGCCTGCTCCATCTCGTCGCGCGTCAGGCCGGACTGGTCTTCCAGCGTCGCCCAGTCGGTCGCCTCGACGCGGGCGCGGTAGGCTTGCAGATGCGCGGTATACCTGGCCATGAAGTCGTGGTCGAGCACGTCCTCTCCGGCGGCATCGCGAGCGAACAGCGCCTTGGCCATTCCACGCACTACCGCCATGTCACCGCCGAGCTTAGGCCGGAAGTAATGACTGCTGATGCGATGGCTGCCGTTATGCAGCATCTCGAACGGCTTTTGCGGATCGGCGAACTTCTCCAGTCCGCGCTCCTTCAACGTATTGAAGGTGACAATGGTGGCGCCGCGTTCGGCCGCTTCCCGCAGCACGCCGAGCATACGCGGATGATTGGTGCCGGGGTTCTGACCGAAGACGAAGATCGCTTCCGCCTTCTCGAAATCTTCCAGCAGCACGCTGCCCTTGCCGGTACCCAGTGCCGCGTTCATCGCCGAGCCGCTGGCCTCGTGGCACATGTTGGAGCAGTCGGGCAGGTTGTTGGTGCCGAAGAATCGCGCCAGCAGCTGGAACACGTAGGCGGACTCGTTACATGCCTTGCCTGAGGTATAGAAGATGCCATCATTCGGTGACGGCAGCGCCTTCAATTCCGCCGCAATCAGATCCAGCGTCGCGTCCCAGCCGATCGGCTCGTAGTGATCCGTTTCGGCGTTATAGCGCATCGGCTCGACCAGACGGCCCTGATCCTCGAGGCGATAGTCGTCCCAGGTCTTCAATTCGCTGACGCTGTACCTGGCGAAGAACTGTCGTGTAACACGCTTGGCGGTCGCTTCCCAGGTCACCGCCTTGACCCCGTTTTCGCAGAATTCGAAAGACGACGCGTGCTCCGGATCGCCCCAGGCGCAGCCCGGGCAGTCGAAGCCGTCCGGCTGATTGAGCTTGAACAGCGAACGCGCATTGAGCGCCGGCGAGCGGCTGTGCAATAGATGCTTGCCCACTGACTTCAGCGCGCCCCAGCCACCGGCCGGATTGTGATAGGCGAATACCTTCGCATCAGGCTGAGTGGTATCAGCACTGGACAAGTCTGGGCTGGATTCCTGCTGGGACTGGGACATGCTTCTCCTTACACGTTCGAGGGGGTGACGAACGGGAATGGCAGTGACAGACGCGCCCGCCACCGGCACATGGCAGTGCGGCGGCGATGAAGACCGGGATTCGCTATCGGCGCAAGCAAAGACTCGCGCGCTGGATGGGCAACGGAGCCGACATGAACGTTGGTCGTAATACCAAAGTATATTACTCCGCTAACGTTTCGGCTGTCGATAACCTGACGGACGGGGGCTTGCGCGCCAAACGGGATAGCGTATCGGCCGTTACGCGCTGCGCTTGAGGATAATCAGAGAGGTAGGCGACTTTTAGTCGTCGCCGCGACTCAGCAGTTCGAGCCGTTTGCCGCGGTGGCAGTTGATCAGCGTCAGATTGCAGGTTCGCGCGACTTCGACCGCAAGTCGTGAAGGATAGGAGAGCGTCGCCAGCGCCGGGATCCGAGCGCGGACGCTCTTCTGCACCAGCTCAAGACTGCAGCGGCTGGACATCATCACCAGCGCTGGCATGATGCCAGCGATCAAACTGGCGCCGATCACCTTGTCCAGCGCGTTGTGGCGGCCAATATCGCGGCCAACGGTCGTGATCTCACCGACACCGGAGATTCCCAAGGCCAGATGCACGCCAGGGGCGGACTCGGCTTGCAAGGCTCCAAGGCCCGCCGAGAGGACCTCGACAGCCGGCAAGGTCATGGCGGGAAGGCGGGTCAGGCCGAACAGTAGCTGCGACTCCTCCTGCACCCCGCAGGCACCACAGCCGCTGGTGGACAGTGTCGCCCTCGCTTGACTACCGGCGCGCCTGGCAATGCGCTCGGCGACCCGCAAGCGGACCCGAAAGCCGTGCCGACTGGTTTCAATCTCGATGGCTTCGATATCGCTGTAACGATCGATCACCCCTTCGCTGAAAGCGAAACCGACGGCCAACGGCTCGAGTTGATCCGGCGTCGCCAGCACGGTGGCATAAGCCGTATCGTTGAAAACGATGGAGACGGGGGATTCCCGCGGCCCGGGCAGCGTATCGAGGGAAAAGACGCTGGCGTCATCGAAAGTCGCCAACGAACCGAGGTCGCTTTCGGGATCACGCGGATGCGATTCAGTGCGGGAAGAGGAAGTCATGCACGACTCCGTTCGATCGACGGGCGTCGGGAGAGAAACATGACGATATCACGTATACATTTTTCGCGGCGGGAAATCATCAGGTGGGACAAGGGCATAACGGAAAGCGGGTCTGACGAAGCTTTTATCTGACGAAAAGAGAGAAACGCCCGATCCAGAGGATCGGGCGTTGTCATATCAGCTAGCGGCGTCCTGGACGGCTTCACCGCCACTTTCGATGTCCTTGCCAGCCCCATCGACGGTGTTGCAACCCGCCAGAATACCGGCGCTGAACAGTGCGAGCAGAGAGAAAGCAATTAGGCGTTTCATGGTGTCGTCCTCCTTAACGTTTTAGGCGGATGCATTCGTGGCTCATCCGGGCCGTTATGTAATCGGCCTGCCATCAAAATAGCAGAGCGCGCGAGAAAACGCGCATGACATCTTGCCTTAACTGCTGGATTTCACGGCTGAACTGCTAACGGGAAGCATTCTGGATCTTCTCTCCGCCGCGCTCGATATCCTTACCCAGCCCATGCATCGTGTTACAGGCGCCCAACGTCAATAACAGGCAGCCAATGACCCACACTCTCCACGCCACTTTCATGCCATCATCCTCGTCAAAGTCGCCTGCTGGCGTAGCCCTTTTCGAACAACCCTTTTCGAATAGCCTTCGCCGGATAGCCCGTTTCGAATAGCCTCGCCGAGCAGCCATCCTGAATAGCCTTTCAGCCGACCAAGGCAACGATCTAGCAACAACGCAGGAATATTACCACCGTTGCCCAGGCCCTCACGCAACTCGACGCTCCGGGGGCCGCGACGTAAAGTGGCGCTGACCGCTCGCCTTGCGTCGTTACCCTTTCCTTTTCCTACCGGAGGCGTCATGCCCAACTTCATGCTCGATTCACGCCTGCAGCAGGACAGCGCCCACGTCATCGACCTGCCTTTAACCCAGGTTCGGCTGAGTCACGACGCGCGCTATCCCTGGGTCATTTTGATACCACAGCGCGCCGATGTCGTCGAAATCTACGATCTGCCGGCCGACGAGCAGACTCGCCTATGGCAGGAAGCCACGCAGCTCGGACAGGCGATGATGGCATTCTACGGAGGCGACAAATTGAACATCGCCACGCTCGGCAATGTCGTGCCGCAGTTCCATCTCCACATCATCGTGCGTTTTGCCGGCGATGCCGCCTGGCCCGGCCCGGTCTGGGGCCATGGCAGTGCCGAAGCCTATACTGACGAAGCGCTCGAGAAGCGCCGTGCGGAGATCGCTCGGCTGGCGAAAGAAGCGGGTCTCGCGCGTTAGACGACGACGTTTATAGGGCTCTGCGGTTCAATGGGCCGAGTCCGCGGGTCAACCTCGCCCAGGGCCAAACGGCCCGGGCACGTGGCCCGACTGCTGCGCAGTGGGGGCTCCGAGCGTGGATCCACCCAGCAATGGAGGCGCGATGGCCGGCCCTCGCTGCCACTGGGCCAGCGTCAGCGACAGACCCAGCACCAGTATCAGCGCTCCGCCCGTCAGGCCGATCCAGGCCTGCCAGCGCCCGCCACCAGCGGCTGGCTTGAGATGACGCTTGACCCAGTCCCGCGCCAGTACGCTGAGCAGAGCCAACGAGGAGACGGTCAATGCCGTTCCCAGCGACATCGTCAGCACCGCGACGACGCCCTTGCCGAACTGATCGAGCAGCGCGGCCGCGCCCAGCAGCAGCACCGCGCCGCTGCAGGGGCGTACACCGATCGACAGCACCGTCAGCAACGCCACCCGCCAGTCCCCCGCTTCGCGCGGGTCGATATGATGATCGTGCCCGCAGCCGCAATGGGCGTCATGGGCGTGTCGCGACGGCAACACCGGCCTAAGCGACGAATGACTCGACCTCGGGCCGGGCGTGACCGGCGTGAAGGCCGAGATCACGGTCGTCGAGGCGGCGCCGATATGACGCGAACGCCATAGCCGGCGCAGCGATCGAATGCAGAGCCAGAGCCCGACCAGCGACACGATCACGAAACTCGCAAGCTCAGCCTGATCGATGCTGCCCATTGCCTGCCGGGTCAGCCAGCCCAGACCGAAGACCAGCACCCCGATGATCGCGATCGCCATTACGCCTTGCAGCAGCGCCGCCAGCACCGATAGCCCCAGCGCGCGGCGCCACGCCCCACCCTGCGACGCCAGATACGTACTCAACACGACCTTGCCATGGCCAGGCCCCGCCGCATGGAAGACGCCGTAGCCGAAACTCACGCCGAGCAGAACGCCCCACGTCGTCGCACTGGGAGTGCGATTCAGCGCGCTGACCGCCTCGACCAGGGTGTGGTAGAGCTTGCCCTGCCAGAGCACGATCTGGACCGCGACGTTTTGCCACCACCCCAGCGAGTAGCCGGCGATGCCGATGGCAATCAGCAACACCAAGGGAACGAGGAAACCTGCCATCGCTTTCAACCCGGACACGTGATCTCTCCGGTTTCGGCGAAGAATTGGCCCAGGTTGGGCTCGCCCTGCTGGGTGGTATCGAGCATGGAAGCCTCCATCACCTTATCGGGGTCCGGATCCGCCTTGAGAATCCGCGTATGGCATCCTCGAGGCGCGTCATCCAGCGAAAGCGCCCCGGGCAGGGGCTCCGAGCCATCGGCATTGGCCTCGTGCAGCATCTCGATGTAGTAGGTCGAGTCGAAGATCTGGTAGCGCAGCGTCTGTCCCGCCAGCGCCTGGGGTTTGGCCAGCGGCAGCACGAAACTGAAGACCAGGCGCTCATCGCGGTACTCGGTATTGGTGTCGGTTACCGTCCCTTGGGCCACCGGTTGGCCGTTCAGCGTGATGTGCGTGAGGTGATCGTTAGTCTCGAGGTTATTGCGGATTTCGACACCCAGCGCATCGAGCCGCTGCGCCATCGTGGTATCGCCTTCCACACGACCCATGTCTTCCATTACCACCTGACTGTAGAACGGATCCATGCGCCAGCGTTGCCGCAAGGCGGTCAGCTCGCCCTGAGCGTCGAAGATGCCTTCGACGCTCAAGTCGACCCAGCCATGCGGATGCGCCAAGGCGGTCGACGGCATCCCCGCGAACAATCCGATCACCACTCCGAACCCTAGCTCACGCCAGCGACGCAAGAACGACCCTCTTCTCAAGGCAACAACCTCAGACGATTCTGAACATCGATGAACAAGGGATCGAGTTCGACGGCTTCCAGCGGATGCCCGCCGCGACGACCACTCAAGGTGAGATAGGTATTCCCGTTCTGCAGAACCAGCCCCGGCGGGCGCTCGCCCCCGCTGGTGACCTGCGCGTGCATCTCGTAACCGGATCGGGACGCCAGCACGGCATCGATCTGACCCAGGTCACCATCACCGTGACGAATCACGAAGCCGCGCTCCGCCAGCATCGCCAGCGTCGCCTTGAGTGTCTCATCGGCGGTCGCCTGCACCGCGATGCTTCTCGGCTGCGCCTGGGGTGACACCGCACAGCCCGTCAACAGAAGGCTTCCGACCAATAGACTCGACCAGACGAGCTGCCGAAGTCCGGATCGCAATGTGATGGCTTCACGGGGAGTCGTCATTTCACGCTGGTTCATGGGGCAATTCCCGCGGCGGGCCTGTTCAGGCGAGATTCGATGTCCTGATGCAGCTGCTGGCAGAACGAGGGCTGATTGTAGCTGCGCGCATCGATCAGATAACCGTTGTAATCGACCACGACCGAGTCACGATCCACCAGCGTGGTCGTCTCCGGCGTCACCACGGAGACACGCTCGATCTGGACCGGATCGGTATCGTAGCCGCCGCCGAAGCCTTGAATGACGCCCAGCGAGTAGCCATTCCGACCGCCAAGGCCGAAGCCACCCCAGAAACCGGTACGCCCGAACGGGCTATTCACCGCGCCGAGCCCGGGCTGACGCGTCTTGCGTTCGGCACTGACCAGCCCCAACTGGGCATCGGTGTCGAGAATGGCATAGCCCTGGCTTTCGAGGGCGTCGCGGGTGGCACGCAGACGCTCGAGCGGGTCGCCGCTGGCGGGCCAGCGACAGGCGCTCGGCAACACGTTGCCGCCGGCTGACGAGGTAGGCTCCGGTGCCGCGAGTGACTGACAACCGCTCAGCACCCCGAGCCCGATACACACGGTCAACCAGCGCCCAATTCGATATCGTCGATCGTTCATGACAGGATCCTCGCAGAGGATTACGAACAGTGTTCAGCATGCCATTTTCCCGTCTGCCGATCCACGTTCATCGCAAGCCCGTTCGGCGTCTTCGGACGCTAGTCATCATGCGCTGCGGTACCTGGGCGCTGACGGAGGGATCGCAGCGCAACGACGAGCCCGTCGCCGCCAACCGCGAACGACGTTATGCTGGACAGAGTCACGACGAACCCGATTCATTCCCAGCCGAGGATGCCATGAATATCGTCATCGCCCCCGATAGCTTCAAGGATGCGCTCTCCGCCCGCGATGCCGCCGCCGCCATAGCCACCGGCCTGAGGCAGGAGCTACCCGACGCCACGCTTCATCAGTGCCCGATGGGTGACGGCGGCGAGGGTACGCTGGACGCCCTGCTGGCGGCGACGCAGGCCGAGCGTCGCATGGCGAGCGTTCAGGATGCGTTGGGGCGAGACGCCACGGCGGCCTGGGGCTGGCACGAGCCGTCGCGCACGGCGTTCGTCGAACTGGCCGAGGCCAGCGGTTTGCAGCAGCTCGAGCGGGAAGAGCGCACTGCGCTCCACAGCACCACTTACGGGGTCGGCCAACTGATTCTGGCCGCACTGGATGCCGGCGCCGAGTCGCTGGTGCTGACGCTGGGCGGGAGCGCCACCAACGACGCCGGTGCCGGCATGCTGATGGCCCTCGGCGCACGACTGCTCGATAGCGAAGGCCGGCCGCTTCCCTCGGGTGGGGCTGCACTGGCCGATCTGAAAACGCTCGATCTCGACGGCCTCGACCCGCGCCTGGCGGCGCTGACGGTGCAGACGGCGGTCGACGTCGACAATCCGCTGCTAGGACCACGCGGTGCCAGCGCCATCTTCGGCCCGCAGAAGGGGGCGACCGAGGCGGATGTCGCACGACTCGATCGAGCGCTGGCGCATTTTGCCGATCTTGCCGCCAACGCACTGGGTGAGGATTTTCGCGAACTGTCGGGCGCAGGCGCCGCCGGTGGCATGGGCTTCGCCGCCCGCGCGTTTCTGGGTGCCACCCTGCGCCCCGGCATCGAACTGGTGATGGAACAGGTGAAATTCGACGCATTGCTCGCCGATGCCGACTGGGTGATTACCGGCGAGGGCCAGCTGGACGGCCAGAGTCTTTCCGGCAAGACCCCGATCGGCATTGCCCGGCGTGCCGAGCGCTTCGGCGTTCCCACGGTGGTCTTGGCAGGTCGTCTCGGCGATCAGTGGCAGGACGCGTTCGAACATGGCATCACCGCCGCGTTCGCCCTGGCGGACGGCCCGATCACGCTAGACGAGGCGCTGGACCGCTGCGGCGAACTGCTGAGTGACCGTGCGCGCACGCTGGCCAGACTCTGGCGAGTCTGCGCCAACGGGTGAGATGCCATCGGACGCCTGCCGCGAGGCTTGTTTTGTGGTCATGCAGCCCTGATATACCTCTGCGTGGAAGCGCTTAACGTCCTGATAGAACGACACTATCCAAGCCATATCGATACTTGGATGGGTCTCCAGGGGGCGCCCGGTTACACTCTCACCATCACTTTCCAGGAGAGATACCATGTCCGATACCAATGCGATAGGTCTTCACGCTTCCAGCGCCCAGCAGCTTGCGGAGCGACTCAACGGGCTGCTGGCCAACTACCAGGTGTTCTACATGAACACCCGCGGCTATCACTGGAACGTCAAGGGCGAGCAGTTCTTCGAGCTTCACGCCAAGTTCGAGGAGATCTACACCGATCTGCTGACCAAGGTCGACGAAGTGGCCGAACGCATCCTGACCCTGGGCTATCAGCCGCTGCACGCCTATAGCGACTACGCCAAGATCTCCCAGATTCAGGAAGACAAGCAGGTCGCCGACGGCAAACAGTGCGTGCGGGGTCTGGTGGAAGGTTTTCAGGTCCTGATCGAGCTCCAGCGCGAGCTGCTCTCGCAGGCGAGCGACGCCGACGACGAAGGGACCGCCTCCCTGGCCAGCGATTATATTCGCGAACAGGAAAAGACCGTCTGGATGCTCAACGCCTACCTGGGCTGATCGCCCCTCGAACAGCGCTTCGAACAGCCTTCGCGCTGATGACCGCCGCCCAACCGGGCGGCGGTCTGCGTTACGGCGTCGGATCGTCGGCGGCGGATCCGGTTCGCGCAGAACCGGCAGGCGTACCGGCTTCGTCCGATTCGTCGATTTCCCCCTCTGGTTCGATCTCCTCGTCCGTCTCGCGGGTCAGGTGCGCCGGTAGATCGCGCTTCATCCGCACACCCAGCTTGTTGAGCGCCAGCGCCTGGCCGACCAAGCTGCCGTGCCCGGTCGACAGCCGCCCCATGGCCTGATCGTAGCTGCCCTGCGCCCGCCCCAAGTGGCGGCCGACATCCTCGAGGCTCGAAACGAACCCCTGAAACTTGTCGAGCAGCTTGCCGGCGCGCTCGGCAATATGCCGCGCGTTCTCGTTCTGGCGTTCGAGATTCCACAGACTCGCCACGGTGCGCAGGCTCGCCAGCAGCGTGGTCGGCGTCACCACGATGATGTCGCGGGAAAACGCGTCCTGAAACAGGCTTTCGTCATGCTGGAAGGCGACCGCGAAGGCCGGTTCGACCGGCATGAACAGGAACACGAAATCCGGCGAGCGCAGTCCCGGCAGCTGCGGATAGTCACGCCCGGAAAGCGACTCGATATGGCTTCTCACCGCCTGCGCATGAGCCCGTAGCGCCTGCTCGCGCTCGACCTCGTCTTCAGCGTTGACGTAGCGCACATAGGCGTTGAGCGAGACCTTGGCATCGACGATCAGATGCTTGTCGTCCGGCAGATAGATGATGGCATCCGGACGCTGGCGCCCGTGCTCGCCGTCGATCGAGACTTCGCGCCGGTATTCGATATCCCGGCGCAGACCGGAGCGCTCCAGTACCGACTCCAGCATCATCTCGCCCCAGTTGCCCTGCATCTTCTTGTCGCCCTTCAGGGCGCGGGTGAGATTGGCGGCTTCTTCGGTGATCTGGCGGTTGAGCGAAGCGAGTTGATCGATCTGCACCTTGAGCGTGGTGCGTTCGCGCACTTCCTGACCGTGAATTTCCTCGAGACGCTGACGAAAGCCGCTGACCTGCTCGCGAAACGGTTTCAGCAACGCCTCCAGACTGTCCCGGCTCTGTGCGCTGTAGGCGCGCTGACGCTCGTCGAAAATGCGCCCGGCGAGGGACTCGAATTCGTGTCCCATACGGGTCTTCGCCTGCTCCAGTAACTGGAGCTGTTCCGCGTGCTGATTCTGCTGCTGCTCGTGGCGAGTCTCGAGCCGTCCGTATTGCTCGCGCAGCGTGGCCAAGCGTTCGTTGAGAGCCTCGAGCTGTTGTTCACGAGAGCTCAGTTGCTGCTGCAGTTGGGCCTGACGCTCGCGGAGATCGTCCTGCTGGCCGTCGCTCTGGGCCAGCTCGTGTTCCAGGCGCTGGCACTTTGCCTCGCTGGCCTGCAAGCGGGATTGGAGCGCTTTCCTCTCACTCATGTAGCGCTGCCGCTGCCACAGCAGACCGACGCCCAACACCACTGCCACCAACCCGAGCAGCGATACCATGACAACACCGCCGCCCGACAGCCACTCACCCGCTACATTCATCGCTTTGCCTTCCTCTGACCTCGACGCCATCGCGGCGTCACCATCCGCAAGTTATTGCCCCAGCGCAAGCGATGGCATCGAAAGCGGCCGGTTTTGACTTGAACTTTGTCCAGAGTATCCCAAGCTTCAGGGGTAAGCCGAGACATGGACCGGGATGGCCCATGGGCTTGTCATTTATCGAAACATACAGCCGATTTATCAAGCCGATTTATCAAGACTAGGAGGTCAAGATGGCTCAGCAACTCAATGGTAAACGTGTCGCAATCCTCGCCGCCGACGGCTTCGAGGAATCCGAACTCGCCGCGCCGCGCGCCGCGCTGCAAGGTCAGGGTGTCGAAACCCACGTCATCACGCCGGACGGCAAAGGCATCCGCGCCTGGGCCGAAACGGATTGGGGCGACACCTACGAAGCGGACAAGAGTCTCAGCGACGTCAGCGCTGCCGACTACCACGCGCTGGTGCTCCCCGGTGGCCTGTTCAACCCGGACACCCTTCGCCTGAATGATACCGCGCTCAGCTTCGTCAAGGCCTTCTTCGAGGCCGGAAAGCCGGTCGCCGCGATCTGCCACGCCCCGTGGATCCTGATCAACGCAGGCGTCGTGAAGGGTCGCAAGATGACCTCGGTGCCGTCCGTCGCCCAGGACCTGAAGAACGCCGGTGCAGCCTGGGTCGACGAATCCGTTGTGGTCGACAGCGGCTTGGTCACCAGCCGCACGCCGAAGGATCTCGACGATTTCAATGCCAAGCTGCTGGAAGAGCTGGCCGAAGGTCGTCACAGCAAGCAGCACGCCTGATCGTCTTCTGACACGGCCGAACGAACGCCCACCTTTCGGTGGGCGTTCTTGCGTCAGGCTCTTCGATTACGTCCGATTCTCGGTCAGACTTTGCAGGATGGCGCCCGAGTTCCCATACTCAGGGTTAACCAAACCTAGGATCGACTGTCATCGTGCCCCACTATTCCGAAATCCCTGCCGACACGACCGTCGATAGTTCCAGCGACGGTTCTGATGGCAATTCCGATGACAGTGCTGGCGTTGATAGCGCCGGAAATCGTTCCAGAGGATGCTCCAGCCACCGTTCCAGCACCGGTTCTTCCTCGAGATCGGGTTCACTTCCGCGACTGTTCGTGACCAAACTCGTCCATTTCACCAAGAAACTGGTTCGAATCTTCATCCGCCCCATGCGGGGAGACAAGGGTGAAGGCGGGGTCATCGTGCATCCGTATCGCGGTTACGGCTCGCATTCGGAAGCCTTCATCATGGGCCGCGTGTTTCGGCAACCCGGCCGGTTGGCGGGCTGGAAGCAAGGCGGCGTCGCCAGCGATCTGGTCGATGTCGCCCGCCGCGTGGTGAGGCACGGGGTCAGAGATGCCCGGGTGGATATCCGGCTAGGCGCGACCCACGCCACCGTCACCACCGACCGTGATGGCTACTTTCACGCGCATATCGACATTACCCACACCCTCCCCGCCGACGCGATCTGGCACTCGGTCAAACTGCAGGTGGTCTCGGAAGACGACGCCATCAGCACCGAAACCGAAATCTACATTCCGCCGGCGAGCACCGACCTGATCGTGATCAGCGATATCGATGACACTGTGATGTACACCGGTGTCGCCAACAAGCTGAAGATGCTCTATCGACTGTTCATGGAAAAGGCCGATCGACGCACGGCCTTTCCCGGCGTTTCCGCCCTTTATAGGGCGCTCTACGGTGGTGCTGAAGAGAATCGCAAACGGCCCATGCTCTACGTGTCGCGGGGGCCATGGGCCATCTACGAAGTGCTCGAGACGTTCTTCAACCTGAACCATATCCCGGTGGGGCCGATCCTGTTCCTGCGCGAATGGGGCATGACCATCAAACGCCCCTGGCCACGCAAGGCACAGGACCACAAGTCCGATGTCATCAACAACATGCTGGCGCTCTACGATACGCTGCCGTTCATCCTCATCGGCGACAGCGGCCAACGGGACCCGGAGGTCTACACCGAGATCGTCAAGGCGCACCCGGATCGCGTGCGTGCCATTTACATTCGCAAGGTGGACAACGACCCCGAGCGGGACGCCGCCATCGAGGTCCTCGCTCACGAGGTTCGTGAGGCTGGCTGTGAGCTGATACTGGCCCACGACAGCGTCAGCATGGCGGAGCACGCGCTTTCGAAGGGATATATTTCGGAAGAAGGTTGCGAGGCGGTACGCGAGGACACGCGCCAACAGCAGCAGCAATAAGCCGTTGTTATCGCCCTCTTCGCAACGAAAAAGCTGTCGCTGTGCTTGGCCTTGTCGGGACAGGAGCTGACGCCGAAGCTCAGTTGTCGGCCGAAGCCCGGCAGCGCTTCGGATGATCAATTGAAGCGGTTAGTTAAGCCTTTCTGCCTCAAAGCTGATAGTTGCTCAGACACCGACATGGCTCCTTCTAGTTTTATGACGCAACATGAGCGTTTTTCAAGCCATGCTTGGTGTCTGGCGAGGCTTCTTCCCGGCGCAGTTCCTTGGTCATACTGCGCCGCCCATTCCAAAAAGTCGGGATCTGCAACACCAAAAAGATGTATCTCCCTTTCCCGCAACCTCTTCAAGCGGATACATGCTTCCACATAAAGAAAAACCACCACATCAAAAGCATTCTCAATTTCCTCGCCCCATTGCATCATAGATCCTGAGACGACCGCGTCCGGATAACTTTTCAGGCTCGACATGATCAACCTACGCCTTTCATCCACGGGCCTTTTCTTCGTGAACGGCGGATCCGTTTTTAACCAATAGAAGTCATCTACTTCAAGGAAAAGAGCATTCAGATTCTTGGCAAGCGCCTTGCCGAGTGTGCTGGTTCCAGAACCTGCTGCACCAGTAATAAGAACATGCATCGTAGAGACCTAATGCCGCTTACAGAGGCGCGAGCTCGCGATCGCCCTGCCGATTGCGGTGGCGAACCGATACGCCTGGTTATGTGATGCGATGCACTGCTTGGTTTTCATCTTATGGTTTGCCTCCCATCGACACTGGCTTCTCGAGCTGAAGCAGTTGATCAGAAATTTCAGAGACCTTTTCAGCGATCATCGTTTCAGCATCATAGAGGCCACGATTGTAGAAGAAGCCTCCCATTTCCTCAGCAAAGAAATCGATAAGGAATTCGGCGTCAAAGTTGCCAATATTTTCATTCAACTCATCCTGAAAGTACTTCTTGACCTTTTGGGTCATTATTTCCTTTTCTTTCTTGGAGAATTCGATTTTACCCATAATGAGTTCCTTGCATCCGCAAGCTTCGAACCATCATTCTTCCGTCTTCGCTAACGCTTGAATTAAGCCGACCCGTGAAGCGGGTTCGGCTAGAATGAATTGTTAGACCTCACAGCTTTTCAATCGCAGCTTCTAGCGAGGCCTTCGCACGCTTCTTCTGGATCTCCGGGTCTTCACGTTGAATTAACTCAACAGCCGAAAGATCATCACCGCGTTTCGATTTTGGCGAGGTTCAAGCGCCTCAATCAAAATAGCTTCTAGCGCAGGAATCATCTTTGCCGCTTCAAATGTTGCTGGCAGCACTCCTAGCTGACCGGATTCTGAGACAGGCAGGAGACCAAACCAAGAAAATCGGTCCCAACGGGCAGCCAAGCGATTTAACGTATGCTCGAAGAGCCTACGGCCCAATGGTCGGTCAGTGATGCGCCCAATATAGATGACCTCTCTGACGTCATATTAGTTGGACTGTTTTTCGGGGACGCTCAGCGTTTAGAAGATATTGCGTTAGGCAGCGGTGATAGTGTGCTGATGACCAATACTTGATTCGGCACGGGCAGCGCCTTGGCAGGAAGGCGCTTGAGGGAATGGGCTTTCACCCGTGGCGAACGGTTCTCTTGAATTGCTTCGAGAGAATCGCTCGCCATGTTCAGCTTCAGGCGGCCTTGCCGGAGGCGATATCGGCTACCAGCGCCTTGAGGACTTTCCAGAACTCTTCGACGGATGAAAGCTCGGTACGCTCGGTGGGTGAATGCGCGCCGCGAATCACCGGGCCGAAGGAGATCATTTCCAGTTGCGGATACTTGCCGCCGATGATGCCGCACTCGAGCCCGGCGTGGATCACCTTGACCGCGGGATCCTCGCCCAGCTGTTCTTGATGTAAGCGGCGGAAACGGGTCAGCAGCGTGCTGTCGGCGCTCGGCGTCCAGCCCGGATAGACGTTCTCGACCCGCGTCTGGGCGCCGATCAGGCCGAACAGCGCGGTGAAACGGTCGGCCAGGTTGAGCGTCGCGCTATCGCGCAGCGAACGTACCAGCGCACAGAGATGGAAACGCCCGTTCTCCAGTGATACCACGCCGAGATTGTTGGAGGTCTCGACCACGCCCGGCACTTCGACGCTCATGCGGTCGACGCCGTGAGGCGCGGCGTGCAGGGCGGCGACCAGCAACAGAGTGGCGGTATCGGTCAGCGCTTCGGTCTCTTCACAGGAGGTCGCTGCCGGTGATAGCGACAGCGTCACGCCGTCGTCCACGCCCGCCAGCTCTTCGCGATAACGTGCCTGCAACGTGATCAGTGTCTCTTCCACGGCCGGCAAATGATGCTCGTCGACCACGATGGTGGCGAAGGCCTCGCGAGGCAGGGCGTTGCGCAGCGTGCCTCCGTGGTAGTCCACCAGGCGAATCTCCAGATCGCCCAGCCCGCGCAGTGCTCTGACCAGCAGCTGGTTGGCGTTGCCGCGTTCCTTGTGAATATCCGCCCCGGAGTGCCCACCGACCAGCCCGGTCAGGGAAATCTTGCGCATCACCTCTTCTTCGTCGCACCCGCGCATCGGCAGGTCGGCGTCGACGACCACATCGGCACCGCCGGCGCAGCCGATGTAAACCTCGCCCCGATCCTCGGAATCGAGATTGAGCAGATAGCGCCCTTCCAGCCAGCCTTCGTCCAGCGACAGCGCGCCCTGCAGCGAAGTCTCTTCTTCCAGCGTGAATAGCGCTTCGATCGGGCCGTGATCGAACTCATCCGCTTCCAGAATCGCCAGCGCCGCCGCCACGCCGAGACCGTTGTCGGCGCCGAGCGTGGTACCGCGGGCATGCAGCCAGCCATCTTCGACGTAGGTATCGAGCGGGTCGTTGAGGAAATCGTGGGGGTGATCGCTGTTGGCCTGGGTGACCATGTCGAGATGGCCCTGCAGGATCACGCCGGGTACCGACTCGCAGCTGGGGCTCGCGGCACGGCGGATCCGCAGATTACCGTAGCTGTCGCGGTCGTGGGTCAGGCCGTTGTCGTCGGCCCAGCGTTCCAGAATCTCGACCAGTTTCGCTTCGTGACCTGAGGAGCGCGGCGTATTGCAGAGCGTACGAAAATGACGCCACACGGGCTCGGGGGAGAGTTGCAGCAGATGATCGTTCATGGTCGATTCCAGCCTCGTCGCGCGGCGAGTGGCGCCGCAACGGGTGTCGAAAGAGTGATGAATGAAATCTGAGCCGGCGGCGCGAACCGCGGCTCGTTTTGAGGTGCCGATACCTTACTCGTCTGACTACGGCTTGACCATATGCTGAGGGCTGGCGCTTTCCCCAGTCTGCTCACCGTTCTTCTCCGCGATCCATGCCAGCAGGGTCGCCGCCAGCCGGCGCGCCGCGCCCTGCTGCTCACGCCGCCCCCGCGATGACAGTGCGCCGTCCCGATACTGGAACAGCGCCGCTACCGCCGCAGCCACATTCGGCGCCTGTTCCAGATCCTGAGTCTCCATACCCGAGCTCGATACGCTATCGGTACGATCGGACTCGAGCACCTGCGAAACGCTGTCCATTGGCTGTTGCCGCCACCAGCCGAGCCAGGCTAGTCGCAGCCAGGGCCGCACCAGCGCCAGTTCGCCGCCGCCCGCGGCAAACCAGCCGAGTCGTTCCGGCAGATCGGCAGGCAGCGATGCCACCGCCCCTTCATGCAGCCAGGCCGCCGCGACGAGGGGCTCGATGTCACGCAGCTCGCTGGCCAGCAGGTCCGGCAACTGGCAGACGTGGTCCGCGTTCACGCGAGCCATGGCCTGTTCGGCATCGGACGTCAGCCCGCGCCCCATCATCTGCGCCGGTTCGCCGCTGGAGGCCTCCCGTGTCAGCCCGACTCTCAACGTTTTGAAACCTTGCTGACGCCAGAAATGAATCAAGGACGGTTCTGCGCCGAAGCTCACACCCAGGCGGTCGAGGCCATGATCCTGTGCCGCGTTCGCAACCTGTTCGATCATGGCGGCACCCAGCCCCCGGCGCCGAACAGCGGGATGCACGGCAATGCGCATGATGCGCCACCAGCGCGCGAGCGCCGCCGCCTCAAAGCCGCCGTGGGTGGCCAGCGACTGTGCCAGTAGATGGCCGCGCGGGCGCCGCTTTCCGCGATAGATGGCGTTGGCCAGTTCGGCGTCGAAGCCGCCCTCCTGCTGCACCACGCACAGCCCCACCACACGTTTTTCCCCGTCCTCGCCGGCAAACGCGGCCAGCAGCCGAACATCGGGGCCATCCAGCAACTGACGCAGATCGCTGGGCGAGGTGCGGTAATGGGCCTGCACCAGTAATCCGAACACTGGATTCAGCAGGGCCTCGTCCCGAGCCAGCGATTCCCTGTCCAGCCATTCATAGCTGACCGATGCGCGCATGGCGTTCGAAACGGGCTCGTCCGGGGCGATCTCGGCATCCAGACACAGCAGGTCCCGAGTCAGCGTTTCCAAGGGATCGCCGGCCCCCCAGCGGATCGGCGTCTGCAGCGTCAGCCGCTTCCAATCCGGCGTCAGCCGATCCAGCGCATCGCGCAGACGCACCTCGAACCCGCGTCCGGTTCCCTCGTAGCCATGCACGGTGGTGGCGAAGGCGATGCGCGGAAAGCGGCGCAACCAGTCGATCAGCCGAGCGGCGGGGATCGCTGCCGCCTCGTCGACAAACAGCGTCGGCGGAGACTGTGTGTCGATATCGGCCGCCGTCAGCGCTGCTGTCACCTGCTCGGGGAGCAGCCATTCCACGCAGCAGTCGCGGCCATCCAAGGTGACCTCGAAGCGATTCGATTCGCGAAGGCCGTCTGGCAACAGCTGCGCGAGACGTTCGAACACGGCTTCGACGGCAACGACACTCGACGCCGTGATCCAGAGGCGTCGTTCTCCCTGCAGCAAGCGCCGCGCCGCTGCAATGCCCAGCGCCGCGCTCTTGCCACGGCCACGGTCGGCAATCAACACCACCGGGCGGCGCCGTCGCATCCGCGTCAGCCGCGACACTGCTTCTGCCTGATCCCGAGTCAGACAATCGCGGTCGTCGACGCGCTCATCGATGTAATAGTCCGGCTCGAGCTCCGGGTCGATGGTTGGGTCAATGTTTGAATCGATGGTTGGATCGAGACTGAGGTCGGAGACGATCGTTGAAGACGAAAGCAGCAACGCGGCATCATCTGGCCATACCGCCAGTTCGGCGCTGTCTCGGAGTCTTCCTGCGAGGCGCTGCAGGTAGTGCGTCGTCAGGGTTTCCGCCTCATGGGGCCAGTGCGCCAGCCGTCGATAGTCGGCATCCGGCAGCCAGTTTGCCCCGGTGGGCTTTAGCCAGTGCTTCGGCGTCAGCAGCACCAGCCAGCCCCCGGCCCGGACGGTGCCGCTGATGGCCCCGAAGGCGTCCGGGTCGAACCCGGATTGTGCGGAAACCGCATCGAACACCACCAGATCATGCTCGCTGCCCAGTTGGGTGCGGGCGCGGGAAGCGCTCAATCGCGCTAGGCTTTCCGGCAACTCCGGCAGTTCGGGGCCCACCCACAGCGACGACTGCCAATCGGTCGATGCGATCCAGGCCATCGCCTTGCGGATCGCATTCAGAGCATCGTCGGCAATCCACAGCACGCCGCGCCAGCGCCGGTGGTGCAGACCAGAACGGCGATTGACCAGCCAATCAGTGAGCGCGGAATCCGCGTGCGGCGTGAGCCTCGGCATGGGAATGACCTAGCTGAAAGCGCCGCCAAGATCGGGTTTCATCGTCGGGCAGTAGCGCGCGATGACCAATGCCAGAGCGATTCCACCCAGCGTCAATGCCACCGGCAGCCAGCTGAACGCGACGCCAGACGAGACGTAGAGATAGAGAAAGAACACCGTCATTACGCCGCCGCCCATCAGCCGACCGGCCTTGATACCGGCGAGATAGACGCTGACCAGCACGCCGGCGAATGGAATCAGCACGCTGAACAGATTGATCACGAACTCGCGCCCGCTGGCTGCCACCCCGGGAAGAATCAGCCGCGCCACCAGCTCCCAGGCCACCAGATAGATCACCACCGGTGCGGCAAAACTGCCGATCAGACGCAGCACGGTGCGGGTGGGTTCGTCGGCGCCGGGTTTGGAAGATTGGGGCGAAGGCATCGTGAGGATCCTGAAGGTCGTCGAGCGGAAGATGCGGCCATTGAATCATTGGCGCCTGGGCCTTACCAGCCGAGGGGGCGCCTCATGAGCCCGACCTCAATGGATGACCACACCTTCGGCATTCCCTTCTCCTTCACTAGCCGGTTTAAGTCATGAAATGGATTGGCACATTAAAGGCTGCCATCTGCGAGCAATTCGCGGGTGCGTTTCAGCGTGGAGTGCAAGGCGGCCTTGTATCCGTTGTCGCTGTCGAATTGGGTCTGCTCGACTTGCTCGTCAGGGCCGTCCGGTGTTTTGTCGCGCAGGCCGAGGTAGCAGTAGAAACGAAGCTGGAGCGCTCCGTCCTCATCCTCGACGAGTTCATTGACGATGGCGCCCTCACGTGGGCCTGTGGCCTGGAAGAAGGTGACCTTGCTTTCCGGCGTCAGGACGATGATCTCGCGCAGATCGGTGCCGGCGATGGTGGCTTCGCGCACGAAATGCGTTGCGCTTTCCTCCACGACGTCGCAGCGAGTGCACAAACCTTCAGGCAGGAACAGGCGGGCGTCGCGGGCCTTGAGCACCAGGCCCTGCCAAACCTGCGCGCGGGTCAGCGTGGTTTCACCTACCGGATTCACCGGAACAGTAGCGGTCGAATAGATCATGATCAATGTCCTTGTGTTGGTTGGGCACGCGTTGCCGTCAGATCGAGGCCGCGATCTGGGCGGCAAAGTCGCGATAGGCGTAAAGGGGGCGATCCAGAAGAGCGGTCAGCCGGTCAACGTCACCGGTATCAGGGAGCATTCCCTCGGTGATGAAACGCTCGCTCATCAGGCGCATGTCGTAAGCCATCCAACTCGGCATGTGCTGCAATAGGTTCTGCTCGAACGTGGCAGTGTCCTCACCCGGATAGGCGATGGAACGACCGAGTACGTCGGTCCAGATAGCCGCGATGTCCTGACCGGTCAGCGTGTCGGGACCAACGAGATTGATTCGCTCGATCGGTAGCGGTACGGCTGACTGCTCGCGGCGCAGGAGCTCGAGGGCAGCGACCTCGCCGATGTCACGGGTATCCACCATCGCAAGGCCCTTGCTGCCGATCGGCATCGGGTAAATGCCGTATTCGGTGACTACGTCCTTGATGGTCAGGTCATTATCGATGAAGTAAGCCGGCCGCAGGATGGTGGCGTTGAGGCACATCTGTTCGATCATGCGCTCCACCCCATACTTGCCAGCAAAGTGCGGCACATTGACGTACAGGTCGCTGTGGATTACCGAGAGGTAGACAATTCGCTCGATGCCGGCCTCACGGGCGAGGTTAAGCGCGAGCAGGGCCTGGGTGTATTCGTCGGCCACGACGGCGTTGAGCAGAAAGAGCGTCGAAACGCCACGATAGGCGCTTCGCAGAGAGTCGACATCGAGCAGATCACCCTGGACGACACTGACACTGGCAGGAAAGTCCGACTTCGAAGGATTGCGGACGAGTACGCGGACATCGGCATCGCGTTCGACGAGTTGCTGCACAACCTGGCGGCCAACAGTGCCTGTTGCGCCGGTAACGAGAATGGTCATGATAATTTCCTGGGCTGGGGGTGGTTCGTGGCAATCGAAGTTGCCTACGGCTTGAACAGTAGCCAGTTTCATTATCAAAACAAAGACCCTAAAATATAGACATCACGTCCCATATTTGAGACACAATGGATTTCAATGCTTTGCTGGATTTTCAGCTGGTCGCCGCTCATGGTGGTTTTGGAAGAGCAAGCCGGGCCAGTGGCCGGTCCAAGGCAACCCTGTCGCGCCGGGTCGCTGATCTCGAAGAAAGCCTAGGCGTTCGGCTCCTCGAGCGAAGTGACCGCAGCCTCGAGATGACCGAAGCCGGCCAACGGCTGCTCGCAAGAATTGAAGGACCAATGCGTGAAGTAGCCGAAGCAGTATCGGCGGCGCGAGATGGCCTTGATACCCCGAGAGGCAGACTGCGCGTCGCGGCACCGTTATTGTTTTCGCAGGTGGCGCTTGGACGGCTGGCCGCCGCCTTCCAGGCGATCCATCCCGAGGTGCAGATCGAAGCGGTGGCCGAGGACCGGCTCGCCGACCTCGTCGAAGAGCATTTCGATGTCGCTATCCGTATCAATCCACCCAAGAACAGCGTACTGGTGGGCAGGTGTTTTGCCAGAGACAGACTTGTCTTGGTGGCAACTCCCTCGGTTCAGCTCCCGACGCAGAACGGGGATGAGCCACGCCGCGTCCCGGCGATCGTCATGCCGACGTATCGAGAAGGTGAGGTCTGGTCCGTCCGCGATGGCCAACTGTCCGTCGTGCCGGAGCCTGTCTTACGGCTGTCCTCGCTCCTGACGGTTCGAGATGCCGCTGTGGCGGGTGCGGGGGTGGCCTTGCTGCCGCAATCCATCATCGGAAGCTTGCTGGATAGAGGCCAACTGGTGTCGTGGGGCGCCGCCGGCGACGAAGTCGAGCTTTGGGTATTGCACACCTCCCGCCGCTTGCAGAGCCCCAAGGTCCGAGCTTTTGTGGAGTTTCTGTGCAACCAGTACCCAGACGGCACCTTCGCCATCCCGAGCGAGTGACGCACAATGCGCCGCGCCTTGCAGCGCGGACATTTATCACGTGTCTGTCTAGTGTTCGATCTTCTTGAGCAGGAACACCAGCGGCACGCTCAGCAGATAGATGCAGCCCAGCCACAGGAAGATATCGTTGTAGGCCAGCACCTGGGCCTGAACGCCGAAGCGCTGCCCGAGCAGCGCCACCGCGCTGTGGTAGGGGTCGGCGACGTGCCCGATCAGCATCGACTGATAGTTGGCGATCTGCTGCTGCACCACGACACGCCCTTGATCGAGCGCCGGGATCAGCTGATTCCAGTGATAATCCACCCGCCAGTCGCGCACGGTGTCGAGCATCGCCAGACCGACCGCGCCGCCGAGGTTACGCATCACGCTGAACAGTCCGGCGGCGTTGCCCAGCTCCTGGGGTGGCAGCGTGCCCAGCGCAATTCGCGACGCCGGGATGATACACATGATCATGCCGATACCGCGCACGATCTGCGGCCAGAAGAACTGCCAGAAGCCGGATTCGCTGGTCAAATTGTTGTTCATCAGCGTACCGATACCGATCAGCGTCAGGCCGAAGAACAGCAGCACGCGCAGATCGACCGAGTTGGTCAGCCGCCCCACGATCGGGGCGGTGAAGAACATCGCCACCCCGGTGACGAACATTACCTCGCCGATCTGCAGACTCGAGTAGCCTCTCACCCCGCCCAAAAACAGCGGCATCAAATAGACCAGACCGTACATCGCAATCCCGACCACGAACACCAGCCCGGTGCCGATCGAAAAGTTGAGATTCTTGAACGCATGCAGATCGACGATGGGGTGGTCATAGCTGAACACCCGCCAGAAGAAGCCGATACAGGACGCGGCGCAGAGCAGCGTCATTCCCACGATCAACCCGCTCGCGAACCAGTCGTCGCCGGGGCCCTCCTCGAGCACGAACTCGAGGCTTCCGAGGAACAGCGCGATCAGGAGAAGGCCGCGAAAATCGAGGCGCTTGGCGACGCTGGCATCGCCCTCGTCGATATCGAGGAAGCGCCAGGCCGCCAGCGTGACGAAAATGCCGGGAACGACGTTGGCCAGAAACAGCCAGTGCCAGCTGAAGATCTCGGTGACATAGCCACCCACCGTGGGACCGATCGACGGCGCCATGGTCACCACCATGCCGATCACGCCCTGGACCGCCCCCATCGCCCGCCGCGGGAATATCGAAAAGCTGACCGCCTGGGTGATCGGGATCATCGCGCCACCCATGAAACCCTGGATCGCACGCAGCACGATCAACTGTTCGATACTCGAGGCCAACGCGCAGCCGAGACTCGCCAGCGTGAAGCCCGCACAGGAAACGACGAAGGCGACGCGGGTCGAAAGCCAGCGCGTCAACACGCCGGACAGCGGGATCATGATGATCTCCGCGACCAGATAGGAGGTCTGGATCCAGGAAATTTCGTCGCTACTGGCCGAGACGCCGGCCTGAATCTCGTTCAGCGAACTGGCGACGATCTGGATATCCAAGATCGCCATGAACATGCCGAATACCGCCGCAATGAAACCGAAGCGATAGTGCCACGAGGGCATTTCCTGCGGACCGGCCCCCGCGGGCGCTGCAACTTCACTCATGCTCGAGGCTCATGTTCAACATCCATGATCGAAACTCATGGCGCGGATTCATGAGTCATCGTCGACGGCTCGTTTCGAACCGTCGCTCAAGTTCGATCCGTCGTTCGAGTGCGAACCGTCGTCCAGGTTGGGGCCGGGATCGAAATAGATTGCCTGACCATCGACTTCACGAGTGTCCACCGAGGGCACTACCGAAAGCCCGGACTGCAGACGCCATAGCTGGTCCTTGGGCCCGGTCACGTGGATCTTGACCGGGACGCGCTGGACGATCTTGTTGAAGTTGCCGGTGGCGTTGTCCTGCGGCAGCAGACTGAACTGGGTACCGGTGGCTGGCGCTACGCTGTCGACCTTGCCCTTGAACTCGATATCCGGATAGGCGTCTACCTCCAGCGACACCGGCTGGCCAACGCGCATTCGCCCGATCTGGGTTTCCTTGAAGTTACCGACCACATAGGCGGTTTGTACCGGAACCAGCTGCATCAGGGTCAGCGACGACTGGGCCAGATCGCCCGGCTCGACGCTCAGGTTACCGATCACACCGTCGCGCTTGGCGACGATGCGGGTCTTGTCCAGTTGGCTCTGGGCATAATCGATATCGGCCTGAGCCGCATCGCGGTTGGCCTTGGCGCTGTCGATCGAGGCCCGATCCGCGGACAACCGACGTTTCGCCGACTCGACGCTAGCCTGACGTGCCGCCAGCGTCGCCTGGGCAACCCGCACCGTGGCCTGATCGTCCTGCAACTGCTGGCGCGAGGCATAATTGTTCGCTGCCAGCGATTGCGATCGCTCGAGGTGCTGACGAGCCTGGGCAACGTCCGACTGCGCCGAGGTCACCTGCGCCTGCGCTTCGTCGATGCTGGCCTGATCGAGATCGACCTGGCGCTCGGCCTGGGTCACGTTGGCAGTGCTGACGGCCAGCTGCGCCTGGGATTGCGCCAGTTGGCTGCGGGTATCGCGGTCGTCGAGCTGGACCAGCAAGTCACCTCGCTCGACGCGCTCGTTGTCGTCAACTGCCACTTTCATCACTCGCGCACTGACTTCGGCCCGCACCGCGACGCTGTCGGTATGCACGTAGGCGTTGTCCGTCTCGACGAAATAGCGCCCGGTGTGCCACCAGTGCCACGCGAAAACCAGCGCCACCACGACCACCACAACGACGACCACTGCCGAATAGAGTTTCTTCTTGATCTTCATGCCGAGCCTTTTTTCATGCCAGGGGCGCACACCCCCTCAATGTGTAGTGTAGACTACACTATCTTTAGAAAAACGCCATCACGTCACTGAAAAAGCCAGCCGCGCGGCACACGAGGGAGAGCCATGTCATCGAAAGCCCCCAAGGATTCGCCACCGACGACAGAACGGGGCCGCCAACGTCGCAATGCGTTGCTCGACGCGGCACAACGGCTATTTCTCGAGCATGGCTACGGCCAGGTCAGCGTCAATGACATCGTCGCCCAGGCGGGGGGCTCGTTATCCACCCTCTACCGCCACTTCGGCAACAAGGAAGGCCTGTTTCAGGCGATGATCGAACGCCGTTCGCACCATATCTACGATACCCTGACCGCCGACGGCGTCGATGAACTGCCCATCGAAAACGCACTGCAACGGCTCGGGATCGACTTGCTGATCAAGGTGATGGACGAGGAAACGCTAGGTATCTATCGCGAAGTCGTGGCCGAGAGTCCGCGTCAGCCACAGCTGGCTCGGCTGTTCTTCGACGGCGGCCCGGGCCGCGTCCGGCGCGCCCTGGCGGATTACTTCGACCGCCGAGTCCAGCGGCAGCTCATGCCCGCAGGCGACAGCATCGAACTCGCCGGCATCTTTCTCGGCATGCTGCTGGGCGAGTGGCATCTCATTCGCGTGCTGCAACTGGAATCGCCGCCCTCTCGGGCGGCGATCGAGGATCGGGTGACACGCTGTGTCGACCTTTTCCTGCATGGCGTTCAGGGCTTTCCCTCATCACGACGCCAATAGCGCCTCGATAGTGATCGGCAGATCCCGATAGCGCTTACCGGTGGCATGGTAGATCGCGTTGGCGATCGCTGGCGCCACACCGGTGAGACCGATCTCGCCGACACCGCGGCCCCCGAATTCGTTGTGCTTGAAATCGGGATAGTCGAGCAGTTCGACATCGATGTCCGGCGCATCGGCATGTGTCGGCACGATGTAGTCCGCTACGTTGGCGTTGATCAGTCGTGCGTCGCGCGGATCGTAATCGAGCTTCTCCAGAAGCCCCATGCCGACCCCCATGACGATGCCGCCCTCGACCTGGTTGCGTGCCGTCGGCGGATTGATCGCACGGCCGATGTCGATGCTGGAAACGACTCGGGCCACGCGCACGCGCGAGATCCCGGGATCGATACGAATCTCGACGAAATGCGCGCCGAACGAGCGGAAGCTGTACTCGCTTCTCTCGTTGCCCGGAGCCGCGCTCCCCTTACCGTTGACGCTCGAGAGCTTACTGGCACCGAGAATCTCCGCGAAGCTCACGTGACGCTTGCCATCGGTAAGGCCGCCCCGCTCAACGTCTAGCGAATCGGCGTCACTGCCTTCGAAGGCGCCGCCGCTGCCGACCGCCACTTCCTTGATCGCATCCAGCGCGTCGCGTACCGCGGCGGCCACGGCAGGTAACACCGTGGCTGTCGCCATAGAGCCGCCCGAGAGCGGCCCGGCCGGCAGGCCAGTCTCGCCCAGCTTGACCTCGATACGCGAGAGTTCCGCACCGGTCAGCTCGGCGACGGCCTGCGCCACGATAGTGTAGGTACCGGTGCCGATATCCTGGGTGCCACAGGCAGCGAACAGCGAGCCGTCGGCGCGCAATTCGACCCGCGCCTCG
Source organism: Salinicola halimionae (assembly GCF_003206065.1). Classification (GTDB taxonomy): domain Bacteria; phylum Pseudomonadota; class Gammaproteobacteria; order Pseudomonadales; family Halomonadaceae; genus Salinicola; species Salinicola halimionae. Next base: position 116,340 of record NZ_PZJQ01000005.1, on the reverse strand, counting down.
CAGGGCTGGCGCCCGGCGGACCAAGTGCACGACGCCATGCCGTAACCGATGATTTCGTCACCGTCGCGCATCGAACCGACGACGGGATCGCGCTTGTCCCAGCCGAAGCGCTGAGCGGCGCTGGTGAGGCACTCGTCGAGATGCTTGCTCGACCAAGGCAGACCGCTCGCCGGATCCAGCTCGGCGTTATTCTTCAGCCGCAGCTCGACCGGGTCCATGCCCAGCTCGACAGCCAGTTCGTCCATCGCCGTCTCCAGCGCGAAGATGCCCGAGACTTCACCCGGCGCGCGCATCGGACAGGGTGTACCGTGGTTCACTTGGAGCACACGCTGACTGGTCGAAACGTTGTCACAGGCGTAGAAGCTCGGCGTGGCGCTACCGCAGGTATCGACGTACTGGTGCACCAACGATGTTTCGGTGGTGCTGTCGTGAATCACCGAGGTCAGTTTGCCGCTGCGATCGGCACCCAAACGAATGCGCTGACGCGAGGCCGGCCGGTTGCCGCCGCCGGTCATGTCCTGCTGGCGCGGTAGCACGACCTTCACCGGCCGGCCGAGTCGACGTGCCGCCACGGCGGTCGCCACGGCATGGGGCCACATGAAGAGCTTGTTGCCGAAGCCCGAGCCGATGTAGTGCGAGATGACTTCGAGATTTTCCTGAGCAATACCGAAGACGCGCGCCATGGCGTTGCGCTGGAAGAACACCCCCTGGGAAGACTCGTGCACGATCAGCCGCTGTCCATCGTCACGCCACTCCGCCAGCGTGGCGTGCATTTCCATCTGCAGATGGCTCTCGGCAGCGATGTGGTAGGTCGAATCGACCGTTACTTCGGCGCCGCCGAATGCCGCCTCTGGGTCGCCCCGGGATGCACCCGCGCCATCCTGGAGCTCGCCTTCGGCTTCGGTCAGCAACAGGCTGGCGATCGCGCCATCCTCCATCTGGTAGCGGGCTACGACGCGCTGGGCAGCGGCCCGGGACTGTTCGAAAGTTTCCGCCACGACGAGCGCCACGTACTGGCCGTGGTAGTAGATGCGCTCGTCCTCGAACGGCAGCCGCACCTCATTGACCATATCGCCGTGGGCCATGGAGTTGGGAGAGCGATGCAGCGTATCGAAATTGCCGTGGTGAAGGATATCGACCACGCCCGGCATCGAAAGGGCGTCGTCGAGTTCGAGCGATTCGAGCACGCCGTTGGCAATCGTTGCCGGCACCGGATAGCCGTAGAGCATGCCGTCGGCATGCAATTCGCCGGTATACCCGGCGCGCCCGGTCAGCTTGTATTCACCGTCGATTCGCGGCGTGCGCTTTCCGACGACGCGCGGCTTGGTCAATGCGGACTGCGTCAAATCGTTCATGCCTGACCCTCCTGTTCCCCGGTCTGACGAGCGAGACGCGTCGCCTCGCGTAGCGCACGAATGATGGCCTGCCGCGCCAGCGGAATCTTGAATGCGTTGTGTTCGAGTGGCGTGGCATCGCGCAGGGCGATGTCGGCCGCACGTTCGAAGGTCGCCTTCTCGGCGGGTTGGCCGACCAGTGCCGCCTCGGCCTCAGGGCAGCGCCACGGCTTGGTGCCGACGCCGCCGAGCGCGACTCGGGCCTCGCCGATCATCTCGCCATCCAGTGACAGCTGCGCCGCCGTCGATGCCAGAGCAAATTCGTAAGACGCCCGGTCCCGCAGCTTGAGGTAGTAAGATCCGGCCGGTACCAGCGGCGCGTCTAGCGTGATGGCAGTAATCAGCTCTCCATCGCCGAGGTCATGCTCGATATGCGGCGTATCACCAGGTAGACGATGAAAGTCCTCGAACGCCACTTCACGCTCCCCGTCGGGGCCACTCAGCGTCATCGTTGCGCCGATGGCGGCGATCGCCACGCACATATCCGAGGGATGCACCGCGATACAGGCCTCGCTGCCGCCCAACACCGCATTCAGGCGATTGAGGCCATGACGGGCGTCGCACCCGCTTCCCGGTTCGCGCCGATTGCAGGCCGCGGCGGGATCGCGATAGTAGGGGCAGCGGGTGCGCTGCATCACGTTGCCGGCCGTGGTCGCCATGTTGCGCAACTGGGTCGAGGCGCCTGCCAGCAGGGCCTGAGACAGCACCGGATAGTGCTGCTTGATCTCGGGATGGTGGGCCAGGTCGGTATTGGTCACCAGCGCGCCAATCTTGAGCCGGCCGTCATCGAGCCACTCGACGCTCTTGAGCGGCAGCGCGTTGATGTCGACCAGTTCACTCGGTCGCAGAACGTCGAGCTTGACCAGGTCCAATAGGGTGGTGCCACCGGCGACGAAGGCCGCGTCGGGCGTCGTTCGATGCGCGGCATGTTCGACGCTGTCAGCGCGGGAATAGGCAAAAGTTCTCATGCCACACCCTCCTTGCGCGCCGCAGTGGCGTCGTGGCCCAACTGCACCCGAGCCTGCTGGATCGCCTCGAGGATGTTCTTGTAGGCGCCGCAACGACAGATATTGCCGCTCATGGCCTCCTTGACCGAGGCGTCGTCGGTGCCGATACGGTCGTCCTCGAGCATCGCCGAGGCCGACATCATCTGTCCCGGGGTGCAATAACCGCACTGGTAGGCATCACATTCGAGAAAGCTTTGCTGGACCGGGTGGAGTTCGCCGTCTCGCGCCAACCCCTCGATCGTGGTGACGTGCTGCCCCTCGCACATGACCGCCAGGCGAAGGCACGAATTCATCGCCTGACCATCGATCTGTACGGTACAAGCGCCACATTGACCGTGGTCGCAGCCTTTCTTGGTGCCGCCGAGCCCGAGCTGCTCGCGCAAGACATCAAGCAGCACAGCGTTGGGGGCCACCTGCAACGTTCGTGGCTCGCCGTTGAGTGTCAGGTTTACCGACAGCGTCTCCGAAAACGCCGTCCGGGAATGCGCGGAATCATCCATCATGCCGGCTCCTCATCAGGAATCTGAAACCGTGACGGTTCGGCGCGTCACTGCGCCTTGCCACGGTTCGTTGTCTGGTGCGATAGACCCGCGAGGTATCTCGAGAGGCGTTCTTGCACGATCATCAAATCCGGTATCAGGAACGGACCGCCGATCATCGAGCCACTCGCAGGCCAAAGAATATGCATATCGTCACGGAATCAGACGACTGGCGTTGTCAGGACGCCAAGCTCGCCTATCGACAACAGCATAGACACCCGGCCTCGATCCCGCTCGGCGGGAGGCCAAGAAATTTTGTCGCACCCGCTCCCAACGAGTTCGACTTCCGCTAAGCTCGTCGGCCAATGACTTCAACCGGTTGATCGGGTCGATGAATACGCTGCTCCTGGTTCTGATTCTGCTGCTGGTCGCTTCGGCGACCGGCGTCATCACACGATTCGTCCCCGCGCTGCCGACACCGTTGATACAGATCTTTCTCGGCGCCTTGCTGGCATGGCCTGCCTCGGGTCTGCATGTCGAACTCGAGCCGGAGATCTTCCTGCTACTCTTCATCGCCCCGCTACTGTTCGCCGATGCCCGACGCTTTCCCCAACGCGAGTTCATGATTCTGCGCGGGCCCATTCTGACGCTGGCACTGGGGCTGGTGCTGTTCACCGTGGTCGGCGTCGGCTACTTCATTCACGTGCTGCTTCCGGCGCTGCCGCTGGCGATCTGCTTCGCGCTAGCGGCGATTCTGTCGCCCACCGATGCGGTGGCGGTGTCGTCGATATCCGGGCGCTTGCCGGTACCGCCTCGGCTGATGCGAATTCTCGAGGGGGAGTCGCTGATGAACGACGCCTCGGGTCTGGTCGCGTTCAAGTTCGCCGTCGCGGCAGCGCTGACCGGCACGTTCTCGTTGACCGACGCCGCGGGGGGATTCCTGCTGATCTCGATCGGCGGCCTGGCCGTGGGCGGCCTACTGGCTTTGGGCTTCAATTTCCTGCGCACGCGGCTGATCGAGCGACACCTGGGCGATGCCACCACCGTCCAGGTCATTCTGCTGGTGCTACTGCTACCTTTCGCGGCCTATCTACTGGCCGAGCATTTGGGCATGTCCGGCATCCTTTCGGCCGTGGCTGCCGGCATGGTCATGAACCGCGCCGATATCAAACGCGTCGGCCAGTTGCATGCTCGCATGCAGACCCAGAGCGTTTGGGAAATGCTCGAATTCATACTCAACGCGCTGGTCTTCCTGCTGCTGGGCTTCCAGCTGCCGGCGATCATCAGCGGGGCGCTGGATCACTCGCTGCACGACGTCGGCGATTTCGAATTTCTGCGTCTGCTGGGCTATGTCGCGGCGATCTCGATTGCTCTGCTCGCCTCGCGCTTCTTCTGGATCTGGCTCGCCAGCGCCACGGGACGTGGGCTGTCAAGATTGATGGCCGTTCTCAAGCGCCAGCCACGCCTTCCCGCACCGGGAAGCACCGGGCGCGTGCCGATGAAACTGATGCTGGCAGCAACCCTTGCCGGCATTCGTGGCACCATCACGCTCGCCGCCGCCATGTCTCTGCCGCAGATCATGGCGGACGGCACCCCGTTCCCCGGCCGTGAGCTGCTGATCTTTCTCGCAACCGGCGTCATTCTGTTCACTCTGGTCACCGGTAGCGTCGGGTTGCCGCTCGTCCTGCGCAACCTCAAGATTCCCGCCGACACTCATGAGTTCGAGGAAGAGCGCAAGGCGCGCATCGCCGGCGCCGAGGCAGCGATCTACCATATCGAGCGTTATCATCATGATCGGACGGGCGAGTTCGCGCGCAACAAGACCAATGACGAAACGATCCTGGCCTTCAACGACATCAGTTCACAGTTGATGAGCTACTATCGCGAACGTCTAACGTTGCACTCGGCCGACACGGCGATGCCCCAGCTTGCCGCCTCGCGCCAACTGGAGCGAGAGACTCGTCTGGAAGCCCTGCGCGCCGAGCGCCGGGCGTACTACAAACTGCGCCAACGTGATCACATCAACGACAGCGTTCTGCGAAAACTGGTCCGCGAGGTCGATCTGGCCGAAGCCGCGCTGACCGGCGATCAGGGCGCCGCACATCACTGACCGACATCATCGATCGACATCACAGCCCCGGAGATCCGAATGCCCCGTTTGCTTACTCATACGACACGGTTCGCCCTGCTCGCCGTCGCTTTCCTGAGCCTCGCCGGGACCGCCCTGGCGCAGGAACCGGCCACCTCAGTGCCCGGTCTCATCGCCGCCAGGAGCGACGCAAGCGTCCACGATACGGCGTCTCGTTTCGCCGAACAGGCCCGCACCAGCGGCATGACCGTGTTCGCCCGTGTCGATCATCGCCAGGGCGCGATGTCGCGCAGCATGGCGCTGCTGCCCAACGAAGTGATCATCTTCGGTGACCCCAAGGGCGGCACCCCGCTGATCCAGTGCGCGCAGAGCATCGGCATCGATATGCCGATGAAGGCTTTGATATGGCAGGACGACGATGGTCAGACCTGGCTCGGCTACAACGATCCGGCATGGATCGCCGAGCGTCATGGCGCCGCCGACTGCCCCGCCGTCAAACCGTTGCAGCAGACCATGCAAACCTTGGTGAAGGCGACACTCGACTAATCCGTCGCCGGCTTCCGCATCATCCTGGCCACGGCGAACTATGCCCTCAGGCCTGCGCTGATGAAGCCACCGTCGACGGCGAGCACTTGGCCAGTGACATAGGCAGCGTCGTCCGAGAGAAGAAAGGCAACCACATTGGCGACTTCCGTGGGCGTGCCGTAGCGATTCAGCGGCACCCTGTCGTGCCACTGGGCTCGCACGTCGTCGGTATGCATGGCCTGCGCCAAAGGCGTATCGATCGGACCCGGCGCCACGGAATTGATCCGAATGCCGCTGGCGCCCAACTCACACGCCATGACGCGCGTCAGCGCATCCTGACCGGCTTTTGATGCCCCGTAGGCGCTGCGTCCCTTGCTGCCGCAAAGCCCCGACACCGACGAGATATTGACGATGCTGCCGGTGAGGTCGCGCTGCGTCCAGTATCGAGCCAGCTCACGCGATACCACGAAGGAACCGACGACGTTAACGTCGAGAATCTTGCGAAACTCGCTCACTTCCGTCTCGATGGCGGGCCGGTCCAGACCGATACCGGCACAGTTGACGACACCTGACAGACGGTAATGCGCCGACATCGACCCAATGGCAGCTTCGACGCTGGCTTCGTCGGTGACATCGCAGGCGACGCCGTTGCGCAGTGGCACGTCCAGTTCGGCGCACGCCTGAGCCAATCCGGTTTCAGAGCAGTCCAGCAGACAGACACTCCAGCCTCGATCCTTCAGCGTTTTCGCCACCGCCAATCCGATACCGGATGCGCCACCGGTTATTACGACTGCATTTTGCATAGCGTTATCCTTGTTGATCCTCTGGCCCGGCAAATAGCGTTCGAACTCAGGCCGAAGCCTCGTCCTCGGGAATCCACTCTTCCAGCGTCACTTCGAAGGTCATGCAGACAGGATTCCAGCCGGCCAGGAAAGGGCCGCCATAGACGTTGCCATCGGTGTCCGCGACGATGCCCGCCAACGAGGCGACGGGCACGCCGTCCGCACCCGAACGGACTTCTCCGGCAATACTGACCACCTCGACGGCAGGACCCGAAATCTGCTGGTAGCTACCGTCGCGACAGCCCAGGCTGGCATCGACAAGGCTCCCCAACCCGCCTCGCACGAAGGCATTTCGAAAACCCTCGGCCAGACACATCTTTTCGACGCCCTGAACCAGATCCTCATTCGGTGCAATGCGGGCATAGGCGACGCGCCCCATGCGTCCCGACTCTGTGGTCACGACTCGGGTAGTCACGACCTTGGCAGTTTCTGCGTTCGACATGTCACGACTCCTTGAAAGGCTTCAACAAGGGAATGTTGGTTTCATCATCAAACGCCTGGCGCAATTCGAATCCTTCCAGCGCCGTCACCAGAACGGATATCGGCGTGGCACCGATGATCGAGGCTTGAGGCACGATATGGCCGCCCTTGACACCGCCATCTGCAACACGAACGGAGGCGTGGCAATGCACTAGGGGCCGCCCTTCCATATCCTTGCCCAACGTGGCGTTGCCAAACACCATGAACGACGCGCCAGCATCAATGGGCCTGGAATAGGCAATGACGGCATTGCCGGTCGGATCAGGCGGCGCGACACAGTACTCGAGGTGCTCGAAATACCCACCCAGAATGGTGGTCGAGGCGCTGGTCACTCCGATATCTCGCAGTGGCTCGACCAACGCGTCATAAAGCGAGCGTCCCGGTTGAAGAAGTAGTCGAATATGGCGGCCGCTTTGATAGTGCATACTCTGGATACGCACCGGGCTGAAGCGACCGACATGGCGCAGCATTCGGGGGCGATGATATCCGGACTGCAGCGTGCGGCTCATGGCCGTGCCTCCCGTTCCTCGATCGCCTGCCTGATGATCTTCTTGGTGATCTTGCCGTAGTTGGATTTCGGCAACGTCTCGAAGAAGTGATAGCGTCGGGGCACCTTGTAACCCGAGACACGTTCCTTGACCCATGCCTGCAACGCTTCGGCGTCCAACTGCCGTCCCTCAATCGGGACCACCGCTGCCACACCGATCTCGCCCCATCGCTCGTCCGGCATGCCGACGATCGCCACTTCGCGGATTTCGGGATGGGTCAGCATCTTTTCCTCGATTTCCCGGGGATAAATGTTCGAGCCTCCCGAAATGAACATGTCGGAGGCACGCCCGGTAATGAAGAGGAAGCCCTCTTCATCGAGATGCCCCAGGTCCCCGGTGCGGAACCAGCCATTGCGAAACGACTTCGCATTGGCATCGGGGTTGGCGTAATACCCGGCGAAGACGCCCAGGCCACAGACGCAGATCTCGCCCGTTGCATGCGGCGGCAATTCCTGGCCTTCGTCGTCCTGCACCGACACTTGCATCGCGGTTCTGTCATAACCGCAGGTGCCAACCTTGAAGTCACCGTCATCATCGGCGCTATGGAGACTCGGCGGCAGCACGGTAATGTTGCCGGTCACCTCACCCAGGCCGTAATACTGCACAAGGACTTTGCCGAGCCGCTCCAGCGCACGCTTCTGATCGGCGCGGTACATGGGCGCGCCGGCGTAGATGATGTAGCGCAACGACGAATGGTCGTAGCGATCGCTGGCGGGATCCTCGACCAGCATCTTGACGATGGTCGGCACGGTAAACAGGTTGGTGATTCGGTGGCTCTCGACCAGCTCCCAGATCTCATCGGCGTCGAATCCGTTGGATGCCGGCAATACGGTTTTGACCCCGCGCGCCAGTTGCGTCAGATAATGAATGCCCGAACCGTGAGACAGCGGTGCAACGACCAGACTGGCGTCGGTGGCCTGATCCGTACCGGGCATGAGATCGCAGAGATGGTTGGTGGTGATGAACCCCATTTGTCCGTGGGTCAGCACCGCCGCCTTCGACTTGCCCGTCGTTCCCGAGGTAAAGAAGAACCAGCAGGGGTCATCGTGTTCTACATCGGCGTTGACGCAAGTCTGGCCTTCGTATTCCCGCAGGAAGTCTTCGTAGGCCGCATCGCCGAACGCCGCATCGCCGATTCGCACGGTGAAGGAGAGTTTCTCATCGATCTCGCGGATGGCCTGGTAATGGTGCTCGAACTCCGACCCGATGACGAGAACCTTGGCTTCAGTCAACTCGGCGAGCCACTGTGCTTCATCGGGAGAAATTCGAAAATTGGCCGGCGCCCACACAGCGCCCAGCCGAAAGGCGGCCAGTTGGGTCTCCACCATTTCGAAACCATTGCGGCTATGAACCAGAAGCCGATCCCCTTTGTGCAAGCCTTGCGCTCGCAGCGCCAATGCCAACGCACTGACACGTTGATCCAGCTCGCGCCACGAAAGGCTGGCGTCGCCCATCACCAGCGCGGGTGAATCGGGATAGCGCCGTCTGACCTGGTTCAGAAAGTTGGCCAGGTTCATGACCCGCTTGCTGACCGGCGCCACTCCCCCTGCCGGCACCCGAATCGTCTCACTCATCGGCTGCGCTCCATGATGCTGACGTAGTTCGCCACGGCGGCACCGCCCATGTTGAAGACCCCAGCCAGATTGGCACTGGGGATCTGCATGTCGCCGGCCTCTCCCATCAGCTGCAGGCAAGCCATCACGTGCATCGAGACCCCGGTGGCGCCTACCGGATGCCCCTTCGCCTTGAGTCCGCCAGAAGGGTTCACCGGCAAGCGGCCATCCTTGTCGGTCCAGCCTTCACGGATCGCACGGTAGCCCTCTCCAGGTGCCGTCAATCCCATGGCTTCGTACTCGATCAGCTCGGCAATCGTGAAACAGTCGTGAGTCTCCACGAGATCGAGATCGTCCAGCGATACTCGAGCGCTTTCCAGCGCCGAGCGCCAGGCGCCAGCTGCGCCCGCAAAGGCCAACGGATCGCGCCGACTCAGCGCCATGATGTCGTTTCTTTGCACGCGAGAGCGGAAGGCGATGGCCCGTTCCAGCGTCTTCGCGGTGTCCTCGTCGGCAAGCAGAATCGCCGCGGCGCCGTCGGAGACCATGGAACAGTCCGTGCGCCTCAAAGGCCCCGCCACGAGCGGATTCCTGTCACTGACGGTGTTGCAAAAATCGAAGCCCAGATCCTTTCTGACGTGGGCCAGAGGATTGGCAACACCGTTGCGATGGTTCTTGGCGGCAATCAGCGCCAGCTCTTCGCGTCGGTCGCCATAACGACGAAAATACTCATCGGCGATACCTGCAAAGACGCCTGGAAATCCGCCTTCGACCCTCTCTTCCTTGCGATAACTCGCACCCAGCAAGACATCACCGACTTCTGAGGTCGGCAGCGAAGTCATTTTCTCCGCACCCACGACCAGAGCGATTTTTCCTCGCCCCGCTTCAATGAAATCCAGTCCCGCATGCAAGGCGGCAGACCCGGTGGCACAAGCATTCTCCAGCCGCGTCGCCGGTGTATGCATGAGATTTTCATCCGCCATCGCTACCAGCGCTGCCTGGAAGTCCTGTTTCGAAAACCCGTTGTTCATGACACCTAGATAAATGGCATCGACATCGGCTGCCGGTATCCCTGCGTGTCCCAACGCGTCTTTTACCACCTGTCCGATCATGGCTTCCGTATCAGGCTCCGAGCGCTTGCCAAAAGGCAGATGCGACCAACCGACTATTCTAGCTTGAGTTGACATCTAGACTCCTTATTCCATAATACGGAATATAAAAAGAATGCTAGGTATCAAGCTATGCGAGGCTAAAAAAGGTATCAACACGAATAACGCCCATCTCGACTAAATTACTAGGCCACAATATGGAATACCGGAAACTTCCTATGAAAGCTTCTCCCATCAAAGGCGCTCAGTCCGTTTCGAGAACTCTGCAGGTGCTGCGGGCCATCGCAGGTCAACTCGGCCGGGGCGTTTCGCTCGCCTATATCACCCAGCAAACTGAACTGACCAAACCGACAGCTCATCGCCTGTTACAGGCACTCATGGCAGAAGGCATGGTCGTCAGGTCGGAAGAGGAAGGGTATTTTCTGGGGCCGGAATGTTATGCCTTGGGCGTCATTGCCGATCAGCGCTACGGATTGAGTCGCATTGCTTCAATGCCGGTGAAAAGAATTGCCGAGGAATGCGGCGACAGCGCCTTCTTCTCGCTGCGTAGCGAGTGGCACTCGATCTGCCTGATCAGAGAAGACGGCAACTACCCCATCAAGACCCATGTATTGCAGCCCGGAACTCGCCTCCCCCTAGGCGTTGGCGGTGGCGGCATCGCCATGCTGGCAGCGCTAGACGATGACGAGATCGAGCACTGCCTGGACGCCAACGCCGAAGAATGCGCGACCCACTTCCCTCACGACCAGCGAAACGACCTTTTGCCACGTGTCGCGGAATGCCGGGCACTGGGCTACGGGATCAACCGCGGCTCCGTCGTCTCAGGGTCCTGGGGCGTAGGCGCCGTCGTCAGGGACGAAGCGGATCGGGTCATTGGCTCACTGTCCATTGCCGCGATCGATAGCCGTTTGCAGCCGGATCGGCAGCAGAAGTTCGGCCCACTGCTGGTCCGCGAAGCCAAGGCACTCGAGAACACCATTCGGGCTGCCAGAAAAGTCAGAGACTGAACCCCAGAAAGTTGACCATGCCGGAGCGATGGATTTTATCCAAACAAAGTTTCACTATATGAAACAAAATACAGATGTTATGTTCGCCCGAAAAATAGATTTCAAGCGCTCATAAAGAAGACTTTAGTTGAATGCAAGCATCCGAAGTTAAAGATCATCTTAATGATATTAAAGATTAATTTTTAAACATCACCCTAATTCCAGAAACATTTTTTACAACCATTGTCCAATAGTCACCTTCGTTTTTCTCGGCCATTCTCATCATAAGAAAATAAACATTCCACTTTACGGAACAACGATCGCAAGAAAATGGGGAAAATGATGCCTATCATTAAAAAAATACCACTGATCGTCTCTGTGCTGACTGCCGCGATCTCCGTGCCAGCACTCGCGGATACGTATCGGCTGACTCATAACACCTCCGACGCCACTTCCTGGCAGAAGGGCGCAGAGAAGTTCAACGAACTTCTCAAGCAAGAGTCCGATGGCGATCTTGGCGTTCGAATTTTTCCCAACGCCGTTCTCTCCGGCGGCGACCAGATGAAGCAGTCGGAAATGGTTGGCCGTGGCGATATCGACTTCGTCATCACGTCCGCAATCAATGTCACGCCTCTTATTCCTCAAATGGCAGTCTTTTCCCTGCCTTATCTTTTTTCCAATTATCAGGAAGTCGACAACGCCATTCAGGGCTCTCCTGGCGACAAGATGAAGGATGTCGCCAGGGAACACGGTATCGAAATACTTGCCTGGGGTGAAAACGGGTTTCGGGAACTGACCAATAGCGTCAAACCCGTCGAGAGCCCAGATGATCTCAAAGGGATGAAGATTCGTGTGGCTGGCCCGATGTATATCGATGTCTTCGATGCGCTTGGCGCCAATCCACAGCAGATTCAATGGACCGAGACTTTTTCGGCGCTTCAGCAGGGTGTAGTCGACGGTCAGGAAAACCCCGTCGGATCTATCATTGTCCCGCAGCGTCTGTATGAAGTGCAAAAGTACTTGACCGAATGGCACTACTCTTACGACCCCATTTTCATCGGCGTCAGCGAAGAGCTGTGGACTAGCTGGGATGAAAAGACTCAGCACACCGTTCAGGACGCAGCTGATCAAGCCATGCAGTATCAGATCAATCTGTCTAGAGAGCAGACCAAATCCGGGATCAAGACACTGGAAGACAACGGCATGACCGTAACGACACTGGACGATGACCAACTGCAGAAGTTCCGTGACGCTACCCGCTCGGTCTACGACGCCTGGGGCAAAAAGGTTGGTGAAGAGCTCGTGAGTGATTTCGAGACAGCCGTCGATGACACCCCGTCACAATAGACGCTGAACTATCGGACCGGCGAGCCAAAAGGAAAGGTGGATATGATGCATTTATGGCGCCATCTCGAAGAAGCTGTCTGCGGAACTGTCTTTCTGCTCATGACACTTCTGGGATTCATCAATGTCATGGTCCGTAATCTGTCCAATTACTCGCTGGCTTCGACCCAAGAGCTGGTCATCAACGGCATGGTGCTGCTGACCGTCTTCGGGGCTGCCATTGCGGCCAAAAAAGGCCAGCATCTTGCCGTCACCGTGCTCTACGATATCGCACCACGATCCTGCAAACGCGTGCTCGTCTTGCTCTCGACTTTGCTGATCATTTTCACGCTCGTGCTATGCACCGTTTTCACGGTCAATCTTCTCGATAACCAGTATTCCAGCGGCGTCGTATCCAGTGCGCTACAAATTCCGCAGTGGTACTACACCCTGATCGTTCCTCTTGGTTTCGTCATGCTGATGATCCGCCAGATCGAACTGGCCGTTGCGGAAATCAAGAAGCCGGAGGCACTCTCATGATGGACTGGTCTGCCGGTACTCAGATGATCATTCTGTTTTTCGTCCTTGTCTTGATCAGAGTGCCTGTGGCGTTCAGCCTGGCCCTCTCTGCCATGGCCGCCATGTATCAAATGGGCTTTGGTCTGGACATGGTCGGCGATCTCATCGTTTCGGGGATCGCGAAATATTCATTGCTCGCCATTCCCTTTTTCATCCTCGCCGGCAACATCATGGGCATCACCGGCATTGCTGAAAAAATGATCAATTTCTTTCGTACGCTGGTCGGAGGATTGCCGGGCGGCATGGGGCTCGTCGGCACCGTCGTCTGTCTGTTCTGGGGTGCCGTGAGCGGTTCCGGCCCGGCGTCCGTGGCGGCAATCGGCCCGTTGATCATTCGCGGCATGGTCGCCGATGGCTATTCTCGCGCCTTCTCCGCCGGGCTGGTCTGTACCGGTGCAGCGCTTTCGTTGATCATTCCACCCTCGATTGGCCTGGTGATCTACGGCATTCTCGCCGGCACCTCCATCTCCGATCTGTTTTTGGCAGCCATTGTCCCTGGCCTGATGCTCGGCTGTCTGATGCTATGTGCGCTGCCTTTTGCCAAAATCGTCCCGTCACCGTCCTTGGCTGAAAGCGCGAGCGAAGAAGCGGTTTTTCAACGACATCTCGATACGAATATCGATCTTCCCTACGCAGCTCGGCTGATAAAATCCTTCCGTGAGGCATTTTGGGGATTACTGACCCCGGTGGTCATCCTGGGAGGAATTTACGGAGGGATATTTACGCCAACCGAAGCCGCCATCGTGGCAACGGTTTTCGCCATGTTCGTCGGCTTCTTCATCTACCGCACGCTCACGCCGACCTCCCTGTTTTCCTGCGTTGTCGCGTCCGCCGGATCCTCTGCTGTCGTCATGCTGGTGGTCGCGTTTGCCAGCCTGTTTGGCTGGGTCGTCGTGGTCGACGGACTGGTCAGCGATTATTCGGATGCCTTGCTCAATATCAGCAGCAGCCCATGGGTCGTCGTAATGATGATGTTGATCATCCTGCTGTTGGCCGGCATGTTCATGGACGCCATTACCATCATGTTCATTACCTTGCCGATCTTCCTGCCCGTCATACATCAACTCAATCTGGACCCGACCTGGTTTGGTGTCGCATTGATGACAGCGTTGTCCATCGGGCTGATTACGCCCCCGGTAGGCATCAACTTGTTCGTCGCCGCCAATATCACGAACTTGCCCCTTGGCACGATCGCCAAGGGCGTCGTTCCTTTTCTTGTCGTCTCTCTTATTGGCTTGCTGATCCTTGCCTATATTCCAAGCATTTCGTTGATGTTTCTCTGATATCGTCAAAAAGCCGCGGCCTCTACCTGAGTGTTGGTCAGATAGAGGCCGCGGCTTCGTTGCGCCATAGAGAATCGTGTCAGGCCGTTTTCGCGCGGGGCACGTCGTCCATCAGCTTGTCGAGCGTGATCGGCAATTCGCGGATGCGTTTGCCGGTGGCGTGGTGGACCGCGTTGGCGACGGCCGCGGCGAGACCGGTGATGCCGATTTCGCCGATGCCCCGCGCGCCGTATTCGTTGAACGCCAGATCCGGGTAGTCGAGCAGAATCACGTCGACGTCCGGCTGGTCGGCGTGCACGGGCACCACGTACTCGGCGTAGTCGTTGTTGACCGGCCGGGCATTGCGCTCGTCATATTCGGTCGCCTCGAACAGGCCCATGCCGATACCCATGACGACGGCGCCCTCGACCTGATTGCGCGCAGTGGTCTCGTTGATCACCTTCCCCACATCGATCGCGCTGACCACCCGCGCAACGCGCAGGTGCGAGATACCCGGATCCCAGCGCACCTCGACGAAGTGGGCACCGAAGGAGCGATAGGAGTATTTCGAATCTGCACCATCGGTATGTGCCTCGCCGTCGGCACTGCCGTAGCGCCCCGCTGCCAGGATATCGGCAAAGCTCACCTGCTTGCCGTCGGCGTTGCGCAGGCCTCCATCCGCCACTTCCAGATCGTCGCCGGAGGCGCCGGAAAAAGCCCCATTGCTGCCGGTAGCGTAGCCCTTCATCTCACTGAGCGCCTTGCGCGCCGCGCCGGCAATCGCCGGCAGCGTGGTCGCCGTGGCCCAGGAGCCGCCGGAGACCGGCCCGTCGGGATAGGATGAATCCCCCAGCTTGACGGTGATCTTGTCCAGTGCGATGCCGGTCACGTCACTGACGGCCTGGGCAACGATGGTGTAGGTGCCGGTGCCGATGTCCTGCGTGGCGCAGGAGGCGAACGCGGTGCCATCGGCGCGAATCGAGACGCGAGCATCGCAGGCCATCTTGAGCGCTTCCCAGTTGCATGCTGCCATGCCGTAACCGACGATCTCGCGACCCTCCTTCATGCTGCCGATGTCGGGGATGCGGTCTGCCCAACCGAAACGTTCGGCGCCTTGCTTCGTCGCCTCGACGATATGGTTGCTCGAGAAATCCAGGTCTTTGCTTTCGTCGCGTTCGGCATAGTTATCGAGCCGGAACTGCACGGGATCGGCACCTACGGCCAATGCCATCTCATCGATGGCCGACTCCAGCGCGAACAACCCCGGCGCGGCCCCCGGCGCTCGCATCGAGGTCGGCGTACCGCGATTCACCTGCGTGGTTTCATGGCTGACGGTCAGGTTCGGGCAGCTGTAGAGACTCTTGGTCACACTGCCGCAGGTCTCGACGTACTGATCAGTGTAGGACGTGGTGTTGATCGCCTCGTGACGCAGCGACACCAGTTTGCCGTTGGCGTCCGTGGCCAGACGTAGTCGCTGCCGGGTTTCCGGGCGGTGCCCGACGGTGGTGAACATCTGCTGGCGCGGCACGACGACCTGAACGGGACGCCCGAGTTCACGTGACGCTGCCGCCGTGGCGATGGCATGCGGCCAGGTCCACAATTTGCCGCCGAAGCCGGAACCGATGTACGGCGCATGAACGGTGATCCGCTCCGGCGGCATGGCGAATATCTTGGAGAGCGCGTTGCGCGCCACCACCACGCCCTGAGACGCATCGAAGATCGTCAGATCGCCATTATCCCACCATGCAGTGGAGGCATGCATTTCCATCGGGTTGTGGGTCTCTACCGGCGTACGGTAGGTCGCATCGATGGTGGTCGCCGCGCCGTCGAAGGCGGAAGGTGCATCGCCACGATCATGATTGCCGCTACCCGCCTGGGTGCCGTTGGCCTCGACGCCCTGGTCCAGATTGGCCACGGCCTTGTCGGTCGAGTAAGTCACCTTGACCCGGCGAGCCGCGGCCCGCGCGTTCTCGAAGGTGTCGGCGACGACCAGCGCCACGAACTGGCCTTCGTAGTAGACGCGCTCGTCCTCGAACGGCAGCCGTGTCTCTTCGACCTTGTTGCCGTCGGCAAAGCTCGACGGCGTGTGATACAGCGTCGGGAAGTGGCCATGATGGAAGATGTCGATCACTCCCGGCATCTTGCGAGCCTCGTCGACGCTCAATTTTGAGATCTTGCCACTGGCCACGGTGCTGAAGACGCCATAACCGTAGGCCAGATTGGATGGCAGATTGTCGGCGGCATAGTTGGCACGGCCCGATAGCTTGTCCGGTCCGTCGATACGGGGCACGCCCGCGCCGATGATGTGGCGCTTGTCACCGCTCTTTTTTTCGCTCTTTTTTTCATTGTCGCTCATGTTCGGTTCTCCTCGCGGGCGATCAGGCGGCGGTCAGATCGGAAAGATTGCGCACGATGGCCTGCTGGCCGAGCGGAATCTTGTAGCCGTTGTGGGCGTAGGCAATGGCGTTCTCGAACGCCAGCTTGGCGGCCTCGGCGAACAGCTTCTCGCTCGCCGGCCTGCCCTTGAGCGCCGCCTCCACTTCCGGGGCGCGCCAGGGTTTGGTGCCCACGCCGCCCATCGCGACTCGCGCCTCGCGGATGGTGTTGCCATCCATCTGTACGATCACCGCGCTGGAGGCAAGCGCGAACTGATAGGACTGACGATCACGCAGCTTGAGATAGGCCGATCGGCTGCCCTCGAGCGGCGCGTCGAGAATGACGTGGGTAATCAACTCGCCCGGTTCCAGCGCATGCTCTCGCGCCGGCGTGTCGCCGGGCAGCAGGTGGAAGTCGGCGAAGTCGATCTCGCGGGCGCCCTCGGGCCCCTGCACTTCCACCGTGGCGCCGATGGCGATCATTGCCACGCACATGTCCGATGGGTGCGACGCAATGCAGTCGTCGCTGGTACCGAGCACCGCGTGAACGCTGCGATTGACGCCGCCGATGGCCGCACAGCCGCTACCGGGCTCGCGCTTGTTGCAGTCGGAGACACCATCGCGGAAATAGGGACAGCGCACCCGCTGCATCACGTTGCCGCCGGTGGTTGCCTTGTTGCGCAGCTGGGTCGAGGCACCGGCCAGCAACGCCTGAGACAGAACCGCGTAATCGTCGACGACCCGCTGATCGCGGGCCAGCGCGGTGTTGGTCACCATCGCGCCGATGCGTAGACGGCCGTCGTCGAGGCGCTCGATCTTGTCGAGAGCGACGCCGTTGATGTCGACGATCTTGTGCGGCTGCATGACGTCGAGCTTGACCAGATCCAGTAGCGTGGTGCCACCGGCCAGGAAAGAAACCTCGCGGTCCGATCCGTGAGCGGCGACCGCCTGTTGCGCGCTGCCTGCGCGAGCGTAATCGAAATGTCTCATGCGTTGCCTCCCTTCACGGCGCCTCGAGCGGACTGGATGGCCGCGACGATGTTCTTGTAGGCCCCGCAGCGGCAGATATTGCCGCTCATCGCTTCGCGTACGTCCGCGTCGCTCTTGCCGATCGCATCGTCCTGCAGGATCGCCACGGCGCTCATCATCTGCCCTGCCGTGCAGTAACCGCACTGATAGGCATCGTGCTCGAGAAACGCCTGCTGAATGGGGTGCTGCTGGCCGTTTTTCTCCAGCCCTTCGACGGTGGTTATCTCATCGCCGTCATGCGTCACCGCCAGGCTCAGACATGAGTTGATCGCCGTACCGTTGACCAGAATCGTGCACGCGCCGCACTGGCCGTGATCGCAGCCTTTCTTGGTGCCGGTGAGCTTGAGCCCGTGGCGCAATGCATCGAGAAGAATCACGTTGGGCGTCACGTCCAGCTGTTGTCGCTGGCCGTTGATCACCAGCGTGATGCGCTGCTTGCCCTCGGCGGGCGGTGCATCGGCCTGGGTCTCCGGCTGGTCCGGCGAACCGGCGTAGCTTACCTGGGAGAGCGCCGGCGCCGCCGCCACGGCCAACCCGGAAATGCCGGCGGTCTGCAGAAAGCGACGGCGCCCCGGAGAGCTGGGTCGTGACTGCCCCTGCGACGGGTCGTAAGTCTCTACATCAGCCGATAAACGGTCTTTATCGTCCATGCCATTGTCCTCATCAATTTCCACTCGATCGTTCTTGTTATTCATATCGGTGTTTTTCGTTTTGGAGTGCTTCGTATCGGAAGACGCCTCGGCGAATGCAAGGCGATCAGTCGGCGAGAGTTCGCCAAGGGCGAGTCATCGAGCAGGTCCTGCCGTGTCAGGCGGCATGGCTCCCACTCAACCTGGATCTACTCAACTTAGGAGAGGGCGCGAGGCCGCGCAAAGTGACAGGGCGAATTCAGGAGTAATCCGCCGCGATCCAAGAGGAATGAGCATGGGGGCACATGAAGGGCCATCTACCGCCTCACACAGCGAAATCCGATATGCGAGGTCGCTTCATCGAGCGGCTGCGGGTGCCGGGAGGCCGGTCGATAACGTTGGCAGTACTCCGGGGCGCAGAGATGAGAACCGCCTTTCAACACTTTGAGATTGGCCGCCGGATCGTCCGCCCTGGGGCTACTGCTGCAGCAGGTCCTGGCGGGCTGTTCGCGCCGGTGGTAAGGATCTTTCGTCCACTCCCAGACATTGCCAATCATGTCGTAGAGCCCAAAACCATTGGGCGGATAGCTGCCCACCGGCGCAGTTCGTTCCAGCCCAGGCGGAGCGTCGTTACGCCACGGAAATTCCCCCTCCCAGGTCTTGGCGAGGCGCTTGCCACCGGGATGCAGCTCGTCGCCCCAGGCGAATTCCCTGCCTTCCAGCCCGCCACGCGCGGCAAATTCCCACTCCGCTTCGGTCGGCAGATCCATTCCCACCCATTCGGCGTAGGCCATGGCGTCGTTGAAGCTGACCTGGGTCACAGGGTGCTTGGCGATCCCCTTGAGCGACTTGCCCTTGCCCAACGGGTGGCGCCAGCTGGCTCCCGGAGTGAACTGCCACCACTGGAAGTGGTTGTTGAGCGGCACCGGGCCGGTTGTCGGCGTGAATACCGCCGCGCCGGGCAGCAGCAGCGTCGGGTCGGCCCCAGGGAATCGCTTCGGATCGGCCGCCTTCTCGGCATCGGAAACATAACCGGTGGCATCGACGAAACGCCGATATTCACCGTACGTCACGGGCAGGACATCGATCTCGAAGGCACCCACGGTCACATCGCGACACGGCCCCTCTTCGGGATAGAAAGCTTCCGAACCCATGCGGAAAGTGCCGCCTTCGAGAGCGACCATGGAAGCAGCGGCGTGCTTGTTGCGTTGCTTTGCCATCAAACCGAATCCTCATTCAGAAAAGCGGACACTGATCGAACCGGGCTCTTCATCAAACCGAAATCTCGTCGAACAGAAATCTCGATCGACCCTGACTCACTGCGGCATCTGACCTTTGAGTTGCTGCTCGAGCCTGCCGAGCTGCGGGTCATCCGGTGCAATACGACGCAACTTCTCCATCACCGCCAAGGCCCGGTTGACGTTGCCCTGGGTGGCATTCAGGTAGACCGCGGCGTACAGCAGATCCGGCGACTCGGGCGCCAGATAGAGCCCTTTATGTAAAGCATCAAGCGCCTTTTCCTTTTGCCCTAGGCGATCGAGCAGCAGCGCTTGATTGTAATAGGTGCGCACATGGCCGGGTCGCCATTCGGCATCCCGATTCAACCAATCGAGCGCCGGCTCGAACTCGCCCTGCTCGGCCAGCGACAGCGCCAACAGATAGGCCAGATGACCGCGATCGGCAGGCCGTGTATCGGGTAGCTCCAGTCCGGTTTCCAGAAGCTGCCGGGACGCGTCGTCATCTCCCGCACGGCTGTAGAGCGTCACCAGATTGACTCTGGCCGGCAGGTAGTAGGGATCCAGCGCCAGCGCCTCCCGATACAGACCGATGGCTTCTGCCCGCTGGCCGGCCTGCTGGAGCGAGTTGGCGCGATCCACGAGCGGTGCCGCGGGGCTTGCTTCACCAGGACTATCTTCATCCGGAATAGCTTCATCCGAGCCCTCTCCGTCGACCCCGGTTTCTCCTGAGCTCTCTTCCTCGGAACCCGCTTCCCGACAATCGACGCAGCGGCTGTCGGAAAGGGATTCCCGAGTCGCTTCCTTCGGGGCGGCAACTGCGATGGCAGCCGGTGAAAGAAGCAACCATGCCATCATGCCGAACAAGGCTCCCGCCACGATACGGTTCGAACAACGCTCACGATACGGTTTCATCATCATAGGGCCCTAGGATTCAATGGCGGTAACGGCGGCTCGCCCCGAGCCTGGCGAAGGTCGGCCACACGGGGTACTGCCTGCTGCAAGGCGCGCCATGAGGCGTCCGGCTGGTTCGGGCTCGGCTGGTTTGGGATCGACTTGGCCGCGTAGCGTTCCCGCCCCAGCACTGCCAGGCAGCGCGTAACTTCGCGATAACACGAGTCGGGCAGCCGGGGCGCCTTCCGCAATAGTTCCTGCCAGGCGCTCAGGCTTTCGGCGTAGCGTCGCGCCCTGACCTGTCGCTCGAGACGCCTCAAGGCGGCAATACCGCTACGCTCTCTACGTAAACGACGCTGCCGCCTGGCGCGTTTCCAGAACGGCCACAGCCAGCGCCATCCGCTACCGACCACCACGCCGAGCAACACAATGGCGATACCCAGCTTCCCGTACTGAAGAAGCGACTGCCCCGACGCGGCTGAAGGCGATGGCGCGCCTTCGATGGCGATCGTCATGCCCGCCTCGCTCGTAGAAACGATGCGCCGATTCTTGAGGTCGTACCAGCGCACGGTGATATCAGGTAGCGTTACCAGCCCGCCGTGCTGGGCGATATAGGTCAGGTGTTCGGTCCGGGAGCCACCGTTCTGGGTCTCCGTGACGATCGGCGACGTCGCGTGGAAATCCATGTTGGCTACCGGCACAGTCTGGCCCAACGACGGCAGTAACAGCGCGCTGCCGCCCTCGAGCGTTGCCACGATCTCTCGTTGCAGGCTGTCACCGATCGCCAACGAGATCGGTTCCTCGCCAGAGCGGTCCAGCGTTTCAGCGGTCTTCGCTGCGTCAGCGCCCGTGGCTGTGCTGTTCGTCTCGTCACTGTCCGCTTCGTTTCGGGCTGACTCGGCCTCGGAAGCGCTCGCCCGAGTCACCCAAATGCGCTGCGCCAGTGTCAGCGAAGTACCGGCGATATAGGGCGAAAGCCCTGCTGCCGCCTCGGGCACGGCAGCGATCAGCGTCTGCTGCTCCAGTGTCTGTTTTCGTGTTATCGCCTCGCCGGTCTCGGGATCCTGAAAAGTGATCTCCAGCGCCCCCTGCCCCAGCGTGAAGTCGCCCGCCGCCATCGGTGTCAGCTGGTAACGGCGCGAGACGCCGGCCCAGGTACGCCCATCGACCCTCCGACTGACCGGCATCGTCGCTCTTTCCGGCAGCTGAACCCGAAGGTTTGGCTGATCGAGAGCGGGGAATTCCACGGGACGCGGCATGAAGGTTGGCACCAACACGGTGACGCGCAGCTGTGCCGTCTCCCCAGGCGCGACACGGGTCGGGTCCAGCGTTGCCGTAACCTGCGGTGCCAGTGGCTGCGCAAGCGTTGGCGTTGTCTGAGATTGGGCGCTCGCCGTCGGTGCGACACCGAGTGCAAAAAACAGGCATGCCAGGCGTAAGCATCCACGGAAAAACGAGCCGCGGCGTTCGTTCATGGCCCGCTCTCCGTCGCCTGGTTTGTCGCTTGCCTGGTCGCTTCCAGCGCAAAGCGTTGACGCAGGTAGTCCCCGGTATCGGAGTCGATGGACGAGATCCACTGATCCGGCGTCAGCAGCTGGTCGCCCTCGTCCCCAGTCACGGTCGTCTCCACGCCGCGCTGCTCTTCGTTGTCGAAAACCACATCATCGGCGCCCTCACCACGATCCTCGCCGGAGTCGGACTGCTCTCGCGTCTCCTCGACGTCGTCGAATATCTGCCTGGCCAAGGCGAGATTACGCGCCCCTTCCGGATAGTCAGCGTCGCGCGCGAGCGTGGTCTCGAAGGCGGTGATGGCTTCGCGATATTGGCGATTGCGGATCAACGCCAATCCCTGGGTGAACGACGCGTCGGCTGTCTCCAGCTGGCCCAAGGTTGCGACGGCCTCGCCATACTGCCCATCCCGATACAGCGCGTAGCCACGCCATGCAGGATCCTGAAAATGCTCGCTGGCCTGGCGGAATCGACGGTGCTCCATCCACCACCGTCCCTGCTGGTCCGGCGTCAGGAACGCATCGACCACTCGGGACATGACCGGCGATGCTTCGTCCGTCGAGGCCGCTCGTTTCGACACCGTCCCGCTGTTCTGCTGCGCGAGGGCTTCGCGAGGCCAGGAGGCCATTGTCGGAGCGATGAGAATCGCCAGGATCAGGACACCGAGACTCCAGCCACGTCGGAACCAGAGCAGTGCAAGGCACGCGGCGGGCCAGGCCAGCCAGACGCCACGGCCCTTCCAGGCCAGCCGGTCATCATTGAGCAGCGCCTGCTGATAGGCAGATGCCAGCGTCCTTTCCAGGCTCTCGATGTCACTGTCATCGGCGCTGACGCTGACCTGCTGTGCATCCAGCCCATCGATCTCCGGTGTCGGCTGCCCCTCAGGCAACAGCGTCAGAAAGACCAGGGTGTTGTTCGGCTCCCCCGCCTGGAACGCCGGGCGATTCGTCGCACTCAGGCCGTCGCTCACGAACAGGATCGTGCCTGCCACGGTCTGATCTTCGAGCAGCGTCTCGGCCATGGAGAACGCCTTAGCGGACACATCGCCTTCATTCGGCATGACGTCGGGGTTTAGCCCTTCCAGATAGGGCTTGATCAACGCCGGGTCAGCGGTCAGCGGGACCACCAAGTGGGCGGAGCCAGAATAGGCGATCAGTGCCGTTTCCGCCCCACTGCGCGTCGCCAGCAGGTTCTCTATCTTGATCTTGGCTCGCGCCAGTCGAGTGGGGGGAACGTCGCTCGCCATCATCGAGGAGCTGACCTCCATAGCGACGACCAGCGGGGCCGTCTGGCTGATCATGGGGTTGGCCATACGGCTCCAGGCGGGCCCGGCCAGCCCGATGATCAGGCATATCGATAGCGCAGCGAGCGTGTCGACCGGCGAAAGGCCGCCACGTGCGCCCTGTCCGATCCGTAGCGCCTGAGCGAGATGGGGAGCGAAATGGCGCGACGCGACCTCTTTCTGCTGATAGCGAAAGCGGTACCACCACCAGAGACAGCCGACCAGTGGCAGCAGCAAAAACCAGAGGGGACGCAGAAAATGAAAGGCCGATAGCGCATCGAGCAAATTCATGCCACCCGCCTCCTGCCCAGCGAAACGCTGCGCCCTATCCAGGCCAGAAGCACCAGAACGACGGCCAGCCCCATGGGCCAGGCTGCCAGCGAGCGACGTTCCCGGTAGCTGTGATCGGCGATCTGGCGTGGCGCCAGCGCATCGATCTGATCGTAGACGTCCTGCAACGCCTGCTGATCCGTCGCCAGAAAACTGGCGCCCCCGGTGGTATTGGCGATGCTCTCCAGGGTAGCGGTATCCACGCGGTTCTCCCCGCTTCCCTGGGGGTCGCCAATCGCGATGGTGACGATCTTCACGCCCCGGTCCGCGGCAATGCTGGCGGCATTGACCGGGCTCATGCGGCTGCCGGTATCGGCACCGTCGCTCAACAGGATCAAAAGCCTCTGCTCGACGTCGCTGGCATCGAACTGGCGAATGGCCAGGCCGATGGCGTCGCCCAACGCGGTGTGGGGGCCGGCCATGCCCACCTCGGTCTGCGCCAGCAGTGCCTGTAGGGTATCGAGATCCGTCGTCAGCGGAGACTGCACGAAGGCCTGGGTGCCGAACACGATCAACGCCAGGCGCTCACCTTCACGATCGTCGAGAAAGCCCGCGATCACCTGTTTGACCCCTGCCAGTCGCTGCAGCGTTTCATCATCCGAAGAGGCAAAATCCTTTTCGTCCATGGAGCCGGAGATATCCACCGCCAGAATCAGATCCCGCGCCGACGTCTGCCAGTGGATGGGCGCGCTCACCTGCTCGGGACGAGAGAGCGCCACGACCAGAAGCAGCCAGCAGAGAATGCCCACCAGCCACAGCATCTTCGAACGCGTCACCACCTGCGCGCCCTCGGCGGGCGTCACACCCGCCGCCTCCACGTAGCGGCGAAAGAAGGGCATCCGCAGGGCGCTCATCCGGCGCTTTCGCGCGGGCACCAGCCAATGGATCAGCAACGGTAACGGTAACAGCAGCAACGCCAGCGGCGTGGCAAGTTCAATCATGCGTCGCTCCCCTCGCTGCATCGTGTCGCGTGATCCAGCGCTCGACGCGCCGAATCAGATCGTCCAGCTGATGAATGGCACTGCTCGGCTCGCGGTAGGGAAGTTCGGCCAACAGCACGGTCGACTTCGCATCGAAGCAAGCCTCGCCGGAAGCCTTGCCAGACATCATCGTGCGATTCAGGAAGCGTCCCCAGGACTCACCGCGCAGTGAGGCGACGTCCTGTCTCGGGAAGGCCACCAGCGCCGTGCGCCTGAGCACGTCCGCCACGGCGATGGCGCCCTCTCCCGCGGCCAGACGCCGATGCAGTTCGGCCAGCGCCTCGCGCCGGTAACGGTTGGCTTTCCAGTGGCGATACCAGCGCCATCCAATCCACAGCAGCAACCCACCCAGCACCAACGCCATTGCCAGCCAGCCCCAGGTCTGCGGCCACCAGGCGACGGGCAGCGGCTCTGGCGGCGGCGAAAGCTGGTCGATCATCTGCGACAGCATCAGCGGTGGCGAAGCGCCGTCCGGTGCCTGGTCGGCGGTAACCTGGGCCTGATCTATGGAAACCTGGGCGGCGGCGACGGCTTGTTGACTCATGGCGTCACCTTCTGGCTCCGATACCGCGGCTCACACCGAGCAAGCGCCTCAACTGAGCGGCGGTATCTTCGCTGGCAGACAAGGGGACGATGGACAGCCCCAGCCGCCGCTGCCATTCGAGCAGCGTCTCCCGGCGCGCGACCGATACCTGCTCGAGCGCCTCCCTGACTCGCGCACTGCGTGTGTCCATCAGGGCCTGTAGCTTGCCGTCCGAGACGGTCTGGCGCAGATCGTCCGGGAGACGTTCGGCCAGCACATCGGTGACCGGCGCCAGCACGACATCGTTGTGTCGGCACAGCGCACTCAACAGCCGCTCACTGCGCGGCCCGATGACATCGAAATCACTCAGTATCACCACCAGATGATCGCGACTCGCCAGTCTGGCCACCGCTTCCAGGACGGCATCCAATGAGGTCGGCGCGTCGGCCTCGGCGGCAGCGTGGAGCGCCAGATTGGCGTCCGCGATCCCTTGCAGAAAACGCATCACGCCCGCCCGCGAATTCTTGGGCCGGAACTCTTGAATAGCCCGATCGCGCACGACGATACCGCCCACGCGATCACGCTGGGCAAGAATCGCGAATGCCAGCATCGCCGCCGCTTCGGCGGCGGTGACGGACTTCACCGCATGCCGGCTGCCGAAGAACATCGACATGCGCTGATCGACGACGATCAACACCGGGCGGTCGCGTTCCTCGGTGAAGACGCGAACGTGCGGTTCGCCGGTGCGCGCGGTCACGCGCCAGTCGATGGTGCGAACGTCGTCCGATGGCAGATAACCTCTCAGTTCGAGAAAATCGAGCCCGCGCCCGCGTAGACGTGAACCGTGTCGGCCATTCAGCACGCTACGCGCTGGCTGTCGGGGCAGCAGGCTCAGCGTTCGCCCGACGCGCTCCTGTCCGCGCAGATGAGCGAGGTCGGTATGGACTCGAGGATCGCGGCCAACGTCAGTCGCTTCGACACCCCGATGTCGCACGGAAAAGCCTGGCATCCTGACCTCCTCTGCGAGAGTCGACGAAAGCGGGCATGATTACGGCAGTGCGACACGCGCCAGCAGCTCGGTGATGACCGCATCGGTCGTCAGGCCCTCGCCCTGAGCCTCGAAGCTGAGCCCCAGCCGGTGGCGAAGCACGTCCGGCGCCACCGCCTGCACGTCCTGCGGGTCGAGATAGTCACGACCATTGAGCCAGGCGTGGGCGCGTCCGCAGCGATCCAGCGCCAGACTGGCTCGCGGGCTGGCGCCCAGTTCGATCCAGCGTGCGAGATCTTCGGACAGCGGCGCCGGGTGGCGGGTGGCATCCACCAGGTCGGCCATGTAACGCTCGACCGGATCGGCCACATGTAGCGCGGCAATTTCCCGTCGCGCTTCGAAGACGGCCTCCTGGGCAATCACCACCGGCGCGCTCCTGGGGCCCTCTTTTCGCAGGGTTTCTCTCTCTTCGTCACGCACCAGCCGGATCACCTCGACCTCTTCCTCCACCGCCGGATAGTCGATCAGCACCTTCATCATGAAACGATCCAGCTGCGCTTCGGGGAGTGGATAGGTGCCCTCCTGTTCGATGGGATTCTGGGTCGCCAACACCATGAACAGCTCGGGCAGCGGATGGGTCTTGCCCGAGACCGTGACCTGGCGTTCCTCCATCGCTTCGAGCAGCGCCGACTGTACCTTGGCGGGCGCACGATTGATCTCGTCGGCGAGTACCAGGTTGGCGAACAGCGGGCCGGGGCTGAAGGTGAATACCGAGCCCTCCACGCCCTGGTGATAGACGTCGCTACCGGTCACGTCCGACGGCAGCAGATCGGGAGTGAACTGGATGCGGCTGAAGTCCGCCTCGAGATGTCGCGACATCGCCTTGATCGCACGGGTCTTGGCCAGCCCCGGCAACCCTTCGATCAGCAGGTTGCCGTTCGCCAGCAGCCCGATGACCAGCCGACGAATCACCGGTTTCTGGCCGATGATCGATGTGCCGATCGCCGCTTCCAATGCCTCGATATCGTCGCGACAACTCATTGGCTGCCCTCGTGCCGGGCTGTCTCGCCTTGGCTCTGTTCGCTCTGGGTCTGTTCGTTCAGAGTCTGGTCGTAGACGGTGCGCCAGTCCTCGGCCATATCCACGACAACCCACTGCCGTTGCTCGGCCTCGTCGAGGCCCTGATCCAGCTTGCCGATGGAGCTCTCGCGGTCGTAGGCGACCTCGCGTGCGTCGTCGGTGTGATGGATCAATACGCCCAACCGCGGCCCGCTGCCTTCGCTGGTCCAGGTCAGCATCGGCACATCGCCGTCGGAATTGCCGACCGCGATGATCGGGCGCTGACCCAGCGTGCGCTGAATGGTGATCGGCTTGCCGTCGCCATCGTCCAGCCCGGCGATATCGCCCTGCTTGACCAGGGTTATTTCGCCCCCTTCGCGGGACACGGCCAGATTGCCGGTGCTGCCCATCACGTTCTGCGGCGGAATGCCGTAGGCGTCCTCGGCAAAGACACGCATGAAATCGACCCCGCCACCCGAGACGATATAGGTCGCGTAGCCCGCATCTCGCAGATAGACGAGCAGTTCCAGCATCGGCTGGAAGACCATCTCGGTGTAGGGAAGTCCGGTCACCGGGTGGCGCGCCTCGGCCAGCCAGTCGCCGACGTCGTTCTGAAACG
The DNA here is from genome assembly GCF_003206065.1 of Salinicola halimionae. GTDB lineage: Bacteria > Pseudomonadota > Gammaproteobacteria > Pseudomonadales > Halomonadaceae > Salinicola > Salinicola halimionae. Next base: position 88,712 of record NZ_PZJQ01000005.1, on the reverse strand, counting down.
CCTCGACGCTCATGCCGGCGTGGCTGACGTTGACGATATCGAGCAGCGATTGATTTCCCCCCGCGAGAATGGTCGCCAGATCGTGATCGTCCACGGCAGTTTGCAGCGAATCGCTCAAGGCGCCGGGGGGCGCTCCCTCGGCGCGATCGAGCGCATAGGCGAGCTGGAAGTAGTAGGGCTGTTCGGACCACAGCGTGCCGTCGTTATCGAAGACGGCAATGCGCTGCTGCTGCGGCACGAAATCGCCGCTGCCAGGATCGGTGGTCGCTTTGACGAAATCGATGATGGCGCTTTTATGCTCGCCCGCCTCCCAGGACGGCAGCGGGTCGGCCAGCGCCAGAACCGGCAACCCGAACAGCGATAGCCAGACAACAGCGAGCGGTATGGCGATGTTAGAGAAACGATGTTTTCTCAAGGTCATCACTCCTGTCATTCATCACGCCGGCCCCGCACGCTCATCTTGCGCAGCGCCGGGCGATGGAAAAAACCGGGATGACGGGCGAGTGCAGCCGCTGCACTCGCCCGCGTATTGCGCTTACTCCAGAAGCTCTCACCTCTGAAGCTCTGGCTACTGAGCGATAGGCTCTTGCAGCGTCTCCATCACCTTGTCCAGACTGAAACTGGCCGCTTCCTGACGTGGCGGGAATTCCTTGAACGTTGCCAGGAATTTCGCGACATAGGCCTGAGCCGGGACGAGCATGAAGGCGTGGTCAAGCTGCCAATCGTAGTAGGTATTGGAGGTGATCGGCGCGCGCTCGTAGGGATCGCGGCGCAAATTGAAGATCAACGGCACGCGCAGCGGTGTGAACGGGTTGGACCAGGTCAACAACGTCCCCTGGGCGCGCTGCTCCATGAAGACCAGCTTCCAGTCGTCGTACCGCAGCGCCATCAGATCGCCGTCATCCGAGAAGTAAAAAATCTCGTGACGCGGCGTTTCGTCGGTTTCGCCCGTCAGATAGGGCAGGAAGTTGTAGCCATCGAGATGGGTCTTGTAGTCGCGCCCGATCGCCTGCACGCCACCATCCAGAAGCTCCTGCTTGATATCGGGATCGCCGGCAATGGCCAGGAACGTCGGCAGCCAGTCCATATGGTGCATGACCTTGTTGGAAATCGAATTCGCTTCGATATGCCCAGGCCAGCGCACCATGGCGGGCACCCGCCAACCGCCTTCCCAGTTGGTATTCTTTTCACCGCGGAACGGCGTCATCCCGGCGTCGGGCCAGGAGTTCATGTGCGGCCCGTTGTCGGTGGAATAAAAGACGATGGTGTTGTCGGCGATGCCGAGCTCATCGAGCTTGTCGAGGAACAGCCCCACATGACGATCGTGTTCGACCATGCCGTCGGAATACTCGTTCTGCCCGGAGATGCCCCGCAGCGAATCCTTCACATGCGTTCGGAAGTGCATCCGGGTCGCGTTCCACCACACGAACCAAGGCTCACTGGCCTGCGTCTTGCGTTCGATGAAATCCAGCGCGGCGGCCGAGGTTTCGTCGTCGACGGTTTCCATGCGCTTGCGCGTCAACGGCCCGGTATCTTCGATCTCCCCATCCGCCGTGGAGCGAATGATCCCTCTAGGTCCGTAAGCTTCCTCGAAGGTCCGGCCATCCGCCAGCACCATATCCCTCGGATAATCCGGCAGCTCTGGCTCCTCCTCGGCATTGAGGTGATAGAGATTGCCGAAAAACTCGTCAAAACCGTTGTTGGTGGGCAACATCTCGTCGCGATCGCCCAGGTGGTTCTTGCCGAATTGACCTGTCGCGTAGCCCTGCGCCTTCAATAGCCCGGCGATGGTCGGGTCTTCTGGACTCATCCCTTCCTTGGCGCCCGGCATGCCGACCTTGGAAAGGCCGGTGCGGAACACACTCTGGCCGGTAATGAACGAGGATCGCCCCGCCGTGCACGATTGCTCACCGTAATAATCCGTGAACATCATGCCCTCGCTGGCGACGCGGTCGATATTAGGCGTGTGATAGCCCATCAATCCCCGCGTGTAGGCTGAGATATTGGACTGGCCAATGTCGTCACCCCACAGGACCAGAATATTGGGTTTTGATGAGGATGAGTTTTCTGATTGATTTTGATTCTCCTGAGCCAGTGCTGTTCCCGGCAAAGCCATTGCTACAACTAAAGCAGCAGACAGGAAACCGGGCCAATGCAGCGAAGGCGGTTTTTTTTGTGGCGTGAGTTCCATTGAATGCATCTCCTAGCAAAAATGATTAGGCGGGGGACATGCCATTTTCGGGATACTAATTTTGCTCTTCTAATGTAGACTAACAATCAAATCAGATAGAGAATTTTAGCGTAAATTTGTGTAAATTATTTGCGACACGAACCAACTCCTTTAATAATCATATTCTTAGCGTCAAGCAGCCTATCTTGCAAATCCATCAGAGGTTCATTTCATCTAAATGCGTGCCCGAATCGCATGGATAACACGCTCTCTCAACCTCTAAGTAATACTCGAAACCGACATCCAATACCGGCTGACGCGAGCGCGTTGGACGGGTTCCGACAATGACAATATTCGCGCCCCTCTTTTATTTAGCCTTCGAATCGTTTTTTCGAGCAATACGAAAAATTCGGTTCGCTATCTTTAATACACTGGTCGCGGATATGACAGAGCCTCGGCAGGCGGTATGAAGATTGTCAGTCCGGGAACTGGCAGCGCCTTTCCGGAATCCGTACAGCACTCTTCTACACTGAAAAATCTTCATATTGAGTCTTAGTCCATCTGAGATCCCCAGGCGTGTCCGAACTGGATGTAGAGCACATTCTGTTCGGGGCCGAACGCATAGTCGACGCCGACATCCAGCCCCAACTGCCTGGCGATCCGATATCGAAAACCCGCGCCCCAGGTGGACGCATGCTGCTCGTCATCGCCGAAGGCTTTGCCATAGCCGGTGAAACCGAGGACGCCCCAGCGCGGGTTCAGCTGGCGACGAAGCTCGAGCTCCGAGGAAAGCACCTTGTCACTGGTGTAGCGATTGCGCTCCAGTCCTCGAATGTTGATGTCCGGCAGCATGAAGAAAGGCGCGCCGCTCGAGACCACACTGGAACTGCCCATGACACCCAACGTCCAAGCGTCACGGGTCGCGAACCAGGCGCCGAAAAGCGAGAGCGAATTGAAATCCACGTCGCTACCCACGACCTGATTGAAATTCTGCCAATCCGCAACGACGTTGAGACCGGAAGTGGGGGTCAGCGGGTTGTCGCGATTATCGAAATGCCCCTCCAGCCCGATGGAGTTGAGCTGCGTTTCACGCCCGGCGAAATCGTCGACGCGTGGAAAGTTTCCGTGGGTATCCAGCTTCACGTCATTGCGCCGCCAGCGTAACGAGGGGCCGACGGAAAAGCCGGTATCTTCGAAGCGATAGCGCACTCTGAAGGCGGCGTATTCGATATCGTTGGTGTAGCCAACGGCCGCGTCTCGGTTGCCGGGATGAAAATCCAGCATCGGCACGCCCTTGGCGAAGGCCGCGTTATAGAGCAGCCGGCCCTTTGCAAACGAGCCCGAACGCATGACGCCGAAACCTTCGGAACCGTTGCCCGTTCTCACGCCGCCCAATATCGTACGCGTCGGCGGTAAGTCACTGCCGGGCTCAGGGGGTTCCACGAAATACGCGATCAAACCGAAGCCGTCGTCGACGGCAGGCTCGGTGATGATGATCGGCATGACCAAAACCCCCCCGCTCGCCAGGAACGACGACACATCGAACCAGCCATCCTGGTCGTCCGTGAACGAATCCACCGTTCGGGAAAACCATGACTCGTCTTTACTCTCCGCCGCATGGACTGCCGCAATGGCAACCCACTGAGCCCAGCAAAACGACGCTGCTATCAGTGCGAAACGAATCATGGCAACCCGCCATTTCAGCGATGAAAAACTCACGATTTTCCATTAAAAGCGGAGGCTTTAAACGACTCGAAAGCCACCCTCGCGTAGAATCCTGAGCCGTCGATAAGCGGATAGTATCCGACACTAGCCGTCACTCCATCGTTGAGAGATCATCTGGTTCCCACTAGGAAGATCAGCATGAAACGCGACAAGAGAACGGCAGACCAATTGCGACAGTTTTCCGTTCATGATGCGTTCACTTGGATCCCACATTATCCATGAGAGCCCCGAACGCGGAGCTAAATCTGTAGCGCCACACTCGGGTCTCCTTTAGCGATGGTAAACGTTATTTTTGCTCCTGGGATTCGCTTTCCGCTTCGCTATCACCCTCCGCGTCCAGCTTTCTCATTTCCTCATCCTGCTCTATATCAGTCGCTTTATTGGTCTCTTCACCAACAGCGTTTATCGATTTATCGCTGGATTCGCTATGCCCGGTTCCGGCATCGGTATTCGCGTCTCCGGCACTCTCGGATGTCGACTCGGCCTCCAGCGGTTTTTCATTCGCTTCGTAGGTTTCTTCCATGGCATCGCTCTGGGCTAGAGCGATGCCGGACATGCCAAACATCGTGACGACCGTTGCCGCTAGAAAAGTACTTTTCGTTTTCATGACGAGATCCTTTATCTACTCAATCGTTGGCACTTCTAGACTTCCCAGTGCTACTGCTTTCGTAGCGTTATTAAGACGCAAGCGCCTCTACTGCTACCTTCTATCAAGTCGAAGGTTATTTTTTTGAGTTCATGGTCGCTGTCCTCACTTCGGGCATCGTTTTTTGCATTTAGAAACGCCATCTCACCCCGCCGCCAAACACGTTCAGGTAGGTGCTGGAATACTCGCCGCTGACGCGCTGACCGGAAAGATTCTTGGTTTGGTCGACATCCATGTCGCCCAGATAGATAAAGGTGTAATTCAGGACCAGGTCGAGCTGGTCGTCCCAGCGGTAGTTGATCCCTGTCGCCAGCCGCCACGCTTCGTTCATCGGGTTGTCCAATGTTCGATCCGCGTTCTTGACGGCGGAACTGTCATAGGCGATTCCCATGTTCCAGCGCAGGCGGTGATTCACTTGATGTTGAGCCCCGAGTGAGACGTGCCAGGTATCCTGATAATGACGGTCCGCTTCAGTGGAGGCGTCGCCCAAGCCACTATCGAACTCGACACCGATATCGCCGAATTCGGACCAATTCTGCCAACCCACACTGCCCATGACCGCCCAGGCATCGCTGATTTGGTGGAAAACACTCGCCGTCAACGTTTCGGGAATCCGTAGGCCCAGGCCCACGCGATTGACTGCGACCTGCTGAATTGTCGTATCCAACACGGGGTTGTCGATGCCGCGGAAGTTCGGCTTGTCATCAAAATCGAGATCAACCTTACTGGTATAGGCAAGCCCGAAGCGGGTGAAGTCATCCATTTCGTATAACGCGCCCAGGTTCCAGCCCCAGGCGGTATCGTGATCCTCGTATTCCATCTGACCATCGTCATAACCAGCGCCACCCAGCACGTTGTTGTTCACCGCGGATTCCGTACGGAAATTGCCGTAGACCAGACGCGGACCGATGCCGACCGAGAGCTTGGGATTGAAGCGATAGGCATAGGTCGGCTGCAGTGATGCAGCGACAATGGAGGTTTCTTGCACCACGTAGCGGCCAACCCAGTCATTGTCGTAATCCAACCCCAGACCAAAATTCCCGTAAATTCCGAGGCCAATCGTTGAGCGCTCATCCACTCGATGGCTGACGAAAAGACTAGGCCCTGGCGTGGGCACCATGGCATTACCACCGTCTCCACCGGAGGTGTTGGTACTGCCATCCGGGTCGAAGTCGATTCGCCCAACGATCAGTTGCCCACCCACGTAAAGCTGATTGCCGGCCAGTCGGCTGATACCGGCAGGGTTGGTCATCAATACACTCGGGTCCATCGCCCTGGCGGCCGACCCCGCATTGGCCAAGCCACTGTCCTCCTGCCCGGCTTCATAAAGCAAAATGCCACCGGCTTCGGCTACAGCGCTGTAACCGATCACCGAACCGCTTGCGATCAGCGCCATCACCACGGCACGCTGATGGCGGCAGCCATGACCGCGGGGCGACTCCAGGTTTGGAGAGTTCACGCACAGCCAGCCCCACGGAATGATTCGAGAGTGATTCATGTTCCCTGCCCCGCTTCTACGAGAGGTTCTTTATTCTGGAAACAGCAAGGTGGCGATCAGACGGACACCCCACCCGTCAGGCCCGCTGTCGTCAGGTGATTCGACCCAATAGCGCAGCCCACCACCCACGCTGAAGGGCTGCGAGCCGAGAGACGTCAGTTTGGTGATCTGGAAATTGACCGGCGCCGACCACTGGTTCGCCTCCCAGTCGTAGGTCGACTCACTATTGACGGTGTAGGTCCACGCGGCAGGAGTCGTATAAGACGTGAACGGTTGCAGGAAGGTGCTATTGATATCGTTGCGATGACTATCGCCAGCGTAATCCCAGATATGGTTGGCCAACATACCGACTGTCCAGGGGCCACTCTGCCGCAACACCACGCCGGTCGGGCCGGCGCCCCACTTTTCACTCCCCAGCGTATTCTCGCTGGCAGTCGGCAACAGGAAAACCGGACCCACACCCCAGATCAGCCCTGACGCCGTGGGTGCCTTGGGCGAAAAGAAAAGGCTCTGTACTGTATCTCCGGTGCCGAATTGGCTGCCTTCGGAGGGCACGACATCGTTCTGGCTGACGATCGGGAAAATCGTCCGGCTGATCAGATTCCAGTCTTTCGAAATACCGAACGGAATGACGGGCTGAATGTTGAGCTGGAATCGCTCACCGTTGCCTGCACCAACATCTTCGTCGTAGTTCAGTTGGAAAGGAACGCTGATCAAACTGGCTACTGGATTGCTGAGCTTCTTGGCCAGTTCCTGATCATCGGCGGAAGACATAGGACTATATGTGAAAACAAGGCAAGTAACGGCAGCCGTGTGAAAACTCACCAACCTCTGCGTCGTAGCGCCCCCCATGACCAGTCCCCTTAGTACTTTGAAAGCACTTTCTGGCAGTCAAGACCATTGACTCGAACAACAACTTTCATTCGAAGTTGGCTTCACTTTATTATTCAGCGAATGATCTTCGCTTTGTAATTACAGATAAATTTATGGCTGAGACATTTTGCTTCTGCAAAGCAAACATTGTGACATATTGTACATTAACTGCTGTGAATGTTGATTTATCGCGAAAAATTCCTAATTATGCATAAGCATTTTCTAAAAAATTATTCCCAATCAACAGTCACAAATTGAAACAAAAAATCTGACAGAGGCATTCATTTAGCAGTTGCAACATCACCTCCATTTATATAGACCTATAGCTGACATGCCACTGACTTCTTCGATAACCCCTAGAGATGAAGCCACGCGTGGCAATTTTAAATAAAATTCCTGATTGGCAAAAAATAGCAAATATTGTTGTCGATAAAACTTAGTCTAAACGTAAATTCCCTTGAGCAATGCGACTTTGCACGGACAGAGCCCGTTCGGTTTGTTCAATCGTGACATTACCAATAGCCATTCAGTGATCATTAGCGGCGCAGCCGCCCTCCCGTATCCTTACGGACCTCATCAAGACGAAGCATGACGGAGAGCATCTACAAATGGCTAATATCGCGACCCCATCTCAACAAGAGACGCGCATCGTCATTGGTGCCCTCATGCTGGTCATGTTTCTTTCCTCGCTGTCGCAGACCATCGTATCGGCGGCGCTGCCGACAATCGTCGGCGAGCTGGGCGGGCTCGACTATCTCGCCTGGATCGTGACGGCCTATATCCTGGCGATGACAGTGGTCACACCGCTCTACGGGAAGCTGGGGGATATCTTCGGCCGCAAGGCGGTGCTTCAGGTCGCCATCATTCTGTTCCTGCTGGGGTCCGCGCTTTGCGGCCTGGCACAATCCACGACGCAGTTGATCATTTTTCGCGCGGTTCAGGGGCTCGGCGGTGGAGGACTGATGGTCAGTTCGATGGCGGCGGTCGGCGATATCGTCAGTCCGCGCGAGCGAGGTCGATATCAGGGGTATTTCGGCGCCGTGTTCGGGGTCTCGACGGTCGTCGGGCCATTGCTTGGCGGCTATATCGTGGAACACGCCAGTTGGCACTGGATCTTCTTCGTCAATGTGCCGATAGGTCTTGCCGCGCTTGCCGTGATCACCATGACTTTCTCGCCATCGGCGTCGCGTCACCGCCCGCGCATCGACTATCTGGGGGCGATGCTACTGGGACTCGGACTGACCGCGCTGGTGCTGGCCAGTAGCCTCGGCGGTAAATCCGTTGCCTGGACATCCCCCACCGAGTTGCTGCTTGCCGCCGTGGCCGTAATCGGCCTTATCGGTCTCGCCTGGGTAGAGCGTCGCGCGGAAGAGCCGATCCTGCCGCCGGAGCTGTTTTCCGAACGCACATTCGTCATCTCCTCCACCGTCTGTTTCATCGTCGGTATGGCCATGTTTGCGGCCGTCACGTTCATGCCGATCTATCTGCAAGTCGTTCACGGTTTCACTCCATCGCTGGCGGGGATAGCGCTGACCCCCTTGATGGGCGGAATGCTGATAACGTCCATCATCAGTGGTCGGATCATCAGCCGGATCGGCCGCTATCGCCTATTTCCCATCGTTGGCACGGCGCTGATGAGCGTCGGTCTGCTGCTCATGTCACGGCTGGAAATGCAGACACCAGGCTGGATGATAGCGCTGTATATGCTGGTGCTCGGTGCCGGTATCGGCCTGGTCATGCAGGTCATGGTGCTCGCCGTGCAGAACGCGGTGGACTATCGGAATCTGGGCGTGGCGACGTCGGGCGTCACGCTTTTTCGATCCATCGGCGCAGCCCTGGGGGTCGCGGCCGCCGGGACGATATTTGCTGTCGGTCTGGCATCAGGGCTGGCGCAAGGCCTGCCCGAAGGCGCTGAGATCGTGTCGGACCCCGCCGGTATTCTGGCCTTACCGGACAATATCCGTACGCTCTACCGCGTGGCCTATTCCGATGCACTGAGCCCGGTATTTTTGATCGCGGCGGCTCTTGCAGCCCTGAGCTTCGTGCTCACGTTGCTTCTCCCCGAGATACCGTTGCGCGAGACCGTGGGCGACGGTACGACCGCCTCCGATCTAACCGACAGCTTCGCCATGCCGCGTCAGGCCTCTTCACTGGAGGAGCTGGAGAGGATTATCTCCATCGCGGTTTCCGGGCCGAATCGCTGGGAAGCCATGCGGCGAATTCTGGAGAGCCTCAAGGCGGATCTGTCGCCGCAAGAGGCCTGGCTGCTGTTGCAGACCGTGCGCGCCGACAGCGATCAGGCCGCCAAGCCGAATGGACGAGACGCCACTCTCGCCCAGATTTCGAAACGCCTGACGGAGCGCGGCCTGATCGCTCGGCAGGAAGACGAGACCTTGTCTGCCACGCCGGCCGGGCATGAGCTGATCATCCAGCTCACCGCGCGGTTTCGGGCACGTTTGGCAGAGGTCGTCGTACGCTGGGCACCCGAGAGTCATGCGGAAGTCCGGCAAATGCTGACCGATTTCGCGCGCCAATTGGTCTCGGAGATGCCCGAGCCTCGGCAGGCGGCGTGACAATGAAGGCCAGCGCCGGAATGCTGCTGCCAGGTTGGTCGCCACGCAGTGCTATTTCCTGATTACCATTTCACGCAGCGATAAGACCGGATACGCCAAGTCGCTTCGACTGTGCATCTCTGGCTTACCCCTGGCTTTCACTACCACTTCCAAACCGGAAGCACCTTCAGACGAAAACACGGACCCAGGTCGTTCGGACAAAATCGAGAACCAACAAAGCCACACATCAATATAAGCTTTTGTTTATATTGATTTATTGATAACACCTACAGAAGTCATTCCATGCCCGCATGCAAAGCACATGAAAATGTCTGTCCGTACCAATAGCAACGTCGCAAAAATACCATCACGAAACATAATTTTACAATTAAATAATTTAAGACATCCCTGGAAACTGCTTATAGTAAAAACATCAATATCGATTCACTATTAAAATCATCAAATACATCGCTGAGTTTATTGCGTTTTTCCTCGACAACACCCTTTCTAACTTTAATTAGTATAGATAAATTTATTTCTACTAAAGTCATTCACAAGACAGATTAAATAACGACTATTCTAATTATTGGCCTTAAGAACACCTCTACCCTCGCCCTTTAGGCCATTGGACAGGTAGGGCAAAAAATAATACTTGCCGCTGGAGAGTTCATGAAGGGAACACTACCTCGGTCACGCCTGTTGGCACTCGAACCCCGCCTGCTGTTCGATGGTGCCGCTGCCGTTGCAGTCGACATGGCAGATACCGATCACGCAGCGACGAAGGACGGTGACACGCATCACGCCGTTACGGATTCGGGGGCAAGAGAGGGCGCAGAGGCTCAATCCACCCACGAACAGAGCAAGAGCCATCTGATCGTCATCGATGCCCGCCTCGACCCCGAGCAGCGCCAGGCCATCGTCGATAGCGCCAGGACATCCACAGAACTGTTGGTGGTCAAGGCCGAGCAGGATGGGGTCGATGCCATCACCTCCGCACTTGCCGGCATGGACCATGTGCAGAGCATCGAAATTTTCAGCCACGGGGCTGCCGGACAGTTCCAGTTAGGCAGTACGCGTGTCGCCAGCGACACCCTGGACTCTCTCGAAGGCCGTTTAGGTCAATGGCGCGACGCCTTGACCGCTGATGCCGATCTCCTGCTATACGGTTGCCGCATCGGTGCAGACAACACTGGGGCGACCTTGGTCGATTCACTGGCTAAAGTGACCGAAGCCGATGTGGGCGCTTCCGACGATGACACCGGCGCGCTACGCTTGAATGGCGACTGGCAACTCGAGACGACCATTGGCGATCTCGACCAGCCATCCGGGCTGGATCTTTTCCGGCTCACCAGCATGGATAGCCTGCTGGCCGATGCCGATCCCCGCGTCAGCCTGCCCTCTTCCGGTGACAGCGTGCCATTGGGGGAAGACTTCAACTTCACCGTCAACTTCGAAACCGCGTCCAGTCAGGAGGGTTACGCGCCCTTCATCAACTTGCTCGTCCCCACCACGGGCAAGGATGGCGCCGGCGCCGAAGTCGATGACGGCATCACCATCAACTCGGCCAGCTATCTCGGCGGCAGTCTCGATCTCCAAAGCGTCACGTTCGATGCCAATGGCGAAGCCCAACACCCGTTCGCCAAGGATGCCAATGGCGACGCATTGGTGATTCAGGCTGCGGACTATGGCTATCAAGCCGGCGACACGCTGGTGGTCATCTCGCTGCCTTTCGCCAGTGTGACGCAGGACCAGCCCGCCATCGTCGTTAGCGTCAACGCCACGCTCAGCGACCTGGCCGATACGGCAGCGGTCAATGGATCACCGAATCTCGATATCACCGCCGTGGGCGGTTTCGAGCTGGGCAATGACGCGCTCGATAACCCCGGCAATGATCCCAGCCTGATTGGCACGGAATCTGTGGTCTTCACCGTGTCCCCCACCGTCATCGCCGTCGAGCAGGCGCTGGATATGGATGAGAACGAGACGGCCAGCGGCGAAAATTACACCCATAGCCTGACCACCACGGTAAGACCGGCGGGGGCCGGTGTGGACACACAGTCCTTGACCGACGTGACCATCACCCAACCGATCCCGACCAACGTGCAGGTGACGGCGATCGATCCGGGTACGGGTACATTGAGTTCCATCACGCTAGCCAGCGGGCGGGTGGTCAACGGACAGGCCGCGATCAATACGCTGATCGCCCGGGATGACGTGTTCCTCACGGAGTACACGGTCACCTACGACACCCTGCAGACGGAGACTTCCAGCCGAGTCGATTTCTACGTGCCGGAGAGCGACGCCAACGGCAACCCGGTGTTGAACCCGACCACCGGCGACGATGTGACGATCACCTTCGGTGCGCCGACGGGCACGGGCGCCTGGACACCGAAGGATCCGCGCGATCAGGATCCCGATAACAACAATCAGATCGCCTTCGATGGCGTCGGCGAGTCGGTTTCCTTCACCGCTAAATCCATCACCCTGGAAAAGAGCGCCACGATCGCGATCGATACCGGCAGCAGCGGTATCAGCCCCGGCGATACGCTGGCGTATCGACTCGACGTGGCGCTCTCGGATTACTTTGCCTTCGGTAACGACACTCAGGATACAGGCCAATTCAGCGTCACCGACACGTTGGGCAATGGTCAGGTTCTGGATACGACTGACGCTCCGCCCTCGATGACGGTGACCTTCGTCGGCGCGGATAGTGTCGATGTCGATCTGATTTATACCCAAACGACCAACGATGACGGCACCACGACACTGGTGTTCGATATCGCCGCTTCGATGCAGCAAGCCTTTCCTGATCAGAATGGATTGGTGGGTGGCTTGGTAGGAGATGCGGCCTTCGATAACACCATCGATGGCACTGCCACCTCGGCGGTCATTAGCTACAGTGCGCTGATCAGTCAGAGCTACGTCACTGACGAAGACCATCCCGAGATCAATGAGGGCGACAGCCTTGGCAACGATGCATTAGTCGATGGCTCGGTTCTGATCGACGCCAACAACCTCAGCGGCGAAAACCAGTCGGACAATTCATCTACCAATTTCGATATTCCCACCAGCACGGTCGATATCAGCATCGATGGTGGCGACACCGAACTCGCGCCGGGCGAAGACGTCACCTTTACCCTGCGCTATGAACTGGTGACCGGTGATCACGAAAATCTGCAGTTCATTGCTTATCTGCCGCTGCCACTGCTCGATGTCTCGGACATTGACTGGTCAGAAGGTGACGGCCCGGGGAGTTGGGAGATAGCCGCCGACAATACCCATCCCGGTGCTATCGAAAGCGTCGAAAGCGGCCCGGGCAACGCCGTCATCTTCACCTTCGAGGATTACGCCACCGAAGCGCTCGGCGGCAGCACGATTGCCGTCAGCTTTACCATGACGGTGAGTGACCAGCCGTTCGCCGACAATCGCTCGCTGGACATCCTGGCACAGTCGAAACAGACCACGACGCTAGACAAGAACGAGCTGGTCTCCGAAGACGTGGCCAAGGTGCAGTCGGTCGCCGAGCCGGTGGTCTCGATCACCCATGGCGTCGTCAGTACGACCCACGGCACGCTCACAGGAGCCAGCGGTAGCTGGAACGCCCCGCTCACTTCGGGAGTGCCGTTCAATGATCCGATTACCGATCCCTCGGTCGTCGACGGCAACGTCAGTGACATTGACGCGGGCGACAGTCTGCGATTAGCCACCGTGTTGGAGAATACCGGTGGTGGCGGCGCCTTCGACGTCTCGACGTCGATCACCCTGCCTCCGGATCTGACGTTCACGAACGGCAGCCTGGATCTCGCCAACCTGACGCTGACCCTCGGCGACGGCTCCACCGTGCTGACAGAAGGCACCGATTACGAAGTCGACGGCAACACCATCAACCTGCTGGATGCCGGCGGCCTTGCCACGTTGCAGGCCGGCCGCGCGGGCACCGCCAATGACGACAGTGGCACTAACCTGGTCGTCATCGCCTACGACGTGCAAGTGATGGGCGCCGTGGCCGCCAGCCGCACACTGGGGACCACGGCGACGCTGAACCGATATGCCAGCGTCGATAACGGCAGCGACTTTACCCCCATCGACCTGACCGACGATGCCACTCAACAGGTTGCCGCACCGGCGATTCGGATCGACTTCGCCGACGGCAGCCTGAGCGAAGACGACTCCAGCGAGGCGCACACCAACGATGCGAATCTGGTCGTCGGCGAGACCATGACCTACGACATCGTCGTCACCCTGCCGGAAGGCACCACGCAAAGCCTTAGCGTCGATGATCTGATCCCCGCCGGCATGATACTGGACGGCAGCTTCAATGGCGGCGACGGGTATGAGCTCATCACCACGGCCGCGGGCAGTGACGCCATCGATAACGACTTCGCAGGAACGTTGACGGCCGGGGATTTCGATGCTGCCGATGGCCGCCTCGTCATCGACGCCAGCAGCGTCGATGACGATAACGCAACGAACAACAACAGCTTCGTGGTCCGTTTGCGCCTGATCGCCGCCAACACGCTCGGCAATCAAGGTGAAACCACGCCCGGCAGTCAATCCGGCACCACGCACGATAACAGCGCCCGCCTGACGTACTCCGATATCGACGGCGACACCGTCAATGGCGATGCTGGTAATAACGACAGCGCGGTGGATCGCGATATCGCCTTGAGCGGCGACGAAGCCTCCACCACGTTGGTAGAGCCCACCGTCGATGTGGAACAGACCCTGACCGTACCGTCTGTGGCCGACCTCGGCGTCGGCGTGGATGAAGGTGATACCGTCACCTTCAACGTCACCTTGAGCAACACTTCCGATATCGACGCCTTTGGCCTCACGTTGAACACGCAGTTACCAGACCAGCTAAACGGTATCGACATCGCTGAAATTACCGGCGCGGCTGCTGGTGATTTCGAGATCGTCGACGGCGTGCTGAAATCCGTCGATGGCGCCGACATCGATCTGGCAAACGGCGAGAGCATCGTCGTCACGTTGACGGGCAACGTGGCCGCTACCGCGGCCGATGTCACTAGCCTGACCAGCACCGCCGAGGTCCAGTGGACCAGCCTGGACAATGACTCGGAGAGCCCGGCCAACGCTGCCGGCGAACGCACCGGCGTGGACGGCAGCTTGAATAGCGGCGTGCTGAACGATTACCAGCGCAGCGATACGCTGACCATCCCTGTCGCTCAGGCGTTGCGGGTGTCGCGGATTGGAGGCCTGGACGACACCGCGGCGGCCGACCCGACCAGCGGGCCGAGTGAGGACGTCGCAGTCGGCGAGATCATTCGCTATCGCGTGGTGGCGCTCATCCCCGAAGGCTCTATCGACAATTATCAGCTGACGATTCAAGTCGAAGAGGGCCTGACGATTCCGCCAGAAACCGCCAACCAGATTCTGATGGCCTTTATCGCCAATCAGGACGGATTGAGCAGCGATCTGGATACCGGTGCGAATAGCATCAACGGCAACGATCAGTCTGTGGAGGCCGGCGACATTCCCGCTGACCTCGGCAACGGCCCCGCAGGAACATTGGACCCAGGCCGTTACTCGATATCGTCTGACGGCCGGACTCTGACCATCGAGCTAGGTCAGTTGATCAACGCCGACAATGACGCCGACAAGGAAGGCATCTCGCTGGAGTTCAACGTCCGCGTGGCTAACGTCGCCAGCAATGTCGCCGGCCAGACGCTTGGCATGACCGTTACCGAAAGCCGCGATGGCACCGAAACGCCCAGCACAACGATCACAGAGCAGATTGTCGAGCCAGGCTTCAACGGCCTCGACAAGACCGTGACCGCTTTCGATCCTAATGCGGGGGAAGCCACAGGCAACGCCACGGTTGATCTGAACTTCACTCAGAATGGCAGCGCGCCGGCTTACGATGTCATGCTCAGCGATAGCTTTCCCGCTGGTACCAATTATAGCGTCACCAACGTGACCATCGATGGTCAGGACTACGAGCCTGACTCGTTGCCGGACGGCGTCAGCCTGGTCAATGATCCGAACGGTGTTTCGATTGGCTTCGACCAGCTCGATCCTGGCACCTCGATCGAAGTGACCTATAGCGTCGAGGTACCCAACGACAGCGTGATCAGCCCGACCGATGCACAGGCCACGCTGACCTGGTCCAGCCTGCCGGAAGATTTTCAAAGCTTCAGCGGAACCGACGTGGGCGACACCGACGGGGCCGAAGATGGTGAACGCAATGGCGATGATGGCATCGGCGGAAGTCCCAATGACTACATTCTGACCAGCGGTGCCGGCCTGGGCGTGATTTCAGGGACCTTGTGGAACGATACCCAAAACGCCAACGGCGTGCAGGACGATGACGAAGCCGGATTCACGGGTCGCACGGTCACCCTGACCTGGGCCGGCAGTGACGGTATATTCGGTAACACTGACGACGCGGAATTCATCGATACCACCGACACGCTTGGCCAATACCAGTTCGGTGTCCTCCCCACCGGCCTTTATCGCATCACTAGCGCCGAGAACTTCACCGACACCGATCCGAACACCTCGGCCGGTGACGTGCGCGCCAGAGTCGATAGCGACGGCGGCAATTACGGCGATGGCAGCCTCACCTCTGTCGAGATCAACCTTGCTGACGGCGGCACCGACGACGCTGATATCGGCTATGTCGAACTCAACGACGCCCCGGTCAACGATCTGCCGACTGACGCGCCCAGCGGCGACGAAGATACGTCCATCGCTATCGACGGGCTCTCGATCAGCGATCCGGATGCGCGGGATTCCTCGGATCAGGCCGGAGCCAATGATCTCGAAGTGGTGTTGAGCGTCACCCAAGGCACGCTGGCCATCGCCAATGCCGGCGGGTCGCAGATCGCGGGCAACAACAGCAACACCGTCACGCTCAGCGGCACCGTCGACGAGATCAATACGACACTCGCCAGCCTCAGCTATCTCGGCAACGCCAACGTCAACGGCACCGACACGTTGACCATCACCACCCATGATCATGGGAACTTCGGCGACAACCCCGATAGCAGCGAGGGGAACGGGATTCCCGGCGAATCGTCGGACGACGATCTCATCGATATCGACACGCTCACCATCACCATCAATGCGGTCAACGATGCGCCCGTGGCCAATGACGATACCGCCATTGCCGTTGAAGCCGGCGGCACTGGCAACAATATCCCTGGCGTCGATCCCAACGGATTCGTGCTGAACAACGACACCGACATCGATATCGCTACCAACGGCGACACGCTGCGCGTCAGTCAGGCGGGTATCGACGCCGGCAGTCTCGAGCTCGTCGACGCCAACCCGGCAATACCGCTCGACATCAGCGGCAGTTACGGCACGCTGGTGATCGGCAGCGACGGCTTTGCGCAATACCTCGTCGATAACGACAATGCCAACGTTCAGGCGCTGAGAACGGCATCCGATACGCTGCAGGAGACCTTCGCCTACGAAATCACCGATGCGGGTGGCCTGACATCGACCGCCTCCATCACGGTCACGATCAATGGCGCCAACGATACGCCGGTCGGCGTCGACGATAGCGGTACCGCCACGGAGGCCGGCGGCGTCGACAATGGCAGCGGCGGCCAGGATGCCACCGGCGATGTGCTCGACAACGACACCGACGTGGATCGAGCAGGCGAAACCCGTGAGGTCAGCGGTATTCGCCTGGGCGATGACAACACCTCGGGCGCCTTCGAGGCCGTGGATGACGACACCGACAGTACAAGCGGTAGCGTGATCGAGGGTCAGTACGGCAAGCTGACGATCGGTGCCGACGGCAGCTATCGCTATCAAATCGACGACGACAATACCGATGTGCAGCGCCTGGGCGCGGGGGACTCACTGTCGGAGGCCTTCAGCTATCGGGTCACGGATGCCGCGGGACTGAACGGTGTCGCCAACCTCGTCATCACCGTGGAGGGCAACCAGGATGCGCCCGTGGCGACCGACAACGACACCACGGCTCAGGCGCCGTCGACGAATGGCGCCACACCGGGTGGGGCCGGCACCGGCAACGTGATCACCGACGATGACGGTGATGGCGTCGACAGCGATGTCGACGCGATTGATCGCCCCAATACCACGCTGAGCGTGAACGGCATCCGACCGGGTAGCGAGTCAGCCGGTAGCAGTCTGACTGACGTCAACCCGGGGTCTACCGCCGACAGCGATGGAACCGCCATTGCCGGCCTTTACGGCACGTTGACCCTGGGGGCCGACGGCAGCTATCGCTACGAGGTCGACGGCAATAATCTTGACGTTCAGCGCCTGCCGGCCGGAGAGACCCTTGGCGAAACCTTCACCTATCGCATCGTCGATAGTGACGGCAACGTCGATCTGGCTCAGCTCGATGTCACCGTGACGGGGGCCAACGACCCGCCGTCGACGGTCGACGATACCGCCACTGCCATCGAGGCCGGCGGACTCGACAATGCCAACCCAGGACGCGATGGCGGCGGCAACGTGCTCGACAACGATAGTGATGTCGATGGCCAGGACTTGACGGTCAATGGCTTTTCCCAAGGCTCTGATACCTCAAGCAATGCCAGTCCTGGTGACACCTTGAACGGTGCCTATGGCACGCTGACGCTCGACGCAAACGGTGAATTCAGCTACATCATCGATAACGACGATCCCGCTGTACAGGCGCTGCGAACGTCATCCGATACGCTGACGGAGATCTTTACCTACACCGCTGTCGATACTCTCGGCAGCGAGAGCAGCGCCACCCTGACGATCACCATCGAAGGCCGCAACGACAATCCGATAGCCACCAACGATAGCGCCACAGCAGCGGAAGCCGGCGGGACCGACAACGGCGCCGCGGGCCAGAATGGCAGCGGCAACGTGCTGGACAACGATAGCGACGTCGACGTTGGTGACACCCTGCAGGTCGTCGGCATTCGCACGGGATCGACAGACGACGGCGGACGCTTTGTCACGGTCGGCGACACTAGTGGTGACACTCAAGTCGTCCAGGGCGAATACGGGTCGCTGACCCTCAATGCGGACGGCAGCTTCACCTATCGAGTCGACAACGACCTGGCCGCTGTGCAGGCCCTGGTACCCGGTGACTCGCTGAACGAAGTCTTCACTTATCAGATGGCCGACACGGTCGGCGCTCACGATACCGCCCAGCTGACACTGACGGTCGAAGGTGCCTGGGATGCCCCCACCGCCGCTGACGATCTCGCGCTGGCCGTGGCGGATACACCGTCGAACCCCACGCCCGGCCGCGACCCTTCCGGCAATCTGCTCGACAACGACAGTGACGTGGATAACGGCGATACGCTGGTGGTGGACGGCGTACGCGCCGGCGAGGAAGCAGAAGGAGCGGTCGCTTCCAACATGCAGGCGGGCGGCGTGGACATCGTCGGTACCTACGGCACGCTGACAGTGCAGGCTGATGGCAGCTATACCTATGTGGTCGATGATGCCGCGATCACCGCCCTGGGTCCGATCAACTTCGTGGTCGATAACTTCACCTACACCGCTCAGGACCAGGGCAATCTGACCGATGCAGCTGAGCTGACGGTCTATATTCGCGGCCGTAACGACGCCCCCGTCGCCAATACCGACGCCGGTACGGCCATCGAAGCCGGCGGCAGCGACAACGCCACCACCGGCCGCCCTGCGTCAGGCAACGTGCTGGATAATGATAGCGATCCGGACGACATCGCCTTCCCCGGTGCGCTCGGCCCCAATCTCGAAGTCATCGCCATCCGAACCGGTGGTACTCAGGACACCGGCTCGGATGGCTCGCTCGATAACGCTCTCGAAGGGCAATACGGCAGCCTGGTGATGAGCGAGGACGGCAGTTATCGCTACGACATCAACGACGACGATCCCGCGGTGCAGGCGCTGCGACAGAGCGGGCAAACCCTGACCGACGTATTCACCTACACCATCGACGACCGCTGGGGCGCGACGGCCAGTGCCGAACTGACCATCACCCTGGACGGGCGCAACGATAACCCGATCGCCAGCGATGACGCGGCCACGGCCGTCGAAGCGGGCGGTGTCGACAACAGCACCACCGGCGTCGACCCGACGGGTAACGTGCTGACCAATGACACGGATGTGGACGGTCCGGCGTACGGCGAAACGAAGACAGTCATCAGCGTCGCCCTGGCTAACACGTCGACGAACGCCCAGGCCGGAGAGACGCTTCAGGGTCGCTACGGCACGCTGACGCTCAACGCCGATGGCAGTTACCAATATTTCGTCGACAACGACAACCCCGACGTTCAGGCGCTGCGCACGGCGGGAGAAACACTCACCGAGCGCTTCGATTACGTCATGCGAGACCGCGCAGGGGAAACCGACAGCGCCCGCCTGACGGTCGTCATCCAGGGCGCCAACGATACGCCCATGGCCGCCGACGACAGCAATCTGGCCACGGACCAAACGCCCTCTCCGCAAGCCATCGGCAACGTGCTGCCCAACGATAGCGATGTCGACGCCAACGATAGTCTCCGCGTCATCGACATGCGCCCGGCGGGAGGCGGTGCCGCGCGCCCGGCCGGCGAAGTCTTGCAGGGGCAGTACGGCACGCTGATGTTGAACGCCGATGGCCGCTACGAATACGCCATCGACCTCTCGAACCCGGACGTGCTGAGAGCGGCGGGTCGCGGCCAAATACTGAACGATGTGTTCGTTTATCGAGTCGCCGATACGACGGGTGCGACCACGTCGGCCAACCTCAGTATCACGCTGGATATTGCGGCGCCCTACATTCCTGTCAGGGGGGATAGCGTCGGGCCTCATGCCGATGGGCTGATTCCGCCGCCAGGCATTGGTGGTGAGCTCCCGGATATCGATCCGGTCGTCTTCGTGACGCCGGAAGTCGAGCAGAACAATATCGAGATATCCAACTATCTGCGGGTGTCCAACGGTACGCAGCCCGGGCTGGTGAGCCCGCTCGAGATTCGTACGCTCTCGCTGCGGGACCGACTGGCAGATGTGCCGGGGCAATTCGTCGGCGCCAGCATCGAGCTCAGTCGCAGCTACGCCGAGCAGGATCAGCTACTACTGCTGGGCCGCCACGGCCGCACCGATCTCACCGCCGATGGGCTGTTGCCGGACCCGTCGCTATATGCACCCACCCGACTCGGATTGTCAGAGGGTCAATTCAGCGACGGTGCGTCCAGCAGCGATGACGAGCCGCCGAGTAACGAACTCACCCCGGATCAATCTACCAGTCAGACCGGCGATCAATCGCGGTCGGCGAACGGCAATGACAGTGCCTGGTCATCACCGCCATTCGACTCGACCGGCGTCGACGATAGCCGCGCGCAGGCCAATGAAGGCCATTCGACGCGACATTCCAGTCAGACATCCCATCTAGCGGTGGCACAGAGCTTCCGCCAGCAGCTCCTGGCCTCTCACCAGCGCCAGGTGCCTCTCCTGATGGAGTCCGATTTCGGATCACAGTATAAGGACAAAGCATGATTCGCTCGCCCCTGACGACCCTCGGCGCAGCCATCGCCGCCACCATGGCGTTGAGTGCCTGCTCGAGCCTGGAACCCCAACCCTACAGCGAAGCGCAAGTTCGCCAACGAGCCATCGCCGATCAGGAGCAGATGTATCGCAATCAGGAGCCGATCAACCAGCCGATCACCTTCTACGAAGCTGCCGCTCGCGCGCTGAAATACAACCTCGACTACCGGCTCAAACTGATGGAGAGCGCGCTGGCCTCGAACCTGCAGGATGTCTCCCGTCACGAGCTATTGCCACAATTGGTGGCCGACGCGGGTTACAGCGATCGCAGCAATGATTCCGGCGGCACCTCCATCGGTATCGAGGACGGCGAGGAGAGCCTGCGTGCCTCGACCTCGGAAGAGCGTTACCGCACCACCGCCGGTCTCGGCCTGAGCTGGAGCCTGCTGGATTTTGGCCTGGCCTACTACGAAAACCAGCAGAAAGCCGATCAGATTCTGATGGCGGAAGAGCGCCGCCGCAAAGTGGCGCAGAACGTGCTGCGCGACGTGCGTAACGCCTACTGGCGCGCGCTATCGGCACAGCGATTGATCCCGCAGTTGAATACGTTGCTGGCACGGACCGAAGTGGCGCTGGATGCGGCGCGCCAGGCCCAAAATCAGGGCCTGCTGCCACGCCAGGAAGTGCTGGCATACCAGCGCGCCCTGCTCGACTCCACCACGCTGCTCACCGCGCGCCGCCAGGACCTGGAGCTGGCA
This sequence comes from Salinicola halimionae, assembly GCF_003206065.1. Lineage (GTDB taxonomy): Bacteria > Pseudomonadota > Gammaproteobacteria > Pseudomonadales > Halomonadaceae > Salinicola > Salinicola halimionae. The sequence goes on along the minus strand of NZ_PZJQ01000005.1, from coordinate 67,060 downwards.
CAAACCGAGTTGGCGGCACTCATGTCGTTGCCGCCGGGCACCCAGTTGAAGCTGGCAGACGAGCCGGAGCCCGACCTGCCACCGGAGGCGGTCGACGTCGAATATCTGGAAACCCTGGCATTACAGCATCGTCCGGAGATCATGGAAGAGTGGTATCGCAAACGCGTCAACGAACTCGATCTCGAGGCGGCCAAGGCGCGACTGTGGCCCAACATCACCCTGAGCGCAGGTGTCGAATACGACTCCAACGACTATCTGTACAACAACAACTGGGCCCAGAGCGGCGTCAACGTCTCGCTCAATCTGCTGCGTCTGCTGCAATATCCCGACCTCGACAATGCCCAGAAGACGCAGGCGGAAGTCGACGATCTGCGCCGCACGGCGTTGTCGATGGCCGTGCTGACCCAGGTTCGAGTCGGCGCGCTGCGCTATCACCTGGCCCAGGAAGAGCTCGACTACGCCGATCAGAGCCTGGACGTCGATCAGGATTTGCTGGCCTACGCCAAGGCGGCAGCGTCCAGCGCGATCGGCTCCGAACTCGAAGTCATCCGTGCCGAGAGCCGTTATCTGCTGTCCGAATATCAGCGCGAAGCCGCCTACTCGCGTGCCCAGGCGGCGTGGGGACGATTATTCAATTCCATTGGCCTCGACGTACTGCCGGAAACCGTAGAGCAGTACGACATTCACACGCTGGCCAGCGAAATCGAGCGGATGATGACCATGCACCAGAACGAAGCCGCGCTCACGCTGCCAGCCCCGGTCCGAACGCCGTCGGAGATGAACCGTGCATCCCAAGCCGGGGAGCCATTTCCAGCGCCCTCATCCTCCCGCCAATCTGACCGCGAAGCGCCGCTACCGGAGAGAGACAATGCGGCCTGATCGTAGAGTGGCGTCTCGCCTGCTGTGGACCAGCTTGATGACAGCACTTCTGTTGATCGACGTTGACGCGCAGGCTCAGCAAGGCGCGCTGGCTTCACCATCGGTTGAAATGCCCTTGGATGAGCAGTCGAGCGAAGCGCATGCGCAGAAGCCACTCTCCGACTATCGTCTGCGGGCGCTTCTCACCCCACAGGTCGAGGCCACGCTCTCGAGCCGGATGGAAGGCACACTGGAAACGCTGCCCGTCTCGTTGGGCCAATCCGTCGCCAAGGGTGACGTACTGGCCAGTTTCGATTGCCGAATCGAGCAGGCCAGAGTCGACGTTGCCAACACCGAGCTCTCCGTGGCGAAGCTGAACGCCCAAGCCAAGCGCAATCTGCGCAAGCTCGACGCCGTCGGCGACCTGGAGGTCGCACTATCAGCGGCTGAGGTGGACAAGGCCAACAGCTCGCTGAGTCTCGCCGCCGCCCAGAGTGACCGCTGCACGCTGGTAGCGCCATTTTCGGGCCGCATCGCCAAACTACACGTCAAACCGTTTCAGACCGTGGGGGGCGGCACATCGCTGATCGATCTGGTCGGCGATGGTGCATTGAAGGTAAGGCTGACCGCCCCCTCCGAGCTGCTGCCAAGGCTGACGACCGGTCAGGCGCTATCGGTACGCGTCAATGAAACCGGGAAGACGTATAGCGCGACGCTGAGCGCGATCAGCGCTCGCATCGATGCGGTGGCGCAAACGGTAGAGCTCGAAGCTAAATTGGATGCGTCCCATGCCGATCTTATGGCCGGCATGACCGGGACGGCGTCGATGAGTGCTTCAGTCGGCTCTTCGACGAGTCCATCCGTCAGCTCATCCACCGGCTCTTCCATAAGCCCTGAAACCGTCGCCAAGCCGTCAGAGTAGCCGATGAGCGCCAGCGAACATCCGAGTCCACCGTCGCTCATCGCGGCGGTCACCGAGTTACGTGACCGCGCCATGGCCGCCTCGACCCTGGCTGGTCTGGGGTTTTCCATCGCCAACGATCCCTATCCGTTGCTGCGCTTTCGCCAAGGGCTATTGCTGGTACCCGTTGCATCTTCGCCGAGCGTGATGTGCGTCTCCGGGCTAGCGACGCCCCAGGAGCAGACGCCCTATCTCAACTGGCTGAAGCAGGCCACTCGCTGGCTGAATCAGGAGTTCGAAGACAGCACGCCCCGAGTTCTGATCCGCGATCAACTCACGCCGCCGGATGTCATTGTGGAAGGATGGGCGCAATGGTGGCCCAGCGTACTCTGGTGTGTGCCGCTGCATGATCAAGGCGGTGAGAGGCTCGCTCTCGCAGTTTTTCTGCTCGACCAGCCGCCACCTCAGGCAGTTCGAGAACAGATGCCGGGGCTTGCCTCCACCTGGGCCTATTGCTGGCAAGCGCTGACTCCTCGCCGCAAGGGGTGGAGACTGCCACGCAAGCAACTGGCGTGGCTGGTCGTCGTCATCGTAGCGGCGGCAATGTTCGTGCCGATCCGCCAGTCAGCGCTAGCGCCCGCGCAGGTAATTTCACGCGATGCGATCGTGGTCACCAGCCCGCTGGACGGCGTCGTGGCAGAAATGCTGGTTCGCCCCAATCAGGCGGTGACAGCGGGAACGCCATTATTGCGTCTGGACACGACGAGCCTCAAGAGTCAGGCGGCGGTGCTTCAACAGCGGCTCGGAGTCGCCGAGGCGGAACTGGACGCCGCCGGCAGTTTGGCGTTTGACGATCGTACCAGCCTGGCCGAGATGACGCGTCTGCGCGGTCAGCGCGATCAACGCCGGGCCGAATTGGAAGCGGTCGAGGCCGAACTGGCGCGGACGCTGGTTCGCGCCCCTCGCGATGGCATCGCAGTCTATCGGGATATCGACGACTGGCAGGGAAGACCGGTGACCATCGGCGAGCGGATCTTGCGACTGGCCGATCCTGCTCAGCCGGAGATGGAAATCCAGTTAGCCGTTGCCGATGCCATCGCCCTCGACCCTGGCGCCGATGTCACCCTGTTCCTGACCGCCTATCCGCTGGCCCCCATCCACGGCGTCATTGAAGAAACCAGCTATCAGGCCAGGCCTGACGACAATGGCATTGCCGCCTACCGGCTGCTAGCGTCCATCGATGACGAGCCCGAGCACGCCCGGCTGGGATTGCATGGCACCGCCAAGGTCTATGGTGACGACGTCACCCTCGGCTATTACCTGCTGCGACGCCCGCTTTCGGCACTACGCGCCTGGACAGGGTGGTGACCCCCAACATGGCGCCCGCGACGAATCCTGCAACGACGGTTGCCGCAACCGTTACTGGAAATAGGGACGATCAGCCGCGCCCGCCAGCCGATGATCCGCAGACGAGCTTGGATCCCCGGTTATTCGCCTCCGTGCCGCCTTTGCGTGATGACCTTCAGCTTGTCGATGCCGGTATCGGGCGCAGTGGCGAACCCGTCTGGTCGATCGAGGACCCGGTCACCAATCGCTTCTATCGTATCGGCTGGCTGGAGTTCGAGTGCCTGTTGCGCTGGGGGCAGACGCCCGAGCGGATCTGCGCGCAGGTCTCCACACAGACGGCACTCGACCCCAGCGCCGAACAGGTTCTCGAGCTGCTGGATTTTCTGGGCCGCCATCAACTGCTGCGGCCGGACCGCGCGCGAATCGATGAAATGGCGGCAAAGGCCAATCAGGGTTCGCCCTGGGCCAGTGTGACGTGGTGGCTGCACCACTATCTGTTCTTCCGCCTACCACTGGTTCATCCTCAGCGGGGACTGCAGCGGCTCGCCCGAGTCACGCCGTGGCTGTTTACCCGAACTTGCGTCGCGCTGGTTCTGGTATTGACCGTATCGGGCCTGCTGATGGTGATGCAGCGCTGGGATCTGTTTACCCATTCGGTGGTCGAGGCCTTCTCCTTTTCAGGTCTGGTCAGCTTCGCCTGCGCCTTGGTAGTCGCCAAGTCGTTGCATGAACTAGGCCACGCACTGGTGGCGACTCGTCTGGGCGTCAAAGTGGCCCACATGGGCGTCGCCTTCATCGTATTGTGGCCGATGCTTTACACAGACACCGGCGAAAGTTGGCGGCTGAAAGGCGCCCGGCAGCGGCTGGCGATCTCCTCGGCCGGGATTCTAACCGAATTAGGATTGGCGGGGCTTGCCACACTGGGCTGGGTGCTGACGGAGCCCAGCGCCGTCAATAGCGCTCTACTCTATCTGGCCACCACCAGTTGGGTGTTGTCGCTGGCGCTCAACGCCAGCCCGTTCATGCGTTTTGACGGCTACTTCATCCTCACCGATCTGCTCGACTTTCCCAACCTGCATGAGCGCGCCGGCGGCCAGGCCAGGACGTGGCTGAGACGCCGTCTTCTCGGCCTTGACGACGCATGGCCCGAAGCTTTTCCTCCGCGCCGACGCGCAGCCCTAGTGGGCTTCGCCTTTTTGACCTGGCTGTACCGTCTGGTGCTTTTTCTGGGTATCGCTATCGCCGTCTATGCCCTGTTCTTCAAAGCACTCGGCATCGTTCTTTTCTGTGTCGAAATTGCCTGGTTCATCATCATGCCCATCACTCGCGAACTCTCACACTGGTGGTCTCGTCGCCAGAATGTGTCTCGCCGCTATCGTCTGGGTTGGCTGCTGCTGTTACTGGCGCTGATCGCCTTGGCCTGTATTCCCTGGCGGACCAGCGTCAGTGGACCGGGGGTGATCCGCGCAGAGCACGAAATTACCTTCTACGCGCCCTTCCCGGCGCGCCTTCAGGAACGCACGCCCGACGGTCAGGTCAGCTCCGGAACTCCGTTGATTCGCATGACAGAGCCGGACATCCAGCTGGATCTGGCCGCTCAGCAATCGCACCTGGTGAATCTCGATGCCGAACTCGCTGGGCTTCTCGATAATCCGCAGCGTCTGGCCATCGACAGCGCCGCGCGCGCGCGCCGCAATCTGGGCAAGCGTAATATGGAAGCCTCGCAAAAAGAGATCACCCGGCTCACGCTAACTGCGCCGTTCCCAGGCCAATGGCAGCAACTCAATACGGAACTGGCACCGGGGCAATGGCTCAGCTCGCGAGAACCTCTCGGCGTGCTGTTGGATCCGGCGCATTGGGTCATCGAGGCCTATATCGATCAGGATCAGATCCACCGTGTATCGGTTGGCAATCCCGTCAGCTTCTTCGTCGAGGGGCAGACGGCACCACTCAAGGGTGAGCTCATCGACATCGCGCCGACGCGCAGCACCTTGCTGGAGCAACCCATGCTGGCCGATCGTCAGGGCGGTCCGCTCACGCTCTCCGAAAGCTCTCGGGACCAACCCAGCGAACTCCGTCTGGAGCGACCGCTATTCGCGGTCAAGGCACGAGTGGACTCTCCCTGGCCAGAGTCACGCCAGGCGCGTGGCCAGCTGCATGTCGACGCTGAGCAGGAGAGTCTCGTAGGCCAGTTTGGCAACTGGATAGCGGCGATCTTTATTCGTGAGAGCGGATTTTAGGAGATAGAGGTGGCGCCTATCGACATCTGAATCGACAGGCGCTGTGGCTTTGACTCAAGATTTACGGATCGATCCGCATCATCACCATCTGCGCACCGCGATCATTTTCGAAGCTCTTGAGCTTGAGCGCCGGCCCGCTACCATCCTGACGCTGAAAATCGGTTTCTCCCGCTGCCGGAGATGAAGACGACCACGCCGATCCCAGACACTGACCAATGCCGTCGCTCGCCGCTTCCAACTGCGACTCGCCCGCATCGGATTCGACACTTCCCGAACAGGTGTAATAAGTCGGTCCACTGGCGGAAACGATGGAACAAGCATCATTAAAGGCCTGGGCGGAGCTTCTCCATATTTGTCCGTAGCGAGTCGTGCGGGAGCCGCGCTTGATGTCGTCGAAACCGTTATCCGCGCTGGCGACGGCCGTTTTCAAGTCATCGCAATTCAGATAGGTAGTGACCGATTGTTCTACCGGCCCGCTGGTACAGGCGCTCAGTGTCAGCAGCGCCGCACTGCCCATCAAGCTGTTTCGTAGCGTCGAAGTGAGTCGCATCCGTCATTCCCCGTTGTTCGTCATTATCGATCGGTCGTGTCCCCACGGCCTTCCCAAGATGATTTCACCGATTACTGCTTTCAGCGTAGGCCAGCGGCATCTCAACGGGAAGCAGGATTCGCCGATTACACGTCGCCGGAGATCGTCAGCACGAAGATTCTCGGAGGCGATGTAAAGGCGTATTGATAAACTGGTGTTTTACGGGCACCCCAAGTATGTTTTGGCTCCCACTAACGCATGAACCTTCCACTCAGGGACGAATGGCATGTCACCGATTTTTCGCTATGGCTGGATCGCTGCACTTGGGTTACTGACAGCATCAGCGGCACAGGCCGCGCAACCGCAACTGAAGGGCGCGATCGGCGGCGGTGCGGCATACTGGCCCAAATATCTGGGCAGTGACGATTACCACACCACGCCGTGGCCCACGTTCAACCTCACTTACGGTGATGCCTTCTTCGCCAGCCTGGAAGACGGTATCGGCTGGAACGTGATTCGCCAGGACAAATGGCGCGTCGCGCCGTTCATCGGCTACGCCCTGGGTCGTGAAAACGAGGATGACATCAAGGATCTCGACGACGTCGACGGCGGCGCCACCGCCGGCCTGCGCGTCAATTACAACGACGCCAACTGGCGCTATAGCGCCTCGGCGCAGACGCCCTTTACAGGCGATCTCGACGGCTACCGGATTCGCTTCAAGGCGGACTATGTGACCAAGGTTGGCGAGCGTGCCGCGTTCACAATCGGTCCTCGCTTCACTTATACCAGCGCCGACTGGGCGGATGATCTATTCAGCGTGTCGAATCGGGAAAGTGCCCGCTCCGGGATCGATGCCTACGACGCCAATGACGGTTATTTCTCCGCCGGACTGGCCACCACCTATAGCTATTATGTGACGCGGCAGTGGTCAGTCACCGGGCTGCTGGGTGTCACGCAGTTGACCGGCGACGCCGCCGACAGCCCGATCGTCGACGATATCGGCGATTCCACCCAGTTCCGTGCCGGCCTGTTCATCAACTACCACTTTTAGCCTGGTTTTTGTTCCAGCCCTGTCTTCTCGGCTCTGCCACCTTCGTTCGCATTAAAAATGCCCGTCTCGGTGTCAAACCGGACAGGCACTTCCGTGGCTTTCTTTATTGTGACGACCGCCCAGATCCCAGGCTCCGTATGAAGACTAGCGCCGCTTCAATTCGGCCCCGAACTCGAGCATGCGATCCAGCGGCACGAGCGCTTGGGCGGCGATTTCCGAGTCGACGTGAATCTCCTGACCGCAGCCGTTGGCGTCTTCGAGTACCGCCAGGGTGTTCTCGAGACCGTTCATCGCCATCCACGGACAGCTGGCGCAACTGCGACACGTCGCACCGTTGCCTGCCGTGGGCGCGGCCATGAAGGTCTTGTCGGGCATCAGCTGCTGCATCTTGTAGAAGATGCCGCGATCGGTGGCGACGATGAAGCTGGGGTTGTCGAGCTGCTGCGCCGCCGCGATCAGCTGCGACGTCGAGCCGACCACGTCGGCGATTTCCACCACCGAGGCGGGGGATTCCGGATGCACGAGCACCGCCGCTTCCGGATGCAGCGCCTTGAGCTCGACAATGCCCTTGGCCTTGAACTCGTCATGGACGATGCACTCGCCGTCCCAGCAGAGCACGTCGGCTCCGGTTCGCTCGCGGACATAGTTGCCCAGGTGGCGATCCGGCGCCCACAGGATCTTCTCGCCCTGCCGATCGAGATGATCGATCAGTTCGACCGCGATGGAAGAGGTCACCACCCAATCGGCGCGGGCTTTCACTGCCGCCGAGGTATTGGCGTAGACCACCACGGTGCGATCCGGGTGCTGATCGCAGAAGTCGGAAAAGGCATCGGCCGGACAGCCGATATCCAGCGAGCAGGTCGCCTCCAGCGTCGGCATGAAGACCCGCTTCTCCGGGCTCAGGATCTTGGCCGTCTCGCCCATGAAACGCACGCCAGCGACGATTAGCGTCGTCGCCGGGTGATCCTTGCCGAAGCGCGCCATCTCCAGCGAATCGGCCACACAGCCGCCGGTCGCTTCCGCCAGCGCCTGGATTTCGGGATCGGTGTAGTAGTGCGCCACCAGTACCGCATGGCGGGCCTTCAACTGCGCCGCGATACGCTCCTGATAGTGCGCCTTGGCGCTCTCGTCGAGCACAGGCGGCGTGTTACCTGCCAAGTGCTCGCGAACCCGATCCCGCTCCAGTTCCGCCATCGATCCGTCTCCGTCAGTCCTGCAGCCACTCGGTGTGGAACGTCCCTTCCCGATCGACGCGCTTGTAGGTGTGGGCGCCAAAGAAGTCGCGCTGGGCCTGAATCAGGTTGGCCGGCAGCGTTTCGGCTCGATAGCTGTCGTAATAGGCGATCGCCGAGGAGAACGTCGGCACCGGGATGCCGTTCTGGACCGCATGGGCGACGACGTCGCGCAGCGCCTGCTGATAGTTGCCGGCGATCTCACCGAAATACGGCGCCATCAGCAGGTTCTTGAGCTCGGGATTTTCCTGATAGGCGTCGGTTATCTTCTGCAAAAAGCGAGCACGGATGATGCAGCCGGCGCGGAACAGCTTGGCGACCTCGCCGTAGTTGAGATCCCACTCGTACTGGTCAGAAGCGGCGCGCATCTGGGCGAAACCCTGAGCGTAGGAGGCGATCTTGCTGAAGAACAGCGCCTTGCGCACCTTCTCGATGAATTCCTGCTTGTCGCCCTTGAGCGGCGTCTCCTTGGGGCCAGTGAGCACCTTGGAAGCTGCCACGCGCTCGTCTTTCAGCGCGGAAATGAAACGCGCGAAGACCGACTCGGTGATCAGCGGCAGCGGCACGCCGAGATCCATGGCGCTCTTGCTGGTCCACTTGCCGGTGCCTTTCTGGCCCGCGGAATCGAGAATGATGTCGACCACGTCGTGATCGCTCTGATCATCTTTCTTGGTGAAGATCCTGGCGGTGATATCGATCAGGTAGCTGTCGAGCTCGCCTTCGTTCCATTCGCTGAAGACCTCGGCCAGCTCGGCGTTCGAGAGCCCCAATGAGCCCTTGAGGATCGAATAGGCTTCGGCGATCAGCTGCATGTCGCCGTACTCGATGCCGTTGTGGACCATCTTGACGTAATGGCCGGCGCCGTCCGGGCCGACATAGGTGACACACGGCTCGCCGTCGTCGGCGCGCGCGGCGATCTTCTCGAGGATCGGCGCCACCATGTCGTAGGCTTCCTTCTGGCCGCCCGGCATGATCGACGGGCCTTTCAGCGCGCCCTCTTCGCCACCGGAGACGCCGGTGCCGATGAAGTTGAAGCCCGCTTCCGAGAGCTCCTTGTTGCGCCGAATGGTGTCCTCGAACGGCGTGTTGCCGCCGTCGATCAGGATATCGCCCTTGTCCAGATGCGGCTTGAGCGACTCGATCGTCTTGTCGGTGGCATCGCCCGCCTTGACCATCAGCAGAATGCGGCGCGGCGTTTCCAGTGAGGCGACGAACTCCTCGACGCTATAAAACGGCACCAGCTTGCTGTCGGGATTTTCCTGCATGACTTCATCGGTCTTCTCCCGCGAGCGGTTGAAGATCGACACCGTGTAGTCGCGGCTCTCGATGTTGAGCGCCAGATTGCGGCCCATGACGGCCATGCCGACGACACCGATTTGCTGTTTGGCCATGATCTTGTGCTCCTTGCGAAAATAAAGCCGTCACGCGGCGATAAACGATACGTCAATGTAAGTCGAATCCGTACAGGTCGAACCAGTGTAAGACAGCCGGGCGCAGGTTTCAGTGCGCTTCATCCCAATTGGCCCCACTATTGGCCTCCACGATCAGCGGGACATTGAGCTGGGCAGCGTTCTGCATCCGCCCACTAATAGCACCGAGGAAGTCCTGTGTCTGGCTCTCCTTGACCTCGAACACTAGTTCATCGTGAACCTGCATCACCATCCAGGCATCGAACTCCGCCTGGCCCTGAGCCGGATTGAGCCAGTGATGCACGTCGATCATCGCCAGCTTGATGATGTCGGCGGCGGTGCCTTGCATCGGCGCATTGATCGCGGTGCGCTCGGCGGCCTGACGCCGGGCGTGGTTCTGGGCCTTGATCTCCGGCAGATACAGCCGGCGACCGAACACGGTCTCGACGAAGCCATCCTCACCGGCCTGGGCGCGGATATTGTCCATGAATTTGGCGACGCCCGGATAACGGTCGAAGTAACGGTCGATGTAGACCTTGGCCTGCTTGGCTTCGATGTGCAGCTGCCTGGAAAGGCCCCAGGCGCTCATGCCGTAGATCAGGCCGAAGTTGATCGCCTTGGCACTGCGTCGCTGATCGGTCGTGACCTTCTCCAGCGCCACGCCGAACACTTCGGCCGCGGTGGCGGCGTGAATGTCGCGGTCGTTGGCGAAGGCATCCAGCAGGCCCTTGTCGTCAGAGAGGTGCGCCATGATGCGCAGCTCGATCTGCGAGTAGTCGGCGGCGACGATGCGATAGCCATCGCGGGCCACGAATGCCTGACGGATCTTGCGCCCTTCCTCGGTGCGGATCGGAATGTTCTGCAGGTTGGGATCGCTCGAGGAGAGCCGCCCGGTCGCCGTCACCGCCTGATGATAGCTGGTGTGCAGCCGTCCCGTGGCCGGATTGACCAGTCGCGGCAGCTTGTCGGTATAGGTCGACTTCAACTTGGTCATGCCGCGATGCGACATGATCAGCTTGGGCAGCGGGAAGTCCAGCGCCAGCTCTTCGAGTACCGCTTCGGCGGTGCTCGGTGCGCCCTTGGGCGTTTTCTTGATCACCGGAATCTTCTGTTCCTCGAACAGAATCTCCGCCAGCTGCTTGGGCGAGCCCAGGTTGAATTCCTTGCCGGCGAGCTCGAAGGCTTCGATTTCCAGCTCCCGGATGCGCTTTTCCAGCTCCTGGCTCTGCGTGTGCAGGCGCATGGCGTCCAGTGCCACGCCGCCACGCTCCATGTGCGAGAGCACCGGGATCAGCGGACGTTCGAGGGTATCGAGTACCTCGGCCAGCCGCCCGGCTTCTTCCACCTTGGGACGCAAGGCCTGGTGCAGGCGCAGGGTGATATCGACGTCCTCGCACGCGTAGGGAACGGCTTCTTCGAGGGCAATCTGGTTAAAGGTCAACTGCTTGACGCCCTTGCCGGCGATGTCCTGGAAGCTGATGGTCTTCTCGCCGAGATACTTGAGCGCCAGCGAATCCATATCATGGCGTGTCGCCGTGGAGTTCAACACGTAGGATTCGAGCATGGTGTCGTTCAGCGCCCCGGCGACCCGGATCTGGTAGCGCGCCAGCACCGAGATGTCGTACTTGAGGTTCTGGCCGATCTTGCCGATTTTCGGGTTTTCCAGTAGCGGCTTGAGCGCTGCCAGCACGGCGGTTCGATCCAGCTGTGCCGGGGCATCGAGATAGTCGTGCCCCACCGGAATGTAGGCAGCTTCGCCCGGTTCCAGCGACAGGCCGATACCCACGATATCGGCTTCCATGTAGTTGAGACTGGTGGTCTCGAGATCGAAGCAGAACGTCTCGCTGGCTGTCAGCCGCTCGAGCCAGGCGTCGAATTCCGCTTGCGTCAGCAGGGTCTGATCGTGGCGCTCCGGTTTGGTCAGCGTCACCTCTTCAGCGATTTCCGGTTTGCCGATGTTCTCGGCACCCACATCGTCGACCCCCTCGTCCCTGCCTTCCAGCAGTTCCACCAGCCAGTTCTTGAATTCCAGCCGGGTGTAGAGCGTTTTCAGCGCTTCGCGATCGGGATCGGCCAGGTGCAGATCGTCGAGCCCCACCGGCAGCTCGCAGTCGGTCTTGATCGTGGCGAGCTCGTAGGAGAGAAAGGCCTGTTCGCGGTTCTCTTCCAGCTTCTTGGGCATGGTCTTGGCGCCGCGAAAGCTCAGCGTGGTGACGCGGTCGAGATCGGCGTAGATCGCGTCCAGCCCGCCACCCATGCCTTGCAGCAGTCCCAGCGCGGTCTTGCCACCTACGCCGGGAACGCCGGGAATGTTGTCGACCTTGTCGCCCATCAATGCCAGATAATCGATGATCAGCGACGGCGGAATGCCGAACTTGGCCTCGACGCCGGCCACGTCGAGCGTCTCGTTCTTCATCGTATTGACCAGCGTGATGTGCTGGTTGACCAGCTGCGCCATGTCCTTGTCGCCGGTGGAGATCACCGCATCACGGCCGGACTCGGTGGCGAGTCGCGCCAGCGTGCCGATGACGTCATCCGCCTCGACGCCCTCGATGCACAACAGCGGCAGGCCGAGCGCGCGCACGCAGTCGTGCAGCGGCTCCACCTGCGGGCGCAGATCGTCCGGCATCGGCGGCCGGTGGGCCTTGTACTCGGCGTAGATCTCGTCGCGGAAGGTCTTGCCCTTGGCGTCGAACACTACCGCCATGGGGCTTTTCGGGTACTGCTTGATCAGGCTCTTGAGCATCGACAGCACCCCGCGTACCGCGCCGGTGGGCTGGCCATCGGAGGTCGATAGCGGCGGTAATGCGTGGAAAGCACGATAGAGGTAGGACGATCCGTCGACGAGGACGATGGGGGCATCTGCCATGAGCTGCTTGATCCGTGACTGGCTTTCGATGCCCTCATGATACGCAAGCCATGGCTCGGCGTCAGGGCATCCACCTGCATGCCCCCAACTGGCCCCATGCGTCCGGGTGGAGGAAAGCGATACAATAGGCAATCCGCATCCCGATGAATCTGCAACCCGAGACGAGCGAAGGAGGCTGCAATGAGAGTGTGGTCGCGAATGACCTCATGGGCGCGAATGACTATGTGGCTGCCGGCCCTGTTGGCGGCGCTGCTGATCGGCGGAGTATCGCTGCCGGCTATGGCGCAGTCCGCGGTGCAGCCCGAGATCACTTCGCAGAAGGATGCCCAGCGCACGATCGACGAGTACCGCGTCAACGGCAAGCTCTACGCGATTCGCATTGCCCCTCGCCATCTCAAGAGCAGTGGCAAGAACAGTAATGAAGACGGGGGCGAGACCTATTTTTTCTACGACGACAGTGGCGATGGCGACTTCAAGCGCGTCGAGGCGTCCAGCGTTCCCGTGCCCGATTGGGTCCAGAACGAGTGATTCGAGGTTCAGGCCAACTCAAACCTGGCGTTGGCCCGGCATTCAATAGCCGGTAGGAGAGCGCCTCGCTAGCCGCTACAATGCGCGCTGTTTTTACCCCTAACGACCGCTCCAGATCCGGGACCCCATGGCCGTATTCACTCCATTGCGCGACGATCAGGTCGCCGAGTTTCTCGAACGCTACTCCGTCGGCCATCTGCAGACGCTAAAAGGCGTACCTCAGGGCACCGAGAACAGTACCTTCTTCGTCTCTACCAAACAGGGCGAGTGGGTGCTGACGCTGTTCGAGCAGGGAGAATTCGAGGATCTGCCGTTCTTCGTCGACTTGCTGGACTACCTGGCCGCGCGGCAACTGCCAGTACCGGGGCCGGTTCACGACCGCGACGGCGTCGCTCTTCAGCGCCTGGCCGGGCGACCCGCCTTGCTGTTTCCGCGTATGCCGGGCAGCCACCCGAGCGCACCGAACCTGGCCCAATGCGTCGCGCTCGGCGATGCCCTGGGTCGCATGCACCAGGCCTCGCAGCAGTTCACCGGCAAGCGCGCCAACCCGCGTGATCTCGATTGGCTCACGCGTCGCCACCGCGAAGCATTGCCGTTTCTGATGGCCGACGACCAGGCCATGATGAGCAACGAGATTGCCGCTTATGAGCAGGCATTTGTTGGAGTCGAACTGCCGCAGGGAGCCATTCACGGCGATCTGTTCCGCGATAACACGCTTTATGACGGCGATCGTCTCGGCGGCATCATCGATTTCTACAACGGCTGCAGCGGCGATCTACTGTTCGATCTGGCGATCGTGATCAACGACTGGGCCAGCGATGCGGCTGGCGATATCGACGAGCCGCGTTACGACGCCATCCTCGGCGCCTATCTCGTACATCGTCCGCTGACGGTAGTGGAACGTGAACTGTGGCCAGTCATGCTGCGGCTGACGGCGCTGCGCTACTGGCTGTCACGGCTGCTGGTGATCCACGTCGATCCACCGGCGCACGACATCACGCCACACGACCCGGCACGCTTTCGCACTCTGTTGGGCAGACGCCTCGACGGCCGCGTACCGCCGCTGCCCAATAACGCCCGATGACCGTATTATCCGACCTCGCCGCAAAGGGCCATACCGGTTATCGGCCCATCAGTTGCAGCGCCATCTGCCAAAGTCGCTCGGCATTGTCTGAATTCAGCGCATAACTCGCGACGCCATCAGGAATTCCTGGCCGGCGAGCTTCTCGCATAGGCGCGATCTGGCAATCGTCGAAGTAGCGTCCGGTCACTCCCTCCACACAGGGCGAAGCGGCCAGTAGAACGGACGTCGCCGCGCCCTGTGACGGCGATTTCTGCAGAGCTTTCGGCGTTTGCAGCCCGCCCGTGTAACGCTGCAGATTAGTGGCAATGGCGCCGGGGTTAAGCGCATTCGCAACGATGCCGTCGCCAGCCCACCTCGAAGCAATGGATATCGCCAGAAGAATACAGGCGGTCTTCGACTGGGCGTAGGCCAGCAGAGGGTCGTAGGGTATGAATCGAAAATGCGGGTCATCCCAGAAAACGGGAGCGAACAGGTTGCCCGTCGAACTTACCGAGATCACTCGTGCGCCGTTCGCCTCGGCAAGATAACGCCGCAGACCGAGGGTCAGTGCAAAATGACCCAGAAAATTAGTCGCAAATTGCATCTCGTAGCCTTGGCGCGAGCGCTCTAACGAAGGCAAGGCCATGACGCCGGCATTGTTGATCAGAGCATGCAACGGACCTTCCCACCCCTCGATGAATGTGCGGACGGAACGAAGGTCCGCCAAGTCGAGAGCTCTGACGCTAATCTCGGCATTGGGGTTTTCGCGACGCAACGCGCTGATTGCCCCTTCGGCCGCTTCGGGACGTCTCGTGGCGACGACCACTCGAGCGCCGGCCTTGGCCAGGCTGCGTGTCGTCTCCAGCCCGATACCGCTGGCTCCGCCGGTAACGATCATGCGGCGCCCATGCAGATTTAGCTCGTTGAGAATTTGATCAGCGGTAGTGCCCGCTCCGTACGGCGTTTTCATCATGATATCGAATTCCTATTGGTCTATTGCCTGCACGCTACCTTGCTGTCATTGTTCTGGGTAGACGGATGGGCTTGAACGCTTTAATGAGGGATATCGAACAATCAACGCCCTATCACCTACAGAGCTGACCGCGTTCGTGACGGTGGCCCAGCAAGCGGGCTTCCGTGCTGCCGCGCGGACTCTGGAACAAAGTCCATCCGCACTCAGTCACGCGGTTGCCTCGCTGGAAAAAAGACTCGGGGTCCAGCTCTTTCACCGTACGACGCGTCACGTGTCCCTGACGGAAGCGGGCCGTGCTTTTTACACACGCATCGCACCCGCGCTGGGGGAAATCGATCTGGCGGTCGAGGCGCTGAGCGATTTTCGTGAGCGGCCGATAGGTCGGTTACGCATCAACGCGGATACGGCAGCCGCCGAACAGTGCCTGGCGCCGGTTGTGCTCGACTTCCTGCATCGCTATCCCGAAATGGAAGTGGAGATCGTCTGCGAAGGTCGGCTCATCGATATCGCCGCCGAGGGTTTCGACTGTGGTATCCGACTTGCCGAACTCGTTCCCCAAGACATGGTGGCCATTCCTGTCGGCCCCGAGCAGCGGCATATCGTGGTCGGTGCGCCAGACTATCTCGAATCGGCGCCACCGCTCACGAGTCCTGCTGACCTGCAGCGGCACCGCTGCATTCAGTTGCGCCTTCCCGGCGGCGCGATCTATCGGTGGGAGTTCGTACGTCGAGGTAAAGAAATCAAGGTCGAGACACACGGCAATCTGGTCGTGGGTAGCTCCAGGCTCGCCCTCATCGCCGCCAGACAAGGGCATGGGCTTGCCTATGTCTCTTGCTGGGCGGCGCAGAACTGGCTATCGACCGGCCAGCTGGAACAATGGCTCGATGCATGGACGCCTGCCTATCCCGGACTCTGTCTCTATTATCCTAGACATCGCCATCTCGGCGCCGGCATGCGTGCTTTCATCGATTTTGCGCGGGAATGTGGCACGAAACTCCGTCCTTGAATGTTTCACGCCACTTTACGCTGACGTAATTTCGACTAGCTTTTCCCAGACTTCGGTGGTCGTGACCTTTTCACGACGTCATAATGCGCGCCATTCGCGTTCCCGGCCGTCGTCATCATTCACGCCGGGGGCTATTTGTTTTCTGTTTTGTTGCCGGCCGACCGGAGAGCGTCATGACGAATCCTTCACCCGCTGCACGGGCTCGCCGTACCTACAATATCGATCAGTGGGGCAGCGGCTATTTCGACGTCGACGACCTCGGCCGCACGCTGGTGCGCCCGCTGGGCAGCGAGGTCGAAGGTCCGACACTGGTTCTCGACACCCTGGTCGACCGGCTACGCGATGCCGGCCTGCGGCTGCCGGTGCTGGTTCGTTTCATCGATATCCTCCACGATCGCGTCGAACAGCTATGCATGGCTTTCGATCACGCGATGAAGGAGGAGGATTATCAGGCCAGCTACACCGCGGTCTATCCGATCAAGGTCAATCAGCAGCGCCGCGTGGTCGAGGAGATTCTCGCCACTCAGGAGCGTGGCCGTGGCCGGGTCGGGCTGGAAGCCGGCAGTAAACCGGAACTGATGGCGGTACTCGCGCTATCCGGTGACGAGGGCTCGTCGCTGATCGTCTGCAATGGCTACAAGGATCGCGAGTACATCCGCCTGGCGTTGATGGGCGAAAAGCTCGGTCACAAGGTCTATCTGGTGGTGGAGAAATACTCCGAGCTGAGCCTGATTCTGGAAGAGGCCGAGAATCTCAAGGTGAAACCGCGCATCGGCCTGCGTGCGCGGCTCTCCTCGGTCGGTAAAGGCAAGTGGCAGGATACCGGCGGCGAGAAGTCCAAGTTCGGTCTCACCGCGAGCCAACTGCTGGCCATCACCGAACGGCTACGCGACGCGGACGCGCTAGACAGCCTGCAACTGGTGCACTTCCACCTCGGTTCGCAGATCGCCAACATTCGCGATATCCAGCGTGGTCTGCGCGAGTGCGCCCGTTTCTATCACAGCCTGCGCGAGCTCGGCGCGCCGATCGACACCGTGGACGTCGGCGGCGGCCTGGGCGTCGACTACGAAGGCACTCGCTCGCAGAGCTTCTGCTCGATCAACTATTCGATGCAGGAGTATGCCACCAACGTGGTATGGGCCTTCCGCCAAATCTGCCAGAACCACAACCTGCCGCACCCTCAGCTGATTTCGGAATCCGGTCGCGCGCTGACCGCGCATCACGCGGTGCTGGTCACCAACGTGATCGGCGAAGAGCGTCTGGGCCACATCGAGCCGGAACGCCGGGTCGAGGGCGACGCCCACGTCGCCGAGCTGTGGCGCGTCTACGACCGGCTCGAAGGCATGCGCGAACCCCGCGATCTGGTCGAGGCCTACCACGATGTGGTCCAGGCGGTGGGCGAACTGCAGGATCGTTTCGTGCTGGGGTTAGCCAACATGCAGGCCCGCGCCGAGGGCGAGTCGGTCTACTTCGCCGCCTGCCAGCGTCTGCACAAGCGGCTCGACAACCGCAACCGCGCCCATCGCGAGATCGCCGACGAACTGGCCGAAAAGCTCGCCGACAAGCTGTTCGCCAACTTCTCGCTGTTCCAGTCGCTGCCGGACGTGTGGGGGATCGATCAGGTCTTCCCGGTGCTGCCGCTGACCGGTCTGGATCGCGAACCGACCCGGCGCGGCGTGATTCAGGACATCACCTGCGATTCCGACGGCCGGATCGATCTCTACGTCGACGGCCAGGGCCTCGAGAGCACCCTGCCGCTACCGGAGTGGGACGACGACGATGACAAACTGATCGGGCTGTTTCTGGTCGGCGCCTATCAGGAGATTCTCGGCGACCTGCACAACCTGTTCGGCGACACCGATTCGGTGGACGTCGCCCTCGACGAGAACGGCGAATGGCGGCTTTCCCACGTCCAACAGGGCGATGCGGTGGCGGACGTGCTCGGCTACGTCAATTTCGACGCTGTTGCGCTCAAGCGCAAGCTCACCGAACAGCTGATCGCCAGCCCGCTGACCGTCGAAGAGCGCGAGCTGTTCGTGAACGAGCTATCGGAAGGCCTCAGCGGCTATACCTATCTTGAGTAAGCACGATCTCGAGTAAAGGCGTGAACTGACACGCGAATCGATACGAAAACGCCCGGCACTGCTTCCCTCGCAATGCCGGGCGTTTTGCTGTCTGCCAGATCAATCAGCGCGTGCGCGTGCCGACATCCAGCCCCAGCGAGAGCGACAGTCCGAGAACGGCATCACGGGGAAGCTGACCGACGCCGGAGGGCGTGCCGGTCAGGATCACGTCGCCCGGTTCGAGGGTGAAGGTGCGGGTCATCTCCTCGAGCAGCGCCGGCAGACCGAACAGCATGTCGCTGGTCTTGCCGCTCTGCTGACGCTGGCCGTTGATATCAAGATGGAAAGTCACCGCTTCCCAGTCGACGTCGCCCTCCACCGGCACGAAGCGTGACAGCGGGCAGGCACCATCGAACGCCTTGGCCCGCTCCCATGGATGGCCTTTTTCCTTGAGCGTGGACTGCACGTCGCGCAGCGTCAGATCCAGCGCCAGCCCGCCCCCTGCCACCCCGTTCATCGCCTCATCCGCGCTGACATGGCTCATGCGCTCGCCGATCAACAACGCCAGTTCCGTCTCGAAGTGCACGTCACCGTGGCTGAATTGACGTTCGATCGGGTCTTCGAGCTCGACGGCGCTGGTCGACGGCTTGATGAACAGGATTGGCGAGGTGGGTACCGGGTTGTTGAGCTCCCTGGCGTGTTCGGCGTAGTTGCGCCCTACACAGAGAATCTTGCCAAGCGGCAGGCCGGTCTCGAGACCGTCGATGAATCGGGTGGTGAAAGGCATGACAAGCTCCAAAGCAATGGCAATGACCGTTGACTCTTCATGGGAGAGCAGACATCTACGGGGAAATCAGACGTCCAAGGCGAAATCCAACTTCTGGATGTAAATCCAATCTTCAGACGCAAGAAGCCGCCGCTGGCGGCAACTCTTCGAGTCTACCTTCAACGGCGGCTTATGGCATCAGATCGACCGTGCCGGGGATCGTTACCACTCGAGAACGCCTCGACATCCGAGCGGCACGCTCACTGGCGCCTTAGTGCGTTTCCTGCTGCGGCGTCCAAACTTCATCCGGCTGATGCGCCAGGAACGAGGGACGTTCCTTCTTGGCGCCAAACGGCTGCACGCAGGCGTTGTCCCGACGGTTATAGACGAAAAAGGCGTTACTGCGCGGATCCGGCGACATGTTGGCGTTGGAACCATGCAACGTATTGCAGTCGAACATCAACAATCCGCCGGCGGCGCCGGTCGGCGCTTCGATGCCGCGCTGCTCGATCAACTCACGCAGCGCGTCGTTGCTCGGAACACCGAGCTCCTGCTGTTTCAACGACTGCTTGTGATTGTCATCCGGCGTTTCACCGAGGCAGTGCACGAACACCTTGTGCGAACCCGGGATCAGCATCAGCGGGCCGTTGAAATGGTGGTTGTCCGTCAACACGATAGAGGCGCTGACGGCATGCATTTCGGGCATGCCGTCTTCGGCGTGCCAAGTCTCGAAATCCGAGTGCCAGTTGAAACCCTTGCCGTGAAAGCCGGGTTTGTAGTTGATCCGGGACTGATGCACGTAGACATCGCCACCGACGATCTGGCGGGCACGGCCTACCATACGCGCATCGTTCGCCAACTCGGCGAAGCGCTGCGACAGATGATGGATAGCGAACAGCGAACGAATCTGGTGACTTCGCGGTTCGGTGATCGAGAAATCGCGATCACGAAAGTCGTCCCGATCGAGCATGACGGCCAATTCGGCACACAGCTCGTCGAGTTCCGACTGCCCCAGAAAATTGGGTTCGAAAAGAAATCCATCGCGTTCATAACGATTCAGTTGCTCGTCGTTCAGCGGGCCATCGAGATGGCGCCCCTTGACGACGTCCTCCTGCCGTTGTTGCCAGAGCGCGTCCTGCGGCTGGCGCAAACGAGTCGGGTAGCGATCCTGCTTCGTCCACGTGGAATTTCGGGTTTGGGGGGATGCGGTCTGTACTGACATCCAATCACCTCCAAGTTTGTGATCAGGTTTCAGATCCAGTCCTAGGTGTGGCACACCAAATAGTGCGAAGCACTAAACTTGATTAGGAAAGGGTCAATAAATCCTCAGCTGTTTTTCAGTGGGATACTCATCCTAGAAAAGAGTACGGGAATTGCAATCCTCCGACGATCGGAGCCGATGGCTCTCGTCTAGTGGCCTCACGGTGACACTCACCGTTCGCAGTCTCGATAACGTATATCAAGTCATCCCAAATGACCGTGGCACCGGTTCGGATCAAAACATCAGCTCGACGACCGCCCATTCATCACAGCGTCATACGGCCCCATCACACTACATCCCGGTCACGCACGGTATTCGACACGCCAACCCTTTCCTCGCCTGGAGATACCTCATGATTCGCGTCACGCTGGATCTCATCTGCTCGATCTGCGACCACGACCAATTTCATCTACCGGTACGGGCCAATGAACGACAGCAGATTCGTTGTGCGAACTGCACCGCTTTCAAGTGCTACTCCGCCGATCTGGAGACCGAGATGATCGCGCTGTCTCGTGCCAGAAAGACATGGAATGGGGGGGTGAGAGATAGAAGGCCTCGCTCCGTTGAGGAGCAGTCGAGACAGGCGCGCGCCAACGCCGCGTGAACGGCGGCGAGCTAAAGCGCAGTACGCTGAAGACGTCGTAGTAAAGACACCGCCATAAAAAACGTGTCGACCAATCCTTCGATGATGACGCTCACTTCTCGCGGGATGTCATTTCCGCATTTTCAGAAACGTGTCGTTTAGCGACGCCGGCATTCGGCAATTGCCGGGCAGTAGGCCGCCAGTCTCGGTAAGGCCTCATCGGCTTGACCACAGAATCGCGATAGAAAGACACGAAGGGTTCGGCGATCAACGGTGGATAGGCCTTCGGCACATCACCGAAATCGCAGCGAAAGTTGCTGCAGCCGACGGAATGGTCAGCATCCATCTCCGTAGCCCAGGCGATTCCCTCAACCGCGACCCAACTCAATACCCAACCTACGATCAGGCTGTATCCGAGGGTTCTCATGGCACTCCCACCCTGTTGATCCTGTTGATCCTGTTGATCCGCCGGTGTAGACCCGCCATTACAGGCCGGAATCAACACGAAAAACCCGAGTGTAAGGAGAGCCACGGCCCGCTGCCGCCTGAAAGGTGTGGTACCTGAAATGTGAGAAGGGTGAGTCGCGCCCTACCACCAATGCAGCGGATAGCGGCGATGCCTTGCCAGGTTGTTGACCAACACGGCGATCAGCAGCATCAGCAGACAGCCGGTCGCGACCGGAAAGAACGCATAGGACCAGCCCAGCGTATGGAGTTCAGCGGAACCGATTACCGCGATCAGCGCCGTCGCGCCGCCCGGAGGATGAAGCGTATGGGTCATCTGCATGAGCAGGATGGAAGTCGACACCGCCACCGCCGCCGCAATCCAGCTATCGCCGATCAGCTTCCATACCAGCACGCCGCACAGCGCCGAGAGCAGATTGCCGAACAGCACATTGCGCGGCTGCGCCAGTGGGCTTTCCGGCGCGGCATATAGCAGCACCGACGTCGCGCCGAATGAGCCGACCATCAGCAGCGAATGCGTTTGAAGCGACTGCGCGCTCAGCCAACCCACGCCCGCCATTCCCAGAAACGCCCCCAGCCATGACCAGATGGCATCGCGCCAATCCGGTGCCGGTCGCGTCGGGGGCGAACCTTTCATCTTGCCGAGATATCGTTTGACCATCGTGTTGCGGGAGCCGGTGAAAAAAGGAGCGCCATAGTGCCACCCCGCAACGCATCGATAAAATATCGCTTGGCTATGGATTTAGAGCGCGGAGCCGAGAGGCTCACGACATCGCCAGCAAGACGTTCTGCGTCTACGCCCCCTATTCTGACGTTGGGATGTGCCTGGCCAGGCGGAAACCGGAAAAAGCCCAACGGGCGTGCGGGGGAAAGAAGTTTCGATAAGTGGGACGGATATGGTCTTCCGGCGTTGCGCAACAGCCACCACGAAGAACCATCTGCCCGGACATGAACTTGCCGTTGTACTCGCCCAAGCTCCCCGGCAACTTCTTGAACCCTGGATAAGGCCGATAGGCGCTGCCGGTCCATTCCCAGACATCACCGAACATCTGTCCCGGCACGTCCTTGGTCGCTGCAGCGGCAACCGGCTGCAGATGGTCCCGCTCGAAGAAATTGCCTTGCATGGGTACGTTACCAGCTACCGTTTCCCACTCGGCTTCGGTCGGCAGCCGGGCCCCGACCCACTGGGCATAGGCGTCGGCTTCATAGAAGCTGACGTGACAGACTGGCGCATTCAAGTCGACCGGCACCAGCCCGCCCAGCGTAAAGTGATGCCAGACGCCATCTCGTTCGACCCAATAGAGCGGTGACTTCCACGCCTCTGCCTTGACCGTGGCCCAGCCGTCCGCCAGCCAGTAATCGGGCTTGTCGTATCCTCCCGCCTGCATGAACGCGAGAAACTCGCCATTGGTCACCGGGCGATCGGCGATCTGAAAGGCTTCCACGAACTGACGGTGTCGCCCCATCTCGTTGTCGTAGGCAAAACCCTTATCGGCTTTGTCATGACCCATCAGCCGAACCCCGGCGGGAAAGCCATGCCAACGGAGCTCGCCGGTCTCGTGTGCTGGCGCAGCCACCAGGTCGTCTCGGTAGACGGGGCCGAGCGGGTTCTGAGCCAGAATATGCTTGATATCCATGAACAACAGCTCCTGGTGCTGCTGCTCGTGGGGTAGACCCAATTCGACACGCCGGAGGATTTCCTCGGCATGGGCTTGCGGGGGTTCCTCGAGGAGTTCCTGCATGGCCTGGTCGATGTGAGCCCGGTAGCGATAGACGTCATCGACGGTAGGCCGTGAAATCATTCCGCGGTCGGAGCGCGGAAACGGCACGCCATGCGTCTCGTAATAAGAGTTAAACAGGTAGTCGTATGAGGGATCTAGGGTCTGATAAGTGGGGTGAAAAGGTTTCAGGATAAAGGCTTCGAAGAACCAGCTGACATGGGCGAGATGCCACTTGGGCGGGCTGACGTCAGGCATACTCTGTACTAGATAGTCTTCCTTATGCAGCGGCGCACAGATCGCTTCAGTGGCAGCTCGAACACGTTGATAGCGACGCAACCATTCCTTGGCATGGAACGTGTCGGATGTTTCCTTCATCACTTCTAGACCCAATGGCATGCGGATTCCCTCCCAGGACTGCTCCATCGATTTCTGCCAGGCAAAAGCTCGGTAATGACCTTCGCGGCTTTCGTGCGATGGCCAACGGCTCTTGAACGATAGCCCCGGAAGCAGAGAACGTCATCCTGGCGATGCTGCACCGGTCAAAACGACGACAGGCGATATTGGCGGTTATAGCGAACGCCAGCCAAGGCGAACCCGCCCGAGTATCGAAGACCAGCTTCGCCATGGCTATCTGCCTTCTCGGAAGGTCGGTCATCACCTGATGATCAACGCCGCTTTCCTTCAATGTGAATGCCTCGCCGATGAGGAATGATCATGAATCGGCAATCGCTTAAAATTTTCTGGAAAAAGATTGACCCCAAGCCTTAATATTTCCGTAATTTTTCCGATACACTTGGTTACAGACAGCGTATCTTCGGCGCTCGCCCAAATTTCCAGTTCTGGTTGCTTCCCTGCGGCCGCTTCAACCCGGTATGGCAAACGCTCCCGTTGAACGTTTCTCATAACCGGGTTTCTTTTTGCCCCTGCCCCTTAAGCGATATTGTCAGCTCTCGACTTCAGGGAGTAGTATCGGCTCGTGCATCGGATAAGATGGGACAGTTCCCTCTGCTTGATCAAAGATCGAACGAGGTATCTCATCAGTCGGCACACCAATATAGCGACCATGAACAGCGCTATATAACGATAAGCGTCCTACGTACCCTGTACGACGCAACCCCGACCCGCGTCGGCGTTCGGCTCAATGAGCTGTACACCGAACGCGGGTTTTTATTGTTAATTGCATCTTGCGCTTACTTTTTATTCGCTTTCATGTAGAGAAATCCAAGTTTAAATTCGCCTTTGGTCGAAGTCCTCGACTGCCTTTGTAAATTTTTATGACAAAGGTACAAATTCGTTTGCCGTCGTGACTCTCAGTAGCGACAATCGCTGTACTAGGCTATATTTGCTTTTTCTAATCAACACGGCCTCCATCGCGTTCATGGTCGCCTTCCTTAGAAAGCGATCTTTTCCGGCCCTTAAGTCAGCCATCCTCCCGATGACGCTTATTGGGCCGTTTTTTTCCCCGATGTTTTCGCCTACCGTGTGCACCTTGGTTCATGGTGCCTTCGCCTGGCCGTCTTTCTCGATCCCGCAAGCGTCGCCGCCTACACGCACCTTGGTTGGCACCGAAGCGCCAAAGGCGACACAACGTTACAGATGGCACCCCGATTCGCGAGTTGACACCTTGTTGACATTTAAACGAAAAAACCGCTAAGAGCGGCATGGGAGAAATTCTTAACTGATTGATGAGGCGGGAAAAGTCTGGTGCCGGTAAGTGGACTCGAACCACCGACCTACGCATTACGAATGCGTTGCTCTGCCAGCTGAGCTATACCGGCCAGGCGACACCTATGATAATCATCAACGCCTGCACGGACAACTGCAACGATAGCCGCAAATCGTCGTAAAACAGGCGGTTGGCGACGATGTCTAAGCGACGATCCAGGTCATTTCGCAGAGGTCGCGTTGGGATCCGGGGCGAAGACGAACCCACCCCTGTCGTGCGGAACGCTGGCATCCAGCGCAAGGCCGCCGCCCAGCGCCTGGACGAGCTGCACCGAGCGGTCGAGCCGCTGCGAGTCGAGCTGGGTCAGGCTCTGTTCGGCCGATAACAGTTGCTGCTCGCTGCTCAGCACGTCCAGATAATCGACCAGCCCGGCGCGGTAGCGCTCCTCGGCCAGGCCATAGGCCGAGCGCGCGTTTTCAAGCGCCTCCTGTTGGCTTTCGCGTTGTCGCTCCAGAGACTCCAGCGTGGTGATGTCGTCCGCCACTTCGCCCAATGACGAGACGATGGTTCGGTTGTATTGCGCCACGGCCAGATCGTAATCGGCATCGGTGCTATCCAGGTTGGCGCGGAGTCGGCCGCCTTCGAAGATCGGCAACGAGATCGCCGGAGAGACGCTGCCGGATTTCGCCGCCTCGCTGAAGAAGTAGTCACCCAGAACCGAACGGAACCCCGCCATCGCCGAGAGATTGATGTTGGGGTAGAACTGCGCCTTGGCTGCCTTGATGCTCTGGGAGGCGGCCTCGACCCGCCAGCGCGCGGCGACGACATCCGGCCGATGACCGATCAGTTCGGCGGGGATTACGCTGGGCAGAGCGGCGATGGCGGGCGAAAGCGCCGTGGGCCGAGGAATCGACTCGCCGCGGTCCGGCCCCTTGCCGAGCAGAATGGCCAGAGAGATTCGCTCGCTGCGGATCGTCTGCTGCGCCGACTCCAGCGATTGGCGGGCACTGGCACCAGTCACCTGCGACTGCAGGCTCTGGGACTGGTTACGGATGCCGGCCTGCAGCAGCTCGTCGTTGATATCGTTGATGCGCTGCGCGCGATCCAGCTGGCGCTGCGCCACGTCACGCATTGCGTAGGCGTTGGCCAGGCTGACGTAAGCCCGCGCCACGTTGACCGATAGCGTCAGCCCTGCCGCGCGATATTCGATCTGCTGGGCACGCGCTTCGCCCAGCGCGGCCTCCCAGGCGGCGCGGCTGCCGCCCCAGAGATCGAGGTCGTAGTCGAACGAGACCAGCAGCGACCGCGAAGTAGAGTAGAAATTGCCCTGCCCACGCGGATCCTCCACCTTCGAGATTCGCGACCGCGACACCTCGGCGGAGGCGTCGACGCTGGGTAGCGCCCCGGCTCTGGCCGAGGCGATGGCGGCGTTGGCCGAATGCAGCCGCGCCTGGGCGATGGCAATATCCGGCGAATCGCTCAGCGCCTCCCCTACCAGGCGGTCCAATTCGGGATCGCCCAGCCGCTTCCACCAATCGATATCAGGCCAGGCCGCTGGCGACACCAGCGAACGCCCGATGACCTCGGTGACGCTTAGTTGACTAATGGGGGTCAACGTCTGCTGCGGTTCGAGACCGGCGTAGTTGGCGCACCCCGTCATCGTGAAAACGACAAGCAAGAGGGCACCGATCCGGCCAATCGCGCCACGCGCAGGGGAAAGTGAGTCTGGCATCGGTATCCTGGTGAATAACAGCCGGGCAATTGATTAGCATCATAATAATTAACCTGAGAGTCTATCTGCCTGAGCTAGCGATTTTGCCGCTGCCCGGGTATCTCGGCCGTTCCCGTGGTCTGTTCCAGATTCTCGGCTTCGGCCTCCTGCTCCTGGCGATACAGCGACCAGGCAACGATGAACAACGCCGCAATCAGCGGGCCGAGCACGAAGCCATTGATGCCCATCAGTGTCATTCCGCCGACCGTCGAGATCAGCACCACGTAATCAGGCAGTTTGGTTTCCTTGCCGACCAGCGGCGGGCGCAGGAAATTATCGACGAGCCCGATGACCACGACCCCGACAAAGATCAATATCGCACCCTTGACGTAGGCCCCGGTGATCAGCAGATACGCTGCTACCGGGACCCAGACGATAGCAGAACCGATCGCCGGCAATAGCGACAGGAAAGCCATCATCACACCCCATAGCAGCGCCGCTTCGATCCCCAGCGCCCAGAAGGCGACACCGCCGATCACCCCCTGCACGATGGCGATGATCACGTTGCCTTTGACGGTGGCGCGAACTACCGCCGTGAACTTGTCGATTAGCTTGTAGGTGTACTCGTCGCTCAGGGGAATGGTGATGCGAATCTGCTGGCCGAGTGAGCGCCCGTCCCGGAACAGGAAAAACAGCAGATAGAGCATGATACCGGTGCTGATCAGAAACTGGAGAGTGTTCTGCCCGATGCTCAGCATGTGCGTGGCAATCAACTGGCTCCCCTGCTCGAGCGCGGAAGCCAGGCGGTTGCTGATATCGGACAAACTGCCGAAACCGGCATCGCCCAACCAGTCCTGGACCGAAGCCGGCAGCGAACTCTGAAACTGCTGAACGTATTGATTGAAATCGATATCACCGCTTCCCACGCGCTGATAGACGCTGGCACCTTCACGCACCATGGCACCGAAAATCAGCGATATCGGGAGAATGACGATGAACACGCACGCCATCACACTGATGAGCGCAGCCCAATTGCGCCGCCCCTTGAGCCGGTATTCCAGCCGGCGCTGCATGGGCTGGAACAGAATGGCCAGGATCACGGCCCAGAGTACGGCCCCGTAGAATGGCAGTAGCAGCCATACAAACGCGATGGAGACTAGCGTCAGCAGTAAGATGAACGCCTTGTGCTGGCTCAGAGAATTCATGGAAATTCCGAATTGAAGTGTCGTGCCCCACAGCATAGCGGTCTGCGAGTAAAACCGTTGACTGGAGAATGCAAGGCGTGGCGGATAACCGACCTCAAGTAAGCGTAGAGGATGATATTTCAGAGAATCCTGGAAAAACTTCTTTCATCCCGTCCCAACCGATTCAGCCACTTACTACACACGATTTAACATGGGATAACTGGACGAAAAACTCCATGCCGTACAAGCCTTGTACAGCACTGAATGCTGTGCCAGCATGCAGTTGTAGGATTCGAAAAGTCTCGTAGGGCCGACAAGGATCGTCAGGCCAGTCGGAACCGGCAAGGATGCCGGAAAGCGGGCAGGGATGCTCAGCGGGGCACGGCAAGGATTGCCAACATTTCGATCGGCCACAAGGCCGGTCTGCAGCCAAGGAGGGCTGACAATGAAAGATTCAATTTCATGCACACGTTGTGGTAATGCTCAATTCATCTCATTGGAAGCCCACTCTGAGTGGGATGAAATCAGCTGTACCGAATGCGGAGAGTTTCTCGATACCATCGGTCACTGGGCAGATTCTCAAGCACCCAGTTATTCGGTGCAGATCCTAAATCAGTGCCGCAGCCTGACGCTACAGATGGCGCGCGAGAACCGTCCGCTCAATAATCATCACTCTAATTTGAGGGTGACCGCGTGATCAAAGTGACGCTGGACCTTACCTGCTCGGTTTGTGGTCACCAGCAATTTCACCTGCCGATGAATGCACAAGAGGGAGCCAATGTCAGCTGTGCCAACTGCAGTGCCTTCAAGTGCAAGACACTGGATCTAGAGAGGGCCTTGAGTGCGATACACCCATTCTCGCCCCACGTTCATCCTGCTGCCGCCTGATCAAACAGAAATAGTTCGAAGACCGCCTGATACCAGGCGGTCTTTTCGTAGTGAACGACTATTCTGTCATTTGAACCGGCTGGGTTAGCGCGGGGGATATCAGGAGCTAAGAGGCTACATATGATTGAGATCGCGCAATTGAAAGAGCACATCAAGGATGAAGTGCTCCTTTGTCAGGAGCGTCTGGCAAATTTCAAACAGGCCTTGAAGGCGGGTGAGGCAAATTTGCGTGCTCTACAGAGCCATATCGAGGAATGGGTCAACGCTCTCGATATCGATGACATCGAGATTCATCATGCCGAAGCCAACCATACGCTCGAAAAGTATGATGAAACGTTCGAAATCACGCTCCAGGTTCTGACGATTACCTTCGGTAGCTGCAAGCTTCACGTCGAGCCGGAGGAGCAATACCTCCACGGTAATCGGATCCTGATGTATGCCTCTTCCGACGAGGATGACATCAAGGAGATCATCGAGTCCGAGGGCAAGTATTACTTTACCGATCTGCAATTCGGCCAGAAACGCGACCTGTCTAAGTACACCGAGCTCGACGAAACCGTATTCTACAAATTGCTGTACGCGTGGCTCCGCTCCTGAGCGAATGTCGGTGTCGCACTGAGGCCGACAAACTCTTTACTGACAAGCTTTCAAAAAAAAGCCCCGACGGTATCGGGGCCAAGTATGTTCCGCAGGAAACGAAACTGCAGCTAGTCTATCTTTGGCAAGGCTCGGCAAAGGCCCGACGAGGCGCTTTTTTGCCTGCAATTCGTTAGCGCTGGCGCTTCACACCTCCTGAATTCTGCCGTTTCGCTCTCTATCGGGCGCCGTCGGGTATCCCGCTAACCCGGGCACGCGCTACTCACTACGATTTCCCGCCTCCGTACCTATCAGGCATTCGCTAATTCGCTGCCCTGCGCTCATACTCAAGCCAACGATCTGCTCGGGCCTCGCCAGACGCGTACCGAACATCACGGGTCGGCCAACACATCCCGCGATTCCCCACCTCGTAGAATGCCGTGACGGTCGTTCATGGCTCTCTTCACCTCGACACTCGACGAACTTTCGAGTGGCACCGCCTATCGCCAGCGGGCGTGATTCGTTTTTGACCATGGCATGGAGTTACCGCCTCGGCGCGAGAATTGATTTCACTCGCTCGGCGGCAGGAGATCACCAATGCATCGACGCGTCAGGTCACCGATCATCCGTTATCGTCGTTCACAGGGGGGTGTCAATTGAACGTCTGGTGGCGGCGCGACGCCAGCGCCAATCCACCGCCCCCATGGAACGCCAAGGCACCGGTTCGCGAAGAGATGTTCGGGCCCGAACGGCTCGAGCAACATGCACAGAGCCTCGCGCTGGCGCAGCCGATCACCGACGACCCGCCCGATGTCTTACCTCTGCATCAACGACTGCACGACGACACGGTGGCACTGGGCATCGCCTATCGCAGCATGGCCAACGACGTCGCCCATCGCCGCAGCATCGTACCCGCAGCGGAGTGGCTGCTCGATCACTATCACCATGTCGAAAAGCATGTCAGCGACATCGATGAAGATTTGCCTCCGGGCTACTACCGCCAGTTGCCGAAGCTCGCCGATGGCCCTTTTGCCGGCTATCCGCGGGTCTTCGGGCTGACCTGGGCCTATGTCGCCCATACCGACAGCCACTTCGATCCGATCACATTGAGCCGCTTCATCAATGCCTATCAGCGTGTCGAACCGTTGACCATTGGCGAGCTGTGGGCGATTGCGATCAGCTTGCGACTCGTGCTGGTGGAGAATCTGCGACGGCTTACCGATCAGATCGTGCATGCACGTGACGCTCGCGAAGAAGCCGATACCCTGTGCGAGCGCCTGCTGCGCCCCGGTGCCGACAGCAGTCCTCTGATCCCTTACGCCAACCTCGATGTTGCCGACCCGTTTGTCGCGCATTTCTACGCGCAGTTGGCCAAGCGCCTGCGGGATCAGGATCCCGGCAAGGTTCCGGCACTTGCGTGGCTCGAAAAGGAGCTCGCCCGCCAGGAGATGTCGATCACGGCAGTGGTCCACAACGCCCATCAACGTCAGGGCGCCTCCAACGTCAGCGTGCGCAACGCTATCACCAGCCTGCGTCATATCGCCGATTTCGACTGGGCGACTCAAGTCGAGCAAGTCAGTCTGGTCGATCAGCAGCTGCGTGCCAAGAGCCGCTTCGCGGAGATGGATTTTGCCACCCGCGATCGCTACCGCAACGCCATCGAACAACTGGCCCGCGGGTCCCGCCGAGGCGAGTTGTTCGTGACCGAGCAAGCGCTGACCGCCGCTCAGGCAGAGCCCCCGGCGGATTGTTCCTCTGCCGAGATAGAGCGGCGTTCCGATCCGGGTTATTACTTGATTGCCGACGGACGCCGCGAGCTGGAACGAGCGCTCGGCTTCCGCCCGCCAATGGACCTGCGGGTTCGTCGCATCGTATTGACGCTGGGCCTGGCCGGTTATGCCTGCGCAACGAGCCTGATCACCTTGGTGCTGATGGGACTGGCCATCTGGGCGCTGACCGCGGCCGCGCTGCCGTTCGTCTGGCAATTGCCTTGGCTGCTGCTGATTTTTCTACCCGCCTACGAGGTTGCGACGGCCTTGGCGAACCGCGCATTGGGAGAAGGTGTCGGCGGCGAGGCGTTGCCCGGGATGGCGCTCGAAGATGGCGTCCCCTCATCGCTGAAAACATTGGTGGCGATACCGGCCATGCTGACCGAAGCGGTCGCCTTGCGCGAGCTGATCGAGCGCCTGGAAGTGCACTACCTTTCCGGCAACGCTGGCGCCCTGACTTTTGCCCTGCTGTTGGACGGCCGCGACGCCGATAC
This sequence comes from Salinicola halimionae, assembly GCF_003206065.1. Lineage (GTDB taxonomy): Bacteria > Pseudomonadota > Gammaproteobacteria > Pseudomonadales > Halomonadaceae > Salinicola > Salinicola halimionae. The sequence goes on along the minus strand of NZ_PZJQ01000005.1, from coordinate 35,907 downwards.
CGCCGAGCTCGCCAGTGATGACATTCTGCTCGCCATCGCCAACGATGCCATGGCACGGCTCAATCAACGTCATGGCCCTGGCGCTGACGGTCCGCGCTTTCTGCTGCTCTACCGCCATCGAATCTACAACTCCAGCGAGGGTTGCTGGATGGGCTGGGAACGCAAACGCGGCAAGTTGACCGAGCTCAATCGTTTGCTGCGTGGTTCCGACGATACATCCTATGTGACCGTCGATGGGGGTACGCCATGGGTGCCGCCCGGCGTGCGCTATGTCGTGACGCTGGACAGCGATACCCGCCTGCCGCGTGACACGATCGCCAGACTGGTAGGAAAGATGGCCCATCCGCTCAACCAGCCCGTGTTCGGTGCCAATGATCGGGTCATCCGAGGACATGCCATCCTCCAGCCCCGCGTGACGCCCTCGCTCCCCATCGGCCGTCAGGGCTCACGCTATCAGCGCCTGTTTTCCGCCCCCGGCGGCATGGATGTCTACACGGCCGCGGTATCGGATCTCTACCAGGACCTGTTCGGTGAAGGTTCCTTTGCGGGCAAGGGCATCTACGCGGTGGACACCTACGAGCGCTCGCTGATCGGTCGAATCCCCGAGAATAGCCTGCTCAGCCATGACCTGCTGGAGGGCATCTTCGCGCGCGCCGGACTGGCTTCCGATGTCGAAGTCGTCGAGGCGTACCCGGAACGCTACGATGTCGCCGCCAGACGCCAGCACCGCTGGACACGCGGGGACTGGCAGCTGTTGCCCTGGTTCTGGGGACGACGCGCCGATCGTCAGGCGCTGACGGCCGTCGGCTGCTGGAAGATTGCCGACAATCTGCGCCGTTCGCTGTTGGCACCGACCCTGTTCGGCTCGCTCATGCTCTGCGCGTGGCTCCCGACGCCAGCGGCGTTGACGGCCATGGCCCTGACGCTGGCGTGCCTGATCATTCCCGCGTTGATTCCGGTCGTTTTTGCCCTGAAGCCGCACCGCCGTGACGGCAACTGGCGTCACCACTGGAGAACGCTTGGCCGGGATCTGCGTACCGAAATGGGACGTTGTCTACTGAGCCTCACGCTGCTGGCGGATCAGGCCTGGCAGATGGTGGACGCCATCGTGCGCACGCTCTTTCGCGTCTACGTTTCTCACCGCCATCTGCTGGAGTGGACGACAGCCTCGCAGCTGGCTGGCAACGAGCGTCTGGGTGTGGCTGGCTTCGGTCGTGAGATGGCCGGCGGCACCTTGCTGAGCCTGGCGCTGGCGCTGATTCTGGCGGTCATCGAACCACCGGCGTGGCCGATTGCGCTACCGCTGTTGGTACTGTGGCTGGTGGCGCCGTTGATCGCGCTCTGGACCAGTCGTGCGCCGACCGACACCACCGACAATCTACGTCTGGCACCGCCGGAAGCACAGGCCCTGCGCCGTATCGCGCGCCGCACCTGGCAGTTCTTCGATACCTTCGTGACCCCGGCCTCTCACGCGTTGCCACCGGACAACTTCCAGCTCGACCCCAAACCGGTCATCGCCCAGCGCACCTCGCCGACCAACATCGGCCTCTATCTGCTGGCCTGCATCGCCGCACGGGATTTCGCCTGGATCGGCACCCATCGCGCGGTGGAGCGACTGGAAGCCACACTGGTCACGCTGCTGGAAATGGAGCGCTGCAAGGGCCATTTCTACAACTGGTACGATACCCGGAATCTCGCTCCGCTCGAGCCTCTCTACGTGTCCACGGTGGACAGCGGCAATCTGGCCGGTCACCTGATCACGCTGGCCAAAGCCTGCGAAGCCTGGATCGCCCATCCCCACGTGCTCGACCCCCGCGAGGGCCTGAACGATACGCTGCTGCTGTGTCGTGAAGATATCGCCGCCACCGAGTTGCTGGATACCAAGACCCGAACGGCGCTGCTGGACGAGCTCGATGCTCTCACGACCCAGCTCGAAACGACGTCTTACGGCATCGAATACTGTGACGTCCTGCGTCAAGCGATCGACACCTGTCAGCGCCTGCTGGAACCGCAATCGAATGCCACGCCAGCGGTCGATTCCGCTACCGGGGAGGTTTCCCCACAGCGCTGGATGCTTATCCTGCAGCACTGCCTCGACGAGCATCGCCATGACGCCGAGAACACCGCGCCGCTTTCCGGCGTCGGCAACGACAGTGACGAAGACGTATCGAACGGGAGCGACACTGTGACCCGGACAACCCTGGAGCAACGGTTGCATCATCTGTCGGACGAGGCCCGTCGACTGGCCCTGGAGATGGACTTCCACTTTCTGCTGGTGCCGGAACGCAAGCTGATGTCGATCGGTTACTCCCCTCGGGAGGACCAGGTCGACGAAGGCTGTTACGACCTGCTCGCCTCCGAGGCTCGCCTGGCGAGTCTGCTGGCGATCGCCAAGGGTGATCTGCCCACTCGCCACTGGTTCCGGCTCGGCCGGGCGGTGACGCCATTGAAAGACGGTGTTGCGCTGATCTCCTGGTCGGGATCGATGTTCGAATACCTGATGCCCTCCCTGGTCATGCGTGCCCCTTTCGGCAGCCTGCTCGAGCAGACCAACCGGCTGGTCGTAGCCAGTCAGCGTCTTTACGCCAAGCGTCTCGATGTTCCCTGGGGCATTTCAGAATCCGCCTACAATGCCCGGGATATCAATTTCACCTATCAGTATTCCAACTTCGGAGTCCCGGAACTGGGTCTCAAGCGCGGACTCGGCGACAACCTCGTCATCGCGCCCTATGCCACGGCGCTGGCCACCATGGTCGCGCCCCGGGCGGCGCTGGAAAACTTTGCCCGCCTGAGATCGATGGAGGCCGAAGGTCATTTCGGGTTCTTCGAGGCGATCGACTTCACCCCCACGCGGCTGCCCGTCGATCAGACCTTCGTCATTGTGCGCAACGTCATGGCTCACCATCAGGGCATGACCATCGTGGCCATCGCCAATAGCCTGCTGGAGGGGCGACTGCGCGGCCACTTCCACAGTGAGCCGATGATCCAGGCCAGCGAGCTACTGCTGCAGGAGCGCCTGCCGCGAGAAGTCGCGACACTGCCCTCCCCCAACGATGCCGATCATGCCGCGCCATCGAGTGCCGTCGCGGCGGCCGCAGCGGTGCGGCGGATCGAGGGGGAACCCACGTCACCGCCGGTCACGCATCTGCTGTCCAATAGCCGCTACAACGTGATGCTGACCACGGCCGGCGCCGGTTTCAGCCGCTGGCAACGCCAGGCGATAACGCGCTGGCGCGAAGACGCCACCCGCGACGAGTGGGGCAGTTTCATCCTCCTTCGCGATCGCCATAGCAACGCCTGCTGGTCCGCTGGCGCGTATCCGAACGGCAAGCCGGCCGATTCCCGGGAAGTGGTCTTCGCCGAGGATCACGCTCGGTTCACACGCCGCGACGGCGATCTCACCACCGTGCTCGAGGTGCTGGTCTCTGGCGAGGACGACGGCGAGGTTCGCCGTCTCTCGGTGACCAACGGCGGCCGCCAGGCGGTGACGGTCGAGGTCACCTCCTATGCCGAAGTCGTGCTCACCCAGACGGCCACCGACGATGCCCATCCGGCCTTCGCCAAGCTGTTCGTCGAGACAGGCTTCGTCGCCGACTACACCGCCTTGACGGCGACTCGGCGTCGGCGGGATACCCAGGAACTCCCCATCTGGGCTGCACACTTCGCGCTGGTGAAAGGAGAATGTGTCGGTGAGCCGCAATATGAAACGGATCGCGCACGCTTCCTGGGCCGGGGTCGTCAGCTAGGCAACGCCATCGCGCTTGGCGGCCAACCGCTGTCGAACACGACTGGCGTGGTGCTGGATCCCATTTTCTCGCTGCGTTACGTCCTGCAGATTGCCCCCGGGCACGTCTCCCATATCGACTTCTGGACCGTGGTTGCCGAGAGCCGCGAGACGTTGCTGGCTTTGATCGACAAGCATCACGACACCAGTGCCTTCGAACGTGCTCGAACCCTCGCCTGGACCCAGGCTCAGGTCCAGTTACGCCATCTCGACATCGATCTCGAGGAAGCCGCCGATTTTCAGCGCCTGGCAGCGCCGATCCTATACAGTGACGCCCGATTCCGGCCGTCATCGGATGCGCTGAAACGCGGGCTGTCGATACAGTCCAATCTCTGGCCGATGGGTATTTCCGGAGACCTGCCGATCGTCCTGCTGCGTCTCGGGGATCTTGAGGAGATCGCCTGGCTGAAGACGATGCTGCGCGCCCATGAATATTGGCGCGCCAAGGGCCTCGGCGTCGATCTGGTCATCATCAATGACCGTGCTCACTCCTACCTTCAGGGCTTGCAGGATGCGATCGAGACGGCCGTTCGCTCCAATCGCCCCCCTGCGCATGTCGATGGCAACCTCGCGCTGGGCTCGGTCTATACCTTGCGTGCCAACCAGTTGAGTCTCGCCAGCCACGAACTGCTACTGGCCGTGGCTCGCGTGGTGTTGACGGCACGTAAGGGCGCGCTACCTGCTCAACTCGACGTCCTGCTGGCACTGCCCTCTCCCCGTCGCCACGGTGGGGTGTCCGACAAGTCGAATTCCCCCAAGCCCGAGGCTATCGGTCGCGACGCTATCGATCACACCCCTGTCGATCGCGACCCTATCGAACACGAGCCCGTCATGATCGATGGCGGGGCCGACGCCCTGGCGTTTTCTCGTCGGCCGGTCGTGGCGCCCTCCAGCCGGCGCCCGCTGGGGGATCTGACGTTCTTCAATGGCACTGGAGGTTTCGATCATGACGGCCGCGAATATGTCTGCGTGCTCGACAATGGCGACACCACGCCTCAGCCCTGGATCAACGTGATTGCCAACGCGGGCTTCGGATTTCAGGTCTCGGCAGAGGGCGGCGGCTACACCTGGGCGGACAACAGCCGCGAGAATCAGTTGACGCCGTGGTCCAATGACCCGGTCAGCGATCTGCCCGGGGAAGTGCTCTACGTGCAGGATGCCGACAGCGGTGCTCTGACCACCGTCACCGCTCGCCCCTGTCGTACCCGCCCGGGCCATCAGGCCCGCCACGTGACGCGACACGGTTTTGGCTATACCCGCTTCGAACACGACACACCGCAGCTGTCCATGGTGCTGTTGCAGTACGTCCCATTGAACGATTCCATCAAGATCTCGCGACTGACGCTGGAAAATCGCACCGCGACGTCTCGCCGACTGGTGGTGACCGCCTACACTGCCTGGGTGATGGGCACTTCTCGGGCCAAGACCGCGCCTTACCTGGTATCTCAGCACGACGCGGCCACCGGGGCCTTATTGATGCGCAACCCCTGGAATCAGGCATTTCCGGGGCGGGTAGGATTCGTTGACCTGGACGGTCGTCAGAGCAACTGGACCGCCGATCGGCGCGAGTTTCTCGGCCGGGGCTCGCTGGCTGCTCCCGAGGCGTTGACCGACATGCGCCCGCTGACCGCCAGCCAAGGAGCAGGCTACGATCCGTGCACCGTGCAGCAGTGCACGCTGACGCTTGCCCCCGGCGAGTCAATCGAGGTCGTTTCGTTCATGGGCCAGGCCAACAACGAAGAGGGAGCTCGCGAACTGATCGAACGCTATCGGCGTACCGATCTCGATGCCAAGCTGAGCGAGGTCGAAGCCTACTGGCAGACACTGCATGGCACGCTTCAGGTCAACACGCCGGATCCGGCCATGGACCTGATGCTCAACGGCTGGCTACTGTATCAGACACTGGCCTGCCGAATCGTGGCGCGGTCGGCGTTCTATCAGGCCAGTGGCGCTTACGGCTTTCGCGATCAGTTGCAGGATGGCATGGCGCTCACCTTCGCCATGCCAGCACTGGCGCGGCATCACCTGCTGCGCGCCGCGGGTCGCCAGTTCGTCGAAGGCGATGTGCAGCACTGGTGGCTACCCCACTCCGGCCAGGGCGTTCGTACCCGAATCTCCGACGACCGGGTGTGGCTCGTCTTCGCCACCGCCACCTATATCAAGGCGACGGACGACATCGACGTTTTGAATGAACGCGTCGGTTTCCTGGAAGGCCCTCCGCTTGCCCCCGAGAGTCATGATGATTTCGCCCAGCCGATGATGGCCGACGAGACGGCTTCACTGTTCGAGCATTGCGCCCGCGCTCTGGACCAGGCGCTCGAAAATGTTGGCGAACACGGCCTGCCGCTGATCGGTACTGGTGACTGGAATGATGGTTTCAACCGTATCGGCGAGGCAGGTCGCGGCGAGAGCGTGTGGCTGGGGTGGCTGCTACTGCGTACGCTGATGCTATTCGCGCCACTGGCCGAAGCGCGCCAAGTACCGGAAGAACGTGCAAACGCCGAACGCTGGCTAGCGCGCGCCGAGACGCTGCGTCTGGCATTGGAGAACGAGGCGTGGGATGGCGAGTGGTATCGCCGCGCGACCTTCGACGATGGACAGTGGCTGGGTACCCGCGACAACGACGCCTGCCGTATCGATGCCATTGCCCAGTCCTGGGCGGTGCTGTCGGAAGGCGCCGCCCCAGAGCGCGCCGCGCAGGCCATGGCCTCGGTGGAGCGATATTTGATCCATCCGGAAGAGAAGCTGTCGTTGCTGTTCACGCCGGCTTTTGACCATACCACGCTGGAACCCGGCTATATCAAAGGTTATCCGCCGGGGCTGCGAGAAAACGGCGGCCAATACACCCACGCCGCGATGTGGTCGATTCTGGCCTTCACCAAATTGGGCCAAGCGGATAAAGCCTACGCGCTTTTCTCTCTACTCAACCCGATCAACCATGCCCTGACGCCGGAGGCGGTCGCGCGTTATCGCGTCGAGCCGTACGTGATCGCGGCCGACGTCTACTCCGAACCGCCTCACGTCGGCCGCGGCGGATGGACCTGGTATACCGGATCCGCCGGCTGGATGTATCAGGCTGGCGTCGGTGGGATCCTGGGGATTCGTCGGGAGGGCCGCCAGCTGATTGTCTCGCCGTGCATACCCGACGCCTGGCCAGGCTTCTCGGCCACCGTCAATCTCGAGGGCAGCGCCTGCCTGATCCGGGTAGAACGGGCCTCGGATGATCAACCTGTCGGCGCGACGCTCGACGGCGAGCGGCTGGAAGCCAGCGAAGCGCGGCTGACGCTGGACGGCCAGCCTCACGTGCTGATTATCCATCTCGCCGAAAGCGTAACCGATCAGGCATCGCGCCCTGTATCGGCCGCGGGTTGATCTTCAGAGGCGTGATGCTAGCGATATCCCGACCCTACCTTGCAGCCAATGCCCTGAGGGGTTCCGTCTCTGATCCTGGAAGTGGCATCTTCCCAAGGCTTCAGAACGAACTCCACTCCTCGACCGTTTCCTCTCGGGCAGACGACTTGAGGGCCGGCCGCTGTAGCGATGCAGGTCGACTCGCACCTGGGTTGGCCGTGGCCGCCGATGGCGTTGAAACGGCCGAGGCAATTCGGGTGGCATCGGTGGCAGTAGCGGCGCCTTTGAAGAACGAAACTTCTTTCAACAGACCTGCGGCCTGGCTTTGCAGAGAACGACCGGCGGCGCTGGATTCTTCCACCAGGCTCGCATTCTGCTGGGTCACGCCATCCATTTGAGAGACTGCAGTGTTGACCTGATCGATGCCTTGGGATTGCTCGCGGCTAGCCACCGCGATTTCTCCGACCAGCGTGGTCACCCGCTCGACCCCGTCAACGATCTCCTCCAGTGCTTGACCGGCTCGGTTGACCAGTTCGGTGCCGGTATCCACCTGACCGATGCTCTCTTCCACCAGCTTCTTGATCTCCTTGGCGGCATCGGCGCTGCGCCCGGCGAGATTACGCACCTCGCTGGCCACCACGGCGAAGCCGCGACCTTGCTCACCGGCGCGCGCCGCTTCCACCGAGGCATTCAGCGCCAGCAAGTTGGTCTGGAAGGCAATCTGATCGATCAACCCCACGATACCGGCAATCTTGCGACTCGAAGCGTTGATACCTTCCATCGCCTTGACTGCCTGCCCCGCCACTTCTCCTCCGGCGTTGGCCCGCAGGCTGACATCATGCACAAGCTTATCGGCTTCGGCGGCGTTTTCCGCATTCTGGCGCACGGTCGAGGTGATCTCGTCCATCGACGCTGCAGTCTGTTCGAGGCTGGCCGCCTGTTCCTGGGTTCGACGACTGAGATCATCGGTTCCGTGCGCGATCTCATCCGCCGCTGTGCTGACCGATTCGGCGTTATCGCGCACGTTCATGACGACTCGGGAAAACTGGACTTCCATGGCCTGAAGCGAGCGCAACATCACGCCGAACTCATCCTTGCAGGTAATATTGATCGTGTTGTTGAGGTTCCCATCGGCCATGGCATTGGCGAACGCCTGCGCCTTCCCCAGCGGCGTCATGATGCCGCGGATCAGCCATAGCGCTACCAATACCCCGATGACCAGTGATCCGAACATGATCCCGACAACGACATTGCGACTCCATTCGTATTCGCTGACAGCGCCCTCGAATGCCTCGGCCGCCTGCACGCTGTTGCGCTCGATCAGTTGCTGGATAGCACCGAGTGCCGCCGGATACTGTTGGCGCAGCGTGGTCGTTGCGATGGTCCGAGCCTGGTCGAAGTCATTGCCGATCATCGCCGTGTTGAGCTCGGCAATGGTAGCCCGCAAGTTGGCCAACGCCGGGATAAAGGCATCCGCCATCTCGCGCTCCTGTGGGCCGCCCAGACGTTGTGGGTAGTAGTCGCTCCACGCGGCATCGATCAACGCGTCGTTATCCGCGATCTCCTGTCGCGTCGCGCGGGCGGACTCCGGATTGCGATCCCGTTGCTCCGCGGTGATCTTGACTCGGTTGCTGAGCAGAGCTCGGTCGATTTGGCTGAGATCCTTCAGAGTCAGCACATTCCCTTCATAGGTCCTTTCAAGAGCGGCTTTGGTGTCGCTTAGACAATACAACCCGACGCCTCCGACGATGAACAGCATGGCAATACAGATGCCCAGGCTCGCAGCCAGGCGGAGTTTCACGCTTCGATTCAATAGCAGCATGGCAAAAGCCCCGATAGTTGCCCTTGGCTCTGGCCTCAGGGCGAGTGGAACTGGTCTCGGCAAGCGGGAAGTTCTCCGATGGGAGAATTCGCTCCATGCCGCGAGACGTTCTATCGGCAGGCGTATAGAAAAACTTAACTTTATTTAGATCGCGCTACGTACAATTTCTCGCCCTGGTCACGAGGCACTCTTATCCAATTTAGCGGAAAAATATCTTGAAAATCCTTTTATATCAATATATTAAAATAATCAACCACCACCTTTCCCATGACAAATGATCCATGCCGGCAGGCAGTTTTCAAATCGAGGTCGGTATGAATTTACTCGTACTTTTGCCCTACATAAAAAAATCTTTGTACAAGTTTTCGACAGGAACTCACGCCTTGGGCAAGCCGAGCGATCGAGCAGACAGCAGAACTCGATGGGAAAGCCGTCAAGCCAAAAACCGCGAGCCTACGGCGTTGGTTTGGAAGCCCGGGTAAAATAACTCCGCCGAGTTTCAGCGGCGGTGGCGTATTGCTTCGATTGGCATTGAGCTTGTCCATTGCCTCGCGAATCTCTCGCTCGCGTTTCGCTGGATTCTCGAGCCTAAAGTCACCGAGCGTCGGACGCGACCGACGCCGTTAGCGCGTCGCGATAGCGCAAGCGCAGCCACTGGCGTGCCAACAGATAGACCAGCAGGGCTTCCGGCAGCTCGCCAGCGTAGAGCATGAGCTCGGCGCCCTGGCGCACCTGTTCGAGAGGAACCGAGGCCGGAAAGTGAAACTGGACCATCCACTTGGAAAGCATCGCGTGCACCGCCATCGATACCACCAGCACTCCGAAGCGCCATTCGAGGGTCGGCCGTTGCGGAGCCGGGTCCGGTCCTGCGATCGCCCAGTTGAACAGGCATCCCGCGATGATGAAATGCCAGTGCAGCCACAGGGCGAACCCAAACGAGTGAAGCATGACGGCGTACAGGTCCGTCAGGTAGAGCGCCATCATGCCGCCGATATTCAATACCGCGGCCGTGATCGGATGACTCAATATCCGAATGGGCAGTGACGACACGAATCCGACCCAGCGCCTCCCCCAGCGGGCAGGCACGTTCCTCAACGCCAGCGTTACCGGCGCCGCCATTACCAGCCCTAGCGGGGCGATCATCCCGGCAACGAGATGCATCACCATATGGCCGCGAAAATCCCCATGCGCCCACTGCATCAGCGGCGGTGACAGCACGATGGCGAGCGCGAGCGCGCTCCCCCAGAAAAGGATGAGTCGCCAGCGAGGCCAGTGCCGCCCGCGTCTCTCCAGACGCCACCAGCCCCAGCCATAGAGACCCGCCAGCAGCCCGAAGATCAGCGTGAACCCGTTCATCGTTGACTCATCGCCTCGCCACGCCGGGCGCGACGCAACAGCCAGTAGCCGATGATCAGCAGCAACAGACCGGCGGCGTTCCAGCCGAGATCGTAGGCCAGAAGATTGTCGACGTAGCGCACCTGATGAAGCCCCAGGATCTTGTGGTCGACAATGCCATCGAACAGCTGGAAGCCCCCCATCCCGAGCAAAAAACCGGCCCCACGATAGCCGGCTGCGTGCCGCCCGGTTTCGTGCAGACGCAGCATCAGGGCAGCACCGAAGACCAGCAGAACCAGTTCCAGTGTATGCAGTAGCCCGTCCGAGGCGAGCGCCAGGGCCGAATTGTCGGTCTCCACGAAATGGTGCCAGGCTAGCACCTGGTGAAAGATGATCTCGTCGAGCGCCGCCATCACGCCGATACCCAATAGAGTCGCCGCGAGCAGCGTCGCCCCGACACGGGTCCGAACCCGATCCTGCCTCTCGCTGTCGTTCATGCCGACCTCCCTTTTCCCTGCACCGTCGGTAAACCCGTCGTTCCCCGCTTCGGGCAAGCGGGAGCGCTCACCACTAGCCACGGCTTACCAGAATCCATTATCCTTCGAACCCGACGAAAAAAACCCGACCGCTAGGGCCGGGTTTAGATCGTTGCGTTTCCTTGCATATACGCCATGGCTTCCTGCCATGCATCCCTGTGAATATCGCTTCCTGCGATACCTTCCTTGGCACTGCGTCTTCCTGACGCTGTACAACCACCTTACGCCCCAAAAACGCCTATGAAGTTTAAATGAGTTAAGTATCGCCGAGAGATATGTGTCGAGATGTAAACACTCAGGTCGAACGCGAGAGCTCATTTCAACAGCAGCAACCTCAACTCTTCCCGGTTTTCGATCAGGTCGGCCAGGACGTAACCGTCGAGAACCTCGAGGAAAGCGTGCTGCGCTTTGTACAACACGCCTTTCAACCGGCAGCCCGGCTCGATGGGGCAGGTCGAGTTCGGGCCGAAACATTCGAGCAGCTCCAGGTTCTCGGTCTGGCGCACGAGTCCGCCGATGTTGATCACCTCCGCGGGTCGTTGCAGTCGCAGCCCACCGCCTCGCCCCCGCAGACTCGCGACATACCCCAACTGCACCAGCGTCTGGGCGACCTTCGCCAGGTGATGATTCGAAATAGCGTAGTGGTTTGCCGCCGCCTGCACCGTTGCCGGCATCTCATCGTGTCTGATCGCAAGATAGATCAGCAGTCTGAGCGAATAGTCGGTATGCGTCGTCAGTTTCATGATCGCTTGACACTGAAAATTTGGTAGATAATACTCTTATTTAAATAGGTATATAAAATACCTATTAAATGTCTATTCTCTTTTGAAGGAGCCGACCGCCCATGATCACTGCTGCCCAGATCGAACTCGTCAAACACACTGTTCCGGTGCTACAGCAACACGGCGAAACACTGACTCGCCATTTCTACGCGCGGATGTTCGAGCACAACCCCGAGGTCAAGCGCTACTTCAACCCCGCGCATCAGCACTCCGGCACCCAACAGCGCGCACTGGCCGGCGCGATCCTGGCTTATGCCCAGCATCTCGATGATCCCGCGGCGCTGAACGACGCCATCGAGGTCATCGCCCAGAAGCACGCCTCGCTGACTATCCAGCCGGAACACTATCCGATCGTCGGCGAGAACCTGCTGGCATCGATCAAGGAAGTGCTGGGGAATGCCGCTACGGACGAGCTCATCGACGCCTGGGCGGCAGCCTATGAAGAGCTTGCCAAGGTATTCATTGCTCGCGAGCAGGTGATCTACGACCAGCAGCGCAAACACCAGGGCTGGACGGGATTCAAACCATTTACCATCGTCGGGTGCCAACCAGAGAGCGAGAACGTCACGTCCTGGTATCTGGCCCCCGTGGACGGTAAGCCGTTGCCCAGACACCAGCCGGGACAGTATGTCTCCTTGCGTCTGCATGATGCCGAAGGCAACACGGCCATGCGCAACTACAGCCTCTCCAATGCGCCGGGCGAAGCCGCCTATCGCATCAGTGTCAAACGCGAGGACGGTATCGACGGCAATCCGGACGGCGATGTTTCACATCGGATTCATGGCACGCTTGGCATGGGCAGCCAGATCGAACTGACACCGCCGTGTGGTAACTTCAGACTCGAACTACCGACGGCCGAAGCCCAACTACTGGTGTTCATCGCCGGAGGCGTCGGCGTCACGCCGCTGATTTCCATGGCCCATGCTGCGCTCGAAGCCTCCGCCTCGCGTCCGATCATCTTCATCCAGTGCGCCAGACATGCAGGCGTCCGCCCTTTTGCCGCGGAACTCGACGCGCTTGCTTGTGAATACGCCAATTTCACGCTTCATGTCCGCCTCGACGAACCCGGGCATGAAACGCAGAATAACGCCGATGTAAAACGCGGAAAGATCACCGCAGGCGAGATGGAAGCCTGGATCGGCAAACGCAATGCCACCTACTATTTTTGTGGGCCGCTCCCCATGATGCGGCAGATCGATCAACTGCTGGAGGCGAGCGGCATCCCCGCTCATGAGCGACGCTACGAGTGTTTCGGGCCGCTGCAGCCGTTGGCCGCCTGACCCGATCGGCATCCATCGTCAACTGCCAGCCAACTGCCGATAGAGCCGGACATCGCCCCGCGTCATGCGCTTGGTCGTGAAGCACAATGATGTCGACCTCGCGCTCGAAACCACCGAACAGGTGGGATCCGGTTGTCACATTGGCCACATGCCCTGACGCTAATCCAGGAGTCAGTGAGAGGAAGGCAGTGCCGGCAACCACAACACCAGCGCCACCAGCGTTGCCAATAGCACCGGCGGGGTGATCAGCAGGCCGATCTTCATGTACTGACCCCAGCCGATCCTGTAGCCCTTGCCGGCCAACACATGCAGCCACAAGAGCGTCGCGAGACTGCCGATCGGGGTGAATTTCGGCCCTAGGTCATTGCCGATCACGTTGGCATAGACCATCAGTTCCTGCGTTACCGGCGGCACCTGTGCCTGATCGATCGCCAGCGCCCCAACCAGCGTCGAGGGCAGATTGTTCATTATTGATGCGACGATGGCGGAGAGAAAGCCGGTGCCGATCGTGGCGACGAAATCGCCCTGTTCCGCCAGCCACTGCAGCGCCTTGGCGCCGTAGTTCGTCAGACCGGCGTTGCCCAACCCGTAGACCACCAGATACATACCGATCGAGAACAGCACGATCTGCCAAGGCGCGCCCTTCAGCGCGGCCGTCACCGACACGGCCGCGCCACTCCCGCCGCGCCACCAGCGCCCGGCGATCGCCATCAACAGAATTGCCGCCGTCCCCGTCACGAAAGCGATGGGAATGCCCAGCGGCGCGGTGACGAAATAAGCGACGAGCAGCACCGCGAGCAGCGGGAACGCCGCGCGGAATATCAGCGAATCCTTGATCGCAGAACGCGGCGCATCGAGCACTTCGACCGAATAGAGCTTGGGAATCCGGCGACCGAACGCGATCCAGAGCACGGCCAGCGTCGCGACCAGCGATACCAGATTGACCGGAACCATGACCGCGGCATAGCGATCGAAGCCGATATCGAAGTAGTTGGCACTGACGATATTGACCAGATTGGAGATGATCAGCGGCAGGCTGGTGGTGTCGGCGACGAATCCGGTGGCGACGATGAAGACCAGCGCCGCCGGTGGCGAGAAATTCAGGCGCAGCAAGATGGCGATCACGATCGGCGTCAGCAGCAGCGCCGCCCCATCGTTGGCGAAGAACGCCGCGATGACCGCACCCAGTACCACGACCATCGGGAACAGCAGATGCCCCCTGCCGTTGCCCCAACGCGCGACGTGCAGAGCCGCCCAGGCGAAGAAGCCCGCCTCGTCCAGAATCAGCGAGATGATGATCAGCGCGACGAAGGTCAACGTGGCATCCCAGACGATGTTCCACACTATCCCGACATCCGTCCAGTGAACCACGCCCACGAGTAGCGCTACCAGCGCGCCGCCCAGCGCACTCCAACCGATCCCCAGACCCTTGGGCTGCCAGATCACCAGAACCAGGGTGATGACGAAAATAGCCAGTGCCAGCATCGAATGACCTTGAGTTCAGTGAGTACTTTTTAGCGAATACTGCTAGTGAGTGCTTTGGTTGACGCGGCGAGAGAGGGCTTCCGCGCTCTCGACACGCTCGGAATAGCGATCGGTGAGATAGGCCGAGCGACCCCGGGTTAGCCAGGTAAATTTCACCAGCTCCTCGCAGACATCGACGATTCTCATGTAGAGCGGTGACGGCTTCATGCGTCCCGCCTCGTCGAACTCGTTGAACGCCTTGGGCACGGAAGATTGGTTGGGGATCGTGATCATCCGCATCCAGCGCCCTAGGATTCGTAACTGATTGACGGCGTTGAAGCTCTGGCTGCCGCCGGAGACTTCTATCACCGCCAGGGTCTTGCCTTGGGTGGGGCGAACGCCGCCCAGCGACAGCGGGATCCAATCGACCTGCGCCTTCATCACGCCGGTCATCACCCCGTGGCGCTCCGGGCTCACCCATAGCATGCCGTCCGACCATTCGGCGAGACCGCGCAGCTCCTGCACCTTGGGGTGCTCCGCTTCGGCATCGTCCGGTAGCGGTAGCCCGGACGGATCGAAACTACGTACCTCGCAGCCGTACCAGTGCAGCAGCCGGCCCGCCTCTTCGGAAGCCAGGCGCGAGAAGGAGCGCTCGCGCAGCGAACCGTAGAGCACCAGAATTTTCGGTGCATGACGCGGTTCATCGGCGCCGATCAGCGCCTCGACATCGATCGGCTGCAGCTTGTCCGGATCAATATTGGGCAGGTCGTCGAAATCGACCGAATCGTTCATTTCACTCATGCCCCGCCCCATCGGCATGCACGACTTCACCGTCTTCCTTGGTGAACGTCGCAACCGGACTGGCCAGCAGCGCCAGAACGCGCTCCGAAGGCCGACACAGCCGGGCGCCCTTGTCGGTCACCACAATCGGCCGGTTGATCAGGATAGGATGCGCCATCATCGCGTCGAGCAGTTGCTCATCGCTCAGGGCCGGATCGTCGAGGCCGAGCTCTCCGAACGGCGTTCCCTTGCGGCGCAGCAGTTCGCGCGGGGTGATACCGATCATCGAGATCAGCTCGATCAGACGCTCGCGAGTGGGCGGTGTCTCGAGATACTCGATCACCTCCGGCATCTCGCCGGAGGCCTCGATCATCGCCAGCGTGTTGCGCGACGTGCCGCAGTCGGGGTTGTGATAGATCAATGGCTTCATGACGATCTCACTCCTTGGCTTCAATGACAGAACATTCGCCCAATACGTCCAGGAACGGCTCGCAGACCTCCGGATGGCCGCCGCAGCAGTCGTGCACCAGGAATCGGACCGTTTCTTTCATGTGCGAGAGATCCGCACGATAGATGATCGAACGGCTCTGCCGACGCGACATCACCCAACCGGCTCGAGCCAGCACCGAAAGATGGGCCGACATCGTGTTGTGAGGCACGGATAGCTGACGCGCAATTTCGCCCGCCGGAAGCCCCTCGGGCTCATGACGCACGAGTAGCCGATAGGCCTGGAGACGCGTCTCCTGAGACAAGGCAGCAAAGCTCTGGGTAGCGATCGTTATGTCCATATGTCCAACATTAAAGACATATTGTCGGCAATGGAAGCCGAGAGCTCATTCGCTCCCCCGTATCATGGGTGGTCACCCATCCGGGGACGACCACGATCGTCGCATTACACCTTTGAGGGGAACCGAAACAACCAGCAGGAGACCCGCTTCCACCGACCGTTAGTCAAAGCGAGCGCAGAGGCATCACGCCATCCAATGCTGTCGGTGCAAGCTTTGCTGACATCAACGCTTACTGAATGCCAGGCGAGTCGCGAAAAGCAGGAAAACCATACCAGTGGTTCTATCCATCCACTGGATTACTCGTGCATTACGCAGCAAGCGACCGAGCGGGCGAGTTGCTGCGATGAGCGTCAAGGACCATACCGAGCCGATAATGACGTGAATTATCACGAGTCCAAACGTCCAGAAGACTAACGAACTGCCTTGGGGAATGAACTGAGGTAGAAATGAAGCATAGAAGATACCAACTTTAGGGTTTAGCGCGTTTCCTAGAACCCCTTTCAGGAACCAATTTTCTCGCTTGCCCGAGTCCGTTCCCACCGCCCCCATGCTCCGACGAGGCGAAAGCAACATGTTCAGGCCTAGCCAGCATAAGTAAGCGGCACCGCAATATTTCAGCACGCTGTAAGCTAATTCTGACACGGCAACGACAGCGCCCAGGCCAAAGGCAACCGCGGCCCCCCAAAGCAAACAGCCGACATTGATTCCCAGCGCAGCCTTCACCGCTTGCCCAGGACCTTCTATCGAAGCCGTTCTGAGCACTAACGCCGTATCGATCCCAGGAGTCAAGGTGAGCAACGTAGCCGCAAAGGTGAAAGCAATTAGATTTTCCATGACGACTCCCACAAACAAACTAACGCAAGGGATCTCCCGTCCCTACCGACTCTCGATCCCAGTCGATTGCCGATGAACTCAGTGGTGTTTCGGCACATGGAATATCAAACCGGCCGATAACCAACTGCTTTTTATATGAAAATTGAGTGTTAACGTTTGTTTGCATTTCCCGCATCCCATTTTTGCCACAAAACGGCGACAATACTCCCATGCACTGCTCGCACTGAAACAATTCTGTGCAGCCGCAATCGAGTTCATGGTCGCTTTACTGCGATCGTTTACGGCCCACGAGTCAGTCATCCCCGATGACGCTTGTTGGGCCGTTTTTTTGTCCCTGCTTTCTGTCGTTATCGCGCGCCCTTTCGTTCGTAGCGTCGATACCGAAGCGGGCAGGAACCGAATCGCCCCATCGGCATATGTTTGCCAGCCATTTCGTGATCCATGGCGGCAACCTTCTGACTCGTCAGAGGATCCTGGGACAACAGGTGCTGATGGTGAGCATGCGCGATGCGCACTTCGCACCCAAGCTGGGGGGAGGTAGTAAAACTCGATTCGCTGGCGCGGTTGACATTTAACGGACACGCACAAAAAAACCGCCAAATTGGCGGTTTATTGCAAGGCAAAAAGCCTTGTAAAACAATCTCTAAGCTCTGGTGCCGACACCAGGAGTCGAACCCGGGACCTACTGATTACAAGTCAGTTGCTCTACCAACTGAGCTATGTCGGCGAGCATAGAGACGTTAGCGATGGCTGGGGCAGCAGGATTCGAACCTGCGCATACCGCTACCAAAAAGCGGTGCCTTACCACTTGGCGATGCCCCAGCAATGATGGTGGCCAGAGACGGAATCGAACCGCCGACACGGGGATTTTCAATCCCCTGCTCTACCGACTGAGCTATCTGGCCTTCGCCAACGGGGACGCATTTAACCAGCAAGCCGTTTTGGGGTCAAGCCTTTTTATTTCAAAAAGATGAGTTCCCTTCGCGGCATCGAAAAATCACTGGCTGGGCGGTACGTAGCCCTCGGCGTGATCGGTTTCCTCGTTGTCGAAAAACCGGTTCATCTGAGTCATCAGATACTCGCGGGCCTGCGGGTCCAGCATGTTGAGATGCTTCTCGTTAATCAGCCGGGTCTGCTGCGCCTGCCACTCTTCCCAGGCGCGCCTGGAGACGGTCTGCTGGATTTCCTGGCCCTTGGGGCCGGGTAGCGGCGGGAACGCCAGAGCATCGAGCTCCTGCTGGTACTTGCGGCAGAATACGGTCTGCGCCATGAATAACCTCCTGTCATGCGTTGAGTGCGTCGGTCTGGGCCAGTGTCGCTAGCAGGGCCTTGACCGGCGCCGCCAGACCGACGTTGGCGGGTTCGGCGGGATCGACCCATTGCCGATTCGATTCGGCAACGCCGGTAACGACATCTTGATCCGGAAGCCGCGCCGGTCTGGGCGTGATCTTCAGCCGGAAATGGGTGAACGTGTGAGTGAACGGTTGCCAGGCGGATTCGAGATGAACACCTCTGCAGTGCCGTTCCAGCCACTCGTGCAGCTCACTGTCGCCCTCGAACTGCGGAAAGCCCCACAGACCGCCCCAAAGGCCGCTGGGCGGACGTTGTTCGAGCAGCACCCGGCCAGTGGCGTCCCGCAACAATAACATCTGAGTCTGGCGCGTCGGCAACTCGCGCTTGGGCTTGGAACCGGGGTAGCAGCGTTCTTCGCCTTGGTCGTGCGCCACGCAGACATCCTCGAACGGGCACAGCAAACAGCTCGGCTTGCCGCGAGTACAGATCATGGCACCGAGATCCATCATCGCCTGGGTGTAGTCAGGCAGCCGCTTCTCCGGCGTGTAGCATTCCGCCAGTGCCCACAGCCGGGCCAATACGTCGCTCTTGCCGGGCCAGCCCTCCACCGCATGCAGGCGAGCCAGCACGCGTTTGACGTTGCCATCGAGAATCGCGGCACGTTGACCGGTGCTGATACTGACGATCGCCCCCGCCGTGGAGCGCCCGATCCCCGGCAAGGCCATCATGTCTTCGAGATCGTGAGTCGGAAACTCGCCATCGTACTCGTCCACGACGACCTTGGCGGCCTTGTGCAGATTGCGCGCCCGGGCGTAGTACCCGAGCCCGGTCCAAAGGTGCAGCACATCGTCCTGGGGGGCTAGCGCCAGTGCCTGAACGTCCGGGAAGCGCGCCATGAAACGTTCGAAATAGGGGATGACGGTGGTGACCTGGGTCTGCTGCAACATGATCTCCGAGACCCAGATCCGGTAAGGCGTCTTATCGTACTGCCACGGCAATGACTTACGGCCATGCGCGTCGAACCAGTCGAACACGCGCTCGCGAAAGGCCTCGGCCGACAGGGCAATCTCTGTCAAACATCACCTCTTGGGAAAAACCATGGGTGGCCTTTTGGGATCAAACATGGGGCAGCCTTCGAGGCTAGGCACAAGGCGGATAATAAAGCGCCGACATCACGTCGGCGCAGAGATCGGCAATGAGAGGAGTTCACTGGAAAAGGTCCCGAAGCTTGTTACCGATCTTCTCGGAAGCGCCCTCTCCCAGCTTGTCGTCGATCTTCTGGCGGGTCCCGTCGTCGAGCTGCTTGTTCAGCTCCTCGTCGATCCGATCACCGGCCTTGCGCTTGGCCTCACTCTTGGCGAGCTCGGAGATCGAGCTCTGAAACGCCTCACGGTCGAATCCGCACCACTGGCCCGGCGCGTCATTCAGGTTGCCCTGACAGCGAATCGGAAAGTCGATCTTGGCCAGTCTCGGGTTGACCCCGCAGGCAGCCTTGTCGGCGGTATCAGTGAAGCGGGCTGCGGCGCGGTAGTCGAGACGGTTGGTCACCAGGTTGACGTCGCCCTTGCCGGTCACGTCGATACCGGGAATGGCGATGTCGAGATCGTCGTTGTGCGCCACGCCGTCGTCGACTTTCACGCTGGCCTGCAAGCGATCGAAAGCGGTGTCATCGCTCCAATCCCGCGCTGACTCACGCCCTTCCAGCGCCGCCACGGCGGTACACAGCTGACGCGATACGTTGACGTCGAGCATCGCACCGTCGTCGATCCGCAGCGCGGCCTGGCCGTCGAGGTTCTGCTTGAGCCCTTCGGCGGTATTGGTCCGCGAGTCGAAATCGCCCTGCAGGTTGAGCTTACCGCGCAGCGGAGACGCCTTGCCGCTAAAAGCCTGATACAGCGGTGCGATATCCACACCGTTCATGCGCTCCGTGAAGGAGAGCTTGATTGGCGGCTGGCGCAGATCCAGGGCGCTGGAGGCCTGCAACGAACCGTCGTAGAGATTGGCGCTGAGGGAATCGATGCGCTGGCGCCCACCGCTGCCGCTGGTGGCCAGTTCGACGCTGCTCAAGTCGAGGCCCTTGACCTTGAGCGAATCCAACGTCAGGCGGCCTTCCTGCTCGACCCCGGCCAACCAAGCGACGGGGAGCAACTCGGCTCCCTCGACCGCTGCCATTGCTGGCGCAATGCCGAGCGTCGATAGCCATGCGGTGTCCTTGCCGTCGTTACTCTGCGCCCCATCGTTCGCGCTTTGCGCCCGCGGCGCCAGATAGCGGTCGAGATCGAGCTTGTCTCCGGCAAGGTCGAAGTTCAACGACTGACCGTCGAACGCGGCGCCCAGCGAGCCATGAAGCTGGGTGTCGTCCAGCGTCATCTGCAGATCGTCGAGGTCGATATGTTGCGCATCACCGGAAAACGGTCCGCTCAACGAGAGCGCGGTGAGCGCCTTGTCATCGGCGCTGTTCACATCGATACCGAACCGGGTCAGCCAGTCACGAACCGAGAGTGGCGCCAATTCCAAGTGTCCCTGATATCGCGGGCTGTCATTCAACTGCGTGACATCCACGTTGCCCTTGAGATCCAGGCCATCGTCTCCGCTCAAGGCGACGTCATCGAGCGTCGCGGTCTGCGCCTGGAGATCAGCCACGGCATTGCCTTGAAGATCCAGCGACAGCGGCGCTTCCTGCATGGAAGAATGGTAGAGCGAGGCGCCAAGCTGAATCTCGTCGGCGTGATACTGCTTGGCCTGAGTGTCGGCAACCAGCGTCGCAACTTTCAGATTGAGCGCCTGCGCCTGCTCGGCCAGCTTCGGCATTCGGGCCTTGCCGTTGAGCGTCACGTTCTCGAAAGTGTAGCGCCCGGCGCCCAGATCCATCCGCATCTGGCTCTTGAACTGCACATTGCCGTTGACGTCCGGTTGGCGCCCGTCGACATCGAACGAGAGCTGCACCGGGAACGAGGACTGGGGGCTGACGTTGCTGCTCTGCAGGCCGAGGTTGGAAAGGGTGATATCCAACGACTTCTGGCGATCGACGTAATTCACCTGACTATTGGAGACCTTGATGCTGGCGATATCGAATGCAACTGCCTGATCATCACCCTGCTTCAAGCCCGGGCCTTTCTTGTCCGGTTTCGCGGGCGCGGCCTTCTCCGTCTGCGCTGGCTTTTCTGGCTGCGCAACCGTCGTCGAATCGACAGCGTCCGACGACGGCTGACTATCGTCATCGTTATCGGCCAGCCGATCCAGCAGCACCTGCCAATTGCCATGGCCTTGCGAATCGCGGGCCAGGTTGAGACGCATGCCATCGAGGATCAGGCCGTCGACCGACACGTCGCCGGTCAGCAGCGGCGTGAAAGCAACGCTGACTTCGGCATTGTCAAAGCCGACGAAGGGTGCATCGTCCTCGGGCTGCTCGGGAAGCCAGGCCTCGGCATCCTTGACGCTGACGCCGATACGCGGATAGAAAGACCAGGATAGTGGCCCATCGAGACGCAGCTCGAGGCCGCTCTGGTCGCGAACCGCTTCGATCAAACGCGGTTTGAGATCGTTCGGGTCGAAGAACGTGGTGATATAGACCACGGCAACCACGACAAGAATCCCCAGGACACCGACGACCGCCAGCAGCGCTCTGAAAAAACCCTTCATTCGAATCCTCCCTGTGCGCGAACATCGACAGACGCCAGCGGACGATAAACGTTGCACTGCCGGCATTTCGCGCGGCCGGACATGACTTGGTGATGCAGCTCGACGTGCGGTACGGCTTCCGGCATGCCCCCGGTGTCTCCTTGTCGACGGAACGACTTGACTGATCCATGCGGCGACTGGGTGACCGTCGCCCGATAAACACCGCCATTGTAGCGGATGCAGGGCTCGATTCACTATAATGGCGGATTCTCGCCAACCGTACCGGGAGATTCCCCACGCATGTCCGAGCGCATCGCCACGGTGTCGCGCGACACCAACGAGACGCAGATCACGGTCACGGTCAACCTGGACGGCAGCGGCCGCCTGGATTGCCAGACCGGCGTTCCCTTCCTCGACCACATGCTGGACCAGGTGGCTCGCCACGGCATGATCGATCTGACGATCGACGCCAAGGGCGATCTCGAGATCGACGAACATCATACCGTCGAGGATCTCGGCATCACCCTGGGCCAGGCATTCGCCCAAGCGATCGGCGACAAGCGCGGCATCCGTCGTTACGGTCACGCCTACGTGCCACTCGACGAGGCACTATCCCGCGTGGTGATCGATTTTTCCGGTCGTTCCGGCCTGTTCATGGATGTCGAATTCACCCGCGCAGCCATCGGCCGGCTGGATACACAGCTGTTCTGGGAGTTCTTCCAGGGTTTCGTCAATCACGCCCAGGTCACGCTCCATATCGACAACCTCAAGGGCTTCAACGCCCATCATCAGGCGGAAACCATCTTCAAGGCCTTTGGCCGCGCACTACGCGCTGCGGTCGAGCAGGACCCCCGCATGGCGGGCCAGATGCCGTCGACCAAAGGCAGCCTGTGATGCCGTCCCGCGTCATCACCGAATCAGCGAGGAAACCGCAATGACGATCGCCGTGATCGATTACGGAATGGGCAACCTGCACTCCGTGGCCAAGGCGCTCGAACACGTCACTCATGAAAACGTCATGGTGACCCGCGATCCGCGTTCGATTCGCGGCGCCTCGCGTCTGGTACTGCCCGGACAGGGTGCGATCCGCGACTGCATGGGCGAATTGCAGCGCACCGAGCTCGAAGGTCTGGTCAAGGATCTGCTCGAGGAGCAGGCCAAACCGCTGCTCGGCATCTGCGTCGGCCAGCAGATGCTGTTCGATCGCAGTGAAGAGAACGGCGGCATCGATTGCCTGAGCTTTCTGCCGGGCCGTGTGCGTCGTTTCGGCCACAAGCTGATCACGCCCGAGGGCGAGCGCCTCAAGGTGCCGCACATGGGCTGGAACCGCGTGACCCAGCACCATGATCATCCGCTATGGAACGGCATAGAGGACGGCGCACGGTTCTACTTCGTGCACAGCTACTACGTCGAAGCTGCCGATGACGCCAATATCTTCGGCACGACCGACTATGCCGGCGTCGATGCTCATGTGGTCACCGGTCGTGGCACCGTCTTCGCGGTGCAGTTCCATCCGGAGAAGAGCGCCAAGGATGGCCTGCAACTGCTGGAAAATTTCGTCAACTGGGCGCCCTAGGCACTGATCCGAACAGCGCGCTGCGCTCGCCGACTTTTCAGGCAGCACCTCACTGACTCAAAGGATTCGAAACCATGCTGGTGATTCCCGCCATCGACCTCAAGGACGGCCAGTGCGTACGCCTCAAGCAGGGCCGCATGGATGATGCGACCTCCTACGGAGACGATCCGGTCGCGATGGCCGCCCGCTGGGTCGAGGCCGGCGCCCGAAGGCTGCATCTGGTCGATCTCAACGGCGCCTTCGAGGGCAAACCCGTCAACGGTGAAGCCGTCACGGCCATTGCGCGTGCCTTCCCGGATCTACCGATCCAGATTGGCGGCGGTATCCGTAGCGCGGAAACCATCGAGCATTACCTCGCCGCCGGTGTCAGCTATGTGATCATCGGTACCAAGGCGGTCAAGGAACCCGACTTCGTCGGCGAGATGTGCCGTCGGTTTCTCGGCCACGTGATCGTCGGCTTGGACGCCCGAGACGGCTTCGTCGCTACCGATGGCTGGGCCGAGGTCTCGACGGTCAAGGCGGTGGATCTGGCCAAGCGCTTTGCCGATGACGGCGTCTCGTCGATCGTCTACACCGACATTGCCCGCGACGGCATGATGCAGGGCGTCAACGTCGAAGCCACGGCGCAACTCGCCCGTGACGGCGGCCTGCCGGTCATCGCCTCGGGCGGCGTGACCGATCTCGAGGATATCCGCGCGCTGTCCAAGGTTGCCGATAGCGGCATCATCGGAGCGATCACCGGTCGTGCCATCTACGAAGGCTCGCTCGATGTCGCCGAGGCCCAGGCCTTGAGTGACTCGATTCGGGGCGATTCGGTTCGTAGCGACGAAAGCCGCGCCAAGGGAGTCCGCTCATGACACTGGCCAAACGCATCATTCCGTGTCTCGACGTCGACGCCGGCCGTGTGGTCAAGGGCGTCAATTTCGTGGGCATCCGCGACGCCGGCGACCCGGTCGAGATCGCCAAGCGCTACAACCAGCAGGGCGCCGACGAGATCACCTTTCTCGATATCACCGCCAGCCACGAAGATCGCGATACCACCGTCGAGATGGTCGAGCGCATCGCCGGCGAGGTGTTCATCCCGCTGACCGTGGGCGGTGGCATTCGCCGCTGCGAGGATATCCGCACCATGCTGAACGCCGGGGCGGACAAGGTCTCGATCAATACCGCCGCCGTCACCAATCCGGATTTCGTCCGCGAGGCAGCCGAGCGCTTCGGCAGCCAGTGCATCGTCGTCGCTATCGATGCCAAGAAAGTCAGCGCCGACGGCGAACCGCCGCGCTGGGAAATCTTCACCCACGGCGGTCGTCGCCCCACCGGGCTGGATGCGGTGGAATGGGCGCGCAAAATGGTCGAATACGGCGCCGGCGAGCTGCTGCTGACCAGCATGGATCGCGACGGCACCAAGGTAGGCTTCGATCTCGGCGTGACCCGCGCGATCAGCGATGCCGTCGAGGTGCCGGTGATCGCTTCCGGCGGCGTCGGCAATCTCGACCACCTGGTCGCCGGGGTCAAGGAAGGTGGCGCCGATGCGGTACTCGCCGCCAGCATCTTCCACTTCGGCGAGTACACGATTCCCGATGCCAAGCGTTATATGGCCGAGCAGGGTATCGAGATGCGACTGTAGGAGAGTCGCGCAGCATCCCATCGCCTCTACCCCCGGGGAGAAAGCAGTGCCCGGGGAGCCGTTGGAGATCGAAACGAAAACGCCGTGCCTGAATTCAGGCACGGCGTTTTCGTTGGTCGTCTATTTTCAAAGATTAACGGTATCAACCATTGCCGGCATCAACCATTGATCGCGAATCGCGACGATCACTGGCGCCTCAAGGCAGATACCGTGCCTTGAGAATCCCATCGAGCTCTGCATAGGGAATCATCAGCTGCGGCTGCCCCGTCGCATACGGCGCCAGATCATAGACCTGATACTTCACTGCCAATCCGTCCTCCAACGGTGCCACGTTATCGGATACCGCGAACGGCCACTGCATTTCGGACAGCCCGCTGGCTTGATCCGTCTGTAGCCAACGCTGGTGAGCCCGCTTCAAGGCCGTTTCATAGGCGGGGCGCTGTCCCGGAAGCAGCATGTCAGCGAGCTCCACGACCTGCTGTGTACCCCGTTCGATGACCATATAGGAGGTCAACGGCAGGCCGTGAGCGCCGCCGCTATACAGGTAACCATCGAGCTCGATTACCAGCAGATCATCGTGATCCGCCACCTCTTCGGCCTTGAGATCAGCTTCGAAACCGGGCATCTCCGGCACACTCCGGCGGGCACTGCGGGAGGCCGCGAACACCTGATCGGCAAACATGTCGAACGAAGTCGCCTGACCCATCGCGTTACCATCGGGACTATCGCTGAGACCACTCGCCAGCGCGAACAACCGTCGCTCGAGTTCAGCCGACAGTTGCGGCGATTCGGGGAAACGCAAATAAGCGGCATTGACGTTAGCGCAGCTATCGCCCTCGCAATCGGGTTCGTGCACGCTCTTCACGACCGGCTCGGAACGCAACGGATCGCCCCCCCAGTCAGGTAGACTCTGGCAACCCGACAGCAGCACGGCTGCTAATGCCAAACCACCTATCAACCCACGTTTCTGCATGGTGTTCCTCCTTGAACGTTATTCTGGCGTACCGCTCCGTATCTTCGTCGGCGTTATCCACTCCTTCTCTTAGCGTAGCCGGTTATCCACAACCGGTTGATAAGACGGGTCAGTCGAGACTCAGGCCCAGGTTGCTGACACCCTGGTTGCGACCCAGCGTACGCAGCGCCGGGAGATTGTCGAGCTTCGGATCGGCCTCGAGCGCTTCGAGTACGGCGTCCTGGAAATCGCGCTCATCCTGCGTCAGTTCATGCTCGCGGAATAGTACATCGAGACGTTCGGCGTCCTCGCTACCCTCGGTCATCTCGATGTAAGCGCGCACACCATTGCGCGAGACCCGGCTGACTTCCAGCGCGGCTTCCGGGGCCTCACCGCGCAGAGCATCGAGCAATGTGGTAATCGCCATGACGCTCTCCGTGGCCCGACGCGCGCCGAAGCTGTCGTCGGCTTCCGGCGGCTCGACCTCGGCCAGCTTCTCGGCCTGCTTATCGAAGTCGATCTTTGCCGAGGCTATCTTGAGCCGTTCCCACACCAAGTCCAGCACGTTATTCAGTACATTGGGATTTCCCTGGCCGCTCATACCGGCATAGAGTGCATAGTTGGGTACCAGGCGCTCGCTCAGCGCGGCCATGAAGGCGATCTGTCGGCGCGCATCGAGCTGGCGAAGTCTGGCGTTGAAGCTAGCCGTGGGCTGGGTCATGAACTCTCCATCATTCTGGCCACATCGTCATTCTGGCCACATCAAATGCGTCGGTACGCGGCCGCTGGCGTCGAAAACGACGCCTTCCGCGCGTAATTGTTCGTGCTGGCGCTGGGCGCCGCCATGATCCGCGATTCGTCGGCTGGCGCCGATCACTCGGTACCATGGCAAGTCGTGCCCGGTCGGCAATTGCCGCATGGCCGTGCCCACCAGACGCGCCGTGGCCCCTTCCGTCATATGGGCAATCCGACCATAGGTGGTGACACGCCCCGGCGGAATCTGCGCCACGATGGTGTAGATCTGTTCGAGAATCTGAGCGCGAATGGCCATCGCTAAAACTCCGTTTCACGCTTGTCGAGCGAGCCGGTCGCCCCCATGATGAACCTATCATGCATATCTATTTTCTCCAGCATAGCCCGTTGTTTGGCCCCGCCCGCATGGCGGACTGGCTCACCGGCATGGGGCATAGCTACAACCACTGCCGACTGGACGAGGGTGAACTACCGCCGCCTCTTGCGAATTGCGACGCGCTGGTGCTGCTCGACGCGCCCGGGCCACCCGATGCGGCGCTACTCAAGCGTGAACGCAAGCTGATCGACCGCGCCTTGAAGAGCAATAAGCCGGTTCTGGGCATCGGCTTCGGTGCTGGCCTGATCGCAGAGGCGCTCGGCGCCATCGTCTCGCCCGCGGTGCAGCCGGAGATCGGCTGGCAGCCGCTGACACTGGCCGATGAGAGCCCCTTCGATCTGCCGGAAACCTTCGAGGCGCTGCTCTGGCACCGCGACATCTTCGGTTTGCCGGATGGCTGTCTGCCATTGGGTAGCACCCCGGCCGGGCCGGTCCAGGGATTTGCCTGGGATCTGGGTCGCGTCCTCGCACTGCAGTGCCATCTGGAGCTGACGGCTCAAGGTAGCGCAGCGCTTTACGATCACCTTCCACCACCGGCCAGCGAAACGCCCTACGTACAGAGCCGTGACGAAATCCTGCGCGACCCGAAGCGCTTCGACCGTCAGGCGGCACTGCTGGACCGAGTCATGACCGGGTGGCTCGAGGACCGGTAATTCGACTCCATCCATGACTGGCTAGCCAGCGTGCTCGTGCTCCCATTCCCGCGCCACCGCCAGGCAGCTATCCCAATCGCCTACATGAAGTGTCGGCCGAGACTGGCTCTCGATCTGGTGACGCTCCAGTTGATGACGATACATCGGGTCGTAGTACTCCTGCAGCAGCGGCGCCAGCCATGCATCGTGCGCCTGCAGGTTACCGTGGTGCTGAGCCGAGAACGCCCGCTGCTGGGCTTCGAACAGCCGTGCCAGCCGCTCGCCACCCAGGCGTTTGCCGAGTCGCTTCAACGCGCCGGAAAGCTGCTTGCGAAACAGTACCTCGCCCAATTGCGGGCCGTAGTCGCGGTGATAGATCGTGCTCAGGTCCTCGATGTAATCCTTGCGGATCTGCTCCAGACGCCATTCCAACGGCATCTCCACGCGGATACAGGGCGCGGCCTTCATCGACTGCCAGAACGTCGCCGGGATCGCCAGACGACCGATGCGCTGAGACTCGTCTTCGACCACGCGCGCCAGGGGCAGGCGCCTCAGATCCAGCGTCAGGCCATGTTCGAAATCGATCTGCGACGGCCCGGCCATCGGATGCTGACCGAACGCCGAGCCCTTGTGCCGCGCGTGCCCTTCCAGATCGACGCCGGCGTCGAGTGAGTTGATCAGTGCCGTCTTGGCACAGCCAGTGAGGCCGGCAATCAGCAGCAGGGGGGCATGGCTATGGGTTTCAAGCGTCTCGATGAGCCGGTTGCGCATTGCCTTCCAGCCGCCGCGAATTCGCGGCAGTGAATGGCCTCGCTCGGCGAGCCACTGCTGCGAGATCTTCGAACGCATGCCGCCACGGAAGCAGTAGATTACGCTATCTGGCGCCGTTGCGATCACTTGCTCCCACGCCATCAGGCGCGATTCCCGGCGATCGCCGGAAACCAGATCGTTGCCTAGCTCCACCGCGGAGGCCTGACCGGCGTGCTTGTAGCGAATCCCGACCTCGCGGCGCTCGTGGTCGTCCATCAATGGTAGATTGATCGCGCCCGGCAAGGCACCGGACGCGAACTCGATCGGCGCTCGGACGTCGATCAACGGCCGATCCAGCAGCGCCAGATCGGGGTCGATCAGTTCATGACTCCTCTGATCGCTCTTCAACCGCGCACCTCGATCAGGCCGGAACCACCGCGCTTGCTGACGCATTCGCCGAATGCTTCCAGTTTGAGTTGATGCTGGCGACCCACGCGTTCGACGTCATCCGCCCAGGCCGGATCCACCGCCAGCAGCAGTCCGCCGGAAGTCTGCGGATCGCACAG
Organism: Salinicola halimionae; assembly: GCF_003206065.1. Taxonomy (GTDB): domain Bacteria; phylum Pseudomonadota; class Gammaproteobacteria; order Pseudomonadales; family Halomonadaceae; genus Salinicola; species Salinicola halimionae. The sequence continues at coordinate 7,005 of NZ_PZJQ01000005.1, read as the reverse complement.
CCACTGCCAATGAGCGGCATCCATTTCCGGCAGCGCCTTGCCGATCGCCTCCCGGTTACGCCCGGTACCACCGGGGACCGCGCCCTGGCGCCGATAAGCTTCGGCTTCGGCGAGCCGGGGTAGCTTGGCGAAATCGATTCGTGCCTCGACACCGCTGGCCGCGCACACTTCACTCAGATGGCCCGCCAAGCCGAAGCCTGTGACATCGGTCATGGCGTGTACGCCCTGGATTCTGGCCAGATCCTCACCAATATCATTGGCGATCAGCATCGTTTCGCGAGCCAGACCGTGATGCCCGGCTTTTAACAGTCCCTGCTTTTCGGCCGTGGTCAGAAAACCGACACCTAGCGGCTTGGTCAGGTAAAGCAGATCGCCCGGTTTGGCGCCGCTATTGAGCTTGAGATTGTCGAGATCGACCAGGCCATTGACCGAAAGGCCGAAGATCGGCTCCGGTGCATCAATCGAGTGGCCACCTGCCAGGGCAACACCCAATTCGCGACAGACGGCCTGGGCACCGGACATAACGTCGCCGGCGATTTCCGCCGGCAGCTTGTCCAGCGGCCAACCGAGAATCCCCAGCGCCATGATCGGCTTGCCGCCCATGGCGTAGACGTCGCTGATGGCATTGGTTGCGGCGATGCGGCCGAAGTCGAACGGATCGTCGACGATCGGCATGAAAAAATCGGTGGTGGAGATCAGCCCGCGACCATCGCCGAGATCGTAGACGGCGGCATCTTCACGACCCTGGTTGCCAACGATCAGCTGCTTGCTCTGGGCGCCCGGGCCAGCCTTGGAGAGAATCCGATCGAGCACGTCGGGAGCGATCTTGCAGCCGCAGCCTGCTCCATGGCTGTATTGCGTCAGGCGGATGGCACTCATGGTTTGGCTCCTCGTCCCATGGCTGGAGATGTTGCTGGTGATATCAATCATTGCCGGACAGTTTAACCGACGCGGCGACGAGACTCAGTGCTGGCGATGATTGGATCGGATTTACCGGCTGGCAAGACGCGAAGGCGTTCCGCAGTCATAACGCTTCCAGCGCCTCGGATAGCTTGTCGACCGCTACCACCTGCATTCCCGCAGGCGCTTTCTTGGGGGCGTTTCCCCGGGGCACGATCGCACGCGTGAAACCATGCTTGGCGGCTTCGACGATGCGCTCCTGGCCGCTGGGGACCGGACGAATCTCTCCGGAAAGCCCCACTTCGCCGAACACCACCAGTTCCCGCGGCAGCGGTCGATTCTGCAGACTGGAGACCACGGCCAGCAGCACCGCGAGATCCGCACTGGTCTCGAGCACCTTGACCCCGCCGACGACGTTAAGGAAGACGTCCTGGTCGCCGGTAAACAGTCCGCCGTGTTTGTGCAGCACGGCCAACAGCATCGCCAGACGGTTGTGGTCGATCCCTACCGCCACGCGGCGCGGATTACCCAGCGCGGATTCGTCGAGCAACGCCTGCACCTCGACCAGAATGGGACGCGTGCCTTCCCACACCACCATGACCAGGCTACCCGATGCCAGCTCCTCGCTCCTCGAGAGGAATATCGCGCTGGGATTCTTGACCTCCTTGAGACCGAGTTCGACCATCGCGAACACGCCGAGCTCGTTGATCGCGCCGAAGCGGTTTTTCTGCCCACGCAGAGTGCGGAAGCGCGAGTCGCTGTCGCCTTCGAGCAGCAGCGAGGCATCGATCATGTGCTCGAGCACCTTGGGACCGGCCAGTGAGCCATCCTTGGTGACGTGGCCGACCAGCATCAGCACGGTGTTGCTCTGCTTGGCGAAGCGCGTCAGCGCTGCCGCCGATTCACGCACCTGGGCGACGCCGCCGGGGGCCGAACCGATATCCTCGAGATGCATGGTCTGGATAGAGTCGATGATCAGCACCTCGGGACGCTCGCGCTCGGACACGGCCAGCAGCGTTTCGATGCTGGTCTCGGCGAGCATCTTGAGACCTTGCGTCGGCAGTTGCAGGCGGTGAGCGCGCATCGCCACCTGGGACAGCGACTCTTCCCCGGTGACATAGAGGACACGCTTGCTCTGGGCCAGACGGCAGGCAGTCTGCAGCAGCAGCGTCGACTTGCCGGCCCCGGGATGGCCGCCCAGCAGCACCGCCGAACCGGGGACCAGACCGCCCCCGAGTACGCGATCGAATTCCTCGAACGTGGTGCTGAAGCGCGGCACCTCGGTGAGATCGACGCCGGAAAGATCGACGACTTCTCGCGAAAGTGCGCCCGCGTAGCCGCCACGTGACCCGCCGCCGGATGTCGCCGCCGCCCCGGGCCGTGCGCCGCCAAGTCGGACCTCGCTCAGCGTATTCCATTCACGGCAGTTGCTGCACTGCCCCTGCCATTTGCTGTAGTCCGCACCGCATTCGGTGCAGACAAAGGCGCTCTTCGCTTTTGCCACGCGCGGCGGTCTCCATCAGGCCCAGTAGAAGTTAGCGTAACGTGTATGGTGCCACAGAAGACCTTTTCACAACGACGACCGACCGATGGCGACTCGCCAGCGACGACCCGTTGGTGACATCCCATAGACGCTTTTCCTCGGACAAAAAAAGGCGGCCAATGGCCGCCTCTTGAGTCATCAACCGTAACACTTACTGACGGGTCAGACGCAGAGTCTCGCCATTTTCGAAACGACGGCGCTGCGGATCGATCAGCTCGAGCGTGCTGTCGTCGATCTTCTGGAAATAGTAGACCTGGCCTTCACCGTTCGGCGTCAGCTCATAGACTGTGGCCTGCGGATCCACTGCAGTGCCGGTCATCACTTCCCACTGACCTTCGTACTGCTCGGGATCCGGGTTCTGCGGGTGGTTCTGGTAGTCGGCCTCGAGGGTGAAGGTGCGCTCCGGTGCTGGCGAGGACTCCTGGCCTTCGAGGTTGACGGTCAAATCGATACCGTCGCAGCTACGGCAAGGCAGTGTGCCTTCGTAGGTGACGGCATTCGACGACATCCCGGCAGAGGAGTCGGCGGTGCCGGTCTGCGTTTGGTTGCCACCGCTGGCACAACCGGCCAATACGGCTACCGTGGCGGCGCTGGCCAGCAACGTCCTGATCTGCATATCGGTTCTCCTTTCACTTCTGGGCCATACAGGCCGCTTGGGCGGCCACGTGTTTACAGGATAGCGGTAAGTCTGCCGCGTGACATCCCATTCAGACGCCGTCGCTCAGGCTGCCACGGGAAAGCGACTCAATCCAGCGTCGGATAGTCGGTATAACCTTCCGCCCCGCCACCATAGAAGGTATCCGGGTTCGGCTCGTTGAGGACGGCCTCGCGGCGGAAGCGCTCGACCAGATCCGGGTTGGCGATATACGGACGACCGAAGGCAGCGGCGTCACCCAGACCGTTTACGATCAACGTCTCCGCCCGCTCGGCCGTGTAGTGCCCGCAGTAGATCAAGGTGCCGGTGAAGCGATCACGCAGATCGCGACGGAAATCATCGCTGAGCTGCGGGCCTTCGCCGGTCCAGTCGGGCTCGTTAATGTGCAAGTAGGCAATCTTGCGGCGATCCAATTCGCCGGCGAGATAGCGCATCATCTCCTGTGGTTCGTCATCCGACAGCCCGAATATTTCGATGAACGGCGATAGCCGCACGCCAACGCGGCCCGCGCCTATTTCCTCCGTCACGGCGTCGACGACTTCGAGCAGCAGACGGGCGCGGTTGACCACGCTGCCACCATAGCGGTCGGTACGCTGATTGCTGCCGGTGGCGAGGAACTGCTGCAGCAGATAAGCATTGGCGGCATGCACTTCGACCAGATCGAATCCGGCGCGCTTCGAGCGCTTGGCTGCCTGACGGTAATCGTCGATCAGCCCCGGGATTTCGTCGAGCTCCAACGCACGCGGGGTGCTGGTCGGATGCTGGCCGGAACTACCGTCTTCGAACTCGACGAAGCAGTTGGCGCCTTCGGCTCGCAACGCACTGGGCGCGACGGGCGTCTGGCCTTCCGGCTGCACCATCTCGTGCGAGATACGCCCGACATGCCATAGTTGCAGAGCCATGCGACCGCCGGCACCGTGAACGGCTTCCAGCACTCGGCGCCAGCCGGCTTCCTGGGCGTCGGTCCAGATTCCCGGCGTGTAGACATAACCCCGCGCGGTCGGAGAGATATTGGTCGCTTCGCTGATGATCAGCCCCGAGTTGGCTCGCTGAGCATAGTATTCGGCTTGCAGCTCACCGGGCACACTATCCGGTGTTCTGGCGCGCGTCAGTGGTGCCATCAGTACGCGATTGGAGAGTTCGACATCACCGACGATGATAGGCGAAAGCAGCTTGTCGTAAGCCATGGGATACCTTTAAAAATAGTCATATGGATCGGATGCTTTTTAGATGGCGATCGTTAGACCACTAATCAACCCGAAGGCCCAAACCCGCCGCCGAGGGTCGTCAAGGAGGCCCGAGTGAGCTCGGACCGGTCTGTCTCTGGCGTCCTTGCGCGGGGCCTGGCCAGACGTCACTATGAGCGCTGCCACGCGTATCCAGCCTCTATCAATAACGTGCCCGCGAGAGATCATGAGTCAATTCTGGAGCCCTGCCGTTCGCGCCCTGACACCCTATGTACCGGGAGAGCAGCCACGCGAGAAGTTGATCAAGCTCAATGCCAATGAGCATCCCTACCCGCCATCTCCGTCGGTCCAACAAGCCTTGCATCGATTCGAAATCGATCGCTTGCGATCCTATCCCGATTCGGGCTCCTGGGCCCTGCGACGGGCACTGGCGGAAGTTAACGGCGTGGAGCCAGAACAAGTCTTTGTCGGCAATGGCTCCGACGAAGTATTGGCGCTGGCCTTTCAGACCTTCTTCTGCCAGCCCAAGCCCCTTCTCATGCCGGCGATCAGCTACAGCTTCTATCCGGTCTACTGTAAGCTCTACGACATCCACTATCGCACCGTGGCGCTGGATGATCGCTGGCAGATAGCATTGGAGGCTTTCGACGTCGATAACGGCGGCGTGGTGTTTGCCAATCCCAATGCACCCACGGGCCATGGCCACACTCGTTCGGCGATTGCTCAATTGCTGGATCGGATCACCGGGAGCGTCGTATTGGTGGACGAAGCCTACGTGGACTTCGGCGGTGAAAGCAGCGTGCCATTAATCGAGCAATACCCGAATCTGCTGGTCACCGGGACATTGTCGAAATCGCGTAGCTTGGCTGGCTTGCGTGTCGGTTATGCGATCGGTTCTCGCGAGCTCATCGAAGGCCTGGAGCGGGTAAAAGACTCCTTCAACTCATTCCCGGTGGATATGCTGGCCAGCGATGCCGCCATCGCAGCGCTGGAAGATAGCACTTATTTTCAAAACCGCTGCGATCAGATTATTGCGACACGCGAGTGGACGCGCCAGCAGCTCGAATCGCTGGGCTTCGAAGTCTTGCCATCGCAGACCAACTTCCTGTTCGTTCGCCATACCCAATACAGTGGCGCCAACCTGTTCAGCGGTCTGCGCGAACGCGGCATTCTGGTCAGGCATTTCAACAAGGACGGGCTCAGCGATTTCCTGCGCATTTCGATCGGTACCGATGACGAGATGAACAGTTTGATCGAAGCTCTGCAGGTCATGCGGTCAGCGTGATGACCGTGAGCTCGGTCCCATCAGAACGGTATCGGCTTTCCTGCCCAATCCCAGAAACTGCCGCTCTCCTCAGCGCGGCGGTCGTTCATTACCGCCAACAAACGCTCTGCCACAAAATCTGGCGTGAAAAGCTTGCCTTCCGGAACCCTGCCCTGGAAAGGCTGGGAAAGGCCGGTATCGGTCGTTCCGGGATGCAGGCTGAGTACGATCGCCTGCCGGTTGTAGCGCGCCAGCTCGATGGCGGCCGTACGCAAGAACATATTATGTGCCGCTTTGCTGGCCCGATAGCCATACCACCCACCCAGCTCGTTATCACCGATCGAACCCACTCTGGCCGAGAGGCTGGCGATGATGGCGGGGTGGCGACCCTTGAGGGAATTGACTAACGTCTGGATCAGCAGAACCGGCGTGATGGCATTGACGTTGAAGAGTGTCGCCAGTGTCTCGACATCGAGATCTTCGAGCCGCTTCTCCGGCGAGATGGCCTGCTGCTCGTCATGAAGCAGGCCTATGGCATTGAACAGCAAGTGTAGAGGTGCGTCATTCAATTGCGCCTTCAGTATCTTACGACCCTCTTCGGTCGTGACATCGGCTTTCAGATTTTCGACTCGGGAATCCTCATGCTCGAGCCTCTGACGGGAAACCGCAATGACATGCCCCAGTCGATCACTCTTCAATAGTCGGTTCAGCACGGCCTGACCGATACCACCGCCGGCCCCGGTAATCACAGCGGTGAATCCTTCGGGTAGCGCTTGCAGCATGGCTTGTTTCCTCGTCTGAAGATGAGTCCAACGGTACGGCAAAAAGGCTAGTTCATTCGGTCACGAGAGACGCCATTCGAGATTCCGTTGGCCCAGGCGGCCGGAGGATTCCAACACCCTCGGCGCTTTGATAGCGCAGATTTCACAAGGATATGGAGATGCTGATCATTTTGGGAGGGCTACCTGGCGTCGGGAAGACCTCCGTTGCAAGAAGGGTTGCAGAATCACTCGGCGCGACCCACCTCCGTATCGACACGATCGAACAGGCTGTCTGGGACGCTAACGTACGCCCCGATGATGAACTGGGGCCGGTGGGGTATATGGTGGCCAGCCGCTTGGCAACGGATAACCTTCGCCTGGGTCGCATTGTCATTGGTGATGCGGTCAATTCTGTCGAGGAAACCCGACAGGCATGGCGTAGGGCGGCCGAGTTAGCCAATGCGGAATTCGTGCAGGTTGAGCTGTTCTGCTCGGATGAGGCGACGCATCGAAACCGCATTGAAAGCCGCGAAAGTGATATCGAAAACCTGGAATTGCCCGACTGGACCAAGGTCAGAGCGCGTCATTACGAGCCCTGGAAGAATGTTGATCTGGTGATTGATACAGCGCAAGCGGATATCGAAACAGCGTCACGACAGATTATTGATCTGGTCAATGCACGGCTTTTCCATCGC
>NZ_PZJQ01000004.1 GCF_003206065.1 Salinicola halimionae | reverse complement strand
TCGCCTAGAGTTTTCACTCCCACTAGCTGGTCAACGAGCCGGGCGGCCCCAAGGGGCGCCCGGTTTTTTTGTGCCTTGACCAAGAGAGAATCGAAGCAGCAGCCGGCTAGCAAGATGGACGTAGAAAGAATGGCTCGATGAAAAGAGCTCAGTGGAAAAAAGGACGTGGCCTTAGCGCGCTCAGGATGACGCCCATGCAGACCAGCGAGTAAAGGAACATCGATGCAATGACCCAACCCAGGGTTTCCGGCAGCAGAGTCGATAGTGCACTCAGCGTACCGGCAATGCCGAACTGGCAGGCGCCCAGCAGAGACGCGGCGGTGCCGCCATGACGCTCGAAATACTCCATGAAGCATGCTTGATTATTGGGAACGACGGCACCCTGGGCGCCGATGGTCAGCATCATGGCCGGCAGAAATAGCCAGACCGATACATCCAGCCATGCCGCCAGCGACAGCATTAGGACACCGGTGAACTGCACGCATAGGCAGGTGATCAGAATTTGCCGCGAGGTGAACCGGTTGAGGACGGCGCGATTGGTCAGGTTGACCAGCAGCATGACCAGAATATTGGCGCCGAACATCAGTGAAAAGGCTCGCTCGGATTGATCGAAGTGGGCCTGATAAATGAATGAGGCATGGGTGATGAACAGCATCATGACCGAGAAGGCGAATGCCTGCAGGGCAATGAACGGCAGCGCGGCCCGAGTCGCCAGAACGAAACGGTAGCGGGTCAACAGCGAGGCTTCGTGAGGGTCAGTGGCCACCGGCTTGGCGTATCGCAGAACCGTGCGAGCCTGCATTGGAATCACGCCCAACGCATAGATGGCGAGAAACCAGAAGATGGCGTGCCAGTCGCCCAGCGCCAGCAGGGCGCTGCCGATACTGGGCGCGATGCCGGGAGCCACCACCATGATCAGCCCGATCATGCTGAAGAGCTTGGCGGCCTCGCGCCCCCTGACCTGGTCCCGGACCAGGGCCGGCACCAGCACCATGATCCAGCCGCCACCGAAAGCTTGTAGGGCGCGCAGCATCAGCAGCATATTCAGATCGTCGGTCTGCGTGATCGCGAGACAGGCCACGATGAAGATTCCCAGTCCGAAATACATGACGCGAGGCCGCCCGATCCGGTCCGATAGCGGTCCACCCACCAACTGTCCGATGGCGAGGCCGAAGATATAGACCGAAAGACTTCTCGATACCTCGCCGATGCCGACTCCCAGGTCATCGGCCATGGCCGGAAAGGTCGATCGACAACGGACCGAGGGCCATGGTGATGGCTAGCACCAGAGGCAGCGCAAAAGGGTATGAGCGAGACATGGAGACCTGCGAAGTAGGGTGTCAGTTGGTTGATGTAGTCAACCATATCGACGCGCTACGACAAGTTCAAATCCAGTCGTTCTGTTCGAGTTGACCGGCGCCTGCGATAGATGCGTCAGGAGACACGAATAGAGCGTCAGGCGGTGCGATAGGTGTAAGGCATTTCGGCCAGCATGCCGCGTCCCCCGGAAAGGGTCAGGGCAAGATCCTGCAGGCAGTCCCAGACGGGCAGTGCGACGGCGCCCTTGATGGCCAGATCAATGCGCTGAGAGAACATCAGCAGCTTGTGCAAGCGTCGCTGGGGTAGCCTCTTGAGCGCCTGTTGGTAGCCTGGGCGACGTTTTTCCGGAATCATCGGGCGCTGCGCCTTGCAGGCGTGTTCAAGGCTCTGACCCTGATCGAGATGCTGAAAGATCGAGAGGAGTATCCGCAGTTCGCGGGTCAGGGCCCACAGTATCACAGGCGCCTCGACGCCTTCCTGACGCAAGCCGCGAACGATACGGACGACTCGGTCGCGATCGCCTTTCAGGCAGGCATCCGAGAGTGTGAAGACATCATAACGGGCGCTGCTTTCCACCCCGTTGGCGATCGCTTCGACATCGAGACGGGCATTGGGTGGTAGCAGCAACGCCAGTTTCTGGAGTTCCTGATCGGCTGCCAGCAGATTGCCTTCGGTGCGCTCGCCAAGTAGGCGTGCCGCCTCCATGTCCATGCTGAAGCCATAGCGGTTGGCACGATCGCGCATCCAGAATCCCAGGCGCTGATGATCGACCGGCCAGACCGGAACGAACAATCCCAGTTTGTCGAGCGTCTTGAACCATTTGCTCGACTGCGACTTGCGGTCGAGACGTTGGCTCGACAGCAACAGTACATTGTCGCTGTCGCCAGCCTGCTCCGCATAGGCTTCGAGCGCCTTGCTCCCCTCCTGACCGGGTGACTGGCCGCCGAGTCGTACCTCGATCAACTTGCTCGAGGCGAACAGCGACAGGCTTGCAGCCGACTCCAGCAGCTGAGTCCACTGAAAGCCGGATTCGATGTGCATCACCTCGCGCTCTTCGATGCCGCGCTCGCGAGCCACGCGGCGCACGGCATCGCAGGCTTCCAGATGGATCAACGGTTCATCGCCGGCGACCAGCACCACCGGCGGTAGACGTTTCTTGAGAGATTCTTCCAGCTTGTCGGGGAAAACCTTCATGGCGTCTCGAGCGCGTCCAGTCGGTCGATCAGTTGTTCGGCGGCATCACGGCGCAGCTGCCTGACGGCATCGGTGCGAAGCTCTTCGCCAGAGTAGATGTCGTCGGTGGACAGCAGTACCGTCGTCGACACCTCCAGCTGCTGCTGGTTGAGCAGGTAGGCACTGTCCGATGCACGCTGAACGGAGAACGGCGCCGTCAGCGTGATTTCGGTCTCGCGGCTGCCGGAGTCGGAACGGGTCAGACGGGTCTCGCTGATCCGCTCGTCGCCAAGGTTGAGGCGCAAATCCGCCGAGTCGACGACGCGCGTGCCGGCACTTTCCAGCGAACGTCTGACTTCTTCGCTGAACGGCGAGATGTTGGCGCTCAGGCCGAGCTCGGAGAGACCCAGCGTGGGTTGATTTAGCCCCCGGAGCTGAAAGCCACAGCCGGCCAACGCGGTCAGTGACACCGCGAGTAGTCCGGTCAAAACGGTGCGACGAATCATGAAAAACTCCTTGTCACGAACGACACTGCCTCTGCAGTGCCGTGTGGGCCGAACGGTCGGCTAGCAACGGATGAGTTAGCGGCGGCTAAACTGGCAACGACTCAGTTGGCGACGATATTGACCAATTTTCCGGGAACGACGATCACCTTGCGCACGGTCTTGCCTTCGACATGGCGCTGCACGTTTTCTTCCGATAGCGCCATCGACTCCACCGTGGACTTGTCAGCTTCCGCCGGCACGTCGAGTCGAGCCCGCAGCTTGCCGTTGACCTGCACCACCAGTTCGACACTAGCCTTGATCAACGCCTCGGTATCCACTGACGGCCAAGTGGCATCGATGACCGGCGTCCGATGTCCCAGCACTTGCCACAATGCATGGCAGACGTGCGGCGTGATCGGCGAGAGCAGCAGCACGCATGCTTCGATGGCCTCGCGGCTGACGGCAAGCCCCTGGGGAGAGGTGTCGTCGAAACGCCCCAGCGCATTGGTCAGCTCCATTACCGCCGCGATCGCGGTATTGAACGTGGTACGACGACCAATATCGTCACCGGCCTTGGCGATGGTTTCGTGCGTCTTGCGCCGCAGGTCCTTCTGGGCATCGTTCAATGTATCAGGCGCGAAGGCGTTCGTATTGAGCGATGCGGGGGCGCCCGCGGCGAGATGATCCGAGACCAGCTTCCACAACCGCTTAAGAAAACGATGCGAGCCCTCGACGCCGGAATCCGACCACTCCAGGGACTGCTCCGGCGGGGCGGCAAACATCACGAACAGCCGCACCGTGTCGGCGCCAAAGCGATCGATCATCGCCTGGGGGTCGACACCGTTGTTTTTCGACTTCGACATCTTCTCGATGCCGCCCATCTTCACCGTCTGTCCATCCTCGATCAGCTTGGCGCTGGTCGGACGACCCTTGTCGTCGCGTTCGACCTCGACATCGGCCGGATTGAACCACTCCTTGCCACCGTTGGCTTGTTCGCGATAGAAGGTTTCGGCGATCACCATGCCTTGTGTCAGCAGCCGCTGAAACGGCTCGTCGCTCTGCACAAGACCTTCGTCACGCATCAGCTTGTGAAAGAAGCGGGCATAGAGCAGATGCAGGATCGCGTGTTCGATCCCGCCGATGTAGAGGTCCACCGGGAGCCAGTAGTTGGCGCGGTCGTCGAGCATCGCCTCCGGATTATCGGCGCAGCAGAAGCGGGCGTAATACCAGGAAGACTCCATGAAGGTGTCGAAGGTATCGGTTTCCCGCGTCCAACCGTCACCGAGATCGTAGAAGGACGGCATTTTCTTCAGCGGTGAGCCCGACGCATCGACTTCGACTTCCATTGGCAGCGCCACCGGCAGTTCGTCGTCGGTGAGTGGGACTGTCTGACCTGCCGGGCCGTACTTGACCGGAATCGGCGCGCCCCAGTAGCGCTGGCGGGCGACGCCCCAGTCGCGTAGCCGGTAATTGGTCTTGGTCTTGCCACGGCCCTCGGACTCGAGCTTGGCGGCGATCGCATCGAAAGCAGCTTCGAATTCGAGGCCGTCGAACTCATTGGAGTGAATCAGCTTGCCATGGTCGACGAAGGCGCCGGCGGACAGATCCGGTGCGTGGCCGTCAGTGGTGGCGATCACGGCTTGAATCGGCAACGCGTATTTCGTGGCGAACTCCCAGTCGCGCTGGTCATGCGCAGGCACGGCCATGACGGCGCCGGTGCCATACTCCATCAGCACGAAGTTGGCGACGAAGACCGGCACTTCGTCGCCCGTCAGCGGGTGAATGGCACGATAACCCGTATCGCGACCGCGCTTTTCCATGGTTGCCAGTTCGGCTTCGGAGTTGCCCCCTTGCTGACACTCGATGAGAAATTCGGCCATTGCCGGATCCCGTTCCGCTGCCTGCTTGGCCAAGGGGTGACCGGCGGCGACGGCAACGTAGGTGACGCCGAAAAGAGTATCGGGGCGGGTCGTATAGACGTCGAGACGATCAGCATGGTCTTTGACATCGAAGCTCAGCTCTACACCGCGAGACTTGCCGATCCAGTTGCGCTGCATGGTCTTGACCTGCTCGGGCCACTCGACCTTGTCGAGATCGGCCAGCAGTTCATCGGCGTAGTCGGTGATCTTGAGGAACCAAAGCGGAATTTCCTTGCGCTCGACGCGTGCGCCGGAACGCCAGCCGCGTCCATCGATGACCTGCTCGTTGGCAAGCACTGTCTGATCGACCGGGTCCCAGTTGACCGTCGACATCTTCTTGTAGACCACGCCTTTCTCGACCAACTTGGCGAAGAACCACTGCTCCCAGCGATAATAATCGACGTCGCAGGTCGCGAATTCACGGTTCCAGTCGTAGGCGAAACCCAGCGCCTGGAGCTGACCGCGCATATAGTCGATGTTCTGATAGGTCCACTTGCCAGGTGCCACGTTGTTCTTGATCGCAGCGTTCTCGGCGGGCATTCCGAAGGCGTCCCATCCCATCGGCTGCAGCACATTCTTGCCCTGCATCCGCTGGAAACGTGTTACCACGTCACCGATGGTGTAGTTGCGCACATGACCCATATGCAGCTTGCCGCTGGGATAGGGGAACATCGACAGGCAGTAAAACTTCTCGCGCGTCGTATCCTCGACGGCCTTGAAGCTCTGGTTCTGGTTCCAGTATTGCTGTGCGGCGTTTTCGATCGCTTGCGGGTTGTACTGTGCGTCCATCGGTTTGGTCAGGCACCTTGCGTTCAGCGTATGGGAGCGCCAGAGTCCCCGCAAAAAGCTATACTCATCACAGACGAAAAGAGCGGGGCCGGCTTGATTTTTCAGGGTAACAAGCATACCCCAGACCCGTTCCTGCAGGTAGGGTCTGGTAGTGGGGCGTATGCAATGAGCACCGTGGAATTCGCTCGGTAACGGAATTCCGTCAACGTTAGAAAAGGGGATAGCCATGGAAGAGCAACAGTCAAAACCCGAAGCGCGGTCTCGCCTAAGCGAGGCTTACGAGCGCATTCTGACTCGACTCAAGGACGGCGGCGGTGAACTCTCCTGGGAGAGCTTTCAGCATGAGCTCGACGAGGCGGTGGCCTTCGAGTCCGAGTTCGAGGAGTTCACCAAGGACGAGGCGGCGCTACTGCGCGCCTGGGTCGAGCGCGACATGCGCGATTTTCGGCAGTTCCTGGCCAAGGGCGGCGAGGGCATCGCGACCTGGCTGGGGATCGACCTCGATGTGCTCTCTCGGCGGGTCAGCGAGGCGCTGTTCTCGATTGCCGATCGCACCACCATCGACCGCGAACGCTTCGATGATGATCTGGAGGCGGCCCGTGCCGATTACACGGCCGGTGAAGTAGCCCTGCCGGGCCGTATGAGCTGCGTTCATTGTGGCGCCGGCCTGCTGCTCGATCAGGTGTCCCGGCTCGACGCCTGCCATGCCTGCGGGCACCGCTATTTCCAACGCGATTCCGGGATACCGCAGCCCGATTCCCAAGCCTGAGGCAGTCTCAGAAAGGCTTCCGACTGGCGGGCCTGCGCTCGCCAGTCGTGACGGCGTGGATCATATCTCGGCGACCCGCCTCGTGGTTGGTGAGCTCTTTACAGGTCAGGTCGCTGGCGGTACGACGGCGCTCGGGGCACCTTGCCATTCGGTTTCATCGGCATCCAGTGCACGATGGGACGACTCCGGCAGGCGTAGACCGCCCCACATGGCCAGGAGCGTGATCGCGATGAGGTAAATCGCCGGCGACAGATTGTTGCCGGTGCGCTCGATCAACCAGGTTGCAACCAACGGTGCTGTCCCGCCAAAGATCGTGTAAGAGACGTTGTAGCAGAGTGCCGAGGCGGTATAGCGCACCCGCGTCGGAAACTGCTCCGACAGCAGTACCGCCGTGACCACGCCGCAGATTACCGCGCCCACCGCCATCAGCATCGCGCCGATCAGTGATGCCCACCATTCGCCGCTCCCGGCCAGCGTATAGGCGGGAAAGACCGCCACGATCAGACACGTTCCCGCCGTCAGGATCGTCTTGCGACGTCCGACACGGTCGGCATATCGCCCGACGAACGGACATAGCGCCGCCGCGAAAATCAATGCGCCTAGGCTGGCCAGCAGCGCGGTGGTTCGCGACGCGTGACCCACGACCTGCATGTAGGTCGTGAAGTAGGTCGTGAACATGTAGAACGATAGCGCCGTGACCGAAATGAAAGCGCTCAGACTGACAATGGTCGCGCCGTGCGCTCGGACGGTTTCTTTCAATGGTGCCTGCGGCACGGCATGTTGTGCTTTCATGGCCTGGAAAGCGGGGGATTCGTCCAGTCGCAGACGCATGTAGAGCCCGATCAGCCCCAGCGGTGCGGCGACCAGAAACGGAATACGCCAGCCCCAGGCGTTCAGAGCCTCTTCGGACAGGATGGTGCTGATGACGAAAGTCAGCGCCGCCGCGGTGGCAAAAGCCAGAAAGGTGGAAACCGGCACGAAGCTGCCGTAGCGGGCCTTGCGGTGGGGCGGCGCGTGTTCCATCACGAAGGCACAGGCGCCGGCATACTCGCCGCCAGCGGAGAACCCCTGAATGCAACGGGCCAACGCCAGCGCCAGCGGGGCGAACAGGCCAACGCTGGCGTAGGTCGGCAGCACGCCGATCAGCGTCGTGGCCCCGGCCATCAGCAGCACGGTCACGGCAAGGATGCGCTTGCGCCCGATCCTGTCGCCCAGCATGCCGAAGAAAACGCCACCTAGCGGGCGTAACGCGAACGATACCGCGAACACCGCGAACGTCTGCAGCAACGCCAGCGAATCGTCGCCAGGCGGGAAGAAATGCTGCGAGATGATCACGGCCAGAAAGCCGTAGACGGCGAAGTCGAACCATTCGACGAAATTGCCGATTGCGGAGGCCGCGATCACCTTGTGCAGGGTGGTAAGGTCGACATCGGTCGAAATCGAAGCGGTCGCATTATTGTTGTTGACCGTGGCCATTGCCTGTCTCCATCGGGTCTCGAGAGGGAAGCTCTCAGCCTAGGGTGACAGGCGATGTTCTATCGGCATTCAGGCGACGAGAAGTGTTCTGGCTGCGACGGGCTTCGCGGGTCGGCGACGAAAAAGCGTCAATCCTCGATGCCGAGCTGCTGTTGCACTCGTTCCAGCGAGTCCTGCTGCAGACGTCCGTAGAGTTTGAATTCGTCGTGAACCGGCCGACCCAGCGCCAGCTCGAAGGCGCTCTGGTTGGATTCGCTGCGAGGCTCGCTGGCATGCGCCTGCTGCTGGGTGTCGCCGAGGTTCGACTGGAAGATGCCGGCGGCGCTCACCGGCAGAAAATCCTCGTAGGTGATCGGGGTGGCATCGACCCATCCCGTCCCCACCGCGTCGTCGAGGGAAGCCGGGGCCGACTCGCCGCTGGCCAGGCGCTCGCGCCCGCTCGCGCTGATCTGATAGCGAAAGTACGCCAGCGCTTCACGCCGCAGCGTTGCCGCGTCATCGGGGAAGGCAGCGAAGACTTCGCCCAGCTGGCGCTGATGGGCGAGATTGTCGGCGGCGGCTGGCGCGTGGCGGGACTGGGCCAGCAGCTCGTCATATCGCGCGCGTCCCTTGGGTGTCAGTGCGACACCGCGCTGTTCGATCTCGCCGAAACGCGCGGTGTGAGTGCCGCCTTCGGCATCGGGAAACCTCACCGGTTCTTCCAGGGCCTTGAAGCTGGTCTGGCGCAGCAAGATGGGCCACTGGCGCCGGGGCGGCCCCTCGATCACGGCCTTGGGCGTGATGCCATAGTCCGGCATCGCGGCCTGGGCGGCGTCGATATCCAGCGTTCGCGGGGTCAGATGGTTGATATGCGGACCGCGGAAGCAGACCACGTCCGCCACCAGTCGGTGGGCTGCGTGCAACGCATGATACGTGTCATGGTCGACCGTCGCGTCGCGGTGCCAGCGAAAGGTTTCCAGAATCTCGGTCACGAAACGCTCGGCCTGGTCACGATCGAAGCCGCCTTGACGCTCACCCAGTTCGATCAGTTCGCGTGCGCCCGGCGTGAAGATATCGCGCTCGGCAAGAATCGAGGCGGCCTGACGGCGCAAGGCGGCATCCTCGATCAATTCCAGGCGCAGCAGCGACGTGAAGACCCGAAAAGGGTTGCGCTGAAGCGAGCTTTCGTCGATGGGGCGGAAAGCCGTGGAGTGAACCGGTACGCCGGCCTCGGAAAGGTCGTAATAGCTTACGGGATACATCCCCATCAGCGCGAACACGCGTCTCAGCGTCGACAGCTCATCGGCGGTGCCGACGCGAATCGCCCCGTGACGCTCGACGCCCAGGCGCGAGGTCTCGTTCTGCGCGTCGAGCCGAGCGGCCAGCGCCGGATCCGAGTCGAGCGTCGTCTGATTGATATTGGCGACCAGTTCGAGCAGATCGCCGTACTGCGGCACTTCCTGGCGATACATGTCGGACATGGCTTGGGAAAAGGCGCTGCGGATATCGTCGGGGGAGACCTGAGACAGTGTCATGACACACTCGATGACCGGAAATGAAGAGTTCCATCCAACGCTATCGTTACGCGGGAGGCAAGCCTCGAATGCCGGCTCGGAACCAATCGATAAACGGGCGTCGCATATCCGGAAATGTGAAACATCGGTAGCTGCCGCCAGGCCCGACACTCGATGGTCGAAGGCGTGGCGGCGTACGGTAGGGCGTTACCTTGGCTGGCGGACTTTCCAAATCAGCGCTGGCGCCAGCAGCAGCAATGATAGCAACCACGCCGGCCAGCTACCGGTCCGGGTGAACGGTGTCACACCGGTCATCGGGACGATGTCGCCGACGACGCTGGCGGTTTCGAACTGTGGCGCTCGCTCTCGCAGGCGGCCCTGATCGTCGATGATGGCGGTCACGCCGTTGCTGGTGGCGCGAATGACATAGCGACCGTTCTCCAGGGCGCGGAGTCGTGCCATCTGCAGATGCTGTAATGGCCCGATCGAGCGACCGAACCAGGTATCGTTGGAAACCGTCAGCAGGACGTTGGCATCGCGTGCGCGCTCGGCTACCAAATCGGGGTAGACGATCTCGTAGCAGATGGCACTGCCGATGGCGATGCCATGGGTCAGGATCGGCAACTGGGAGTCGGCGCCGGCGGCGAAGTCGGACATCGGAAGGTCGAAGAAGTTGATGATGCCGCGCAGCAGAAAGTCCAGCGGCAGGAATTCGCCGAACGGCACCAGGTGGCTCTTGCGGTATTCGCCGCGGGTATCGCCGACGCCGGTGATGGCGTTGTAGTAACGCCCTTCGGCGTCACGCTGGACGACGCCGGTCAGCAGCGAGGTGTCGCTGGGAAGCGTCGACTGCAAGCGCGCCATGAACGGACGCGCCTGCTGTTCGAGCATGGGCAGTGCCGTCTCCGGCCATACGATGATGTCGACGTCGTCGGGTACCTGACGCGTCAGGCGAGTGTAGGTATTGACCGCGTCACGTTGGCCATCGGCGCTCCATTTGGCGAGCTGCGGCAGGTTACCCTGAAGCAACGCCACCCGAAGCGGGGCTGCGGCCGGTGTCGTCCAATGGGTAGGCAGCGCGAGGGGCACTAGCCAGAGCAGCGCGATAGGGGCAATGGCCCACCAGCGACGGCGGCAAAATTCGACCAGCAGCGTGCCGGTAAGCGCGACGATCAACGACAGCAGATAGACGCCGCCGATGGGCGCCCACGGGGATAGCGGTGAATCGACCTGGGCGCTGCCCAGCAGCAGCCAGGGAAAACCGGTGAAAGCCCAACTGCGGAAGGCTTCGCCTAGCACCCAGATTCCGGCGAAGCTGAGAAAGGCTAGTCGCGGCGAGGTAAAGCGACGGTAGAGACCGAAGACGAGCGCCGGGAACAGCGCCAGGGTGCCGACGAACAGCGCTGTCAGGAAGAGGGCTAGCGGTACTCCTGTGTAGCCATAGTCGTGAATCGAGACGTAGACCCAAGACGTGCCGCTGCCGAACAAAGCGATGCCGAATACCCAGCCACGCAGTGCGCTCTGGCCGACGCTCAGGCGGTGCTGACCTAGATACATGAGCGCGACCGCAACCGGCCCCAGCCACCAGAGATGGAAGGGCGCAAACGACAGCGTGGAGAACCCGCCGGCAATCAGCGCAGCGAGATAGCCCGGCCAGGGTCGGCGGGCGGACATCAACGGCTTGGCTTGCGGCATTTCAGGAGCACTCCTTGCGAAAAGTGCCCCTTATACCAAAGTTGCTTAGCGAATGCGTTAAGGGCTTTACCCGGAGCGGGTCAGGCACTTTCGGTCCATGGGCCTGGCGTCGCTCAGCTTTCGATACGCCGCGTCGGTTCGCTCTCGACCTCTGCCGGTACGGGTTTGGCCTGGAGCAGACGAATGCGACGGTTGTCGGCATTGAGGATGGTGAAGCGCCATTCGCCGAGATCGGTATGCTCGTTGCGGCCCGGAAGGTGGCCGAACCGCTGCATGATCAGTCCGCCGACGGTATCGAATTCCTCATCGGAAAACGCGGTATCGAAGTGCTCGTTGAAGTCCTCGATCGGCGTCAATGCGCGCACGGCATAGGTGCCGTCCCCCATGTCGCGGATGTCCTCTTCTTCGTCGGTATCATGTTCGTCTTCGATATCGCCGACGATTTGCTCGAGAATATCCTCGATCGTGACGATGCCAGCCGTACCGCCATATTCATCGACCACGATCGCCATATGATTATGCGTATCGCGGAACTCCTTGAGCAGGCTGTTGAGACGCTTTGACTCCGGAACGAACATGGCCGGGCGCAGCACATCGCGCAACTCGAATGCCTCGCGTTCCTGGGTATTACCCTTGAGCAGCGGCAGCAGATCCTTGACCAGCAGGATGCCGAGCACGTCATCCAGATTGTCATCGATGACCGGATAGCGCGAGTGCGCGGTTTCCAGAATGATCGGCAGGCAATCTTCTGGGCGCTGTGTCACGCTGATGGCGGTCACCTGGGAACGCGGGATCATCACCTCGCGTACCTGCTGATCGCTGATCTGGAAGGCGCCTTCGATGATCGTCAGGGCATCCTGATCGAGATTCAGCCGGGGGCCGGCCTCGCGCAGGAAGGTGAGCAGCTCTTCACGCGAGCTGGGCTCATCAAAATCGCTAGAGAAGGTACTGATCAGTTTTTCAAGCCAGGATCGACTGCTCTGGCTACTCGATCGGTCTTCGCTCATGACTGTGGTCTCTTGTCCTCGAATGACGCACGGAAGGGGAAAGGACTATCGATCCGTCGTATTGCCCGCGGGCGAGACGATGCCTTCGCGGCGCACTCGGAGGCGAGGCGCGGCGAATCGATGATCGATATCCAAAGGGGGCCAACCGCGATTCGGGGGCGGCTTGGCGGAGGCTCGTCAGGCGGTTCGGCCATCGGGCTTGGGGTCTCGCTTGATTCTTCCCAATGACCGCAGGAAGATCTCGTCGGTGTAGGCATGATACTGGATGTTGGCTTTCTAAGTCGGCGTCTAGGCATCGGGTTACGAATCGACGACGCGATACGGATCCGAGATGCCAAACTGGGTAAGTAGAGCTCTCTCGAGAGCTTCCATCTGCTCGGCTTCTTCGTCATCTATATGGTCATAGCCGAGCAAATGCAAGCAACCGTGTATTACCAGATGGGCGTAGTGATCACGGATTGCCTTGTGCTGTTCCTGCGCTTCATCCGCCACGATATCGTGGCAGATCACCAGGTCGCCGAGTAGGGGCAGCTCGAGTCCGGGAGGCGTCTCGAACGGAAATGACAGGACGTTGGTCGGCTTGTCCTTGCCGCGGTAATCACGGTTGAGCTGTTGGCTCTCGTCGCGTTCGACGATGCGAATCGTCAATTCGTGTCGAGGATCAGCTTCGTGCGTGAGTACCGTCTCGACCCAGGCTTCGAGATCTGCCTGCGTGGGAAGAGCGGCTTCGGCTTCGTCACCGATGGCGATCTGGCGATCGATCTCGGGGGTCATGAGTCGTCATGACCGCGTTGGCTCTCGGTATCGAGTCTTGCCAGGCGGCGATCTTCCCGGCGCTGACGCTGGGCGGCTTCTTCGGTTGCCTCGTGAATGTCGTAGGCCTCGATGATGCGCTGTACCAACGGGTGGCGGACGACATCCTTGGGGGCAAACTGGGTGATCCCGATCCCGGCCGTGTCCCGTAGTACTTCGAGCACGTGGATCAGGCCCGAACTCGACCCCCGCGGCAGGTCGACCTGGGTCGCGTCGCCGGTGATGACCGCTGTCGAGCCGAACCCGATTCGGGTCAGGAACATCTTCATCTGCTCGCGGGTGGTGTTCTGGCTCTCGTCGAGAATGATGAAGGCATTGTTGAGCGTGCGCCCGCGCATGTAAGCCAGCGGCGCGATCTCGATAATCTGGCGTTCGATCAGCTTGTTGACCTGTTCGAAGCCCAGCATCTCATAGAGGGCGTCGTAAAGCGGGCGCAGATAGGGATCGATCTTTTGCGCCAGGTCGCCGGGCAGGAAGCCGAGCTTCTCGCCGGCCTCGACCGCCGGACGTACCAGAAGAATGCGTCTGACTTCCTGACGATTGAGCGCCTCCACCGCTGCCGCCACTGCCAGATAAGTCTTGCCGGTACCGGCCGGGCCGATACCAAAGTTGATGTCGTGGCGGCGAATACTGGCGACGTAACCCTGCTGGTTGAAACCGCGCGGCTTGACCAATGTCCGCGGCGTACGAATGAGCAGGCCACCGCCTTCGATGTCGCCGACTTCTTCTTCCAGTGCTTCGACACCCGACTCCTGGAGATAGAGGTGCACCGTATCCGGCGTCAGCTCGTCGGCTTCGGTCTCGCGGTAGAGGTGCTCGAGAACATTCGCTGCCGCCTTGACCCCGGCATCGGGCCCGGCCATCTGGAAGACGTTACCGCGATTACGCAGCGTCACGCCCAGGCGCGCCTCGACCAGTTTCAGGTGTGCGTCACGCTGACCGCAGAGATTGGCCAGACGCATGGGGTCGTTGGGTTCGAGCGTCAAGGAGATAACGCGATTGTCGGACTGCTGGTCTTGAGTCAACGCGAAGAGGTCCATTGGTTTGGAATAAAGAGGTGATCGGGAACAATTGCTGCCAGCTTACTGCGGGGGTTCCTGCCGGGGCAATGCTCGAGGTTAACCTGCTGGAGTCATCGACGTTACGTCATTGAGCTGCGTCGAGGCAGAACAATGCGGAATCGGCCAACGGCATACCCGGTGCGGCTCGTGTCACCACACCTGGCATCCGCCTGTGAAGATCGAGACAGGATCAATGGCGCTCGCCGGAAACCAGCTCACCGCGCAGCGAATTGGGCAGCGCTTCGGTAATGCTGACATCGACGAAATAGCCGATCAGCGACGTCGGATCGTCGGCACGGAAATTGACCACACGGTTATTCTCGGTTCGGCCCGATAGCTGACCCGGATCTCTGGGCGAGAATCCGGTAACCAGAATCCGTTCCACGTTGCCGACCATGCGGCGGCTGATCTGGGCAGTCTGCTGGTTGAGCCGATCTTGCAGGATCGATAGCCGCTGCTTCTTCGTCTCCACCGTGGTTTCGTCCGGCAGGCTGGAAGCGGGCGTACCCGGACGCTTCGAATAGATGAAGCTGAAAGACGCATCGAAGCCGATGCGATGAATCAGATCCATGGTGTCTTCGAAATCGGCATCGGTCTCGCCAGGGAAACCGATGATGAAGTCCGAGGAAAAGCTGATGTCCGGGCGCAGGGCGCGGATGCGCTCCAGCTTTTCGATATACATGTCTCGACCATGGCCGCGCTTCATGGCTGCGAGAATACGATCCGAGCCCGACTGGACCGGCAGATGCAGGTGGCTGACCAGCTCCGGTATCTCGCCATAGGCTTCGATCAGGCTGTCGGAGAATTCGACCGGATGCGAGGTCGTAAAGCGGATACGGTCGATGCCATCTACCGCCGCTACGCAGGCGATCAACTCCGCCAGATCGATCTCGTCACCGGCGGCGTCAGGCCCGCGGTAGGCGTTGACGTTCTGGCCCAGCAGGTTGATCTCGCGAACGCCCTGGTCGGCCAGGTGCACGATTTCTTCCATCACCGATTCGAAGGGGCGCGACACTTCCTCGCCGCGAGTGTAGGGCACGACGCAGAAAGTGCAGTACTTGGAGCAGCCTTCCATCACCGACACGAACGCCGTGGCGCCGTCAGATTTCGGCTTCGGCAGATGATCGAATTTCTCGATCTCGGGAAACGTCACGTCCACCGTCTGGATTGGTGATGCACCTTTGTTCCGAGCGTCCAGCATGGTCGGCAGCCGATGCAGCGTCTGCGGGCCGAACACCATATCTACGTGAGGTGCACGCTTGCGAATGTTCTCGCCTTCCTGGCTGGCAACGCAGCCGCCGACGCCGATGATCAGATCCGGATTCGCGGCTTTCAGCTTCTTCCAGCGTCCGAGCTGGTGAAATACTTTTTCCTGCGCCTTCTCGCGAATCGAGCAGGTGTTGAGCAGAATGACGTCGGCATCACCCTCATTGTCGGTCATTTCCAGACGATGAGACTCACCGAGCAGATCCGCGATGCGGGCGGAGTCGTACTCGTTCATCTGACAGCCGTGAGTCTTGATGAAGAGCTTCTTCGTCATAGGTTGCGTTGCTGCGGCCATGCGCGCGTCACCGGTGCCCTGTCGTGGAGGAGAGTAGGAGAAACAAGACAGAAGCCGTGTTCGGAAAGAGAGCGTAAAAAGAGCATCTACCGACCAGGCATTCTCGAAAACGCGACATTATACGGCCGATAGCCCGATACAGCCAACCCGCGTCGCTCGCTTGGCGCCATGGCTGTGGTACCCTTGCGCCTATTTGCGACGCCACGCTGCTGATAGTCAAGGAACGAGAATGATAGTCTCGATCCGGTAACCGAAGTAGCGTGGCGACGATATCGAGAGAGCCGTTCATCTATGCCCAGCAAGCCGATCTATCGGGTAGTGTTTCACAATCAGGGTGAGGTGTGGGAACTCTACGCCAGAGAGATCTTTCAAAGCGATCTGTGGGGCTTCATTGAAGTCGAAGCGTTCGTGTTCGAGGATCAGTCCAAAGTGGTCGTCGATCCTGGCGCCGAGAAACTTAGACGTACCTTCGATGGGGTCAATCGCAGCTACATTCCCTACAGCGCTATCGTCCGCATCGACGAGGTGGATCGTGGGGGAGCGGCCAAGGCCGTCAAATTCGAAGGTAACGTAGCCGAGTTTCCACGCCCCATGGCTTGGCCGCCCCGGGATGATGGTTGAGACCACCGGGTTTGAAGTTTCAGAAAGGTTTTGAAAATAAGGGGTTGGTTAGATTTTCACCAATTTGTAGCAATGCCGAGACAGCCGGTGGATAGGCTCATCGCTGCGCAGGTTGTCCAAATGGTTATCCACAGAAAGTGTGGATGACTGATTCACCGTCTTGCAGGAAGCGGGGCGTGGTCTCATCGTCGCGTGAACCAGTCAATGTCCAACCGTTATCGATTAGCCACTTAAGATCACGACGATATGTTGAAAATTCGAAATGTAGTTCTGGGTTGTGCCTTGAGCGCGACCCTGTTTTCCGCTCCCGCCATCGCGCAGAACGGCCATTGGATCAGCGATTCATTGACCACGTTCGTGCGTAGCGGGCCAACCGACGGCTATCGCATCGTGGGTACGCTGACCAGCGGCGATCCGGTCACCGTGCTGCAGGCGCAGGGCGATTACACCCAGGTCCGAGGCCCCGACGGTGACGAAGTGTGGGTTCAGTCACAGTTCGTTCAGGATGAGCCCAGTGCCCAGCAGCAGCTACCAGCGTTGCAGAAGAAAGTCGATCAGTTGACCACGCGACTCGATGGTATCGATGACGAGTGGAACCGACGGGTGGCCGATATGCGCAACGAGCTGGAAAGCCGTGAGGCGCAGGCCGATGATCTACAGGCCACCAATAACCAGCTCAACGAGTCCTACTCTCAGGCCGAGAGCAAGATGCGCGAGATGCAGGCTCGCCTGGATACCCAGGAGGAAGATCTGCTGATGCGTTACTTCATGTATGGCGGCGGCGTCGCTGCCGCAGGTCTGATCGTCGGGCTGATCGTGCCGCATCTGCCGCGTCGTCGGCGCAAGCGCGATCGTTGGTTCTGAACTTCGTTGGCGACGTTTGATGACCGCAGCGGATTGGCTTGAACGCTGGCAGCAGGGGCGAATTGGCTTCCATCGCCAGGCGCCGCATTCAGCCCTCGAAGCGTATTGGGGGCGGCTCGAACTGGCATCCGATGCCAAAATTCTGGTGCCGTTGTGCGGCAAGAGTCGCGACATGCGGTGGCTGGTCGAGCGTGGCCATCCTGTGTTGGGGATCGAACTCTCGCCGTTGGCCGTCGAACAGTTCGTTGCGGAGAGCGATCAACCGGTGCTGCGTTATCGTCAGCCAGGGCCCGGGAAGTCAGAGTTCGACTGCACCCGCCAGGGCAGTGTCGAGCTGTGGTGTGGAGATTTCTTCCGCTTTCAGGTCGATCATGCCGCCGAGTTGGCAGGCTTTTACGATCGAGCCGCTCTCATTGCGTTACCGCTAGCGGCGAGGCAGCGCTACGCCCATCAGCTGGCACAGCTGTTGCTGCCCGATAGGCGAGGACTTTTGATTACCCTGATCCACGATGATCCTGAGCGAGGTCCGCCGTTCAGCGTGACGCACGAAGAAGTTGAATCGCTGATGTCTCCCAACTTCGAGCTGACGCTGGTTGATGTCTCAGAGGTGGACGACGGTCTGACCGAAAGCGTGTGGAAAATGGTGAGGCGAGGCCCGACGAGTTAGCGTTTCACCGTCACGCCAATCGGCGGCATGGATGTCGCACGGACCTCATAACAAAGAACCGCCTGCTNNTAGCAGGCGGTTCTTCATTGATGGCGAGGCGTTTCCGCCGAAAGATCAGCGTGCCAACAGATTGGCCAGCTGCTGATCGCGGAACGTCCGGTCGAGTGCGTTGCTCAACAGTTCGCTCACCATGCGGTTGTTGGTGTCCCAATCTGGCTTCATGGCGTAGCTCTGCGAGCGCTTGGCCGTGTAGCGGCCAGTATAGGTGTTGCCACCGTTGACGACGTCGGCCTGCATGATCGCCTGCAACTGAGAGGCGCCCAGCAGTGGTTGCTCGGCGGTGCCTCGAGCGTAATCCAGTTCGGTCAGCGTCAGTGTCAGCGAGGGGCCTTCACCGTTCTGGCTGGTCGGGTTGAACCCCATGCTGCGTAGGGCGTTTTCCGCTTGCGTGCGGATTTTGGGGATCACGTCGTTGGCTTCGACGGTGATCGTCGAGGTCGCCGATGCCGTGCCGGATCGTGTGCCGATGACGCTATTGTCGCGACCATCGACCACCTCGAGAGAGACGGACTGGCCATTGCCGGCGTGCGGGAACCCGCCGCTGACCTTGGGACTCACGGACAGAATCTGCGGGCTCTGCGCGCACGCCGTCAGCAGGCCGAGCAACAGCATTGTCGCCGTGCACTTGAGTGCAAACCATTGACGCATAACAGTGAACCTCTCGAATCATGGGAACGGACAGCGCCCATTATAGACACTGCCCGCAACTTTCCGTAACGCGAACGAGAGTCGAGCGGAAATTCGGGCAAGGAATCAAGCTGTCCGTGGTCACGAAACCGACAGTGGCGCCAGTGTCTGCGGACGCGTCGTGTCGAAGCGATGCAAGCGGCTAGGCTGCGCGTAAAGCCGTTTGCCGCGGGTGATCGCCAGACGCTCGAAGTCGGCGTGACTGATCGTCGCCAGCCAGGGTTCGCCCAGCCAATCGGCCTCCAGTTCGATGCGTACCTCGGCGCCTACCGGCACCACCGCAGTGACGCTGACCGGTAAGTGCGCACGCGGGCTAGGCTGCTCGTCCAGACGAATCTCGTGGGGGCGCAACAGCAGTTCCTGGCGGCCATTCTCGACGCCGGGCACCGCAACGCGAGCGTTGCCACACGTCAGCACTTCCTCTTCGATGTCACCTTCGAGCCGGTTGACGTCGCCTAGAAACTCGAACACGAAACGGTTGGCGGGCTGACGATAGAGCGTGTCCGGAGTTGCGATCTGTTCGACCCGGCCGTTGCTCATCACCACCACGCGATCCGATAGCTCCAGGGCTTCCTCCTGGTCGTGAGTCACGAACAGGCTGGTGAAATGGAGCTCTTCGTGGAGATGGCGCAACCAGCGGCGCAGTTCCTGACGGACCTTGGCATCCAGTGCGCCAAACGGCTCGTCGAGCAGGAGTACGTCGGGTTTGAGCGCCAGTGCGCGAGCCAGCGACACCCGCTGTTGCTGACCGCCGGAGAGTTGAGCGGGGAAACGCTCGGCGAAATCCTGAAGCCGGACCATTTCCAGTAGTTGCATCACGCGATTTCGGATTTCTCCGCTCGACGGCCGCTGAGCGCGCGGCATGGCGGTGAGGCCAAAAGCGACATTGTCGAACACGTTCATATGGCGAAACAGCGCATAATGCTGGAACACGAACCCGATACGCCGATCACGCACGTGAACGTGGGTCACGTCGCGCTCGCCAAAGTGGATCGAACCGCCGTCGGCCTGTTCCAGGCCTGCGACGATGCGTAGCAGCGTGGTCTTGCCGGAGCCGGAAGGCCCGAGCAGCCCGATCAGTTCGCCATCCTGAATATCGAGATCGATGGGTTCCAGTGCGCGGGTGCGGCCATCGTCCTTACGACCATGGCCCTTGTTGCCATAAGTCTTGTCGATCTGCGAGATGCGGATACTCATGTCGCGGTCTCCCGGCGCGCGGCGCGCCATTCGAGTGCGGCCTTGGCGGCCAACGTCAGTAGCGCCAACAGCGCCAGTAGCGAGGCGCTGGTGAAGGCGCCGACGGTGTTGTAATCCTGATAGAGCTGTTCGACCTGGAGCGGCAGGGTGTTGGTTTCGCCGCGAATCGCCCCGGCAACGACCGAGACGGCGCCGAACTCGCCGACGGCGCGGGCGTTGGTCAGAATCACACCGTAGAGCAGAGCGTGACGAATGTTGGGTAGCGTGACACGCCGGAAAATCGTCCAGCCGGAGGCGCCGAGCGTCACGGCGGCCTCTTCCTCGCGAGAGCCCTGAGCCTGCATCAGCGGAATCAACTCACGCGCGACGAACGGGCAGGTGACGAATAGCGTGACCAGCACGATACCTGGCCAGGCGAACATGATCTGGATGTCGTTGGCGTCGAGCCAGCCGCCAAGCCAGCCATTACGGCCGTAGAGCAACAGGTAGACCAGTCCGGCGACCACCGGCGAAACGGCAAATGGAATATCGATCAGCGTCTGCAGCAGGCGGCGGCCGGGAAACTCGAAACGGGTGACCAGCCAGGCCAGAAACACCCCGAAGACCAGATTGACCGGCACCGTGATCACGGCGACCAGCAGCGTCAGGCCGATGGCAGCAAGGGTGTAGGCGTCGCTCAGGTTCTGCCAGTAGACGTCGATACCGCTCATCAACGCCTGGGCGAAGATTGCCACCAAGGGCAGCAGCAGGAACAGCGCCGTCAGCGCCAGAGCGACGCCGATCAACAGCCGGCGGACGCGCGGTGCATCACCGATACGGATCATCAGCCGCGCCCTCCATGTAGCCGTTTGATGAACCGCCCCTGCCACAGATTGATCGCCAGTAACAGCAGCAGCGAAGTGGCCAGTACGATCGAAGCGACTGCCGACGCACCCGCATAGTCGTACTCCTGCAGCTTGACGAAGATCATCAGCGAGGTGATTTCGGTTTCGTAGGGTTTGCCGCCTGCGATGAAGATCACCGCGCCGAATTCGCCCAGCGAGCGCACGAAAGCGAGCCCGGTACCCGTTACCAGCGCCGGCCATAGGTAGGGCAAGATCACCCGATGAAACGCGAGGCCATCGCTGGCGCCGAGGGTCATCGCGGCTTCGTCCACTTCGGCCGGCAGATCTTCCAGCACCGGCTGCACGGTACGGACCACGAACGGGATGCTGGTAAAGGCCATCGCCAGCGCGATGCCGATCCAGGTGTAGGAAACCGAAATGCCCAGCGGCTCCAGCAGCCGGCCGATCCAGCCGTTACTGGAGTAGAGCGTTGCCAGCGTAATCCCGGCAACCGCCGTCGGCAGCGCGAACGGCAGATCCATCAGCGCGTCGACCAGCCGTTTGCCGGGGAATTCGTAGCGCACCAGCACCCATGCCATCAGCAGCCCGAAGACCGCATTGAACAGGGCGGCCACTGCCGCGGCGAGGAGCGTGACCGTGTAGCTCGCCAGCAGGCGCGGGTCGGTGATCAGAAACCAGTACTGCGACCAGCTCAACTGCGAAAGCTGCCCCACCAGGCTGGTCAAGGGCAGCAACAGAATCAGCGAGACGAAAGTCAGCGAGATGCCGAGCGAAAGGCCAAAACCCGGCAATACTCGTCGTTCGCGACGTCGCGTGAGGGCCTGAGCGATCATCGGCGCTGGAGTTGATCCAGTTCACCGCCGCTGGCGAAGTGCGTCTTCATCGCTTCCGGCCAGCTACCGAAGACATCTTCGACGCGCAGCAGTTCGGTTTGCGGGAAGCGGCCGCTGAATTCTTCGGCAACCTTCTCGTCATTGACACGGTAGTTGAAGCTGGCCAGGAGACGCTGAGCGTCCTCGGTGTAGAGATAATCGAGATAGCCCTTGGCCAGATCTTCGTTGCCGTTACGCTCAGCGTACTCGTCGACAACGGCCACCGGGAATTCGGCCAGGATGCTCACCGGCGGTACCACCACCTCGTAGTCGTCCTTGCCATACTCGTTGCGGATGTTGTTGACCTCGGACTCGAAGGTGATCAGCACGTCGCCGATATCGCGCTCGACGAAGGTGGTGGTCGCGCCGCGCCCGCCGGTATCGAACACCTCGACGTTGCCGAGGAACGTCTTCATGAAGTCTTCGATCTCGCTCTGGTCGCCGTCGAAGGTCTTGTCGGCATAGCCCCAGGCGGCCAGGTAGGTATAGCGCCCATTGCCCGAGGTTTTGGGATTGGGGAAGACGAGGGAGACGTCGTCGCGTGCCAGATCATCCCAGTTCTCGATGTGCTTGGGATTGCCCTTGCGCACCAGAAACGCGGTCGTGGAATAGTAGGGCGAAGCGTTGTTCGGATAGCGATCCTGCCAATCCTCGGCGACCAGACCCGCGTCGGCCAGCACGTTGACGTCGGTGACCTGGTTGAAGGTCACCACATCGGCGCGTAACCCCTGCATGATCGAGCGCGCCTGGGTCGACGAGCCGCCATGTGATTGCTTCACGCTGACGGTTTCGTCGTGCTGAGCCTGCCACCAGTCGATGAACTTCGGATTGACCGCGGCGAACAGCTCGCGGGCAATATCATAGGAGGAGTTGAGCAGCTCTCGCGGTTCGTCCTGCGCCTGGGCGGGTGACAGGGCACCCAGGGTCAAGGCCAGACCGACGGCGGAAGCGGCGAACAGCGAGCGAGGTTTGGAAAGCCCGAACATGTGTCAATTCCCTGCGGATTATTAGCGATACTGGCAAGGCTAAATAAACCCGTATGGAATGACAATTCGTTTTTATAGAACCTTTAATTATAATGTGGCGCGGTTATTCTCTAAGGCCTCGCCATGGACGAGTACTTCTCAGACGGAAGCCCCGTGATCCATGCGAGCAGGCTTACCGATCCGGTACAACCCGATCAGGCCCAGCAGCGGTCCGGGCAGCAGCCACCAGGCGATAGTTGCTTCCCATAAGGAGAGTGCCGGTACCAGCAGGCCGATCGAGATCGCTGAGATCGCAAAACCAATGGCATTCTGCAAAGTCAGCGCGCTGCCGACCAGCGTCGGTGGACACGCGTTGGTGGCAAGCGCCGAAAACTGCGGCGAATCGATCACGGCCAGCAAGCTCCATAACGCCAGGAAAGCGACCAGCACCGAGAACCCGATGTGGGGTGCCAGCCACGGATAAGCCAGGCAGCATAATGCCGAGCCCGTCAGGCCTGCAGCAGCGACTCGTCGGCTGCCGGTGTGTTGACTCAGCCAGCCGCCGAACCAGCAGCCGGGCGCGCCGACCGCGATCAGGGCGAACGAGGTCAGTGCCAGGGCTCGCGGGGAGAGCGCCGGATCCGCGGCGATCAGCAGCAGAGGAATGAGGGTCCAGAGCGTGTAGAGTTCCCACATGTGGCCAAAATAGGCACCAGCGGAACGACGAAAGTCGGCAATCCGAAAGGCGCCCAGCCCGGCTAGATGTGAAGGCGTGCCGGTGAATGCCCGAGCGCCAGTCGGCGCATCACCCAACCGCCAGACGGCGATACCGGCGATTAGCGCCAGCAGCGAGGCGAGCCAGAGCGTCAGCCGCCAGTTGACTCTCCAGTGCATCCCGGCCAGCAGATGGGGCATCGCGGTACCCAGGACCAGCATGCCAACCAGCCATGCCAGGCCCAGGCCGGTGCGATTCGGAGCCCAGCCCACCATCAGTTTCATACCGATGGGGTAGATGCCGGCGAGCGATAGCCCGGTCACCACGCGCAACCCGACCGCCGGCCACAATCCGCCGGCATACGGGAGCAAGGCATTGGAGATTGCGCCGATCAGGCAGGCCAAGGCAAATAGCCGGCTGGCCCGAGTACGATCGGCGAGACCGCTGAGACCCAGGGCGAGCGTGCCCAGCAGAAAGCCAATCTGCACCGCGCCGGTCAGCCAACCCAGGTCACCGGGTGCGAGTAGCCATAGACTCTGAAGATCGCCGATCACCGCGTTGGGCGTGAACCACAGCGCGGTGCCGAACCACTCGGCGATGGCAATGATGACAATCGGCATCGGTGTTCCCGTGCGCATGCGGCGTTCCTGGCCGCACCAAACTGATTAGACTCTGGCGTCGGATCAACGGCTCATTCAAAGCCCCATGGCGGATGAGGTCGACCTTCGCGGGTCGGCACCGCCGGTGAAGGTGCCATTGTCCTCGATCAGGATCGACTGGGCGGCGCCCATGGCTTCCTGCTGGCTGACAGTGTGTCCCATGGCTTCGAGCAGGGTGATGGTGTCCGGGCTGATACCGTCCTCGATGCGGATCTCGTCAGGCAGCCACTGATCGTGAATGCGTGGGGCACTGACCGCGCTCTGGATATT
This sequence comes from Salinicola halimionae, assembly GCF_003206065.1. Taxonomy (GTDB): domain Bacteria; phylum Pseudomonadota; class Gammaproteobacteria; order Pseudomonadales; family Halomonadaceae; genus Salinicola; species Salinicola halimionae. Next base: position 1,551,899 of record NZ_PZJQ01000004.1, on the reverse strand, counting down.
CATGTCGTGATCGATCACGTTCATTACCACCTGCAGCGTGGTGGTAATGATGCGGGAGCCGCCTGGGCTGCCGGTAACCAGGAAGTTCTTTCCATCCTTCTTGACGATGGTTGGGGTCATCGATGAAAGCATCCGCTTCTCGGGTTCGACCTTATTGGCCTCGCCGCCTATCAGACCGTAGGCGTTGGGTGTGCCGGGCTTGGCGGAGAAATCGTCCATCTCGTTGTTGAGCAGAAAGCCGGCGCCATCGACGACGATGCCCGAGCCGTAGCTGAAGTTGATGGTGTAGGTATTGGAAACCGCCAGGCCGCTATCGTCGGCGATCGAGAAGTGCGTGGTCTCGTTGGATTCATACGGCAGCGGATCACCGGCGGCGATGTCGCTGCTGGGAGTGGCACGATCGAGATCGATCTGCTGGCGCAATTCGTCGGCGTAGCTCTTCGAAGTGATGCCCTTCAGCGGCACGTCGACGAAATCGGTGTCGCCGAGATACTCGGCGCGATCGGCATAGGCGCGTTTCATCGCCTCGCTCATCACGTGGATCGTACGCGCCGAATTGAAGCCCATGGCGTGAATGTCGTAGCCCTCGAGAATGTTGAGCATCTGCACGATATGCGCGCCACCGGAGGAGGGTGGGCTCATGGCGTAGACGTCATAGCCTCGATAAGTACCGTGCACCGGCTCGCGAATCGTCGGCTGATAGTTGGCCAGATCGGCAGCCGTCATCAGGCCACCATGATTCTTCATCTCTGTGGCGATCAGTTGGGCGGTCTCGCCTTCGTAAAACTCGCGCGGGCCATGGGCAGCAATACGCTCGAGCGTCGCGGCGAGATCGGGTTGACGAAAACGCTCGCCGGCACGGTAGAGCGAACCGTCCTGCTTGTAGAACACCTTGCGGGTAGAGTCCCACTGCTTGAGCCGTTCCTGGGCGTCGTCCAGGCCCTCGGCAAAGCGCGGGGGAATGACGAAGCCTTCATCGGCCAGCTTGATGGCCGGGGCCAGCGCTTGCGCCAGCGTAAGCGTGCCGTACTTGTCCAGTGCCAAGGCCAGCCCGGCAACCGTGCCGGGCACGCCGGAGGCATTGTGGGTGTAACGCGAGAGCTCCGAGACCGCTTCACCCTGTTCATTCTGGAACATCGTTTCAAACGCCGCTGCCGGCGCTTTTTCGCGATAATCGATGGCAATGACCTTGTCGCTTTTTTCGTCCGAAATCAGCATGAAACCGCCGCCACCGATATTGCCCGATCGGGGCTGGGTCACGGCCAACGCGAATCCGGCGGTAACGGCGGCATCGACCGCATTGCCGCCGTCGGCGAGTACATCGTGAGAGATCTGCGAGGCCAGATAATGACTGGTCGCGACCATGGCGTGTTCACCGACTTCCGGATGGAAGCGTTCGCCCTCGAGGATCGCCGATTCGGCCTGCGCCGGGGTCGAAAACGTCGTCGAGAAAGCCGCCGAGAGGCAGAATAGCGAGAGAGCGATTGTCCGACGAGCGGGCACCGTGGCAGCAATGAAGCAGGACATGAAGCGTCCCCCATGAACGTTATTGTGATGTGGCCGAATCAAGCCGTATAGGCAATGCTTGGTGCAGTATAGGAATAGTCGGCGCCAAACGTCGCGGCACGTGCGTTAGAATAAGTGCCAATAGCTCGCCTGTTTAAGGATTGTTTGCTCATGCGTGATTTCAAGATTGCCCCCTCCATTCTTTCCGCTAACTTCGCCTGCCTGGGGCAGGAAGTCGAAGACGTGCTGGCCTCGGGGGCCGATATCATCCATTTCGATGTCATGGACAACCACTACGTGCCCAACCTGACGATGGGCCCGATGGTCTGCGAGGCGTTGCGCAAGCATGGCATCACCGCGCCGATCGATTGTCATCTGATGGTCAAGCCGGTGGATCGCCTGATCGGGGACTTCATCGATGCCGGCGCCAGCTACGTGACCTTCCATCCGGAGGCCTCGGAGCATATCGACCGCTCGCTGCAGCTCATTCGTAGTCACGGTTGCAAGGCGGGGCTGGTGTTCAATCCGGCGACGCCGCTATCTCATCTCGACTACGTCATGGACAAGGTCGACATGATCCTGATCATGAGCGTCAACCCCGGTTTCGGCGGCCAATCCTTCATCCCGGCCGCGCTGGACAAGCTGCGCGAGGCGCGTCGGCGCATCGATGCCAGCGGGTTGCCGATCCGGCTGGAAGTCGACGGCGGGGTCGGCCCGGATAATATCGGCGAGATCGCGCGAGCGGGCGCCGATACTTTCGTTGCCGGCTCGGCGATCTTCAAGGCGCGCAGCCTGGACGATGCGAATCGCTATGACGGTGTGATCGGCAAGATGCGTTCGGCTCTGGCCGCGAGCTGATCGAGTGTCGACGCCAGCCGAAGCGACGATGGTTGAAAATGCCGAGCCGCGTCAGTGGTATCTCTATCTGATCGAGATGGCGAGCGGCGCGCTCTACACCGGTATTACGACCGATGTCGCACGGCGGTTCGAGCAGCACCACCGCGGCAAAGGCGCGCGGGCATTGCGCGGCAAGGGCCCGCTGACCTTGCGTCACGCCCAGGTGGCCGGCAACCACAGTGATGCGCTAAAGCTCGAAGCCGCGATCAAACGGCTAAGCGCGGCCGGCAAGCGAGAGTGGATTGCGAAGCAACCAGTGTCATCGTCTTGTCATCAGATTGTCACCTCTCCGGCGCACCGGAGGCCGTAGAATTCCAGCCATTGTCCCAAGACGCCGACCGGGAAAGCGCACAACATGAAAGTGGTGGCTCTGCACAATCTCAAAGGCGGGGTCGGCAAGACGTCGGCGGCCGTCAATCTGGCCCGAGAGGCCAATCGCGACGGCTTGCCGGTGTTGCTGTGGGATCTCGACGCGCAGGGTGCTTCGACCTGGATACTGGGCAGCGAAACCGGCCTGAGTCACAAGGTCGGCAAGTTGCTGGCGGGCAAATCACCGCTGGGCGAACAGGTTCGGCACACGCCCTGGGAGCGATTCGATCTGCTGCCGGCCGATATGCGCCTGCGCGAGCTCGACCGCATCCTGGAAGACAAGGCCGACGGCGACAAGCATCTCAAGCGACTGATCGCTCCTTTCAGTGAGGAGTACGCGTTGATGATCCTGGACTGCCCGCCGGGGCTATCCACGCTGGCGGAGCAACTGATTCGCGCTGCCGATCGAATTCTGGTGCCGACCGTCCCCAGTCCGCTGTCGGTGCAGGCTTTCTCGCGCATGCTCGAACACCTCCAGCTCAAGAAACGCCAGCGTGAACGCGTGTCGCCGTTTTTCAATCTTGTCGATCGGCGGCGACGTCTGCATCGCGAATGGATTGGTTCGCCGCCGGAGTCGATGGGCTGCATGCTGCAGACCTGGATTCCCTACGCCAGCGATGTCGAGCGAATGAGCCTCGAAAACCGTCCGCTGGCGGATCTGGCGCCCCGCAGCCGTGCTAACCACGCCTATCGTCGTCTGTGGCAGGAGCTCAAGGCGAAGTTAGAGGAGTAACCCGCCGCAAGACTTCGAACGTTCGCCGCGTATCTGTATACTTACCCAGTATTTTGAGTCCTACGCTGGGGACGCTATGGCATTGCCGACGCTCGAAGATCCGCTTTATTACCTCGCCAACTTCCGCAAAGTGCTCGATTGGTTGACGTTGCGCTATGCGGATCTGTTGAGCGTCGAGGAATCGGCATTCATCACCGCTTTCGAACGCACGCCCCAAGTCTCTCAGGCGCTATTGGTGCGGATGGTGATGCGCAAGGGCGTCGATTTTCGCGCTAGCCGCCTGCTCTATGCCGAGATCGGTGACACTATCGAGGCCGCGGTGCCGTTGGTTGCTGCAGGTTGGGTCGAAGAGAGTGCGACGTTATCGATCGAGGCGCTGTTCGGGCTGGCCACCAAGCCGGAAATCGGTGCGGACATGAGCGCATGGCTTACGGACCTCGGTGTCGGCAGGAGCGCGGGAAAGGGTGCCTGGCTGGCGACGCTGCGGGCAGAAACGCCGGAGCCACGAACGCTGGCCGAGTGGCTACCGGCGTTGCAGGATCGTCACTATCGGCTGACGGTCGATGCGATGTGCGAACGCTTTCGGTTGATGTTTTTCGGCAATCTGCGGCAGCACTGGTCCGAGTTCGTGCTGGCGGAGCTGGGCGTCTATCGCTTCGAAAGCGTCGAACTGGAGGCGGCGTCGCGGGCATTTTCAAGGCGTGAGGAGCTGGAGGCTTATCATCACCTCCATGGCTGTCGAGAGCGGTTCGACGCCGACGAGCCGTTGGAAACGCTGCTGATCGATGTGCCGCGCGTCGCGTTCGATAACGATTGGCTGGAGCGTCGAAGAGGGCGACTGATCTACAAGCTGGCGTATCGCCTCGAGCGCCAAGGGGCGTTCGATCAGGCCCTGGAGCTTTACCGAGACAGCTCGGCACCGGAATCGCGACTCCGGCAAATTCGCGTGCTCGAAGCGCAGCAACTGACCGAAGCAGCGTTGGCCCTGGCCGAGCGCGCCGAGGCCGCGCCAGTCAGTGCGGCGGAGAGCCAGGTGATGGAACGCGTGTTGCCGCGGCTTAGACGCAAATTGGGCCAGATGCCGGCCCGGCGGACAGAGGCATCGGCGCCGCCGCGCCTCGATCTGGTATTGCCGCGTGCCTCGAGCGTGGAGCGGGCGGTGGCTCGGCATCTTTCTCGTGACGAGGCGCCGGTCTGCTATGTCGAGAACGTACTCGTCAACGGCCTGTTCGGGCTGCTCTGCTGGGAAGCGATCTTTGCGCCGCTGCCCGGCGCGTTCTTTCATCCATTTCATAGCGGGCCGGTGGATCTGTTCGAGGCGGATTTTCGGGCCCGACGTCGCGAACTCATCGACACCTGCCTGGCGGCGCTGGAACGGGGCGATTATGTGGAGATCATTCGCCGCCGCTATCGCGACAAGTGGGGGATCCAATCACCGTTCGTGTTTTGGGAAGCGCTCGACGAGGGCGTGCTCGAGCTGGCTCTGCAGTGCATTCCGGCTCACCATCTCAGGCTCTGGTTCGAGCGTCTGCTTGGCGATATCCGCGCCAATCGTGCCGGGATGCCGGATCTGATCCAGTTCTGGCCGGCGAGCGAGGGGCGCCCGCCTGAAGGGCAGGGACTCGGCGAGCCCGCTTATCGCATGATCGAAGTGAAAGGCCCCGGCGATCGTCTGCAGGACAATCAGAAGCGCTGGCTCGAGTTCTGCGCCGCTCACGACATGCCGATCAGCGTCTGCTATGTCACCTGGGAGTGTGAGAATACCGGAGTGAATAGCGAGGTTTCTGCTGCCGGAATGACGTCTTGAGCTATCGAATCGCCGTTCGAGCGCTGTGCGAGTTTGCCGCCAAAGCGGGCGATCTCGATCTGCGTTTCACGCCGTCGCCCTCGGCGCAGGAGGGCATCGCCGGCCATCAGCTCGTCGCCGAGCGTCGCGGCGAACACTACGAGCGCGAAGTCACGCTGAGTGGCAGCTATCACCACCTGGACGTGCGCGGTCGCGCTGATGGCTACGATCCACTCGCCAATCGGCTGGAGGAGGTCAAGACGCATCGTGGCGATCTTTCCCGCCAACCGGCCAATCAGCGCGCGCTGCATTGGGCACAGGCCAAGGTGTACGGACATCTGCTATGTACCGAGCGCGGACTGGATCAGTTGACGGTGACGCTGGTCTACCTTGACATCGTCAGCCAGCGTGAAACGCCGTTGAGCGAAAGCTGCTCGGCTGCCGAGCTTCGCGAGATATTCGAACACCATTGCCAGACGTTCCTGGCCTGGGCGCAGCAGGAACTCGCCCACCGGCGGCGGCGTGATCGAACGTTGCAAGCGCTCCGGTTTCCCTTTGCCGGATTTCGCGACGGCCAGCGGCCGCTGGCGGAGTCAGTCTACAAGGCGATTCATACCCAACGTTGGTTGATGCTGCAGGCGCCCACGGGTATCGGCAAAACGCTGGGTACGCTCTTCCCCATGCTCAAGGCGATGCCGGGCGAGCCGCTGGACAAGATCTTCTTTCTCACTGCCCGTAACACAGGGCAGCGGTTGGCCCTCGACGCGCTGCGTTCGTTGGGCGCCGGGCGTCGACACCTCGAGCATTCCGAACCGGATGAATTCGCGCAGGGCGATACCGAGGCAGTGCCTTTGCGCGTGCTGACACTGACCTCCCGCGACAAGAGCTGCGAAAATCCGGACAAGGCCTGTCATGGGGAGTCCTGTCCGCTGGCGGGGGGCTTTTACGATCGCCTGCCAGCAGCGCGGGCGGCCGCTGTCGAGCGTGGTTGGCTGGATCGTGCCGCCTTGAGAGACACCGCGCTCGCCCATGAAATCTGCCCCTACTATCTCGGTCAGGAAATGGCGCGCTGGGCCGATGTCGTCATCGGCGACGTCAACTACTGGTTCGATTTTCACGCCATGCTCTATGCCCTGAGCCAGCAGCAGCAATGGCGGGTCGGGTTGCTCGTCGACGAAGCCCACAATCTGGTCGAGCGCGGGCGTGGCATGTATAGCGCGGCGCTGGATCATGCGGCTTTTAGACGCCTGAAGCCGACCCTGCCGGGGCCGCTCAAGAGGCCGCTGGCGCGAGTGGCAGCAGCCTGGCAGACATTGGCCGACGAGAGCGAATCGGACTATCGCGTGCTCGAGACATTGCCGGGTAAACTGATCAATGCTCTGCAACAGGCCGTTTCACAAATCGTCGAATATCAGAGCGAGCAGCCGATCGCCCTGGACAGCGAGCTACAGCGATTCGCCTTCGATGCCCAGCACTTCTGTCGGGTCGCCGATGTCTTCGACGACCATTCGATCTGCGACGTCGAGCGTCAATCGCCTCGGGGTCGACAGCGTCGTGCCGGTGCCAAGATAACGCTACGCAATGTGGTGCCCGCGCCGTTTCTGACACCGCGATTCGCCGCTGCGCATGGTGGGACGCTGTTCTCCGCCACGCTAGGGCCCGAGGCCTATTACCGCGATCTGCTCGGCGTGCCAGACGCTGCGCCCTGGATGTCGCTGGACTCGCCGTTTAGGGATTCACAGCTCGAGGTTCGGATCGCGACGCAGCTATCGACCCGTTACCGTGATCGCGAAGCCTCGCTGTCGCCGCTGGCGGATCGCATCGCCGGCCAGTTTGACGCGCGGCGCGGCAACTATCTGGCCTTCTTCTCGAGTTTTGCCTATTTGGAGCAGGTTGCCAACCGTCTGGCCGAGCGGCATCCCGATTTGCCGATCTGGCGTCAGGCATCGAGGATGGACGATGCCGCCCGCGAGACTTTTCTGAAGCGCTTCGAAGCGGGCGGGCAAGGGGTCGGATTCGCGGTGCTGGGCGGTATCTTCGGCGAAGGTATCGATCTGCCCGGCGATCGCTTGATCGGGGCGTTCGTGGCGACACTCGGATTGCCACAGGTCAACCCGGTCAACGAGCAGATGCGAGCACGTCTGCAGGCGCTCTATGGCCAAGGCTACGATTACGCCTACTTCTTCCCCGGCATGCAAAAGGTGGTGCAGGCGGCCGGCCGGGTGATTCGCTCCGACACGGACCAGGGAGTGATCCACCTGCTCGACGACCGCTTCGCCCGCCGGGAGGCCCAGGCAATGCTGCCGGAGTGGTGGCCTCCAGCAACGTTGGATTGAGGCAGTGGGAAATGAGTCTGTGCGTATCCCGCGGCCACCATCCGGCGCTTATTCAGCATCACGCTGGATGGCTCGGACGCAGTCGGGTCTTGCGACATGGATGTCGCAAGAGGCGTGCCTGGACAGGGATGCCCGTGCACGCCGACCCGAAGCTGAGTTCGTGACATTCAGGGTTTTGTGATGCTGGGCGCCAAATAGGGGGGAGCGGGAGGGGGCGAGCGTTAAGCCCCCTCGCAGAGACGAGCACCAAGGTGGTCGATTACCAGACAGTGGTAGTCTCGCCTTTTTTGAATGAGCGATATCGACCCGGCGAGACGGCGTTAAGCCGCTATTGCTCTCTCGCCAATGCTTCGAACACTCTTGCCACAGCTTCGGCACCCGGGTCGACCACGCCCTTGAGGGCGCTCTCCGGCACGTAGGCGGAACGACCGGCGTTTGCGTGGGTCAGCGCGGCGGTGGCCTGAGCACCATCCCGAGCCGCCTGCGCGGCCTGAACGAGCGGTTCACCACGCCGCAGCGATTCGATGGCGGGCACCAGCGCGTCGAGCATGGTGCGGTCGCCGGGTTTGGCGCCACCGTAGGTCTGCATCTTGTCGACGCCGGCAGCGAGCGCTTCCTGAAGATTGCCGCGCTGATCCAGCGAGGCCGCCGCCGCGGTAAACAGAATCGATAGCAGGACGCCGCTGGAACCACCCATGTCCCGCGAAAGTAACTGGCCAATGCCGGCGAACAGATTGGGTAGCGCGGCAGTATTCAAATGCTTGGCCTGGAGCGCCTTGGCGATGGCATCGGCACCACTCTGCATGCTGGCGCCGGCATCGCCATCGCCGCTCTTGGCGTCCAGAGCATCGAGTTCTTCACGCGCCTGGCGCAGGACGTCGATGATTCGCTCGAGGGCAGCCGTCGTCGTGGCATTCTGCGGCGCGTCGTCGGCCAGTGCTTCGTGATCCTGATGGGTATCCGGCGAGAATGCCTTCGGCGCCTGCGTAGCCCGCAATCCAGGCCAGGCGGGGGCGGTCGTTGACGCCGACAGCGCGGTGACGACATCGTCGTCTGCCGGCAGCAGCGTGAGCGAAAAGCCATGCATGTCCAGCGACGTCATCAGTGGCGCCGGGCCAATCAGGTGTGCCACTTGCTCGATGCCCAACTGATGCAACAAGCTGGCGGCCAACACCCCCATTTCCTGAGTCGAGCAACTACCGAGATCGTTGAGCAGTGCGATCCAGGGCCCGGAAAGACGGCGGTCGGAGAGCGCGTTGCGCAGCGGCTCCAGCACCAGGGCCATGGCGTCGTCGGCACTCTTCGGGTCGACCTGACGTGTGCCGGCCTCGTTGTGAATGCCCAGGCCGAGTTGCGGGGAACGCTCGGCAGGATCCTGGCCCGGCTGCGCTGCGGCGCTGAGTGCCATACCCAGCGAGCCCATGCGTTGACACAACGCTTCCGCGCGCTTGCGAATCTCGTCGAGTGGGGTTGCCTGGCCGGCGAGGTAACCGCACAACTTGTGTACCAGCACGGTACCGGCGATACCTCGGGGCTGCGGTGCATCTTCGATGGCAACATCATCGGCGACGATGACCATGGCAACGTTCAGGCCTTCGCCACGCGCGCGTTCGGCCGCCAGACCGAAATTGAGGCGGTCGCCGGTATAGTTCTTGACCACCAGCAGGCAGCCGGCTTCACCACAGACTTCGCGGATCGCCGCCAGTACCGCGTCGACGCTGGGCGAGGCAAATAGACTGCCGGAGACGGCCCCGGTCAACATGCCTTCGCCGATATAGCCGGCGTGAGCGGGTTCGTGACCCGCGCCGCCGCCAGAAAGCACCGCAACCTGGCGCCGACCTTGATCCGCCTTGTCCCAATCGCGCCGAATCAGTATGCGTAGGCCGCTCTGCGGTTCGGCGACGCATAGCGGGGCGGTCGCTGCCGCCGTCTGCAGAATCTCGTCGACGACATCGCCGGGGGCGTTGTAGAAACGGTCCATGTTGTCTCTCCTGGTGTTGCGAATTCGAACGCGAACTGCCGATGACTGGGGGACGCGCTCGAGGGCATTAGGTGATCAACGTCTCAGTGTAGTTTCATCTTCGGGCGTATATAGCGGTTGAGTCCATCGACGACGACGGTCATGCCGGTCTTGAAGATGCCGTGAATCGCCATCTGATGCATGCGGTACAGAGACGCGTAGAACAGCTTCGCCAGCCGGCCCTCGATGAACAGGCTTCGCGCCGAAGCCCCGCGCATGAGACTACCGACTGCTTCGAAATGCGCCAGCGAGATCAGAGAACCGCGGTCGCGATAGACGAAAGGCTTGAGCGCTTTACCGTCCATTGCCGCACGCAGGTTGTGGTAGCAGTGGGTCGCCTGTTGGTGAGCGGCCTGGGCGCGGGGGGGCACCCGCTTGTCGTCGGGCTGCGGACAGGAGGCGCAATCGCCGAAGGCAAAGATGCGATCGTCATCGAGGCTCTGCAGTGTTTCGTGGACCTTGATCTGATGATTGCGCTCGGTAGTTAGCCCCAGTTGCGACAGAAATTCGGGCGCGCGAATGCCTGCGGCCCAGACGCTGAGATCCGTCTCCAGTGGCTCGCCGTCGGCGGTGATGAAGCCATTGGCGTTGGCTTCGGTGACTCGGGTATCGACATGAATCTTGACGCCGAGTCGCTCCAGCTCACCATGTACCGCGCGGCTGATCCGTTCGGGCAAGGCCGGCAGAATACGCGGTGCGGCCTCGATCAGATGAACTTCGAGCTTGCCGCTGTCCATGGCCGTGAAACCGTAGCTGTGCAGCATGCGTGACGCGCCGAACAGTTCCGCCGCCAGCTCGACCCCGGTCGCGCCAGCACCAACCAGCCCGACCGTCAGCTTGGGGTGCGTACGGCGCTCGGGGTCGCTGTAGCGCAAGAACGTATTGAGCATGTTGCGACGGAAATTTTCCGCCTGCTGCGGGCTATCGATGAAGTGACAGTGCCTGGCCACGCCGGGCGTACCGAAGTCATTGGAAACGCTGCCGACGGAGAGCACCAGATAGTCATACTCGAGCTGTCGCGCCGGGAGTATGACGGCGTCCTCGTGATCATGGATCGGCTCCAGAGTCACGGTGCGACTGTCGCGATCGATGGCGCTCAGGGTGCCGCGCTGGAAGCGATATCCGTGGCTCTTCGAATGCCCCTGGTAGGACACCTCATCGAGCCCGGAGTCGAGCGTGCCGGTGGCAATCTCGTGCAGCAGCGGTTTCCAGATGTGGGTCGGATTACGGTCTACGAGGACGATGTCGGCGCGCTGGGACTTGCCGAGCTTGCGACCCAGGCGGGTTGCCAGCTCGAGTCCACCCGCGCCGCCACCGACCACGACGATGCGTGATGTGGTCATGGGATGCTCCAATCAGAAAATCGGAAGGAAAGAAAACTCGGATACTCGAGGAAATCGGGGATTGACGAACCGGAGAGCGGTAACGTTGAAGGTCTGCAAAGCCAGTGCCTGGCGGCAAGCAGGCGCAGTGAGGGCCGAGTGATGACGACATCGGACTGTAAGACTGCGCGTTCACGGAAAAGAGCACCCGTCGATTCGACGAAAGATGGGCGATAGGATACGCCGATCACCGAGGGTTGGCATCCGTGCGTTGCGTAAACTTACGCCCATCGAAGGGGCCAATTCATTCCGCTCGCTGCAGTTCGTATTTTGCGTCGTCGGCCTTGATATTCCATCAACCAAGGATTTGCCCATGCATTCGTCGCTTCAGAATATCCGCCTGGTGGCTTTCGATCTCGACGGCACGCTGATCGACTCCGTCCCCGACCTGGCCGCGGCGGTAGACGCGATGCTTGTCGAGCGGGGCCTGCCGGCTGTGGGGGAAGCAAAGGTTCGGGATTGGGTAGGGAATGGCTCCCATACACTGGTCGAGCGTGCACTGGCCAGCGTTCTCGGACAAACGGCCGATGCGTCGGTCGTCGAAGCGAGCCACGACAGTTTTCTGCGTTATTATCATGCGGCGCCGTGCGAGCGGACCCGGCTGTTTCCGGGCGTGGTGGAGGCACTGGACGCGCTCGCCTCGCGGCAAATGATCGTGACCTTGATTACCAATAAACCCGTGGCCTTCATCGACCCGATTCTCGAGACGTTGGGCTTGCGCCACTACTTCAGCATGGCGTTGGGCGGCGATTCGCTGTCGGAGAAGAAGCCTCATCCGGCGCCGTTGCTGCACCTGGCGGCACATTTCGACATCGATCCTAGCCAATGCCTGATGGTGGGAGATTCCCGTCATGATGTGGAAGCGGGGAAACGCGCCGGCTTTCGTACACTGGCCGTTCCATACGGTTACAACCATGGCGAGCCGGTTTCCTCGAGCGGCCCGGATGGCGTGGTTGAATCGCTGGGGGAACTCGTTTAGGGTTTCCGAGTCGGCGCTACGGCGGTTGTGGCGCCGCTCTTGCATACCTCCCCGTTGTTTTCGTTTTCCCTTCGACCGAGCTTTGACATGCGACCGGATACCCAACGCTTTTTCAGCCCCAACGTGTTGATGCACCACGTGACGCGTTGGCGATGGTGATTGTCAGCCTACCTCTTGTTTGCCGATTGCTGATTTTCACTGCTGGAGCCCGGTCCCATGATGACCCCTGATCGCTTTGCCGAGCTGGCGCAAGCCGGCTATAACCGTATTCCGGTCACTCGCGAGGTGCTGGCGGATCTCGATACGCCGCTATCTACCTATCTCAAGCTCGCAGACGCTCCCTGGACGTTTCTGTTGGAATCCGTACAAGGGGGTGAAAAGTGGGGTCGCTACTCGATCATCGGCCTGCCTTGCCGGGAGCGCATCGAGGTGCGCGGCTTTACCATCCGCCATATCGTCAATGGCGAACAGCAAGGGGTGGCCGAAGTCGAGGATCCGTTGGCCTGGATCGAGCAGTTTCAGGCTCGTTTCAATGTGCCGCACCTGGATGATCAACCTCGCTTCGACGGCGGGCTGGTCGGCTATTTTGGCTACGATACCATCCGCTACATCGAACCTCGGCTGCGCTCTACGCTGGCTGCCGAGAAGCCTGATCCCATCGGCGTGCCGGATATTCTGCTGATGGTCTGCGACGACCTGGTGGTGTTCGACAACCTTTCCGGGCGTTTGCAGCTGTGGACGCATGCCGATCCAGAGGCGTCTCATGCCTACGAGAGCGCGCTCGATCGGCTCGAGACGCTGGAGTTGAAACTGCGCAGCGCTACTGTCAATACTCTGAGCCCAGGCACCGGGCGGACGGATGTCGCCGAAGACGATTTCCATGCCAGTTTCAGCGAGCAGGGTTACAAGGACGCGGTCGCGAAGATCAAGGAATACGTGCTGGCGGGGGACGTCATGCAGTGCGTGCCGTCCCAACGCATGTCGATCCCGTATCAGGCACCGCCGCTGGATCTCTACCGCGCGCTGCGCAGCCTCAATCCTTCACCCTACATGTTCTATCTGAATCTAGACGATCATCACGTGATTGGTTCCTCTCCGGAGATTCTGACCCGGCTGGAGGATGGCGAGGTCACCGTTCGTCCGATCGCGGGGACGCGTCCGCGCGGCGCGACGCCGGAGCAGGATAAGGCGCTGGAAGACGAACTGCTTGCCGATCCCAAGGAGATCGCCGAGCATCTGATGCTGATCGATCTGGGGCGTAACGATATTGGACGTATCAGTCAGGTGGGGACCGTCGAACTCACCGACAAGATGGCGATCGAGCGGTATTCCCACGTCATGCATATCGTCTCCAATGTGACCGGGAAACTGCGTGAGGGCATGTCGGCGATGGACGTGCTGCGGGCTACCTTTCCGGCGGGGACGCTCTCCGGTGCGCCCAAGATCCGGGCGATGGAGATTATCGACGAGCTCGAGCCGGTCAAACGCGGCGTTTATTCCGGTGCCGTGGGCTATCTCTCCTGGCACGGCAACATGGACATGGCGATCGCGATTCGTACCGCCGTTCTCAAGGATGGTGAGCTTCACGTGCAGGCGGGCGGCGGTATCGTTGCGGACTCCAACCCCGACGATGAGTGGAACGAGACGCTAAATAAGCGCCGCGCCCTGTTCCGTGCCGTAGCCATGGCGGAGAAAGGGCTCGACAACCTCGAGTGATGCGTCACATAGCGTCGCTCGAGTCGATCGGCGCATGCTGTCATCGATCCTTCATCAAGATCGGGTTCAATCGGGGGTATGCGACACGCGACCCCCGATGCCCGCCAGACTCACGCTATCTCGTCGCCACGGTATGTTCGCCGTTGGGGGCTAAAGGCGTTGCTGGTGCTGGTGCTGGTGCTGGTGCTCGGGCTCGCCGCGCCGGGCATAGGACTTTTCGCCTGGGGAGGCTTGTCTCTCGTGTCACTCCAGGCGCTGCAACCACTGCCGTTGCTATTCGCGATGGTGTTACTGCCTGCATTAGGCCTACCGATGACACCATTTTACGTCATTGCCGGGCTGCGCTTCGGCATTCCTCTCGGGCTGGCGTTTTCCGCTGTCGCGACACTGCTCAATCTCATGCTCTGCTATGCCATTGCGTGCGGACGCCTGAGGCCGCTCCTTCGCGATACCATCGAGCGGCGTTTTCCAACGCTGGCAGCTCTCGATCGGGCGCGAGGTGACGCTTGGCGTGTCACGTTGCTGATCAAACTCATTCCTGGCGTGCCGATGTTCATCAAACATTACGCGCTAGGGATCGCCGGTGTGCCTTTGTCGATTTACCTGGCCGTGGCGCTGATGACCACTGGCCCCTATGCCATTGCCTTCGTTGTACTCGGGAAGTCGGCACTGGAGGGCAATGTCGGCCGGATGCTCATCGCGGTTGCGCTGCTGGTGCTGATTGTCGTAACAGTGAAAATGGCAATGGGGCAACGAATGCGGCGAGGGAGATCGCGTCCCGCGGGGCCATGATGGAGGTCGGTAAGGGCAGGCGGGGAGGGTCGAACTGTGGGGTGGCGCCGCGATGCCAGATGGATCGCGGCGCTTTTTGTCCCGGATGATCAGTCGACCTGCCCCAGCAGCAGAAACTCGATCAGCGCCTTCTGGGCATGCAGCCGGTTGCCGGCTTCCTGCCACACCACTGCACGTGAGTCATCGAGTAGCGTGGTACTGATCTCTTCACCACGGTGCGCCGGCAGGCAATGCAGGAAGATGGCATCTTCCGAGGCCCGGTCGAGCAATGCTTCGGTGACCTGAAATCCGGCAAAGTCTCGTTCGCGCTTGGCCTGTTCCTCCTCCTGGCCCATCGACGCCCACACATCGGTCGTGATCAGATCGGCGCCGCTGGCCGCTTCCTGTGGATCCCGCAGAATCGTGACGTGATCCCCTGCGGCCGCGACAATATCGTCACGCGGATCGTAGCCCTCCGGGCAGCAGATCCGCAGTTGGAAGTCGAACCGGCGCGCAGCATTGATCCAGGAGTGGCACATGTTGTTGCCGTCGCCGATCCAGACCGCCGTCTTGCCCTTGATCGGGCCGCGGCACTCCGTCCAGGTCATGACATCGGCCAGCAGCTGGCAGGGGTGATAGTCATCGGTCAGCGCATTGATCACCGGCACCGAACTGGCGGCGGCGAAGGCTTCCAGCCCGGCATGCGAGAAAGTCCGGATCATTACCGCATCGACCATTTCCGAGAGCACCCGGGCGGTATCGCCGATCGGTTCCCCACGGCCAAGCTGAGTGTCGCGCGACGACAGAAACAGCGCGTGCCCGCCGAACTGTGCCATCGCGGTCTCGAACGAGACGCGAGTCCGGGTGGACGACTTCTCGAAAATCATCGCCAGGGTGCGATTGCTGAACGGCGTGTAAGTCGGGCCGTCGGCCTTCAGCTGATTCTTGATCGTGATCCCGCGCTGGATCAGGTAGGCCAGCTCGTCGGCGGAGAGATCCAGCAGGGTCAGAAAATGGCGTGCGCTCATGGGCGGCTTCCTGTCGTGGCTTGACGTTGAGACATTGGCTACAAGGCATGCGGCAATATCGAGGCGCGCCGCACGGCGAAATCGAGATCGTCGACCGCAATGGCGGGCTATCCACGGTAGGCGACTCGGAAACAATGAAAAAAGCGCCGCTTCCCAGGCGCCTGCAAAGGTGTCTGGCGAGACGGCGCCGTGATCGGCCGATGTTGCGTTTCTGCGGTCGTGGCCGATCCGCGCGAAAGCCGTTTATCCTAACCAGCCCCCAACGAGGGCGCAATGGCCCGGCGCGAGCCTGAATCGGCGGCAGGGGTGTTTTCAGTCGGTGTCATCAGTAGAATGGGAGTACGGTCATTCACACTCGCGTACACGCGAAGAGCCGGCATCGGCCCTCTCTTCCCGCTATAGGACGTCCCATGAGCGATACTATCGAAGCGATCAAGCAGCAGATCAACGACAACGCGATCCTGCTGTACATGAAAGGCTCGCCCCAGCTGCCGCAGTGCGGCTTCTCTGCTCAGGCGGTACAGGCGCTGATGGCCTGCGGCGAGAAGTTCGCCTTCGTCAATATTCTGGATAATCCGGATATTCGTACCGAGCTGCCAAAGTACGCCAGCTGGCCGACGTTCCCGCAACTATGGGTCGACGGTGAGCTGGTAGGCGGCTGCGACATCATCGTCGAGATGTATCAGAACGGTGAGCTGGAGCCGATGGTCAAGGCGGCTGCCGCAAAATCGGCCGAGGCTTCTCCCAGCGACAGCTGAGCCGTCCGTTCTGGCTTTGTCTCAAAGACGCCCCGTCATCGCACGGGGCGTTTTTTGTTTCGAAATGCACTCGTTTCGAAATTCAGTCGTTTCTAAATTCAGTCGTTTCGGAATTCAGAGCTCGTCGAGACCCTGTTCTTTCATCGCCAGATTCCAGCCGCCGAGATCCTTGAAGCGGTTGATGATGGCGCAGAAGAGTTCTGCAGTGCGCTCGGTATCGTAGCTCGCCGAATGGGCCGAGGAGTTGTCGAAATCGATACCGGCGGCCTGGCAGGCACGTGCCAGAACCGTCTGGCCGTACGCCAGCGCCGAAAGGGTGGCGGTGTCGAAGCTGGAAAACGGGTGGAACGGGTTGCGCTTGATGTTGCAGCGCTGGATCGCGGCGTTCAGGAACCCCTGGTCGAAGGAGGCGTTGTGGCCGACCAGGATGGCTCGCGTGCAGTCGTGGGATTTTATGGTCTTGCGAATCGGTTTGAAGATGCCGTCCAGGGCTTCGCGCTCGCTGACCGCAATTTGCTGGCGGAAGGCGCTGGAGAGATCGATTCCCGTAAAGTCCAGGGCGGACTGCTCGACGTTGGCACCCTCGAAGGGCTCGACATGGAAAGCGATAGTGTCCATCGGCAGCAGATTGCCTTGCTCGTCCATCGTCAGCGGCACGGCGGCGATCTCCAGCATGGCGTCCGTGGCTGAATTGAATCCGCCGGTTTCGATGTCTACCACCACCGGGAGATACCCGCGAAAACGCTGCGCCATCAGCTCCCTCATGCTGGCGTCCGACATGCAATGACTCCCGTTCCCTTGACGTAATGACGATGACGTGATGACGAAATCGCGATGATTAAACCGCGTAGAGTCTAGCAGTTTCGGCCATTGGCGTCCCAGCGGTTGGTGTTCGCGGCAGGCCCGGGGCGTTATAATCCAGCGTTTGTTCGGTCGCCGACCGCCGTATGCCACCGAAACCTTGTCCAACGAAACTCGAAGGAGCTGTCGCATGTCCGATATCAAGAAGGTCGTCCTCGCCTATTCCGGCGGCCTCGACACTTCCGTGATCGTGAAGTGGCTGCAGGAAACCTACGACTGCGAAGTGGTTACCTTCACGGCCGATATCGGCCAGGGCGAAGAAGTCGAGCCGGCCCGATCCAAGGCGCAGGCGCTCGGCGTCAAGGAAATCTACATCGAGGATCTGCGGGAAGAGTTCGTCCGCGACTACGTTTATCCGATGTTCCGCGCCAATACGATCTACGAGGGCGAGTACCTGCTCGGCACGTCGATCGCGCGCCCGCTGATCGCCAAGCGGCTGATCGAGATCGCCAACGAGACCGGTGCCGATGCGATCTCCCACGGCGCCACCGGCAAGGGCAACGATCAGGTGCGCTTCGAGCTGGGCGCCTACGCGCTGAAGCCGGGCGTCAAGGTCATCGCGCCGTGGCGTGAGTGGGATCTGACGTCGCGCGAGAAGCTGATGGCGTACTGCGAAGAGCATGACATCCCGGTCGATTTCTCCAAGAGCAAGAAGAAGTCGCCATACTCGATGGATGCCAACCTGCTGCATATCTCCTACGAGGGCGGCATTCTCGAAGATCCGTGGGCCGAAGCCGAAGAAGACATGTGGCGCTGGAGCGTCTCGCCGGAAGCCGCGCCGGACCAGCCGACCTATATCGAGCTGACCTACGAGAAAGGCGATGTCGTGGCGATCGACGGCGAGCCGCTCAAGCCTCACGAGGTTCTGGCGAAGCTGAATAAGGTGGGCGGCGACAACGGCATCGGCCGTCTCGACATCGTCGAGAACCGCTATGTCGGCATGAAGTCCCGCGGTTGCTACGAGACACCGGGCGGCACCATCCTGCTGCGCGCGCACCGGGCGATCGAATCGCTGACGCTCGACCGCGAAGCGGCGCATCTCAAGGACGAGCTGATGCCCAAGTACGCCAAGGTCATCTACAACGGCTACTGGTGGAGCCCGGAGCGCCGCATGCTGCAGGCGGCGATCGATGAAACCCAGGAATTCGTCAACGGCGTGGTGCGCCTGAAGCTCTACAAGGGCAATGCCATCGTGGTGGGGCGCCAATCCGAACAGTCGCTGTTCGACGAGTCGATCGCGACGTTCGAAGATGACGCTGGCGCCTACGATCAGAAAGACGCCGAAGGCTTCATCAAGCTCAACGCGCTGCGTCTGCGGATCGCCGCGGGCAAGGGTCGTTCCGCCAGTTGAAGCCGCCTGGTGGCTCCGGCCAACCATTGATGCCGACATTCGTGTCGGCAGGCATATCGGGAGCAAGGCATGTTGAAGAAACTGTTTTCCGGGTTATTGGGCGGCGGCGATGCCAAGCCTTCCACGCCGAAGGAAGAGCGGGAAGCGATCGAATACAAAGGGTTTCTGATTATTCCGGATCCACAGGATGCCGGTGGCCAGCACAGGGTCAGCGGTTGGATTCGCAAGCCCGTCGAGGGGGGCGCTAACCTGGAACGTCGCTTCGAACGCTCCGATGTCGTACCCGGAGAAGATGCTTGTGTCGAACTGACGATTGCCAAGAGTCAGCGTTATATTGACGATATCGGCGACGAGATGTTCGAGCAGGAGCATTGATGATAACCGGTTGATCTTGCCAACGGCGCCCTCGAGGCGCCGTTTTTGCGATTGGCGGCTTTGTCGATCGCTTCCTATGGTTAAGTCAGGCTCTAAAGCAAGGCGAGCTCTCAGATTGAGAACGCTCGTGAAATTGAATGATTCTCGATATCGGGGAAATCCCGGTGATTAAACGACAACCCGAATATTCGGCAAGGAAGCCCGCTCATGATCACGGTTCATCATCTCGAAAATTCGCGGTCGCAGCGCATTCTCTGGCTACTGGAAGAGCTGGAAGTCGAGTATCAAATACAGACCTACCGACGTGACCCCGCCACCATGCTGGCCCCGCCCGAACTGAAGCAAGTTCACCCTCTGGGTAAGGCGCCAGTGATCACCGATGATGCTCATACGGTAGCCGAGTCCGGCGCGATCATTGAATATCTCGTTGATCGTTATCACGGTGAAGCGCTGGTACCGCAAGCCGGTACGCCGGAACGCTTGCGCTACACCCACTGGCTTCACTATGCCGAGGGCTCGGCGATGCCGTTGCTGGTGATGCGGTTGGTCTTTTCGAAACTGGGCAAGCCACCGGTACCGGCCTTCATTCGCCCGGTCGGCAAATTGCTGGCCAACGGGGTTCGTCAGAAATTCCTCGACCCGCAACTGCGTCTTCACTGCGACTACTGGGAAAATGAATTGCATCAGCATGACTGGTTCGCAGGTGATCGGTTCACGGCGGCAGACATCCAGATGAGTTTCCCGTTGCTGGCAGCGGAAAGCCGTACCGATCTGTCCGGCTATCCCCATATTCAGAAAGTGTTGCGAAACATGCGTGAGCGCCCGGCCTATCAGCGGGCGATCGAAAAAGGTGGTGAATTTCAGCTGTGAAGCGTTCCGATCAAGGTAATGCCTGATCGGGGCAGCTCGTGTGGCTTGAGATCACTCATGCGGACGTTGTCGGGCTGACCGGCATGTCCGTGTTGCAATGAGCTGAGGAGTTTCTATGCAATTCTCTACCTGGAAAAAAGCCGCGATAGTTGCGGGTATCAGCACTGCAGGCCTGGTCTCGTCGTTGAGTTGGGCGCAGGCGCAGCCCGGGAACTCTCCGTTCGATCAGCAGCCGGAAACGCGTCTGGCTTGCGAGCGTCTGAAAGCGGAAATCGACAGCACGATCCGAAACAACGGCGCCCAGCACTTCTTGCTCGAGATCGTCGACAACGCCCAGGTAGATGATGGCGTAGTGAAGGAGGAGGAGCCTTTTGCCGGTGCCGAGGTGGTCGGCAGCTGTGACGGGGGCACGCGCAAGGTGGTGTACAGTCGCGATGGGGCGACCGAGATGAGCGCCGACGTAGCGCAAGGGGAGTCAGCGCCAGACGATGACGGTGCATCCGACAGCTCGGACGGCAGCAGCTTGCCGGAGACTGCACCTGCTGCGCCGGAATCCAGGGGAGAGAATGCCGTGCCCCTGCAGGATGATGCGGGAGACGATGCCGGTCAGGAACCGGAATCCAGCCCCTGACCTCGCGAGAATGGCTGCAAAGGCTTGATCGCCGTCCGTTGATTTATCGGTGCGGTCAGGCGATATCGATCTTGTCCGGGTATTCGCACAGGTCTTCGATCACGCAGCTGCCACAGCGCGGCTTGCGCGCCAGGCAAGTATAGCGGCCGTGGAGAATCAGCCAGTGATGGGCGTCCTTGAGGTACGCTTTGGGAACATGACGCAGCAGCTGTCGTTCCACTTCCAGCACGTTCTTCCCTTTGGCGATTCGGGTGCGGTTGGCGACGCGAAAGATATGCGTATCCACCGCCATGGTCAGCTCGCCGAACGCCGTATTCAAAATCACGTTGGCGGTCTTGCGACCAACGCCAGGAAGCGCTTCCAACCCTTCCCGCGTTTGCGGAATATCACCGCCGTATTGTGCCTCCAGAATATGGCAGGTCTTCATCAGATTTTCGGCCTTGGTGTTGTAAAGGCCAATGGTCTTGATATGTTGTTTCAGGCCTTCGATACCGAGATCGATGATCGCTCGAGGCGTATTAGCCACCGGGAACAGTTTCACGGTCGCCTTGTTGACCCCCACATCCGTTGCCTGCGCCGACAACAGCACCGCTGCCAACAGTTCGAACGGCGTCGACCAGTTCAGCTCGGTGGTCGGATTCGGGTTGTGCTCCTTGAGACGAGCGAAGATCTGTTCTCGTTTGGTCGCATTCATGAAGGGGTTCCATGGTCGTCGCCCGCAGATTGACTGGCCGTCGCCAGCAACCGTTCCGCCTCACATATTCTTTGCCGTGCCTGCATGGCGCCTTCCTGGTCGTTCTGGCGTTGATAATGGGCTAGCTCCTGACGTGCCTTGCGCACTGCCTGCTCGGCAGCAGCGATGGCGATGTGTCGGTGCTGAGAGTCTGCGCTGGGAGCGCCCACCAACTGCCCATCGATCATCTCGAGTTGCTGGCGCATGCCGGCGGCACGTTCGGCTAGTGCTGGCTGATCTGCCGCATCGGCCTTGTAGAGCTGCTTTTCCATACGCTTCAACCGAGCGCTAAGTGTCGCGCGGCTGGCCTTCAATGCGGTGGTGTCGACAGGTGTTGCGGGTTCGTCGGTAGACTCACCCAACGCAACCAGCGGCTGCTGTTTAACCTGATTGGCGGCGATGCGGCGCTCTCGCTTTAGACGTTTTTCCTCGACCTTGCGTGCCACGCGCTGTTGGCGATCCTCGAAGCGGCGGCGACCGTTATCGGCACGCCAGTCAAGATATCGCTGCCGTTCAGCGTCATTTTCGGCACGCGCCCACTGCGGGTGTTCCACGAGATCGATGCAGTCGACCGGACAGGGCGCGACGCACAGTTCGCATCCGGTGCATTCCGATTCGATCACCGTATGCATCTGCTTGGCGGCACCCAAAATGGCATCCACCGGGCAGGCCTGAATGCACTTGGTACAGCCGATACATTCGGCTTCGCGGATCACGGCCAGCAACGGCGTTTGTGGGGGTTCGATCAGTTCGAGCGGCGGTTGGCCGGTGAGTGCTGCTAGTCGATTACGGGTTTCTTCGCCGCCAGGCGGGCAGCGATTGATCGCCTCGCCATCGACGATCGCCTCAGCATAGGGGCGGCAGCCGTCGTGACCGCATTTGCCACACTGGGTCTGCGGCAATTCGGCATCGATGCGTTCAACGGTAATAGCGGCTGACATGAGGTTCCCGGAAAGGCGGGGCAAACGGCGGCTCCCGGTTCAAAGAGGTCGGCATTATAAACGCTCATCCGCATGGCTTCGAGAAGCCTTTCCGAGATCACTCGCGACCCGATTACGACCTTGCTGCTTGGCGCGGTAAAGCGCTGCATCGCATCGCGCCAACAGGATCGACGGAGAAAGCTCATCCGTTGTGCAGATCGCTGCGCCGACGCTGACCGTAATAATGCCTAGGGGGGCTTTATCATTTTGCAACGTCATTCGGGAAACGGCGATACAGAGGGCGTTTGCTAGCTTAATGATCGCTGTCGGCGATGTGCCGGGCAGAATGACGGCAAACTCTTCGCCACCGACGCGCGCCAGAAGCGATCGCTCGATCGCGTGGTGGCGTACGGTCTGCTGTAGACACTCGGCCAAACGGGTCAGGCACTGGTCACCTGCTGGATGGCCGAGGAAGTCGTTGTATCGCTTGAAGTAATCGATATCGAGCAGGATGCAGGCGACCGGTATGGGTGGCTGCGGTTCACTCATCAGCGCGGTCAGCTGCTCATCGAATAATCGACGATTGGCCAGCCCGGTCAAGTGGTCCGTCTGTGACAAGTTGAGTAACTGAGACGTTCGGTGCCGCTGATGCTGGATCAGATGCAGGAATTCACGAGACAGAGCGCCGATTTCATCCTGGCGATTCAGAAGCCGCTCGGGAGGTTCGGCATCCGCGTTGTCCTGCTTGACCTGTTGGGTAAATAGCGCGAGCTGTCGAAGCGGACGCAGCACCACGATCTCCAGCAGTAACAGAACGAAAACGATGACGGTCAATAACAACCCAGCCGTCCACCATTGCGCGTAGCGAACGGTAGCCATGCGCTCCAAAAAGGCATCACGTGTCAGATAGGTTCCCAATACCATGGGTTCGTCGTACCCATTGAGCGTTAAAATTTTCTCCACGTGAATGCGTCCATCGTCCGTGGGCGTTATCTGCAAACCGGACGGCGGCCCGGAAGATGGCACGGGCGAGATATCCACTTCACGGCCTGTCTGAGCGGCCATCTGCTCTCGCCACTTCCCGTCGAGAAGCTGGACCTGAATGAGCCAGCCTTGCATGGGGCCACTTTCGTCCGTTCGCAGGATGGGATGAATCGTGGCGTAGTAGGACTGATCTTGTTGATATTCAAGACGAGTGCTGGCGAGTGGTTGCGTCGAGTCGAGGAGTGGTTTTAGCCTGTCGGCGTAGGAGTTCGCCCAGCCGCAGGGACCTTCCTGATCAGGGCAGGAGCCGTATTGACCACTAGCCGGATCGATACCCGCGACCCAGCGAAGATGCTTTTGTCGATCAAAGAACAGCATGAACTGGTAATCGAGATCCTCGAACATGTTACGGCTGAAGTTCGAGTCGGCGTAATCGTCACCGCCACCCTGGATAAAGGCGTAGGTATCGTCCCACGTTGCCCAATCCTTTGCGGTCAACAATAGCGCATGCATCTCGGTTTCGATCGTGCGCTCGAGCCTGGCGAGTTCATTGGCCGACTGCGCGCGTTCCTCATCGATCATGGCGGGGTAGACGACGAGACTGCCGATCAGTACCAGGGCCAGCATCGCGGCGATCAACAAGGCCAGCAGACTCATCAGAAAGCGACCGCGTAACGTGAAAAAGGCTGATCTCATCAGATATATGACCCGTTCAGCACGCTGGCTGCAGTAAAAGCCCAAGGAACAAAGGCGTTCTAGAAGAGATAACGACGTCTCGAATATCGGCTTCGCTACGTCTCATCTTGAGTCTATCGCTGGGCTAGTCATGCATGTCGAGGCTCTGTCCAGGTCGGCACAGGCCCGACGAGACGCGGGATGCCTGCAAACGAGAACGCGTGACCGAGGCCACGCGCGTTCGTTCATTCATCGTTCGATGAGCATCAGGTGACGCGCTGCCCGGGTTTGGCGCCGCTGTCGGGAGAGAGCAGATAGATACCGTCTTCATCGCCGGCGGCCAGCACCATGCCCTCGGAAACGCCGAAGCGCATCTTGCGCGGAGCCAGATTGGCGACCATTACCGTCAATCGACCTTCGAGCGCTTCCGGCGCATAAGCCTTGCGGATGCCGGAGAACACGGTGCGTGTTTCGCCACCCAGATCCAGCGTCAGCTTGAGCAGCTTGTTGGAGCCTTCGACGTACTCAGCCTTCTCGATCTTCGCGATTCTCAGGTCGAGCTTGATGAAGTCATCGAAGGCGATCTCGTCGCTGATCGGCTCGTCGGCCAGAGGCGTGGTCTGCTGGTCGTCAGCGCTGGTCGTGGGTGCCTTGCCGGTCAATTTCTTTTCCTCCTCGAGCACTTCCTTGGAAGCTTCGATCATTGATTCGATCCGGTCGCTCTCGATGCGAGTCATCAGCGGTTTGAACTTGCCGATGACGTGGCCTTCCAGCACATGCTGGCGGCTCTCCCAGTCGAGGGTGTCGATTTGCAGGAAGATACGCGCCTGTTCGGCCATCGCCGGCACCACCGGTTGCAGATAGACCATCAGCGTGCGGAACAGATTGATGCCCACCGAGCAGATATCGATCACTTCCTGCTCGCGACCCTCTTCCTTCGCCAGCACCCAAGGCGCCTTGTCGGCGATATAGGTATTGGCTTCATCGGCCAGCTCCATCACCTTGCGCATGGCACGGCCGAACTCGCGGGCCTCGAAGTCGGCGGCGATATCGTCGCCGGCGTAGATGAATCTGGCGACCAGTTCCGGCTCCGCACAGGTCGCGGAGAGCTTGCCATCGGCCAGCTTCTTGATGAAGCCGGCACAGCGGCTGGCAATATTGACCACCTTGCCGACCAGGTCCGAGTTCACGCGGGCGGTGAAATCCTCGAGGTTGAGATCGAGATCGTCGACGCCGGAGGTCAGCTTGGCGGCGAAGTAGTAGCGCAGGTATTCCGGGTTCAAGTACTCGGCGTAGGTCTGCGCCTTGATGAAGGTGCCACGAGATTTGGACATTTTCGCGCCATTTACTGTCACGAAGCCGTGACAGTTGACCCCGGTCGGGGTGCGCAAGCCGGCGCCATCGAGCATGGCCGGCCAGAACAACGCGTGAAAATAGACGATATCCTTGCCGATGAAGTGATAGACCTCGGCGCTCGAATCCGCCTTCCAGTAGCTGTCGAAATCGATGCCTTGGCGATCGCACAGATTCTGGAAGCTCGCCAGATAGCCGATCGGCGCATCGAGCCAGACATAGAAATACTTGCCCGGCGCATCAGGGATCTCGAAGCCGAAGTAGGGCGCGTCTCGGGAGATATCCCATTCGTTGAGACCGGATTCAAACCATTCCTGCAGCTTGTTGGCGATCTGCGGCTGCACGCGACCGGAGCGGGTCCACTGTTTGAGGAACGCCTCGAAGTCGGGCAGCTTGAAGAAGTAGTGGGTCGAGGTGCGGACTTCCGGCGTGGCGCCGCTGATCGCCGAGACCGGATTGATCAGCTCGGCCGGCGTATAGGTCGCGCCGCACACTTCGCAGTTGTCGCCGTACTGATCTTCGCTTTTGCACTTCGGGCAGGTGCCCTTGATGAAGCGGTCGGCGAGAAACAGGCCCTTGACCGGATCGTACATCTGCTCGATATCGCGGGTGCTGATGTGGCCGGCATCGCGCAGCGCGGTATAGATGCGCTCGCTGTGGACGCGGTTCTCTTCCGAGTGAGTCGAGTGGTAGTTGTCGAAGGCGACGCCGAACCGGGCGAAATCCGCCTGGTGCTCTTCACTGACCTTGGCAATCAGCTGCTCGGAGGTAATGCCTTCCTGCTCGGCGCGCAGCATGATCGCGGTGCCGTGCGCGTCGTCGGCGCAGACGTAATGGCACTCGTGGCCGCGACTCTTCTGGAAACGCACCCAGATATCGGTCTGGATATATTCCAGCAGGTGGCCCAGATGGATCGAGCCGTTGGCATAGGGTAGCGCGCTGGTGACGAGGATCTGGCGCGAAAGCGAGGCGTTGTTCGACATGGCGACTGGAACATTCCCGTAACGAAACCCGAGGCGGCGCGGTATCAAAGGCCCCACGGGATGGATAGGCTGAAAACTTGGTCGACGATTGTAGCACTGATGGTGATGGCTTTGCGTGGAGGCAGCTTTGCTGCGAGCCAACCTTGGCTAGCAAGTGTAGAGCGTATCGAACGGGCAGATCCGGTCCTTTCTGTTCTATGCTGCGGCTATCGGTCCTTTCATCCCGTGTATGGGTTTTCTCTTTTGCACAAATAAGGTGGTTCCCATCGCTTCTCGACCTCATCGCTGGCGAACGGCCGGCCTATCCGTTGTCTTCCTGTGGTTCGCCATTGGTGGCATCGGCCATTTCGTGATGATGGATGCCTTTGCCTCGATCGTACCGCCGGGGCTGCCTTGGCCGCATGCGGCGGTGCTGATCAGCGGCTTCTTTGAGCTGCTGGGTGCCATCGGTATTTTGCTGCCACGCTTCCGTTCGCTGGCAGGGTGGGGGCTAGTGGTGCTGACGCTCTGCGTGACGCCGGCCAATGTCTACATGTGGCTGCACCCTGAACTATTCCCCAAGGTGCCGGAGTGGCTGCTGTTCTGGCGATTGCCGTTTCAGGTCGTTTTGCTGTTCTGCATCGTGGCTTCCACCCAGAGACGGTTGCCTGGTTGGCGCCGGCTCCGCCGCACCTGATGGAAACCGGCCTCGATCGCATTCGGGTGTTACAGTTAGCGGCCAAATCGTTACTGTAGTCTGCCGCGTAAGGAAACCCGGGATGGCCGAAATCGATCTCTCGCAGTCATTGTGGATGCTGCTTATTTTCGTGGCTCTAGGCTGGATGGCTGGGCGGCTCTTGAAAGTCGATCCGCGACCGATCGCGACACTGCTCGTCTATATCATTTCGCCACTGACCTTCTTCCAAGGCCTGACACAGGGCCAGCCCAGCGCCGACAAGCTCGTTCTGACGGGTAGTGTGTGGCTGTTGGCGACGTTCCTGTGCTTGATCGTCAATGTCGTGGCGGCACGCTTTTTTGCCGATCAGGAGCGGGCGCTGCTGGCCTTTTCGGCAGGGACGGGCAACACCGGCTATTTCGGATTTCCGATCGCGCTGGTACTGCTGCCACCGGAGGGGGTGACGCTCTATCTCTTCTGTATGCTGGGGATCTCTCTTTACGAGTTCACGGTCGGGTTCTATGTCAGCGCCCGCGGGCGTTTTTCGGTCAGGGACAGTCTCGTCAGGCTGGCGAAACTGCCGCTGATCTATGCGTTCCTGGCTGGCATGCTGATCAGCGCACTCGATTGGCACGTTCCCGAGGTCGCCGCAGAGGGGCTCGACTACTTCAAGTACTGCTTTACCGTTCTAGGCATGATGATCATCGGCATGACGCTGGGACGCCTCACGTGGCGGGCGTTCGACAGCCGCTTCGTGGCCGGCTGTGTGCTGGTACGTTTCGGCGTCTGGCCGCTGGCGACGCTGCTGATGGTGATTCTGCTACGTATGAGCGTAGGTATCTCGGATTCGCTGGTGCTGGCGTTTTTACTCATCGGCGCGGTACCGATGGCCGCCAACGTCGTGGTCATCGCCATGGAGCTGGAGATCCGGCCGGAGAAGGGCGCCATCGCCGTGCTGATAACGACGCTGGCCGCGCCCTTGTTGATACCGGTTTATCTTGGTTACGTACTGCCTTGGGTACTCACTTTCTGACGCGAGCGGGATGAGTGTCGACTACCGTGCCAGAGAATTTCGTGGAACAGACTTCTGTGGAACAGCAGGGCTTCATCTTGACCCGTCAATGGCAGGACACGCCGGCGGGAACCGACGTTTCGCTGTGGATCGCGACTGACGATGGACCGCGCCTGGTTCACCTGCCACCGCAGACCTCGGTGGCTTTCGTTCCGGTCGATCAGCGTGCGGCCCTCGAGCGCCTGATTCGACACGAGCGCGACGTCGAACTGCGCCAGCTCGAGCTGAAGGACTTCGATCATCGTCCGATGTTGGGTCTTTACTGCCGCCATCACCGTCAGTTGCTGAATCTGGAACGTCGTCTGGGTGAGGCCGGTATCGAACTCTTCGAAGCCGATATACGCCCGCCGGATCGGTATCTGATGGAGCGCTTCATTACCGCTCCAGTCATCGTCAGTGGCCGAGAGGCGGAAGACGGCATCATCATCGATGCTCAGTTAAGAGCGGCACCGGATTATCGTCCAGCGCTCAAGCTCTGCTCGCTGGATATCGAAACCAGCGAGCACGGCGAACTCTACTCGATAGGCCTGCACGGCTGCGGCCAGCGGATCGTCTATATGCTGGGCCCACCGGCGGGCGAGGGCGGCACGGCGGATCGCGAGAGCGATTTCGAGCTCGTCTATTGCGACTCGCGGGCCGATCTTCTGCACGCACTCAACGCCTGGGTCGCGCACTTCGATCCAGATGCGATCATCGGCTGGAGCGTGGTCCAGTTCGACTTACGCCAGTTGCAGCGTCACGCCGAACGCTTGAACGTGCCGCTGAGTCTTGGGCGAGGTGGCGCGCCCATGGAGTGGCGCGCTCAAGGCCGTGGTGCCAGCACATCTTCCAACCACCATTTCGTCACCATCCCCGGGCGTTTGGCGATCGATGGGATCGAAGCGCTGCGCTCCGCCACCTGGAGCTTTCCGTCATTCAGCCTGGAGAACGTCTCGCAGACCCTGCTCGGTGAAGGCAAGGCGATCGATAATCCTTACCAGCGCATGGCGGACATCAATCGTATGTTCGCCGAGGACAAACCCGCACTCGCCCGCTACAACCTCAAGGATTGCGAGCTGGTCACACGGATCTTCGAGCACACCGGGATCATGGACTTTCTGCTGGAACGGGCGAGCGTCACCGGGCTCTCGGCGGATCGTAGCGGCGGTTCGGTGGCGGCGTTCTCGCATCTCTATCTGCCGCGTATGCACCGTCTGGGGTTCGTCGCCCCGACACTGGGTGCCCGCGACGGCGAGGACAGTCCCGGTGGCTATGTGATGGACTCCCGTCCAGGTCTGTACGATTCGGTATTAGTGCTCGATTTCAAGAGTCTATACCCCTCGATCATCCGTTCGTTTCTGATCGATCCGGTCGGCCTGGCGGAAGGCCTGAGAACGCCGGACGATGTGGATTCGGTACCCGGATTTCTGGGCGCAAGATTCTCGCGCACCACGCATGCGCTGCCAGCGATCGTCGAACGGGTGTGGAAAGGGCGCGAAGCGGCCAAGCGGGAGGGCAATGCGCCGCTGGCCCAAGCGCTCAAGATCATCATGAACGCGTTCTACGGCGTGCTCGGCTCGCGCGGCTGCCGCTTCTTCGACCCGCGACTAGCGTCGTCGATCACCATGCGCGGCCACGAGATCATGCATCGCACGCGCGAGTTGATCGAGGGAGAAGGTTATACCGTTATCTATGGTGATACCGACTCCACATTCGTGTGGTTGGGCAGGGCGCATGGTGCAGAGGAAGCGAACGAAATCGGTCAGCGGCTGGTGGCGCTCGTCAATGCCTGGTGGCGCCAGCAGCTGCGAGGGACCTTCGATCTGGAAAGTGCGCTGGAACTACAGTTCGAGACGCACTTTACTCGTTTTCTGATGCCGACCATCCGCGGTACGGAAGAGGGCAGCAAGAAGCGTTACGCGGGAGTGGTGCGTGAGGCCGATGGCAGTGAAAGGTTGGTGTTCAAGGGGCTGGAATCCGTGCGTGGCGATTGGTCGCCGTTGGCTAAGACCTTCCAGCGCGAGCTCTACCGCCGGATTTTCGCTGGCGAGCCTTATCGCGACTATGTCTGCGAGATGGTTCGGCAGACGCTGGCGGGCGTGCATGACGACGATCTGGTCTATCGCAAGCGATTGCGGCGCAAGCTCGATGACTACCAGCGCAACGTGCCGCCTCATGTCCGCGCTGCGCGGCTGGCAGATGAGTTCAATCGCCAGATGAAACGCCCGCTGCAATATCAGAACGGCGGCTGGATTCGCTACGTGATCACCGTCGCCGGCCCCGAGCCGCTCGAGAATCGGCGCTCGACGATCGACTACGAGCATTACGTCAGCCGACAGCTGGCGCCCGTCGCCGACGGTATTCTGCCATTCATGGGAGATGATTTCGCGAGACTGACCGATCAGCAGCTGGGCCTGTTTTAAGCGCCTGTCCGTCAGCGCTTTCGGGCAGCTGTGCCGCCTGTGCTGTGCTAGTCGGGCGTGTAGACGCCGAAGTTGGCGTAGCCTCGATCCTTCAGATGGAGCGCCTGCATCTGACTCATGGTGCCCTGGGCGCAGTAGAGCAGATAGTGCCAGTCGTCGGGCAGGATTGTGGCGCGTTCGGTCAGCTCGAAATAGGGAATGGCCAAGGGCTCTTCACCGCTCGCTAGCGTCAGCGGATTGGCGGCTCGCTCGTCGGGATGGCGAATGTCGATTACCCTGACGCGATCTTGGCTTGGCGGACTCGACAACGCGGCGCGCTCTGCGGCATCACTACCACCCGCTGTCTCCCTTGCCAGCAGTTGATCGCTGCGCATGATACTCGCGCGCTTTATTGCCGCGTCCAGTACGCTTTCGTCGAACTCGGCCTCGGCTTCCTGCACCCGTGAGGGCTTGGGACGCGTACTGGGTTTGCGCGATATCGTTCCGCACACTTCCGGAAGGCCTTCGGCCAGATCCGCGGTACCGATGCGGCGAGCCTGCTCGATGATCGTCTGCTTGTCGCTGGCGATCAGTGGCCTCAAAATCGGGCGCTCGCTGGCAGCGTCGATCAGGCTCAGGTTGGTCAGGCTCTGACTGGACACCTGGGCCAGGGCGTCGCCCGTAATCAGCGCCGGCAGGCGGCGATGTCGTGCGATCCGGTTAGCGACGCGAATCATCATTCGCTTGAGGACGACCCCGGCCAGGCCTGCAGGCACGGTGCGCTGAATGGCATTCATGACACCGACGAACGGCACGCTGATGAAGTCGACGCGGTGGGAGGCGCCGTATCCCTGCCATAGGCGATCCACGATCTGACGCACCACCTGCTCCTGATCCGGCCCGCCGAGATCGAAGTAGAGAAAATGCGTCTTGAGGCCGCGGCGCATCATTTGCCATGCCGCCACCGGGGAGTCGTAGCCGCCGGAGATCAGCGCCAGTGCCTGGCCCTGGGTGCCCAGTGGATACCCTCCCAGCCCGTCCAAACGTTGGGTTATCAGTGTGAGCTGAGCGTCATGTAGCTCGAGGCGAACATCACACTCCGGTTGCTTGAGATCGACGCTTGCCGAGGGCACGGCCTCGAGAAGCGCGCTACCCAGGAAGCGCTCAAGGGTCTCCGAGCGAAACGTGTGTTGCCCCCGGCGCTTGACGCTGACGCGAAATCGGCGATTCGGCAACGCATCCCGCCACAGCGGAATCAGCCTGGCGGCGGTCTCCTCGAAAGAGAGCCATTCGTGAGTCTCGACGAGCTGGATTTCGTCAATACCCGGAATCCGTTGAAGCCGACATTCAAAGGCGGTCTTCGCGGCGTCGTCGAGCGGTCGACGCGGGCGGATCTCCAAGGCGTCCCACCGGTCACGAACCCGCACGCCAGGTGCGACGGAAGCCAGCGTATTGCGAATGTTGGTGCGCAGATATCTGACCATCTCCCGACGCACCGAGCGGGATTTGACGATCATTTCCGGGAACAGCTTGACGCGGTAACGCATAGAGAGGGAGTGGGTCGGCTCAAGGGCGGCGTAGGGTAACAATCCCGGCAAGCGACCGCCAATTGACAGCCCCGATTCGGGGGTGCTATTAAGCCGCTGCCGGCAATCGTGCCGGCGTTGCGCCAGAGCATCCGACCACCTCCGTGAGCGGTGTCAGGCGCTCTTCGAGGACTCATTCACGATGGCATTGCGCCGTATGCTGATGGCGTCTGGTTTGGTCGTAGCGATGGCGGGCTGCGCTTCCAACACCTTTGCGCCCAATTATCAGTCGAACAATACCGATATCCTGCGGATTGGCGGCGAGCGTCCCGATGCCGCCGCGCCCGCGGTGGAGGACCTGGGTTCGTTCTGCGTCCAGACCACACAGCAGTGGACCGATCAAGGCAGAACGCCGGACGATCAGCGGCTATGGGTGAAGAGCACGCTGCGCCAGGCCGTGGCGTGTCGGTAGGCCCTCATCGGTGACGAGCTTCTGACGCAGTGTTGATCGAGCCGAACCGGCCATTGCCGGTTTGGCTTTTTTCGCACTTTTTCGGCCGATCTGACGTTCGCAAACACGGCACCGGCTGATCGCAGGCCGACTCGTCGCCATCGCCGGCGGAGCTGCTACGCTGAGACGGGCATCAATCATCGAAACGAGCATCAAACAGGGTATCTCCAGGAAGAGTCTCATTAACCCTAGGGAGAGAGCGATGCAATATGAACTTTACTACTGGCCAGGCATTCCCGGACGCGGCGAATTCATCCGCCTGGCGCTAGAAGATGCCGGTGTCGAGTACGTTGATATCGGCAAGATCTCCGGGAACAAGGGCGGCGGGGCAGGCGCGGTCAGCGAATTTTTGCATGGTGGTGAAATCGGACGCCCGCACTTTGCGCCGCCAATGCTCAAGGCTGGCGATATCGTCGTATCTCATGTGGCCAACATTCTGCAGTTTCTGGGGCCGCGGCTGAACCTGGTGCCCGATGATGACGCTAGCCGCTACTGGGCCAACGGCTTGCAATTGACGCTTACCGACTTCGTGTCTGAAGTCCACGATACGCACCATCCCATCGGTTCATCGCTTTACTACGAAGATCAACGTGAAGAGGCGGCACGACGATCTGGCGTGTTCGTACAGGAGCGACTGCCCAAGTTCCTCCATTACTTCGAGCGCGTTCTGTCAACCAATGCCGGCAACGAGCCATTTCTCGTCGGCGACAGGCATAGCTACGTGGATCTGTCGTTGTTTCAGGTCGTCACTGGCCTCCGTTACGCCTTTCCCCGCGCCATGCAACGTCTGGAGCCGGAAGTGCCTGAAGTGGCGGCATTGGCCGACCGGGTCAGTCAGCGCGGTCGGCTCGCGGCCTACCTGACGTCGGATCGACGACTCGACTTTAATGAAGGCGGGATATTCCGGCACTATCCGGAACTTGACACCTGACAGCACCATGGTGAGTGCGCGATAAGGCCCACGAACCCCTGAATTTACCGCTTAGCGTGCTAAGATGGACACAAGCAGCGTGCTAAAGTGGGCTTACAGCCGGATACGTCAACAAGGAGGCAAGCATGCCATTACTCGATAGCTTCATGGTCGATCACACCAAGATGAATGCACCTGCGGTGCGTGTCGCCAAGCAGATGAAAACGCCGGCCGGTGACAACATAACCGTCTACGACCTGCGTTTTTGCATCCCCAACGAAGAGATTCTGTCCGAGCGCGGCATTCACACGCTCGAGCACCTGTTCGCCGGATTCATGCGTCAGCATCTCAACGGTGACGGTATCGAGATCATTGACATCTCGCCGATGGGTTGTCGTACCGGGTTCTACATGAGCCTGATCGGTCAGGTCGACGAACAGACCGTGGGTACTGCCTGGAAAGCGGCCATGGAAGACGTGCTTGGACTCACGGATCAGAAGTCGATCCCCGAGCTGAACGTCTACCAGTGCGGTACGGCCGAGATGCACTCGCTCGACGAAGCGCAGCAGATCGCTCGCAATGTCACCACGCGCGGGATCGGCGTCAACTCCAACAGCGAACTCAAGCTGACGCCGGAGTTCCTCGCCGCCCACGGCGCGTGATGCTCGGCCCATTCAGCCGGCGCTAGAGACTGGTCGCTCATCGAACCCGCAACCTCGGTTGCGGGTTTTCCGTTCTGGTGAACCTTTAGGGCATTCGGTGTCGAAACGTAACCCGTTCTATTGCCGTTTATCGCAGGGGGACTTATCCAATGCTCGATACCGTTCAACAATTTTTCCAACGTGTTCTGGCCGTGCCGGAATCGAATGACCCCGACGCCGTCACGCCACAGCTGGCGGTGGCGGCGTTGTTCAGTGAGGTGCTGCGCGCCGATTACGAGGTGGACCCTCAGGAACTGGCCACGCTGCGGCGAATTCTGATGTCTCATTTCTCGCTGGACGAGGCGGCCGCGGAGGAGTTGATTCAAGAGGCGCAGCAGCAGGTCGAGCAGGCGGTGGATCACTTCCAGTATGTTTCGCTGCTCAATGAACGTTACGACTACGATCAGCGAGTCGAGCTGATCGCTGCCATGTGGCGGCTGGCCTACGCCGATCACGAGCTCGCGGCGCTCGAGGAGCACCGCATTCGCCGTCTGGCCGATCTGCTATATGTGACTCATAGCGACTTCATCCGGACCAAACTGGTCGCGCAGGATGAGCTCAAGCGTCTCTGAGTGCCGCGGGTGTTTTTCATTTCCGACTGCCTTGCTAGGGTATTGGCGGCATGGCTCGTTATACTGACGGCTAGTCAGGTTTTGAACGTCGCAAGGAGTGATTCGTGATCGAGGGCATCAAACATATCGTCGCTGTCGCATCCGGCAAGGGTGGCGTAGGCAAGTCCACCGTCACCGCCAACCTGGCGCTGGCGATGGCGGCGGAAGGTTACCGCGTGGGCCTTCTCGACGCCGATATCTACGGTCCGAGTCAGGCGCGAATGCTGGGCCTGGCGGAGAACACACGGCCCGAAGTGATCGACGAGAAAAGCATGAAGCCGGTAATGGCGCACGGCATTCAGGCGATGTCGATGGCGTTCATGGTCGATATCAATCAGCCAATGGTGTGGCGTGGGCCGATGGTCTCCGGCGCTTTCCAGCAGTTACTCAACCAGACGCTGTGGGACGATCTCGATTTCCTGTTCATCGATATGCCGCCGGGCACCGGTGATATTCAGCTGACGCTGGCGCAGAAAGTGCCGGTCGACGGTGCGGTGATCGTCACGACGCCACAGGACATCGCATTGCTGGATGCACGCAAGGGCATCGAGATGTTTCGCAAGGTCAACGTGCCGGTGCTCGGTGTAGTTGAGAACATGAGCCTGCACATCTGCTCGAACTGCGGCCATAGCGAGCCGATCTTCGGCGCTGGAGGCGGTGAGCGCATCGCCGAGCAATACGATACGCAACTGTTGGGCCAGCTGCCCTTGCAGCTGTCGATACGTGAACAGGCCGACGGCGGCAAGCCTAGCGTCATCGCCGAGCCGGAAGGTGAGGTTGCCGCGACGTTTCGGGCCATGGCGCGGAACGTCGCCAGTGGTGTTGCCGAGCAGGATGCCGCGGGCCCTTCGATTTCATTCAGCGACTGACCTCGCCGGCGATCGCTCTCGTACGATAGGTCGGTCGGAACTGGCACGGGTAAGGCTCACTCGCCGTATCCTGGGCAGTGGTTCCTTTCCGGGGGCGTCGTTTCTTTTTTCTTTTCTTTAATGAAATCGGGCCGCTATCATGTCGCCCCAATCAGTTACTTCAGTTAAATCGGCCGATTCGTGACGTCACGATGACGGCAGTTTCTGTCTCAAGGACGCCTGCATGAGCATTAAATCCGACAAGTGGATTCGCCGGATGGCGGAGAACGAGGGCATGATCGAGCCGTTCGAGGCCGATCAGGTCCGCCACGTGAACAATCAGCGTGTGATCTCCTACGGTACATCCAGCTACGGATACGACGTGCGCTGTGCCGATGAGTTCAAGGTGTTCACCAATATCCATTCGGCGATTGTCGATCCCAAGGCGTTCGACGAGAAAAGCTTCGTCGATATCAAGGGCGATGCCTGCGTGATCCCGCCCAACTCGTTTGCCCTGGCGCGAACGGTGGAATATTTCCGCATTCCGCGCAGCGTACTGACGATCTGTCTGGGCAAGTCGACCTACGCGCGCTGCGGTATCATCGTCAACGTGACGCCGCTGGAGCCGGAATGGGAAGGCCACGTGACACTGGAGTTTTCCAACACGACCAATCTGCCGGCGCGTATCTACGCCAACGAAGGCGTCGCGCAGATGCTGTTTCTTGAGTCCGACGAGGTCTGTGACGTCTCCTACAAGGACCGCGGTGGCAAGTACATGGGCCAGCGCGGCGTAACGCTACCGCGCACCTGAAAGAACTACCTGCGTGACAATACTGCGTCAAAAACGGCCTTAAAATGCTCATTTACAAGCTCGTAAACTGCGCTTTTTCGGCCGTTTTTTCCTTGTCTTGCCTGCCTCGCTTACGTCCTTCGGTAGTTAGTTGATTATCATGAGGCCGAGCGGTCATCGTTACGGTTCCTGATGGTCTCGCCGAAGCCATCCAGAAACGGCTTTTCCGCCGGGTCGAGGCGGTCCATGCCGGACACGACGCGATGCCAGTAGGGATAGAGCGGTGCTGGCCGGGTCAGTTTCTCGAGGCGCTGGTGTTCCTCTTCGCTCAGTTCCAGGTCGGCGGCAGCCAGATTGTCGTGCAGGTGCTCCTCGGTGCGGGCTCCGACGATCAGCGAGGTGACCCCAGGCCGATCCTTCAACCAGGCCAGGCATACGCGCGGAATGGAACAGTCGTGGGCCTCGCCAATGGCGGCCAGTGCCTCGATGATGTCGTAGGCACGTTGCATATCGTGCACGTAGGGTTCCGGCCAGCCGTTGCCTTGACGGGTGTTCGGCGGGGTCTTCTGGCCCCGGCGCACCTTGCCCGTGAGGAAACCTTCGCCTAGCGGCCCCCAGATCAGCGAGCCAACATTCTGATCGATCGCCAGCGGCATCAGTTCGTACTCCGCCTCGCGAGATTCTGGCGTGTAGTAAATCTGCTGACTGATCGGCTTGATCATGTTGTGCGTCTCGGCCTTGCCGAGCGTCTTCATCATCTGCCAGCCGGTGTAATTTGACGTGCCCCAATAGCGCACCTTGCCGCTGGTCACCAGGTGATGCATGGATTCCAACGTTTCCTCGATAGGGGTGACGCCATCCCAGTTATGCAACTGGTAAAGATCTATATGATCGGTGCCCAGGCGCTTGAGACTGGCTTCGACGGCACGAATCAGATGATAACGCGAGGCGCCGGTAGCGTTGGGGTCGTCACCCAGCGGGCTTCGGCCCTTGGTGGCAAGAAGGATGTCGTTGCGTTTATTGCCCAGCGCCTTGCCGGTGATCTCCTCGGCCAGGCCGAGGGAGTAGAGATCGGCGGTATCAACCAGGTTGACGCCGGCTTCGTAAGCGATGTCAAGCAGCTTCTTAGCACCTTTGACGTCGACACTGGCGGCTTTTTCGAAGCCGTTGGCTCCTCCGAAGGGCACCGTGCCTAGAGTCAGCGTCGATACCATCAGTCCTGAATTGCCTAGCGGACGATAATCCATATCGCTTGTCCTCCTTGCTTAGTGAACAGTTGCCGACCGAAATCATTCGCCCGACGATGGGTAGGCGATTGCGTGATTTCAGTCTGGCAAAGATTACGGTCAGGGCAAGCGGAGGACTAGCGCCGGATCGACATCGACGGCCCTTGGCAGGGCCGTACGGGTCGCTGGCTCGACGATCTTTAGGTCAATCGTCGAGGTCTTCGTCCAGCTCTTCAGCGGCGTCGGCATGGGACATGCGTAGACCCGTTGCAGGCAGTGGCATGTTGTCCAGCGTCACCTGGCCATCGGGTGACAATTTGACGCGGCCTTCGAGGAACCAGCGCACGGCGATCGGATAAATCAGATGCTCGCGAGCATGGACCTTGTCGATCAATTCATCGATATCCTGATTTGGCTCGACGTTGACCACCGCCTGAATGACCACCGGTCCGCCGTCGAGTTCTTCGGTGACGAAGTGAACGCTGACGCCATGTTCCGAGACGTTGTCGGCCAGGGCACGTCGATGCGTGTCCAGGCCCTGGTAGGCGGGAAGCAGCGACGGGTGGACGTTGAGCATGCGACCTCGGTAATGGTCGACGAAGGCCGGCGTCAGGATGCGCATGAAACCGGCGAGCACCAGCAGGTCGGGTTCGTGGCGGTCGATGACTCTGATCAGTGCAGCATCGAAGGCCTCCCGTGAATCGTACTCACGATGCGGCAACGCGACCGCATCGACTCCGGCGTCCTTGGCTCGCTTGAGCCCGTAGGCATCGGCCTTGTTGGAAACCACGGCCACGATCTCTCCGCCGCCCAACTCCTCGTGTTCCTGCGCGTCGAGCAGCGCCTGCAGGTTGCTGCCGTTACCGGATATCAGCACCACCACCCGTGGCTTTTCGGCCGTCGCGGCCTCGAAGTCGTTCAGCGTATCGTGCTGCTGTGAAGGATAGTCATCGCTCATGCCGGGAGATTCTCCAGCTGGACGGATTCTTCATCGCCTTGACGCGTAACGATATCGCCCAGGCGATAGACGGTCTCGCCGGCGGTTTCGAGGTGTGCAATCGCCTGATCGGCCTGGTTGGCAGCGATCACCACCACCATGCCGATGCCGCAGTTGAGCACGCGGTACATCTCGCGCTCATCGACGTTGCCTTGCTGCTGCAGCCAATCGAACACGGCGGGGCGCTGCCAGCTGGTGACGTCGATGCGCGCCGCCAGATTGTCGGGCAGGACGCGGGGTACGTTTTCGAGCAGCCCGCCGCCGGTAATGTGGGAGAGCGCATGGACATCGACGGGGCTGGACTTGATCAGCGACAACAGCGGCTTGACGTAAATGCGCGTTGGCGACATCAGCAGGTCGGACAACGGCTTGCCGCCTAGGGTCTCGTCGAGTTTACCGCCACCAACCTCGAGAATCTTGCGAATCAACGAGTAGCCGTTGGAGTGCGGGCCGGACGAGGCCAGGCCCAGCAGCACGTCGCCTTCAGCGACCTTGCTGCCGTCGAGAATTTCCGATTTCTCGACCACGCCAACGCAAAAGCCCGCCAGGTCGTAGTCGCTTCCTTCGTACATGCCGGGCATCTCGGCGGTCTCGCCGCCGACCAGTGCGCAGCCGGCCTGACTGCAGCCCTCGCCGATGCCGGTCACCACGTCTGCGGCGATATCGACATCCAGTTTGCCGGTGGCGTAGTAGTCGAGAAACTGCAGCGGCTCGGCACCCGCAACGATCAGGTCGTTGACGCACATCGCGACCAGATCGATGCCGATGGTGTCGTGACGCCCCAGGTCCATCGCCAGCCGCAGCTTGGTGCCGACGCCATCGGTGCCGGATACCAGCACCGGCTGACGATAGCCGCTGGGAAGCTCGCACAGTGCCCCGAAACCGCCGAGCCCGCCCATGACTTCCGGTCGCGCGGTACGCTTGGCGACACCCTTGATTCTCTCGACCAGCGCATTGCCGGCGTCGATGTCGACACCCGCGTCACGATAGGTGAGGGAGCGGGGGCTTGGCGAACGGGGCGCGTTCGGGGTATCGGAAGAAGAGCGCGTCATGACAGGACCTTTCTCGCGGAGCCAATGATTAGGGATGATGTTCAGCGGGGCGCATTGTAGCATTGCCTTCATTGAAGGGGGCAGCCGAAGGCCAACGAGAACGCCATGACAAAATTGCAAATCTGGAGCGTGCTGGGTGTGGCATTGGCGGTCTGGCTGATGATTCTGCTGGAGCCCATTCTGATGCCGTTCTTCGTCAGCATGATTCTTGCCTATCTCGGTGATCCGGTAACCGACTGGCTAGAGGCGCGCGGCCTGTCGCGTCGCCTCGCGGTCAGTGTCGTGTTTCTGCTGCTGGGGATCGTCATCGTCGGGGGTATTCTGATCCTGATGCCGATACTGGGACGACAGATCGTGCAACTGATCGAGGCGCTGCCGAGCATGTTCAACTGGATGCAGGTCACGATCCTGCCGGAGCTTCAATCGTTGACGGGGATCGACTTCACCGCAGATTTCGATCAACTGCGTAACGCGTTGATGGCCAACTGGCGCGAAACCGGGTCCTACGCGGGGGCATTCCTGGCTAAGGCGTCCCGCTCGGGGCTCGCTTTTGCGGTGTGGGTGGGTAATCTCGCGCTGATTCCGGTGGTGACTTTCTATCTGCTGCTCGACTGGGACCGAATCAAAGGTTATCTCCGCGACATGCTGCCGCGGCATATCGAACCGCGTGTCACCTCGTTGACGACGGAGTGTGACGAGGTCCTATCGGCGTTCTTGCGTGGGCAGTTGCTGGTGATGCTGAGTCTCGGAGTGATCTACGCGGTCGGTTTGAGCGTGATCGGGCTGCATTTCGGCTTATTGATCGGTGTGATGGCCGGGCTTGCCAGCATCGTGCCGTATCTCGGGGTGATCGTCGGCGTCGTGACGGCTGCGGTAGTGGCATTTTTTCAGTTCGATACCTGGCTACCGCTGATCGGGGTGCTGGTCGTGTTCGGCATCGGTCAGATCGCCGAGAGCACGGTACTCCAACCCCTCCTGCTGGGCGACAAAATCGGTCTGCATCCGGTGGCGGTCATTTTCGCGGTACTCGCCGGTGGGCAGCTATTCGGGTTCACCGGTATTCTGTTGGCATTGCCGGTGGCGGCCGTGATCATGGTGCTGCTGCGCTACGTCTACAATCGCTACCGGGGCAGCCAGCTCTACGACCGCTCGCGAAGCGGCGAGCTTTCCGGGAACCAGAGTCAAGAGGATGGATCAGCATGAGTCCGGGGCCGTCTCAACTGCCACTTGGCATCGGGCTGCGCGATGACGCCACCTTCGCCAACTATCTGCCGGGTAACAACGCGTCGCTCGTGTCGCACCTGACCGGGCAACTGGAGGAGGGGGGCGAGCCGTTTCTCTATCTCTGGGGTGGTGAGGGCGTGGGCTGTAGTCATCTGCTACAGGCGGCTTGTCACAACGCGGATGCGCAAGGCAAGCGCGCGCTTTATCTACCACTGGAAACGCTGGGGCATTTTCCGCCGGATATTCTCGAGGAGCCGGAACGACTGGACCTGCTGGCGATCGACGATCTGCAACTCGTCGTCGGTCGCAAACGTTGGGAGGAAGCACTGTTTCACGGTTTCAATCGGCTGCGTGACGCCGGCAGGCGATTGGTGATCGCCGCTGACCGTTCTCCGCGGCAGCTAGAGGTCAAGCTGCCGGATCTGGCATCTCGCCTGAATTGGGGCATGGTATTCCACGCTCAACCGCTGGACGATACGCAGCGGCTGGCCGCGCTTCAGCTGCGGGCACAAGTCCGCGGTATGGAGCTGCCGCTGGAAGTGGGACGCTACATTCTGCATCGTGGACCGCGCCAGTTGGATCCGCTGTTCGACATTCTTGCCCGGCTCGACAGCGCGTCGTTGTCGGCCAAACGCAGGTTGACCATCCCGTTCGTCAAGCAGGCGCTGGAGTGGTAGGCGCGCGAGCTGTCTTCGCTGTTGGGATCTGGCAGGTCCGGGGCTTGGCCAGTTCAGGGACCGGCAAGTTTAGCGTCCCACGAGTCTAGAGAGTTATATCCTTGTAGGTGGATGATGCGGCTTCCTTGATCGTCGAATCGAGCGCTCGGCGCTCACGAATCATCTGATGCAGGATGCCCATCAATTTGGCGGCGCCTGGCGACATGCGCCGCTCGCGCAGGCTGATCAGGCCAAACGGTTGCACACTGAGCGCGTCCGTCGATGGCAGAATCACGAAGCGGGGCTGCGTGCAGAGTAGTTCGGCCACCTCCCGCGTCGTGACTGTTACCGAATCCGACTTGTCGACCATGGCCAGCGCCATGTATATGTCCGGCGTATTGATGATGCGCTGTGGCGGCGCCACCTTGTGATGCAGAAACAGGTGCTCTACGCGTTGGCGCATCAGCGCGCCCGAGGGCTGTAGTACCCATGGATAGTCCAGCATCGAGGTCAGATCGAACGTTTCCAGCGCCGCGAGTGGATGGCCCGCGCGGCATATGAAGCAGAGCGCCTCCTCCCCGATTTCCTCGAACACGAAATCGCCGGCCGGCATTCCGCCGGGAATT
Source organism: Salinicola halimionae (assembly GCF_003206065.1). Lineage (GTDB taxonomy): Bacteria > Pseudomonadota > Gammaproteobacteria > Pseudomonadales > Halomonadaceae > Salinicola > Salinicola halimionae. The sequence continues at coordinate 1,510,096 of NZ_PZJQ01000004.1, read as the reverse complement.
CGGGCAATGGCAAAATCGAACTCGCCGTCGCGCAGTCTCGGTACCAGATTGCGGCTGACGTCGACATCGATATTGACTTCCAGGTGAGGGCTCTCGCGGTGCACGCGTTCCACGGCACTGGCCAACAGTGTCACGGCGGGTGCCAGTACCGTACCGATTGATACCGTTCCCGCATTACCTTCGTTGAGCGCATTGATCTCCTCGCTGGCCTGTGCCAGCGAGGTCAGCATGCCGCGAGCGTGTCGAATCAGGCTTTCCCCATACCAGTTGGGCGTCACGCCACGAGAGTGGCGGTCGAATAGCGAGACTCCGAGCAGGTGCTCGAGGTCTCCTAGCAGCTTGGACGCTGCCGGCTGACTCATGCCCAGTTTGGACGCCGCCCGATGAAGATTGCGGCAGTCATCCAGGGCAACGAACAACTGAAGATGGCGCAACTTGAGCCTGACGCGAAGGAACCAGTCCGGTGCCAGAAGGTCGGTGGGTTGGGATCTCATGGCGTTATCTCTATCGAATATTCGACGTTTTTATGAGGCATGTCGTGCAGTTCCCGCATAGTCAGATCGGGGGCGGCGGTCTACGGTTTAAACGAGCGTCATTGGCGGCGATTAATCGGCTCTGACGTCGGGATAAGTGGAAATGATAACCAAAAACATTGAGCTAAACGAAAAACAGGAGCTTGCGATGACACGCCATGTCTTTTCTCTACCTCGCTGTCTCGGCGTCGGGCTGTTCGGATTGATGATCGGTCAGGCCTTTTTACAAGCGCAGGCGCAGACGATGCCAATGAACTCTCAGGCCTCCAGTGTCCTGCCACCGGGCATCGAGCGATCCGCCTTTGGTCAGCTGCCGGACGGACGCGAGGTCGATTGCTATCGCATCACCAACGACAATGGTCTCGAAATGCGAGTCATCAACTATGGCGGCATCATCGTGTCGTTGAAGACGCCCGACCGGCAGGGTCAATTGGATGACATCGTGCTGGGTTTCGATTCGCTCGACGATTATCTCTCCAATGCCTATCGCCAGGCCAACCCCTACTTTGGTGCCTTGATCGGCCGTTACGGCAATCGTATTGCCGGTGGCCGTTTCAGCCTCGATGGTGAGACCTATCGTCTGCCCACCAACGATGGGCCCAATACCCTGCATGGAGGCGACAAGGGGTTCAATCAGCGGCTGTGGCATGCCGAGCCGTTCTCGTCGAGTGAGGGCCGCGGTCTGGTCTTGACTTACACCAGCGAAGACGGCGAAGAAGGTTTCCCCGGACGACTCTCTACGCGGGTCAGCTACACGCTGACCAACGATAATGAGCTTTCCATCGACTATCGCGCGAAAACGTCCCGCGCGACGCCGGTCAATCTGACTCAGCACAGCTATTTCAATCTTCAGGGCGAAGGCCATGGCACCATTCTGAGCCATGAGTTGACGATCAACGCGAGCGGGTTCACTCCGGTCGGTCAAACATTGATCCCGACTGGCGAGATTGCCGACGTCAGTGGTACGCCGTTCGATTTCCGCCAGCCAACTGCCATCGGTGCGCGGATGGGGCAGAAGAATACCCAATTGGCCTATGGCAAGGGATACGATCATAACTTCGTGCTAAGCAAGAACCCCGGCGCGACCGGCCAGCTGGCGCTGGCAGCAAGAGTGGAAGAACCGCAAAGCGGCAGGGTTCTCGAGGTTGCGACCACCGAACCGGGGTTGCAGTTCTACTCGGGCAACTTCCTCGATGGCAGCTTGATGGGCAAGAGTGGCCGTGCTTATACGCATCGCTCCGGTCTGGCATTGGAAACGCAGCATTTCCCCGACTCCCCCAATCAGCCCAACTTTCCGTCAACGATATTGACGCCGGACGAGACATATCATTCCCGCACCGTCTATCGCTTCTCGACGACGCAGACAGCGCCCCATTCCCTCTCGACCCAGTCCCGTTACTCTCAGACCTCTTCGTAGTGAAGCAGTAGCCAAGCTCCATTTAGAGGTTTCCCAGGGCCGCCGTAATGGCGGCCTTGGCGACTATGAAACGTCTGTTTTAACCAAAGTCGTAAAACGACTTTAGTCGGGGCGGGGAGGCGCCTCAAGGGCTGGGTGTCCGCCTCCCGGTTATCTTTTTGATTTGCTGATAGCAAATGATATATCACTTTCTGCAAGGGTCGGTATTAGCCGGTTATTGACCAACTGCTTACTGTCATTTCAGCCGTGACGTGAAATGAGCTACCTAATAACAACCCAATGCCCCGTCGGGGCTGGAGGCCGCCAGTGATCCGCTTTCTAAAATCATCATTACTCGTACTCAGCGTGTCGAGCTTGGGCCTGGGCGTCGCGCCGCTTTACGCCCAGGACGACGTCAAGATCGGCTTCATCGTCAAGAAACCGGAGCAGGCGTGGTTCATCAATGAGCAGGACGCTGCAAGCGCACTCGGAAAGCAGAAAGGTTTCGAGGTCGTGCGTTTGTCGGGCGAAGACGGTCAGCAGGTGCTCAGTGCCATCGACAACCTGAACTCCCAGGGCGCTCAGGGATTCGTCATTTGCCCGCCAGACGTTCGTCTGGGGCCGGCGATCGCCAATCGTGCCAAGCAGTATGGGATGAAGGTCGTTACCGTCGATGACCAGTTCCTTGGCGCGGACGGCAAGCCGATGGATTCCGTGCCGCACCTGGGCATGTCGGGTTACAAGATCGGTCAACAGGTCGGTGAAACGATCGCCAAGGAGATGAAGGCTCGAGGTTGGGATCCGCAGAGCGTGGCGGCGTTGCGTATCAGCAATAACGAGCTCCCGACTGCCAAGGAGCGCACGGACGGTGCCACCGCTGCCCTGTTGGATGCCGGCTTCGTCAAGGACAATATCTTCGACGCTCCACAGCAGAATACCGACACCAGCAGCGCGTTCGCGGCGGCATCGCCGGTGTTGTCCAAAAATGGTGATTTTGAACACTGGGTCATCTATGCGCTCAATGAAGAGAGCGTGTTGGGAGGCGTTCGTGCCAGCGAGCAGTATGGACTGTCACCGGATCAGGTCATCGGCGTGGGTATCAACGGCTCTGGGGCAGCGTTTGCCGAGTTCTCGCGCGAGAAGGCGACCGGATTCTACGGCACGATTGCGGTCAGTTCGACCATGCATGGCCGTCAGAGCGCCGACAATCTCTACACCTGGATAACGGAAGACAAGCAGCCGCCTGCCAATACCCAGACCACGGGCACGCTGATGACGCGCGACAACTGGAAGCAGGTTCGCGAAGACCTGGGGCTTTGAGTTCGGCCAGGCGTGATAGCGGTTCTGTGAGGTGTTGAGGAGAACGGGATGACGGAACCTTATCTACGTATCGACGGGATTACCGTCGAGTTCCCCGGGGTTCGCGCGCTGGATGGCGTCAGCTTCTCGGCGCGAGGGGGCGAGGTCCATGCATTGATGGGCGAGAACGGGGCTGGCAAGTCGACGCTGTTGAAGGTGTTGAGCGGCGTCAACCGAGTCACCAGCGGTCGGCTATGGATCGGGGACGAACCGATCGTTTTCGCCAATTCCCGGGAGGCGCTGCGCCAGGGCGTGGCGATCATCTATCAGGAGCTGACGCTGTCGCCCAATCTCTCGGTGGCCGAAAATCTGCTGCTGGGACAGTTGCCGGTCAAATATGGCTTCCTCGATCGGCGCAGGCTGCGCGAGCGTGCAATGACGATTCTGGAAGAGCTGGGTGAGGGAGATATTCATCCTTCGACCAAGGTCCGGGACCTGTCGATCGGGCAGCAGCAGATGATCGAAATCGGGCGGGCGCTGCTGCGGGATGCCCGGATCATTGCCTTCGACGAACCCACCAGTTCGCTCTCGGTTCAGGAGGTCCGGCATCTCAAACGGATCGTCTCGCGGCTCCGCGGAGAGGGACGGGTGGTGCTTTATGTGACCCATCGCATGGAGGAAGTGTTCGAGATGTGCGATGCGGTAACCGTGTTTCGCGACGGCCGCCACATTCGCACCCACGACACTCTGGAGGGGATCGACCACGATATTCTCGTCAGCGAGATGGTGGGGCGGGAGATCGAGGACGTCTACGGCTATCGGTCACGCCAGCAGGGCGAGATGCTGATGCGACTCGAGGGGATCGAGGGGCGAGGCGTCAAGGCACCGATCAGCTTCGAGATACGTCGCGGCGAAGTGCTGGGGCTTTTCGGCCTGGTCGGCGCCGGACGCAGCGAGCTGATGCGCCTGGTCTGCGGCGTTGAGCGAGCCACCGCCGGCCAGGTCACCTTCGACAGCACGCCGCGTCGGTTCGGCTCTCCCCAGGCGGCGATTCGTGCCGGCATCGCGATGTGCCCGGAAGATCGCAAGTCACAAGGCATCTTTCCGGTGGCCAGTGTCTCGGACAACCTCAATATCAGCTGCCGCCGTTTCTTCAAGCGCTGGGGCGGGTTCCGCAACCCGCGACGGGAAACTCAGAATGCCGAGGATTATATCCGTCAGTTGCGGATTCGAACGCCAGGGCCGAAGACGCCGATCGCCAACCTGTCGGGAGGCAATCAGCAGAAGGTGATTCTGGCACGTTGGCTGGCTGAGGAGATCGATCTGTTCGTGATGGACGAGCCCACACGGGGCATCGATGTCGGCGCGCGCCGCGACATCTATTCGCTGCTCTACGATTTAGCCGAGCAAGGTAAAGGCGTCTTGATCATCTCCAGTGATTTGGCGGAGGTCAGTTCCATCTGTGATCGAATCGGCGTGATGCGAGACGGTGAGCTTATCGACATCGTATCCCGGGAGGCCGCGACGCCCGAGCGATTGCTGGGATTGGCCTTGCCGGCCTGACCTTCACTCCGACATTAAGTCCGGCATCAAGTCCGGTATCGACTGCCACAAGAGCCATGGATCGCGAGAGGATTCGGAATCATGAATGACAAAGTTGCCACGCCCACGGCAGTGCCGGCCGAAGAACGCCGGAGGCTTCCCAAGCCGCTGCGGACGCTGCTCGATACCTCCGGGTTGATTGCCGTTTTCATTCTACTGTTCATCGGTCTTTCCGTGCTGGTGCCATCGTTTCTGACCGAACGTAATATCGTTGGTCTGCTGCTATCGGTGACGCTGATCGGCACGATTGCCACCACCATGATGATGGTGCTGGCGTTGGGGGAGGTCGATCTGTCGGTAGCGTCGATCGTCGCGTTCTCTGGGGTAGTCGCTGCAATGGTCACTTCGACCAGCGGTAGCGTCACGATCGGCTTGCTGGTAGGCATTGCCGCTGGCGCCGCGGTGGGCGCCTTCAATGGCTTCGTGGTGGCTCGGTTCGGTATCAACTCGCTGATTGCGACATTGGCCGCGATGGAGTTCGTGCGCGGCCTGGCCTACATTACCTCCGGCGGCGATGCGGTGATGATTACCGTGCCGGGCTTCTTCGATCTCGGCAGTGCCTCGTTTCTCGGTTTGACGTTGCCGGTGTGGACGATGATCGTCTGCTTTCTGATATTCGGCGTCGTCCTCAACATGACGGCGTTCGGCCGTAATACGCTGGCGACCGGGGGCAATTCGGAGGCGGCCAGCCTTGCCGGCGTCAACGTCCGTCGGCTGAAGATCATGGTGTTCGCCCTCCAGGGCCTGGTGGCAGGAATTGCCGGGGTATTGCTTACCTCGCGCATGGGCCTTGGTGATCCCAACACGTCTCAAGGGCTCGAGCTGGCGGTGATTTCGGCCTGCGTACTGGGTGGCGTATCACTCTCCGGTGGTGTGGCATCGATTACCGGCGTGTTGGTCGGTGTGCTGATCATGGGTTGTGTACAGAACGCGATGGGGCTGCTCAACGTCCCCACTTTCTACCAATACCTGGTGCGCGGGGCGATTCTGCTGCTCGCGGTCATGTTCGATCGTTGGAAACAGACCCGTCGGGCCGGTGGCTGACAGGGCCGCCTAACAAAAACCTGCAACTTTGGTCGAGTCTGAAAAAACGCCTTGTATGACGAACACGTGTTCTCGCGCTCGGCGCGGCTCTTTTGATAATCATGTTGATATCAAATACATCGTCTATTGGCATTTCATGGTTATTGATTGGTGGCGCTAATGTGCCTGTAGCCCACGGCGAGCACGCCCAGCTGAAGCCGTGGCGGCCGTTAGGAGGACGCCATGCAAGACACTACACAAGCGGCAACCGGTCTCTCGACGTTGGGACTGATGGGTATTGCTGCCGCGGCTATCGCGATTCTATTGGTTTTGATCATTCGGGTGCGGCTGCATCCCTTTTTTGCCCTGGTGATCGTCAGTATCGGTACGGCACTGGCGACCGGGATCTCGGTTGCCGATCTACTGCCGACATTATTGGGCGGATTCGGCAAGACGCTAGGCAATGTGGCTCTGTTGATCGGCTTCGGGGCGGTGTTGGGGCGCCTGGTTGCTGTCTCGGGCGGGGCGCGTGTATTGGCCGATACATTGATTCACTTCTTCGGCAGCAAGCGAGCGCCATTGGGACTGTCGATCGCTTGTCTGCTGTTCGGTTTCCCGATTTTTCTGGATGCAGCCTTCGTGGTCATGCTGCCGGTGATCTACTCGGTGGCCCGCGAACTCAAGGCGTCGTTGCTGCTCTACGGTCTGCCGGCTGCAGGCGCGTTTCTGGTCATGCATGCCTTGATGCCGCCGCACCCTGGCCCCGTCGCGGCTGCGGTATTTCTGCACGCCGATATCGGCCAAGTGCTGTTCGTGGCGTTACTGGTGGGGCTACCGACTTGGTATGTGATGGGTTACCGGCTGTCACTGATGCTGGCAGGTCGGTCACCGTTCCAGCCGGTGCCGAACTTGATGGGGGGAGATAGCGAAGAAGTACCGCCCGAGAAACGCCCGGCGTTTGGCACTGTTCTGCTGGTGTTGCTGTTACCGCTGGTGTTGATCTTTCTCAATACAGGTCTATCGACGCTGGGCCAGAGCGGTGTGATCGATGGTGACAACCCGCTGGTGGCGGCGTTGATGGTGATCGGGGAGACGCCGATCGCATTGTTGATCAGCACTTGCATCGCCATGTGGCTTCTCGTCATTCGCCGCGGTGAGCGCGGGGCGATGGATTCCATCAACGAGATCGTCGAACAGGCATTGTCGCCCGTCTGCAGCATCATTTTGATCACCGGTGCTGGCGGCATGTTCGGCGGTGTGCTGACGGCCAGCGGTATCGGCGATGCGCTGGCGGACAGCCTGCAGGCGTTCGGGCTGCCGGTCATCCTGGCCGGGTACGTGATCGCGTCGGTGATCCGGGTGGCCCAGGGTTCGGCCACGGTCGCCGGAACCACGGCGGCCGGGATCATGGCGCCGGTGGTACTGGGAGATCCAACGCTTGCCGGATTACCGGCGGCATGTATCACCGTGGCGATCGTTGCCGGTGCCATCGGCTATTCCCACGTCAACGACTCCGGTTTCTGGCTGGTCGGGCGGTTTCTCGGTGTCGATACCAAGACCATGTTAAAGACATGGACCGTGATCTCCATTGGTATTTCGCTGATGGCGTTTGGCCTGGCGTGGCTGGTGTTTTCCCTGCTGTGATTGTTGATAGCTCCCTTTATCGACACCTTTTATGACTGCCGTGATTGCCACCGTACTGACGGTGGCCCGAGGAGAGAGAGATGAGTGATTCATCGGACAAGTCGCAAAAACCTGAGCCCCAAAAAGCCGGGCCTCAAGAATCTGAGCCCCAGAAAAAACGCCAGCTGCGTTCCGCCCAGTGGTTCGGTACCGCAGACAAGAACGGTTTCATGTATCGCAGCTGGATGAAGAACCAGGGCATTCCGGATCACGAGTTCCAGGGCAAGCCGATCATTGGTATCTGCAATACCTGGTCGGAGTTGACGCCTTGCAACGCGCACTTCCGCAAGCTCGCCGAACACGTCAAGAAGGGCGTGCTCGAGGCCGGTGGCTATCCGGTGGAATTCCCGGTGTTCTCTAACGGTGAGTCCAATCTACGTCCGACGGCGATGTTTACCCGCAATCTCGCCAGCATGGATGTCGAGGAAGCCATCCGCGGTAATCCGATGGATGCCGTGGTGCTGCTGGTCGGCTGTGACAAGACCACGCCGGCGCTGCTGATGGGGGCTGCGAGCTGTGATATTCCCACGCTCGTGGTGACCGGTGGACCGATGCTCAATGGAAAGCACGAGGGCAAGGATATCGGCTCGGGTACCGTGGTGTGGAAGCTCTCCGAAGAGGTCAAGGCCGGCAAGATATCGATCCATGACTTCATGGCTGCCGAGGCTGGCATGTCGCGCTCTGCCGGCACTTGTAACACCATGGGTACGGCATCGACCATGGCTTGCATGGCGGAGTCGCTGGGGGTTTCCCTGCCGCACAACGCGGCGATTCCGGCGGTGGATTCCCGTCGCTATGTCCTCGCGCACCTCTCCGGCAACCGAATCGTCGAGATGGTCGATGAAGATCTCAAACTGTCGAAAATTCTGACTCGCGAAGCGTTCGAAAATGCGATTCGCACCAACGCCGCTATCGGCGGCTCGACCAACGCGGTCATCCACCTGAAGGCGATCGCCGGGCGTATCGGTGTCGACCTGCCACTGGATGACTGGACTCGCGTTGGCCGGGGCACGCCGACCATCGTCGATCTGCAGCCTTCCGGGCGCTTCTTGATGGAAGAGTTCTATTATGCCGGCGGTCTGCCGGCCGTGCTGCGTCGGCTGGGTGAGGCCGATCGTTTGCCGCACAAGGATGCGTTGACCGCCAACGGCAGAACGATATGGGAAAACGTGCAGAACGCGCCGCACTACAATGACGAGGTGATTCGACCGCTGGATAACCCGCTGCGCGAAGATGGTGGCATCTGCATCCTGCGGGGCAACCTGGCGCCCAATGGTGCGGTTCTCAAGCCATCAGCCGCTAGCCCCGAGCTGATGAAACATCGTGGCCGGGCCGTGGTATTCGAGAATTTCGACGACTACAAGGCGCGGATCAACGATCCCGAACTCGAGGTCGAAGCCAACGATATTCTGGTATTGAAACACTGCGGACCCCGTGGCTATCACGGTATGGCCGAAGTCGGCAACATGGGTCTGCCGCCGAAAATCCTCGAGCAGGGGATCACCGACATGGTGCGGATCTCGGATGCCCGCATGAGTGGCACCGCCTATGGCACGGTGGTATTGCACGTGGCGCCGGAAGCGGCAGCCGGCGGTCCTTTGGCCGCGGTTCACAATGGCGACTGGATCTCGCTCGACTGCGGCAGCGGTTCGCTCGATCTGGAAGTCGATGATGCCGAGATCGCCCGGCGTCTGGCCGAGGTCGATCCGATGGCGGCATCGAACCAGATTGCCAGCACCGGTGGCTATCGACAGCTTTATATCGAGCGCGTGTTGCAGGCCGATGAGGGGTGCGACTTCGACTTCCTGCGTGGATGCCGGGGCGCCGAGGTACCGCGCCACTCTCACTGAGGTGACAGCGAGACGACGTCAGCCAGAGACGTTCGTCATTCGCCCATCAATGTGGCGGTGATCTTTCGGGCACCGCCGTTTTGGCGATGTTCCCCCAGCCAGATGCCTTGCCAGGTGCCGGTGAGAAGGCGGCCGTTGTCGATGGCAACGGTCAGCTCGGTGCCGAACAGGCTGGCTAACACGTGAGCTGGCATGTCGTCGGGGCCTTCGAGCGTGTGCCGCATACCGGACAGATTTTCGGGCGCCAGTTTGCTGGCGAACAGCTCCATGTCATGCCGGACGTCCGGGTCGGCGTTCTCGTTCAGGGTCAGCGAGGCCGAGGTGTGCATCAGCTGTAGATGCAAGAGACCGGTCTGGATGCGATATAGATCTGGAAGTGCTGTAAGGATGTCATCAGTGACAAGATGAAATCCGCGTGACCGTACTTTGAGCGAAAACTGGTGGCGCTGCCACATGATGATTGTCTCCTTCGTGAGCAGGACGTCAGACGATTCATCCTAGAGGATCGTGATAATCATGTCTTTTCATGGGGCTTCGAGTTTTAAAGACCAAAGTCGCAGTACCCGTAGCGGCGTTTGCGCTTAGGCTGATCGTTGCCGGGAAGTCGGGGCTCGCCCAAGCGTTTTGCAATCAGGAGGTGTTCGTGAAAATTCGTGCTGCCGTGATTCATGAAATGAAGAAGTCTCGCCCGTATCGGGAATCGCTGCCGATGTCGATCGAGGAGGTCGAACTGGATGGGCCGGGTCCGGGCGAGGTACTGGTCAAGATGCGCGCCGCCGGCCTATGTCATTCGGATCTGTCGACGATCAACGGGGATCGTCCTCGCCCCTTGCCCATGGTGCTGGGGCACGAAGCCGCTGGCGAGGTGGCGGAAGTCGGCGAGGGGGTTACCGATCTTGCCCCTGGCGATCATGTGGTGTTCTCGTTCGCACCCAGTTGCGGTGGCTGTATCTCCTGTCTGTCGGGCCGTGCGGCGCTGTGTCGTCCCGGTGCGGCGGCCAACGTCGCGGGTCATCTGCTGGGTGGCGGGATGCGCCTGCATAAGGGCGGAGAGAAGATCTATCACCACATCGGCGTTTCCGGGTTCGCCGAGTACGCTGTGGCCTCGCGCCGCTCCCTGACCAAGATCGATCCCGAATTACCGTTTCATATCGCGGCGCTGTTCGGATGTGCCGTGCTGACGGGCGTCGGTGCGCTCGTGCACACTGCGGGGCTAAGGCTGGGCCAGTCGGTGCTGGTCGTCGGACTCGGGGGCGTCGGTCTGGCGGCCGTGATGGGCGCCGTCGGCGGCGGTGCGCGCCAGGTCATCGCGGCGGATATCGCACCGGACAAACTGGAAACTGCCAAGGCAATGGGTGCCACGCACATCGTCAACAGTGGCGACCCGAATGCCGTCGAGCAGGTTCGCGATATCAGCGGCGGCGGTGTGGACATTGCAGCCGAGTTCGCGGGGGTCGCCAGCGCGCTGGAATTTGCCTACGAGTCGACAGGGCGAGGCGGCACGACCGTGACCTCCGGGCTGCCTCATCCCGACGTTAGATTCGCCGTGAGCCCGACGCGAATGGTGGCCGAGGAGCGCACCCTCAAGGGCTCCTATCTTGGCGGTCACGTGCCGTCGCTCGATGTGCCCGAGTACATTGCGCTTTATCAATCCGGTCGCCTGCCGGTGGACCGCTTGCTGACCCATCGTTTGAAATTGGACGAGATCAATCTCGGCTTCGATCGGCTGGCCAACGGGGAAGCGATTCGCCAGATCATCGATTTCGATTGAGTCTCGAATCAGGCAGGTTACGGGTCGGCTGCTAGTCTTGAAGGAGTCTCGAAGAGGTAGCCGACGTTTTGGCTACCTCTTTCGCATTTCACCCGTCATCGATAGGAGAAGGTCATGTCTCAGACACGAGTCGAGCGCGACAGCATGGGCGAGCTGGACGTCCCAGAAAGCGCGCTCTACGGTGCTCAAACGCAGCGTGCCGTCAATAATTTTCCCATCAGCGGCCGGCCGTTGCCGCCCGCTTTCATCGCTGCCGTGGCGCGCATCAAGCGAGTGGCCGCCGAGGTCAATCTGGAATTGGGCCTGCTCGATGAAGACCGCGCCAGGGCTATCGTCGCGGCGGCCGACGAGATCATCGCGGGCAAGCATTCGGGGCAATTTCCGATCGATGTCTTTCAGACGGGATCAGGTACCTCGACCAACATGAACGTCAACGAGGTGATCTCGCACCTCGCGAGTGGTGACGGACTCGAGGTGGGGCCTAACGATCACGTCAACATGGGCCAGTCGAGCAACGATGTGATCCCCACCGCCATTCATCTGGCGGCGGCGATCGAGGTCAACGAGCGCCTGTTGCCGGCTCTCGAGCATCTGCGTTCGACCATCGACGACAAGGCGGCTGCCGTCGATGACGTGGTCAAGACGGGGCGTACCCACTTGATGGATGCGATGCCGGTCCGGCTTAGTCAGGAACTGGGCGGCTGGTCCAGCCAGATCGGTCAGGCGGCCGAGCGCTTCGAGGATGGCTTGAAACGAATGACTCGCTTGGCCTTGGGGGGCACTGCGGTGGGGACGGGCGTCAATGCGCATCCCGATTTCGCGGTGAAAGTCGCCCAGGGTCTGGCCAACGACACGCATCTCGAATTTCGCCCCAACGACAGTTTCTTCGCCAGCTTGGCCTCCCAGGACGCGGCGGTGGAGCTTTCGGGCCATCTCAAGACCTATGCCGTTGCCGTGATGAAGATCGCCAACGACTTGCGCTGGATGAACTCCGGGCCTCTGGCTGGGCTGGGCGAGATCGAGCTCGAGGCGTTGCAGCCGGGAAGTTCGATCATGCCGGGCAAGGTGAATCCGGTCATTCCCGAGTCGGCTGCTCAGGTCGCCGCTCAAGTGATCGGCAACGATGCGGCGGTTACCGTGGGCGGACAGAGCGGGAACTTTCAGCTCAACGTTATGCTCCCGATGATCGCTCACAATGTGCTGGACTCCATCACCCTGCTCACTAACGTCAGTCGGCTGCTGGCGGATCGAGCCATTGCCACTTTCAAGGTTCGCCGTGACAACATCGAGGCGCCGCTGTCCAGGAATCCGATTCTGGTGACGGCACTCAACTCGGTGATTGGCTATAACGCCGCCGCGGCAGTGGCCAAGAAGGCCTATCAGGGGGGAAGACCGATTATCGAGGTGGCCGAAGAAGAGACCGACCTTTCCCGCCAGGAACTTGAGCGGTTGCTTGATCCGACCAAGCTGACCCAAGGCGGTATCCCGGAGTAAAGCCAGGCTTTTCTGCCGGATGGTTTTGTCGCTCCGCGACCCGAAAAAAAACGCCACCCGGTCGGGTGGCGTTTTGATTAGAGGCGTCTCGGGTCGAACGAGTTTCTACACCGGCGCCTCGCCTTGACGCTCCTGCGCTTCTTCGATGGTCTCCTCGGCATCTTCCCGTTCCTCGGTATCGGCGCTTTCGGGTTCATTTTCACCGGAGCGAGAGGGGTCATGAGAAAGCGTGACCAGAATCGGAAAATGATCGGATCCCACCTCAGACAGCCGCTGCATATGCACCAACGTGAAATGCTCTGTGACGAAGACATGGTCGAGAGGCCAGCGCAGCATCGGGTACTTGGCGTGAAAGGTGCTGTACTGCCCGCGGCCACGTCGCAGATCGAGCATGCCACTGATCTTGCAGAACAGTTTGGTCGTCGGCGACCACGCCACGTCATTGAGGTCCCCGGCCACGATGGTTGGCAGTTTTTTCTTGGCGATAGCTTCGCCGACCAACATCAGTTCGGCGTCCCGCCATAGCGATTCGTCGCTCTCCGATGGCGAAGGTGGACGTGGGTGCAGTGCGTGGAAACGGACGCGCTGGCCGCTGGCCAGTCTTACCCAGGTATGAATCGAGGGGATGTCATCCTGAATCAGCCACTTGACCTCGACATCCTCTAGCGGAACGCGAGAGTACAAGTGCATGCCATACAGGTTATCCAGTGGAATACGGACGGCTTCCGGCATCATCTCGCCAATGGCGGCATCCAGCTGATCGCCCCACCATTGATCGGACTCCAGCGTCAGCAGCATATCGGGCTGGTGCCGTTTGACATGGGCGATCAGCTTGTCGGCTTGCCGATTTGGCGTCAGCACGTTGGAAACGAGCAGTTTGAGCTCGCGATCCGGCTCGCTCGACTGGGCTTTGACGACCGTGCATCGAGCCAAGGGCGTCCAGGGATAGATCCGCGTCCACTGAATGCCGGCCGCAATCACACTGGCGGCCATGCCGGACCAGTGCCACCAGGTGCTGGGTTCGAATGCGAGTTGAGCCAGAGCCAGAACGGTAGCAACGATCGCGATCTGCAAAAGCGGAAAATCGAAGCTGCGAATAGTCCAGTGTCGGATCCTCAGGTAGGGCGCGAGAGTGATCAGTAAGACGAGGCAACCAAGACAGGTAAACAGGAGCTGCAGCAACGGGTCATTCCTTGTATCGGGATAGGGCACCTTGCCGAACCAAGAGTAGCAGAAACGAGTTCGCCCTACGTCGACGCCAGCGCTCGGCGATCCTCTACTTTTCGTGTTACGGCTGTATTTGGGAGACTTTGGACATCAGGAGACTCGAGATAGTGGAGTCGGCGTAACGATGGCAGGGAGCTGATCGAGGTAGCACTTCAGTGCCTGTTGGTCCTCACGGGACAAACGTAGCCCCAGCTTGCTGCGCCGCCACAAAATGTCCTCGCTGGTCCGTGCCCACTCATGTTCGATCAGATAGTCGACTTCGACGCGGGTGAGGCCCCCGCCAAAATTTTGTCCGAGAGCTTCCTGGCTCTTCTTGCCGCTCAGAAAACTCAGGCAAAGCGTGCCGTAGCTGGAAGCGAAGCGTTCGGCTCGCTCTCGACCGAGAAACGGATAGTCGCGCAACAGCTGCATGATAAAAGCCTCGCGCGAGTCGATGTCTCCTCCAGGAAGACGTGCCTCGGCCGTCCAGGGCTGGCCCATGTGAGGTAAAAGCGGTTCCAGCTTATGCAGAGCCGCTTCGGCAAGCTTTCGATAGGTGGTGATCTTGCCACCAAAAATCGACAGCATCGGCGCACCATTCTTGTCGAGATCCAGAGTGTAGTCGCGGGTCATGGCCGACGGATTTTCCGACTCGTCATCGCACAGCGGACGAACGCCTGCGTAGGTCGAGATCACGTCCTCACGACTGAGCTGCTTGACGAAATGCGCGTTGAGCACGTCGAGCAGATAGTCGATCTCTTCTTCGTTGACGCTGACCTGCGAAGGATCGCCCTGATAGCGACGGTCGGTGGTACCAATCAGGCTAAAACGCTGCTGATAAGGCAGCACGAATACGATACGTCCGTCCTGATTCTGCAGAATATAGGCGCGATCATCTTGATTGAGGCGCGGCACGATCAGATGACTGCCCTGAATCATTCGGATGCCGTAGCGTGAGTCACGTTTGGCGTTATCTTTGACGAAAGACTCCACCCATGGTCCGGCAGCGTTGACCAGAATCTTGGCACGGCACTCCTGACGTTCGCCGGTATCCCGATTCTCCAGATTGATCAGCCACCGACCATTCTCTTCCCGAGCCTGGGTGCAGCGTGTGCGTACCCGGATGTCCGCTCCTTGTTCCTGTGCCTGCAGGGCGTTCAGCACCACCAGCCGGGCATCATCTACCCAGCAGTCCGAGTATTCGAACCCTTTCTTGATTGATGGGACCAGCGGGCTTTCTGCGCCAAACCGAAGACTCTTGGCATTGGCCAAACTGTCACGATGGCTTAGATGGTCGTAGAGGAATAGTCCGGTACGAATCATCCAGCCGGGTCGCAGGTGGGGTTGATGCGGGAGGATGAAGCGCAGCGGCCAGACGATGTGCGGTGCCTTTCGCAACATCACCTCGCGCTCCTTTAGCGCCTCACGAACGAGACGGAACTCCCGGTGTTCGAGATAGCGCAGTCCCCCATGGATCAGCTTGCTGCTGGCTGAAGAGGTTGCGCTGGCCAGATCAGCCTGTTCGCACAACAGCACGGAAAGGCCTCGGCCAGCGGCATCGTTGGCAATTCCGGTGCCATTGATGCCGCCACCGACAACGATGAGATCGTAGACGTGATTCTCTGTCGCTGACGCCATGATGTCCCCCGGGAAGGTGATGAAATAGATATGTTCGGTTTCGAAAATAGATTAATCACTTCCGAACATCAATAGCGACGGGGTGCCGATGTAGACCAATTGGGGAGGACCGAATGCGAAGAGGCATGACTAATCACAAAAAAGCCGGCGCTGGGCCGGCTCCGTAGAAGAGTTCGACAGCATCAGCCGACTTTGGCGGTAACGGCTTCGATGTCGGCAGGCATCGAGGGATCCGCGACGTATAGCGAGACATCATGTTCTCGCATCAGCCGACGCAAAGCGTCCGGTGGCTGGCGGTCGGTGAAAAAGGCGTTGATCTGGCTGAGGTTGCCTTGGCGTACCACAGCATTGCGATGGAACTTCGAATGGTCAGCTGCCAAAAAGACTTTTCGAGAATTGCGCAAGATCGCCTGGGCAACGCGAACTTCCTGATAATCGAACTCCAGCAATGAACCATCGCCATCGATACCGCTGATGCCGATGATGCCGTAGTCCACCTTGAATTGGTTGATGAAGTCGATGGTGGCTTCGCCGATGATACCGCCGTCGCGGGAACGGACCTGACCGCCGGCGACGATGACGTTGAAGTCTGTCTTGTGCTGGAGAATGGCGGCCACGTTTAGGTTGTTGGTTATGACCTCCAGTCCGGTGTGATGGCATAGCGCTTCGGCGATGAACTCATTACTGGTGCCGATGTTGATGAACAGGGATGAGGAGTCGGGGATATGACTCGCGAGCATCTCGGCGATACGCCGTTTGGCATCCAGATTCAACGTTTTGCGTGTGTGATAGGCAGTGTTGACGGTACTCGACTCGAGCCCGACGCCACCGTGAACGCGCTTGACGACACCTTCCTCTGCCAATTGATTGAGGTCTCGGCGAACCGTCTGGGGTGTCACATCGAAGTCTCTCGCGAGCTGTTCGATCGATGCGTAGCCCTGACGCTTGACTAGCTCGACGATGGCTTCGTGACGCTCTTGCTGTGTCATGTTGATTCCCTGCCGCGGCCCGATGGCTATTCTTCGTATTGATGAAAGCAGTTTACCAAAGCCTAACGCCTTGCCGTTGCTCTGGTTTGGGGTAAAAAGGCCGATATGCGTTCGACCTTGGTCTAATTGTTGTAAATCGAACACGTGTTGTTGAAAAACGAAAAATAAAACCGCTTCAATGGCCTTGAAGCGAACTTTTTGACCGGGAGAGTGATTAAGGGCAGTGATACAGCGTTGCCGGAAAACGAGTAGGCCGCATTGAAAAGCCTCTAGGCCTTTTCCTCTCCGATAGCCTTCGTTTACCGGTTTGAAGGCGATGCTTCAGCGATTCGCGAAACACTGGCGGTGTACCGTGGTTCTGCCGCTCGAAAAGCTGGGTCGTCGCCTGAAAACGAATTGTGTCGGTGTGACAGGTAGTTGGCGTGCTTTTTTTTATTACTGGAGGGTTGCATTCCGCGCCTGCCCGGGTAGAATTCGCATCCGTTGTCACGGCGAGTTGCCGCAGCGTCTGCAGGACCGTAGCTCAGTTGGTTAGAGCGCCACGTTGACATCGTGGAGGTCAGCGGTTCAAATCCGCTCGGTCCTACCAATCAGATGAATTTGTGATAACGCCTACAGGACCATAGCTCAGTTGGTTAGAGCGCCACGTTGACATCGTGGAGGTCAGCGGTTCAAATCCGCTTGGTCCTACCAGATTCGAACCCCGAGCTACGCTTGGGGTTTTTTTATGTCCGTATTTTCACGCCCGACTCCGAGGCACGGCTGAAAGAACGCTTCAGCGTGCTCGCCGTTGCCATTCGATTTCTGCCGCGAATGTTGAATTGCGAACAATCGATAGCCGCTAAGCCTGCACTGTTGGCCTGCCTCATTCTCTTCAAGTCTTTTCGGGACTCTCTTCAAGGACCGTCGCGTGTAGGACATTAGTGGTTGAGACTAAGGTTGCAGCTATTTTAAAGGCAATAAAAACAGGTAAATAGAGAATCGTTTTTATAGTCGCCGCTTTATCCTTTTTTCGTCGTATAGCTTTATAAAACGAGTGTTCTAGGATGCTCGGAAGAGAAAACGGGAACGGCGCCACTCATGTCATTACAACTCGACAACGTCACACTGTCGGTACGAGGCGAGACCTACATCGATAATGCCAGCCTGACGCTAGAGCCGGGGTCATTCAACGTGTTGCTGGGCCATACGCTGGCAGGCAAGACGACATTGATGCGGTTGATGGCCGGACTGGATAAGCCGGATCGAGGGGTGGTCCGCCTCGGTGGCCGGGACATGACCCAGGTACCGGTTCGCCAACGCAATGTGTCGATGGTTTATCAGCAGTTCATCAACTACCCCACGCTGACGGTGTTCGACAATATCGCTTCGCCGTTGAAGCAAGCCAAGGTTGCACGTCAGGAGATAGCTCGCCGAGTCGAGGAAACTGCTGCGATGCTGGGTATTCAGCATCTTCTGGGGCGTTACCCTCAAGCCCTTTCCGGAGGACAGCAACAGCGCACGGCGATGGCCCGGGCTCTGGTCAAGGACGCGGATCTGGTCCTGTTCGATGAACCGCTGGTCAACCTCGACTACAAGCTGCGCGAGGCGCTGCGGGTGGAAATGCGCAAGCTATTCGAGTCACGCAACACCATAGCGGTGTATGCCACTACCGAATCGGCCGAGGCCCTGGCGCTGGGCGGCACGACCACGCTCTTGCATCAAGGGCGCATCGTTCAGAGCGGCGCCAGCGGTGAAGTCTACCGCCATCCTTGCAACAGGGAAGCTGCGAGCCTTTTCGGCGAGCCGCCGATCAACCTGCTTCCGATGTCGATCCAGGGAGAAGAGTGCCGCGTCGCCGGTTCGCGTCAGCCTTTGCCCGAGGCGTGGCGTTCGCTGCCGGCGGGCGAATATCAGGTCGGCATTCGGCCGCATCACTGGTCTCTCCAGCCTGTCCCGGAGCCAGCCTTTCGGTTGCCAGTCGTGGTTCGGGTGGCAGAGATCAGCGGTTCCGAGACGTTTCTGCATCTGTCACACGATCAAATCGATCTGGTTGCGCACCTGATCGGTATTCACGAATTCGGGGTCGATCAGGCATTGGAGATACAGGTGGCGTGTCGCCAGCTGTTCGTGTTCGAGCCGGGTGGCGAGCTGTTGCTAGCGCCGTATTCCCTGCGTCCAGCGCTTGCGAGCGTTTGAGGAGACCAGACATGGCGGAAATTCGCCTGGAGCAGTTGGCGCATAGCTACCATAGCGCTCCTTCGGAACCTGCCGACTACGCCCTACGGCGAATGGAACACGTGTGGGAGCAGGGCGGGGCTTATGCATTGCTGGGCCCCTCCGGCTGTGGCAAGAGTACGTTGCTCAACATTATTTCCGGGTTGTTGACGCCCTCTGAGGGTCGCGTGCTTTACGACGGCAAATCGGTCAACGACCTCACCCCGCAGCAGCGCAATATCGCCCAGGTTTTTCAGTTTCCGGTGGTCTACGACACCATGACCGTCTTCCAAAATCTGGCGTTTCCCCTGCGCAATCAGGGGCATTCCCGCGAGCGTATCGATCTTCGGGTGCGGGAGGTGGCCGAGGCGCTGGAGATCGAGCCGTTATTGAACCGCAAGGCGCAGAATCTGACGGCGGATGAAAAGCAGAAGGTGTCGATGGGACGGGGCCTGGTCCGTGACGATGTAGCGGCCATTCTGTTCGACGAGCCGCTGACAGTGATTGATCCGCAACTCAAGTGGCGGCTGCGGCGAAAGCTCAAGGAAATTCACCAACGATTCAATGTGACGATGGTCTACGTCACCCACGACCAGCTCGAAGCGTCCACATTCGCAGACAAGATTGCGGTGATGTACCAGGGCCAGATCGTCCAGTTCGGCACGCCGAGGGAGCTGTTCGAGAATCCGCAACATACGTTCGTGGGTTACTTCATCGGCAGCCCCGGCATGAACTTTCTCGATATCAGTCTGGGAACCTCCGGTGTCGAATTCGAGGGCCGTGCATTGGCTGTTGCCGACACGATCGTAACGCAACTGCGTCAGGTGAAAGCCGAGCGTCTGCAGATCGGCATCCGTCCGGAGTTCGTGCAGCTCGTGACGCCCGAGAACGCAATCCTGCATGGGCACGTCGACCTGATTCAGGACCAGGGTACCTTCAAGATCGTCGATGTGTGTCTCGATACGCCGTCGGCACGGGTGATCAAAGTGCGAATCGGCGAAGAGCAAGTCGTGCCGGAAGGAAGAGTCGGGCTGTCTTTCCCCGCGGCTTGGCAGCGTTTCTACGTCGATGATCGGCTGGTGGAGGGAACGCATGAAAACCTATAACAACAAGGCGTGGTGGCTGGTGCTACCGGTTTTCGCGCTCGTCGCCTTCAGCGCCATCATTCCGATGATGACGGTCGTCAACTATTCGATACAGGACATCTTCGACCCGAATACGCGCTATTTCGTGGGCACCGAGTGGTATCGAGAGATTCTTGCCGACCCCAGATTGCTGGACTCGCTGTTGCGACAGTTCGTCTATTCCCTCTGCGTCCTTGTCATCGAAGTGCCGTTGGGCATCATCGTCGCGCTATCGATGCCGCGGCGGGGCTTGGGGGTGCCGGTGAGTTTGATCCTGCTGTCATTGCCGCTGCTGGTGCCATGGAACGTGGTTGGCACTATCTGGCAGATCATCGGGCGGGAGGACATTGGCCTCTATGGCTGGATCCTCAATAGCATAGGGCTCGATTACAACTACGCCTCCAATCCTCGGGACGCTTGGGCGACCGTGCTGATCATGGATGTCTGGCACTGGACGTCGCTGGTGGCACTGCTGTGCTACTCCGGGCTGCGTTCGATCCCCGATGTCTACTATCAGGCGGCGCGAATCGACCGCGCTTCCCACTGGGCGGTCTTCCGGTTCATTCAGTTGCCGAAGCTCAAGAACGTGCTGTTGATCGCGGTCATGTTGCGCTTCATGGACAGCTTCATGATCTATACGGAGCCGTTCGTACTCACCGGCGGCGGACCGGGTACGGCAACCACCTTCCTCAGCCAGACGTTGACCCAGATGGCGCTGGGGCAGTTCGACCTGGGCCGAGCGGCGGCATTCTCGCTGATTTATTTCCTGATCATCTTGCTGGTGACCTGGGTGTTCTACACCGCCATGACCCATAACGACGACAAGGGATGACGCCATCATGAGAGTACGCAAGAGTCTGGTGATGCTGGTCTATCTACTGTTCGTGCTGGTGCCGATCTACTGGCTCGTCAACATGTCGTTCAAGTCGAATCGGGAAATTCTCGGCGGGCTCACGCTTTGGCCAACCACGCCCACGCTCGACAACTACCGGGTCATCTTCACCGAGCCGACCTGGTACACGAGCTATCTCAATTCGCTCAGCTACGTGTCGATGAACATGGTGATCTCGCTGATGGTCGCATTACCGGCAGCCTACGCGTTCTCGCGTTATCGCTTCCTGGGCGATAAGCACATGTTCTTCTGGCTGTTGACCAATCGAATGGCCCCGCCGGCGGTATTTCTGCTGCCGTTCTTCCAGCTCTATTCCGCAGTAGGCCTGTTCGATACCCCGATCGCGGTAGCGCTGGCGCACTGCCTGTTCAATGTGCCGTTGGCGGTCTGGATTCTCGAGGGGTTCATGTCATCGGTGCCGAAGGAGATCGACGAGACGGCCTATATCGACGGCTATACCTTTCCCAAGTTCTTCGTTCGTATCTTTCTGCCGATGATCCGACCGGGCATCGGCGTCACGGCTTTTTTCTGCTTCATGTTCTCGTGGGTCGAGCTGCTGCTGGCGCGGACTCTGACTTCGGTCGACGCCAAGCCGATCGTATCGCAGATGACCCGCACGGTATCGGCCTCTGGCATCGACTGGGGCGTGCTGGCAGCAGCAGGCGTGGTTGCACTGTTGCCCGGTATCGCAGTGATCTACTTCGTGCGTAATCACGTGGCCAAGGGCTTCGCCCTGGGGCGCGTCTGATCCGATTTGTCAGAAAGGGGAGACAGCCATGGGTTGGATGGCCTGGACACTGCCAACGGCACTGTTCTTTGTGGGGATCGCGTTGCTGCTAGTCGCGATGACCGTCTGGCAGACCGTATCGCCGGGACACGAACGCAAGGGGTTTCTGCCGCTGACGACCTCACGCGGCGACCGGCTGTTCATTGGCTTGCTGGCATCGGCTTATGGGCATCTGCTGTTGCTGGCTTTAACCGACTGGCCGCTCTGGATCGCCACGGGGGTCTGCGTGGTAGGAATGGTCATCATCATGAAATGGGGGTAATGCACTGACCAGGGATCATCGATCATCACCGGATAGCGCCACGACAGGATAACAACGAGGGTTAACGCTATGTTCGATATCAAGCATGCCAGATCGCCTCGCCGCACGCCGTTGAGCGTCGGAATCGGGTTCAGCCTCGCGGGTCTGATGGCTGTCTCGGGGACCGCGATCGCCGATCAATACCAGGATGCCGCCCAGCGCTGGCTGGGCGACGAGTTCACCACATCGACGCTCACACCCGAGCAGCAGATGTCGGAAATGCAGTGGTTCATCGATGCCGCCAAGCCATTTCGGGGCATGCAGATCAACGTTGTCTCGGAAACGCTCACGACGCACAAATACGAATCCGAGGTACTGGCTCGCGCCTTCAGCGAAATTACCGGCATCCAGTTGAAACATGACCTGTTGCAAGAGGGCGATGTGATCGAAAAACTCCAGACGCAGATGCAGTCTGGACGCAACATCTACGATGCCTACGTCAATGATTCCGATCTGATCGGAACGCATTTTCGGTACGGTAAGGTAGTGCCGATCTCCGACATGATCGAGGGTGAGGGGGCTGAGGTTACTTCGCCGACGCTGGATCTCGATGATTTCATCGGGTTGTCTTTCACCACGGGTCCCGATGGCAAAGTCTATCAGTTGCCCGATCAGCAGTTCGCCAACCTTTACTGGTTCCGCGCCGACTGGTTCGACGACCCTGATCTCAAGGCGCGCTTCAAGAAAAAGTATGGCTACGAACTGGGCGTCCCGGTGAACTGGTCGGCTTATGAGGACATCGCCGACTTCTTTACCAACGACGTCCACGACATCGATGGTCAGCGTGTCTATGGACATATGGATTACGGCAAGAAGGATCCCTCGCTGGGCTGGCGATTTACCGATGCCTGGTTCTCCATGGCCGGGGCCGGTGACAAGGGCATACCCAATGGGCTGCCGGTCGACGAGTGGGGGATTCGGGTCGAAGATTGTCATCCGGTCGGCTCGAACGTGACACGCGGCGGGGCGACCAATGGTCCGGCTGCGGTGTTTGCGACCCAAAAGTACATCGACTGGCTGCACGCCTATGCGCCACCAGAGGCCCAGGGCATGACGTTCTCGGAAGCGGGGCCGGTACCGGCACAGGGGAACGTGGCACAGCAGATCTTCTGGTATACCGCTTTCACCGCCGATATGACCCAGAAAGGCCTGCCGGTGGTCAACGAGGATGGCACGCCCAAGTGGCGAATGGCGCCCTCGCCGGTCGGGCCCTACTGGGAGGATGGCATGAAGAAGGGATATCAGGATGTCGGATCCTGGACCTTCATGAAGTCGACGCCAGAGAAGAATCGCCTCGCCGCATGGCTCTACGCGCAGTTCGTGACTTCTAAGACGGTCTCCCTGCACAAGACGCTGGTGGGGCTGACGCCGATTCGCGAGTCCGACATCCAGTCGGAGGCAATGACCGAAGCCGCGCCGAAACTGGGTGGCCTGGTCGAGTTCTATCGTAGCCCGGCGCGACTGCAATGGTCGCCGACCGGCACCAATGTGCCGGACTATCCCAAGCTTGCGCAGCTATGGTGGCAGTATATTTCCCAGGCGGTCAGTGGCGAGACAAGTGCACAGCAGGCGTTGGATGGGCTGGCCGATGCTCAGGATCGGATCATGGAGCGTCTGGAGCGCGCCGACGTCCAGCCACAGTGCGGACCGAAACTGAACGAACCCCGCGATGCGCAGTATTGGCTGGATCAGCCCGGCGCGCCCAAGCCAAAGCTCGACAACGAGAAGCCACAAGGCAAGACCGTTCCGTATGACGAGATGGTCGAGTCCTGGCAGAAGAGCTGAGAGAAATACCCGCGTCCAGCGCTGCACATAGGCTTTCATGTCGCCAGGGCGGCGACTTTCCCGCCGGATAGCCGGCGGGATTTTTTTGTTCGTCGGTTTGCCAAGAGCCGTGCTTCTGAACTGGATCCCACGACTTTTGGTAGAGCGGTCGATAACATGGGGGTAAAGCAGGAGTCGACCATGCCAATGAATTCACTTTTCGAACATATTCACCAGTTACCTAGTGTACCCGCCGTGGTCATCGAGCTGATCGCCAGTCTGGATAACGACAAGATCAGTGTCCATCGAGTTTCGGCCACCATTCGTAAAGATCCCAGTCTCAGTCTGAAACTGCTGCGTTCTGCCAACTCCGTGCGCTATGGCGTGGGTCGAAACGTGGCAACGATCGACGATGCCTTGCTGCTGCTGGGTTTTGATCGCGTGCGCACGCTTGTGATCGCCTCGGGCATGGTCGGTATGCTCAAGGAGGTGCCCGGTCTCGATCGCCAGGCGTTCTGGCGTGAGTCGTTCATGGTTGCCAATCTCAGTCGCACGATCGTGCGTCATAGCCAGTTGGAAGATCTAGCACCGGAAACCGCGTTTACCTGTGGCATTCTGCATCACGTGGGCTCGGCGCTAATGCATATCGCGCATCCAGACACCATGCAGCGAATCGATGCGTTGGTGGGTCAGGGTGCCCCGCGGGTCGAGCTGGAAGCCAACCAGTTCGGCTACACGTTCAGTGAAGTGGGTGCCGAGCTGGGGCGTCTCTGGCGCTTTCCGCAGACGATCTGCAATGCGCTGACGTATCAGGGCAAGCCGCTGGCGTCCATGCCATTCTCGGCGTACGCCGCCGCCGTCCACCTGGCGATTGGTCTCTACCAGAATATCGTCAGTGGCCGGCGCGAAGAGCATGCGCTGGGTGAGATGCCAAAAGAAGTCCGTCGACCGCTGGCGCTGGATCTGCTCTCGCTTTATGAAGATATCCTGCAGACCATGCGTTCGGACGACGAGCTAGGCATCTTTCTGGACTGAGGCTATGGCTCGGCCGAGCTCAGATCGCTGGCGGCAATGAACACGGCACACAAGCGCTCGATACCCGCCTGATCCGCTCTCGTGAATCGAGCCGGCACGGGGCTATCGATATCCAGCACGCCCCATACCCTGTCATCGACAACGATGGGCACCACCAGTTCTGAACGCGACGCGGCATCACAGGCAATGTGATCCGGCACCTCGTGCACGTCGTCGATGCGCTGCGTCTCGCGCGAGCGTGCTGCGGCACCGCAAACGCCTGAGGAAAACGGGATCGGGTTGCAGGCGGGCTGGCCCTGGAAAGGGCCCAAAATCAGCGTCTCTGGCTGCCGCTGAAGATAGAAACCGACCCAGTTCAGATCGCCAAGCGTCTGCGTAAGAAAGGCACTGGTCTGAGCCGCATTGGTCAGCCAGTCGCGAGTATCGAGCAGGGCCTTTAACTGACGTTCGAGGAAGCCGTAATCTGTCATCGTAGGTGTCCCCTCGTAATGATGAGTCTGGTAAGGCAGGCTCGGAAAGACAAGCCAGAAAGGTAAGCCAGAAAGGTAAGTTAGAAAAGACCAGCCAGAAACCAAAACCAGCGCCGGGGGCGCTGGTTTCGTGATTGCTGAGGACATCAGCAAGACTTACTTCCAGCCGGGAACGGCGCCGCCCTTGAACAGCTCCTGAGCTTTATCGGCAACGGCATCGGATTGGTAAGCCTTGACCAGCTCCTGAATCGCTTTGCGATCCTGGTCGCCACCCCGTACGACGATCAGATTGACATAGGGTGAGTCCGGGCCTTCCTTGACCAGTGCGTCATCCAGCGTCAGACCCGCGGGCTGCGTGAAGGTGCTGTTGATGAAGGCCATGTCCACGTCCTGCAGCACGCGTGGCATCTGGGCGGCCTCTATCTCCTTGAACGTGTAGCCGTGCGGGTTCTCGGTGATATCGATCGGCGTCGCTTCCAGATTTTCGGAGTCGTCGAGCGTGATCAGGCCCTGCTTGTCCAGCAGGATCAGCGAGCGACCTTCGTTGGTCGGATCGTTGGGTACGGCGATGGTGGCACCGTCGGGGAGATCCTCGATGCTGTCGTACTTGGCGGAGTAGGCGCCGATCGGATAGACGAACGTCTTGCCGGCAACAGCGAAATCATAGCCGCGATCGTTGACCATCGAGCGCATGTACGGCTCGTGCTGATAGGCGTTGGCATCCAGGCTGCCGTCGGCGAGTGCAGCATTGGGCGTGACGTAGTCGGTGAACTCGATGATCTCGACATCCAGGCCGTACTTGTCCTTGGCCACCTCTTTGGCTACCTGCATCACGTCGGTCTCCGGACCGGCCATGGTACCCACTTTGATGGTGTCCTCGGCGGCCTGCGCGGTGCCGGCTACCAGTCCCAGGCTTAGCGCAGCGGCGCTCAGCGTTCGCGTCAGTGAAATCGGCATTGGCGGGATTCTCCCTGATGGTGTTGCTATCGATGATTGAGGATGACGCTCTTGTCGGCGTCTGGTGACCGCTGGAATATAACGGAATAACAGCCGTCACGGTAATTCATTCTGGTTATGAATCTAATCCGCGTGGATCGGTCGTTTTTACTTGTGATCGCTTTTGCGCACCAGATAATCCCCCAGGCTCTGGAATACCTGCACCATGACCACGAGCACGACCACGGTGATCAGCATCACGGTCGGGTTGAAGCGGTTGTAGCCATAGCGGATGCCCAGATCACCGAGCCCGCCGCCACCCACGGCACCTGCCATGGCGGAGTAGCTCACCAGGGCGACGATGGTGATCGTCAGGCCGTTGATGATGCCGCCGCGTGCTTCCGGAAGCAGAACTTTCATGATGATTTGCATGGGCGTCGCCCCCATCGACTGAGCGGCTTCGACCAGGCCTGGAGACACCTCGTTCAGGGCGCCCTCGACCAGGCGAGCGACAAAGGGAATCGCGGCGATCGTCAGCGGTACCGCGGCGGCGTTGGTGCCGATGGAGCTACCGACGATCATGCGGGTGAACGGAATGATCGCTACCAGCAGGATGATGAACGGCACGGAGCGGCCGACGTTGGTGACGATGCCGAGGATGGTATTGACGATCGGCTGGGCCAGGATCTGGCGTGGTCGCGTCACGTAGAGCAATACCCCGAGCGGTACGCCGATCAGCGCGGATAGAATGCCGGCCACCGCGACCATGTAAAGCGTCTCGAGCGTGGATTGCCAGACGAGATCAATCAGTGCGCTGGACATGACCCATTACCTCCACGTGTAGATCAAAGGACTCGAGCGTAGCCAGTGCCTGGCGAGTCTGTGTCGGGCTACCCATCAGTTCGGCGATCATCAGCCCTAACGTGCGGCCCTGAATGGATTCGACCTTGGCTTGAAGGATGCTGACATCGATGCCGTGTTCTCGGGCCAGCTTCGAGATCAGCGGGGTAGCCACGCTGTCGCCGGAGAACGTCAGCCGCACCACCGGATGCGTGTTCGTTCCCGCTTCCGGCTCGAGACGCTCGATCAGGGCCTGCGGGGCTTCCAGCTTGAGAAAGTCATTCAGAAACTCTCGGCCCAGTTGCGTACCGGGTGCCGTGAAGAAGTCGCCGACGTCCGCGTCTTCGACCAGACGACCATCGGATATCAGCCCCACCCGATGGCAGATGGTTTTCACCACTTCCATCTCGTGGGTAATCAGCAGGATGGTCAGCCCCAGTTGTTGGTTGATCTCCTGCAGCAGCGTCAGGATCGACGCGGTGGTCTGTGGGTCGAGCGCGGAAGTCGCTTCGTCACACAGCAGCACCTTGGGGCGGCTAGCCAAGGCCCGGGCGATCGCCACGCGCTGTTTCTGACCGCCGGATAGCTGCGCCGGATATTGTGTCGTCTTGTCGGCCAGGCCGGTCATCTCGAGTAGCGGAGTGACACGCTCGCGGATAGTCTGGCGCGACTGGCCCATCAGTTCGAGCGGTAGGGCGACATTGTCGTAGACGGTACGATTGGTCAGCAGATTGAAGTGCTGGAAGATCATCCCGCACTGGTGGCGGGCCTGACGCAGGGCAGCGGCGTCCATGACGGTCAGCTCCTGGCCGTCGATGCTGACGCGACCGGCGGTCGGACGTTCGAGCAGATTGACGCAGCGGATCAGGGTCGATTTGCCGGCGCCGGAAAGGCCAATGACGCCGTGAATCGTGCCTTTCGGTACCTGCAGGTCGATATCTTTCAGCGCCTGCACGGCACCTGGCCCGCTACCGTAGGTTTTGGAGACATTGTCCAGTGAGATCATTAGGCGTGTCGAAAGCGTCTGTCTGGGAGTCGGATAAGCGGGGCATGATCTATCGCGCCAATAGAGGGGCCATTGGCGTCAGCTCCGCGTCGATGAGCGCGCTAGTATACGGATCTCGGTGGGTCGGAGCGACCGGAGCTTGAATGCTGGCATGGCGAAGGGCAGCACGTTATCGTCATGACAGGGGGCTTGCTTGCTCGAGCCAAAGGGAGGGCGCTTGACGCTGCGCTGTCCACACAGCGCTCTTAACAACGTCCGCTCAACAAATCCCTCTCGATTCGGCCCTTCATAACCCACTCGTTTCGTTCCGCCGAGGGGGCTATTGCAACCGACCATGATGTCATCGAAAGCCGTTTCAGCTCTCTTCCTACCGTGACAGCAAACCGCCCAGCACGATGCGCTGAATATTGTCGACCGTGGCTTCGAAGAAATCGGGGTCGGACAGCGTCTTGCCGGAAATCGCGTCAATCTGCACGGCGAAATCGGCGTAATGCTGCGTGGCACCCCACAGCAGGTAGATCAGATGATGAGGGTCGACGGGCAGCAGACTGCCGTGAGCGATCCATCCTTCGATGACCTTCGATTTTTCCTCCACCAGCGCGCGCAGATCGTGCTGTAGCTCTTCCTTCAGCAGTGGCGCGCCCTGGATCATTTCCAGGCAGAAGAGTCGCGACGACTGCTCGTGATCCCGCGACAGTTCGACCTTGATGCGAATGTAGTGACGGATGGCCGCT
Organism: Salinicola halimionae; assembly: GCF_003206065.1. GTDB lineage: Bacteria > Pseudomonadota > Gammaproteobacteria > Pseudomonadales > Halomonadaceae > Salinicola > Salinicola halimionae. The sequence continues at coordinate 1,481,527 of NZ_PZJQ01000004.1, read as the reverse complement.
TCCGGAGTCTGATTGGCGTCGATGGCGCGTATCGGTTCCAGCCAGGTATTCAGAATCTGCTGCAACACCGAGATGTAAAGTTTTTCCTTGGATGGAAAGTAATAGAGCAGATTGGTCTTGGAGACGCCGGCCTGATCGGCGATGGCGTCCAGGCTGGCGCCGCGCAGGCCAAACTGCGAGAACAACGATAGCGCCGCGTCACGAATGCGTCGTTTGCGCGCTTCGCTGGCAGCGGCCCGGCCCGGAGTGGAAATGGCGGGGGAGGCGGAGGGCGTGGTTGGCGTCATGGGCGTCCTGGCTGACAAATCCCTGAATGGCTTGCCGATCCTCCACCCCAAGGCGTCGAACCAGGTCCATTACAGGTCGGTAACATTCGCCTCACTTTACCACGCCGGTTCGAAGCTGACGCCATCGACCCAGGTCAGGAACCAGACGGCTAGATCCCGCAGCCACAACACGGGACACACCCTTTTAGCGACACTGTCCGGTTGACCGGCGCGCCCGCATCGGGAACAAATCGGCGCGATGAATTGCGGGCAATTTCAGGATCGGGTAACGAAGACGTCAGTTTTCTGGCAGGCGTGGGCTGCGTGCTAGAATTCGAATCTGTATTGGCCGTCGAGAGTGTGCTCTCGGCGGTTCGCAAACCGTTCGGGTCAGGGAGAGGTTCATGTTTACCGGGATCGTGCAGGATGTGGGCACCGTGGTGGCGATCGAGGAACGTGAGCAGTTGCACACGCATGTGGTATCGATGGCGCCGGCAATGCGCGAAGGTTTGGCGCTGGGGGCGTCGGTATCCCACAACGGCTGCTGTCTGACGGTGACGTCGATCGAAGGGGAAAACGTCTGTTTTGACCTGATGCGTGAAACGTTGCGGCTGACCAATCTGGGTGATCTCGTCGCGGGAGATCGGGTAAATCTAGAACGGGCCGCGCGTTTCGGTGACGAGATCGGCGGGCACTCCATGTCCGGCCATATCATAGGTATGGCCAAGCTGGTAGAGATCGACGAAGCGCCCAACAACCGGCGGCTGTGGTTCGAATTGCCGACGAGTCTCGCCCGCTTCGTGTTCGATAAGGGCTACATCGGCATCGATGGCATCAGCCTGACGGTCGGGGCGGTCGAAGCCGGGCGTTTTTGTGTCAACTTGATTCCGGAGACACTGGCCAGGACAACGATCGGAGAGCGCATGCCTGGGGATCGGGTCAATCTCGAGATCGACCCGCAGACGCAGGCGATCGTCGAGACCGTGGAGCGCGTGATGGCGTCTCGCAGTTGACCGACGAGGACGTGGCCACGATAGGGTTACAGGACAGGGTCGCCACGGCTCGCGCCGCGGCGCCCGCTTGGGTAACATATGCGCCTTTGCGCCAAGAATCACCGTCCCACGACTGACTGTTTTCGGCGCGCCGTGTTCGGCCAATGGAGCATCCCCCGATGAGTAGCAGTATCTATGGCGACTATATCAAGTCGGTCATTCGCACCGTGCCCGACTGGCCGCAGCCCGGCGTCAATTTTCGCGACATTACACCACTGCTCCAAAACAGCGCTGCGTTTCGCAAGCTGATCGATAGCTTCGTGCATCGCTATCAAGAGCTCGAGGTCGATGCCATCGCCGCCATCGATGCGCGCGGATTCATAGTTGGTGCGCCACTGGCCTATGAATTGGGCTGTAGCTTCGTGCCGGTTCGCAAGAAGGGTAAGCTCCCATTTCGAACCATCAGCGAGACCTACACGCTGGAGTACGGAGAATCGACGGTCGAACTCCATGCCGATGCGTTTCGCGAGCATGATCGTATCGTGCTGATCGACGATATCATCGCGACAGGCGGGACCATGCTGGCGGCGGCATCGCTGATCCAACGCAGTGGTGGCCATATCGTCGAAACGGCGACCATTCTCGATCTGCCGGAGCTGGGTGGCTCGACCAAGATTCGCGAGGCCGGCTATAGCGTCTTCGCGGTTTGCAGCTTCACCGAAGACGAATAGGCTTCTCGGCGAGACACGCTTAGAGAAACCGTGAAAGGCCGCCGCCATTGTCCAATGGCGGCCCGATCAACAGGTTGGACCCGCCATGACCCTCAATCGTTATCAGCACCATTTCACCGTTTCCTGGGATCAGCTTCATCGTGATGTTCGGGCGCTTTGCCACCAGCTCATCGAACGCGATTTCCAGGGTATCGTGGCGATTACGCGGGGCGGGTTGATTCCGGCCGCACTGATCGCCCGCGAACTCGATATCCGTCTGATCGATACGGTCTGTATCAAGAGCTACGATGAACAGTCGCAGGGCAAGCTGGATGTTATGAAGGGCGTCGATCATGAAGGTGATGGCTGGCTGCTGGTCGATGACCTGGTGGATACCGGCAAGACCGCGCGCGCAGTGCGCGAGATGCTGCCCAAGGCGCATTTCGTCACCATCTACGCCAAGCCCGAAGGGCGGCCGCTGGTCGATCAGTACCTGACCGAGGTGGCTCAGGACTGCTGGATCGAGTTTCCTTGGGATCTGGGGCACGCCTACGTCGAGCCGCTGGTGAATCAGGTTCGCTCGCCAAAACCCTGACCGATGTGGAGCGAGTTCATGTCTCATTCACCGTTACCCGATAGCTGGAATGCCTACCTCGGAGAGGAGTTCAGTGCGCCTTACATGCAGTCGCTGCGAGCCTTTCTTGCCGAGGAAAAAGTGGCACACAAAGTCATCTATCCCCATTCTTCTCACTGGTTTCGCGCCTTCGAGCTTACCCCGATCGAGCGCGTGAAGGTGGTGATACTCGGTCAGGATCCCTATCACGGGCCGAATCAGGCCCACGGGCTCTGCTTTTCTGTGCGCCCCGGGGTCCCGACGCCGCCTTCGCTGCAGAATATCTACAAGGAGCTGGCCACGGACGTTGCTACTACGCCGGTCAACCATGGCTTCCTCGAGAGCTGGGCCGAGCAGGGCGTAATGCTGCTGAACAGCGTTTTGACGGTGGAGCAGGGCAATGCCGGCTCTCACCGCAATCGTGGCTGGGAAACTTTCACCGATCGCGCCATCCAGGTCATCAACGAGCGTTGCGACGGCGTCGTGTTTCTGCTGTGGGGCAGTTATGCCCAGAAGAAGGCGAGCTTCGTCGATCGCAGCAAGCATCTGGTACTGCACGCGCCGCACCCCTCACCGCTTTCGGCGCATCGGGGATTCTTCGGCACGCGCCATTTCTCGCAGGCCAACGCCTTTCTCGACGAACGAAACCTAGACCCCATCGACTGGCAATTACCCGCCAGCGTCGCCTGACTCTGGCTCCTCGCGTACAATATCGGCGTTTCCTCCATTATGACGAAGGCGCCGATCATGAGTGTGCATCCCATCTCCCATCCCCTGGTCAAACACAAGCTCGGACTGATGCGGGCGGCCGATATCAGCACCAAGAGCTTTCGTGAACTGGCTTGCGAAGTGGCCAAGCTGCTGACTTACGAAGCGACCCAGAACCTGGAGATGGAGCCGGCGACGATCGAAGGCTGGGACGGCTCGCCGATCGATGTCGAGCAAATCAAGGGCAAGAAAGTCACCATCGTGCCGATTCTACGTGCGGGTCTGGGCATGCTCGATGGCGTCACCGACCTGATTCCCAGTGCGCGTATTAGCGTCGTGGGACTCTATCGTAACGAAGAGACGCTGGAGCCGGTGCCCTATTTCGAGAAGTTTGTCAGCGACCTGGACGAGCGTCTGGCGATTGTCATCGACCCGATGCTGGCGACGGGCGGCTCGATGGTGGCGACGCTGGACATGCTCAAGCAGCGAGGCTGTCAGCAGATCAAGGTGATCGTGCTCGTGGCGGCGCCGGAAGGGATCGAGCGAGTGCAGCAGGCGTATCCGGACATCGAGATTTATACCGCCGCCATCGATGAACGGCTAGACGAGAACGGCTACATCGTCCCGGGATTGGGTGACGCCGGCGACAAGATCTTCGGCACGCGGTGATCGATCGCGCCGATGTTACCGGGGTGCTGCTCGCCGGCGGTCGAGGGCAGCGCATGGGCGGTGTCGACAAGGGCTGGTTGACTCTGGAAGGGGAGCCGCTGGTCGAACGAGCGCTACGCCGGGTGGCGCCCCAGGTCGATCGGATCGTCATCAGTGCCAACCGCCACGTCGACGATTATCGGCGTCTGGGTCATGCGGTCGTTACCGACTCGCTACCTGACTATCCCGGTCCGCTTGCCGGCTTGCTGAGTGCCTTGCCGATCGTCTCTACGCCTTGGGTCCTGCTGACGCCGGTGGATATGCCTTGGTTGCCGTTTGACCTGGTGCCTCGGCTTTCGAGTGCGATCGGCGAGGCGGATATCGTCGCTGCCCATGACGGCCAGCGGACTCAGCCGCTGGTCGCATTGATCCGCAGTTCGCTGTACGAGGATCTGGCAAGATGGGTGACGGAAGGCGGTAGCAAAGTCATCAGTTGGTACGGTCGCCATCGTTGGTGTCAGGTCGAATTTTCCAATCGGGAAGCGCAGTTCGCCAATCTCAACACCCCGCAGGAGCACAATTGGGCGGACCAAGGCGGCGGAGCGTCATCCGATTCACCAAGCTGCGATGCAGAGACACGCCGATGAATGGGCCGGACGACGTCAACGTCGAGATCGATGCCTCGTCCGATGAGGGCACGCTTGCCGCTGGTGCGATTCCGTTGCTCGGCATCGCGGCCTGGAGTGGCACCGGCAAGACGACACTGCTGGAAGCTTTGCTGCCGCGCCTGCGCGAGCGAGGTTGGCCGGCGGCTGTCATCAAGCACGCCCACCATGAATTCGACATCGACCAGCCCGGCAAGGACAGTCATCGTTTGCGCGAGGCCGGTGCGGCGCCGATGGTCGTGGCTTCCGGTCGGCGCTTCGCTCTGATGATGGAGACGCCCGGTCAGCCGGAACCCGATCTACCGTTGCTGGTGGCACAGGTCTCGGCCTTGAACCCCGCGTTGATTCTTGTCGAGGGTTTCAAGACATGGCCGATTCCTAAACTGGAACTGCATCGGGGTGATCACGATCAACCGCTGCTGGCCGAGCACGACTCATGGGTCGAGGCGGTGGCTTGCAAACTTGAAGAGGTGCCAGCGGAAACCCTGGCGCGGCTGCCGGCGAAGGTGGCTCGTCTTGAACTGGACGATCTCGAGTCAATTCTAGACTGGGTCGTCGCCTGGGCGGCCCGGCAGCGGCTTGGCCGAATTCGAAAGCCATTGCTCTAGTTTCGGCATCTCGATCATGATGACCATCGCCTCCCCTGTCGCCATTCTGAATTTATGCCGAGTGAATGACAGGCATTAACATGCTAGTCACACTACACTGACCGTTTGATCTAATGATTTGAAGCGAGGCCAATTCCGCATGACGCTCACGCATCTTAACGCCCGAGGCGAAGCGCATATGGTCGATGTTGCCGATAAGCAGGAGACGCGACGGGAAGCGCGCGCCTGCGGCGCGATCCATATGCAGGCCTCGACACTGGCGTTGCTGGCCGAAGGCGGGCTGCCCAAGGGAGATGTTCTGGCGACCGCCAGAATTGCCGGCATTCAGGCCGCCAAGCGGACCCATGAATTGATTCCCCTCTGCCATGCATTGGCGCTATCGAAAGTCAGTGTCGAATTCACCCTGGATGCGTCAAGCAACTGCGTGCATGTAGAGGCATTCTGTCGCCTCAATGGACGTACCGGCGTTGAAATGGAGGCGCTGACGGCCGTCTCCGTCGCGTGCCTGACGCTTTACGACATGTGCAAGGCGGTCGATAGGGGCATGACCATCGACGGAGTGTGTCTGGAAGAAAAGCGAGGTGGACGTTCCGGCAACTGGTCACGCGAGTCCGGGAGTGAATCAGACGACACTTCAGCGCGCAAAGTGGACACGTCATCCGTCGAAAATGCCGTCACGATTCATTTTCTGGCGGAGCTTCGGGAGCGATTAGCCATTGCCGAATTGACACTGGATTGGGCGCAGATCCCGTCCCAAGATATTGCGGGCGTCAAGCTGGGGTTGATCGACCGGGATCCCAAGTTCAAGGCGCTGCTGGATCAACGTGTCCTTTGCGCGCTCAATCAGGCCATGAGTCAGGATGGCGCTGCGATAGCGCCGGGAGACGAGATCGCTTTCTTTCCGCCGGTTACCGGTGGCTGAACGGGAGAGCTTATGATGATAGTCGCAAGAGTCCAGCCGGCTGCTTTCGACATTGGCGTTGAGCAGTGCGCTCTGACCGATGGCCGTACCGATATTGGCGCGGTCGTCAGTTTCACCGGGTGGGTGCGGGATTTCAACGAACGTCCCGACGTGACGGCGCTGACCCTGGAGCACTTCCCGGGGATGACCGAGGCGGCACTCCATGCGATCGCACAGGAAGCCAGTGCACGCTGGCCGCTTCAGGGCGTCACTATCATTCATCGCGTTGGACGCCTGGAGCCGGGAGAGGCAATCGTTCTGGCCATGGCCGCCAGCGCGCACCGTCACGCGGCGTTCGAGGCATGCGACTTCATCATGGACACTTTGAAAACGCGGGCCCCTTTCTGGAAAAAAGAGCACACCGAAAGTGGCTCATATTGGGTCTCGGAACGGCAAAGCGATCGCGACGCTGCGGATCGCTGGGAGCACTCATGACCGCTTTGATCGACAAATTCTCGCGTCAGGTCCGATATGTTCGAATTTCCGTCACCGACCGATGTGATTTTCGCTGTGTTTACTGCATGAGCGAAGAGATGACCTTCCTGCCGCGAGCACAAATTCTGACGTTGGAAGAACTGCATCAGGTGGCGCGTGCGTTCACAGAACTGGGCGTGGAAAAGATACGACTCACCGGCGGTGAGCCCTTGGTGCGCAAGGGGATTGATGATCTGGTGACGGATATCGGAAGTCTGCCGGGGCTGAAAGACTTCGCGATGACCACCAATGGGGCAAGCTTGCCCCGTTATGCCAGGGCACTGAAACAGGGCGGCATGGACCGGCTCAATATCAGTCTGGATTCTCTTGATCCCGAACGCTTCAGGCGGCTGACGCGTTCGGGAGATCTGACCAAGGTCATAGCGGGTATTCACGCCGCGCAGGATGCCGGCTTCGAGCGTATCAAGCTCAATGCGGTCATTCTGCGCGGCCGCAATGACGATGAGGTATTGGACCTGGTCGATTTCGCCCGCGACGAGCAGTTGGATATCAGTTTTATCGAAGAAATGCCGTTGGGAGATGTTTCGGATCACTCGCGTGGAGAAACTTTCTATTCGAGTGATGATGTACAGACGCGCATCGAGTCTCGCTATGCACTCATGCCGTCGCCGGAAACGACGATGGGACCATCGCGCTATTTCCGCATGGCTGATAGCCAGAGTCGAGTCGGCTTCATTTCTCCTCACAGCCACAACTTTTGCAGCACGTGCAATCGCGTCCGCGTCACGGTCGAGGGGAGGTTATTACTCTGCTTGGGTAACGAACATTCGGTGGATCTACGCGACACATTGCGTCGCTATCCAGGGCAACTGGAGCCACTCAAGGAGCAGATTATCGAGGCGATGGACTTGAAGCCGGAGCGCCATCACTTTTCCACGGATGGGGACGTGCAAGTCGTTCGCTTCATGAATATGACCGGTGGCTAAGAGGGTTGATCTTTAACCCCGAAAGATATTTTTCTCCAAAAGGCACGCCCAATAGGCGTGCCTTTTTTGATTTAATTTCTTGCCAAAAGGGGCGGTGAGAATATACTTTCATCAAAACACCCGGCGTAATGTCGTGTCCAAATCTAGCAAGGAGAGGACGATGTCCACCGAGTCTCTGGAACGCATCGCTCGCAATAAGAACGTTGCTCGCGCCGCTGCCCGTCAACTGAGCATGGAACAGTTACATAAACTGTCGGAAGTTATTGTCGAAGTGATCGAACAGAAGCAGGAAGAAGATCACGAGCGTCTGAAGGAAGAAGCCGATAAACAGAAAAAGTTGGCTGAAATTCGCGAGGCGATGAATAACGCTGGTTTGTCGATGGATGACTTGGTGGGAGAGCAGCCGCGAAAGCGTCGTGGCCGTCCACCGAAGAATGCCAACAAGGGCTGAACCGCAACCTGATAGCAGAAGACACGTCCGATATTGTCGTCGCGGTATTGCTGTCCCAAGGCAGGTTGAGTCGGCGCTGCCGACTGATGAAAAGCGCGTCTGTTATTAAACAGCCGCGCTTTTTTGTCTCGAGAGGGTTAGTGAGAGGGAATCGAGCGAACTTCATATTCCGGCTGAGGATCCGCCGGCATCAATTGCAGGTGAATCTCCGGCAGTGCCGGCAGACGTTGGTGCAGCCACTCGCGTAGCGGTCCAAAGAGCTGTTGGCGCAATTGTAATAGGGTCTCGGCGGGAATCATGTCAATTCGGTCGTCGAGCCAGTCGGCCAGCGCATCTTCGTCCAGAGGCAGCACGACTTCGCTATCCCACAATAGCCGACCAATGCGGGTCCAACCCGTCTCGGTCGGCAGAACGTTGAGCGCGATCGATAGTGTCAGAGCATGCTGGCGCGCTGAAACGGGAGGCGTTTGACCGCCGGGTCGTGCGCGTGAAGCAATCAACTGAGGCCGCAAATGATGTTGGGCTCTCGATACCAGAGTCTCGGCTTCCAACGCTAGCACGGTGCCGTTTTTGACCAAATGTGGCACATGAATGCCGAGTGCCGTGGCCAGTTCGCGATGAGCTTCCTGGTGTGAAGCTTCGCCATGTACCGGCAGCAGCATTTTGGGACGCAACCAGGCATAGAGTTGGCGCAATTCTTCTCGAGCCGGGTGCCCGGAGGCGTGAAGCGCGGGATCGGTATGTTCGTCATGAACGTTGACGCCGATTCGCTTGAAACCGGCTTTGAGACGACCGATGAGTCGCTCGTTGCCAGGAATGGCGCGAGCCGAAAAGATGACGTCATCTTCTGGCTGCAAATCGACGGCGGAATGTCGGCCCTGAGCCATCCGTGACAACGCCGAGCGCGGTTCTCCCTGACTCCCGGTCGCAATGATCAGAACTTCCTCGGGAAGCAGATAGCCCAGATCATGGGCCGGAACACGAGGTGGAAAATCGTCCAGGTAGCCGAGCTGCAGCGCGATCGCCACCATGCGTTCCATCGAGCGGCCCAGCAATGCAACCCGACGACCACTGCGTTCCGCAATCTTCCCCAACGCCTTGATCCGCGCGATGTTGCTGGCGAAACAGCTGACAATGACGCGGCCGCGGCAGTCCTGGATGACTGCCTCCAGCGCGCTGGCCGCCTCCGTCTCGCTACGTGAATGTCCTTCGACATCGGCGTTGGTCGAATCGGCCACGACGAGGTCGACCGGTGCCAATGCCTCGAACTGGGCAGCAGACAGCGGGGCACCGATGAGGGGGCGTTCATCCAGCTTCCAGTCGCCAGTGTGGAGCACGCGACAGCGTGGCGTGACGATGGATAACGCGCAACTCTCCGGTATTGAGTGCGTCACCGGCAGGAAGGTCAACTCGAACGGGCCGACGGCGACGCTAGCGCCAGGCTGAATCGGCGTGAGAGCGTCAGTCTTGAGACCCTGCTCGATAAATTTGGTGCGCAGCATTTCGATGGCGAATGGCGTGGCATAGACAGGGCAGTTCCAGCGCGGCCAGATCCAGGCGAGGGCGCCCAGGTGGTCCTCATGTCCATGGGTGATGAAAACCGCCGACGGCACCATGGCATTGGCGGCCAGATGTTCGACATCGGGAATCTGCAACGGTTGATCCGGCAGATCTTGGCGAATCATCATGCCGCAGTCGACTGCGATCCAGTTGCCATCATAACCGTAGAGTGACAGATTCATGCCGATTTCACCGCAGCCACCCAGAGGATGGAACAGTAACGGTGGAAAAGAGCGGGGGCGGATCTGCGCGCGCGGACGAAACATCGGCATCCTTAAAGGGGAAATCTGGTTTCACTATAAGTCATGCCTCTTGACCCGCTCAAACCCGCGTTGCGCTGGCCGACGCAGAGGGATGGGGTACAATGCGGACCGGACGGGGTGGCGAGGCACTCGCAGGTACGACACAATTTGGCGCCTGGGTCGGGATGGCGCATTCTGCACCACATCGGAAAAGGAGGTGTCCTCGTTCCGTCGAACGTTATGCCCGGCGCTGACGAGCGTTCGCTGGCTGCCAAACCCGATCACGCCGAATGGGCCCGCTGTGGCGTCGAGCCCTGGCCCGTCACGTCTTTTTTCAAGTTACCCAGATTCGACTGACCCAGATTCGAGTCATCCAGCAAAGAGTAGCGCGAGAGTTATGCCGCACCATTATCGTCTGATTGTCTCATGCCCCGACCGTGTCGGCATCGTCGCACGCGTGGCGGGATTCATAGCGGCACAGAATGGTTCGATCATCGAAGCCAGCCAACACTCCGACCTGGACGTCGGGCGTTTCTTCATGCGTTACGATATTCAATCGGATACGTTGAGCGCGGAGGACTTTCGAGAGGCGTTCGCCTCCATCGCCGAGGCGTTCGAGATGACATGGCGGCTCAGCGATTCCGCCCGGCGCCAGCGCGTAGTGATCATGGTGTCGCGGGAATCGCACTGCCTGGTCGACCTGCTCTACCGCTGGTCAGTCGGGGAGCTGGGCTGCGATATTCCCTGTGTGATCTCCAATCATGAAGAGTTGCGCTCGTTGGTGGCTTGGTACGGGATTGCGTTTCATCATGTGCCGGTGGACTCCAGTGACAAGGCTCCCGCCTTTGCCGAGACCGAACGTCTGATCGAAGCGGCACAAGCCGACAGCGTGGTGCTCGCTCGATACATGCAGATCCTGCCGCCTGATGTCTGCCAGCGTTATGTCGGGCGGGTCATTAATATCCATCACAGTTTCTTGCCGTCCTTCGCCGGGGCAAAGCCCTATCATCAGGCGTTCGAACGCGGCGTGAAACTGATCGGGGCTACCTGCCACTACGTGACCGAGGATCTGGACGCGGGGCCGATCATCGAGCAAGACATCCAGCGCGTTTCGCACTGTCATACGCCTCAGGATCTGGTGCGTTTGGGGCGCGACGTGGAAAAAGCCGTGCTGGCTCGCGGCTTACGCTGGCATCTGCAGGATCGAGTGCTCATTCAGGGTAACAAGACGGTAGTCTTTTCCTGACGTGGATATCGCCGAATCCGATAGCTACCTGAAATGTCTTTCACTGACCGGTAGCAAAGCTTGGCGAGAGCCCGGGAGTGGCCACGAAGCATGATCGCCGACAACGCTCAGGCAGGGTTCAGCGGGTCGGTATCTTCGAACAGCAATAGCTGACGTTGGTCCTGTTCCGGGCTCAGACGCACGCCGACGCCCAAAAGTCTGACCGGCCTTTCCCCGCGGTGCCAGGCGCTCTCCAACAGTTCATGAAATCGCGCGTTGATGATACCGCTCGCGCCAGTCTCCTGGGTCGTGCTGGCGAAGTCGTTGAAGCGCACTTTGATGAACTGCTTGTTGATGGCGGGATCACCATGGCGCGCCAGCCGTTGATGCAGCTTTTCGATCAGTGGCGCCAACGAGTGGTGACAGCTGGCCAGGTCGGGGAGGTCACGATCATAGGTCGTCTCGACGCTGACCGACTTGCGTTCCCGTGAGACGTTGACCGGACGCTCATCGATGCCGTGGGCCAGTTCATGGAGTCGCTGCCCGAACTTGCCGAACTGGTCCAGTAGCCGGTCCAAAGGTTGGGCGCGCAGATCGGCGCAGTTGACGATGCCCAGCGAGTCGAGCTTGGATGCCGTCGCCGGGCCGACACCGTGAAGTTTCTTGACCGGCAGGTCGGTGATGAACGACTCCGTCTGATCCGGCGGAATCACGAACAGACCGTCGGGCTTATCCCAGTCGCTGGCGATCTTGGCAAGAAACTTGTTGGGCGCAACACCGACCGAAATGACGATGCCTGTCCTCGCCAACGCCTCCTGCTTCAGCCACTGGGCCATCCAGGTAGCACTGCCTTGAAATCGCATGACGTCGGTGACGTCGAGATAAGCCTCGTCGAGGGACAATGGCTCGACCCAGGGCGTCAGCTCATGAAAGATAGCCTGAATCTGCTGCGAGACTTCTCGATACTTGTTGAAGTCCGGCGGCATCATTTTCAATTGAGGACACAGCCGTAAGGCTCTGGCCGTTGGCATGGCCGAATGTACGCCGTACTTTCGAGCAGGATAGTTGCAGGTCGCCACGACGCCACGGCGATCGGCGCTGCCACCGATCGCCAGAGGAACGTCTCTCAGCGCGGGGTCGTCGCGCATTTCGACGGCGGCATAGAAACAGTCGCAGTCGGCGTGCAGAATCTTGCGCATGGCGCTAGACCGTGATCAATGAAGGCCGACGCCGTTGCCGCCACGGATGACGCCGACGCCAAGCCCTTCAATTTCCAGATGCTGATGCTTGAGGTCGATCACGATCGGCTCGAAGTCAGGATTCTCAGCGATCAGCGTGACGCGACTTCCTTCGCGCTGAAAACGTTTGACCGTGACATCGTCCTCGAGCCTTGCGACAACGATCTGGCCGTTGCGAATCTGCTGAGTGCGATGAACGGCGAGCAAGTCACCGTCAAAAATGCCCGCCTCTTTCATGGACAGGCCGCGGACACGCAGTAAATAGTCGGCGGCAGGTGAGAAGTAGTCGGCCGGTAACGGGCAATAGCGATCGATATGCTCGGTGGCGAGCATCGGACTACCGGCGGCTACGCTACCGATGATCGGAAGGCCCGAGGGTTGGGCATCGGCGGGTTCGGAGTCGCTGGTGCCTACCGGGAGGCGAATACCGCGAGACGTCCCCGGGATCATTCGAATCACGCCCTTGCGATCCAGTGCTCGCAGATGCTCCTCGGCGGCGTTGGGGGAGCGGAAACCCAGCGCGCGAGCGATTTCGGCTCGCGTCGGCGGATAGCCGAATTCGCTCATCGTCTTGACGATGAAATCATAGACATTCTGCTGCCGCGCGGTGAGTGGTCTCGCCATTGTTCTCTCCCATCCCCGTGTCGATAGTCGGTCAGGCGTGTTTGGGCCTGTTTGAATAGCCAGGCATATCCGGGTCTGTTCGGATAGCGAGGCACGGTGAGGCCTGCTCGAACAGCTAGCGTGTCTGGTACTGGTAAACGGCCAGGCGTGTTCATGTATACAGCCTGGAATTGTATCCAGTCATGCGCGATGAGGGAAGCGCCTTTGCCGTTGATGACCGGACTCGACGGTGGTCTGACCGAATGCCCGATTGTGCGGGCTGTCCCTGAGTGATTAGAATCATGGCCGTCCTAAGTCGTTGTTCTCAGGCGCGAGGTATGACATGGCTCAATCCGATACCGTTACTCGTATTCTCGATACGGCGGAGATCCTTTTTGCCGAAAAGGGTTTCGCCGAAACCTCGCTGCGCAATATCACCACGCGGGCCAAGGTCAATCTCGCCGCGGTGAACTACCATTTCGGATCGAAGAAATCACTGATCCAGGCGGTCTTCGCGCGTTATCTCGATCCGTTCGCCGCGCGTTTGAATACGGCTCTCGACGTCCTGGAGTCCCGCTATCAGGGGAAGCAGGTGCCGCTCGAAATACTGCTCGAGCAACTCGCTACCAGCGTTCTTGAGGTCCCTGCCGAGCGCAATAGCCTCAAGATATTCATGAAGTTGCTCGGGCTGGCCTATACCCAGGCTCAAGGGCATCTGAGGCGTTATATTCAAGAACACTACGGTGAGACCTTTCATCGCTTCGTCGAATGCCTGCGCCTGGCAACGCCGGATTTGCCGGACGTCGAGCGATTCTGGCGTCTGCACTTCATGCTGGGTACGGTGGTATTCACCTTGTCGGGGTTGGATGCGCTGCGTGATATCGCCGACAACGAGTATCAGGACCACATGACGGTACGCGAGCTGATTCGTCACCTGCAGCCGGTGGTGGTGGCCGGCATGCGAGCGCCGCTTCCTGCAGCGCTGGCAGAGCGCGCGCCGATGACCGATTGACGCGCCAGGTGTGCGATAGGGTGATGAGCTGGGGGTGAGGCGATAGGGTGGGCGATAGGTTGCGTCACCCTGCCTCTGTCATGCTCCCGCGGTGTCGTCTAGAATCGGTCGCTCAATGGTCTCAGGTGTTTGCTATGACTCAACCTCTCGGTCCGGTCATGCTGGATGTCGAAGGCACTCAGCTACGTGACGAAGAGCGGCAATTGATCTCGCGTGCGGAGGTCGGTGGCGTGCTGCTGTTTGCCAGGAATACACCGGACGTGGCCACGACGCAGGCGCTGATCAGCCAGATTCGAGAATGTCGCCCCGATATTCTGGTGGCCATCGATCAGGAGGGTGGACGGGTACAGCGCTTGAAGAATGGCGTGACGCAGATACCGCCCATGGCGATGCTGGGCCGCCTGTTCGCCGATTCTCCCGAAGCGGCGCTGACGCTGACGCAGGACACGGGGTGGCTGCTGGGAATGGAGATGGCAGCCTGCGGGTTCGATCTCACCTTTGCCCCGGTCCTCGACCTCGACGACGACCAGTCCCCGGCTATCGGGTCGCGCAGCTTCTCACCGGACCCCGAAGTGGTGAGTACGCTGGCCGGCGCTTTTGTCGATGGATTGCATGAGTCGGGCCTGGTAGCGATCGGCAAGCATTTTCCCGGCCACGGTGGGGCCCGTCAGGATTCCCACTTCAAGGTCGCCGAAGACCCGCGGCCGCTGGCGGCGCTGCGAGAGCACGACCTTATCCCCTTCGCCAGGCTGGCCGGCAAGCTCGACGGGATCATGCCGGCGCATGTCATCTATTCTGCCTTCGATGATCGGCCCGCAGGCTTTTCCCCCAGTTGGCTAGGCATGTTGCGTGAAGAGCTGGGGTTCAAAGGCGCCATCTTTTCGGATGACTTGACGATGGCGGCGGCGCACGCCGCAGGCGCTCCCGGAGAGCGTGCCGAGGCGGCCTGGAGCGCCGGTTGCGACATGGCGGTGATCTGCAATGCGCCCGCTGATGCTCGCGAAGTCGTGGCCGCCTGCGAAGGGCGTCAGGCCCAGCGCATTGCCAAGCTGCGGTATGCCCGTGCCCGACCCAGCCTGGAGTCACTGGCGGCCATCTCCCGCTGGCGGCGGACCCACGCCCGTCTCAAAGCGCTCAACGAATCCGAGTGACCCAGGGCGAATGCCGATATTTTTCACGGTGGCGGCGTATGGGTCGCCGCCGCGCTTTTCATGGTGAATGGTAAATAATGACTCACTCTCCTCCGATTGATGCTCTGAGTTCGATGCAGGATGTGATGGATAATGCGGACTGCTTGATCGATCAGGCTCAGGTCGAGCAGGCGCTGGATCGCATGGCTGCCGACATTACCCGGGAATTAGGCGAAAAACTTCCGGTCTTCTACTGCGTCATGAATGGCGGACTGATTACCACAGGCCATCTTCTGACTCGGCTCGGCTTTCCTCTGGAGGTCGATTATCTTCATGCCACGCGATATCGGGGCGGCATACGGGGGGGCGAGCTATTCTGGCGCGTTTCGCCGGAGGTACCCATGGCCGGTCGTCACGTGGTCATCGTCGATGACATCCTCGATGAAGGGGCGACGCTCGCGGCAATACTCGACTACTGCCGGCAGGCTGGCGCTGCCAGCATCTCGACGGCGGTACTGGTCGATAAACGTCACGATCGCAAGACCACGCCGGACCTCAAGGCCGACTACTGTGGACTGGAAGTGGTGGACCGCTACGTGTTTGGCTTCGGCATGGACTACAAGGGTTACTGGCGCAACGCGCCGGGGATCTTCGCTCCTAAGGGCTTATGACTGACGATGGGCTTGTGATGTGTCGCTCGATAGCGCCGCGTTAGGTGGTGCAGTCAGTCATGATGAAGTTTCTCCTTCAGCCCGCTCAACGCGGGCTGAAGCGTCTTTGCAGTCCAGATTCGTTGATCATCCGGGTGGAGATCTCCTCGATCGAGAAGCGAGTCGTGTCGATATAGGAAATATGGTGTCGGCGGTAGAGCGCTTCGGCCTGCCCGATTTCCTGCATACATTGGTCCATCGAGCAGTAGCGACTGTCGGGCCGGCGCTCGGTGCGAATGGCCGCTAGCCGGCGAGCGTCGATGGTCAGCCCGAACAGCTTGTGGCGGTATTGAGCCAACGATGGCGGCAGATTGAGAATTCCGTTTTCGTCCAGATCATCCTCGGTCAGCGGATAGTTAGCTGCTCGAATGCCGAACTGCAGCGCCAGATAGAGCGAGGTCGGCGTCTTGCCGCAACGGGAGACACCGATCAGGATGACATCCGCCTCCTGGTACTGATGCGTCCTCGCCCCATCGTCGTTATCGAGAGCGAAGTTGACCGCCTCGATCCGATGCATATAGACGTCGTCACGACCGATCGCGTGGGTACGGCCGACGGTATAGGTGGAGTGCGTTTCCAGTTCTTCCTCCAGCGGTGCGAGAAAGGTAGAAAAAATGTCGACCTTGAACGCCGATGCCTCGGCAACGATGTTGCGGATCGCCTGATCGACAATGGTATCGATGACGATTGGACGAATGCCGTCGCGTTCGGCGGTCGCTTCGATGATGCCGACCAGCGAGCGCGCCTTGTCGAGCGTGTCGATGTAGGGCTTGGTGACCTGGATGAATTCGGTGTTTTCGAACTGCGAAAGCAGGCTGCGGCCGAGAGTTTCCGCCGTAATACCGGTGCCGTCGGAAATGAAGAAAGCGGTGCGGGGCATGGCGTTCGTCCAAATGTGTCGGTTTCCCATTGTCGGCTGAAAATCCCCACGTGGGCAACTCGTTGCCGTCGAGCGACGGCGACTACAGAAAACTTCGAAATCTCCCGATTCCTGTAGAAATACTCCAAACTCTACGCCCTTAAACTTCTGGCTAAGCCCATGGTCGCCTGTTAGCTTCTGGCTCCATCAAGGTGCAGCGGAATGCGCCATGTTTAATGAGCCTTGTTCAGTGAACAGCGATGAGCAGCGGCCAGTTGAGATGACCAGGAGATGACTTTGGAACCTTTCATTATCACTTTCGAGCAACTGGGAATGTCCGACGTCGAACGCGTCGGTGGCAAGAACGCCTCACTCGGGGAGATGATTTCCAACCTGGCGGATGCTGGCGTCACTGTGCCGGGCGGCTTTGCCACCACGGCCCATGCCTATCGTGAGTTTCTCGCCCATGATGGGTTGAACGACCGAATCAACGCCGAGCTTTCCCGTCTCGACGTCGACGATACCGAAATGTTGGCCAAGGTGGGCGAGAAAGTCCGTCAATGGGTGATCGATACCCCATTGCCGCCTGCCTTTGAACGCGCGTTGGCTGACGCCTACCAGACGCTGCAAGCCAAGCACCCCAATCTCAAGGTGGCGGTGCGGTCGTCGGCGACCGCCGAAGATCTGCCTGACGCTTCGTTCGCCGGTCAGCAGGAAACCTTCCTCAATATCGATGGCTTCGACAACGTCAAACGCGCGGTCCACGAGGTCTTCGCTTCACTGTTCAATGATCGTGCCATCTCCTATCGGGTGCACCGCGGCTATGCCCACGAGAACGTCGCATTGTCGGCTGGAATCCAGAAGATGGTGCGTTCAGAGACGGCGGCAGCGGGGGTGATGTTCACGCTCGATACCGAGTCCGGCTATCGCGACGCGGTGTTCGTCACTGGCGCCTGGGGTCTGGGCGAAACGGTGGTTCAGGGCGCGGTCAACCCTGACGAGTTCTACGTTCACAAGCAGACGCTTGCCGCCGGCAGGCCGGCCGTGCTGCGTCGCACGTTGGGCTCCAAGCGGCTCAAGATGGTCTATACGGACGATACGGCCGCGGGACGATCGGTCAAGACCGTTGACGTTGCGCATGCGGATCGGCAGCGTTTCTGCCTGAGCGATGACGATGTCATGGAGCTGGCGCGCCAGGCCGTGACCATCGAACAGCACTACGGCCGTGCGATGGACATCGAATGGGCTCGGGACGGCGACGACGGCAAGCTTTACATCGTCCAGGCGCGCCCGGAAACGGTGGTATCCAATCAGCAAGTTGGCACGCTGGAACGTTTCACGCTCAAGAGCAAAAGCCGTGTGCTGGTCGAGGGCCGTGCCATCGGTCAACGCATTGGCCAGGGCAAGGTCAAGCTGGTGGGATCGCCGGAAGAGATGCATAAGGTGCAGCCTGGCGACGTGCTGGTGACCGACATGACCGATCCCGACTGGGAGCCGATCATGAAGCGCGCGTCCGCTATTGTCACCAATCGTGGTGGACGCACCTGTCACGCGGCGATCATTGCCCGCGAGCTTGGTATTCCGGCAGTGGTCGGCTGTGGCGATGCCACCGAGCTGTTGCAAGACGACGTCGAAGTGACGGTGTCGTGCGCCGAGGGCGATGCCGGCCACGTCTATCAAGGCAAGCTCGAGTACGATTGTCAGACCACCAGCGTCGATGGCATGCCGGACATTCCGTTCAAGATCATGATGAACGTGGGCAACCCGGACCGGGCTTTCGCTTTCGCGGGGCTGCCCAATGAAGGTATCGGGCTGGCGCGGCTCGAATTCATCATCAATCGCATGATCGGCGTTCACCCCCGTGCGCTGATGGATTACGACAAGCTTTCCAGCGATCTGCAACAGACCATCGACTTGCGGATCGCGGGATATGCCGATCCGGTCAGCTTCTATGTCGATCGGCTCGTCGAGGGGATTTCGACGCTGGCGGCGGCGTTCTATCCCAAGCGTGTGATCGTGCGGCTGTCCGACTTCAAATCCAACGAATACGAGAATCTCATCGGAGGCAAGCTTTACGAGCCGGGCGAAGAAAATCCGATGCTGGGTTTCCGCGGCGCGTCACGCTATATCTCGGATGACTTCCGGGCCTGTTTCGAGCTGGAGTGCCGGGCGTTGAAGCGCGTTCGCGACGAGATGGGGCTGAACAACGTCGAGATCATGGTGCCGTTCGTGCGCACGCCCGCCGAGGGCAAGGCGGTCGTCGACCTGCTCGAGGCCAACGGGCTGAAGCGGGGCGAGGAGGGGCTGAAGATCATCATGATGTGCGAGCTGCCCTCAAACGCGCTGTTGGCGGATGAGTTTCTCGAGTATTTCGACGGCTTCTCCATCGGCTCCAACGATCTGACCCAATTGACGCTGGGACTGGATCGCGATTCAGCCATCATCGCGCATCTATTCGACGAGCGGGATCCGGCCGTCAAGAAGCTCCTGTCGATGGCGATTCAGGCCTGTAAGGCGCAGGGCAAGTACGTGGGCATCTGCGGTCAGGGTCCGTCTGACCATCCAGAACTGGCGAAGTGGCTGATGGAGCAAGGGATTGATTCCGTTTCATTGAACCCGGACGCGGTGCTCGAAACATGGTTCATGCTGGCGGGCGAAACACTGGGCTGATTCGTCGATCGGCTTCTCCGCCGAGCCGGCGCGATACACTCGCGCTGGCTTTTCTTTTTCTGTTGGGTCGATATTTCGATGACGCCGATAACTCAGGTACGAAGCCAGTTGCGCAGTTTGACCAGCAGCAGTTCGCCGTCCGACATCTCGCGTCGCTCCGCGAGAATGGTGGTCAAGGCGTCGGGCCGGTCGGTAATGATGTTGTCAACGCCCATGTCGAGATAGCGTGACATGTCGCCGATGCCGTTGACTGTCCACACCGCGACGCCCCGACCTGTGCCGTGGATCGTCCGTAAAAGGTTCGGCGTTGCCTGGGTGTGGCGTAGACCGATGATGTCGGCATCGGTGGTATTGAGCGCGCCGGGCAGCACGAACTGCATGAACAGCGCGGTGTGCATGTCTGGCTCGATCGCTTTGACCCTTTCGATGACATCCGGCGAAAGCGAGGCGATGACGGCATGCTCGCTCATGTGGCTGGCCTTCAACTGCGTGATGACCTTGCGCGTTAGTTCCTCGGCGGTGCCGGGAGCCGGCTTGAGTTCGACATAGAGGCCGATGCGGTCCTGAGCATTGTCGAGCACCTGCTGGAAGGTGGGAATGCGCTCGCCGACGAAGGCGTCGCCGAAGTAGGAGCCCACATCGACCTGTTCGATCTCCTCGAGCGTCATGTCGCTGATGTTGCGATCGACGCCGGTCAGACGGCTCAGGTTGTTGTCGTGCGAGACGATCACCTGACCATCGCCGCTCAGGCGCACATCCAGCTCGAGATAGTCCGCCCCGTCGACGATCGCCTGGTTCATTGATGCCAGGGTGTTCTCCGGCGCGACCAACGAGCTGCCGCGATGTGCAGTGATGGTGACGTGGTCGTTGATCTCGAATCCGTGCAATATCCAGCCCGCCTGGCCGAGCGCGAAAGCCAGCAGCAGAATTTCTGCGCCCCAGGCGATGACCCCGGTCCGCTGGGGCGTGGCAGCGGGACGAAATACCGTCGCTCGACCGGTGGCGCGATGGTATAGCGTGATCACCAGCATGCTGTTGGCCGCGATTCCCAGGAAGGTGAGCGCGATCGTGGCCACGATATAGAAAGCCATATAGGCCAGCATGGCGGGCACAAGCACGCTGTTGCGTTCGGGCAGGTGGCCGAGCAGAACGCCGCCAAGGGTGTTGAACCCTACGCTGAAGACGATCGGGATGGCGGCCACGACCAGCGCGATGCCGACCACCAGTAGCGCCATCCGTAGACGTCGTCCTTGCGTCAGTGCACGGCTGCGTTTCAACGCGGCGATAGGTTTCAGACCGTCCAGCATCATGGCAGGCAGTGCCAGAAACCAGCGGAAGTATAGGGCGGCGCTAAGCAGCACCAAGACCAGAAATAGGGGGACGGCGACGGCCAGAAATTCCCACAGTGCCGGCGGCTTGAGATGAATCAGGATGTAGGGTTCGATATCGCCGAGCATGGCGCCGTACAAATGGGCCAGGCCGATGGCGAAGGGTGCGGCAAGTAACAGATGGCTGCCGACCTGCAGGGACGTCAGTGCCACCAGCGCCGGAAAGCGTCTTATTACATGCCAGAGTGACCCCATGGCTACCCGATAGCGGTTACCAGCCTGGCTCGAGACGACCAGCATCATGCCGGCCTGTTGCAGGAAGATCACCAGAAAGCTGAGCACGATTGCCGTCAGCAGCCAGATCAAGCCCCAGGGAGAAAGAGCCACGTCCGCAATCTGATTGTTGCTGAGTACCGGCCGACCGATGCGCTGAAGAAGGCCAGACAGCGTATTGGCCGTCAGCGGCACCCAGACCGCCGATGCCAGCAACGTGAAGAAAAGATGGAAAGCGACCAGCGAGCGTAGATGGGCGCGGATCTGGCGGGCGATGTCTTGAATCAGCGAGCGGGGAGCTAACATAGCGTCGAGGCGGCGTTCCTTCCTGGATCGATAGGGCTCGGCGGTGGTGGCGGCGAGGGAAAATGTATCTGTAGTGTTGTCGTCAAACCGTCATCTTTGCAAGTCCGTGTGACGACGTACGAAAAGGCCGCCCATGGGCGGCCGGAAGATGACCTGAAAGGAAGGGCGAGAACACGTCCTCAAAGAATTTTCTGGGATTCGTCAGAACTGCCAGCCCACGGAGGCGGTGTAGGTATCAACCTTGAAATCGCTGTCGAAGTCGTAGCGTTCGTATTCGGTGCGTAGCAGCAGGTGTTGATAGCGGTACTGAACGCCCGCGCCGTAAACTGGATCGATGCCGTCGTTATCGTCAAGGTCGGACGTGGCACTCAGATTGCCTCGGGCTTCGGTTTCCCACTTGGCCATTCCCGCCTTGGCGAAGAACTCGAAACCGGCGCCAACCGGGAGTTTGCCCATCAGACTCAGGCCGTAGGCCTTGCTTTTGAGATCGACGACGTTGCCGCCGCGGATCAGGTTGGGTTTGCCCAGATCGGTATAGAAGGCTTCTGTGGCGAAATAGGGGTTATATTCGTAGCCGACGAAAGCCTTGTAAACGCTGTCGTCGTCGTCGACACCATAGTTCTCGCCCTCGGCGCCGGCAAATTTGCCGACGTCGCTATCGCTACTCTGTACCTTGCCGTAGCCACCGCCGATCCCGAGGTAGAGCCCATCGGCGTTGGCCGCTTGCGCGGTCGGCGCCATCAGCAGTAATGGGGAAAGCGCCATCGGTATGGCGAGCCAGGTATTGATTTTCATCGTGGTTCTCCCTTGAATGAGTCCGGATAAGCGTCCGTGACCTTGGGCCAATGCAGCGTTTCGAGTGGCCATGCGATGATCTTCGACGCTGGCGAACAGCGTTTGATGACTCGCTCAGACTTTATGATTAGGTCTGATAAGACGCAAGCGATCTCTAATGAAGGTGATATCCGGTAGCGGCAAAGTCGATTGTCATGGCGTAAAAAAACGCCCCGCAATGGCGGGGCGTTTCGGTAACCTCTTCATGAAGCTGCGAGCATCGGAAGAGACGTATCAGGCTTCCAGGGCGACCGGAATGACCGTCGCGGCCGCTTTCTGGAAATCCTCTATCTCATGGAAGTTCATGTAGCGGTAGATTTCTCCCGCCATGGCATTGAACTCACCCATGGTAGCTTTGTATTCCTCGACCGTGGGCAGGCGGCCTTCGACGGCTGCAATCGCCGCGAGCTCTGCCGAAGCCAGATAGACATCGGCACCGTCGCCCAGACGGTTGGGGAAGTTACGTGTGGAAGTGGACACAACGGTCGATTTCGGCGCCACACGGGCCTGGTTGCCCATGCATAGTGAACAACCGGGCATTTCCATGCGCGCGCCCGCTTTTCCGTAGATGCCGTAGTAGCCTTCCTCGGTCAACTGATGTTGGTCCATCTTGGTCGGCGGCGCAAGCCAAAGACGCGTTTTCAGGCTGCCGGCGGGCTGCTTCTCGAGCAATTTGCCGGCGGCGCGGAAGTGGCCGATGTTGGTCATGCAGGAGCCGATGAAGACTTCGTCGATCTTCTGACCCGCGACTTCGGAGAGCAGGCGGGCATCATCCGGATCGTTCGGTGCACACAGTACCGGCTGGTCGATCTCGGCCAGATCGATCTCGATAATGGTGGCATATTCGGCGTCGGCGTCGGCGCGCATCAGGCTCGGGTTCGCCAGCCAGGCCTCCATCGCTTCGATGCGGCGCTCCAGCGTGCGGCGATCGCCGTAGCCTGCGCTGATCATCCACTTCAACAGAGTGACGTTGGAGTTCAGATACTCGGTGACGCGTTCTTCGCCCAGCGTGATGGTGCAACCGGCGGCACTGCGCTCGGCGGAGGCGTCGGAGAGTTCGAACGCCTGTTCGGCGGTGAGATCCTCGAGGCCCTCGATCTCCAGAATACGGCCGGAGAAGATGTTCTTCTTGCCGGACTTGGCGACGGTCAGGTGGCCCTGCTGAATCGCGTAGTAGGGGATCGCGTGAACCAGGTCACGCAAGGTGATGCCCGGCTGACGTTCGCCCTTGAAGCGGACCAGCACTGATTCCGGCATGTCCAGCGGCATGACACCGGTGGCGGCGGCGAAAGCGACCAGACCGGAACCGGCCGGGAACGAGATGCCCATCGGGAAGCGGGTGTGCGAGTCACCGCCGGTACCGACCGTGTCCGGCAGCAGCATGCGGTTGAGCCAGGAGTGAATGATGCCGTCGCCGGGACGCAGCGAGACACCGCCACGATTCATGATGAAGTCGGGAAGAGTGTGGTGGGTCTCGACGTCGACCGGCTTGGGGTAGGCGGCGGTGTGGCAAAATGATTGCATCACCAGGTCGGCCTGGAAGCCGAGACACGCCAGATCCTTGAGCTCGTCGCGGGTCATCGGCCCGGTGGTGTCCTGAGAGCCAACGGTCGTCATTTTCGGCTCGCAGTACATGCCAGGGCGCACGCCATCCATACCGCAGGCCTTGCCGACCATCTTCTGCGCGAGGGTGAAGCCTTTGCCGGTATCGACCGGCTGCTCCGGCAGGCGGAAGATGTCCGATGCCGGCAGGCCTAGTTCGTTGCGCGCTTTTTCGGTGAGACCGCGACCGATGATCAGCGGAATACGGCCGCCAGCACGCACTTCATCGAGGATGACCTGGGTCTTGAGTTCGAAGGTGGAGACCACTTCGTCGCTGTCGTGACGAGTCACCTTGCCTTCGTAGGGATAAACGTCGATGACGTCACCCATGTTCAGTTGCTCGACGTCCATCTCGATCGGTAGGGCGCCGGCATCTTCCATGGTGTTGAAAAAGATAGGCGCGATCTTGCCGCCGAAGCAGAAGCCACCGGCACGCTTGTTGGGCACGTGGGGAATGTCGTCACCGAAGAACCACAGTACCGAGTTGGTGGCGGACTTTCGTGAAGAGCCCGTGCCTACCACGTCACCGACGTAGGCGACCGGAAACCCTTTGGCCTTGACCGCATCGATCTGTGTCATGGGGCCCTTGGAGCCGGCGATTTCAGGCTCGATGCCGTCGCGCGGATTCTTGAGCATGGCGTTGGCGTGCAGCGGGATATCTGGGCGTGACCAGGCATCCGGTGCCGGAGAGAGATCGTCGGTATTGGTTTCGCCCGGCACCTTGAATACCGCGATGCTGATCTTTTCGGGCAGGGCCGGCTTGGCCATGAACCATTCGGCTGCGGCCCAGGATTCCAGCACGCCCTGCGCAACGCCGTTGCCATTCTTGGCGCGTTCGGCGACGTCGTGAAAGGCGTCAAACATCAATAAGGTGTGCTTGAGCTGCTCACCGACTTCCTGAGCCAGCTCGCTGTCATCGAGCAACTCGACCAGTGTGGCAATATTGTAGCCGCCCTGCATGGTACCCAGCAGCTTGACCGCGTGAATCTTGTCGATCAGCGGAGAGCTGGCATCGCCCTTGGCGATAGCCGTCAGGAAGCCCGCTTTGACATAGGCAGCTTCATCGACGCCCGGCGGCACGCGATCGGTAATTAGTTCGAGGAGAAACACCTCTTCGCCGGCCGGCGGCTGCTTCAACAGCTCGACCAGTTGGGCGGCCATTTCGGCGTTCAACGGCTTCGGTGGCACGCCTTCCAGGGCGCGCTCCTCGACATGTTGGCGGTAAGCTTCAAGCACGGGGAGATCCTCATCGAGTGTTGGAGCCCGCATGAGCGATACGGTATAGGCGCCACTACACGGAACCTACTGGTCGCCCTTCGTTCGGCGGAGACAGTTCGGTTGCCTTGAGATAGTTCGGCTGCCATGGACCGGCTGCGGTGGGCGCTGCGGAGTCTACGTTAAACTGTCGACAATGTTAAGAAGCCTCCCATCAACGCGCTTGTCTTCGGTAGTAAATGGCACCAATGTCTGACAAATGGGTATCGCAGTCTGCCGGGACAGGCGCTACCATGGCCCAGATATGTCGAGTCCACTGTGATTCAACGCACGAGCGGAGCATCCCGTCGCGGCCGAGTCACCCTGCGCCGAGGATATCGACAAGGGCCGCTGGCTGCTCGACGCTTTGCTTTCTCGATGTCTCACGAATGACTCGGATGTTGCTCGTAACTCTTTCTACAGCCGATCGACAGTCCGTCGATGCTGAACGCCAATGACTATCGGACGAATGACTGCCAATACCGAACCCCAGACCGACGACCTGCTACCTGCCGAACTGCTGGCGTTTCTGCCATGTGATACACCGCAGCGCTGGATAGAGGCCGCGCTGGAGAATCCCGCGCTGCTGCTGATCGATCACGCGCAGTGTGAGAAAAAAGCCGCGTCGACAGCGATGAGCCTGATGTTTCGTTACGTCGATCGGCCTGAGCTATTGACCAAGATGTCGCAGCTAGCGCGTGAGGAGCTTCTTCATTTCGAGCAAGTGGTTGGGTTGATGCAGGAGCGAGGCATCGACTACTCGCATATCCAGGCCTCGCGTTACGCCGAAGGACTGCGAGAACATGTGGCCCGCGAAGAGCCGCAACGCTTGATCGACATCCTGATCGTCGGTGCCTTCATCGAAGCCCGCTCGTGTGAACGCTTCGCCCGTCTGATTCCCCACCTCGACGACTCGCTGGCCAGATTTTATCGCTCTCTGGTGCGTTCGGAAGGTCGTCACTTCGAAGATTATCTCGGTCTGGCCGAACGCTATGCCGACAAAGCGTTCGTCGCGGAACGCGTCGCACGGTTCGCGGCCCATGAACAGGCGCTGATCGAAGGCGAAGACGCCATGTTCCGCTTCCACAGTGGCGTGCCGGCCGCGGCGGAATGAGAAATCTGGTGCCGATCGACGATTGCGCTGTAATCGGTGGCGTCTCGATCGGAAGCCTTGATCGAGAGAAACCGCCGAACGGGCGCTTCGTCGATATGCAACGGGCGACTCCCTCTTCCATCGGATAACGGATGACAATGAACCCAGGTCGAGCCATAACAACAATCTCGCTCTTCGGACATTTTAGTTACCAGCGAGACGCACAGATCTTGACGCAGTTCAGTTATGACAAGGTCAAGGCGTTGCTGGTCTACCTGCTGATGCAGGACACACCGGTCAGTCGTGCTGCGCTGGCGGAGATGCTGTGGCCGGATCAGGGCGTCAAGTCGGGGCGAACCAATCTTCGCCACGCCTTGCACTGTCTGCGTCATAGCCTGGATGATCTCGCCGAGGCTTCGCTGTCCGTCACCCGTCAGACGATTACCTTCGAACTTCCGCTCGGGGTGGCGTGGGATCTGCGTGAAGCCGAGCAGTTACTGCAACGACCGCCGGCGGTCGAGACGCTGGAGCAATTGCTCGATTATTACCGCGGTGATCTGCTGGCGGAGTTGCATTTGGGGCATTGTGTCGCGTTTCAACAGTGGTTGGTGCGCACTCGGGGTGAGTGGCGCCAGCGTCTGATCGAATACGCCGAGCGAGTTCTCGAAGCCTCCGCCGCGCTACCGGAGGCGCTGCTGCGCACGCTGATTCACCGGATTCCCGACTATGGACCCTTTCACGAGCGGTTGGTGAGACAGCTTGCCGAGCACGGCCAGTTCGCTGCGGCCCGGGAGCAGTTCAACGCGTTTCTCCAGCATCTGGCGCTATCAGGGCAGCAACCCGAACCCGGCTTTCTACAGCTTGCACGGTTCTGGTCGGAGGTGCCGGCTCGTGGGCTGGGCGGCGTCGACTGGCCGAATCCGGTCAGCGGGCTTTCCTCCCCGGGTGCCGCGGGGGAGCAACAGGGCGTCTTCTGCTATGCGGCGGATGATATCGACTACCGTCAAATCACGGTTATGGCGATTGCGCTACGCCCGGAAGAGACCGGAAACGATCTCGGCCGGGCATTGGCTTGTCTAAAGGCGCAACAGCAGCTGTTTTCCTGGCTGGAGACGCAGTGTCGACATCTTGGCGGCTTCTGGCAGGCTGCCGTGGGCAGCGGGATCGGGCTTGCCTGTTTCGGGACTCACGGTCCGACCCATCAACTGGCTGAGTTGGTTGCGCTGTTCGAGCACTGTCGACAAGGGTTGTCCCGCGAACTCGAGAACGTGTGGGACGGTGGCGATTCGCCACCTCGCTTCACGCTGACCGCCGGCCTGGACAGCGGGCGGGTGATCTGGCTGCCGGAGCGCCAATCGATCGACCCCTTCGGTGATGTGACGCAGGTGGCGCTGGCAATGATGGCGGCTGCTCAGCGTAGCGAACTGGTCATCTCACTGAATGCCAGCCAGCATCTGCCGCCGGCTTTCGACCTCCAGTCTCGGCTTTCACCGCGTTTGATCAGCAGTGATGGACGGGTTCAGCGTCGCGGCTTAGTGCTCGGCGCGGGAGTGGCAGCGGGGCGCGAGACACTGCCGCCCAATCTGCTGGGCCGCGAGGGGGAGTTGCGTCAACTGCGGGACGCGCTGGCTCGGGTGTCGCTGGGGCTTCGGCAGAGCGTGCTGGTGCTGGGCGATACCGGTATCGGCAAGTCCGCGCTGATGATCCATTTTCGGGAATATCTCCAGCACGAGGACGCCGCAGTGTTCTGGCGTCCGACCACGCGACTTTCCAGCCAGACCTCCTACGGCCTGATTCACTCACTACTGAGATGGTATCTCGAGCAGGAGCCGAACCATGAAGTATTGGGCGCGTTGATCGATCGCACCCGAACGCTCGAGAAGATCGGCGACGAACGTCGCCAGCTAGTGATCGACGTACTGGCACGAGAGCCCCTGGCACGCGAGGACGCCGATGAGGCGGTGGAGCTGGTCACCCAGTTGATCCAGGCAATGATTCTCGAAATGACGGCGTCCCGTCGGCCGCTGGTCATCATCGTCGATGATCTCCAATGGCTGGACGAGCCCTCGCTCAAGGTAATACAGAATCTTCAGGCCAGACTGCCGATCCATACCGCCTCCATGCTGGTCGCCTCGCATCAGAACCGGGAGGTGCCTTCGGTCAGATTGAACTGGGATCAGCAGGTGATACTGGGACGCCTCGATACCCGCCAGTCCTCGGATATGTTGGACTATCTGGCTCGTCGTCACCGGCTCAAGCTCGGGCCGCGGCTGCGAGAACAGCTGATCGAGCGCTGCGAGGGCGTTCCGCTTTATCTGCAGGAGATCTGCCGACGCCTCGAGATCGATCGCCGTGAAGGTCGCCGGCTGGATGTCGATAGCCTTCCCAGCGGCCTGCTGGGATTGCTGGCGAGTCGGATCGATCAGCTGCAGGGCAGTCGCCAGGTTGCGCACATGGCGGCGACGTTCGGACGCCAGTTCGAGGCCGGCATGCTGCGCGAGTGTCTCGAGGCCGATGATGCTGCATTCAAGGTGGCGATGGAGCAGATGCGGCGGCTGGAGATCATCGAACCCTGTGAAACCTATCCGTACGACTTTCAGTTTACCCATCCACTACTGCAGGAAGCGGCCTATCTTTCCTGCCCACAGGATGTGCGTCTGGTGCTGCATCAGCGGGTCGTCGAACTGATCGAGTCCCGTTATCCCGCCTGGATCAGCCGTCACCCCGGTGATTTTGCCGAACATCTGCGCCGCAGTGGCGATTCGGCCCGAGCCGCACGCTATTTCGAAATGGCGGCGAGAGGAGCGCTCAAGGTCAGTGCCAATCGCACCGCACTAAAAATGGCGGAATCGGGTCTGGCCTGTCTGGGAACCTCCGCCGCCGATGGCGCCGAGCGTCAGGTCAGCTTGCTGACGGTGAAAGGGCAGGCGTGCTATGCGCTGGAGGGACACGGTTCGCCGACGGCACAGGAGAGCTTCCTGCAGGCGCAGAAGTTATGGCAGGGCGCGGCACTGGACGAGGAAGAAGCCGACGATCAGGCGTTCCTGGTGACCTGGGGTCTATGGGTCGGGGCAAGCCAGCGCCACGCCAACCAGGAGGCGGAGTCACTGGCCATGCAGCTGCGCGAGTTGGCGCAGCGGATCGACGATCCCCGCTATCAACGGCTGGCACTTTACGCCCGTGCCCACGGTGAATACTGGAGCGGCCAGGTCGCACTCGCCTACGAGCATCTCGACCAGATCGATCCGCTCAATCAGCCGATGGTGCTGGAATGGCTACCGTATTCCGATCATCCGCAGGTGGCGGCGGCCTGTTACCAGAGCTGGGCGTTGTGTCTGCGCGGAGATTACCGCCGCGCGGAACAGCAGATGGAAGCCGCCATTCGGCTGGCCGAATCCGTGCGTCATCCAGGGTCGTTGGCCATGGCGCTGATCTTTGCCGCGTCGCTCTATCGGCAGCTGGGCCATATCCACCTGGCGACCGAGCGCGGGCGCCGCGCCCATGAGATGACACGCACCGCGGATCTTCAGCGCTGGCACTTGGAGGCCGAATGCGTGCTGGGATGGGGTCAGTCGTTGGCCGGGGAGGCCCAGGGCTTCCAGCGAATCGAGGCCAGTGTGCTCCAGTTGAGTGAGTTGACCGGTCGCGAGCCTTGTCAGCGCCCGTTCCTCTGGTATGGAGATGCCTGCCTGGCCCTCAACGATGTGGCCCGCGCGGTGGCCTACCTCGAGCCCTGTCTACGTCAGGCAAGATCGCGGCGTTCACTGATGATGCCGCAGATAGCGCTGCAGATGGCTCGTGCCAAGCATCGCATGGGTAACGATCTTTCAGAGGTGGCCGAACTGATTGAAGAGGCGAGAAGCTGGGCCATCGATGCAGGCAGCCCTCATATGGAGCTGAAGAGTCTCGAGATGTGGCTATCTCTGATCGACCCGGCGGATACGGACAAGCAACGTGCGCTGCGCTATCGGCTGGGTGAGGTGGCGCTATCCGATGCGCCGGTACTGATCCGCTGGCGAACGCTTCTTGATAATGTCAGTGCCTCGAGCCGAACACTGGACTACCAGCTGTCCCCATGACTCGCCGTCCGTATTTATGATTCCCGCCGGGTACCGACGCGGAGAATGACCCTGAGAAAGTCACAAGGCGCCTTGAGTGACGCCTGAAAAAACGCCCGGCTCGAAGTCTTGAGTCGGGCGTCTCTGTCTGGCGGTGTGTGCGGATGCTAAAGGGAAAATGATTCCAGCGTCAGCACCTCGTCTTCCACCCTTAGTTGCCAGCCCTTGTCGGGGCGCCAGTCGCCAAGCACGTAGCGTTTCGCTGGTTTGCCGTCGACGCTGAGGTCGTGGACCGCCGGGCGATGAGTATGACCATGGATCAAGACCTTCACGTCGTGACGCTGCATGATCTCGACGACCGCCTCGGGGGTGACATCCATGATGTCTTCCGCCTTGTTGGTATTGGCCTCGCCGGATTGCTCTCGCATCTTGCCGGCCAGCGCCAGGCGTTCGTCGACCGGCATCGCCAGAATCTGTGCCTGCCAGGCCGGATTCCGCGCCTGCCGGCGAAAGGCCATATAGCCTTCGTCGCGAGTACAGAGACTGTCACCATGCATCAAAAGCACTCGCTGCCCGTCCAACTCTACCTCCATGGGGTCTTCCAGCAGGGCGCAGCCGCTGTCGGCGGCAAACGATTCGCCGATCAGAAAATCCCGGTTGCCATGCATGAACGCCAGTCGGGTACCCGCCTCCGAGCAAGCTTTTAGTTCGTCGATGATCTGCTGTTCGAAGTCGCCGCGATAATCATCGCCGATCCAGGCTTCGAACAGGTCGCCGAGAATGGTCAGCGAAGAGGCTTCTCGCGCCGGGCCGCGTAGATAATCGATGAAACCCTTGGCGATATCCGGCTGCGAAGGATGAAGATGGAGATCGGCGATCAGCAGTTGCATACGGCGATTCTTTCCTGTCGTTGGGCGGTCGGCATCGAGTGAACGGGCAGTCAGGATTTGACTTCGGCGCGTTCGAGGATGACGTCTTCCGTGGGTACGTCACTGTGCATGCCGCGGCGTCCTGTGGCGACCTGGCGGATGTTGTCGATCACGTCCATGCCCTCGACCACGCGGCCGAATACGCAGTAGCCCCAGCCTTGAAGACTTTTGTCTCGGTGGTTGAGAAAGTCGTTGTCGGAAACGTTGACGAAGAACTGGGCACTGGCGGAGTGCGGATCCTGCGTCCGGGCCATGGCCACCGTGCCTTTCTGGTTAGTCAGACCGTTGTCGGCTTCGTTGTCGATCGTTGCCCGGGTGGGCTTCTGCTCGAAGTCCGTGTCGAAGCCACCGCCCTGAACCATGAAACCGTCGATCACACGGTGGAACAGCGTGCCGTTGTAATGGCCTTCCTTGACGTACTGCTCGAAGTTGGCAGCGGTCTTGGGGGCCTTGTCAAAATCGAGTTCTAGCGTGATGGCGCCGTGATTGGTATGCAAAACGATCATCGAAAATCCTGAGCGATTCGAGCGATGGAAAGGTGGCGGCCGGCTTGCCGCCGGCTGCGCGCGTCGCGCTATAATAGCGGTTTTGGGGCGGCGGGAGAAACCGCTGTCCGCGCGTGTTAACCTGCCGTTAAAAGGGTGCTGCCAAAAGGCAGCGCCGTTGGCCGAACATTCGAATTACAGAGGTTGCCTGCATTCCATGAGCGTCGAAAGCAACACGAACGCCAAGCGCGACGACGGTGGTATCGAAAGCCATAACGCCGGTGTCGACAGCCAGCACGGGGCTCCGAATTTCCTGCGTAACCAGATTCGGAACGAGATCGAGTCGGGCCAGGCCACGACGATCGTGACTCGCTTTCCGCCGGAACCCAACGGGTATCTTCATATTGGCCACGCCAAGTCGATCTGGGTCAATTTTGGCTTGGCCGAGCAATTTGGTGGCCGCTGCCACCTACGGTTCGACGACACCAATCCTGCCAAGGAAGAGCAGGCCTACATCGATGCCATCCAGGAAGACATTCATTGGCTTGGCTACGAATGGAGCGGAGCGGTGCGCTTTGCTTCCGACTATTTCGACCAGCTCTACGCCTGGGCTCAGCATCTGGTGCGTGAGGGCAATGCGTATGTCGACGATCTGTCGCCGGACGAGATCCGAGAGTATCGCGGCACACTGACCGAGCCGGGTCGTCCTAGTCCTTATCGCGATCGCAGCGTCGACGAGAATCTCGACCTGCTAGAGCGCATGCGTCTGGGCGAGTTCGAGGAGGGTGCCAAGGTTCTGCGTGCCAAGATCGACATGGCCGCACCCAACATCAATCTGCGCGACCCGATTCTCTATCGCATTCGTCATGCGACACACCATCAGACCGGTGATGCCTGGAAGATTTATCCTTCCTATGACTTCACCCATGGCCAGTCCGACGCCATCGAGGGCATCACTCACTCGCTGTGCACGCTGGAGTTCGAGGATCATCGCCCGCTCTACGAATGGTTTCTGGCACAGTTGCCGGTGCCGGCCAAGCCTCGCCAGACCGAGTTTGCACGGATGAACGTCAACTACACGGTGACTTCCAAGCGCAAGCTGAAGCTGCTGGTCGACCAGAACGTGGTCGACGGGTGGGACGACCCTCGCATGCCGACCGTTTCCGGGTTGCGTCGGCGGGGCTATACGCCGGCATCGCTACGCAAATTCTGCGACATGACCGGGGTCAGCCGAGCAGCCAATGTCGTCGATATCGCCATGCTGCATTTCGCCATCCGTTCGGACCTCGAAGAGAATGCGCCGCGCGCGATGTGCGTGCTCAATCCGCTGAAAGTCGTGTTGACCAATTTGACGACGGATCACGAGGAGGTTTTCGAGGTGGCGGGGCATCCGGCGCGTGAGGACATGGGCACTCGCCGGATGCCGCTGACCCGGGAAGTCTGGATCGATCGCGACGATTTCATGGAAGAGCCGCCGAAGAAGTTCTTTCGTCTGGCACCGGGCAAGGAAGTGCGCCTGCGTAACGGCTACGTCATCCGCTGTGACGAGGTGATCAAGGGCGACGATGGCGAAGTCGAGGCTCTCCACTGCAGTGTCGACTTCGATACGCTGGGTAAGAATCCGGAAGGGCGAAAGGTCAAGGGCGTCATTCACTGGGTCAGCGCTGAATACGGCGTGCCGGTAGAGGTGCGTCTTTATGACAACCTGTTCCTGGACGAAGCGCCGGACCGCGATAAAGACGCCGATTTCCTCGAGCACCTCAACCCCGATTCTCTGGTGACGGTGGAAGGCATCGCCGAGCCGGCGCTGGCCGACGTCGAGCCCGAGGCGCGCTATCAATTCGAACGCGTTGGCTACTTCTGTGCCGATCGTCACGCCTGCCGCGATGGCAAGCTGGTGTTCAATCGCACGGTGGGGCTCAAGGATAGCTGGGCCAAGATTCAGAAGAAGCAGGGCTAAGGTAACGAGAGCATGAGCGCGCTGGAAATCTACAATACGTTGACGCGGCGCAAGTCGACGCTGGAACCGATCGAGCCCGGCAAGGTGAGAATGTACGTCTGCGGAATGACGGTCTACGACTACTGCCACCTGGGCCATGCCCGCGTGATGGTGGCATTCGACGTGATCACGCGATGGCTACGCCAGACCGGGCTGGATGTGACCTACGTCCGTAACATCACCGATATCGACGACAAAATCCTGAAACGTGCCGAAGAAAATGGCGAGTCGATTTCGGCGTTGACCGAGCGCATGATCGCAGCGATGCACGAGGACGAGGCGCGACTGGGCGTGCTACGTCCGGATGCGGAGCCGCGGGCTACCGGCCATATTCCGCAGATCGTGGCGATGATCGAGCGCTTGATCGACAGCGGCTATGCCTACGCTGCCGTCAACGGCGATGTCTATTATCGCGTCCGTCGGTTTACCGGCTACGGCAAGCTCAATAATCGTAATCTCGACGATATGCGGGCAGGGGCACGTGTCGATGTCGACGAACACAAGGAGGACCCGCTCGATTTCGTGCTGTGGAAATCGGCCAAGTCCGGCGAGGCCAGTTGGCCGTCGCCCTGGGGTGAAGGTCGTCCTGGCTGGCACATCGAGTGCTCGGCGATGTCGACCTGCTGCCTAGGCGATACTTTCGATATTCATGGCGGCGGGCCGGATCTGACGTTCCCGCACCACGAAAACGAGATCGCACAGAGCGAGGCGGCGACCGGCAAGCCCTATGTCAACGTCTGGATGCATGCCGGCGCGGTGCGCGTGAATCACGAGAAGATGTCCAAGTCTCTCGGCAACTTCTTTACCATCCGAGAGGTGCTGGAAGTTCATGACCCGGAGGTGGTGCGATATCTACTGGTTGCGAGTCATTACCGGAGCCCGATCAACTATGCACCAGAGTCGTTGAGCGAGGCGCGCAAATCGCTCGAACGCTTCTATCATGCTCTCGACGGTCTCGAGTTGGTTCATGGTGACGTCGAGGGCATCTACGCCGAGCGATTCTCGGCCGCGATGAGCGATGATTTCAACACGCCGGAAGCGCTGTCGGTGCTGTTCGATCTGGCGCGTGAAATCAATCGGCTACGCGCCGCGGAACCGGTTCATGCCGGGGCGCTGGGTCAGGAGTTGAAGCGGCTGGCAAGCGTGCTGGGCTTGCTCGAGCGCGCGCCGGCCGAATTCCTTAAGGCCGGTGCAGACGAGCTTTCCTTGAGCGCAGAAGAGGTCGAAGCGCGGATAGAGGCGAGAGCGGCTGCCAAGAATGCTCGCGATTTCGCTGAAGCCGATCGGATCCGTGACGAGCTCGCGGCATTGGGTATCGTGCTCAAGGACTCCCGTGAGGGGACCCGCTGGAGTTTCGACTCGCCGCAAGCGTGATCATACGATCTTGTCGAAATCGATTGTCGACAACGAAGAACCCNNGGGTTCTTCGTCGTAATGCATGGTTCGGCTGCGGTTACTTTCCGGCCAGCCTGGCGATAATAGCATCGACCATCTCGGCCGAGTGCGTCGCCGCTTTTTCCAGAAACGATTCGAAGGAGAGATCGGAGTGCTTTCCGGCGATATCGGATAGCGCTCGGATGACCACGAACGGACACCCGAATAGATGACAAGTCTGGGCGATGGCGGCCGCCTCCATTTCCACGGCCAGCATCTGCGGGAATTGGGCGCGTGTGGTATCGACCCGCGCTGGGTCGGCCATGAAACTGTCGCCGGTACAGATCAGTCCTTCGTGGACCCGCAGGTTGCCGAGGCTTTCGATACAGGCGCGGGCGGCTTCGATTAAGTCTGGGTCAGCGGCAAAGGCTGACGGCATCCCGGGAACCTGACCCATGTCGTAGCCGAACGCCGTCACATCGACGTCGTGGTGGCGAACTTCGCTTGAGATGACCACGTCGCCGACTTCCATGGCCGCGCCGAAGCCGCCAGCAGAGCCGGTATTGATGATGGCATCGGGACGATAGTGCGTCATCAGTTGGGTGGTACCGACCGCGGCATTGACTTTTCCGATACCCGATTGCAGCAGCACGATCCGAAGGCCGTGGCGATCCCCGCAGTGAAAGGTGCCGCCGGGATGGTGCTCGGTGCGCGCGTGGTCGAGTTGGGATGCGAGCAGGGCGACTTCCTGCTCCATGGCGCCGATGATGCCGAGAGTCTGCATACAATAGTCCGTTGAAAGGGTCTGTTAAAAGAGTCCGTTGAAGGCTTTCACTGAATGGATTCATTGGGCGAATCCGTTGAATCGGTGCAGCGTTGGGCGCCAGCGGCGAACCCGTTCGGACCCTTGACGCCACCTGAACTCCTGCTGCCAAAAGTTATTGTGCGTCGTGGATTTCGGCCGCCTGCAACGTGTTCTGGAGTAGCGTGGCGACGGTCATCGGGCCGACGCCGCCGGGTACGGGAGTGATCCAGCTGGCACGGTCGGCGGCGGTGGCAAAGTCGACGTCTCCGACGAGAGTTCCATCCTGCTGACGATTGATACCCACATCGATCACGATAGCGCCAGGTTTGATCCAGTTGCCGTCGATCAGGCCGGGCTTGCCAGTGGCGACGACCAGAAGATCGGCCTGACGGACCTTTTGCTCCAGCCTTTGGGTAAAGCGGTGGCAGATCGTCGTGGTGCAGCCGGCCAGCAATAGCTCGAGCGCCATGGGACGGCCGACGATATTGGACGCGCCTACGATAGTGGCATCGAGCCCGCGCAGCGGAATCCGGCTATGTTCCAGCAGCGTGATGATGCCCTTGGGTGTGCATGGTCGCAGAAGCGGCAATCGCTGCGCCAGACGGCCCAGATTGTAGGGATGAAAGCCGTCGACGTCTTTGTCAGGCCGAATGCGCTCGAGCAACGGATTGGCGTCTAGATGATCCGGCAAAGGCAGTTGCAGCAGGATGCCATCGACGTCCTGATCATGGTTCAGACGATCGATCAGCGCCTCCAGTTCCGCTTGCGTCGTGGTTGTCTCGAGCCGATGGCTATACGAGAGGATGCCGGCATTCTCGCAGGCTCGGTGCTTGTGGCTGACGTAAACCTCTGAGGCCGGATCATGTCCAATCAGAATGACGGCCAGTCCAGGGCGACGGAGCCCGCGTTGGGTTCGATGCTCCACGTCGGCTTTTACCTGACTGCGGATAGCGCCGGCAATGCCCTTGCCATCGATCAACTGAGCGGTCATCGACTTTCCTTTCTGAGTCTTTGAGGTGCTGGCGGGTGGCCAACGAAGAGGGCGATTTTCTCATGCCCAGCGTTGCAGTCAACGCGCCGCGAACCCTAAGTGCGAAAGCAGACCGGTTTCTGCATTCGAACCAGTGTCTTAATCCCTGTCCCGTGCACGTAAAGGCTTGACCTAACAGAAATGATCCGTAGAATACGCAGCGCATCGAAGGGCTCGTAGAGTCATCGGGCGCAAAAAGCAGCATGACGGGGTATAGCGCAGTCTGGTAGCGCGCCTGCTTTGGGAGCAGGATGTCGGGGGTTCGAATCCCTCTACCCCGACCATCATGTCGACAGCATTGCGCCGGTGGAAATGCAGCCGGTATTGGA
The DNA here is from genome assembly GCF_003206065.1 of Salinicola halimionae. Lineage (GTDB taxonomy): Bacteria > Pseudomonadota > Gammaproteobacteria > Pseudomonadales > Halomonadaceae > Salinicola > Salinicola halimionae. Next base: position 1,444,536 of record NZ_PZJQ01000004.1, on the reverse strand, counting down.
ATGCGCCTATAGCTCAATCGGATAGAGCAACGGCCTTCTAAGCCGTAGGTTGCAGGTTCGAGTCCTGCTGGGCGCGCCACTTCTTAGGTGAAATCGGTGTTCCCGGTCGATGTCGTATCGGTATGGTGGGTGTAGCTCAGTGGTAGAGCCCCGGATTGTGGCTCCGGTGGTCGTGGGTTCGATCCCCATCATCCACCCCATTGCCGATCGCTGCTTTAGATTCTCGAAATGGTGGGTGTAGCTCAGTGGTAGAGCCCCGGATTGTGGCTCCGGTGGTCGTGGGTTCGATCCCCATCATCCACCCCATTTCTCGCGTGTCGCTCTTTCCTGCGCTCTTGGTCCTCGATCGGCTTTTTCAGCCTCGGTCCTGGCGTTTTCGTTTTATCGCCGTTTTCCTCCTTTGACTAGCGCTATAGAATGCTCGGTTCTGTATCATTGATCGGGTAGTTTTCGCTCCCATGGCGATTTTTGCATCGTCAGGCTTGTATTTCGCCCCCTTTAGCACCATTTATCCCGCTAGTCCGCTTGCCAGTGGGCATGGGGATTCATAAAATCGCTCCCTGTTTAAAAATGACAGTTTTTGAGTGGCAATCACAGAACGCCCCCGTCGGTAGAGGATCATCTATGCAAGTTTCCGTTGAGACGACATCCCAGATCGAACGTCGCATCACTGTTCAGGTTCCGGCAGCCGAGGTTGATGAAGCCGTTGCCACGCGCCTGCAAGACACCGCCAAGCGCGTTCGTCTGAATGGCTTTCGTCAAGGGAAGATCCCGATGGCGGTCGTGCGTCAGCGCTACGGTAAAGACGTGCGCAACGAAGTCGTCAGCGAGCTCATGCGTCAGCACTACGTGCGGGCGATCACTGAGCAGAGCCTGAATCCGGCCGGCTATCCGTCGATCGAGCCGACGGTCGATCAGACCGGCAAGGATCTGGAATTCGTCGCGACACTCGAGATCTACCCCGAGATCGAGCTGAACAGCATCGAGGGTACGGCCATCGAACGTCCGCAGGCGGACATTACAGAAGCCGATATCGATACCATGATCGAGACGCTGCGCGGTCAGCATGCAGCATTTCAACCGGTCGAGCGTGGCGCCGAAAATGGTGACCAGGTCAAGATCGACTTCCAGGGCTATCTCGGCGACGAGCCGTTCGAAGGTGGTTCAGCCGAGGGCCACGAGCTCGAGCTGGGCTCCAACCGGTTCATTCCGGGTTTCGAAGAGCAGCTGGTGGGCGCCAAGGCGGGTGAAGAAAAAAGCATCAGCGTGACTTTCCCCGACGACTATCAAGCCGAGCACCTGGCAGGCCAGGAAGCGACCTTCAAGGTGACCGTACACGAAGTCTCTGCCAAGGCGCTGCCGGAAGTCGATGCCGAGTTCATCAAGGAATTCGGTGTGGAAGACGGCGATGCCGACAAGTTCCGTGCCGAGGTCAAGAAGAACATGGAGCGCGAGGTCAAGCAGGCGGCCCAGAATCGCGTCAAGCAGCAGGCTCTCGACGCGCTCCAGAAGGCCAATGACGTCACCGTGCCGCAGTCGCTGATCCAGCAGGAGACCGACGGGCTCAAGCGGCAGGCAGCGCAGCAGTTCGGCCTTGGCGAAGACTTCGATGTCAGCCAGCTGCCGAACGAGTTGTTTGCTGACCAGGCCCAGACGCGTGTCAAGGTCGGGCTGCTGTTGGCCGAAGTCATCAAGCAGCACGAAATCGATGCCAGTGACGACGAGATTCGTGCTCGCGCCGAAGAGCTCGCGACTCAGTATCAGCAGCCCGAGCAGGTCATCGAGCAGTACATGCAAAATGATGAGCTCAAGGGCCAGATCAAGTCAGCTGTGCTCGAAGACAAGGCCGTTGACAAGCTTCTCGAGCAAGCCCAGGTTAACGACGTCAGCATGAGCTACGAGCAAGTGCTGCAGGCCGCACAGCAATCCGAAGAAGCCGCCGAAGAAGACGAGGCTGAGGAAAGCGATTCCAAGGCATGATCGGTGCTTGGTAAGCGAAGCAACCCGGCGCAGGCCGGGTTGCGAGTCGATGGGCCTGACAATCACCAGATGTAAGGAAATCGCGATGCACAACGAGTTCGACATCCGTAATGCCGGTGGCCTGGTCCCGATGGTGGTGGAGCAGAGCGCGCGCGGTGAGCGGTCTTACGATATCTATTCGCGTCTGCTCAAAGAACGCGTCATCTTTCTGGTCGGCCCAGTCGAAGACTACACGGCGAACCTGATCGTGGCGCAGCTACTGTTCCTGGAGTCCGAAAATCCGGACAAGGACATTCATCTTTATATCAATTCGCCGGGTGGTTCGGTAACGGCGGGCATGTCCATCTATGACACGATGCAGTTCATCAAGCCGGATGTGTCCACCGTTTGTATCGGCCAGGCCGCCAGTATGGGTGCGCTGTTGCTGACCGGTGGCGCCAAGGATAAGCGTTTCTGCTTGCCGAATTCGCGCATGATGATCCATCAGCCGCTCGGGGGTTATCAGGGGCAGGCGACGGATATAGAAATCCATACCCGTGAAATTCTGACCATTCGGCAGAAGCTGAATCGCATTCTGGCAGACCACACTGGCCAGGATATCGATAAGATCGCTCAGGACACCGACCGTGATAATTTCATGGACGGGGGTCAGGCCGTCGAATATGGCTTGATCGACGCCATGCTGGATAAGCGCCCGGTATCCTGATAGCGTTTGAGTCAAGGTTTCACACGACGGCGCGCGGCGCCGTCGTCCTGACGAGGTACACGAATGGCCGACGGTAAAGGCAAAGACGACAACGGCAAGCTGCTGTACTGCTCGTTCTGTGGCAAGAACCAGAATGAGGTTCGCAAGCTCATCGCGGGTCCGTCTGTCTACATCTGTGACGAGTGTGTCGATCTCTGCAACGACATCATTCGCGAGGAGGTTCTGGAAGCCGACGCCGAGAGCGATGAGGACCGTCTTCCCGTACCCCGAGAGATTCGTAACACGCTCGACGACTATGTGATTGGCCAGGATCGCGCCAAGATGGTGCTATCCGTTGCGGTCTATAATCACTACAAGCGTCTACGCGGTAGCAGTAAAAGTGATATCGAGCTGGGCAAGTCGAACATCTTGCTGATTGGTCCAACCGGTAGCGGTAAGACACTGCTGGCGGAGACCTTGGCACGGTTGCTGAATGTACCGTTCACGATCGCCGATGCGACCACGCTCACTGAAGCCGGTTACGTCGGTGAAGACGTCGAGAATATCATCCAGAAACTGTTGCAGAAGTGTGATTACGACGTCGAAAAGGCGCAGCGCGGGATTGTGTACATCGACGAGATCGACAAGATCTCACGCAAGTCGGACAATCCTTCCATCACTCGTGATGTTTCCGGTGAAGGCGTGCAGCAGGCACTGCTCAAGTTGATCGAAGGTACGACAGCCTCCGTTCCACCGCAGGGCGGCCGCAAGCATCCGCAGCAGGAATTCCTGCAAGTGGACACCGGCAATATCCTGTTCATCGTCGGCGGCGCCTTTGCCGGCTTGGACAAGGTGATTCGGGATCGCGCCGAGAAGGGTGGCATTGGGTTTAACGCCTCCGTCAAGAGCAAAGAGAGCAATAAGGGTGTCGGCGATATCCTCGCTGGCGTGGAGCCCGAGGATCTCGTCAAGTTCGGGCTGATTCCCGAGTTCGTCGGCCGCCTACCGGTGATCGCGACGTTGACCGAATTGACCGAGGATGCGCTGGTTCAGATTCTGACCGAGCCCAAGAATTCCTTGGTCAAGCAGTATGCTCACCTGTTCGAGATGGAAGACGTCGCTCTCGACTTCCGTGAAGAAGCCTTGCGGGCCGTCGCTCACAAGGCCATGGAACGCAAGACCGGTGCGCGTGGATTGCGTTCGATCCTGGAGTCAGTGCTTCTCGAGACCATGTACGATGTGCCTTCGCTCGACGGCGTAAGTAAGGTAGTGATCGATAGCTCAGTGATTTCCGGTGACAGCGAACCGTTGCTGATCTACTCCAAGCAGGAAGACGAGCCCAAGCAGGAAGAGAGTCGGGTTGCCAATAAGGACGGGTAATACTGTTCGTAAAGGCATCTGCCTAGCGAGGGGGCCTTATGGCCCCCTTTCTTTTATGAGTTCGATCTTTTATGAGCCCTGCCTCTTATCGGTCCCTTATAAGCTCGGTGGTTTGCAGGGTGCGACTTGCATCTGAGCGCTGGCGCCCCCACGTACTTCTCATATTGCCGCTCTGGTGGCTCATCCATCCTAAGTTAGTCGAGGAATTGCTGTAATGGCGAAGAGCTCTGACCAGACACTCAAGCTTCCGCTCTTGCCGCTGCGTGACGTGGTGGTCTATCCGCAGATGGTCATCCCGTTATTCGTAGGGCGCGAGAAGTCGATCCGCGCGTTGGAAACGGCGATGGAGCACGACAAGCGCGTGCTGCTGGTCGCTCAGCGCGAAGCGGCCCATGACGATCCCGGTGTCGACGATCTTTTCAGCATCGGTACGGTCGCCGACATCATGCAGTTGCTCAAATTGCCCGACGGTACCGTTAAGGTATTGATCGAAGGGAGCTTTCGAGCGGATATCCAGCAAGTGCTGGAAGATGAAGATGGCTTCATCAGCGCGCAAGCTGTAGCCCGCGATAGCGAGCCGTTGAGCGAGCGCGAGCAGGAGTCGTTGGTTCGCGTGCTGCTTAACCAGTTCGAACAGTACGTCAAGTTGTCCAAGAAAGTCCCCAGCGAGGTACTCTCCTCGTTGCAGGAGATCGAGGATCCGAGCCGACTCGTCGATACGATCTGTGCGCACCTGTCGTTGAAGATCGGCGACAAGCAGGAGTTGCTCGAGATGGATCGCGTTCGCGATCGTGTCGAGCATCTGATGACACTGATTGAGTCCGAAATCGATCTGCTGCAAGTCGAGAAGCGCATCCGTTCGCGGGTCAAGGACCAGATGGAGAAGTCTCAGCGCGAGTACTATCTCAACGAGCAGATGAAGGCCATCCAGAAAGAGATGGGCGAACTCGAGAACGTTCCCAACGAGGCAGAAAAATACGAGCAGCGCATTCAGGAAGCTGGAATGCCCCAGGAGGCTGTCGACAAGGCCAATCAGGAGCTCGGTAAGCTCAAGATGATGTCGCCGACTTCTGCCGAAGCGACGGTGGTGCGCTCCTACCTGGACTGGGTGCTCTCCGTGCCTTGGAAAAAGCGGACGCGGGTAAAGCACGACCTTCCGCATGCCGCCAAGGTGCTCGACGAAGATCATCATGGCCTGGAAGAGGTCAAGGAACGGATCCTCGAGTATCTTGCCGTTCAGAAGCGGGTCAAGAAGCTCAAGGGGCCGGTGCTATGCCTTGTCGGCCCTCCCGGTGTCGGCAAGACGTCGCTCGGCCAGTCAATCGCCCGCGCGACGAATCGGCGATACGTTCGTCTGGCCTTGGGTGGCGTGCGTGACGAATCCGAAATTCGCGGCCATCGGCGCACCTACATCGGTTCTCTACCTGGCAAGTTGATTCAGCGCATGAGCAAGGCCGGCGTGCGCAATCCGCTGTTCCTCCTCGATGAAGTCGATAAGATCGGCATGGACCACCGGGGCGATCCTTCCTCGGCGCTGCTCGAAGTGCTGGATCCCGAGCAGAACGACAAGTTCAACGATCATTATCTCGAGCTTGATTACGACCTGTCTGACGTGATGTTCATCTGCACCGCCAACTCGATGAATATCCCGGGACCCTTGCTGGATCGAATGGAAGTCATTCGCCTTCCCGGTTATACCGAGGACGAGAAGCTCGCCATTGCCAAGCGCTATCTGATTCCAAAGCAGATCAAGGCCAATGGTTTGAAGGACGGCGAGCTGGCATTCGGTGACGAGTCTATCCTCGAGCTGATCCGTTACTATTCCCGAGAAGCCGGGGTGCGCGAACTCGAGCGACAGATCGCGAAGGTAAGCCGCAAGGTACTTCGCGAACGTCTCGAAGCGGAGAAGGGCCAGGGTGCGCAGACCGGGGTAACTCTCTCCGCGGATGATATCGAGCGCTACGCGGGCGTTCGACGCTACAGTTATGGTCTAGCGGACCAGGAGCACCAGGTCGGCCGCGTTACCGGACTGGCGTGGACTTCGGTAGGTGGCGAGTTGCTATACATCGAGTCCGTGGTGACCCCTGGCAAGGGACGAGTCAACAAGACTGGCTCGTTGGGCGATGTCATGAAGGAGTCTGTCAGTGCCGCGCATACCGTGGTGCGCGCGCGCGCGCGCCAGTTCGGTATCGACCCTGAGCGCTTCGAGAAAGAAGATCTGCATATTCACGTTCCCGAAGGGGCGACCCCTAAGGATGGGCCGAGTGCCGGCGTGGGAATGGTCACGGCAATGGTTTCGGCCTATACCGGACGTGCGGTGCGTTGTGACGTCGCGATGACGGGTGAAGTCAATCTGCGCGGCGAGGTCATGCCAATCGGCGGGCTCAAGGAGAAATTGCTGGCTGCACGGCGCGGTGGTATAAAGACCGTACTCATACCGGAAGAGAATCGTCGGGACCTCAAAGAGGTGCCTGACAATATCAAGAATGCATTGGACATTCGTTCGGTTAAGTGGATTGATGATGTGTTGTCAACGGCCTTGATGAATCCTATCGACGACGATGACAAGATCGCTGAAGATGTAGCTTCTTCGCAAACCAATGTCAGCACACATTGATTTTGTCGATGCGCAAATTTCATGCGTCAGGCCCGATATGACGCGGTTTTTCTGACGATCTTGATTGACAGTGGAATCTCGGCATTGCTATAAAATGCCCACCTGTTTTGATAGTGATCGGAACGTGATCGCGTTTCCGATTGCGCATCGATGTCCTGCTAATTTCGTATATAGTCAAGGGGTGAAGCGTGAATAAATCCGAGCTGATTGAAGCCATTGCTGCGTCTGCCGATATTCCCAAGGCGGCTGCCACGCGTGCACTCGACGCGATGATTGAGTCCGTGTCCGACAGCCTGAAGAAGGGCGATTCCGTAGCATTGGTAGGGTTCGGGACTTTTGCGGTCAAGGAGCGTGCAGCGCGTACCGGCCGTAACCCGCAGACTGGCAAGCCGATCGACATCAGCGCTGCCAAAGTGCCGAGCTTCAAGGCAGGCAAGGCGCTCAAAGACGCGGTGAACTAAGTTTCGCTCCGTCGCGCGGGTCGACATTCCGGTCGCCGCGGCAGGTTCAAGCCTCCCGGTTGATGGAAGCCCGCAAACATAAGCGCATCGCCTCAGCGATGCGCTTTTTTATTGTCGTACTGCAAGGGCGGGGCCTTTGCAGCATGGATCATCAATGTCGTGTGCGTGGGTGCGCCATCGTGGCAAGACGGTGTACGATACGCGCGCAATATTGGGTAATCGACATGCGAGGACAGCATGCTGCAACGAATTCGTGAGGGCTCCCAGGGGTGGGTGGCAAAAGTCATCGTCGGGGCCATCATCGTGACTTTCGCGCTTTTTGGCGCGGAATCTCTGGTCAGCTACTTCTCTTCCGGAAGTAACGATGTGGCGACCGTCAATGGCGAGTCCATCAGTCGTCAGGCGGTGGAAACGCAGGTCCAGCGAGGCATTCGTTCAGGACAGGTTCCACCCGAGCAGGAGCGACAGTTTCGCGGTCAGGTACTCGATCAGCTGATTCGCCAGCGTACGCTGGATCAATATGCCAGCGAAGGCGGCCTTCATATCTCGGAAGGCCAACTTGATCGATTGATCGTGTCGCTGCCCGAGTTTCAGGATCAGGACGGTCGTTTCTCCGACGAGTTGTTCACCAACCGTCTGGCTCAGGCCGGCTATACACCTTCCTCATTTCGCCGTGAGCTGCGCGCCGACACCTTGAGGCGCCAGGTTCAGCAGGGGTTAGCCGCATCGACATTCATGCTGCCGGCAGAGAAACAGCGTCTGGCCGCGTTGCAACAGCAACAGCGGACCTTCCGTTATGCCCAGCTGACGCCAGCGGATCTCTCGCAACCCGTGGCGCCTAGCGATGCCGACCTGCAGCAATACTATGATCAACATCAGCAGGATTATCGTCGGCCCGAGCAGGTCAAGGTCAACTATCTCGTGCTGAACCAGGAAGACGTCGCCAAGGATGTCGATGTTACCGGTGACCAGTTGCAGCAGGCCTACGACAAGGCTCGCGCGGAAGCGCCGCGCGACGTGTCTCATATTCTGGTGACTTTCGGTGATGATCGTACTGAACAGGAGGCTCGCGACCGCTTGGCCGAGGTGACGGCGAAGCTCGATAAGGGCGAAGATTTTGCCGCTCTGGCGCGTGAATACTCTGACGATCAATCATCGGCCGACAAGGGTGGTGACCTTGGCGCCATTCAGAAAGGATTTTTCGGGGACGAGTTCGACGATGCGGCGTTTTCGCTCGATCCGGGTCAGGTGTCTAAAGTCGTGCAGACCCAGTACGGGCTTCATCTGATCAAGGTCACTGGCGTCGATATTCCATCGTTCGAGGAAGACCGCGAGGCGCTGACACAGCAGGTCAAGCTCGAGCAGTCTCAGTCATTGTTCAACGAGCGAGTCCAGAAGCTCACTGACGATGCTTACGAGGCGGATGATCTTTCGACCGTCGCCAGTGACCTGGGCTTGAAGGTTCAGACCAGCGATTGGTTTTCCCAGGATGCCGGTGGTGAAGGCGTGCTCGCCAACCCGGACGCCGCCGCCGCTGCATTCTCTTCCGACGTCAAGGAAGACGGCTATAATAGTGACGTGATCGAGACGGATACCCAGCAGCGTGTCGTGCTGCACGTCCTGGATCATCGCGATGCCAGCACGTTACCGCTCGACGCGGTGAGGGATCAGGTCATGGCTGCGGTCAAATCCCAGCAGACTCAGCAGGCGCTCAAGGCGCTCGCGACCGAGGCGGTAGAGTCGTTGCGCGATGGCAAGAGCGTATCGGACCTGGACTGGCAGCAGGCCGACGCTGTGACCCGGGATGCCGATAGCGTGCCGGAAGCCATTCGTCAGGAGGCGTTCCGTCTTCCGCATCCGCAGGCCGATAACATGGTCTGGGGCCAAGTCGATAGTCAGAACGGCGTGGCTATCGTCGGTGTCGAATTGGTCCAGGCTGGGGATGCCAGCGCCGACGATGCGGACTTTGCGACTCGACTGGCTCAGCGTCTTCAAGCGCAGATCGTCATCCAGGGGCTAAGTCAAACGCTACAGGACGAAGCCGATATCGAGCGGAACTGAAGTCTTGGTAGATTGATGTACCCATAAGGCCGCACGCGCCCCAATAAGGCGAGTGCGGCCTTGCTTCATCCCTGGCGACCTTTCTGGCTAAACGGTATCCCAACCGTAAGTCGGGAGGATTCTTCAACGGCTGTTATCCGCTATTTTGCATCCACGGCAATTCCACAGGGACTGCCGCAGCAGTTGGCGTTACGCGGAAGGAAGGCTTCATCGTCGCCGAGCAATGGAATCACTGTCAGACGTTTTTCGAGCATGCGCGCGCCGCGTATCGAGAGCGCGAGACGGTTCATTACTGGGAAACCGTCATCGAGATCCTGGGCCGCATGTCCGAAGCTTTCTTGAAGTTTTTCTCGGGAGAGTGTGAGCCCTGGTGCTGGTTCGCCTTTCCTCGCGCGGAGGTGAATCGATGAGACAGCGGTAGCCCTGACGTGCGTCTAGCGGGTGGCGCGCTCCCATTGCGTCAACACGGTCAGCGCCTGCTCACGGTTATCGAGGCATAGTTCGGGATCATAATCGAAGCGCTGGCAGACATCGGGTCGTCGTGGATCGCCGAACAGACGGCACAGGTTGCTGCCGTCTAGTTGAACGCAGCGAACCCCGGCAGGTTTTCCTTCTGCCATGCCGGGTATCGGCGAAGTGATCGAGGGCGCAATACAACAGGCGCCACAGCCAGCGCGGCAGCTCATTTAGGTCTCCTTTTCAGGGTGAGGCTGGCGCGGTCTAGCCTCACCCATTTCAGTTTCATCGTTGGCAGCTTCGCTAATGGCGACTGACTTATTCTGGCCAGTCTAGCCAACAACGGGCGTTCCTCGGCTTTCTGCTAGCGCGCCCTTGTCGATCCCTTCGAATGCCTGCACGCGGATATGTGCGCCAGTGGACAGCGCGATCTGCTGGGCGAGCCAGGTCGCAATGTTCTCGACGGTGGTTGGCGCGGAGAGGGTGTGGCAGCGCTCCTTCGGCAGATGAAGCTGGAATTGCCCCTGCGCGGAGCGATATCGTACTCGCATGATATCGTCCTTGCGCCGAGGATTGACGATGTCGGCCTCGTCGACGAGATAGCCATTGTCCAGACGCTGAGCCCAGACCATTTCGAGCTCGGAGTCGCGCTGGCCGTCCCGCCAGATTCTGAGGTGGGAGCGATGCCCATGGGCGATTCGCTGGCAGTTGCCCTTGTGATGCTTGAGGCCATGGCTGTAACTATAGATGGCGCCATCGACGAGCTCCTCGCGAAGACGAACGCGGATTGCTTCGACACGCGGTGGCGGGCGTTTGCTGAGTTCGCTGCTGAGATGCGCTCCCAGACGTTCCGCGGTTACTTCGCCCCAGGGAAATAGCGTGAAGCCCTGGCGGGGCGCACGTAACTCGAAGGGAAATGGAAGTTCGGCAGCCATGTGCAGTCCTTCGCTGCATTCCTCGATCTTGACACCCGCGGCCTGGGTCGGCACGAGCAGGGTATGATCCAGTCCACCATCCAGACGTGACTTGATCCATGGCTTGACCTCGCCAAAGTCGAACAGCATGCCATCCTCGCCCAGCTCGCCGTCGAGTTCGACGTCGACGTGCCAGCTGGCACCGCTCAGGCCCCGCTGAGGAGACCAGATCGATGCATCGATATTGGTTAGATTATTGACGAACAGGGTCATCAATCGATCCCCGCGATCTTGTGAGTCTGCAGTGATAGTCGCCACTGTGGATGGTGCATACAGTAATCGACGGTGGCTTCCATCGGGCTTCCATCGGTAACGATGGCGCCGGGGGCGAGGTCCATCGGCTGCAGAAAGAAGTGAGTGAAATTCAGCTCGACAAAGGTCTGGGGATCAACGCCCGCTTGCGGGTGGACCAGTTTCAACTCGTCCCCTTGCGTCTGACGCAGGGCATTGTCGCGCTTGGGGCTGACGCAGATCCAGTCGATGCCTGCCGGAGCCGGGAGTGTGCCATTGGTCTCGACGGCGATTTCGAAGCCTCTGGCGTGCATTGCTTCGATCAATGTCTTATCCAGCTGCAACAGCGGCTCACCGCCGGTGAAGACTACATAGCGTCGATGCCTGCCCGATGCGGTCATCGGCCACAGCCGTTCGAGATGCGACGCTAGAGTCGCGGCATCGGCGAATTGGCCGCCGTTCTGGCCGTCGGTTCCGACGAAGTCGGTATCGCAGAAGGTGCACTGGCTACCGGCGCGATCTCGTTCCCGGCCAGACCATAAGTTGCAGCCTGTGAATCGGCAGAAGACGCTGGCCCGACCGGCCTGAGCGCCTTCCCCTTGCAAGGTGTAGAAGGCTTCTTTGACGCTGTACATGCATGATTCCGTGCTGGATCGATCCAGGGTTCGGTTTTCCCGGCTCTGATTCGCCGGGCTGTGACTTGCCCGTCGTTGACTTGGCAGATTGATTTACTGGAACAGAGCCTGGTTTATCGTCGTGTGAGCATTCCGCTTCGGGTCACCAACGCATGCCGAAAAGCTTGCTGTCAGCGCGAGACGTAGGGAATCGGGTCAATCATTCCCAACTGGGCGAAAGCATTGAGGCGTTCCCGGCAGCTGCCGCATTCACCGCATGCCATTTCTTGCCCCAGATAGCAGGTCCAGGTGTCGGCGTAGTCGAGACCCATCTCGACGCCGTCGGCAAGAATCTGGGCTTTATCGCTATGCAAGTAGGGCGCTTCGATCTTGACCGCCTCGAAATTGGCGATCGCGGCGACATCGTTCATGCGATCGACGAATGCCGGCCGACAGTCGGGGTAAAGAACGTGATCGCCACCGTGAGCGCCGTAAAAGCAGATCGGCGCGTCGATATTGACCGCATAGCCGATCGCCAGCGAGAGGAGAATCATGTTGCGATTGGGTACGACGGTATCGGCCAGGTTGTCTTCGGCGTAGTCCGCTTTCGGCATGGCCCGTTCGCTATCGGTCAACGCCGAGTTGCCGATCAACTGATGAATGGCTCGAATATCGACGACTCGATGCGAGAGGCCGAGGTTGGTGCAGACACGTCGCGCGACGTCGAGTTCGCGAGCGTGGCGCTGCCCATAGTGAAACGACAATGCGTGAACGTCGTAACCACCGCGGATGGCGCGATGTAGTACCGTGTAGGAATCCATCCCGCCGGAATAGATCACGACGACCGGTGTGGAAGCGCTGGATGAAGTCGAGGTTGTCATGCGGGTAACCTGTGGCGTGCAAACGGTCTGGAGCCTGCAAAGGGTCCAAGGTGGTCACTGATTCGTGTAGTTCGCTTACGGAGTGAAGAACCCTCGCTCGCCGACGAGAGAGGTTAGTAGTCTATGTCTCAGATCCTCTCGAGACAGATCTCGGCCAAGCAGGTGGGTGAGTTTGCTGTGAGCGGCCTCGGGGGTCATGTCATCGCCGGATAGAATGTCGATCTCCTTGAGCGTCTGACCGGTTGCGTAGGCACCGGGGTTGATGCCCCCGACAGGGCATTGGCTGACGGCAACCATGACCTTGCCCTCGGCACTCGCGCGAGCCAGGACGCCGAGCAAGGCGTCATCTTCTGGCAGATTGCCGCTTCCCCAGCACTCGATGACGACACCGCGAAGAGAATCATCTTCCAGCCATCGAGCCACGTCCTGAGCTCGAATGCCGGGCCACAAAGCCAGTCGAATGACGACAGGGGGGCGGCCGGAGTCCAGCTCGAAACGTGGCGCGCCGCGCGCTGGCCAACAGCGTGGGGTGTAGATGATCGGACAGTGGTCCACCATTTCACCCAGCAGTGGCCAGTTCGGGCTTTCGAACCCCAACGCGTCCTGAGTGTACCATTTTCTCGCTCGGCATCCCCGCAGCAGGTGGCCTCCGAAGCTCACGCACACTTCTCTCACGGCGGTCTGTGCCGCAAAAGCCAGCGAGGCTTCCAGGTTGGTGATGGCGTCGCTGTCGTCTGACTCCAGCGGCTTCTGGGAGCCCGTCACGATGACCGGCTTGGTCAAGCCTTGCAGCTGAAAGGCCAGGCTGGAAGCGCACCACGCCAGAGTGTCGGTACCGTGGATCACCACGAAACCGGCGTGGTCCTGATAGCGCTCGGCAATCAGCGCCGCCAGCGTTGCCCAGTCTTCAGGCGTGGCACTGCTGGAATCGATCGGAGCGGGCGATTCCCAGACGACGTAGTCGGGAAGCTCGCTTCGCCGACCGGGCGGTAGCGCCGATAGCGCCGCCGCCATTCGGGTGCCGAAATCGCCAGCGGCCACCAGACCCCGGTCGCTATTGCGCATCCCGATTGTGCCACCGGTGTAGATCACCAGAATGGAAGATGGTGAGTCTCTTGTCGCGACACTCATGACAGCATCAGAGGTCGTGGCCGAGGATGACATGACAGATCGACGAGAATGTCCGGGCCTCTGGCAGATGGTTCAGATTGACGCCCAGCGCGCGGCTGATATTGGACGCCGAAATGATGCCGCGAATCTGTGAGGCGCCACTACCGTCGGGTTCGGTGATCAGAACGTGCTGGTCACCCGACGTCTTGAGCGTCTCGACCAGATCGCCCACGCTGGCATGCGAAATTTTGGCGTAGGACAGTGAATGCAACTCGCTACGTGGCGTCTGGATCATCTCGGCGGTGACCTCGTCGCGGCCGATCTGGTGTTTCTGCATGGCCAATGTGATGCGGCGGCCTCCAATCAGCTCGTGGGCATTGATCACGCCAGTAAAGGTGGTGCTGGCGTTGATCAGCATCAGTAGACCGACGCCAGCCTGCTTCATGGTCTCCCGCGCTTGCTCAATCGTGCTGCCGGTGGGCAGAGTGTAGGGATGGCTGACACTGAAGTCGGTAACCAGCATGGTGGCAGAGCTTTCCAGGGTCACGGACTGTGTCTTGGCCACCGGTTGCACAATGCCGCTGACGCCGTCCAGATTTTCCAGCGGCAGCGCCGAAAAATGGACTTTGGAAGGGTGAGGTGTATTGGCCATCGAAAAATCTCCCAGGGTCGAATCAAAAGCGTTTGCCGATCGGAATCCGCAAGCCGGAGCCGGTTTCCGAGCGGGCCGTTACAGGTACTGGTGCAGATCGCCGCGGACGCTGTCCAGGAAGGTAATGAAGCGCGTGTCTCGTTCATCGTCGTGGCGATCGGTGCGACAGCCCAGTGTCATACTTTTCTGGACCAGCAATTCGTCGTAAATATCCAGTGTGATTTTCTTCGGGATTTCCGGGGAGGGTGTGATTTCACCCTCTTCCAGTGTGAAGGATTCGAACAGCGTGGCTCGAATGCGGGTGGTGCCGCCTTCCGCGAGGACGCGACGCACGAACAACCAGCCCTCGCAGGCTAGATTGTCGCCATTCTCGCGCTGGCGCTGAAACAGGGCGCGGTAGCTGGCGCCTTCCTTGGCACCACGGTCGGCCATGCTGCGGTAGGCTTCGGTGACACGTGATGCCATCGCCCCGGTTTCCGCTAGTTTGCGTAGAGCGGCCTGATGTTCGCGGCTCAACTGTTCCTGGCGCTGAAAACGCTGCCACAAGCGATAATTGGCCTGCAGGGAGGTTGCGTCCATGTCTTCTCCAGAGAGTAGCGAAATTGTGGGTGGCCTATGATCGCTTATCCGGTGGCTCCCTGACCACCCAAGGTTGGTGTTTCCCGGGATTGGGGAGGGCGAAAAAGAAGATCAGCCATTGCTAAAGTTTCTCCGGTAACAGCCGATCAGGAAACTGAGGCATTAAAGTGCGCCTAATCGGCGCCTGTCGTCGTGATCGTCGTGTTACAAAGTGCGCCAGGCATAGAGAGGTTACATGGCTACTATATCGTCGCTGGGAATCGGTTCCGGGCTGGATTTGAGCGGATTGCTCGATGACTTGGAAGATGCGGAAAAACAGAAGCTCACGCCGATCGTCGCTCAGCAGCAGAGCTACAAGACCAAGTTATCCGCCTTCGGCTCGCTCGAGAGCTCCTTGACCGCGTTGCGTGATGCCGCGAACAAGTTGAGCGATCCCGAGACCTTTGCGGCTGTCACCAGTTCGATGACAGGCGATGCCGTTACGGCCACTACCACGGGTGATGCGGTCGCGGGGCGTTATCAGGTCTCGGTGTCGAGCCTTGCGCAGGCTCAGTCATTGGCTTCGGCAGGTCTGGGTGCAGAGAAAACCGAGGCGTTGGGGAAAACCGGCACTTTGGGAATTAGCGTTGGTGAGGGTGCCAGAATCGACATCGTCATTGGGAGTGACGACTCGCTGGAAGATATCCGGGACTCGATCAATAAGGCGGATACCGGCGCGACCGCTTCGATTGTCTTCAATGGCTCTGAATACCAGCTGACGCTCACGTCCGAAGAAACGGGAACGCAGTCGGCGATTGAAGTGAGCGATGGTGACGGCCTATTCGGATTCAATGAAACTGTATCCGCCCAAGATGCCAAGCTGGAAGTCAATGGCATTTCGATCACCAGCCAATCCAACACGGTCGAAGGCGCGCTCGAGGGCGTCACGTTCAACCTGACTTCGATCACGGAGGGGGCGGAAACGCTCAGCGTGTCCAAGGACACGGCGTCGATGACCAAGGCGGTCAAGGCCTTCGTCACAGCCTATAACAGCTTTCAGAGTACGTCCGACAGTCTTACCTCCTACGACTCAGAATCAGAATCCGCCGGTGTGCTGCTGGGCAACTCGACCATGCGCAGCATCGAATCCCGTCTGCGTGGTGCGCTCGGTTATAGCGATGGTGACGGCGCGCTGTCGATGTTGTCGGATCTGGGCATCGAGCGACAGCTCGACGGCACGCTGAAAGTCGATGACGACAAGCTGAATGCGGCAATTTCAACCGACAGTGACGCGGTCAGCCAGTTTTTTGCCGGCGTCGATGGGAAAGGCGGTATGTCCGCCAGTATCGATGACACCATGGGCGGCATTCTCGACGATGGAGGCTTGTTGCAGATTGCCACTGATGGTATCGATTCCACGCTGGAGCGATTGAGTGACCGATACGCCCGGACCCAGGAATCTATCGATGCCACGGTTGCCCGTTATCGAACGCAATTCGCCAGTCTGGACTCTCTGGTTTCTCAGATGAACTCCACCAGTGATTATCTGACCCAACAGTTCGACGCCTTGAGCGCGCAAACCAAACAGTAATAGGTCTCAACGATGATGAATTCACGACGGGGCGCAGGCGCGTACGCGCGGGTTGGGGTTGAATCGGCGGTCATGTCCGCCGACCCCCACCAGCTGATCGTCATGCTTTTCGATGGTGTCCAGGCGTCTATCGCCAGTGCCCGTCTGCACATGCAGGACGGTAATCGAGCGGCCAAGGGCGTGGCTATCTCCAAAGCGATCGACATCGTCAACAATGGTCTGGCCGCGGCGCTGGACCATGAGAAAGGCGGTGATATCGCCGATAATCTGGGTCAGCTCTACGACTACGTTGCTCGGCTGCTGCTACAGGCCAATTTGCGTGACGATATGGCGGCTCTGGATCAGGCCGCGTCACTTCTCGAAAACATTGGCTCCGGTTGGCGTGGACTTCGGCACGTGCCAACTGACATGGTCGGGGGAGTGTAATCGAATGACATCAGCCTCGTCGGTCATCGAGCAATACCGTCAATTGCTTGAGGTGTCGAGCCAGATGCTGGGCTTGGCGCGGGAGCAGGAGTGGGAATCACTGGTTCAGTGCGAGGCTGGATACGTGGTGTCTCTGCAGCGAGTGAGATCTCTGGATGACGTGCAGCCGTTGGTCGATTCGGAGCGTGACCAGAAATTCGGCCTGCTCGAGCAGATTCTGACGCAGGACGCCGAGACTCGGCGTTTGCTGGAATCTCGGCGCGAAGAGTTGAGTCATCTCATCGGGAGCTCTCGCCGGCAGCAGGCGCTGGGACAGGCGTATCAGGCGGGGCGTGGCAGCATTGCATCACGACTGCGCGCAGTATCGACCGACGAGCGCACGTGAGCGGCATTACGCCGATAATCGACACCCTGTTGCATCAGGTTCTCGGCAAGAGAGTCGATACGCCGGTCATCAAGGACCAGCCATTGCCGGTATCGGCTGCGACATCCTCGGATGCGATTCAGCCGGCTCGTAGCGATTCCCGGCTACACCAGCAGGGCGGGGAGCGGGTCGTGGCTACTTCCGCTGCGGCCGGCCGAGAGACTCCCTCTACGCCAGCTCCGCTTCCCAGCCAAGCCGGCCTCTCTTCATCGCAACTGCACTTGAGCCCGACGGCAATGAAGATTGCCGATCTACTTTCCCGCTTTCCCGCTACTCAGACAGCATCGGTTCGGCCTCTCGGCTCGCTTCTGCTCCAGCCCGCGGACGGCGCTGATTCACTGGCCTCGGCCCTATCTCAAAGTGTGCGCGAGAGCGGCGCTTTCTACGAATCTCACCTGCAACGCTGGATGTCGGGTCAATATCCCCGGTCTGCACTGATGCGCGAGCCCCAGGCCTGGTTGAGTCTGACTTTTCGCCCTTTCACGCCGACATCGATGTTGTCCACGCCAGTGCCATTCACATTCATGTCGGGGCCGCTGGCTTCGGGGCTGACCGGTAGCCACGGTCGGGCTTCGTTGCATCATGGCCTACCCGGCTCGACGCATAGCCCTTTGAAGACGAATGCCGTCGCTGGCTCGACCTCCACCACGCCCAACCTTGGTGAGAGCACGGGTACAAGAGTCGCCGGGGATGTGGGATCACGCCTGTCCCAGTCCTTTTCAGCAGCAGGTTTCCTCGGAGAAGGTTCGTCTTTGTCGGGCGGCGCATCGGACACAACGGCGTCACAAGCCATGTCTCGTGCGCACCAGCTGTCGCAGCAATCCTCGGATGCATTGCAGACAATAGTGAGGCACCAGTTGGAACTGATCGTGACGCCCAACCTGCGCTGGGAAGGGCAACTTTGGCCAGGGGTTCCTATGACTCTGCTCTTGTCGGAGTTGCCCCGCGACCCGGCTTTCGACGATGACGTCGAGGCCGACGATCGCTTGCCATGGCAGGGTGAGGAAAGCCATGGCGAGTGGCGTGCAGAGGTTCAGATTCGGTTGCCCACACTGGGAGTTGTCGATATCACTTTTCGAGCGCGACAGGCGACTGCGCTACACGTGGAGATCGATCCTGCCGAAGCATCAACTCGGGACCGTGTCCAGCGGGAGATTGATTCTTTGCGCGAACGTCTGACCACGCTGGGAATGCAGGCAGAGATAGCGTTGGGAGCGAATCATCGTGAACGATAGCGACAGAACCGCGGATGCCCGACGACGTGCCGTCGCCATGGCGTACAGCGGCGAGCGTACGGATGCCCCTAGGGTCGTTGCCAAAGGTTACGGCAATCTGGCCGATCGCATCATCGAGCTCGGGCATCAGGAAGGCATTTTCGTGCATGACTCACCCGAACTGGTTGCACTGCTAATGCAGGTCGATCTTGATACGCGTATCCCGGAGTCGCTTTATCAAGTCATAGCAGAATTGCTGGTATGGATCGGCCAGATCGACCATTCGGCAGGTGGAGAGCATCGGGTTTAGCGTTGATTTCTGATCGTAAAATTCAACGTATTTGTTATTCAATGTGTTCTGTAGGCTTATTTGTTTTCAATGGTAGCAGCGTCTTCGGAACTCTGTTTCGAAATATTTCTTATAAGATCAATCAGTTAAACTGATATGCGATGAAAGAGATCTTCGCTGTCTCGTTACTCATCTATAAATTTGGTAACAAAGCTTGCTTTTTTTCATCAAAAAGTCGCAAACTAGCTACATCATAAAGAACTGATGTAGCTACCTTGGTGGCTGTGACGACCGGAGCTTTCAATCAATGGAAGCCAATAACACCATACGCAGGGAATCGAACAATGGCCCCGAACAGTCTCCTGGACGACATTCAAGATCTCAATCTTTCCTATCTGCTTCTGGTTCAGCGCTTGCTGAACGAGGATCGTGAATCGGCGATGTTTCGACTTGATATGAATGCCGACCTCGCAGATACCATTATTCGTTTGTCGATTAAACAGTTGACCCAACTTTCGCGGGCTAATCAGTTGCTTTGTAATCTGCGATTCACGGACGCAGAGCAGCTCAATCTTCTGATTCACAATCCGCGAGCCCAGGGGCTCGAACAGACCCATGCCTCATTGTTGATGGCCGGCGCGGGTCGCGTTAAGTTTTCCACTCGGCAGGGGAGCTGATCCATGGCGGACAAGAGCCTCGTTGCGGAAATGCTTCAGGTACAGTTGGCCATCGAGCTGATCGAGTTGGGCGCACGGCTGCAGGTTCTCGAGACCGAGACGGACCTGAGTCGCGGGCGTTTGATCAAGCTATATAAAGAAGTCAGAGGCATGTCTCCACCGAAAGGTATGCTGCCGTTTTCTGCTGACTGGTTCATTACCTGGCTACCCAATATTCATTCATCGCTGTTCTACAATGTCTATCGCCGCCTCAGTGAGGAGTTGGGTTGCAAGCGGATGCCTGCGTTCGTCAAGGCCTATCGTCTGTATCTCGAGCAGGTTGAACTTGATGGGGTGGAGCCCACGCTGGGCTTGACGCGCGCATGGACGCTGGTGCGGTTTTTTGAGAGCGATCTTCTACAGTTTTCTCGCTGCAAGACTTGTAAGGGCGATTTCGTGGCACACGCACACAGCCCGTCACACGACTACGTCTGTGGCATCTGTCAGCCGCCGTCACGTGCT
Source organism: Salinicola halimionae (assembly GCF_003206065.1). Classification (GTDB taxonomy): domain Bacteria; phylum Pseudomonadota; class Gammaproteobacteria; order Pseudomonadales; family Halomonadaceae; genus Salinicola; species Salinicola halimionae. The sequence goes on along the minus strand of NZ_PZJQ01000004.1, from coordinate 1,424,754 downwards.
GGGAAGACCCGCAAGGCCAAGGCAATGTCGAAGTCATCGCCAGTGCCAATGTTCGTCCCGATAGAGATATCGCTGGCGGATCGCTTGGCCGTCTAGGTTGAGCGTGTCACCGTGAAGCGGGCCAATGGGCCCGCTTTTTTCGTATGGATTCCTCGTTGATGCCCACCAGGCGACGTCGTTTTCGACGGATCATGCTTTTCTTATATTTCTACCCTCAAGAGCAACGCTTCGGCTGCCGATACAGTTATCACGTTCGCCACGCACTGTATTCGGGAGCATTTCCGTGCTGATTCTATTGGGCTACATCATCGTCTTGGGTAGTGTGTTCGGTGGCTACGCCTCCATTGGCGGGCATCTTGGTGCTCTGGTACAGCCGGCCGAGTTCGTCATGATCGTCGGTGCCGCACTGGGAGCGTTCGTGTGCGCCAACAACGGCAAGGCGATCAAGGCCACCTTGCGGTCTTTTTCCAAGCTCAAACGCACCAAGCGCTACAACAAGATGATGTACATGGAGCTGATGGCGCTTCAGTACCGGCTTCTGACCAAGGCGCGTCGTGATGGCATGCTCGCCATTGAACGTGATATCGACTCGCCGCAGGACAGCGCGATCTTCGCGGATTATCCGAAGATACTCTCGGATCCGATGATCATGGCGTTCATGACCGATTACCTGCGCCTGATGGTCAGCGGCAATATGGATCCGTTCGAAATCGATGCGCTAATGGAGCACGAAATCGAAACTTTTCAGCATGAAGCAGAGCTTCCCGCGCACTCGCTGTCGGCCGTCGGCGACGGTCTTCCCGCCTTCGGTATCGTGGCCGCGGTCATGGGGGTCGTGCATGCGCTGGGTGCAGCAGATCAGGGTGCCGGTGTCATGGGGCAGATGATCGCGCAGGCGTTGGTCGGCACTTTCGTCGGCATTCTGTTGGCTTACGGTTTCGTGACACCCGTGGCGCATCACATCAATCTTCAGGTAGGCGAAGCGACCAAAATGCTGCAATGCATTCGCGTAACGCTGCTGGCCAGTCTCAATGGCTTGGCACCGCAGCTGGCGGTCGAATTCGGCCGCAAGGCGCTGTTCACCGCAGTTAGGCCGTCGTTCAGCGAGCTCGAGGAACATGTTCGCTCCAGCGGTCAGACATTGCGCAGCACGGGGACGGATGGGTCATGAGTAGCGGTGGTGAGCGACGCCCGCTTGTCATCAAGCGCAAGCGGGTCCAGGCAGCGGCGCATCATGGTGGGTCCTGGAAGATCGCCTACGCCGATTTCATGACCGCGCTCATGGCACTCTTTCTAGTTCTCTGGATTCTTTCCACGGCCACCCCGAGCCAGTTGGAGCATATCGCCGAGTACTTCCGAACGCCATTGGCGGTAGCTTTGACGGGCGGCGACAAGTCAACGGCGAGCACCAGTGCCATACCTGGGGGGGGCGACAATCCCACCAAGACCGATGGTGAAGTGCGACGTGTGAATGTGCAGGAGCAGACGCGTTCGAGTGACGAACAGCGCAACTTGCGCAATCTGCGCGATCGTCTGCAGAGCGTGATCCAGAGCGATCCGCAGCTCAGGGAGCTGAGTTCGCAGCTGCGGATGGATTTCTCGCCAGAGGGATTACGCGTGCAGATCGTCGACAGCGACAAGCGGCCGATGTTCGAACTCGGTAGCGATCGTCTCGAGCCCTACATGCAGAAGATCCTGAGTCGAATCGCCCCCGTGCTCAACGAAATGCCCAATCCCATCAGTATTAGTGGTCACACCGATGATCTTCCTTATGCCGGTGGGGAAAAGGGATACAGTAACTGGGAACTGTCCGCCGATCGCGCCAATGCCTCGCGACGTGAGCTGATTGCGGCAGGCTTGGCGCCTGACAAGCTATTGAGAGTCGCCGGCATGGGATCGCGTATTACCCTGCCGAATACGCTCCCCAGCGACGATGTGAACCGCCGGATCAGTATCGTGGTGCTGGATAACCGGGCGGCTAAGGCGATCGAGCAGCAGGAGAAAACGCCGCTGCCTTCCGATTTCGCGACGCCCTTGGCGGATAACGTCGGCAGTAGTGATCCGGGCGGTGACGGTGGCAAGGTTTGAGATAGCATTAGTGACGGTAACGGTGGCAGTGCGGCCGGACCGAATTCTGCGGGTTGATGAAAACGCGTTCACGCCCTTTTGGCAGGGCTTCTATGGCAGGTGCTCATGGACATTTCTGATTTTTACGACACTTTCTTTGAAGAAGCCGAAGAGCTGCTGGCAGATATGGAGCGCCTGCTGCTGGATCTCGATGTCGACGATCCCGATGTCGAGGAGCTCAATGCGATCTTTCGCGCGGCGCACTCCATCAAGGGAGGCGCGGGCACCTTTGGGTTCACCGTCTTGCAGGAAACGACCCACCTGCTCGAGAACTTGCTGGACCATACCCGGCGTGGCGAGCTCACTTTACGACGGGATATCGTCGACACGTTTCTGGAAACCAAAGATATGCTTCATGACCAGTTGAATGCCTATCGCAACGGCAGCGAGCCCGATGCCGAGGCGTTCGAACGGATCTCCCGCGTCCTGCAGCAGATGGCGTTGGATGAGCTTGGCCAAGGAGACGCAGCGCCGGCAGTGGCGGCTGCTGCGGAGCCGAAGCCCTCGGCGGAATTACCCGCTGTGTCAGAACATGACCAGGAAGGTGGCGATGCTGGCAAGAATAGTACCCGACGACTGGCTATCACCCTGACGGGAGTCAATGACAAGGACCGTGATCTGCTGGTCGACGAACTCGAGCATTTCGGCACGATCGTCTCACAGTCGGGTGATGCGGCTCGGTATCAGGTGCTCCTGGATAGTACCGAATCACAGGGCGACATAGAAGCAGTTCTCTGTTTCATCATCGAACCGGAACAGCTGTCGATCCATGCCGATGAGGTCCCTGCGGCCGAGGGTGGCGCCGGTGAAGCGGCGGCAACGGAATCGAAGCCCGTTGAAGCTCCCGCGCGCGAGATACCTGAGGAACAGAAGCCCGGCCAGGCGACCGCCAAGGCTGAAGCTGCGCCGGCTCGGGCTGCAGCCAAGTCTGGCGGCAAAAGCGCGAAAGGCGGTGAGTCCAATACCATTCGTGTGCCGGTCGACAAGGTCGATCAGATCATCAACCTGGTCGGTGAGCTGATCATTACCCAGTCGATGCTCGAGCAGACGGCCAGTGATCTGGACATCGTTTCTCATGGGCCGCTGGTCAACGGTATGAACCTCCTGCAGCGCAACGCTCGCGATCTGCAGGAGTCGGTGATGTCGATTCGCATGATGCCGATGGATTATGTGTTCAGCCGCTTTCCTCGGTTGGTGCGCGATCTGGCTGCCAAGCTGGGCAAGGACGTCGAGCTCATCACCGAGGGCAAGTCCACCGAGCTCGACAAGAGCCTGATCGAGCGCATCATCGACCCCTTGACCCACCTCGTACGCAACAGCCTGGATCATGGTCTGGAATCCCCGGAAAAGCGCGAAGCCTCCGGCAAATCGCCGACCGGCCATCTCACCCTGTCTGCTCAGCACCAGGGGGGGAATATTCTGATTGAAGTGATCGACGATGGCGCCGGGCTCAATCGGGAAAAGATTCTGGCCAAGGCCAGGTCGAGTGGTCTCGCCGTCACCGACGCGATGAGCGACGACGACGTCTGGCAACTGATCTTCGCCCCCGGTTTTTCGACCGCCGAACAGGTCAGTGACGTTTCCGGGCGTGGCGTCGGCATGGACGTCGTCAAGCGAAATATCCAGGCCATGGGAGGGCATGTCGAGATCCTGAGCAAAACTGGTCAGGGAACGACAACCCGGATCGTGTTGCCGCTCACGTTGGCGATTCTGGATGGCATGTCGATTCGCTGTGGTGGCGAAACTTTCCTGCTGCCGCTCAACGCGGTGCTCGAATCGTTGCAGCCGCAGCCCGACGATATTTACTCGATGGCGGGCGACGATCAACTGCTCAAGGTACGCGATGAATATCTGCCGATCATTGCGCTACATCATGCCCTGGACGTGGCCAATGCCAAGACCGAATTGACCGAGGCCATCACTGTCATCGTCCAGGGCGAGGGGCGCCGCTATGCTTTGCTGGTCGATGACCTGGTCGGCCAGCAGCAGGTCGTGGTCAAGAACCTCGAAACCAATTATCGCAAAGTGCCGGGTATTTCCGCAGCCACTATCCTGGGCGACGGTAGCGTTGCCCTGATTCTCGATATCGCCGACCTTCATCGCCTCGATCGACGCAAATCGCAGCAGCGCCACGAGACGAAACGTCAAAACCTACAAGAGGTATCGCTAGTATGAGTACGCAAGCGAGCATGAACGCTGTCGTTAACGACGCCGCGAGCCGCGAATATCTGGTCTTCTCCTTGGGCGATGAGGAGTATGCGGTCGATATCCTCAAGGTGCAGGAGATTCGCGGTTACGAGAACGTCACCCGGATCGCCAACGTGCCGGATTTCATCAAGGGGGTCACCAATCTACGCGGGGTTATCGTTCCCATCATCGACCTGAGGCTCAAGTTCCATCTCGACAAGGTCGAATATGACGGTCAGACGGTGGTGATCGTGGTCAATGTCGATGACCGCATCGTGGGTATCGTCGTGGATGGTGTCTCGGACGTTATGAGTCTGGCACCGGATCAGATCAAGCCGGCGCCGGAGTTCGGGGTTACGCTATCGTCGGATTATCTGAGCGGTATCGGCAGCCTGGAGGACCGCATGCTGGTGCTGGTCGATATTGAAAAGCTTCTGACCCACGAAGAGATGCAGCTCGTCGAGCGAACCGCCGAAAGCGCCTGATCTATCCGTCGTTGAATGAATCAGCAACAATAAAAGACATCAACCGCAGCCCTGGGCTGCGGTTTTTTTATGCCTGACATGGAGTCATTTACTTTCGAGACTTTGGTCTAATAAAGATAAAGCTGATCCCCGTTAAGCCGATAACTCTTCTATCGCGCTAATACCATCAGCTTCGCCATAGGGGCAGGCGTGGTGACGATCAAAGAATCCAGGTGAAGATGCCATGCTGAATTTTCGAGAGTGGACGATGCGTCGCAAGTTATGGGCCACGTTGGGGTTGATGTGGGTCGGTTTGATCATGGTGGCGGGGTGGTCGCTCTACTCCATGCGGGAGAATTTGGTGGAGCAGCGTGTCCAGAGCCTCCAGTACTTCATCGGAAGTGCCAAGCAGTTGGTCGACAACTACGTCAGTCAGTCGGAAAACGGCGAATTGACCGAAGCGGATGCCAAGCAGCAGGCGCGCAACGCCCTTGCCCATCTGGGATTCGGTGCCGACGGTTATATCTTCGTGTTCGATTCCAACCTCGAGATCGTCGAACATCCGCGACGTGCGGTGGGCGATAGCATGCGGGACTATCAGGATCCCGACGGCGTCTATCTCTATCGCGAAATGTTCGCGGCCGCCCAGCAACCCGATGGTGGTCTCGTCCCCTACGCCTCGCGTCGTAGCGATGGCGATGAGACTTACGACAAGCTCAGCTACGTCATGCGCGTGCCGCAGTGGGACTGGCAGATTGCCACGGGCGTCTACGTCGATGACATCGACGCTGTATTGGCAGACGGCGCCGCTGTCTATCTGGCGCTTATCGCCGCGATCGGCGGTTTGCTATCACTGATCGTCGCCTGGGTCATCCGCAATGTTCTTGGACGGCTGGGTGGTGACCCCGGACATGCTCGCAAGAGTATCCAGAAGATCGCTGAGGGCGATTTCTCCCAGGCGCTGGTTCTCAAGGCGAAGGACACAGACAGTCTGCTGTTCACGATCGAAAGCATGCGCCAGCGACTATCTCGGACATTCGCCGACGTTCGTGCCAGCGCCGAATGGGTCAATGTCGGTGCCGGCCAGATTGCCAGCGGTAATCAGGATCTGGCAGTGCGCACCGACCAGCAGTCCGCTGCCATCGTCGAAACGGCGTCCAGCATGGAGCAGTTGACCCAGACTGTTCGCCACAATGCCGATAACGCTGAAACGGCCACTCGGGCCGCGTCTCAGACGCGTCAACGCGCGCAACAGGGTGGCGAGATGATGCGGGACATCGAGACCACGATGGCACAAATCCAGGATGGCTCGCGCCAGATGGCGGAAATCGTCGACATGATCGACAACATCGCCTTCCAGACCAACATCTTGGCACTGAACGCCTCTGTAGAAGCGGCACGCGCCGGTTCGGCCGGCCGCGGGTTCGCGGTTGTCGCTGAAGAGGTTCGCAACCTGGCCAGTCGTAGCGCAGAGGCGTCCCGAGACATTCGCCGGCTGATCACCGGTTCGGGCGAACAGGTGAACAGCGGTGCCACGCTGATCGAGCAGGCGGGCCGCGCCATGGAAGAGATCGTTTCCTCGGTGACCAGTGTCAGCGGCCTGATGGAAGAGATCGCCAATGCCTCGCGGGAACAGCGTAGTGGTATCGAGCAGGTCAATCAGGCGATCACGGAGCTCGATCAGGTCACCAGTCAGAATGCCGCCCTGGTACAGCAGACGGCAAACGCTTCGCAGTCGCTGGTGAGTCAGGCGCAGAAGCTCGAGTCGACGCTGGAGCATTATCGCGTGGCCGATACGGAAGTCAGTGATACCAGCCTGACCCAGTGGAGCCCCGGCCGAGAGACGACAAGGCCGCGCCGGGAGCTGCCGGCGTGATCGGCCGCATTCTACGAAGCTCAAGAGTGAGATTGGCCGGCCGATAACAAGCGCAATGATGACGTCAGATCTGCCCCACGCTTTGGGGCAGATCGTGAGTGGGCATAACAACACCAGGGATGCTGCGATGCGAAACAATCAACCTGTGACTGACCAGGAATTCGCGATAGGTGAGTCGGATTACCTCATTTCGCGAACCGATCTGAAAGGCAGGATTACCTATGCCAACCCGGCTTTCGTCAAGGTTAGTGGTTTTAGCCGGGAAGAGCTGATTGGCGCCCCTCACAACCTCATACGTCATCCGGATATGCCGCCGGCGGCTTTCGCGGATCTCTGGAAGACGTTGGAGAAGGGTGAGAACTGGACGGGGGTGATCAAGAACCGGCGCAAGGATGGATCGCATTATTGGGTCCAATCGACGGTTACCCCGATTGTCGAAGACGGCAAGGTTGCCGGCTACACCTCGGTGCGAGTCAAGGTTGCCGACAAGCCACGCCAGTTGGCGGAAAAACACTACCCACGGCTGTTGGCGGGCCGCAAGCGGGGAGTCAAGCTCGACCATGGCGAGCTGAAACCACGGGGACTGTTCCCGGCAATTCGGCGTCTCAGCTTACGTTCGCTGAAAGGCCGCCTGATTTCGATGATGGTCCTGGCATTGGTCGTGCTGGCCGGTAGCGGCGGCGTATCGATGTATGCGATGCATGCGGATGGTCAGCGTCTGCAGCAGCTGACCACCAATGGATTGGAAGACCTGGCGCGACTCCAGAAAATCGATCAACTGATGTCGAAGGGGCGAGATCTGGTCGCCAAGCCGGTCAGCAACCCGATGGCGGCCGATCTGGCACCGGTCAACGAGCAAGTCGATGCACTCATCGCCGAGCTGAATGGTACCTGGGATGCCTTTTACCAAGGACGCCCTGTCAATCAAACTGCGGCGGCTGATACCTTTGCCACTGATCTTCAGCAGTACCGTGATGAAGGTTTGAAGGGGGTGATGGAGGCGCTCAATGGAGGGGACTTCTATCAATCCTACGTGGCGTACAACGACGTCCTGCAAGCCAACAGCGACAAGATCAGTAGCGATCTGAATGCGCTGGTCGAAGCAAAGCGTGAGAGTGGGGCCACCATGGCGGCGAATGCTGCCGAATCCCAGCGTATCACGATGATCTTCCTGATCTCGCTGCTCGGAGCCGGCACCATCCTGCTGATTATCGTGGGCCTGACGACCATACGCGCAACGCTCAAGCCGGTTCGTGAAGCCTTGGACTTCGCGCTGCAGATCGCCTCGGGCAATCTGGGCGCGACGCTGAAGCAGCGTGGTAATGACGAAGTGGGGCGGCTGATCGGGGCACTCAACAGCATGCGTCAGAGCCTGGGCACGATCGTCGGCGACGTCAACTCGAACGTGGCGGTAGTGGCTCCTGCGACGCGGGATATCGCCAGCGGCAATGAGGATCTCTCCTCGCGGACCGAACAGCAGGCCGCGTCGCTCGCCGAGACCGCCAGCAGCATGGAGCAGATGACCGCGACCGTGAAGCAGAACGCTGACAACGCCCGCCAAGCCAGTCAGTTGGCCGATGGCGCTACTGACACGGTACGTCGCAGTGGTGAAGTGATGGGGCAGGTCGTGGGTACGATGGGGCGCATTACCGACAGCTCGCGCAAGGTCGCGGATATCGTCGGAGTCATCGATTCGATCGCGTTCCAGACCAATATCCTGGCGTTGAATGCTTCCGTCGAGGCGGCCAGAGCCGGCGAGCAGGGCCGTGGGTTTGCGGTGGTTGCCGGTGAAGTCCGCAATCTGGCCAGCCGCAGCGCCGATGCCGCGAAGGAAATTCGCAACCTCATTGACAGCTCGACTCAGGAAGTCGGTCACGGTGCCGACCTGGTCCGTCAAGCCGAAGGGTCGATCGAGGAAGTCGTCAACGCAGTGACTCGCGTCAACGACATCATCAGCGAAATTTCCGCCGCCTCCGAAGAGCAGACCAGTGGCATTCAGCAGATCAGCCAAGCGGTCGCGCAGATGGACGAAGTAACACAACAGAACGCCGAACGCGTGCAGACCACAGCGTCTTCAGCGGCCGAATTGCGCGCCAGCGTCACTCATCTGGCGACGTCCATTGCCGTTTTTCGCCTGGCGGGTAGCGGTGAAGAGCGGGTAGTCCTTGACGAGAATAGGACACCGCGCGAACCAGTAGCCACACATCAGCATCAGTCGACGAACAAGCCTGCTGCGTTGCCCGCGAGCAGCCGTCGTGCGGTGACGGATGACAACGAGGAGTGGGAGGCATTTTGAAACCCGAGGCAGCCATGTTCTCCGGTCCGGGGCCTAGTGATGGCAGCAATGATAATGCCATGCGCTTTACCCGGGACCTCGATTTTAACGCGCGGGACTTCGAGCGTGTCCGGGATTTGATCTATCGCCGTGCCGGTATCGTCATGGCGGAGAACAAGCGCGAGATGGTGTATAGCCGGCTAGCCAAGCGTTTGCGGCTGCATGGCATGAATCGCTTCGGTGATTATCTGGACCGATTGGAGGCGCGTGCCGAGTCCGAAGAGTGGGAAGCTTTTACCAACGCGCTGACCACCAACCTGACGGCGTTCTTTCGCGAGGCCCACCATTTTCCGGTGCTGGCAGAGGAAATTCGCCGGCGGGGCACCGGCATCAAGATCTGGTGTGCGGGGGCTTCAACCGGAGAAGAGCCTTATTCCCTGGCGATGACGGTGAGGGAGGCATTGGGGCCCGCGGCATCGCAGGTGAAAATCCTGGCGACCGATATCGATACCGAGGCATTGAATACCGCTCGCGCGGGTGTCTATTCGTTGGAGTCGGTGGAAAAGCTCGGCGACGGTCGCTGCCGGCAATTCTTCCAGCGTGGCAGCGGCACTCGCGCGGGGAAGGCGCGGGTGCGTCCAGAGCTGGCCGCGATGATCGATTTCCGTCAGCTCAATCTGGTCACCGGTGCGTGGTCGATCAATGGCCCCTTCGACATCATTTTCTGTCGCAATGTCATGATCTATTTCGATAAAGAGACGCAGACGGAAATATTGCGCCGTTTTGCTTCCCAGATGAAGCCGGATGGCCTGCTGTTTGCCGGGCACTCGGAGAATTTTTCCTTCTTGAGTCAGGCTTTTCGGTTGAGAGGTCAGACCGTTTATACATTGGCATCACCCTCGTCTCGGGCGATGCCGGACGCCTCACGCTAGGGAGCGAGCGGTGAAACCGACGATCAAAGTGCTCTGTGTCGATGACTCGGCGCTCATTCGCGACTTGATGACCAAGATCATCGATGCCCAGCCCGACATGACCGTGGTGGCCACGGCACCGGATCCGCTGGTGGCCCGTGACCTGATCAAGCAGCATAACCCCGACGTATTGACGCTGGATGTCGAGATGCCGCGAATGGACGGATTGGATTTTCTTGAGCGGTTGATGCGGCTGCGTCCGATGCCGGTGCTAATGGTTTCTTCCCTGACTCGGCGCGGTTCCGAAATCACGCTGCGGGCGCTGGAGCTTGGAGCGGTGGATTTTGTGGCCAAGCCGGAAGTCGGGATCCGCGAGGGCATGCTGGAATATGCCGGCTTGATCGCCGACAAAATTCGCGCCGCCGCGCAGTCTCGCCCAAAACCGCGTCAACAGCCTCGAACGGCGACGCCGGCGGTGCCGCAGCAAACGCTCAAGGCGCCGATTCTGTCCAGCGAAAAGATCATCATCATCGGTGCATCGACGGGGGGGACCGAAGCGATTCGCCATGTCATCGAGCCGTTACCGGCGAACAGCCCTGCGATCCTGATCACACAGCATATGCCGGGAGGTTTCACGCGTTCTTTTGCGGAACGACTCGACCGACTCTGCCGTGTCACCGTCAAGGAAGCGGAAGCGGGAGAGCGGGTGTTGCCCGGGCATGTGTATATCGCGCCTGGCGACTGGCACATGCGTCTTGCGCGCTCGGGAGCCAATTACGTGATCGCGCTCGACGAGGGGCCGCCGGTGAACCGCCATCGACCCTCGGTCGATGTGTTGTTTGAGTCCGCAGCCACTTGCGCGGGCCGCAATGCGCTGGGTGTCATTCTCACAGGCATGGGCCGTGACGGTGCCGCCGGTCTATTGAAAATGCGCGAGGCTGGGGCGCATACCGTGGCCCAGGATGAAGCGAGCTGCGTGGTATTCGGCATGCCCAAGGAGGCGATCGCACTCGGCGGGGCAACCGAGGTGATTGCGCTTCCCGATATCGCCGGACACCTGGTGCAGCAGATGCACGTGGCAGGGCGCGCGCAGCGCGTTTAGACCGAACGTATAAAGTGAACGGGCATGCTGCCGATAATCACGGCATGCCCGCCTAACGATTCGAAGAGGAAACACGATGGCTGACAAGAACATGAGCATTTTGGTGGTGGATGATTTTCCGACAATGCGTCGGATCGTCCGCAGCCTGCTCAAGGAGCTCGGGTTCGAGAATGTTGAAGAGGCCGAAGATGGTCAGGAAGCGCTGACCAAGCTGCGAGCCGGTGGGTTCGAGTTCGTGGTCTCCGACTGGAACATGCCCAATCTCGATGGTTTGGAGATGCTCAAGGAGATCCGTCAGGACCCCAAGCTCTCTTCGCTACCGGTGCTGATGGTAACGGCTGAGGCCAAGAAAGAGAATATCATCGCGGCTGCCCAGGCAGGGGCCAACGGGTATGTGGTCAAACCGTTCACCGCTGCCACGCTCGAAGAAAAGCTCAACAAAATTTTCGAAAAATTGGGCAAGTAACGCCTTAGGAGGGTAGATCATGAGTGTTGCCAACCCTCAGGCCAGCGTGGCGGAAAGTGTGGCTCCCGACGACCTGATTCGACGGATCGGCCATTTGACACGCATGCTGCGCGAGAACATGCGCGAGCTGGGCCTCGATAAGGAAGTGGAGAAGGCGGCGCAGGCGATTCCCGATGCCCGCGACCGGCTCAGCTACGTCGCGTCCATGACTGAGCAGGCGGCAGAACGCGCTCTGAACGCCATCGACCACGCCCAGCCGTTGCAGAATGCACTCGAGCGCGATGCGATCTCCCTCGACAAGCGTTGGGATTCGTGGTTTGCCGAGCCCAAGGCGCTGGATGAGGCCAAGACGCTGGTCAAGGATACTCGCGCCTATCTTCAGGACGTGCCCAAGCAGACCAGCGCCACCAACGCGCAACTGCTCGAGATCATGATGGCTCAGGATTTTCAGGATCTCACCGGTCAGGTCATCAAGAAGATGATGGAAGTGATCCACGAGATAGAGCAGCAGCTGGTTCAGGTATTGATCGACAATGCGCCGGAGGGTGCCGAACGTCGGGAACAGCTGAATCTAGCGTCCGCGCAGCCCAACTCGTTGCTCAATGGACCGCAGATCAATCCGCAGGCCACTGATGTCGTCAGCAACCAGGATCAGGTCGATGATCTGCTCGATAGTCTAGGGTTCTGATAACGACGACTCTGGCTCACGCGCGTTTGTGCGCATCCTACCCCCCGAAATAGCAGGGTCTTCCTCCTGCTATTTCTCCCTTTGCCAAGACCTCTATCCCAGCAGAATAGCGCCCACGGTTTAATGTCGCCCAGAGAGGCGGCGCTGTTGGCGATGATTGTGGTGGAGCGCGCGCTTGGCCGAGCAAAACGATAGTGATCAGGAAAAGACCGAACCGGCGACGCCCAGGCGAATTGAAAAAGCGCGTGAGGAGGGACAGGTGGCACGCTCACGTGAGCTCGCGACCTTCCTGTTGCTAGTCAGCGGTGTCATGGGTCTTTGGTTCATGGGCAACAATCTCTATGACGAGCTATCGGTCGTCATGGAGCAGGCGTTCCTGTTCGATCATGGGCTGGCGTTCGACACCTCCCGCATGCTGAGCCATGTCTGGCTGCTGGGGCAGAATACCCTGTTCGCGCTATTGCCGTTGTTCCTGCTGTTTACGGTTGCCGCGATTTTGGGGCCGACGATGCTGGGTGGCTGGCTGTTATCGGCTAAATCGCTTCAACCCCAGTTGAGTAAGCTCAATCCGTTCAAGGGTTTGAAGCGGATGTTCTCTAGCCAGGCGCTGGCGGAGCTGGGTAAGGCCATCGCTAAATCGGTACTGGTGGGGGGCGTAGCCGTGGTCTATCTATGGGCGCAGCGCGGTACGCTGCTCGGCCTGATGGAAATGCCGATTCAGCAAGCCCTGGCCACGGCGATGCGCCTGGCGGCGATCGGATGTGCGCTGATCGTGACCTCGATGATCTTCGTCATTCTGATCGACGTGCCATATCAGATCTGGAGCCACAACAAGAAGCTTCGCATGAGTCGCGAAGACATCCGCCAGGAGCACAAGGAGTCGGAAGGCGATCCGCACGTGAAAGGGCGTATTCGCTCTCAGCAGCAGGCGATGGCCAGACGGCGAATGATGAGTAAAGTGCCGACCGCTGACGTGATCGTCACTAACCCGACCCATTACGCGGTGGCCCTGAGTTACCAGCAGGACTCGATGGCGGCACCGACGGTCATTGCCAAGGGGGCCGATCAGGTCGCCGCCAGAATCCGGGAGCTTGGCGATGATAACCGCGTGCCGCGCTTGGAAGCACCGCCGTTGGCGCGCGCGCTCTACCATCATGTCGATCTGGAGCAGGAAATTCCAGGCGATCTCTACACCGCGGTGGCCGAAGTCCTGGCTTGGGCGTTCCGGCTCAAGCAGGTAGAAAACGAAGGCGGTGACATGCCGCCGACGCCACGGGATCTTTCCGTGCCGTCGGCGTTCGACGATACCGCACCAGATTCATCCAAGGAGAGTGAATGAACGCGCTCACTCAGTGGTTCGGTCAGCGCAAATGGCCGGGCGAAACGCAATACAAGGTGCTCGCTGGCCCAGTCCTGATCATCATGATTCTGTCGATGATGATCTTGCCGCTGCCGCCATTCGCGCTCGATCTGTTCTTCACTTTCAATATTGCGCTGTCGATCATGGTGCTGCTGGTCAGCATGTTCACCGAGAAGCCGCTCGATTTTGCGGCGTTTCCGGCGGTGCTGCTGTTCTCGACCCTGTTGAGACTGTCGCTGAACGTAGCGTCTACACGTGTTGTGCTGATGGAAGGGCACCAGGGCGGTGACGCTGCCGGCAAGGTGATCGAAGCGTTCGGCGAGTTTTTGATCGGTGGCAACTTCGCCGTGGGCCTGGTGGTATTCCTGATTCTTGTCGTCATCAACTTCATGGTCATCACCAAGGGCGCCGGACGAATCGCCGAAGTGGGCGCACGTTTCACCCTGGATTCCATGCCGGGCAAGCAGATGGCGATCGACGCCGACCTCAATGCTGGCCTGATTGGTGAGGAAGATGCTCGCCGCCGCCGCACAGAGATCAATCAGGAGTCAGAGTTCTATGGCTCCATGGACGGTGCCAGCAAGTTTGTTCGCGGCGATGCGATGGCCGGGTTGTTGATCATGGTGATCAACCTTATCGGCGGTTTGATAATCGGTGTCGCTCAACACGGTCTGCCGTTTGGCGAGGCGGTGAAAACTTATACCTTGCTGACGGTCGGAGACGGCTTGGTCGCACAGATTCCGGCGCTGGTGATTTCGACGGCTGCCGGGGTCACGGTGTCGCGGGTCAACACCGATCAGGACGTCGGCCAGCAGCTGCTGAGTCAGCTCTTCAACAACCCGCGCGTCATGTATCTTGCCGCGGGCGTGATGGGGCTGCTCGGCATGATACCGGGCATGCCCAACGTGGTGTTTCTGCTGTTTGCCGTCATTCTGGCGGGGCTAGGCTGGTGGACATCTCGGCGCGAACAGGAGCAGGCCGTCCGCGCGGTGGAGGAGAAGGCACCGCCGACCGTGCAGGAGACTCCGGAGGCGAGCTGGGACGATGTACAACTGGTCGATACGCTGGGGCTAGAGGTTGGGCACCGTCTTATCCCCTTGGTAGATCAGCGTCAAAAGGGTGAGTTGCTGGGACGGATCAAGAGCGTTCGCAAGAAGTTCGCCCAGGACGTCGGCTTTCTGCCGTCGGTGGTGCATATCCGCGACAATCTCGAACTGAGCCCCAACGCTTACGTGATCACTTTGAAAGGCGTCGAAGTCGGCCGTGCCGAGGCATTTCCGGGCAAGTGGCTGGCGATCGATCCGGGCCAGGTTTCGGGGGCTATCGACGGCACCAAAACCCAGGACCCGGCGTTCGGTCTGACCGCCTACTGGATCGATACGGCGCAGCGGGAGCGTGCGCAGATCTATGGCTACACCGTCGTCGATGCCAGCACCGTGGTTGCGACCCATCTCAACCATCTGCTGCACGAAAACGCCGGCGACATGCTGGGCCGCGCCGAGGTACAACAGCTGCTGGACAAGGTCGCCGAACATCAGAAATCGCTGGTAGAAGACGTGGTGCCCAAGCTGCTGCCGCTGACCTCGCTACAGCGTATTCTCCAGAATCTGCTGGCCGAGGACGTGCCGATCCGCGACATGCACACGATTCTCGATGTTCTGGCGGAATACGCCCCGCAGCAGTCGGATGCCAATGAACTCACTGCCTTGGTGCGCGTGGCGTTGGGTCGAGCGATAACGCAGCAGTGGTTCCCGGGGCGCGAGCCGATGCATGTAATGAGCCTCGAACCCAGGCTGGAGCAGGTGCTCACCCAGGCGCTCAACAACGGCGGCGCACTCGAACCCGGGCTGGCGAACACACTGGTGCAGCAGACCGCGGCGGCGGTGGAGCGTCAACAGAGTCGTGACGAACCCACCGTACTGGTCGTGCAGCATGGATTACGGGCATTACTGGCGCGTTTTCTGCGCCGCCAGATCAAGTCACTGGTGGTGCTTTCTCAAGCTGAAATTCCCGATGATCGCAATCTGCGAGTCACCACGACCATCGGTACCGCGTCGTGATCGGGCGGCGTGTTCCAGCTTCGCCTTCGAGCGCTCAAACGGCAGCATCGAGCTCTCTCGTCAGAAGGGGCTGCAGCCGTTTGCGCTGCGTCGGTAAGCGGTTCACGACCTGGCCCTTCACTTTTTTACCTTTTCCCGTCTCGCCGATCACGATCTCTACCTTCAATGCTTTCCCTTTCATCGTCCTGGCACTGATTGCCGCACTCTTTGTCGGATGGGGGGCGCCGGCTTGGGCGGCCCAGGGTTCATGGGTGGGAACAATCCCGCGTCAGACGGTGGTCGTCTCGGAGCGACCCTTGGAAAGTGAGCCGACACAGCCGCTGGCCTCGATGGGCGATGCTGAAATCATGCGAGTTCGCTGGGCGTTCCGGATCAGCGCGCCGGCACCAGGGCTCAGGATTTGGCTGTGTCAGGCGCAGTTGTGCCAATCGTTGGCTCGAAATCATGGCGAGACCCAGCGTTTTTCGGGTCGCTCCGCGGCTGGTCCATTTCGACTGCGGTTTCAGTGGCCGCCCGGTGAACATCGCGGCGACAGGCGGGTGATATCCGACGTTCAATTGATCGTCGACTATCGTCAGTAAAATAGTCGCGGAGCCAAATGAGCCGAGCTATATGCACCGGGCTATATGCGCGGGGCTATTTTCGCCGAACTATGGACAGTGGAAATGGCAGTAAAGCGCCGTTCAAACAGTTGAAATAGCCGCCGGAAGACGGGCAGTTTGCAGTCTCGGATCGGCGTTCACACGGCATAATGAAGATCTGAGTCATGCGTTCCATGACCGTAGGTGTTTTGCACGAGGCCATTCGATGTATACCGCACAGGGCAAAATCAATCAGACGGCATTGATTGAGCAGTACATGCCGATGGTAAGGCGCCATGCGCTTTCCCTCCAGGTGCGCCTACCTGCCAGCGTGGAGCTCGATGATCTCATCCAGGCCGGTATGCTAGGTTTGCTGGATGCCCTGGGGCGCTATGACGACTCGCATGGCGCCAGCTTCTCGACCTATGCCAATCAGCGGATTCGGGGAGCGATGATCGATGAGCTACGTAGCCGGGACTGGATGCCACGCAGCGTGCGGCGAAGCGCACGGGCACTGGACCAGGCCGTGCGTCGGCTGGAGCAGCAGTTGGGCAGGGCGCCGGATGAACGGGAAATCGCGCGTGAGATGGGTATCTCGAGTGACGAGTACCATCGGCTGCTGACGGATTCCAATAACGGTTTTCTGTTGGCTTATGACGAGAGCGAAACTGAAAATGGTGTCGCATCGGTCGCTGAAACCAGCACGCCGTCACCGCTTGCGTCACTTCTCGATGCGGACAATCGCGCCAATGTGATGGCGGCAATCGATGCCCTGCCGGAGCGCGAGAAACTGCTGCTCGGACTTTATTATCAGGAAGAGCTCAATCTCAAGGAAATTGGCGCCGTGCTCGGGGTCAGTGAATCCCGTGTCTGCCAACTTCACAGCCAGGCGGTAGCACGTCTGCGAAGCCGGCTGAATCCTTGAAAGCCGGCTGAATTCTCGAAGCCCTTCTGGAACCCCGCTATTTAGTGGCTGCCGGCGTCATTGCAGATGTTCGGATTTCCTCGGCCACCTGTTTCGCCACCGTTTCCCATACGGCTCCCAGGCTGCGCACCAGTGCTGGATAGCCGTCGTCACTCAAGGGTTGCGTGATGTCGAAGTGCTTCTGGGCCAGCAGGTGGCGGCCGTCATGCAACTGCCACTCCCCCGAGGCCACGGCCTGACCGTCGTAGCGTCCCTGGAACTGATCCACGCTCAGCGTCAGCCGCTGCGCATCAGGACCGCTCTGCGCCGAGCTCAGCACAGTCACGCCGGGCAGATCGTTCGCCAGCGACTGGCGCAAACGCCGCGTCAACTGGTGACTCAGAGCTTCGGCCCACAAATTCTGGTTGGCCGCAGCGAGCTCGATATCGCTGGTCTGCATCACGATTCCTTCCTGATCGAGATAACTGGCGACCTCGACCGGGCTCACGGCCAATTGTCGAGCCGACGGTTTTGATCTCGCTTCTGACGCCACCGACGAATGCGGGTCATTGGCCTCTGGCAGGGTGAAGCGATTCGTCGGCGTCGATTGCGCGGCACAGCCCGCCATCGCAACGGCGGACAGGATCAACAGGGCAGTAGCGCCGAATCGGCGACAGCGAATCAGAGAGGTCGTCATCATTGGGGGGCCCTCGGCACTGGGTCGGTTTGAACTTCGCGGTCGAAAATCAGCGCGTTAGGCTTCTCGCTCAGGGTTTTGGCTACCGGCTGTAGATCCCTCATCAGTGTCTCCAGCTGCTTGAGCGTGTCATTCAACTGACGATAACCGGAAGAGCCGGACGAGAAGCCGTTCAGCGTACCCTGCAGTTCCTTCAGCGTATCGTTGATGTTTCCCGGCAGCTGCTGAGTGGCAGGATCGGAGACGATGCCGTTGACCGACTCGGCGATCTGACGAACCTGCTCGAGCGTCTGTTGCGAGGTCTGCATGGTCTGGTCCAAGCGGTCGAGAATGGGCTCGACCTTCAAGTCATTGAGCTTGTCGAGCAGATTCGAGACCTTCTGTTCGATCTGTGCAAAGCCGCCGGAAACGGTCGGGAATACCGGTTTGCCATCGAACTTCATCGCTTCGTAGGCAGGGGCATCCTCGTTGAAGTTGAGATCGACGAACAGCGCTCCCGTCAGCAGGTTGCCCGCCTTGAGCGTGGCGCGCAGGCCGTACTCCGAAAACATGGTCTCGAAGCGATCACGCACCTCCTGGTCGTCGACATCGTCATTGACGTCCTGATTACTGTCCAGGCGCTGCGGCTCGATCCGGATCAGCACCGGGATCGCAAACTGCGTCAACGAGTCGGGCTGGGGGGCAGTGAAGTGCCAGGGCACGCTGACCACGGTACCTACCCGAACGCCGCGGTATTCCACCGGTGCCCCGCGACTGAGACCGCGCACCGTGTCATCCACCAGCAGCGCATATTCGATGTACTGATCGTAGGTACCTTCGCGCGCGCTCTCTTCGTTGTTGTAGAGCGTATAGGTTGCGTCCTGCTTGGCGGCATCGCCACGGTTGACGTCTTCCGGCACGCCAAAGGTAACGCCACCACTGATCAGCGTCTCGAACGAATCCAGGTTGACGTTGACGCCTTCGGAATCGAGCTGAACGTCGATGCCCGAAGAGCTCCAGAAGCGAGTGGTATCGGTGACC
The DNA here is from genome assembly GCF_003206065.1 of Salinicola halimionae. Taxonomy (GTDB): domain Bacteria; phylum Pseudomonadota; class Gammaproteobacteria; order Pseudomonadales; family Halomonadaceae; genus Salinicola; species Salinicola halimionae. Next base: position 1,406,036 of record NZ_PZJQ01000004.1, on the reverse strand, counting down.
AGGCTATCGTAGGGCGCCTGGATAAAGATGCGATGGCGCATCTCACGTTTTTCGGGGTCGAAATCGGTGCTCTCGACGCGGCCGACCGTGTAACCCTGATACGTGATCGGGTCACCTGCGCTGAGCGAATTACCTACCTGGCTGACCAGGTTGATACGCAGGCCCGGTGCGTCGGGCGGGGCGACCGGCGGTTGTTCCAGTACATCGAAGCTATCCTGAGCCTCGTCACTCTTGCCTGGCGCAAGCTGGATGTATGCGCCCGAGAGAACGGTGTTCAGGCCGCTGATTCCCTCGCGGCCGATACGCGGCTTGACTACCCAAAAACGTGTCTCGGTGTTGAGCATTCGTCCCGCATCGTTGGACATGCGGGCCGTAACCACGGTGTGCGACAGATCGTCAGATAGCCGCACGGCTTCCACGTGTCCGACTTGGACGTTACGTGTCTTGATCAGCGTCTTGCCGGCCTCGATGCCTTCGGCGTTATCCATATTCAAGGTAATCAACGGCCCACGGCTGGAGATATTGTCCCAGACCATCCAGGCGCCGATCAGCGCGGCCAACAGGGGCACTATCCAGATCGGTGAAAGCCGCGACTGCGACACTCGTTTGGCGCGTTGCATCGAATCAGGCATCGTCGGCTTCCTTGACAGGCGAATAGGGGGATTGTCGCTTGAGCGCGGCGGGCATGTGAGGCTGCATGTTGCGCGCGTCCCAGATCAAGCGAGGATCGAAGCTGTTGGCGGCGAGCATGGTGATGACCACGACTGCGGAAAACGCCAGCGCTGCCGGCCCTGGTGTGATCGACAGCAACGAGCCGGCATGCACCAACGAGACCAGGATGGCGACCACGAAGACATCGATCATCGACCAGCGGCCGATCAGCTCGGTGATTCGATAGAGTGTCTGGCGCTTGTGCTTGAACCGGGGCTCGCCGCTGCGCTTGACCGTGATGCACAGCCAAGCCAGGGCAAGCACCTTGCCGATCGGCACCACGACGCTGGCGGTAAAGATGATCAGGGCGATGGGCCAGTCGCCGTGGCCGAGGAAGATCAGCACGCCGCCGACGATAGTCGAGGGAGTGGAGTCACCTAGCGAGGTCGTGGTCATGATCGGATAGAGATTGGCAGGTATATAGCACACCGTCGCTGCGATCAGCAGCGCCCACGTCTTCTGCAGGCTATGCGGACTACGAAAGCGTAGCGGCTCGCCACAGCGTTGGCAGCGACCGCGTCCGAAGTGGTTGAGCCGAGTGACCAGGCCGCAAGTCGAACAGCCGGTAAGAGCCTGCTCGGCGGCCGGCTGGCCGGGACGACAGCCCTCCGGCGCCAGCGGCTCTCCTGCCAGTGAGAACCACATCCAGTCGGAGTCGATCGAACGCGTAGTCAGCAGCAACAGTAGTGCATAGACGCAGAAGGACCAGAACGAAGGCCCCAGATCGACTGACGCCATGCCTGCGATCTTGATCAGGCTGACTAGCGCACCGACGACAAAGACATCGGCCATCATCCATGGCCCCAGGTGTGAAAGCGCCCGAGCGATACGATAGCTTCGAGGCAGTGGCCTGCGTTGCAGTAAACCGAAGTGCAGCCAGATGACGGCCAGCAGATAAAAGACGGGTAGCACGATGATGGTCAGCAGCACCAGAATGCCGACGAAGGGTTCGTGCAGCGCTACCAGGCTGGCCGAAGTATCCGTCAATTGGATGGTGTTGCTGACACCGCGTGACTCGAAACTGATGAACGGAAAGGAGAGCGCCGCCAACAGAGCGATCAATGCGCTGATCGCAAAAGCGAGGCTGCGTTCGGCCGGCCGAAAGTGACGATGGCTCAAAGTGTGGTCGCAGCGCGGGCAACTGGCACGTTGGCCGGGTCGCAAGGGCGGTAGCGCGACCAGCAGGTCACATTCATGGCAGGCGCGAAGACGGCGTCGCGTGCGCCTGGGCGTCAGGAAAGTCGCCTTCTCGGTGCCATTATCATTCATGCCTGGTGCCAAATCAGTACCTAGTGCAGGACGGGGTCGTAGGGAATGACGCAGTCTGTATCGCTCAGGTTACACGCTAACATACACTCCTGCATGTTTAGTGTTGAAATCACCGGAGCGCTGAGACCTTCCAAGCCTTCATTGTCGCGGAAATGCCCGATAGTTCAGCCGCTTGCAAACTACGGTAGACGCCATGGTAGGACACTATAGTAGGTGAAGAGACCTTTGCCGAAGAAGTACAATCCGCTTTTTCGATGATCCTTTCAGCTAATGCCGCGAGAAACACTTTCTTCGGTTAGCCTGTTCGTGATGACAGGTGGCCGGCATGGTGATGTCAGGCTGGCAAGCCCTCAAGTCAACCTTCGTAGTGAACCTAAGGAGATCCTAACGTGTGGATGGCGTTAGCGGCCATTGTGCTTGGTCTTGTCGTACTCGTCTGGAGTGCCGATCGTTTCGTGGATGGCGCTGCAGCCACCGCTCGTCATCTGGGACTGCCACCGCTGTTGATCGGTATGTTGGTGATCGGTTTCGGAACTTCCGCTCCCGAGCTGACGGTCTCGGCGCTGGCGGCCGTTCAGGGCAATCCAGGCGTGGCGCTGGGTAATGCCTATGGCTCGAACATCACCAATATCGCCTTGATTGTGGGTGTAGTGGCATTGATCAGCCCATTGGCCGTGCATTCCCAGGTCATTCGTCAGGAACTTCCCGTGCTCGGCGTGATGACACTGATTTCACTGTGGTGCCTTCACGATGGCGTCATTTCCCGAAGCGATGCGATCGTCCTGCTAATGCTGTTGTTCGGGTTTCTGGGTTACAGCATCTGGCGTTCGCAGCGTCCGGATAAGGATGCGCTAAAGACCGACATGGAATCGGAGGCCGTGGCGCAATCCATGTCGCTCAAGCGAGGCGTCATCTGGACCTTGATCGGGTTGGTTCTGCTGATCGTCAGCTCGCGCTTTCTGGTCTGGGGCGCGGTAACGATTGCCGAAGCCTTTGGCGTCAGCGACCTGGTGATTGGGTTGACCGTGGTTGCCATCGGTACGTCGTTACCGGAGCTGGCCTCTTCCATCAGTGCAGTGCGCAAGAATCAACACGATCTGGTGCTGGGCAACGTGGTCGGCTCCAACCTGTTCAATACGCTGGCGGTAGTCGGGCTCGCCGGCGTTATTCACCCTATCGAGGTCGACCCGGCTGTTGTGGTTCGGGATTGGCCAGTGATGGCCGCGCTGACCATGGCGCTGCTGGTATTTGGTATCGGTATCAAGGGGCAGGGCCGCATCAATCGGCTGGAAGGAGGAGTGCTGCTGGCCAGTTTCATTGGCTATACGACCTGGTTGGTAATGGGTGTCGTCCTATGAGCTTCACCGGACGCTGGAGGCCGTCTGACAGTCGGAACCCTTGAGGTCGAAATGCAGCGCCGTTCGCAATGCAATCTGGCCGATGACGGCAGCCGTAGCCAGTACGATGGCCGTCGCCAGGGCCGGATTGTCGCCCAGACCGGCTAGAGCGGTACATATCGCGCCGATCGCCATCTGGGCAAATCCGTAAAGTCCTGCCGCCGAGCCCACGACCTTGGGATTGATACCGACCGCGAGGGTGAGCGCCGTCGGCCCAGTCATGCCCACGCCGAACGTAAACAGCAGTACTGACGCCTCGAGGGTGACCACGGAAGCCCAGCCGCACAGCACGATGACCAGCATCGAGATCCCGCCGGTCAGACTCAATAGGCTCGCCGAGAGCATCAGCCGGACCATGCCGATACGGTGGATGGTGCGATTGGTCACCAGGTTGCCCAACGAAATGCTCAGGATCAGCGCCGAGAGATAAAACGCGACGTGGCTGACCGGTTTGCCCAACTGTTCGACGAAGATGAACGGGGCCGAGGCGACGAAGGCGAACATCGCCGTGGTGACGCAGCCGCCGCCGATCGCGTAGCCGATGAAAGCGGGGGAGCGCACTAGCGTGCCGTATTCATGCGCCAGACGGGGAACATTGACACGGCCGGTGGCCTGTGCGGTTTCCGGCATCAGTCGCCACACGAACAGGAGGTTTCCCACGCCCATCAGGCAGAGCGTCAGCAGCACCGTGCGCCAGCCCAACGTGGCTGTCAGCAGAGTCCCGATCAGCGGGGCCATGGCCGGGCCGATGGCAACGACCAGATTGAGAACCGCCAGACGCTGTACTGCGCGATCCGGCGCTGCCGTATCACGAATCATGGCGCGTCCGAGCGCTAGCCCCGCGCAGCCCCCGAACGCCTGAAAGAACCTTGCCGTGATCAGCATCTCGACACTTTGCGCCTGCCATGCCACCACGCCCGCGACGCTATAGATCGCCATTCCCAGCATCAATGCCGGGCGTCGTCCCAGCGCATCCGAAAGTGGCCCGTAGAACAACTGGCCGATGGCCAGACCGAGGATGTAGAGACTGATCGTCAACTGCATTTCGGCGTTGTCGGCATGCAGGGATTCGCCTGCAATAGGCAGCGCGGGGACGAAAATATGCATGGCCAGCGTGCCGGCCAGCGTGATCAGTACCAGCATCCATAGCGCAGGAACTGCGGACGCCGACGTGGCTTGCGTTGCCGGCGTGGACTCGGACGTGGATTTCGGCGCCGAAGTGGCAGGGTCGGTCACTTAGTGCCTCGTGAAAAGGGGTTATCGGGTAAGCCCATAGCGTGGTAGCCATTAGGACCTTACGCGATTTGGCTTTGTATGACTATTTGGCCAAAGCCTTGCTGACGAGGACATCTTGGAACAGGAAGAGGGAAATACACAGATTGGAGCCTGGCTGAGGCTGGCAAATTGTCGCAGGTATGAATGCCCCTGTGCGCCGAAGAAGCTTTTTAAAAGGCCTGTAAACCTGTCTAAAACCCGCGTCATTGGCGACTTTCGATACTATTGCCTAGGGTGTCTAGAGGTGAGAAAAATAGCGCTCGACTTTTGAGTGCGACATTGGGACACGGCGGCCGACAGTAGCGCGTTCCCTATGATATCGGATGTCGGTGGCTGCAACGGCCATCGACGGGCACATAACGAGGAAACATCTGCCGTCGGGGCATGAGGGAACCGCTGCCCTGAACGCTTGCGAGGAGTTAGCCATGGCATTAGATCCGATCCTGCTATCACGATTGCAGTTCGCTTTCGTGGTCACCTTCCATGCCATCTTCCCGGTTTTCACGATCGGGTTGGCGTCCTACGTAGCCTTGCTACAGGGGCTATTCGTCGCCACGGGCAATACGGTATGGGACCGTCTGGGGCTTTTCTGGACCAAGATCTTTGCCGTCGTATTTGGCATGGGCGTCGTTTCCGGCATCGTCATGGCATTCCAGTTCGGCACCAACTGGAGCAATTTCTCTCAATTCGCCTCGAACTTCATCGGACCCATGTTGAGTTACGAGGTTATCACTGCGTTCTTCCTCGAGGCGGGCTTCCTCGGCGTGCTGTTGTTCGGGCGCCATCGTGTTTCGCCATCGGTGCATTTTTTCGCTGCGCTGATGGTCGCGATAGGCACCTTTATCTCGGCATTCTGGATTCTGGCGACCAACAGCTGGATGCAGACGCCACAGGGCTATGAAATCCGCGAGGGGGTGGTGCATGTCACGTCCTGGGTGGAAGCCATTTTCAACCCGTCCTTCCCGTATCGCTTCGCACACATGGCGCTGGCGGCGTTTCTGACGGGAGGCTTCGTGGTTTGCGGCGTCAGTGCCTGGTTCCTGCTGCGGCGGCGTGATGTGGAAGCGCACAAACGAGCGCTCTCCATGACCATGTGGCTACTCCTGATTCTGGCGCCGCTGCAGGCTTTCGTGGGCGACGAGCACGGTCTCAATACGTTGGAACACCAGCCGATGAAAATCGCGGCCATGGAAGGTAACTGGGAGACCCAGTCCAACGTACCGTTGCTGCTGTTTGCGCTGCCGGATCGCGATCTTCAGGCCAATCGTGTCGAGATCGGTATCCCCAACGGCGCGAGTCTGATCCTGCGTCACGATGTCGACGGCGTGGTGCCGGGACTCAAGGAGATCCCCGTCGAACAGCAGCAGCCAGTGTGGATCGTTTTCTACAGTTTCCGCGTGATGGTCGCACTGGGGTTGCTGATGATTGCTTGCGCCGTGACCGGACTGGTCCTGCGTCGCGGTGGAAAGCTATACACCCGGCGTTGGTTCCTGCACGTGTTGCAGATCATGAGCATCTCGCCTTTCCTGGCGGTCACTGCGGGCTGGTTCGTGACCGAAATCGGTCGCTCGCCGTGGTTGGTCTATGGCGTGCTCTCCTACGCCGATGCGGTAACGCCTTCGCTGACCGGGGGCATGGTGCTGGCGACCCTCATCGGCTACGTCGCGGTTTACGCGGTGATCTTCTGGGCCGGCGTCTACTACTTGTTCAAGGTCGTGCGTCAGGGTTTGGATGCACTCGGCGAGGGCGAGGAGGTCCACGACTCCGATCGCCCCATGCGACCGCTGTCCGCCACCCACGTGCCGTTCGATGTCACCACCGCTTCATCCAGGAGTTAAGCCCATGGAAATGTACGATCTGTCGCTGATCTGGGCCGTCATCATCGCCTTCGGCGTGATCATGTATGTACTGATGGACGGATTCGACCTGGGGTTGGGGATTCTGTTTCCGTTCGCCCCGGACGAGGACGCCCGCGACGTAATGATGAACTCCGTCGCACCGGTGTGGGACGGCAACGAAACGTGGCTGGTGCTGGGCGGTGCCGGACTCATCGCGGCTTTCCCGTTGGTCTATACCATCCTGCTGCCGGCGCTCTATCTGGGGGTATTTCTGATGCTGGCAGGATTGATCTTCCGCGGGGTGGCGTTCGAGTTTCGCTTCAAGTCCAAGCGAACGCGCGGCTGGTGGAATGCCGCCTTCGCTGGTGGCTCGTTCGTCGCGGCATTTGCGCAGGGCTGCGTGGTGGGTGCCTATATCCAGGGTTTCGAGACCGCTGATCGCGTCTATACCGGCGGCGCATTCGACTGGCTGACCCCGTTTTCTGTCCTCACCGGCATCGGGTTGGTCGTGGGTTATTCCTTGCTGGGCGCCACTTGGCTGGTACTGAAATCGGAAGGTCATGTGCGCGAATGGGCGCGGGGCTTGATTCCTAAGCTACTGGTCGCCGTGTTGGCGGTATTCGTCGTCGTCAGTTTATGGACGCCGTGGATCGATCCGGGCGTGTTCGAGCGCTGGTTCGATCACCTGCAAGTGATCTGGCTGCTCCCTTTCGCCGCGCTGCTGTGTGCCGTGGGGATTTACGCGGCGACCCGACGCCGGCGTGAAGGGCTGGCGTTCCTGCTCACGCTGGGCCTGTTCATTTTTACCTATCTGGGACTGCTGGTCAGCCGCTGGCCATACGTCATTCCGCCGGATTACACGCTCTGGGATGCCGCGTCCGCGCCGGAATCCCAGTTCTTCATCCTGATCGGGGTGCTGTTCGTGGTGCCGATCATACTGACCTATACCGCCTGGTCCTATTGGGTCTTCCGCGGCAAGGTTCGCGTGGGTGAGGGCTACCATTGAGCGCCGCAAGGCGATTCCCGAAGGCATCACGCACGAGTGCTTCACGCCAGAGCTCTTCAAGCCAGAGCTCTTCAAGCCAGAGCTCTTCAAGCCAGAGCTCTTCAAGCCAGAGCTCGCCACGTTCGAGTGCTTCTCGAACGTGGTTGAAACGGCAGGCGGGCGATATTCGGCCCTGGTATCGCGGAGCCGTCGGCTGCGGCTTGCTGGCGGGTATTGCCACGTTGATCCAAATGGGCGCATTGGCCTGGCTCGTCGACCAAGCGGTGTCGAGCCAGGCGGCACTCGGCGAGGTGAGTGTCGGCATCGTGACGATCGTGGTCGCCATTGTCGTTCGTTCTCTGGCGCAGTGGGGGCAGGAAGTTTGCGGTCAAGAGTGCGGCCTGCGGGTCAAGCAGCAGGTGCGGGCACGGTTGCTGGCACGCTTGCAGCAGTTGGGGCCGGTACGCCTGGCTTCGCGTCATAGCGCGGGTCTCGCCAGCCAGTTGGTGGATCAGGTCGAGTCGCTTGAAGGCTACTATTCGCGCTTTCTTCCCCAGATGGTGCTGGCAGCGCTGATTCCTCTGATCTATCTCATCGTTGTGTTCTGGTTAAACTGGCTGGCAGCGATCTGGCTGCTGATCGCGGCCCCGTTGATTCCGCTGTTCATGGCGTTGATCGGGATGGGCGCCCAGCGCCTCAACGAGGCACAGTTTCAGGCCGTCACTCGGCTCTCCGGGCATTTCCTCGATCGTGTGCGCGGCATCACGACACTTCAGCTCTTCGGGCTGGCCGAGCGCAGCGTCGAAGAAGTCAGCGAGGTCGCCCATGACTATCGTCGGCGTAGCCTCAAGACACTGCGGGTGGCTTTTCTGTCATCGGCGGTGCTCGAGTTCTTCGCTGCGGTATCGGTGGCCGTCGTTGCTATCTACATCGGTTTGGGTCTACTGGGCTACATCCAATACGGGCCGGCCGAGCAGCTCGATCTGTTCAGCGGGCTGTTCATTCTGTTGCTGGCGCCGGAGTTCTTCCAGCCGCTACGTACGCTGTCGCAGCATTATCACGATCGCGCCTCGGCCTTGGGCGCCGCCGAGGGTCTGGTCACATTGCTCGAACCGGACGTGGACGACCCAGACGTGGACGATCCAGGCGCGGATGAGGCGAATGTCGTGGCCGACGACGAGCGTCCCGATAAGGCGGAGAGCGATGTGGCCGAGCTTGTCCCGGGGGCTGTACGCCTGGTAACCGTCGAGCTTCGTCACGCCGGACGCGAGCGAATCCTCGGGCCTCTCTCGATCCGTGTCGATGCAGGTGAGGTGCTCGCGTTTATCGGCCCCTCCGGCAGTGGTAAATCCAGCCTGTTGCAGATGATCGCCGGATTCATCGCGCCGAGTGCGGGGGCGGTGCAGGTACAGCGATATCCCGCCATTGCCTGGCTCGACCAGAGGCCGCTGATCATTCAGGGCACGCTGGCCGAAAACCTGCGGGTGGTCGCGCCGTGCGCAAGCGACGAACAATTGCGAAGCGCATTGAGACAGGCGGGGCTTGGCCAATGGTTGGCTTCGGCACCGGCGGGCCTCGATACACCGCTGGGTGAGCGCGGCGTCGGCCTTTCCGGTGGTGAAGGGCAGCGTCTGGCGCTGGCGCGGGTGTTTCTCTCACCGGCCAAGCTGGTGTTGCTGGACGAGCCCACGGCAGCGCTGGACCCTGAGACCGAACGCGACGTGATTGCCGGGCTAACGCGTTTGGCGGCGAGTGGACGCACCTTGATCATCGCCACGCATCATCCGGCCATCATGGCGATGGCCGACCGCGTTTACGCGATCGAAGCAGGGCGACTGTCGCGGGTCGAACGTCCGATTTCGTCCCGGGAGGTGCACTCATGAAGGCGCTGATGGCTCTGCGACCCTGGCTTGGCGTGCTGGCCGAGCGTCGAGGGCGCCTATTGCTCGGTGCAATGCTGATGCTGGCCACGCTGCTCAGCGCGTTGGGGTTGCTGTCGCTCTCCGGCTGGTTCATTACCGCGACCGCGGTCGCCGCCCTCAGCGCCTCCGGTTATCTGGATGTGTTCACGCCGGGAAGCGGCATTCGCTTCTTCGCGGTCTCGCGGACCGCCAGCCGCTATCTGGAGCGGCTCTACAATCACGACACGATATTACGGCTGTTGGCTGATCTTCGCGGCCGCGTGTTCGCGGGGTTGGTCTCCCTGGATGCGCGAACGTTGTCGCGGGCTCGAGCCTCGCAGTGGCTCAACCGACTGACGGCGGACATCGATACCCTCGATAACCTCTATCTACGGCTGATGGCGCCACCACTGGTAGCGCTGATCAGTGTCGTGGCCTTTGCCGCCTTCGCTGCTGTCTTTTTGCCTATCGCCGGGCTCATGTTGTTTGCCATCCTGCTGCCGCTGGGACTGATCGCCACGGCCGGCTGTGCCTGGTGGGGGTGGCGAGCCAGCCATCGTCGGGTCGATCGCCAGGAACGGCTACGCGTGCGGGCGATCGAGCAGGTCGAGGGTCTTGCCGAGCTGAGCGCGTATCAGGCACTGGAGGCTCATCGCGAGCTCTGGCGTCGGGAAGAACAGTCGCTACTCGGGGACCAGCGCCAACTTGGCCGGCGTACCGCGACGGGCAATCTCGTTGTGACCCTGGGTATTCAACTGGCGACCTTGGCGGTGCTGTTGTTGGGGCTGACGGCATTGCGCGAGGGGAACGTGAGTGGCCCGGTGATGGTGATGCTGGCGCTGGGAACCCTGGCGGTGAGCGAAGGATTGGGCAATCTGCCGATGGCGTTCACGCAGCTGGGCGCGACGGTGAGAACGGCCGAGCGGCTCAACGCGCAGGCCGAATTGAAGACACCGATGACCGGCACGTCCGTGAAAGACGAGCCACTGATTTCGAGCGGGGCCGCGCCGTCGCTGGTCTACCAGGACGTCGATGTTGCCCACGGTGAACAAGTCGTGTTCAGTGGTCTCAATCTCTCCATCGATCCTGGCCAGCGCATCGGCATCATCGGCGCCTCGGGCATCGGCAAGTCGACGCTGGCCCAACTGGCGGTCAGAGCCTTCGATCCCGAGGGCGGGCATGTCGAATTCAATCACCAGGATCTTGCCGGGCTTGCTCCTGACTCACTGAGAGCGAGAATTGGCTATCTCACTCAGCGCAGCGAACTGTTTCATGACACGCTGGCTGCCAACCTGCGCATGGGCGATCCGGATGCGAGTGACGCCGAGCTATGGAAGGTGCTTGCGCAGGTCGAACTCAAAAGCTGGGCGGAGACGCTGCCGGAAGGATTGGCGACCTGGGTCGGCGAGCAGGGGCGCCAGCTCTCCGGCGGACAGGCCAGGCGCGTTGCCCTGGCAAGAGTGATGCTGCGCAACTCGCCGCTGGTGATTCTCGATGAACCACTGAGCGGTCTCGACGCAGACACCGCAACGGCGCTCAAGGTAACGTTGGATGCCTGGCTGGCTGGCCGTACCGCGCTGCTGCTGGGGCATGACCGTCAAGCGCTGCCGGTCTGCGATCACTGCTGGCGGCTGGTGCCTGGGGTTTCCGGTGGTAAGTTGGTGTGATGCTGTCGCCTGGCGTCAAGATGGACTCGTTCAGTGCATCAACCAGGCGATCGAGCCTGCTGAACTCTCCAGAGAAAACCGTCCAGAGAGAGTCATCCAGAGGAGCTATCGAATGAAGCCGAACGCTCAGCCATGCGATCAGGTGAGGGATGATCTTGCTACTTTCACTGCCGATACTCAGGCTCAGGTTACCCATGTCGCACCCGCCGATACGCTGACGCCCGCTGAGCGCTATGCAGAGCTTTTTGTCGACGTGCAATGTTGCCGAGTTTTCGCTGACAGCAAGACCTTTGTCGACTGCGTGCCGCGCCAGTCACCCGAGACAATTCTTGCTGCCTACCGCGCGTGTAAGGATACATCGGGATTCGACCTCGCCGCGTTCGTGCACGACCATTTCATTCACGAGGACGTGCCGACCAACGATTACGTTTCGCCGCCAGATCAGTCGTTGGTGGTCCATATCGATGGCCTGTGGGACGTGCTCACGCGACATCCACATCAGCATCCCCAATACTCCTCGCTGCTGCCGCTGCCCTATGCCTACGTGGTGCCGGGTGGGCGCTTCGGCGAGCTATATTACTGGGATTCGTATTTCACCATGCTCGGCCTTGCCGAGAGCGGCCGCCCACATCTGCTGCGAGCCATGGGCGACAATTTCGCCTATCTGATCGACACCTACGGGCATGTGCCCAATGGCAACCGCACCTACTACCTCAGTCGTTCACAGCCGCCGGTATTCGCGCTGATGATCGATCTATTCGAGCATCACGGGGTCAGGAATGCGCGTGATTACTTGCCGCAGTTACGGAAGGAATATGCCTATTGGATGGCGGGTGCCGAGACGCTGAGTTGCGGTGAAGCGCACCGTCACTGTGTCCGCCTGAGCGACGGCACATTGCTCAATCGCTATTGGGACGATCGCGACACGCCGCGGGAGGAAGCCTATCTCGAGGATGTACAAACGGCGCAACAGACGACACGGCCGGCACAAGAGGTGTATCGCGACCTGCGCGCCGGTGCCGCCTCGGGATGGGATTTCAGCTCGCGTTGGCTCGACGATGTTCAGCAGCTGTCGAGCATCCGCACCACCGCGTTATTGCCTATCGATCTCAACAGTTTCATGTTCAAGCTCGAAGCGCAGATTGCGCGATTGAGCGTGGCGAGCGGAGATACCGAGACCGCCGAGCGTTTCCAGCAGAAGATGGACGCCCGCCGGGACGCAATCAACCGGCTGATGTGGAACGAGCGCGTTGGCGCTTTTTTCGATTTCGATTGGCAGCGTGATGAGCTCCGCACGGCATTGAGCGCAGCGACAGTGGCTCCGCTGTATGTCGGCCTTGCCAGTCACGAGCAGGCGCACCGCATCGCCGATGTGATCCGGGCACGGCTGCTTGACGCTGGAGGGATCGCCACGACTGAGGTTCACAGCGGTCAACAATGGGACCGTCCCAACGGCTGGGCACCGCTGCAATGGTTGGCGATGCGTGGGCTCGCCCGTAATGGCGAAATGACCCTGGCGCGGGATATCGCCCATCGTTGGCTGATGACTGTCGGCAATCTCTATGAGAGCGAAAGCAAACTGGTCGAGAAATATATATTGACCCCAACTCAGACGGGTGCGGCCGGCGGCGGCGGTGGGGAATATCCGCTCCAGGATGGTTTCGGTTGGACGAATGGCGTGACGCGTCAACTACTGCACGAAGATCCTCAGCACGCCGCGCATCGAAAGCTGGCCGGGGAAAAACCAACACCTTCGGAATCATCTCTGTGCGAAAAGTCGCGCGAGTAAAATGTAGACATTTTGCCAATAGTGTCGACATTATTGACAGCGTTACTCTGGTCGTTCTTACGAACCGCATCGACGATGCCAGGAGCCCAAACCATGTCCGGCTTTCAATGGGACGATCCCTTCCTGTTCGACCAGCAGCTCAGCGACGAAGAGCGCCAGATTCAACAGCTGGCACGCGATTATTGCCAGGAGCGTCTGCAGCCACGGGTGTTGGAGGCCTTCGAGAAGGACAACTTCGATCGCGAGATTCTGCGCGAGATGGGCGGACTGGGTTTGCTGGGGGCGACGGTTTCCGAGCAATACGGCGGCGCGGGCGCCAACCACGTTGCCTACGGTCTGATCGCGCGGGAAGTCGAACGGGTCGATTCCGGCTATCGGTCCGCCATGAGCGTGCAGTCCTCGCTGGTGATGTACCCCATCGAGGCCTATGGCACCGAGGCGCAGAAGCAGCGTTATCTGCCCGAGCTGGCCAGCGGCGAGATGGTGGGCTGCTTCGGCCTGACCGAGCCCAACGCGGGCTCCGACCCCGGCAGCATGCAGACTCGGGCGAAAAAGGTCGATGGCGGTTATCGCTTGAGCGGCCAGAAGATGTGGATCACCAACAGTCCGATTGCCGATGTCGCCGTGGTCTGGGCCAAGTCAGACGCTCACGAAGGTAAGATCAAGGGCTTCCTGGTCGAGCGCGGCGCCGAGGGGTTCTCGACGCCGACCATTCAGGCCAAGGCGTCGTTGCGGGCTTCGGTGACCGGCGAAATCGTGCTGGATGACGTCTTCGTGACGGAAGACGCCCTGCTGCCGGGCGCCTCCGGCCTCGGCGGCCCGTTCGGTTGCCTCAACAAGGCTCGCTACGGCATCAGTTGGGGCACCATGGGTGCGGCGGAGTTCTGTTGGCATGCCGCGCGGCAATACACGTTGGATCGTCAGCAGTTCGGGCGACCGCTCGCCGCCACGCAGCTGGTTCAGGTCAAACTGGCTGACATGCAGACCGAAATTGCCCTGGGCCTACAGGCCTGCTTGCGCGTCGGGCGTCTGCTCGACGGTGGTCAGGCCACGCCGGAAATGATCTCGCTGATCAAACGCAACCACTGCGGCAAGGCGCTCGATATCGCCCGTGTATCGCGTGACATGCACGGCGGCAACGGGGTCTCGCTGGAGTTCGGCGTGATCCGCCATATGATCAACCTGGAGACGGTCAACACCTACGAGGGCACGCACGATGTCCACGCCTTGATTCTGGGCCGCGCCCAGACCGGCATCCAGGCGTTCGGATGAGTGCGACGGGTGAGACCTCTCGGCCACTGGCGGGGCTCAAGGTGCTCGATCTTTCACGGGTACTGGCCGGCCCCTGGTGCACGCAGCAGTTGGCGGATCTTGGCGCCGAGGTAATCAAGATCGAAAGGCCGGGACGCGGCGACGATACTCGTGCCTGGGGCCCGCCGTGGCTCGAGGGCGCCGGCATCGGTGCGGGTTCGGGTCACGAAACGAAAGAGTCCGCCTATTTCCTCAGCGCCAATCGCGGCAAGCGTTCGGTCGCCATCGATCTCTCCACCGAGGCAGGGCAACACCTGGTTCGACAGCTGGTGCTGAAGGCCGATGTCGTGATCGAGAATTTCAAGGTCGGCGGACTGGCCGCCTACGGGCTCGATTGCGCCAGCCTCAAACCGCTCAAACCGGATCTGATCTACTGCTCGATCACCGGCTTCGGCCAGGATGGTCCTTATGCTGGCCGAGCGGGTTACGATTTCCTGATTCAGGGGATGGGTGGGCTCATGAGCCTGACCGGCGAACCCGATGACCGCGGTGGTGAGCCGATGAAGACAGGCGTGGCGATTACCGACATTTTTACCGGGCTCTACGCGGCCAACGCGATTCTCGCCGCACTGCGCCGTCGGGACGCGACCGGCGAGGGCGGCTACATCGATATGGCGCTGCTGGATGTTCAGGTCGGCGTGCTCGCCAACCAGGCGCTCAATTATCTGACCAGCGGACAAACGCCACAGCGCATGGGCAACGCCCATCCCAACATCGTGCCATACCAGGCTTTTGCCGCATCGGACGGACATCTCATCGTCACGGTGGGCAACGACAGCCAGTTTCGACGTCTATGCGAAGCGCTCGGCGAGGCCGAATGGGGAGTCGATCCGCGTTTCGCCACCAACGCGCAGCGGGTTGCCCATCGTGAATGTCTGATTGCGCTATTGAGCGAACGGCTGATCCTACGGTCACGCGACGAATGGCTTTTGTTGCTGGAAGCCTACGGCGTGCCTTGCGGCCCCATCAATACGCTTGATCAGGTTTTCGACGACCCGCAGGTGCGTCATCGCGAGATGGCCGTGGAGCGCATCACTGGCGATGGTCGCAGCGCCACGCTGGTGGGGAACCCGATCACGCTGGACGGCCAGCGGATGACCTCTCGAAAGCCGCCACCCCGCCTGGGCGAACACACGCAGCGCGTGCTGCAGGAGTGGCTGGCGCTTGACGCCGAAGCGATGGCCGCTTTACGCCTCGATGGCGCGATTCCGTGATCGGGAAGTCGATGCCAGCCTCCAGGGCTTCTTGGAAAACCTAGATCCAGTCCTGTTCCTGTAGCCGCTCTCGGATGATCGGCACCGGCGTCATCAGGTGTTCGCGCATCAACTGGCTGGCGGCTCGAGCGTCGCGAGCCAGGATCGTATCGAGCAGTGCCTGATGTTCGCGCTGCTTGTCGGCGAGCGCCTGTTCGGAAAAGACGGTCTGTCGGAGCCAGAGGTGGCGATAACGTTGAGCCTGATCGAATAGCGCAGCACGCGATTGCAGCAACGGCTGGCAGTGACAGCCGGCGACCATGGCATCGTGTAGTGCCTGGTGTCGTGTATCCCAACGCTCGAGCATCTCTTCACCATCCTGAACCCTGTCGACCTTGCCCAGGGTATGGGCGCGAGCGAGAACCGCCGCCTCCCACTCGTCATCGCCGCGTTCGATGGCAAGTCGAATCAGCAGACTTTCGAGTTCAGCCCGAGCGTCGTAGATGGCGTCGAGCTCGGCGATCGACATCGATGCGACACGGTAGCCCCTCTGGCTGATACCGGTGACCAGATGCTCGCCGATCAACCGAGTCAGCGCTTCGCGCAGTGGACCCACGCCACATCCGTAGCGGCTCTTGAGCTGGCTCATCAACAACTTTTCACCGGGTACATAGATCCCGCGGATGATGTCGCGCTTGAGCTTCGGATAGGCGTCGATCACTTGATTGGGCATGGATGAACTGGGAGACATGGAATTGGTTTGAGTTCGTCGGAGTAGTCAATGGGTTACAGCGTTCGATGACATGATTATACGCACTAATCTTTCGAAAATAATGTGATGCATTCCGTTGTCGACGTCTCGTGTTTTCTGCCGTGACGGTTTCGTTTGTCTAGACTTTTGTCTACGAATTTTTATGCATCTGCTTTGATGAACCCCGCGTAGAAGCTACTGAGGTCTCAATACTGAGATCATTAATGCTGGGAGTGATAATATGAATAAGCGCTTTCTGTTTCGTGGGTTGATGGTCGCCGCTACGATGTTAATGACAACAATGGCGTGGGCAAATCATGGTCCGACGGATGTCGGAGGGGCAATGATGTCCCCGAACAAGACGATCGTCGAAAACGCGATGAATTCGGCAGATCACGAGACCTTGGTCGGCGCGGTCAAGGCCGCAGGCCTGGTCGAGACTCTGCAGGGCCCTGGCCCATTCACGGTGTTCGCACCCGTCGACAGCGCGTTCAATGAACTACCGACCGGCACCGTCCCCACGCTGTTGGATCCCGCCAACGTCGATAAACTTCGTGCGGTACTGACCTACCATGTGATTTCCGGAAATATGACCCATGCCGATCTCGAGAAAGCGGTCATGCAGGGTGGCGGTATGACCACGCTAACCACCGTGAATGGTGCAACGCTTACCGTCAAGCAGAATGGGAACAACCTGGTTCTGGTCGATCAGGCTGGACGAATGGCTAATATCAGCGTCTACGATGTGGCGCAGTCCAATGGTGTCATTCACGTCATTGACAAGGTGCTTTTACCCCACAAATAATAGGGATTTTGTTTCTTCAGAGATACGGAAAATCGCGTCAGTGCATCGCACATGGCGTGATTTTTCATGGGTGAATCACGGAAAATAATATCAATTCGACATCATCTTCTTTAGGTGTATTGTCTTGAGTTGCCGTTCAACGCATGATCTCGCTCAACAGGTTGTAACGCGAGGCTGTCATGCCACTGACCACGCCGCACCAGATAGAGCAGCACATCGCCAGGACCATGGCGTTCTATCACCCGCGCTGCATCGACCCTCAAGCGGGGTTCTATCACTACTTCACCGATGATGGGCATCTCTACAACCGTCATCATCGGCATCTCGTCTCCAGTGCCGGCTATGTCATCATCTACGCGCGTTGGGCGCTCCATACCGGTGCGCCCGAAGCGCTGAAATGGGCGCGGCACGGGCTGAAATTCATTGAGGAGAGGCACTATCAGTCCCGCACCCAGGGCTACGCCTGGACGTTGGAAAACGGCAAGCCTGACGACACCACCCATCGCTGTTACGGTTTGGCTTCGGTACTACTGGCATATGCCACGGCCCTGAAAGCGGGAGTCACCGAAGCCCGAGCCGGGCTCGATCGTGTGCATGACTTACAGACCAAACGCTTTTTCGAGCCACATTGGCAGCTGTACGCCGATGAGGCGGATGCACACTGGCAGTTGAATGGCTACCGCGGACAAAACACCAATCTGCGCAGTTGCGAAGCGTTGATTGCAGCCTCCGAGGCCACCGGCGATGCCGCCTTTCTGGACCGGGCACTCAACATCGCCCGAGCGCTGTGGCATAAGTTCGCGCCCATGGGCGATGGCTGGCTCTGGGAGCACTATGATCGCGACTGGCATATCGACTTCGACTATCACCGCGACCAGCCCGATGACCTGTTTCGGCCCTGGGGCTTTCAGATCGGGCACCAGATCGCCTGGGCCAAACTGATGGTCGTGCTGGCGCGACATCGTCCAATGGAAAGCTGGCTGATTTCCAAGGCCAAGCGGCTGTTCATCGAGGCGGCCGATAAGGGCTGGGACGGCCGCTATGGAGGGCTGGTATGCGGCGTGGACTTCGATCGCCGATTTCTCAATCGTGACAAGGTGTACTGGGTGCAGGCCGAGGGCCTGGTCGCCGCCGCGATGCTCGGCGACTTGACCGGCGAGGCGCGGTACTGGCGCTGGTACGACAAGATCGCCAACTACTGTTGGCAGCACATGATCGATCACCGGCATGGCGCCTGGTATCGGATTCTGACCCCGGACAATCGCCGCTATTCCAGAGAGAAAAGCCCGGCTCCCAAGACCGACTGCCACACGTTGGGCGCCTGCTACGATATTCTGCCGATCATGCAGCGCCAGCACGGCGAGCTCCTGCCAGCGTCAACGGTCTGAAGGCTGGGCGGGCTTGTCTAATCCGGATGGAGCAGGCTCATGGGTTTCGGCCGATTGCCTGTCCGAGCCTTCGGTATCGGCTTCACTGGTTTCCCCAGCCAAAGCCTCATTTGAAGCTTCCGTTGAACACTCATTTGAAACTTCCGTCGACGACTCTTTCGAAGCCTCCGTCGAGGTTTCGGACGACGCCTCTTTCGAAGCCAAAAGCGCTGCTCGTTCGTCGTCGAGCCGATGCCGAATATCGGTCCAGGCCGCGAAGGTGCTGAGATAAGCCTCACCTGTCAGATGGTCCAGGAAATCGCTCTTGCTGAGCTGGTCCATGACAGGTCCCTTCACCTCGGCCAGATGCAGGGCGACCTGTGAATCTTTCAGGCGGGAGTTGATCGCCTCCAGACTCTCCAGCGCCGAGGCGTCGATCAGGTTGACGGCCGAGCAGATCAACACCAGATGTTTCATGTTGTCGCGGTCGGCCAACATTCCGTAGACGGTATCCTCGAGATAGCGGGCGTTAGCGAAGTAGAGGCTTTCATCGACACGCAGCAGGGCGATTTCGTCATCGACCTCCGCTTCATGGCGTTGGATGTTGCGAAAATGCTCGGTACCCGCAAGGCGGCCGACTTCCGCCGTATGCGGCCGGCTGGTGCGATAGAGATAGAGCGCCAGTGACACGCCGACCCCAGCCATGACACCGGCCTCCACGCCTTCGATAAACGTCAGCAGGATCGTGATCAGCATCGCTGCGAAGTCGCTGCGCGAGTAATGCCAGGTCCGTCTGAGGCCGGGCAGATCGACCAGCGTCATGGCGGAAACGATGATGCTGGCGGCCAATGTGGCGATCGGCAAGTAGGCAATCAGTGAGGTCAGAAACAGGATCACCAGCCCCACGCCCAGCGCGGCGAACGCACCGGCGGCCGGTGTGCGGGCGCCGGCATCGAAGTTGATCACCGTACGCGACAGACTACCCGTCACCGGCATGCCGGAGGTGAATGCCGCCGCTAGGTTGGCGGCGCCCAACCCGACCAGCTCCTGATCCGGAGAGATGCGCTCCCGGCGGCGTGCGGCCAGCATCTGCGCCAGCGAGACAGACTCAATAAACCCGACCACGCTGATCAGAAATGCGGGTAGCAGCAGGTCGCGCAACAATCCCGGCTCGAACGACGGCAGGCTCAGCGGCGGCAGATGCGCGGGAATATCGCCGACCACGTTCACGCCCTGTGCGGGAAGATTCATTGCCCAGGAGACCAGCGTGGTGATGGCGACGGCAATGACCGGCCCCAGGCGCACGATGAAGGTCGCGGTACCGGCGCTCAGCCCCATCTTTCGCAATACGGGACCCGCGCGGCGCATCAGCAGCAGAAACACCAGCGCGGAGACGCCGAGCACCAATGTCGGCCAGTGCAGTGCGTTCAGATGGGTCAGCAGATGAGTAAGCTGATCGATCAACGTGAAACCCGAACCGCCGATACCGATCAGGCTGGCGAACTGACTGGCGGCAATCAATACGCCCGAGGCCGTGAGCAGCCCGGAAACGACCGGATGGCTGAGAAAGTTGGCGAAGAACCCCAGTCTCAACAGCCCCATCACCGCGAGAATCAAACCTGACAGCATGGCAAGGGTCACGGCGGCCTGACTGTAGGCCGCCGTGCCACTGGCAAATAGGGGAGAGAGCGCAGCGGCCGTCATCAACGACACGATCGCCATCGGCCCCACGGCTAGCGTGCGGCTGGTGCCAAAAATCGAGTAGAGAATCAGCGGCAGCATGCTGGCATAGAGGCCGGTGATCGCCGGTAGTCCGGCCAGAATGGCGTAGGCCAGGGCCTGGGGGATCACCATCAGCGTGACGATGACGGACGCGACCAGATCTTCACTGAGAAGGTGGCGATTGTAGTAGGGCGCCCAACTGGTGATCGGGAAATAGCGTGCCAGACGGGCACGGAAGTGGATCTGCTCTCGCGAGTCGTTTCCCGTCAGCCGGCGCCACAGATTCATCGTCTCGTCAGGCTCCTGGTAATAAGCTTATCGTTGAATAGGATATCGAGGCGCTCGATGGTGCGCGACCTCGGCAGCGGGTGCAAGTCGCTTAGCGACCTGGACCCTGTTTCTAGCGCCTCCATCGATAGATTGGGCCCCATCCCAGGATGCGGAGCCACAATCGATGCCAGCGTCAATTGCGGCGTGATCATTGCCCGGCGGCGTCCGGGTCTGGCATTTCTCGCGCCAGGAAGTCCAGCGCCGCCGATTCCGCGCTGCCGCGAAACAAAAACGTGGTGATATGCCCGCGGCCGTTCATCCAGAGCAGCTCGACATGATTGCCATCATTCTCGAGTGCCTGCATGAATTTCTCGGCCTGTTCGGGCGGCACCAGGTCATCCCAGTTGCCATGGAATAGAAAGAAGGGTGGTGCGTCACGGTGAACGTGAAAGATCGGCGATGCCTCGGCGTAGGCGGTCGGGCGCTCGGCCTCGGTGCCGTTCATCAACTGGATCAACAGGCGTCCGCTATCCCAAAGGCGTAAATCGGCGGGCGTACCTCCGGATATTACCGCCGCGAGACCGGTATCTTCACCGCCATAGGGCGAATCCAGTTTGCTGTCTGTACCGGCTACCAGTGCCAGCAAACTGACCATGTGTGCACCGGATGAGTAGCCAAAACCCGCGATCCGTTTGGAATCGACACGCCACTCGTTCGCGTGGTCGTTGATCCAGTGTCGCGCCACCTGCAGGTCATTCAACTGTGCCGGAAACCGGTACTCCGGCGCGAACCGATAGCTTACGTTAATCACCACGTAGCCGCGTTTGACGAACCGCTCGGCAATTGGCGTCATATCATCCCGCGTGCGGCCTTCCCAACCGCCACCGTGAACCATCATCACCGCCGGCCGTCGCGCTTCTCCGTGAGTTTCCGGTAGATAGACATCTGCCTGCAGGGGCTGGGGCCAATCGGGTGGCGTGTAGGTCTGATCCTCGACGACACGATAATCGAGATCGTAGGGCTGTCGTGCTGATCCAGATAAATCGCCGTTGGGCGCGTTGACGTAAGTGGTGCAGCCAGTCAGGGCCAGCGGCAGTAGCAAGGTGAACAAGAGGCAGCGAGTTTTTGTCGCCAGTCTCGTCATTGAGAAATGCTTGGGCATCAGCCACGTCCTTGCAAAGGTTAAGTGGACTTAGCGTAAGAGGTGCGGGGAGGGTTTGCGAATACGAGATGCGCTGGGCTTGGATGATCGGCGGGTCCTAGCGGCGCCGAGTGCCGGAAAAGTCTTCAACCAGCCGCCATCTGACTTTCCAGCGTATCGAGCATCTCCCGCGTATAAGCCCGCTGCGATGTCACGGCACGCTGATACAATTCATGAAGATTGTGGTACTCCGCCGACATCGTTTGGTCCGCCTCTTCGGCCTCGAATCTCGCCATCAAATTCTTGGCGTCATCGATCACCTGCTGCAGTTCTTCCAGAACGAGTTCGTAATCTTCTATTGTCATTGCGGCCAACCGGGTAAACGCCATGTTTGACGCATTAGATCACGTTGAGTCGTGGGTCAGTAAGCCAAGGAGGAAGACGTTGTAGTGGTTTATTGGCGACTAGGTTTAGATAAAAAAAAGCCGGCTTTCGCCGGCTTTTTAATACTACTTCAACTGCGTGTTGCGAATTACTGCAGCAGAGACAGAACGCCCTGCGGAACCTGGTTGGCCTGGGCCAGAACCGAAGTGCCGGCCTGCTGCAGGATCTGCGCGCGAGTCATGTTGGAGACTTCGACCGCGTAGTCGGCATCTTCGATGCGCGACTTGGCAGCGGAGATGTTAGTAGAAGTCGTGCTCAGGTTGTCGATGGCAGATTCGAAACGGTTCTGAACCGCACCGAGGTCAGAGCGCATGCCGTCGACGCTGCTAAGAGCAGAATCCAAGTCCGCGAGGGGAGACAGGCCAGCAGCAGATGCAGTGGCTGCATCAATTTCTGTGGTGTCATCGAAAGTAACTCCGACAGTTGCATCGTCATCAGTTACCGTAGCTACTGCAGCAGAGTAGGTTTTGCCGTCTGATGTCTGGACATAATAAGCATCATCTTTGCCTTTAAGAACGGTCAGTCCATCAGTAGATCCACTCCCGTTATTTGTGAAATCAAAGGTGGCATCGGCAGCGGCTGTACCATTACCGTCGTTTAAGCCTCCAGCCGACACTGATTTCGCGAGGTTGCTAACGTCAAAACTGCCCAGGCCAAGTGAGGCGGAATCCATTTTCTGTAGTGAAATGGAGATTGTCTGATTGTCGTCTGCACCAACCTGGATCGCGATGGAGGTTTTCGAACCATCAAGGACTTTGGTGCCATTGAAATCTGTCTGAGCAGAGACGCGATCAATTTCGTTTAGACGAGCATCGATTTCGTCCTGGATGGAGCTCAGGTCGCTGTCAGAGTTGGTACCGTTCTGGGCCTGCACAGTCAGTTCACGCACGCGCTGCAGGTTGTCGTTGATCTGGTCCAGCGCGCCTTCAGTGGTCTGTGCCAACGAGATACCGTCGTTGGCGTTACGGCTGGCCTGGCTCAGGCCGGTGACCTGAGAGGTCATGCGGTTGGCGATGGCCTGACCGGCAGCATCGTCCTTGGCGCTGTTGATGCGCAGGCCGGAAGAGAGACGCTCCATGGCGGTGGACAGATCGTTCTGAGACTTGTTCAGGTTGTTCTGACCGATCATCGAGGTGATGTTGGTATTGATAACTGCCATTGTCGTGATTCCTTATCTCGGTTAAGAGGGCGCTTCTCAAAAGAGACCGCAACCTTAGGCCTGATCCGCTGCGCTCATGGCAGGTGTTGCCGGACCTTGCTGCAACGGCTCCGTTGCCGTTGATCCAGTTATCGGCGCTACCGGATTTCGCTTTAGCCCAATTTGAGAAATTTTTGATGGACGCCCTCGATGAATTTGAGCATCGAGAGGCGCAAGGCCGCGTGGCTATGGCAATGAGCGGGCGATGAGTGCGAGTATGAGAAAACTAATGCAAGAAAGTGAGATCACAATATCGGCTTTTTTGTAACATTAAATTACCTGATAGACGTTATAATAGTTACATAAAGACACATAAAGCCGGGGTGCCACCGGCCAAGTTGGCGACAGAAAAAGAAAACGACGCAGGGTGATCAAGTGACGCTTCCCCAGGATGTTGTAACGCTGCTGGCGACCGCCGGTATCGACGATGTTACCTATCAAGAGTTTATCGGTGACGGCTTGGCCAGTGCGCCGGCGACCTCCCATTGGCGGCTGTTGAGGCAACTGGCGCCCGAGTGTGTCACTTCGACAGCCCCTGCTTCGGCAGCTCTGGCTTCGACAACCTCGGCTTCGGTAGACCCAGCCTTGACGGGCCGGGGATCCGGGGGCCCTGGCTTGGTACATCCTCCCCTGAAAAACCCAAGCGCGCAGGAAACGCCCCTGAGGCCGGTCATGAACGACGTGCCGTTCCAGGAGTCGAGTCACTCTCGCTCCCGCGATGACGCCTTCGTGGTGCCGTCCTTGACTCCCCGAGCAGCCCAACACGGTGATAGCTCTCCCTCTTTTTTGGCCACCTCTTTTCCGGCCGATGGGCGAAGTGCTTCCCCGGGCGCTATTAGAGCGACGTCCTCGGGCGCGAATAATAGCAACGCGTCTAATAGCAACGCATCCTGGGACGCCAAGGGAGCCGAGTTTTCAGACACGGGCGAGGCTGGAGTCAACGGCCTATCCAGCGTGGAAATTCCGCAGCCTGCTGAGCGTCGCCAGGGGGGCGGTCTTCTACGGTTGTCCCGAAATGCCCGTGGGAACGAGGTGGCCGGGCAGGAAGCCTCCCTGGCCAGCGTATTACAGAGGGTTTCGTCATGACGCTGATCAATCTGCTCTCGCCGAAAGGCGGCGTGGGTCGCACCACGCTGTGCGCCAATCTCGGTGTGGCATTGCAACAGCTGGGGTATCGGATCGTGCTGGTGGACCTGGATCCGCAGAACGCGCTGAGGCTGCACTTTCAGTTCCCGATGGGCGACGAGCGCGGCTTGATCGATCGATTCGATTCTGCCGGCGACTGGCGACATTACCTGATAGGGCTGACGGAGGGGCTCGAGTTGCTGCCTTTCGGGGTGGCATCCGATGCGCAGTGGGACCGCTTCGTGGCGATGCGGGCTCTCCCCGGTGAATTGTCGCGCCGCTTGCGAGCACTGGCGCAGGGCCCTAATACGCTGATTCTGGTCGACTCCCATGCTGCGCGGGTGAGCGCTTCGCCGGCGTTGATCGATGATGCCGATCTCAATCTGCTGGTGCTGATGGCAGACTCCGGCTCCGTGGCGCTGTTGCCGCGTCTGGAAGCTCAGGTGGGGAGTCTTCGCCGCGCCGGCGAAGAAGGGCGGGTCGGCTACCTGCTCAATCAGGTCGACACCCGCGCGCGGCTGAAACGAGAGATCACCGAACTGATGCTGAACCGGCTGTCGCCGTCGCTGGTGGGCTCGGTACATCGTGACGAAGCCATCGCCGAGGCTTTGGCGGAACAGCGTAGCCTGTTCGAACAGGCGCCGTTCAGCGCCGCCGCGCGCGATATCGAGGAAACCGCGCGAGCGCTGGCCCAGCGATTCCCGCTTCGCTTCAGTGGCCTGTCATCGACTGGTCAGAGTTCGACGGGCCAGGGTTCGACTGGCCTGGGTTCGGGTGGATGGACCTCAAATGAGAGAGAGCGGTTCTAACTATGAGCATCGATTCCTCTCATCGCTCTAACCGCTCTAAGAATAAGAGTCAAAGTAGCGGTCCGAGACCTCGGTCGAATGCACGAAGTTCACGGTTATCCGTGCTGATTGCCGTCGTCATCCTGCTGGGCGTCTTGCCGATCGTGTTGCTGACCGTGACCACGCCGATGTCGGTCTCGCATCAGGGGTTGTTCGGGCTGATCACAGTCGTGGCGATGCTGGTACTGCTGCGCTTGCGAGCCAATTCTAAACCCATTGCGATCTTTCTGATCCTGCTCTCGGCCGCGATTTCGACTCGCTATCTCTATTGGCGTGCCACGGAAACGCTGGTGTTCCAAAGCTGGCTGGAGGCGGCGCTGGGCTATGGCCTGTTCGTGGCAGAACTCTATGCTTGGGTCATTCTGATCCTCGGTTATATCCAGAATATCTGGCCGCTGGAACGCAAAGTGGCGCCGCTGCCGGCGGATACAGCGTCCTGGCCGAACGTGGATGTCTACATTCCGACTTATAACGAGAGTCTGCAGATCGTTCAGGACACGGTGCTGGCGGCGCAAAACCTGGACTATCCGCGTGACAAGCTCAAAGTCTATCTGCTCGACGATGGTCGCCGGGAGGCTTTTGCCGCGTTCGCGGCCGCGGCGGGGGTGGGCTACATCACCCGAAACGACAATCACCACGCCAAGGCTGGCAATCTCAACCACGCCATGACGATGACCCAGGGCGAGCTGATCTGCATCTTCGACTGCGATCACGTCACGACCCGCGGTTTTCTGCAGATGACGGTCGGTAGCTTTGTCGCCGAGGACGATCTGGCACTGGTGCAGACGCCGCACCATTTCTATTCTCCAGATCCGTTCGAGCGCAATCTGAGCGTCGGCGAGCGCATGCCCAGCGAAGACGAGCTGTTCTACGGTCTGATCCAGAAAGGCAACGACTACTGGAACGCCACGTTCTTCTGCGGTTCCTGCGCTGTGATCCGTCGCTCGGCACTCGAAGAGATTGGCGGTTTTGCCGTAGAGACCGTTACCGAAGATGCGCATACGGCGCTCAAGCTGCAGCGGCTTGGCTGGAAGACCGCTTACCTCGGTGTGCCGTTGGCGGCGGGGTTGGCGACGGAGCGGTTGTCGTTGCACGTTGGGCAGCGAATGCGCTGGGCACGCGGCATGACGCAGATCCTGCGCCTCGACAACCCGTTGTTCGGGCGCGGGCTGTCGTTGATGCAGCGGCTCTGTTATCTCAACGCCATCCTGCATTTTCAGTTCGCCTTGCCGCGTATCGTCTTTCTGACCGCGCCACTGGCATATCTGCTGATCGGCCAGAACATCATCGCCGCCTCGGCCGGGATGATCTTCGTTTATGCGTTGCCTCACCTGGCTCATACCCTGGTACTCAACTCGCTGCTGCAGGGGCGCTATCGGTTCAGCTTCTGGGCAGAGATCTATGAAACCGTGCTGTCGTTTCACCTGGTCAAGGTCACGTTGGTGACGCTGTTGAGTCCCCGTCGCGGCAAATTCAACGTGACCGACAAAGGCGGGTTGTTGCCGGAAGGATTTTTCGATTTCAAGGTCGTAAGACCGCATCTGATCGTCGCCGGACTGCTCATCGTGGCGATCGCCTGGGGGATAGTGCGACTGGTCTGGAACGAGTCGTTCGGTATCGAGCGCAATGTCATGCTGCTCAACCTGTTCTGGGCGAGTTTCAGTCTGCTGATGCTGTTGGCCGCCATCGCGGTGGCGCGGGAGTCGCGCCAGGTTCGAGCCACAGTGCGAGTCGACGTCGAGCTGCCGACCGTCGCTTACCGCACGGATGGCCACGCCGAGACCGCGATCACGCGCAACTTGTCGATGGGCGGCGCGCTGGTGGAACTGGTCGGCGATACGGCGGGTGAACCGATCGAGTGGATCGAGCTGCGTCAGGGCAGCCAGTTCACGAGTTTCCCGGTCACCGAAATTCATCGGGAGGGGCGCCAGATTCGGCTCAGTTTCAGCCGGCTGGACATCGGCCAACGGCGTCAGCTGGTGCGTGCGGTAATGGGGCGGGCCGATGCCTGGCTGTCACGCCCAGGCCATGTCGATCATCCACTGCGTTCGTTGTGGTGGGTCGTCAAGTCGGTATTCGGGCTGTTCTTTACCTCATGGCAACAGCGCCGTCATGTGGCCGCGGGTGAAACGCGCGCTTCCGGCTCCTTCTGGGCGGCTGGCCGGCTAATGGCGCTGGCGGTGTTGGCGGCCTTGTTGCTGGTGACGGCGCGCTCGGCGTTGAGTGATGATCTGACGTCAGGTAATGAATTAGCGCAGGGTAATGAACAGACGTCACGGGAAGAGATGGCCCGACCCAACCCGTCAATGACGGAGGCGAACGATGCCGCGGCGTCTCAGCCATTCGCGCCCGCGGCCGCCGCGAACCCGTTCACGGCGGCCGCGAAGTCCGATCCCTCTTCGCCTCGGGTATTGGGCGATGAGCGTTGGGAAAGCGTGACGCTGGGCCAGTTGACTGGCGGCAGGGATATCGTGCTGAGCGGTGCCCAAGCGCGCGCGGGCGTGCCATTCTCGGTGCGAGCCGACGAGTTGGCCACGCAGGCTTCATTGATGCTGGACCTGCGCATGCCCGAGGGTGAAACGAGCGAGCGCCAGCGACTCAGTGTCTCGCTCAATGGCCAGCCGCTGCATAGCCAGATGCTCGAGCGTCAACCGGGTGAGCGGTTCACCCTCGAACTGCCGATAACGCCGGCGTTGCTGGTGACCCACAACCGTCTGGATTTCGCGCTTTCCGGACAAAGCGAGAATCAATGCCTGACGCCGTCGAATTCTTCACAGGCGCTGACGGTAGGACGAAGCTCGCTACTGCAACTGGCGTTGAAGCGCTTGCCGCTAAAGCGTGATCTCGCACATTTCCCATTGCCGTTTTATAGCAACGTCGCGTTATCTTCGGCCTCGGCGCAGATCGTGCTGCCGACCAGACCCAGTGAAACGACGCTGCAAGCCTCGACATTGCTGGCATCTTATCTGGGCAGTCGGGCCAGATCTCGGGAACTGACATTTCGTGTATCGCAGGGGAGCCTGCCGGATGCCGACGCTATCGTGCTGGCGACCGGCAATGATTCGATCGCCGGAGTGGATGCCTCTCAACTGGCCGGTAACGGGATTCGGTTGATTCCGAATCCGTTGAACCCTGCGCACACCTTGATGATTCTGCATGGCGATTCATCGTCTCAGTTGCTGGCATCGGTGCGAGATTTCGTCATCAATCAATCTCGGCTATCCGGCATCGAGCATGAGATGCAACGGGTCGAGGCGCCGGCATACGCGGATAGCGGCGCACCGAACTGGATCTCTTCGGCAAAGCCGGTGACGCTTTCTTCGCTGACGACATCGGAGAACCTGCAGAGCCCTGGGCTTACGCATCCGGCGATCGATATCAATTTTCGCGCGGCACCCGATCTATTCCTTTGGCCCGGGCAGAACTTGCCGCTGGCACTCAAGTACACCTTTCCCAATGCCGATTGGCTGGATGAGTCGCGCTCCAGGCTCGACGTCAATCTCAACGGCACCTACCTGGGGTCGCTGGGCGTCAATCAGACCGGTGTCATCGAGCGTCTATGGGGAAAACTGGGCGGTGACGCCCGCCGTGATGGCGGCATCATTCGCATTCCGCCTTACCTGATCTATGGCGAGAACACGTTGAGTCTCTACTTCAACTTGAAGGCGAAGGATGACGCCGGGTGTCTGGCGGCGAGCGGAAGCGTAAACAGCCGTTCTGACGGAGGTTCTGATAGTGCTCAAGACGCCGAAACAGGCAGTCGTGGAGAGGAGATCGATGACGATTCGCTAAGCCAGATCTCACCGGATTCGACGCTGGATCTCAGTCAGGCACGTCACTTTGCCACGCTGCCCAACCTTTCCTATTTCGTGGGCGCGGGCTTCCCGTTTACTCGACGTCCGGACCTGGCGGGTAGCGCGATCCTGTTACCCGCGGAGCCCGACAATAGCGAACTGGCGACCGTCCTCAATCTAGCCTCGCGTCTGGGCGAGTCGACCGGCGTCGCCATGCATGGCGTTGCGGTGGGGTTGGGTAACCCGGGCGCTGCGCGTTACGCCGACCGGGATCTGCTGGTGGTTGCGCAGACCCAGGCGCCGATGATGAAGACGCTGCTGAGCCAGGGGGGGATCGGTATCGATAACGGTGGGCTAAAGGTCAGAAATCCGGACTGGGCACAGCGTGCGATGGGCTGGTTGCAGGGGCAGTGGCGTACCGATCATGGGGCCCTGCGTAGGGCGCTGGTGAGTCGTCGTCATGTCGATGCGCTGGTGGGCCTGGAGTCGCCGTGGCAGGCCGGTCGCAGCATCGTGATCATTACTGCCGACGAATCCGAGGCTCTGCCGGGTCTGGTCGATGCGTTGGACGATCGTCGGGTCAGCCAGGCGGTGCGCGGGGATGTCGTCTTGATCGACGGCGACGGCAGCGTATCGGCCTTCCGCGTAGCTGATCACTATCAGGTCGGCAACATGCCGTGGCCCCAGCGTTGGTACTGGGTATTCGGCGAGCGCCCGTGGTGGCTGATGTGGTTGCTGATCGCCGCTCTCGTTCTGTGCACGGCGGTGCTGTATCCGCTTCTCAAACGTCGGGCGATGCAGCGCCAGTCCACGATTTCTCTCCCGGCTTCGGGATCGGCACCGTTCGAGGTCGAGCGATGAAACGCGATAGATGGTACGGGTTGTTGTTGCTTGGCATGTTGGGCGGGAGCACGCCGCTACTGGCGCAGCCGGTCGGTGACAGCTTGCAACCGCTGTTCGATCAGGCGGTTTTCTGGCAGTCCCGCCAGCGTGTCGATCTCGCGGAGGAGTCGCTGGAGCGGATTCTGTCGGTCGATCCGCAGAATCGGGAGGCACTCTTCCGGCTAGGACTGTTGGCAATCGACAACGACGATACAACGGCCGCAGACAAATGGTTGAGCCGACTGCAACAGGTCGCACCCGATGACTCCCGCGTCGAGCGTCTGCGTCAGGCCAAGGAGCGACGCAATATCGATCCGGTGGTACTGGCGCGCGCGCGCGCGCTGGCCAAGGCTGGCAACCTGCAGGGGGCGCTGCGCGAATACGATCAGCTATTCGGCAGTGACGGCCCACCCTGGGATCTCGCCGCAGAGTATTACGAGACGCTTGCGGGTACCGATGGGGGCTGGTCACGGGCCAGCAAGGCGCTCGACGATCTTCATCAGCGCGCTCCTGACGACAAAGCGCTGGCACTGGCATCGGCGCGGGTACTGAGTTATCGCGCCGAATCTCGGCGCACCTCGATCGATCAACTGAGTCAGATGACACCCAGTGCCTCGACTCGCGCCGCCTGGCGTCAGGCCTTACTTTGGCTGGATGCGGGCATGGACGATCAGGGGCTGTACGAACGCTATCTGCAGCGTTATCCCGATGACAAAGCCGTTCGTGAGTATTTTCTGGCCACGGCCGCCGAGCCCGAAACCGATCCGGTGTCAGAGGCTCGTGGCAAAGGGTATCAGGCGCTCGACGACGGTGATCTGGCGCAGGCTCAGACGAACTTCAAGACCGCACTCGAGGCCGCTGAAGACGGACCAGAGACAAAAGACGCCGAGTCAATCGCCGGGCTTGGGTTGGTGGCGTTACGACGTCAGCAGTTCGTTCAGGCTCGGGACCAACTGGGACGCGCCATCCAGATGGCGCCGTCTCAGGCGGATCAGTGGACCAGTGCGTTTCGTAGCGCCAGCTTCTACGCGGAGCTGGCGGAAGTTCGCCGTCTGGCGGCAAGCGGCAAATACAAGGCGGCGTTGACGCGCGTGGCGCCGCTGACTCGCGAAAATGGCCGTGACGGCCGCGCAGCTCGGCTGCTCGAAGCGGATCTATTGCATCGCCAGGGCAATGACGATGCGGCAGAGCGACGTTACCGGCAGGTGCTGGCGGAAGATGCGAAGAACATCGAAGCGACTCAGGGGCTCGTTGGCGTATTGCGAGACCAGCAACGCTGGCAGGAAGCGGAAATCTTCGCACAGCAATTGCCCGCGAAGGTGCGCGCTTCCATGGGCGACCCGCGCAGCGATCAAGCACAGTCACTTCGTGAGCAGGCCAATCAGCGCTTTACGGCGGGCGATAACGCCGAGGCACATCGACTGTTCAGTCAAGCGATCGAGCTGGCGCCGAACGATCCGTGGATTCGACTCGATCTAGCGCGGCTGTATCAGGCTGAAGGCAAACCGTATCAGGCCAGTTTCGTCATGTCCCAGTTGCTGGGTGACGAGGCGACGCCTGAAGCGCTGCAGGCGGGCGCTTTACTGGCAGGCGAGCAGCAGCGCTGGGATGATGCCGATACGCTGTTGCAGCGAATACCGGCTGACAGCGGGACGTCGCAAGCGGTGGCGGATCTCAAGGGACGAGTCGCCTTTCAGCGTCAGTTGGCGACGGTTCAGCGGCGTATGGCCTCTCGTGATCCCTCGGCTCGCGAGACACTGTATCAATGGTATCGCAATCCACCATCCTCACCTGATGCCGTGGGTAGCGTGGCACTGGCGTTGGCCGATGCCGGGCAGCCCGGCATGGCGCTGGAGCTGGTGCGTCGGAATCTAGCTCAGGCCGATGTCTCCAAAACCCCAACGGCGTATCTCGGCCACGCGCTGGTGCTCGCCAGGGCGGGACATTTCGAGGAAGCCAAAACCTTGCTTTCGCGCCTGGACGCTGCGGCGTCGTCCCCGGAGCAGCGTGCGATGTTGACCCGCACCGCGGGTGGCATCGCGGTTGCTCAGGCGGATCAGCTTCGCCAGCAGCAGCGCTACGCCGATGCCTACGACGTGCTGCAGCCTGCGCTGCAAGCCTCGCCGGACGACCCGCAGTTGCTGCTGGCACTTGGCAGGCTCTATAGCAGCGGCGAAATGCCCGACGCCGCCGCGAGCGTCTACGATCATCTGTTGGAAACACAGCCCGATAACGATGAGGTGCTGGCTGGCGCCGTCAACGCGGCGCTGGAGCAGGGTGATGACCAGCGGGCAGAGACATTGCTGGTCAAACATGCACCGCTCTCTTCGCCTTCGTTGGTGATACTGGCGGCTCGAACGGCCCGTGCTCAGGGGGATCGCGAGCAGGCGATTCGGCTGCTTGAGCAGGCGCGAGATCAGCAACTGGCCGTGAACGGAGAAAACCCGCTATTGCCCCAGACGGCGATGGCATCGGGCCAATTGGGTGTGAGCGGCAATCCTTTCCGTCAAACGCAGCAGGCGGCACGGGTAAACGGTAGCCGCTGGGATGCCATCACCGCGACGGGCTCGGGCAGTCGGAGTGTTTCCGATGATTCTGTCAGCACCGAGTCCGGGGGCGACACGACTCTGGGGGAAATCGATCGGTTGCTGACGGAATTACACGGCGAAACGGCACCGCGGCTGGTTCCCAGTGCTACGTTGCGACAGCGCGACGGTGAGTCGGGGTTGAGCGAGTTGACCTCGTTGGGCAGCACGATGATGTTTTCGGCAGCCCCGTTCAAGCGTGGGCGGTTGGAGGTTTCCGTGTCGCCAGAGTACGTTTCTGCGGGAGAAGCGAGCGGTAGTGCCCGGGAACGGTACGGTAGCAATTCCTTCGTGACAGCAGCGGAAACGCTGCAGACGCGGCTCTCCGATGTCTCGACGATTCTGGACAGCATTCAGGATTCGGCGGACAGCTATCAGGTGCTGGCCCTGCAGGACCAGCAGAATCCCGGTGATCCACTGACCCAGTTGCAGTTGACGCGGGCTGCCGAAAGTTTCCAGCAGGCACTCGACCGCAATCCGCTATTTGAAGCTGGCATCGATACGGCGTCGTTGAGTGACGCGCAATTGTCGCAGTTTCGCGCCGCGGTGAGGCAATTCGTCGTCAGTGACGATCTATCGGCGTCGGAGCGTTCCCAGTTGCTGGGCGATATCGACAGCGTTTTCGATGCCGATTTCTCCAATCTCGACGCGGAGGAATTTACCTCGGCGCGTGAGGCCTTGGAAGAGAGTCTGACTCGAATTCAGCAGGGCATCGGGAGCCGTCTGGCTGCGGTGCCGCGAGCCGCACGTCGCCCGGATTCAATCACCGATGCCGGGGTGGGATTGGAATTCGCCTATCGCCTGGATTCGATCGACGCCGATATCGGCAGCACGCCGCTCGGGTTTGAAAAATCCAACGTCGTGGGCGGGATTACCTGGCGCCCCCAGATCAGCGAGGACACCCATCTCAGCGTGACCGCCGAGCGGCGTGCCGTGAAAGACAGCGTTCTCTCCTATGCGGGCGTCAAGGACCCGTTGACCGGAGAAACCTGGGGGGCGGTAACGCGAACCGGCGGTAAAGTCGGAATCGAGTATGACGATGGTAAAAGTGGCGCATACGCCAGTGCGGGCGCCTACGTTTATCGGGGGGAAAACGTCGCTGATAACCATTCGTTCAATCTCGATACGGGGGCCTACGTTCGACCGATCAATGAGCCGGATCGTCAATTACAGGTCGGGGTCAATCTCGGCTACATGGGATTCGACAAAAACCTGCGCTACTTCACGTATGGTCACGGCGGCTATTTCAGCCCCCAGGACTACGTCAGTCTCGCATTCCCGGTCAGCTACCAGCAGCGTCAGGACAAGTGGACCTATCGTATCAGTGCTGCGCCCGGCTTCCAGAGCTATCAGGAAGACGACGCGGACGTGTTCCCTGAAGACGGTGATGCGCAATCGTCGCTGGATACGCTGGCAGCCGCGGGGCTGGTAGGGCAGTCGCACTATGACGGTGAGAGCAAGTCAGGATTCGGAGTGACGTTGGGTGGCGATGTCAGCTACCAGTTGGCGCCGGATCTGAGCGTGGGCGGCACACTGGGTTACGACACATTTGGTGACTACTCCGAAACCTCCGCGTCGGTTTATCTCAACTATCAACTGGGGGCTCGACCTTGAACCCATATTTGTACGATACATCGCTCAACGCCATGAGTTTACTGAATGTGTGGGATGGTGCGGAGATCGAGGCGCCGTCCGCTACCCGTTTCTCGGCTGAGCCCGATGGCGAACCGTTTGGAGATGCACCGCATTGGCCGAAGGTGCTCGACCTGTTGATCGACGAGCTGATTCAGGCGGCCGGCGAGGCGGAAGCTCAACCGTTTCTACAGCGTGTCGGGCTGCGACTCGCCGATGATCTACCTCTGGGTCAGCCCGCGACGCTAGCCGCGCTGGAGTCGGAGATCAATCGTCGGCTGGCCCAGCTCTCCTGGGGCTGGTGCTCGATTCGTGACGCGGGTCGGCACCTGGTTATCGAGCACGGCGATTATCCCCTCATGGGCTCCGACGACATCGGCGAGGCGGGGCGTCTGCGCTTGCTCGGCCTGTCATGGATTCTGGGCAGTCTCTACCAAGGCTGGCTTGGTGCTCAGGGTGGCCAGGCTGCGGTCAGCTACCAGCGCAACAGATTTCATCAGTCATTGATCTTTCATTACGGTAGCGCATGAACAACGTACCGACTCGGTGGTTGAAACTCCTCTTGCTGCTGCTTGGTGTCGTCGTGATGCCAACGATGGCGAATGCGGGATTCAACGCCAGCGATCCCGGCTGGCAGAACTACAAGACGCGATTTCTATTGCCAGAAGGGCGCATCATCGATACCGCCAACGGCGACGTCAGCCACACCGAAGGGCAGGGCTGGGGCATGTTCCTGGCGGTCCAGTTCGATGACCGCCGTACTTTCGACAGAATCTGGCAATGGACCGAGGCTAACCTGGCGAGGCCGGATATCGCGCTCAATGCCTGGCGCTATGACCCCCACGCACAGCCACCGGTCGCCGACAACAACAATGCGACGGACGGTGATCTATTCGTGGCCTGGTCGCTGCAATTGGCGGCGGATCGGTGGGGCGATGATCGGTACGCTCAGCGATCCGATGCCATACGTGGCGCCATTCGAGATCATTTGATCGATAACATCGGTGGTTACGAGATATTGCTACCGGGGCTCGAAGGTTTTCGTCAGGAGGGGTATGCCGATATCAACCTGTCCTATTGGGTTATCCCGGCGCTGCGCGATTTTGCCGCTCGTTATCCGGATGAGCCTTGGCAGGTCGTTATCGATAGTGGCCGCCAGCTTCTGGAAAGAGCGCAATTCGGTTCGGAGCAGCTACCCGCTGACTGGCTACGCTTGCAAACTTCAGGTGAACTGACGCCGGCCGAAAGATGGCCGCCGCGCTTCGGGTTCGAAAACATCCGGACCCCGCTCTACTTCACCTGGGGAGGCGCGCGAAATGTCGGCACGCTCGAGAATATTGCTCGATTCTGGGACCAGTCTGCGCCTCCCGCCTGGATCGACGTTACATCTGGAGACAGGGCCGATTATCCCCTATCCGAGGGCGGAGAAGCGATCAATGCTCTGCTCAGCGGTCGGCCTTGGGCCATCGGTACGACGCCGAGCACCGGCGAAAACTACTATTCTGCGACGCTACTGCTGCTGACTCGGGTAGCCGCCACCCAGCTCAGTCTGAGCGCCTGGTAGACGCTCGAGAAGCCCGCTGTCCAGTGATCGTTGCCGCACTGTTGCGGCGATGCCACGTGCCATTCCTTGTCTACCTCCAAGACAGTGCGGGGGACAACACAGCGTGTATGCGTTCGACGTGGTAACGGGAATTTTGAGCGATTCTCGTAGTCAAAGTGAGTAGCGATCACTGCAGCCGACTCGTTACCTATTCGGATTCTCCTCCTTGGTCAGCACACGTTGTCGCTATTCGGCGCTCGAGAGGATTTCGGCTTTAGTGATTTTCGGAGCAATTTTCGCTAGACTGATCCGATATTTATGGAAATCACGGCAGTATTTTCAGTCAGCAAGTTTTTACTTCGGTCAACGCTGGTTCAAGCCGTTTATCAATAGACTTTATCGACCCGGATTTGGGTCGTTTTTTAGGATGTTTAATAAAATATTATGCCTCGTACGATGGATGAACGTGAAAAGCTTCGTAAGTTTCGTGAACTTGATGACGCCTTTGCCCAGGCCCTTCGTGAGATGGACGGCGATTCTCGCTCCGCCTCAAACCCTTCGGAAGAGCCTGCCGCCCGCGCCGACTTCGAGATGCGCGTGCAGGGTTTGATGGACGAATACGCCTTGAGCCAGACCTGTGTGTATAAAATGCTCAGCACGTTGTTGGAGCATAAAAAAATATTATAATAAGCGTTTTGAAATTTATCGTTAATAAAATTTAAAATGCCTATGAAATATGTCGATGGCCTTCGGCGCGCCGGTCATCGATAGTGTTGTGAAAGTAATTGAATGCTTTGATGTTGACGCTGAAGCTTCTTTTGTTTGTGTTTCGTTGTATGGCCAAGTTGCCGCTGAAATATTTTTAATATCAATTGCTTTGATTTTTTGATTGATGTTCAGCATGTCGGTTTCAACGGAATCATCTGCATTGTCCGAGTAAACCGATAGCTTGCGTTGTCAGTGTGTCAGTGATCGAATGACCCGAGCGAAAATATTGGGGCACGTAAATTATCATTTATAGGTCTTTCGGCGGGTCCGTGTCTTTTTGCTGACCGAGCCTGGGTGGGGACCGGAGTTCGGACCCCCGCGTGTCCGGTAATCTGTTGTCTTGCCGGCTCGTTACATGGCAAGTCCCTGCCTCGACGAACTGGCTGTTCCAGCAAATGCCAAGGATGTGCGCATGCTGATTCCCGTTGTTCTAGCCGGTGGTTCCGGCACTCGTCTTTGGCCGATGTCGCGGGCGAGCTACCCCAAGCAGTTTCTATCCATTAACGGAACGCACAGCATGCTGGTGGAAACCTTGGCGCGTTTCGAACCGTTGGCACCCGCGGAGCCGATCGTGGTGTGTCAGGAAGCGCACCGTTTTCTGGTTGCCGAGCAGCTACGGGAGACAGATTGGTCGGCAGATATTCTGCTCGAGCCAGCGATGCGCAACACCGCACCGGCCATCGCCCTGGCCGCGCTGCAGGCCATGAGCCGTGATGCCAATGCCGTCATGCTGGTATTGCCTGCCGACCACGCTATTACCAATCCCGACGCTCTGATCCGCGCGATGGCGCCAGCGCAGGCAGCGGCCGAGCAGGGCAAGCTGGTGACATTCGGCGTGACGCC
The DNA here is from genome assembly GCF_003206065.1 of Salinicola halimionae. Taxonomy (GTDB): domain Bacteria; phylum Pseudomonadota; class Gammaproteobacteria; order Pseudomonadales; family Halomonadaceae; genus Salinicola; species Salinicola halimionae. The sequence goes on along the minus strand of NZ_PZJQ01000004.1, from coordinate 1,368,982 downwards.
GACGCGTGCGGAAACCGGCTACGGTTATATCGAAAAAAGCCTCGAGACCGACATTGGGAATGGCCGCGAGGCGAACGAGTCGGCCGGTAACGATGACGCGGTGCCGATCCTGCGTTTCGTCGAAAAGCCCGATGCAATAACGGCGCAGACGTATTTCGATAGTGGCCACTATCTATGGAACAGCGGCATGTTCGTGATGCGCGCGGATCGCTACCTGCAAGCACTGAAGCAGTACCGGCCTGCCATGCTGGCGTCGGTGACCCGGGCCTGGGAAGGTCGTCAAGCCGATCTCGATTTCCTGAGAGTCGACGTTGAGGCCTTTAGTGCCTGCGAGGCGGAGTCGATCGACTGCGCGGTGATGGAAAATACCGCGGATGCCAGCGTGGTGGCGCTGAATGCCGGCTGGTCGGATGTGGGTTCATGGCAGTCGCTGTGGGAGATCTCGGCCAAGGATGACAAAGACAATGCGCTGCGCGGCGATGTTGTCGTCGATGACGTTTCCGGCAGCCTGATTCATAGCGAAAGCCGACTGGTGGCGGCGGTCGGGGTCCGAGACCTGATGGTGATCGAGACGCCGGATGCGGTCATGGTCGCCCATCGCGATGCCGCCCAGGCGGTCAAGCGGATCGCCGAGACGCTCAGGCATCAGAATCGACCCGAGTGGGACCAGCACCGCCGTGTGCATCGCCCATGGGGCAGCTATGACGGCGTGCATCGCGCTGAGCGTTATCAGGTCAAGCGTATCAGCGTGAACCCCGGCGGCCGGCTGTCGTTGCAGAAGCATTTCCATCGTGCGGAACACTGGATCGTGGTCCGCGGCACAGCGCGAGTGACGCGTGGCGACGAAACCTTCCTGCTGGAAGAGAATCAATCGACCTATATCCCCCTGGGCGTCGTTCATCGGCTCGAGAACCCGGGCAAGATCGAACTGGAGCTGATCGAGGTTCAGAGCGGAAGCTATCTCGGCGAAGACGATATCGAGCGGTTCGATGACGTCTACCGGCGGGAGTGACAATCAGGCTCGATCATGAGCCTGGCTGAACAGGGCTGCCTTGACCGTTGCCCTGGGCATAGTCCTGTGTGTCGCCCTATGCCTTGCTCTGTATATCGCCCTGTGCATCGCCCCTCGCCAGCGAAGCGGCCGAATCCGATAGCGGTGTTTGCCGTGTGTTGCCGCCGTCGCGTTGTGGCATATCCAGGCGCATGGTCGGCAGGTGCTCAGGATAATTCCGGCAGATGAAGTCGATCAGACCTTCACGGATCTCGCAGCGTAGATCGAAGGTATTGGGGCCGCCGCTACTGCTGATCAGCACGCGCAGTTGCTTGTTGCGCTCGGTCATCTCCAGCAATTGCACCTTGCAGACCCGGCCCGTCCAGAACGGCGACGCCTCGGCGATCCGCTGGCACTCGGCGCGCAGCGGTTCCATCGGTAAGTGATAATCGGCGTAGAGGATGACCACGCCGATGAGATCCTTGTCACGGCGGGTCCAGTTCTCGAAAGGGTGGTCGACGAAATAGGTGATCGGCAGCACCACTCTTCGCCAGTCCCAGGTGCGCACGACGGCATATGTCAGAGTCAGTTCCTCCACCCAGCCCCATTCGCCTTCGACAATGACGGAGTCGTTGAGTTGGATCGGTTGTGTCAGTGCGATCTGAATCCCGGCGATCAGATTGCCCAGCACCTTTTGCGCCGAGAAACCGAGCACTACGCCTAGAATACCCGCCGACGCCAGGATGCTGGCCCCTAGCTGACGGACCTTGTCGAATACCATCAGCATCGAGGCCAGCGCCAGGATGATAATGACGAAGTTGATCAGCTTGCGCAGCACGGTAATCTGAGTGTGCACTTTGCGTGCCACGGCATCGTCGTCGTCGAACCTGTAGCGTTCGCTGAGTGCCCGCTCGATGATGTTGACGCCGTGAATCAGTACCCCGGCGATGGCGCCGATCAGAATCAGGCTGGTGAGATCATGTAGCGCGGAATCGAGACTGACCGATGTGACGAAAATCGGAAAGATCGAAAACAGTACGAAGATCGGGATCAGTGCGGCGAGACACCGAGCCATGAACGGTACCAGGAAGCGCTCCAGTATCGAAGTCCTCGAGTCGCCCCAGCGATCCATGGTGGTGACCAGCCGGCGGCTGAGGCGGATCAATAGCCAGACGCCGAGCAGAGCGGCAGCAAAATGTGCCACGGGCATGATCAATGAATGCCCCTCGACCTCTTCAGGGATCAGGAAGTGGGTCGCACCGAACAATCCGTAGACCCACAGCACACCCACCAATGGTGGGTGTATGGACTTGGCCGTCGTACCGAGAAGGTGCAAGCGGCCGGCATCCAGCGATCGCAGGCGAAAATGAACGTACTTGAGTAGCGCGTGGGCAATGACGGTCGCGCCGATGATGGCCGCCGCAGTGATCCAGAACGGTAGCGCATCGAGCCACTGCGCGATCATGGTATTGATGGATGCCGTATCGATAGCTGTCGCATTTAGGGTCGATGCATTCATGAATGAGCCTGTTGTTACTGTTGTCGACTCATCTCAGCTTAGGCGCTTTAGCTACGACTTTCGTCTCAAATCGTATTTGTCCCGCTCGGCGCTGGTGGCGAGCGCGGACAGTGTTTACGGAAATCAGTTGTGCAGACGAGCTCACCCGGGCCGCCGAGCGAGCTCATGCGGCGGTGCTCCGGTTATTGGGATAGGCCGATCTGGCGCGATATGTCGGCGATCTGGGCGATTTGATCGTTGACGAATGTAGTGAAGGCCTCTCCGTGCATTTCGAAGGGCATCAGTCCGTTCTGGGTCATCACGCTTTTCCACTCATCGCTGGCGTATAGCGTGTCGATAGTATCGACCCACCAGGTATAAGCGTCCCCGGAGATTTCCGCCGGTACATAGAATCCGCGCCAGTTGGGAGCGATGGTATCGATTCCCTGTTCCCGAGCAGTAGGCCATTGATGCAGTTTGCCGGGTAGACGCTCCTCGGAGAGGATCGCCAAGGGGCGCAAGTCGCCGGACTCGATGAAGCTGATCACTTCCGAAATATCGCCGGTGAAGGCGTCCACATGGCCGCCCAACGTCTGAGTCACGGCTTCGCCGCCACCGTTGTAACCCAGGTAGGCAATGCGTGCCAGATCGTCGACCCCGGCCTCATCTGCCGCCATCAGCAGCTTCAGATGATCCCAGCCGCCGGTCGCGGTGCCACCGGTAAAGGTCACTGCCCTTGGATCGTCCTTGAGTGCCTTCATCACGTCGGACAACGATTGGTACGGGGAGTCCGCCGCGACCGCGATCACGCCGTAGTCTGCCCCGAGGGTACCGACCCAGTTGACCATGCTGGCGTCCATGCCCGGAAACTGGCCACGAGCCAGGCCGGTGGTGGTCACGGTGCTGGCGGCCACGATCACGTTCTCCTGGCCGCCGCGCTTCTGCACCACATGGGAGAATCCGACGCCGCCACTGGCCCCCGGCATGTTGATGGTCTGGACATTGCCATCGACCAGGTCGAGGTCGCCGAGAACACGACCGACGGAGCGGCAGGTGAAGTCCCAGCCACCGCCCGGGTTGGCCGGGGCGATGCAGTCGATCTTTCCGGCCGGCTCGAAAGCCTGGGAGGTGCTGGCCGCACCGCAGAGCAGGCCGCCGGCAATGAAAGTCATCAAAGTACGTCGGATCATGGCGTGTTCCTCTTCGTTTTGTTATCGATCTGCACTATGGCTTGCTCCATTCGGAGCCTATGGCACAGCGTTGTAGCTGAAGAGGACTGTAGCGAGCGGCGCGATGAGGAGATATTGATATTTGAACAAGCAAGCCTTCGTGTTTTCCGAAGGCTTTACACCTTCGTCGTAACGTTTGTGAGCGCTGCAGAATCATTCGTCAGCTCTGCAGTAGTTTCGGTATCCGCGTCTCGTGCGCTCGCGCTTGCCAGGTGTTCGACCATCTGCCGTGCGATCAGGGGTAACGCTTCCAGATCGCGAACGCCGATGACCAGTTCACGCTCCGCCCATTCGTCGATCAACGGGACGGTCGCCAGCGCCAGGCTCTCGCGGTAGGAAGCCACTGCGCGGGCGGGAAGAATGCCGATCCCCATTCCGCGATCGATCATTCGGCAGATGCCTTCGAAGCTGCGTACCTGTATGCGCATTCGCAGCGGCCGCGCCAGCCGCTGCGAATCCTGCTGCATCAGGGCATGGAGCGAAGAGTCCTGTTCCAGGCCGATGAAGTCGTAGTCCAGGGTATCGGCAAAGGCCAGACTTTCACGGCTGGCCAGCGGATGATCGCGGGCAGTGACCAGTACCAGCCGATCCCGGCGATAGGCATGAATCGAGAGACCTTCGGCGGGAATATGGGCCGAAAAGATGCCGATGTCGGTCAGGCCATCGCGAACAGCCGCAATGATTTCGTGGCTCAAGCGTTCCTGCATGTCGATGCGGATCTGCGGGTAACGCCAGGTGAAGTCGCTCAGATCGTCGGGGAGAAACTCGATCACGGCCGAAGTGTTCGCATGCAGCCTGACGTGACCCCGGACCCCCACGCTGTACTCGCTGAGATCGGCGTTGAGATGATCCAGGCTATCGAGCATGTGGCGGGCGTGATGAAGAAGCGCGTGGCCGGCAGGTGTCAGCTCGACGCCGCGAGGTCGGCGATAGAGTAGGGTCGTCGATAGTTGGGTCTCGAGATCGCTGATTCGTTTGCTGACGGCCGCCAGTGCCAGATGCTCCCGCTCGGCCGCGCGCGTCAGGCTTCGCGAGTCGGCAATGGCGACGAACAGCTTGAGAGTGACGAAGTCGAGTCTTTTCATGACGAGAGCATCTGCTTGCAGCGATTTGACTTCCCACTTTAGCGTTCGCCATTGACGAAGCCTAGCTTGACGATCGCCTAATTGTGGCCTCCGGCATGCTGGGCCAACCTCTACTTATCGATAGCCGACATCGTTGGCGGCGGTTCTAAACAATTGGAGTTGTATGAAGGTCACAGAGGAGAGCGACATGGCGGCCGGTGACAACGCGCAAGCGCTAGCAGGGCTCAAGGTGGTGGAGCTGGGGCAATTGATCGCCGGACCTTTCGCCAGCAAATTGCTGGGCGAGTTCGGGGCGGACGTGATCAAGATCGAGCCGCCAGGAACGGGCGATCCGCTGCGTAAATGGCGCGTGCTGAAGGACGACACCTCTCTGTGGTGGCACGTCCAGACCCGCAACAAGCGCTCGCTGGCGCTCGATCTGCGCTCCGAGGAAGGCCAGGATGTCGTGCGACGTCTCGTCGATGAAGCGGATATCGTCGTCGAAAACTTTCGTCCGGGTACGCTCGAGAAGTGGGGCTTGGGTTGGGAAACGCTGAGCGAGCGCAACCCAAAGCTGATCATGGTACGCATTTCCGGCTACGGCCAGACCGGCCCTTATCGTGACCGGCCCGGTTTCGGGGTGATCGGCGAGGCGATGGGCGGTCTGCGGTATCTGTCCGGCCATCCGGATCAGCCCTCCGTGCGCGTTGGCATCAGCATCGGCGATTCCCTGTCCGCGCTATACGGCGTGATCGGTGCATTACTGGCGTTGCAGGAGCGTCATCGCAGCGGCCAAGGGCAGTATATCGATGTTGCGCTCTACGAGTCGGTATTCGCGATGATGGAGAGCCTGATCCCCGAGTACGACGGTGCCGAGGTCATCCGTGAGCCCAGCGGCAGTGCTCTGCCCGGCATCACGCCTTCCAATGCCTATCCCTGTGCTGGTAACAATAGCGCGGACGGTGAAAGCACGGGTGGCGAGTACGTGCTGATTGCCGGTAACGGCGACAGTATCTTCAAACGCTTGATGCTAGCGATCGGACGCCAGGATCTCGCCGATGATCCACGTTTTGCCCACAACGATGGCCGCAGCCGTCATGCCGAACTGATAGACGGCGCCATCGCGGACTGGACCCGCCAGCATGAGCGCGACTACGTACTCGACGTGCTGGAGGGCGCACACGTTCCGGTCGGTTATCCGTACACGGCCAAGGACATCGTCGCCGATCCGCACTATCTGGCACGGGAGATGATCGAAACGATTCGGCTAGGCAATGGCGAATCGCTCAAGGTGCCCGGCGTTTTGCCAAAGCTGAGTCGCACGCCGGGGCGGGTCGAAGGTGGCGGGCCGGCGCTGGGTCAGCATACGCAGGATGTGCTCGACGAGTTGGGCATTGACCGTGAGACCCAAGCCAAAATGCACGAAAGAGGAGTGATCTGATGGCTGATCAGATAATCGACTCGGTGAATCGGACCACAAAGCGGTCCCGCGTCACCATCAATGATGTCGCACCACGAGACGGTCTGCAGATCGAATCGCGATTCGTGCCGACGGAGGAGAAAATTCGGCTGATCGATGCGCTGTCCCGCACTGGCCTGGCGAAGATCGAGACGACGTCATTTACCTCGCCCAAGGCGATTCCCAACCTGCGAGATGCCGAGGAGGTCATGCATGGCATCGAACGGGTCGCCGGTGTCGACTATGTCGTGTTGGTGCCCAACGAGAAGGGCGCCGAGCGTGCCTTGGCCTGCGGCGTTGACGAGATCAATCTGGTGCTGTCCGCCAGCGACAGCCATGGTCGTGCCAATCTGCGCATGACGGCGGAGCAGTCGCTCGAACGCTTCGCCCATATTCTCGAGATCACCAAGGGGAGTGGCGTATTCGTCAACGCCTCGATCTCGACGGCATTTGGTTGCCCGTTCGAGGGTGACGTTCCCTTCAAGCGGGTGCTCTGGATTACCGAGAAGCTGTTGGCACTGGGCGTGCAGGGGATTTCGCTGTGCGACACCACCGGCATGGCCAACCCGCGCCAGGTCGCGGATCTCTGCCGAGAAACATTGAGCCGATGGCCGTGGTTGCCGGTAACGCTCCATGTGCACAACACGCGCGGGATGGGGCTGGCCAACGCGCTGGTAGCATGGCAGCACGGCATCACCCGATTCGATGCCTCGTTGGGTGGCCTGGGCGGCTGTCCCTTCGCCCCGGGAGCGACCGGCAACGTCTGCACAGAGGACCTGGTCCACATGTTCGAGCAGATGGGTGTCGATACCGGTGTGGATCTCGAACGCCTGCTCGCTGCCGCCGAGCTGTTACCGGGAATGATCGGCCATGAAGTGCCGGGTCAGGTGATCAAGGCCGGTCCATCGAGCCGCCGCTATCCGTTGCCGGAGACGGCCAACGGATAAGCTCGTCCCATCATCGTCACGAAGCGGTCACGGTGCCGCGTCACGGTCGTGAACCCGGCGACCGTTAGCCCAGGTTGCCGCCACCGTGCGGTCATCGCCCAGCATCATCATTGCGAACAGGCGCTCCGCCAATATCGAGGTCTGGGACAGGCGGCGTGCCATCAGCGGGGTCGCGTTCGGATCGAGAACGACGATATCCGCTTCGAAACCCGACTGAAGGCTGCCGATTCTGTCGGCCAGGTGCAAAGCCCGCGCGTTGCCGAGCGTGAGACGGTAAAAACCTTGCCATCCGGTCAACGCCTGGCCGAGTAGCGCGCCGACCTGGTAGGCACCTTGTAGCGTGCCGAGGCCGGAGAGTGAGGTGCCGCCGCCGACATCGCTGGCCAGCGATGTGGTCAGACCCGCATCACGACACGCCAGACGGTCCATCAGCCCGCTCCCCAGAAACAGATTCGATGTCGGACAGAAGGCGATATTGGCGCCACGCTGAGCCAAACGATGACGTTGATCGCCATTCAGATGAATGCCATGGGCGAAGGTGCTGCGTGGACCGACCAGACCGTAGCGCTCGTAGACGTCGAGATAGTCCCGGCTTTCGGGGAACAGTTCCGCGACCCACGCGACTTCGCTGCGATTCTCCGACAGATGGGTCTGCAGATAGAGGTCGGGGGCGTTATTCAACACGCCGCCCACGGCGTCGAGCTGTTCACGGGTGGAGGTCGGCGCGAAACGCGGCGTCAGGGTGTAACCGAGACGACCGCGGCCGTGCCAATCGGCGATCAGACGTTCGCTGTCGCGTACGCCGCCCAGCGTATCGTCGGTCAGGACATCCGGCGCGTTCCGGTCCATCAGTACCTTGCCGGCGATCATGCGTAGCTGGCGGCGGTGAGCGGCACTGAAGAAGCTGTCGACCGAGACCGGGTGCGAGGAGCAGAACACCTGGGCGGTGGTAGTACCGACGCGCAGCATCTCGTCCAGGAAGCGCTCGGCACCGGCCTGGGCATAAGCAGCATCGGCAAACCGGCATTCGGCGGGAAAGGTGTAGTCGTTGAGCCAGTCGAGCAGTTCGCGGCCGTAGGACGCCATGATGTCGAGCTGAACGTAGTGCACATGGCTATCGATGAAGCCCGGCATCATCAACTTGTCGCGGTAATCGACGATCTCGATCCCGGGCGGCAGCTGGTCGAGCAGGGCATCGAAAGGCTCGACAGCCTGAATATGCCCGTCGACGATCCAGATTGCACCGTCCTCCAGATACCGCATGGTGCCGGCTAGCGGCGTGGCTTCTTCGCCGGGGTCGTCGAGGCAGGTGAACAGGGGGCCGCGAAGCAGGCGTTGGTGAGTATTCATGGTCACTCTCTAGCGGGATCGTTGACGAATGAGGCGCTCTCGACAGGTTCGGAGGAGGAAAAGACGTTGCGTAGGGTCTCCGGCGCGGCGCCACGCTGTGCCGGTTTGCTCGAAGGTTGCTGCTGGACAAGCAACTCGGCGGCAACGCTGATCGCGATCTCGTGCGGGCGTTTGGACTCAGTCGTACCCAGGCCAATCGGGCAACGAACCCGGGCCAGCGCAGCGTCATCGAACCCGGCGGCGGCCAGGCGGGAGCGGAAGCCGGCCCATTTGCTCTTCGAACCGATCAGGCCGATGGTCTTCGAATCCTCGCGCCCCGAATGTTGAGGAGATAGCAACGCCGCGATCAGCGCGCGGTCCTGCGCATGGTCATGGGTCATCACCAGCACGTGACTCTCTGTCGGAATCGCCGCCACGGCGCGATCAATGCCCTCGGCGTCTGGCGTCAAAGCCATCGGTTGAATGCGGGCAGGGTAGCTCTCGTGATGATCCTCACGATCGCCCGAGCGATCGTTCAGGCCAGGAAATGCCTCGGGCCGGCTGTCGTACCAGTCGATGCGCCAGGGTAACGGCGCGAGTAGCTCGACCAGCGCCCGACCGACATGCCCCGCACCGAATAGCGTCAGGTGGCCTTCGGCACCGGAGAACACTTCGAGCAGCACGTGGACGAAGCCGCCGCAACACTGGCCGGAGCGACCACCCAGCGGAAACGCCTCGAGGTAGGTATTTGACGACACAGGGGGTGCCGCCAGATGCTGGCGGGCCGTCTCGATCACCTGCTGCTCGAAGTGCCCGCCGCCCAGAGTATCGACGACCTCCCTCACAGTGACGATCAGCTTGGCGCCGGGCTCGCGCGGGGTCGAGCCGGCAGCGCCGACCACGCTGGCCAACACGTGGGGCGTCGCGCTCTCCTGCAGTCGATGAAGCGCGGCATGCCAGCTTTCGCGGCCGGCCAGGACTTCGATAGAGTCGCAAGTGCTCATCGTGACGCTCCGGCGCTCGACTTTCTGGCGTTCCACTCTCCGACGCGCAATGCTTCGGCGGCCATCAGCACTCGTTCCGGCGTGGCCGGAGTATCCAGTGTCGGGCTGACGCGATAGTCGGTGAGACTCGATAGCGCGTCGCGCAGTGCCGACCACACGGAAATGCCGAGCATGAACGGCGGCTCGCCCACCGCCTTGGAGCGATAGATGCTGGCCTGGGAGTTGGGATGTCCCTCGAGCAGTTCGACATTGAAGATCGGTGGCAGATCGCCGAAGGTCGGGATCTTGTAGGTGGCGGGGCCGTCGGTGAGCAGGCGGCCGTCATCGTTCCACTTCAGCTCCTCGCTGGTCAGCCAGCCCAGGCCCTGGATGAAACCGCCTTCGACCTGGCCCAAATCGATCGCCGGGTTGAGCGAGTCGCCGACGTCATGAAGGATATCGACGCGCTCGACCCGGTACTCGCCGCTCAGCGTATCGACACTGACCTCGCTGACCGACGCGCCGTAGGCGAAGTAATAGAATGGCCGCCCCTGCCCGCGATCACGGTCGTAGTGAATCAGCGGCGTGGAATAGAAGCCGGTCGCCGATAGCGAGACCCGGCCGAGATAGGCGGCTTGTACCAGATCACCCCAGGCGATACGGCGTTCGCCCTCGGCGTGGCCGGCAATCAGCTCACCGTCTTCCAGCCGCATGTCTCCGCCACCCGATTGCTGACCTTGGAAAAAATGCTCGGCGGCGAAGTCGAATAGACGCTGGCGGATCTGGCTGGCAGCATCGCGAGCGGCCATGCCGTTCAGATCGGCGCCGCTGGAAGCCGCGGTGGGCGAGGTGTTGGGCACCTTATCGGTACGGGTAGCGCTGATCCGTACCGATTCGAAATCGATGCCGAGCTCACGGGCGATGACCTGACACACCTTGGTATGCAGCCCCTGTCCCATTTCGGTGCCGCCGTGATTGATCATCACGCTGCCGTCAGTGTAGACGTGGAGCAGGGCACCGGCCTGGTTGAGATGCTTGGCGGTGAACGAAATGCCGAACTTGACCGGCGTCAGCGCCAGGCCGCGCTTGATGATGGCGCTCTGACGGTTGAACTCACGGATCTCGTCTCGTCGCTGCCAGTAATTACTGCTACGTTCCAGACGCGCGATGATTTCTACCATCAACGGGTGCTGGTCGACATGCTGACCATAGTGCGTGGTATCGCGCCCTTGGCGATAGAGATTGCGTTTGCGAACGGTCAACGGGTCTTCGCCAACATGGCGGGCGATATCGTCCATCGCCAGCTCGACGATCATCATCCCCTGGGGGCCACCGAAGCCGCGAAAGGCGGTATTTGAAGCAGTATGGGTGCGGGCTCGATGCCCCGTCACCCTAGCCGCGCCTAGCGAGTAGGCGTTATCGGCATGAAACATGGCGCGATCGACCACCGCTTCCGATAGGTCCGGCGAATGCCCACAGTCGCCGATCAACGTAATGTCGCCGCCGACGATCACGCCGTCATTGTCGAAACCCAGACGATAACGATTGTGAAACGGATGCCTTTTGCCGGTGGCGCGTGTGTCTTCGGCGCGCGGCAGGCGTAGGCGTATTGCTCGTCCGGTCCGGCGTGCCAACAGGGCTGCCATGCACGCCCAGGGCGCTGCCTGGGTTTCCTTGCCGCCGAAACCGCCGCCCATGCGCCGATTTTCCACCGTTACCGCATGGAACGGAATATCGAGCACTTCAGCGACCAGCTTTTGGGTCTCGCTGGGATGCTGATTGGAGGTATAGACGATGACGCCTTCGTCCTCGCTGGGTATGACCAGACAGGCCTGGCCCTCGAGATAGAAATGTTCCTGACCACCGACGAACTGCTCGGCTTCGAGCACGTGTGAGGCACCCTCCAGCGCCTGCTGCCAATCACCGCTGACCTGAACGTGAGTCGGGCGCACGAATTCGCCGGCAGCGGCGGCGGCAATCGGATCGAATCTGGGCAAGAGCGGCTCGATCTCGACGACGGCCGCTAGGATGGCGCGACGTGCTTCCGCATAACTATTGGCGGCCACGGCGAACAGCGGTTGCCCGACGTAGCTCACTGTCTCATCCGCGAACATCGGATCGCCGGGGAACACCGGGCCGATATCGCGATGCCCGGGGATATGCTGTGCGGTGATCACGTCGACGACGCCAGGCATCTCCAGAACCTTGCTCAGGTCGAGCCGCGTCACGCGGCCGTGGGCCACGTCGCTAAGCCCCACCATGGCATGCAGCGTGCCGTATGGCGCAGGCAGGTCGTCGATATAGCGGGCGCGCCCGGTGACATGCTTGATGCCGCTTTCGTGGGCCTGCGCATGTCGGGAGCCATTTGGCCCAGGGGACGGCTTAACCGTATCGCGTGCGACCGGTTCGTCGCCTTCGAGACGGCCGAGTTCCTGTCCCGTGTCCGATAACTCGCCTTCGATTCGGGATTCCAGCGAAGCTTCGGACGCAGTCGCTTCTGTCGGCTCGCCACTGCCGGCCTTGGTGTTTTTTGATGCGCCGCGCGAGGCCTTGAATAGTCGTTTAGTGAGCGTACGCATCGAGAGCCACCTCCGGCGTCGGAGCGTTCGAGTCGGCCCTGGCCAGCGTCAGCCGCCAGCGTTCGAGCAAATTGATCGCGGCGGTGAGGCGATACTCGCGAGAGCCTCGGGCATCGCTCATGGGCGTGAGCGAATCTCGTAGCACCTGCTTGGCGATCTCGAAGGCGTCCTCGCCGGGCGTCTGGCCTTCCAGCGCGTCTTCGACGGCTGTGACACGTAGCGGAACCGCCGCCATGCCTCCGTAAGCTATCCGCACGTCTGTCAGAACGCCGTCTCTCAATCGCCAGCGGAAAGCGCCCAGCAGTGTCGAGATATCGTCTTCACGCCGCTTGGAGAGCTTCCATACTCTCAGCTCATGATCGGGCTGGGGTTTGGGCATATAGATGGCGACGATGCATTCGTCGGGCTCGAGTGCGGTCCTCTTGTAGTCCAGGAAGAACGATTCGAGGGGCAATTCGCGCACGCCCTCGGGGCCGGCCAGGCGCAGTCTGGCATCCAGCGTCAGCAGCACCGGCGGTGTGTCGCCAATTGGCGAGGCATTGGCAATATTGCCCCCGACGGTGGCGCGGTTGCGAATCTGGGCCGATCCCAGCCGAGTCAGCAGATGCGCAAACCCCGGGTAGTGCTCGGCCAGTAGCGGTTCCCATTCGCGGTAGGTCACTGCGGCGCCGATCCACCAGCCCTCGGCGGTCTCTGCGATCTGGCGGAGCTCTTCGACCTGGCGAAGATCGATGAGTGTGTCGAACCGCGCTAGCCGCTGAGTCACGTCGAGCCACAGATCGGTGGCACCAGCCACCAGCGACGCTTCGGGATGGCGCTGCATCGCGATGATGAGCTCCGCCAACGTCGTCGGGGTCTGATAGCCGCCCTGGTTTTCGCTCTCGCTAACCACGCTCTGTGACAAGCCATGAAGCTCGCTCTCGAGCGTCGGATCATTGGCCCAGGGCGGGCGAGTGTCGGGATGGTCGTTCATGCTCAAGGCGGCATCCCTAATCGGGCGATAACCGGTGCAACGACAGAGGTTGCCGCCCAGGGCCGCTTCCAGCCGATGGGCATCCAGGGGTTGGCTCGCGGCCGTGCGCTGCTGCTCGTGCAGCGCGAACAGCGACATTACGATGCCCGGGGTGCAAAAGCCGCACTGGCTGCCATGACAGGCCACCATCGACGCTTGCGCCGGATGCAGCGCATCGCCCCGGGCGAGTCCCTCAATGGTGATCAGGTGCGCGCCCTGAAGCTGGTGCGCCGGCGTAATGCAGGCATTGGCGGTGCGGTATGCCAGCGGCAGGTTTTTCCATTGGCCTTCTTGCGGATGGGCGATGGCCACGGTGCAGGCGCCGCAGTCACCGGAAGCACAACCCTCTTTGGTACCTTGCAGGGCGAGCGGCCCGCGCAGTAGCTCGAGAATGCTCGTATCGGGTGTGCTCGCCACACGCTGACGTTGACCATTGAGAAAGAATTCGATCATCGGGGAACCGTCGTTATCATTGTCTGGTCATCGTGAGAGTCGCCATTCAATACCGTCGCCATCGATACGCGAGTAGAAAAGACGCGCTCGTCATAAAATCCTGACCGATCGGTCAGCTTTAGATAGCGTCCTCGATTCCGAGTGGCATGGCAAGTGCTCTCTGCCGGCTCCGAAAACTGGACCTTTGGCAGACAACCCCTCGGATTCAGCATAGCATCGGTACCGGAAGCCTCGAGAGGTTTGCTCGATGAATCGAGTTGTCAGCCCTGGGGCCCGGAAATTCAGTCTGATTGATGTACGCAAGGAGTCGGTGGTGAATCACGATCTTTCTGAGGCGACGGTTCGGGAGCGCAATGAGCTGCGAATTCACGACGCCGCGGAGAACATCTTTGCCCGGCATGGTTATCGTGGCGCTAGTATTCAGGCGATCGCTGCCGCCGCCGGACTACCCAAGTCGAACGTTCTCTATTATGTCGGTAGCAAGCGTCGACTCTATATCACGTTGCTGGAACGCACGATGTGGCGGTGGAACGAGATGTTGAGCGATATCAGCGTCGACGATGACCCGGCAGAAGTGCTCGAAGCCTTCATTCGCAGCAAGATGCGGCTGAGCCAGACCCATCCCCAGAGTTCACGACTATTCGCCAACGAGATACTTCAAGGGGCGCCTTTCCTGAAAGAATCGCTCTTCGGCGACATGCAAGAATGGATGGAAGCCCGCACTCAGGTTTTCCGGCAGTGGGCGGAGCGTGGACTGATGGACCCGGTGGATCCGGTCTGGCTGATATTCCTGATCTGGTCGGCGACGCAGCACTACGCGGACTTCGAGACGCAGATTGTCGGCATCACGCATCGCGAAAAGCTCGGGGACGAGGATTTTCGATCGGCCAGCGACTTCCTGTGCCAGGTCATCATCAAAGGATGCGGCGCGCGCTAGCGAACCTTCGGTCCGTGCCGGCAACTGACGACGATCATCGGGACGGGGAGGAAAATAGGATGAAAAATGGCGGGGCAAAAGAGCGAAGACAATAACCACTGATTCAAAATCGGAAGCGAGTCCCTTCGCGCTCGACTTCCTGTCGAGTCTCAACCTTGAGGGCCGGCAACATCCTGTTGCACTGCTGTCGATCCCTGGATGCTATCCCTGATCGCGCTCCTTGCGAGTGCGCATCGTCCTTGAAGGTGCCTCCTTGCCGCAGCGGCATCCTGCCTCGCGCATTGTAGTCGAGAAAAGATTCACAAAGCGAATGGGAAATGGGCTAAAAATCCCTTTCGTTACAAAGAGATACATTAATTTCCGGTCTCGTTTCCCGGCCTGCTTCAAGTCTCTGTTTCTGAATTAAAATCGCGAATCGAATGCGACGCTTCGAATCAGCGCGATCACGGATTTTCCTACCACGAGTTGCATTTCGTCACAGGCCTGGCGAGTAAGACGCGCTCGCAGTCGTTGGCGCCCGAAAATCAGGCGTACTTCATTGGCGCTGGGTTCTTGCGGAGAGGGCTCGATCGTCTCGATCGTCGTCTCGAGGCCGTTTCGATAGCTGGTGCCTCGGGGCATCGTGTGGGCCAGCGCGACGTCACGTACACCGATATGCAGACGTATCGACGCACCTTTGGGCTGGTCGACCGCGGGAATACGCAGCGTCTGGCCGTCGCCAAGGGCAACCCGTGTCAGCGAATAGCGGTTGTCGTGATCGACCACCGTGGCGTTAAGACGTGTGGTAGCGTCGAATCCGCCCAGCCGGTCGGTCAGATCGAGCCGCATCATCAGCTCGTCGAGTTGTCCGTGAGCGATCAGACGGCCCTGTTCGACCAGCGCGAGATGATCGGCTATCGCGACGATTTCCGCGGTATCGTGACTGACGTAGATCACCGGAATGTCGATCTCACGGGTCAAGCGAACGAGATAGCGCAACAACTCCTGTTTGCGTTCGCCATCGAGTCCGGTCAGCGGCTCGTCCATCAACAGCATCCGTGGCTGGGTCAGCAGGGCCCGGCCGATCGCGACGCGCCGGGCCTCGCCGCCGGAGAGTGTCCCGGGGAGGCGCTCGAGAAGGTGCCCAATACCCAGTAGGGCCACCAGATCGTCGAAACGCGGCCGTGCGGCCGATGGCATGCCGTAGATCAGGTTGCCGCGAACGCGGTAGTGCGGGAACAGCCGCGCTTCCTGAAACACCACGCCCAGCTGGCGCTTGTGAATCGGAACCCGGATATTGTTCGCGACATCGGTCAGCGAGCGCTCGCCGAGTCGGACGTGCCCGGCATCCGGACGGTCGAGGCCGGCAATCAATCTCAGCAGACTGGTCTTGCCGCTACCGGATTGGCCGAACACCGCAGTCACTCCGCTAGCCGGCACCGCGAGCGAGATATCCAGGTCGAAGTCACCCAGTCGTTTTCGTACGCGACAGTCCAGGGCGTTGCTGTCGGCGCCGGCGTCGCTCGCACGATAGGCGTGATGGCGGGAGACATCTTTCATCGATCACGCTCCTCGAGACGTCGCCTGGCACGGCGAGCCAGCCATTCAGATGCCATCAGCGAGAGCATGGCGATCACGATCGACAGCACGCAGAGTCGGGCGGCGGCGGCTTCCTTGCCAGGTGTCTGGATCAGGGTATAGAGCGCCAGGGGCAAGGTGCGCGTCTCACCGGGGATATTGGACGCAAAGGTGATGGTGGCGCCGAATTCCGATAGTGCGCGGGCAAACGCCAGCACCGTTCCGGTCAACAATCCCGGTGTCGCCAGTGGCAGCGTGATCGTCAACAGTACGCGCCAACGATTGGCGCCGAGCGTACCCGCGGCCGCTTCCAGTTTGGGATCGACAGCCTCGAGCGAGAGCCTGACGGCACGAACCAGCAGTGGAAACGCCATTACGCCACCAGCGATGGCGGCGCCTTGCCAGGTAAAGGGCAACGAGAAGCCAAAGCCTTGATACAGCCACTGGCCCAGCCAGCCGTTACGGCCCAACGATAGTAGCAGCAGATAGCCCACCACCACCGGCGGCAGCACCAGCGGCAGGTGCAGCAGTCCGTCGAGCAGGGCTTTTCCCCGGAACTCGTAGCGCGCCAGTAGCCAGGCAACGGCGATGCCAGGGAGCAGAATCCACCCAACCGCGCTGCCAGCGATTTTCAGGCTAAGAGTGATGGCCTGCCATTCGGTCTCGGAGAGTGCTATCGCCTCGAGGAACATCTGAGGATCGAAACTCAGTCGGCTTCGACGGGCGTGAACCCGTAACGTGAAAATATCGACAGCGCATGATCACCGCCCAGCCATTGCCGAAACGCGTCGGTCGCATCGCTCGGTTCCGGGTTGACCACGGCGAGGGGGTACGTGATGGGATCGTGGCTGTCGTCGGGAAACACACCGACCTCCTTGACCCGATTACTTGCCTTGGCGTCGGTTTCGTAGACGATGCCCAGCGGGGTTTCGGCTCGCTCGACCAAGGCCATGGCGGCACGCACGTTGTCGCCGTTGGCAAGGCGCGACTCCAGCGCGTCCCATTCGCCAATCGATTGCAGTGCCTGCTTGGCGTAGATGCCGGCCGGCACATGGCTGGTTTCGCCGACAGAGAGCCGCTGATCGCCTCCGAGCTGCGAGGCGATCGTGATATCGCCACCCGGAGTGAACGCCTGGACGTCGCTTTGCCATGGTGCAATCAACACCAGTCGGTTTTGAAGCAGATCCACACGTCGGCTGACCGGCACGTTCTGATCACTGAGCCAATCCATCCATTGCTCATTGGCGGAGATATAGACATCGGCTGGTGCACCGCTGGCGATCTGACGCGCCAGCGTCGAAGAGGACGCGTAGACCGGAACGATATCGATGTCATGGCCGGACTCATAAGCGTGAATCGCCTCGTTCATGGCATCGGTCATCGAGGCGGCGGCATAGACCTGAACCCGCACTCGAGAATCGTCGGCAGCATACGCGCCGAATGGGAGGGCCGTGCCCATGACCAGCAGACAGAAAGTAGAGAGTCGAACTGAGGCGATCACGGGTTTCTCGCTATGTATAAATGGAAATAACGGGAGTCACTATAGCCCTCGGTGACATAGCGGTCGAGAGTCAGACGGTCATGCAATGTTTCGTGTCGGTACGCGTCAGTGAAAAATATCGGAAGACAAGTGCCAGAGAGACGCTAGAGATAGGTAGGGGAGAGACGATTTAGACAGATGTCGAGTCAGTCTTGTTACCCTTGGCTGCATCCGCGCCCGACTCGGCATCGTGGTCGTGTGAGAGCGACTTCAACAATGCCTGGCCGCTGGGGTGCTGCGTCACATCGGCCATCAATTGACGATAATGATCGATGAGTTCCCGCCCCAGGGGGGTAAGCGTCGCGCCACCACGCTGGGTACCACCACTGGCGGTACTGGCCACTGGAGCGGCCAGATGGCGATTCATGGTATCGAGGAGTTGCCACGCCTTCTTGTAGCTCAGATCCATCTCGCGACACGCCGCGGCGATCGAGCCATGCCGCTCGATCGCCTCCAACAGTTCGATCTTGCCGGGGCCAATCACGATTTCCTTGTCGGCGACCAGGCGAAGTTGGAAGCGCGGCGTAGGGTGGTGAGTACGGGTCATGGCAGCATCATGGTGGTGACGAGGCACTCGTTTTAACACAGGTCGCAACACGGGCGCTCGCCTTGAAACCATTGGCTCATGCCGTCTGCGCGACTTCTTGATGAGCGCCTGCTCGCCAGCGTAGCCAGTCCACGATCACGAACAACGCCAAGCTGGCTCCCATCACCGGCAGCGCATAGCCGAAGGCAAGCGCGACGAGGACGACACAGGCCCGCGATCGTCGGCCCATCCGCCGGAAGATCGCGGTCAGCGTCTGCGCCTCGCGGGAGCCGGTAGATCGCCGTCGCCACCACATCGCGTAGCCCCAACAGATCAAGGTGGCGAGGCTCGTTGCGAAGGCTATCAGCACCAGCTGATTGGCCAGCCCGAACAGCACACCCATATGCATGTCGATTCCCCACCGGGTCAGCTTGGCGGCCAGCGGGAACGTGGCGAAATCGGTTCGATCGGTAACGGCGAATGTTTGCGGGTCCAACGCGACCTGATCGACCTGGGTCGGCCATTCGCGGCCGATCTCGCGAATCTGCCAAGCCTTTTGCGGCGAGTCGGGTGGCATGATCTCAATCTTGTCGGCATCGATGCCGGCGGCTCTTGCTGCGTGAAGTGCATGGTCGAAGTCGTCCAGCGACAGCGCCGTGTCGTGGGTCATGTCCATCCCGGCGTGCTGCTTAGAGGCATGATGCGCGGCGTGAGGATCCGCGTTATGCGCCGAGGCGGAAGGCGCTGCCAGATCGGTGGAAACGCTCGGCGTACCCCAGCCCCAGGCATGTCGCAACTGCGCGATATTGCCGCCGGCCCACTGGGACCAGGTCAATCCGGTTGCCGAAAAAAATAGCAGACCGATCAGCGCGATGATGCCAAGGGTGGCATGACGCTGGCGTAAGCGTTGCGGACCTGCCACTCGACGACTGACACGTCGGCGCCACCACCACAGGAAGCCGCCGCCTAGCGCTGCGATCCACAGCCAGGAGGCTGCCAGCTCGCTGTAGAGTCGGCCGACGTCGCCCAGCAACAGACTACGATGGAACTGGTCGATGGCCGTGCGCAGCGGTAATACACCGCTGGTCCCGTAGACCGGCATGTCGCCTCGAATCTCCAATGTCACCGGATCGACGAACAGTGCACGATGTTCCGAGGCGCCGTAGGCCTCACCGCTGAACATCACCCGTGTCGTCGTTCCGGGTTCCGGCGCGGGACGAACTGCGGCCGGGGGCTGGGCGAGTCCGGCTTCGGGGGATTGAATAAAGTGCCCGGCTTCCGGGGATTGAATCGGTCGCCTGACATCGGGGAGCCGAGGAGACAGCTCGGCGGCGGACTGGGCGGCCTCGATCTGGCGTGACAGAGGCTGAGGTTCGCCATTGCTCTGCGTTGTCAGGGCGTCGCGATAGAGCCAGCTCTCGAGCTGTGGGGTCAGCGCATAGGCAATGCCGGAGAGTGCGGCGACGAGCAAGAAGGGGCCGACGAACAGGCCGACGTAAAAATGAAGACGTGTGATCAGTGCGACCCATGCGGGAAGCGCGCGGCGATCGACCGCCGAGGAAACGGTGCCCATGAATGAACTCCAAGCCTGAACCGATGTGCAGCGCAGCGATGTCGAAGTCTCGAGCGTGCACTGGATGTCGCCGCCCATGTAGGCCCGAAGGATATGGTCCCGTAGGCCAGAAGGGCGGTGACGATGGAAAACAAATGGATTCAGGTTCGGGGTGGCGCTCGAGAGGCGTAGCGAGGATAGACCGGAGCGGTCGCTGACGACGTCTCGATCGTCAGCGTCAGAAAGCCCGCGGGTGGCGGGGTCAGCGGCGGCATCACTCGTGGCGGCGCGAGCCCTGGCGTATGGAGGAAGAGCTCACAATAGCCGCACGCGGTCATGTCGAAATGATGGACGATATGGGTATCGACCATCCGGGACTCGCCATGGGGGGGAAGTTTGGAGTCGACCTGGCGTGGCATGCCTGCCACGGCACCCGTCGGCATTTCCATCAACCGTTGCATCTGGCTGATCAACGGGCCCGTGAACGCCATCAGCATGGCGAACAGCGCGAGCGCGGTCAGCGAGCGATACCAGCGATGCCAGAAATGCGTCATATCCGTTCCAGGACGCCGTCGTTAGACCGAGACTCTACCTGTAAGCGGTTTTCCCGCCAATCATGGCCGGCTGGGTGTGTGGTTATGTCGCATTCTGCGAAAGTCCAAAGAGGCGGGCGGTGAAGAGCTGACTCAGGCCTGACAGAAAGATATGACGAAACGCTGACACGCTAATGCATCGTGTAACACACGGAGTGAAACATTTGATAAAGGCGCCCATAAGTCAAGGCGGCGATAGCTGGACGTCGAGGCGATACCCATGCTGGTAGATGCTCTGGAGCTTGATGCCATGACGGCCATCCAGCTCCAGCTTTCGTCGCAGTCGGCTGATGTGAGTGTCGACCGTGCGTGTCGCGATGTCTCCTTTTTGACCCCAGACTATCTCCAGCAGATGAGCCCGTGAAAGCAGCTCTCCGGCGTGAGCGAAAAGCAGGCTGACAAGACGGTACTCTCTCTCCGTTAGCAGTATCAGCCTCCCGGCCAATGACACCTGGCGCTGACTCGCATGAAGTTCATACTCGCCGAGTCGGTGACGCTCACGGGGGGCGGGGGTGGTAATGCGACGCGCCAACGCGTTCACCCTTGCAACGAGTTCCCGCGGGCGCAGCGGTTTTCCCAGGAAGTCATCCGCACCCAGTGCCAGCGCCTTGACGACCGTTTCTTCCTCCTGGCTGGCCGTCACGAAAAGAACGGGTCCCTTCCAGCCATCGTGTAATCGGAGATGAGCCAGTACATCCATGCCGCTGGCGTCCGGCAGGTACCAATCGAGAATCATCATGTCGAACTGATATTGCTGCAGTCCACGACGGAATTCGCTGGCGCGGGAAAACATGCGCGCCCGATGGCCGGCCCCCTCGAGACAGATCTCGATGAAGGCCTGTTGATCCGGGTCGTCCTCCAGTACGCCGATGTGCATGGATGTCGTCATGAATCCTCTCAGCCGTCCAAATATCGATTCGCGCGTGGTCCAGTCTGCCATACCGTCACAACGTCTACAGCCTGGATTACGTGACTCGAAATATAGTCGACAAAAGACATGAGGAAATGATGAAAATGAGCGTGTTGGTAGGAGCTATTGTCGGTTTGCGGTTTGCTGATTGGTGGTCTATTGATTAGCAGGATGTTGACTACAGCATGGGGGTTATCGCCCAAGTGTGGCTGGCAGCGCTGCTGAACTGACGGCCAAAGGGAAGCCGCTACCGATTCGATTACGGGCCGATATTCGTGGTCTGTCTTTTCGATGACTGTCTTGACCTGAGACGCGAAGACATCATCCTCTATCCGTCGGGCGGGTAGCCCGAATTGAATTCTAGAGAGGCCTAGAGTCCGATGTCGCGCGTGCCAACGACATCCTTTCAGTCCAGGCGATTCTGAGGGTTACCTTCGGCCATTCTGTCTTTTTCGCACGCTGGTCGCAGACGGGCTACCCGCCAGCACACTTCTCTCGGTTGCCTTCCCGCTCTTCCAAAGGAGACTGGAAAGCTATATTGCCTCGTTTCGAAATTCTCTACAGTCGATCGTGGCGATGAATAATTCACAACTGGGTCGGGATATGGGGGTAATGATGTTGCTTATCGTCGTAGGCTCAGAAGGATTCCCATTCGATTTCCTGTGTGGCCCTGGGCGTGGTTTCGGTATTGGAACGTGGACTTGCTACCGGTAGCGCTGGTCTGGCGCTGGAGCTGGTTGGCGGAGTGGTCTGGCTGAGCTTGAAACTCGACAGCAGCTCGTCCAGCCGCAAGACCTGGTCGCGCATTTCCGACGCGGCGGCTCGCGACTGCTCGACCATCGACGCGTTGTGCTGGGTCATACTGTCGAGATCGGAGACGGCCGTGTTGACCTGGCCGATACCGATGCTCTGTTCTTTGGTGCCCGCGCTGATTTCGTTGATGACATCGTTGACGTGCTGGACGCTTTGGACGATTTGCTGCATCGCGCCCCCGGCTTGATCCACAAGTTCCGCGCCGTTGCGTGCGTGCGCCACTGAATTGTCAATCAGAGCGCGTATCTCGTTCGAGGCCTCGCTGGATCGGCTCGCCAGAATTCTGACTTCCTGGGCGACGACGGCGAAACCGCGACCATGCTCGCCGGCACGGGCCGCTTCCACCGAAGCGTTGAGGGCGAGAATATTGGTCTGGAAAGCGATGCTGTCGATCATCGTGATGATCTCGCTGATCCGTGTCGACGAATCGCGTATATCGCCCATTGTCGCTATCACCGACTGCATCGTGGTTTGGCCTGCCCGGGCATTGTCGACGGTGTCCTGCGTCAGCCGGGAGGCCTGTTGAGCCGAATCCGCTGTATTCTTGACCGTCGCGGAAATCTGCTCCATCGAGGCGGAAGTCTCCTGCAGATTCGACGCTGACTGCTCCGTACGTGAAGCGAGGTCGTCGCTGCTAGTGGCGATCTCCTTGGCGGCGACGCTGACTGACGCCGTGCTGTTACGAACGCCTTGCAGCAACTTGTCGATGCGCGCAATGAAAATGTCGAATTGGGTGGCAAGGTCGCCGATCTCATCACGTCGTCGGCTGGTGATCCGCGCGGTCAAGTCCCCGTCTCCCTCAGAGATTTCCTTGATACGGGCGGTTATTTGTCGAAGGGAACGGGACATTAGCAGTGGGCCGCCCAGCGCGAGAGAAATCGAAGCAATCATGACGATGATACCGAAACCGAGGATCACGGCTTCCTGTGCGTCGGCACGGGAGAGCGCGTCTGATTCCAGTTCGTCGATGGCATCTGCAACACTCTGCCCGGCAAGATCGTAGATAGTGCGAAGATTTTCGAAGGCGTTCAGAGAGCTTCCCTCGAGTTGAGTCCGGGCCGCTAGAGTATTGCCACTATCATGCAGCTGGAACGTCCGTCCGGAGGCCTCCAACCAACTCTGGTAGTTGCTACTGAAATCCTCAGTCGTTGCGGTTACGGCGGGATAGTCGACCATCAGCGATTGAAAGCGGGTGATGCGATCCAAGGCTTGTTTCGCATTTTCTTTGTAGTCGGACAGAGCCTGGGCGGCCCGCTCGGATCCTGGCGGGGCTTGAAGGTATTCAAGTTCGGCAACTCGGGACTGATAAAGATCGCGGTCTCCATTCAGAACCGCGCCTATCGCGACATTGAAGGTGCCGCCAAATTCCTGCATGCGATATTTGATCGATTCGATCAGACGATAGTCGGCGATGTAGACGACCATCAGTGCGAGAGGAATGAAGAGAAACGCTAGCGTATATTTAATGCGGATCTGTCGGAATGAACCAAGCATGATCGCTACCTCAATTTAGGTTGGTAGCTGAAAAGTAAGCGGATGACCTTGGTTAGTCGACTACGCTTCTTGCTTTGTTACTTTTGTTTACATTTTGGTTTTTTAGTCAACTTATTGGGGGATTAAACGCTAAAGATAAAGAGATAACGGCCGATAATCCTATCTTATAGAGACTTGCTTCAGTCTTTTTAGGGTCTTTTAAGTTTCGGCCGACAGGGTGACGAATGGCATTGCCCTGTCGGTGATTATTGGCCACTGATACAGGTAAAAGCACTCATTCATGATGAGCGCTGAAGTATGGATACCTCATGTTGGAGTAACCAGCGCTTTCTATCGAGCCCGCCAGCGTAACCGGTCAGTTTGCCGTTGCTCCCAATGACTCGGTGACAGGGAACGATCAGCGACAGGGGATTGCGTCCGTTCGCGGCGCCGACCGCTCTCACCGCGAGTGGTGTGCCGATGGCGACGGCGATTTCGCGATAGCTACGCGTCTGACCGAAGGGGATGGCTTGCAGCACCTGCCACACGCGAATCTGGAAGTCGGTTCCGCGTGGCGCGAGAGGTAAATCGAATACTGTCAGCTCAGCTCGAAAATACGCCTCCAGCTGCTCTGCGCAGCGCTCGGTAATGGCATTGGTTTGCTCGGCGACGTCGGTGCCGTTAGAAAACGCCAGCCAGGTCAGGCCGTGGTCGGTTGCGCGTATCACGATGGGGCCGAGCGGAGTCGATGCAGGCGGGTGATAAATATGCACGTAGTCGTCATGACGTGCCGGAAGCCGCGGATCATCGAAGGGCAAGAAGCGTTTCATAGGATCTGATTCCACAATTGTAGCGTGAGGTAGCTGCGCCAAGGCGAGGCGACAGCGGGGTCGATCGATGTCGTCAGTGCGGCGAGTGCGCGACGCACGCCGACATCGTTATCGAGCCAGATATCCGGATCTCCATGACCACGGAAAGCGACCACGTTGGCCGTCCAAGGGCCGATCCCCTTGAGCGAGAGCCATTGTTGGGGATCATTGTCGATCTCACCGCTGGCGTAGGCAGTCGCCAACCGGCGAACAGTCTCGCGGCGGCTACCGGGCAATTTCAGAAAGCTCAGATCGCTGGCGGCGATGGCTTCAGGAGTGGGGAAGCGCCGGCGCTTCTGATCGCCGCCTTCGCCGAGCTGATCGACCAACTGCTGGATTAGCCGGTTGGCGGCGGCAATCGAGATCTGCTGGCCCAGGACGGCGCGGACGCCGGCCTCGAACACGTCCCAGGATCCCGGCAAACGCAGCCCCTCGGCGAGCGCCAGATCGGGAACGCATTGCCTCAGGTGATCCTCGATGACTTGGGTATCGGCGTCCAGGTCCAGCATACGGCGGATCTGGCGAACGATCGCGTTGAGATCGCCAAGCTCGCTCAATTCCAGCGTCACGTCGAACTGATTGCGCGCGGGGTCGTGTACGGCCTCGAAGTGACCGGTCGTTGTCCCATAGCGGATCGTGCGGCCGATCGAGTGCTCGCCGATCCACTCCAGGCCCTCGATGACGTGAACCGCGTAGAAATGGCGTAACCGTTCCCATCGATAGGGTGGACGGTAGGCCAGTTTCAGGTTCAGGGCGGCACTCTGGCGACTGCGACGTCGCCGGATGTCAGTGGGTGTCAGCAACATCTGACGTTTGAAGGCATCGTTGAACCGCCGCAGGCTCGCAAATCCGCTGGCATGAGCGATATCGACGACCGGCAGCGCCGTTTCGTGAAGCAGTTTCTTGGCAAATAGGCACTGACGGTAAAGCGAGTAGGCTTTGGGCGACACGCCGAAGCGGCGTTGGAAAAGCTGGCGCAGATAGCGTTCACCGATACCCAGCCTCTTGCAGAGAGAGGAAATATCGCCATCCTGTAGCGCGCCGTCGTCGATCAGGCGTATTGCACGCGTTAGTGTGGTCCGGGTACCCAGCCAGGCGGGGGAATCCGGCGCGCTGTCCGGTCGGCAGCGCAGGCAAGGGCGATAGCCGGCGCTGGATGCGGCGACGGCCGATTCAAAGTAGCGCACGTGGCGCTCCTGCGGCAGTGTCGCCGGGCAGACGGGGCGACAGAAAATGCCTGTGGTACTGACGGCAATGAAGAAGCTGCCATCGAATCGGGCGTCACGGGCCAAACGTGCACTTCGGCACTGTTGAGGATCGAGCATGGTGGCGAGTCCTGGTCATCTCTCGGAGCCATTGTAACGCCTGTCCATGGATTGACTGGCCGGATCCGGCACTCAATGGTGTCGATCTGGGTATCGAACTTCAGCGATCCATCGGCCCAGAAGACAGCCAGAAAAACGACGCCTCGGAGGCGCCGTGGCAAAGCAAAACGTTCAGGCCATGAGACATGCTACTTCCAGAGCTGGTCGTAGTCGTCCCAGTAGTGGCCCATGTCGCGATCCTGAGTCAGCCCGTACAGCGTATAACGACGGGCGAGACGCGCGCCGCCATCCCGCGTCAACGGCTGCCAGGCGATGGTCGTGCTGCTACGGCTGGATTCGGAGAAGAAGGCATCGAACGGGATCGAGACGTAGAGTCCCTTATCGAAGCTGCCTTCACCGTAGTCATCGCCGGCATCCGTTAGTGTTGCCCAGGCGCCGATCCGAACGCCCGAATCGAACTGGCGAGACAGGTCGAACGTTGCACCGACATCCTGTGCCAGGTATCGACCTACGCTGACCTGAGCCAGCACGTCCTCGATACCGGTTTCGATATAGGCCGTGGCGTGTCCGGTCCAGGTGTCGTAGTCACGCATGTCGAAGCGCTGATCGAAATCGCGCTGTTTGACCCAATTGAGATCGACGCCGAACGCCACCGGGCTGTTGAACGGGCGGTAGAGCACTTCGCCGCCGGCGCCCGCATACATCATTTCGAGAAGGCCGCCATAGGCCATGCCGTACCAGTCCTGGCCAAAACGCATGGTGCGGGTGTATTGCAGATTGTAGATCCCGAGGCTGGTCTCCTCCAGATAGCGGTTGATATTGGTGCGCACACGCGGCAGCTGCGAGTTGGCAACGTATTCGTAGTCGTCGAAGTTATCGGCCAGATTCAGCGCTGCGCGACCGCTGAACCAGCCGTTCGGATCCGTGCGGTACTCGGCATCCAGCTTGGCGTAGAGCTGATAGAGATAACCGTCTGGGCCGCCCAGGTTCTGGTTTAGACCGGGTGACAGGCTCCAGGTGAACTGGTCCAGATTACTCTGATAGAGCACGTCGCCGCTGGGCGGGATGTCGCTCGGCTGGGTTAGTGCCGACGCATACAGTCCGTAATGATATTGCTGATCGTGGGCGGCGGAGCTGGCGGCGTTGAGATAGGCTTGGCGATCGTGGACATCGTCGCGCAAGCTCATGCCGACGCTTTGCCAACGGTAGCGGTAGGTTCCGATATTTTCCGCCGTGTGATTGTTGAGGATGCGATTGGCGCGATCCTCGCTTTCCAGCATCGAACGGTATTTGGTCGCTTCCGCCTCGACGATCAGTTCGTCGTCATCACGGGTGATACGCCGTACGCGCATGCCGGCATTGTCCTGCAGATCCGCCGTGACCTTATCCCAGTCTCGCGTGGTGTGACGAGGTGCAGCCTGTAGCGTGGCGGGTAACGGGTCGTTCGTCTTGGGTTGTGAGACGCCGGCGAGATTCCCTCGGAAGGTAATCCCGAACATGGCTGTATTGCCGCGCTCCCAGCCGGCGCTCAGAGAAATGTTGTCATTGAGCGCCAGTCGAGCTCCCAAATTAACCGGGGAGTCTTGCGAGATAGGGCTATCGAACGGTTCGCTGCGGTAGGCGTTACCATCGTACTCGAGCTGCAGCGTGAGCGGACTCCATGGGGTCTGATACTCGACGCCGCCGAACAGGCCCATGTCGCCACTGAACAGATTGCCAAACTCGAAATCACCCGCTTCTTCCGGATTTTCACTGGAACGTTCATCGAAACGGTCCGATAGGGCAGATAAGGGATTGTCGATACCCCCTCCAGCCCCCAGGTAACCCCAGCCCAATCCGAGGGAGAAGTCGAAGTTGTACCAGCGCTTGCTGGCGACCAAATATTCGCTACCGAACAGACCGGTACCGCCGAAGTCGCGAAATCCCAACGCCACGGCGGGGGAGTCGCGATCTTCCTTCAATAGCCGCAATTTGAAGTCTATGCCTTTATCCAGATAAGAACGCCCGGGGTCGCTGGAGGCGGGGTAATCCTGGTTAGTGATCGCCGTATAACGAAAGCCTGCTTCCAACCAGTCCATGGGTTGAAAGCTGATGTTGTAGCGAAGATAAGGTGATACATGGCTGTGATTGAGAGAAATGTCTCCCAGCGGCGCCATGCGTGCTGTCGGGGTCTGCATCAACCCGATGCCGCCGAAATCGGTTCGAGCCTGCCCCAGTTCCGCATGGGCGATCGGCGAGTAAGCTATCAACATCGGGAGCGAGACGCCCATCGCCGGCGTGAGAAAGCGCAGCAGGGTCCAGCGGCGATCTGCAAGTGTCGTCATGAGCATGGCTTACTGATAAAGATTGGCGGGATCGACCGTGATGCAGTCATCACCGGGCAAACGGGTGGATAGAAACTGGGGAAGTGCCATATCAACCCATTGCGCTCCGACCGATTCCAGCGGCAAGGCGATAATCGCGCGGATGCCGGGTACCAGTGGTGCTTGATCATGATTCCAGGCGGCGATACCCAACTTGCGTATTTCTCCCTGAGGGGTCACCAGTTGCAAAGTATCGGCGCGCGCGTAGGCATCCTTGGGGAGCTGATCCATCAGCGTGTCCGTGGTCATTCCCGGTTGCCATGCCAGGCGTTTGACGCCCAGCGGGGTCCACGCTTCGACCCAGTCAGGGGTGCTGCACCAACCCAGTTCGTCGACGTCTTCGATACGCGGCACCTGACGCAGATGCGCCATTAACCAGGTAGGATCAACCCGGCCGGGCACTCGGCCCTTGTTCAGCTTGTTCAGGGCTTCTCTCCAGGACTCGAGCCCGTCACCAATCGCCGGCGCATTCAACAATCGAGCTTGCATGGCGAGTCCGTCGAGCTCTGTTTCCAACCGTCGTTGACGTTGCCGACCCTCTGCTGCCAATGCGTCGCGCACCACAAAGGCGCGTGACCAGTTCACGGGGGCTTCGCGTTCCACTGTGAGCCAGGCATCGAGGAGAGAAGGAGATTGCGACGGCGGTTGATGTCCTTCGATATCAATGGTGAAGGTCGATGTTGGCTCGGTGTCATCCTGAGCTTCAGCCGTACTGACCAGACCCCACAGTGCGATCGCGAGTATCCAGCGAGCGGTCTGTGGCAGCCGGTTATGGGGGGTTACCATGTGTCGATCTCATCCTTGATTGGCTTCACGGAGATCCCTGTCTCGTCACGCATTTCGTCCAACCTTTACCCAGTCGGAACGCTTTCCGGCTAAAGACCTGTTCGGCTAAGCTCATCCGCTCACTTTTCGTGTTGCGATACGTCGGGCGATCTTGTTCGGTTTTCGTCTCGTTCGATGCCCATCTCACAACTGTGACCTTGGGCAATCCGCACGCTGTCCGGGCTATTCGTTATGGGCGTGCAGTTAGTCACCACGGACGCGCCACTTTCCAGTCGAATGTTGGTGCATCAGGCCACGGCTGAGTTTCAACGGCCCATAGACGCCCATCCCCCGGAGCCCGCCATAGCGTGCTCTGCGTGACGTCGCCGGTATCCCAGTCGAGCGTCTCGTGGCAGGTTTGCAGTGCGCGAGAGGTTAACGGCAGTTCGGTGTTCGAGGTGCTGGCTTCGCACCTCAGCGTGGCGTCTGCCTGTCCACGATGCGCGTAGCCTTCCGACGTTCGCCACTCGCGAGTGATGCGGTAGGAGACCGACGATGACGCCTGACGCCAGGGGAGCCTGTCGAGGTCATTGCCGTCCCTGTCGGTAATCCGGGTATCTATCAAGTTTTGTTCCAGGCCAGCGCTGCTGTGC
This sequence comes from Salinicola halimionae, assembly GCF_003206065.1. Classification (GTDB taxonomy): domain Bacteria; phylum Pseudomonadota; class Gammaproteobacteria; order Pseudomonadales; family Halomonadaceae; genus Salinicola; species Salinicola halimionae. The sequence continues at coordinate 1,339,562 of NZ_PZJQ01000004.1, read as the reverse complement.
AGATAGCCATCCTTCAAAGCGATCGTCGCTTCATCGCGGAACTGCCAATAGGTCATGTCCTCTGCCTGACTCGCCAGAATGACCAATCCGCCGAAGCCTGCGACGTGGAAATCCAATGATGCGTAGGAAATCGACTCCGCTCGAGCAGATGTATCGTCGCCGGAAAACCCAGGGACGACGTCCAGAGGCGATTGTCCACTGCCGATCGAGCACCCGGAAAGGGCAAGACTCGCGGCGGTTAGGCCGAACATGGGGAAACAAAAGAAGACCGCCCGAGGGCGGCCTTCCAAGCGGAAATGACGTGCTGCTGTCATTACCGGGTCCCGGTCGTACCGGTGGTACCGGTCGTTCCGGTAGTACCATCACTACCACCTGCAGCAGCCAGTGCGCCGACCGACGACGCTGCAGCGCTTGTGCCGGCAGCCGAAGCTGTCGACGCGCTAGCAGCGGTACCGGCACCGGCGGCACTGCCCGTTGCAACTTCCTGGGCGGCGGCGAGAGAAGAGACAGCCATTAAAGCGACTGCCATGATGGCTAGCTTCTTCATAAGTACCTCCTGAATTGTTGGTTAAACCAACGAGTGTGGTCCGAAGACCACCTTTATTCTTACCAATATTAGACGATGGGGCAATTATAACTTGTGATTTATCTCGTATCTAGCGAATAAAGGCAATGTGTCAGGAATGAGTCGCCGGCTTCCTGGGTGCGCTTGTGTATCACCCTGCACTGATAAGCAACAAGTAAAATTAGCTTTGTTCATACTGGTGCAAATTTTTGATGGCGATGCAAGAAAACTTAAATGTGTCTTTATGAAACAATGCGTTAGTATATGGTTTCGCCAAAAATTAATTTGTCTATAATCGGCGACATGCCTTATTCGTAAGTCTAAGGAAAAGCGCTATCCAGCTCGCTGATCCAGGTTCTGTGTCTATTGTGTAGCGTAGATTTTTTCCGCGTTTTGCCTACAGGACATGCGGTTTCGGACCAAAAAGTCCGTAAGTTTATGAAAAATATGCCGTGGATATGGGGTTGTGGAAATGTGTTTCTAAAAGTAAATAGTGTTATTTTGTTGTTTTTTAATGAGCATGTATGTGTTTTCCAATCTGTTTTTTCATTTTTCGTGTCGCGAAATCGTCACACCTTGGCGCTATCAGTAATACGTCTAGATGGTGTGAAAACATCAAAGCCTTGGTTTTTGCACAGTTCCTTATGTGGTTTTGTATCCACATAGTAATCTTATTGTGTTTTTTTATAAACTTGGCACGAAATTGGCATTGGTTGCTTTGTAGGCAGGCTGAGACAAGGATTGGTCTCACTCAAATTTAGTGCGCTTTGCGTCGGTCAGTCGTTAGTAGTGTTACGTTCGATTTTTAGTATTCGATAAAATTTGATTAGCAAGGAAGCCAGCAGGTCAGAGACATTTTGATGTCATGTTGGTTTGTTTGAATCAAGTTTGTGCATGAATGATGAAAGTGGCTTCGGGGAATGCCGTTATTACCTTGGGGCGGTAGCGTGTTTAAAATTTATTAGATAATTTTCATTGTCTTTGATGCGTCATCCTCTGTGGCAAGACATGTTTGGCTGCGAAGTGGCTGCCAACATTTTCTTGGCAAAGGATGTATGGCAAGAAGGGCTTCAGCTGTTGTTGGCATTCAGGGCGCGGCCGGGACGAGATCGGCGAGAACGAGAGCGTCAACCAGAAGTCCAGAAACCAGAGCGACTGAAACCAAAGCAATAGGGACGAGAGCTACATGGACGAAAGAAAGGGTGGTCAGCGGGGATGATGAAATTACGCAGAGGCTGGTGGTGTTTTCCAATTCTGTCGTTGTCTATAGCCGTTGCGGTGTCGGGCTGTGCCTTCGCACCCGGTGGGCATATCGATTACGACACTGACTCTGCGCCTGTCGATGATCTGGTCGATGTAGAGCCGATCACGCTGGGTCTGGTGCGGACACAGCAGGCGGCTTCTGGCCAGGCTGGGGATGCTGGCGTTGATGGCAGTGGAGAAACGGCGCTGGCCCGAGCGGTTGCCAACCCGCAGCGCCAAGCATCCAGCGATCCTTACGAGTATCACATCGGTATCGGCGATGTGCTGTCGATCATCGTCTACGACCACCCCGAACTGACTATTCCTGCAGGTAGTGAGCGTCCTACCGAGGATACGGGCAATACCGTCTATAGCGACGGCACTATTTTCTATCCTTATGTCGGTCGTATCCAGGTTGCGAGTCGAACGATCGAAGACGTTCGATCCCAGTTGCAGAGCCGCCTGGCGACCTATGTCACGGAGCCGCAGGTCGATGTCAAAGTCGTTGGTTTCAATTCTCAAAAAGCCTACGTCACCGGGCAGGTAGAACGCCCGGGGGTGATGCCGATTACAAATGTACCGATGACGATCCTTGACGCCATCAACCTCGTCGGCGGTCTCAATGGGGATGCCAATTGGCATGATGTCGTGCTTTCCCGCGGAGACACTGAAACTCACATCGATGTCTATTCGATGCTGCAGAGCGGGGACATGCGTCAGAATCAGCTGCTCGAAAACGGCGATGTTCTGCATATCCCCGATATCGGCAATCAGAAGGTCTTCGTCATGGGTGAGGTGATGGATCCCGTCACGCTGCCGATGGGCAATTCGCGGTTGTCACTGACGGACGCCCTGTCGGAGGCCGGGGGCATGGACGAAGCTCAGGCCGATGCCAAAGGCATTTTCGTCATCCGTCAGGCTGCGCCGGATACCGGCAAGCTTGCCACTGTTTACCAACTGGATGCGCGCAACGCCACGTCACTGGTCCTCGGGGCGCAGTTCATGCTCCAGCCGACCGACATTGTGTACGTCACCGCCGCACCGCTCAGCCGCTGGAACCGTGTCGTCAATCAGCTGACGCCAACGATAAGCTCGGTCTACCAGGTGACGCGTGCTACGCGTGACTTCGATGAACTGCGCGACGGCAACTGATGATGTTCGATCGAATACTGGTGTTGTGTACCGGCAATATCTGCCGCAGCCCGGTGGCGGCAGCGCTGCTCACGCAGCGCTTTCCGGACAAACAGGTGTCTTCCGCCGGGTTGGGGGCATTGGTCGGGGAGGGTGCCGAGCCGACCGCGCGGCGGCTGGCCGACGCCGATGGACTGGATCTCTCTTCGCATGTGGCACGTCAGGTCGACGAAGCGATGCTGCAGTCGGCCGACTTGATCCTGGTGATGTCGGATGGCCAACGTCGGTCCGTGGCCGAGCGCTATCCCGCCGCGACCGGCAAGACGATGCTGTTCACACGATGGATCGAAGAAAACGAAGTGCCCGACCCCTACCGCAAAAGCCAGAGCGCGTTTGAACACGTTCATCAACTGCTGGTGAAAGCTGCGGATGCCTGGGTCGACAAGATGCCCGGTCGTTAATAAGGACGTGCTGAAAGGATGCAAAACGCCCACATGAACACAAGCAATACACCGACGACATCGGCAGCCCGCAACCACGAAGAGATCGACATTCGTCGGTTGCTGGGGATCTTGCTGGACCACAAGAAATGGGTGCTGGCGAGTGTTTTCGGTTTCGCGCTGATCGGCTTCGTATACGGCAGTCTGGCGACACCTATCTATCAGGCCGATGCTCTGGTGCAAATCGAGAATTCTGGCCAGGGCAACAATCCGCTTCAAGAGGTTTCCAGTCTGCTTGGACAGAAGCCACCAACGCTCTCCGAGATCGAGATCATTCGCTCGCGGATGGTGCTGGGTCAGGCGGTCAGTCTGCTCAACCTTGATGTCAACGTGGCGCCGGTTACGATGCCCGTCATCGGTACCTTCCTTCAGCGACAGAGTGTCGGTAGGCCCGGCTTTGCCGATGGCTGGGGATATGCGTTCAGCGACGAGAGCGTCGCGGTCAGTGAGATGCCTGTCTCTGATGACTACCTCGGCAAGACGTTTACGCTCAAGGTGCAGGATAGCTACACATATAAACTGTTCGATGGCGATGGCAGCGAGTTGGGAACCGGCGAGGTCGGGCAGTTGAGCACTTTCCTCGATGGCAATGTCTCGATGCGTGTGACGTCGATCCAGGCGGCCAGCGGTGCCGAGTTCACGATCCAGCATATTTCCCGACTGGCGGCGATCAACGGTCTGAAAGGTCGCTTTAACGTTGGCGAAGCAGGCAGCGAAACGGGCATTCTGCGATGGAGTCTCACCGGGCCGGATCCTGACGCCACCGAAAAGGCGCTCAACACCATTGCTGATATCTATTACTCGCAGAACGTTCAGCGTCAGTCGGAAGAGGCACGCAAGAGCCTGGACTTCCTCAATACCCAGGTGCCGGAGATTCGCGCTCAGCTCAATCAGTCCGAAGAGAAGCTCAACGCCTATCGTGAGTCCAAGGATAGTGTCGACCTGTCGCTGGAAACGAAATCCGTTCTCGAGCGTATCGTCAATCTGGAATCTCAGCTGAACGAGCTGGAGATGAACGAAGCTGAAATCTCCCAGCGCTTTACCAAGAGTCATCCTACTTATCAGGCGCTACTCGAGAAGAAGGCGCAGCTTCAGCGTGAGCGCGACAATCTCGACAAGCAGGTCAAGGGCTTGCCGGAGACGCAACAGGAAATCCTGCGGTTGCAGCGTGATGTCCAGGTCACCAACGAGATTTACGTCCAACTGCTGAACAAGGTTCAGGAAACCAAGATTTCCGAGGCGAGCACGGTGGGTAATGTGCGCGTTCTCGACACGGCTGAAGTGTTGTCCGCGCCGGTGGCGCCCAACAAGCCGCTACTGATTGCCGTTGCCATCATCCTGGGTTTGGTCGTTGGCGTCGCCGGGGTCTTCCTGCGTGCACTGTTCAACCGGGGTATCGAGACACAGGAGCAGATCGAGGAATTGGGGCTGCCGGTCTACGCCACGATTCCGCTATCCGATGAGCAGAGCAAATTGAACCGCCGCGTCAAACGCTCGGATAAGGATCAGAGCCGTAGTGTGCTCGCAGGCCTGCTGGCGTCCCGCAATCCGGCGGATATGTCAGTCGAGGCATTACGGGGTCTACGCACCAGCCTGCATTTCGCCATGCTCGAGGCCAAGGATAATCGGCTGATGATCACCGGACCGAGCCCCGGCGTCGGCAAGAGCTTCGTCAGCATCAATCTGGCAGCAGTGTGTGCCCAGGCCGGTCAACGCGTACTGGTCGTCGATGCCGACATGCGCAAGGGCCAGGTTCATAGCGTCTTCGGTGCGCCTTCGGAAAACGGGCTCAGCGATGTGTTGTCCGGCAAATTACCGCTGGATCAGGTCATTCGCGATGTCGATGGCGTCGACAACCTGCAGTACGTATCGCGTGGCATGGCGCCACCCAACCCCTCCGAATTGCTGATGGGCTCGCGCTTCAGCGAGTTTTTGGCCGCTGTCAGCGAGCGCTTTGATCTGGTGATCGTGGACTCGCCGCCGGTCCTCGCGGTTACTGATGCTGCGATCATTGGCGACCAGGTTGGCACGACTCTGATACTGGCGCGATTCCAGCTCAATCCGCCCAAGGAGCTGGAATTGGCGATCAATCGCTTGAAAACGGCGGGTGTGGAGCCTCGTGGGGCAATCCTCAATGCAGTGGAGCGCAAAGCCGCCACTGAATACGGGTACGGTTACTACCATTACAGCTACAAGTGACGTGATGCCATCTGCTCAGAAGCCGTGTCGCTGCGGCGTGAATCGTCGTTTCAAAAGCGATTGCGAGGTCGATAACGCATGAATCAAACGTCGATGGCAGCCTTGCCACGCCGACTTGCCTCGCATTTCCGCGGAGAGTTGTTCGCCTCCCTATGCCGTACCTTCGCCGCACGTGGAGTCGCGGCACTGGGGACGATTTTCCTTGGTGTCGTGCTGGGCCGTCTGTACGGAGCTCAGGGTGTCGGGGTTTTCGCTCTCGCGCAGAGTGTGATTTTCGGTGCAGGTATCATTGCATGTTACGGGCTCAACGGCTCTCTGATGCGCTACATCAGCCAAGACAACGATAGCCCCAACATCCTGTGCTATCTGCGCTGGGCGCTGTTGAGAGCCGGAGCCCTGAGTCTACTGTTTGGCGCGGTGATTGGCGTATTTCACCAAGGCATCGCCAACGCGTTTGATTCTCCAGATTTATCGACATTGCTGATCAGCATCGCGGTGGCGGTGCCCGCGTTCACGCTGTCTTTTGTGCTGGCCGGATTTCTCAAGGGCGTCAATATGCCGGCGAGAGCCAGTCTTCAGGAAAATGGCTCGATTTCGTTGCTGGCGGCCATCTGCATCCTGGTTGTAGTGTTCATTGGAGATGCGCGATCTCTGCCCCAGGCAGGTTGGGCATTCTGCGCGGCTGCATGGGTCGTCTTTACTCAGGGTGCATTACAGACCGCGCTATGGCTGTATCGGAAACCTCAGGTGCGCCGAGCCCAAGGCCCCGATCTGGAGACCCTTTCGACACGAAGTGACTTTTTTGCCACGGCACAGAGTTTCATCGTTCTGAATTTGTCGATGTTTCTTCAGCAGGTGGTCGCCATGTTGATCGCGGGGGTATTGCTCAGCCATGGCGATCTCGGGCTCTTCAAGTCAGCCGAACGGGTCGGAATGATCATCAGCTTTATATTGCTGGTCATCAATGCTGTTTTTCCGCCGCGCTTCGCCAGATTATTTCATCAAAACAAGCACGCCGAGCTGAGTCGCCTTGCGCGCCAGAGCTCACTGGTGGCGGCTACCATGGCGATGCCGCTCGCTATCATCTGCTTTGTATTTCCTGAGTGGGTATTGAGTTGGTTCGGCGAAGAGTTTCGCCATGCAGCCAATCTGCTTCGCATCATTGTGATCGGACACCTGGTGAATGTCATGTTCGGTTCCGTTGGCTTTCTACTGACCATGACTGGGCGCGAGAAGATCATGCGTAACATTTCCCTGATCTGTAGTGCACTCGGATTGCTTGCATTCCTGGTGCTCATACCGATGCTAGGGGCCATCGGGGCAGCGATTTCGCTGGCCATGGTCTTGATGTTGCAAAACCTCGTGGCCGCAATGTTCGTATGGCGACGGATGGGAATCGTCATGCTTCCGGTTCGTTTGGGTTTAAACCGTTCTTCCAAGGCTGACGAAACCGATTCTTCTGGGCCTAGATAGTTCTTTATGCGCAGATGGCCGACCGTACGAAAGCGCCAAATTGGCTAACGGAATAGCGCTGATATGCTGGTAATCAATACCAAACGAATGTTGGTGGCGGCACCTGTCATTTTTGCCGTTGCACTGCCGAAATCGGGTGTCGCTTTGGGTGGCATTCCGCTGAACACCATCTATCTGCTGATCGTGGCGACTTTTCCCATTCTCTTTATCAAAGGGATGCTGGGAACGGGCCAGCTCGCACGGCAAGATCGCTACTCCATCTACATCTGGATGATGGCGCCTTTCTGGGCGCTATTCATTGCAGTTACCACGCTCAATGGAATCGACAGTGTCGGCATGTATTTCGGTTATGTCATGGCTTTGGTTGTCGTGCCGATTTTTTTCTACGTATGGTCAAAGCAGCTACCTGCTGACAGTATCCAATATCTGTTGGGCTGTTTGCGAAACTGTATTCGTTTCGCGGTGGCTTTTGGTCTTTTCCTTTTTGTTTTGAAGATCGCCACAGGTCAGTATTTTTCGATACCGGCACTCACCACAACCTTTGGCGCCGAGAAGACGCTGGAATCCAGGATGAACGACCGGGGTGGGATCTTTAAGTTATTTTCCACTTATAACAACGGCAATATCTATGCGGTATGCATGATCATGCTGGTTCCGATCTATACGGTAATCGAGAAAAACCGTCTCTGGGTTGTGGCGCTGATGCTGTCGATCATGCTGACGTTATCGCGTACGGCTTGGGCGTTGCTGCTGATCTACTGCGTGTTCGAGTATTTGGTATTCAACAAGGCGATTTCGGTCAAAAAGTTGATCCTGATTTGCTTTGCTCTGTGCCTTGTCGTGCCGGGTATCGTGGGGTTGCTGGGCATGATGGGAAAGGATATGACTTTCCTGTTCGATAGCAACCTTGGCGGGCGCGCCGCTTATCTCGATTATTTCTTTGACGCCGGCTTCATTTCCAGTACTCCGCTGTATTGGTCCTATGAAATTCCTTATGTGTCGATTGCCGAGTTCATGGGGCTGATCGGGCTCGTTCCCTTTCTCATGTTCTTCTCCAATATCGTCATCGCGCGAAGCTTGTTCGACGTAACGCGCCCGGTCAGTCGGGCGGCGTGTATTGGCTGTGTGATGTACGGAGTCGCCACGTTTTCCGATGCGGCACTGGTGCTCGTTCCGACCTTCATTATCTATTCCCTGTTGGTAATGCTCTCTTTCAGCGAGTGATCTCATGAAAATCATGCATGTCTGCGAGACGGTGACGGGTGGCATCGCCACCTACCTGAATAACGTGGTTGGAGAGCAGGCTCGCCGGCCGGAGGTCGAGGAAGTGTCGGTGCTGTTGCCGAGCTCTCAGTTGGATGAGATCAATCTGGGCGATATCGGCGGTCTGAATAGCAAGATCCATTTGCTGGGATTCGGCGGTGACGGCCGGCTACAGCGTTTACGTCACCTCGCATCGCGCCTGCGTGGTGCCATCGGGGACGCGCGGCCCGATGTAGTTCACGTCCATAGCACCTTTGCAGGATTTCTATGCCGTACGCTGCCCATTTCGTTCCATGGCGCCAAGTTGATCTATCAACCCCATGGCGTTGCATTCGACCCTCATCGAATCTCCGGCCTCAAGAAGCACGGCATTCAATGGGTCGAGAAAGCGCTTTATCAGCGCACTGATGGGGTGGTCGCCATCTCCGAGTATGAGCAGGCGTTGCTGGCGCAGGCAGGCATGGGCGACAAGTCCTTGCTGATCAAGAACTGCGTACGTGACACGCGAGAAGTTATCGGTGAAGGGCGTAAGGAAGATTTCTATCTCTTTATCGGACGCTTTGATCGTCAGAAAGGTTTCGATCACCTCTATGAGTTCTGGGGTGAGGATCGTCCTCCCCTGAAGATCGTTGGCGGAAACGTCGTCGACGCCGAAGCCGGCTTTGCGGATCGCGACAATATGGAGTTTCTCGGTTGGCTCGACAACGCCACGCTCGACGGACTGATCGCTCGTGCCAAAGCGTTGATCGTGCCTAGTCGCTGGGAAGGTTTCGGATTGGTGGTGTTGGAAGCCTATCGCAACGGGACGCCGGTGATCTGTTCGAACCGTGGCGCATTGCCCGAGCTGGTCAGCCATGGAGAGACGGGCTTCGTCTTCGATTTCGATGATTTCGCGGCGTCTCTGGCCACGGTCATGACCAAGTTCGACGAGTGTGATCAGCAGGTAATGGGGCAGCGGTGCCGCGATTGCTATGAACGTGACTTTTCGCCCACCAGCATGAACGCGGAACTCATGAAGCTTTATCAGCCCCACGAACTGCTCCCAGCATCATGAGGCGCTATTAGCTTCATCAAGCGATATCAGCCTTTAAAAACGCTACCAGCATAAGTGGACAGTGCTATGTATAGTCAGGTTCTCATCAATATCTCGAACCCCGAGGATTACCGCTTCTTCAAGCGAGTTTTCGCGGCGCCCAATGCCGGTGGTTGTCGAATCGATTTCGTGGCCAATAATGCCATCATGTATGTCTATCTCAAGCTCAAGCGTGAGCGAGTCTTCATGCCTCGACGTGGGCGGGGTCGAACCTGTCGAGAAAACAATTTCAGCATTCTGACCGGTCGCTTGACGCATGCGCAGGCAGATCGGGTCTATTCCGGCTTCGCGGACTTCATCGAGCGCGAGCAACCGAAGCATCAGTGGGATCTTTATATTCTGCCGAGTGGCCGTCTGGCGTCGCAGTCCGCATTGGCGGATCACGCGCGATCCAAGGGCATCGATGTGTTGTATACGGGCTATGGCAATATCGGTAACAAGACCTTCGCGGACCCACAGGGCACCGACATGCAGTCCTATCTTTATGAGCATGTCGAGGTGTTGGACGCGTATCCTGTCGACATCGAAGCCTTCCGGCGCTGGAAGCAGGACTACACGACGGCACGGATGAAAAAACACGTCATTGGTCAGGCGCGTACGCTCGACTTCAAGACGGTCTTTCAGAAGTTCGTTCAAGTCATGGGTTGTCGCGTCGAGTCCATCCTCGGTTACGCTGGTGAAAATGCCTATGGTTTCGACGAGTTGCAGAAGCTCAAGAAGGCCGATGCCGTAGACCTAGACCATATGGATTGGGAAATGCCCTATCTATTCTTCCCGATGCAGGTCAGCACCGATGCGCAGATCATCCTGAACTACCACAAGAACAGCGTCATCGATGGGCTCAAGGATGCGATAGCGATGGCCAAGGAGAAAGGGCTGAAGTTGGTCATCAAGCCCCATCCTGCAGAGATCAATCAGGCCATTCCCTCGATTCTGTCAAAACTGCGAGCGGAGCACGGGTTTCTGATCGTCAACGAGAATACGTTCCAGTTGCTGGATCGTGCAGTGGAGGCGGTCACCATCAATTCCACGGTTGGCCTCGAGGCCAAACTGCTGGACAAGAAAGTGACGTTTTTGGGCAATACCTTTTATGCGCAGTTCAGCGAACGCCGACTTGCCGCGTATATCCATCACTATCTGGTGGATGAAGATTACTTCCAGGATACTCCCTTCAGCGGTGCGAATTTCGCTAAGCTAATGGATCGCGCAAGATTGCAATTTATGGACAGAAGTGAGGTGGCTTGATGAGATCCGTACCGGTTGCCGGGCTGACAGTGGCCAATGACGCGCCTTTCACGTTGTTTGGCGGCCTCAACGTGCTGGAAGATATGGACAGCACGCTGAAGGCTTGTGAAGCCTACGTCGAGGTAACACAGAAACTCGGCATTCCCTATGTATTCAAGGCGTCGTTCGACAAGGCCAATCGCTCCTCGATTCACTCCTTCCGGGGTGTCGGGCTCGATGAAGGCATGAAGATCTTCGAGGCGGTCAAGCGAGAGTTCAACGTGCCGGTGATCACCGACGTGCACGAGATCGAACAGGCCGGCCCCGTCGCCGAAGTCGCCGACGTGATTCAGCTGCCAGCGTTTCTGGCGCGTCAGACCGATCTGGTCGTGGCCATGGCCAGGACCGGCAAGCCGATCAATATCAAGAAGCCGCAGTTCCTGAGCCCTGGGCAGATGAAAAACATCGTCGCCAAGTGTGCCGAGGCGGGTAACGAGCAGGTCATTCTTTGCGAACGGGGCAGTTGTTTCGGGTATGACAATCTGGTCGTCGATATGCTGGGTTTCCGTGAAATGATGGATGTCAGCGGCAACGCGCCGGTGATCTTCGATGTGACGCACAGCCTGCAGCGACGCGATCCGACAAGTGATGCCTCCGGTGGGCGTCGTCGTCAGGTGCTGGAGCTTGCGCGTTCCGGGATGGCGATCGGATTGGCCGGCCTGTTTCTCGAGGCGCACCCCGATCCTGATAACGCACGCTGCGATGGCCCCAGCGCACTGCCGCTGGACAAGCTCGAACCGTTCCTGGCCCAGATCAAGGCGGTGGATGATCTGATCAAGAACCTGCCCACGGTCGAGATTGATTAATGACAAGCCGAGATCGATTGATGGCACGCCCGGATCGTCGTGACCAGATCGAATTGATGCTGTTCGATGTCGATGGCGTGCTGACCGATGGCACGTTGTTGATCGGGCCAGAAGGCGAGTCGCTGAAACCGTTCAATGTGCGTGACGGTGTGGCGATCGGCCTGCTGCGCCAGCACGGCATCAAGAGTGGGGTGCTGTCGGCGAAATCGAGCCAGCCGCTGATTACTCGAGCGACCCAGCTGGGCATGGACGTGATCAAGATCGGATTCAGCCATAAGCTCGAAGCCATTCGCCAGATCGCCGAAGAGCAGGGGATTGCTCCTGAACGCATCGGTTTCGTGGGGGATGACATCATCGATATTCCGGTCATGCAGGAAGTGGCCGTTGCTTATGCGCCGGCGGACGCGCATCCATTGGTCATCGAGGTGGCTGATCATGTCACGCAAGCGCTGGGCGGACGTGGTGTCGCGCGGGAAATCGCCGAAGATCTGCTAGCGGCTCGCGGTCTCGATCTCGCCGAGATGTATGCGCACATGCTGGGGGATGCCGACGCCCTGCGTCGCGTCGTGCAGTAAGGCTTTCGCCTCAGGCGTTAAGCCTCGGATGCTGAGCCCTAGGTGCTAGTTGTAAGACCTAGTGCATTCGCCATCACCCGCCCGGGTGGTGGCCTTTTCTGAGCTTCAATTTCTGAACTTCAATCTCTGAGCTGCGATCGATCCGGGTTCTTCCGGAGCCTCGGTCGTCTGACGGTGACGTGCCTTTGCGCGTGTTCTGACGTCATGCGTGAGATCTTGCGCCTGCGTCTTACCGCAATGTCTTTCCAAAATGGTCTTCCTGGAGTGGCCTTCACGGAATGGCCTTTGCGCAATGGCACGGTCTGATCCTGGCCACGGCACCCTCGGTAATGCTCCATCTGGAATGTCCTATCTCGACCTCGAATGCTCTCTTTCGATCTGAGGGCCATCGGTCTCGAACCCATTGATCTCATTCAGACTCAGGGAGGGAATCATCATGAATCTGGAATATCTGGAAACGGCCAGGCAGGTCTTCGTCAAGGAAGCCGAATCGCTGCTGGAAGTGTCTCGCAAGCTGGATAACGATTTGAGCACCGCGATTGACGCGATCCTGGAAACACCGGGACGGGTCATCATCTGCGGGATGGGTAAATCCGGCATCGTCGGTCGCAAGATCGCGGCGACGCTGGCCAGCACCGGGACCCCGAGTTTCTTCATGCATCCGGGAGAGGCTTATCACGGCGATCTCGGCATGGTCACGCCGCATGATGTGTTCCTCGCGATTTCCAATTCCGGCGAAACGGAAGAGGTGATCAAGCTGATCCCCTATCTCAAGGACAACGGCAATTATCTTGTCGGGATGACCGGGAATCGCGGCTCCACGTTGGCCCGGGCTTCCCACAGTCACTTGGATATCGGTGTCATCGAGGAGGCTTGCCCGCTGCAGCTGGCACCGACCTCTTCGACTACCGCCACGCTGGCAATGGGTGATGCGCTGGCGGTGACGTTAATGAAAGCGCGAGACTTCCAACCCGAAAATTTTGCCCGCTTTCATCCTGGAGGCTCCTTGGGGCGTCGCTTGCTAAGCCGCGTCGAACACGAAATGCGCAGCGAGAACCTACCGGTCGTCAAGGCTGAGGCGGAAGTGCTCGACGTAATTCAGGCGATGTCGCGTGCGCAACTGGGGATGGCGGTCGTTCAGCACAATGGCAGTTGGGGCGTCATCACTGACGGTGACGTACGTCGCGGCATCGAAAAATACGGCGAGTATGTGTTCTCCAAGAAAGCCTACGACTTCATGACGCCGGAGGCATCCAGGATTTCCCCCACGGCCCGGGTCGAGGATGCACTAGTACTAATGGAATCCAAGAAAATCAATGCTCTGCTGGTCTTCGACAACGAAAAACTGGTTGGCGTATTCAAGAAATAACCGGAACGGAGTCCCTCTGTCGGGGCGGGAAGCCACTTCCGAGAGGACTTTCAATTATTGATTGTCGTTAGCGATTTCAACATCAATTTCAACAACAGGCTTCAACGAAAGACATCTCAAGGGTTACCAGGATGGTATCGGGAGAACGAACATGAAAAGTCTAAATCCTGTAAGGCGGCTGGCGCCGTTAATCGACGTCATGGCGATCGTGATGGCGGGGGTTCTAGCGAATGAAATCCGTTTTCAAACGTCGCAGCTGGACAGTGTCAATGCACTGGTATTGATCGTCATGGCGTTGGCCGTCGTGCTGATCAATCTCTTCGGCGGGGGATACAGTAAATGGCGTTCGACGCGGCTACGCAGTCGTATCTACCGACTGCTCTGGGTGTGGACGGCCGTGTTCGCGGCGGTGAGCATTTTGATGTTCCTGCTGAAGCTGTCAGATGCCGTTTCCCGGCAATGGCTGGTGTTCACCTTCATGTTGTCGTTCTGTCTGGTAGCGGCTTCTCGCGCATTGCTGATGATGTTGGCTATGTATCACAACGGACGGATCAAGAATCGGCGTAAGGTTTTTCTGGTGGGGCCGGAGGAGAACCTGCTTGATGTGGCTCGTTCGCTGCGTCAGCACCAGGAACAGGGATACGCGATTGCCGGGGTGTGCCGGGGGCGAGTGCTGAGAGCAGAGAAAACGCCACGGAATCTGGCACGTCGGGTCGAGAAATCGGGTGCCGATGAAGTCTGGATTTGCCTGTCGGTTTCCGAAGGCGAACATGTGAAGGCGATCATGTACAACCTTCGTCATCTGCCGCTGGAAATCCGTTTCATTCCGCATTTTGCCGACATTCCATTACTCAATCATCGAGTCAGCCACATTGCAGGTACGCATGCGATCGATCTCAGTGTCAGTCCGATATCCGGCAGTGCGCTATGGGCCAAGCGGCTCGAAGATATCGTCATCGGCGGTTTGATCCTGCTGCTGATTGCGCCGGTTTGCGTTGCTTGTGCCGTGGCCGTCAAGTTGTCTTCGCCGGGCCCGGTGCTGTTCAAGCAGCTACGCACGGGGGCCAATGGCCACGACGTGCAGGTGTATAAATTTCGCTCGATGAAAATACATCAGGAGAAGAACGGACAGGTTGCCCAGGCAACGCGCCGAGATCCTCGGATTACGCGAGTCGGAGCATTTCTCCGGCGTACGTCACTGGACGAGCTGCCGCAGTTCCTCAATGTCATCCAAGGGCATATGTCGATCGTTGGGCCGAGGCCTCATGCGCTGGCACACAACGAATATTACAAGGATCTGGTCGAATCTTACATGCAGCGTCACATGGTGAAACCGGGTATTACCGGTTGGGCCCAGGTTCGTGGTTTTCGCGGAGAGACCGACACGTTGGACAAGATGCAGCATCGCGTCGAGCACGATCTCTGGTATATCAATAACTGGTCGCTACTGCTTGATCTAAAGATCATTTTTCTGACCGTGTTCAAGGGTTTTGCCGGTAACAACGCCTACTAAGGCTGCTTTCTCAATGCGGTGACCATGGTTGACGGTTGCCTCCTCCCCGTCGGCGGCACGCTTGCTGCCGTTACGTCGTTGCGCTGCCACATTCGTGGCGGAGCGGCGATCTCCGCATTCAATAGATGACGCAGAAGGAAAGCTTTCGTGGGACAGACGACAGCATCACGATATCGATGGATTGATCTGGTCAGAGGGACGGCGGTCGTTCTGGTGATCGTGCTCCACTCTCAATATGGTATTTCCATCCGCTATGAAGGTCTTTGGTCCTGGCTGCCGCTGATGTCGGAATATCTGGCGCCATTTCGTATGCCGGTATTGATGTTCCTTTCCGGCTTGATGGTCGCGCGCTCGCTACAGAAGGGGCCGCGCAGGTTTTTCGGAGGAAAGCTGAAGAATATTGCTCATCCCTACGTCGTGTGGACACTCGTAGCCTTCGTGCTTTACTCGCTGCGTTGGGTCTTGATGAACGAGCCAATGCCGGATGAGCTGTTTCCTCTATTTATTCTGCCGTACAACTATCTGTGGTTCCTTTACTGTTTGTTCATCTATTACATCGCGGCGTTCTTTCTGTTCAAGCTGAGCGCCAAGTGGGCGGTCGCGCTGACGCTGATTTGCTACGTTGGCTACTATTATCTTGCCCAGCATCTGGCACCCGACTGGCTGATGGTGCCCGATGACGATGGTCGCATGGTGCCGACCCTACCGACCAAGATCGTCTTCTATGCGGTCTTCTTCATGCTCGGCGGGTGGTTTGGCGAGAATCTGAACGGTTTCGCAGAAGGTCTGGCGCGCCTGAATCCGGCTATCGTATGGCTTCTCGTGGCAATCTGCGCGACGGGTTATCTCATGCCGTTGCATCCTTTTTCTCCCGTCTATCTATTGATCTCTCTGGCCTCGCTGGTGCCGCTGGCGCGGCTTGCCATGCTCGGTTGGGTGCAGCGTTGCACGATGTTGCTGCAGTGGTGCGGCCGTCAATCCATCGTGCTTTTCGTCGCGCACATGCCGATCATTCTCGTTGTCATCACCGTGCTATCGAAAGCCATGCCAGCTTCCAACGCCAACCTGGTATTCGGATTGCTGTTCGGAACCGCTTTCATCTGTTGCTGTGTTCTGGCATGGATGGCTCAGCGCTGGCCGGCGGTGAGGTTCCTGTTTGCTTACAACCTGAAAAGCCGTCAGGAGCGCCTCGAAAGCCGGGCTTGATCCTGATTCAGCTTGAAATTAACGGTCACAACGGAAGAGGTGTGTTGTCCCAAGTCATTGGAAAGGAGCCAGTCGTTGGACAAGGATCGTGGGTATCTTTACGAAATACAGGGGTTGCGTGCTGTTGCGGCGTTGATGGTCTCCATCTATCACATCTGGATTCAGCGCGTGTCCGGGGGCGTCGATGTCTTCTTCGTTGTTGCCGCTTTTTTTATCGTGGGGTCATTGACGCGACGGGAGTCATTAACGTTAGGTGATGTGCTGGATTACTACGGCAAGACGCTGCGTCGTGTGGTCCCGAGCGCGGCGTTGGTGATCTTTTCGACCATTCTAATATCGATGTGGTTAATGCCAGATTCAATGTGGCGCAACCAGATCAAGCATGCGTTGGCCTCGATCGCGTTCATGGAGAACTGGTCTCTGGCAATGACGGCCACGGACTATCTGCAGCAGGGGTCTCCGCCTTCGCCGTTCCAGCAATTGTGGGCGCTGGCGGTACAGATTCATTTCTATTTCTTCTTCCCGCTCATTCTATGGGTGGGTTTGAAGCTCGATTCTCGTCGTGACCGGGGAGATCATCGTTTCTGCGCCTTGCTGTTGATGATCATCACTGTCGCTTCGCTTGCATACAGCATCTATATCACCGAGAAGAATCAGCCCTGGGCCTATTTCGATACGTTCGCCCGTGCCTGGGAGTTCTCGTTGGGCGGTTTGCTGGCTTTGTTTGTCTCCCGGTTCACGTTATCGATGCTGACGGCCAAGCTGCTGGGCTGGGTGTCGTTGATCGTGTTACTGACATTCGCGTTGTTTCTCAACGTGTCAGCGCTGTTTCCCGGCATCGTGGCATTGGTGCCGGTGCTGGCTGCGGCCGGCATCATCGCTGCCGCGCGGAATCAGGGCGACATGAGGGTGTTGAATAACCGTTTCGTCGTCTGGTTTGGCAACATCTCGTTCTCTTTTTATCTATGGCACTGGCCATTACTGTCGTTCTATCGCTACGTGACCGGAGAGTTCGAGGTCAGTTTCGTGGTGGGGCTGACGATAATCCTGACGTCGGGGATATTGGCATTTCTGACTACCTGGGGATTTGAAACGCCGGTGCGTCGTTCGGCACTGTTGTCTCGTCGCCGAATTTACGCCTACGCCTCTTGTGCCGTGTTGATGTTGTTGCCGCTAGGGTCGCTGTTTGCCTGGTATCAGGATTACCAAGGCAGGAGTGCCGACGCCAAGGCCGACCTTCAAGAGTTCATGCACGAGCCATCGACGACTTTTTCAGAAGGTGGCTCGGTCGAGAGTCAGGATCTGTCCCCGTCGACGCTGATCGCAAGTCAGGATCTGCCGGAATCTTCCTATGATGGCTGCCACCAGAGCTATCTCGAGTCCAAGTTGATCGAATGCGAGTATGGCAACCCTCAATCAGACCACACGGTGGTATTGGCAGGGGGATCGCATGCGCAGCATTGGCTGGCCGCGTTGAAGGTCATTGCCGAGCGGGAAAATTTTCGATTGGTCTCGCTGACCAAAGGCGCCTGCATGTTGTCCATGGACCCGCATGCTCGCTACCAGGTGAATCCTTCCTGCCTGACCTGGAATCGGGAGGCGACTGACAGGCTGATCGAAATCAATCCGGATCTGGTCTTCACTACCAGCACTCGGGGGCAAGGCGAAGATGAGCGTGTCCCTTCGGGTTATCGGCAAGTCTGGAACAGGCTGGCAAAAAGCAGCATCAACGTTTTGGCGCTGCGCGATAATCCATGGTACGGCTTTGACGTTCCTGAATGCGTCGATCTTCACGATGATCCTGCTTCTGCCTGTTCGATTCCGCGGCAGTCCGTGCTGAAAGCGCACTCGCCAACCGATGACGTGCATTTGCCCAACGTCTATTTCGCCGATCTGAGTGATCTCTTCTGTGATGATGAGCGCTGCTCACCGCTGGACGGCAATGTATTGATCTACCGCGATGACCATCACATCACCAACACGTTTTCCTATCTGACGGCGGATCGAATCGAGAAAACGTTGCACCAGGCGGACCTGGTATTCGAACAGCGCTCGAGCGCGGGGCTTGCGCTGCGAGACTGAGAGAGGGTGTCGCGCACTCGAGAATGTGGCGAGTGCGCGTTCTCCTCAAACTCGATTCGTTCGACATGTTTATCGACTGAGGGAGGATGCCTTGGTGCCAACCAGACGCCAATTCTTGACCGCCGGGCTTGGCTGTTTGACGGTGACGCTTTTGCCGCCATGGGTGAGCGGGGCAATTGCTGGCCCCATGACTCGGACACCAGAGCGAGTCGTCCCCGGGCAAGAGCAGCGCATCGCCCGGGTCGTGTCTGCTGATAGCGTGATCGTGCTCCGCTAAAACGGCGAGCGAGGCACCTTTCAATCCTGCTCACGTGGTCGCGTCGCCTTGAGGCCAATGCGGAGTGCGGCATAGCGTTCCGCACTGTCGCCTTTCGTCGTTTCGACGTCCACGGGTTTGAAAGTCAAATCTCGATTGTTTAGCGACTCGAACTGTAAAGCATCGCCGCCGGCGCGCTGGTTGAGGTTTAGATTCTCTATTCGGCTACCCGCGGTGATGAGATTGCCATTGAGACGGAAGGCGTGAGCAGGACGACGCCCGGTGCTACGAGCGTCACTGATCGCGATCGAGGTCTCTACCCCTGGTACGTCGATGCGGCTTTCCATGATGTCCACGATGGTTGTTCCCGCATAGGCGCGAGCCTGAACCAAAAGGGGGATCACTCCCGATGGTTGTTCGACCGTAGATTCGATCGTCCCGCCTTTCCAGCAGCCATATTGGGTGCTGTTGGGCCCTATCGCGACAAACACGTCACCGTCTGTCGCCTTCTTGGTAAAGGTAAAGCGATTGTCGTGCAGCTGCTGTTCCCGGGCGTTGCTGTGGGCGCGTAGGTCCATCAGCACGTTATGGTGCTGTACGTTGCGATAGGTCACGTTCACCCACGAGTCCACCGCTACCAGCCCGAAACCTTCCCCCTCATAGACGAAAGACCCGGTGTCGAGTACGACGTCCTGCTCGAAATCCGGATCCTCGAATCCCGCCAGACGACGAAACAGGGTTTTCCCCAATCCCGGCTTGAACCTCTCGGTTGCGTAGCGGCTGCGCAACTCTGCGGCTTCGGATGTCTGTAGTGCGTAGAAATTCTTGATCACGTTGCCACGAGTGGCATAGAAGATCGATATGCCGAAGTTGCCGGCATTCACCGAGTAAATCCCATCGAACAGGCAGTAGGTACAACCTTCGAAGTCGAAGGCAGTATCGCTGACATCCTTGGCACTGCAGCCATAAATCTTGATGTTGTGAGCGTTGTTGAAATAAATCGCGCCATTAGAGCGGTTGCAGTGGACATCGGTAATGTAGCCGTCACGAAGCCGTCGCATCCAGCGTAGTTCTCCTCCCTTGCCCGGTCTCGCCGAGCCTCCCCAGCCAGAAATATTGCAATAGTCCATGTGGATATGCGCGATGCTGAAATCACGCACAAAATTCAGACGCACGGCACAGGCAGCCTTGCCATCTCCCGGAGAGTAGCTGTACCGGTCGGTACCGCCGGAGAGATGGCTGATACGGATTTGCTGGTTGAGGTCGTCCGGTGTCTGCGCATGAAAGCCCGCCATGACGGCATTGTCGGTCGCTGGATCATCCTCATGGCCCAGCGAGTAGCGATCATTCAATTCCAGCTCGTGGAAAAACTTGATGCCGCCGCAGCGGATGTGGTGATTCTCGTGGTAGTCGACTCCACGCACGCAGACCAGGGCAACGGCAGCGCTGGCGAAATCGGTTGCCTCGAACGTCAGGCCGCTGATTCGAATGTCGTGGCTGAAGGCTTGGTCGATGTCACCGGCGGGTCGCCCTTTGGCCCAGGCATCGATCACGTGTGGCTCTCGCATCCAGAACAGGCCGTCACGGAAAGACGCACCGACGTAATCGCTGACGATGCGGCTGTTGGTTGCTGGTCCGTCTCCGATAATCCGTGTGCCCGAGCACAGCCGAATCTGGCCCTCGCCAACGTACAGCCCTCGCTCATCCGGTAGGTCAGGCAAGTACTTGTTGCGAAAGGGCGTCTTGTCGATCGTCTCCTGCAGCCATGCCGACTCGTCCGTGCCTCGCGAGCCAGAGGTAGCCTTGGCGTTATAGTCGGCACGGAATCCAACTTTCAGAAGATGGACGTCGTGACTTTCGTGAACGTAGGCGGCGCCATCGTCGCTCCACAGCGTGAAGTGATGAAAGTCGGGGCGATTCCCGTCGATGGCGAGCCACGCCATTTGGCCCGCCCGGCTTGTGTCGTCGAGATGAGTGCGTCGCTGTAGTTCGACGTTGATTTCGTCGGGGAGGTCATGATGGAAGCGCTTGCAGATCAGCCGAACACCATCAGTAACGTGATCCGCTGGCCAGCTTTTCAGCATGTCGACGGAGTCGACAACGATCAGGCGCTGATTCAGAGCTGCCGCAAGGGTTTGTGTGCCAGAGGCCGACGCCACGGCGTCTTGATCGAAAAATTGAGCAGTGAGGCTTTGGCGGGAGTCGCCTTTTTCGACATCGATGGCGTAGTGGCCATTGGGTGCCGCCAACTGGATGAGACCCTCTGAGTTCGATGTAAAAGGGTTGGAAAGCGGGGCGCCCGAGACATCCTGTAGATCCGGTGCCGGCTCGGCATTTCCTTGATGGCGCACGGTGACTCGAGCGTTAGAGATGGTTTGTCCATCGGTGTCTTGTGTAAAGAACGTTTTGACTTCCATGAGACATCATCCATTAGGCCATCATCCAATGGTCTAATTATCCCCAGAGTGGTTCATGATCACCTTAGCGAGTCGTTGTCATTTTGTAAGGGCAGGTTGTAAAGACGGGCTGTGGAGACGGGTTGCAAGCGTGAATCGACAAAGGTTAACGACACGAATCAGGAATCCGATGTCGCAAGTCGAGTCAGTTGCACGAGGAGCCAGCCCAGGCTGGCGCCAAGCATATCGATGCCGACATCGCTGAGTCTGGGATGCCGGTGGGGCGAAAAGTGTTGCAGCCACTCGGTACCCAGGGCGGGGATCAAGCAAAGGGCCAATGGAAGCCAGGGCGCGCGATGACGCATCAGCCAGGAGAGTAAACCGCTTATCATGACGAAGAGCACGAAGTGTGATGCCGGTTGAATCGTATTGCTCGCGCCCAGCCAGCGCTGGATCGAAGCCTCGTACTCACCGGGCATGAGTGTGCCGGCCGCGAGTATTATCAACACGGCCGCTAGAGCGGGCGCCACAATTTTTACTTTCATACCTCGATCCTTGAAACGATTCGCACGTTCAGTTGAGTGCCCACGCCCTTTTGAGTTCCTGCTGGCGTTTGCTAGAGCCCGAATAAATGCACAATGGGCGGCAGTATGAAAGCCGTGACCAAACCGGACGTCCCCATTGCCAGCCCCGAGAAGGCGCCGGCCACGCTACCGATGGAGGCAAAACAGTAGGCGGTGCCGAAGCCATGAGCCGCCAGCCCCATGGAGTAGCCCTGAATGGTGGGGTCCGTGATTCGGGTAAGTCGGAAAATCCAGGGCCCGACGATGCACCCCACGACGCCGGTCAGCAGCACCAGGCCGGCCGTCAGTGAAGGAATTCCGCCGATTTTCTCGGCAACCCCCATCGCAATCGGGGATGTTACCGATTTGGGAGCCAGCGATAGCACCGTTTCGGGGCCGGCGCCCAAAATCATGGCGATGCCGACGGCGGAGATCACCGCTGTGACGACACCGGTAAGCGTACCGACGACGATGGGCCACAGCATGCGGCGCACGCGTTCGCGGTGATCGTAGAGCGGTATGGCCAGCGCAACCGTGGCCGGACCCAGTAGAAAATGCAGGAACTGGGCGCCCTCGAAATAGGTGGTGTAATCTGTGTCGGTCAGGAACAGAAAACCAATCAACAGAGCAATGGCCACGATGACCGGATGAAGAAGTGGAGTTCTGCCTGCCCAACGGTTGATCCTGCTGGCAACGATGAATGCCAGCAGGGTGGCGAATAGATGCAGCAGCGGACTGGCGGCCAGATAGACCCACACCTTTGCGAGACCGAAATCGTTCATGCATCACCTTCCCTGGAGGAAGTCGCTTTTTTCGCAACGCGCTGCAGGATCTGGCTGGTCACCAGAAGGGTCACCGACGTGGATACGATCAGCGTAATGATCAGGATCCCGATTTCCCGACCGATCAGACCGAAATGCTGGATAAGACCGACGCCGGCGGGTACGAACAACAACGTTAGATATTTGAGCAGACCTTCTCCCATCGTCCGCAGACTGCCTGGAACACTGCCCCGTGTGATCAAGCCGATCAGGAGAATCAACATGCCGAGCACGGGGCCGGGAACGGGAAGCGCAAGAGCGCGGCTAATGATCTCGCCTAGAAACTGACAGCCGAGCAGGATGCTCATCCCGATGATCAATCCCATATCGCCACCTTTAGACTTTGGTCGTAATGACGATAGATTGTACCCGTGGCCCGACCAGGAGACGAGGCTCATGGGCGAGTCATGAACGCGGTAGGGATGCAGTGCCCTGACGAACCCGGAGGTTGTAGTGGCACGCTTTCGCAAGCGATTGAAAAAAAAGCCTTAAGAAGCGCTTTTCATTTCTCGAGGTGCAAGGTAGTATACGCAGCGTTTCGCAGGGACCGAACTTTGGTGACTGACCGAAACCGGAGCGTGGCGCAGCTTGGTAGCGCGCTGCAATGGGGTTGCAGAGGTCGCAGGTTCGAATCCTGTCGCTCCGACCAAATATGAGAAAGGCCATCGGATTTTTTCTGATGGCCTTTTTTTGTCTGCGTTTTTTGAATTCTCTCGAATGTAGAAGAGTGCTTGGCATCGATAGCCGCGCAGCTAAAAAGCCGGCATCGTCACAGCGGTAATTGTCGCGCCGATGTCGGCGGTCTGAGCGTCTTCGGTCGACTCCGACCTAGAGCCAGAGTAGTTCGATCAGCCCCATGCAGATCAGCGTGACCAGTACCGTACCCGCGATGTTCAACAGAAACCCGGCTCGGATCATCGATTGAATTTTCATGTGGCCGGTTGCGAATACAATGGCGTTGGGGGGCGTGGCTACCGGCATCATGAATGCGCAGCTGGCGGCGATCGCGGCTGGCACGGTAATCAGCAGTGGATCGACGCCGAGCGACATGGCCAGTGCGCCGAGCAGTGGCAAAAAGGCGGCAGCCGTTGCCGTATTGGATGTCAGTTCGGTCAAGAAGATGATCACCAGCACCACGATGCCGATCAACAGTAACAGCGGTAAAGCACCAAACACGCTCAGTTGATTGGCGATCCAGTCAGCGAGCCCTGAACTGCTGATGGTACTGGCAAGAGCCAGGCCGCCGCCGAACAGCAGCAGAATTCCCCAGGGCAGATCCCTGGCATCGTCCCATAGCAACAGCGGTCGATGGCGTTCATTGCCGCTGGGGATCAGGAAAAGCGCTACCCCGGCCAGCAACGCGACCGAAGTATCGGATAGCCATTCGATCCCCCAGTCATTGAGAAGCGGACGTGTTACCCAAGCCAGTGCTGCAAGTAGAAAAACGATACCGACACGGGCTTCCGCCGGGCTGAGCTTGCCCAGTTTGGCCAGTTCATCGCCGATGACATTGCCACTACCATCGTCGAGCTCCAGCTCGAAGCCGCCGCGAGTCAGCCACCACCAGGCCACGGCCATCATCGCGATGCTGACCGGCAGGCCGACGACCATCCATTGGGCAAAACCTAGTTCGATATTCTGCTCGCTCGACAGGTAGCCCGCGAGAATGGCATTGGGTGGCGTACCGATCAGCGTTGCGATGCCCCCGATACTGGCGGAGTAGGCGATGGCCAGCAGCAGAGCGGTCGCGTAGCGTTTGACTTCGTCCGATTCCGCACTGGCAAACAGCGAAACCACCGACATGCCGATGGGCAGCATCATGATGGCGGTTGCGGTGTTAGAGACCCACATGCTGATGAACCCCGTCGCCAGCATGAAGCCTGCGATCTGCTGCTTGGGCTTCTGGCCGACGACATTGAGAATCCGTAGCGCGATGCGTCGATGCAGATTCCAGCGCTGCATGGCGATGCCGAGCAGAAAACCGCCGAGAAACAGGAAAATCGTGGGGTTGGCATAGCTAGCGGCAGTGCTTTTCAGGTCGGCAATACCGAGCGCGGGCGCCAGCGGAATGGGAAGTAGGGACGTTGCCGGGATTGGGATGGCTTCGGTTGCCCACCAGGTCGCCAATAATAGTGCTAGCCCGATACAGTGCCAGGCGGCCGGTTCCATACCGGCTGGCGCCGGTAAGACCTGCGTCAAGATAATCCAGATCGGTCCGAGAACGAGACCGATTTGCGCGGCCATCGAAGGCGCTTTTGGCGTCTGTTCAGTCGTTTCCGCCATCAGAGGAAATCCTTTTCGGGTGGCTTGAGTTCTGTCTATTCTACTTAAGATGTAGCCCTATCGATGCGACCCCTCCTTAGTCTTTGGTCTAGGGTGGGCGTTGATCTTTCTGGTGGGTAGCAGGCTAAACACGATAGTGCTCTACCCTTACCAGGCGAATGATGCCCCGGCGAGGTCATTGGCACTGGCGGCGTATCGTGGTCTTGAACTGGAGATATCGCCGGTTGGTAGTGGCGAGTGAGCCAGTGGAAAGGTAGGTGAGCCCTAGAGATGCTGTTACTCTTTTGGCCACGACTCTTTGTCCACGATCGGACATTCTTCCTATAAGGCCGCGTTAACTGTATGTCGTTACCTCTTGCAATCGGATTCACGATCCTTGCCGTTCTGATCATTGCCGGGCTCTCGATCTATGCCTGGCGTTTATGGGGCGAGGTCAAACGGCGCCGAGCGTTTCGAGTCGCTGAAATCGATCGCGCTAACCAAAACTGCATCGATAGTTTAGACGCGCTATCACAGGCGATGGTCGAACGTCAGGTGGACATGGTGGAGGGCGCGTTACGTTGCAAGGTGCTGCTCGATATCATCGACAATCGCCTGGTCGACCGGGAAGTCTGGCGGGTGCTTGGCGAAGTGCAGGTCGAAGCCGAACACTTGCACACCCACCAGTCCCGTCGCGAGCTCTCCCCGCGTGAACGTCACCGTGAGGATCTTCAGCGTGAAGAGATGGCAAAGCGTCATGATCATCGGTTGCATCTGGCGGCGGTCGAGCTTCGGATATTCTGCCGGGATTGGATAGGGCACAACGAGCAGGCTTTCAACGACTGAAACGCTCGCTCGCGGCTCAAGAAGGCTTGGCGACGAGCTCGGAGAATGAATGCTCTTCTCCCGAAGAAATGCAAGATCCAGAATGCGAAAGTACAAAGAAAAAGTGCAAAGTTTTTGCTAATCCACTTTGCCAATCTGGTAAATGATGCTAAAAAAGAACAGTGTTTCCCGACACGGGTTTGCATCTCGGGCTGGAATCGATAATGCTGTTACGGAGCTGCAAAGAAAAGGGGCAATGGGAACATTGACTACCGCTCAAATCGGCGTCTACGACGTTGGCGAGAGTTTTCTTTGTTGTCAGGAGGAGGGGAACCCTTCCTCTTGATGAATTCGGCTTCTATACTCGAAGCCGCTGGGTAACGCCCGTTACGACTAGCGCTGTGTTAAGAAGGAGTCTTACATGAAAAAATCAACGACTGGCTTGCTACTAGGTTCTGCTCTGGTAGTCGGTCTTTCTGGTTGTGCCAGTTCCGGTATGGAATCCACTGGTAGCTCGTCCGACCAAGCTTGGTACCAGTCCCCGTTCGTCTGCGGTATCGCCGGCGGCTTGATCGGTGGCGGTGTCGGTTACGCAACTAGCGGTAGCTCCGATGAAGATACCGGTGCTGCGGTTGGTGGTGTTGCTGGCGCGACTGCTGGCGCTCTGCTGTGTGCTGATTACTCGTCGAATGTCATGGACAGCGACGGCGACGGCGTGCCTGACGATCGTGACCAGTGCCCGAATACGCCTGCTGGTGTAGCAGTGGACGCCGTTGGCTGCCCGCTCGACACCGATGGTGACGGCGTGCCGGACTACATGGATCAGTGCCCGGGAACGCCGGCTGGCGTTGAAGTCAACGCTCAGGGTTGCCCGCTGGATTCCGACGGCGACGGCGTGCCGGACTATCAGGACCAGTGCCCTGACACCCCGGCTGGTGCAGAAGTCAACTCCTTGGGTTGCCAGGAAGATCTCGTCCTGCGCGACGTCAACTTCGAGTTTGACTCTGCCAAGCTGACTTCCAGCGCCGAATCCATTCTGGACGGTGTGTCCGACAAGCTGATGACCAACGACAAGCTGCGCATCCGCCTTGAAGGCCACACCGACTCTGTCGGTCCGGCGGCCTACAACAAGGAGCTGTCCCAGCGTCGTGCTGATTCCGTGAAAGCCTATTTGGTTAGCAAAGGGTTCTCCGGAAGCAACATCATGACCATGGGTTATGGTGAAGAGCAGCCGGTCGCCAGCAACGATACTGCTGAAGGTCGCGCTCAGAACCGTCGCGTTGAGCTGGGTGAGTGGGAATAAGTTTTATCCCGACACGTAGTTGATGTGATGATAAGGGCGCCTTCGGGCGCCCTTATTGTTTGGTGAGAAAAAACCGGGTTGATAGCTGCAAGAGAAAATAACCCTGGGATTCGGCGTCTTTGCCAGTGATGGCGAGGGCGTTTTTTCGCTGTTAGTCTACGTTCTCGCGATCACCAGCCTGCTTCGCGAAACGACATCTCTCGAGCATCAATGGATTTGCCCGTATGCGAGCCCGTCGCAAGGGAGGTGTTTCTGCTTCATAAACGAGTTCATGTGATCCTTGGTGTGGACCACCACTGAGCGTAAGGAATGTTTCATGCCCATTGTGACACTGCCGGACGGCAGTCAGAGAACTTTCGAAGAGCCCGTTACGGTCATGCAATTGGCCGAGTCCATCGGTCCTGGACTTGCCAAGGCATGTATCGCCGGCAAGATAGATGGCATCGAAGTCGATGCCGCCGATATTATCGGTCATGATGCCGAAGTGGCTATTCTGACCGCCAGAGACGACGAAGGCGTGGCTATCATTCGCCACTCCTGTGCTCATCTGCTGGGGCACGCGGTCAAGCAGCTGTATCCGGACGCCAAAATGGCCATTGGTCCGGTCATAGACGATGGCTTTTATTACGACATCGACTTCGAGGCCTCTCTTTCCTCCGAAGATCTGGAAGCGATCGAGGCGCGTATGAAGTCGCTGATCGATCAGGAGTATGACGTCGTTCGAGAGTATGTCGATCGGTCAGAAGCGTTGGCGAGCTTCGCGTCGAGGAATGAGCCTTACAAGCAGGAGATCGTCGAGAGTATTCCTGAAGGCGAGGCGATTCGTCTCTATCATCATCAGGAATACATCGACATGTGTCGCGGTCCTCATGTGCCAAATACGCGCCATCTCAAGGCATTCAAGCTGACCAAATTGGCGGGCGCCTATTGGCGCGGTGATGCCACCAAGCCGATGCTGACCCGAATTTACGGTACGGCCTGGGGAGACAAGAAGGCGTTGAAGGCCTACTTGCTGCGTCTCGAGGAGGCCGAAAAACGCGATCATCGCAAGCTGGCTCGCCGCTTCGACTTCTTCCATATGCAGGAAGAAGCGCCGGGTATGGTGTTCTGGCATCCCCGCGGATGGACACTATGGCAGGCCGTCGAGCAGTACATGCGGGGCGTCTACAAGAGCAGTGGCTATCAAGAAATAAAGTGTCCGCAGATCATGGACGTGGCGTTGTGGAAGAAGTCGGGACATTGGGACAACTACGCCGACAACATGTTCTTCACCGAGTCGGAGAAGCGTGAATACGCGCTTAAGCCGATGAATTGTCCGGGCCATGTTCAGGTTTTCAATTCTGGTCTGCGAAGTTACCGCGAATTGCCGATTCGTTATGGCGAGTTCGGCGGTTGCCATCGAAACGAGCCTTCGGGCGC
Source organism: Salinicola halimionae (assembly GCF_003206065.1). Classification (GTDB taxonomy): domain Bacteria; phylum Pseudomonadota; class Gammaproteobacteria; order Pseudomonadales; family Halomonadaceae; genus Salinicola; species Salinicola halimionae. The sequence goes on along the minus strand of NZ_PZJQ01000004.1, from coordinate 1,311,416 downwards.
GTTACACGGTATCATGCGCGTGCGAGCCTTCACGCAGGATGATGGGCATGTTTTCTGTACCGAGACGCAAATCGAACCCGAAGTCACGGCGTTTCACCGTCAGGCGCTGAAGGTTTACGGCGATTTCGGCTTCGAGGACATCGCTGTCAAGATTGCGCTTCGGCCTGAAAAACGTCTGGGTAGCGATGAAACATGGGATCGTGCCGAAGATGCATTGCGCGCCGCTTTGGGCAACTGCGATGTCGAATGGCAGGAGTTGCCGGGCGAGGGTGCCTTCTATGGTCCGAAGATCGAGTACCATATGAAGGATTGCCTGGGTCGCGAGTGGCAGGTCGGTACCATGCAAGTCGACTTCATGATGCCCAGCCGCCTAGGCGCGCAGTATGTCGCCGAGGATGGTTCTCGCCAGGTACCCGTCATGCTGCACCGGGCGATCGTCGGCTCGATGGAACGTTTCATCGGTATTTTGATTGAACATTACGCCGGGGCCTTGCCTTTGTGGCTCTCTCCGGTCCAGGCTGTAGTGCTCAATATCACGGATGCTCAGCGTGAATATGCCGAAAATCTTGCCAAACGCTTGCGTGAAGCTGGTTTTCGGGTCGAGTCGGACTTGAGGAATGAGAAGATCGGCTTTAAAATCCGCGAGCATACGCTGCAGAAGATTCCTTATCTGCTGGTTGTCGGCGATAAGGAAGTCGAATCGGGTGCCGTTGCATTACGCACTCGGTCCGGTGAGGATTTAGGGTCGGTAGCTGTCGATGCGCTGATAGCGCAGCTACAGCAGTCCAACCATCCGGAGCAGCAACGTTAATCGCCAAATGGAGATCTAACGATCAAGCGTAATAATCAGCGCGGGCGTCCTCAGGAAAAGCGCGCGCCCATTAATGACCGTATTCATGCAGACGAAGTTCGCCTTATCGATGCCGAGGGCGAGCAGTTGGGAGTCGTTCCCATGCAGGAGGCGCTTCAGCGCGCCGAGGAAGCCGGGATGGATCTCGTTCAGATTTCCAATGCCGATCCTATCGTCTGTAAAATCATGGATTACGGTAAATTTCTCTTCGAGCAGAAGAAGCAGAAGTCAGCTCAGAAGAAGAAAACCAAACAGATCCAGGTCAAGGAAGTCAAGTTCCGTCCTGGCACGGACGAGGGCGACTATCAGGTGAAGCTCAAAAACCTGATACGTTTCCTCGAAGGTGGCGACAAGGGTAAGGTCACGCTGCGTTTCCGTGGTCGCGAAATGGCACACCAGGATATCGGTCGTCGACTGATGGAACGGATTGCCGCCGACCTGGAAGAGCTGGCTGCTGTCGAATCCTTCCCCAAGATGGAAGGCCGGCAGATGATCATGATTCTTGCGCCCAAGAAGAAGTGATCCGCGGGCAAGTCGAACGGGAAACGGCGAGCGGCAGCGCTCGCTGTTTCCGGCCTCGGGTTTTCTAAAAAAAGCGGAGTGGAGTTTTTCCCATGCCGAAAATCAAGAGTAACAGTGGTGCTGCCAAGCGCTTCAAGAAGACTGGTAATGGCTTCAAGCACAAGCAGTCTTTTCGTAGTCACATCCTGACCAAGAAGTCCACCAAGCGTAAGCGTCAGCTGCGTGGCATGAAGCAGGTACACGCTGCCGACAAGCAGCTCGTAACTCGCATGCTGCCCAACCTGTAACACTTGGTAGTCAGTCTTTAACGTCAGGAGAGTACTATGTCTCGCGTCAAGCGTGGTGTCGTCGCACGTCGTCGTCACAAGAAGATCATGAAGCAGGCCAAGGGTTACTACGGAGCGCGCTCGCGTGTTTTCCGCGTAGCCAAACAGGCCGTCATCAAAGCCGGTCAGTATGCCTACCGTGACCGTCGTCAGCGGAAGCGCCAGTTCCGCGCTCTGTGGATCACGCGTATCAACGCGGCGGCTCGCATCAATGGCATGTCTTATAGCCGTTTCGTGGCGGGCCTGAAAAAGGCCGGCATCGAAATCGACCGTAAGGTGCTGGCTGATTTGGCAGTTCACGAGAAAGCGACCTTTACGGCGCTTGTCGAGAAAGCCAAAGCTGCATAAGCGGGTCAACTTCATCCTTCGGGGTGATGAGTGGTATGACCGATCCAGGGGAAGAGCAGCTGCTCTTCCCCTGTTTTTTTATATCGTATCGCCGCGTCGTTTTTTGATCGACGGCGCTGCGCAATGGACGACAAGCGGAGCTCGACGGATGGATCATCTTCCTGCCCTGGTCAACGAGGCGAGAGCGGCTATCGCCGGCGCTGAAGACGCCCAGGTACTCGACCAGGTGCGTGTTCGCTTTTTGGGCAAGAAAGGCGAGATCACAGCGCTGCTCAAGGGGCTGGGGCAGTTATCCGCGGAGGAGCGCCCTGCTGCTGGAGAGCGGATCAACGAAGCCAAACAAGCCCTGCAGCGTGAACTTGAGCATCGTAAGCAAGTCATTGAGCAGGCAGCGATGCAAACCCGGCTCGAGGCCGAACGCATCGATGTGACGCTACCGGGGCGAGGCGAGATCAACGGTGGTCTTCATCCCGTCACCCAGACGCTCGAGCGGATCGAGTCGCTTTTTCAGCGCATTGGTTTCGACGTCGCCGTCGGACCGGAAATCGAAGATGATTTCCATAACTTCGAAGCGCTCAATATTCCGGCGCATCACCCGGCGCGCGGCATGGCGGATACCTTCTACTTCGATGCCACGCGACTGCTACGTACGCACACGTCACCTGTGCAGGTGCGTACCATGCAATCCCAGGAGCCGCCGATCCGAATCGTCTGTCCGGGACGAGTCTATCGTAGTGATTCCGATCTGACTCACACGCCGATGTTCCACCAGGTAGAAGGCTTGCTGGTCGATGAAGGCGTCAGCTTCGCCGATCTCAAAGGCACCATCGCGGACTTTCTGCAGGCGTTCTTCGAGCGGGACGACCTGGATGTGCGCTTTCGGCCATCTTATTTCCCTTTCACCGAGCCGTCGGCCGAAGTCGATATCCAGTGCGTCATGTGCCAAGGCGGGGGCTGTCGAGTGTGCTCACACAGCGGTTGGCTGGAGGTGATGGGGTGCGGCATGGTGCATCCGGAGGTATTTCGTCATTCGGGTATCGATGCCGAGCATTACACCGGTTTCGCCTTCGGCATGGGGGCGGAAAGGCTGGCGATGCTGCGCTATGGCGTGAACGATCTGCGCCTTTTCTTCGATAACGATCTGCGTTTTCTGAGTCAGTTCAACTGATTTCCTCGCCCAGTCAAGGAGTATCCCGATGAAGTTTTCCGAAGCGTGGCTGCGCGAGTGGGTATCACCGGCTCTCGAAACCCAGGAGCTGGCCGATGCCATTACCATGGCTGGCCTGGAGGTCGACGCGGTCGCCCCCGTTGGTGCTATCTTCGAGGGCGTTATCGTGGCGACGGTCGTTGCCAAGTCGACGCATCCCGATGCCGACAAGCTCAATGTCTGCCTGGTTGACGACGGCTCCGACGAACCCGTGCAGGTGGTCTGTGGTGCACCCAATGTCGATATCGGTCAGAAAGTGCCTTTCGCGCGTGTTGGAGCGGTACTTCCCGATAATTTCAAGATCCGGAAAGCCAAACTTCGTGGCATCGAATCCTGCGGCATGATCTGCTCCGCATCCGAACTGGGCCTGGAAGAAGGGCGTTCCGAGGGTATCTACGTGCTACCGGCGGAGGCTCCTGTCGGAAAGGACTTCCGGACCTGGTTGCAACTGGACGATCACACCATTGAGGTCGACCTGACGCCCAACCGCGGCGACTGCCTCAGTCTGCGTGGGATGGCTCGCGAAGTCGGTTGCGTGACGGGAACCAAAGTGAACGAACCGAGCATCGCGCCGGTCGTTGCTCGCAACAACGCCCAGTTCCCGGTCGGCGTGAGTGATGGAGAACGATGCCCGCGCTATCTGGGCCGTGTCATTCGTGACGTCGACGTCACAGCGAGTACACCGTTATGGATGTGCGAGCGTCTACGTCGTAGTGGAATTCGCAGTATCGATCCGGCAGTCGATGTCACCAACTATGTCATGCTCGAGCTGGGACAGCCGATGCACGCTTTCGATCTCGATACCCTGAAAGGTGGGATCGAAGTTCGCCGGGCGCGGGAGAATGAGCGATTGACGCTGCTGGATGGACAGGCAGTAGTGCTGAACGAGAACACGCTCGTCATCGCCGACCATGATCGTGCGTTGGCGATCGCCGGTGTGATGGGAGGGGAAGCGACCGGGGTAACAGGCGAAACGCGCAACCTGTTCCTGGAAGCCGCCTACTTCTCGCCGCTCGCCGTTGCCGGTAAGGCGCGCGATTTCGGGCTGCATACGGACGCGTCGCACCGCTTCGAGCGTGGCGTGGATCCGGATATCACGCGCCCCGCGATGGAGCGTGCCACCGAACTGCTGATCGCTATCGTCGGGGGAGCACCAGGGCCGATCACCGAGGTGAGGCAGCCGATGCATCTGCCTCGGCGACCGGATGTCGAGCTGCGTCGCGAGCGGTTGTCCGCTTGTCTGGGCGTTCGTCTGCCCGACGAGGAAATCCATCGCATCTTTCGTTCGCTGGGCATGGCCAGCTCCGCGCCCGGGCAGAGCTGGCGCGTAGAGATCCCGAGTTGGCGTTTCGATATTTCGGTCGAGGAAGACCTGATCGAGGAGGTCGCTCGCATTCACGGCTATAACCAGTTGCCGGTGCGACGGCCTCAGGCACGTCTGAGTCTGGCGGCCGATGACGAGGCGTCACAGCCACTTCGTCGTTTGCGTCGGCACATGGTGTCCCGGGGCTACCAGGAGGCGGTGACTTACAGTTTCGTGTCACCGGAGTTGCAGGCATTGATAACGCCGGACGGCGTGTCTCCGGTACTGGCCAACCCGATTTCTAGCGACATGTCGGTCATGCGACATAGCCTCTTTCCCGGGTTGATCAAGGCGCTGATACACAATCTCAATCGTCAGCAGCATCGTGTGCGACTGTTCGAAACCGGTTTGGTCTTTCAGGGCGAACTGGACGAACTGGTACAGACCTCGATGTTCGGTGGTCTGATTTGTGGCTCTCGAGAAGTCGAAGGTTGGTTCTCCTCACGTGACGGTGTCGATTTCTTCGACCTCAAGGGTGACGTGGAGAGTCTGATCGCATTGAGCGGTGAAGCCGATGCGTGGAGTTTTGTGGGTGAAACCCATCCCGCGCTGCATCCGGGACGGTCAGCACGCGTCTATCGCAAGGGTGAGGCCGTGGGTTGGCTGGGAGCGTTGCATCCCGCCATTCGCGCGCAGCTCGACATCAAGCCCGAAGTATATGTTTTCGAAGTCGAGCAGGATGCTTTGACCCAGGGTGTGATATCTCGCTTTATGCCACTCTCTCGCTATCCGGAGGTGCGTCGGGATCTGGCATTCGTGGTCAACGACGAGGTGGGGGTCGCGCCGCTGCTGGATGCCATTCGAGTCCGGGCCGGCGAGTGGCTCACTCAGTGGCAGTTGTTCGATGTCTACCATGGCAAAGGGGTAGAGCAAGGCTTCAAGAGCGTTGCCATGGGCTTGACCTGGCAGCATCCTTCGCGCACTCTCAATGACGAAGAAATCAATCAGTTAATCGCAGACGTCGTGGAAGTTGCGCAAACGCGCTTCGGGGCCACGCTGCGGAGTTGATCCGTCATCCTGCGCGAAGGGAGCGATCATGGGAGCGCTGACGAAAGCTGAGCTTGCGGAACATCTGCACACGGAACTTGGTTTCTCCAAGCGGGAAGCCAAATACATGGTGGAGACGTTCTTCGAGGAGATTCGTGGCTGTCTGCGCGAAAACGAGCAGGTAAAACTGTCCGGTTTCGGCAACTTTGACCTGCGAGACAAGCGGGAGCGGCCCGGTCGTAACCCCAAGACCGGCGAAGAGATCCCGATCTCCGCTCGGCGGGTGGTGACTTTTCGCCCCGGGCAGAAACTCAAGGCCAAGGTCGAGAGTTTCGACGGTGAGTTGCAAGAGGACTGAGCCGGCCTCGTGATTTTCATGACCGCCCGCCAGCGATTCGTTGGCGGGCGGTCATGCTTTGGGCCTCGCACCAGGTGAGCCCAGGTAGGGGGTGTGCTAAGCTCCCGCGCAAATCAATTGCTGACTGAGTGTTATGCCTAAGCTAAAGATTGTCGTCGGCACCGTCTACGGTGGTGCGCTCGACGTGGCGGAGCAGGTTTCGCCGTTGTTCGAACAGGCGGGCTACGAGGTTGCCATCATCGAACAGCCGTCGGCGAGTGACATGGTCGATGAGCTGTCGGATCTGGTGCTGTTTTGCGTGTCGACCACCGGCAGTGGTGATTTCCCCGGTGACTTCGTTCCCTTCGTTCGTCAGCTCAAGGCCCAGTCGCCGAGCCTCGTCTCGCTTCGATACGGTTTGATCGCGCTGGGTGATAGTTCATATGGCGATACGTTTTGCGGTTCCGGCAGAGCGCTGGACGATATCCTGGCCGATCTGGGCGCGCAACGCTTGGGAGAGCGTCTCGAAATCGACGCGATGGAGACCTTCATGGCGGACGACGCTGCCATTCCCTGGATAGAAGCCTGGATCGAATCGCAGGGGCTCAAGGTGTGACCGAGTCACGGGTGTCTTTGCCGCGAACGCTGACCGCAACGCGGTGGAGTACGTTGCTCGGTCTGGCTATGGTCATGCTGCTTTCGCTGCCCCGTTACTGGTTCTTGCACGACACCACTCGATTGACGCTGCTGGCCATCCTGGCGCTTGCGGTCGTCACGGCGTTGATCGGATTCTGGCGTTTGATGGCGACGACGGAGCGGCAGCGTTGTCCTGCAGCGTTCCGGCATCTCGCGGGATGTCTGATTGGAGGTATGGCGCTGATGGCTATCTGGCACTGGTTCGATGTCGCTGCCGACCACTGGTCCGTGATCGTGTCACAGGGCGCGGCGCTGGGGTTGCTGCTGCACGTGGTCATTCGAATCTGGCGTCGTCGTTGAGTTCTGCCTCGTTAAATTTGTTCTGGCCGAACCTGTCGTGCCAAACGAGCAGCGCGGTTTTCATCTGGGATCGTTGCCAGTTGCGACATAAAAACGAAGACGGCGAGCCTTTGGCTCGCCGTCTTCGCGTTTGGCGTCTTCCATACGCCTCCGGGTGTCGTGCTCACCGGGGTCGAACTTCTCCCCGAGGCAGCAAGCCTCAGCCAAGGGTGTAGCAAGGGACGTACTCGCTGCCCGGCAGCTTCATGCGTCCCTGCGCCACGAATGAGGTCAACAACGTATCCAGACGTTTCATCAATTCTGGCTCGGCATGCAATCGGAAGGGGCCGCGAGCCGCGATGGCGCGCACGCCGGGTTCCTTGACGTTGCCAGCGACGATGCCCGAGAACGCCCGTCGGAGGTTGGCTGCCAGCTCATGATTGGGCTGGTCGTGGTGTAGCGCCAACGCCGACATCGCCTCATGAGTGGGTTCGAAGGGCTGCTGAAAACCACCCTCGATGTTCAAACGCCAATTGAAGTAGAACGCGTCGTTTTGTTCCCGTCGAAACTCCGCCACTTCCTGGATGCCGTCGCGCATCAGGCGCGCGACGCTGACCGGGTCGTCGACCACGATACGATAGTGCTGGCGAACTTCTTCGCCCAATGTGTAGCGCAGAAATTCATCGATGCGCTGGAAGTAGTCGTGAGCACTGTCCGGTCCGGTAAAAATGACCGGGAAGGGAATGTCGCGATTGTCCGGGTGCATCAGAATGCCGAGCAAATAGAGAATCTCTTCCGCGGTTCCCACGCCGCCGGGAAACACAACGATCCCATGACCGACACGCACGAACGCTTCCAGGCGCTTCTCGATGTCCGGCATGATGACGAGTTCGTTGACGATCGGGTTGGGTGATTCAGCGGCGATGATGCCCGGTTCGGAAATCCCCAGGTATCGGCTGCCTTTGCGCCGCTGCTTGGCATGGGCCAGATTGGCGCCTTTCATTGGCCCTTTCATGGCGCCGGGGCCGCATCCGGTGCAGATATCGAGCCCGCGCAGACCCATGTGGTAGCCCACCGCCTTGGTGTAATCATACTCTTCACGCGTGATCGAATGGCCGCCCCAGCAGACGACCATGCTCGGCTCCTGTGCGGTACGCAGCGTGCTGGCGTTACGCAGGATATGAAATACAGCGTTGGTGGCGCCTTCGTTGGTTTTGAGGTCGAACTTGGGGTTGTTCTGGATCTCGTTGTAGACGTAGACGATGTCGCGCAGCACGGCGGAGAGCTGTTCGCGCACGCCACGAATCATGCGCCCGTCGACGAAGGCGCAGGCCGGGGCATTGGAAAGCTTGAGCCGGATACCGCGATCCTGCTGCAGGACCTCGATCTCGAAGTCCTTGTAGGCTTCCATGACCGCCAAGCCATCGTCGGTGGGGGTATCGCAATTGAGAATGGCCAGTGCACAGCGTCTGACCAGGTCGTGAAGACCGCTCGTCGAGGTATCCCTCAGCCGGTTGACTTCGGACTGGGACAGCACCTCGAGACTACCCTCGGGGGAAACGATGGTTGATAGCGTCTCTGGCATGGACGGCATCCTCATGGCAATGAAAATCGTAAATTAGTGCTCGGCGCGTGCGGCGGCGGTCTGCCATAGAGCGGCAATCTGTTCGCGATCGGCTTGGCTCATGTTGTCCTGAGCGAAAGTGCTTTCCAGCCATTGCCAGTAAGTCGCGTCGAAATCATAGGCGTCGACATCGGCAGGGTCGTAGTCGGCCATTTCCTGAACCAGACCGATTTGCGGGATCATGTAGCCGAGAGCAAAAAGTTCACCATCATCGGCGTTCTCTTCCATGACAAGTAGCGTTTGCTGCACGGCCTTGGCGCGCTGCGCGAAGGGATCAGACATAGGGTTCTTCAATCCTGGTTGAAAGTGGGTCAATGCTAACATGCGAGGTAGCTCGCCGCAGAGCAGAGCCGCAGCTATAGGAAGCCGTGAACGGCGTTTCCAAGTTTCGTGCTCGGTTCAGAAACCGCGGCGTTGCGCTCGACCGATCAGGCCTTGTTTGCGTCTCCTACCACGGTTTCCGAACGATTTTCTACCGTAGTGGCAATGCGGCAATGTCCATAAACTGTTATGATTAGAACGCCTATGGGCGACAACGAGGCGTTATCGAAGTGCCGCATGCAAGGTTGGCTATTTCGAGACGCTTTACCAGCCGAACAGTGTGAGTGATCTGCGTTTCCATGTTCAACGCTCAGTATTTCCGTACTTACATGATGCTCGTCGAAACGGGGAGCTTTACTCAGACGGCGGGCAAGCTCGACATGACGCAGCCCGGGGTCAGTCAGCATGTGCGCAAGCTGGAAGAGTATCTCGGCCGATCTCTGCTCAATCGTCATGGTCGCCGATTTTCGCTGACGGATGCTGGCCGTCGGGCTTATGACTACGCGGTCAAGCTATTTGCCGAGCATGAGCATTTTCGCCGCTCGCTGGATGACGACTCGCCCGACAGTGGCGAGTGTCGTATCGCATCGCCTGGCAGCGTAGGACTGATGTTCTATCCTTTTTTGCTGGGCTATCAGCAGATGCATCCGGGGCTGACGGTCAACTATAGTTTCGCTTTCGATCATGAGATCGCTCAGGACGTGATGGCAGGGCGCTATGACGTGGGCATCGTCACCGAGGTCGGCAAGCAGCCCGATTTGAGTTTCGAGGCCTGGCATCAAGAGCCGTTGTGCCTGGTCGTACCGGCCGATTTTACCGGCACCACGCTGAGCGAGCTGCTGGCGTTGGGTTTCGTCAACTACAACGACGGCAATACCAATGCGGGTCTGCTGTTGCGAAGCAACTTCGGCAACGAGTTTCGCAGCATGAGCCATTTCCCGCGACAGGGATTCACCAACGAAGTGGGTCAGGTTCTGGATGCGGTGGCCCGAGGGCTGGGATTCACGGTGGTATCGCGACCGGTTCTGGAGACGTCGCCATGGCAACGTCAGGTCAAGGAGATGCCGCTGGCGCAGCCGGTCTACGAAACACTGCACTTGGTGTCGCGTACGGATGTGGAATTGCCCAAGCGCTACCGTCAGTTGTTGTCATCCTTTCGCCAGCAGCGTCTCAATGCCCTTTATGGATACAGCGAGCTCCCCACGCTGGAATAGCCCTGACACCCGATATCCGTTCAACTTATTCGTTCGCTGCTTGTCTTCAGTGCGGGGACGAGATTTCGGTGGGGCATGAGATATTCAACGACAAACGGCCGCTCCATGAGCGGCCGTTTTGGTTCTGGCTACTGCGGTTTCGATAATGACTTGCTAGGCATCCCGGTAGGCATCGATCGGCGGGCAGCTGCAGATCAGATTACGATCGCCGAAGACATTGTCTACACGGTTGACCGCTGGCCAATACTTGGCGTCACGCACGGCTTCTGTCGGGAAGGCGGCTCGCTCACGCGAGTAGGGGCGCTCCCAAGTCTCTTCCGTTACATCCGCCATGGTATGGGGCGCCAGCACCAGCGGGTTCGAATCCTTCGACCATTCGCCGGATTCGACACGTGCAATTTCTTCACGAATGGCGATCATGGCGTCGCAGAAGCGATCGATTTCGTAGCGTGACTCGGACTCGGTGGGCTCGACCATCAGGGTGCCGGCGACCGGGAAAGACATCGTCGGGGCGTGGAAGCCGTAATCCATCAAACGCTTGGCGATGTCTTCTTCACTGATCCCTGAAGCCGTCTTGAGAGGGCGGATGTCGAGAATGCACTCATGGGCAACCGTGCCATTGGCGGCTTGATAGAGCACGGGATAGTGCGCCTCGAGCCGCTTGGCAATGTAATTCGCATTGAGTATGGCCAGCTCGGTGGCTTCACGGAGCCCGCGAGCGCCCATCATCTTGATGTAGGCCCACGAGATCGGCAGGATCGAGGCGCTGCCGAAGGCGGCAGCCGAGACGGCGCCGGAGTTCTTGTCGATGCCCTCCTGCGGCGTCACGACGTGATTGGGCAGGTGGGGTGCGAGATGTGCCTTCACGCCGATCGGCCCCATTCCTGGCCCGCCGCCGCCATGCGGGATGCAGAACGTCTTGTGCAGGTTGAGATGCGAGACGTCGCCGCCGTAATCGCCGGGGCGACATAGACCGACCTGCGCATTCATGTTGGCACCGTCGATGTAGACTTGTCCGCCATTGTCGTGAACGAGCTTGCAGGCTTGGCGGATGTTTTCCTCGAAGACGCCATGAGTCGAGGGATAGGTCAACATGATCGCCGAGAGACTGTCACAGTGCTTGGTGGCCTTGGTCTCAAGATCGGCCATGTCGATATTGCCGTCTCGATCGCATTCCACGACGACGACCTTCATCTGCGCCATGGCGGCAGAGGCCGGGTTGGTGCCATGGGCCGAGCTGGGTATCAGGCAGATATCACGATGTCCTTCGCCGACCGCGGCCTGGTAGCGACGAATGGCGACCAGTCCCGCATACTCGCCCTGGGCACCGGAATTTGGCTGCATCGAGATATCGTCGTAGCCGGTAATTTCGATCAAGAAGTCGCTGAGCTCGGTGATCATCTGACGATAGCCGGACGTCTGATCATTTGGTGCAAATGGGTGAATATTGGCGAATTCCGGCCAGGTGATCGGGATCATCTCGCTGGTGGCATTCAGTTTCATGGTGCACGACCCCAGCGGAATCATCGCGTGGGTGAGCGACAGATCGCGGTTTTCCAGGCGCTTGAGGTAGCGCAGCATTTCGGTTTCACTGCGGAAGCGCTGGAAATTGGGATGCTGAAGAAACTCGCTGTCGCGACGGTAGGCGACGGGGATACCGCTGGAACCCTGTTCGACGGCTTCGCGGTCCAGTTCGCTCACCGATAGGCCATGCTCCTCGCCGATCAGTACATCGAAAAGTACCGCCAGGTCGGCCGCCGTCGTGGTTTCGTTGAGACTCACGCCGACTTCACCATCCACGGGATAGCGAAGATTGAGCTCGCGGGTCAAGGCTCGGCCCTGAATACGATGGCTGTCGACGCCGGTCAATGTCAGGGTGTCGAACCAGCTGTCGTGCTTGAGCGTGATGCCATGCTGCACCAGGCCTGCCGCCAGAAGCGTTGTCAGGCGATGGATGCGCCCGGCGATGGTCCGAAGGCCTTCGGCACCGTGGTAGACGGCATAGAAACCGGCGATGTTCGCCAGCAATGCCTGGGCGGTACAGATATTGGATGTCGCCTTTTCGCGGCGAATATGTTGTTCGCGCGTCTGCATGGCCATGCGCAGGGCAGGTCGACCACGGCTGTCCTTGGAAACGCCGATGACACGCCCCGGCAGTGAACGCTTGAGTGACTCACTGGTAGCGAAAAAGGCAGCGTGAGGACCGCCGTACCCCATCGGCACGCCAAAGCGCTGAGAATTGCCCAGCACGATGTCGACACCCATGGCGCCAGGTTCCTTGAGCATGACCAGACTCATCAGATCCGCCGCCACGCAGGTCATGATCTGGCGCGAGCGTGCCGTGGTGACCAGATTCTCGAGATCTCCGATATCACCGTCGACGCCGGGATACTGCAGTAGGGCCCCGAAGACCTCTTCATCGGCCAACCGAGCTGCGGGTGCGACGACCAGCTCGAATCCCAGGTAGGCGGCACGGGTGCGCAATACGTCCAACGTCTGCGGGAGGACGTCATCGGCGACGAAGAAACGCTGGCTCTTCTGCTTCTTGTTCGAGCGCCGACACAGTGCCATCGCTTCGGCTGCCGCTGTTGCCTCGTCGAGCAGCGAAGCGTTGGCGATCGCCATACCGGTCAGATCCATCACCATCTGCTGAAAATTGAGCAGTCCTTCCAGTCGACCCTGGGCAATTTCCGGCTGATACGGCGTATAGGCGGTATACCAGCCCGGATTTTCCAGCACGTTGCGCTGAATCACCGCCGGTAGGTGAGTAGGGTAATACCCCTGTCCGATGTAGCTCTTGAATACCTTGTTCTGCCGCGCCAGACCCCGCAGATAGTCCAGCGCTTCCGACTCGCCTCGAGGGCCGTCCAGTGCCAACTCGCCATCGAGACGAATCCCCTGGGGAATGGTTCGATCGATCAGCGTCGTCATCGACGTCATATCGAGAGCCTTGAGCATCTCGGCGACATCGTGTCGGGTCGGGCCATTGTGACGCTGAAGAAAATCGGCGTGGTTGGCCAGTTCGGTCAATGGGCGAGTTTCGGTGGGCATAATCTATCCGGCGAGGTTGGCAAGAGATTGCTAGGAAAGGGACGCGACCGTCCGGTGGAGAGGCACCGAACGGTCAGGCCAGCAGGTGGCGAGAAAGACCGGCGATCAGCTGTCTTGATCTTCCTCGGCCGCGACCAGGTCGCTGTAGGCTTCGGCCGACATCAGTGATTCAAGATCGCCCTGATCGGCCAGCTGCAGCTTGAGAATCCAGCCGTCGCTGTAGGGAGAGTCGTTCACCGTCTCGGGACTATCTTCCAGCGCCTCGTTGACTTCGACGATTTCGCCGGCCAGCGGAGAGAAGAGATCGGACGCCGCCTTGACCGACTCGATAACGCCGAACTCGTCGCCAGCATCCAGTTCTCGGCCTGCTTCCGGCAGTTCGACGAAAACGACATCACCCAGTGCTTCCTGGGCATGGTCGGTAATGCCGACGGTCACGGTACCGTCGCCGTTGTCCAGCACCCATTCATGGCTGTCGGTATAGAGCAGGTTATTAGGAATTTCGCTCATGAGGTTTCCTATAAGAAACAATTTTCGATACGGGGGATTTTGGCGAGCATTATGCCTCAATGCGGGATCGAATGGCATAGTCTCACGTGCTTCCATCGCAGCTTCTCGCGAATCGCGCTTCTAGGTTGGGCCTAGATCCCAAAAACGTCCAGTCCTGCGACGACTAACTCCACCTCGAGCGTGTCACGGCGTCACTTGCGTAGAGTCGTAGGGCTCCATTCTTGTCTATCCCGACATCGGGTAGGGTGAAAAAAACGCCGACGTCAACCGACCCCGCATCGGGAAGCCGGTGTTTCTTATTGGAAACAAAGATGCTTTTCGCTATGGTGCCTTGAGTACGGACCATACGACCTGACGTACCCGCCACCCGACTCAATGCGAGCGATCGTCGGACAGGCCCATGAGCCATCTTGCCAGGTGGATGCCATGGGATAATTGTAGGCAGACAGTCGAATCCTCTATTGTTGCGACGCTTTACTTCAGAAGATCGACCCGGATGGAAAGAAATTCACCTGCCGGTTCGCAAGACGCTCTAATGTGATCGACACACAATAGCGTTACCAATACACAATAACGTGCCAATGGAGTTCGCCATGGATTCACTGACTGCTGTATTTAGCGCCATCAATGGCGTGGTCTGGGGCCCGCTGATGCTGATTTTGTTGTTCGGAGTCGGTATCTATCTACAGTTGGGCCTCCGGTTGCTGCCCATCCGCAAATTGGGGCTGGGTTTTAGCTTATTATGGCGTGGGCGCCGCAGCGATGCCGACACTCATGACCAGGGTGAGATATCACCGTTCAACGCACTGATGACGGCGCTCTCGGCGACCATAGGTACCGGCAACATCGCCGGTGTAGCCACGGCTATCGCCCTGGGTGGGCCGGGTGCGGTTTTCTGGATGTGGTTGACTGCCTTGGTGGGTATGGCGACCAAGTTCGCGGAAGCCGTGCTGGCCGTGCGCTACCGGCAGACCGATTCCAGCGGAAACCACGTCGGCGGGCCGATGTATTACATCCGTAACGGCCTCGGCAAGCGCTGGGCCTGGTTAGGCGGGTTATTCGCGTTCTTCGGTGCCATCGCCGCTTTTGGTATCGGCAATACCGTGCAAGCCAACTCGGTGGCCGATGCGTTGACCACATCGTTCGGTGTGCCGGCATGGCTGACCGGCGTGATCATCATGGTGCTGGCGGGCGCCGTCATCCTGGGCGGCATCAAGCGTATCTCCAGCGTCGCCGGCAAACTGGTGCCGCTGATGGCGGTCGCCTACTTCGCAGCAGGTGTGGTCGTCCTGATCATCAACGCCGATCAGATCGGTAGTGCTCTGGGGACCATCTTCGAGCATGCGTTTCAGCCCATTGCCGCCAGTGGAGGTTTTGCTGGCGCAGCGGTTGCGGCGGCCATTCGTTTCGGTGTCGCTCGGGGGATCTTCTCCAATGAAGCCGGTTTGGGGAGTGCGCCGATCGCCCATGCCGCAGCGCAGACACGCAATCCGGTGCGCCAAGGGTTGATCGCCATGCTGGGCACCTTCATCGATACGCTGGTGGTCTGCACCATGACTGCGCTGGTGATTCTGACCTCGACGCACTGGCTGGATGGCGAAAGCGGCGCGGGCCTGACCTCGCTGTCGTTCGACAGCGCCTTGCCCGGTATCGGTCAGCACATCGTGGCGATCGCGTTGTCGATATTTGCCTTTACCACGATTCTGGGCTGGTCGTTCTACGGCGAAAAGTGCTTTCAGTATCTGTTCGGTGATCGGGCGATTCTGCTTTACCGGATTCTATTCGTGCTGGCAGTGCCGATCGGGGCGATGGCAAAACTGGATTTCATCTGGCTGGTGGCAGATACCTTCAACGCGATGATGGCGATCCCCAATCTGATCGCCTTGGCACTGTTGTCTCCGGTTGTATTCAAGCTGACCCGCGACCACTTCGCCGGTAAGACCGTGCTACCGGGTGAAGCGCTGGAAGACCGTGATCGAGACGCGTAATTTTCTACTATCTGCTCTTAACGGGAGACATTGATGTCCAACATGAAACAGACACCGTTGTTTGCGCTGCATCAGCAGCTTGGCGGGAAAATGGTGCCGTTCGCCGGCTACAGCATGCCAGTGCAGTACCCTCTGGGCGTCAAGAAGGAGCATGAGCATACGCGTCGAGCTTGTGGTCTGTTCGATGTCTCTCACATGGGCCAGGTGAAAGTGACTGGGCCATCGCCCGCCGTCGCGATGGAAACCCTGGTGACAGCCGACGTCGTCGGATTGGTGGAAGGTGGCCAGCGCTATGCGCTGTTCACCAATAGCGAAGGCGGTGTGCTGGATGACCTGATGATCGTCAACCATGGCGAGTCGCTGTACGTGGTCGTCAATGCGGCGTGCAAGGACCAAGACATCGCGCTGATGCGCACTGGCCTCGGGACAGGACATGATGTCGAAGTTCTGGATCGAGGCTTGCTGGCACTGCAAGGCCCACAAGCTCGGGATGTCATGCAGCGCCTTTGTCCGGCTGCTTGCGAACTGGTGTTCATGCAGCACGCCCGCTTTGAGGTGATGGGGCATGAAATATGGGTGAGTCGTAGCGGATATACCGGAGAAGACGGTTTCGAAATTTCGACACCGTCCGAGGCGACTGAAGCGTTGGCGCGCTGGTTTCTCGAGCAGCCGGAGGTCGAGCCGATCGGCCTTGGTGCACGGGATTCGCTGCGGCTGGAAGCGGGGCTCTGCCTCTACGGTCACGATATCGACACTACCACCACGCCGGTGGAAGCGAGTCTCTCCTGGGCAGTGGGCAAGCCGCGTCGCGTAGGCGGCGAGCGGGAAGCTGGCTTCCCTGGGGCCGACATGGTGCTTCACCAGTTGCAGGCGAAGGATCATCGCCGTCGCCGGGTGGGATTGATCGGCGAGGGCCGCGCGCCGGTGAGAGAGGGAGCCAAGCTGTTCGATGCAGACGATCACGAGGTCGGTCACGTCACATCCGGCAGTTTCGGTCCCAGCGTGGGAGCGCCTGTTGCGATGGCTTACGTTGTCATCGACTCCGCCGAGAAAGGCGCGACGCTGTATGCCGATGTTCGCGGCAAGCGGCTGCCGATGGTCATCAGCCCCATGCCGTTCGTGGCAGCGAATTACTACCGCGGATGAACACTGCCTGAAATTCCATATTTATACCGTTATCTTAAAACGCCTTCTTTTTCGAGATGGCGTTTTTCGTTTGGCATAGAGAAAAGGCCTTCCCAGCAGCCACATCTTCAGACAATCGGACAGATGCCGCTCAAATTGACAAGTGCCAGAAAATCCGACGAGTCGTCTGCTAGACGATCCGGCGAAAGGTGAGATTGATTCGGCCACCTTCGATTGCGCGTGGGGCTAGTGCATGCTGCCAATGTTGCTGGGCACCGGGGCCCATGAGTAGCAGGCTGCCATGAGGTAGCCAGACGTTGAACGCGCACCGGGCCGATCCCGTCTTTCTTCGAAAGCGCAGCGGGCGTTCGCTGCCCAGCGAGATCGATGCCACGATGGGTCGATCACCAAGCTCGGGCTCATCGTCGCTGTGCCACCCCATGCGCTGCTCACCGCTGGCGTAGTGGTTAAGTAATACGCTGTTGAAGTCGGTAAACGGTAGATTGCACCTCTGCAGCACGTCTTTCACGCGGTCTCGCAGCATGAGGACCAGCGAATGCCACGGCTGCGGCTGAAACGTTTGTCCCGAGTAGCGGTAACCGGCATCGCTATCTCCCATCCAGCACTGAGAGCGCGGAATCGTATGCAACCGCCCGTAGAGTCGAATGGACGGAGAGCTCCAGTCGATCTCTTTGTCGAGCGCGTGCTGCAATCTCGTTGCCTCCGCTCCCGACAGGAAGCCGGGAAGCAGCGTCAGCAAAGGAGAGTCACTGAGATATTGCCAGTCGGCGCGTGTGGTGTCGATCATGGCAACGGGCCTAGCTCCCGGCGAACAATGCTATCAGGCCGCTGCACCAGGCCAGTCCCGCGCCGATCAAAGCACCCACGACGACGTCGCTGACATAGTGCAGCCCGAGCACCACGCGGGAAGCGGCAATCAGGATCGCGATAGGAATCACGATCGGTAGCAGCTGCGGGGTGGTGGCAGCGGTCAGACACGTAAACATGGCCGCGTGTAACGTGTGCCCGCTGGGAAAGCTATAGCGGTCGACCGGCGGCATGGTGCAACGAATCGTGGAGTAGGTGATGTAGGGGCGTTCGCGGCACAGGCGAGTCTTGAGCACGCGATACAGCAGCGCGGCAACGCTAGCTGTCAGCCCCCAATGCACCGCTATCAGCCATCCGGCTTTGCCGTGCCATAGAGGCTGCAGCAGTGCCAGCATGACCCAGGCGGGCCAGTCACCTAGACGACTGACGGCGCGAAACAGCCATAGTGTCGGGATGTGCCGGGAAAATTCTGCCAGTCGGTGACTGAGCCGACTCTCGAGTCGATCCAGCCGTTCAAACCTGAGACGTGGTGTGCGTGGCAGCATGTGGGGCCCCCTGAGCCTGGATCAAGTGCGCGAGAAAGCGGTCACCGATGCGTGACCAGCTCAGATTCGAGACGCGTTTGCGAGCTTCGCAGCCCAAGCGGGCGTACAACGCCGGCTGGACGCACAGTTCGCTGGCGGCATCAATGAAGCCCTGGTCGTCACCTGGTGGCACCAGACGTCCATTCACGTCGTGGTTGATCAGTTCCTTGGCCGCCGCGTGGTCAAAAGCGACGATGGCAAGTCCACTGGCCATTGCCTCCGGTACGACGTTGCCGAAGGTTTCGGAAAGAGAGGGGAAGACGAACATGTCAGCGCTGGCATAGTGGCGTGCCAGTGCCTCGCCGGTCTGAAAGCCGGTAAATATGGCATCCGGCAGCCGTTGAGTAATCGTCTTGCGGGCGGGGCCGTCACCGACCAGGACCTGTACCAGTGCCGGGTTGGCGCGTCGCATCGCCGCCATCGTGCTGGCCAGCAGTTCTATGTTCTTCTCGCTGGCGAGACGGCCGACATAGAGCGCGATGGGCTGGTGAGGGGCGGCCCCCCATTGACGCCGCAGATCGGGATCTCGCCGCGAGGGATGGTAGCGGTTGGCATCGACTCCCCGGGCGAGAACCGAGACGCTACGGTAACCGGCATCTTCCAGCAACTGACGCTGCGCTGCGGTGGGGACCAGGGTGGCCTCGCAACGATTATGGAAGTAGCGCAGACCTCGGCGGGCAATGGGAATGCTCCAGCCGAGATGGTAATTGCTGGCGTACTGATCGAAGTTGGTATGGAAGCCGCTGACGACCGGAATTCGAAGCCGCCGTGCTGCGTTCAGTGCCGACCAGCCCAGGGGACCCTCGGTGGCAATGTAGATGGCATCCGGACGCTCTTGGCGCCATAGCCGCATCAGCCGGCCCCGGCAAGGCCATCCGACATGTACATCGGCGTAGATCGGCAGTGCCACGCCACGCACATGAACGTCGCGTTCGGCTAGAGGGTCGCGCTTACCATCCGCCGGATCAGGGCGTATCAGCTGCAGCAGGATGCCCTTGGACACCAGATGGCTGGCGAAATGGCTCAGGGTATGAGCTACGCCATTGACCTCTGGCGCCCAGGTTTCACTGACCAGGGCTATGCGCATCGTTACCACTCCTTCCACGCTGGCGAAGCTGCCACTGCGCCCGACTTGTCATCAACCGTATTGATCCGGTCCTTGATCATGCGGGTTACCCATGACGCTGATGCGTCACGGTGATGACGAATTCATGACACCGCTGAACTAGCGTAGCACGCGCGCGGGATCCACGGGCTTGCCACCATGACGGAGATCGAACAGCAAGTGGTAGCGGCTGCCGTCACTCTCCTGACTGATGTCGCATAGCGGCGCGCCGGCCGAGACAGATTGTCCCTCGGTGACCAGTAGCTTGCCGCAGAAGGCGTAGACGCTCTGCATGTTATCGGCGTGATGAAGGATCACGACCTGACCTAGCTGGCGCATCCCGCTGGCAAAACGAACCTTGCCCGAGGTGGTCGCTTTCGCCTTCGCCGCCGCCTCTGTGGAAAGCATCATGGGTTGCAGCGTGCCGTGAGAATCTCGACCAAAGCGACGCTCGACGCTGTAGTTCGCCAATGGCCATTGCCACCGGCTCGCGGATGACGGTAGCGGGCCGGGATCCGGCAGAGAACGAGACGCCGCTGGCGTCGAGGTTGATCGTCGGGTGCCGTTTGACGAAGATCCGCCGCCCAACGGGATCTGAATCAGTTGACCAACGGCCAGCTGCGAAGGGTCGATACCCTTGTTGGCAGCCTGGACGCGCTGAGGGTTAGCGCCGAAATAGCGGCCGATCGAATACAGCGAGTCTCCCCGACGCACCTGATAACGATAAGGGCCGTCCCCCGGCGCGCGTTCCTGCCGGGAAGGCAGCATCAGGCGCTGCCCAATGGCCAGGTGGCGAGAGTCGATACCCGGGTTGAAGCGTTGCAGACGCAGTAGCGGAATGCCCGCCTGGTCGGCGATTTTCCCCAGCGTATCGCCGCGCTGAACCGTCACCCAACCACCGCCGTCGGCAATGCGAGTGCCGCCGCTGGCGCAGCCTCCAAGGATGAACATCAGTCCCAGCAGTAAGAGGAGAGCGCTGCGTCTTTTTCCTGCCACAGTGAATTCAACCATGTGTAGAAACGTTCCTTGTATTGGGCGTCGCCGTAGCGGCCCTCCAGCATCCATTCTGGCCTGTCGAGACATCTGACGGATATCGCCACCTCTGACTCTCGACCGCAGAGGAAGTCCCAGAAATTAGGCGTGCTGCGCCGATAATGCAGAGTCACGTCGAGAATGCCGTCCAGTCGCGGCCCCAGCAGGCTGATCACCTGAGCAATGCCGCCGGCCTTGGGGCGCAGCAGGTGCCGATAGGGGCTTCCCTGGCGATGCTGTTTTTGTTTCGTGAAACGCGTTCCTTCGACGAAGTTATAGATCGTCATCGGCATCTCTCGGGCGTGCTCGCACATGCGCTGCGTCGCTTGGCGATCTCGCTCGGCCAGCTTGGGATTGCGCGTGAGCTTTTCCCGGCTGTAACGCCGCATGAATGGAAATTCGAGCGCCCACCAGGCCAAGCCGACGATAGGGACCAGAATCAACTCTCGCTTGAGAAAGAACTTCGGCATCGACGCTCGTCCGGTCAGCACGTAGAGCATGACCATGATATCGGTCCAGCTCTGATGGTTGGCAATCATCAACCACCATTGATGCGGCGACAGCGTCTCGGGAATATCGGCTCGAATCTGTGGATGAATCCAGTAACGGATCCAGACATTGTTGGTTCTTATCCACGCGAGCGCGATGCGGTGCAATCCTCCCAGTATCCGCAAGCGCCAATGCCGGGTTGGCGTGATCAGTTTCAGCGCAGTCAACGCCACCAGGGGAACCCCCCAGAAAAGCGTATTGAAGATCAGCAGCAGGACGCTGATCAACCCTTTGAGGGTCGACATGCCATTCTCCATCAATGACTTGGCTCGATGTTACTGGAATGTCGCAAGGCTGCCCAGCACCTCGAGTCGTTCACCCGTTGTCAACGAAAAATCTTCGTGAAGAGAAAGCCTATGCGTGAGCCGAGATTGAGATTTCTCATTGTCGAAAAACTGACCAATTTAAGACCAGCGTGGGTGGGGCCGACGACCCTCGAACCCAGCCACCGGTAATGCACAGCGTTATCCACAGAAGATGTGAATAATTTGTGTCGGTCGTCGTGGTGTATCGATATCGCCAAATCTCGGCAATATCCCCCATGAATTGATAGAATGCCGCCGCTTTCGCCTCCGTTCGACACGGAGAACCGCATATCGATTCGCCTCGACGTCAAGTCGCTGGCCGTCTTCCCTTACCGACGCTATCTGGAGAGTGCCGTTGCGTTCCTTACCCGCGACCCTTCCCATTCTGTTTCTGTGCGAGATCAGCTTTCTTCTCGGCCACGGGTTGATCATGACGTTGCTGGGTGTACGGATGTCGCTGGAGGCCTTTCCCTCGCAGATGGCGGGGTTGTTGATGTCCTGCTTTTCGCTGGGATTCGTGGCCGGCAGTTACTGGCTGGAAAAACGCATCCGGAGCGTTGGCCACATCCGCGTGTTTGCGGCATGTGCAGCGCTGCTCGCCGCCACCGCCATTCTGCATGGGTTATGGGTCAATCCCTGGGCGTGGCTGGTATGGCGGCTGTTCGGCGGTGCCGCGACGGCGGGGCTGCTGATGGTGATGGAGTCGTGGGTGTCTGGCGAATCGACCAATGAAAATCGAGGCCGAGTGCTGGGTTGGTATCTGGTGATCTCGACGCTGTCGCTGGCGGGCGGGCAGTGGATGCTCAATATGGCCGATCCGGGCACGTTCGTGCTGTTCTCGGTGGCGGGCGTGCTGTTTGCGCTATCGCTGGTGCCACTGTCGATCCACCGGATCCAAGGGCCGCTGCGCAACAGTCAGAGCGCGCCAGTCAAGATATCGCTGCGAACACTGCTGGCAAGAGCGCCGGTCGGTCTTGTCGGCGCTTTCGTGGCAGGGTTGATGGTCCAGGCGTTTTTCGCCATGACGCCTTACTATGGCCAGGAGATCGGACTTACCACCGCTCAGACGGCCAAGTTCATGTCGATAACCACGCTGGTGGCGCTCATCGCCCAATGGACCCTGGGGCGGGTCTCGGACCGTTTCGATCGTCGCAAGGTCATTCTGTGCATGGCGGTGGTCATGGCGATATCGGGCGTTCTGATCGTGTTTGCCGCACGTTCCAGCTACTGGCTGCTGGTGTTCGTGGCCAGTTTCCATACCGCGATGCTGCATACGCTCTATTCGCTGAGCCTGGCGCATACCCACGATTGGCTGGAGCCCGAGGAGACGATTCAGGCCAACGGCAAGATCCTGATGTGTTACGGCGTCGGGTCCGTGGTAGGGCCGTTCAGCGCATCGATCTTGATGCAGAGTGTGGGACCGGATGGTCTGTGGCTGTTCCTGGGTGCGGCGGCGCTGGGTCTGGCATTGTTCATCGCCTATCGGCTGTGGCGGCGCGAACCTGTCATGGCGCCGGAAGAGCAGGAGCCCTACATGCCGTTGGTGCCGATGGTGGAATCTACTCACTACATCAATGAGCTGGATCCCCGTCACGGGCCTTATCAACATGAACTGAATTTGGAAGGTGATCCGGAGGAGGAGTACGACGAGCCGGCCTATCAACCTGGTTGACGAGGTGGATCGATACTCGAGGCAAACCTACATTCCATAACGACAAGAGCCGGCGAAAGCCGGCTCTTGTCGTTACGTCTCGTCTAATGCCTCAAGCGTTTTCAGGCATCAAGGCTTTGTCCTGGACATATTGATCAAATTCGGTGAAGCCGCCGATGTGCGTCTGGTCGACAAAGATCTGCGGCACGGTCTCGACCGGCTTGCCGATTGTCTTCTCCATGTCGGCCTTGGTGATACCTTCGGCATGAATATCGATGTAGCGAAAATCGAAATCGTCTCGTGCTTCTTTCAGTTTTTCCGCCAGGTCTTTGGCGCGAACACAGAACGGGCAGCCGGGGCGGCCAAAAATGACGGTCAGCATCAATGATTCTCCTGGTCTGGATGATGAATTCACTTCGAAGGGAAGAGAGTATCAATAGAGTGGGGCTTATTCTTTCGTATTAAACCCGGCCGAACCAATAGAGTCTCGCTACATTCGTTATTGCAGGCCACTATCGGTCTCATTTCGGTCTAAGGGGTTGCTGGCCGGTCTCGAAGTTTGTGGGCAAGTCTCGCAATACGCCGCGGTTCTCGCCACGGCGTAGCATGGCCGACTTCAGGACTCGAGCCGCTGACCCGCATCAGCGTCGCGCAGCAGATTCCCGAGCGACTGGTGAATGTCGGGAGCGCTGACCAGCAGGTTCTCGCCATAGAGTTCGACCGGCAGACTCTCGGGGCATTCATAGAGATGGCTCGCTGTTGCGCCGGCTTCTCGGGCGATCAGTAGCCCAGCAGCAAAATCCCAGGGCAAGACACTTTCGTAGTAGGCGTCAAGCCGCCCGCAACCCACGTGGCAGAGGTCCAGCGCGGCGGAGCCATTACGGCGAACGTCACGGCAAGCATGGACCACATGATTGAGGCGTTTGATCAGTGGCGCGCGTTTGTCGCGAGCGTAGGGAAAGCCCGTCGCGACCAGGCTCCTCTCCAGGGTGTTTGCCTGGCTGCAGTGCATAGACTCATCGTTGAGTCGGGCTCCCTGATCGCGCACCGCGGTGAAGGTTTCGCCCAGGAACGGGGCATGAACCACGCCCAGTTGAACCTCTCCATTCATCGCCCAGGCGATCGACACGGCGACATGGGCGTGTCCGTAGGCAAAGTTGACCGTGCCGTCGATGGGATCGACGATCCAGAGCGCACCTCGTTGCTCGAGTTGACTGCGGTCCGGCGCGAGTTCTTCGGTCAGTCTGGCTTCGCCGGGAAACAGCGATTCCAGTTCATCGGCGATCATCTGATCCACGGCAACATCTATTTCGGTTACCAGCTCGTCACCGCCTTTGTACTGGCGGGAAAAATTTTGTTTCTCGCGGGCCTGAACGATCATTTCGCCGGCCTGACGGGCGATGCGGATCATCTGCTCGAGTCGCTGGGTGTGGTCCACGATGGACTCCTGTCGGGAAGGGCTAGGGCGCTCTCCAGCTCGGTGATGAAACTGGGCGCGTTGGTTGACGAAGAATAGGACGACTCTTCGTCGAGCCGGTGAAAAGCAGCGACTGACAGGGCATGGGTCAGTCGAATGGTATCAATGTCTTACCGGGCGCTTCTGCAGTTTGCGTTGCAAGGTACGGCGATGCATGCCCAGAGCTCTGGCGGTCGCGGAGATATTGCCGTCGTGCTCTTGCAGGACTTTCTGAATATGCTCCCAGGTGACCCGGTTGACCGACGGCGGGTTGTCGGCAATTTGGACGTCGCCGTCGCCGGTCTCGCGCTCGAGCGACTGCAGAATTTCGTCCGCATCGGCCGGCTTGCAGAGATAATTGGCGGCCCCGAGCTTCATGGCTTCCACGGCGGTTGCGATGCTCGAGTACCCGGTCAGCACCACGACGCGACATGCCGGCGCGACCTTGAGCAATGCGGGTAGCAGTTTCAAGCCGGAGTCGGATTCCAGCTTGAGATCGAGAGTTGCCAGCGCGGGCGGTGTTTCCCGCGCGACGGCCAGAGCCTGATCATAGGTGTGGGCGACGACCACGTCGTAGCCGCGTCGGCGCATGGCGCGTTCCATGACGAAACAGAGTTGTTCGTCGTCGTCGATGATCAGCAGACGCTCCTGATCGGGCGTCCGTTGCGAGTCACTCATCACTGAAACCTCCTGTCACTGAATCCTGTTCGGGGGATCGCGGACGTAAGCATCACAGGCTTTCGCCAGCCCTGACGCGGGGAAGCTTGACCTCGGTCAACGTGCCGCCTTCCTCGTGGTTATAGAGACTCACGCCGCCACCGAATCGACTGACGGTGGCGTGGGTCAGAAACAGGCCGATCCCCATCCCCTTGCTCTTGGTCGAGATGAAGGTGTCGCCCAGCTGGTCGGCGATCGACATCGGCACCCCGGGGCCTTTATCACGAATGTCGATGACCACCTCCTCGGTATCCCAATCGAGGCTGGTCACGATGGCCTCGGGGCTGGCGTCGGCGGCATTGTTGAGCAGATTGATCAGCGCCTGTTCCAGCGTGGCGTCCACGGCGATGCTGGGCTGGCCGCGCTTTCCGAGCACCTCCAGCCGGTGATGGACGTCCGGCCTGAGCACCAGCCAGCGCTGGATCAGATTCTCGAGCCAGGGCGTCGCGCGCCGTGTCTCGGGCTTCTCCAGACGGCGTCGATCGGCATTGGCGACGAGTGTCTGCAGGCGTTGCTTGCAGGTGTCGACCTGGCTGCGGAGCAGATCAATGTCTTCCACTAGTGCTGGCTGCTGGCTGGCTTCGTGGCGCATCTCCTTGAGTAGCACCGCCATCGTCGACAGCGGGGTGCCGAGCTCGTGAGCGGTACCTGCAGCCTGGGTCGCGACGGCCAGGATCTGCTCGTTGCGCAGGGCGGCTTCACGGGTGCGAGACAGCGTCATGTCACGCCGGCGCAAGGTTTGCGCCATCTTGAAAATGAAGAAAGTCAGCAGACTGCCGGAAAGAATGAAGTTCAACCACATGCCGAGAGTATGCAACTGGACCCCGAACACGATCGTGCTATTGGTCAACTGAGGAACGGGTTGATAAAACAGCATCATGGTCGTGTAGCTGGCGGTAGCCGCCATGGCGATGACCCAGGCATAAGGCCATGGCAGCGTGGAGGCGGCGATGCCCAGAGGCACCAGCAGATAGGTGATGAAAGGATTGGTCGAACCGCCGGTGTAGTAGAACAACAAGCTCAGTCCGGCGATGTCGACCAGCCAGTGCAGCAGATATTCGGTATCGGTCACGGCGCGCGGGCGTCCCAGTCGCCACCATGTCGCCACGTTGAACAGGCCCATGGCGACGATGACACTGATGACCGGCAGAACGTGGAGCTGAAACCCCAGCACTTCAATGCCGAATATGATCGCGGCCAAGAAGCCGGTCCAGGTAATCCCGCGGACGATCGTCAAACGAACCAGGTTACGGTTCGGCGTC
Source organism: Salinicola halimionae (assembly GCF_003206065.1). Classification (GTDB taxonomy): domain Bacteria; phylum Pseudomonadota; class Gammaproteobacteria; order Pseudomonadales; family Halomonadaceae; genus Salinicola; species Salinicola halimionae. The sequence continues at coordinate 1,285,179 of NZ_PZJQ01000004.1, read as the reverse complement.
GAGAGCGGAAGCGGTTGCAGCATGGTCTCTCCGGTATCGAGTCGGGTTGGCGAGACGTTCGAAACGCGAACGAGAGCAGCGCGGCTGACTCGACATCGCCGCGGTTATCGCGGTCATGGTAACGCAAGCCGCGAGGAACGTGGACAGGTCGAAAGAAAGAGGCGTCCGTTTGTCGCACAGGGGCGGGCTCGCGATATCGTTTAGACGTCTCTGGTGTTGTGTCCTGGCCTCGTCTTTCGAAAGGCCGCAGCCATGGCGGCGGCTACAACTCTGCCGGTTCAGCGCGTACAATCGCCGCCATCTTCGATCCCCCGCGAACTCTCAACCATCGACTCATGATGCTTGTGAGTCGCCTCTAGCCAGTGAAGCCATTCATGTCAGATGCTCAGCTTGCACAGGAAGCGGCCCTTCGTCGCACTTTTGCCATCATCAGTCACCCCGATGCGGGTAAGACGACGATTACCGAAAAGATGCTGTTGTTCGGTAATGCCATTCAGTTGGCCGGTTCGGTCAAGAGCAAGCGAGCCGAGCGCCACGCCACGTCCGATTGGATGAAAATGGAGCAGGAACGTGGCATCTCGGTGACCACTTCCGTCATGCAGTTCCCATACAACGGGCGCATCGTCAATCTGCTCGATACGCCCGGACACGAGGACTTCTCCGAGGACACCTACCGCACGCTGACCGCCGTCGATTCCGCATTGATGGTCATCGATGCGGCCAAGGGCGTCGAGGATCGAACCATCAAACTGATGGAAGTGTGCCGATTACGGACCACGCCGATCCTGACCTTCGTTAACAAGATGGATCGGGAGACACGTGATCCGATCGAGGTCATGGACGAGATCGAAACGGTACTGAACATTCAGTGCGCGCCAATGACCTGGCCGATCGGCATGGGCCGTCAGTTCAAGGGCGTCTACCACCTTTACGATGATGTGGTTCATCTCTATACCCAGGGCCAGGGCAATCGCATTCCTGAAGACAAGCGTATCGAAGGGCTGGCCAGCGCCGAAGTCGATCGGGTGCTGGGTGAGAGCGCGGCGGAAGAGCTGCGCATGGAGGTCGAGCTGGTACGCGGTGCCTCACACACGTTCGATCTGGAAGCCTATCGTCGTGGGGAACTGTCCCCGGTCTACTTCGGGACTGCCATGGGCAATTTCGGGGTGCGCGAAATGCTCAACGGCTTCGTCGAGTTTGCGCCAACGCCTCAGGCGCGGGAAACCGACGCTCGTGAAGTCGTTGCCGATGACGGCCGGTTTTCCGGCTTCGTTTTCAAGATCCAGGCCAACATGGATCCTAAACATCGGGATCGGGTCGCGTTTCTACGTATCTGTTCCGGCAAGTACGAGCGCAACATGAAGATGCGACATGTGCGTATCGGCAAGGAGGTCAAGATCGCGGATGCGCTGACCTTCATGGCCTCCGATCGCTCGCACGTGGAAGAGGCATGGCCGGGAGACATCATTGGCCTGCACAACCATGGCACGATTCAGATCGGCGATACCTTCACCGCCGGCGAGGACATGCGCTTCCTGGGGATTCCGCACTTCGCGCCGGAACTGTTCCGGCGCGTCCGGCTGCGTGATCCGCTGAAAATGAAAGCGTTGCAGAAGGGCCTGCAGCAGCTCTCGGAGGAGGGCGCAACGCAGGTCTTCCTGCCGTTGGACAATAACGACCTGATCGTCGGTGCCGTGGGTACGCTGCAGTTCGATGTCGTCGCGCATCGGCTCAAGGAAGAGTACAAGGTCGACTGTATCTACGAGCCGGTCAACGTTCACACGGCGCGCTGGATCTACAGCAAGGATGCCAAGAAGCTCGATGAATTCAGGCGCAAGGCGAGCGCCAATCTGGCGCTGGATGGCGGAAATTACCTGACCTATCTGGCGCCGACGCGGGTCAACCTTCAAATGACTCAGGAACGCTGGCCGGAGATCGAATTCAGGGCCACGCGCGAGCATTGACCGAGGCTAAGCTGTTTCTGGACATTTCTCCTTGAAGGATGCCTCTGGCTTGCAGGGCGTTCTTGGTTTATAGGGTACTCATGCGAGCCATGGCGTGATTTGGCCTTGCCGCTAGATGCCGCTTGAGCCATTCTGAAAACCGCCGTGTCCGCCACGGTGGTCAGCGCCAGTTCAGTCGAGAGCAACCCGTTCGATCAGAAAAGGAAAAGCCGATGGCTTCCAAATTCCTCAAAGAGTTTCGAGAGTTTGCCGTCAAAGGTAATGTCGTCGATATGGCGGTGGGCATCATCATCGGCGGGGCTTTCACGCTGATCGTGCAGAGCCTGGTGAAGAATATCTTCAACCCGGTGCTCGGGCTGCTCATCGGCGGAGTCGATTTCGCCAATTTCTATGTCGTGCTCAAGGAGGGCGGTGCGCCGGGACCTTATGCTTCTCTGGGAGCGGCTCAGGAAGCGGGCGCCGTCACGCTGGACTACGGTCTGTTTCTCAACGCGGTGATCAGTTTCATCATCGTTGCGTTCGTCGTTTTTCTACTGGTGCGCAGCATCAATCGGATGAAGCGCGAGGAAGCGGTCGCTCCCAAGGCACCGACGGACAAGGCGTGTCCGCACTGCTTCATGACGATTCCGATCAAAGCGACCAAGTGCGGCCACTGCACCGCCGATCTTCCGCTGGCGGAAGAGAGTCCGACAGCCTGAATCATGCTGTTTGACGCTCCCTCGTTCGACGGTCCTTTATTCGACGCCCCGTTGTTCGACGCGCATTGTCATCTGGATTTCGCCAGTTTCGACGCCGACCGCGAAGCCGTTTTAGAACGGGCCCACGCGGCCGGCGTCTCGCGTTTCATGGTGCCGGGAACGTCCCGACGGCGATGGGAAAACGTGCTGGCATTGAGCAAGCGCGACGACGTCGTCGTCTCGCTGGGGCTCCACCCGTTTTTTCTCGACGAGCACGCCGAGGGGGATCTTGAACGGCTGGCGGAAGCGTTCGACCAGCATCCTGACCTGGTGGGCATCGGCGAATGCGGTATCGACGCGCGATTCGAGGCCACGCTAGAGCAGCAATGGGTGCTGTTCGAGGCGCAGCTTCAAATGGCCAAGCAGCGCCGGCTGCCGGTCATCGTCCACTGTGTACACGCCGACGACCAGGTGGCCAAACGGCTCAAACAGCTCGATCTACCGGCCGGCGGGCTGATTCATGCCTTCGGGGGCAGTGCACAGCAGGCCCGACGCTTTCTGGATCTGGGTTACATGCTGGGGCTCGGCGGGGCGGTCACCTACGATCGGGCGAAACGACTACATCGCGCCGTGCGATCGCTCCCCGACGACGGTTTCGTGCTCGAGACCGACAGCCCGGACATGCCGCTATGCGGGCGCCAGGGCCAGCGCAACGAGCCAGCCTGTCTTCCCCGAACATTGAACGCCATCGCCGCGTTGCGAAGCCAGGAGCGAGACCGGATAGCCGCCAACGCCTGGGCCAATACGCGGCGACTGTTTCGGTTGGCCGCCGACTGATGAGTGGTTGAAAGACGTTGCCCCGAAGTCTAAGCGGCAACAACGCTTTCGGGATCGAGGCGCTCCAGCGGATAGGGCAGTTCGCGCAGCGTCAGCTTGCGATCGCCGACGACGAGCCTGGATTCCTCGGACTCGCTGGTATTGAGCACCACCAGCAGATCGCAGACGGCCGCGTCGCCTGCAGGCGTGGCTTGAAAAACCTCGCCCACGCGCTTGCCCTCGGCGTTGCGGATCTCGCTGCCGATCTCGACCGCAGTGCCGCCCTCCAGGGCCGCGATCTGCAACCGCTTCTTGACCTGTCCGCGAAAATGCGCGCGCGCCACGATCTCCTGGCCGGTATAGCAGCCCTTGCGAAAACTGATGCCGCCCAGGGCTTCCCAGTTGATCATCTGTGGCAGCAGCGAGTCGCTGTGCGCCGCAGTGAGCCAGGCCACGCCGGCGTCGATATCCGCGCGTTGCCAGCTCGCATTGCCGACTGCGATGGCGCTGCGCTGCATCTGGTTCCAGACCGATACCGCGCGCGCCTGGGGCAGAATCATCAGCAGGCGTGATTCAGCGCCGGGATGGCGGACCAGCACGGTGTCGTCCTGCCGACTCATGTGCCAGTCGATATCGGGCGGAGCGGGAAGCTGTGCCTCGTCGGGCAATGAGGGCATGGTGCCGAAGGCGCCGATTAGCGCCAGGTCATCGCGTGGGTTCAGCGTCACCTTGTAGAACGGGGCGTATTTGCCGAGCTGCGTCGCCAATGGGGCGACCAGAGAGATATCCAGCAGCAGCCAGTAGCGCTCTGCGCCAACCTGGAGCAGTTCGGCATTGGCGATCATGCGGCCCTTGGGCGTACAGAACGTGGTCAGCGGGGCGAATTCGCCATTCGCGTGCTCGACGTTGGCGCTGGTCTGGCCCTGGAGAAAGCGTGCCGCATCGGGGCCGTCACATTCGAGAATGCCGAGATGGCTCAGCGGCGACAGGCAGCTTGAGGTAGCGCCACGGGGGTTAGCGTACTGCGGAAACTGCCAGAGACGCTCGTCGACCTGGCGCCCGCCCGCTGCCGTGAGATGTGCCAGCCAATCGTTCATCCGGTCCCTCCATAAAGACATTGATGGCAGTCTATGCCTGATGCTGGCGTCAAGATGGTGTCGATCGCTCGCCATTGCAACATCGGCGATGGCGAACGGCGTGCTACGCTGTATCGCTGGCTCGAACTTTTTCTCCTAATCACGGTTCTGGAAGCCCCTGTCATGAACTCGGCCGTGAACCGAGTGTGACGGTATCGTGAGCTGACCGCCGTTAATTGTCAGCTTTGTAGTACTGATCAGAAAGCGCCGTTCGTCATACCGGCGTTCTGGAAAACCTCGTGGAGAAAACGGCATGGCCCGGATCAATCTGACTCTGAAAGGGGTCTCCACCCCGGAAGATCTCAATCGTGTTACAACGGCACTGATGATGGTGGATGGAGTCGATACCGTCGATATTGGACTGGAGTGGGCGGAGGTCGAGGGTCGCGTCAGCCGAGAGGCGCTGATCAAGGCCGTCGCTTCATTGAAGGCCGGCTATTCTGCTCAGTGACCGTGTCGGCCAATGATCATGTCGTCCGGCAATTGCCGCGCCGGCGAGACATGGAAAGCAACGGAAAACGGCTTGCCCCTTGAATGATGGTAGTTTGGACCCTAATTAGTGACCATGAACAAACCTTTCAAGATTCACTCCAAGTATCGTCCCGCCGGTGATCAGCCGGCCGCCATCGAGGGATTGATCCGCGGGCTGGGGGCGGGGCTTTCGCACCAGACGCTGCTCGGTGTCACCGGCTCCGGCAAGACCTTCACCATGGCCAACGTGGTCGAGAAGCTGCAGCGTCCGACGATCGTGCTGGCGCCCAACAAGACGCTGGCGGCTCAGCTCTATGGCGAGTTCAAGAGCTTCTTCCCGGACAATGCCATCGAGTATTTCGTCTCCTACTACGACTACTATCAGCCGGAAGCCTACGTGCCGTCGTCGGACACGTTCATCGAGAAAGATGCTTCGATCAACGACCATATCGAGCAGATGCGGCTGTCGGCGACCAAAGCGTTGCTGGAACGTCGCGATGCGCTGATCGTGGTGTCGGTCTCGGCGATCTACGGGCTGGGTGATCCCGAGCAGTACATGAAGATGCGTCTGCACTTCAACCGCGGCGAGCAGATCGATCAGCGCGCGTTTCTGCGGCGACTGGCCGAGCTGCAGTACACACGCAACGACGCCGATTTCCGACGCGGGACCTATCGCGTGCGTGGCGATGTGATCGACGTCTTCCCCGCGGATGCCGAAGACGAAGGGGTCCGCGTCGAGCTTTTCGGCGACGAGATCGACTCGATTCGTCTGTTCGATCCGCTGACCGGAGAGGTCCGGGGGCAGGTGCCGCGCATGACCATCTATCCCAAGAGCCACTACGTCACGCCGCGTGACACCATTCTGGGTGCGATCGATTCGATCAAGCAGGAGCTGGCCGACAGACTCGAGTACCTGCGCAAGCATGAGCGTCTGGTCGAAGCCCAGCGTCTCGAGCAACGTACGGTTTACGATATCGAGATGATGCTCGAACTGGGTTACTGCAACGGGATCGAAAACTACTCGCGCTATCTTTCCGGCCGACCACCGGGGCATGCGCCGCCCACTTTCTTCGATTACCTTCCGGACGATGCGCTGCTGTTCATTGATGAGTCGCATGTCAGCGTGTCGCAGGTTGGCGGCATGTATCGCGGTGACCGTTCGCGCAAGGAAACGCTGGTCGAATACGGCTTCCGCCTGCCTTCGGCGCTGGACAACCGTCCCATGACCTTCGAAGAGTGGGAAGGTATCGTGCCGCAGACGGTGTTCGTGTCGGCGACGCCCGGCAACTATGAAGCCGAGCACGCCGGGCAAGTCGTCGAGCAGGTGGTGCGTCCCACCGGTCTGGTCGATCCTCAGATCGAGGTGCGTCCGGCAACAACACAGGTCGATGATTTGCTTTCCGAGATCCGATTACGGGTCGATGTGGGTGAGCGCGTGCTGGTGACCACCCTGACCAAACGCATGTCCGAGGATCTGACCGAATATTTCTCCGAACACGATATTCGGGTGCGTTACCTGCATTCGGATATCGACACGGTGGAACGGGTCGAGATCATTCGCGATCTGCGTCTGGGCAAGTTCGACGTCCTGGTTGGTATCAATTTGCTGCGCGAAGGGCTCGATATTCCGGAGGTTTCGCTGGTGGCCATTCTGGACGCCGACAAGGAAGGCTTCCTGCGTTCCGAACGTTCGTTGATCCAGACCATCGGCCGTGCCGCGCGTAACGCCAACGGTAAAGCCATTCTCTACGGTGATCGGGTCACTGACTCAATGCGCAGAGCAATGGATGAAACCGAGCGTCGCCGCAACAAGCAGATCGAGCACAACGAGCGTCATGGCATCACGCCGATGACCGTGACCAAATCCGTCGCGGACATCATGGAAGGTGCGCAGGCGCCGGGTAGCCGCAAGAGCGGTCGTAAACGCAGCGAGCAACTGGTGGCGGAAGCGCCGGGCGATTACACCCGCGAAGCCCTGGGCGCGATGAACGCGTCGCAATTGACCAAGGAAATCAGCAAGCTCGAAGACCGCATGCATGAGGCCGCACAGAATCTCGAGTTCGAGCAGGCGGGCAAGCTACGTGATCAGTTACAAACGCTCAAGTCCCGGCTGCTCGAACTGGGTTAGGTCGGAGCTGGACTAAACTCAGTCAGTAATAGAAACCTCGATAAAGGTCACATCGCTCTATGCCGGAAGGGCCGGAAATACGCCGCGTCGCGGATCGATTGGGCAAAGTCCTGGTCGGCGCGCCATTGACGCAGGTCTGGTTCGCCTTTCCCGAACTGGAGAGCATGGCAGGGCGCCTGACCCGAAGCCGTGTGATCGGCGTCGACTGCTGGGGCAAGGCGTTGCTGATCACCTTTGCCGACGGTCATGTGCTCTATTCTCATAATCAGCTCTACGGTGTCTGGCGGGTTCATCGTAGCGATCGATCGCCCACGACGGGTCGAGTGCTGCGGGCGCGCCTGGCGGCAAAAGGGCACACCGCCAGTCTCTATAGCGCCTCGGATATCTCGTTGTGGACCCCCGAAACCTTACGACAGCAGCCTTTTCTGGCCCGTCTCGGGCCAGATCTGCTAACTCACGATGTGTCGACCGAAGATATCGTCGCTCGCCTGTCGGAGCCTCGCTTTGCGGGAAGGGGACTGGGTGGGCTGCTATTGGATCAGGGTTTCTACGCTGGAATCGGCAACTATCTCCGTTCGGAGATCCTGTTCTACGCGGGCCTGGCTCCCAGGCAGCGTCCTAAAGAGCTCTCTGATGCTCAGCGGTCGAGACTCGCCGACTGCATGTTGGCGACTATTCATCAGGCTTACCGTGAAGCAGGTGTGACCAATCGGCCGACATGGCGCAAGCGTCTGCAACAAGCGGGAAAATGCCGCGCTCAGTGGCGATTTGCGGTCTTCAACCGCGATAATCAACCGTGTCATGCATGCGGTACTCTGGTCTTGCGTGAGACCATCGCTTCTCGTCGGTTTTATCGTTGTCCCGAGTGCCAGCTCGATCAAGAACGAGTTTAAATGTGTCATCGGATAACCTATTTATACCGTTATCTTCTTTGTTGCCACGAATTTAGCGAACTGCCAATTTCTGTTCTCTAAGGTATGATTGGCGCCCTCGAAGTTACCGACCCTCGGACAATCGATCCGTCGGCAGTTACCGTGACCAGTCAGGAGACCAGTAATGACCGTGATCCGTCAGGAGGATCTCATTCAGAGTGTGGCAGACGCGCTGCAGTACATCTCCTATTACCACCCCAAGGATTTCATCGATGCCATGCACGCGGCCTACCAGCGGGAGGAAAACCCCGCGGCGCGCGATGCCATCGCCCAGATTCTGATCAATTCTCGGATGTGTGCCACCGGCCATCGGCCGATCTGCCAGGATACCGGCATCGTCACGGTCTTCGTCCACGTCGGTATGAACGTGCGTTGGGAAGCCGACATGAGCCTCGACGACATGATCAACGAAGGCGTTCGCCGCGCCTATACGCTGCCTGACAATATCCTGCGTGCGTCGGTACTGGCGGACCCTGACGGCAAGCGTCAGAACACCGGCGACAATACGCCGGCGGTCATTCATCACAAATTGGTACCGGGCGACACGATCGAAGTACACGTCGCCGCCAAGGGTGGCGGTAGTGAAGCCAAATCCAAATTCGCCATGCTCAACCCGTCCGACAATGTCGTCGATTGGGTGCTGGAACAGCTGCCCAAGATGGGCGCGGGCTGGTGTCCGCCCGGAATGCTGGGCATCGGCATCGGCGGGACCGCCGAAAAGGCGATGGAACTGGCGAAGGAGGCGCTGCTGGATCCGATCGACATTCAGGCGCTACAGGCTCGCGGTGCCGCCAATCGTGCCGAAGAGCTACGTCTGGAGCTGTTCGACAAGGTCAACCAGAGTGGCATCGGAGCGCAAGGGCTGGGTGGCCTGACCACGGTACTCGATATCAAGGTCAAGGATTACCCGACTCATGCCGCCAACAAACCGGTGGCGATCATTCCCAACTGTGCCGCAACCCGTCACGTTCATTTCAGCCTCGACGGCAGCGGGGCGGCGGTACTGCCGGCACCGAAGCTGGACGACTGGCCGGAGATCACCTGGGAAGTGGGTGAAGGTGTTCGCCGTGTCAACCTCGATGAGGTGACGCCGGAAGCGGTACGCGAATGGCAGCCGGGCGATACCGTCCTGCTGTCGGGCAAGTTGCTCACCGGGCGCGATGCCGCACACAAGCGAATGATCGATATGCTGGCAAACGGCGAGAGCCTGCCGGTCGATCTCCGGAACCGCTTCATCTATTACGTCGGCCCGGTTGATCCGGTCGGCGAGGAAGTCGTGGGGCCGGCCGGCCCCACGACCGCGACGCGCATGGACAAGTTCACCCGCACTCTGCTCGAGGAGACGGGATTGCTGGGCATGGTCGGCAAGGCGGAGCGGGGCCCGTTGGCGATCGAAGCCATCCGCGACAATCAGGCGGTGTACTTGATGGCGGTCGGTGGCGCAGCGTATCTGGTGGCGCAGGCGATCAAGAAAGCCGAAGTCATTGCCTTCGATGATCTGGGAATGGAAGCGATCTACGAGTTCGAGGTAGAAGACATGCCGGTCACGGTTGCCGTGGATCATCTCGGCACCTCGGTCCATCAGACCGGGCCGGCCAAGTGGAAACAGATCATCGCCGAGCGCGTCTGATCCTCCGGCATCGGGCCAAACCGTCGGCTGCCGGCGACGGGTCCCGCTCGCGGTGCCGGCCATGGCAAGTTGCAACACAGGTAAAAAAGAGAGTCCCGGTGGGGCTCTCTTTTTTTCGGTATGATGTTGGTTAGCTTGGTGATTTAAGCGGGAGCGCGGCAATGAGGCAGAGAGAGGGAGTGAGCGGGGGAAGATGGCAGACATGACTTGGCTGATCGGTATGTTTCTGTTCGTATCGCATGTCGCCGGCATCATCACCGCCGTCGTTGCGCTGATGTCGAGTCGCACCTCTCAAGGGGCAGTCGCCTGGATCGTCACGCTGGTCAGCTTTCCTTATATTGCCGTTCCCATTTTCTGGACTTTCGGTCGGCCCCGATTTTACGGCTACGTCTCCGCGCGGGGCGAACGGGATACCGTACTTCGTCAGGTACTGCAGCGTTACCGGCCCCACATGGATTCCTACGTTTCTCGGCCCGAAGCTGTCAGCGGACGCATCCGCGCTGTTGAGGAGCTGGCGAGGATGCCGATGACGCGCGGCAACCACGCGAGTCTGTTGATCGATGGCGATGCCACTTTCGATAGTCTGTTCGAAGGGATCGATCGAGCCGAAGAGTACATTCTGGTCCAGTTCTTCATCGTGCGAGCCGACGAAATAGGCTTGGCCTTCAAGCGGAAGTTGATTTACCAGGCCGAGCACGGGGTCAATGTCTATTTCCTGTACGACGAGATCGGCAGTCGTGGCCTCCCTGGCGGGTACCTGCGCGATCTCGAAGAAGCGGGGGTTCGCGTGTCGGCATTCAACTCGTCGCGCGGTTGGCGCCACCGTTTCCAGATCAATTTTCGCAATCATCGCAAGATCGTGGTGATCGATGGTCGGGATGGTTGGACCGGCGGTCTCAATGTCGCCGACGAGTATCTGGGCCGTGTCGAACGTTACGGCAAATGGCGCGACACCCATCTCAAGCTTCAGGGGCCGAGCGTGCTGGCGCTACAGGAAGCTTTTTGGGAAGACTGGTATTGGGCAACTGGCGATATCCTGGCCCTTGGCTGGAAACCCCATCATGCACCCGAAGCATCACAGCATGTGGCGATTGTGCCTTCCGGACCAGCCGACGGCCGTGAAACCGCTAGCTTGCTGGTTCAGCACGCCATGCACGGCGCACGCCACCGGCTTTGGGTGACCAGCCCCTACTTCGTACCCGACCACGGTGTGCAGGATGCGCTGGTGCTGGCCGCATTACGCGGAGTCGATGTACGGGTGCTGATCCCCGAACGCCCGGATCATTTATTGGTCTTCCTCTCGGCGTTTGCTTTTCTACCGGAAATGATACGTGGCGGTGTTAAAATATACCGTTATCAGCCAGGATTTTTACACCAGAAAGTGCTTCTTGTGGACGACCATACGGCCATGGTCGGAACGGTAAACCTTGATAACCGGTCTTTCAGGCTGAATTTCGAAGTCACAGCCTATATCCCCGACAAAAATTTTGCTGCCTCGGTCTTCGATATGCTCGAACAGGATTTTGCCAATAGTCGACAGGTCAGCCAGCGTGAGCTTTCCGAACGACCTTTGTGGCGCAAAGTGGTCTCACGTGCCACCTATCTACTGTCACCCATCCAATGACGAGACAGCCGAATCTCCATTCATTGCACGAGAAATCGCGTGGCGGATCGTATACGAATCACGCCCAGGACAAAGATGCCGGAGAGCTTCAGTGAATCTAGAAACCAAATGGCTCGAGGACTTCGTTGCGTTATCTAACACGCGAAGCTTTTCGGCCTCCGCACGGCAAAGGCATGTCACTCAGCCTGCTTTCAGTCGGCGCATTCGCTCGTTGGAACAAGCCGTCGGGACAACGCTCGTGGATCGCTCAACAACACCTGTCAGTCTGACACCGGAAGGGCAGCTCTTTCTGGTGACCGCGAGAAACATGGTCGAACAGCTCAACGATAGCCTGGCCCATCTTCGTGGTTTGGCGATGGATAACGAGGCGTTGGATATTGTCGCCGCGCACTCATTGGCGTTGGCGTTCTATCCGCCATGGATATCCCGGCTACAGAAGGGTGTCGGAGAGCTACCAACGCGGCTGGTGGCGATGAACGTCGGTGATGCCATCCACGTGCTGCGCGAAGGCAATTGCGATCTGATGCTGGCGTATCACGATCCTTATGCCACCATGCAACTGGACGCCGAGATATTCCCTTCGTTTTCCATTGGGCAGGTCAAGATGATTCCGGTCAGTGTGCCGGGTCCCGATGGCGCGCCGAAATTTTCATTCGACGGCGAAGGAGCGATTCCGTTTCTTTCTTACACCCAGGGCGCCTTTCTCGGACGCAGCGTGCGGATGCTGCTCAAGAACGAGCCCGGACGCATGCGCCTGAAAACCGTTTACGAAACGGCCATGGCGGAAGGGCTCAAGGGAATGGCGCTGCAGGGCTTCGGTCTGGCCTGGATTCCTGATTTCTGTATCCGTGAAGAACTGGCTCATGGCCGGCTCGTTCGCGCTGCCGGGGAGAGCTGGGACATCCCTCTGGAAATCCGCCTCTATCGATGCTCTCTGGTTCACAAGCCTGGGGTCGAAAAGCTCTGGCGGCGGATGATGAAACTTCCCAGCGATTTTTTGCGGGCATGAGCCCGATCAGGACATCCGAGGGGGACATCGCCGAATTGTCGTCTAGACTGCTGATAACTTGAGAAAGAGCCATTGACTGCCGATTTCCCGCAGTTCGCCTTTGCCAAGCGCGTTGGCACCCTGGCATCCAACGATAAGGAATCCTACGTGAGAGCCTCTTTTTCCAAAGTCGCCCCTTTCTTCAAGTACTGGACTGCCATCGTACGCGATTCGGTCAAGCTATGGCTCGACCGTAACGCTTTCAGCTATGCCGGATCGCTGGCTTTCTACACGCTGTTTTCCTTGGCGCCCACGGTAATCATCGCGGTGACAGTAGTCGGATTATGGTTGGGTGAGGACGCGGCTCGCGGCGAGATAGTGACTCGCTTGCAGGATACCCTGGGGCCAGCGGCAGCCAGCGCAATCGAGGATGCCGTGGCGCAATCCAGTATCCAGGCTTCCGGCATTCTGCCGACCTTGGCGGGCTTCGTCACACTAATCATCGGCGCGACGACGGTATTCGGTCAGATGCAGTTCTCACTCAACACGATCTGGGGCGTAGCGCCCAATCCAGATCGTAACAGTATCTTTCTGTTTGCCAAGAAACGGCTGCTGTCGATGGCGGTAGTATTGGCGATCGGTTTCGTGCTGTTGGTGTCGTTGATACTGGGTGTCGTCGTGCAGGCGACGTTCAGTTACGCCGGAGATTGGGTGCCGGGGAGCGTCTTCCTGCTCGAAGGGGCTCAGTTCGTGTTATCCATTGTCGTAGTAACGCTATTTTTCGCGGCAATCTTCAAGGTGCTGCCGGACGTGATGTTGTCCTATCGTGATGTACTGCTCGGCGCGCTGGTCACGGCTGTGCTGTTCATCCTTGGGCGCAACGCCATCGCCGCCTATCTAGCGCATACCGCTACGGCATCGACCTATGGAGCAGCTGGGTCGGTGGTACTGGTATTGCTATGGGTCTATTACTCGTCGTTGATCCTGCTGTTCGGCGCGGCGTTCACACGTACCCATGCGGTCGCCAAGGGCCGGCGTATCGTTCCGCGTAATACGGCGGTACTGGTTCGCCATGAAGTGATTCGAAAGGAGACATCGGATGACCCATCGAACGATCAAGGCTTGGGTGAGCGGGAGAGTGCAAGGCGTGAATTATCGTGAGCACGTGCGGCGAGACGCCGAGCGCTGGGGCATCACGGGCCATGCGATCAATCTCGAGGATGGACGTGTCGAAGTCGTTGCTTGCGGCGAGGCGACCGCCATCGCCGAGTTGATCGACCGCCTATGGGAAGGCTCTCCGGCGGCAGATGTCAGCGATGTCCGCGTCGAGGAAGCGACGCTGGTCGCGCCGGCAAGTTTCACGACTCATTAGAATTACGACTCACAGGGCTCATGGCTCATTAGCTTCACGGCCCATGCGTTCTCGACCTGGGGAAATATCGCCCGAGCGCGGATAGCGATCGGGCGATACGCGCCTAGAAGAATTCAGAATGATCCGGGGCAGTTCAGTGAGAAGTGTGAGTCGTCAGCGTCTCGACGATCCAGTCGATCACACCCGGGCCATCGGCATTCATGCAGATATCGGCCGTGGAGCCTTGGGACCAGCGTGAGTCGACGAACTCGCGTGATTCCGGTGCCATTAGCGTTTGTCCCTCGGCCAGTCCGTCCGTGACCACGCTCAAATATCCGCGTTCGACGCTGAACAAGTCCGGGCGCAATAGCCAGACCAGCGCGCAGCTATCGTGCGGACAGCAACCGTCGATCCCCAATGCTTGCTGGTAGAAGTTTCGATAGAACGCATAGCTTTCACCCAGCACCTTACCCAGCGCGCCCTGAGCATCGACGATGCGTGCCATGCTCTGCGGATCCAGCACGCAGCGGTGGGTCGCATCCAATCCGACCAGCGTCAACGGCCAGCTCGCTTCCAGCACCTTGGCGGCGGCATGCGGGTCGTTGAAGATGTTGGCCTCCGCCACCGGCGTCACATTACCGCCTTCCCGAATCGACCCGCCCATCACTACCACTCGCTTGACCTTGTCGACCAGCCCGGGATCGAGCTGCAGAGCAGCGGCGAGATTACCCAATGGTCCGACGGCGACCAGCACGACTTCGCCGGGCCGAGCATTGACCTGATCGACGATGAACTGAGCGGCACTCTGCTTCAGCGCCTGGGTCGTGACATCCGGCAGCGAGATGTCGCCCAGACCATTCTCTCCATGAATGTGACCAGGCGGCGGGTTCTTGTGCTTGACCATGGGAGCTGCCGCGCCCTGAGCAACCGGAATCGATTGCCCAGCCAGCTCGGCCAGCAGCAGCGCGTTATGGGTCGCGACTTCGATCGTGACATTGCCAAAGGTCGTCGTCAGGCCCAACAGGTCAATCTCGGGATGGGCGAGTGCAATGGCGATCGCCTGCGCGTCGTCGACACCAGGGTCAGTATCGAAAATGATCGGGGTGGGCATGTAAGTTCCTACACATCAATCTGGTTGGGATGACCGAATGCGAAGCCGGTCACTCGGATGAGACAAGACAATCAGCACGTGAGCCGGTCAAGACTTGCGGTGTTCCAGTGAGAGCGCGGGCCATTCATTCAGGGCGGCGACGACAGCCTCAGCGGTGGGAATGCTGGGCTCAGCCCCAGCCTGCTGCACGCACAGCGCCGATGCAGTCGTCGCTAGACGCAGGGCCTGCTCGATGTCTTCACCGCGCTGTCGTGCTGCCATGAAGTAACCGATAAAAGTATCGCCGGCGGCCGTGGTGTCGACGGCTTCGACCTTGTGCGCCGCCATGGTGATACGTGCGCCCTGATACTGATGACACACTCCATCGCCACCGAGTGTCAGCACGACTTCCACGTCCGGAAGACGCGCAGCCAGCGCCTCGAGCAGCGTATCGGCATCGACGGACTCCTCCTGCTCGACGAGCGCTGCAGCTTCACCGCGATTGAGGAACAGGATTCGGCAAAGCTCCAGCGGCAGAGTGGCCACGTCGGCCGACAGCGGCGCCGGGTTGAAGGCTACCGCCAGGCCGCTATCTGCGGCCTGGCGCAACATCGACTCCGAGGCATTGCACTCGTTCTGCATCAGGACCCAGCTATCCGCGTGCGCCGAGTCGACCAGCGTTTTCAGCCGTGTCTCATCAAAACCGTGATTGGCACCGGGATAGAGAATGATCGCGTTCTCGGCATCATCATCGACTTGAATCAACGCGTGGCCACTCGCGCCATCGATCAGCTCGACGTCGTGAATATCGACGCCAGCGTCGCCAAGCGGCGTCAATGCCCAGCGGTCGTTGTCGCCGAGCCGGCCCCAGTGCGAGACGTTTCCACCCGCACGCGCCAACGCCAAGGACTGATTGGCGCCCTTGCCGCCAAGTACTTGACGCAGACTAGAACTGGCCAGCGTCTCGCCGGGGCGCACCAGATGGGGAACCCGATAGACGTAATCGATGTTGATGGAGCCGTAGTTGTAGACTCTCGGCTCGGGGTTTGGCGTGACCATCTTCGAATCGCTCCCTTAATTCAACCACTCGCGGAGATTGTCCACCGTCAACTCGACAACTCGCTGGCGCGCTTCCGGCGTTATCCAGGCGTTATGCGGTGTCACGATCAGATTGAGCGACTCGGTGAGCGCGTCAAGCAACGGGTGCCCGTCACGAGGCGGTTCGCTGGGCAGGCTATCGACAGCCAAGCCACCCAGGCGTTGATTACGTAGCGCGGCCAGCGCGGCGTTTTCATCGATGATGCCGCCGCGGGCACAGTTGATCAGCAGGGCGTCCGGTTTCATCATCGCCAGCGCTTCGCTGTCGATAAGGCCGCGAGTCGCTGCCGTCAGCGGGCAATGCAGACTCAGGACATCGGCGTCGCCCAGCAGTGTCGCCAACGGCGGTCGGGAATCGTTGGCTTCGTCGCCGGGGCGCGCGGAAAACGTGACCCGCATGCCGAAGGCTTCCCCCAGTTTGGCAACGGCCGTGCCCAGGACTCCACTGCCGACGATCACCAGATGCTTATCGGCCAATTGCAGCGTGCGATGGTTGAGAAGACAGAAAATATCGCTACGCTGCCAAGCCCCCCCTTGCACCGCGGTCTGATAGAGCGGCAGGCTTGCCGCCAGAGCCAGCATCAGCATCAAGGTATGCTGGGCGACGCTTGCCGTGCCGTAGGCGGCGACATTACGCACCAAGACACCGCGACGCTCTGCGGCCGCCATATCGATGTTGTTGGTGCCAGTGGCCAGCACACAGATCAGTTTCAACTCAGGGAGAGTCTCGATCAGCTCGGCATCGAGAACCACCTTGTTGGTCAGCGCGATCGTTGCACCCTCGAGTCGTTCATGAGTCTGGTCCGACGAGGTTAGCCGATGAACATCGAGATCGTCGACGAGGGCGCGAATCGGGCCAAGGTCGACATCGTCTCCCAGTGAAGCGGCATCCAGAAGTACGGCTTTCATGCTTCTTTTCCTTATCTCTTGCGGATATCTCGGCTGTCTCGATTACCGTCGTATCGCAATTGCTGGCGCGCGGACGACGACATCGGCGTTATCAGTCGGTAATATTGCCCGCTACCGGCTGCTGCGCGCTATACTATGCGGCTTTCGTGCCCGCCTTGGAAAGGGTCGATACGGCGCAGCTCCAGCTCGAAGCCGAGAGCATTCACGGTGTTGAGCGGGGCGGTTAACAGCCAAAGAGATGGCACCACTCTGACGATCGGGTGGCGCCTGGATAACGCAAGGAAGTCGCCCATATCGTGGCCCAGGCTTCCTGTAGCCAGAGAGTGATGAATCCATGCCCATTTACGAATATGAGTGCAAGGCTTGCGGCCATCGCCTGGAGAAGCTCCAGAAAATCAGCGCCTCGCCGTTAACGGATTGCCCGACGTGCGAACGCCCGGAACTCTCTCGTCTGGTGTCCGCGGCCGGTTTCCGGCTGGCCGGCGGCGGCTGGTACGAAACCGATTTCAAATCAGGCAGCAAGAAGAATCTCGTCGGTGACACCGCCAAGCCGGCAGCGGCGGGCGAGAGCGGCAGCAAGTCGACAGGCGAAAGCAAATCGAGCGGTGAGAGCAAAGCGTCTGCCTGAGTATTGTCTTCACATTTTTAGGCTTCACAATTTTTAAGCTTCACAATTCTAGGATCCAGCATGCGCAGTCATTATTGCGGCCGATTGAACGAGTCATTGATCGATCACGAAGTCACGCTTTGCGGGTGGGTGCATCGTCGCCGCGACCACGGCGGTGTCATTTTCCTCGACATGCGCGATCGTGACGGTATCGCTCAGGTGGTAGTGGATCCCGACACGGCAGAGGCCTTCGCCAATGCCGATCGCGCGCGCAACGAGTACGTTCTGCGTATCGTCGGTCGCATTCGGCTGCGTCCGGAAGGCACCCAGAACCCCAATATGCCCACTGGCATGATCGAGGTGCTGGCGAAGCAGGTGGAAGTCCTCAACACCGCCGCGACACCGCCGTTCCAGCTCGACGAGCACGGCAAAGTAGGGGAAGAGGTTCGCCTCAAGTATCGCTACATCGATTTGCGCCGGCCGGAGATGATCGAACGCCTGCGTCTGCGCTCGCGGATTACCCACAGCGTGCGCGCCTACCTCGAGGATCACGGTTTCCTCGATATCGAGACGCCGATTCTGACCCGAGCGACCCCGGAAGGAGCCCGAGACTATCTGGTTCCGAGCCGGACTCACGACGGTCACTTTTTCGCGCTGCCGCAGTCACCGCAGCTGTTCAAGCAGTTGCTGATGGTTTCCGGTTTCGATCGTTACTATCAGATCGCCAAATGCTTTCGTGACGAGGACCTGCGCGCGGATCGCCAGCCCGAGTTCACCCAGATCGACATCGAAGCATCGTTCATCGACGAGCAGGACATAATGGGCACAACGGAGCAGATGGTGCGCCAGCTGTTCCAGAAAGTGCTGGACGTGGATCTGCCGGCGTTCCCGCGCATGCCGTACAGCGAGGCGATGCAACGCTACGGCTCCGACAAGCCGGATCTGCGCATCCCGCTCGAACTGGTCGATGTCGACGATCTGATGCAGTCGGTGGACTTCAAGGTCTTCTCCGGTCCGGCCAAGGCCGACGACGGTCGTGTAGCCGCGCTCAAGGTTTCCGGTGGCGCCAAGCTGTCGCGCAAGGAGATCGATGAATACACCAAATTCGTCGGTATCTACGGTGCGAAAGGGTTGGCCTGGATCAAGGTCAATGAGCGTGCCAAAGGGCTCGAGGGGCTGCAGTCGCCGATCGTCAAGTTCATGGAAGGCATCGTCGAGCAGCTACTGGATCGCGTCGGCGCTGAAGATGGCGACATCATCTTCTTCGGTGCCGACAGAGCGAAAATCGTCAACGAAGCGATCGGAGCGCTGCGCGTCAAGCTAGGTGAGGATCTCGATCTTTACACGTCCCAATGGGCGCCGCTATGGGTCGTCGATTTCCCGATGTTCGAAGCCGACGATAACGGCCGTCTGTCCGCGCTGCACCATCCGTTCACCGCACCTTCCTGCTCGGCGGATGAACTCAAGGCGTCGCCGGCCACAGCTTTGTCTCGTGCCTACGATATGGTGCTGAATGGCACCGAGTTGGGTGGCGGCTCGATTCGTATCCACGATCAGGCTATGCAGCGCGCGGTGTTCGAAGTGTTGGGTATCGACAAGGCAGAAGCCGAGGAGAAATTCGGCTTCTTGCTCGATGCACTGCAGTACGGAGCGCCGCCACACGGTGGTCTCGCCTTTGGTCTCGACCGTCTGGTCATGCTGATGACGGGTTCGCGGACCATTCGCGACGTCATTGCCTTCCCCAAGACGCAGAGCGCCGCCGATCTGATGACCGACGCGCCTGGCGAGGTCACCAGCCAACAGTTGCGCGACCTGCATATTCGTCTACGCCAGAAGGCAAAGCCCGAAAACAGCGGCGAATAACAACTTTCGCTGTGGCACGCCGGCGCCCCCAGGGGCGCCGGCGTCGTTTTGGCTGCAGTTAGTCTGGCTCGGCGGTAGTCTAGAACCACGCTCCGGTGCGGCTCAACGCATACAATTTCACGACATTCGCGTTCATCGATGCGAATCATGGAAACAGTCATCGATGACTGTCAGGAGGTCACTCTTGGTAAATCTTGGTCAGTGGATACAGGAATCCGACGTTTGATTCTCTTGGGCATCGACCCCGGGTCGCGGGTAACCGGCTATGGCGTGATCGATGTCGCTGCCAAGCCGCGCTATATCGCCAGCGGTTGCATTCGTATCGAGGGCGATGACCTGGCCCAGAAACTGGCGCGGGTCTATGCAGGCGTCAGCGAATTGATCGGCCTGTATCGGCCGGCAGAATTTGCCATCGAGCGAGTATTCATGGCCAAGAACGCGGACTCGGCGCTCAAGCTGGGGCAGGCCCGGGGAAGCGCGATCGTCTGCGCTGCGAACCACGGCCTGCCGGTCCACGAGTATGCCGCCCGCCAAGTGAAGCAGGCCATCACCGGCAACGGTGGCGCCGATAAGTCACAGATCCAGCATATGGTGACGGCGATACTCTCTCTGGATGGGCCACCGCCGGCCGACGCCGCCGATGCGCTAGCCATCGCCTTGACCCACGGATACGCCCGCCAGGGCTTGCTTGCGGTATCTCCACAGCGTCGCGGAAAACCCTCTCGTGGCGGGCGATGGCGAGACTTCAAGCCGGATCCATAGGCGCGCATTCGGCAGCTAGTCAGTTGAATCGGCTATGCGTATAGTGGACGCCGTCAGAGTAAGGACACGAATGGCATGATTGGACGTTTGCACGGTACGTTGCTGGAGAAAACCCCTCCTTGGGTCGTCATCGATGTACAGGGTGTCGGTTACGAGCTCGAGACTTCGATGACCACACTGGTCTCGCTGCCCGGCGCCGGAGAAACCGTGCGCCTCTATACGCACCTGAGCGTGCGTGAGGACGCCCATCTTCTTTATGGTTTTTTTCAGGATGAAGAACGCCAGCTGTTTCGCGCTCTGATCAAGGTCAACGGTGTCGGCCCCAAGCTGGCGCTAGCCATTCTCTCGGGAATGGATACCGATGCTTTCATCCACTGCGTGATGGAAGGCGATAGTAAAGGGCTGACCAAGCTGCCCGGTGTCGGCAAGAAGACGGCGGACCGCCTGATCATCGAGATGCGTGATCGCTTCCCGCATTGGCAGGAAGGGCAGGCGTCTCTACTGGGTAGCGAGACCGGAACGATGATGCCCTCGTCCGACCCGTTGGCAGATGCCGAGGCCGCGCTGGTTACGCTGGGCTACAAGCCCACCGAGGCATCGCGCATGCTGTCAGCGCTGGACAAGAGCCTTTCTACCGAAGCGCTGATAAAAGCAGCGCTATCACGCCAGCTGGCTGGATAATCCCTCCATGATTGAACCCGACCGCCTGATTGCGGCGCCGCCGCAGCAGGGCGAGCAGCAGGTCGACCATGCCATACGCCCGCGCCGGCTCGCTGACTATATCGGCCAGCCGCGCGTGCGCGAGCAGCTGGACATCTTCATTTCAGCAGCGCGGCAGCGTGAGGACACCCTCGATCATACGCTCGTGTTCGGCCCGCCGGGGCTGGGCAAGACGACGCTCGCCAATATCATCGCCATTGAGATGAACGTGGACATCAAATCCACCTCCGGCCCGGTGCTCGAACGCGCCGGAGATCTAGCGGCGATGCTGACTAATTTGCAACCGGGCGATGTGCTGTTCATCGATGAGATTCACCGACTCCCAGCCGCGGTCGAGGAAGTGCTTTACCCGGCAATGGAAGATTTTCAGCTCGACATCATGATCGGCGATGGTCCGGCAGCTCGTTCGATCAAGCTGGATCTACCGCGCTTCACCCTGGTCGGTGCCACCACCCGAGCGGGACTATTGACCTCGCCGTTACGCGATCGGTTCGGCATCGTACAGCGCCTTGAGTTTTATGCCGTCGATGAATTGACCGAGATCGTGTCGCGCTCCGCAAGGCTACTGGGCGTGCCGGCTGACGTCGAGGGAGCGCGGGAGATCGCGCGACGCGCCCGCGGCACGCCACGAATTGCCAACCGGCTGTTGCGCCGGGTACGCGACTTCGCAGAGGTCAAGGGCGATGGCCAGGTCAACGCGACGGTGGCCGATCAGGCGCTCAACATGCTCAATGTCGATAGCCATGGGTTGGATCACATGGATCGTCGGCTATTGTTGGCGATGATCGAGAAGTTCGATGGTGGGCCGGTCGGTGTCGATAGTCTGGCGGCGGCCATCAGCGAGGAGCGAGACACGATCGAGGATGTCATCGAACCTTATCTGATCCAGCAAGGATTCATGATGCGTACCACCCGGGGCCGAGTCGTCACGCGTTCCGCCTACACGCATTTCGGCATTGCCCCAGACGATCAGGCGCCACAGGCCGGGTCAGCGGTGGGAAGCGATCCGACATGTGCCGGTGCCGGCCGAAAGCCGTCGGTAGACGAGAGCCTGCCCGGCAATGAGTGAATTCATCTTCCCGGTAAAGGTCTATATCGAAGATACGGACGCCGGTGGCATTGTGTACTACGTTAACTATCTGAAATTTATGGAGCGTGCACGTAGTGAATGGTTGAATGCTTGCGGCTTCGGTCAGCGTGGACTGATCGAGCGGGGCGTGCAGCTAGTGGTCCACTCCTTGAGTTGCCGCTACGCGCGCCCGGCGCGACTCGATGACCGGCTGGAAGTGACGGCCAGGGTCAGTCGCCTTTCTGCCTGTTCGTTACAATTCGAGCAGGCCGTACGGTACGACGGGGATACATTATGCGAAGCGACGGTCGATATTGCCTGTGTCGACGCGCAACGCCTGAAACCGATGCGTTGGCCCAGCGAGCTCCGCGCGGCGCTGACGCAAGACATTCCAAGCCAGTGATTCGAGGATTTTCGTGAACGACTCCATGTCCATCCCCCATCTGATCATGAACGCCAGCCTGGTAGTCCAGTTGGTGTTGCTATTGCTGTTGGCCGCATCCATCGCTTCCTGGGTTGTCATCTTTCAACGCAGCTTTGCGCTGGCACGTGCCAAGAAAACGCAGAAAGCTTTCGACGAACGCTTCTGGTCAGGTGTCGATCTCAATGAACTTTATCGGGATGTCCCGGACAGCCACGAAGCGCAGGGTTCCGAGCACGTCTTTCGTGCCGGTTTCCGCGAATTCAATCGGCTGATGCCCAAGACGCGCAGCAGCGAAGCCGTGCTGGATGGCGTCCAGCGTTCGCAGCGCGTAGCGCTCTCTCGCGAGGAGGACAATCTCAACGCCAACCTCACGCTACTGGCGACCGTGGCCTCGGCGAGCCCCTATATCGGGCTGTTTGGTACCGTCTGGGGCATCATGGGGTCCTTCCAGAGTCTGTCGATGGCACAGCAGGCGACACTTTCGACCGTGGCGCCATGGATCGCCGAGGCCTTGGTGGCAACCGCGATGGGGCTGTTCGCGGCGATTCCGGCGGTCATTTTCTATAACCGCCTGTCGTCCATCGCCAGTCGTCTACTCGGCGAGTACGAAGATTTTGCCGAAGAATTCCATTCGATCCTGCACCGTAACCTTCAAGGTCGCGGCGGCAATCAGGCGTCCTGAGGCGGAGGTTCAACATGAGTGGACCCTATAGCCGCCGGCAACGGCGCAAGCCAATGGGCGAGATCAACGTCGTTCCGTTCATCGATGTCATGCTGGTCCTGCTGGTGATCTTCATGATCACCGCGCCGATGCTGACCCAGGGCGTGAAGGTCGATCTACCTCAGGTCACGTCGGAGCCTATCGACACCGATGAGCAGGAGCCGATCATCGTGTCGGTCGATAGCCAGGGTGAGTACTACATTTCATTGGGCGAAGAAGACAAGCCGGTAACGCTGCAGACCGTGGGCGATCAGGTCGTGGCCATTCTCGAGCGCAAGCCCAATACTCCCGTCATGGTGCGCGGCGACCAGAATGCCTCGTACGGCCAGGTCGTGACGCTGATGAGTACGCTGCAGATGGCCGGTGTGGCGAATGTCGGATTGATTTCCGAACCGCCCCATGGCGATAACGGGTAAGGAGTCAGCATGGCGAAGCGAAACCGCCGTGTCGGTTACGGCCTGCCCGTCGTTCTGGCAATTGTCGTTCACATCGTGGCGTTGTTGATGACGATGCTGCGCCTGCCGGAGAGCGAGCCGACGCCTAGTTCGTCGTCTGTCGTACAGGCGACGCTGGTCAGTGACGTTACCGCAACGGATCAGGCCCAGTACGCCAAGGAAGCGCGGGCGCGGGCTGCCCAGCAACAGGCAGAAGACGCGGCTCAGCAGGCGGCCGAACAGCAGTCGCAGGAAGAAGCGCAGCGAGCATCCGAACAGCAGGCTCAGGAACAGGCCCAAGCGCAGGAAGCGGAGCGTCAAGCGGCTGCCGAGCAGGCCGAGGCCGAATCCGATCGTCGCCAGCAGGCGGCGGAAGAAGCAGCCGCCTCACGTGCCGAAGCTGAAAAGCAGCAGCAGGCCGCCGAGTCCCAGCGTCAGGCGGAAGCGAAAAAACAGCAGGTCGCCGCAGAAAAGCGGAAGGCTGAAGAGGCCGAGAAGAAAAAGGCCGAAGCAGAAAAGCAGAAAGCGGCAGCAGCCGAAAAACAACGCCAGGCGGAAGCCGAGAAGAAAAAGGCCGAAGCAGAAAAGCAGAAGGCGGCGGAAGCCGAAAAGAAACGCCAAGCGGAGGCCGAGAAGAAGAAGGCCGAAGCGGAAAAGCAGAAGGCGGCAGAAGTCGAGAAGAAGAAAGCCGAGGCAGAAAAGAAACGCAAAGCAGAAGCTGCCGAGAAGAAGAAAGCTGCTGAGGCTGCTGCAAAGAAGGCCGCGGCCGACGCTCTGAGCGACTCGATTTCCAGTGAACAGGAGCGAATCGCCAATGCCAAACAGTCCGACCAGGCCTCGAATAGCTTCATCAATCTGGTCAAGCGTGCCGTCGAGGATCGCTGGCACTTACCGGCCAACGTGGACGGTGGTTTGGTAGCACAGGTCCGCGTAAGGCTGGGGCCGTCCGGTGAATTGCTGGCAGCCAGCGTCACGCGCAGTAGTGGCAACCCCAGTTTCGATCGATCGGCGACGCAGGCCGTTGAAGCCGCGGCACCGTTCCGTGAACTGCAGCAGCTGGATGCTGGGCTACAGCGTCGGTTCCGTGACTTCAATCTTAAATTCACCCCCGGGGATGTACAGTGATGAAACGATGGATGTCTCAAGGATGGAAAAATCTGGCCACAGGTTGGCTGGTGTCGTTGATAGCACTGACCTGTGTGGCAACGACCGCTCAGGCGCAGAACCTCACCATCGAGATCACTCGAGGCAGTGATCAGGCAACGCCGATTGCCGTCGTGCCGTTCGAATTCAGCGGCCAGGGCGGGCTACCGCAGGATGTGGCGCAGATCGTCAGCGATGACCTGGAACACAGCGGTCAATTTTCGCCACTGAGCCGCAGCTCGCTCGTCTCGTTGCCGAGCAGCAGCAAGGATGTTTTCTACGATGACTGGAAGCGTGTCGATGCACGCTACCTAGTGGTCGGCAAGATCGAACCGCAGGGTGGTCAATATCGTATCCAGTACGAACTGATGGATATCCTTGGCGGTAAGCGCATGCTCGGGGAAACCGTGACGTCCTCCGATGGCAATTTACGGGCCAGCGCTCACTACATCAGTGATCAGATTTTCGAGGCGATTACCGGTATTCGTGGCGCGTTCTCGACCCGAATCGCTTACGTTTCGGCCAGCGGTGCCGGAGACAATAGTCGCTACGCGCTCCATGTCGCCGACGCCGACGGCTACAATGGCCAGCAGATTCTTTCTTCCGATGACCCGATCCTGTCGCCGGCCTGGTCGCCAGACGGCAAGAAGATCGCCTATGTCTCGTTTGAATCCGGCAATTCCGCCATCTACGTTCAAAACGCCTCATCGGGCGAACGCGTAAGGTTGACTTCATTTCGCGGGATCAATGGTGCACCAGCCTGGTCCCCGGACGGTCGCAAGTTGGCGATGTCGCTGTCCAAGGACGGTCAGCCCGAAATTTACGTGATGAATCTAGCATCGCGTCAACTGACCCGCCTGACCAACAACCGCGCTATCGAGACGGAGCCAGACTGGGCACCTGACGGTCAGTCCCTGATTTTCACGTCCGATCGTAGCGGCGCACCGCAGCTTTACCGCATGTCGGCCAACGGCGGACAAGCCGATCGCGTAACCTTTACCGGTAGTTACAACTCTGACGGGCGCTTTTCACCCGATGGCAAATTTCTTTTCATGGTGACCCGTGACGACAGCGGTTATCACGTGGCGAAGCAGGATATGGACACCAGTCGTGTCACCGTCCTGACGGATTCACGTTGGGACGAATCGCCCAGTGTCGCACCGAATGGCACCATGGTAATCTTCGCTACCCAGCAAGGGGCGCAAGGTGTGTTGGGGGCAGTTTCTTCGGATGGACGTGCGTCCTTCCGACTACCTTCGGCGCAGGGTGACGTACGCGAACCCGCGTGGTCGCCGTTTTTAAACTAAACGACTACAGTCAGTGTGTCATTCGACATCCGAGCAAGGAGATGACAATGCAAATGAAGACCTACGCGAAGACATTAGCAGTCGCGCTGTCGCTAGCGGTAGTGGCTGGTTGTTCCAGCAGTGGCGGTACCCAGGAAGGGGACATGAATGGCACCGCCGGCGGCACGTCCGGCCAGGGCATGACGACAGGTCAAGGATCTTCAGGCTCCCAGATGGGCGCCAATGATCAGAAGCCTAACGTCGACACCATCTATTTCGCATTCGACAGTGAAGAAATTCGTCCTGAATTCGAATCCGTCCTGCGCGGTCACGCTCAGTACCTGATGGCCAACTCGAGCACCAACGTGACACTGCAGGGTTATGCAGACGAGCGCGGTACTCGCGAATACAACCTGGGTCTCGGCGAGCGTCGTGCGCAGGCGGTCGAACAGTACCTGACCGTTCAGGGTGTATCTCCGTCTCAGATCCAGATCGTCAGCTACGGTGAAGAGCGTCCGGCAATTCAGGGCCACACTGAAGAAGCTTACGCCAAGAACCGTCGCGTCGTATTTTCATACTAAGCACCGACGGAGAAAAGCATGAAACACGGTCTGAAAAGACTGTGCGGCGCGGGAGCCCTGGTGCTCCCGCTGTCCGTATGGGCTCAGCAACCGGCCGTCGATGACCTTACCGGTCAGTCGAATGGCTTCTACAGTCAGACAGAAGCTCGCCAAGGCGGCGGGGGAACGCTGACGATCCTCAATCAGCTGCAAGATAATCAACAGCAGATCCAACAGCTTCGCGGCCAGGTCGAAGAGCTGCGTTACCAGTTGGACCAGGTCAAGCAGCAGACCCAACAACAGTACCTGGACCTTGATGACCGCATATCAGGCGGTGGGATGGGGGCGGGAAGCACCGGCAATTCCGGTGGCGATCTGGATGGTGCCAGCATCGATAGCGGTACCGCCAACGATGTAGCAAGGGACACCGGCACCTCCGACGGCGGCTCTACCGCAAGCGATGCCAGGAATTCATCGCAGTCCGGTGCCAGCGACCGCGGTGGTCAAAGCGGCGCTGATGGTCAGGATGGCCGTGATGCTTACCAGGCAGCGTTTCAACAGGTTCAGTCACGCCAGTTTGACTCGGCTATCACCGCATTTCAAAGTTTCATCAGTAATTACCCGCAATCCAGCCTGGTGCCCAATGCTCACTACTGGCTAGGCGAGCTTTATTCTGCGCAATCGCAACTCGAACAGGCTGCAAAGGCATTCGAAACCGTCATTAGCGACTATCCGCAGAGCAATAAAGTTCCGGATGCGCTATACAAGTTAGGTCTATTGAAAGCGCGTCAGGGCGATACCGCTGGTAGCCGCCAGCTGCTGCAGCAGGCCCGCGACGACTATCCCGATAGCAACGCGGCCCAGATGGCGAGCGACTTTCTCAATCAAATGGGTGGCTGATCGAAATCAGTCTCTAGACTTATCGACTTCCTGGATCAGGACATCAGCATGACCTGCCATATCGACTATCGGGCACTCGCCGGGCTACTCGACGGAAATATCGTTCTGGTGTCCGGTGCCAGCAAGGGCATCGGTCGCGCTGCGGCCATGAGTTACGCTCGCCACGGCGCCACGGTGATTTTGTTGGGTCGCAGCGTCAGTCGTCTCGAAGTGGTGTATGACGCCATCGAGGCGATCGGGGCACCGCAGCCAGCGATTTTCCCGCTCAATCTCGAGAGCGCGACCTCTCAGGACTACCTGGCTGTCGCCGCCAAGCTGGAGAAGGAGTTCGGCCAACTGGATGGGCTGCTTCACAATGCCGGTATTCTAGGCGACCGCGTCACGGTCGAAGATTACGACCCGGAGCTCTGGGCCAAGGTGATGCAAGTCAACTTCACCGCGACGCTGGGATTGACTCAGGCGCTGCTACCTTTGCTGGGACGCTCGCAAGACGCCTCCGTCGTCTTCACTTCGTCCAGTGTCGGTCGCCGAGGGCGCGCCAATTGGGGGGCTTACTCGGCCTCGAAGTTTGCAACCGAAGGGTTGATGCAGATTCTGGCCGATGAGCATCAAAACGCCTCCATCCGTTTCAATTCTCTCAACCCTGGTGCCACCCGCACGGCCATGCGCCAATCGGCCTATCCGGCCGAGGATCCTCAGGTACTCCGCACTCCGGAAGAGATCATGCCGACTTACCTATGGTTGATGGGTTCACCTAGCCGAGGCATCAGCGGCCAGGCGTTTGACGCCCAACCGCCGAAAAACTGAACCAAGACAGAAAAGCGGGAAGCAGCGCCAACCCGCACACCATCGCTCGATACTTGAACTAGCGTGCCTCGAGTAACGTCGACAGGGTGTCCGCCAGTGACGCCGGGGTATCGAACCAACGAGCGGCGGGCCAAGCGTCGATGTCATCGTCTTGCGCGATGTATCCATAGCGCACGGCGATTGCCGTCATACCGGCATGATTGGCGGCTTCCATATCGCGCCGATGGTCTCCCACGTACCAGCAATCGTCGGGATCGATGCCGAGATGCCGAGCGGCTGCCAGCAGAGGGGCTGGATCGGGTTTCTTGACCGGCAGATCATCCGCACAAAACATCACTCCGGGTTTCAGCCTCAGCGCAGCTATCAGGGGTTCGGCATAACGCCGTGGTTTGTTGGTCACGATGCCCCACACATGCCCCGCAGACTCCCATTGATCTAGTAGTCGTTCCAACCCCGGAAATACTTCGCTTTTCTCGGCAACAGCTTCCGCATAGCGCTCCAGCAGGAAGTCACGAGCCTCGGCATGCTGCGGATGATCCGTCGACCATTCCAACGCCAGGGTAACGAGCGCGTTGCCGCCATTGGAAACCTGCGCTCTGATCACATCATAGGGCAGTCGTTTCAAACCGTAGTGTTCGCGCAGCCGGTTGGTGGCCTCCGCCAGGTCGGGGGCGGTGTCGATCAAAGTGCCATCGAGATCGAACAGTACGCCTTTGGGCAGGGCGGTCGAGCTCATTTGTCGTCGCCGGTACCGGTCCGCTCTTCTCCGATCCATTCGGGACGCACATGCACCATGTAGTTGACCGAAACGTCATTGGTAGTCAGCCGATAGCGGCGCGATACCGGGTTATAGGTCAGTCCTGTCTGATTTTGTAGTCGCAAACCGTGCTCACGGCACCAGCCGGACAGTTCGGAGGGTCGAATGAACTTGCGATATTCATGCGTGCCGCGCGGCAGCAAGCCCAGTACGTACTCTGCCCCGAGGATCGCGAAGGCATAAGATTTCGGATTGCGATTGATCGTCGAAAAGAACAAGTGGCCGCCGGGCTTGACCAGCTTGGCGCAGGCTTCGATCACGGAGCCTGGATCGGGCACGTGTTCGAGCATCTCGAGGCAGGTAACGACATCGAATTCGCCAGCGTGTTCTGCCGCCAACGCCTCCACGCTGACATGCCGATAGTCGACTTCCACGCCGCTCTCCAACTGGTGGAGTCTGGCAACCGCCAGTGGGGCTTCACCCATGTCGATGCCGGTCACCTCGGCGCCCCGCATCGCCATGGCTTCACTCAGAATACCGCCGCCGCAGCCGACGTCGATCACGCGTTTGCCGGCCAGCGAGACCTGTGAATCGATAAAACCCAGGCGTAGCGGATTGATATCATGCAGAGGCTTGAACTCACCTTCCCGGTCCCACCAGCGGCTGGCCAGTGCCTCGAATTTGGCGATTTCGGCCTGATCGACGTTGTCGTGAAGCGCCGCGTTGTCGTGAGGTGATGGTGTCATGAACTGGTTTCCTTGCCGGGAATGTCGGCACAACGCCGGGACGGTTCAGTCGGTCATCGCGACTCCGAGCCGGTGTAGCAGTGCGTGGCTTTACGATATTCTACTATGGACGGTAGCCAGGCTGGATGCCAAGTTAGCAAAAAGGGCTGGCAATAATCGACATGGCCTGTCGCCATTGTGCGACTGTGCTTTCGGCGTCTCGCCCGCTAAGCTAGCAGGAGACTCGATGTCAGGCTCCCCACGCCCGTTGATTTCATACCCAGGAAGGGAAGGACCTAAAGATGATTCGCAAGGCTGTACTGCCCGTCGCCGGATTCGGCACCCGTTGTTTGCCCGCTTCCAAGGCGATCCCCAAGGAAATGATCACCATCGTCGACAAACCGGTGATTCAGTACGTGGTCACCGAGGCGGTGAAGGCCGGTATCAAGGAAATCGTCCTGGTCACGCACTCGTCGAAAAGCGCTATCGAAAACCATTTCGACAAGCACTTCGAGCTCGAGACGCAGCTGGAAGCCAAGGGCAAGGATGAACTGCTCGAGGAACTTCGCAATATCATCCCCGATGACGTCAATATCATCAGCGTACGCCAGCCAGAGGCTCTCGGCCTCGGTCATGCCATTCTCTGCGCGCGTCCGGTCATCGGCAACGACCCGTTTGCGGTACTGCTGCCCGACGTCGTGATCGACGACAACGGCATGGCCAGCAACGACCTGATGGGCATGATCAAGGCCTTCGACGAGACCGGCAAGGCCCAGATCATGGTCGAGACCGTGCCCAAGGAGCTGACTTACAAGTACGGCATCGTCGCGCTCGAAGGTGACGAGCCAGCTGCTGGCGAAAGCGCACCGTTGACCGGCATGGTCGAGAAACCCAAGGTCGAGGAAGCGCCGTCGACGCTGGCCGTGATCGGTCGCTACCTGCTGCCGGGCGAAATCTTCCCGATCCTGGCAGAAACGCCGCCGGGGGCGGGCAACGAGATTCAGCTCACCGATGCCATGGAAACCCTGCGCAAACAAAGCGGTGCCGCCGCCTACCGCATGCAGGGGCAAACCTACGACTGCGGTAGCCAACTGGGCTATCTCGAAGCCACATTGGCCCTGGGGCGGAAGCATCCGAAGCTGGGCGAAGGCTTCCGTCAGTTGATTCAGCAATACGCGGCTGAGGAGTAGACCCATGCGGGTGGTCGTACATGGTAGCGAACTGGCCGCGGCGACTGCCGCCGCCGCGTTGTGCTCGGTCGGGCATCAGGTTACCTGGATGCCACATGCCGACTTTCCCTGGGAAAGCCTGGCCAATGCCGACTGGCTGATCAGTGAACCGGGCCTCAGGGACCAGATTCAGGCCGGCCAGGAGTCGGGACAGTTGGTGATCGTCGATGCCGTCCCCGACGATGCTGAGGCCGATGTTCACTGGCTGGCACTATCGCCGGATCAACGCGAGGCCGCCGAGAGCTACGTTGCGGCGGTGCCGGGGCGACAAAGCTCGCCGCTGATCATCGTCAACAACTCGACGTTTCCCGTGGGCCAGACAGAGAAGCTGGAAGCGCTGTTGGGGCACTCCTCGCAGGTGGCCGTGGCGTTGCCGGACCGCATCGAGGAGGGCCGCGCCTGGGAAACCTTCACTCGTCCGGCACATTGGCTGCTGGGTAGCGAGGACGACTGGGGAACTCAGCAGATCCGTGAACTGCTGCGTGCCTTCAACCGACGTCATGAAGTGTTCCAGTTGATGCCGCGTCGTGCCGCCGAGCTGACCAAACTGGCCATCAACGGCATGCTGGCAACGCGTATCAGCTTCATGAACGAACTGGCTGGCCTCGCCGACTCACTCGCCGTCGATGTCGAGTACGTGCGTCAGGGAATGGGCGCCGATACGCGTATCGGTTTCGAATATCTCTATCCCGGCTGCGGGTTCGGTGGGCCCAATTTCTCCCGGGACCTCGTGCGTCTGGCCGACGTGCAGCACTCGACGGGGCGCGAATCTCACTTGCTCGAACATGTGCTAGACATCAACGAGAGCAAGAAAGAAACGCTATTCCGCAAGCTCTGGAACCATTTCGAGGGTGAACTGGAAGGTCGCACGGTGGCCATCTGGGGGGCAGCGTTCAAGCCGGGAACCGCCCGTATCGATCACGCGCCGGTGCTGACGCTGCTGGAAGCGCTGTGGGCGCAGGGCGTCAAGGTCAAGGTACATGACCCGGCGGCCTTGCATGCACTGGCCGCGCACTATCCCGATCATCCGCAGCTCGAGCTATGTGAAGGAGACTTTTACAGCGCTTGTGAAGGGGCCGATGCCCTGATGCTGGTGACGGAGTGGAAATGCTACTGGAATCCGGACTGGAGACGTCTGCTGCAGGCGCTCAAGACACCGCTGATTCTGGACGGCCGCAACATCTACGATCCGGCCTACGTGGCGTCTCGAGGATTCGTCTATCGGGGTATCGGCCGCCGGGCCTGATCGCGGGCCTTGGCCCGGGTTCTAACCCCGGCGGTAACTTTGTAGCTCGAGCGCCGGTCACGCTAGACCGGCGCTCGACTCGCCACCTCGCTGTTGAGTTGCGCATACTCCCAGTTCAGGTGGGGCCACAGCGCATCGAAATACTCGCCACGGTCGTGTCGATGATCGATTCGATAGGCCTCGTCGGCCAGGGCAATGCCCAGCAGCGGGGTCACATCATCCGGTAACTCGGCAGGTGACGAGGTTGCCAGACGCAGACCGCTCCGGGAATCGAGCACCAGCCAGCACCATCCGGCGGTGGTTTCCTGGATCCGTGCGCGCCATAGGCACTGCAGTCCGCCGATCCCACCGAAGGCCGCCTCGATTCGTCGGGCGAGCCTTTCCGGCATCTCCACGCTTCGCGCGCTCAGTCCATGCCAGAAGAACACCAGGTTCCAGGCTTCCTGCGCCGAGTCACGCACGTCAGCTTCCTCGGCTTTTGCCAGCGCAGCCAGTGAGCGCCCGTCGTCGGAAGCCAGTTGCGCATTGAGCTCGTCGATGTGACGTCGATGATGGTGACTGTAAAGCAGGTCGATCTGTGCCCGGGAGACCTCGGGTTCCAGCGAATGTCGCTCGAAGGGAAGCGCGGGCAACTCGAACCGGGAAGCGAAATGGGGCATCGTATTCATCGACAGTGGGAGAGGAACGGAGTAGCGGAAAAAGAGTCCGACAGAGATCGGCCGACGGCGGGCATGCTACCGCGAACCGGGATCGGATCGCCAATGCGATACGCATTGGGGCCGCGGCCGTTATCATGCGAACCGTACGCTGCCAAGCCTAGGCTTTGCGATGGCTTTCACGTAACGTAATTGCGTCAGCGGTTTACGCCCGGCTTGCGGCATTGAGCCTTCATTCTGCGGGTTCCGCTCGACAGGAACCTTTTTGGCATATTTTCATCAGTTCGAGATTCCAGGCGTCGAAGATCATCTCGATCGCAGAATCGGCGTCCGCAACATTATCGGAAAGGTACAAGACGGCCATGCCATCACGATCCGACGAGCATCGCGCTTCTCCGAGCATCGTCCCCGACCGCAACGATATGACGGTGCCCAGGGCCGGGACACATCATTATCGAGGGGCCGGCGGCCGTCGTGCCCCCAGGGTATGGCCGCTGTGGATCCTGCTTCTGTTGCTGATTGCCGGGGCCTGCGCAGGCGGCTGGCAACTCTGGCAGACAGTGCAGGCGCAGAATGCGCAGATCGACCGGCTCAACCAGCGGCTGGATTCCACCGGCTCGACGCTGGACGCATCCGGTGAAAGCTTGCGCGCCGAATTCGACCGCCTCCGCGATCAGCTCGATGGCACTCAGGCCGCCGTGGGCAGTCTGGAAACCCGAGTCGCCGATTTCCGGCAGGGCGACCAGAAGGCCGAGCAATTCGAATCGCTGCAGAAG
Source organism: Salinicola halimionae (assembly GCF_003206065.1). Taxonomy (GTDB): domain Bacteria; phylum Pseudomonadota; class Gammaproteobacteria; order Pseudomonadales; family Halomonadaceae; genus Salinicola; species Salinicola halimionae. The sequence goes on along the minus strand of NZ_PZJQ01000004.1, from coordinate 1,251,680 downwards.
ACCGACCAGAACCTCAGGGAGCTGATCGGGGCGTTACAGTCCTCGTTCACCGCGCTGGAGAGCACTGGCAAGGATGAGCGGGGCGCAATGACAGCACGACTTGCCACGCTCGAGGAAGGCCAGCAACAGCGGGATGATCGACTCGCTTCGCTCGGTGACGCCGTCGATCGGCAGCAGCAGGCCAATCAAGAGCAAGCCGACCAATTCAGCGCGTCGATCGAACAACTTCGCCAAGATCAGCAGGCGCTTTCGCAGCAGCTCGGGACGACGGATGATTCGGATGTTCAGGCGGCAATCGACGGTCTGCAATCGACGGTGTCGAAGCTCGAGACACGAGTCGGTACCCTGGCCCAGCAGGAGTCTCCGTCTGCGGACGACGTCGACCAACTCAAGGGAGCGGTCACGGAACTTCGCCAGGGCCAGACCGCGCTCAGCGCGAGTCTCGAATCGTTGCAGTCGCGTATCAGCGATATGCCCACCGGCGCCAGCGCGTCCCAGATTCGCGACCTCAGGGAACGGCTGGGGTCGCTCGAGGCCAGTCGCGCTCAGCTGACGCGTCGCGTGACGTCGCTGATCACCAACGTTTCCAACCTACAGCGCGGCGGAGGTTGAGCCGATGTCTCAAGCTAGAGTCCTACGGATGGGACTGCTGTGCCTTGTGCTACCCGCGGCAGGGCATGCCTGGGCGCTCGATGTCACCGTCAAGGGATTGAGTGGCCCACCGGCGAAGAACGTCGTCGACATTCTCTCGGAGCTGGAAGCCGACAGCCAGGCCACCCGCGAACGTCTCGACGGCGTGGTACGTGATCGTGCCGAGAAGGCACTGCAGGCGTTCGGTTACTACAACGCCAGTCTCGCCACCCGTTACCCCAACGAGGATAACAAACGCGTCGTCATCGATATCAAACCCGGCGAGCGCACGCAGATCACTCAGGTCGATCTTTCGCTCGAGGGCGATGCCAAACAGGACGAGGCGTTCGAGCAGGTCATGGCGAGCAGTCCGCTCAAGGTCGGCGACCCGTTGCTGCACTCGCGCTACGACGGTTACAAGGGGAAGATTTCCACGCTGGCACTGGAACGAGGCTACTTCAATTCGCGCTTTCGCCAGCAGCGTATCGAAGTTCGGCCGTGGGAGAACAGCGCCCGCATCTTTCTCGACTTCGATAGCGGAACACGCTATCGCTTCGGCAACGTTCACTTCAAGGGCAGCCAGATCGAGCAGCGCCGGCTCAGAAACATGATTCCGTTCGAACCGGGCGATCCCTACATTGCCGGGGATCTGGCAACGCTCAATCAGAACCTGGGACAAACCAACTGGTTTGCCGGGGTCGCGGTGCGCCCGCGCGTCAATGAAGACGCTTCCCCGACGCCGCCCAGCCGATGGTGGAGCGCCGCAACCGGGCGTGACACGACGGCCGATAGCACCGAAGTCATGGGTGGCCCCGGCCTGAGTGCGGCCCGTGAATTGACTGACAGCCAGCCGACGATCGTGCCGGTCGATGTCGAACTGACGCCGGCGGATCGCCATCAGTTCGAGGTCGGGGTGGGGTACGCCACCGACGTCGGTCCGCGAACGCAGTTCACCTGGACCATGCCCTGGCTCAATCGTTACGGCCACAGTCTGACCAACTCGCTGTTTCTTTCGGCGCCGGAGCAGCGCGTCTCCGGGGAATATACGATTCCGCTCGCCAACCCGTTGCGGGACAGTTACCGCGTTCGCTACGGGCTCAAGAACATCGACAACGAAGACACCAAGAGCTTCGAGAGCTCGGTGCAGCTGGCACGCCACTGGGAGTTTTCCAATGGCTGGATTCAGGATCTCTACTGGCAGACCACTTACGAAGACTTTACCCAGGCCGATCAGGACGACGCCGTGCTGCTGCTCTATCCCGGCATCAGCTGGTCGCGCACCCGCAAGCGCAACGAGACCTTCCCGAGCTGGGGCGACAAGCAGCAGCTGACGCTGGAGTGGTCGGATCCATCCTGGGGTTCGGACGCTCGCTTCGTGCGAACCACCTTCGATTCCCAGTGGGTGCGCATGCTGGGTAGCGAAAACCGTTTCGTCGGTCGGATCGGCGGCGGCGCCATGGCCACCAACACCTTCGACAAGGTGCCACCGTCGCTGCGTTTCTTCGCCGGGGGCGATCAGAGTATCCGCGGCTACTCCTATGAAAGTCTGTCCCCGGAAAACGATGATGGAGAACTGCTGGGCGGCCAACACATGTTGACCAGCAGCGTCGAATACCAGCGTCATCTGACCGGCAACTTCTGGAGCGCCACGTTCGTCGATACGGGCAACGCCTTCGACGAATGGTGGCCAGATGAGCTCAAGACCGGCGCCGGTGTTGGCGTGCGCTGGATTTCACCCGTTGGGCCGATTCGTTTCGATATCGCCCACCCGTTTGACGACGAGGAGGATTCTTGGCGTCTCCATTTCTCCATCGGACCGGAGTTCTGATTCGGCTGCTGCTGTTCCTGATCCTGTGGCTACTGGGCCTGGTGCTGACGCTCATCGGACTGGGCCTGTCTCCCTGGGGCAGCCACTGGCTGTTCGATCAGGCGCAGTCGCGCGGCTGGGTCGAGGCGCAGCGTTTCGAGGGCGCCCCGCTCGACGAGCTGACCATCGACGGGTTGCACCTGTCGGCCGGCACGCTGGATGTGGCCGTGGATCACTTTCACCTCGCCTGGGCCGATGACTGCCTGCTCAAGGGACGCGTGTGTCTCGACGATCTGAGCGTGGTCGGTGCGCGTATCCGGATGAGCGAGAGTGATCAGCAACCGACGCCGCCTCCCGAAACGGACGGCGACAGCGGCATGCCCTCGATCTCGGTACCGCTACCGATCGAGATTCGCCAGGTGCGGCTGGATGACGTCAGCGTTCAACTGGCCGACGGCACCGACGTTCATTGGCAGCATTTCCAGACCGGCGCCGAAATGGCCGGCAATCACCTGAAGCTACTGCCGACGACGCTGAACCAGGCGCGCATTCGATTGCCGCAAAGCCCGGACCAGGCGCTGGCCATGCCCGATCTTGGCCCCGGCGTCGTGAGTCCGGACGCCATGCAGGCGGCGCTGGCCGTTCAGGCTGCCGACGAGGACGCGACTGGCGAACGCGCCGCGTCTCCGGCGACGCCGGCTACTGTCGCCTCTGGAGCCGCATCGTCGACAGCCGGTGCCGACGCTGACTCCGACGATCTGGTGGCAGCCGTACTGGCGCCATTGACGCTGGCCGCGGCGGCCAACGTGGCGGATGGGGATACCTCGCAGCGCGACGCTCGCGTCGAACGGATCGAGCAGACGCTGCATGATCTTCGCCAGCAGCTACCCGACATTCAGCTGCCGCTGGAAGTCGAGGCACCCAGCCTGACGATCAGCGATGTCAGACTCGACGGGCCGAGCCCACAGCAACTGAACCGGCTGGAGCTAGCGTTCTCCGCCGTTGACCGCAACATCGAGATACAGAGACTGATGGTGGATGCCCCTGACGGCCACGTCGAGCTCACGGCGAGCGCCGAACTGCAGGGTGATATCCCGCTCTCGCTATCGCTGAATGGCCGCGTCACGCGGGCGCCGATCGACGGGCAGACGGTTGCACTCGACGCTTCCGGCACGCTCGCCGATCTCGACGTCAAACTACGCACCGACGGCGAAGCCAGAGCCGCGATCGATGCTCGAGTGCAGGCCTTCGAACCAGGTCTGCCGTTTTCGCTACACGTCGAAACGGGCCAGCTGCGCTGGCCGTTGGCGACGAGCCCGTTCGCGTCTCTACCCGACTCGGGCGAAGGGCTCGACGTTGCCGCAACCATCGACCCAACGGCTATCGAGGCCGCGCGGGCGGTGCGTGGCGTTGCCGCCGCCGATTCTGCGCCGCCGCAATACCAGCTCGACCACCTGACCCTGGATGTCGATGGCACTCTCGAGAACTATCGCGCCGCGGTGGATCTTGCCGGGCAGGGACAGGGACTGCCGCCCGTCGCGCTGACGGTGGCCGGAGAGGGCGATCTGAGTCATTTCCAGTGGCAGCCGATGCACGTCGCCAGTCAGGGCGGCGAGCTTAATAGCCAGGGCACGGTACGCTGGACGCCGGTGCTCTCGGCGAGCGTGAACCTCGATTTCAAAAAACTACCGCTGGGCGCTTTCACCCAGGCCGTGACCGGAGAGCTGAACGGTCAGACGCGCGCGGCATTCGCCATGCGCGACGATGGCGGCTGGCAGCTGTCGGTCCCTCAGTTGGCGATCGATGGCAGGCTCCAGCAGCGAGCGCTCAAGCTGAATGCACAGATCGATGGCAACAGCGAGATGCAGTGGAATATCCGCGAGCTGGATTTCCGTCAGGGTACCAATCGGGTCACCGCCAGCGGGCGCGTCGACCAGAATCTCGATATCGACGGCCGTATCGACGCCCCCGCGCTGGGCACGATTCTGCCAGCACTCTCGGGCGCCCTGCGAGGCCAGTTCGAGGGGCGTGGCACCCTGGAACGCCCGCAGATCGCCATCGATCTGCAGGGCAGCGGTATCGGCTATGCGGAGAACCGCCTCGATCGATTGACGTTGAAAGCCAATTCCACCGGGACGCAGGATCCGCAGTTCGACGTCGATTTCAATGCCGCTGGCATTCAGGCCGGCGGTCAACAGATCAGCGCCATCGATCTGGGCCTGCAGGGCCGGCTGTCCAGCCATCAGCTCTCTCTCGACGTGAGCGGCGGTGAAGGTCTGCCGCTCTCGCAGGCCTCCATTCGCCTGCAGGGGGGCCTCGACAGCGCATTCCAGCATTATAAAGGCGCATTCTCGCGGCTCTCGGCCTCGACCGACTACGGCGATATCGCGTTGCGCGACTCGCTGGGCTTCAATGCCGACTTGACCCATTCCAGCGCCATGATTTCGCCGTTCTGTCTCGATCGGCAGCAAGGCGGGGCGCTATGCCTGACCGAACGCATGACCGCTTCCGCGGACCAGGGCCGAGCGGCGCTGTCGATCGATGACATTCCGATGGCACTGCTCGACGACTTCATGCCCGATGGTTGGCAGATCGACGGCCAGACCGGCGGCAAGCTGATTGCCAGCTGGTCACGTGGCGGTCAGGCCTGGGCCGCCAAAGCCGATATCGACAGCAACGTCGCGGTCAGCGGCGTCGATGCGCGCGGCGCGCCGTGGCAAGTGCCGGCGGCAACGATGTCGCTGTCGCTGGATGCCAATCAGCAGCGGGCCCGGACCCAGCTCGATCTGCAACTGGAAGACGCGGGGCGAGTTCAGCTCCAGGCCCAAGTCGACGACCCGGCCGGCGACGGCGCGCTGCAAGGGCGGCTGCAGATGAGCGATCTCCGCTTCAGCCCCTATCGGCCACTAGTGGCAGGCATCGATCAACTGGAAGGGGCCATCAACGGTGATGTCTCGCTCGGCGGCACGCTGGCCATGCCGGCGCTGAATGGCGATGTCGTCATCGATGGCGTCAAGGTCAAGGGTGGCGTATCGCCGGTCGCGGTGACCGATGCCAAACTGACGCTGGCCCTGCAGGGCCAATCGTCGACGCTGCAGGGTTTCGTGCAGAGCGATGACGGCCGCCTCGAGCTGACCGGCGACGCCAATTGGCGAGATCCGGCCAACTGGCGAGCCAACGTCAATATCGATGGCACCGACTCGCCGCTGCTGGTGGCGATGCCGGCCTACGGTCGGCTGCGGGTGTCGCCGGACCTGCAGATTCATGCGATGCCGCAGCGACTTCAGGTACGCGGCGACGTGACCGTGCCGTGGGCGCGTCTGGAGATCGGCCAGTTGCCTGCCTCGGCACAGGCGCCCAGCAGCGATACCGTGATCATCAGTGAAGAAGATGATCGCCAGCAGCAGGCAGCCGCCGCCGCCCGGGAGAGCGAAGACGGGGCGGGTACCGCACAGGCGTTGGCCGATGCCGGCATGCAGCTCGATGTTCGCGTCAACCTGCATCTCGGGCCCGACATGAAGCTGGAAGCCTACGGCCTCGAAGCCGGGCTCACCGGCGATCTACAGGTTCGTCAGGGCACCGGCCCGGTCCAGCTGTATGGCGACGTCAATCTGACCGACGGCACGTACACCTCTTTCGGTCAGGATCTGATCATTCGCCAGGGGCAGGTGCTGTTCAGTGGCGCGGCCTCGCAGCCAAGTCTGCAGTTCGAGGCGATTCGCAATCCCGACACCACCGAGGACGACGTGGTCGCCGGGCTGCGGGTCACCGGTTCGGCATCGGCGCCACGGCTGACGATCTTCTCCGAGCCGGCAATGACGGAAAGCCGGGCGCTTTCCTACATTCTGCGCGGGCGAGCACCGGAGGACGCCGGCGGCGGTGACGATGCCCTGACTTCGGCGTTGATTGGGCTGTCGCTCTCTCAGACCGGTAGCGCGGTGGGTCAGGTCGGCGAAGCGTTCGGGGTCCAGGATCTGAGCCTCGATGCATCGGGATCCGGCGACGACAGTCAGGTCGTGGTCAGCGGATATGTCTTCGATGACTTGAAGGTGAGTTACGGCGTCGGCATATTCTCTCCCATCGCCGAACTGACGTTGCGCTACCGCCTGATCCAGAATCTCTATCTTCAAGCGGTCTCCGGTGCTGCGCAGGCCGTGGATCTGATCTATACCTTCAGCCTCGGTCGTGCCACCGGCAATTGAAAGCCACCGGCAATTGACCTCAACGGCGTCCGACGCCTCGGGCGCCGACCTCGACATCTGGGAGATGACCATGTTTCAACGACGTTCCGAATCGCTCCCCACCGCGGAAACAGCACTCCCGGGGCGCGATACGCCCATCGCCATCAGCGGCGAGCACCTGATCAATGGCGCCTCGATTCAGCCACCGTTTCCGGCGGGGACCGAGCAGATCGTGCTCGGGGCCGGCTGTTTCTGGGGCGCCGAACGCCTATTCTGGGAACAGGAAGGCGTCGTCGTGACGGCGGCGGGCTATGCCGGCGGTGTCACGCCGAATCCGACCTATGAAGAGACATGCTCGGGCAGGACAGGCCACACCGAGGTCGTTCTGGTCGTCTATGACCCGGCTCGAGTGACGCTTCAATCCCTGCTTAGCACCTTTTGGGAAGCGCACGATCCCACTCAGGGCATGCGCCAGGGCAACGACATGGGCACGCAGTATCGCTCGGCGATCTATACCACCAGCGACGCGCAGCAGACGGCAGCACAACTGAGTCGAGACGAGTATCAATCGGCGTTGCAGGCGCGCGGGCTAGGGGCCATCACTACCGAGATTCGGCCGTTGGATACGTTCTACTACGCCGAGGAGTATCACCAGCAGTATCTGGCCAAGAATCCCAACGGCTATTGCGGACTGAAGGGAACCGGCGTGACCTGTCCGCTGACGGCCTGACCGCACGTTCGGTCGGCTTCCGTACAGGGTTTCCTGCCTGTCCCGACTCACTGATCCTGCCGAGCGGGACGGGCAGCCGGTTCGGATAGGCGGGATCTCGGTTCAGAAGGACAACTCGGCGGCTCGGACGGGCAGGGTGCCCACTGCTGGAGCTGGGCCCCGATCCGACGGGCCAGCCAGGAGCGCAGCCGACCGCCACACACTTCGACATATCCAACATGACCACCGTATCGTGCGATTTCGACCCGAACCGATGAGGAAGGGGCCGGCAGGCGTGAGAACAGATCTCGTGGCATGAACGGATCGTCGGCGGCGTGCAGCACCAACGTGGGTGTATCGATCTCGCCCAGCAGCGGGCCCGCCGAGGCGCGGCAATAATAATCGCTGGCCGAACGGAAACCGTGCATTGGCGCGGTGATATCGTTGTCGTAGGCCCAGAAAGTGTTCAGGTGCCGAATATCCGAGGAGGTGATTCTCAGCGGTAGCGACATCGTCTGCAGCCGAGTCATCACCTTGCGCTTAAGCTGTCGTAGCAGATAGCGCTGATAGACCCGCGCGAAGCCGCGATCGAGGGTGTCGGCGCTCGCGGCGAGATCCAGCGGGGCATTGATCGCGATGGCGCCGGTCAGCGGCAGCTCATCGGCGCTGTGTTCGGCGACCAGCTTGAGCAGCATGTTGGCGCCCAGGGAAACACCCGCCGCCACCATCGACGCACCGGGATAACGCTGCGCCAGCAGATCGATGATCCAGCGGGCGTCTGCGGTATCGCCGGAATGGTACGCCCGCGGCAGTCGATTCGGCTCCCGACCGCAGCCCCGAAAATGCATCAGCACGGCACGCCATCCGAGATTTGACGCGGTGTACAGCAGTTCCCGCGCGTACGGCGAATCGAATGATCCTTCCAGGCCATGGAAGAGCAGGAAGATCGGCGCGGCGTCGCTGGCAGGGGCAGGGCTCGCCCATGCCAGCTCCACGAAATCGCCGTCCGGCAGATTCACGATCTCGGGATCCTGCCTCAACGATCGCCCCCGCAGCAGGCGCGGCAGCAGCGTCTGCACATGCGCATTGCGAAGCCACCACGGCGGATCGAAGTCGGCCGCGGCGATCGTGCCGGACGGGCGAGTCTCACGCATCGGGAATCGGTGCGCCCTGGGTCAGGTTGTCGTGACCTTGCCCCGTGATGATCACGTTGTCCTCGATCCGGATGCCGCCATGATCCTCGAGCCGGTCGATGGCCGCCCAGTCGATGGCACGGCTTTGCGAGCCCTGACGGAAGGGTTCCAGCAGCATCGGGATCACGTATAGCCCCGGTTCGATCGTCACCACCATGCCTTCGTCAACCGTGCGGGTCAGGCGCAGCGCCGGATCGGCCACCGGCGGCGGCAACGGCGTCCCCCGGCTATCGCGCTGCCGGCCACCGACGTCATGAACCTGTATGCCCAGGCTGTGTCCCAGGCCGTGAGGGCAGAAAGCGCGCGTCAGCCCGCTTTCGACTGCCGCGGCCGGGGTCATCGAGGTCAGCCCGGTATCGACCAGGAGTTCGGCGAGATATTGATGCATGTCGAGGTGCAGCTCGACGAAATTGAGCCCCGGCGCCAGCTGCGCGATCAGGCGGTGCTGGTAATCGGTCACGCCCTGAACGAGACGCTCGAATAGCGGGTCGGCGTGAATGGAAGCCCAGGTGCGGGTGATGTCCGCGGCGTAGCCGGCGTGCGCGTGGCCGGCGTCGACCAGCAGCGACTTCGGCGTCGCGGGCGCCGCCGAGGCGTAGTGCTGGTAGTGGAGAGTGCCGGCATGATGATTGATGCCGATGATGTTCTGATAAGGGACCTGAGATTCCCGCTGACGCGTGGCGGCCAAATAAGCGAGCTGGATATCGAGCTCGCCGGCACCCATCGCGAAGGCGTCGCGCGCTGCCTCGTGGCCGGCCAGCGCCCACTGGTTGGCGACGAACAGACAGTGGCGCTCGTAATCGTCCTTGCGCATGCGCAGCTCATCCAGAGCGGCGATCAGTGCCGGCGGATTGAGTTCCGCCCCCAGTGGCATCGACGAGGCGTCCAGGTCGCCGATCACCGCCAGTCGACGAGCGGAAACCTCCTGCGGGGGCGGCCAGCCGGTATCACGAAGCGGTTGCAACGCCAGGACTTCTGCCAGCACGCCCGCTGGCGCGGATGTCGGAAGATGCCAGAAATCCGCCGGCGCATAGTAGTACCAGCGCGGCGCGCGACCCGGCTGAACCAGCAGCCAGTCGTGCTGATGATGGCTGGCGCCGGTCCAGTGGACGAAGTGACCGTAGCCTCTGAACGACGCTTGCTGGTCGTCGGCAAAGAAGGTGCCGGCATGGCCGCTGTAGATAAGCACCGCATCGAAACCCTGTTCGGCCAGAATCGTGGCGTAGGCGGCCTGCAGGCGTTCCAGATGGGCGCGTTGAAGGGCTTCGACGGTGTTGTCGTCGGACGTCATTGAGCGTCTCCTGTCCTAGGGCTCATCGATGAGCAGCAGAAAGTTGCGTCAGCAGGCCCGCTAACGAAGGGTGCCGGCTATCGTGGCGAAAATGGAGGCGCAGCGACAGCGACACGTCCCAGCGCTGGTCGCCGGCCCGTGTCAGATCGCCGGTCTCGAGCAACTGCCGAACCGTGCGCCAGGGCAGCCAACCGAGGCCGTAACCCTGCTGCACCAGTTCACGAATATTGGAGGTCTGGACGCTTTCGTTGAGCGTCGAGAGATGCACCTCCTGACGCGAACGCGTCCAGTGTGCCTGCAGTGCCGCGGCGATCAGGCCGCCGGAATGATAGGCGATATGTGGCAGCGGGCTTCGCTTGTCCCCCGGCAGCGCATAACGCGGCTGGCCGTCGGGATTGGCCACGCTCACCGGCACCAGACGCTCTTCGCCGATCTCCAGATAGCGCACGCCGGTCAGATCCAGGTCCAGCGCCGTGCGCCCCTGTGGCCAGTAACACAGCGCCAGATCGACCTCGCCACGTTCCAGCGCGTGAAAGTAGTCCTCGATCAGCCAGCCGGTCGCGCGCAGGTAAGGTTCGACCTGCTGGCTGATTGCGTTCGCCTCCAGCCAGGCGGGGACGAAATGCGTCACCAGACTCTGGGGCGCCGCCAGCTTGACGCGACGGGCGTCCTCTCGGTCGAGATTCTTCAGCCGCTCCCGGGTCACTCGCACGCGCTCGCTGATCTGCTTGCACAGAATCAGAAATTCCTCGCCGGCCGGGGTCAGGCTGAGCGGCAGTGTCTGACGATTGACCAGCGTGGCGCCCATTGATTCTTCGAGCAGCTTGATGCGTCGCGAAAAGGTCGGCTGGGTGACATTCTGTTGATCGGCGGCACGGGAAAAATGACGCGTTTCGGCCAAGACGATGAAGTCTTCGAGCCAACGTAGTTCCATGGTGTTCTCTATCGTCAATCACGCTGTTGCGATGTCGCGGACGGCGGGTTGGCACATCACCTCATCTGCACAGAGCCGGTTGCGGCCAGCCTAACCGATACGCCATGTGGCGACCATCATCGACGGCCATCAGATGCGTCCCTCCTCGACGGCGTGGCAGGCGACCTGGTGGCCGCGATCCAACGTGATCGGGGTGGGGGCCGCCTCGCGGCAACGCCGGTTGGCATGCGGACAGCGATCGCGGAACACGCAGCCCGAGGGCGCCTGCAGCGGCATCGATAGTTCCCCGCTCAGTCGCAGCTGGCCGGGGAAGGCGTCGTCCAGTCGGGGGCTCGCCGCCAGCAGCGCCCGGGTATACGGATGTCGGGGATGCGCGAACAGCGTATCGGCGTCAGCCAGTTCACAGATCGTACCCAGATACATCACCGCCACCCGAGTGGCGAAATGCTCGACGACCGCCAGATCATGGGTGATGAAGAGATAGGTCAATCGATGCGAGGCCTGGGCGTCCATCATCAGATTCAGGACCTGGGCCTGCACCGAGACGTCGAGCGCCGAGACAGGTTCATCGGCCACCACGAACTCGGGATCGACGCTCAGCGCCCGGGCAATGGCGATACGCTGGCGCTGCCCCCCGGAAAATTCATGCGCGAAACGATCGCCCCAGCCGCTATCGATGCCGACATCGGCCATCAGCGTCTCGACCTTCGCCCCGACCCGGTCTCGGGACCAGTCGGGGTGATGGATACGAACCGGCTCCTCCAGCGCCTGTCGTACCGTCAGACGGGGATTGAGCGAGGCGTAAGGGTTCTGGAAGATCATCTGCATGCGCCGCCGAAACGGCTGCCACTGTCTGGCATTCAGATGATCGATACGCCGGCCGTCGTAATGCACTTCACCGTCGCTGGGCGTCACCAAGCCCATGATCAGGCGGGCCAGCGTCGACTTGCCACATCCCGATTCCCCGACCACGCAGAGCGCGTCGCCACGCTGAATATCGAGATCGACACCGTTGACGGCATGAATTCGCTCTCGCCGCCAGCCACGCTGACGTCTGTCGAATCGCCACGGCAGCAGGCGTTCCGGATGCAGGGCGAAGCGCTTGCGCAGCCGCCGAACGCTGACCAGCGGCTCCGGCGTGTCGGCGGCGCGCCCCAGCGTCTCCAGTGTCTCGGGCTGGGTCATGTCGCGCGCTCCTCGGACGGCTCGCGGGCGATCAACTCGGCGACCCAATGACAGGCCACCTGACACTCACCGGAGCGAACGGGCTGGGGCACGTTTTCGATGCAGTCTCGGCGCGGCAATCCTTCAGGCGTCATGCGATAGGCGCAACGGGGATTAAAGGCGCAACCGCTGGGTACCTCGGAGAGCGTCGGCATCGAACCGGGGATCTGATGCAGGCGCTGTCTCGGCAGCGTCATCTGCGGCAGGGCATTGATCAGGCCCTGAGTGTACGGGTGCTGGGCGTCATTGATGATCTCGCGGGTCGGCCCCTGCTCGACGATACGCCCGGCGTACATCACCAGCGTCCGTTGCGTCAGCTGGCCGATGACGCCCAGATCGTGGGAGATCACGATCAGACCGACGTCGTGTTCATCGCACAGCCGTTTGAGCAGGGTGATGATCTCGGCCTGAATCGTGACGTCGAGCGCCGTGGTGGGCTCGTCGGCGATGATGATATCCGGCTCCAGCAGCAGCGCGATGGCAATGACCACGCGCTGACAGAGTCCGCCGGAAAGCTGATGCGGATACTGCTCGAGGCGGCGTTCGGGTGACGACACCTGGACCTGACGCAGCTTGTCGATGGCGACGATCCTGGCCCGGCGAGTCGAGAGTCGTCGGTGCGCCTTGAGGCTTTCGATCATCTGCTGACCAATGGTCAATACCGGGTTGAGGGTGGTCAACGGATCCTGAAAGATCATTGCCAGGCGATTTCCTCGCAGTCGCCGAAACTGCCGTTCGGACAGCGAGGTCAACTCGCGCCCTTCGAAGCGGACCTTGCCAGCTACGATACGCCCGGGGCGCGAGAGCAATTTCAGCAGGCTGAAAGCGAGCACCGACTTGCCGGCGCCGGACTCACCCACGATGCCCAGCCGTTCGCCTCGCTCGAGCGAGAAGCTCAAATCACGGACCGCCCGTATTTCCCCCCGCCTTAGCGGGAAGCGGACATCGAGATGTTCGACTTCCAGCAGTGCCATGGGATTGGCCCTCATAGTGGTCCTTCAGGAAGGCGCGGATTGAGCGTATCGCGCAGCCAGTCTCCCAGCAGATTGACGACCAGCACGAACGCTACCAGGAATAGACCGGGCAGCAGCGTGATCCACCAGGAACCGGACTGCAGGTAGTCGAATCCCGATTTGATCAACGAACCGAGCGACGGCTGGGTTTCCGGCATGCCCAGGCCCAGAAACGAGAGTGCCGCTTCGGCCATGATGGCGTTGGCGATCTGCACGGTGGAGATCACCAGAATCGGCGACAAGGTATTGGGCAGAATATGTCGCAACATGATGCGACGCCCCGAATAACCCAGCACGCGGGCGGCATCAACGTAATCCTTGTGCTTTTCCACCAGTACCTTGGCCCTGACGGTACGCGCGTACTGAGGCCATTCGCTCAAACCGATGACGAGAATCAGTATCACCACGCCATAGTCGCCGTAGAACGCGCCGCCAAACGCCGTCTTGACTACCGCACCAATGATGATTGCCATCATCAGCGTCGAAAACGACAGCTGGATATCGACCAGACGCATCAGCAGGGTATCGATGACACCGCCGCGATAGCCGGCAAGCAGTCCCAGCGCCGTGCCCAGCATCGCCTGAAGCATCACCGCGCCCAGGCCGATCGCGATCGATACCCGGGCACCGTAGAGGATGGTCGACAGCAGATCCCGGCCCTGGGCGTCGGTCCCCAGCGGAAAGCCGGGCTCGCTCCCCGCGAGCCAGAACGGCGGCAGTTCGGAGTCGAGCAGATCGATCTGGGCCAGGTCGTAGGGATTGCTCGGGGCGATCCAGGGCGCTGCCAGGATGCTCGCCATCATCAGCACGAACAGCGCCAGACAGAGCTGGGCCAGGCGGTCGCGGCGTAATCGATAGACGAAGTAGGAGTCGCCAAAGCGTCGCCAGCGCGTCTCAGTCCCAGCTCGATCCTGCTTCATGCCGGCCTCCCGCTGATCGTGATGCGCGGGTTCAACACGCGATAGAGCAGATCGACGAGGGTATTGATAACCACGAAGATGGCGCCGATCACCATCAGGTAGGCGACGATCAGCGGCATATCGGCGCGTTCGATCGCGTCGAGAAACATCAGCCCGGCGCCAGGCCATTGAAAGACGGTTTCCGTCAGCAGGGTGTAGGCCGCCAGCGTGCCGATCTGAACGCCGCCCAGGGTGATCACCGGTAGCAGCGTGTTTTTCAGCGCGTGTAGAAAGTAGATACGTGACGCCCGGATGCCTCGCGCCCGGGCATATCGCACATAGTCGGATTCCAGCACCTCCAGCATTTCGGCGCGGATCAGACGCACGAACAGCGGCAGCATGACGAAGGCCAGCGACAGGGCGGGGAGCAGTAGATAGAGCCAACCTCGCCACGAGGCGAAATTGGTGCTCCAGACACCCCAGACGTGTACCGGGCTGCCCCGTCCGTAGGCGGGCATTCCGCCTTGGGTGGAGAGCGCCTGATTGAGCCAGCTGCCCCAGCCGGTCCCCTCGGGAAATAACGTCACGTGAATACCGATCGAAAAGAGCTGGATCAGCACCATGGCCGTCAGGAACACGGGTACCGAAATGCCCACCACCGAGAGACCCATCAGCGTTTTCGATAGCCAGCTGCGCGGGCGAATCGCGCAGTAGACACCCATCGGCGCCGCCAGCAGCAGCGTGATCACGGCACTGGTCACGATCAGCTCGAGGGTCGCGGGCAGATAGCGTGCGATTACCTCGAGCGCCGGCTCATGAAAGAAGTAGGAGTTGCCGAAATCCAGGCGCATGGCGTTACCCGCGAAGTGCAGATACTGCAGCCATAGCGGGTCGTTCAATCCCAGCGACTGGCGCAGCGCCATGATATCGGCGTCCGTCGCGGCCTGCCCCAGCAGCTGGCGCACCGGATCGCCCAGGCCACTCTGAAGGGTGAAGCCGATCACGCTGATGACGAACATCACCATGATCGCCTGGCACAGTCGTCGAATCAGAAACATGATCATCGGGGGTGAACGACCACGTCGCCCAGATAGGGCATGTTGATCACGTTCAGCACCGGCGCGATATCGACGCGATCCGACGCCGCCCAGGCAAGATTCTGCCAGTACAGGGGGATGAAGGGGGCGTCATCGTGAATCGACTGCTCGGCCTGCTTCAGCAGGCGCGCGCGAGCCTCCGGCTGCATGGTGAGGTTCGCCCGTTCGACCAGCGCATCGATCGCCGGATTGCAGTACTCGCTGGCGTTGTAGTGGCCGGCGCCGGTCTCAGGATCGGTGCAGAACGTAAGGTACTCGAAGAAATTGGCCGAATCGCCGGTATCCGAGTACCAGCCCATCATCATCATGTCCGCGGCGCGCTTGTCGTACTCGGCCCAGTAATGGTTCTTGGGCAACGTCTCGAATTCGACGGCGACGTTGATCTTGGCCAGCATAGCAGCCACCGCCAGCGCAACCTGCGCCGTCTGGGCGTCATTCACGTAACGGTTGTTGGGCGCCATCAGGGTGACCGTAAAGCCCTTGGCATAGCCGGCCTCACGCATCAGTTCACGCGCCTTGCCAAGATCGTAACGCGGTTGCAGCGTCGCCACGTGACCCGCATAGCCCTCGGGCGACATCTGTGCCGCCGGCGTCGCGAAGCCTTTCAGCAGGCGCTCGGCGATGGCCGTCTGATCAACGGCGTACGTGAACGCACGACGCACCCTGCTATCACGGAAAGCCGGAACCCGACGTTCGTTGAGCTGCAGCATGGTGATACGGGTTCCGGGCATGGAGATCAGCTGGATCCCGTCGGCATGGCGAAGCCGCTGCATCGCGTTGAAAGGCACCGGCGAGATGAAATCGACATCGCCGGCGCGCAGCGCAGCGACCCGGGTGGCATTCTCGGCGATCGGCGTCATCACCAGATGATCGACGTTGCCGGGCGACTCGGTATCCCAGTAGCCGGGAAAGCGTTCGAACTCGGTCCTGACGCCGGGATGGCGCTCCTCGATCTCGAACGGTCCGGTCCCGGACAGGTGATTCGAGGCAAACGAATTGCCGTTCTTGACGATTTCGGCCTTGTCGCGTCCGTCCGCCGAGGTGCCGGTGTAGAACCGGCTATCCATCGGGAAAAGATAAGTGGCGAGGTTGAGCAGCAGCGGGTAGGGCTTGCGCGTATGCAGATCGACGGTGAAATCGTCGATCGCTTCGGCCCGCTCGATCGGTTCGAAAATTGCACGGAAGTCCGGACTGCGCCTGAGACGTTGCAACGTCCATACGACATCCCTGGCCGTGAAAACATTGCCACTATGAAAGGTCACGCCGTGACGCAGATGGAAGCGCATTGTGGTGTCGTCGATCCGTTCCCAGCCGGTCGCCAGGCGAGGTTCGAGCTCGAGATCCCGATTCCAGCGCACCAGCGGATCGAAAGTCAGATGCGACAGCTGGAGCATGCGAATGGAGAGCTGCTCGTGGATATCCAGAGATACCGGGTCGGTGTCGTAAGCCACTCTGAGCGTGATGTCTCGGTCATCGTCGACAAAGCCATTATCGGCGGGCATATCGCCAGCCAGCGCCGAACACGACAAGGGCAACCATAGACTCACGATCAGAGCGCAGACCCGCGTGCTGGCCGGGACGCCGGATAAAAACAGGGTGAGACGCATTGAAAATCCGCTGTGCAGGCCCGTTATCCCACTACCTTACTGATAGATGTTCAACGGGCCCAATCGAAATCGCGCAACGCGGCATTCAACCCGTGAATGACGAGCGTCCCGTCAGCCGATGATCGGCGTGCGCTGACAGGACGAGACGCGAAGGGGAGATCAGCTTTCGGCGGGGAACGTCGGCTGAATTCGGATGGCGCCCATCTCGTCGGCGCGCGATACCGTGCAGCCGAGATCGTTGACGCGCCCATCGGTGAGGCCGTAGACCCAGCCATGCACCGACAATGGCTGATTGCGCTCCCAGGCGCGCTGAATGATCTTGGTCCGACACAGGTTGGCCACCTGGAGGCGAACGTTGTGTTCGCACATCCGATCGATCTGCTCTTCCAGGGGCAGCGACTCGAGGGTGGGGCGATGCTGCTGATAGAGCTCGCTGATGCTGTTGAGCCAGTAGTCGACGATGCCGTGTTCTCCCCCGGTGATCGCCGCCTTGACCCCGCCACAGCCATAGTGTCCAACGACCATGATGTGCTTGACCTTGAGCACGTCGACGGCGAACTGGACGACCGACAGCGCGTTCATGTCGTTGTGATAGATCAGGTTGGCGACGTTGCGGTGAACGAACACTTCGCCGGGCGGCAGATCGACGATCTGATTGGCAGGCACGCGGCTGTCGGAGCAGCCGATCCAGAGATAGTCGGGATTCTGCTGCTGAGAAAGCTGCGCGAAGAAGTTCGGATCTCGCTGCTGAACCCCGTCGGCCCAGCGTCGATTCTGTTCGAGTAGCGTGTTGATATCGCTCATGGCAGCACCCTGAGATACGTGAATCGACGGACGTCTTGTCGCGCCGGCAAAGCGATGATTCTAGGCTATCCGACGGGATTTTCGAAGGCGTGGCGAAAGCGTGGTGAAGGAGTGGTGAAGGAGTGGGTCAGCGGGCCCGATGGCATCGCCGACGCTAGCACCCTATCCCCAAAGCTTTTTTTATATCACCCCGATAGGCACGGTCTTTTTCGACAGTGCACCGAGGCTGGTATCATCGCGGCATTCTGTTCCCAAGATCTTGCTTCAAGGAGTTTCATTGTGGCGAATTACGATTACGACCTTTTCGTGATAGGAGCCGGTTCCGGCGGTGTGCGGGCCGCGCGAACGGCGGCAGCGACGGGCGCCAGAGTCGCGGTCGCCGAGGACCGCTATCTCGGCGGTACCTGCGTCAACGTGGGCTGCGTGCCGAAGAAACTCTACTCCTACGCGGCGCATTATCATGACGCGTTCGAGGACAGCGCTGGATTCGGCTGGACGATCCCGCAGGCACCGGCGTTTGACTGGGCGACACTTCGCGACAACAAGATCGAGGAGATCAAGCGCCTCAACGGCATCTACAGTCGATTGCTGGATGGCGCCGGCGTCACGCTGATCAACGGTCGTGCCAAGGTGGTCGATGCTAATGCAGTCGAGATCAACGGCGATCGCATCACCGCCGAGAAGATACTGGTGGCGGTGGGCGGCTGGCCCTGGACGCCCGAGTTCGAGGGCAGTGAACACACTATCAACTCCAACCAAGTATTCGATCTCGACAGCTTTCCCAAGCGCTTCCTGGTGCTGGGTGGTGGCTACATCGCCGTCGAGTTCGCCAGCATCTTCAACGGTCTCGGCGCGGACACGAGCCTGATCTACCGCGGTGAGCTGTTCCTGCGTGGATTTGATCGGGAAGTACGAGAGTTCACCCGCGACGAAATGGCCAAGAAAGGGGTCAATCTGCATTTCAAGACCAACATCGAGCGCATTCGCAAGGTAGAGAGCGGACTCGAAGTGACGTTGACCAGCGGCGAGCAGTTCGAAGTGGATGCTGTACTCGCCGCCACCGGCCGTCGACCCCACCTGGAAGGACTCGGCCTGGAGGCGCTGGGCGTCGAGCTCAACACTGATGGCACCCTTAAGGTCAACGACCGCTACGAATCCTCCGTGCCGTCGATTCTCGCCCTGGGTGACGTGACCGGCGGCCCCGAATTGACCCCGGTTGCGCTCGCCGAGGCAATGCATCTGGTCCAGCACCACTTCACCCAGAACGAGGGCGGCAAGACGCCAGCACCGCTCGACTATCAGAACATCGCGACGGCCGTGTTCTGCCATCCCAACATCGGCACCGTCGGCCTTTCCGAAGAAGAAGCACGGGAGCGTTTCAAGGCAGTGCGCATCTACAGTGCGGATTTTCGCCCGATGAAGCACACGCTGTCCGGTAGCGACGAGCGTTGCCTGATGAAGCTGGTGGTCGATGACGAAAGCGATCGTGTCGTCGGTGCTCATATGGTGGGCGACGACGCGGGCGAGACGATCCAGGGAATCGCGATTGCCGTGCGTGCCCAACTGACCAAGGCGGATTTCGATGCCACGGTGGGCATTCATCCTACTGCCGCTGAAGAGTTCGTCACCATGCGTAGCGTGACGCGTCGCTGATCATTGCCGAGCGCTGAACGTCAAAATGGCCGCCCGGCAGGGCGGCTATTGCTTCGCCTCATCGCATTTCGTCAATCGGCAGGCCCCAGTCATGCAACAACGGCGGCTGGTCGCCACAAGCCCACTCTCTTGACGTCGTTGCTACATCGAAGCCCCGTACCTCATCGCTTCCCGGGATTTCCCCGACTACTTTTCCTCACGGACCTTCGCTCGTCGTCTAGACTTCGGGTATCGAGGCAGTCGCAAGCCCGGCTGCATATAAATATTATTTATTGAATATGCGCGGCTAAATAACCTGTCGTTTGAAGGTTGGCTGACTCACTGTTATTCTGAATCCTAAATTCGCCATAGCGACCGTGACGATGACCAACCCCAACCCGGCATTTACGCCTTCGGCAGATTTGGCAAGGCCTACCGTGGCCGACGCCGTCGTCGGCAAGCCTGACATGCCACTCTTCATTCGTAAGCCCACCACAGAAGACGGTTGGGGGATCTACGAGTTGGTCAAGGCGTGTCCACCGCTCGATGTCAATTCCGGCTATGCCTACTTGCTGTTGGCGACACAGTTTCGAGACAGTTGCGCCGTCGCAACCACGGAAGATGGTGAAATCGTCGGATTCGTCTCCGGTTACGTCAAGGCGGCAGCGCCTGACATCTATTTTCTATGGCAGGTAGCCGTGGGCGAGAAGGCCCGGGGGACAGGCTTGGCGCGACGCCTGGTGGAGGCCGTGCTGACGCGGGCGGAGCTCTCCGGGTTGAACCACCTGGAGACCACGATCACGCCAGATAACCAGGCCTCCTGGGGCTTGTTTCGACGGCTTGCCGATCGCTGGCAGGCGCCGCTCATCAGCCGCGAATATTTCTCGACTGATCAATTGGGCGGTGAGCACGACCCGGAAAATCTCGTCCGGATCGGTCCGTTCGACCCGCAGCGCATCCAGGGCTGACGGATCTAACGTCGTGGGCCGTTTTCTCGCTCGGCTTTTCCGCCCGATCGTTTACGCATTCACTGCGACTTTCCCAAGTCAATCACTCCACTATCGATATCCATCCACTGAGGAGGTTGTATGCAGACTCAGATATTCGAACGCATGGAATCAGAAGTTCGGACTTATTCTCGCTCGTTTCCCGTCGTCTTTACCAAGGCACAGGGCGCTCGCCTGACCGATGAAGACGGCCGCGAATACATCGATTTTCTCGCTGGCGCCGGCACCCTCAATTACGGTCACAATCATCCGAAGCTGCAGGAAGCGTTGGTCGAGTACATCACGTCCAACGGCATCGTTCATGGGCTGGACATGTGGTCGACCGCCAAACGTGACTATCTCGAGACGCTGGAAGAATTGATCTTCAAGCCGCGTGGACTGGACTACAAGGTTCATCTGCCCGGGCCGACCGGCACCAACGCCACCGAAGCGGCCATTCGCCTGGCCCGGGTTGCCAAGGGACGCCACAATATCGTCACTTTCACCAACGGTTTCCATGGCGTGACCATGGGCGCGCTGGCGACGACCGGTAACCGCAAGTTCCGCGAGGCCACCGGGGGCATTCCCACTCAGGGGGCCAGCTTCCTGCCGTTCGACGGCTACCTCGGCGAAGGCGTCGACACGCTCGACTATTTCGAGAAACTGCTGGGCGACAAATCTGGCGGACTTGATGTGCCAGCCGGCGTCATTGTCGAGACGGTGCAGGGCGAGGGGGGTATCAATCCCGCCGGTCTGGATTGGCTGAAACGCCTCGAAGGCATTTGCCGCGCGCACGATATCCTGCTGATCGTCGATGACATTCAGGCGGGCTGTGGTCGTACCGGCAAGTTCTTCAGCTTCGAGCATGCCAACATCGTGCCCGATATCGTGACCAACTCGAAATCACTGTCTGCCTACGGCCTGCCGTTTGCACATGTCCTGATGCGCCCCGAGTTGGACCAATGGAAGCCGGGCCAATACAACGGCACCTTCCGCGGCTTTAACATGGCCTTCGTGACGGCTACTGCCGCGCTCAAGCATTTCTGGAGCGACGACCAGTTCGAGCTCGAGGTGCAGCGCAAGGGTCGCATCGTCCAGGAGCGCTTTGCCAGAATCGCCGCTTCGCTGACCGAGATGGGCTATCCGGCAAGCGAGCGCGGCCGCGGGTTGATGCGTGGCATCGACGTACGTGAAGGGGACATTGCGGACAAGATCACCGCCAAGGCTTTCGAAAACGGCTTGATCATCGAAACTGCCGGCCAGGGTGGTCAAGTCGTCAAGTGCCTCTGCCCGCTGGTGATCAGCGATGAAGACCTGCTCGAAGGTCTGGACATTCTGGAGCGCAGCGTTAGAGAATCTCTGGCCTGAACGCGACGTTGACTCGAGAAAGCGGCCCCTCGGGCCGCTTTCCACTCCCTGTATCATTCATTTCATATATTCCTTAGGAGTTGATATCGATGATTGTACGTAATCTCGCCGAATGCCGAAAAACTGACCGTTTCGTCGAAGCCGAGAACGGCAACTGGGACAGCACCCGCTTGATGCTGGCCGATGACAATTGTGGCTTTTCGTTCAACATCACCCGAATTCATCCGGGCACGGAAACCCACATTCACTACAAGAATCACATCGAAGCGGTATTCTGCTACGAGGGTGAAGGGGAAGTCGAAACCATCGCCGATGGCAAGATTCATACCATCAAGGCAGGCGACATGTACCTGCTGGACCAGCACGACGAGCATTGGCTGCGCGGCAAGGAGAAGGGCATGACCGTCGCCTGCGTCTTCAGCCCGGCATTGACCGGTCGCGAGATCCATCGTGAAGATGGTTCCTACGCACCGGCGGACGATTGAACCGGTATTTCCGCACAAAGTAGGGCATTAAAGAATCGGTAGTTCTCTTGATACCGATCTCTTGATGCCGACATAAAAAAAGACCGCCTCGGCGGTCTTTTTTTGTTCGAGACGCTGATCAACCCAACGCGAGTGAGACCAGAGGCTCGGTGATCGGCAAGCGACTATCTACAGACATCATGACGCTCAACGTCGTCACCACCATGATCGAGATGCCAAAGACCTTGCGGGCCCAGGCGGCATCATTGGTGGTGCGATACCCTTTGAGCGTGATGCTGAGCCAGTAGAGACCTACCGCCGTGGCGACGATGGCGTAGGCCCAGCCGGTATAACCGGCAACCGACAGCATGACCGAGGCGATCACGAACAGCACCGTGTAGATCACGATATGACGCTTGGCCACTGCGATGCCACATTTTACCGGTAGCACCGGTATCGACGCCGAAGCGTAGTCATCGAAACGGAAGATGGCGATCGCATAGGAATGAGGCATCTGCCACATGCTGAAGATGATCAGCAACAGCAGGGCACCCAGATCGAACGTTCCCGTTACCGCACAGTAGCCGATCACCGGCGGCGAAGCCCCGGACAAACTGCCGATCAGCGTGCTGTAGACCGAGTGACGTTTGAGATAAAGACTGTAGGCACCCACATAGATGGCAAAGCCGAATGCCGCGAAACCAGTGGCTAAAGGCGTCGTCATCCATGCCAGCAAACCGAAGCCGAAGATACCTGACAAGCAGCCAAGTAGCAGGGCGATCGGAATCGAGATCTCGCCTGTCACCATGGCACGGGACTGGGTGCGTGCCATGTGGCCGTCGATATCGCGGTCGATCACGTTATTGAAAACGCAACCGGACGCGACCACCAGCGAGGTGCCAAGTACCGTTGCCAGGAACAACCACAGTTCGAAACGGTCATCGGCGGCCAGAAAATAGCCGCCGATGACCGTCACGAGATTGCCGAAGATGATACCGGGCTTGGTCAGCAGCAAATAAGGCTTCAAGGCCATTTGCGGGCTTAGCCCAGCATCATGTTGATGTGGATGTTGTGCATGATCCATAGCGAACCACCAATGATCAGCACCAGAATGCCAGCCGTGAAGACGAAGGAAAGCACGTTCCAGCCGCCTTCGGACTTGGTATTCAAGTGCATGAAGAGAACCAACTGCACGAGTACCTGGATGATGGCCGTAACCACCACCGTGATCATCATCGTCGGAATGCCGAAACTGCCGGTCATGACGACGCCGAACGAAATCAGCGTCAACACGATCGAGAGCACGAGCCCAATGATGTAGGACTTGTAGCTGCCGTGACTGGCGCCGTCGTGCGAAGTGTGAATATCGCTCATGTCACATGGCTCCTATCAGATAGACGAAGGAGAAGACGCAGATCCAGACGATGTCCAGGAAGTGCCAGAAAAGGCTGAGGCACAACATGCGCGGCATGGTCACGCTATCGAGTCCACGCTTGGAAATCTGAAAAAACATGATCGCGATCCAGATCAGACCGAACGTCACGTGCAGGCCGTGGGTCCCCACCAAGGTAAAGAACGCCGACAGGAACGCGCTGCGGTCCGGACCGGCACCTTCAGCAATCAAATGATGGAACTCGTAGATTTCCATCGAGATGAAGCCCGCGCCCAGCAGGAAGGTTACTGCCAGCCACTTCAGCACGGCACCGCGGTCACCGGCATTCTGAGCCAGCACCGCCAGACCGAACGTGAAACTACTGATCAACAGCAGGAAGGTTTCGACCAGCACGAAGGGCAGTTCGAAGATTTCCTGGGACGTCGGACCGCCGGCAGTCGCCGTGGCCAGCACGCCGAAAGTGGCGAATAGAGTGCCGAAGATCACAAGGTCGCTCATCAGGTAGATCCAGAACCCGAAGACCTTCATTGCACCCGCGTCGTGGTGCTCATGCCCGTCGTGGGCATGAGCGTCGTGCTGCTTGATTGTGTCGGTTGCCATGATTAAGCCTGCATCTCCAACCGTTTGTGGTATTCACGCTCGGTCTTTTCGACCTCGGCAGCGCTGACGTGGTAGTCGGTATCGTTATTGAAGATACGGAACATGAACGTCACGAACATGCCGATCGCACCCAAGCCTACCAGCCACCAGATGTGCCAGATCAGCGCAAAACCGAAGAACAGGGCGAACAGCGACATGATCGGACCTTCGGCCGTGTTCTTGGGCATGTGAATGTCCTCGAACTTGGTCGCCAGTTCCCGTTTGAAGCCACCCGGCTGCTGCTTCATCTCCCAGTAGCTGTCGATGGACGCGACATCGGGCAGATAGGCGAAGTTGTAGTTCGGGGGCGGAGAGGACGTGGACCACTCCAGCGTACGGGCATCCCACGGATCGCCAGTCAGATCACGGTTCTTGTCGCGATCACGGATACTCACGACGAGCTGGATGACGATACAAGCGATACCGCAAGCGATGATCACGGCACCGAACCAGGCAACGATCATCAGCGGCTGCCATTCGGACTGCTCGTAAGACTGCATGCGGCGCATGGCACCGAAGAAGCTAAGCGCGTACAGCGGCATGAACGCGACGTAGAAGCCGATCAGCCAGCACCAGAAGGAGCGCTTGCCCCATTTTTCGCTGAGCGTGAAGCCGAATGCTTTCGGGAACCAGTATGTGAAGCCTGCCATCATTCCGAACACCACGCCGCCAATGATGACGTTGTGGAAGTGTGCGATGACGAACAGGCTGTTGTGAAGCACGAAGTTGGCACCCGGCACGGCCAGCATGACGCCAGTCATTCCGCCTAGCGTAAAGGTGATGATGAAGCCAATGGTCCAGAGTACCGGTGTCGTGAACTGAATGCGCCCGCGGTACATGGTGAACAGCCAGTTGAAGATCTTCACGCCCGTCGGGATCGCAATGATCATCGTCATGATGCCGAAGAAGGCATTGACGTTGGCACCCGCACCCATGGTGAAGAAGTGGTGCAGCCATACGATGAAGGAGAGCACGGTAATGGCGGCTGTCGCCCAGACCATCGTCTTGTAGCCGAACAGGCGCTTCTTGGTGAAGGTCGCGATGACTTCGGAGAAGACGCCGAATGCCGGCAGAATCAGGATGTAGACTTCGGGATGCCCCCAGGCCCAGATGAGGTTGACGTACATCATCTGGCTGCCGCCCATGTCATTGGTGAAGAAGTGCATGCCCAGATAACGATCCAGGGTCAGCAGGGCGATGGTGACGGTCAGGATCGGGAACGACAGAATGATCAGGACGTTGGTGCAGAAAGCCGTCCAGGTGAAGATCGGCATGCGGAAAAGGGTCATTCCCTTGGTGCGCATTTTCAGGATGGTGACGAAGAAGTTGATCCCCGTCAGCGTCGTCCCGATCCCCGAGAGCTGTAATGCCCATATCCAGTAATCGACCCCGACGTCCGGACTGTATCTGAGTTCCGATAATGGAGCGTAAGCCAGCCACCCGGTCTTGGCGAATTCACCAATGAATAGCGAAAGGTTGACCAGAATCATGCCCACCGCAAACAGCCAGAAACTCAGGTTGTTCATGAACGGGAAGGCCACGTCGCGGGCACCGATCTGCAACGGGACCACCAGGTTCATCAGGCCGATGACCATGGGCATGGCAACGAAGAAGATCATGATGACACCGTGAGCGGTGAATATCTGATCGAAGTGGTGGGGTGGCAAGTACCCTTCGGCACCACCGGCCGCAAGGGCCTGCTGGGTCCGCATCATGATGGCGTCGGCAAAACCGCGGACGAGCATGACCAGCGCGACGAGGAAGTACATCACGCCGATCTTCTTGTGATCGATGGACGTCACCCAATCGGTCCACAGATAAGCCCATTTGCGATAGTAGGTAATGAGGCCGACCACAATGGCACCACCGAGGGCGATGGCCGCCACGGTGACCATGATGATCGGCTCATGGAATGGAATCGAATCTAAGCTGAGTTTTCCGAACATGACGTTACTCCGCTGCCTGCGCACTCATGGGCATTGAAGACTCCCGTGCTTCGTTGTGCTCGTCATGGCTGTCTGTACCACCATGACCCGCTTTGTAACTTTTGATCAGATCGCCATAGAAATCTGGCGAAACCTGCGAAAAGTATTCCACTGGATTAGCAATCGAAGGCTTGGCCAACTTGTCGTAGTCATCCGGGAACGTCATGGTTTCCGGGGACTGCTTGACCTTGTCGACCCATGCCTGGAAATCTGCATCCGACGTCACGTGGGTGTCGAACAGCATTTCCGAGAAGCCTTCACCGCTGTAATGGGTCGAACGACCGCGGAAGGTGCCTGTCTCATTGCCTTCCAGATAGACGTCGTTGGCCATACCGGCCATGGCGTAAATCTGGCTACCCAGGGTGGGAACCATGAACGAATTCATGACGGTGCCCGAGGTCACACGGAAATGAACCGGCGTATCCACGGGGATAGCGAGCTCGTTGACCGTCGCGATGCCTTCTTCCGGATAGACGAACAGCCATTTCCAATCGAGCGAAATCGCATCGATCGTCATGGTTTCGTCTTCACTGGCGATAGGCTTGTGCGGGTCGAAGGTGTGCGACGTCTGCCATGTCAGAACGGCGAGGAAAAAGATGATGACGCACGGAATTGCCCAAACAAAGACCTCGATGATGTTCGAGTGTTCCCAATTTGGCGTGTATTTGGCCGCGAGATTGGTCCCGCGATATTTCCACGCAAACAGGATGGTCATCACGATGACCGGGATTACCACGATCAGCATCAAGCCAAAGGCTGTAATGATCAGCGATTTCAGACCCTGGCCAACCTGGCCGGTGGGGTCCATCAAAGCGGATCCACAACCACTCAACAATAATGGCGCGGCTAGCCACGTCATCACACTCAAATACTTGAGGGAGTTCCTTTTTCTCATCTCACGACCCCAGTGGAGGAAAGCTTTTCGGCCCTGCAACAATCGGTTAGCGGCCTGCATCATACGCTGCTAGCCAGGGCTGACAACTCTGACACGACGCACAGTGGCGTACCGAGCATCGGACGTCGCCAACGAAGTAGGGATTTCGCGGTCGGTATTGTACCGAAAAATTGGCATTTGATCAGACGATGACAGAAAACACGCCTTCAGTGTGGCGATATGTCGCAGACCATCGTGATTCAGTTTTTACTGTTTCAACTCAGCGTAGCGCAACTCCACACTGACCCGAGATGTTTTCGTGAATTCAGGCCCGTTCTTCGTGAACTGGAAATCCTTGGGGTAAGCGCCAAGCTAGAATACCAATCACAGGCCATACTTCGCATAATATTTATTATGTTAAATTCGCTGTGCGACACACTCAACGTGCTTAGGACATTTTTGCTGTGACATGAAAACATTCCTTTACTCAAAGATGATTTCGTGTGCTTCCCACTGAATTCTAACCCGCAGTAGCTAAATACCATTGCAGCAAGTCAGCCAGCAATCCAAGAAGCAACCGTTCGGGCACGGCTCTCATGCATTCAAACGACTGTGCTCCACTGCCAACCCTGCGTAGCTTGCTTGGGAGGCGTTTTCCGAGCAGCCAACGTGACCAGTCCTCGCCAGAAGCGATTCAGCTTAGAATTAGGCGATCACTTTCGCCTGCTCATCGTTGACCCAAGATATGGGGCTGCGGATGCCAGAGCCACTATCGCTATCCAGTTTCTGGATCTGCTCAGTTGAGAGCTCAAGGGTAATCGCACCGAGATTGCCGGCGAGCTGCGCCGTCGAACGCGGGCCAATCATCGGCACTGCGCCGTGAGATCCGGCCCAGGCGATCGCAACTTGATCGGCACTCGCGCCAAGCTCATCGGCGATGGAAAGCACGGTATCAAGCACTTGCGTTCGCTGTGGTGAGTCTTCAGCCTGAAAGACCTTTCCACCTAACCCTTCGGCGCGCCCTGTCTCGCCCTGACGATATTTGCCCCACCACCCAACGGTGACCAGGTCACCATGCCCAAGCCCAACGCTCTAGAGGCCGGAAAAAGATCGGCCTCAGGATCACGATGAACAAGACTGTGCTCGAATTGCGCGCCAGCGATCGGGACGAGGTGATTCAACTCGGCAAGTGTCACCGCACGCGCAAGGCGCCACGCCGGAAAGTTCGATAGCCCGGCATAAAGGATCTTACCGGCTCTGGCCAGATCTTCGAAGCCGCGCACAATCTCTTCTGATGGCGTCACGCCATCCGGATGATGTACCCAATAAAGATCGATCCGGTCCGTCTTGAGCCGCTTCAAGCTCGCTTTCACCGACGCTACCATCGCCTTGCGGCTGTTACCGGTGACGAGGCGATCGGCATTCGGTGTGGCGCCGTTGGTGTACTTGGTCGCGAGCACGAATTCTTCACGCCGGCCCTGCAAAAGAGAGCCCAAAATTTCCTCGGACTGACCGAACTGGTAGACGTCCGCCGTATCGATGAAATTCCCACCCGCCTCGGCATAAGCATTGAACACCGCCTTGCTCTCGCCGACTTCAGCGCCATGCCCCCAACCGGTCCCAAAGTTGCCGGTACCCAGCGCCAGTTGCGAGACCCGAAGGCCAGTCTTGCCAAATGTGGTGTACTTCATGATCCATCCCTCCAGCGGCTGATGGGGATTTCAAGACAGATAACGACTCAAGACGGAGAGTGACGCGAGGGTTTCAGCGTCACTCTTGCGTCAGGTGTCGGTTTCAGACGGCAGAACCTGAAAGAGACTCTGAGGCAGGCTCTGATGAAGATCCTGATGAAGCCATTCGCGGGTCTGCTCCAGGATGTCGTCAGACAACGCAGGGTCATCCACCGCGCGTGCGAGAATCACCGCCCCTACCATCGCCGACCAACGGCCCATCGCCGCTCGGCGTTTATCTTCGGCCTCGGCTTCCGGCGAGGCCTGACCCAGACTCTCGAGCTGATGACGCAAGCCTTCGGTCAGTGCCCGCTTGGCGGCTAGCGGCTGGTGGCGCGTTTCAGCGGCGAGACAGGCGGTCGGACAGCCCCCGGCGGCATTGTCGCGATGCCGGGGCGACAGATAGCGATCAATGATGGCGTCGAGATCGAGCGAACTCGAATCCGGCGACTGCGGCGCCAGTGGATGCACCTCGAGTGCATGAGACAGCGCCTGCGCCACCAAGTCATCCTTGGAACGAAAATGCCCATAAAACCCGCCATGAGTGAATCCCGCAGCCTTCATCACTTCCGACACGCTCACAGCCTCGAAGCCTCGATCACGGAACAGACGGCTCGCGGCATCAAGGATGGCGCAATGGTTTTCCTCCATCTGGGCACGGCTGACTCTCATTGATATTCCTTTCTCGACGTTCTGGTTGACGCTTAGATGATGACGGTCATATTATCGCCATTAAACATGACGTCAATCATGAATAAATTCAAGCCATCATCGGTATGAGAGGCAAACCATGAGTTCGCTTCCGTCAATTCTGATGACCGGCGCCTCCTGTGGCACCGGGGCGACTCATACCGATCGGTTTGCCCGCCGAGGTCACGATCTCGTCCTCGTCGTACGCAACGACGTCAAAATGAATGTCCTGGGAGCCAACCTGCTTGAGGCGTATGGCGTAGGCATCGATATCATCAGAGCCGATCTGACTCGACCCGACGATATCCGTGTCGTCGAACAGCGTCTGCGGGATGACTCAACCATCGACAGCCGAAGATGTCACCTGGCTTATCGTACTCAACACAACGGCGCCGGCTCGATTGGCCAATGCGGTCGCCCCGCATTTTCATGCGGTCTCAGAATGTTTCGTACCCGGAGAAAGGATCGCTGAGTGTTACGACCAACGTGCCTCCACTGGCTTGCTGGTATCCGAGGCTACTCAGGTCTCTCGGCAGGGACAGGGCCACCCGGCATTTACTCTCAGGCAAAGATCGACGGCTGAGGCCGAACGAAAGATGATTCCTCGAAACCGAAGTTCAGGGCGTAAAAACGCCGAAAACGGCTCAAGTGGGTGGAACATGAACTATTTATCCTGGGCTTTACTGGGGATGGTCGGTTACTCGTTCACCACGATACTGGTCAAGCTGGCCACGCGCAGCGGACAGTTTTCCAGCTTTGTGGTCTTGGCAATCGCCTGCATCATTACCATGGTTTCCGTCATTGTCATTATCTATATGCGCGGCGACCTGCAACAGCTTGAGCCGAGAGACCTCGTCAGCAGTAGTGCGCTGTTCGCCTATGCTACCGGTATCGCGCTTACCGTTGCCGTGTCGTCGTTATTCAAGGCACTGTCGCTGGGTCCGGCCAGTGCCGTTGTGCCGATTTACGGCATGTTCATCGTCGGTGCATCGATATTGGGCTTCGTGTTTCTCCACGAGCCAATCACCGTGCGCAAGATCGCTGGAATTGGCTTTGCCGTCGTGAGCATTGTCCTCCTGTCTCGCTGAGACTGGAATTTTCAGCCTCGAACCCTTTCTCCCCACAGGAGGCTTTTCCAATGCCATGCTATCTCTGCAAGTACATTCCGCCACGCGCCGACTTCCTTGAGACCATGACGGATGAAGAGCAAGAGCTAATGCGCCGGCACGGCGACTTTCTCGATCGCTTACTCGAAGAAGGATTAATCGTCGCCCACGGGCCAGTCATGGACCCCTCCGGCGGCTACGGCGTCTCACTCTATCGAATTGCAGACGGTGAGCTGATCGAAACACTCACCGCACAGGATCCGATCGTGAAAACGGGCTGCGGTCGTTACGAGCACTATCCGATGCTGCACCTAAAGAGCTGAATAACCAGCGCCACTTCTTAGGCCTCCGGTGGCTCCCGTCGACGCTAGCGCGTAGAATATGCCGCTCTCGATACTTGCCCGGGAATATCGATGCACGATTCGGATGTACTCCTCAAGCAGGCGGACCAACAGTGTCAGGAACGCGGCGTTCGATTCACGCCGATTCGCCGACGCGTGCTGGAGATGATCTCCGGAACGCCCGGCGGCCTCAAAGCCTACGATCTGCTCGATCGCCTTTCGGACGAACATGCCGCAGCCAGACCGCCGACGGTCTATCGCGCCCTGGATTTTTTGATCGAGCAAGGCCTGGTTCATCGCATCGAGTCACTCAACGCCTATATCGCCTGTCCATGCCCAGAGCATGTACATCGATTTCAGCTGCTGATCTGTCGTCACTGCGGCCGCGTCGAAGAGCTGCACCAGGAAGCCGTGGGAGAAATGCTATCCCGCACGGCCCGCGAACGCGGATTCACGATCCAGCGCCAGACCATCGAACTGCTCGGTGCCTGTGACGCCTGCCTCGAAAAAGCCTGATTGCGCGACGACCGAACACGCTCAACGGAAAATTTCATGTCCGGACTTTTTCACGATCTCGAAAACCTGCCGCCAGGCGCTCAGGTGGCGATGGAAGATTTGCTGTCGGCCGCCAAATGGAACGACGACGGTCTGATACCTGCCATCGCGCAGCAGCATGATAGTGGCGAAGTCCTGATGATGGCCTGGATGAATCGTGCAGCGCTGGAAGAAACATTGAGCACTGGACGGGTCTGCTACTGGTCTCGTTCGCGCCAGGCGTTCTGGCGCAAGGGTGAGACTTCGGGCCAGCAACAGCACCTCGTCGAGGCGCGATTCGACTGCGACGGCGACACCCTGCTGCTCCAGGTTGAACAGTCCGGCCCGGCATGCCATACCGGCCGGCGCAGTTGCTTCTATCTCAGGCTGTCGCCTTCCTCCGCAGAAATCGACCGCGAACCGTTGATGTCTCCGGATCAACTCTACGCCGGGAAACGCTGAGACTCGCCGTGATCGCCAAGCTCGCCACCTGGCTGCTGACCGTGCTGATACAGATCTACCGCTACGCGATCAGCCCCCTGCTCGGCCCGCGCTGTCGCTTCTGGCCTACTTGTTCCAGTTACGCACTGGAAGCCATCCGCCTACATGGTCCTTGGCGCGGCGGCTGGCTGACGATCCGCCGACTTTCGAAATGCCACCCGTTTCATGTCGGCGGTGTCGACCCTGTTCCCGAACCCAAGAACTGTCGCTGCCAACCCAGCAACGGCACTGGTAACGACACCACCGGATGTGACAAGACGAGTCGTGACAAGGCCGATCATGATGCATGAGCGCCGCTGACGGGCGATCTCAGTGGAGCTTTTGATCGAGTCTCGCTTCCCGCGCGATCGTGTAGATCCGTTCGATCATGGCGTGCAGGCCATTGCTGCGAGTCGGAGACAAGTGCTTGTCTAGCCCTAACTCGGCCAGAAATTCGGGTTCGCCATCGAGAATCTCCTGGGGTTCGCGATCGTTATAGATCCGCATCAGGATGGCGATCAGACCGCTGACGATGGCCGCGTCCGAAGTCGCCCGGAAACCCAATCGACCTGCCTCTTGCGTGGATCGCAGCCATACGTTGGATTGGCAGCCTTCGATCTTGTAAGCCGAAATCTTGTCTGCGTCGGGATATTCCGGAAGCTGGCGCCCCATATCGATGATGTACTGATAACGATCCATCCAGTTATCGAACATCGAAAATTCGTCTCGCAATTCGGCCTGGGCCTCTCTGATACTCATGGCGCCTCCTGTGATGAATGTCATCATTATAAGGCTTGGACGACCGAATCCCCATAGATGGACCCTCTTTCATTACATAGTGATTTTTACGTATACAGCTTACGTAAATCGCCTATGCTGTCTCTCAGGAGCCATCAGAAGCTCCCGCATTATCAGCAACGCAAGGGAATTCGACATGGCACGTAATGGTATTCGTTATGACGACGTCTGCCGCGCCATCGACACGCTGCAACAGCGTGGCGAAACGGTCAGCGTCCAGAAAATCCGCGAGCTCCTCGGCACGGGCAGCTACACCACGATCAGCGACCATCTTCGCGAATGGCGGCTACGTCAGAGCGGCGATTCATCAGTACAGTCCATTCCTCGCAACCTTGAGCGCCCTGAAGGACTCGACACCTGGGTTGCGGATATCTGGGACAAGGCCCAGCAGGCAGCCTACGAGAAGCTGGCGGTCTATCGCAAAGAGGCCGACGAGCAGATTCGTGAAGCCGATGAAATCAGCCATCAGGCACAGCGTCAGAGTGAAAATGCCGAGCAACGGCTGCAGGCGCTCAATGACCACATGCTGCGCGTTCAGGAACGGCTCGAGAACAAGACGACTGAAGCCGCCCACCTCCAGGCCGAGCTGCAATCCGTTCAGTCAACCCAAAGTCAGCAGCAGAAACGTATTCTCCAGCTCGAGCAGACCTGCCAGCGCCACCAATCAAGCCTGGAGCAGGCCGAGAAACAGCATCGCGAAGCGGTGGCCAAGCAGCACCAGGCAAACCAGACCAAGCTCGCTCAGGAAGAAAAACGTCATGAGTCCGCCGAGACTCGCCTCATGGGGTTACTGGAGGATGCACGCCAGGAGCGTTTGAAACAGGAGAAGCAGTACGAACAGCGTCTGGCTTCACTGGATCAACGCTGCGAGCGCCTACAGCAGGACCTCTCGGAGCAGCGACGTCAGTACGGTCAACTCCAGGAGTCTTTGCGCGCCGACAAGGTGCATATGGAACAGGCTGAAAGTGGAAAACGCGTCAGTGACGACCGAGTCAAATCGATGCAGCAGGAACGCCAGCGCCTGGAAAGCGAGCTCAAGAATTTACGTGCGGCCAATCGCGAGCTTCACGATCGACTGTCTCGTGCTGCTCTACCGCCCACGGCGAGCTGATGTGCCGGGCACCGGTCAGTCGGCTTCAGACGGCAGCAGCCCCACTTCTTCATAATAACGCCGCGCCCCGGGATGCAGGGGCGCGGTCAAGCCATTATCGATCATACCCGTTGGCGTCAATCTCGCCAGTGATGGGTGCGAATGGCGGAAGGCATCCATGTTTTCGAACACCGACTTGACCAGCTGATAGACGCTCTCTTCGCTCACATCCGCCCGCGTCATTAGCGTCGCCCTGACACCGAAGGTCGTCGTGTCGTTCGGCGTGTTGGCGTAGGTGCCACCGGGAATCACGGTGACGCTGTAATACGGCGTTTCGGCAATCAAGGCAGCGACGTCCGGCCCCGACACGTTGACCAGATGCGCGCCGCAACGCTGAGTGGCGTTATCGATCGCCTTCGAGGGGTGACCCACGACGTAGAAGAACGCATCCAGTTTGCCGCTGCACATCACCCGGGTCATGTCCTCCGGTTTCAATTCGCTGGCCAAAGTGAAGACCCCCTCCGTCTCACCCTTGACCTTCAATAGCGCGTCCAGCGTGGCTCGATGGCCGGACCCGGGATTGCCGACATTGACTCGTTTCCCTTTCAGGTCGTCGAACTGACGGATCTGGGGCGACGTGGCGACGACCGTGAAAGCCTCCGCGTGCAATGAGAACAGTGCTCTCAGGTCGGGACTGGGACCGCTGTCATAGAACTGGGCGGTGCCCTCCAGAGCCGCGTACTGAATGTCCGATTGAACGATTCCGAAATCGAAGTCGCCGTTGCGCACGCCGTTGGCGTTGTAGAGCGAACCTCCGGTCGATAGCGCCCTACAGGCCGAGTCGGTGGATTGTTGGTAGGCACGACAGATGGCCTGACCCACCGGGAGGTAGATGCCGGAAGCATCGCCGGTGCCGATCACGATCGGCGCGCCGGCCCAGGCGAAGCCTACCCAGAACATCGAGAGGCAGGCCATGAAGTGGCGGCTCGCCCGCCCTATTGCTGTCGAACGCATTCGCATGTCTCCGCAGCGATACCCTGTCGAGCTTGAAAGCTCGACGCTAATTAAGCGTATCGGCCGCGGCGGTCAAAGCTGAATGCAGCCGCGAGGCTGAAACGAGATTGGCGAGGCGGGGACCCGCTCGACGAGCACACCCACAGGCGTTGGTGACCACTAAAGCGCTGGTCATCACTACCCCTTGGCCGATCAGTAGTATGCGTTGGTCGTATCGGTATGATCGGTCACGTCGCGAATGCCGGCCAGCTCGGGGATGCGCTCCATCAGCGTCTTCTCGACCCCTTCCTTGAGGGTCAGATCGACCGCCGCACAGCCCTGGCAACCACCGCCGAACTGCAGGACGGCGATTTGCTCTTCGGTCAGCTGGATCAATCGAATCTCGCCGCCATGCGACGCCAGCCCCGGATTGATTTCGCTATAGAGGATGTAATTCACCTGATCCTCCAGCGGACTGTCGGCATTGACCTTCGGCATCTTGGCGTTGGGCGCCTTGATGGTTAGCTGGCCACCCATGCGATCCGGGTTGAAATCGACGACGGCCTCTTCCAGAAACGGCACGCTATTCTTGTCGAGATAGACGCTGAACCTTTCCAGCTCGAGCCGCTCGTCGGTCGGCTCTTCCTCTCCCGGACGGCAATAAGCCAGACAGGTCTCGGCGTACGGTGTACCGGGTTGCGTGATGAAGACCCGCACGGAAATGTCGTCGACGCCCTGCTTGGCCAGTAGATCGGCCAGATATTCCTGGCCGCTTTCGGTAATCTGAATCGGTTGGCTCATGAGACTGCGAACTCTGCTTGAGATGTCTCATTATGGTAGGAAAAAGCGGGCACCAAAACAATCCCGAGTGATTTAGTCAGGCTTATCGCTGGATTATCGCCAACGTCCCGCCAGTCGTGCCTTTCTGATACCATGCGGCCCCTTGGCGTCTCGGACGGGACGCGATCCGTTCCCCCTGCTGTTGGAGTGTCGTCGCCATGACTGCCATTACCCCCGCCTTTTCGCCCGATTCGTCGAACCAGGCGCTGAGAAAGACGCTGGGCGAGCGCATCGTGATTCTCGACGGCGGCATGGGAACGATGCTTCAGGATTATCGCCTCGAGGAAGCGGACTTTCGCGGCCGACGCTTCGCTGATTGGCCCAGCGAGCTCAAGGGCAACAACGACCTGCTGACGCTGACGCGACCGGATATCGTGGAATCGATCCATCGCGCCTATCTCGAAGCCGGTGCCGACATCGTCGAAACCAACACCTTCAACAGCACTCAGCTGTCCCAGTCGGACTACGGCATGGAGTCGCTGACCGTCGAGCTCAACCGCGAAGCGGCGCGGCTGGCACGGGAAGTCTGCGACGCCGTCGCCGAGGAAAGTGGCGTGCCGCGCTATGTCGCCGGGGTGCTGGGCCCCACATCGCGCACCGCTTCGCTGTCACCGGATGTCAACGACCCCGCCCGGCGCAACGTGACGTTCGATCAACTCCGCGATAACTATATCGAAGCCGCTACCGCCCTGATCGAAGGCGGCGCCGATCTGATCCTGATCGAGACGATCTTCGACACGCTCAACGCCAAGGCCGCGATCTATGCCCTCGAGGCGCTGTTCGAGACGCGCGGCGAACGCCTGCCGGTGATGATTTCCGGCACCATTACCGACGCCTCCGGACGCACGCTTTCCGGCCAGACCACCGAAGCGTTCTGGAATGCCGTGCGTCATGCCCAGCCGCTGTCGGTCGGATTGAACTGCGCGCTGGGTGCCGAGGAACTGCGCCCCTATCTCGAAGAGCTTTCGAACAAGGCCGACACCTTCGTCTCCGCGCATCCCAATGCGGGCCTGCCCAACGAATTCGGGGAGTATGATCAAACCGCCGAGGAGATGGCGGCGATCGTGGGTGAATTCGCCCAAAGTGGTCTGATCAACGTCATCGGTGGCTGCTGCGGTACGACACCCGAGCATATCGCGGCGCTCAAGCGCGTCGTCGAGGGCGTGGCACCGCGGGTGATACCGGAGCGCCCTGCTGCCTGCCGGCTTTCCGGTCTTGAGCCGTTCAATATCGAGACAGACTCGCTGTTCATCAACGTCGGTGAACGCACCAACGTGACCGGCTCGGCACGCTTCAAACGGCTGATCCAGGAAGAGGACTACACCACCGCACTGGAAGTCGCGCTGGAGCAGGTCGAGAACGGTGCCCAGGTGATCGACATCAACATGGACGAGGGCATGCTAGAGTCCGAGGAAGCGATGGTGCGCTTCCTCAACCTGATCGCCGGCGAGCCGGACATCGCGCGCGTACCGATCATGGTCGACTCCTCGAAATGGTCGATCATCGAGGCCGGCCTCAAATGTATTCAGGGCAAGGCAATCGTCAACTCGATCTCGCTGAAGGAAGGCGAATCATCGTTTCGCCATCAGGCTAACGAGTGCCGGCGCCACGGGGCTGCGATCGTGGTCATGGCGTTCGACGAACAGGGTCAGGCGGACACCTTCGAACGCAAGACTGAGATTTGCGAGCGCGCCTACCGTCTGCTGGTAGATGACATCGGCTTTCCGGCCGAGGACATCATTTTCGATCCCAACATCTTTGCCATCGCCACCGGGATCGAGGAACACAATAATTACGCCGTCGATTTCATCGAGGCTACGCGGTGGATCCATCGCAATCTGCCCCACGCGATGATTTCGGGCGGTGTCTCCAACGTGTCGTTCTCCTTCCGTGGCAACAATGCGGTGCGCGAAGCGATCCACTCGGTGTTTCTCTATCACGCGATCAAGGCAGGGATGTCGATGGGCATCGTCAATGCGGGCCAGCTCGCCGTCTATGACGACCTGCCGACCGCACTGCGCGAGGCTGTCGAGGACGTGGTGCTTAATCGCCGCGACGACGGCACCGAGCGATTGCTCGATGTGGCCGAGCAGTACCGTGGTGACGGTAGCGGCGCGCCCCGGAAGGAAGATCTCGAGTGGCGCAGCTGGGAGGTCAACAAGCGCATCGAACATGCCCTGGTCAAGGGCATCACTGCTTATATCGAGGCCGACGCCGAAGAAGCGAGAGCCGCCGCCGAGCGCCCGATCGAAGTGATCGAAGGGCCGCTGATGGATGGCATGAACGTGGTCGGCGACCTGTTCGGTGCCGGTAAGATGTTTTTGCCCCAGGTGGTCAAGTCCGCCCGCGTGATGAAGCAGGCCGTCGCCTACCTCATCCCGTACATCGAGGCGGAAAAGTCCGGAGAGGTGCAGTCCAAGGGCAAGATCATCATGGCGACCGTCAAGGGCGACGTTCACGACATCGGCAAGAACATCGTCGGCGTGGTATTGCAGTGCAACAACTACGATGTGATCGACCTTGGCGTGATGGTCCCCGCCGAAAAGATCCTCAAGACCGCCCGCGACGAGAACGCCGACATCATCGGCCTATCCGGCCTGATCACGCCATCGCTCGACGAAATGGTCCACGTGGCCAAGGAGATGAAGCGTCAGGGCTTCGAGCTGCCCCTCCTGATCGGCGGTGCCACCACGTCGAAAGCACACACGGCCGTCAAGATCGCGCCGCAGTACGACGAGCCGGTGATCTACGTCAGCGATGCGTCCCGTGCCGTGGGCGTCGCTAGCCGTCTGCTCTCGCCCGCCCAGAAACCGGGCTACTTTGCTGATATCCGGCAAGAATACGACCAGGTTCGCGAACGCAACGCCAAGCGTCGCCCCAAGGCCTCGGACATCAGCTACGCGGCAGCCAAAGAGCGACGCTTCAAGATCGACTGGAACCGCTTCGAGCCGGTCAAGCCAACCCAGCCCGGGCTCACCGTGTTCGATGATTACGATCTCGACGAACTGGTCGAATTCATCGACTGGACGCCGTTCTTCATGACTTGGCAACTCTCGGGCAAGTATCCCCGAATCCTCGACGACGAAGTGGTCGGTGAAGCCGCCAGCAATCTGTTCCGCGATGCCCAGGCAATGCTGCGCAAGTTGATCGACGAGCGACACATTCAGGCGCGCGGGGTGATCGGTCTGTGGCCCGCGAATAGCGTCGACGACGACGTGATCGAGGTCTATGCCGACGAAAGCCGTGAAACCGTGGTCGAACGGCTTCACCACATTCGCCAGCAAAGCACCAAGGGCCGCGACGGCATCTGTCACAGCCTGGCCGACTTCATTGCGCCGCGCTATCGAGAGAACGGTGAGCCCAGCGATAAACTCGACTGGATAGGCGGATTCGCGGTGACATCCGGCCATGGCGCCGACGAACTGGCCAAACGCTACGAAGCGGCAGGCGACGACTACAACGCGATTCTGGTCCAGGCGCTATCGGATCGTCTGGCGGAAGCCCTCGCCGAGCGTCTGCACGAGCGCGTGCGCAAGGAATTCTGGGGCTATGTGCCGGAAGAGACGCTCGACAACGATGCCTTGATCGCGGAGAAATATCAGGGCATTCGCCCGGCGCCCGGCTATCCGGCCTGCCCCGATCACACCGAAAAGGCCACGCTGTTCCGACTGCTTTCCGCCACCGACCATACCGGTATCACCTTGACCGATAGTTTCGCCATGTGGCCGGCGGCGGCGGTCTCGGGTTGGTATTTTGCCCACCCGGCCTCGAAATATTTCTCTACCGGCAAAATCGGTCGCGATCAGGTCGAGGATCTGGCTCGACGCAAGCCGATGCCATTGGCAGAGCTGGAACGCTGGCTATCGCCCGTGCTCTCCTATGACCCGGATGATAGAGAGCCCAACGATACCGCTGAACAAGGTACACGCTCCGAGCTGGCTTCCTGACGCGGCCGTAATAACGATAAAGCAATAAATTATGATCATTTATTCTTTTGTAGAATAAAGCACCCGCGGTAAGGTGCATTCATTGGCAATCCATGACTAGCAGGATCAGGCCCGATGTATCGCTACGATTCCTATGACCAGACGCTCGTCGACGAGCGCGTTGCGCAGTTCCGTGACCAGATGGACCGCTATCTCGCCGGCAAGCTCGGTGAAGAGGAGTTTCGTCCGGTTCGATTGCAAAATGGCCTGTATATTCAGCGCCATGCGCCGATGCTGCGAATCGCTATCCCCTATGGCATGTTGAGCAGCCATCAGCTCCGTGCGCTGGCGGCGATTACTCGTCGCTACGATCGCGGCTACGGCCACTTCACTACTCGCCAGAATCTGCAACTCAACTGGCCGGCGCAGGAAGACGTGCCCGACATCCTCGCCGATCTGGCCAAGGTGCAGATGCACGCGATTCAGACCAGCGGCAACTGCATTCGCAATACCACCAGCGATCAATTCGCGGGTATCGCCAAGGACGAAGTGGTCGACCCGCGCCCGTGGTGCGAGTTGATTCGGCAGTGGTCCACGCTACATCCCGAATTTGCTTACTTGCCGCGCAAATTCAAGATTGCCGTTACCGGCGCTACCGAAGATCGCGCCGCGATTCATGTACACGACATCGGCCTGCGGCTGTTCTTGAACGATGCCGGCGAGCTGCGCTTCCGTGTGCTCGCCGGGGGCGGCATGGGTCGCACCCCGATGATCGGCGAGGTGGTGCGTGCCGATCTGCCATGGCAGCACCTGCTGACCTATCTCGAGGCCATCGTTCGTGTCTACAACCAGTTCGGTCGGCGCGACAACAAGTTCAAGGCGCGGATCAAGATCCTGGTCAAGGCACTGGGTGTCGAGGAGTTCGCTCGTCGCGTCGAAGCCGAATGGGCCCATCTCAAGGATGGCAGCCAGACGCTCAACGACGACGCGGTCGACGAAGCGCGCACCCACTTCCCCGAGCCCGATCGCCGGCCGGTAGCGGAGTCGGCGATCGTCGCTTTTGATCAGCTACGTCAGGACAATCGTGCCTTCGCGCGCTTCGTGACCAACAACGTCATGGATCATAAGGTGCCGGGTTACAAGGCCGTCACGCTGTCCTTGAAACGTCGCGAGGCGGCGCCGGGCGATATCACGGCGGATCAGATGGACGCCGTGGCTGATCTGGCGGAAACCTTCGGCTTTGGTGAACTGCGTGTCACCCATGAACAAAATCTGGTGCTGTCCGACGTCCCTGTCGACGAGATCGAAGTGCTGTGGCAACAGCTGGATGCATTGGGCATGGCCAACCCGACCGTGGGCACGCTCAACGACATCATCTGCTGCCCGGGTGGTGATTTCTGCTCGCTGGCCAACGCGGTATCGATCCCCATTGCCCAGGCGATTCAGGAACGTTTCGAAGATCTGGATTTCCTCTACGACCTGGGCCCGATCGATCTGAACATTTCCGGCTGCATGAATGCTTGCGGACATCACCACGTCGGCAATATCGGCATCCTCGGCGTCGACAAGAAAGGCGAGGAGTACTACCAGATATCCCTGGGCGGCAACGCCGACGACGACGTCTCGCTAGGCAAGATTCTGGGGCCGTCCTTCTACCGCGAAGACGTGCCTGATGTCATTGATAAGGTTCTTCAGGTTTATGTTGAAAAACGCCTGGATGAAGAACGCTTCCTCGACACCTACCGCCGGGTCGGCCATCAGGCGTTCAAGGAGCGGGTCTATGCTTGAGTCTGACGTTCAAACTCCTGTGGATACGCAAGAAACCCAGGAAGCCGCCGCCTCGACGAGCGCGCTCATCAAACTCGGTCAACCCGTGACCGACACCTGGATGCTGTCTCGCAGTGACGAAACACTACCGGGACCAGATCAGCGCCCCGCCATCGTTCCGCTGACGTTGTGGCTGCAACACGCAGATCGCGATGATCTCGCGCCATGGTTGCCGAGTGACGCGGAACTGACCCCGGAACTCGTGGCCGCCATTGAGAAAGCCGCACTAGTTGCGATCGACTTCCCCGCCTTTACCGATGGCCGTGGCTATACGCTGGCACGGCTATTGCGGGAGCGCTTTGGTTACACCGGCGAGATCCGGGCGATCGGCGACGTGCTGATCGATCAGCTCTACTACATGGGTCGCTGTGGCTTCGATGCGTTGGCGCTGCGCGAGGATCAGGAACTCGAACCGGCTTTGAATGCGCTCAAGGCTTTCAGCGTCAGTTATCAGCCGGCCGTGGATCTCGGTGAACCGCTCTTTGCTCGGCGTTTGAGAGAACGCTGAAACGTCGACAGGCGGCGTCGTTTCTTGACCGGTAACAATGATGACCCCGGCTTCGGCTGGGGTCATGGCGTTAAGCCGGTTCACTCAGGAAAGTCGTTTCAACCGCGGCGCTTCTGCTGACGTTCACGATTGTTGGCTCGCGCCCTTTCGGACTTGCGCAGCATCACGAAGGTCGCTCCCAGACCGCCCTGCTGAGCCGGCGCCGAGCTGAATGCCTGGACCTGATCGAACTGTTTCAACCAATGATTGAGGTAGGAACGCACGACATTGGGCCTTCCATCGTCATCGCGTGAACGCCCGTGCACGATGAGAACGCTACGCAGATCGTGCTCGTAGGTATCGCGAAGGAAGCCGAATACCGCCCGACGGCATTCGATCAACGGCATGCGTAGCAGGTGCAGGCGCGCTTCGGCGGCATAACCTCCGTGACGCAACCTTTCCAGCACACCAATCTGGATTCCGTCACGGCGGAACTCGATCGGATCGTGAGCGCCTAACAGATCGACGAATTCGTCGGACAGGAAGTCTCGCTCGTCTTCACTGGTCTGCTGTGCACTCTCGCGCCGAGCCAGTTGGGCATCCGACGGCGACATTTGGGCACGGACGAGCGTCGCCTTGTCGCGACCCTTTCTGAGAGGCTGCACATCGTTACCCAAGGCTTCCTGGAATGCCTGGTGGTCGTTGGGTGCGTAACTCATAATGGCGTTCCTCCGTCAGTAACGTCGTTGACGCTTCGACTTCAAATGCTAGCACGGGGTTCGGGAGCCCAATCAACGTCTTGTCGTTTCTTCTCCCGCCATGTCATATCGGTACATTGTGTATGCTGGCAACAGTATTTCCTGCGACGCCTTCCCAGCTCCTTCACACAGATCAGGGTCTGCCATGATACGACGGCTTCTCACGTGGTTTTTCGCGCTGCTAATCGCGGGGGTCGCCATTGGCGGCGGATATTTCTGGTATACCTTCATGAGCCCCTATGGCTATCAGCCAACGGAAACGGCGATCGTCGACGAGCGAGTTCCCGAGCAGGACGTTTTTGTCTACGGCACCCTGCGCCACGATTGGTTACGCTGGATCATCATGGGGACACCAGCCAACACGCGCACCGCCACGCTGGAAGGATACCGCCGACAAGATCTCGACATTCTGCCGCAGGTGAGTGCCGAGGTGCCGGGAGAAGTGCTAACGGTCAGCCCCGATGCCCTGAAAGCTTTGGATCGTTACGAACGGCTGGGGATTCGCTACACGCGGGATAGCGTCAAACTCGAAGACGGCACCATCGCATGGGTCTACAGGCGCTTGCCGGAATAACTCCGAAACGTGGCATCGCGGGCTGTGATTGAGGCCGCTGCGCTACAACCGCTACAATGCGGGTTCTGCTCCACTGCGATGTCGACTACCGTACTGGCTATCGCCGCACTCACATCGCCGCACTGACATGGAAGGTTCCGCCACACCGATGCCCACGCTGACGCTGTACCACAATTCGCGCTGTTCAAAGTCCCGCGAAGCGCTCGCCTTGCTGGAGTCGCGCGGCGTTGCGGTCGTCGAACGCCGTTATCTGACCGATCCGCTTTCCCGAGAAGAACTGGAGGGGCTAGCCCAGCGTCTGGGCGACGATGCCGACCAGATGCTGCGGCGTGAAGAGACGGAATGGCAAATGCGAGGCATCGACGAGCCGACACGTACGCAAGTCATCGATGCGATCGTCGAACATCCGCGCCTGATGCAACGGCCGATCGCCGACGATGGCGAGTATGCCGTGATCGGACGCCCACCCCAGGCCGTTCTCCAACTGATCTAGCGTTCCTGTATTGATACCACCAGTGCGCTCGAGGGAAATTCATGACTGATCGTACCGCCCCCAACGGCTCGGCCGTGCCTTACGTTCTCGTTCTCTACTACTCACGGCAGGGAGCAACGAAAACGCTCGCGGAGCAGTTGGCCGCGGGCATCGAGAGTGTCTCAGGCATCGATGCCCGGCTTCGCACCGTGCCGCCGGTTTCTCCGGTCTGCGAAGCGACGGCGCCGGAGATCCCCGACGAGGGGGCCATTTACGTCGACGAGGACGATCTGCGCCACTGCTCGGGCCTGGCGTTGGGCAGTCCGACGCGATTCGGCAACATGGCCGCGCCACTCAAGTACTTTCTCGATACCACGAGTGGACTTTGGATGAACGGCGCACTCGTAGATCGGCCGGCCACCGCCTTCACGTCGACAGCCAGCCTGCATGGCGGTCAGGAAAGCACCTTGCTGACCATGCTCATTCCGCTGCTGCATCACGGCATGGTCTATGCCGGTGTGCCATATAGCGAAACGACGCTGTTGAGTACGCAAAGCGGCGGCACGCCCTACGGTACCAGCCACCTGGCCGGACCCAATGCGGACCGAGAAGTCGATGCTGATGAGCGACGTCTGGCCACGGCCCAAGGGCGTCGTCTTGCCGAGCTCGCTGTGGCGCTCGAATCGATGCGGGCGTTGCGCTCATGAACGGACTATCATCCCAGCCGGCTGACGCCACGGCTCTGAATAGCGCCCGCCGCGCGGTCTGGATTGCCTACCTGGCGCTGCTGGCTCTGCTGGTCGCCAGCGGTATCTGGCATTACGTGCAGCAGCATGCTCAGGCGGCGGCGCTACTGGTAAGAATCCTGCCGCTGGTACTGTTTCTGCCGACACTGCTGATGCAGCGACGCCGTGGCCATATCTGGTTGACGGCACTAGGCGTGCTCTACGTCGTTCAAGGCCTCATGATCGTCGCCAAAGGCGGTGGCTCGGTACTGGTCGGCGCCGAGATCCTGGCCGCCGCCGCCCTGGCGATCATGGCCTATCGGTACGTTCGCTTGCGCGGCCGGATCGATCGCCCCACCTCGTGAGGCCATCCAGTGTTCTGATCCTGGCCATGCTGGTGCTCAGCGTGGCCAGCAATCTCCTGGACTGGCCAATCTGGCCCGCGGCGATACTGGCCTGGCTGGCCACACTTCGGTTATTCCGGAAGCTGCCACGAACCTCGCGTCGCCAAGCC
This sequence comes from Salinicola halimionae, assembly GCF_003206065.1. Classification (GTDB taxonomy): domain Bacteria; phylum Pseudomonadota; class Gammaproteobacteria; order Pseudomonadales; family Halomonadaceae; genus Salinicola; species Salinicola halimionae. Next base: position 1,207,065 of record NZ_PZJQ01000004.1, on the reverse strand, counting down.
GGGACCCTATTCGGCGCCGGCCTGTTGCTGTGGACGGTAGCGCTGATACGCGGGACACCCTATCCGCTGCTGCATGCGCTGACCATCAACCAGTCACTACTGATGATGTTCGCCGGGGTCAGCTTTTTGACCATGGCGACGCCGCCAACCCAAGCCGATGATCAGCGGTCGGGCAGCATGCTTGGCACGATGCTGGGGGCGCATCTGTTCGGCGCGGCGATCAATCTTTCGGTGGTCTTCCTGTTTGGCGAGCGAATGCAGCACGAGGGCAGACTGACTCGTTCGCAGGCGCTCATCGTCGGACGTGGTTTTACCGCCGCCGCCGCCTGGTCGCCCTTTTTCGTCGCCATGGGAGTAGCCCTGACCTACGCGCCGGGGCTCGATTATCTCAGTCTGCTGCCCTGGGGCTTGTTGGCGGCGGCCCTCCTTCTGACGCTCAACTGGATCGACATCTGGAGATTGAACACCCCGTTCGTCGGCTATCCGATCGAAAAAAGCGCGCTGCTGATGCCTTGTATGTTGGCCATCGTGGTCATCGCGCTGCACCTATCCTGGCCCAATCTGTCCATTCCCCTGATCATTGCCATCGTTGCGCCGTTGTTCTCGTTTCTGCTGATGCCACGCGACAACCGGCGCGAGCGCATGCATCACCAGTTCACCCATGGGCTACAGCGACTGGCCCCACAGTTCGCGCTGTTCCTGGGCGCAGGCGTCATCTCTACGGGGTTAGCCGCACTACTGGCCAGTCTGCCTGATGGACTCGACCTGCCGATCGATCATTTCGGTCACTGGCAGGCCTGGTTTGCGCTGGGAACGATCGTGGTGATCTCTTTTACGGGCATCCATCCACTGATCGGTATCGCGACGCTGGCGCCGCTGATCGCCCCGCTGCATCCCGATCCTACCCTGCTCGGCATGCTGTTCCTGATGTGCTGGGCGCTGGGAACCGGCAGTAGTCCGCTGTCCGGTAGCAATCTGGCCATCTGCGTGCGCTACCAAATTGCCGTACGCGACATGCTGCGCTGGAACCTGCCCTATGCCCTGCTGGGCTGGTGCTGCTGCGGTCTGGTGCTGGCACTTCACGCCATGCTTGGTTAATGCCACGTTGAGCCGGAACGGTGATACGCCGGACCGGATTGATGACCGCAGCCAAGAATTGAGGCTAATGACTAAGATTCGAGGGGCATCATCACCCCCGCCGTCAGGCTACAATGATGACCATTCACAGCGTTCGCACGGAGAACAACTGATGAGCGACCTCGCCGGTATGCGACGGGACTACGAAGGCGAAGCCCTGGCGCCAGAGAATACCCCCGATACGCCACTTCCCTTGTTCGAGGATTGGCTGAACCAGGCCATCGAGATCGAAGGACTGGATGCCAACGCGATGACCTTGGCAACGGTCGACAGCGAGGGGCACCCCCACGCTCGCATCGTGTTGTTGAAAGGATTCGACCCGCAGGGCTTTCGCTTCTATACCAATTATCAAAGCCAGAAAGGCAGCGAACTCGCCCATGTACCCAACGCCGCGGTCGTGTTCTGGTGGCCAGGGCTACAGCGCCAGGTCCGCATTGAAGGCAGTGTCGAGAAAATCGACGTTCAGCAGTCGGACGAGTACTTTGCCAGCCGACCCCGCAAGAGCCAGCTAGCGGCTTGGGTCTCGCAGCAGAGCGTGGAAATTCCTGACCGAGACTGGATGCAGGAGCGGCTATCGCGATTCGAACAGGTGTACTCGGATCAAGAAGTCGAACGGCCGCCACACTGGGGCGGTTATCTTCTCGAACCGCTCGCGGTCGAGTTCTGGCAAGGTCAGCGCAGCCGACTCCATGATCGCGTACGCTACACGCGCCGGAGCAGCCAGGTGCTGGAGTGGCATCGCACTCGGCTGGCACCCTGAATCACGATAATGGTCGCCAGCTCTCGCTAAGACAATTTGCGCGATACCTGAACGCAGAAACGCCCGGCCATTCGACCGGGCGTTCTTTTGCCACTGACGCCACGCTGAGTTATTCGGCAGTGCCGTCAGTCCATTCAGCGACGACGTCGGGATGCTCGTCGACCCATTTCTTGGCGTTCTCGTAGGGATCCGAACCCTCTTCCTGGTTCATGAGCATGACTTCGCCCATCTGCTCCGGCGTCCAGTGAAAGTTATCCAGAATGGCGTAGGCTCCAGGCAACCTTTCCTTCAAGCCCTTGTGCACGACCGTATCGATGTGCTCGGCATCGCCATAGGCCTTCTTGGGATCGTCGAGATACTTGAGATCCCAGCGTGCGAACATCCAGTGCGGCGTCCAGCCGGTGACAACGATGTCTTCCTTGTTTTGGATCGCGCTAGCTAGTGCTGACGTCATGGCGGGGCCGCTGCTCGACTGCAGCTGCAGATTATCGATGCCATACGTCTCGATGGCACCTTCGGTCTGTGACATCAGACCCGCACCCGGATCGATCCCCACAATCTTGCCATCGAATTCGTCAGCATGGTCGTTCAGTTGATCGATCGAATCGATGTCGGTGTAAGTCGGTACTACCAGTCCAAGCTTGGTCCCCTCCAGGTTGGTTCCCAAGTCCTCGACGTCGCTCTTGACCTGCTTGTAGTAATCGCCATGAGTGGTAGGCAACCAGGCACACAGAATCGCGTCAGAATCACCGGTACCCACGGCCTGCCACATCACGGCGGCACCCAATGAGTCCATCTCGACATCATAGCCCTGCTGCTCGAGCACGGCACGAACGACATTGGTGGATGCTACCGTGGATGCCCACTCGACGTAGGCTAGCTTGATGGTTCCTTTGTCGTCCTGCGCCTGGGCGACCCCAGCGGTCATGCTGATGCCGGCTGCCATCATCAAGGCACCATAGCGAGCGGCTTGCGACATTACGTTGCGTGTCATCGACTTTCCCCTTCTTGTGGTTTGCGTACCGCAACTCATACTGCCGACGAGCCGCCGACAGCATCAGACTCTTGCTCTACTTTCTACCCATGCTCATTTCGTTTTCTTGCTACCGCTAAGAGACTGCGTCAAACGGTCCAGTAGCATCGCCATGATGACCACCGCGATACCGGCTTCAAAACCTTCGCCGGGACGCAACCGCTGGATAGCCCGCCAGACTTCGCTGCCCAGCCCGTTGGCGCCGATCATCGCCGCGATGACGACCATCGACAGCGCCAGCATGATGGTCTGGTTGATACCGCCCATCAGCGTTGGCAGCGACAGCGGCAACTGAACCTTGACCAGCTTCTGGCTACGTGTGGAGCCATACGCATCCGCCGCCTCGATCAGGTCTTTCGGCACCTGCCGAATCCCGAGCGTGGTGAAGCGGATCGCTGGCGGCATCGAAAAGATCACCGTGGCGAAGATGCCGGATACCGAGCCGATACCGAAAAACGGGATGGCCGGAATCAGGTAGACGAATGCCGGCATCGTCTGCATGAAATCGAGAATGGGCATGATCACCCGGTAGAAACGATCGGATATCGCCGCCAGAATCCCCAGCGGCAAGGCGATCACGATGGCGATCAACGTGGCGATGACGACCAGTGTCAATGTCTGGATCATTGGATCCCAAAGCCCGAGATTCCAGATCAAGCCCAGGCCCAGCAAGGCGCCAATCGCCAGACGACGGCCGCCGACTTTCCAGCACAGCAGCGCAACGAGCGCGATCACCGCCCATTCGGGCAGCCACATCAACCCATCGTTGAGCAAATTGATGCCAGCCTGCGTCCCTCGGGAAATCGCCCGGGTCACACCGGAGAACTCGGTGGTCAGAAAATCGAGTCCGGTCTCGATCCAGTCGCCCAGCGGAATTCTTGGAATATCGAAGTCCATCATTGTTCTCCCGTCTGCGCCAGTTGTTCGAGTACGGCACCCTTGACCACCACGCCGAGCAAGCGCTGCTCGTCATCGATGACCGCCACGGGGAAACTCTTGCCTTTGAACATCGGATAGAGCGTTGCCAGCGGTTCTTCCGGATTCACATGCGGGAAATCCGTTTCCAGCAGATCACGAATCGAATCCTTGCCGGCCTTTGCCGCTTCTTCGACGCCCTCCGCCTCCACGATTCCCAGCAACTTGCGCTCACGATCGACGACATAGATAGAATCCAGCGAGTTCTCGCTCATTTTGCGCAGCACGGTTCGCGGGCCGTCATCGTGACGTGCCGTGGCACGGACCGGGCGCATCACACGGCGCGCCGTAACGACTCGCGAGCGATCTACCCCTTCGGTGAAGCGCGCGACGTAATCATCGGCAGGCCGTGTCAGCACCTCTTCCGGGGTACCGATCTGCACGATTTCGCCATCCCGGAGCAGAATGATGCGGTCGCCGATGTTGAGCGCTTCGTCGAGATCGTGAGTGATGAAGATGGTGGTCTTCTTCATGCGATGCTGCAGCTCGATCAATTCCTGCTGCATGTCGCGTCGGATCAGCGGGTCGAGCGCGGAGAAAGCTTCGTCCATCAGCAGCACGCTGGAATCGTTGGCCAGAGCTCTGGCCAGTCCGACACGCTGCTGCATACCACCGGAAAGCTGATTGGGGTAGGCATGCTCCCAACCGTCGAGACCGACCTGCTTGAGCGAGTTCTTGGCTTTCTCAGCCCGTTCGGCCTTGGCAACGCCCCGAATTTCGAGTCCGTATTCGGCGTTCATCTGCACCGTACGATGCGGGAACAGCGCGAAGTTCTGGAATACCATCGAGAAATGCCGACGACGGCAATGCAGTAGCGCCTTGTCGTTGAGCTGGGGAATGTTCTCCCCGCCGATGATGATGTCGCCTTCTGTCGGTTCGATCAGTCGGTTCAGGCAACGAATCAGGGTCGACTTCCCGGAGCCGGAAAGCCCCATGATGACGAGAAGCTCACCTTCCCGGACGTCGAAGTTGATGTTGGAAAGACCGAGCGTCTGCCCGGTTTTCTCGAGGATCTGGGCGCGATTGAGACCCTCGTCACGCAACTTGAGCGCTTTCTTGGCGTCGTCGCCGAACACCTTGCTCAAGTTTCGCACTTGAATCTTGGTTTGCTGTGTCTCGGTCATGTCAGGCCTAGGTTGGCAAAGCAGAAGAAGTCCTTAACACCGCCGTTAAGACGGGTGTCGAACGGTATCTGTTAGTGTTGTTAGGTTTCGTATCATACGGTTTTATCAATAACCCTTCAAACGACAATATCCTATAATTGAATGGGCGTTCAATTTCCACCGCCGTTTTGCTTCCCCTCCACGCTCAATCCAGTGCCGTCTCCAGCCGATGGCGCTGCCATTCACTCTTGGGGTCGTTCAGCCGCAACGTGGCTTCGAGCACGCCCTCCTCGACATTGGTCCGCAGCCCGAACCCCAACCCTGCCAGCAGATGCCGCATCGGCAAATTGTCATTTAGCACCGTCCCTACCATCGCCAGCGTTCCTACCTGCCGACTGTAATCGATCATTTTCTGCATCAGGCAGCGCCCCAGGCCAACGCCGTGAAGATCGTCCCTGACGATGATCGAAAACTCGGTGCGTATATTGTCGGGATCGTTCCAGACCCGCACGACGCCAAGCATCTCTTCGCTGTCTGGCGCGCTGTCAGCCATCTCTGTACCACCCGTTCCCGTGTGATCGACCTCTTCACGCCGCCGCACCGCGATGAATGCCATCTGGCGGTCGTAATTGATCTGGCTCAGCTGGGCCAGATCCCGGACCGACAGCACTGCCTTGTGGTGAAAATAGCGATAGCGGATGCTTTGCTCGGAAAGGAATGTGTGGAAATGGGTGATCAACGGCGCGTCTTCACCGCGAATCGGACGGATTTCGACCTCCAAGCCCTTTAGCGCCACCGTTTCTCGCAGCTGTTCCGGATACGGCATGATGGCCTGGGTCGAAGGCTCTCCCAGGTCGAGCGCAAAATCCACCGCCATCAAGCCTTCCTGATTGAGCAGCAGCGGATTGATCTCGAGGCCCTTGAGTCGCGGTAGATCCGAAGCCAGCTGGGATAACTTGACCAGCAACCGGGAAACCCAGGCCACGGCGTCTTGCGGATCGTGACTGTGTTCACGAATCAACCGACCGGCTCGCGTACGATCGATCAACTCCTGCGCCAGACGCAGGTTGAGCGGCGGCAACGCTGTCTGTCGATCGGCCATGACGTCGATCTTGTATCCTCCGCTGCCGAAGACGATGACCGGTCCGAACTCCGCATCCCGAGTAATGCCGGCGCAGAGTTGCAGCGATCCCTTGCCGCGCTGCATGGTCTGCAGGCAGTAGCTGTAAATCGGACTATCCGGCAGCATCTCGCTGACATGCGACTCCAGCCGTACGACCGCGTCCACCACGCGCCCCGGCTGTTCCAGATCCTGAATCAACGAGGTCGCCGTCCGACGGGATTTCCCCCAGTAGCGAAACGGCTCACAGTTGTCCCGGTGAACGATTTTGACCGCCCATGGCCCCTGCAGCCGCTCGGTGGCGCGTTCCGCCTGTTCCAGGTCGAACACGTATTCGCTGGGCGCACACTCGATACCGTAGGCTGCCAGAACCTCTCCGGTCTCTTGATGGGTCAACCGGCCCCGCTGGCGTGCCAAGGCATCATCGACGAGCGCATGGCAGCGCTGGCGTATCTCGGCACTGGAGTCGAACGGCAACGACGGCGGGGTCTCCTGCAGCAGTCGCTGCACCTGGCGGTAGCGCACCAGATGCAGGAAAGCTCTCACGGCCTTTTCCGGTGACACGTAGCTGGGAATGCCAGCGCGGTTGCAGGCAGCGCGGGCATCGAGTGCTTCCTTCAGCCCCATCCAGCTCACCAGCAGTCGATGCCGGAATCGCTGGCGCGCCGCGACCAGCGCATTGGCGGTCTCCAGCGACGGTGCCAGGCGTGTCGGGGCGTGCAATACCAGAACTGCATCGACGTTAGCGTCCCGGGTCACGATCTCCAGCGCCCGGAGATAGTCATCCGGCGTAGCCCTGCCCCCGAGATCGACCGGATTGCGCCCCGGCCGGCTGATATCCAGCTTCTGCGTAATCAATGCCTGGGCAGATGTTTCACTGAGCTCGGCCAACAGACCGCCGCCATCGATCAACTTGTCGATCGCCAGCAACGCCGGGCCCACGCCGTTGGAAACGATCGCCAGACGATCACCTTTGGGTGGCTTGAATCTCGATAGCGTTTCCAGCGCATCGAACAGCTCGTCGGAATCCGCGACCCGCACCACACCGGCACGAGCCAAGGCCGCATCGACGATCCCGTCACGGCGTTCGATTCCGGCAGTCGCCGGCACCGGACTCAGCGTCGCTTCAGGAGTACGCCCGCTCTTGATCGCCAGCACCAGTCGGTTGCGCGACGACTCGCGTAGCGCCGTCATGAAGTGACGCGCGTTGCGGATATCTTCCAGATGCAGCAACAAGGCACGGCAACGACCGGACTGGTTCAGATAGTCGATGACATCCGGCAGTTGAACGTCGAGGCTATCGCCCAGCGTCACGAGATGCGAAAAACCGATCTCGCGCCCGGCGGCCCAGTCGATCATGGCGTTGCCCAGCATGCCAGACTGCCCCAAATAGGCGACGCTGCCATCGGCGATCGGCTGGCTGGCATAGGTCGCGTTGAGGCGCTGGGAAGGAACGGCAACGCCGAGACACTCGGGGCCCAGTACACGCATGCCGGAACGTAGAGTCGCCCGTTGCAAGCGACGACGCAGCGTGGCGCCAGCTTTCGAGTCGGGGTCGAGCGACGCCCCGCCCGAGACGATCAGCGCCGCGCGGACCTGCTTGTCGCCCAACCGCTCCAGCACGTCGGGTACGCTTTCCAGCGGTGAACAGACCACTGCCAGGTCCGGTATCTCGGGGAGATCGGCAATACGTCGGAAGCAGGTCACGCCATGAACCTCCTTGTAGCCCCGCGGATTGACCGCCCATAGCGGGCCGGGGAATTCCGCCTGGAGCAAATTCTGCAGCACCATCCCCCCGATGGATTCGGGTTTGGGGGAGGCTCCGATCACCACCAGGGAACGAGGAGCAAAAAATCGGCGCAAAAACTGCGTGGCCACAATGGACCTCACGACGTCGGCTATGAAGATTTCAACCCTACACGGTCAGACCGCCGAGGTTTAGCTCATAGACCAAAGTCGATGCGTGGCGGTGTGACGCCGCCGCCGCTCTGGCTCAGAATGTAGCGACCTCGAACCGGCCGGCGAGTCTCAATGATCACTTCGTATCTCACGCATCCCGATATCGCGCTGCACGACATGGGCTCTCATCATCCCGAGTCGCCGATGCGTCTCGAAGTCATTCGCGCCAGACTCATGCTGAGTGGCTTGCTCCAGCAGACCATGCAGTCCGAGCCCGGCCCGGCAACGAGGCTCCAGTTGGAGCGCGTGCATGCGCCAGACTACCTCAGTGCACTGGACGCGCAGCGGCCGCAAAGCGGCCTCCAGCAGCTCGATAGCGACACTCGGATGGGGCCCCATTCACTGGAGGCGGCGTCACTAGGCGCCGGGGCTGCCATCCGCGGCGTCGATCTTGTCTGCGGCGACCGCGCCGATAATGTTTTCTGCGCCGTTCGGCCCCCCGGGCATCACGCCGAACGAGCATTGGCGATGGGCTTTTGCTTCTATAACAACATCTCGGTGGCGGCGGCTCACGCTCGCGCCGTCCATGGCATCGAGCGCATCGCCATCCTCGATTTCGATGTCCACCAGGGCAATGGCACGGTGGACATCTTTCACGATGATCCGGCGATCCTGGTCTGCAGTAGCTATCAGGAGGCGTTCTACCCTTGGCGCTATCTGACTGGAGACTGGCCCAATATCGTCAATACGCCGTTGGCTGCCGGCACCGGTAGCCTCGATTTCCGGAAGGCAGTCGAGCGAGAATGGCTGACGGCGCTAGAGCGACATCGGCCCCAACTGGTACTGCTCTCCAGCGGCTTCGATGCCCATCGGGACGATCCATTGGGGCAATTGGCGCTCGATCACGAGGATTTCTACTGGATTACCACACTGGCCATGGACATCGCGCGTCGACATGCCGGCGGCAAGCTGGTCTCGGTGCTGGAAGGCGGCTACCACCTGAAAACCTTGCCTTTGAGTGTCGAAGCGCACCTGACCGCGCTACTAGGTCAGCCGTATTCGCCCTGAGGTTCCCGCCAGGTCGGTTTCAGCGCAGAGTCCGTTTGCCTCGCTGTGATATTCTTGCGCACTGCGTTATGACTGCTGCGCTACACAACTGATGACTTTTCACGATCCTGATAGAGATTTCCATGGCTGCCAGTAATGATCAGGATGCCGCGCTGCGCATCGCCGCCGGGCGCAAGGCCTTCGTCGAACCCCTGCGCCTGGGCGAGCGGCTCAAGGAAATACGGCTTTCGAATCAGTGGACGCTGGGCGATGTCAGCACCCGCACCGGACTGGCCCGCTCGACGCTGTCCAAGATCGAAAACAACCAGATTTCACCGACGTTCACCGCCGTTCAGAAACTGATCGCCGGCCTGGGCATCGATCTGCCACAGCTGCTCAAACCCACCAAGCCCAAACGCCAATCCAGCGGGCGTCGAGATCTCACGCCCCGCGGCGATGGCAAGCAGCATCCCACGCCGACCTATGAGCACGAGCTGCTGTCATATCAGCTTGCGCAGAAGCGGATGATCCCGTTCAAGACGATCGTGCGCGCGCGTCGTTTCGAGGAGTTTCAGGAGTGGGTTCGCCATGATGGCGAGGAATTTCTGATGATTCTCGAGGGGGAGATTCTGATCTACTCCGAATTCTACGAGCCGCTAGCGATGACCGCCGGAGATTCGCTGTACTTTGACAGCGATATGGGCCATGCCCTGGTATCCACCAGCGACGACGATGCCGTGGTGCTGTCGGTCTGCACGCCCGGCGACAGCGAATAGCGATTCGTCGTCTATTCTCACATCACGCGCTGGCATCGAACGCTCAACATCAGCGCTGGTATCGAACTTTCCACCTCCGCGACGCCGGGAGCCGTTATGCATCACCTCGATGAACAGACCCGCACCGAACTCGAAGCCGCCGCCTTCCGGCGTCTACTCCGCCATCTGGATGACAACAAGGACGTCCAGAACATCGACCTGATGATCCTTGCCGATTTCTGTCGCAACTGCCTCTCCAAATGGCTGGTCAGTGCGGCCGAGACGCGCGGTACCGAACTGGATTACGAAAATGCGCGCGAGTATGTCTACGGCATGCCCTACTCCGAATGGAAGGCGCACTATCAGGCTCCGGCCAGCGACGAGCAGCTCGCCGCACTGGAAGCCCGCCAAGCGCGCAAAGCGGCAACTGAAAACGGCAAGGGGGAATCATGAGCGAATCGGCCATGATCCCGCTGTCGATCGCCGTATTGACGATCTCCGACACTCGTGACGAGAGCAGCGACCGCTCCGGCCAGACGCTCGTCGAGCACCTGGAAAGCGCCGGCCATCGTATGGTCGAGAAACGCATCGTGCCGGACGATATCTACCAGATCCGTGCGGTGGTCGCGGGATGGATCGCCGATGCCGACGTACAGGTAATCCTGACCACCGGCGGCACGGGTTTCACCGGGCGCGACTCCACGCCGGAGGCCATTGCCCCGCTGCTCGACAAGCACATCGAGGGCTTTGGCGAACTATTTCGTCAGCTATCGTTCGAGGAGATCGGTAGCTCCACCATCCAGAGCCGCTGTCTGGGCGGGCTATCCAACGCCACCGTGATCTTCTGTCTCCCGGGCTCGACCGGCGCCTGCCGCACCGGTTGGAATCGTATCCTCAAGGAGCAGCTGGACAGCCGACACCGGCCCTGCAACTTTGCCAATCTGGTGATTCCCGAGCGAGGCACGCAACTCCATGGCTGAGCGATCCGCAACCGAGCAACCAAGCGCCAAAGAACCAATGAGCGAGCTCCAGAGCGTCGAGCAGGCCGTGTATGCGCTGCTTCACGGCGTCGAGCGTCTCGAGGGTGAAGTCATCGATTGTATCGATGCCGATGACCGCGTGCTCGCGGAGGACGTGCTGGCTACCATCGATGTACCACCGGCCGACAACAGCGCCATGGATGGCTATGCGCTGGCCAGCGAAGATAGCGGCAAGCGTCTACCGATCTCTCAGCGCATACCCGCCGGCCACCCTGCAAAGCCACTTACACCGGGCACTTGCGCCCGCATTTTCACGGGCAGTGAAATTCCGCTCGGCGCCGACTGCGTGGCGATCCAGGAGAACGTCGAGCTGGATGGCGACGTAGCGCTGATCCCGGCCACCCAGCCCGGTCAGAACGTGCGTCTACGAGGCCTCGATGTCAGCGCCGGCGACCCGTTGCTAGAGACCGGTACTCGCCTCGGCGCTGCAGCATTGGGATTGCTCGCGGGGCAAGGGTTGTCGACGGTCAACGTGGTTCGACGCCCGAAAGTGGCGTTGCTGTTGACCGGTGACGAAATTATCGAGCCCGGCCAGGTTCTGTCTCGTGGCCAGATCTACAACAGCAACGGCCCGATGCTGGCGACGCTGATTCGCCGCTTCGGCGGTGACCTGGTCAGCCAAGTCAAGGTGGCCGACGACTTCGACACCACATTGGGGCGACTGCGGGAAGCCGCGGCTCAAGCCGACGTCATCGTGACGACTGGCGGCGTCAGTGTCGGCGAGGAAGACCACGTCAAACCCGCCCTCGAGCAGCTCGGCGAGCTCTCGCTATGGCGTCTGGCGATGCGCCCGGGTAAGCCGTTGGCATTGGGGACGATCGGTGACGCACGGCTGGTGGGCTTGCCCGGCAATCCGGTATCGAGTTACGTGGGAGCCTGGCTCTACCTTCGTCCCCTGTTGGGCACATTACAGGGCTGCGACGAACGGCAAACGCTTCCGGTAATCAATGCCGAAGCACGGTTCGAGACCCGCACTCAAGGGAGACGTCATTACATGCGCGCCAATCTCGAGTTTCAGGGAGAGCGCATCGTGGCGAGCGTCTATCCCGAGCAGAGTTCGGCGGTATTGACCTCCTGCGCCGCTACCAATGCGTTCGCGGTGATCCCGGCCGATACTCATATCCGTCCCGGTGATCGCGTCGACTGTCTCTGGCTTCAGGGGTGATGGCTGGAAAGCCGATTCGAGGGTGCCATGTCTTACCGACACCGACCGCATTGGCTCACTCACTGAAGTGATGTTTCATATCGGGCCATAATGTAACGAAGGCGGTTTCGAGGTTGGTGTACTCGTCGCGTAGCCAAGGTGTCAGCGCCGCAAGCTGATTCGGCCCGCGCAGGCGTTGGCCGATACCGGCGATGGCACGGCAGGTAAAGTCGAAGTCCGCATAACGCTGCAACCAGTCACCGTCGATCATCGCCGGCACCATCCCTGCCAGTCTCGCTGGGGCTCGGCGCTCGCCGAGGACGCTATAGCAGCGTTCGACCAGCGTCGCATCCGGATAGCGGCTGGCCAGGAAATGATCCCATACCAGATCCAGCGCGATACCGGTATAACGTCGCTGTTCTTTCGGCGCCATCTGCAACAACCGCAGGACTTCAGCGTGGTGATCGATGGCGGCATCGACCCGACGATGATGCCGAATACCCGAGGCGACCCCCGAGGGCCACGATTCGAGATTCGCCCCTTTGACACCATCGGCGATCAGATTGCCGTAGAGGAAATCGTCACTGCCATGACGCGAAAGCCAGGCATGGGCGAGAAAGTTCATGACGGGGATTCTGAGAGGATCATGAACTAGAGACAGTTGGTCGGCTTGGGCAAGCCGGCCAACCGAGCGCCGACCTTGGCCGGACTCTCGGGGAAGAGTTGCATCAGATAGATCGAACTGCCCTTCTCCGCGCCCAGCGACTGCTTTACGGCTTTGACCAATGGGCGCATGGCCGGCGCTGCCTCGAAGCGCTGGTAAAAATCACGCAACACCTCGATCACTTCCCAATGAGCGGGGGTCAGATCCCGACCGTCGTCCGCCGCCAACGCCTCGGCGACGCGCTCCGACCAGTCATCCAGCGTCACCAGATAGCCTTCCGGGTCCAGCGCGATGGGCTGGCCTTCCACCATCAAAGTTCTTGCCGTTGTCGTTGCCATCAGAACCAACTCACGCAGCGTTCATGGGTTTCCGTCAAGGCCAAGAACCCTTTCATATCCACCACGGTAATGGCCGGGCTCACTCGCCCAGCCAGTCCGCGAGATACGAGATCCTCTTCGAGCACCGAAACCCGCCCTCCGAATGCCTCGATCACACCACTGGCAGCAGGCAGCGCCGCATAGCAGGCATCTTCGATCAGGAGTAGCTGGTCATCCGCGCCAAAAGCCTCGCCCAGGTCTCGATAGACGGCCGTCGACTGCGGAGATCGGTTAAGCAAATGCAGTTGCATGGAATGCGTTCCGGACTCAGAAAATCAGTGTGTGGGGTTGAACCTGCATTAGTTCTGCCACCGCTTCGGCGCCCAAGGGCTTCACCGGCAACATCAAGTCGTCTATCGACAGGCCACGTTCGGAAAGCGCCGCTGCGCTGACCCATAACGACTCGATATCGTACATCTCCAGCATCGCCAGCTGCGGATGGGTGCCCTTCTGGCCCAGTGCACCGGCCTGCTGACCTTCTAACAGCGCATAGACGCCATCGCCCTGGAACAGCAGACCCACACGCTGGCCGAACGCTGCCGCGACCAGCGCGACGTCGATTCCTTCGCGTAGCCAATGGCTGCCATGGGGCGGATGGCGCAGAACGACCATCAGATCCTGAGGCTCGATGTCGGAAGCGCGAATATTCGTCATGGGGCAAACGTGATCAGTCGATCATTGTTGAGCATGGCATCGACCAATTGGCCAATACCGGTCAATTCAAATGGGGCTTCGACATTGTGCGATGCCAAACCATGACGATTGGCTTCATCGGTATTCAGCAGACCCCGACGCAAACCGGCCGCAATGCAGACCAACAGCTGTGTACCATGATCTTCGTGAAGTCGCTTCCAGCCTTCGGCAAGATGGATTTCGTCCTGCGGCGGCGACATCAGTGCGGAAGCATTGTGCACACCGTCATGATAGAAAAAGACGGCTGCCAGCCGATGTCCGCCCGTCACGATGGCATCCGCGAAGCGCAACGCCGAAAGCGCCGCCTGATGGCTATAGGGCGCGGCATGTACCAACAACGCGTAATTCAGCATGACAACCGCGGCTCCCGTTCGACCGGCCCGGAATGGTTGGGCAAACGACATGGTATCAAACGACGAAGCCTCAACGTAGTAGGGCTTGAAAAGCCCTGGAAATCTGAACAGACCGCTTGCGTTTACTCAGGCTATTCCGGATAGCCGTTTGAAGTGCACTATGATGCCAATCTGCGTCAATGAACTAAAGAACTGACACAGAAGCCACCATCGACTCCAGATTTTAGCGACGCAAATACGCAAGGGGTCGCATTAAGAAAAAAGCCGGCTTTGATAAACCGGCTTTTCAGACCATTATTCTTTAGCTCTTGAACCAGTCCCAAAGCCCGGTGGAATAGCCAGTTAATATATCGATGCCCAAGGCAGATTTAAGTAAATATAAAGCAAAAAATAGAAAACAGACTACAAAAGTGCAGGCCAACGCAATGAGAAAAAGCATTGAGAGCACCGCGATGAATTGCTCTGTTGCATTTAAACGGCGGCGGTTTTTACCCATTAAAAACACTAGGTAAAAACTAAATGGGATAAATGGTAACTTGATGGTAGAACGAACATCGATTGCGTGTACGCGACCACCACGGGCGCCAACAACCGAAGCCAGCGCGATGAGCTGCTCAGTGGTAAAACTGTTTGCGACAGCCGGTGACAGGCGCTTTAGCAGCGCCTGCATCGCCGGGTCGGAGTCAGGGTGGATGGTTGCCGGACGATTTTTCACCATATTGATCCTTAACCCTTAATCGCCTCTTAACCAGACACTTCACCTATTATCCCTCAAGAAAACCGTAGCACCGCGTGGGTAAAGAATAGCGCCACGGTAATCAGGATTTTGGCAGATTCCTCGTCCTGAATTCGCCTATTGCTGGTGAACGCTTTTACCATGAGCGCTGATTACTATCAGCTCCATGTCAGGCGCATTAGTCGCGGGACATAACGCCCAGGATCGACAGCAGGCTGAGGAACAGATTGTAGATCGACACGTAGAGCGTGACGGTCGCCAGGATGTAATTCGTCTCACCCGCGCGATTCACGATCTCGCTGGTCTGATACAGAATCGCCGCTGACGAGAACAGCACGAAACCGGCGGAAACCGCCAGCGCCAGACCCGGGATGTTGAAGACCATCGCCGCGACCATCGCCAGCACCAGCACAATGGCACCCGCCATCATGAAGTTGCCCAGGAAGCTGAAGTCCTTGCGCGTAATCAGCGCCACCGCAGAAAGTCCCAGGAACGTTGCGGCAGTCATGCCCAGCGCAGTCATTACCAGCTGTGCGCCATTGGGAATCGAAAGGTAGAGGTCGATGATCGGCCCCAACGTGAAACCCATAAACCCGGTGAAGGCGAATATCGCCGCGATGCCGGCCCCGGAGTTGGCTGTCTTGTGAACCAGAAACATCAGGCCGTAGGCACCGATGAAGAACACGAAGATGTTGAGCTGCGTGACGCCCATAGCCATGGCGGCGCCAGCGGTCACGGCAGAAAATAGCAGCGTCATGGCCAGCAACATGTAGGTGTTACGCAACACCTTGTTGGTGCTGACCGCGCTCGATCGACGATCGGTGATGTCGTGCGACGTTCGAAAATCCATTGTAGTCCCCTCAGTTCTGTTGAAACTCACCCGTAGACCAGAATGCCCTTGCAAAGTTCCCCTGACAAGCGTTAAGAGCGGGCTCAAAGCGAAATAACTTGTTGAAAGCTAAAGAACCTATTGACGTATTCGGATGAGCTGGTAGTATTCCACGCCGTAAGCCGGAGGGATGGCAGAGCGGTTGAATGCACCGGTCTTGAAAACCGGCGTAGGTTAATAGCCTACCCAGGGTTCGAATCCCTGTCCCTCCGCCACCTTTTCGAAAAGGTCAGCTACTCAGCTGGCCTTTTTTCGTTTTTGCTCAAGCAAACCGCCCTTCTCATTTTCACCAACCGCCGATTCAAGGGTGATTGCTGGGATCTCAGCGGATTGAGAGCTGACCTCGCCTGACATTTCGACATCTCAGTGGCGGTCGCCGCGTCCCTCTCGATCACCTGACCTTGCTGGCGCGCCTTCCATGTCTCGCCAACCCGTCTCACCCTACCTGTGCGCTAGAGTGTAGAAGCCAAAGCTGTCATAGTGGGTAGTCAATGTTTTGAAAATGGATACCGCGTTGAATTATATGAGAAATATTGCTGTCGCCACAGCGCTCGGCGCTGTATTCGCTTCGACCCAGGCGGTCGCAGACGATTTTGAATGCACGTCGGATGGCTTGATGAAGCATGTCAGCGAGCAAACCCAGCAGATCGATGACTACATTTCCAACAGCGACAATCCGCAGCAGACTCAGCAAGCACTGACGAGTATGGCTCGAGGACTGCGTGAGAACGGTCAGGTTTCCAATCACGATGAAGAAATGAAGAAACTGGCGAGCGGCGCTGACTTCGAGCCGTCACAGTCTTTCTGCGACGATATGCAGACCACCGTGTCCGCCATCCAGTCTTACATGGAGAGTCATCCGCAGTAATTATCGATGAACGGCGCCATTCTCGAACTGAGGGTCGGCACGACGGACGCCCCGAGCCCTTCCCGCTTCATTTCAGCATCGAGATTGTCTTTGTCCCCATCCTGTCCGATACTGTATGGATAAACAGTTAGCGCGGAGCGTTCGATGGTCATTTCCTTTCCAACGCCTGAAACCAGACTCAGACGCCGTGTGGAAAAACTTATCTCGGTGGCCCATGCCAATAGCCGCCATCAAGTGACGATCAGTAGAGATAAGGGTGAACCCGTGAATGTCTGGGAACGGCTCGTCGAGCAGTTCGATGACAGTGACAGAATTCATGTGATTCACATCACTCCGCACGATGTTCTGCTCAACTGGTCCTCGCCGACATCGGGTCTGGCTTCGTGAAGCCATCTGTGCGACTACCTACGCGACCACAGCGCACCCAGTCTGCAAAACATTGGATCTTCTCAGACGTCGCAAATGGTGATTGGGTCGTGGCTTTTTTGGGCTGACGATGCGGATGCGGGCCTGAACGGTGCTACCCTGCATCTAGTCTCTTGTGATGTTGCCAATGTACCGCGCATTAATTTTCTTCGTCGTCCCCCTTCTCCTGGCAGGTTGTGTGTCGGCGAAACCGCGGCTGACGGCTACGAATTTTCTACAGGACAGCGATACCTGCGAGCGGCAGACGCATCAGATCGGGGGTGAGCCCGAATATCAGCTATGCATGGCTCGACTGGGATGGCCCGATCCTCAGACACAGGTGGCAATAGAACAAGCGGAAGATAGCAGTGGCGGCCGCAATGAGGGCCTCATCGACGAAGCAATCAACGGCCTTCAATTCGGCCTGCAGTGGGATTTGGACCCTGAGTGAGCACGCCATGGGACGGTTTCTTGATACGCTCCTGGCTGAAACATTAGCCTCTCTACGTTGCATCGCGCTCCGACAGCCCCCAGGCGAGTCACCGCCACCTTAGTGACAACCATCATGTCGCTGTACAACCGCGTATCACAACTAACCTGATTATCGATGTTTTTTCCTTGGAGGATCACATCATGGCAGAACCGTTCGTCGAGGTCCGAAAGACCCACAAACCTGGTGATCCGGGACAGATTTGCTACGAGGTCTATGACGGCGATACCGGCGGCAGTTTAGGCCATTTCGCCGATGCCTCTCAGGCGCAGAAACGCGCCGATAGCATGAACCGAATGACATCTTGCGAGACAGGCAAACGATTGGATAACCCTACCGACGAGGCTGAGGTCGAGTAGTGCGTCTCGGGGGTCATTTCATTTGGCACAGTCGGGGAACGCGTGGATAGATGACTCAAACACCAGCCATGGGAACACTGGGCACGCCCATCGGGCAAGCCGTTGTGAAGGGTGTTCCAAGGTTCGGGGGTCGATTCCAGACCTCGATTCGATTATCGAGTACGGTCCAGAATCTCGAGTTCCTCAGGTTCAGTGGTAAAGTCGCAGCCCGACGCGGGTCACGCGATTGCCTTCCATCTCGCTGACGACCCAGTGGAATCCGTGCCAGTCGACGTCATCCCCGACCACGGGATGCCCGCCTACGCGAAGCGCCACGAACTCCCCGAGCGTCATTTCCTGCTCGCCGGGGCTCAAGGTCAGGCCGTAAGCGTCAGCCACTTCTTGCATCAATGCTTCGCCATCCAGCGTGAACGTCCCGAAAAAGGCGCGCTCTCGCTTGAGCTTCGCTTCGCCATTGAACAGGCGGTTAAGTGATGGCAGGTCACCGGTTCGCCCGATCAGACAGATGACATCGCTCAGTCGAAGGCGTGTGCTCCCCTTCGGGTGCAACATCGCGTGCTGGCGGAAAATCGCCGAAATCAGCGTGCCTGATGGTAATCGCAGCAGCCGAATCGGCACGTCGTCGAGCGATTCATTTTCGACCTTGTAGACGAACATCTCGTAGTCGTTTTCGGGCAGCACGCCCAACTGCCCACGACGATCGGGCGTCGTGGTTTCCGGCAATACGACACGCATCCAGCGAGCAACGCGAGCTAGCGTTGATCCCTGCAGCAGCAGGGATATCAATACAACGAAGAACGCCACGTTGAAGTAGAGCGTGGCGTTCTCGACACCGCTGATGACGGGAAAGATCGCCAGCACGATAGGAACTGCGCCTCGCAACCCGACCCAGGAGATAAAGCAAAGTTCTCGCCACCGGAAATTGAAGAACGGTACCAGCGAAACCATGACGGCAACGGGACGTGCCAGCACGATCAATGCCACTGCCAGAATGGCACTGGGTACGGCGTAATCGATCATCTCGGATGGGGTCACCAGCAACCCCAGTACCAGAAACAGACCGATCTGGCTGAGCCATGCCAGCCCGTCATGCACCGGCAGTATATGGTTGAGATGGCGCCCCGGCTGATTGCCGATCATCAGCCCGGTAAGATAGATGGCCAGAAAGCCACTACCTCCGGCGGCGCTGGTCGCGCCGAAGATACAGAACCCCAGGGCCAGCGCGAGCAGAGAATAGAGGCCCGGCGCCAGATCCAGCCAGCGCAGCAGCTTGGCCGACACCCATCCCCCACCCAACCCGACGGCCAGGCCCAGGCCGAACTGGAGGATGAAGTGCATCAGCGTTTCCCAGACCCCTCCAACGGCCCCCGTCAGTAAGTCGGCCAAAGTGATGGTCAGGAAAATAGCCATCGGATCGTTGGTGCCGGACTCGATCTCGAGCGTTGCTCCCACTCGCTCGTTGAGATTGACACCCTGGCCCTTGAGCATGGAAAACACCGCCGCAGCGTCGGTCGAGCCGACGATCGCGCCCACCAGCAAACCTTCGATCAGACTCAGATCGAGTAACCACATGGCCAATAAGCCGACAATGCCGCTGGTCAGGAAGACGCCGATGGTCGCTAGCGAGAGCGCAGGTTTGAGGCCCACGCGAAAGGTCCGGAAGCGCGTGCGAAGACCGCCATCGAGCAGGATCATCGCCAGCGCGAGATGCCCGATCAGGAACGCTTGAGAATAATCATTGAATTGCAGGCCGAGCACACCCTCCTCACCGGCAAGCATGCCGAGTCCTAGAAAGAGGACGAGCAGCGGCACGCCAATCCGGGACGAGACGCGGCTGGCTAGAATGCTCAGGGCTATCAGTGCCCCGCAAACGAGGAAAAGGCTATTGATCGAGTCCAAGAATTAGCCGTCGGTCAGGTTCAAGAAACGAAGTCCGGCGGATAGTATGCCATGTACGCGGAAACTTGCGGCGCTGAAAAGCGCTGTAAATTTAATCTTTTAGCCAGTGGGGATGAGGTATTACCTGATCTCTCGAATCCTCACCGTGCAGTGACAACAGGACCGCCAGGGCCCGCATACCGTAGCGGTGGGGGCCTAGCGCGGGAAGCGCTTGGTGATGACGATAAGCGGTGACGAAGGCGTCACGCTGGGCTGCATTTTCGAGGAGCAGCTCGAACAGACACAGATCGAACTCCAGCGGCGCCCACACCAACGCCTCCCAGTCACTCCAGAGCCAATTCGTCGCGCCTGCCAGGAACTGATCGCTGCGCAGATCGGGTAATGACCAGACGGACCGCGTAGGCGATGGAAAAACAGGGATATCCAAGAACCACGCACGCTGCGGGTGGTTTTCGATAAAGGTCTGGGCACGTTCCGGCCAGCGGGACAGGGACAGGACATCACCCGCAGGATGTCCGAAGCCCGGCAGCGATTGATGATGCAAGAGCCCCAATTGATGACCGAGAAGCTGAGCTAGTGCCACGTTCATGGCCGGCGGCTCCGCACTGCGCCAAGGCAGGCTCCAGAGCGGCGCGCCTCGCCATTGCCCTAGAAATGTCATCGGCAACGGGGCCATCGGCAAATCCGGTGGCAACATACCCGGGACGCGAGTCAGTGCCTCGGGTGACTGCCAACGGTCAAAACCGAACAGCTGCTGGAGACCACGCCAGAACGGATCGGTCGTCGGTGACTTTCTCGCCAACTTGAGCAACTGCGGTGACAGCTCGTCACTGTGCCATAGCCAATTGGCACTGTCCGGCCAGCGTAGTAACAGTGGCGTCAGCAACTTGCCAGTCAATACCGAAACCCGTTGCGTCAGCTCAGGGGGGGCTTGGAGCGGGTGGTGGCGTGCCGTCAATGAACATCATCCTTGCAGAGGCGCTCGACATCATCGCCAGTGGGCAGGCGGCGCTGGGCAGCGTACAATCCGGGGCACTGGATAGGGGTGCCCATAGCATGGGCTGAGAGTGAAATTGGCTGAATGCGCAATCGCAATGCGATTGTAAACCGCCATGCACAACCCTGGAACCTGAACCGGCTAGTACCGGCGGAGGAAATGCCAGCAGTTCTCGCATGACTTCGTCCGGTTCCCCCTCAACGGGAGTTGTCATGCCCCCACCCGGACTTTTCGTCCGGCAGGCGTCGCTGACCTTTGGTGATCGCCCGCTGTTTCATGAGCTACAGGCTCGCTTCGACGCGGGCAGCTGGACCTGTCTGCTTGGCCGTAGCGGCAGCGGCAAGAGTTCGTTACTGCGCATGATCGCCAGTCTGAAGTTGCCTGACAACCACCATCTCGATCTCGAAACCAGTGACGGCGCACCGCTGATGGGCCGGCTGGCATGGATGGCACAGCAGGATCTGCTCGTACCTTGGCAGCGCGTAATAAGCAACGTGATGCTCAGCGCCCACTGGCAAGGAAACGCCACGCCTCGAGACCGACAACGCGCCGAGCAGCTGCTGGCCCAGGTCGGGCTCGCCGACAAGGCCAATCAGTGGACTGGCGAACTCTCCGGGGGGCAACGTCAACGAGTCGCCCTAGCCCGTACCTTGTTCGCGAACGCCAGCGTCGTGCTGATGGACGAACCTTTCTCCGCCGTCGACGCCATCACTAGGCTGGAACTTCACGAGCTCGCCAGTCAACTGCTCTCCGAGCGCACCGTGATCATGGTTACCCATGATCCATTGGAAGCGCTGCGGCTGGCCGACCGGATCCTGGTTCTGCAGGGAGAGCCCGCCCGGCTGGTGCCAATTCCGGCGCCGGGAGGCTCCCGCCCTCGCCCGCTCGACAATAGCGAACTGCAACAGCGTCAGGCCGAACTGGTAACCCAGTTACGGGAGACGACGCATGCGTAGTCGTGCAGCCCTGGGCCGGGCTCTTCGGCCCTTGTTGGCGCTCGTCGTCCTTGTCGCCATCTGGCAACTCACTTTGAGCCTGACTGGCGTACCCCGTTATATCCTGCCTTCGCCAATGGCAGTGGGCCAGGCCCTGATCGAACAACGTGGGTTATTGGCCCATCATGCCGGCATTACCGCCATCGAGATCGTGGCCGGGCTGATCGGTGGCATTCTGCTAGGGCTGACGACGGCGCTGGCGCTGGCGCGATTTCGTGCGCTGCGTCGAACGCTGCTACCACTGTTACTGATCAGTCAGGCTATACCGCTGTTCGCGCTGGCGCCGATTTTAATGCTGTGGCTCGGCTACGGGTTAGGCCCGAAGATTCTGATGGCCATGGTCATCATCTACTTCCCGGTAGCCTCGACCGGCTACGACGGATTGCGCCAGACACCTCAGGGCTGGCTGGATCTGGCTCAGACTTTCGGGTTGAGCCGACGCCAGCGGTTGTTGAAGGTCCAGCTACCCGCCGCCCTACCATCGCTTGCCTCCGGGCTGCGAATGGCGGCCAGCGCCGCGCCGATCGGTGCGGTAATCGGTGAATGGGTGGGCTCTAGCCAAGGACTTGGCTATCTGATGCTGAACGCCAATGCCCGGTTGCAGATCGACCTGATGTTTGCCGCTCTGGTCGTACTGGTCGCTTTCGCCGTCCTACTTTACTTCGGCGTCGACGCTGCATTGAGATTGGCGATGCCGTGGCAGCGAGATCGAGTAGCAGATCATGGCTGAACTCGATTTGGCATCCGTTACACACGACCGAGCCTATCCTCCCAACCACCATCATCAGCAATCATCATTACGACCAACCATGACTACCATCCATTCAATCCAACGGGGGGAACCCAGAATGATGATCTCACGCTCGACGCGCTGGCTGACCATGAGCCTGGCACTGCTCGGTCTGATCTTGATCTTGCCGACACTGGCGCTGGCACAGGAGAAAGAGAGCGACGACCTGGCGCCACCGCAGATGATTCCCATGAGCGTGATGCTCGACTGGTACGTCAATCCTGTTCACGCGCCGATCATCATTGCCAAACAGCGCGGGCTCTTCGAGAAGCGCGGACTGGATGTCGATATCCAGTCCCCCGCTGACCCCAGCGTTCCACCCAAACTGGTCGCTGCTGGGCGTATCGACCTGGCCGTGAGCTACCAGCCACAGCTGCATCTGCAGGTCGACCAGGGGCTACCGATCGTTCGGGTCGGCACCCTGATCGCCACGCCATTGAATGCACTGATGGTGCGAGCGGACAGCGGAATCGACGACATTTCCCAGCTCGCGGGCAAGAAAATCGGCTATTCGGTCGGTGGCGTCGAGGAAGTGCTGCTGGCGGCGATGCTCGAGCACAACGGGCTTGGCCTTAAGGATGTCGAAATGGTCAACGTCAACTTCTCGCTGACGCCTGCCCTGATCAGCGAAAAAGTGGATGCCGTGACCGGTGCGTTCCGTAATTTCGAGCTGGCGCAGATGAAACAGGAAGGTGTCGAAGGCAAGGCGTTCTATATCGAGGAACAGGGTATTCCCGACTATGACGAACTGATCTTCGTCGCCAATCGCGACACGCTCGATCGGCACCGAGACGCGGACCGCCGCTTCATGGACGCAATCGGCGAGGCGACATCCTGGATCATCAACCATCCAGACGACGCCTGGCATAGCTTCGTTGCGTATGATGCGTCACTGGATACGCCGCTGAACGCTGCCGCGTGGAAGGCCACACTGCCGCGCTTCGCCCTGCGGCCGTCGGCGCTCGATCCCAAGCGTTACCGCGACTTCGAAGCCTTCCTGCTCGAACGAGGTCAGATCAAGGCGCAGAGCCCGGTCTCTCGCCTGGCGGTTGATCTCAACGCGCCCTAACCGGCATCGCCCAAGGGAGGAGCCCGAGCCCCCAATATGAGTTCGAGACCGACAGATTTTGGCCCCGTGCGTCACGACCTTTTACGTCAAGACGTGCTACACCAAGACCAATTGCGTCAAGACCGGTGGCGCTACGACCCGCAACAGGATCCGGGCAGGACACTGCCCAGCGCCACACTCGACGACCTGGCCGTGCTCCCCGCTCGGCCGGGTGTCTATCTCTTTTTCGGCGCCACTGATTTGCCGCTCTACGTCGGCAAGAGCGTCGACATCCGCGGCCGTGTCCGCAGCCACGTCCAGCAGCCGGCCACCCGTCGACATGTTCAGATGATCACCCAGACCCAGCGTGTTGCCTGGCTGCGGACCAGCGGCGATCTAGGAGCGCAACTGCTCGAGGCCGATTTGATCAAGCGCTGGGTGCCGCTCTACAACCGACAACTGCGCAAGCGCGTACGCATGGTGAGCTGGAACTGGCCTGAGGGCGATGATCGGCCGGTGTTGACCGATGGCCAGTGGGTGGTCACGGCGCGCACACAGTTTTACGGGCTGTTCCGTAATCGTCGCGATGCGCAAATGACGTTACGTGATATCGCCACCGACGAGTCGCTCTGTCGGCGCGTACTGGGGCTGGAAGCTGGCAGCGGTCGCTGCTTCGGTTATCAGATCGGGCGCTGCCACGGGGCCTGCTGCGGCACGGAAAGCCTTGAAGATCATGCCGTGCGAGCGCGCGACGCCATGGAGCGGCTGCGCATCGAGAACTGGCCCTGGCCCGGCCGGGTTGCCTTCCGCGAAACCAATCGTCATGGCGAGGCCGGGCTGCATATCGTCGATCACTGGCACTACCAAGGCAGCGTCGAGCGGCTCGAGGATCTCGAGGTCCTGCCCGACACTCGTGGTTTCGACATCGATACCTATCGCATTCTCAATCGATTCATTGCGGCGCCGTGCCCATCGATCGCGGCCATCCCGATCGATGGCGAGAATGAGTAATACGACGCCAGATCGCTACGAGGCGTCGAGAAAGCGATTCACCGCCTCACGAAAGGCTTCCGGCTGTTCGGCGTGCAACCAGTGACCGGCGCCTTCCAGCGTCTGCCACTCCGCCCCGGGTAGAACGGCCTCTACCGCATCGCGGTAGTCGTCGCGCACGTAAGGCGATGCCCCGCCGCGAATCAGTAGCGTCGGCCCTTCGAAGGGCTCATCCCCATCCGGTGCGGCGATAATGTCCTCATAGCCGGCGCTGATCTCGTCCAGTCCCACGCGCCAGCGCATCACGCCGTCGCCATCGCTCACCAGGTTGGTGGCCAGGAACTGGCGTGTAGGCGCACTATCGATCGCTTCCTGCATCAGCGTGCCGGCATCGCGACGGGATGCCGGTTCGGCGCACTCGACCCGCCGCAGCGCGGTGAATATCTCGTCATGACCATGCGCATAAACCACCGGGGCAATATCGGCGACGATCAGGTGAGCGACCCGCTCCGGATGCAAGCGTGCCAGCGTCATCGCGACCTTGCCGCCCATCGAATGGCCCAACAGGTCGATCTTGCCGATCTCGAGCGAGTCCAGCAGCGCAATGACATCAGCCGCCATCGCTGCATACTGCATGCCCTCGACGTGCGGCGAGCGCCCATGATTGCGAAGATCCGGCGCGATCACGCGGCGATCGGGCTGCCACTGCTTGATGTGGGAACGCCAGTTGTCGGCGCTGCCGAACAGTCCATGCAGCACGACCAGCGGTAGCGTCGTCTGCTCGTTTTCCGGTACGCCGGTGTCGATACAATGCAGTTGCAACGTCGTTATCTCCTGATAATCGGTCTGGCAGGCTCGCAGCAGAATACCAAACCTGCGCCGGAGCGCCGACCCAGTTCATTCCGGCGCGCTCAGCCCTGCTGGCGCGATACGCCAGGCAGATTCACCTGATCGCGATGCGTCAGTAGCCGACGCCCCAGATAGGCCAGCAGCACACCATACAGCGGCAGGAAGAAAATCAGGCTGATCGATAGCTTGACGGCGTAGTCGAACCAGGCGATTTCGACCCAGTGTTGCCGCATGAAAAGGTCCGGGCCCTGCCAGAAAGCGATGGCAAAGAACGCGAAGGTATCTGCCAGATTTCCCAAGATGGTGGAGAACGTCGGGGCGACCCACCAGGCGCGAAGCCGACGCATGCGATCGAACACATGGATGTCGAGCAACTGCCCCAGCACGTAGGCCATGAAGCTAGCCAGCGCTATTCGTCCGACAAACAGATTCCATTGCGCCAGCGCCTCGAAGCCTTGAAAACGGCCTTGCTGGAAAAGCACCGATACACCATAGGAAACCAGCAGCGCAGGCAACATCACGCTAGCGATAATGCGGCGTGCCGATGACTTGCCGAACAATCTGACCGTCAGGTCGGTGGCCAGAAAGATGAAGGGAAAACTGAAAGCGCCCCAGGTGGTATGTAGCCCCCATAGCGTGAAGGGCAACTGAACCAGATAGTTGCTGGCAGTGATCACGAGGACGTGAAAACTGACCAGCCAGAGCAAGGCGAGCCGGAGTTGGCGACTGTCGAGTGTCAGCATGAGAGACCTTTTTCGTTTGCCGGCGCTTCTGTCTAACGAAGCTTTCGTCTACCGGAGCGTGGCCGAGGGGTAAGGGAACCCTCTGGATGGCCGCATGAAATCGTCCGCGAATAGCGGGCGCGCATTATAGAGATTTGCCTTAGTGGCGACTAGAGAAACCATACTCTCCCACGGAGAAAAAACGCTGTAACACTAGGTTACAATAAGTTAATATAGTACGGGACTGAACCGCCGGTTCAGTGTTGGCAATCCGCCAACGCGGATGCGGAATTTCTCTATGACGACAACAGTTACCCCGCTTGGTGATCACCAGATCGGCTCTGCCACGGCTATCCTCAAGGCCATCGCCAACGAGAGCCGGCTGCGTATATTGTGCATGTTGATGCGCGGAGAGCGTTCGGTTACCCAGATCAATCAGGAGATGACGTTGAGCCAATCGGCGCTATCACAGCATCTGGCCGTACTTCGCCAGGAACGTCTGGTATCGACACGCCGCAGCTCACAGGTCATCTACTATTCACTACACGGTGATGTCGCCGAACGTCTGATTCAGACACTCGGCGAACTGAATCTCACCTGACGTCAATAGCGACTAGCGGCGCTGCCAGCCAAGATCATCGACGCGCTGGAGTATGTGATCGACGCCCTTTTCAAGACGACTCTCCACGCCTTTGCCTAGTCGGCTCAACAGTCCGGAACGTGATTCCAGCGACACGTTCAGGACACGAGCCTGCTGGCGCTGCTTTTCCAGCAGATAGGCATCGCTGGTGCCAACCGCATCGACCAAGCCGGCAGCCAGCGCTTCGCTGCCATACCAGATTTCACCGGTCGCAACCGACTCGACATCCAATCCGGGTCGCCGCTCGCCGACGTAATGCTTGAACAGATCGTGAGTCGAGGCCAGATCCTCGAGAAACTTGGCTCGGCCTTCTTCGCTATTTTCACCCAGCACGGTCAGCGTGCGCTTGTAACGCCCTGCCGTCAGTAATTCGACATCGACATCGTGCTTCTTGAGCAGACGATGCACGTTGGGTATCTGAGCCACGACACCGATCGACCCTATCACGGCAAAGGGCGCCGCGATCAGATGATTGGCGCAGCATGCCATCATGTAGCCACCGCTGGCCGCGACCTTATCGACGCATACCGTCAGGCTGGCCCCAGCGTCGCGAAGACGATCGAGCTGGGCCGCCGCCAATCCATAACTGTGGACCAGCCCGCCGCCTGACTGCAGCCGTAGCACGATCTCATCGCCGGACTGAATCTCTTCCAGCAGCAGTGACACCAATTCAGCCAGTGCGGGAGTCTTCGAGGCCTTGAGATCGCCATCGAAATCGAGCACCCAGATACGCTCGGGCGCGTCTACGAGTCCCTTGGCGGCCTGCTTGTCGGATTTCCTGAGCTGCTTGGCGAGTCGTCGCCGGCCCGCTTTGGGTTCTGCCGCCAAGCGCAGCTGACGGCGCCGACGTTGAAAGCGCTCATCGAGCTCAACGACCTTCAACGTCGCCCCATCACCGCTTTGTCCTTTACGTCGCCCATGAGCGATCAGGGTCAAAACTACCCCGAGAGCGATCACCAGAGTGGCGGTCTTCGCCAGAAAAAGACCATAGTCGGCCAACCATTCGATCACGTCACACTCCTTGCGCTGAGAGATACTCTTTTCAAGGCCTTTGTCCCGTCTGAGTCACGCCACTGCAAAACCCTGCTCCCGTCGCCGCGCTTGCATGGTGCTTGCGTGGTAGCCTGGGCAATGATTTGCTTAGCGTTTTGTGACGGGAGAAACCTTCATGGAAGACCAGCAATTGATCGCCAAACTCCGCGCGCGGTTCGACCCCGAAGCAGCCGAATCGGTGTCGGCGGTCTATCAATTCGATCTCGACGACGTCGATGATTATCACATGACGATCGATCACGGCGCGCTCGATATCCAGCCCGGTCGTCATCCGGACCCCAGCGTTACCATCATCAGTGACACCGGGACACTGATGGCACTGGTCAAGAAAGAGCTCAACACGATGCAGGCGTTGCTGACGGGCAAGGTCAAGGTCAAGGGAGACATCGGTCTTGCCAGCCGGCTGCCCAAACTGTTCGGCAAATCCAAGGCGTGAGCTGCTGCGCTCAACGCACCGCGACCGCACCGCAGTGGGTTTCGATCAATTGGCGAGAAATCGAGTAGGCCGGCGGAAGCTGCGGTAATTTGTCCGGACGGAACCAGGCCGCATCGACGATTTCCTCTCCGTCGATGCGGATGCGACGACTGGCCGCTTCGGCAAAGAATCCCATCATCAGCGAGTGCGGAAACGGCCACGACTGACTCTTGAAAAAGCTGACGCGGCCGACATCGATACCCACTTCTTCCATCACTTCTCGCCTGACCGCAGCCTCGACCGCTTCGCCCGGCTCGATGAAACCGGCTAGTGTCGAGTAGCGCTGAGGCGGAAACCGCGGGCTCCGGGCCAGCAGCATGTCCTTGCCGTAAGTGACCAGCGTAATGATACACGGCGAAATACGCGGATAGCCGCGCAGGCCACAGTTGTCACACTGCATCGCGAACTCGTGAGAGAGTCGACGCGTGGCCTGTCCGCAGCGACCACAGAAACGATGATCCCGCTCCCAGCGTGTGACCTGCAGCGCAGTTGCCAACAGTTCGCTCTGCGCTGCCGACAGCTGCGCCAGCCAATCACGAAACGCCGGCCAGTCATCAGTCCCCGCCTCGAGCACCACGGCGACGGGTTCGCCTAGCCAGTATCCCAACGGTAGCGCTCGTTCAGGCCAGCGTTCGCAGTGGACCAGCATCTCGCCGGCTTCCGGGGCCACACCGCTATCGCTCATGCGCAATAGCCAACCGCCCACGGCATCTGCCGGCGGCATCTCGCGCTGTAGCATCAGTGTCGAGACTCCGGCAGATTCATGGCATCCCAGTGACACTGACCCGCCGTTTGACGTATCTGCTCGAGACGCTGCTGATGAGCTTCCCATTCAGCCTCGCTCGGCTTGAGCACGGCAAGTGTCGAACCGTTGCGTTCGACCTGACGCCTACCGCTGGCGCCACCGGATTCACGGTTATCGCTGGTGTCGTTCCCGGCCAGCGATAGCGCGGTCTGGCCGCCGGTCATGGCGAGATAGACTTCGGCCAGGATCTCGGAGTCCAGCAACGCGCCGTGAAGTACCCGCTGCCCATTATCGATGTCGTAGCGCTTGCACAGAGCGTCGAGACTATTGCGCTGCCCGGGATGCATCTGACGCGCCATCTTCAGCGTGTCCAGAACGCTGCAGTGCTCGGCAACCGGACCCAGCACCGGTTCCCCTCGTGCCGCCTTCAGCAACTTGAACTCGTGGTCGAAAAAACCGACGTCGAACGGCGCATTGTGAATCACCAGCTGCGCGCCGCGCATGAACTCCCATAACTCATCGGCTATTTGCGCGAAGACGGGCTCGTTGGCGACCCGTTCGCTGGTAATGCCGTGAATCTCGACGGCCTCCGCTTCGATCTCCCGTTGCGGGTTGACATACTGATGATAGGTCCGTCCGGTGAACCGGCGATTGACCAGCTCGATACCGCCGATTTCGATGATGCGATGGCCTTCTCGCGGATCGATACCGGTGGTTTCCGTGTCCATGACGATTTGGCGCATACCGTTATCCTCGCTTGTATCTGGCGGCTGTCACTGGTAATTCGGGGAAAAGCGTATTTCGGCGCAGGCTCAACGTTCCGAAGACCGCCGCGCCGCCACGACTTCATCGATCGCCTCATTGACCAGTCGATCGGCGGCCTCGTTGCCCTGATGGCCACTGTGCCCTTTGACCCAATGCCACTCGATGACGTGGCGCTGCGTTTCCGCAAGCAATTCCCGCCACAGTTCCGCATTTTTTACCGGCTGTTTGGCCGCGGTTTTCCAGCCCCGCTTCTGCCAGCCATGAATCCACTCCGTGATGCCCTTGCGAACATATTGGGAGTCGGTCCAGAGGGCGACGCGACAGGACCGGTCCAGCGCCCGTAACGCCTGAATCGCGGCCATCAGCTCCATGCGGTTGTTGGTGGTTTCGGCCTCACCCCCTTTCAAGGGCTTCTCGTGACGACCGGAGACCAGCAATGCGCCCCAGCCGCCGGGGCCGGGATTACCCCGGCAACCGCCGTCGGTATAAATTGTCACGGCGGGCATCGTCGAATCGGGTTCTGAAGCAGGCAAGACGTAAACTCTCTGTTGATGTGACTCTAAGGTCAGGCGGTCGTGCGGGACGGGCGAGCGCGGGCGACGCCGCTACCGTTGGCGTTGACATAATCCCGGGTCGTCGCGCCACATTGATCGCTATCGGCAACCTCGTGCGCCGCTTGACGGGGCAAAGGTTTGGGGCCCCGAGGAGGGTCTTCCGCACCGCGGCCGCGCGCGTGCGCCGTCTCCTTGGCAAGTCCTAACCAGGCACCGGATTTGTTGCCACCGAGCACCGGCTCCCGCACCTTGATTGGCTGGACCGGGATGCTTCGCCGCCGCGCGACCAGCAAGTATGCCGAGGCCAGCGGCAAATTGTAGCGCCGGCCCAGCGTCTCGAGTCGATCGCTTCCACTGGCGCGACCAGGTAGCCGAAAACCGCAGTAGTCTACCCGCTCGATCTCGAAGTCGACAAACGCCAGCCAGTCGCGCAGACGCCCGGGGGCGCGCCACTGCTGTTGCCACGGAGCGGGCCGCTGTCGGCGTCGGAGACCGCTCGGGCCGAACGGATGCCAGCCAAAGACCAGCAGACGGCCGTCAGCGCGCGTAACCCGCGCGGCTTCCTGCAGGACATGATGCGGACGCTCGACGGCCTCGAGCAGATGGTGCAGCAACACCAGGTCGAGGCTGTCATCGGCAAGCGGAAGGCTATCGGGGAGGCAAACTAGGCTGTTGTCACTACGAACGAGATCGGACGTCGGAGCCCAGTCCAGCGCATAGCGAATCGGACACATATCGCTCATCAATGGCGCCATGCCCAACTGCAGACTGACAATGCCACGATGTTGCTCGCAGTGCGGGCCCAGGCACGCGCGCTCGGCCCGCCACAGCGCGAGGCCGGGCGCGGATTCCCAGAATCGGCGTCCTTCGCGAACGGCTGCTTGCAAACCCTGATCGGGTGGCGAGATTGACACGGCCGACTTTACTCCCCAAGGTTATCGCTTTTTAAACGGCGGTTCGTCACCGGCTCCTGCAGCGGAAGTTCATTTCTAGGCGACTAGGGAACCTACGCGCAGCGCGTGGATCAGAGCCATGGTTGAGCGACATTCGCCTTCGACGCCGAAATCATCGACGTTGGAAACCCGGGCGCTAAAAGCGATGAACGAACCTGCCGCAGAAGGATGCCACATGTTGACCGTGAAACCGATTCCCGCGTTGCAGGACAACTATATCTGGGTGATGCGTCAGGATGCCCAGAATCGCGCTGTCGTCGTCGACCCGGGCGACGCCGAACCCGTCATCGCCTGGCTCGAGCAGGAAAACCTGATACTGGACACCATCTTGATCACTCACCATCATCGGGATCACACCGGTGGGCTGATCGAGCTGATCGAACGTTACTCTCCGCAGGTCTACGGTCCCGATAACGACGCCATTGCCGGCATCGACCATCGCGTTGGCGAAGGCGACGGCTGTCGCGTCCTGGGGCGGCACTTCGACGTGTTCGCCGTACCCGGCCATACATTGGATCATATCGCCTTCTACGCTCCCGGAACACCGGGACTGCTGTTCGCTGGCGACACGCTGTTCTCCGGCGGCTGCGGGCGCCTGTTCGAAGGCTCTCCCGAACAGATGCGCGAGTCGCTGGCCAAGCTCGAGGCGCTGCCGGAAGATACGCTGGTATTTGCCGCCCATGAATACACGCTCGCCAACCTCGCCTTCGCTGCAGCGGCCGAACCCGATAATGCAGCCCGTGATGCCTACCGGAAGGAGTGTCAGACCGCCCGTGACCTGGACCGCCCGACGCTGCCGACGACCCTTGCACGCGAACGCCAGATCAACCCGTTCCTGCGCATCGCCGAGCCTGGGCTGCTCGAGACTTTACGTCAGCGAGGAGCTGCCGATAACGATACAGAGGCTTTTGCCAGCCTACGGGCGTGGAAAGATCGCTTCTAGCATCGCGATGCAAGACGAGGTTACTCGCTGTTCGGCCGATCCGGTTCGGCGACAGCGTCATCAAGGATTGTCGAACACATGATTTACCGATCGAGGCGCTGCCAGGTCTTCTTTGGCCTGGCAGGCAGCCTGCTACTTTCCGTCATGCCCGTGACCGCCATCGCGGGCAGCGGCGTCGATGTCCAGGCCAGTGCCCCCCCGCGCACCTTCTGGTCATCGTTGACACTTCAGAAGCATCGTACGCCCGATGCCTGGCTCCGCCTTCGCAAGGAGTTTCGCCTTTCCCACGAAACGGCCAACCCCCGAGTTGCCGAGTGGCTGGAGTGGTATCGAGACCACCCTCAGCATGTCGAGCGCGTGGCGGCCCAGGCCAAACCCTGGCTGCGCTGGGTTACTCTGCAGCTCAAGTCTCGCGATCTGCCTGGCGAGATCGCCCTGTTGCCCTTCATCGAGAGCGGCTACGATCCTACCGCCACCAACCCTGGCGGCGCCGCTGGCCTATGGCAGTTCATGCCCGCGACCGGCGACGCCATGGGCCTGTCGCGCACGGCCTGGTACGACGGTCGCCACGATGTCGTCGCCGCCACCGCTGCCGCGATGAGCTACATTCAGCAGCAGGCTGACCGCTGGTACGATGGCGATCTGCTGTTGGCGCTGGCAGCTTACAACGCCGGCGCGGGCACCGTGAATTCGGCCAGAGAGGCTGCCGCCAATCGCGGCGAACCGATCGATTACTGGCATTTGCGTCTGCCCGCCGAAACCATGGCGTACATTCCGCGCCTGCTGGCGCTTTCCGAAGTGATTGCGCAGCCGGAGCAGTACGGCGTGGTGTTGCCGACGATCCCCGATAGCGCCCAATTTGCTCAGGTCGCCACCGATGGTCCGCTGACACTGTCACTGGCCGCCGAGCTCGCTGGCGTCGATCCCCAGACACTGCGCCAGCTCAACCCTGGGTTCAAGCGGGCGTCGACGCGCCCTCGCGACGATGCCACGATCCTCGTTCCCGTCGCGGTCAAGCAGCATTTTCTCGCCAACCTTGCGGCCCTGCCGGCCTCGGAGCGTACGGCCCTCAATCGCTACGTGGTGCGGCGTGGAGATACACTTTCCGGCATCGCCGCACGGTTCGGCGCCAGCGTTGGCGAAATTCGGCGGGAAAACGATCTACGCGGCAGCACCATCCGCATCGGACAGACGTTGGCCGTCCCCGCCACGACGCTGGCACAAAATGGTAGCGACCGATAACCCTTTGACATGGCCGCGATCGAGGTTACAACGAATGGCGGCAAGACGACTGCCGGTATTACGATGCACGGCACACCGGATCCTCTAAGCGGCGGTTCACAGAGTGGCGATTCACAAAGTGACGATTCGCGACACCACGCACGCTCCAGAGCGTCTTCCGTCCAGACCGGCACAGCAACGAAAGGAAGTCGATCATGACTAGATTCCGATGGCTGCTGGCCGCCGCCACGCTGGCGCTGACCCTCCCGCTGTCGGTGTCGGCAAATGCGCCGTCAAGCCAACCCACGGCTGAGAGCGACAGCGATCGCGTGCCGACCGTCCATGCCATCGCCCTCTATGACGACCCGGCGCTGCCTACCGACTTCGACCACCTACCCTATGCCAACCCTGCCGCGTCCAAAGGCGGCACGCTGCGTCGGGCCGCCAACGGCAGCTTCGACTCCACCAATCCCTTCATCATTCAGGGCACGCCTGCGGATGGGCTCAGCCAGATTTACGACACGCTGATGGAATCCAGCGCCGATGAGCCTTTCACCATGTATGGACTACTGGCCGGCGGCATTCGCCTCGATCCCGATCGCCACTGGATGGAGATCGATATCCGGCCGGAGGCGCGGTTTCACGACGGTACGCCAGTGACCGCCAAGGACGTCGTGTTCAGCTTCCGCCTGCTGCGCGGCAAAGGCTCACCGTTCTATCGAGCCTACTACGCCAGCGTCGAATCGGCCTCGGCGCTCAGCGAGCGTACCGTGCGATTCGAGTTCTCGAACAATCAGTCGCGCGAGCTGCCGCTGATCCTGGGTCAGCTACCGGTACTGCCCCAGCATTACTGGCAGGACCGGGAATTCACCAAACCGACGCTCGACAAGCTGATGGGCTCCGGCCCCTACGAGATCTCCGAGGTCGATCCCGGCCGGCGCATCGTCTATCGCCGGGTCAAGGATTACTGGGGCAAGAATCTGCCGCTCAATCGTGGACGCTACAATATCGACCGGCTGATCTACGATTACTTCCGCGATCAATCCGTGGCGCTCGAGGCGTTTCTCGCCGGCGCGTTGGACATGCGCATCGAAAGCAGTGCCAAGAACTGGGCAACCGCCTACGACACGCCGGCCGTCGAGGACGGGGCGATTCAGAGGGTCATCGTTCCCGACGGCCAACCCGCGGGGATGCAGGGCTACGTCTTCAATACGCGGCGCGACAAGCTCTCGGACCCACGAGTGCGACGCGCGCTGAGTTTGGTATTCGACTTCGACTGGCTCAACCAGCACTTGTTCTATGGGGCCTATCAGCGCACCGACAGCTATTTCCAGAACTCGGAGATGGCCGCCCTTGGATTGCCCGATGACGACGAGCTGGAGTTGCTTGCGCCCTTCCGAGACCAACTACCCGATGCCGTGTTCGACCAGCCACTGCCGATACCCCAGCCGGAGGCACTTCGCCCCCGGCTGCGAAAGGCACTCGACCTGCTCCGCGAGGCCGGTTACGACGTGCAAGACGGCAAACTCGTCAACCTCGACACCGGTCAGCCGTTCACGCTCGAATTCCTGCTCTACGACAGCCAGTGGGAGCGCATCACACAACCGTTCGTGCGCAACCTGGAGCGGCTCGGCATCCAGAGCAAGATCCGGGTGGTCGACGTCAATCAATACCTCAACCGCCTGCGAGGGTTTCAGTTCGACATGATCGTCGGCAGCTTTCCGCAGTCGGCCAATCCCGGCAACGAGCAGCGGGACTTCTGGACCAGCGAGTATGCCGATGTACCGCAGAGCCGAAACCTGGCGGGCGTCCATGATCCGGTAGTGGACGCGCTGGTCGACCAACTGATTCAGGCCGACAGCCGCGAGCAGCTGGACATTGCCTCGCGCGCGCTCGATCGCGTTCTACAGTGGGGCTTCTACGTGGTTCCACAGTGGAATTTCGACGGCACTCGCGTCGCGGTCTGGGACAAGTTCGACTATCCCAAACCCTTCCCGAGCTATACCCCCGACTTCACGGTGTGGTGGGTCGACACCGAGCGCGCTCGGGCCGTTACCGCGCGTCAGCGCGGTCAGGAGTGATTGCCGATCATGGCCAGCTATATCGTTCGCCGTCTGTTGCTGATGATTCCCACCCTGCTGGGTATCTTGCTGCTCAATTTCCTCATCGTTCAGGCCGCCCCGGGCGGCCCCATCGATCAGATGATGGCTCGTTTCGAGGGTCTGAACAGTAACGCCAGCACCGGTCTCGAAAGTGGTGGCGCTGACGGTAACAATGGTGGCGGCAACAGCGACAGCGCTCAACGCTTTCAGGGCGTCGACGAGCAATTGCGGCAGCAGTTGACTCAGGAATACGGCTTCGACAAGCCGGCCTGGGAGCGCTTCGGGCTGATGCTCGAGGACTATGCGACGTTCGATCTCGGCGACAGCCTGTTCCGCGGCCAGCCGGTAACCGATCTGATATTGGACCGACTGCCGGTATCGATCTCGCTGGGGCTCTGGACCACGCTGCTGGTTTATCTTATCTCGATCCCACTGGGCATTCGCAAAGCGCTGCGCCACGGCAGCGCCTTCGACGTCTGGTCGTCGGGTGCGGTGGTTGTCGGCTACGCAATTCCCGGCTTCCTGTTCGCCATTCTGCTGATCGTGGTGTTCGCCGGCGGCGGTTACTTGAACTGGTTCCCACTGCGGGGGCTGACGTCGTCCAACTTCAGCGAGCTGTCGCTGCTCGACAAGATTCAGGACTATTTCTGGCATATCACACTGC
Source organism: Salinicola halimionae (assembly GCF_003206065.1). Taxonomy (GTDB): domain Bacteria; phylum Pseudomonadota; class Gammaproteobacteria; order Pseudomonadales; family Halomonadaceae; genus Salinicola; species Salinicola halimionae. The sequence goes on along the minus strand of NZ_PZJQ01000004.1, from coordinate 1,170,813 downwards.
CGGTCCTCGCGTCGGCCATCGGTAGCTTCGCGACGTTGACCATGCTGACCAAGAACAGCTTCCTCGACGAAATTCACAAGCAGTATGTTCTCACGGCAAGGGCCAAGGGTGCGTCGGACCGTCGCGTGCTGTACGGCCACGTCTTCCGTAACGCCATGCTGATCATCATCGCCGGCTTGCCCTCGGCGCTGATCGGGATTCTGTTTACCGGTTCGCTGCTGATCGAGGTGATCTTCTCGCTCAACGGCCTCGGCCTGCTGGGATTCGAGGCCGTGATGCAGCGCGACTATCCGCTGATCTTCGGCACGCTTTATCTCTACACGCTGATCGGGCTGGTACTCAAGCTGATCTCGGATTTGACCTACGTCTGGGTCGACCCACGCATCGATTTCGGCACCCGGGAGTCGTGATGACATCGAGCCATCGCCGGCGCTTGTCGCCAATCACGCAGAGACGTCTTCAGGTCTTTCGTGGCAATCGGCGCGCCGTCTGGTCGCTATGGATCTTCGGCCTGCTGTTCATCGTCAGCCTGGGCGCCGAGCTGGTCGCCAACGACAAGCCGATCGTGATGCAGTACGACGGCCATTGGTACGTGCCGCTGCTGGTGGATTATCCGGAAACCGAATTCGGCGGTTTCCTGCCGACGACCGCGGACTATCGCGACCCGGTCGTCCACGACCAGATCGCCGACAACGGCTGGATGCTATGGCCGCCGGTGCCGTTTTCCTATCAGACCCTTGACCGCGGCGTACGCGGGCCGGTTCCCTCGCCGCCCGGCAGCCGCCACTGGCTGGGAACCGACGATCAGGGTCGCGACGTGTTCGCTCGCGTGCTCTACGGATTCCGGCTATCGGTTGCCTTCGCCCTGGCGCTGACTGTTGGCTCGATTTTCCTGGGTGTCGTGATCGGCGGCGTCCAGGGTTATTTCGGCGGCAAGATCGATCTCGTCGGCCAGCGTCTGATCGAGATCTGGTCCGGGTTACCGATGCTGTTCCTGCTGATCATTCTGGCCAGCCTGGTCGAACCCAACATCTGGTGGTTGCTGGGCATCATGCTGTTGTTTTCGTGGTTGGGCCTGGTCGATATCGTGCGGGCCGAATTTCTGCGCGCTCGAAATCTAGAGTATGTGAGAGCTGCACGGGCCATGGGGCTGCCCTCTCGCTTGATCATGCGTCGGCATGTACTTCCCAATGCGATGGTCGCCACGCTGACTTTCATCCCGTTTTTGTTCACCGGCGCCATTACCACACTAACGGCACTGGATTTCCTCGGTTTTGGTCTACCACCGGGCTCGCCGTCGCTGGGGGAACTGGTCGCTCAGGGCAAGAACAACCTGCAGGCGCCATGGCTCGGCGTCACCGCTTTCATCACCCTGAGTGTGATGCTGTCGCTGCTGGTGTTCATCGGCGAAGGGCTTCGCGACGCGTTCGACCCGCGGCACATCCTCACCGCGAATCAGGTCAAGCGCCCCCTATCCTCAGGATCACACACCCCGGCCGAGAGCCCGCGTCAGGGAAGCCTGCCATGAGTGACAACCGACTGTTCGAACTGCGCCAACTGACTATCCGCTTCGGGAGTCATATCGCGGTCGACTCGCTGGATCTGCACGTCGATCGCGGCGAAACGGTGGCCGTGGTCGGGGAATCGGGCTCGGGCAAGTCAGTCAGCGCACTGGGTGCTCTGGGATTACTGCCCACGGGCACCGATATCGAGGGCGAACGGCGTTTCGACGGTCGCGATCTCGGTAAACTTCCACCTCGACAATGGAATGCCCTGCGTGGCGGACGGATCGGATTCATCTTTCAGGAACCGATGACATCGCTGAATCCGCTGCACAACGTCGGCAGGCAGCTGGGTGAAACGCTCCGGTTGCATCAGGGGCTTCGAGGCGAAGCCGCCAAGCGCCGCATCAGGGAGCTGCTGACGCAGGTCAAATTACCCCGAGTCGACGAACTGATGACGGCCTGGCCTCACCAGCTCTCTGGCGGACAGCGCCAGCGAGTGATGATCGCCATGGCGATCGCCAACGACCCGCAGCTATTGATCGCCGATGAGCCCACTACCGCGCTGGACGTGACGGTCCAGCAGGAGATTCTGGCGCTACTGGACGATCTGCGTGATCGTTACGGCATGGGCCTGCTGCTGATCAGCCACGATCTCAATCTTGTGCGCCGTCATGCCGACCGTGTTGTCGTCATGCGTCATGGCGAGTGCGTGGAAACTGGCGCTACGACAGCCGTCTTTGAAACCCCGCAGGTGGCCTACACGCGACAGCTGATCGACGCCGTACCGGCCGGCCGGCCGCCGCCAGTGGCAGGCAATGCCGCGATGCTGCTGAGTGCCAGCGACGTGAGCATCGTCTTTCCCCGACCCAAACCGTTCCTGCGGCCCCGGCCGTCCGCCTTCGTCGCGGTCGAACCGCTGTCGCTGCAGCTGCGTCAAGGAGAGACGCTCGGCGTGGTCGGTGAATCTGGCTCCGGCAAGACGACGCTTGCATCGGCGCTGATTCGCTTGCTGCCGGCCAGCGGTGAAATCCATTTTGCCGGCCAGCGTCTGGACTTATTGGGCGGAGACGCACTCAGGCGCCAGCGGCGCGGTTTCCAGATTGTATTCCAGGACCCTTACGGCTCGCTGTCTCCGCGCATGCCGGTCGCCGATATCATCAGCGAGGGCCTGCGTTTTCACCACCCCGAGCTTGATCAAACCATCGTGGCCGAACGAATCACCGAAGCGCTGCGGGAAGTCGACCTGCCGCCGGATTGCGGCCACCGCTATCCGCATGAATTTTCGGGTGGTCAGCGCCAGCGTATCGCCATCGCGCGCGCCTTGATTCTCAAGCCGAAGCTATTGGTACTCGACGAACCCACTTCGGCACTCGACCGCACGGTGCAGAAACAGCTGATCGAGCTGTTGCGCAATGTTCAGGCCAAACATGGCCTCAGCTATCTGTTCATCAGCCACGACCTTGCCGTGGTGCGCGCGATGGCTCACCGGATATTGGTATTGAAAGAGGGCAAAGTCGTCGAACAGGGACAGTGCGAAGCGCTGCTCGAGGCACCTCAATCGGCTTACACTCGAGCACTGATCGACGCTTCTTCACTGACCTGATCGACGGTCTTTTTGAAGTTATTTTGATGACACTGCGAATCAAAGATAACGGTATAAACTCTAATCCCATAGAACGTCTATCGAGCGATTAGCTCGAATTATCCGTCCGCTCGAAGCTTAAGCTGCCTTAAAACGCAGCGATCTCTTCCGGGCGCAGATAACGACACTCGCCCGGTTCGAGATCGGGATCGAGCTCCAGCGGGCCGATCGCTTCGCGGTGCAGGGCTTCGACAGTATGCCCTACCGCCGTCAGCATGCGCCGGACCAGGTGGTAGCGTCCCTCGGTGACGCCGATCAGCACTTCGGTATCGGTTACGGCTTCGAAGGTAGCCGGCCGGGTCGGCTTGTCGTCGCCGTTCAATTCGACGCCCTCGGCAAACCGTTCCGCGATGCGCTCCGCCTCGCCCGCTGCCAGAGGTTCACCCAATGTCGCCCGATAGCGCTTTACACAGGCGCGGTTGGGCGTGGTCACGCGGTGCGTCCACTTGCCATCGTCGCTGATCAGCAATAGGCCCGATGTATCGAGATCCAACCGCCCTACCGGATGCACCCGCTCGATCTGAGGAATATCGATCAGGCTCAGCACGGAAGGATGATGCGTCGGGCGAAGAGAGCACTCGACGCCGACCGGCTTGTGCATCATCAGGTAGCGCCAGCCGACCCGCTCCAGCGTCTCGCCCTGCCATTGCACCATCTGGTCGTCGGATACCTGAAACGAGGCGTCTCGTGTCACCTCACCATCAACGCTAACCTCGAACTGGCGCAGCGCACGCTTGGCCTGGCTGCGCGTGAGTTCCGTGGCCTCGCTAAGAAATCGATCCAACCGCATTGTCAGTCACCCCAATGAAAAGTGTCGGCATCTTGCCACGCCGGGAACTTGTCGCGAAATGTCTTTAACGCATCGTTGGAAAGCGTGGCCGTCTCGACGAACGTTTCATTCGGCGAATGATCGACGATGGGCTCGCCTTTGAAGTCCACGACCATCGAATCTCCGGCGTAGGGCAAGCCGTTGCCATCTTCACCGACGCGATTGACGCCCACGACGTAGCTCAGGTTCTCGATTGCGCGTGCCTGCAACAGCGTGCGCCAAGGGTGTCGACGTGGCGCAGGCCAGTTGGCGACGCAAAGCAGTATGTCGTATTCGAAGGGCTGATCGGCGGTCGGCTGCTGGCGTAGCCAGACCGGGAATCGCAGGTCGTAGCAGACCGACAGCATGACGCGCATGCCCTTGATTTCGACTATCTGGCGTCGCGAGCCCGCAGCGTAGTGCCTGGGCTCATCGCCCATTCGGAACAAATGACGCTTGTCGTAGACGGTCATCTGCCCTGTCGGCGTCATCCATATCAGGCGGTTATAGCAGTTGCCGCCCTCGACGATCGCCAAACTTCCGGTCACAGTGCACGCCCGCTCACGGGCCTGAAGGCGCATCCACTCGAGCGTCGAGCTGGTTTCGGCAGGCTCGGCCATGGTCTCGGCATTCATCGTGAACCCGGTGGCGAACATCTCCGGCAGCACAATCACATCGGTCTGGCCACCATCCAACGTTCCCATGCGATCTTCGAGCAGACGGCGATTGGCTTCGGGGTCCTCCCAGTGCAGTTCGCTCTGCACCAGACTCACGCGTAGTTCAGTCATGACGTTACTCCTTCGAATCCCATTGCGCGGCGAGCGTGGAAAGATTTCGCCCGATCGCCGTCAGCCCCCGGCGGTTTGAGTCCACAGGTCATGATAGATTATGGCCTCAGGACAGGGAGCGTCGAACATGGCTGATTCTTCTACGGATAACTCTCGGACGTCGCCGGCGAACACGACGACGCCCGTGTCGTCAGCAACCGCGATCGAGGCGCGCCGCGGTGTCGTGTTGGGCGTTGCTGCGTATGCCATGTGGGGCTGCTTTCCACTGTTCTTTTCACTGTTCGACGGCGTACCCGCGTTCGAGGTGCTGATTCAACGAATCCTGTGGTCCTGCGCGTTTCTGATCGCGGTGGTCTCGCTAATGGGACGTTGGACCGCGCTGCGACGGGAATTTCAGGGGCCCCGAGAGCAGGCCCGAAGATGGGTCTGGAGTCTCGGTTGCGCGCTGCTGATTGCGCTGAACTGGGGGCTATATATCTACGCCGTTGAAACCCATCGCGTACTTCAGGCGAGTCTGGGCTACTTCATGACACCACTGGTCAACGTCGCGCTGGGGATGCTGGTGTTGCGTGAACGACTGAGCCGCTGGCAGACATTGGCGATCGGCCTGGCTTTGGCCGCCGTCCTGCTCCAGTTGGTGATGCTCGGCCGGTTACCCTGGATCAGTCTGGTGCTTGCAATGACGTTCGGCACCTACGGCTTGCTGCGCAAGCGGGTGGCGTTGGACGCCCTATCGGGACTGCTGGTCGAAACGAGTCTGCTGCTGCCATTGAGCCTGGTGGCGCTGGCCTGGTTGGCGTGGCACGGCCAATCTCACTTCGGGGACACCGGAGAGACGACCGTTCTGATGATCATCAGCGGCGTCGTCACTACCCTGCCGCTGCTGGCGTTCGCGGGTGCCGCGCGGCGTTTGACGCTCTCTACCGTGGGTTTTCTGATGTATCTCAACCCCACTCTGCAGTTCCTGCTGGCATTATGGGTATTCGGCGAGCCGATTTCGGCGTCCCAGTTGATCACCTTCGTGACGATCTGGATCGGGCTCGGGTTCTACTCGGTGGATACCTGGCGCCGGCATCGCAAACTCGGGGCCTGAAGAACGCAGAAAACCGGCGGTCCTGGACGGACGGCCGGGCTTCGATACTGCACGAAAGAGATAGGCCAGCGGGTTTATACCTGCAGCCCCATGACCTCCTTGTATGCTGTCACGAGACGGTTACGCACCTGCACCCCCATATCGAAACCCACACTCGCCTTCTGCATGTCGATCATTACGTCGTTCAACGCCACGTTCGGATCGCCGGCCTGGAAGGACATCGCCTGCTGATTGGCCGTCTGCTGCATCTGATTGATTCGCCCGAGCGACGCCTGGAGCTCACCGGCGAAGCTACCGCTGGTCTCGGCGGTCGGAACCATCGGGCTCGCGCTTTGACCGCTTGCCTGAGCCGACAACGCCTGCATCTGCTGAAGCGCCGCTTGAATGGCGGGAGCACTCATGGAAATTTTCCTGTGTAACGGTTTTCTATAAGACGACGTCGTATTCGCGGCGACGGCTTTTCATCCATGGCGATGGCTACCTTCTCTTCGTCGTGACCACTCTTTCTCTCTTCGTCGCGACGACTCTATATAGGAGGCCATAGGAGGCCAAAAAGCTGCCAATGGATTCGACGCTCGCAGCCTATCAATAGTCGGCCAACCACTATCGCGGTAAATGCGTGTGAAAACACCGGCTTTTCCCACCTTCACGGTTAACAGAGCGACACATAATGGCTGCCATCAAATTCACGCCCCGGCCATGGCCGCATCGGATTGACGCTCCGAGCGTGTCGAGGCACGGATGAGCAGACGCGTTGCAGGGAGCAGACTACTGCTATGTTGTCTAGTCGTACCAAGTTGATGGATTGCGCCATCCTGACGGGTCACACCGTACCGATGGACCACACCCAGGGGTTGGGTCGCCTCGCGTGGCTTGATCGGAGCTCGACATGAGCACGGCCACGGCGCCCAATGACACCCAGAGTTCAGGCAGCGCATCCGCCCGGGCTTCGAATCGGCAAGCCGGTTCGGAGGCGACCACTAGCGGGCGCGACTGGTTGAGCAAGTTGCAGGCGAATCCGCGTATTCCGCTGATCATCGCCGGCGCCGCCGCCGTCGCGATCGTGATAGCGCTGCTGCTGTGGGCTCGCAGTCCGGAATATCGTGTTCTCTATTCCACTCTGACCGATGCCGATGGCGGTCGAATCATCAATCAGCTCGATGCCATGGGCGTTCCCTACGAATTCAGCGAGGGCGGCCAGGCGCTACTGGTTCCTGCCGATCAGGTGCGTCCGATTCGTCTCAAACTGGCCGAGCAGGGCCTACCCGAGGCCAGTGGCGTCGGCTTCGAGCTGATGGACGACCAGGCATTCGGTATCAGCCAATTCGCCGAACAGGTCAATTACCAGCGCTCCCTAGAGGGAGAATTGGCTCGCACCATCGGCACGCTGGGCAGTGTCGCGCGGGCCCGCGTCCATCTGGCCTTGGCCAAGCCGTCGGTCTTCGTACGTGAGAGTCAACCCGCCACCGCCTCGGTGGTGCTAGACCTGCAGCCGGGTCGCGTACTCGGGGAAGGCCAGGTCAACGCCATCGTTCACATGGTGTCCAGCAGCGTCGCGCAGTTGGCCGTCGATGACGTCACCGTGATCGACCAGAACGGGGATCTGCTGAGCCGCCCGGCCCGAGACGCCAACAAGCTCGACGGCAGTCAGCTCGATTACGTCAGCAATCTCGAGAATCAATATGCCGAGCGAATCGAAGCGATCCTGGCACCGATCGTCGGCGCACGTAACGTTCGAGCGCAGGTCACCGCCCAGATCGACTTTTCCCAGCGTGAACAGACCGCAGAGCGCTATGGCCCCAATCAGTCACCCAACGACGCCGCGGTGCGCAGCGAGCAGAACAGCTCGTCGTTTCAGAGCAATGGCGATCTTGCCATGGGCGTACCTGGCGCGCTGAGCAATCAACCGCCGGGCGTGGCCGCTTCGCCGATCAACTCACCGGCCACGCAGGCTCAAGGCAATAACGAGAATAACGGCAACCAAGCCAATACTGCCGATAATACCAATCAAGACGCCAATCAGAACGCGACCAATCAAGGCGATGCGGCTCAGACTGCCGGTAACGGCGCCGATACCGGTCAGGTCCGCCGCGACAGCACCATCAACTATGAAGTGGACCGAACCGTCGAGCACGTCAAGCAGCATAGTGGCGGCATCGATCGCCTCTCGGTCGCGGTGGTGGTCAACTACAAGGACGGCGTGGATGACGATGGCCAGCCCACCCAGATCGCGCTGAGCGATACCGAGATGGATCAGATCCGGGGCCTGGTGCGCCAGGCGATGGGGTTCTCCGAGACTCGGGGAGACGCCATCGAAGTGGTCAACAGCCCCTTCCAGATCAATGCCCCGGCCTTTGTTACCCTGCCGTGGTGGCAGACACCGGAAGTCTGGAGCCTGGCCAAGAGCGCGCTCAAGTATCTGCTCGTGGCCCTGGCCGCCCTGTTCCTGTGGTTCAAACTGCTGAAACCCTTGATTCGACGCCAGACCCGTGAACCGCTGCCAGCGCCTGCAGCAGCAACGGCCGCCGCCCCCACCGGAGCAGCTGCAGTGGCCGGCGCCGCGAGTTATCAGACCGTCAGCGACAGTGGCACCGCCAATGCCAGCAGCGCCTCGAAAAGCCGCGAGCGCAATCGCCGCAGCGCTTCGAATTACGAGCAGGACCTCAAGGACGTTCGCGAGATGGCGCAGGAGGATCCGCGCCTGGTCGCCATGGTCGTCAGAAGCTGGATGGACAAATCATGACCCTGGAAATGACCGGCGCCCGACGCGGCGCCATCCTGTTGCTGTCGCTGGACGAAGATAGCGCCGCGGAAGTGTTCAAGTACCTTTCCAGCCGGGAAGTGCAGGACATCAGCCAGGAAATGGCCAAGCTCGGACAGGTCTCCCACGAAGAGATGGCGGCGGTACTGCGGGACTTCCATGATGAAGCCGAACAGTTCACTGCGATCAATCTGCACTCCAATGACCACATACGCGCGGTGCTCACCAAGGCTTTGGGCAGCGAGCGCGCCAGTAGTCTGATCGAGGATATCCTCGAGACCAGCAATACGGCCTCGGGCATCGACTCGCTGAATCTGATGGAAGCCTCGATGGTCGCGGAATTGATCCGCGACGAGCACCCGCAGATCATCGCCACCATCATGGTCCACCTGGAGCGCTCCCAGGCGGCCAATATACTCGAGCTGTTCGACGAGAAACGACGCGACGACGTCATGTTGCGCATTGCCACGTTCAGTGGTGTCCAGCCGGCCGCGCTGCAGGAGCTCACCGAGGTACTTACCTCGATGCTCGACGGCACCAACCTGAAGCGCAGCAAGATGGGCGGTGTCAGAACCGCGGCCGAGATTCTCAACCTGATGAACACTGCTCAGGAAGAGCAAGTCATCGACGTGGTCCGCGCCCACAGCGAGGATCTGGCCCAGCGCATCATCGACGAAATGTTCCTGTTCGAGAATCTGCTGGATATCGACGACCGCGGCATCCAGATGATTCTGCGCGAGGTCGAAACCAACTCTCTGGTCATTGCGCTGCGCGGCTCGGAAGAGGCACTGATCGACAAGTTCACGCGCAATATGTCCCAGCGTGCGGCCCAACTGATGCGCGAGGACATGGAAAACCGCGGTCCGATCCGGCTGTCGCAGGTCGAAAACGAACAGAAAGCGATTCTGGGGGCGGTGCGGCGTCTCGCCGACTCCGGCGAGATCGCCTTGAGCGGTGGCGACGATGGCTACGTCTGATCGCCGCAATCCGTCAACGCCAGGTACCGACGGCGAGTGGCACCGCTGGCAGATGGACGATCTTGGCCACGCGCCGGATACTCGACTGCCCGCGTTCGATGCCGAGGCGCAGCGTCAACGCCGGCAACAGGATGCCGACGCCGAGGCCCGTCAGGCTGCTAGCGAAAAGGCAAAGCGGGAGGGTTTCGAAATCGGCCACCGCGAAGGCCAGGAGCAGGGTTATCGAGCGGGATATCAGGAAGGCCTCGAAGCGTCCAATGCCGTCGCCGAACTTGAGTTCCATAAGCGCCTGGAGATGACCCTGAACCCGCTCGCCGAGCTTGCCGAAAATTTTCGCCAAGCCCTGATGGCATTGGACACCGAGGTCGCCGATCAGCTGGTCGAGCTGGCACTCATTACCGGGCGCCAACTAGCGGGCGAATCCCTTGCCGCCCACCCGGAGCAGATTCTGTGCGTGGTGCGCGAGTTACTCGATGCCGACACCTCATTGAACGGAAAACCCAGGCTATGGTTGCATCCGGCGGATCTTGAACTGGTGACAGCGGCCATGGGTGAGAAGCTCGCGGCAAGCGGCTGGGAGTGTCATCCCGATCCGGCGCTCGAGCGCGGTGGCTGTCGTGCCACCAGTGCCGGTGGCGGGCTCGACGCCAGCCTGAGCACACACTGGAAGGCAATTCTCGGTCAGCGACGCCAACGCCAGGCATCGCCAGCCAGCGAAAGCGGCAATTCTGAAACTGGAGATTCCACACCTGGAACGCCGGGATCTGAAATCTCGGGCTCCGAAAATCCGGCCGCTCAACCGCAGGACCTCAGCGGGCCGGAGAACGACGATGCATGACTCGGGCACGGCTCGCACTTCGACGGATTCAGCGGATTCAGCGGATTCAGCGGATTCAGCGGATTCAGCGGATTCAGCGGATTCAGCGGATTCACCTCATCATCAACGCTGGCGCCATGTACTGGAAAAGATTAGTCATCGTGTCGAATCGCTCTCTCACTACCGTCATGAGGGCCGCGTCACCCGTGCCACCGGCCTGGTCCTCGAGGCGGTCGGCATACGGCTGCCGTTGGGTAGCGCTTGCCTGATCGAACTCTCTGCCGGCAATGGCAATGGTGACGATGAGCGCTTCGCCGAGGCTGAAGTAGTGGGATTTTCCGGCGACAAACTTTTCCTGATGCCGCTGGCGGATACTAGCGGCCTGCTTCCCGGCGCCCGTGTACTGGCGCTCAGCGGCAACCGTCTGGATATCGCCAGCGCACGGCGATTTCCGCTTGGCGATGGTCTGCTGGGCCGCGTCGTCGACGGCAATGGCCGGCCCCTCGACGATCAGGGCCCGCTGGAGCAGTCCCCGCACGCCCCTCTCGAGACCCCTCCGATCAACCCGCTCGCTCGCGCGCCCATCGATACAGCCATCGACGTCGGTATCCGCGCGATCAATGGCCTGCTCACCGTGGGTCGCGGCCAACGGATGGGCCTTTTCGCCGGGTCCGGGGTCGGCAAGAGCGTGCTATTGGGAATGATGGCGCGTTTCACCGATGCCGACGTGATCGTCGTCGGTCTGATCGGTGAGCGTGGACGTGAAGTTCAGGATTTCATCGAGAACATTCTGGGTGAGGAAGGTCTGGCGCGGGCCGTGGTCGTTGCCGCTCCGGCCGATACTTCTCCGCTACAACGTATGCAGGGCGCCGCCTACGCCACTCGTCTGGCTGAGGATTTTCGCGATCAGGGGCGTAATGTCCTGCTGATCATGGACTCGTTGACGCGCTACGCCATGGCAGCTCGCGAAATCGCATTGGCCATCGGTGAGCCGCCGGCGACCAAGGGCTATCCACCTTCCGTCTTCGCCAAACTACCGGGGCTCGTCGAACGCGCCGGCAATGGCAAGCGCGGCGGCGGATCGATCACTGCCTTCTACACCGTGTTGACCGAAGGCGACGACCAGCAGGATCCGATCGCCGACTCTGCACGCGCCATTCTCGATGGACATATCGTGCTTTCCCGCCAACTGGCGGAAAGCGGGCACTATCCAGCGATCGATATCGAAGCTTCGATCAGCCGAGCGATGCCGGCCGTGGTCGAGGCCAAACGGCTGCGTCAGGCGCAGGGCTTCAAGCAGATGATCTCCCGCTACCAGCGCAATCGCGATCTGATCAACGTCGGTGCTTATATCAGCGGCCAGGACCCTCAACTGGACCGCGCGGTCGCACTTTATCCTCGGCTCGAGTCTTTCCTTCAGCAAGGGATGAACGAGATCGCCGAGCTGCCGCATACCCAGGCCGATCTGGATCGACTCATCCCCGTTGCAGAGTGACTTAACGGCCGTTCGCTCGTCTATCCGGCTGAAGGAATAGTCACCTTTTCTAGCGTTTCTCGAGCATTTGCCATGACTCCGGGACAGCCACAATGGCAGCCGGTGAATGGCCAGGTCGCTATCCGGGCATCATCGATATCACGGCACGAACAGGAGGTGACGTCTTGGCCAATACACAAGCCATGCAGATGCTTCGAGATCTGGCGCAACGCAGCAGCGACAAGGCCGTCGAGGATCTCGGCCATCTGCAGCGCCAGCAGCAGGAGGCCGAGAATCAGTTGGGGCAGCTCCAGAACTATCGCGACGAGTATCGACGCAAGCTTCACGACAGCCTGACGCAAGGCGTCTCTTCCAGCCAATGGCGAGATTATCAACAGTTCATCGGCTCCCTGGATAACGCGATCGAGCAGCAGCAGCGTCGACTCGGTGAGCAGCAATCGCGGGTCGAGAATGGCAAGCAGCACTGGCAAAGCGAACATCGTAAGCTCAATGCCTACGAGACCCTGCATACCCGACGTCAGAGCGAGGCAGCCCATCAGCTATCGCGCCATGAACAGCGCCACAGCGACGAGATGGCAGCGCAGTTACGTCGTCGCCAGCAAGATGGGGTGCATTGATAGCCGGACTGATCGCAGGCCAGGCCTCTGATTCCCGAGCCTGGCACGGAAGCCGAATCTTGAAAGCTTGCCAAGAACTTTTTTGACGAACTTAACGATAATCATACTGGCGCCATCGTCCATGGAACTCTCCTCTCTTACCGCTGCGACGTCCTCCTCGGCACGTAATGCCGATGCCAAGAGCAGCACGTCCTCGAATTCGGCCCGTGCGCCGTTCGCCGACGTCATGCAACGGACGGCGGAGGCCGAAAGGCCGCAACGTTCCGGTGCCAGCGAGAACGCCGCGTTTCGAGCCGCAAATTCGGACGCCAATCCGCAGCCAAATGCGAGCCTGGCGTCCACTGACAACGAGACAACCGGGTCGTCTTCGACTGACGCGGAGATCTCTCGAACGATGCGGAAATCGCAGCCGATACAAGGTGAGGCCCAAGCTTCCGATCCGACGCCCACAGATACGCAGCGGATTTTGCAGTCACTAGAGATGGGAGACATGTCGGGACTTCACGCTGCGCTTGAAAGCCTGGCGGGCAAGACCGAGAGCGGCAAGGCCTCATCCGACACATCAAAGGGTGGCGATGATTCGACGTCGCTCGACGTTCAGGGGCTCGCCGCCCTCTTCGCAGCCCTACCACCGGCAATGACCTCGGTGCCGAACAACACGGGCGCCGGCTCCGCCACTGGTGGGTCGAATGCGACCCAGGCAGTCCTCCAGCAAATGGGGCTGGCGTCCACGACGCCGTACGCAGGCGACGATGCCGACCAGCTCGCAGGTATCGCCCAGAAGATGCTGGCGGAGGCGGGACCGCAGCCGGGGGCATCGACTCGCGTCAACGCCGACTCCCAACAGACAGGAACGAAAAGCTCTTCCCCGGGTCTCGATGGCACTCAAGCAACACTGCCAGGCAACCTCGTTCCGGGCACCGCCCCGTCATCGGGTCAGCCCATGCCGCAAGGCGATTTGACTGCAGCTGACAAGCTCGACGCCACATTGGCGGCCAATCGCGATCTCGGCGGTCTGAATTCGGGCGCATCGCCGAGTGATCGTCCGGATCCCGGCTCGCTGGCGAGTCTGAACTCCTCGCTCTCGAATGCCGCGGGCGCCTCCACGCCGACAGCAGCGGCCACGCCCGCGGCCATCACGGCATCCGTTCAGTCACCCCAGTGGCCGGCCTCTTTCGGCCAACAGGTGCTGCAGATGCATCAGCGCGGTGATCAGCAGATGTCACTGAAACTTCATCCCCAGGAACTGGGGCCGCTGAGTGTCACGTTGACGGTTCAGGATCAGCAGGCGCAGCTCCAGATTCTTTCGGCCCACGCGCCAGTTCGCGCTGCGGTAGAAGCTGCGATTCCTCAGCTTCGTCAAGCGCTGGCCGATAGCGGCATCACCTTGGGCGAAGCCATGGTCGGTGACCAGGGGTCATTTCAACAAAATCAGTCGTCAGGCGATGGTCAGCCGCGACACGCCTCGATTCCCGGTGGCTCTCTACTGACCGCTGCACCCATCGATGCCGGGGATGAGGCAGCTCTTCGCCAAGTCGACCTCACGGCGAATGGCAATATCAGCCTTTATGCTTAGCCGGCGCTGCCGATAGTACGGAGAGCGACGGGCGAATGCGCGCCGCGATATCACGTTATTACCACGCTATGCGGCAGCATCGGCAGCCCATGCCCTGCCTCCCGGTTTCGGGGCATGAAAGGGGAAGTTGGCAAGTCCCAAGGCGTCTTTTCCAGCGATCGCCATGCTCCCTCGCCCCGCATAATCCGCAGCAACTTCCCGAGATGATCCGTAATGGCAGAAGCAATGGCCGCACCCCGTAAAAAACGCACCCTCATCCTGGTGGGGCTCTTGATCGTCCTGCTGGCGGTAGCCAGCTCGGTCGCCGTCTATTTTTATCTCGATGCCCGTAATGGCAGCGGGGCCACCGACGTCGTCGAGGACGAAGCGGTCGAACCGCCGGTGCCGATTTTCGTCACCATTCAGCCGTTCACAGTCAATCTGCAAAGTGATTACGGTGATCGTCTGCTCTACGTGGGGCTGTCGCTGCGCGTCGACGATGAACAGACCAGCGCATTTCTCAACCAGCACATGCCGGAAGTACGCAGTCGGCTGCTGATGCTGCTCTCCGGCAAAAGCGCGGAAGAGCTGATCAAGCCCGAGGGCAAGACCCTAATGAAGCAGCAAATTCTCGGTCTGTTCGATGATCCGATCACCACACCGCAGCCCGCGTTATCGATCGATGACGTGCTGTTTTCCGATTTCATCGTGCAGTAAGCGGACGCCAGGCCAACCATGTCCCAAGACGATTTACTGTCGCAGGAAGAGATCGACGCCCTTCTCAACGGGGTCAGCGGCGACGACGACAAGCCGGCCGACGCGCCCCAAGGCGACCGTCGAGTCCGGCCCTTCGATCCGGCCAACCAGCATCGGGTGATTCGCGAGCGGCTGCAGGCCCTGGATATCATCAACGAGCGCTTTGCGCGTCTCTTCCGGGTAGCGCTGTTCAACTTGATTCGGCGTAGCGCCGATATCACGGTATCCGGCGTGCGCTACCAGAGTTATAGCGAATTCGCGCGCAACCTGCCGGTGCCCACCAATCTCAACCTGATCAGTTTGAAGCCGCTCAAAGGTACCGCCCTGCTGGTATTCCCACCAGGGCTGGTGTTCATGGTGGTGGACAACCTGTTCGGCGGCGACGGACGATTCCTCACCAAGTCCGATGGACGTGAATTCACCGCCACCGAGCAACGCATCATTCAGCGTCTGATGTCGTTGGCACTGGAAGGTTATAGCGACGCCTGGAAATCGATCTATCCGTTGGAGATCGACTACATGCGCTCGGAGATGCAGGTCCGTTTCGCCAACATCACCAATTCGCCCAACGAGATCGTCGTCAACAGCACGTTCCATCTCGAGGTCGGCAATCTGGCCAGCGACTTCAACATCTGCATTCCGTTTTCCATGATCGAACCGATCCGGGACATTCTGTCCAGCCCGATC
This sequence comes from Salinicola halimionae, assembly GCF_003206065.1. Taxonomy (GTDB): domain Bacteria; phylum Pseudomonadota; class Gammaproteobacteria; order Pseudomonadales; family Halomonadaceae; genus Salinicola; species Salinicola halimionae. The sequence continues at coordinate 1,155,312 of NZ_PZJQ01000004.1, read as the reverse complement.
GGCGCACTGGACAGCGACGACACTCAATGGGAATCGCGCATGGCCGGCGAGATCAAGCAGACCCAGGTCGAACTGATCGCCGATTTCGCCGAGATACCTTCAAACATCGGCGACGTGCTGTCGCTGGAAGTCGGCGACATCCTTCCCATCGATCTTCCCAAGACCCTTGGCGTACGCGTCGACGGCGTGCCGGTCATGGCCTGCGAATACGGCACCCGGCAAGGCCAGCGCGCGCTACGGGTGAAGCATCTTATCGACCATGGTACGTACTCCGCCATGAAGGACTTTGACAATGAGTGACGAGCAGAAACCGGGATCCCAGCAGGGAGCGTCCGACAACTCAAGCCAGGAAGAGGCCGAAGATCTTTGGGCGGCAGCGATGGCGGAACAGGGCGTCGAGCCTGAAGCCGTCGAGCCTGAACCCGATAGGACCACTCCCACCGAGGAAACGGTCAAGCCCACCGCCACGGCGAGCACCGGTGAGTCCAGGGCGGCAGAGGTCGGCGTATTCCAGTCCTTCGACCAAGGCAGTGACAAGGCGTCTCAGACGCGGGACCTGGGTGTGGTCATGGATATCCCCGTCAAGCTCTCGGTCGAGCTGGGGCGGACGCGTATCACCATCAAGCAACTGCTCGAGCTGGCACAAGGTTCGGTAGTGGAGCTGGATGGATTGGCCGGCGAGCCGATGGACATTCTGATCAACGGCTATCTTATTGCCCAAGGCGAAGTAGTGGTGGTCGAAGACAAGTACGGCATCCGGATCACCGAGATCATCACGCCGTCCGAACGCGTTCAAAAACTGAATCGATGAAAGACGAAACTTTCCAGCAGGCGACACAGTCGGGCGGCGAGAGTATCGGCCTGCTGATGATCGGCAAGACTGCAATCTCGCTGCTCGTGGTCATCGCGATCATCCTGGCCTGCGCCTGGCTGCTGAAACGTATTGGTCCCAATCGTCGCGCAGGGACGCAACATCTGCGCGTGGTCGCCAGCACGCCGGTGGGACAACGCGAACGCGTGGTGATCGTCGAGGTCGCCGATCGCTGGCTCGTGCTGGGTGTCGGTGGAGGTCAGGTAACCAAGTTGGACACCTTAGATCCGCCCGCCGCCCCTACGGCGGGAGCCACCACGCCACCGGTCGCCGGATCCTTCGCCAGCCGTTTCGGACAGGCACTCAAGCATAATGCGAGCAACTCCCTGAAACGCCGGACCTCTCGAGGCAGCGACGGGGACGACTCTTGATGGCTATTATCGGTGCGACTGCCGGCTGGCCGAACGATGTCAGGGATACGCTCATCGCCGCCACGAGGCTGGTCTACTCCAAGTCTCGTGGCGTCATCTTGGGACTGGTGGCGCTGGTCGCATTGACGGCCAGCCACTGGGCAGTGGCACAGGCGCTCCCGGGTATCGTCAGCGAACCGATGCCGGACGGCGGGCAGCGCTGGTCGTTGAGTCTGCAGACCCTGCTATTTCTCTCGTCGCTCGCGTTCTTGCCGGCCATGCTGCTGATGATGACCTGCTTCACCCGGATCATCATCGTACTGGGCCTGTTGCGCACCGCCATGGCCACGCCTTCCGCGCCGCCCACCCAAGTTCTGCTGGGGCTGGCTCTATTTTTGACTTTCTTCATCATGTCGCCGGTCCTGGACCGGGTATACGACGAAGCCTGGCAACCGTTCTCGGCCGAACAGATTTCCCTGGAGGAGGCCCTCGATCGAGGCAGCCAACCTTTCCGCGAGTTCATGTTCGCGCAGACTCGCCAGGCCGACCTGGCGATGTTTGCGCGCATTGCCGATATCGGCGACATGCAGGGGCCGGAAGACGTACCGATGCGAATATTGGTACCCGCTTACGTGACCAGCGAGCTGAAGACAGCGTTCCAGATCGGCTTCACGATATTCATTCCCTTTCTGATCATCGACCTGGTCGTCGCCAGTGTACTGATGGCACTGGGGATGATGATGGTGCCACCGGCGACGATCTCCCTGCCATTCAAGTTGATGCTGTTCGTCCTCGTCGACGGCTGGCAGCTTCTGATCGGCTCGCTGACCCAGAGTTTCTACTTCTCTTGAACCGCGTATCTCTCCTGGGCCGCGTACTTATTCTTGAACCGCGTTTGTCTGCCCTGAACAACATCTATCCCCTATCAACCGCACGACCCTGAGACACGCCGTCATGTATCACAATGTCATCAGCCGTCCTGCGACCGCACGGAGCTAGCGATGTCTCCCGAAATGGTAATGAGCCTGGCCTATCAGGGCATGAAAGTGACGCTGATGATGGCGGCACCGCTATTGCTGACGGCGCTGCTGATCGGCTTGCTGGTCAGCCTGTTTCAGGCCGCGACCCAGATCAACGAAATGACACTGTCGTTCATCCCCAAGATCTTGGGCGTTTTCGCCATGTTGATCGTATCCGGGGCATGGATGATTCAACTGTTGGTCAACTTCACCCGGGAACTGCTGCACAATATCCCGATGATGGTTAGCTGAGGCCTCAGCGCCCACGATGATCGACATTACTTCCGCCCAATGGCTGGGCTGGCTTCAGCTGTTCTTCTGGCCTACGGTGCGTATCCTCGCCTTCTTCATGGCCTCGCCGCTATGGAGCCTGCCCAGCGTGCCGACACCAGTCAAAGCGTTGTTCGGCGCAGCCATTGCCATCGCCATTGCGCCGACCCTACCGCCGATGCCGGCAATCCCCCTGTTTTCGCTGGAGAGTTTCGGTCTGCTGCTGCAACAGATCCTGATTGGCGTGGCCATGGGGCTGGTGCTGCGCGTGATGATTGCCGTGGTGCAGACGGCCGGCGAATTCATCAGCATGCAGATGGGGCTGGCGTTCGCGACTTTCTATCAACCGGATGCCGGCACCAACACGATGGTCATTTCACGTCTACTGGAAATGTTGACGCTACTGATGTTTCTGGCCGTGAACGGACACTTGATCACGATCGAGATTCTGGCCTGGACGTTCGAGGTGTTGCCGATCGGTTCGACCTTGATCGATGCCAGTTTCGCCGAAACGCTGGCCCGCTGGGGCGGCACCATCTTCTCCTCCGGCTTGCTGATGGCCATTCCCATCATCACGGCGCTGTTGCTGATCAATCTCTCGCTGGGCATTCTCAATCGGGCTTCGCCCCAGCTGTCGATCTTCTCGGTGGGTTTCCCCATGACCTTGACCGCGGGACTGGTATTGATCACCGTGCTGATGCCGGACCTGGGGGGGTTCTGGAGCGATCTGTTCAGTCAGCAACTGCGCTTCATGCAAGGCATGATCGAGCAGATGGCCGGCAACCCCTGACCCGATAACGGTCTCACCCAATAACGCAACTTCATCGAAGAGGGGCGCNNGCGCCCCTCTTCGATTTGCGCTGTTTGATTGGCTGTCGGACGGCCGGAACTCTTCGCGCCCCTGGCGCCTAATCGCCGATTACATCAGATCGAACAGCGAAGTCCCCTGCAGATCGACGAAGGCTTTCTGCGATGCCTGTAGCCCCACTTGGCGCAGCACGTAATCGGATATCGCCGTGGTGTAATCGAGATCGATCAGGTCACTCTGGGTCTGGGTGTAGCTGATCGCGCGATCACTGCCTACGGTGTCCAGGGTATCCAACTCATTGAGCCTCGCGCCCACGGAAGCCCGCACGGTCAGAACGTTGTCCAGTGCATTGGACATTTCCCGGCTGGAGGTCGACAGCGTGTTGGCAAAAGCGGCCTTGTCGGTATCGGAATCGAGCGGATTCTCCAGCGCCGAGAGCATGTTCTCGAACGTGGTGAAGATATCCGGATTCATATTCTTCGCGGGGCCCGTGGAGAGCGAATCGCCATCATCCGGGGCCCCTTCCAGCGTCAGACGCACGCCACCGAATTCCAGTGTGGCGCTGGTGCCGTCATAGGTGCCCGTTGTGCCATCTTCAGGGCCACCACTGATCGTATATTCGAACGTTCCGTCACCGTTATCATTGAAAGAGATCGAGTAGTTCTCACCATAACCTTCGGCCGTCGTGTCAGTTACCTGCGGACCGGTAAAGGTGAGGCTGCCAGTGTTACCGGCGTCCGCCTTGGCCACATAACCGGAGCCCGCGGCCACGGTCTGAAAGACCTCGGTGCCGGTATTGCCCACGTTCATCAGCCGAGAGGAATCGACCTTCTGTTGGCGTACCTTGTCGGACCCGGCGTACTGGACCGCACCGGACGCGTCCTTGACGAACGGCTCGGCGCCATCCTGATAGCCGCCGAACAGATGGCTGCCGTTACCGTCGGTCGAGTTGGCCTGACCCAGCAGCGCCTCGTAGACGCCGCGCAACTCTGTAGACATCGACTGCCGATCGGCATCACTCAGCGTGCCATTGCCCGCCTGGACCAATAGCTCCTTGGCTCTTGTCAGAGAGTCGGAAACATTATTGAGGACGCTCTCTTCCTGACTCAGGGAGTTGCGTACGGTCACTCGGCTGTCGTTTTGCTGACTATTGCTGGCCAATGACTGCGATACGCCGATGGCTCGTGCTGCGGCCTGCGGATCATCGGAAGGACGCACGACACGCTTGCCGGAAGCGATCTGTTCGCCGACCTCCATGAAAGCGCTCTGCTGGCGGTTCATCGAGCTGACACTGCGCTCGAACATCATTACGGTGCTGACACGCACGGCTTTCTCCTCGATGGCGCCTCGATAAAAGGCGCGATCAATAGCTATTCAATAGCGACGCTTCAGCGGCTTTTAAGCGCGCAGTCCCAAAATCGTATCCAGGATGGTCGAACCCGCTTCGATGATCTTGGCGTTGGCCGAGTAGTACTGCTGATACTTCATCAGGTTGGCGTATTCCTCGTCCAGGTTGACGCCCGAATCGGCCTGCTGATAGGCGTAAAGCTGATCGCTCAGGCCCTCTTGAGTGGTGAGGTTGGCCTGGGTGATCGAGGCTCGGTTGCCGACATCACTGACCATCGCGGCATAACCGCCGCTGAGTGTCGCACTGCCACCCACCAGCTTCTGACTTTGCAGATCGAGCAGCGCCAGTGCGTTGCGGTTATCACCGCTACCGCCGCTGTCGCCATCGGCGGCGGCAATCTTGCTGGTATCACTCAATGCCACATCGAACCCGGCAGCCGCATTACGTGTCGGCTGAAGCATGAAGACATCTCCCTCGGCCGGGTTGCCGCTGGGCGTCAATGTCACCCCACCCACGGAGAGCTTGCCGTCGGCATCGGGCGAGACTGTACTGATATCGCCACTACCCAGGTTCTCGACCGAGTAGGAGCCATCGGCCTGGTAGGTCAGGCGATAGTCATCCGATGTCAGTTGGCTGACATCACCATATTCGGCGGATAGCGAACCGGTGCCAGCGTTGCTGGACCGGCTGATGGCGGTCGGACTGCCAATGTCGAAGAAAGCCTCGCCGTCATCGCCATTGAGATCGACGCCAGCCTGATGTTGCGTGTTGAAACTCTTTGCCAGAGTCACAGCCAACTGGCCAAGCTGGTTCTGGGCGCTATCCAGCGTTTCACTACGAAAGCTCAGTAGCCCGCCCAGCTCGCCACCCTTGATGACGGACTCCTTGAGCGGCGAACGGGAACCGGCGCCATCCTCGTAGGCGATCGTGATGCTGGAAGGATCTTCGCTGTTCTTGACGGCTACTAGATCGAATGACTTGTTACCGGCGACCAGCGGCATCCCGTTGGATAGCGATACCTGATAAGTGGAGCCATCCTGAACCTGGACGTTGACGTCGACCAGCTCGCCGAGGTCGCTGACCAGTTTGTCGCGCTGATCCAGCAAGGCGTTGGGCTCCTCACCGCTCCTGGCGCGAGCGAGCGTGACCTGCTTGTTGAGATCGGCGATCTGGTCGCTGAGATTGTTGACCTGGGAGACGACGCCGCCAATCTGGCCATTGATACCCTCGCGCATATCGCCCAGGTAATCATCGTAGGCACGGAACTGTGCAGCCATGCTGCGCGAGCTACCCAGCAGCCCTTCTCGCGCTGCCGCATCCGCCGGCGCGCCGGTCAAATCCTCGACACTGGAAAAGAACTTCTGCATCAGAGTCGTCAAGCCGGAGTCGCTATCCGCCAACAGGTCATCGACTTGGTTGACCTGGCTCTGATAGGTCTCCAGTGCCGATTGACGGCTGTTGACCTGGTTGAGCTGCGAACTGATATAACCATTGTATTGACGCTGAATGCCGTCGACGCTGACACCGGAGCTGGCACCATTGCCACTCCCATTCTGTCCCAATAACGTCAACTGCCGGCTATAGCCGTCGGTGTACACGTTGCTGATGTTATTACTGGTGGTCGATAGCGCATTCTGTGCCGCGCTCAAACCACTAAGGCCAATCGAATACAGGCTCATATCGCTTTCCCGTGAAACACCGTGTCAATTCCGGCAATGTCCGTGCAAGATCATGATTTTTTATCGGCGGCGTCGGTCACTTCTTGAACCATCCAATCCATTATTTCGCAACGATTTGTTACCGGCAATCAGAAAATCGCGGTAGGTAGATCGTCGGGGCCGAACGGGTTGTCGCTGCGGCTCGACGCTGCCAATAGATCACTACCCGCCGAGGACTCGAGCGTGCCCAACTGCGCCATGATTCCGCGAAGTTTGTCAGCGTAGCGAGGATCCGTGGCGTAACCACCCTGCTGCAACGCCTGCGCCGCAACGTCAGGCGATGAAGCCGCTACCACGCCCTGATAGCGCGGATTGTCACCGATAAGCTTGGCATAATCGGCGAACGCTTCGGCATAGGAACCATAAACCCGGAAACGATCGGCCATCTTGATCGGCCGCCCGTCGACATATTCGGTGGTGGTGATTTCCGTGGTGGCGCCTTGCCAGGACGAGCCGGCCTTGATTCCGAAGAGGTTATGACTGTTGCCGCCATTGGCCGTGGGGATTTCTCGCTGCCCCCAACCAGTTTCGAGCGCGGCCTGAGCCAGAATCAACTCGGCGGGCACACCCGAGGATTGCTCCGCCTGCTGGGCGGGTCCGGCCAGACTGTCCAGGAAGGCGCGGACGTGTGCCGGTCGATCATCGGACTCGCTCGCCTTCGGATCCAACGGCATCGAATGCGACGCGGTCGCCGCCGTCGAGCCGAGAGCCGCGGTATCGAATCCGACAGCGTCTCGCCCAGAAGAATGCGGCACGAACCCGGGAGTGCGTAGACCGCCATGCAGCAAGCGCGGAGCCCCTCTTGGGATACCGGCAATCAACGTCGCGCTGTCGTCGGCCGAGGCAACGCTACCAACCGGTAACGCCGAGGTCCCCGGCAAACCACTGCCCTCGAGCTGCTGAACCAGTTGATCGGCCAACCCCAAGCCTTTGCCTGCAAGCTGCTGGGCCCACTGCTGGTCCTGCATGGAGCGCATCATATCCATCTGATGACTCTCCAGCAGTCCGGACTTGGGGCTGGCGTCACGCATACTCTTGAGCATCATCTGCAGGAAGACCGCTTCGAACTGACGCGAAGCCTCCTTGAGACTGCCCTGCGGCGAGTTGGCAGCGCTGTACTTGAGTTTCTGCACGCTATGGACATCGAGCGCGAATTGCCCCGAAAGATCGTTGCTCATCGCCATCAGATGACATCCAGTTCGGCATTGAGCGAGCCTGCCGATTTCAATGCCTGCAGAATCGACATCAGATCCTGGGGAGAGGCCCCCAACGCGTTCAACGCGTTGACCACGTCCATCAGATCGGCACTGGTCTGGACCATCTGCAAAGCCCCGCCCTCCTGCTGAATGGTGATATCGGCGTTGGGTACCACCACGGTATTCCCACCGGCCAGCGCATTGGGCTGGCTGACCTGCGGGTTGGAGTCGATGACGATCGACAGATTGCCATGGGCGACGGCGGCGCGATTGAGCGTGACGGTATCGGAAAGCACGACCGAGCCGGTGCGAGCATTGAGGATGACCTTGGCCGGTCCACGCTCGGTGGTAACGTTCACGCCCTGCACCCGCGCCAGAAAGGTGACACGATCATTGTCATTGCCCGGCAACCTGAGCTGGACCGTGCGCCCATCGAGCGCGGCAGCCACCGGCGCGCCGAACTCCTGATTGATCGCCGTGACCATGCGTCTGGCGTTCTCGAAGTCAGAATTCTTGAGAAACAGATCCAGAGTGCCGTCGGCGTCACCCAGGCGCATCGGTACTTCCTGTTCGACGAGCGCGCCACCGGGGATCCGACCTGCAGACAAATGGTTGACGGAAACACTGCTGCCCGCGGCCTCGGCACCGGCGCCACCGACGTAGACGTTACCCTGGGCCAGCGCGTAGACACGACCGTCAGCACCCTTCAACGGGGTCATCAGCAGCGTTCCGCCACGAATGCTATCGGCATTACCAACCGACGACACTGTGACATCGATCTCCTGGCCCTGCCGCGAGAACGGCGGCAGTTTGGCCGTGACCATGACCGCTGCCACGTTACGCAGCTGCATATTGGTCCCTGCGGGAATCGTGACACCCAGCTGCGACAGCAGGTTGGTGACGCTCTGCCCGGTAAACGGTGCCTGTGTGGTCTGGTCACCGGTACCGTCCAAGCCAACGACCAGGCCGTAACCGACCAACGGGTTATCACGCACGCCGGAAAAGTTAGCGAGATCCTGGATGCGTTGAGCCTGCGCACTCAGGCTGAACAGCAGGATCGCGACAAGCACGAGTCCTCTCGCCAACGGTGAGCGACGTAGAGAGAGGCATGAATCCGGCGATAGAGACAGACGAGACATAGGCATCAGAACGGCGAAATGTTGAGGAAGAAGCGCTGCAGCCAACCCATGGTCTGCGCTTCGTTGATATACCCGTCACCGATATATTCGATGCGGGCATCGGCCACCTGGGTCGACTGCACGGTGTTGGCACCGCTGATCGCCCGGGGATTGACCACGCCGGAGAACCGGATGTACTCGGTACCCTGGTTGATCGCGATCTGTTTCTCGCCACGCACCTTGAGATTGCCATTGGCCAACAGATCGAAGACGGTCACGGTGATCGTCCCGGTAAAGGTGTTATTGGCATTGGCACCACCCGATCCGTTGAAGACATTCTCGCCTTCGAGGTCGGTACCGTACTTCTCGAGAAAATCGAGAGCGTCGGGCACCGTAGTCGGTGTAAAAGAGGCGGATCCATTGCGGGTCGCATTGGCCGCCGAATTCTTGCTGGCACTAACCTGCTCATCGAGCACGATGGTAATAATGTCGCCGACCTGGCGCGGGCGGCGATCCTCGAACAGCGGTTGAAAACCGAATCTCGCCTGATAGATCGAGCCGTTGGCTTGCACCGGCGGCGTCGAGGGAATCTCCACCGGCGCCGAATCCTCGACCACGGAGTGGCGGGGAATCTGGGCGCAGCCGGAGACGATCAGCACCAGAAAGAGGCCGATCAACATCATCATTCTGCGCCACATCGGGCCTAGTTCCAGGTTCGGCGACACGCGTCTTCCTCGGTTATAGCTGGGTCAGACGCTGCAGCATCTGATCGGAAGTTTCGACGGCCTTGCTGTTGATCTCATAGGCACGCTGCGTCTCGATCATGCTGACCATCTCCTCGACCACATTGACGTTGGAGGTTTCGACGTAGCCCTGATAGAGCTTGCCAGCGCCATCCAGGCCGGGGTTGAGATCGGTACGTGGACCCGAAGCATCGGTCTCCAGATACAGGTTCTGGCCGATGCTCTGAAGTCCGGTCGGATTGATGAAGGTGGAGAGCATCATCTGCCCGACTTCATTGCTCTGGGAAGTCCCGGGTTGCGTGACGGATACGCCGCCGTCCTGGCTCACGGTGATCGACAGCGCGTTCTGCGGAATCACGATCGGCGGATCGACCGGGTAGCCGCCGGCGGTCACCAACTGGCCGTTCTCGTTGACCTGAAAGCTGCCATCGCGGGTATAGCCCGTGGTCCCATCTGGCATCTGCACGGCAAAGAACCCCTTGCCGTTGATCGCCAGATCGCGAGAATTCTCGGTGTTCTGCAGCCCGCCTTGCGTATGTAGCCGCTCGGTGGCAACCGGACGAACACCGGTACCGACCTGCATACCCGAGGGTAGCGTGTCGACCACCGAAGACTGGGCACCGGGCTGACGCACGTTCTGGTAGAGCAGATCCTCGAAGACGGCGCGAGACCGCTTGAAACCGTTGGTGGAGACGTTGGCCAGGTTGTTGGAAATCACGTCCAGCTTGGTCTGCTGCGACTCCAGGCCAGTCTTGGCCGTCCATAAAGACTTGATCATGAGAGAAACCCTATCGTCGGTAGGCTAGCGCGTCGGCTGGCATCAACTGGTCAGAGAAAGCAGGCTGTTGGCGCGTTGCTCATTCTCATCCGCGCTTTCGATCACTTTCATGTGCATGTCGTAACGACGGGCGCTGTCGATCATCGATATCATCGCATCGGTCGCGGTCACGTTACTGCCTTCGAGAGCACCCGGGACCAGACGCAGGGTATCGTCGGCCTGCACTGGCGCCGCAACGTTCTGGCCTTGCGCCGGGGTCATCCGGAACAGACCGTCTTCCCCGCGCACCAGATTGTCGTTCCCCGGCGCCACCATCTTGAGGCGCGCCAGAGGCGCAACGGCATCGGGATTCTGTCCGGGCTCCAGCACGCTGATCGAGCCGTCGGCCGCGATCGTCACGTCGCCGCCAAGCGGCACCACGATCGCCTGGCCGTTGTCGGAGAGCACCGGATTGCCGAGCGACGTCAGCAGGCCGGTAGAATCGACTTGCAGATCACCCCGCCGGGTATAGGCTTCGCCGCCATCCGGTGACTGAACGGCCAGCCAGGTATCGTTACCTTGTAAGGCCACATCCAGGCTACGCCCGGTGGTGTTGATATTGCCTTGGGTGAAATCGGCCCCTGGCGTGGTCATCATCGAGGCAACCCGGGTGGACAGGCGCGCCTCGCCCTCCACGGGCACCGCGCGGAACGCCATCAACTCGCCACGAAAACCCGGCGTGCTGACGTTGGCCAGATTGTTGTTGACCACCGATTGCTGCGCCATGGTCTGGCTCGCGCCACCACCGGCGGTGTAGAGGATTCTATCCATGCCCAGTGCCTTTCAAGTCAGTGCCCTTGGAATCAAAGCTTTCGCGTCAAGCCTATCGCAGCGAGGTCGTTGCCGGTCAGATCGCAACCGGCAACGCCAGTGTGTTGGCGACGGCACTATCAGCGCAGCTGCGCGACCTGATCCATGACTTCGGACTGGGTCCGGATCGAGTTGGTGTTGGCCTGATAACTGCGCTGCGCAATGATCAGATTGACCAGCTCCTGCGTCAGGTCAACGTTGGAGGCTTCCAGTGTCTCGGACTCGATCGACCCCAGGGTGCCGGTGCCTGCGATACCCAGCAGTTCGTTGCCGGAGTCCGCCGTCGCCGCGAATAGATTGCCGCCGGACGGTGACAGGCCTTCAGGGTTACGGAAGGTCGCCAGTGCGATCTGGCCCAGATTGACGGTCTTCTCGTTGGCATAGCTGCCGACGACAGAGCCATCATCGGCGAAGCTGATGCCGACCAGCGCACCGGAGGCGTAACCATCCTGCGCCAGGCTCTTCACCGTGGAGTCATTGGAGAACTGGGTGCTGCCCGCCATGTTGAAGGTTGTGACGATGTTATCGACACCCGCACCCAACTGCCCGGCGCCATCAGCAGCGGCAGTAAACGACAGCTCGGGCCAGTCGAAGTTAGGATCAGTAATAGGTGTCGTAGCACCACCCTCGCCGATCGAAAACAGCTTGCCCGAAGAATCGAACGCCAGACTCAGCGCAGGGTCATTTGGTGTCAGCACGCCATCCAGCGCCGTGCGTGCGGTCCAGGTGTTTTCGCCAGTCTTCTGGAAATACAGCGTCGCATTGTGCTGCGCGCCCTGGGAGTCGAAGACGCCCAGGCTAGTCGAATAGTTGTAGTCGATGGATGCCTGGTCGGCAGCGTCAGTACTCTCGGAGTTCTTCGCATCAAGGCTGTTATAGAGCGTTGCCGTCGAAGTGTCATCGGCGACCGTGGTGGCGTCCAGGTTGAGTAGAATATTGATACCGGATTGAGTGCCGGTGCCCGTGCCGGTAGCGCGCGCGGGCATATCCGCCGCCGGTATATTGAGCACCTGCGGCTGGCCACCGACGACGACGCCGGAGTTGACGTTAGTAGCGTCTGCCAGGCCATACCCCATCAGTTGGGCGCCCTGGGCATTTTCCAGAAAACCGTCAGAAGTCAGCGTCAACTGGCCGTTGCGCGAATAGCCGACCTCGCCTTCCTGCTGGAAGCGCAGAAAACCATCACCGCTGATGGCGACATCCAGATTGCGCCCAGTGGCCTCCAGACTGCCGGTGCTGAAGTCCTGAAGGACACCGGAAACCCGGGTACCCAGACCAACGGCGCTGTTGGCAAAGACATCGGAAAACTGCACCGACCCACTCTTGAAACCCTTGGTCTGAGAGTTGGAAATGTTGTTACCGATGACATCCAACTGCTGAGCCGCGGCGTTGACGCCGCTCAATGCCTGTGAAAAACCCATGACTGATCCCCTGCGTTTATCGGTTGCGTAAGCTAAAACGGTTTTTTTGTCGCTACTGATTCACTCAGAGAATCTGGCGCACTTCCGAAAGCGCCACGGGATCCTGAGCGTATCCCAAGTCGAGCTGTGCGCCATTAGCGCCTTGAATCACGCCGTTCACGAGGGCGTAATTCAGGGTCGTCGGCGCGTATGTCTCGTCTCCCACGATTCCGGTCAGGGAAGCCGTGTAAGTACTATTGGTCGCGGCGCTTGAGCCGTCGGCCAATTTCCCATCCCAGGTAAAGCTATGGACGCCGGCTGCCAGCGGCCCGGTCGAGAAGCTGTCGATGATTTCGCCACTGGCGCCGCGGATATCGACCCGAAGATCTTCAACCGCGCTGTCTAGCTCCACACCGATCGGCGTTGTGACGACACCGTTGGATTCCTCGGAAGCCCCGACCAGAATCTCGTTGCCCGGCACCATCACGCCCTGCCCGATCAGCGCGGTGGCCTGCAAGGCCTGCCCCGCATCGATTTGATCGGTAATGGCGGAGAGGCTGTCGTTGAGCTTTTCGATACCGCTGACGGTATTGATCTGAGCCAGCTGTGCGGTCATGTCCGAATTTTCCATCGGGCTGGTCGGATCCTGATTCTTCAACTGAGTGACCAGCAATGTCATGAAGCGATCATTGAGTTCACTACCGGAATCGGCCCCCGTGGTGGCACTGCTGGCAGTTGTGCCATTGATATTGGCTAACGTACTGCTACCAATCACCGGACTGGACATGACATCTCCTTGATGTGGCCCGACACCGATCAGCCTTCGCCGATGGTGAGTGTTTTGGTCATCAGCGTCTTGGCGGTATTCATGACCTCGACGTTGGCTTGGTATGAGCGAGAAGCGGCGATCATGTCGACCATCTCGTTGACCGGATCGACATTGGGCATCTGCACGTAGCCCTCATCGTTGGCCAACGGATGGCCGGGGCGATATTCCATGCGCATCGGCGTGGTGTCGTCCTCGATCACGCCATTGACACGAACGCCGCCCGCGCTGCCCCCCTGCTGGCTCATCGCCTGAAACATGACCTGCCGGGCGTGGTACGGCTGCCCATCGGGCCCGGCGACGCTATCGGCGTTGGCCAGATTGCTCGCGGTCACGTTCATTCGCTGTGAGTTGGCCGACAGCGCCGAACCTGAAATCTCGAATACACTGAACATCGACATCGTGTTACTCCGACTGCATGGCCTTCTTCAGCCCTTGAATTTTACGGCTGACGAAAGTGACATCCGCTTGATAGCGCATCGAGTTATCGGCGAAAGCCGAACGTTCCCGATCCATGTCGACCGTGTTGCCATCGAGACTGGGCTGATCCGGCATGCGGTAGAGCAGATTCTGAACCCCAGCCCCGCCAGCAGCCTGACCAGGGATATGCCGTGCCGAAGTCCGCGACAGCGACAACCCGCCCGATGACTCGCTGCGGCCCTGCTCCATGACTCGATCCAACTCGGCACGGAAGTCAAAATCCCGCGCCTTGAAGTTGGGCGTATCGGCATTGGCGATATTGTTGGCCAGTACCTGTTGACGCTCTGCACGCAGATTGATGGCTTCCTGCTGAAAGCGCAGTGCGTTATCCAATTTGTCGAACATGCCGTATGCACCTCGGATGGCGTTCGCTGGAAAATTGACAGGGTGGAGAATAGCGGCGAGTGCTTCGTTTCAAACGTGTAAACAGACCGTTAATTGCGCGCCATTTTCATCAATGCTCATGAGCGAGCAGGCTTAGAATCGCTATCCAACGTGGAGGATTCCGTCGATCGGCGCGATGTACCGCGCTCCTCATAGCCACCGAGATCCGTGATATGCGTGTCGCCCCCCCAGAAGCAGCCCAGCGCCCCCGATCGAGATATCGCCCTTCTGTCCGGCGTCTGTTCTGGGCCAGCGCCGCAACGCTGATGACAGTATTGTTCGCACTATCGCTTTTGCCGATCCCTTCCATCGCCCGAGCCGACACCGAAACGCCGGCCGGCGACGCCGTCTCTGAAAGCGTGACGCGTTTTCTCGAGCAGCGAACCAGTTCACTAGGCGACCAGGTGACGATCGAAATCAGAGACAGTGGTGCCAATCTGGGCGACTGTCCGGCACCGCAACCCTTCCTGCCGAGGCCAGGTGTCCCCGAGGGCCGGGTTACGGTTGGCGTTCATTGCGGCGGTGAGGGCAAGCGAACACGTTACCTACAGGCCACGGTTTCGGCGGTGGTTCGCCATTTGGTAGCACTCAAGTCGGTCGATCCCGGACAGCGAATCGACGCGACGATGTTAGGTTGGCAGCAAGCGGATATTGCCCGTCTACGACGTGGCTATCTCGCTAGTGCCGATCAGGCAATCGGTATGGTTGCCACACGGCGCATTCCCAATGGGGCAACGCTGACCGACAATATGCTCAGAAAGCCCTGGATGGTGAAACGTGGCGATACGGTAGTGCTCACCGCCGTCGGCCACGGGTTTCGTGTCAGTCGCAGTGTCGAGGCACTGGATAACGGCGGATTAGGGAGTACCATTCGCCTCAAGACGGAGAACAATCAGATTCTGCAGGGGAAGGTGACGGGCCAGGATCGACTTCGCGTCGATTTGTGACTCGCTCAGATAAATTTCTTAACAAAACTCTGCTCAAATCTCTTTCAGCTCCCGCTGGCTTTGCCGATAACGTAAGCAAGCACGTGATTGTGCATCCAGCCATGAGGTAGTGACATTGAAAATCGATCAAACACAGCCGCTGACTCGCCCCACCCAGAATGAGGCAACTGAGCTGCGCAAGAGCACTGAGTCGTTGGAGGGCACCAAGCCATCGATCGGCTCCAAAACGACGTTGAGCCAAATTTCGACGGGCGACGATAGCAGCGATATCGATACCGCTCGCGTCAACGAGATTCGCCAGGCCATCTCTGAAGGCCGTCTCGAACTCGACACCGGAAAGATCGCCGACGGCCTGGTTCAGAGCGTCCGAGATATGCTGGGTGAGCGCTGATCACCTGAACTCCAGCCCCTTTTCAGGAATTTTGCATGACGCCAGCTGAATTGATTGTCGAGCAACAGACCCTACTGCAAGCGTTCGCTGAAACGCTCGATGCGGAAGCCGGCTGTCTCGGCAAGGGCAAGGTCGATGGGGAACGTCTGAGCGCCTTGGCGGCACTCAAACAGCAACAGCTCAATGAGCTCGACCGCATCGAGGAGCGACGCCGCGAGCATCAGCAGGCATTGGGATTCGGTCTGGGGAGTCAAGGCGCAGAACAGTTTGCCCACGCACTGGACCATCATGCAGCGTGGCAGCACACTCGTCAGTTGGCTGAGCAGGTTCGCACAACCAATAGGCTCAACGGACACATCATCTCCGCGCGACTTGAGCATAATCAACAGGCCATCGATTTTCTCAATCGTGCCATCGGGGGTAGCGTCTACGGCCCCAACGGTGAATCTCGACATCACGGCTTCGGCGGCATCAGCTCCAAGGCCTGAAAGAACAAGCGTCTGAACGCAAAACCCTCCGCCGAAACAGACGGCAGAGGGCTCTTCAGCTGGGCGCGCGAAAAAAGTAAAAGCGCTCAGTCTTCCGTTCTGACTACCCAGGACTCGACGGTGTCGCTACCGTGCTCGTCTTTCCAGGCCTTCAGCGTCTTGTGGTTGCCACCGCGTGTTTCAACCACATCCCCAGTCTTGGGATTTTTATAAATCTTCAGCTTGCGCTTGCGACGCCCGCCGGTCGATCCGGACTGGCTAGCCGCTGACGACGCGCTATCGGCTTTCGGATTCAGCAGTTCGATGACATCACGGGTGGTCTTGCCATACTCTGCCATCAGCGCTTCGAGCTTTTCCTTGAACTCGATTTCGGCCTTCAGGCGCTGATCGCCTTCCATGCGCTTCAGCTCTTCTTCCAGCTGCTTCAGGAGCTGTTCTTTTTTGACGTAATCGCTAAGTAGAGACATGCGTTCGTTGTTCCGTTGCGGATTGGTTTAAGCGTGATCATTATTGCGGATATCTAAAAACTTGCAAGCGCCGCCAGATGATTTTTTTAAAGGCGAGCAATAACAAAACTCTATTTGGGCCACGAGAGATGACTAACGGCTCTGCTGAGCGCTCTTGAGATGTTCGCTTCTCCATTTCGAGAACATTGAAAATCGGTTCTATCGATGGACGATGTAACGTTTTCCCGACTTAACGGTGTCGTAGTAGGAAGATAGCCGTAGGAAAATAATATCAAAATAGCGTCGACCAATAGACGATGGAAAAATCATCCCGTGGATCTTGTCTGACGCACGGGGAACAACGGTCGATGAATAGTGTGGCGCGAGTGACAAAAACTGGAATCCATCGCATCTCCCTCTGTCGCTACCGTATAAAATTTTCAATAAGCAAATAAAGCACGCATGAAATTCACGGACCAAGGCTATCGGATCATTTCAATGCCCCCGCGTTCGGCGCTACAGTTGCTCCCGCGTGCCGTCGATATTGAGTAGTAACTCGCGACGCAACGAGAGCCCCGCAACAGAGTCATACACCGAGAACACGCGCCGAGGTATACAAAATCATGCGTCAAAAGCCATGTATACCCAAGCTACGCAGCGAGAACAGCATCGCAAGAGGTACGCGTCGATAACCGCGACATCGATAAAAGATAAAACCAACAATGAAAAATCATTTCTTGAAAAAGACGATAGGCGCACTCGGCGGGATCTGGCTATGTGCTTCATTGCTGATGTGTGGTGCCGCGTGGCAGGTGACTGCAGGCCAGTCGGTCGCGATCATTGTACTGCTTGCATGGCTTTCCGGGTTGCTGGGTTTAGGAGCCACTCTGTGGTTACTCGAC
The DNA here is from genome assembly GCF_003206065.1 of Salinicola halimionae. Lineage (GTDB taxonomy): Bacteria > Pseudomonadota > Gammaproteobacteria > Pseudomonadales > Halomonadaceae > Salinicola > Salinicola halimionae. Next base: position 1,137,980 of record NZ_PZJQ01000004.1, on the reverse strand, counting down.
CGCCAGCTGCTAATACCGGTAAAGCGACTGACGGACCATGTTCGCCTCGAACACGACTTCAGCAATACGCCGCAAGAAATGCCCGTTGATCTCTTGCAGCGCCTCGATGCCGTAGGTTCGTTGGCGAGACAGTTGCAGACGCTAATCGAAGAATCTCGAAACCACAACGCCGCGCTGCTGGAACAGACATTGAACGACCCCTTGACCGGGCTCGGCAATCGGCGTTTGCTCGAGAGCCGTCTCGACATGCTCATCCCGCTGAGCCGGCGATTGAGTTGCACGGTCTCGGCGATGATGATCGATGTCGACCATTTCAAGCCGTTCAATGATAACTATGGCCATCCCGCAGGGGATGCCTGCCTGGTAGATCTCGCCGGTGTGTTGAAAGACACCTTTCGTCGGGAAACCGACGTCGTGGTGCGTCTGGGTGGCGAAGAATTTCTGGTGCTACTGATCAATATCGACGAAGAGGAAGCCTGGACACTGGCTGATGCCATGCGCGGCATGATTCAAGCGCTGGGCCTTCCCCACGAGTATTCGCCTGTGGCAGACGTCGTTACCGTCAGCGTCGGCGTGGTGACCAGTCCGAACGGCTTGCTGGTCAATATCGACGACATGATCGCTCATGCCGATCAAGCACTCTACGAGTGTAAGGCCCAAGGTAGAAACCGGGTTGCGGCCAGATTGATCGGGGCGCATCCCACACCTCCTCCCTACCCCATCGCCGAATCTGAGCGACGTCTCTCCCGAGCCTGTGACGACCCACTGCCGAATCTGTGATATCCACTGTCGAAACAAAGACATCCATCACCGAAGCGGGAAGAGGCGCCAACGAAGCCGTGACGGGCCTTGGCATCGAGGCAACAATCTTTACACATCAATACTGGATATAGATACAGTCTTTATTTAGATTATCCTTATCGGTGCACTGGAAACGCCGCCTTTTTATAGCTTTTTTTATGCATACCATTAAAAATAGCTTTTTTTGACTATAATAAGATCAGATCCAATGACCACGATGAGGAGCCTCATGTCAGTGATCGGCGTACTCAGCGGGGACATCGTTGCCTCCCGCGACATTACCGACAAACGCCAGTTGCGCCGCGCGATGGACACAGGCCTCGAGCGCCTCGAAACCACGCTGGGCGCCGTGGGCATGCGATTTCGTGGTGACGCTTTCCAGTTGGCGATACCCAAGGCCCAGGATGCCCTCATCGCGGCCGTCATCATGCGCGCGAGCCTCATCGAACATTCGCCCTCTCGACAGCAGATGTGGGATGCACGAATCGCGATCGGCATCGGTGAGAGTGCGATGCCTACGGTGGATGATTTCGTCAATGCCGATGGAGAGGCTTTCGTGCGCTCCGGGCAGGGCCTGGACGACACATTGAGTCGAGGCCATCAGCGCCTGGGGTTATTTGTCACCTCGGCTCAACCCGATCTAGATCTGCTGGTCCGCTTCGCTGATGACATTATCAGTCATTGGAGTCATAACGCCGCGGAAGTCGTTCGCTTGAGTCTCACGACCGACCTCTCCCAGAGCGAACTCGCCCGACGACTGAGCCGCTCTCAACCGACGATCAACCGCCGGCTGAGTGCCGCACGCTGGCCACTGATACGAGAGTTTCTCGATTTTACCCGGCAACGCCTGGAGGCACTGGCATGAGCGAGACGAGCCTATCGCTGCTGCTGGCACTGTTGCTAGCGCATACCATCGCTGATTTCATATTGCAGAGTGATATCTGGGCGAAGCAAAAACAGCAGCATCATTGGCGCACGATATCACTTTACTGGCATGTGGCTATTCATTCCCTGTCGAGCCTGGCGGTTATCATCATTTTTGGTATCGAAATCTCGATTGCCATTGTCGCCATGCTGATCATCGGGCTAACCCATTGGCTAGTCGACGTACTCAAGAGTTATACGCCGCCACGCCAGGTCCGCTTCTTCCTTCTGGATCAGGGATTGCATCTGATAATCCTGACCGCCGTTTGGTGGTGGATCACCGATGCCGACATGGCGGTTCTTCCCATCGATATCCGCATGCTATGGCAGCCAAAGACCTTACTGATCGCTTTGACCTATCTGGTGGTGACGCGCCCCGCCTCGGTATTGATCGCGCTGATCATGCGACGCTGGAGCGAGGGCGTCGATACCCGCGGCACGCTAGCCGATGCAGGAGCCAGAATTGGCATGCTCGAGCGCTTCCTTATCCTGACATTTGTACTGAGTCATCAGATGGCCGCGATCGGTTTCCTGTTGACGGCCAAATCGGTACTGCGTTTCGGCGACCTTTACGAGGATCGTGATCGCAAACTGACCGAATACGTGTTGCTCGGCACGATGTTGAGTTTCTCGCTGACACTGACGCTGGGTCTGCTGGCCCGTTACCTGCTGAGCGTGCTATGACATCCGATCACCATGGAGCACAACCGAGTGTGATACGGCATCTCGGTGGCTGGCTGCTGCTGGCCATGCTAGTCGGCTGCGCGGGCTCCTCCACCACGGAAGTTCGCGACGGCTACATCGCCGATCACGCTCATTTATCCCATGCCTACAACCAGCGGATTCGCTACCTGATTCTTCATTACACCGATTCCGAGGAGTCCAGGGCGATGCGGACGCTGCTTGGACCCGATGTCAGTTCGCATTATCTGGTGCCCAGGTACCCTGCGACCACCGACGCCCTGCCAAGCGTCTGGCAGTTGGTCGACGAGAAGGATCGCGCCTGGCACGCCGGCATCAGTGCCTGGGAAGATCGTACCCAGCTCAACGATACCTCCGTCGGGGTGGAAATCGTCAATCGCGGTCCACAGGACATTCCAAAGAGCACCTCGAAGCACCGGCCATCCGGGCCATCCGGGCCATCACATGGCGTCACCGCGGTTCGACAATGGGAACCCTATCCCGAGGCACAGATCGAGGCGGTCATCGCATTGGCGAAGGACATCATCCACCGCTACCACATGCCGCCTACGGCGATTCTGGGGCATTCGGATATCGCCCCGTCGCGAAAGATCGATCCTGGACCACGCTTCCCCTGGAAAAGGCTCCACGACGCCGGAATCGGCGCCTGGCCGAAAGACGCCGACGTCGTGGCCTATCGTCGGCAATTCTCTCGCTGTTCCCTTACGATCAGCCAGATCCAGCAAGCTTTGAGCGCCTATGGCTATGCCATCGATGTCTCCGGCGAGCTGGATAATCGCACTCGGGATGTGCTGCGCGCCTTTCAGATGCATTTCCGCCCCGCCAACTATGCCGGTCAACCGGACGACGATACCGCTGCCACGCTGTGGGCTCTACTGGCGCGCTACCGGCCTCAGGCCCTAATCGACAACAGCCTCGTAAAGCCAACGGGCTGCGAAGGTAGGCGAGACAGTTAGCGAGGTTTCAGGAGCTAAACGGATAGTGAATCAGATCATGGATTCTGGCCGAGGCTCGGGACTGGTTGCGATAGGCATGGGGTTGATCCGCCGGGAAACGCACGGCCTCTCCGGCAGACAGGAATTGCCATTCGCCGTCGAGTCGCAGCTCCATCTCCCCTTCCAGCACGATCAAATGCTCGATGACGCCGATCGCATGGGACGCCGATTCGCTTAGCGTGCCCCGGGGCAGCTCGATCACGAACATCTCGAACCCCAGCGCAGGATCGAACGCGAACAACGGCGTCACGATCATGCCCGAGGCATCATGATGCCGTAGACCCGATCTCGGACGCTGTAGCGCAGAACCTTCCGCCACCAGAAATCGTGAAAGGGGTAGTCGCAACCCACCGGCTATTTTCCATAGCGTCGAAACGGTCGGCGTAGATTCACCACGTTCGATCTGCCCCAACATCGCCTTACTCACACCGCATTCCCGAGCGACTCGATCGAGGCTCCATCCTCGCTCGGCGCGATGCTTTTTCAAGTGACGGCCGATGGCCGAGATATCCGCGTCCATCATGTTGTCTCCCGTGTGTCGCACTGCCGACATCTCGACTTCAGGGTGTGGGGTCAGCTGGCATGAATAATCGTGTCGTGCGCTATCACGCACATTGCCATCATCTCATCGTGTGCGTTATAACGCACATCCATAATCGTCATCGAGATGCCTCCTATGGATCGCTTACCGACGGGGCGAGGATTCGCCTTACCCAGGATCACCCTGTCACACGTCACGGCCGGTTTCGTGGCGGTCCTGGTCGGGTACACCAGCTCTGCGGTGATCATTTTCCAGGCGGCAGCGGCCGCTGGTGCAACCCCCGCTCAGATCGGCGGCTGGCTAAGCGCACTTGGCCTGGCCATGGGTATTACCTCGATCGGTCTCTCGCTACGCTATCGCCAACCCATTCTGACGGCTTGGTCGACGCCGGGCGCGGCGCTACTGGCAGTCAGTCTGCCAGGCATCCCGCTGAGCGAGGCGATCGGGATCTTTTTATTCAGCGCGGTCCTGATCCTGATCTGCGGCATCACTGGCTGGTTCGCCAGGCTAATGCAGATCATCCCGTCATCGATAGCCGCCGCCATGCTCGCTGGGGTGCTGCTGCGTTTCGGTCTGAACGCCTTTGCCTCGCTGGAAGGCGATTTCGTTCTGGTACTGGCAATGTTTTTGACCTATCTCGCTGCCAAACGCTGGCAACCCCGTTACGCCATCGTACTGGTGCTGCTGGTCGGACTCGGCGTGGCCGGTGGACTGGGAGAGATCGACACACGCCAGGCAGACCTGATCATGATCATGCCTCAACCGGTCTGGCCCACTTTCTCGCTATCGAGCCTGATCGGCGTAGGTATTCCGCTGTTCGTGGTGACAATGGCTTCGCAGAACGCCCCTGGCGTTGCCACACTGCGTGCTGCCGGCTATGAGACGCCGATTTCGCCGCTGATGATCTGGACCGGATTGGCGACACTCATTCTGGCCCCGTTCGGCGCTTTCAGTGTCTGTCTGGCCGCCATCACCGCGGCGATCTGCATGGGGCCGGAGGTCGATCCCGACCTGAACTGCCGCTACCCGGCGGCTGTCTGCGCTGGCGGATTCTATCTTCTGGCCGGGCTTTTCGGTGGATCGATCGGGACCTTATTCGATGCGTTGCCACCAGGTCTGGTGCTGGCAATCGCCGGTCTGGCGCTGCTTTCCACCATTGGCGGCAGTCTTCACCGGGCCCTGCTCGAAAGTCATCAGCGCGAGCCTGCCCTGATCACGTTCCTGGTGACAGGCTCCGGCGTGACGCTGTTCGGCATCGGCGCAGCATTCTGGGGGCTAGTAGCTGGCTTGCTGGCGCTATTCATTCTATCAAAACCGCGTCGTCACTGACCCAGGGTGACCGCGGGCCCCGAATGATCTCGCCAGCGCAAGAGGACGCGCATCAGATGCCGTTCAGCGCGCCCTGTCGCGCATTCTCGTCATCATCTCCCTGCGGCTCGACATCCACCTCAACATCGAGCTTGTGCGCACCACCACCATTCATGATTCCCGTAAGCGGCGGCACATCACCGTAGTCACGCCCCCACCCCAAAATAATGTGGCGATCACCCGGTAGGCTGCCGTTGGTCGGATCGTATTCCAGCCAACCCCAGTTCGGGACATGTACCGCGATCCACGCATGTGACGCATCGGCGCCAATCAAACGAGGTTGCCCGGGCGGCGGTAGCGTTTCCAGGTAACCGCTGACGTAACGCGCCGAAAGGCCTAGCGAGCGCAGACCACCGATCATCAAATGCGCGAAGTCCTGACAGACGCCGCGTCGAGCCTGAAGCACTTTCAGGATTGGCGTCGCCAGGGTCGAAAAGTCGGGATCATAGGTAAACGTCTCGAAGATCCTGCGGTTAAAATTCTCTAGCGCCTCGAGTAACGATCGGCCGACCGGAAAACTGGGTGACGCAAAGGCACGCAGCGCAGGTTCCCGCACGATGAACGGTGAATCCAGTTGAAACTGACGAAGTTCGGGCGCTCGAGCGGCATGGCTTGTGGCCGATTGCCAGTCATCGTCGACGTCCCTCGGCGGTCGCGGTCGTCCCTGGATGTGGAGACGAGTCAACGCGGTGACCGAAAGCCTCGTATGGACCTCCTGAATGCTGAAACGCGTCACCCGATTGCCGAAGAAGTCGACTCGCTCGCTGGCGATCGCAGGGCGCGGCTCGATCAGGAGTTCAGTGGATTCGACCTTCTGCCATGGGAGCTCCCGCGGCGTGACCCGCGCCTCGTTATGGCACAGAGAGACCGGAGAGGCATAGTCGTAGCGAGTCGTGTGGCGAACACAGTAGCGCATGCAAGAATCCTGTAACGAGATGACGACTGACGGTCATGGCAATCTATTGCGCTTGCATCGGCACCAGCTGGCGCGGCGCTTCGACGTGACTGAAATGGCTGTGTTCGATGGCCAGCGACAGCGCATCGAGCGGTGCCGTCAGCGCATCGAGCAATTCCGCCAGCGCACGTTTGGCCTCTTCGTCATCATCGAGCCTCGCCAACAGCTCCAGGTCGGCGAGATGGAGGGCTGAACGGGCCTTGATCAACAGTCGTGCCTCATCGCTGCGATAGGGCGTATTGCTCGGCTGGGGCAGACGTTCGATCTGACGCTCCAGGCGCTTGAACATGTAACCGACGGAGCGCGGGTTGGCCTCGTCGAACAGTAGCAGGTCGAGAATGGCTGCAGGATGCAGCTCACTACGGTAACGCCGCCGATAGGCCGTCGCGTTATCGGTCGTCGCCAGGACCACATCCCATAGCGACTCGCCTGCGTGGATGGAATCGATCAACGCCAGCCGCAACAGTCTCAAGGTGGCCAGCGCTCGCTCGAGGAAGCGACCGATATCCATGAAGCGCCAACCGAAATGATGCGGCATGGTCTCGTTGCAAAGGCCGAAGAAAGCCGCCAGCTGAGTGATCAGTGTCTCGACCGATCGACGACCCTGATCGATCCCGGCAGAGGGCAGTCGGGTGGACTCCTGACGTAGCTGATTGAAGACGCGCCAGGCGTCGTCGCCGAGATGGTCGCGCACGGCGCGGCAGTTATTGACCATGCGGGAAATCAGCATCGGCAGACTACCGTCCCGGCTCTCCTGAAATAGCGCCAGCAGACGCTCCCGGTGCGCAACGAAGAGCTCCACCGGCAGCTCGCCAGGCAATGCCGTATCGGGCTCGAGCAGATGCAGGAGGTCGATCAGGGTTTCATCTACCAGCCCTTCCTGATCCTGCTCCAGCAAGCGATAAAGCGCTTCCCGCAGCAGTCGGGACCGTCCCTCGAGACGTTCACCGTAGCGTCCCACCCAGAACAGGCTATCGGCAACACGGCTCGGCAGATCGGCGCCATCCCGCGTTACCACCAGCGGCTGACGTGAACGCCGCAGACGGCTGACATGGGGCTGCGGCTCATCCGCGGTGACCCAGACATCCTTGACGCACTGACTGGATCGCATCGCGGTCCCCGGGGCACCCTGCCAGGCCACCCCGCCGGGCATGACATCGTAGCCACTGAAACGATAATCGGCATCGAAAGTCGCCTGACTGAAACAGCGAAGATTGAATGACGACGGTGTCAGCTCGGCACAGTCACGACTGAAGAATGGCACAGTCGCCGCCACCACCGGTTGCTGCGCGACGTAACGATCAGGATGGTCGATGATCGACCGACGCAGATGGCCCGCTGCGTCCTTGCTCAAATCGCTGGGAGAAACCAGGCTCGCGCCCTCGTCCAGACACTGGAAGCTGAGGGTATCGAAGCCGGCCATCGCCCAGGCCAACCCTTCCGGCAAGCCACACCAGTGACGTTCGATGCCCTCGATCTGCAACATCTCGCCGAGCAAGCGCTCGCAAAGGATCGGCAGATGCGCCGCGATCAGCGGATGTTCCAGTGCGCCCACCCCAGGAGGGTTGGCCACGCCAACGCCACCGGCTCGAATCGCTTCGAGCAAGCCGGGCACGCCGATCAGAGAATCGCCGCGCAGTTCCAGCGGGTCACTCCAGGCATCGCCGATATGACGCAGCAACACGTCCACTGGCTGAAGGCCACCCAGAGTGCGCATCCAGACCCTGGAATCACGGACCACCAGATCACTACCCTCGACAAGGGCCAGATTGAGATAGTTGGCCAGATAGGCATGCTCGAAATGGCTATCGTGGCCAGGGCCCGGCGCCAACAGGGCAATGGTAGGATGATCGAAGTTGAGGCGTGACAACGATGACAGGGAGTGGTGTTGAGCCCCCAGAAAACCCGCCAGCCGTCGTAGTGGCGCCCGGCGATAGAGATCCGGCAAGGCACGAGACATGGCGATGCGGTTTTCCAACGCGAATCCCATGCCCGAGGGGGATTGAACACGGTCCGCCAGCACTCGCCAGTGCCCTTGCGCGTTACGGGTCAAGTCCACGCCGTGCAGTAGCAGCCCTGGATCCTCCTCGCTCAGCAGTTGATCGCAAGGCCGCAGAAAAGCCGGGTTGGCATAGAGCGCATCGGCCGGCAGCACACCCTCCGCCAGCATCCGTCGCGGCCCATAGATATCCTTGAGCACGGCGGCCAGCAACCGGCTGCGCTGCCGCAAACCCTGTTCGAGGTGTTGCCATTCCTGAGGCGAAATCACCAACGGTAACGGATCCAGCCACCACTGGCGTCGGCTGCCAGCTTCGTCGTTGGGGAGATTGTACGTCACCCCATTTTCATGCAGCAGATGCTGCACTTCATCAGCTCGCTGGACCAACGTGTCCCGTCCCAACTGACCCAACTGATGCAACAGCGGTAGCCAGCGCTGGCGCACCGATCCGTCGTCCGCGATCAACGCATCGTGAGCGCCGCCGGGAGCATAGGTTTCCAGCCAGGAAGTGCGAAGTGCTTCGATCGCCAGCATCGTTTTTATCTACGTGTGCGCCGGGGCTCCCTCCCAGCGGCCGGTCATCACCGGACTCCTGCCGGTGCCATGAGACGCGACGAAATCGTCGATTCCCTTCAATCAAGAAAACCAACACTCAAAACCAACGCTCAAGAACTATTGCTCAAGTACGGAGGTTGATTGAAACGAGTGTCAGGCTAGGCCCTTCACGCAACCCGATCGACTGCTGACCACCGGGCGCGCTACGAAAACGCCATAACTGTCGTGTCACCGACAGAGATCTATATCGGCACCTATCATATAGAGGTTGAGCCACGCCGCTAGTCGATTCCTGCGCTCCGTTCACGCAGGTCGAGCGTAAACGGATACTCACGGCTGACTTCCACGTCGGGCACGTCGTGCACGCCCTGCCGATGACCATGCGCGACGAACCTGGCCAGACGCCGCGCTTCCGCTTCGTTGGCGTTGACCGGAAAGCGTTCGAAGTTACGTCCAGCCGGGTGCGAGACGTGATAGGTGCAGCCGCCGATCGAGCGCCGATTCCAGGTATCCACGATGTCGAACACCAGCGGCGCATGGATTGGAATTCTCGGATGTAGCGCAGAGGGCGGCTGCCAGGCACGATAGCGCACGCCGGCAACCGATTCCCCGTTGCGATCGGTCGGCCTTAGCGGCACGCGATGCCCATTGCAAGTCACCACATAGCGATCGCCACTCATGCCGCTGACCCTGACCTGTAGCCGCTCCACCGACGAGTCGACATAGCGTGAGGTGCCGCCGCCGGAAGCCTCCTCGCCGAGAACGTGCCAGGGTTCGATCGCCTGGCGCAGCTCCAGCTCCAGCCCTTGATAATGGACACGCCCCAACACCGGGCAACGGAATTCCAGAAATGGCGCAAACCACTCGAGATCGAAATCCATGTCATCGTTGCAGAGATCGCCCAGTACCTCCTCCAGATCACGCCAGAGGTAGTGCGGCAACATCCAGCGATCATGCAGCGCCGTTCCCCAGCGCACCAGACCACCAGAAGCCGGACGGTCCCAGAAATGCGCGACCAGCGCGCGAACCAGCAGGCCCTGCATCAGGCTCATGCGCGGGTGCGGCGGCATCTCGAAACCGCGCAACTCGAGAAGACCGAGACGACCGGTATCGCTGTCCGGCGAATAGAGTTTGTCGATACAGAATTCCGCACGATGGGTATTGCCAGTGAGATCGGTCAGCAGGTGACGGAACAGCCGGTCCACCAGCCACGGTTGCGCGGCCTCTTCGCGGCTCAGTTGCGCCAGCGCAATTTCGAGCTCGTACAAGGACTCATGGCGCGCTTCGTCCATCCGTGGCGCTTGGCTAGTCGGCCCGACGAAGAGTCCCGAAAAGAGATAGGAAAGCACCGGATGTCGCTGCCAATAGCTGACCAGACTGCCCAACAGTGCCGGTCGCCGCAGGAAGGGAGAGTCCGCCGGCGTGGCACCTCCCAAGGTGACATGATTGCCGCCCCCGGTCCCGGTGTGCCGACCGTCGAGCATGAATTTCTCTGCCCCCAGCCGGGTCTGTCGCGCTTCCTCGTAGAGCGTCTCGGTCTGCACTACCAACGCCGGCCAGCTCTCGGCCGGCATGATATTGACTTCGATCACACCGGGATCCGGGGTGATCATGAACTGCTTGAGTCGCGCGTCGGCGGGCGGAGGATAACCCTCGACGAAGACCGGCATCTCGAGCATGGCTGCCGTCTGCTCGATGGCCGCGATCAGCTCGAGATAGTGCTCGAGCCGAGTCATCGGCGGCACGAAAACGTAGAGCTGCCCGGCTCGCGTTTCCAGACATAGGCTGGTGTTGATGGTCTGCGGCTGGTCGTTGATCAAGGCGGGCTGATCATTGACCACCTCGTCAGCAGCCTCCGCCAGTCCCGCGCGCCCGGGCCGGCGACCGCCGCTCAAGGCGTTATAGGGCAGGCTCTCGGCATTCTCTCGATGATCGTTCGCCTCCGAGCCGTGCGCTGCCAAGACCTGGCGCACCGCCTGATAGCGCCGCGTCACCCCGATATGCGGATCGTCCAGCGAAGTCGGCGCCACCCAAAGCGAACCCGGCTGATCAACGCCGCGAAACGCCGCCTGAGGCAACGACGATAACGGCAGGCGCAGCCCCATCGGTGAATCCCCAGGAATCAGATAAAGGTGGTCACGACGCAGCGGCCATTCGCCGCTCTGCCATCCCCTCAATCGTGGTGCGTAGCGCAGCGGTAGCGCGTACCCGACCACGCTGCCCAACCCGTGTTCGAGTAGTTGCGCCAGCCGTCGCCGCTCTTCGTCATCGGCGAGATCGTGCTGGCGCGGGTCGACATCCACGGCCAGGGTCTGCTCGCGCCACAGATAGTAAAAGGCGTCCTCGTATCCGGGTAACAGATAATTGGCATCGACATCCAGGTGTTCGGCCAATGCCTCGCCGAACCGCAGCGCGTCCCCGGCATCATGACCAGACTGAGCGCCTTCGTCGGCCAACCAGCGCTCGTCATGCCACACGGACTTGCCGTCCTTGCGCCAGTAACAGGCCAACGCCCAACGCGGTAAGGGCTCACCCGGGTACCACTTGCCCTGACGATAGTGCAGCAGCCCCCCAGGCGCGAAGCCACGTCGCAGCCGCTTGAGCAAATCGCCGGAGAGTTTGCGCTTGGTCGGGCCCTGGGCGGCAGTATTCCACTCATCGGCCTCCATGTCGTCGATCGACACGAACGTCGGCTCACCGCCCATGGTCAAACGCACATCGCCGGCGGTCAGGCGGCGATCGATCTGTTCACCGAGACGTTCGACCGACCGCCACTGTTCATCGCTATAGGGGCGGGTGACGCGGGGATCTTCGTGGATGCGCTCGACGCTCATGGAAAAATCGAACGTGACTTCGCACTCGTCCGAGTAGCCGACGATCGGTGAGGCACTAATCGGCTCCGGCGTCGCCGCCAGCGGAATGTGCCCTTCCCCGGCCAATAGACCCGAAGTCGGGTCGAGGCCGATCCAGCCCGCCCCGGGAACGAAGACCTCGGTCCAGGCGTGAAGATCGGTAAAATCGGTCTCGGTCCCGGAGGGGCCGTCCAGCGCCTTGACGTCTGCCGTCAGCTGAATCAGATAACCGGATACGAAACGTGCCGCCAATCCGAGATGACGCGCAATCTGGACCAGCAGCCAGGCAGAATCACGGCACGAACCACGCGCCGTCTCCAGCGTCTCCTCGGCGCTCTGCACACCGGCTTCCATGCGCACCAGATAGCCTATGTCCTGCTGCAGACGCTGGTTGAGCATCACCAAAAAATCGGCGATACCGCGAACGTCTCTGGGAACCTCCGCCAGCCAGGCCATCAAGCGCTCGCCGCGCTCGCCAATCTCGAGATAGGGCGCCAGCTCCTTGCGTAGTGCCTCCGGATAGGCAAACGGATAATTTTCGGCGTAGTTCTCGACGAAGAAATCGAATGGGTTGATCACCGTCATCGGCGCGATCACCTCCACCGCCACATCCAGTCGCGTCACCGGTTCGGGGAACACCACGCGAGCGATGAAATTGCCGAAGGGATCCTGTTGCCAACTCAGAAATTGCGGCTTGGCCGAAATCTCCAGCGAATAAGCTTCGATCGGCGTGCGGCAGTGCGGAGCCGGCCGCAGTCGAATCAGGTGCGGTGACAGATGAACCGAACGGTCGAAGACGTAGGACGTGCGATGAGACAGCGCAACACGTAGGGTCATGGTCGATCTCTTGGGTCGATTGACGATCTGGTCGTGAGTGCCCGCGAGCACGATTGAGCAAATTCAGGCTATCAGCGTAGGCGTTCGGCGTGACACCCGCATGCGCTTCTCACTATGCTGATGAAGGTATGCCGAATATCGGCGACCGAATTCTTCCATACACGTCTTGATCTACGTCTATATAAACGGTTTTGCCGCGACGGGCGACGCGATAACACCCAATAAAGGCGTCTTCGAACCCGCAGACAGGAGTCTTCTCCCATGGGCAATGTGGATTGGAAGCAGTACCCGAGCCAGCACTTCTACGACGAACTGCTCAATGCCAACGGTTTGCCACGAGACGCGGCCAAGCCACTGTGCGACATCTTTTCGAGCTTTACGTCCAAGGAACTCAACGAACGCAAGATCGCGGCGGAAGTCGCCATCCGGACCATGGGCATCACTTTCACCGTTTATTCCGAGGGCAGCACCATCGACCGGGCCTGGCCGTTCGATATCGTCCCCCGCATCATTCCGGCCAACGAATGGCGCGCCGTCGAGGCCGGTCTCAAACAGCGCGTCGATGCGTTGAACCTGTTCATCGACGATCTCTATCATGACCAGAAAGTCATCAAGGATGGGGTGTTCCCCGAGGAGGTGCTGGCCCAGTCGGTCAACTTCCGGCCGCAGTGCATGGGTATCGATCCACCTCATGGGGTATGGGCTCATATCTGCGGCTCCGATCTGGTTCGCGATGGCAATGGCACGATCTACGTGCTCGAGGACAACCTGCGCGTTCCATCCGGCGTCTCCTACATGCTCGAGAACCGCAATGTCACCAAGCGGGTCCTGCCCGAGCTGTTCGAAACCGGTCGTATTCTGCCGCTGGATGACTACCCCGCCCAGCTCTACGACATGCTGGCGAGTATGTCGCCGCGTCCCCATGATGAGCCCCAGATCGTGGTGTTGACGCCCGGCATATACAATTCGGCCTATTACGAACACGCCTATCTCGCACAGCAGATGGGCGTGGAACTGGTGCAGGGTTCCGATCTGACAGTGGACGACGACGATGTCGTACATATGCACACCGTCGACGGACTCAAGCGCGTGGACGTTATCTACCGGCGCGTCGACGACCTGTTTCTGGACCCGGAAGCTTTCATCCCGGACTCCATGCTAGGCACGCCGGGGCTGATACGATCCTGGCGTGCGGGCAAGGTCGCACTGACCAACGCCCCAGGCGCTGGCGTCGCGGACGACAAGGTCGTCTACGCCTTCGTGCCCAAGCTGATCCGGTACTATCTCGATCAGGAACCGCTGATTCCCAACGTACCCAGCTACCTGTGCATGTTAGAAGACGATCGTCGCTATGTACTCGAACATCTCGACGAACTGGTGGTCAAGCCGGCCAACGAGTCCGGAGGCTACGGCATGCTGATCGGCCCCCGCGCGACTGAAGAGGAGCGCCAGGAATTCGCCAGGCGTATCGAGGCCGACCCGCGCAACTACATGGCCCAGCCCACGCTGGCACTCTCCACCGCGCCGACACTATTCGACGGCACGCCAGAGCCACGTCATGTCGATCTGCGTCCGTTCATCCTGTCCGGTCCCGAAACTCACGTCACCATGGGCGGCTTGACGCGGGTAGCACTGGTGAAGGACTCGCTTGTGGTCAACTCTTCCCAGGGCGGCGGGAGCAAGGACACCTGGATCGTCGAAACCGAGGGGGAATGAGATCATGCTGTCACGAGTTGCCGAGAATCTTTACTGGCTGGCACGTTACCTCGAACGCGCCGAGGACACCGCCCGGCTAATCAGCGTCAACAGCAATCTGCTGCTCGACATGCCCGGCAAGGCGGCGCTGAGCTGGGCGACGCTGATCGATATCACCGGTAGCGGCGAGGTGTTCGATGCACTCTACGCGGAGCGCAACGGACGCAACGTGGTGGATTTTCTGTGCCTGTCCCGTGAACACGACAGTTCGATCCTGTCGTCGATGGCTAACGCTCGAGAAAACCTGCGCACGACCCGCGACGTGGTCCCGCGGGAAATCTGGGAAGAGATCAACCATTGCTATCTCGAGATCAGCGAGCAGACGCTCGCCGGGTTGACGCCCCGTAGCCGCGACGGCTTCCTGAAGAGCGTGACGCGAGCGTGCCAGACGCTGACCGGGTTGATCGAGGGTACGCTGAGCCACACCGAAGCGCGCACCTTTTTGTCATTGGGCCGTCATCTCGAACGCGCCGACATGACCACCCGCATTATCGATGTGCGCTCCAACAATCTGCTGCCGCGCAACCCGGAAGAACTGATTCCCTTCGAGCATCTGCAATGGATGAGCGTGCTCAAGTCACTGACCGCCTATCAGATGTACCGCCAGCAGGTGAGGTTGCGTGTACGCGGGCCGGATGTGCTGCGTTTCCTGCTGCAGAACCACGCCCTGCCCCGCTCCGTCCTGCGCAGTCTGGAAGAGGTCAGCTGGGAACTGGAGTCGCTGCCCCATCACGACCGGCCGCTGGCGGTTGCCGCGCTGGTCCGCGCCGAAGTCGCCGAAGCGGATGTTCAGTCACTGGCCCGCGCGCCGGAACAGTTGCACCGGCTGATCGATGAATTCCAGATCGGCTTCAACAACCTTCACGAAGCCATTGCCAGCGCCTATTTCGCCGTGAGCGAGCGGCCGGTGATGGCGTCGCAAAGTCAGGAACAATCCGCACTCGTCGACGATGACGAGGACTGAACCAACGGCACGGGCCAACGATACCGTTTAACGACAAGGCCGGCCGGCCTTGTCATCCTCTCGAAGCCATCAGGCATGAGTCGAAGCCCGCCACGCCGCGCGATCCTCCCCAATGCGCGATGCTAGGCGCGGTACTATCCGATGCGCGTTACGACTTGATGGACGTAGTCGAGCTTGTCTCGAATCGCCGGCGTGATGACCAGCGGCACCATGTCGAGCAAGCCCATTTCACGATTGAGCTCGTTGAGTACCAGCCCTACCTGCTGATAGGCCAGGATCATGCCGTCGATGCCGCCGTCATTGGCTGCACGTCGCATTCCCAGGTTCTCCGCGGTATCCAGTACGGCAACGATGTCTTGATAGGCAGCGAAGGTTTCGGCGAAATCTTCCCAAGCGTGCATGGTGGCGTAGGCCGATACGTGAGATCTCGCCCAGTCCGGGTTCGGCCCCTGCTCGTAGTAACTTTCCAAGGCTTCCGCGTAGGTCGGATCGTCAGGGTCGCCGAAGATCGCGCGGCTGGCGTCCTCGTCCTGCCCCTTGATCAACAGATCCCAGTAGTAGTGCCCGATCTCATGCCGGAAATGCCCGATCAACGTCCGGTGGGACTCGTTCATATCCACCCGCATTCGTTCGCGTTCGGCGTCGTCGGTTTCCATCAGGTTGATCGTGATCAACCCTTGCGCATGACCGGTGTAGACTTTCTCTTTACTCCCGGTCGTACGCCAAAGCCCCGCATCCGGCAGGGCGTCGGCCATGAACGCGAAACTCAACGGCAACGGCGAATCGTCTTGCGATGAAGGATGCGGCAGACCGATCAGATCCAGCGTATAGAACAGTCGACGCTTGGCGGCCTCGAGTGAAGCCCAGCGTTCGCGGTGGCCGTCGATCGATAGATCGGGGATGACAGCGTTGTGACGGCAGCAATCGCAGAGCCCGCCATAGGCGGCATGGTCCTTGGGTGTCTGCATCCGATTGCAGACGTGCTCGCTGGCATAGTTGAAGCATTTCACCAGCGCCGTTCCGCAGCCGCTATTGGCGCAGCGATAGCCGACCTCATTGTCGGGGATCATCGCAGCGATGGCGTGACAGGCAGGACACCAGCCGACCTCGGCATCGCAGATGACGCACTGGGTGTTGTCGAAGAAAAGCCGACTCGGCGGATTACAGTGATGGCATTCGAAAGTCCGCATGACCAATCTCCCTATCAGCAATGGCGCGATACCGCCGACGGCGGTATTTTCCGGAGGCCAGACAAGCAGATTAGCAAATTATGCCGGACTCACGAGTCGGCGATGTCTCGATTGTCGAACTCGATTTTCGACAGAGCCTGATCCAGCGTGGCTACCCGCTCAACGACGGTATTATGCCCCTCGGTGGCGAGATCATGTCCGGTATGCGTCTCGATCATCGAAGCCAGAGAAACCGCGTTCAATTGGCCTACGTAATGGACGCGATCAATCGATGCCTCGTGAGGCCCCGGCAGGTAGATGGTGTTATTGGAAAAATCCACCGCATAGGCAATCACGCCAGGCACGATGAACAATAGCAAGCCCAGTCCATCCGCAATGGCCACACCGGGATCGACACGGCCCTGAAGTTGTCCCTTGCGCTCGGGATAGAAGAGCGTGCCACAGCCGGTGAGTGACAGCATCAAGCCGCCCACGACAGCGCCGGCCACAAAGCGTCGAAAACGAGGTTGCATCGCGAAATTCCAATGACAGAGAAGTTACGCGAAGTAACCTAATCCATCATCGGACGACAAGTCCAGATGATATCTGCAGAAGAAGCATGAGGATGACGCCCGTTCTTAACCTCCGGGCGTCAGCAGAGCCGTTACCGAGTCATACCAGCGATGCGCCATAACCCCAGAGCAGTACGGTGATCGCCAGCAAGGCTTCCAGCACCAGAACACCAATGGCCAGTGCCGCGCTTGACGCGCGCATGCCTTCATGCTGATCGATACCCAGGAAGGACGGCAAACCTGCGTAGACGAGATAGACCGTGTAACAGAGCCCCGCGATGCCCGCCAGCAGGCACAGCCATACCAGTGGATAGAGCGCCACCACGCCGCTCAGGAACATCGGCGTCGCCATGTAACCCGCGAACACGACGCAGTGGTTGAGGTCCGGGCGCTCCGGATAACGACGTGCCAGCCAATGGATCACATTGCCCATCAACCAGACGGCGCCCAGTATCAGCGCGTAGAAGATGATCGCCAGCAATACCGCAGTCGGCGCCGACACGCTGACGGTTTTTGCCAGTCCGTCTTCGGTGGTGCCGAAGTGCCAGCCCACTACCGTGGTACCGATGAACGCGCAAACGACCGGGATGGCAGCCATCAGCAGCACATGGGAGCCGTAAAAATGCGAAACGGTTTCGTTTTCGCCACGGATCTGCTGCCATTCGCGGTTGGGATGCGTGAGCAGTCCCCAGACGTGATGAATCATGACACACCTCCCGCCGCCGCGGGCCGCCTACGACGGATTTGCGATGGTGTCCTGCTCCGCTCGCCTTCCCGACGATGCCGGATGCGGCCCTTGCTTTCACTATAGGAAAGATTACGAGATAAAAAAGATTGCTCGTGGGGAAAGGCCAATGTTCGAGGCCGGACGCGCGTCGCCTGCTCTGTCCTGGCATGTATCGAAGCATTAGCCGCGGCTTTTTACCGGTCGCCCTTCCCCGCCCGCAGTTCGCATCTCTATACTGGCGACCCGACGAATCACTGCCGATCACGTCATATCGAGCATATACCGCGTTCCACTTGACGCTGATGAATACAGGAAAGAACACTCCATGCGTGCCAGCCAACTACAGATCTCGACCCTCAAGGAAACGCCCGCGGACGCGGAGATCGTCAGCCACCAATTGATGCTCCGCGCCGGCATGATCCGTCGCCTGACATCGGGTCTCTATACCTGGTTGCCGGTCGGCGTGAGGACTCTACGCAAAGTCGAGCGCATCGTCCGCGAGGAGATGGACCGTGCAGGTGCGCAGGAAGTATTGATGCCGGCAGTACAGCCCGCCGAGCTATGGCAGGAATCCGGCCGCTGGGACGAGTACGGCCCGGAACTGCTGCGACTCAAGGATCGCCATCAGCGCGATTACTGCGTCGGGCCGACTCACGAAGAGGTCATTACCGATCTGGTACGACGCGAAATCAGCAGCTACAAGCAGCTGCCGACGAACTTCTATCAGGTCCAGACCAAATTCCGCGACGAGATCCGGCCTCGCTTCGGCGTGATGCGCTCACGCGAATTCATCATGAAGGATGCCTATTCGTTCGACAGTAGCGAAGATGGCCTCAAGGCGTCCTATCAGCGGATGTACGACGCGTACGTGAGAATATTCACCCGGCTGGGCCTCGATTTTCGACCGGTCCTTGCCGACAACGGTTCTATCGGCGGCACCGGCTCGCACGAGTTTCATGTTCTGGCCGATTCCGGCGAAGATGCCGTGGTCTTCTCTACCGGCTCCGACTACGCCGCCAATATCGAAAAGGCCGAGGCGCTGCCGCCCCAAGGCGCCGAGCGAGCTGCCCCGCAGGAAACCCTGCGTCAGGTTCCCACGCCGGGCGTGCGCACCATCGCTGCGCTGGTCGAAGGCTTCGACCTGCCCATCGAGAAGACCGTCAAGACGCTGATCGTACATGCCGCCGGCGGCGGCCTGATCGCGCTGATGGTGCGCGGCGATCATCAGCTCAACGAGATCAAGGCCGAGAACCTCGAGGCCGTCGCCGCGCCGCTGACCATGGCCAGCGAGGAAGAGATTCGTTCTGCCATCGGCGCCGGGCCCGGCTCGCTGGGCCCGGTCAAGCTGCCGCTGACGCTGATCGTCGATCACAGCGTGGCCTTGATGAGCGATTTCGGCGCTGGCGCCAACGTCGACGATCATCATCTGTTCGGCATCAACTGGGAGCGCGACCTGCCGCTACCGCAAGTCGCCGACCTGCGTAACGTGGTCGAGGGCGACCCGTCGCCCGACGGTCAAGGCACGTTATCGATCACCCGCGGTATCGAAGTCGGCCACGTCTTCCAGCTCGGTCAGAAATACTCAAAGGCCATGAATGCCACCGTGCTCGATGACGGCGGTCAACCAGCGACGCTCTGGATGGGTTGCTACGGTATCGGTATCACTCGCGTGGTGGCAGCAGCCATCGAGCAGAACCACGATACCGGCGGCATCATCTGGCCCGACGCCATTGCGCCGTTCCGGCTAGCCATCGTGCCGATGAACGCCCACAAATCGGAACGGGTTCGCGAGGCTGCCGACAAGCTCTACCAGGAGCTGACGGATGCCGGCATCGACGTACTGCTGGATGATCGCGACCTGCGTCCCGGCGTCAAGTTCGCCGACCAGGAATTGATGGGCATTCCCCATCGCCTGGTGATCGGCGATCGCGGGTTGGACAACGGCGAACTGGAATACAAGGGGCGCCGCGACATCGACGTCACCATGGTGGCGCTGGAAGATCTCCGATCGTTCCTGGATACCCGGTTCACCTGATCGTATGACATCGTCTTGGCGCGGTTTTCGGTCATGAGGGCGACGACGTTCGGGTTCGTCGTCGCCACTCTGCTGACGAGCGCTGCTGCCCTGGCGCAGCAGCCGGATGAGCCGCAGCAGTCGAGCGAGCCTTCATATTCAGTCGATCGCCTCGACGAGCCACCGGCCCAGGATCTGCTGGATGCATTGTCTCGCGTCATGGCGGCACCTGATGGTTTCGAAGATGCCTTCGACGCTCAGGTGTGGCTACTGGACATGCAGTCGCGGCTGGCCAAGCGTCAACCCGAGGCCTACCCGTCCCGCCATGCCCGGCTGGCGCTGCTGGAGCGCATCCACGCCGAAGCCCGTCGGGCCCAGCTGCCGCCGGAACTGGTCCTGGCATTGATCGATGTAGAGAGCCGCTTTGAACCGAACGCGGTCTCATCAGCTGGCGCGCTTGGCCTGATGCAGGTGATGCCGTTCTGGAAAGCCGAAATCGGCCGAACGCAGGACGATCTTCACGATATCGATACCAATCTACGCTACGGCTGTACGATCCTGGCCCACTATCTCGATCGCGAGAATGGGGACTGGACACACGCCCTGGCACGCTACAACGGCAGCCTGGGGCGCACGATCTATCCCGAACTGGTCATGCAGGCGTGGTTCTTGCGCTGGTGGGTGGATCGCTGAGACGCTGATGGGTGGAGCGCTGAGAAGGATGACCCTCTCGCTACTGCTTGCGATCCTCGACCTCGGTGTGCGAAGTGCCCGGCGGTAGCGGATGACCCTTGGACAGTTCGGCCCGCGTCGCCTCGCGCACGTCGAGAATCTCGATTTCGTAGGTCAGCGTTTCTCCCGCCAGCGGATGGTTGGCATCAACGGTAACCCGCGACTCGTCGACGGCCACTAACGTCACCGTTCGCGGACCGTCCGGCCCTTGAGCCTGAAACCGCTGGCCGGCTTCGAGCGTCTGGTCTTCAGGAAAGGCCGTGCGCGGGCTTTTACTGACCAGCGCCTCATCGCGTTCGCCATAGGTGTCGGCAGACGCCAGAGTCACGCTCAACCGCTCCCCGGGACCGTGAGCCGCCAATACCGCTTCCAATGCTGGAAACAGGTTGCCATGCCCATGCAGATAATCGAGAGGTTGCTGACGCGCGCGCGAGTCATCGAGGGTACGGCCTCGCTCATCCAGCAGGGCATAGTGAAGGGTCGCAACGTGGGACGGCTCGATGGCGAGCTGGCTCATGATGACTCCAGAAAGAGGATGGGGTTCAGTGCGATCATCGGATCAGGTTGACCCATTGAGCCGACGAGCTGAGTTTGATGGCCTATTTGATAGCCCGTTTGAAAGCGTCTTGAAGCGCGGTTGAAAAGCTACGAGGTGTGCTTGCGCAAGGCTTCGACCGGTACCTCGAGGCGTTGCGTCTGCTGCAGCAGATTGAGCAGCACGATGGCGCGCTCCTCGCCTTTTTGCGCCTCGAACACCCCCTGCAGAGCACGAAACGGCCCATCGGTGATCTCGACGATATCGCCCTGCCGGTAGTAGACGTTGGCGCGGTCGCGTCTGTCGTCGGCTGCGACGCGATCCCGCAAGGTATCGACCAACGCATCCTGCACGAACACGGGCTCCTGACCGAAGCTGACCAACCGCAGGACCCCGCGCGTGGATCGAATCGGTCGCCAGTTGCTGGCCATACGGTCGAGCCGGATGAACAGATAGTGCGGGAACAGCGGCTCGGCCACCCAGGTCAGCTTGCCACGTCGGCGCTTCTGCACCTCCAGCACCGGGTGAAATACCTCGTAGCCCTGATTATCGAGATGCTCGCTGGCGCGAAACGACTCGCCGCCCTTGCACTGGATAACGTACCAGCGGGATAACGACTCACCATTCTGCGTCGACTCACTGGTCATCGGTAACCCCTTGCTGATTGCAACCACTCATCACTAATAACAATCACTAATCACAATCACTAATAACAACCGCGAAAAGACAATTCCTGTCGTGTCTGCCGTGCCGAGGCAAAATCATGCGTTATCGCACCATCGCCGATATGGCATCCGGGCCAGACGCGCGGGGCCATCTAGAGTACCATTTTCGATCCGACACGTCCGCCCGCGGCGTGTCGATCCGGTTTTGGGAGGTTGCATGCAACGCGAGCCACGTAACTGGCTGTCATCCTTGCGCGTCTATCTGCGGGCACCGGTCGTGACCCTGCTGTTTCTGGGGTTTTCCGCTGGCCTACCTTATCTGCTGGTATTTTCGACGCTCACGGCCTGGCTCGAAGACAGTGGCGTCGAAGTGGCGGCCATCGGCTTTTTCAGCTGGGTGGGCCTGCTCTATTCGATCAAGCTGTTCTGGGCACCTATCGTCGACCGTGTGCAGCTCCCGCTGATCGGCCGATGGCTGGGGCAACGGCGCAGCTGGATGCTGTTGGGACAGGCGCTGATCGCCGCGGGCCTGGTAGGGCTTTCCGGCCTCGACCCCGCCGGCCATCTCCCCTTGGTCGCTGCCTTCGCCCTGCTCACCGCCTTCGGCGCCGCAACACAGGACATCGTCATCGATGCCTACCGTATCGAGTCAGGCGAGGCAGCCATCCAGGCCGCCATGGCCTCGACCTATATTATCGGTTATCGCATCGGAATCGTGATGGCGGGTGCCGGCGCGCTCTACATTGCCGATGCCGCGTCGTGGGCCGTCGCCTACCTGAGTATGGCGTTTCTGGTGAGCGTCGGCGTGATCACGGTGCTGGTTCGACCGGAACCTCCCCGTCCGCAGAGCCTCAGCGTGGTGCTGTTTCACCCGCGGGTAAAACGGTTTCTGCGCCAGAGTCATGGTCGCCGTCATTGGCAACGCCAGACCGGAGTCTGGCTGATCGCCGCGGTCATTTGTCCGATCAGCGACTTTTTCCAGCGCTATGGTCGCCTGGCGCTATGGCTGCTGGTCTTCATCGGCATCTACCGGATCAGTGATATCTCGATGGCTGCAATGGCCAACCCGCTCTACTTGAGTCTGGGGTTCACCAAGAGCGACATCGCCAGCGTCACCAAAGTCTTCGGCGTATTGATGACCATCGGTGGCGGCGTTCTCGGCGGGCTGATGGTAGTTCGCTATGGCCTGGGCCGCATGCTGATCGTGGGTGCGCTGGCCGTGGCATTGACCAACTTGCTGTTCGCCCTGCTCGCCAACGGCGGCGACAGTCTGCCGCTACTGATCGTGGCCATCACCGGCGACAATCTCGCCAATGGTCTCGCCAGCACGGTGTTCATCGCCTTCCTATCGAGCTTGACCTCGCGCACCTACACCGCGACCCAGTACGCGCTGTTCTCTTCGCTGATGACGCTACCCGGCAAGTTCATCGGTGGTTTCTCCGGCGTGATCGTGGCCGATGTCGGCTATGCCAGCTTCTTCGGAATCGTTTGCCTGCTCGGTCTGCCGGCCGTGGCGCTGGCGTGGTGGCTAAGCCGCCGTCTGCCAGCGCTCGACCTCGACAGTGATAGCAAAAATGACGAGCGCAGCTCCCCTTCAGTCAACGATGACCGGAAAGAGCACGAGCCCGCCAGCTCGCGCTGACGGGCTCGCCGAGAGTGCCGGGCCGAAAACGAGAGAAACCACGAGACACTCAAGACCGGGCCCGCGCGCCGTGAGTCAAGAGACCGGGTGGACGCCATTCTGGTCGGGCAACGGCGCCCGACCACATGCTCAGGCCAGTGAACGGCGCTGCTGCGACAACCAGTCCAGAGCGCCGTCGGAAGCCATCCACTGGTCGCGCATCAACTGACGATACTGCCACGCTTCTGCCCGGGTGCCCGGCTCCGGCATGTCGTCACCCAGCCGAGCCGGGCGCGGTCGGTCCTCGCACAGAATCGGCAATATGTAGGGGTTGGATGAGTAGACCTCTCGCAGCACAACGAGCGCGTCATCATGGCGCGACAGACGATAGAGCGCTAATACTCGGCCCATCTGCACGCCCAGCATCTCGACCCCCTCAGGGCCCTGTTCGCTCACTATCAGCGCCTGTTCGTCGCGGCCTTCACGCAGCAACTGATCGATCACCAGTTCTCGCAGACCCAGGCTATCCTCCTGATCCAATTCCAGCAGCCGCTGCGCCAGCTTTCGCGCATCCTGACCCGCGCCACGCTCCATACCGATGACCAACGCCAGACCGGTCCGCAGCAGCGTCGCATTATCCGCATCGTGCCAGGAGAAGGCTCCACCGGCGTCCTCGAGCTGACCCAGCCAGAAGCCGTAGCGTTCGGCCAGCGGCGTGAAGAAGGTATCGACCATCCAGGGAAGACTGCCGAAACGGCTTGCCAGCGCCAGGGTCAACGCCTGCATCACTCGCGGCGCATCCAGCCATTCCGGGTTGGCGCACAGCGCCTGCAGCCACTGCGGCGCCGTCACCCAGGGATCGCCCAAAAACCCCAGTGCCGCGTCTTCATCGATTTCGACTTCACAGGCATCGATCCAACCACTGTAGAGCGATGCTTCGCGAGCGCTGGGCTCATAGAGCAGCGCCCCCTCCTCGGAGTGAGACAGCTCGAGACGAGGCGGACGCTGCTGGGTATGCAGCAACGCCTGCAGCGCCGTCAATGGACCGGAAAGTATCTCCTCGGAGTGAATTACCTGTTCCGCCAGCGCGGCTTGGGGATCATCGGCCAGTTCGGCAATGAACTCGAGCTGATCCGGATCCAGATGATGCTGACGCGACAGCCGCCGCCACCAGAAAGCCGCACGCTGGCGTGCCTTGCCGACGTTGCCTTCGTGGAGCAGCACCATCGCCTCGATATACGCCAACGACGGCGAATCCGGCAAGGTTCGTTGGGCGCTCTGAAAAGCCTCACGCGCGCTCGCCAGATCGCCGCTGTCGAGATGCATCAGACACAGCCGCTCGAGCGCCGCGCCGCGCAGGAATCCCGGCCCGTCGGCCATCACCCTTTCGACCAACGCCGCACGCTTGCGATGGAAACCGCGCTCCTGATATAGATCGACCAGTATCTCGAAAGCCGGCTCGATCTGCTCTTCCAATGCCTCCCAATCACGATCGCTGGCGAACAGCGACTCCAGAGTCTGCTGCGCGCGGCCATTATTACCGCTCTCCGCGGAAACGATTCCAGCTTCCAGCAATGCCTGCGCCGGCGCCTTGCGGCTTTCCAATGCCGCCTTCAGCGTCTCGCCACGCCACTCGCGCAGCGACAACATCCACATCAGATGTTCGGGGATTACGCTGGGCATCTCGACTCGCGCGCAGCAGTCGCGATAGAGACGCCCTGAGTCGCACCAGCATGGCTCGTCGCGTTTCGGCTCCGCCAGCGGCTCGGTATCGAAGTTTCGTCGTACCAGCGGTGTCTGATTCCAGATGAGCGGGGCAAGCGCCTGAGCCAGATCGAGACTGCCGCCACAGTGCTCGGCCCCCTCACTGCGGGCCCATGCCATCATCGTCGGGTAGTGTTCATTGGCGCGAATCGCCTCGAGGGCGCCGCTGGCAAAGCCCAGCAGCTGTTCGACCCAAGCTGTCAGCATGGCATTCCTCCGTTTTCTGGCCCTATCCTAGCATGCTGGCCCAGAGCGCTGGCGAGTGCCGGCATGGGGTGATAATTTAGCCGCCGCTCACGCTATCGTCATTGCCAGACGCATCATCGTTGCCGGCTCAGCCGCTGTAACCAACCCAGTCGTCGTGACCCGTCGATCGCCGTTACTAGCCAATCGTCGTTAATAAAGAGAAGCGCCAGTGCTCCTGCCGATTCCGTTTCGCCGCCCTTCACAGTCGATCGCCAGCGATGCCCCCCAGGTTCGACTGGAGCGAGAGGGGCGCGACGAGATTCGCCGGATCACCGCGGCCGTCGAAAAAGTCCCGTGGACCATCAGCCTGATGCAGATCCTGTGGACCGCGGGGCCGGTGACCCTGCTCGGCGCCTGGGGCGGCTACCTGCTGGGGTACGGCAAGGCTCCGACGCTCGAGAACTACATCTTTTTCATCTCGTTCACGGTCATTACCGGCGCGGCCGGGATCATGGCCAACCTGCTGCATCAGCTGACGGGCGGGCGCCGGCTGGAACGCACTTCGAGTCGTATCGAACGGGTCATCAAGACCTTGCCGGAACTGCTGCTGGCCACCCGCAACCTGATCGTCGAAAGCCTCGAGGGCGACGCCAGGCGCCGTGAAGCCGCGGCCATGCTGCTGCGCAAGCAGGACCTGTCGCCCGAAGGCGTCGAGCTGGCGGCGCTCGAACTGCTGGACGATCGCGATAGCGCTCGCCTGATCGGCCAGATCGACGTCTATCGACGGGTCGGGCTTCACGCTCGCGTCAGCGACCTGGTCGAGATTTATCGCGACGACATCGAGCCGCGCTTTATCGAGCTCTATGATCTGGCACCGGTCGCGATCACGCTGCTGCGCGAGCGCTTCGAGGGCCATGCCCCGGATCCGCGTTACGGCGTACCGCGTGACGAACACTTCATCGAACGCGTCATGGCCGCCATCGAGCACGATAACGATCTGCTGATGACGCTGCAGGATGTCGAGGAGATGGTGATCCTGGCATTCGAGTTGATCAGCGGTCGGGAAATTCCGGTGCTGTCATTCGAATATCGAGGACGCTGGAAACTGGCCCGGGCCTTCGACAGCCTGGAAGAAGCTCGGGCTCGCCACCGGATCGCCCAGGCCACCGGCCTTTCTCGCCTGAAGGCACTGAATACCTATCTCGTCGAGCATTCGGTGACGCCACTGGCCGAAAGCGTCTCTGGCCAGCGCGCCGATGCCCTGCTGACGCACAGCGTTGCCGCCATCGACGAACTGAGCGAACAGACGCATGCGTTGTCCCACGCTATCCACACGGGGCGCAGCGATGATCGCCAGACGCTGCGACGCCAAGCCGAAGTGCTGACCAATGCGATCAAGCTCTACAAGAGCGTCTCCAGCGCTTACAACGAAGTCGGGCGTAGTCATGCGCATCGGCTACGCATGGGGCAGCGGTGGGATGCGCTCAGCGCCGATCTTTCCGACAACACGACGCGCCTGCGCCTGGGCCCGGGGCGGCGCGGCCTGCGTATCCGCGAAAGCAAGATTATCCTGAACGACGAGGCCAAGGCCGAAGTATGCAAGCATCTCGGCCGCCATCTCGAGAAGGCCAACATCGGCACGTTGCGCGAACGGCTGCGCCAGGCCGAGCGGGACACCCAACTCAGCGTGGGTGTCGAGAGCGCCAAGCGCGTCGCGGTGGAAATCTTCCTGGCGCTGGAGCCCCACGTGCACCTGTCGCGCCCGGCGGTGCAGCGCGCCATCAATAGCACCAATGCCGCGGATTTCGGCCAGCTCGAGCCTAACCTGTCGGTGGCGGCGAAAGCCGCGATGGGATCGGCCATGGTTCGCGAGATCGAAACCGACCTGTCGCGTACGGCAGAATCGCTGGCCCTGGCACTGGTCAAGCACTACCGCGTCGCGCTGGAACCGCGAGCAATGGAATTTCTGCAGCGCCAGTACGGCGCGCGCGAAGCGACGCTGCAGATGCTGACCAATGTCAATCTGGAGCGCGGCGAGACGGCCAATGTCAGTTACCTCAGCATGGCGCCACCGGCGGTGGGTACGCCTCATCGCCAGTGGTATCGGGCGCTGGTCCGGGCTCGCCGTCATCTCGAAAAATGATCCCTGAATCATGAATCGACAACAGCACGAATCGATACGAGAACGGATCGACAAAAGCCACTCAGCGGAGCCTGTCCCATGCGTTTGATCGTCGCCGAAAAGCCCAGTCTCGCCCGCGCCATCGCCGACGCTTTGCCGGTCAAGGCGATACGACGCGAGGGCTATCTGGAAGCCGGTGATACCGTGGTGAGCTGGTGTCTCGGTCATCTGCTGGAGCAAGCGCCACCCGAACGTTACGACCCGAAATACAAACAGTGGCGGCTCGATGACCTGCCGATCGTTCCCGAGCGCTGGCAACTGGTACCCAGGAGCCAGGCAAGAACGCAGCTGGCCGTGCTGCGCAAACTGATCAAGAGCGCCGACAGCGTCGTCCATGCCGGCGACCCCGACCGCGAGGGGCAATTGCTGGTGCAGGAGGTGTTGAATCACTTGGGCTGGCGCCAACAGACCCTGCGTCTGTTGATTCAGGATCTCAATCGCCCCGCCGTGGTCAAGGCACTGGGCAAGCTCGAGGACAATCACCGTTATCAACCGCTCTACGCTGCAGCCGAGGCACGCTCTCGCGCGGACTGGCTGTACGGCATCAATCTGACCCGCGCCTGGACCCTGATCGGTCGCCAGGCCGGTTTCGATGGCCTGCTCTCGGTAGGCCGCGTGCAGACGCCGGTATTGGGGCTGGTGGTCAGGCGCGATCGGGATATCGCCGCATTTGAACCCAAACCGTTTTACGTGCTGTGGGCCGATCTTCAGATCGCCAACGGTTCGCTACGCGCCTGGTGGCAGCCCGGAGAACACCACCCGCTGGATGATCAGGGCCGCCTGCTCGACCCGCGTCCGGCACAAGTGCTCGCCCAGCGTCTTGCCGGCGCCCGAGGTCATCTCGCCCAGCTTGACCAGAAGCGCAAGCGTCAGGCGCCACCGCTGCCCTACTCGCTGTCGTCTCTGCAGATCGATGCCGCACGCCGTCACGGTCTTTCCGCGAAGCGAGTGCTCGATGTCTGCCAGACGCTCTACGAACGCCACCAGCTGATCACCTATCCACGCTCCGACTGCCGGTATCTGCCCGCCGCACACCATCGCGAGGCAGCGAAGACCTTGACCAGCGCCTGCCGCCCGGACGACCAGCTGCGGGGCTGGGCCGAACAGGCCGATTTCAGTCTGCGCTCCAAGGCCTGGGACGACGCCAAGGTCGGTGCCCACCACGCGCTGGCGCCAACGGGGCGGCCGGTCGACATGGGCAAGCTGAGTCGAGACGAGACCGATCTGTTCCGGCTGATCGCGCGCAACGTTCTGGCCCAGTTCTATCCCGCACTCGAGACCTTCGAGACCCAAGCCGTTTTCGACATCCTCGATGAGCGCTTCAAGGCGCAGGGACGGGAGATTCTGGAACCGGGTTGGAAACCGCTGTTCACCACACGCGACGACGTCCCCGCCCTGCCTCCGCTGACGAAAGGCGAAACGGCGATAGTGACCGATGCCGGTTGCGAAGCGCGTGAGACCCGGCCCCCGGAACCGTTCACCGATGCCAGCCTGATCAAGGCGATGATGAATATCGCGCGCTACGTCGAGGACCCCGCCGTCAAACGAACGCTGCGCGATACCGACGGCCTCGGCACCGAAGCGACACGGGCCAGCATCATCGAGACACTGCTCACCCGGGGTTATCTCGTTCGCGACAAAAAAGCCATCAAGGCGACGCGCACCGGACACGCCTTGATCGACTCCCTGCCCTTGGCGGCAACTCAGCCGGAGCGCACCGCGCTGTGGGAACAGCGCCTTTCGGCGATCGCCGACAATCAGGATGCGCCAGCGCCATTTCTGGAAGCGCTGATCAGCGATCTGCGCGCGCTGCTGGACCAGGCGGATGCCGGCCGACTCAACCAGGCGCTTAAGGCATCGGCGCAAGGGCCGGCACCGGAAGCCCCCGTGCGGAAAAGCGGTAAAGGCGCTAGACGCGGCACCAGTGCCCGCAAGCCCGGGGGAAACCGTTCGCGACGGACCTCTCGGTCGAAAGAGAGCCAACCGGCCGCCTCGGCGGAGGGCAAACCGACGCGCGCTCGCCGCACGCGGAAACGTACCCCATGAGGCCCCCATCCAACACGCCTGGATCAATGACGACCCAGGCCATGACAATCCGGACCGTAACGCCAGTCGCCGATGCGCCGTGGTTGATCGTCGGCGCCGGGGCCCTCGGACAACTGTTTTCCGCTTCCCTTGCCCGGCATTATCCGGTCATTCTACTGGGAAGACAGTCGGCGCCTCCCGCGATCCGTCTGCGCACATCAGAGGGTATGGATCATCAGGTTACGCTGCGTCGCGAGCGGCTCAGCGACTGGGCGGCCGAGCGGTCCAGGAATGAACCACCAGCCCTGGTAGTGCTGGCGACCAAATCGCATGATACCCAGGCAGCGCTCGACGCATTGATGCCACGGCTGACACCAACCA
Source organism: Salinicola halimionae (assembly GCF_003206065.1). Taxonomy (GTDB): domain Bacteria; phylum Pseudomonadota; class Gammaproteobacteria; order Pseudomonadales; family Halomonadaceae; genus Salinicola; species Salinicola halimionae. The sequence continues at coordinate 1,108,159 of NZ_PZJQ01000004.1, read as the reverse complement.
CACCGTTGCTGCTGTTGCAAAACGGCTTTCAGGTACAGCCTCGAATCAGCGAACACTGGGCGGGGCCGGTGCTGTGCGCCTCGACGACAGAGGCCGCCTATCGCCCGTTGCTCGATCCCGAGTCTGAGCTTTATTCCACCAGGCCGGACGTCGTACACGCCGCTGCCGGCGAAACCTGGATCGGCGATCTCGACGACAGGCACCCGACCCTGGCGGCAGCGGTCGCCGAATGCTTGGGCAAGGCGGGCATGACGGCAACTCCTTGCCTCGATATCCGCCAGCGCCTGTGGCAGAAACTCGCGGTCAATGCGGTGATCAACCCTCTGACAGCCAGCCATCGCATTCGCAACGGCGATCTGGCGGGTCCTGAATTCCGGCCTCGGATCGTGGCACTGGTCGCGGAGATCGGCCGGATCATGCAAGCCGAAGGCATTCAGCCACCCGCTACGGGCTGGCAAGCGCTCATCGAGGGCGTGATCGAGGCGACAGCCGCCAACCACTCCTCGATGCTGCAGGATGTGCTGGCAGGCCGCCCCACGGAGCGAGGCGCCATCCTCGGGCCACTGATCGATGCGGGCCTTCGCCATCGACTCGACACGCCTGAAATCATTGCGCTCTACCAGGCAACACCGCATTAGACACTAGCTCTCCTAACCCGCTAAAAACCTATCCTCGTGGGGCCGGAGCGCCAATACCGATGGTCGAAAATGCAAACGGCCGATCCATGGGATCGGTCGTTTGCGTTGTTCCAGCGGTATCGGTATCAGACTCTCATTCGGCAGCGCTGGCGGCTTCGGAGCTGACCTTGGAATCGTCCTTGGTCTTGTCCGCCGGGAAAAAGACACCCTTTTTCAGATCGTTCTCGATCTCTTCGAGCGAGCGACCCTTGGTCTCGGGAACGTAGCGCACGATGAATACCAATGCGATCGTGGTGATCACGGCATAGAGCCAGAAAGTACCGGACGTTCCCAGCGTACTGATCAGCGACAGCGTAGTCAGCGTGACCAGCAGGTTGAAGACCCAGTGGCTTAGCGCACCCATGCTCGCACCTTTACCCCGCACGAACAGCGGATAGACTTCCGCGTTGATCAGCCACAGACAGACGCCGAAGCTGCAATTGAGTGCCATGTAGATGGCCAGGCACGCCACCAGGACGTACTGGCTGAAAGCATCCTCGGGCGCACCACCCACGAACAGCAACCCCATGATCACCAGCGCCACTGCCGAACCCGGCACCATCCACAACAGGAAGCGTCTGCGTCCGATGCGGTCGACCAGAAAGATTCCCAGAATGGTGGCCAGGTTGATGAGCACCGCGCCACCGATGGCTGCCAGCACCGCGGCGCTATCGCCGAAGCCGGCCTGACTCAGGATGGTCGGCGCATAGTAGATCAGCGCGTTGTTGCCGGTGATCTGCGAGAACATCGCGATCCCCACGCCGGCCACCAGCGCCGGGCGGATCCAAGGCTGAAACAGGTCGCGCCAGGAACCTTCCGGGCGCGCCGAGACTTCCTTGATTTCGTCCATCTCGGTCTGCGCGCCCTCTCGGCTGGAGCGCACGCGCTCGAGGATATCGAGCGCTTCCGGCTCGCGCCCCTTGCTGACCAGCCAGCGCGGACTTTCCGGCAGAAACAGCATGCCCAGCATGAGAATGACGGCCGGTACGGTACCCAGACCAAACATCCAGCGCCACTGCTCGCCCAGGCCGTAACCGACGAGATAGGCGACGAGAATGCCGAACACCACCATGAACTGGAACATTACCACCAGCTTTCCACGATGCTCTGGCGGCGTGACTTCGGCAATGTAGACGGGGATGATTTGCGTCGCGCTACCGGCGGAAAGCCCGAGGATGAATCGCGCCGCGATCAGCATGCCGACGCTGGTCGAGGTCGCCGACAGAATCGACCCGACGATGAACACCGCCCCGACCAGCACGATCGTCCATCGGCGCCCGAGCCGATCGGACAGTCGGCCGGTGCCCACACAGCCAAAGATCGCGCCGAGAATGATGGCACCGGTGACCAGCTGTTTGAGCGTGTCGTCGAGGGCAAACTGCTTCGATAATCCCAATAGCGCGACGCCAATGATGCCGGTGTCGTAGCCGAAAAGCAGGCCACCCAGCGCGGCCACGACCGACACCATGACGACCAGCCCTTTACGCTGCGGGCCGCCATTGGCGGTAGCGATTGCGTTCATGTTTCTCTCCTTGAAATCGGGCGTCCTGGATGACGAATTGCCCGGTTCGAATGGCTATTTCGTGTCTTTGAAACGAATACTGGAACCGCTCCACCACAGCTGCCGATCGGCGTGGGCAGCCGCTGCCTCGATGCGTTTGGCGTTGGGTGCATCGGTCGTGCGTACCCACTCCCGTGCCTGCGTTTCACTGCGTCCGAAAGCCATGTGACGCGCCACAAGACGCTCTTCGCGCAACTCTCGGTCGACGTCGAGAAACCATACTTCGTCCAGCTTCTCTCGCACCTGCGGCCAGGGATCGTCCTCGAGCAGCAGATAATTGCCTTCGGTAACGATCAAGGACGTTTCCGATGGCACGGCGATGCTGGCAGCGATAGGCTCCTCGATCTCGCGGTAAAAGCCCGGTGCATAGACGGATTCTCCGTCGCTAGGGTGAGACCGATAACCGGCGCGAAGGCGCTGAAGCAGATCGCGATAGCCGAACGCATCGAACGTATCCGGCGCCCCTTTTCGCTCAGCCCTTCCCAGCGCCGCCAGCTGACGGTTGGAGAGATGAAATCCATCCATCGGCACGACCTGCGCCTGATCGCCCAGAACGGAGAGAAGCGCCTCCGACAGCGTGCTCTTGCCGGAACCAGGGGCACCGACCAGACCGAGAATTCGGCGTTCAGATGAATCGATTAAGCGACGGGCCGCGTCGAGAACCTGCGGGTCGATATCGATCGATATCGCTCGCGTTTCCATCGTCGTTATACGCATGGGGAAAATCGCAAAAAAGTCTGGAGTGGCGGTAATCGTAGCACGCTCATTTTGATGGTGAGAGTCATTTTTCCGCGACACGACCATCGTCGTAAACTTACTAACACCCTGCAATATCGAGATTGATGTTGCTTGTCTAAACCCCGATTTTGGCCGCAAACACTTCTCGACCACACTCGAGATATCGCATCATTGATTGGCAAGCGATCTGCTATTCGCCAACTCTCTGACGCAACCGCGCCACCTCATCTATCAGCTCGAGCGCCAGTGCAGCACCGGCAAGGTTGACGCCGAGATCACGCTGCAGACGCTGGACGACCCTGACCCGGTGCAGGCTCGCGCCGTAGAAACGCCATTGCTCACGGCGGCGGCCGCTGGGGACGATGACCCCCTCGTCGATCAGTTCGATGACCCATTCCGCGTGTACCGTACAGGTCTGGCACAGTTCACCCAGTGTTAGAACAGGGGTTTCGTCAAGATTATCGACCGGAATGCCGGTAAGGTCGTGAATCGTCATGACTTGTCCTCCGCTGTCGCTCTGGGATTGAAACCTGTCAGCGCCGCCAGCTGGCGATACGCCGCCTTGATCTCGTCACTCTCTGCGGCCGGCAACACGACCTCCAGTGTCACGTAGCAATCTCCCGGCGGCTCACCGGGGATCCCCCGCCCCTTGAGTCGCAGGCGCCGCCCGCTTTGCGAACCCGGCGGAATTTTCAGCTCGACCGAGCCTTCGGGCATCGGAACAGTAATCGTGGCGCCCAGCGCGGCTTCCCACGGAGCAACGGGCAGCCTCAGGGTGACGTCGCGCCCCTCGACCTGATAGCGCTGATGGGGGTCGAACTCGATTTCGAGATAAAGGTCGCCAGCCGGGCCGCCTCTCGTTCCCGGTTCGCCCTGCCCGCCGAGGCGTATCCGCTGGCCTTGCTTCACACCCTTGGGGATACGAACTTTCAAGGTGCGCTGACGAGGCCGCAGCCGGCCCTCGGTATCGACTTCGCCGCTTTGGAGCGTCAATGTCCGTGTCGCACCGCGATAGGCATCTTCGAGGGCAACCGACACCTTGGCGTGGTGATCCTCGCCGCGACCGCGATGACCGAAGCTGCTGGACTGATAACCACCGGAACGCGTGCCATGGCGCTGACCGAACAGCGACTCGAAAAAGTCGCTGAAATCTGCACGGTCCTCCTCTGAATAGCCTTCCCGTGCATAACCTTGCTGAGTATAGCCACCGCCTCGGAACTCGAATCCGGTGTCCCAGTCCGGCGGCGGCCGGAAGTCCTCGCCGGCCCGCTGGCCCTGACCAACCTGATCATAGGCAAGCCGCTTTTCCGGATCTTTCAGAACCTCGTAGGCCTCGCCCAGTTCCTTGAAGCGGGCGTCAGCATCGACTTCCTTGCTGACGTCAGGGTGGTACTTTCGGGCCAGCTTGCGATAGGCGCGCTTGATCTCATCCTGGGCGGCATCCCGTTCCACTCCCAGAACCGCATAGTAATCCTTGAACTCCATGCCGCACTCCCTGGCATCAAACCCGCTTGACTATCGGTGCGGCCATTCGCCGCCACCACCATGTTCCACACTCACTCTCGTTATAGCAGGTATGCAAGCTTGGCCGAGGCGCACTTAACCGGTATTGCGAAGGCCGGCGGCGATGCCCGCCATCGTCACCATCAGCGCGCGGGACAGTTCCGGCGTGATGTCGCCCTGGGCATCACGGTTACGCTGCAACAGCTCTGCCTGCAAACCATGAAGCGGATCGATGTAAGGATTGCGTACCTCGATGGCCTGACGAATCAGCGGGGTATTCTCGAGCAACTGACTCTGATCAAGTATCCGCAGCAGCACGGCCTCCAGATCCACCAGGCGCTGGCGCAGCGACTCGCCCAGCTGGGTCAATGCAGGCTCTTCGACGAGGCGTTTTTCGTAATAGGCCGCGATCAGCGGATCCGACTTTGCCAGCAGCATCTCCAGCATATCGAGATAGGTGCCGAAGAACGGCCACTGCTCGCGCATCTCTCGCAGCCGATCGAGTCCCCCCTCTTCCTCGAGGCGCTTGGAGAACGCTTCGCCGCTACCCAGCCAGGCGGGTAGCATCAGGCGAGTCTGGGTCCAGGCGAAAATCCAGGGAATGGCGCGCAGCGTCTCGATGCCGCCTTCCTGGCGCCGCTTGGCTGGACGCGATCCGAGTGGCAATCGACCCAGCGCGCCCTCCGGCGTCACCGCGCGGAAGTAAGGTACGAAGTCGGGGTCCTCACGCACCACGCCCACATAGGCGCGGTGGGCGATATCGGCAAGGCGGTCCATTTCTTCGCGCCAGACCGGCTGCGGAGCGGGCGGTGGCAACAGCGTCGCCTCAAGCACCGCGCAGACGTAGATTTCCATCGAACGCAGGGCGATATCGGGTTGCCCGAATTTGAAGCGAATCATCTCGCCCTGCTCGGTCACTCGCAAGCTACCGTTCACCGACCCCGGCGGCTGCGACAGAATCGCGGCGTGAGCCGGGCCGCCACCACGGCCGACGGTGCCACCGCGGCCATGAAACAGCGTCAACGACACGCCTCCCGCCCGACAAACATCGACCAGCCGCTCCTGCGCCCGATACTGGGCCCAGGCGGCGGCCAGCTGACCGGCGTCCTTGGCCGAGTCCGAATAGCCGATCATCACTTCCTGATAGTCGCCGGCCACCTCGCGGTATCCCGGCAGCGCGAGCAGTCGTTCGATCACGTCACCGGCACGATCCAGATCATCCAGCGTTTCGAACAATGGCGCGATCGGCAGGCGCACGCCATTGCCCGCTTCTTTCATCAGCAGCGCCACCGCCAGCACGTCGGAAGGCTGCTGAGCCATGGAGATGATATAGGTACCCAGCGCCTGGCGATGCTCACGACCGATGACGCCAAACGTATCGAGCACTTCTCGCGTTTCCGCCGAGCACTCCCAGCGTGGAGGAATCAGCGGCCGTGGCGAGGCCAGTTCTTCAAGCAGAAACGCCTGACGCGTGGGTTCGTCCCAGTTCTGGTAATTACTGCCGTCGGTGCCGACATCGAGATGCTGGGTCAGCTCCTCGAATACCTGGGCATGACGGGCACCATCCTGACGCACATCGAGCTTGGCAAGATTGACGCCAAAAACCGCCACACGTCGCAGCGTGTCGAGCAGCACGCCATTGGCGATGGTTTCCAGCCCCACATCGCACAGCGAGCGATAGCAGGCCAGCAACGGCGCGAACAGTTGCTCGCGAGTCTCGATGATCGGGGCGTCGGTGGGCGGCTCGCCATCGAGTCGGGCGCGCGACCACGCTCGGGTGGCCTCCAGCCGGGTCGACAGCCGCTTGAGCAGTGCGCGATAAGGTTCTGCAGCTTGTCGAGAATCGCGCTCGGGATCGTCGCCGACTTCGGCGCGCAGAGCATCGCTCGCCTTCCACATCGATAGCTCGGCCTTGAGCTGTTCCAGGTCGCGCAAATAGAGATCCGCCGCCATCCAGCGCCCCAACAACAGGACTTCCTCCGTGACACTGGCGGTCACGTTGGGGTTGCCGTCCCGGTCGCCCCCCATCCACGATGCGAAGCGAATCGGCGATGCCTCCAGCGGCAGACGCTCACCGGCCGTCTCCATCAACAGGACGTCGAGATCGCGATGGAACGTCGGCACTGCCTCCCACAGAGAGTTCTCGATGACAGCGAACCCCCACTTGGCCTCGTCGACGGGGGTGGGACGCTCGTGCCGGATCTCGTCGGTATGCCAGGACTGGGCGATCAGTTCCTCCAGTCGACCTTGGGCGCGCTGCATGACTTCCGGATGGTCGGCGCTATCCTCGATGGTCTGCAGGCAGTGATCGATGGCATCGTATTTCTGGATCAGCGTGCGTCGAATGACTTCGGTAGGATGCGCGGTCAACACGAGATCGACACGCATGCCAGCGATCGTGTCGACCAACTGGCGTGGGGATCGGCCCGACGCCGCCGCACGTTTCAGCAATTCGCCAAGATCGGGCTGGGTACCCGGCTTGTAGTCCTCGACGCGACGAAACCGCGCCCGGTAATGCTGCTCGGCGATATTGGAAAAATTGAGAAATTGATTGAACGCGCGAGTGACCGGTAACAGCTCGCGTTCGGGAAGCGCACGCAGATAGTCGATCAGCTCCCGGCGATCCGCCTCTTCGGCACTTTGACGGCCCTTCTTGGCCAGGGCGCGGATGCGCTCGATACGATCCACGAACTCGCCACCGAGATCCTTGGCGATGGTTCGCCCGAGACTGTCACCCAGCAGGCGAACATTGTCCCGCAGCGACTCGTGCAGCGACGTTTCAACTTCCGAACTCATGGCACCCTTCCCTGAATTGGCAAAACAGATACCCCGGAGGCGGTCCTGTTTTGGGCAGACCGATATCATCCCAATAAACCGATTAGGGATTCAGCATAACGATCTGAGGGAAAGAGTCGACCGGTGGATGAACGACATTAGTCGTAAATTTACTACGTAATGGAAGAACTCGCGGTCGTTTCTTCGCGCTTTGCGGCCTGCCAATGCCGCTCCATCTCTTCCAACGAGGCGAGCTCGGGCGTCGAGCCGTCTGCTGCCAGCCCGCGTTCGACATAGCGGAAACGCCATTCGAACTTCGCATTGGTGCGGCGCAGCTGCTGCTCCGGGTCGCAACCCAGACGCCGCGCCAGATTGACGACGGCGAACAGCAGATCGCCGACCTCTGCCTGGGCGTGCGTCCGGTCATCTTCGGCCAGCGCCGATTCGACTTCCGCCAGCTCCTCGCGAATCTTGTCGATGACGCCGCGCTCGTCGGGCCAGTCGAAGCCCTGCCCGGCGGCGCGCTTGCTCAACTTGGCGGCGCGGCTCAGTGCCGGTAACGCCGTTGGAATGTCATCCAGTGCCGAGATATTCAACGCTGAGGTACCCGACGCCGACGAGACGCGTGCCTCGCGCTCCTCGGCCTTGAGCGCTTCCCAGCGCGCCTTGACCTGATCCTCGGCGACCTGCGCGCGCTCACCATCGCCATCGTCGCGCCGCGAATTCAAGGTGCCATCCGGAAACACGTGCGGATGGCGACGTAGCATCTTGGCCGTCAACGTATGCACGACATCGTCGAAGTCGAAACGCCCCTCCTCCTTGGCAAACTGGCTGTAATAGACGACCTGGAACAGCAGATCACCAAGTTCGCTCGGCAGTTCGTCGAAGGCGCAGCGCTCGATGGCGTCGGCGACTTCATAGGCTTCTTCGAGGGTATGCGGAACGATGGTCTCCCAACGCTGCTTGATATCCCATGGGCAGCCGTGATCGGGGTCGCGCAGCACCGTCATCAGCGTCAGCAGATCGTCGAGCGAATGGCGATGCGGATTCTGCGTTTCGACGACATCAGAAGACATCAAGGAATCTCCGGCGTTGAATCGTTGTTCATCCACGGCCTTGCCCCTGCCTGAGCCGTTTGACGTCGATCACGTTGGGCAACTGCTGAATACGCGAGAAGATGCGCTCCAGCGCTTCCAGCCCTTCGATTTCCAGCGTGATTTGCATTCGCGCGATGTTGTCGAGCTTGTCGGTTACCGTGTTGACCGAGGTCACGTTGACGCGATCACTGGAGAGCACGTGAGTAACGTCGCGCAGCAGTCCGGAGCGATCCCACGCCTCGATCTCGATGTCCACCGGATACTGAGCGCGCACTTTCTCGCCCCATTCGACATCGACGATCCGCCGCGGCTCTTCGCTTCGCAGCTGCAGCACGTTAGGGCAGTCCTGGCGATGGATGGTGACACCGCGGCCCTGAGTGATGTAGCCGATGATCTGATCGCCTGGCACCGGGTGGCAGCAATTGGCCATCGCCGTCTTGAGATTGCCGACACCGAGCACGGTGATACCGTCATTGGACTCCTTGGCCTGATGGCGACGGGGCTTGGTCAGCAAGCGGTCGAGCTGCTCCTGATCGTCGCTTTCGCCGAACAGCTGCTGGGCCTGATGCAACACCTGGCCAATCCGTAAATCCCCGGCACCGATCGCGGCGTACATGTCCTCGACCTCGGTATAATTGACCGCGCCCGCCAAGCGCTCGAGATCGACACCATCGATATCGAGGCGACGAAATTCGCGATCGAAGATCGCCTTGCCCTCGTCGATATTCTGCTCCCGCGCCTGTAACTTGAACCAAGCCTGGATCTTGGAGCGCGCGCGTGACGTACGCACATAGCCCAGATTAGGATTGATCCAGTCCCGACTCGGCGCGCTTTTGGTCGCGGTGAGAATTTCGACCTGCTGGCCGGTTCTGAGCAGGTAGGTCAGCGGGACGATGCGGCCATCGACCTTGGCACCCCGGCAGCGATGGCCGATCTCGGTATGCACGCGATAGGCGAAATCGATCGGCGTTGCGATCTGGGGCATATCGATGACATGGCCGTCGGGCGTGAACACGTAGATTCGGTCCGGCGCGACGTCGCTGGCCAGCCCTTCCCGGAAATCTCCGACGTCACCGACTTCTTCCTGCCACTCGAGCACTTGACGCAGCCACGCGATTTTCTCCTCGTAACCCCGGCTCTTGGCGTCGGTGTCCATCCCCTTGTAGCGCCAATGCGCGCAGACGCCGAGTTCAGCCTCTTCGTGCATGGCAAAGGTACGCACCTGGATCTCGAGCACCTTGTTCTCGGGACCGATGACCGCCGTATGTAGCGACTGATAGCCGTTTTTCTTGGGATTGGCGATATAGTCGTCGAATTCATTGGGCACGTGATGCCAGCGCGAGTGCACCACACCAAGGGTGGTGTAGCAGTCGGCGATCTCGGGCACCAGAATGCGGACCGCGCGCACGTCATAGACCTGGGAGAAATCGATGCGCTTACGCTGCATCTTGCGCCAGATCGAATAAATGTGTTTCGCCCGGCCGTCGACCTGATAGCGCAGGATTCCCTGGCGCTCGAGCAGCGTCTCCAGAGTTTCCACGACCTCGTGAATATAGCGGTCGCGAGCCAAGCGTTTCTCCGCCAGCTGCTTGGCGATCGCCTTGTAATCGGTTTCGTGAAGATAGCGAAAAGCCAGATCCTCGAGTTCCCACTTGACCTGACCGATGCCCAGCCGATGAGCCAGCGGCGCATAGATATCGAAGACCTCACGCGCAACCCGCAGACGCTTCTCGCGCGAGGCATCCTTGACCTGGCGCAGCATGCAGGTGCGTTCGGCGATCTTGATCAACGCGATACGAACGTCGTCGACCATGGTCACCAGCATCTTGCGCAGGTTATCTTGCTGATTGTGCTGAGAAAGCCCGTGCTTCGGTGCCTGAAGCTGGCTGATCGCCGCCATGCTGAGCACGCCTTCTATCAGCTTGGCGACTTCGCTGCCCATCTGCTTGGACACGCTTTCCAGACTCAGCAGCCCACGACGAACGCTACGATAGAGTATCGCCGCTTCCAGGGTCGGCTGATCCAGTTTGAGCTGGCTGAGAATATCGGCCATCTCCAGCCCCGTCAGCAGTGTCTGATCAGGCAGTGCCTCGACTGCACCCATCGTCTCCCGCTCACTGGCGCGAAGGGCCAGCTCACAGGCCAGGCGAACACGCTCGGGCGCGCGCAACTCGACCTCTTGCTGCAATCGCTGCAGCCATAGTTCCAGATCGACACTGCCGTCATCGACCAGCGGTTCACTCTCGCGCACCTTCACCATGCTAGTGCTTACCTCCCAAAACCGGACTACCGAGATCACCATCCTGACGCTCTGGCCGTTCGAGGCGTATTGGGCGTTCGATACGTTCTCCCCGCTCGAATAGCGCCAGCGACTCCAGATGCGCGGTGTGCGGAAACATGTCGGCCATTGCCAGGCGCGACAGCGAAAAGCCAGCGCTCAGCAAGTGAGCCGCGTCTCGTGCCAGCGACGCCGGGTCGCAGGAGATGTATGCGACCCGCGCGACATCACTCTGTGCCAGGCGGCGGCAGAGCGCATCGGCACCATCCCGCGGCGGATCCAGCAACACCACGTCGTGGTCGGCAATCAGCGCCTCGACCGGCGCACCGGGATCGCCGAGATCCGCTTGCAGTACGGTTACTTCCAGCGCGTTGGCGACGGCATTGTCTCGCAGCCGCCCGACCATCTCGTTGCTACCCTCGACCGCGGTAACACTGGCAACGTCAGCGGCCAAGGCCAGCGAGAAGTTGCCGATACCGGCGAACAGATCGAGCAAGTGTTCGTCGCCGCGCGGCGCGAGCCAGTCGCGCACCGTGTCGATTAGACGCTGATTGACCTCAGCGTTGACCTGGAGAAAATCCCCTGGGGCGAGTGCAAGCGATACCTGACGCGGGCCACCGTCGACGACCGTGGCCAGCCTTGGCTGGTCGCTCAACCAGACCAGATCTGTCGATTGCCGTCCTCGGCGCAGCGCACATGCCACACCTTCACGCGCGGCAAACGTCCGCCAGCGCTGTTCGTCCTCGGGCACATCGCGAAGCTGACGGACGACCACGGTGGTCGCGTCGGCATCGGTCAGCAACAGTTCGAGATGCCCAACGTGGCGTGGGGCATCGAGCGATTCGAGCTGGGCTCGCAGCCTCGGCAGCAAGGCCGCCAGCGGCGGCGCCAGCACATGACAACTGTCGATATCGACCAGTTGCTCGCTGCCGCGTGCCCGAAAACCGAAATGAACGTGGCCCTGCGCATCGCATTTCACCCCGAGCCTCGCCCGACGCCGATAGCCGGACGCGACGCCGGTCAACATCGGCACTTCGCTGGGAGCTTCGATGGCCTGACGCCTGAGCAAGTCGATCAGCACCTGACGCTTGTGCTCGCGCTGACCGTCGACGCTCAGATGCTGAAGATCACAGCCACCGCAACGCGAGGCATAAATGCACGGCGGCTCGACGCGGGTATCGGCCGCACTGAGGCGCTCACGGATGTGAGCCTCGTCATAGCGCTTGCGCTGACGATGTATCGCCACCTCCACTCGCTCTCCCGGCAACGCGGCATCGACGAAGACCGTCTTGCCATCGGCATTCCGCGCCACGCCGCGTCCATCGTGGGCCAAACGCTCGATGATCAGCGAGCCATCATCGGTTTTCAGCTTCGGCGCGGCCGGCGATGGCTGTCGCTCACGGCGCGCGGCGGGTATCCGCCTTTTTCCCAGCATCGCCATGATCAGGCTTCCGGCGCGTAGAGGCCGGTGGAAAGGTAACGATCACCACGATCGCAGACGATGAACACGATGACCGCATTATCCACTTGCTCGGCGACTTTCAGCGCCCCCGCCAGCGCCCCGCCGGACGACACACCAGCGAAGATACCCTCTTCCCGCGCCAGGCGACGCATGTGCTCTTCGGCCTCCTGCTGGCCAATGTCCAGCACGCTATCGACCCGCTGCGGTTCATAGATATCGGGCAGATAGGCCTCGGGCCAGCGCCGGATGCCGGCAATACTCGCGCCATCCTCCGGCTGCAGGCCGACGATCTGGATCGAAGGATTGCGCTCCTTGAGATAGCGCGACGTCCCCATGATGGTTCCAGTCGTGCCCATGGCGCTGACGAAATGAGTGATACGTCCGGCCGTCTGCTCCCACAACTCGGGGCCCGTGGTACGGTAATGGGCCAGCGGATTGTCAGGATTGGCGAACTGATTGAGCGGCTTGCCTTCACCGCGGGCGATCATTTCCTCGGCCAGATCTCTCGCACCTTCCATGCCGGCTTCCTTGCTGACGCCGATCAGCTTGGCGCCGTAAGCCGCCATGGCCTGCTTGCGCTCGCTGGAGGCGTTGTCCGGCATGATCAGAATCATGTGGTAGCCCATGACCGCGGCGGCCATCGCCAGCGCGATACCGGTATTGCCCGACGTCGCTTCGATCAATGTATCGCCCGGCGAGATGTCACCCCGGGTTTCGGCTTCGCGGAGCATCGACAGCGCCGGACGATCCTTGACCGAGCCCGCCGGATTGTTACCCTCCAGCTTGGCCAGAATCGTGTTGTCGCGTCCGGCATGAATACGCGCGAGCCTCACCAACGGTGTATTGCCGACGGTCTGCGCAAGAGTAGGGAATGCCATAAATAATGTCCTGAAGCCTAAGCCTGTACGATTTCAACCGGCGGCATTTGCCGAAACGCCCGGCTGCAAACCGGTAAATGGAATGGTACTAGTATATCGAAGCTGACGGGGGACATGACAGCGGTCATCCGTGACACGGCACCGACTTGCTCACTGGCATTGACGTCACGAGACAACAATGAGAAACCTTCTTACGCTATTGCTGATTCAAGTTAAGCCCAGGATTACGGTTTTGTAGGTAATCGCCGATAAAACGCCAATAGAACGTCAAGGGCTTCGGGTATTCATGGCTTCACGCTGGCTGATCCTTCTTTCGGTACTCTCTTCCACGCTTCTACTCGGCTTTATCGGGTGGCACGCCTGGGAATGGCATCATGCCAACGATCAGATGCTGTCCCGGCGGTTGCAGAGCATCAATCGTGTCTTTACGCCATCGCTGGCCGAAGCCGCGCAGAACGAGGAGATGTCCAAGGTCCACGAGTTACTGATCCGCCTGACCAGCGATCCAGCGATCATCAACGCTACGCTGCGAGATGAAAGCGGCAGCGTTCGGGATTTCACGGGTTCGATACCGCCCCCCCCGCCGTTGAATGTCCTTCCATCGATACGGCACACCTGGCATCAAGATGGGATTCAGCGATGGATACAGCCGCTGGAGGAATTTTCCAGCACTCGATCACCGCATCGCTATTGGCTAGACCTGAGTCTCGATCCCCGACGCGCCACTACCACCTCGGAAAGCCTGTTCAACGGTTGGACGCCGCTGCTGGCGTTGTTGCTGGCGTCGTTGCTAGCATCGCCGGCGGCATTGGCTTGGCGGCAATCACGCCGCGCCGACGGGACCGGGCGCCATCGGGAACGGATCGACGACGGAGCGTCACGCCCGACGCCCACGCGATCGGCGCCGCCACTCCAGGCAGCGGTCCCGGACACTGACCTCAGCTACGTGAGTCATGAGCTGCGCGCTCCGCTATCCGGCGTCCTGGGGTTTTGTCGGCTACTGGAGAACAGCCCTCTCGACGCCCAGCAGCGGGAGTGGCTGCGTCATATCCACCTGGCTTCCAACGGGCTGCTTGACACCGTCGACCATGTGCTGGGAGATACCCGCCGTTGCCGGCCAGACAATGTATTCGATATTGCCGAGGTGCTATGGGAAGTCCTGTGTCTACAGACACCCGTGGCCCAGTCCAAGCGAATCACGCTGCTGGCGATCGTCTACGATGATGTCCCTCCCCGGCTCCTCGGTGCCGATATCGGCATCCGCCAGCTACTGACCAACCTGATCAACAATGCCATCAAATACGGCGATGCAGGCGACGTCGTCGTTCGGGTCGTCCTCGAGAGCCGTGATGGCAATGTCGTCCGGTTACGCTTGAGCGTCAGCGACGGTGGCAGTCCCGATCCATCACATCGCGAACGCCTTTTGCAGTCGATCGAGCGTGGCCGGATGCAACCGGGCGAGGCCGAAGCCGGCTTGGGCATCGGTATCTGTCATCGCCTGGTCGCGGACATGAACGGCACGCTGACACTGGGCGCACGCCCGGGAAGAGGCCACACCATCGTTGCCAACATCGGGCTGGAGGCTTGCAAGCCCTATGTTCGTCCGGCGGAATTCGATCTGGAAGGCGTCGAGATCGCCTTATGGCAACCTCATACGCGTCTTGCGTATCTACTCGATTACGCGCTCAAACGTTGGCATGCGCGCCCGACATCATTGTCCGAACCGGATTTTCTAAACGCACTGGATGACACGAGTCAGCTGTCGATCATCGGCATCGACGACGACGCCCACGAGCCCGACGCCCACCGAGCCTGGCAACGGCGCTTCAATGCCCTGCGTCATCCTTGCCTACTGATTGCCAACATTGCACCGACCCGGCAGATCACCTGGCATCTGCCACGAGGAAGTGTCGTGCTGAGGCTGCCGATATCGCGTTACATTCTCGGTCGAACACTAGCGAAAATGCTCGCCGAAAGCCGCCAGCGGACGCTACCACCTCGCCCCCGTATTCTGGTCGTCGATGACGACGAGATATCGCAACACTATCTCGATGCACTGCTCCCCATCCTGGGTGCCGACGTGGTGGTCGCCGGAAGCGCCGCGGAAGCTCTCGCCATCGCCGAGGACGCGACGATCGATCTGGTCCTGATGGACCAGCACCTACCCGACACCAGCGGTTTCGTCGCGACTCAGCGCCTGAGACGCTTGAGCGGGGAATGGGAGCACAAGCCCATCATCGCAATGACCGCCGAATCGTCAGCGTATAGACGACACCTTGTGGATAGCGGCAATTCGGACGATGGCAACGCCGAAAATGAGAGGGATCTCGAGGGTAGTGGCGTCAACGAGATGCTGATCAAGCCACTGGACGAGCGCCTGCTGAGAGACGTGCTGGCCCGGCACTTGCCGATCGCAGCGACCTCGGGCGTCATGTCGCGACCACCCTTGCAGCCCCCCCTTTCAGAGCCAGCGATCCTCGAAAGCATCTCCCCGGAACAGGTAAGCTCGCCGGAAACCCACTCGCCAGAAGCGGGTTCATCGTGGCACTCCGCGGATCTACCGGTCGTCGACAAGGCCGAGGGCCAACGCCTCAGCGGCAACCGTGAAACGCTCGCTGAGGAAATGATGGCAATGCTGGTCACGGAACTCCCTGGCTATCGCGAGGCGCTGCAGGTCTCGTGGCAGCGTCATGACGCCGAACAGCTCGTGGAAATCGCCCACCAGCTCGGGGGCGGCTGCCGTTACTGTGGCGTGCCACAGCTGTCGGCAGCCTGCGAAACGCTGGAAAGTCGGGTCCGCCTCTATCCGCTTCACGACTGCGATGAAGCGTTTCGCGAACTGATAGCCGCCTGCGACCGTCTGATCGTCTGGGCCGACGACCAGATGATCACCGCCAGTCGCTGACCGTCTTACTCGAGATCGTGGTTATCGCCATGACCATGATCGTGGTCATGCTCGAAAGATTCGATCTGAGCGACGAGCCCTGACTCCTGGCCGGCTATCATCAACCGCTTCATCTCCGCCACGGCTTCCTTGAGACCGACGAACAGCGCCCGCGCGATGATCGCATGTCCGATATTGAGTTCGTGGATGCCGGTAATCGCCGCAACCGCCTCGACATTGTGATAATGCAGACCATGCCCGGCGTTCACCACTAGCCCCAGTTCGTCGGCAAATTCCGCCGCAGCTGCCAATCGCGTGTACTCGAGGCGTTGCGCTTCCCCCGTGGATTCCGCATAGGCGCCGGTGTGCAACTCGACGATGGGCGCGCCGGCTTCGAAAGCCGCCTGAATCTGGGCAGGCTCGGGATCGATGAACAGAGACACCAGGCAACCGGCAGCCTTGAGTCGCGCGCAAGCGTCGGCGATGACGTCAGCACTGGCGACGACATCGAGCCCCCCTTCCGTGGTCAACTCCTCCCGCTTTTCCGGTACCAGGCAGACATCACTGGGCTTCAAGCGCTCGGCCAGCGCGATCATCTCCTCGGTAACCGCCATCTCGAGATTCATGCGCGTGTTGAGCACGGCGGCGATCAGTTCGACGTCGCGCTCCTGAATGTGGCGGCGATCCTCGCGCAGATGCAGAGTGATACCGTCGGCGCCGGCTTCCTCTGCCAGCAGTGCCGCCTGTACAGGATCGGGATAACGGGTGCCACGCGCCTGACGCAGTGTCGCGACATGGTCGATATTGACACCCAACTGGATGCGAGTAGCGATCATCGGCTCGAACTCCTTGCTGTAATATGCAAAACGAAAATGGTGTCGCGGCTGGCGCCCGGTCGCGGCATCGATCGCAACATCAGGAACTTCCCTGACGTCGACGCTGGTTGAGGCGTTGCATCAGCTCTCGAGAGCGTAGCGGCTGGCTGCCGATCAACGGCGCCAGGGCGGCGCGTGTCAATGCCTTGCTCAAACCGGCCAGCCCCGGTGAATCCCAATCACCCCGCGCCAATAATTTGAGACTGCGCCCATCCCACCCGGGATGATGCGCGGCAATCGGCATGAATCGACGATTTTCGGAAAGGTAGGTATAACGCACGGAAGGGTCGAGCGGCGCATCGTCCAGATCGAGAAACACCGGATCAGCGTCCAGCGTCTCCAGCAGCGTGATCTCGAGGCGCCTCAAACTGGTGGCGCGCTCCGCAGGGCGAGTCAGGCGCTCGATCGCCCAGGCATAGATGGCGAATACATCTGGTGACGGCAGGCCCACCGGCAGCGCACGTGTCAGCAACTCATTGGCATAGAATCCGCACAGCAGTCCTTCTCCCGCCAACAGCACGGCCCCCTGAGTAGTCTCCATCATGCGCAGACGCTTGAGATCGCCGTCACCGATCCAAGTCAGATGCAGTGGCGCGAAGGGTTGTAGCTTGCTCCGAGACTTGCTGCCGGCGCGCTGAACGCCTTGCGCCACGGCGCGTATGTGGCCGTGCTCGAGGGTGAGGACATCGACCAGCGCGCTGGTTTCCCGGTAGGGCCGCTTGTGCAGGAGGTAGGCCGGCTGGGGCGTCATTGCCGTTGTCTCTTGAGAAAAGCGCAGGTCAGCGACGAAGTCGCAGGCACTCGTTCATTCGTGGTTATAGCCGAGACTCTTCAGCGCACGGTCATCGTCCGACCAGCCGCGTTTGACCTTGACCCAAAGATTGAGCATGACCTTGCTGTCAAACGCTCTCTCCATCTCCTGGCGCGCCTCGATCCCGATCTTCTTGATTCGCTCGCCCTTGTCGCCGATCAGGATCTTTTTCTGTCCCTGGCGCTCGACCAGCATCAGCGCGCTGATATGAATGACCTTGCCTTCGTCACGGAACTCCTCGATCTCGACGGTCATCTGGTAGGGAAGTTCGTCACCCAACTGGCGCATGACCTTTTCGCGCACCAGCTCCGCCGCCAGAAAACGTTGGCTCTTGTTGGTGATCTGGTCGTCCGGAAAGTAGTGAACACCCTCGGGCAAACGCTTGGCGACCTCTCCCTCGAGCTCCGGCACGTTGGTTCCATCCTTGGCCGAAATCGGCAGAATCGCGGCGAATTCGCGCCTTGCCGAGAGCGATTCCAACCACGGCAGCAGCGTCGTCTTGTCTTCGAGCCAGTCAACCTTGTTGACCGCCAGGATCACCGGCGCTTCGACGTGGGTGAGCTTGTCGAGAACGACCTGATCCTCCTCCATCCAGCGCGTTCGATCGACCAGAAACACCACGCAGTCGACATCGCGCAATGCCTGGGTGGCCGCCTGATTCATGAACCGATTGATCGCCTTGTTGCGATCGCGGGTCTGCAAGTGAATGCCCGGAGTATCCACATAGACGAACTGAGCCTCGCCCTCGGTCTTGATCCCCATCACCTGATGGCGTGTCGTTTGCGGACGGCGCGAGGTAATCGAAATCTTCTGTCCCAGGATACGATTCATCAGGGTCGACTTGCCCACGTTGGGACGCCCGACGATAGCGACGAAACCACAGCTCTGTGTCATTGGCGTTTACCCTTGGATGGTTCGAGTTGGGACAACGCAAGCTCGGCAGCCTGCTGTTCGGCGAAACGCCGACTGGTACCCTCACCCAGCGTCGGCGATTCGCCCAGCATGGAAACATGGCACTCGACGCTGAAGGTCTGGGCGTGGGCCTCGCCCTCGACCGAGATCACCTCGTAGCGCGGCAACGCCTGCTGGCGAGACTGCAGGAACTCCTGCAGCCGAGTCTTGGGATCCTTCTGCGTGTTGTGCAGGTCGATCGCTTCCAGTCGCGTACCGAACCAGGCCAGTACACGACTGCGTGCCACATCCATGCCTGCGTCGAGATAGATGGCACCGATGACCCCT
Organism: Salinicola halimionae; assembly: GCF_003206065.1. Lineage (GTDB taxonomy): Bacteria > Pseudomonadota > Gammaproteobacteria > Pseudomonadales > Halomonadaceae > Salinicola > Salinicola halimionae. The sequence continues at coordinate 1,089,381 of NZ_PZJQ01000004.1, read as the reverse complement.
TCCAGACCGTCGGCGAGAATCGAATCGCGTCGGTGTCCGCCGCTTTTCATCTCGCCGGAACCCAGACGCAGGCATCCGCCCAGTTCGAATTCACGTGCCACCACGGCCAGCGTCTGACCTTTGACCAGGCCTGCCCGTAATCGAGACAGCTGGCCTTCCCGCGCGGCTGGAAAGCGCTTGAAAAGCGCCTCGCCGATCACGAAATTGACGATCGAGTCTCCCAGAAACTCGAGTCTTTCGTTGTTGGCACCGCCGACGCTTCGGTGCGTCAGGGCCAGTTCCAGCAGCGCCGGGTCACGAAAGTCGTGGCCGATACGGCGGCTGAAGCCTTGCAGAGGATCACTCACGTCATTCCCATTGAGTCGTTATCTTTGAAACAAGGAATCATCGTCTTGAAGCAAAGATTCATTGTCTTTGAAGCAAAGCGGGCGCGGGATAGCCCGTCGCCCGCTGTGCGAGTTGCACGTCCCGCCGCTTCCCGTGAACGGGGCGGCGGACTATATAAGAATCAGTTTATCTGGCGTACCGTACTGAAGCTAGGTAATCCGCCATCCCAGTGCATCCACACCGCGAACGCCTTGCCGACGATATTCTTCTCCGGCACGAAGCCCCAATAACGGCTGTCGTTGGAGTGATCGCGATTGTCACCCATCATGAAATATTCATGATCGGGAACGACGATCTCCCGCATCTGCGGCCCGGGACTCTGAGGGTTGTTGTAGATACTGTGGTCCGCCTCGCCCAGGTGCTCTTCGAAAAGCTCCTCACCTGGGGCTTCCGCTGGATCGGAATCGGTCATCGACTTGGGGACCGGTTCACCGTTGACGTAGAGCTGCTTGTTCTCGTAACGAATGCGATCACCGGGTAGACCGATGACGCGCTTGATGAAATTCACCGAAGGGTCCTGCGGGAATCGGAAGACCATGACGTCACCGCGCTCCGGCTCGCCGAGATCCGCAATTTCGGTATTGATGACCGGAAGCCTCAGACCGTAGCTGAACTTGTTGACCAGAATGAAATCGCCGATCTCGAGCGTCGGCCGCATGGAACCGGAGGGGATTTGAAACGGCTCGACGATGAAGCTGCGCAACACGAGCACGATCAGTAGCACAGGAAAGAAGGAGCGAGCGTAATCGACCGGCCAAGGATCCTTGTAGCCGGTGGCCTTTTCACCGCCCTTGGCTTCGGCAGCGGCCTGCTGGCGTTGATGACGTGAGCGACGCCAAAACAGGCTGTCCAGCAACCAGACGAGCCCCGTGATGGCGACAGCCAACACCAGTAACAACGAAAAATCCATGACCTGTTTTCCTACTCGTTCATTTTAAGAACGGCAAGGAACGCATCCTGGGGTATTTCGACACGACCCACCTGCTTCATGCGTTTCTTGCCGGCTTTCTGCTTCTCCAGCAGTTTCTTCTTACGCGAAGTGTCACCGCCGTAGCACTTGGCCGTCACGTTCTTGCGTAGCGCCTTGACGGTGGATCTTGCGACCACACTACCGCCGATCGTGGCCTGAACCGCGACGTCGAACATCTGACGCGGGATCAGCTCTTTCATCTTGTCGACCAGAATGCGGCCACGGGAATGGGCATGATCACGGTGAATGATCACCGCCAGCGCATCGACGCGCTCACCGTTGATGAGCACATCCAGACGCACGAGTTTGGCCGCCTCGAAGCGCTCGAAGCTGTAGTCGAGAGAGGCATAGCCCTTGGAGATCGACTTGAGCCGATCGAAGAAGTCCATCACCACTTCGGCCATCGGCAGTTCGTAGACGAGCTGCATCTGGTTACCCAGCACCTGCATGTCGAGCTGCACACCACGCCGATTGACACACTCCGTGATGACGTTGCCCACGTACTCCTGCGGCACCAGAATGCTGGCGCGCACGACCGGCTCGCGCATCTCGGAGACATTGGCCATGTCGGGGAGTTTCGACGGGTTGGAAATGGTGACCAGCTCGCCGTTGTCCATCAGGATTTCGTAGTTGACCGTGGGCGCCGTGGTCAGCAGATCGATGTCGTATTCGCGTTCCAGCCGCTCCTGGACGATCTCCATGTGCAGCGTGCCGAGGAAACCGACGCGGAAGCCGAACCCGAGGGCATCGGAGTTTTCCGGCACGTAGTCGAGCGAGGCATCGTTGAGCGCCAGCTTCTCGAGCGCGTCACGGAAGTCTTCGTAGTCGTCGGAGCTGATCGGGAACATGCCGGCATAGACCTGCGGTTTCACTTTCTGGAAACCGGGCAGGCGTGGCACGTCCTTGGTCTTGGTATGGGTAATGGTGTCGCCGACCGGGGCACCCTGGATATCCTTGATACCGGCGATGACGAAGCCGACCTCGCCAGCTCGCAGGACACCCGTGGAATTCTGCTTGGGCGTGAAATAGCCGATATCGGTCACGTCCCAATCGCGACCGGTCGACTTCATCCGAATCTTGTCGCCTTTTTTCAGCGTACCGTCGAACAGCCGCACCAAAGACACGACGCCCTGATAGTTGTCGAACCAGGAGTCGATGATCAGCGCCTGGAGATCGCCTTCACGATCGCCCTTGGGTGGCGGTATGTCACGAACGAGGCGCTCGAGCAGCAGATCGATATTGAGGCCGCTCTTGGCCGACACGCGTATGGCATCCTGCGCGTCGAGGCCGATGATCTCCTCGATCTCGTGAGCCACCTTGTCCGGATCGGCCTGGGGCAGGTCCATCTTGTTGAGAACCGGAATGACTTCCAGATTCTGCTCGATGGCGGTGTAACAGTTGGCGACAGATTGCGCCTCGACGCCCTGGCCCGCGTCGACCACCAGCAACGCCCCTTCGCAGGCGTAGAGCGAGCGCGACACCTCGTAGGAGAAGTCGACATGCCCCGGCGTATCGATGAAGTTGAGCTGGTAGGTATGGCCATCCTGCGCCTGATAGTCGAGCGTGACCGACTGCGCCTTGATGGTGATGCCCCGCTCGCGTTCGAGATCCATCGAATCGAGCACCTGCTCCTTGAGCTCGCGATCCGTCAGGCCCCCGCAGAACTGGATGATGCGATCCGCCAGGGTGGATTTGCCATGGTCGATATGGGCGATGATCGAGAAGTTGCGAATGAACTTCAGTTGCTCGTTACTTGCAGCGTCTGCCATTTAAGCCTTACCGGTCATTTGTACACGCGCAGTCCGCACGGAGTGCTGTAGCCAAGTCGCGCGGTCGATTTCGAATTGGGCGCATTGTACCGACATGGCCGGGGCAAAGACAGCGCCAACCGGAAGGCACGCAGCCCCGCTTTCGCGGGGCTGCGTGATACCACGAGGTGTCACTGTCGTGAGATCCCGCTCAGTCGTCGGACTTCAGACGCAATGCCACGAACAAAGAGTTGCCATCGCGTACGATTCGCACCGGAATCGCACGATCGTCATCGGCCTGTTTGACCGCGTCGATCAACTGGTCGGCGCTGTCGATCGGCTTCTGATCGAAGCTAACGACGACGTCTCCGGGCTGAATGCCCGCCGAAGCCGCCGCACCGCGAGGATCGACGCGACGCACCAGCGCCCCCTTGTCGATATCCAGCTGCTGCTTTTCCTGGTCGTTGAGATCGCTGATCGCAATGCCCAGTTGGGTCTGATCGTCGGAGGACTTGCTGGAAGGCGAGCCATCCGCGGTCATCTCTTCCGGCCAGTCTCCCACGGTCACATCGACCTCGCGCTTTCCGCCATCGCGCATGACCTGGAGTTTGACTTCATCGCCCGGCGCCACCTGACCCACTACGCGAGGCAATGTGGAGGAGTCCTCGATGTCAGATCCATTGGCGCTCAGAATGACATCTCCCGCCTCGAGGCCCGCCTTCTGGGCCGGGCTATCATCGCTGACATCCGATACCAGCGCACCGTTGGTGCCGTCGAGCCCGAAAGATTCGGCGAGATCCTTGGACACCGGCTGAATCACCACGCCCAGCCAGCCGCGACTGACATGACCTTCGGTGCGTAGCTGGTCGGCAACGTTCATGGCAACGCTGATCGGTACCGCGAACGATAGACCCATGAAGCCGCCACTACGCGTATAGATCTGAGAATTGATACCCACGACCTCACCGTCGAGATTGAATAGCGGCCCACCGGAGTTGCCCGGGTTGATCGCGACATCGGTCTGAATGAACGGTACGTAGGTCTCGCTGGGCAGGGTGCGGTTGATCGCACTGACGATACCTGCGGTCACCGAGTGGTCGAAACCGAATGGAGAGCCGATGGCGGCAACCCACTCGCCGGCTTCGAGGTCGTCAGAGTCGCCGATCTTGAGCGTCGGCAGATCGTTAGCGTCGACCTTGAGCAGCGCCACGTCGGTGCGTGCATCGGAACCCACCAACTTGGCCGGCAGCTCACGTCGGTCATTCAGCCGCACCATGATCTCGTCGGCATCCTTGACCACGTGAGCGTTGGTCAGAATGTAGCCATCCTTGCGGATGACGAAACCGGATCCCAGGGATTTACGCTCTTCCTCCTCGCCCTGGCTACCAGGCCCGCCTGGCATGGGCGGCATCTGGTCACCAAAGAAACGTCGGAAAATTTCGGGGACGTCCTGCTGACCGTAGGGCCCGCTGGACGCGCTGACGCTGCTGGTCGTGGCGATGTTGACCACGCCGGGAGCAGCCTGTTTGACCAAGCCGGTAAAGTCCGGCAGTTCGCGTGCCTGCGCCGTCTGAAAAGCCAATAACGTCACGGCCATCAATAACCACGGAGCGAACCATCTTGTCATGCGTTCCATTAAATACTCCTAAACATCGATGAAGACTCTGACGAGTCACACGTTGAGAAGAACGATGTGCGTGAAGGGTAAAGCGGCGTTGATGAACCTCACGTCATCGCATCATCGCTGCGCCAGACACAGGGCACGGCAACCACATTCATTGATGCGAAAAAACGCCAAGAGTTCACCGAGATGTAAAGTTTCTTTGCAGGGATCGTTGCGACCAGTTCAACATCGAGAATGGTCGAAGGACACAATCAGGCAGGTAGAAAATGCGGGGGCCTTCAGCGAAGGCGATTAAAAGCCGTCGGCGACGGCGCCTAGAAAGCCATCAGCGGAAACGTTCAGGAACCATCAGCAGAGATGTCGGCCGCAGTGTCGCTGGCGCTTTTACCATCATTCCACGCCACGCTCGAGGCGATGCGTGCCAGAACCTCGGCTGGCGCTTCGCCCAGAACCAGTATCTGCATCGGTCGACCTTGGTGGATCACATGGCGAACGGCGGCATAGGAGATGCCCAGGCGATGAATGCCCGCCAATAACGCAGGGCGATCGTTGGCCATGGGTTCGACGAACAGACTGACACTGGTCAAGCCGTCGCTGTACAGACGATGTTCGACGCGAGCGCTCTGGTCGGGGCTATCCGGAGGGATCGGCTGCACGGTAAAACCGGCAGGCAGCCACTGCGCATGCCATGGTGAACCCGGAGGACTGGGACCGGGCCCGAGGCGAAGCGTACTTGAGTAAAGCGTGGGCTCCTGTAGATCGGTTATCTGAAAGGTCTCGAGAATCCGCCCGTCGATATCGATCATTTCGCGCTTGAGCGGTAGCGCCGTCTGGCGATCGAGCCACAACCGGTAGCCGTAACGGAGTCCGTCCTGTGGTTCGACATCGAGCCGCCACGCCGGGCGTCCGGCAATGCGCTCGAGCGCCATCGGCTGCAGCTCGTAATGTGCTGCAATCTGCTCAGCCAGTGCGGCAGGCGCGATACCGGCCGAGAAGCCCAGAGCACCGTTCTTCGTGTCCTGGCCCACACGACCCCGTTTTTCCACCGCGATGGGTGGGCCGTCGAGAAATCTGGCGGACTCGGTTTCGATGCCGTCTTCCACGCTATGGGTCAGCGCCAGTGTTCTGACGCCATCGAAGCTGATGCGCACTGCGCGCGCACCGAAGTTATAGCAGTGGCTGGCCCAGAGGCTGCGTTGAAATAACGCTTCGGGTGTGATGTCGCCATCACCGGCCGAAGCAAGATCACGGCAATCGAAAGTTTCCGGAGCAGCTCTATCATCGGCAAACGACTGCGGCGGAACGCCAGCGGACGCCGCCAGTACGGAGAGCGCCGCGGCCCAAGACGCCCAAGGGAAGAACCGAAACATCAACGCGCTTCCGTGGCTCCGGCGTTATCGATCTGAGCGGATAAACCACCCGGCGTACGCAGCAGCGGCATCCAGTTATCGCCAGTGCTGTAGGCCGCCCCAGCCGAATGGCGCTCGAGGTAGGACTGGAGCGTCTGCGCCTGCTCTCGATCGACATTGGGCGACTGACGCGTGCTCGGCGACAGAAACATCGGTTGCATCATCTGCTCGCCGACGGTCATCAGGCCGCTATTGTTGCCATTACTCGGGTTGCCATTGCCAAGGCTGCCAACGCCCGAGCCACCCAGCGTGTACGGCAGGCCATTGGAGATGGGCGCCTGCATGGAAGCCTGCATCGCACCGCCCTGCCCGCCTGATACCTCTTCCGATGCCAGCGAGGGTTGTGCCCCAACCGACGAGGCTACTCCACCACTGGACGCGACGTCCGACGATGTCGTGGTGCCACCACCAAACTGGCCGTTGTAGACCTGAACGCCGGTGATCACCATCAGCGATACCGCGGCCGCAACGGCGGCGCCACTCATCATCGAGAACGAATGGCGCTTCGTCGGTTCACTGCCAGACTCCCGAACCGGTTGCGGCTCGTCCGCAATGGCAGCCATCACATCGCGGGAAATATCGATATCGACGATCACATCGCGCTCACGCCGCATCATGCTTCGAGCCAGATGATATCGGCGCCAGGTATCGCCCTCTTGCGAGGCCGTGCCCATCGTCTTGAGAACTCGTCTCAGATCGAATTCATCGGCTTCGTTGTCCATCAGTGCGGAAAAAGATTCATGCACCTGTTTCATAATCACACCCTCACACTCGGCCTTGCGGCTCGCCACGTGTTGAATGACGGCGACGTTCAGAGTGACATCTGGAGGCGCGTCATCTCGACCTAACATGTTCGAGATGCGCAAGCTCGACCTCTGTGTCACCAGCTCATCGTGACTGGGTGTCCCCAGTCGACGACGCCTTGGCCATCACCTGCCCTTCTACGACGACAAAAATCGACGACAGTTCATTTTCGATTCATCTTTCGTTGGCTGACCATCGCTGACTTTACTATCGAAGCCCGATGATTCGCCGAGTCAGGGACGACGAGTCCCTTGACGACAAATCGGTGAACCGACGTCTGGCGCCACTCAGGGACCATTGACCGCACCACCAGAGCCATGTTCCAGCAGCGGCTCGATGTGCTTGTCGACAGCTTCACGCGCCCGAAATATTCTTGAGCGCACGGTGCCCACCGGACACTCCATGATCGTGGCGATATCCTCGTAGGAGAGCCCATCGAACTCGCGCAGCGTAATGGCCGTACGCAGATCGTCGGGCAGCTTTTCTATCGCTTCGAAAACCGCCGCTTCGAGCTGATCGCGGGCAATGGCCGCTTCGGGCGACTCGATATCCGACAGCCGGCCGCTTTGGTCGACGATCTCTGCGTCGCTGATGTCGAGATCACTGCCTGGTGGGCGGCGCCCGCGCGACACCAGATAGTTCTTCGCCGTATTGATGGCAATTCGATACATCCAGGTATAAAAGGCACTCTCGGCACGGAAGCTTCCCAAGGCACGATAGGCCTTGATGAAGGCTTCCTGAGCGACGTCCTGCACCTCGGAATGGTCCTGGACATAACGGCTGATCAACCCAAGGATCTTGTGCTGATACTTCTTGACCAGGAGATCAAAAGCTCTGCTATCTCCTTTCTGCGCGCGTTCGACGAGTTGTTGATCGGTCTCTCGAGCACCCATTCAACCCCTCCCCGTACGGCTGGGCTGAGAAAGCGGCGGTAGCTGAAGTCGAGTGACAGCGCGGCAATAACAAGTGTGATGACTGGGAAACAATACGCTCATGATCCAACCTGGAGCCCTCGGGCTCACGATTCAATGACAGGCGTGCAACTTATAACAGAAACGCTGGATTAGCACGCGAAGCCGCCCCAGTGTTTCTGTTTTTCCCTACCTCATCAATCTGCTATTTCAGCGCCGATTTCGCGATATTCGATCCAGACCCGAGGCTCGACGACAGCCGGGAAGTTGATTTTTACACCTCGCAGCCTCCATAGTACGCGCTTCACGCGCAGTCACTAATCAGAGTCAACGGGCCCCAGCATGTCGGAACAGCAGGTCAACAATCTCAACGTTCTTTCCCAGGATGTCCTGATTACGCCGGAAGCGTTGAAGCAGAACATCCCACTCACGGAATCCGCCGAGCGCACGGTCATAGAAGGCCGCCACACCATCCAGCGTATTCTCGATCGCGAAGATCCTCGTCTCCTCGTGGTGATTGGCCCTTGCTCGATCCACGATCCGGACGCGGCGCGAGACTACGCCAGACGTCTACGCAAGCTGGCCGATGCCGTCAGCGACAGCCTCTACATCGTGATGCGTGTCTACTTCGAAAAACCTCGTACCACGGTCGGCTGGAAAGGTCTGATCAACGACCCGCACCTCAACGACTCGTTCGAGATCGAAGAGGGCTTGCATATCGCCCGCAGGCTCCTGGTGGATCTGGCCGAAATCGGGTTGCCGCTGGCCACCGAAGCACTGGATCCGATCTCGCCGCAGTATCTGCAGGACTGCATCAGCTGGTCGGCCGTTGGCGCACGTACCACGGAATCCCAGACTCACCGCGAGATGGCCTCCGGTCTCTCCGGACCCGTCGGATTCAAGAACGGCACCGATGGCAGCCTGGATGTGGCGGTCAACGCGTTGCAGTCAGTGGCCAGCCCCCACAATTTCCTGGGTATCGACCAGGCGGGCCAGGTCGCTGTTATCCGCACTCGCGGCAACGCCTATGGCCACGTCGTCCTTCGCGGCGGCAACGGCAAGCCTAACTACGACAGTGTCAGCGTGACGCTGGCCGAACAGGAGCTGCACAAAGCGGGACTGAAGGCCAATCTCATGGTCGACTGCTCTCATGCCAATTCCAACAAGGATGCGGCGCTACAGCCGTTGGTCATGGAAAACGTGACGCATCAGATTCTTGACGGCAATCGTTCGATCATCGGCCTGATGATCGAGTCGAACATTGGCTGGGGTAGCCAGAAGATCCCGGAAGATCGCAGCCAGCTCGAATATGGCGTCTCGATCACCGACGCCTGCATCGATTGGCCGACGACCGAGCGCACACTGGCCCAGATGGCGGAACAGCTGAAGTCACCGCTTCAAACGCGCCAGCAGGGCGAAGACTGAGCGGGAGCGAGATCCATCCCTGTCAGTCTCAGAGCCACACAAAACGCCCGATGCTGAAGCCAGCATCGGGCGTTTGAGTTCGGGCGGTATCATGCCTGTTCGGGTGGCCGGCTAGCGCTTGAACGACTAGTGCTTGACCGGCTCCCCTGCGTCGACACCCTCAATCTGGCGCCGGAACGGTGGCAGCGCGTCCAACAACGCCTTGCCATACCGGCGCGTCAGCACGCGCCGATCCAGCAGCGAAATGCGCCCGCTATCGTCTTCCTTGCGAATCAGTCGCCCACACGCCTGCACCAGCTTGATCGACGCATCCGGTACCGAAATTCGCATGAACGGGTTGCCGCCCTGGCTTTCGATCCATTCGGCGAGGGTGGCGCCGACGGGATCGTCAGGCACCGAGAACGGCAACCGGGTAATCACCACGTGGGTGAGGTAACGACCGGGCAGGTCGATTCCCTCGGCGAAACTCGCCAGGCCGAAGATCAAGCTCCCGTCACCGGCATCGACCGCCTTGCGGTGCCGCTCCAGCAGCTCGCGCTTGGGCAATCGGTCCTGGGAAAGCAGCCGCGATGCCCACAGTTCCGGTAGCCCATCCGCTACGCTGCGCAGCTGTTTGCGCGACGAAAACAGCACCAGCACCGCTTCGTCGTCGGCCAGGCCTTCGATGAACTGCACGATGGAGCGGTCGTGCGCCATGGCATCGCCAGGCTCGACCGCCTCTCGCGGCACGCTGAGCGTCGCACGGGAGTAGTCGAACGGGCTCGGCAGGCGCTGATAGCGATAGCGGTTGGCCAGGCCGGCGCGCTCCTGCAGCCGTTCGAAGCGATTGAGCGCCGTCAGTGTCGCCGAAGTGACCACCGCCCCGTAGCAGCTTCCCCAGAGATGACGCGCCAACGTTTCCGCCGCCGACACCGGACTGGCGGAAAACGTCAGCTCCGGTTCGCCGCCGAAGCTCTGGAACGTCAACCAGCGCGCCTGTGGTGCCTGCCCGGCCGGATCGGGCTTGGCCATGGCCGACCACAGCGCGTGCGCCTCGAGCGCGCGACCGTGGAGCAGTGCCGTCAACGGCAGCCAGGGTTCCGCCTGCCCCCGCGGAAGTCCGGTGGATTTATCCGGGTCGAGGCTCTCGCGCAGGATGTCGCTCATCGTCTCCAGATCCCGCGAGAGCTCGGCGAACGGCACCACCAACTGCTGAGCGAGCTCGACCAGCGGCTCGGGTGCACGGCCGTTGGGGAAGCGGAAATTCTGCGTTTCATCGCCAGCCCCGGCACTCAGCCCGGCGATCTGATGACCCATGGCATAGGCATCGCCGAGCCGGGGCTCCAGCGCCGCTATCCGCTCGGGAAAGCTCGCCAGCAGTCGCGCCAGCGTCGGCTGAGCGCCCAGCGCGGTGTTCAATTCGGTCAGCGACTTCTTCAACGTTCGCAACCAGCGCAGCGTGGCGTTGATCCCGAAGCGATGATAGAAGTGGTCCAGTGCCTTGTCCGGCAGATGGTGGCCTTCATCGAAGACGTAGATGCAGTCCTTGGGCGATGGCAACACCATGCCGCCGCCTAGCGCCAGATCCGCCAGCACCAGATCATGATTGGCAACGATGATATCGGCCTGCTCGAGATGCCGGCGCGAACGAAAATAGGCGCAAGCGCCGAAATGACCGCAGCGGCGGTTGGTACATTGACGGTGATCCACCGTCAGCCGCCGCCAGTCGCGATCGTCGATGGCGACCGGCCAGCTGTCACGGTCTCCTTCCCAGTTCCCCGACGCGTAGGTGTCGGCCATCTCCTGAATCAGCTGAGGAAAGTCCCCCCCGGCATCCGTGGCGATGGTCTGCTCGAACAAGGACAGCGTCGGATTGGGCTCGGCACCCTCCAGTGCCTGGTCCAGCTTGGCCACGCAGAGATAACGACCGCGACCCTTGGCCAGCGCATATTCGAAGTCGAGGCCACTGTGCGCCTTGAGCATCGGCAGATCCTGATTCAGAACCTGCTCCTGGAGCGCCACCGTGGCGGTGGCGATGACCAGGCGCTTGCCGCGGGCCTTGGCCACGGGCAGCGCCGACAATAGATAGGCGAGCGTCTTGCCGGTTCCGGTGCCCGCCTCCAGCACGCAGACGTGCTCGTTGGAGGTTCTCCGACCTTGCTCGTCCTGCTCGATCGACGCCAGCGTGCGCGCGATTTCCGCGATCATCAGGCGCTGACCGTAGCGCGGCGTGAGCTCCAGCCCCTCGAGCACGCGCCGGTAAGCCTCTTGAATCTGTTGCTTGAGGGGTTCATCGAGCATGCGCGTTCCGGAGCGGAATGGTATCAGGAAAGGATCGCCCACCGAGGGTGGGCGATTACCGGAGAGAGGCCGCAGGAACCTGCGCCACCCTGGATGTCAGCCGTTCAGGGCCGCATCGATTCGGGCGGATGCTCACAGGGAAGCTTGCCGTTGATGTAGTTCTCGATCTCGGGCAGCGAGAACGCATCTTCCTCGCCGACGAAACTGATCGATACGCCCTGAGCCCCGGCCCGTCCGGTACGGCCGATACGATGAACGTAGTCTTCCGGATCTTCCGGCAGCGTGAAGTTGATGACATGGCTGACATCCTCGATGTGAATGCCACGCCCGGCAACATCGGTCGCTACCAGCACGTTCACTTCACCTTCACGGAAACGTTCCAGCGTCTTGATTCGCTGACTCTGCGGCACGTCACCGGAAAGCATCGCCACGTTGATGCCCTGCTCACGCAGCAGCTGATCCAGCTCGCGCACCAGATCGCGACGATTGGCGAACACGATGACCCGCTCCATCGTCTCCTGGTTGACCAGATTGAACAGCAGCTTGCGCTTGTCGCTGTCACTGACCAGATAGACACGCTGATCGATATTGGCCGCGTTGTCGTGGGTCACCTCGATCTCGACGTGAGCCGGGTTCTGGGTCCACTGCTCGGAAAGGCCGAGGATGTCAGGCGTGAAAGTCGCCGAGAACAGGAAGGTCTGACGCTCCACGGGCTTGGGCGTATAGCGGATGATGCGCTTGACGTCCGGAATGAAGCCCATCGACAGCATCCGGTCGGCTTCATCCAGCACCAGCACTTCCACTTGAGACAGATCGATATCCCGTTTCTGCTGGAAATCGAGCAGTCGGCCCGGCGTTGCCACCAGCACGTCCAGATTCTTGCTTAGCTGATCGCGCTGCTTCTGGTAGTCCATGCCGCCGACGACGCTCGCCACGTTCAGCGACGTGAACCGCGCGAGAGCCTTGGCATCCTTCTCGATCTGCAGGGCCAGTTCGCGGGTCGGCGCGACGATCAGCGCGCGAGGCGTCCCCGGCTTCTGTCCGTCCGGCGCTTCCTCTTCGAGGAAATAGGCCAGCATGGAGATCAGAAACGCGGCCGTCTTGCCGGTCCCGGTCTGCGCCTTGCCGACCACGTCGCCGCCGAGCAGCGTGTGCATCAGCGCTTCGGCCTGAATCGGGGTGCAGTACTCGAAGCCCTCGGCCTGGATCGCCCGCATCAGCGGCGTTGGCAGGTCGAAGTCATGGAACCGCCAGCGCCCGGCAACAGGCTCGACCTGAAACTGTTTCAGCGACCAGCCGGAAGTGTTGCGGGACTGGGACTTACGTGGCTTGCGCCGACGCCGCTTGGGTCTGCGATTCTCTGCCGGGGCCTGGGTGTTGTCAGACTCACTCATAGTAATGACGAATGTCCGAAATCGATTGACGGTTTGACTCGCGACGGCTGGCGCCCTGTTCGACAACGCCGAAATCGGCGCGGCGGGACAGGCATTCACGCCCTCCAGGACGGTACTTCCAGGGTACTTCCAGGTGGTGCCAAGCAGTACTTCTAGACGATACCTCGACGCGACGATTGACGACTTCGCAGGGGCTACGCCCAGCGCGAGCCGGGGGCATTATATCAGCCCAGCCCGCTAACGTCGCGAGCCCAGTCGATCAACGTCGCGAGCCCCGCCAATCGACGCCTTGACGCGCGCCCAGTCGATCTCGTGAGTCGATGGTCTGGGAGCACGGACGTTAAGCGCTGGCACCTGCATCGCTGGCTGTTAGAATACGCAGTAATGTTCCGATGTCTCATTTCTCGACGTCGTGTCTCGACGTCGGGTTGCCGAGACGGTCGATGGAAATCGCTTGATAGAAACCGCTATAGGTCGCGCGCATGACTCGCAGAAAGAAGACCAAGTCGCTGGCCGACAAGGTGACGATTCGTACCGGCAAGCGCAAGGACTACCGCCGTTGGCGCCATGACAACCCCGATGAGGTTGCGCCGTCCCGCCGTTACGTCGACAAGAAAACCCAGCAGCGGAAACTCCAGGCCGAGCGCAAGCGTCAGCGTCAGAGCGCCCCGCCGCTACCGCTGCACGCCTCAAAAACCGACAGCGACGCTTCGAAGAATGGGGGCTCCGACTGATGCGCATGGTTTCCTTCAATATCAACGGTATCCGCGCACGGCTACATCAGCTCGCCGCCTTGATCGAGACTCACGCACCGGATGTCATCGGTCTTCAGGAAACCAAGGTCCAGGACAGCGAGTTCCCCCACGAGGCGGTGGAAGCGATGGGCTATCACGTCCATTTCCACGGTCAGAAAGGCCATTATGGCGTGGCGATGCTGACCAGAGCGGCACCGGAATCGGTGCATTACGGGCTGCCCGATGATGGCGAGGAAGCGCAGCGCCGTCTGATCGGGGTGACGCTGAAGATGGAAGACGGCGAGCCATTGACGGTCTGGAACGGCTACTTCCCTCAGGGCGAGAACATCGCGCACCCGACCAAGTACCCCAACAAGCGGGCGTTCTACGCCGGGCTCAATGCCCTGCTGGAGACGCAGCACGAGCCTTCCGAGCACGTGGCGATCATGGGAGATTTCAACATCTCGCCGGCCGATATCGACATCGGCATCGGTGAAGACAACCGCAAGCGCTGGCTGCGCGAAGGCAAGACCAGCTTTCAGCCGGAAGAGCGGGAATGGCTCGAACGCCTCAAGGCGTGGGGTCTCGAAGATAGCTATCGACGCTGCCACCCCGATGACAGCGACACTTTCAGCTGGTTCGACTATCGCTCCAAGGGCTTCGATCGCGAACCCAAACGCGGACTGCGCATCGACTACATCCTGGTCACCGAGCCCTTGGCACAAGCCACTCGTCAGGCCGGCATCGATTACGATCTGCGCGGCATGGAGCGTCCGTCCGACCACGCCCCGGTCTGGACCGAGTTTGCACTGAAGTGAGGGTAACCGATGGGCTGAGCCATGACGTGAGCCTGTTGACCCAAAACGGCGACGCCTGGGAATTCCAGACGTCGCCGTTGCGGTTCGTGGCCCGTTCGCGAGGGTGCATTTCCTAACCCAGCGAATCCAGCCACTGCTGCGCCTGATCGACGCCCGCGGCTTTGGCCCGACGGAACGCGTCGCGCGCCGCATCCTGATCGTCCAGCTGTGCCGTGGCGATGCCTTGCAGCAGCCAATCCCGCCCGGACATGCCGCCGCCTGCCTCTCTCAATGCCGAGAACGCATCCAGCGTCGTTTGCCATTCGCCCCAACCGTAGGCGAGCTCGGCGAGTTGCTGCCAATCTTCCGCGCGACCGCTCTGTTCGGCAAGCTTGCGCCACGCCGTCAGCGCCTGATCGTGATCGCGAGCCGCGGCCCAGGCCTGGGCGGTCAAGCGCAGCGTCGCGGGGCTGGATTGCAGCTGGCCGTCATCCAGCCAGCGCTGCAGATACTCGGCGGCTCGTGCCGGCGTTCCCCCGGCGATATGCAATTTGGCCAGTTGCAGCAGATCGTCGCGCGAGGTCAACGCCCCACGACGCCAGCCGCTCTCCCAGATCGCGGCAGCGCGGCCGTCATCTCCCGCCTGTTGCGCCAGCCCCGACGCTCGTCGCCAGACGTCCGGCGAACTCGCATCGTCGCCGAGCAGCGCCAGAGCGTCGTCGAACCGACCCGTCTGCTGGTAGACCGTGCTCGCCAATTGCTGCTGTGAGGAGCTCCACCCCTCGGCGCCGGATTCGCGGAGGCGATCGAGCGAATTGGCCGCGGCCGACCACTCCTTCAGCGAGGCCCGCGCCTGTACCAGCAGCCAACGAGAGGTGTCGTCGCCGCCGCTTCGTTCGACCCACTCCGTTAGTCGATCCGCGCCTTGTTCCGTCTGACCTGCACTCAGCCGAAGCTGTGCTTCCTGGCGTAACCAGGCCAGCCGGCGGGCATCGGGAACCTCATCGATGCCGCGCGCCTCGGCCAACTGATCCGCAGCCTGGCTATCGTTGGCCTGCCGGGCATTGGCCGACGCGGCCAACTGCAGGAACAGCGCGCGCGCCCAACGGTCGGCGGCATTCCCTCCTTGCAGCCGCGAGGCCGAAGCCGCGGCACGCGAGGCCACCGTGGCGTCGTCGCCGGCCTCGAGTTGCGACTGCATCGAGTGCAGCGTTCGAATCATGTCCTGACGCAGCGCCGGTCCTTCCGCCTGGGCCGACGGAACGCCGCCGAAGCCGATCAGGCCCGCGGCCATCAGCGCCAGGCAACGCTTGCGCAGATCACGGACCACCGTCGAACTCATCCTCAGCCCTCCAACTGGAACTGTATGCGCTGCGTCGCGCGCCTGACGTCATCGGCCGGAGGGAACTGCCATTGCGACACGGCTTGCTCGACGGCACGATCGAAGACATTGGCGGGATCGGCATCGATCACCCGCAGGCTACCGGTATCGACACGCCCGTCAGGCTGGATGATGAAGCTCACCTCGACGTAGCCCTCCATGCCCCGCCGGCGTGCACGCATGGGATAGGACGGATTGACCCGGCTGGTGGGCTGGAGCTGGCCGACATCGCGGGGCGAGGCTTGCGTGCCTTTCGGCGGCTGCTGCGGAGCGGGCTCCGCCTGCGACGGCTCGGATTGCGGCTGTGGCGCCGCTTCCGCCACGGTTTCCTGCGTAGGCTGCGGCTCGGGTTGCGGTTCCGCCTTCGGCTCTGGTTGAGGTTCCGGCTCAGGCTGGGGCTCTGGTTTCGGTTCCGGCCGCGCTTCGCTCAATTCGGGTAGCGACGCGTCCAGACTCGCATCCGGTGTCTCCATCGGCGGCGTCTCGGGCTCCGGGATCTCCACCGGGCTGGGCGTTTCCGCTGCCGGGGCGGGGGCCGCCGCGGGCGGCGGTGGTGGCGCACTGGGCGGCGTCGGCAATGCCGGCGAGGTCGGAGATGGCTGAGCCTGCGCTTGCTCCGGCGCATCGACCATCGAGATCGAGGTGGGCGTCACGATCTGGGTGCGATCCGGCTCCGGCGGCGCGACCAGCAGCGCCAGCAGATAGAACACCAGCAGCGTCAGCAGCGCGCCACCCACGAGTCCGGCCACTCTACGCATCAACCGGAGTCCCGGTTGGCGGCGACGGCCACGTTGTCGACGCCAGCCTGGTGAATACGATCCATGACCTGAATCAGCAGGCCCGTGGTCGAGTTCCTGTCGGCCTGAACGACGACGCTGCCGTCACCGGAAACCAGCTGCGCGACACGGGCGCCGACACGGTGAGCATCCACCGCTTCGCCATCGACCCATACCGCGCCCTCGCCGGTGATGGCGACCAGCACTTGAGTATCCTGCCGCGCCGTGGCCTCGCTCGAGTCGGGCCGCTCGATCTCGACGCCACTCTCCTTGATGAAGCTGGTGGTGACGATGAAGAAGATCAGCATGATGAAGACGACATCCAGCATCGGCGTGAGATCGATACCGGTCGAGTCGTCACTGGCTTCCCGCAACCGGCGCCTACGCATGTGAGTCCTCCACGGCGCGGGCCATACGGTCATGCAACCGCTGATCCTCGCGCCGAATGATCTGTTCCAGACGAGTCACGAAAAGCAGACCCACCACGGCGACGGCCATGCCGCACAACGTCGGCAATGTGGCCTGGGCGACGCCGTCGGCCATGGCCCGGGCCTGGCTGCTTTCGGTCAGCGCCAGGCTGTCGAAAACCTGAATCATCCCCGTTACCGTTCCCAGCAAGCCCAGCAGCGGGCAGATCGCGATCAGCAATTTGAGCCAAGGCAGTGGCAGACGCAGCCGCGCGATCAGTTCGCGCGTCCAGACTTCGCGCAGCGTCAGCGCGCTCCAGCTCGAGTGATCACGACGCCGGATCCAGGCTTCGATCAGCACCCGGCGCGCGCGCCGATGGGTGAATCGCCAGTAGAACAATCGCTCCAGCGAAATCGCGAACAACGCCATTGCCACCAGCATGATCAATACCAGCACTTCGCCGCCGGAACTGATCAGCCAGCGGATCGGCTCAAGCGTGGGCACCATGACGGCGCTCCTCGGCGTGTGCGGCAGCAGCGGTTTCGGCCTCGAGATGCTCGGCAAGTACAGCGCTGGCCCGGCCTTCCAGTAGACCGATCAACCGCCGGCTACGGCTGTTCAAGGCGGTGTTGGCGAACAGCAGCGGCACGGCCATGATCAGGCCCAGCACGGTGGTCACCAATGCCTGACTGATCCCGCCCGCCATCAACTGCGGATCGCCGGTGCCGAACACGGTGATCGACTGGAAAGTGACGATCATCCCGGTCACGGTGCCTAGCAGCCCGAGCAGCGGCGCCACCGCGGCGATCAGCTTGACGATCGGCTGACCGCGCTCCAGCCGCGGTTGCTCCGCCAGCAGGGCCTCGTCGAGTCGCGCCTCCAGTGCTTCCGGCGCATGATCGCGCCCCAGTGCCGCGAAGCGCTTGAGTACCCGGCCCAGCGGATTGTCGTCGTGCAATGTGTCCGGGGACTGCATCTGCCGGCGCATCCGGCCACTGACGATCACGAGATAGACAAACTGCGCCAGTGCTATCAGCAGACCGACGATTCCCAACGCAACGATCACGTAGCCGACATAGCCGCCCTGCTGAAAGCGCTGCCACAGGCTGGGCTGTCGAGACAGCGCATTCAGGACGTCGCCATCGGTGGGGTCGACCACGATCTGATTGCCATCCCCCTGCTGAAAGGCCTGTAGTGCCTGCCGAGCATCGCCGGGCGTCACCGGAGTCACCGCCAGCCTTCCGTCATCGCCGATCCGTTGCAGCAGATCGCCATTGCTGAAGGCGAGGGTGTCACCCAGGCGCACTACCTCGCGCTCGGCGACATCGCCGTCCTTGCCCGCTACCGGCGCCTGAAAGCGCACGCCACGGCCGCTTTCCGCGACCAGGCCGGCGAGAGCCTGACGTACCCGATCAAACGTCTGTCGATCGACCAGCCCATGGTCGTCAAGCCGCGGCGGCAGTCGAGCGTCACCGCCCACGGTCAGCCAGCTCTCGCCGAGAGCATCTCGCAACTCGCCGGCCTGCTGCTTGACGATGCCGGAAATCTCGCCGATATCTCCGGCCTGATCCGACCGCTGCTGCTGGAGTTCCGCCAGCTGCTGTTGCTGCGCGGACTGACGATCGTCCAGCTGTTGGCGTCGAGCCTGCGCCTGCTGCAGCCGCTGCTCGGCATCGGAAACGGCCTGCTGCAGCGCCTGGCGGTCGTCCAGCAATGTCTCGAGCCGCTGGCTGTCGCGCTGTTCTGCGGCCTGGCTATCGGCGCGAAAGGATTGGAGCACCTGCTGCATCGACGGCGTCGTGTCGCTTCCTGCGTCGGACTGGGCAACGGCAATACCCGGGGTGAGAAGCGTGGCGACGAGAGGCAATGCCAACCACCATGCGTGACGCTTCATGATTGGTCCTCTGTCGATGCCCGCCCGTTCTCGACGGTCAGTGAGGCCGGCAGGTGTAGTAGTGCCGGCGCGCTCTGATCCTGAGCGATGCGGATACCGCGGCGAACCTCGTCGATCTGATCGCCATCGAACACTTCCCACTCGCCGTTGGCGACGCTCCAGACACCGCCGGCGCGGTCGTCCGGCGTGACGTAGTACCAGCCGGTGCGTCCTACACGCAGATAGTCGACTTCCCGCGCCATTTGACTACCCTGGCTTGCCGCTTCGGACTGGGCACCGTCGAGCGGACCGCTCCACTGATCCATCTCGCGGCCGTAGTCGAGCTCGGTGCGCCACACGGAAAAGATTCGCTGCAACTTGTCCGCCTGGGAGGCGTCGTCGCGGGTCAGCATCTGCTCCAGATCGTCGACGCGTGCCAGACGCTCGTCGCGCAGGAACGGCATATCCGCCTCGATCATTGCGCGCAACTGCTCGACCATCTGGCGCAGCTCGCCCGGCAACGCTTCACGCGTCACCGAAATCTGCGCCAGCGCCTTTTGCTCGGAAGCGATTCGCTTGGCCTGGTTGTCGACGATCGGCGCCAGCTCGGCGTTGTAACTCTCCAGCCGGTCGGCCTGCTGTTTGGCCTGACGCAGACGCTCCAGCGCGTCGCGCGTGGCGTCGTCGGCTTCATCGATACGGCTTTGAAGTTCGGCCTGGGTCTGCTGGGCCTGGATGCTGGACTGGCTAAGCGAGTCCTGAGCCGATGCCGGGCCGGCCGCGGCCAGGCTCATGGCGGCGAGACAGAACGCCGACAGACGCCTCTTGCCTCGCCTGCGCGAGAAATCATGCACCACGCTATCTCCTTGCGTATGAGCAATCAGCAGCCGGTGACGAGCATCGCCGGATCGACGATGTAACGCCGCTGAATTCGATGCGATACGCTAATACAAACAAGAACAATTATCAATCCGTATAACATCGCCCCGCTTTCTCGGCGTTATCGCCCATGATTTCGCTGGCGAGCATGTCGCCGGATCGAGCCGCCTCATCAACAAGATACCGCATAAAAAACCGGCGCCCAGAGGCACCGGTTGGGTCGAACGCGGCTCGCGCTGAAACAGCAACAGCCCCTAAAGCTTCTGTTCCAGCTCGGGCAGGATCTCGAACAGATCGCCCACCAGACCGTAATCCGCGACCTGGAAGATCGGCGCGTCGTCGTCCTTGTTGATCGCCACGATCACCTTGGAGTCCTTCATCCCCGCCAGGTGCTGAATCGCGCCGCTGATACCCACGGCAATGTAGAGATCGGGAGCGACGATCTTGCCGGTCTGGCCGACCTGCATGTCGTTGGGCACGAAACCGGCATCAACCGCCGCCCGCGACGCGCCGACGGCAGCCCCCAGCTTGTCGGCGATTCCGTCGAGCAGTTTGAAATTGTCGCCGTTACCCATGCCACGGCCGCCGGAAATGACGACTCGAGCCCCGCTCAGCTCCGGACGTTCGCTCTGGGCAAGCTCTTCGCCGATGAAACGCGAACGCGCGCTGTCGGCAATGTAATCGAGCGCTTCGATGGACGCCGCGCCGCCTTCGCTCACCGCATCGAATGCCGTGGTGCGCACGGTGATCACCTTGAGCGGATCGCTCGACTGCACCGTGGCGATGGCGTTACCGGCGTAGATCGGACGCGTGAACGTATCGGCGCTCTCGACGCCCAGAATCTCGGAAATCTGCGAGACATCCTTGAGCGCGGCCACTCGCGGCAGCACGTTCTTGCCCTCGGTCGAAGCCGCGGCCAGTACGTGGCTGTATTCATCGGCCAGCGCGACCAGCAGATCCGCCAGCGGCTCGGCCAGCTGGTGGGCGTACGCTGTATTGTCGGCCACCCGCACGCGGGCGACGCCGTCGAGCCTCGCGGCAGCTTCCGCGACACTGCCAACGTTCTCACCCGCGACCAGAAGATCGATGTCGCCACCGATGGCCCGCGCGGCACCCACGACATGCGCGGTGCCGGCGGCCAATTGGCCGTTGTGGTGTTCGGCCAGAACCAGAATGCTCATGCGATCAGCTCCTATCAAAGCACTTTATTTCAAAGCACTTTGGCTTCGTTCTTGAGTTTGTCGATCAGCTCATCCACGGAGCCTACCTTGACGCCACCCTTGCGCTCGGCAGGCGTCTCGACCTTGAGCAGCGTGAGACCACTGGACACGGCCACACCCAGCGCTTCCGGTGTCTTGGTTTCCAGCGGCTTTTTCTTTGCCTTCATGATATCCGGCAGCTTGGCGTAGCGTGGCTCGTTCAGGCGCAGGTCGGTCGTCACCACGGCGGGCAGCTTGAGCGCAACGGTCTGCAGGCCCCCGTCGATCTCGCGAGTGACGCGAACTTCACCGGCTTCGACGCCCTCACCGAAAGCGACCTCGGAGGCAAAGGTGCCCTGCCCCATATCGGTCAACGCCGCCAGCATCTGGCCGGTCTGGTTGTTGTCGGTATCGATCGCCTGCTTACCCAGGATCACCAGATCGGGCTTCTCTTCGTCGACCACACCCTTGAGCAGCTTCGCCACCGTCAACGACTCGACACGTTCGTCGGTCTCGACGTGAATGGCGCGATCGGCACCCAGCGCCAGCGCCGTGCGCAGCTGTTCCTGAGCGGCCTTGGGGCCCACCGTGACGGCAACGATTTCCGAGGCGACGCCTTTCTCTTTCAGACGAACGGCCTCTTCCACCGCGATTTCGCAGAACGGATTCATGGCCATCTTGACGTTGGTCAGGTCGACGTCGGAGTGATCCGCCTTGACCCGGATCTTGACGTTGTAATCGATGACGCGTTTGACCGCGACGAGTACTTTCATGAGTGGCCTCGCATGGTTGTCCTCGCAGGTTATTGATAGACCGACCCGGCGGGCGCTGGTCGACGTCGGTGATCGAGATGTCACGACCACCCTTTTGACGTGATGCCAGACAGCAAAAACGTCGGCGCATATAGAATCACGTCGACGTCGGCCAAGGTCAACTCGGGGCCCGTCTTCCGCTCCAGCATGGTGCATCGCCGGGGGCATCGACGGGCCAAAAATGCGATGATAGCGCATCAAAGGCGTCCTGCCGAAGCAGCACCTTCGCATAAGAAAAGCGCGCCTAGGCATAACATCGGACACCTGACTAACGTTAGGCTATAAAAAACGGTGGCAACAGCCGTCGATGAACAGACCGAGCAGGCGTGCATGGCTACCGTATTCGCCAACGCCCCGCTAGCCAGAAAGGAGATCGGGTTTGGAACGTGAATCCATGGATTTCGACGTCGTGATCGTGGGTGCAGGCCCCAGCGGCCTGTCGGCGGCATGTCGTTTGATGCAGCAGGCTAACGAGACCGGGCAAGAGCTTTCGGTCTGCGTGGTCGAGAAGGGTTCGGAAGTCGGGGCCCATATCCTATCCGGCGCCGTATTCGAGCCGCGCGCCCTGACGGAGCTATTCCCCGATTGGGCCGAGCGGGGCGCGCCGCTGAATACGCCGGTGCTGCGCGATGAGCTCTACCTGCTGAAGAACACCGCCAAGGCGCAGAAACTGCCCAATGCGCTGGTGCCCAAGTCGATGCACAACACCGGCCACGCCGGTTCGACCGGTGGCAGTGATCAAAACTACGTCATCAGCGCCGGCAACCTGTGCCGTTGGCTGGGCGAGCAGGCCGAAGCGCTGGGCGTCGAGATCTTCCCCGGCTTCGCCGCGCAGGAAGCGATCGTCGATGACGCGGGCGTCGTTCGCGGCATTCTCACCGGCGACATGGGGGTCGCCGTTGATGGCAGCGAAACCGCCAATTACATGCCCGGCATGGAGCTGCGCGCCAAGTACACGCTGTTCTGCGAGGGGGCGAGGGGGCATATCGGCAAGCAGTTGATCTCACGCTTCGAGCTCGACGCGGGCCGTGATCCCCAGCATTACGCCATCGGCTTCAAGGAGCTATGGGACGTCCCCGCCGAGCAGCACGAGCCGGGGCTGGTGTTGCACGGTTCCGGCTGGCCCCTGGATGACAAGGACCATGGCGGCGACAGCCACGGAGGCTGGTTTCTCTATCACGGCGATGACCAGCAGGTCATGGTGGGTCTGATCGTCGATCTGGCGTACCGCAATCCTTATCTATCGCCGTTCGACGAATTCCAGCGCATGAAACACCATCCGCTACTGAAGCGTCATCTCGAGGGCGGCAAACGCGTGGCCTACGGCGCGCGTGCGATCACCAAGGGCGGCGCCAACTGCCTGCCCAAGATGACGATGCCCGGCGCCCTGCTGTTGGGCTGCGATGCCGGCACGCTCAACTTCGCCAAGATCAAGGGTATTCATACCGCGATGAAGTCGGGGCTGATCGCCGCCGAAACGGTATTCGCGACAATCGCCGCCGGTGATGAGGGCGGCAAGGAACTCAGCGATTTCACCAACGCCTGGGAGTCGAGCTGGGCGTGGCAGGAGCTGCAGGCCAGTCGCAGCTTCGGCCCGGCCATTCACAAGTTCGGTACCGTGGGTGGCGGTGCGTTCAACTTCGTGGATCAGTTGCTCGGCGGCAAGCTGCCGCTACAGCGCGATACCACGCCGGATCATCAGTTGAAGAAGGCAGTAGAGTCGGCGCCGATCGACTACCCCAAACCCGACGGCAAGCTGTCGTTCGACAAGCCCTCGTCGGTCTTTCTGTCGAATACCAACCACGACGAGAACCAGCCCTGCCACCTGAAGCTGAGCGATCCGGCCATTCCGATCGCGAAGAACCTGCCGGAATACGCCGAACCCGCGCAGCGTTACTGCCCGGTCGGGGTCTACGAAGTGGTCGAGGAAGCGGGCGAGCCGCAGTTCCGGATCAACTTCCAGAACTGCATTCATTGCAAGACCTGCGACATCAAGGATCCGTCCCAGAACATTACCTGGGTGGCCCCTGAAGGCGGCGGTGGGCCGAACTATCCCAATATGTAGCGCCCGCTTTCCACGTGATCGGCGGTGTCAGGCATCGCCGGTCGCGATCGGCCGCGACGGATCGCGAATCCAGTCACTCCAGGAACCGACATACAACCGGGGCAGCGGCAGGCCCGCGACGGCGTAGGCGAGAATGTTGTGGCAGGCAGTGACGCCCGAGCCGCAGTATGCCGTCAGAGCATCTCCTTTCGGAAGCTCGTCGGCTAGTTGACGGGGACTCTTGAAACGACCGGAGGTCTCAAGGTTTTGCGTGCAGGGACGGCACATGGCTCCCGGAATGTGACCCGCCACCGGATCCAAAGGCTCTTCATCCCCTCGAAAACGTGTCGCGGCTCTGGCATCCACCAACTGGCCACCCTGCTCTAAAAGCCCTTCTACTGAAGCTCGCGCGTCATCGTTGAATGACGGCTCCCAGCGGCTCTGATTTTCGGGCTCGACAGGAGCTTTCACCAACTCGCCACCAGCCATCTGCCAGCCAGCAAGCCCTCCATCCAATACACGGACGTCGGAATGACCCGCCCAGCAAGCGATCATCCACCAGGCACGTGCGCCTGCCAATTGACCGCCACTGTCATCGTAAACGACGACCGGGCGCTCGGGCGAGACACCTAGGGATTGAAGCGTTGCCGTGAAATCCTTCTGTGAAGGCAACGGATGTCGACCACCCTCGCCCGGTTCCGCGGATAGATCACGCTCGAGATCCAGAGCCATACTCTGGGGAAGGTAGCGGCGATCCTCTAGCTTTTCATCTCCACGAAAAACGCGGCAATCAAAAACCAGCGGCCGCTCAGCGCCGAGGCTTTCCCGTAGCGCCTCTGCCGTGACAAGAACGGATGCATTCATGGTTTATCTCCCGTTTCCGGACAGTTTGGTCACTGGCGCCCGTGTCGCGATCAAGCGGCGGCGGCCGGCAGCCTCAAAGCGGACATCGATCACCGGGTTGGCAGCGTTACCCTCGACCACCAGCACCTCGCCTTCGCCGAAGCTTGCATGCTGCAAACGATCTCCGACTTGCCAGGCCATGCGGGAAGCGGTGCCCGAATCGCTACCAATGCCGAACTCGGCTGGCGGTGCTGCTGACTCCCGGGCCTGCAGCGTCAATCGTCCCTCAGGGCGTTCCAGGCCGATGCGCGCCAGATAAGCACCGATCATTTCCGGCTCGCGAACCGCCACGGCAACCTCGCTGTTTTCCCGGATCGCCCGATCGATTCGACTGCAGTCCTCTACCGCGGTCTCTTCGAGAAAGCGACTCGGTCGATGATCGCCGCCATCGTGTATCAGCAGCAAGCGTTCCCGAGCCCGAGTGATGGCGACGTAGTATAGGCGACGCTCCTCCTCCAGCCGTTCCGGCGAGAGCGGATTGTCACGGCTGAAATGGGGAAAATCCTCCTCATTGAGCCCCCATACGGCGACGAGAGGCCACTCGAGGCCCTTGGCACCGTGAACGGTACTGATCAGCACGCCATCCGGCCGATTTTCTACCGGGTTGCGCAGCAGCTCGATGAATGCAGCCGGATCATTGGCCAGTTCGCCAGCCTGTTCGATCAACACATCGAGCAGCCGCACGTCATCGTCGCCCTTCTCCCGGCGTGCGGCCGAACGGCGCAATACCTTTTCCGCATCGATGGCGTCGACGACGTGTTCGAGCAGCTTGGCCGGTGGCCAGGCCGCCAGCTTGGGCAACTCGCAAAGCAGCTGCCAACGCCGCTTGAGGTGGCGACGCTGGCCGGGCTTGAGCCCGACCAGCACCGAGGCCTCGCGAGCCGGCCACTGCTGATTACGGACCAGTTCATCGACCAGACGGCGCACGCGATCCTGGGCGACGAACGTCGTGGGCTGGGAGAACAGCAGAATCAAATGGGCGGGATCGTGCAGCCGCTGTGGTTCACGCGCCAACTGGAGATAACCCGCCAACGCTTGCACTAACGGCAGCCGAAACACGAAGCGCTCTTCCTGGGCAAGACGGAACGGTATGCCGGCCCGCAGCAGTTGAAGCTGCACCGAGACCGACAACGACCAGCTGCGGACCAGTACGCAGGCTTCGTCACTGCGCCGGCCATCGGCATGCCAGCGCTGCAGCGCCTCGAGCAGCTTGGCGGCCCCGGCGCCTGCCTGTAATCGAGTCAATGGATTGCCGGGCGCCGCCAGACAGAGCTGATCCCAGCGCTGGCGATTGCCGCGAATGGCATGATTGGCCGCCAGCGCCAGCGCATGGCCGTGGCGAAACGTGTAAGAAAGCGGATACTCGCTGGCCCGACCGAACAGACCATCGAAGCGCGCCAGCATCGCGTCGGGCCGTGCGCCCCGCCACTCATAGATGCACTGATTGGCGTCGCCGACTGCCATCACCTGCGCCGCATCGCCGGACAGTAACTTGAGCAGCCGCAGCTGGGCTTCATTAATGTCCTGGTACTCGTCGACGATGACGTGGCCGAGAAATCCCTCGACGCGGCGACGCGCCTCGGAATGGCGCTCGAGACACTGCAACGGCCGATAGAGCAGATCCGCGTAAGTCATCTGCCCGGCAGATTCCAGCAACGACTCGGCCACATCGAAGGCATCGATGAAGTGACGCTCACTGCCGGTGTAGCCAAGCTTCTCGAACAGCTCGGCCGGCGTGGCGACCTCAGCCTTGACCAGGTCACAGAACTGGCCGAACGCCTCGAGCCGGTCCGCATCCAGCGCGGCCTCTCGGGTTTCGCTGTCGGCAGATTCCAGGCTCTGCATCACTGCCTGACGTAGCAACCGCTCTCGCTGCCAGTCCGCCTGCAGCAGCTGGCGCGGCGGTAGATAACCCCAGCGGGTCAGACTTTGGGTCAAGCGATGGCCGATAGAGTGAAAAGTGCGCACCTCCGGCAGCACGACGTCAGAGGGCGCCTCCCGCGCCAGCTTGGCCCGAAAGTCGTCGCGCGCCGCGCGATTGAACATCAACACCAGGATGCGCCGCGGGTTTTCGCCACCAGCGAGCAGATGAAGCACTCGCTTCACCAGCGTCGTGGTCTTGCCGGCACCGGCAACTGCCGCCACTCTCGCATGACCCTCCCGATGGTCGACCACCGCGCGTTGTTCGGGGGTCAAGCCGCCAGCCGGTGCGATCTCGGATGACGTCGAATTCACAAGTTCGTTCATGGCACCCCGGCGTCAGAGCGACCCAACGAGTGCCATACGCCACCACTCCACAGCCCCACCTCGTCGCCGTGCGTCTCAGCGAGTTCTACCCAGCGATAGAACAGATTGCGATGCAGGCGTGCCTGTAAACCATGCCGAATGGGCAACGCTGGCAGCAAATCACCTGTCGGCGTCTTCAGCAGATGGAGTTGATGACCGACGTCCAGCGGCACACGGTCACCACAGGCTGTCGTTGCCATCCAATCGGAACCGACCGGATCGGCGTCTATTACAAGCAACGGTAGATCCTCGACGACGATGCGCAGCTTCTCCGCCGGCGTCACCAGGTAGTAGCCACCGTCGGCTTCACGTCGCAGGACTCGACTCAACAAGCTGACCAGGGCCGGACGCCGGATTGGGGAGCCCTCGTGAACCCAGTCACCGCTGGCCATGATGATCAGATCCATGTCGCCGCACGAAGGTGGATCCCACTGCTCGAGCGGCGGTATGGCCTGTCCATCGAACTGTTGAAACAGCGTATCGAGTTTCACTAGGGTCTCCGTATGACGACGCCCGCATCCGGATGGAGGCATCCTCTGGCAATGAGCGTTATCAACCGAATGGATTGTCGGCTCGAGCGTCGGGCGCGCTGCCGGGAAATAGCCGATAGAAGTTGGCGCGCGTCTGCATCGCCACTTCGTCAACGGTAATGCCGCGCTCGCGCGCGATGCTCTCGGCAACCTCGACGACCCACTGCGGCTCGTTGGGACGGCCGCGATAGGGTACCGGTGCCAGAAACGGACTATCGGTTTCGATCAATAAGCGATCCAGCGGCACCTGGCGTGCTACGTCGCGCAGCGCATCGGCGCTGGCGAACGTGACGATCCCCGACAGTGAAATATAGAAGCCCGATCTTACCGCCTCCCGCGCCATGTCGAGATCTTCGGTAAAACAGTGAAGCACGCCACCGACCTTCGGATCGATGTGCTGGCGAATCAGTGCCAGCGTCTCGTCGCGTGCCTCGCGGGTATGAATGACCACGGGCAGCTCGAGCTCGTGAGCGGCCTGAAGGTGGGCGACAAAACGCCGGTGCTGGGTCTCTCGCGGCACGCTGTCGTAGTGGAAATCCAAGCCGGTTTCGCCGATGGCGACCGCACCGTAGCGGTCCGCGCAGTCCTGAATCGCCTCGCTATCGGGCTCCACTGCCACCTCATGCAGCGGATGTAAGCCCACGCTGATATCGACATCATCATGACGTCGCGCGATCTCGGCCAGATTCGGGGCACCTTCCAGCGATGTCGAGATCGCCAGAAAACGATGAACGCCGCGGGTCCGAGCAGCCTGCAGGGCCAGATCGAGATCGCCGTCGTAGGGCGTCAGATCGAGACGATCGAGATGACAATGGGAATCGACGAACATGCAAACTTCCATAATGAAATGAAACGTGGAACGAAACAGTAGGTCTTTCTGGCAATGCGGTGCGACACGGAGGAAACGCCTGAGCCTGACAGGAACCGAATGGGCAGCGCTGACAAGCCATCGGGACCTGCCGACGGTCAGAGGGTGTAACTGGTGGCGCCACCACTACCCTTCGCAGACCGCAGCCGAGTTTCGATACGCTCGCGCAACGTGTGATCATCGGCGCTGAAATGGACGCCAATGCCAACCAGGCGATGGCTGGCGCCGCTCGGGGTCAGCCATACGACCTCGCCATCGACGGGGAAGCGTCCGCTTTCATCCGGCAGCGTGACCCACAAATGGACAGATTGGCCCATCCGATAGTCGAGTTCGGTTGGCACGAACAATCCTCCACGTTCCAACCATGGCATGTAGGCACTACGCAGGGTGTCATCGTCGCGGATCGTCAACGACAGCGCTTTCTGGGCATTCATCGGTTTCACCTTCCGCATCATTGACGCATCGTTGTCGAGACCCCGACGTTCATCGGCTTATCGGCCCGGCGCTCTGTCCCGGGCTCTTGATAAGAGCTCTCGGCCAAAGCGCTTGTTCAGGACCTCAGCAACGCCGACCAGCGAACCAGCCAGGCTTCGAATACCAGCTGTGGGTTCGGATTGCCCCCGGCGGCTACCAGACGACGTTGTTCTCGAGCGTAATCGAGCAACCGGAACCAATCGCGAACCCGAGCATTCTTGACCGCCTGGCGAAAGAGCGGCAGTAGATCACTGTTACGCACTTGCTGTGGATCGCCTGATAAACCGAGGCGAATCAGGTCTTCGAGCCAGGCGATGCCGTACCATAGTATGCGATCGAGTGCCTGCGCATCGAGCCTGGCCGCTTCGCCGACGGGCTCCCCGCCCCGCACCAGCGCATCGAAGAGTTCGCGCATATCCTGGCGCAGCTGGCGAGCGTCAGCGCCCGCCAGCTCCTCGGCCAGTAGCGGCAATCCGCCGGCGACGCGCAGCCAGAAGCGCGCTTCATCGCTATCCCCCAGGCGTTCGCGTAGCCACGGTTCGGCTTGCTCCAGCGGTGGCGCCACCAGATTCCAGTGCTGGCAGCGAGAGCGAATGGTCGGCAGCAACCGCGAGGGAGTATCGGATACCAGAATGAACAAGGTTCGCTCGCCCGGCTCCTCGAGGCTTTTCAGCAGCGCGTTCGAAGCGGCGACGTTCATCGCCTCGGCCGGTTCGATCCGGATAACGCGATAGCCACCCTGCTGAGCCGTCTGGGAAACGAAGCCGTTGACCTTGCGAATCGCATCGACGCGTATCTGCCGGGATTTTTCCACCAGCCCCACGCTGAGCAGATCGGGATGGTAACCTGCCCCCAACATCCGGCAGCCGTGGCATTCGCCGCAGGCAACGTCGCCGGGCGCTCGACACAGGGTCCGCGCAATCAACGCATCGACCAGCGGCTGCTTGCCGATGCCGCGCGGCCCCGATAGCAGCAAGGCATGCGGAAGACGACCGCTATCCTGGAGCTCGATCAGCTTTCGCCAACGATCGTGCTGCCATGGCAATGGATTCATAGCCATGTGGCCAACCGCTGATCGAGACACTGGCCGATGGCGTGCTGGACTTGTTCCAGCGAAGGGGAAGCATCGATGACCGCGAAGCGCGCGTCGTCGTTGGCTCGCGCCAGGTAGGTATCCCGCACGGCTTCGAAGAACGTATCCCGCTCGCGCTCGAAGCGATCTAGCTGCGCGCCACGCTGGGCCACCCGCTGCGCGGCGACGCTTAGTGGAACATCGAGCAGTAGCGTGAGATCCGGCTGCAAACCATTCTGGACCAGCGCCTCCAACGTGCGAATGCGATCGAGATCCACACCGCGGCCACCGCCCTGATAGGCAAAAGTGGCGTCAGTGAAGCGATCGCAGACGACCCACGCGCCGCGTTCGAGCGCCGGACGAATGCGCTCGGCGAGATGCTGGGCGCGGGCCGCGAAGACCAATAGCAGCTCGGCGTCGTCGCTCCAGGCCTCTTCACGCGTGGGGTCCAGCAGCAGTTCGCGGATCGCTTCGGCACCGGGCGTGCCACCGGGCTCGCGGGTGCGTACCACCTCGATCCCTCGCAAAGTCAGCCAATCGCAGACGAAAGTGACATTGGTCGTCTTGCCGACGCCTTCGCCACCTTCCAGCGTGATGAAGCGGCCGGTCCGCTGTTCGATATCGCCTGCACTCATGCGGTGTCGTCTCGTCGCTGTGGTCGGTGTCGTGGATGTAAGCCCCGCGATCTCAATCGCGATTCAGAATATAGCGCCGGACGGCAGCGTTATGTTCCTGCAACGTCCTGGAAAACTGGTGCGAGCCATCGCCTTTCGCCACGAAATAGAGCGCATCGCCCTTTGCCGGATGAACGGCAGCTTTTAGCGAACCCAATCCCGGCATCGCGATCGGAGTTGGAGGTAGGCCTTCGATGACGTAGGTATTGTAGGCGTTCTGGCGTTGAAGATCGGCGCGGGTGATGTTGCCGATGTAGCTGTCGCCCATGCCGTAGATCACGGTGGGGTCGGTCTGCAGCCGCATGCCCTTCTGCAGCCGGCGTACGAACACCCCGGCGATCTCGCCGCGCTCGTTGGGCACGCCGGTTTCCCGTTCGATCAGCGAGGCGAGGATCAGCGCCTGATAGGGTGAATCGATGGGCAGGCCGTCATCGCGTTCGTCCCAGACGCTAGCCAGGGTCTGTTGCATACGATCATAGGCGCGACGAAGAATTTCAGTATCCGTCACACCTTTGTGATAGCGATAGGTATCAGGGAAGAATTGGCCTTCTGGATAGGTCTGGCCATGCCCTAGCTTCGCCATCACGTCATCGTCACTCATGCCCTGAGTACGGTGATCGAGCTTGGGTGCCTGATCCAGCAGCCGGCGCATCTGCTTGAAGGTCCAACCTTCCGGGATCGTCAGCCGATAGGTGACGACCTGATCGCTGGAGAGATGCGCGATGAGCTGACGGCCGTTCATCCCCGGTTCGAGTTCGAACTCTCCGGCACGCAACCCTTGGGTGGCTTCGGGTGCGATGCGCGCAAGCAGCTGATAGGGCCACGCCGCATCGATCATGCCGCGGCTCGCGAGGTCATGCACGACCTGGGTGTATGCGGCGCCGCGAGGCACCTCGTAGATCGTCGATTGGTCGATCGCGATCGGTGCATCGAGCTGTTTCTGCCAGTAGTGAAACCCGCCAAAGACCGCGATCGTCGCCACCACCAGCAGCACGATCAGAATTTTGAGGACACGCATGTTTATCCTTAATCGCCGGAAGCCGCGCAAAGACGGCTTTTGGGCATGATACGAGCGTCAATCGCCGAGATTCAGCGGATAACCCAACTGCCGATGGGCAGCGTGGCGGAAAGTATCGTTCGATTCGAGCGACCACTGCTTGAGAGTGTTGCCGACGCTATCATCGAGCCGGCGAAGGGGCCACACGCCCTGAACGCTGTTGATCAGCCAGGCGGCGTCAGCCGCCAGCAAGGTGTCGAGCCCGACGCGTACCCGATCGAGATCGACGACGTCATCCAGCGCATTCAACAGCGTACCCTCGACACCGCACCGATCGAGCAACGGTGTCTCGAGCCGGCCCTCTCGGCACCAGACCAGATTCATGGCCGTAGCTTCGACCAGATACCCCTGACTGTCGCAGAGCAACCCTTCGGCAATCGAGTCGTCCTGCCATTCCTGCCGCGCCAGTACGTTCTCCAACCGAGCCAGATGCTTGATACCGGCCAGGCGTGGCTGAATACCCAGGCGCAGTTCGCAACAACGTACAGAGATGCCCTCGAACCAACGCCCGGGCGACGGCTGAAATGGCGAGTCCGTCCAGCGCCACCGCAGGCCGGCGGTCTCGAGTGGACGATAACCCCGCCCGCCACTGCCGCGCGTCAGTATTAGCTTGAGAACTCGAAGACCCGGCCCGCATTGAGCCGGTAGCGCATGAAACGCATCGAAGTTCGGCCGTGGCAGAGCCAATCGATCGATCCCCCGCTCGAGGCGAGCCATGTGATAGCCCCACAACAACGGCTGTCCATCCCGAACCAGTACGGTCTCGAACAGCCCATCGCCATAGGCCAGACCACGATCGTCGATCGGCACTGCCACGTCGTGCATCGATCTAGACCTGAGTGAAGATCAGCGAGCCGTTGGTCCCGCCGAACCCGAATGAGTTCGACAGCGCCGTGCGAATCGGCATCTCGCGCGCGGTGTTGGGCACGTAGTCCAGCACGCAACCCTCATCCGGGTTGTCGAGATTGATGGTCGGCGGCGCGACCTGATCGCGAATCGCCAGCACGCAGAAGATCGCCTCGACGGCGCCGGCAGCCCCTAACAGATGGCCAACCATCGACTTGGTCGAGCTGACCGCCACCTGACGAGCGCTATCCCCCATGACCCGCTCCACCGCACGGCTTTCCGCCACGTCA
Source organism: Salinicola halimionae (assembly GCF_003206065.1). Taxonomy (GTDB): domain Bacteria; phylum Pseudomonadota; class Gammaproteobacteria; order Pseudomonadales; family Halomonadaceae; genus Salinicola; species Salinicola halimionae. Next base: position 1,056,526 of record NZ_PZJQ01000004.1, on the reverse strand, counting down.
CCCGCCGATGTGGAGGTGCCATGCGCATTGATGTAATCGATCTCGGCGGGATCGATGCCGGCGTCGCGAATGGCATTGGCCATCGACGCCGCCGCGCCGTTGCCATCTTCCGGCGGCGAGGTCATGTGGAAAGCGTCATCGCTCATTCCGAAGCCGGTCAGCTCCGCATGAATCGTCGCCCCACGACGCTTGGCGTGCTCATACTCCTCCAAGACCATCACGCCAGCACCATCGGACAATACGAAACCGTCGCGATCGCGATCCCAGGGCCGGCTTGCGGCCTGCGGATCGTCGTTACGCGTAGAAAGCGCCCTGGCAGCAGAGAACCCGCCCAAGCCTAGCGGCGTGGTCGCCATTTCGGCACCACCGCAGAACATCACGTCGGCATCGCCGTAGGCGATCGTACGAGCGCTGTAACCGATGTTGTGCGTGCCCGTCGTACAGGCAGTAGTGATGGCGATATTGGGCCCTTTGAAGCCATGCTGAATGGCCAGACTGCCGGAGATCATGTTGATGATCGACCCCGGCACGAAGAACGGCGAGATTCGACGCGCCCCGCCCTTACGAAGGGAGTCGTGATTACGTTCGATCATCGGCAGGCCGCCGATACCCGAACCGATGGCAACACCGATTCGATGGGCATTGGCTTCGGTGCATTCGATTCCGGAATGGCGCAACGCCTGCGTTGCCGCCGCCACTCCATACTGGATGAACAGGTCCATCTTGCGAGCATCCTTGGGATTGAGATACTCGCCAATATCGAAATCCTTGATCGCACCACCGAACCGCGTATTGAAGCCGGTCGTATCGAAATGCTCGATCGGCGTGATGCCACTCATCCCTGAGAGAAGGCTTTTCCAGCTCTCCTCGACCGTGTTGCCGACTGGCGTTACCAGCCCCATTCCGGTCACCACCACTCTTCTGCGCGGCATCGAATCTCCTCCGAACTTCCTGATGGCCACTGAGGCGTGACTCATGAAGGACGACGTCTTGCCCGTCATCGTCCCACCAGATCGCCGCTATCACCTCGGCCCGACTGGCGCGAATTATACCTGAACAAGCCGAGAGATGGGCGTCGTAAGCCGGGACTTTGGGCTGACACCTTTTGAACGTTCGACCTTACAATTCCACTATTACCGCTCTCGAACACCGATCCACGTTTTTCGACTCTGACTTGCGCGCCCCCGGATCTTCAGCTCCTAGGCAGCACAACCGAGCCAGACGATCCATTTCATGACACCTCTTCCCGGCCGGATCGCCCAGAATGCAGAAAGCCGCTCTACATGAGAGCGGCTTTCCGGACATCGATACTATCAGCCTTCCTGGCTTCCCGCCTTCAGCGGAGCGCGCCAGGCTTACTGATGAGCAACGATGTAATCGATCGCTTCCTGAACGGTCGTGATCTTCTCAGCTTCTTCGTCGGGAATTTCGGTGTCGAATTCCTCTTCGAGCGCCATCACCAGTTCGACGGTATCCAGCGAATCCGCGCCGAGGTCTTCGGTGAAGGATGAGGAGTTCTGGATGTCCTCTTCCTTGACGTTCAGGCGTTCGGCAACAACCTTCTTCACGCGCTCTTCGATGGTGCTCATTATGTCGTTACTCCTAGTGGTACGAATCCGCCAGCTAAAAAGCTGCGGGTAGTTTATAGACCGCCCCCAGACGACGCAACCCGCGTCGCGGGAGGATTACCGCATGTTCATGCCACCGTTAACCTGCAGCGTTTCGCCGGTAATGTACCCGGCTGCATCGCTGGCGAGAAAAGCAATCGCGGCGGCGATTTCTTCCGGCTGGCCCAGTCGCGCCAACGGAATCTGTTTCAGAAGCGCTTCACGCTGCGCCTCCGGTAAAGACTGCGTCATATCGGTATCGATGAAGCCGGGGGCCACGGCATTGACCGTGATCGCACGCGAAGACACTTCACGCGCCAAGGCCCGGGTAAAGCCCTCCATGCCCGCTTTGGCAGCAGCATAGTTGACCTGCCCCAGATTCCCCATCATCGCGACAACGGAGCTGACGTTGACGATACGACCGAAGCGGGCCCGCGTCATCCCCTTGAGACTGGCTTTGGAGACACGATAGACGGACTTGAGGTTGGTATCGAGCACGGCATCCCACTCGTCTTCCTTCATCCGCATGAGCAGATTGTCACGCGTGATGCCAGCATTGTTGACCAAGATGGTTGGTGCGCCGAAGTCCTCGGTGATGCGTTTGAATAGGGCGTCTACGCTGGCCTGATCGGTCACGTCGAGCGCCAGACCCAACCCTTCGATACCCTCGGCCTTGAGGTCGTCGTCGATCCTGCCGGCGCCAGCTTCACTGGTGGCCGTCGCGATCACGATGCGTCCCTGGCGCCCCAACTCACGCGCTACCGCGCGGCCGATGCCTCGGCTCGCCCCCGTGACCAGCGCAACTCTACGTTCGGTCATGATGTCATCCCTCAAGGCTCTTGTACGTCCAGCGCGTCACGCGCCAGCTCGAGCGCCGAAGCCAAGGTATCGGGATCGTTGACCGCAATACCCCTCGCTTGACGCTGAATGCGCTTGTTCAATCCGGTCAGCACTTTGCCCGGCCCGCACTCGATGAACACGGTGGCGCCATCTTCGAACATCGCGTTAACACAGTCGGTCCAGCGTACTGGACGGTAAAGCTGCTCGACCAGACGCTGCTGAAGCACCTCGGTCGTCTGTGCAACCTGGCCGTTGACGTTCTGATAGACCGCATAGCGCGGTAGCTTGAAATCCAACGCCGCCATGGCAGCATCGACCCGCTCGGCGGCAGGCTGCATCAGCGCACAATGAGAGGGCACAGAGACCGGCAGCGGCAACGCCCGTTTGGCACCCGCCTCCTGACACAGCGCCATCGCGCGATCCACGGCAGCCTGATTACCGGCAATCACGACCTGGCCGGGAGAGTTGTAATTGACCGCGGAAACCACTTCTGACTGAGCGGCATCACGACAGGCCATTTCGACCGCCGTGTCGTCCAACCCCAAAATCGCGGCCATGGCGCCGACACCGGCCGGCACGGCTTGCTGCATTGCCTCGCCACGCAGACGAACCAGCCGTACACCTTCGGCAAAGCCGAGCGCACCGGAGCAGACCATCGCGCTGTACTCGCCCAGACTGTGTCCCGCCATCATGCCGGGACGCGGCCCTTCAAGCTCCTGCCAGACACGCCAAATTGCCACGCTGGCAGTTAGCAGCGCAGGTTGCGTACAGGCCGTTGCATTGAGTTTTTCTTCGGGCCCTTCCTGAACGACGTGCCAGAGATCGTAACCCAACGCTTCCGATGCTTCATCGAAGGTCGTGCGTACAACACTGTAACGCTCGGCCAGCTCTCGCAGCATGCCGATCTGCTGCGAACCCTGCCCTGGAAAGACCAAAGCCAGTGATTGCGTCATCGCGCTCACCCTTGAAATGATGGACCGTCGGTTCTCGTCGAATCGCGAGACCCGCTATCCACTCGGCCGTCGGTAACGGTCGACGAGATAAGAGGCGTCGCTGCGTTCTGAGACCATGCAGCGCGAAAATGATCCGGCAGCCCGACTTCCACCTCGCGCACTGCACGGTCGATGGCAAAGGCAAAGGCCTCTGGCCCGGCATTACCATGGCTTTTGACGACGATGCGGTTAAGCCCGAGCAGACTCGCGCCGTTGTGACGCACCGGGTCCAACTGAGCCTTGAATCGCATCAGCGCCGGCCGCGCCAGCAACGTCACCAGGCGCGTCGACCAGTGGGAATCAAATGTCGCCTGCAACCGTTTGAGCAGCATCTGAGCCACCCCCTCGCTTGCCTTTAGCACAGCGTTACCGACGAACCCGTCACAGACGACCACATCGGCCCGACCGGAGAATATGGCATCGCCTTCGAGATAACCGACGTAATCGAAGTCGCTGCTACCGCGCGCTCTAAGTAGTGCATCTGCCTCACGTACCCGGGCAACGCCCTTGTTCGCCTCGACACCCATGTTGAGCAGCGCGACTCGAGGTACTGCCACACCATCGACCACACGCGCCATCAGCGCCCCCATGTGGGCGAAATCGACCAGGTGCCGAGCATGCACGTCGACGCTGGCCCCCAGGTCCAGCAGGTAGCAGCGCCCACCCTGACGGGTCGGCACTGCCGAACTGATGGCCGGACGAGAAATTCCCGCAACGCTGCCCAATTCACGCCGCGCCAACGCGACCAGCGCCCCAGTATTGCCACAGGTAATGCCAGCGACAGCCCGCTGTTCGCGCACCGCTTCCAGCATGCCGTAAAGGCTGGTTGCCGTCGGATCGTCGTAAACCTCCATCGGCGGCGTGGATTGCAGCACCACTCGCGGAGCATCGACAATCGTAATGCGCTTGGCACTACCGGCATCTGACGGCGTTTTGGCCAGCGCCACCATCAAGGTCTCGAGCTCTTCTAGCGGCCCGAAAACCAGAGGCTCGAGCTCAGGGTGACGTGCCAGCGCCAACAGCAATCCACCAATAGTGGCGCGGGGACCGAAGTCCCCGCCCATGGCATCGATAGCGATGCGCATTGCCTGACGAAACGCCTGAGGTCTCGTTAAACTTCGACGACCTTACGGCCACGGTAATAGCCGTCCGGCGCTACGTGGTGACGAAGATGCGTGGTGCCGGTTTCCGGATCCTTGGAGAGAGCCGGTGAGGTCAGTGCATCGTGAGCGCGGCGCATGCCGCGCTTGGAACGGGTCTTACGGTTTTTTTGAACAGCCATGATATGACTCCAACGTCAATGTCTTTCAGGTTCAAATTTTTCCTTTCAACGACTTGAGGACGTCGAAAGGATTGTCAGGGCGGGTCGCTTTAGCGATCGAAGCGTCACCGCTGCTCATCTGCTCACGAGAAACGGCGCAATCCGCTTCATCGTGATAGACCACTTGGGGCAGGCTGAGAATCAACTCATCCTCCACCGCCCCCAGCAGGTCCAGCTGTTCGTTGTTGACCAGCACCGGCTCGTAGTCGCTGGGCACTTCCGCCGCCAAGGCATCATCACTGACGACCGCGAGCTTGAAATGACTTACCACGGACACCGGCATGGGCTGCAGGCAACGCCGGCAAGGCACCATGAGATCCGCTTCCAGCTCCCCATCGATGAGATGACGTCGCTGGGTGTCGACATCGAACTGCAGCTTGACGATGGCACTGCCATGCTGCACTCCAACCTCGTCTTCCAGGCGCGCCAGCTTCTCGAGGTCAACGAGCCCCTCGATGGTTTCTCGATTTGCCGCTGCCCGATAGGGCTCAACGGTGGGAGGAAGTCGTCTGGTCAACATAGGCGCGACATCATAGGGATTCACTGGACCTCTGTCAAAGCGCTTGGACCGCGCTATCCTGTCGTTGAAAATTGTTGCTGCAAACTCTGCCGAGAAACCATGTTCGAAACCCCATGTTTCAAGACCGTGTTTAATACCGGCATCCGACAAAACGTCTGCATGGCCTGAGATGTAGCCCGCTCCACGCCATGTCCGGCCTGTCGCAATGCCGCCCTTCGCTGAGCGGCAACGCCTCTTTTTATTGACCGAAGACAAGAGAAAACGCCCATGTCTCGACTGGTACTCGCCTCCAGCTCCCGCTACCGCCGACAGCTGCTGGATCGACTGGAAATCCCCTATCAATGGGCCGCCCCGGAAATCGACGAAAGCCGCCGCGAAGGAGAAGATGCAGCCACCCTGGCACATCGACTGGCACTCTCCAAGGCGCAGGCAATTGCGGCCGATTACACCGACCACCTGATCATCGGCGCCGATCAGCTGGCGCTTTTCGAGGATGACATTCTGGGAAAGCCTGGCGACTTCGGGACCGCCTGCGCCAACCTGCGCCGGTTCTCGGGCCAACAGGTCAGCTTCATGACCGGCCTTGCCCTGATCGATACCCGCGCGGGACGTCATCGCGTCGTTCACGAGACCTACCACGTTTGGTTCCGAAAGCTGAGTGACGAGGAGATCGAAGACTACGTCTCCCATGATCAACCGTACGACAGCTCGGGGAGCTTTCGGATGGAAGGCCTTGGCATTGCGCTGTTCGAGCGCTTCGAAGGTGATGACCCCAACACCCTGATCGGCCTACCTCTCATCAAGCTGTGCGAACTGCTGAGAGAGGCAGGCGTGAATCCGCTGAGAGGCTATCAGGGAAACGGTCAAGGTAGCTGATAGCGCACCGGCGATGCGGGGCTACTCAGTCCCAGCCAGTGGGCCGCCGCGCTGGTGAGCTTGTTGGAGACCAGCGACCAGGGATCCAGCGACGGCGTGTAGTCCTTCAGGCTCACTTCCCCGAGACGTGCTCTCGACAGCTGCTCGAGACTGCTGATGTCATCGATCAACCCCAGCGACTTCGCCTGTTCCCCGGTCCAGATCAGTCCGGAAAACAGCTCGGGGTCATCGCTGAGACGATCGCCGCGCCCGGCCTTGACGGCATCGATGAACTGCCGATGCGTCGTATTCAGGACCGACTGCCAGAACGCCCGCTGCGACGGGGAAATTTCGGAGAACGGATCCATGAACGCCTTGTTCTCGCCGGCCGTGAAAACACGTCGCTTCACGCCGACCTTGTCGATCGCGCCCTCCAGGCCGAAGCCCGCACTGATGACGCCAATGGATCCGACCAGACTCGCCGGCGAGGCGTAGATTCGATCCGCCGCCGATGCCATATAGTAGGCGCCACTGGCACCGATATCCTCGATCACCGCCAGAATCGGCTTGTCGCCCTGCTCTTGCAAATAGCGAATCTCGTCGTAGACACGCTGCGACTGCACCGGACTGCCGCCGGGGCTGTTGATATGCAACACGACCGCATCGGAGCCCGGATCCTTCCACGCCTGCTGCAGACCTTCGATGATGCGCTCGGCGTTGGCCTGGCCGTTCGCATCGATGGGCCCGCTGACATCGACGACGCCAAGATGGCGCTTGCCGGCCGACATCCCTTCGCCCTGGGCCAGGAACATGGCGTAGCCACTCAGGCAGAGCCCGGCAATCACGAGCAGTGCAAACAGCAGGCGGAAGAAAATTTTCCAGCGCCGAGAGCGACGCTGCTCGGCCAGGACCCCGCCGATCCAACGGTCCATCATCCGCACTTCAGCCAAGCGCACCGTATCGGGATCGCTATCCGCACCGGTTGATTCGCCGTCACCCGAGTGCGACGCCCTGCGCCGCCCGGCTTCTTCCGAGTTCAACTCAGGTCCCTGGGTCCAATCATCGTGCCGATCGTCGCTCATCAATCTCTCCTTGCTGATTTCCAACACCCAGGGTCTGTCGACGAACCGTCAGACCAGCAGCCACTCGGCGAGAGAAGAAAAGTCCTCGGCAACGAGGAGCGGCTCACTGCGCAACAGCCGTCCACGCTCGTGAACCCCATAGGTCACCGCGACGCGATCCATGCCAATCGCCCGTGCCATTTCCAGATCATATTCGGTATCGCCGATCATCACGGCTTCTTCCACCGTCGCGTCACATTCGACCAGCAACTCTTCCAGCATTTGCGGGTGCGGCTTCGAGCGCGTGAGGTCGGCGGTCCGGCTGGCCACGAACCAGTCGCCGCAGGCGCCGTGGCTCATGGCGCGATCCAGCCCGCGGCGGCTTTTGCCGGTCGCCACCGCCAGTCGACAGGTCGAATCACGTCGCAACCGTTCGATGCCTTCGATGACCCCGGGGAAAAATGGCGCCGGGATACGGTCGGCCAAGCGGAACTGATGACCGTAGGTCTCGCGCAACCGATCCTGCTCACCGGAGGTGATACCCGGGAAGAGCTGAGACATCGCTTCGGGCAGCCCCAGACCGATGATATCGCGAACCGCAGCAGCGCTCGGCACGTCCCACTGCAGTTCACGCGCGGCTATCTGCATGCAGGCGACGATACGATCAGCCGAATCCATCAACGTGCCGTCCCAGTCAAAGATGACCAGCCGGTAACGGCAGCGAGGTTGTGCCCGCCCACTGTGATTGACACTGGCCCTCGTCATTTCACTGACCATGGCGAGCACGCTCCAGCACCTTCTCCAACTCGGGGTCGAGCGGCGCCCTCACCTGCACGGGACGCCCACTTTTCGGGTCCGGGAAGGTCAGCGTCAATGCATGCAAAAACAGCCGATCCAGGCGCAGAGAGCGCGCGAGATAACCACCTTCCGCGGTACCGTACTTATCGTCCCCCAGCAGCGCGTGACCCGCGTGAGCGGCATGCACCCGAATCTGGTGAGTGCGGCCGGTGACCGGCTCCGCCTCGATCAAGGTCACTTTCGGGAAGGTTTCACGCACCGCGAATCGGGTCCGCGAGACTTTGCCATTGTCATCCACCCGGACACGACGCTCGCCGTTGCCGGCGTCATAGCGATCCAGTCGCGCACTGACGTAGTCGCGCCGCGCCGGCCACCGCCCCTGCACCAAAGCCAGATAGCCTTTCTCCACGCGACGCTCACGCAAAGCGGTATTGAGAGACAGCAGCGACTCCCGGTTCTTGGCCAACAACAGGCATCCCGAGGTATCCCGGTCGAGTCGATGAACCAGCTCGAGAAAATCCAGGTCCTCGCGCACCTGACGCAGCGCCTCGATCAATCCGATCTTGACCCCGCTTCCTCCGTGCACTGCCAGTCCGGAAGGTTTATTGATCACCAGCCAGTCCGGACCCTCGATGACGACGCTGCCGGCCAGGAGATTGCGCAAACTCTCGCTGGCCTCCTTGACCGCACTCTCCGGGGCCAGCCTCAATGGCGGCACCCGCACCAGATCGCCGGCCTGGACACGATAGTCCGCCTTGACCCGCTTCTTATTGACCCGCACCTCACCCTTGCGAACGATGCGGTAGATAAGCGATTTCGGCGCGCCCTTGAGCCGCGTACGCAAGAAATTGTCGATACGCTGCCCCTGCTGGGACTCGCTGACCTCGATAAACTGAACTTCCTGGCCTTCGGCCATCCTCGACCCCCTAAACGCCGCTCTGCGGCTACACCATCGCGCCGCCGGCCGCCATTCTAACGCACCCAACCATCAGCGCGAGCTCAATTGCCGCTACCTCGGCATTACTGTTATATTGCGAGTCACTCGATGGGTGAGAGCCCATTCAGGCGCCAGCCACTGGATATGCTGGCCGGAGTGAATAAATGTCTCGATCTTCCAGAGAGTTAATGAAGCCAACCGCTCACGGCTGCTGGAGTGATCAAAACACGTTTGGAACGCCAGGCCCCGACTCGAGAGCGCGACTGTTACCCCAGATCGCCCTGCTCGCGGGAAATCCACAGGTACCAGTGGAAGGCGTCGCCGAACCGAACAATGCCAAGTGATATAGACGGCAGTCTGCAGGACCGGATACGTCGATGAAGAGCGTACCGTGACATGTCCTGCCACCGTTTCGTACTCAACCCATGTTCGTGTAGCACCCATGAAAAGCAAGTCATGAAAGCAACGATGCAACGGTAACGAGCAAGCACGCCACTGGTCTCGACGAACGTCGATCTGAACTCGTATCAATGGCCGCTGCAGGCTCTTCGATACGGGGCTTCCGGAGATTTTCCTCGAGCCTCTGACGCGGGTTCTCGTATGTGTTTCACGCTGAGTTCGTTCCGATACACGCCGCGCTTTCAACCTTGCCGGGCCGCTTCATCCATGTGCGCGAGCACAGCACGACCGCTAGCGGTTCGTCGTCGCCAATTGCAGCACGCCTTCCACCGGCACGCTCAATTAGCGAGACTCTATGAAAAGAATGCTCATCAATGCGACACAGCCTGAAGAGCTGCGTGTCGCACTCGTCGAAGGACAACGCCTTTACGACCTGGACATCGAATCCGGTGCCCGGGAACAGAAAAAGGCCAACATTTACCGGGGCAAGATCACACGCCTCGAACCCAGTCTCGAAGCCGCTTTCGTCGACTTTGGTGCCGATCGCCACGGCTTTCTGCCGCTCAAGGAAATCTCCCGCGAATACTTTTCCAAGGATCCATCGGGCCGCCCGAACATCAAGGAAGTCCTGAAGGAAGGCCAGGAAGTCATCGTCCAGGTCGACAAGGAAGAGCGTGGCAACAAGGGGGCAGCGCTGACCACCTTCGTCAGCCTGGCCGGGCGCTTTCTGGTACTTATGCCCAACAATCCCCGCGCTGGTGGTATCTCACGGCGCATCGAAGGCGAAGAGCGCAGCCAGCTCAAGGAAGCCATGGGTCAATTGACCCTGCCCGACAAGATGGGCGTCATCGTACGCACCGCGGGTATCGGCCGTTCGCCGGAAGAGCTGCAGTGGGACCTCGACTATCTCGTTCAGGTGTGGGAGGCGATCACCACCGAAGCGGTCAAGCGCCCGGCCCCTTTCCTGATTTATCGTGAATCCAACGTCATCATCCGCGCCATGCGCGACTATCTGCGTCAGGACATCGGTGAAGTCCTGATCGATAGCAAGGACGTGCACGAGGAGGCCCTGAGTTTCATCCGCCAGGTGATGCCTTCCTATCAGCAAAAGATCAAGCTCTATACCGACGATGTGCCGCTGTTTTCACGGTTTCAGATCGAGTCTCAGATCGAGACGGCGTATCAGCGTGAGGTCAAGCTGCCTTCAGGTGGTTCAGTGGTCATCGACCATACCGAGGCGCTGGTGTCGATCGACATCAACTCGGCTCGCGCCACCCGCGGCGCCGATATCGAAGAGACCGCGCTGCAGACCAATCTGGAAGCAGCCGATGAAATCGCCCGTCAACTGCGTCTGCGCGACATCGGCGGACTGGTTGTCATCGACTTCATCGACATGTCGCCGGCGCGCAATCAGCGAGATGTCGAAAATCGTGTGCGCGATGCGCTCAAGCTCGATCGCGCCCGTGTTCAGATCGGCAGAATTTCGCGCTTCGGCCTGATGGAAATGTCGCGCCAGCGTTTACGCCCTTCTCTCGGCGAGACCAGCGGTGTCGTCTGCCCCCGCTGTGACGGCCAGGGTACCATCCGCGACGTTCGCTCCATCGCGCTGTCGATCCTGCGCCTGATCGAAGAAGAAGCGATGAAGGAACGCAGCGCCCAAATTCGCGCCATCCTGCCGGTACCGGTAGCGACCTATCTGCTCAACGAGAAGCGAAACGTCCTTTCTGACGTCGAACGCCGCCAAGGCGTCAAGGTTCTACTGCTGCCGAACCCCGAAATGGATACACCGCACTACGAAGTACAGCGCTTCCGTGACGATCACGTTTCCGAAGACGGCGACGAAATCAAGTCGAGCTTCGAGATCTCCGTCGACAGCGAGCTGCTCAAGGAGCCGGAGCCCACGCTCGCCAAGCCGATTCAGCGTACTCAGGCAGCAGTGCAGACCGTCCAGCATACGGCCCCTGCGCCGGACTCGTTGCATCAGGAGCCGGAACAATCAGCGCCAGCGTCGACACCGAGATCCAGTAACGGTTCCAGCCCGGCCCGCAGCAACGGCCAGACCAAACCAGCCGACGCCAAACCGACGATGCCCGCGGCACCTCAGCAGCCCCAGGCCAACGGAGGACTGATGCAGCTCTTCCGAGGGCTGTTCGGACGTCGTCGGGCCGATGAAGAAGTACCGCAGCCGAGCACGACGCCCAGCCAACGTGGCCAGAACAGCGGCAACGACAGTCAGCCGGCAGGCACCTCTCGCAACGGAGGCAACGGCAACAGCTCGGGCAACTCGCGATCGCCACGCAATTCTTCCCAGCGCGGCGATCAGCGCAACGACGCTAGCACCAAGCGTAACGACAGCAACGCTCGTAACGACGGCAACTCTCGTGACGGCGGCAACTCTCGTGGCGACAGCAACTCTCGCAACGAAAGTAGCGCACGGAGCGACGGCGGCAATCGTCAAAGCAATAACCGTCGTCGTCGGGGCCAGGACGATCGTCAGAACGGCAATGATTCGCGCAGCGACAACCGTCAAAGCCAGAATCGTCAGCCGCGCCAGGACAATCGCGGCGGCAGGACCGATAAGACAGGGGGCGACGCTGGTCAAGAAGCGACCAAACCCGATAACGGCAGCCAGCCTGACAATGCCAAACCGTCACGCTCCGATGCTTCCGATGCGCCGTCCGTCGCGAAAAACACCGTCGATAGCAAGCCGAAGCGCACGCGTAACAATCCGCGTAATCGCTCACGCAAGCACGCCCTGAACCCGACGGCGGCAGAAGAGCAGCAGCGGCTACAGGCAGCAACGCCGCCGGAGACGGACGCAGCGGCGACAGCGGCCGATACCGCCACGGCTGTACGCCAAGGTACCGAAGCGAAGCCAAGCGAAGCCAAGCCGACCGAAGCCAAAAGCTCAGAGCCCCAGGGTCCTGAAGCCAAGGCCACCGAACCGAAGGCAGGCAAGCCCTCGGAAGCGCCGAAAAAGGCCGAGCAAGACAAGCCAACTTCAGCGCCTGCGACCGCTGCCGACGATAGTGCCGAAAAGTCCGATATGCCGGTCGCCGAGCCTCGGAGCAGCGAAAACCGGAGTCAGTCCGATGTCGCTAGTCCGACGCCTGCCGCGGACGTGATCCAGCCGTCACCGACACCGTCTCAAAAGCCAAACGCAGAAAGCAAGGTCGTCGAAGCGACAGACGCGTCTGTTGAGCACCCCGCCAACGCGTCAGCCAGCGAGTCATCGCCCAACGAGACGCCGACCAGCCGCGAGCCGGGCGAGCGTCATATCGACACCGGGACTTCTCAGCCGGCCCAGGGCCAGACGTCGTCGAGCGAAAACCCGAAGTTGGCACCGCGTTCTACACGCGCCGACGTGTCGCCTCAGACCAGCGATGAGGCAGCACCGAAGCGTGCCCCCGCTGATGCGTCACCAGTAGCGACTGCTCCCGCCGACGCTACCAGCGGAGAAACGCTGGCCGATGACAAGGCATCGAGCGGTGACGAGGCCGTGTCTTCACCGGCGATCGACAAGCCTTCTGTAGTGCGGGCTGCCGAGGCTGAACCGAAGACAGAAGCTGCAACGTCGGTGACTACGGCTACGCCGGAGACTGACGCCACGCCGAATGGGAAAAACGCGACGTCCGAGCCCGTTCGTCCGAAAGAAGCCAGTGAGCATTCGCTGAAATCCGCCAACGGCGAAGCCGGTGAGAAGACATTGGAAGCGCAGGCGTTAGAGGCGCAGACGACTCCCTCGGCAACCCAAGCGACTGCCGCCGCTGCCGGAAGTGATGATGAGCCGAGCCGGCCACGGCGACGGGCTCACAACGACCCGCGTGAAAAGCGTCGTCGTGAAGGCGGTCAGAGCGACAACTGATCGGCCGAAACGTCGCCCAGGAAGCGAAAAGCCCAGACAATTTGTCTGGGCTTTTTCTTGTCTAACGGTATCGACTCCATTGGGTTTCGAGGTCCGGTTACTTACGGCTTATCTTGACCAGCGGTTCGCCACTATCAGTTGCCGATCCCATGCCAACCCCAAGTCCGGAAACGAACAGACCACTCATCCACGCGACGCATCGACACGGCGCGGCTCGCGCTCGAGCACGACGCCAAACCGCGCGTGAACGATGTCGACCAGCTCGTCGGCGAATGCGATCAGTCCGTCGAGCGTGCCGCCTCCGAAGTGAACCAGCACCAGAGCCTGGCGATCATGAACGCCGAAAGCTCCCTTACGTCGCCCTTTCAAACCGCACTGGTCGATCAGCCAACCGGCGGCCAGCTTGACCTGACCGTTGGGCTGCGGATAGTGCGGCATGTCAGGCGCTTGTCTTAGCAAGCGTGAAGCGGTCGCCTCGGTGACTAACGGATTCTTGAAGAAGCTTCCCGCATTGGGTGTCAGAGCCGGATCCGGGAGCTTCTCCCGACGGATGGCGCAAACGGCCTCGAACACCTCTCGCGCGCTCGGCGTTGTCGCTACACGATCACGCAAGACCCCGTAATCGAGCTGTGGCCGCGGGCGCGTCGACAGCGTCAGCCCAAGCCGAGTGATAACGACTCGATCGGCCAACTCTTGCTTGAAGATACTGTCGCGATAGCCGAGGCCGCAGGCATCTCGTTCCAACCGGTGCACACGAGAGTCACGCCGATCCGCCAACTCGACCCAATCGATCACATCGGCCAGTTCGACGCCGTATGCGCCAATATTTTGAATCGGCGCCGCTCCGGCCAGACCGGGGATCAGCGCCAGATTTTCGAGCCCCCACACTTCGCGCTCGACGCAGGCATCGACCAGCGCATGCCAACCGACCCCCGCCCCGACCTCGACGTGGACCGCACCGCCGTCTCCGGCGCGAAACGTCGTGCCCTCGATATCCGCCCGCAGCGTGAGTCCACCGACCGCTGGCGGTAACAACAGATTGCTGCCGCCGCCCACTACCGTGATCGGCCAGCCTTGCGCATTGGCCAGTTCCAGCCCATCGATGACATCACGTTCCACGCGGGCATGCCAGAAGCGCTCAGCCCGACTGGGCAATGCCAAGGTATTGGCGTCGGAAAGGTCATGATCGATCACCAAACCGCTAACCGCATTCTGCCGTGAAGACATCAGATCACGTCCAGACGCTGCCGCAACGACGTCACCAGCCCTTCCACGGCAAGCGCCAACTGCTCCAGCACTTGTTGAAAGCCTGCCTCGCCTCCGAAATAGGGATCCGGCACGTCCTGACCTGGCTGCCCGGCATAGTGAAGTAGACGCGATACCCGTGCCCGGCTGCCGGCCGGCTCCAGGTCGAGCACACGCTCGAGGTTGTCGGCGTCCATCACCAAAATTTCATCGAAATGCGCAAAGTCCTCGATAGACAACTGACGCCCACGCAGCGCACCGAGATCGATACCCAGATCGGCGGCGGCCTGAATGGCGCGACTATCCGGTGGTGCGCCGACGTGCCAGTCACCTGTCCCGCAGGAATCTATCTCGACACGATCCGCGAGACCCTCGTCATCGAGACGCTTTCTCAACATGCCTTCCGCCGTGGGAGAGCGACAGATATTGCCCATGCACACGAACAGAATTCGCCATTCGAACCGTGACTGATTCATGCCTCGCTCCGCTGCAGAAAATGCAGGCGCACGCGTTCCAGGTCCTCCTGAGTGTCAACGCCCCCAGGCAGCGACGAAGAAACGGTCGCTACTTGAATGAGATGCCCGTGTTGGAGCGCCCGCAGCTGTTCTAGCTGTTCCAGCTGTTCGAGCGGTGCCGGCAACCAATTGACATAGTCGGCCAGAAATCCGACACGATAAGCGTAAAGGCCGATATGTCGCAGCCACGCGTCGGTCTCGAGCAGCGTCGGCGGCTGGGTCTTCCAGGCGTTCCGGTCCCACGGGATCGGCGCTCGCGAGAAATAGAGCGCGCGCCCCGTCAAGTCGGTGACGACCTTGACGACGTTGGGATTGAACAGCGTATCGACGTCATGAATCGGTTCGGCCAGCGTCGAGATGGACGCTTGGGCGTCGGCAGCAAGCCTCTCGGCAACGCGATCAATCGCGCTGGACGGCAGTAAAGGCTCATCGCCCTGAACGTTGACGACAATGGTCTCCGCGGCCAGCTGGAGCGCGGCCGCGACCTCTGCCAGCCGATCGGTGCCAGAAGGATGGTCGCTTCGCGTCATGACCACTTCGGCACCGAAGTCTTGGGCAGCCCGTTCGATCCGTGAGTCATCGGTGGCGATCACTATCCGGGACGCACCGCTTTCGTTGGCCCGTTGCCAGACGTGCTGGACCATCGGCAGGCCGTTGATTTCCATCAGCGGTTTACCGGGCAGTCGGCTGGAACCGTAACGGGCCGGAATCACGACGACGAAATCAGTCATGGCGCCGGCGCTGCCTTACCGAGTTTTTCCTCGGTAGGCATGATTCGGGCTTCGTTCTCCAGCATCACGGGAATGCCATCTCGAACCGGATAGGCCAGCCCACTGACAGAGCTCTTGAGCTCTTGACGGTCGCGGTCGTAAGTCAGCTCGCTGTGGCTGACCGGGCAGATCAGCATCGCTATCAATTCCTTATCCATGGCCATTCCTTCTCAAAAAAATCCTGTTGTGCCATCACGCATGGGATGAACCGATACGAAGGCCTGGCGACATGATCGCGCCATCGCCATCGTTATTCTAGAGCAGAACGGGACCAGAGCAGAACGCTGACGGAGCGAAACGCCCTAATGCGAGCGTAGCTTCCATTCATCGACCCGCGCACGCCACCAGTCGATGAATGCCGCTTCCGGGACCGCTTCGACATCCAGAACCCAGCAGCGATCATCGACAAAATCCAGGCATTTCACCGCGTCCTTTGCCGTCATCACCACGGTCGTCGGCCCGACAGGCAGATCGGCGGCTGAAAATCGGTGATGATCGCCGAAGGCATACTCATGATGGGGGATCTGCAAGGCGTCGAGGGTATTGAAAAAGCGCTGTGGGTGGCCGATACCGACTAACGCCGCAACGGGGGCATCCAGCGCGAACGGCGTCGGTTCGACAGGATGACGAACCCCGCTTTTCAGGTGCCGCCAGGCCGTAGGCGAAAGCGTCATCGTGAACCGCGGCACTCCTTCCGCATCAGTATCGGACAGCGATCCGAGCCCGCCGTTCCCGATCATGGCATCGACCTCGGTCAGACGCTGAAGCGGCTCGCGTAGCGGGCCCCGAGGAAGACAGTGACGGTTGCCGAATCCCCGCGCCCCATCAATCACCACCAGTTCCAGCGCTCGCCCCAGCGCGTAATGCTGCAGGCCATCGTCGGCGATCAGAATATCGCAATGGGACCATTCAAGGAGCCTGCGCGCCGCCTGCGAACGATCGGGGTCGACGGCCACGGGCACCCCCGTCTGCTGGGCAAGCATCAAGGGCTCGTCGCCGCTTTGCGCGACCGGCGTCTCGGCAGACACCGACAATGGATAGGTGTCGGCCTTGCCGCCGTAACCCCGGGATACGATACCCGGCCGCCAGCCGTTGTCCTCGAGCCAGCGCACCAGCCAAGCCACCAACGGTGATTTGCCCGTGCCGCCGACCGATAGATTGCCCACCACGACCACCGGTACCGGCGGCTGCCATACCTCACGGCGGCCCGAGCGGTATGCTTCGCGTCGCCGCTTCACGACATGACGGTAGAGGGCTTCCAGCGGACTGAGCAACGTCAGCCAGCGAGCCCCGCGATACCAGGCGCGTTCGATCGGTGTCACGCGGGTTCCTGGAACTGCAGTTGATAGAGTGACGCGTAGGCGCCTCCCTGCGCCAGCAGCTCGGCATGCGTGCCTTGCTCGACAAGATTGCCCTGCTCCATGACCACGATACGGTCGGCGCGTTCGATGGTCGACAGCCGATGAGCAATGACAAACGTGGTGCGATCCCGACAGACGACTTCCAGCGCGCGCTGGATGTAACGCTCGGATTCGGTATCCAGCGCCGAGGTCGCTTCGTCCAGGATCAGCACCGGCGCATCCTTGAAAATGGCCCGAGCGATCGCCAGACGCTGACGCTGGCCGCCGGATAGCATGACCCCGTTATCCCCGACCACGGTGTCGTAGCCCTTCGGTAGCTGTTCGATGAACTCGTGCGCATAGGCCGCTTGCGCTGCAGATTCGATCTGCTCGCGACTCGCCTCGGGCACACCGTAAGCGATATTGTCGGCGATGGTCGTGTTGAACAGCGTCACTTGCTGAGAGACCAGCGCAATCTGCTGACGCAACGGCGATAGCTGATACTCCTGAATATCGATATCGTCGATCAGGATGCGGCCCTCGGTGGGACGATAGAATCGAGGCAAGAGGCCCATCAGCGTCGACTTGCCGCTGCCCGAACGGCCCACGATCGCCACCATCTGCCCCGCAGGCACATCGAGATCGATGCCCTTGAGAACCTGCGGTTGATCGTCGCCATAGGCAAACCGTACGTCTTCGAAGCGCACGCGTCCCGCCAGGTGCTCTGGCAGACGGGTACCCTCGTCTCGTTCCGTGGGTTGGCTAAGCAAGCCGAACAACTCCTGCGATGCCGACAGTCCTTTCTGGATGATGCTGTTGACGTCGGTCAGTGAGCGAATCGGCTTGGCCATCAGCGATGCGGCGGTAATGAACGCCACGAATTCGCCCGGCGTCATCGCGTTCATCAACTCCGGCGCCATCGCCAACCATACGAGCCCGGCCAGCGCGAGGGCCACCAGTAGCTGGATGATCGGCGTGCTGGTCGCCTTGGTCATCGCCTCCTTGATGCTCTGCTCGCGATTGTAGTTGCTGACGGCCTCGAAGCGGCGTTTCTCGTACTCTTCCGCGCCGTGCGTTCGCACCACCCGATAGCCGCTCAAAGCTTCGGACGCCACGTGTGTCACATCGCCCATGGAGTTCTGGATGCGTCGCGAGATCTGGCGAAAACGCTTGCTGGTATAGCGCACCACGAGTCCGATCAACGGCGTGACGCACATGAAAATCAGCGTCAGCAACCAGTTGGTCCATAAGAGGTAACCGATCAAGCCGATCACGAACAGACCTTCTCGCAGAATGATCGTGATCGCGTTGGTGGCTGCTCCGGTCACCTGCTCGACGTGATAAGTCACCCGTGAGATCAGATGGCCGCTAGAGTGCGTGTCGAAGAAGCGCCCCGGCATGTGCAACATGTGATTGAAAACGTTGCAACGTAACCGGTGCACCACGTTACGGGCCACGTTGCTCATGAAATAGGTCCCTAGAAAAGTCCCCACGCCACGCGCCGCAAACATGCCGATCACGAACAGCGGCAGAAAATAACGAAAACTCGCGTCGGGATGCTGTATCCCGTCGATCAGGCGTTTCATCATTTCTGCCAACGCGGTGCTCGAGGCCGCATAGATCGCATAGCCGGCCACCGCCAAGGCGAAGGAGCGCCACTCGACGCGGACGTATTCGAGAAGACGTCGGTAGAGTGCCCAACTGGAAGCTCGTGACACGTTGACTCCGTTCGACTGGGAAAAATCGACACCCGGCGTGCGTACCGTCCACCAAGGTGGCCGCCCGGACAAGATGTCGAACGGACGGCCGCTGGCGACCACGTAATCCACCGCACGGCGCGGGCGCATTCAGGGGCTGGATTCTACCCCAACAGACTCGCGGTCGACAGCCGGCCGTCGCGACCACCCAGGATGGCGCTGGGTACGCACTTCGACACCGGACGCCGATA
Source organism: Salinicola halimionae (assembly GCF_003206065.1). Taxonomy (GTDB): domain Bacteria; phylum Pseudomonadota; class Gammaproteobacteria; order Pseudomonadales; family Halomonadaceae; genus Salinicola; species Salinicola halimionae. The sequence goes on along the minus strand of NZ_PZJQ01000004.1, from coordinate 1,037,513 downwards.
ACGTGACGCGCACGGCGCCGTCGTAGGCGGTGTTCCAGACTCGGCTACCGGCATCGATGAAGCGCTGCACGACCGCGGGCGCCGGATGGCCGAACGGATTGCCCCGCCCGCTGCTGAAGATCACTTCGGCTGGGCGAGTGGCGGCGATCAGCGCAGGCGATGAGCTAGTCGCACTACCGTGATGGCCCGCTACCAGCACGTCAATGGGTTGCGCACCCAATGCCCCCTGCCGCAAATTATCGGCAATCGCGCGCTCTGGGTCAGCGCCAGCGTCACCGGTAATCAATACCCGCCGCGCGCCCAAGGTCACCAGCAGCACACAGGAGCGATCATTGCGGTTCGCGGCGATCTCGCCCGGCGGCGGAGACAGGAATCGCCAGGAGACGTTGTCGTCGTGCCACTCTCCGCCGGCCTCGCAAGGGCGCGACGGTAGCGCCAGATCGTTTCCCCGTGGCGCCCACCAGCGCTCGACGCGATAGTCGCGTTGCAGTGCGGCGATACCGCCCGCGTGATCGGTATCGCTGTGGGTAACGACCACGTCGTCGAATCGCTGTCCCGACGGCCACAGCAAGGCCGCCGGCATGAAACCCGAGGCAAAGCGAGGGCCGGTATCCATCAGCACCCGTCGATCCCGCGTCTCGAGTTGCACCAATTGGCCCTGGCCGACATCGTAGACGGTAACGATCAACTGACCTTCCTCCAGGCCAGGGCCGGGGAGCAGTGACACGATGAACAGCAATGTCAGGCAGGCCCAGACCCGAGTTGGGCGCTCCACACCTGGCAGCAACCAGACCATGCCCCACAGCAGCAAAGCGATTGACACCGGCCATCGCCACCAGGGGTCGGGCGTCCACAGCGGCAAACCATCGGACGCCGTGGCGAGCATGAATGCCAGCGCATTGGCCAGACAATCGAAAGGCCACCAGACCCAACTAGCCAGCGCTGGCCAGGCGGCGAACGGCCATCCCAGAAAGCCGAGCGGTACCATCACGCTGCCCACGAGCGGGACGGCAAACAGATTGATCAACGGTGCCAGCGGCGCCAGCCGTCCAAAGGCGAGCAGGACTGCGGCGGCCATGATCGGTGCCAACAGCCATTGACTGCGCAGCAGCGCGATGCTGCCGCTTCGCCATCCGGAGGGTCGTGGGCGCCCCGACCACGCCAGAATCAGCACCGCCACCGCGGCAAACGAGAGCCACAATCCGGGCCGCCACGGCGCCAAGGGGTCACTGATCACTACCAGTGCCAGAGCCAGCCACCAGGCTTGCCACCAGCCCGGCGCATGGCGCCCGCTCGCCGCCCACAATCCCACCGAGACCATGATCGCAGCGCGAACGGCGGGAGGCTCGAAGCCGGCCAGACCCGCGTAGGCGAAAGCGGCCACACCGGCTACCAGCCAGGGCCAGATTGTCATTCGCCAGGACATCGGCTGAAGCCAACGGGATAGCCGCCTCGACAGCCATAGAAAAAGTGCCGCAATCAGCCCGACATGAAGTCCGGAGATGACCATCAGATGCGTCGTGCCGGTGGCGTTCAGCAGTCGCCAATCACCATCGTCGAGACGATCACCCGCGCCCAGTGTCAATGCACCCAGCCAGCGCTTGCCCAGCGCAGAGATGTCTACCGATTCCAATTGCTCGAGCGCGTTCTGGCGAAGGGAGAACGGCGCGACGGCGATTCGTCGCGGCGTGTCATCACGGACATAACCGAGCGCCTGGATACCTTCACGCCATAGCCAGGCGCCATAATCGAACGTCTCGGGATTGGCAAATCCCAACGGTTGACGCAGCCGCGCAGTGAGTTCCCAGCGCTCCCCTCTCTCGAGCCCGGGAGCGTCGTACCAGGAGAGCCTGACCCACCGGCTGACGGGGCACTTGTCGTCGGTGCTGCGAGGTCGACAGCCATCGATCTCGAACCGGAATCGCGCCCGGCGCGAGTCGACCTCCAGCGTCTGAATTCTTCCGGTCAGCGTGAAGTCGTGTCCGGCGAGAGCCGGCGGCAGCACACCCTCACGCTGCTGAGCGACGCCATACAGGCAAACCAGCAACGCCAACATCACGGCGCCACCCCATAGCGAACGTTTCCATACCGATACTGCCAGCAGCAGGACGCCTCCTCCGTACACGCTCCAGCACAGGACACTGGCGTCGCCGCTTCGACAACCGGGAAGAGAGCCGATGAGAGATCCCAGCAGCGAACCGGCTATCGCCGCCAATGCCAACGGCATCCCCAAGCCCATACGTCGCGTTATCGCATTGACCAGGCGCCGAATATCAGCGAGCGACAACGGCGGAAGTTCCCGAACAGTGACTTAACCACGGACTTGGCATGGCGAGGCCTTGGAGTTGTATGGATAATGGGCCTTCTTCGTTCAGCGAGCGGCCTCATGTCTCGTCGATGGTTACAACGCTACATCCCTAGCCAGGAGAGGCTGCAGCGCACTCGCTCTTTGCGTTTCATGCACCATATGCTGGGCGATCCAGCGATGTGGGTGCTCTCTCGCCGCAGCGTCGCCAACGCCTGCATGGTCGGGCTGTTCGCCGCCATGTTGCCGATCCCCTGTCAAATGCTGCTGGCCGCGTTCGGCGCCTACTGCTTTCGCGCCAACCTTCCGTTGTCCGTCAGCCTGGTCTGGTTGACCAATCCACTGACGATGCCGGTGGTGTTCTACTTCAACTACCGCGTCGGAGCCTGGCTTCTGGATTATCCGGCGCGCCAGATACCGGATCACATCACCACGATGTGGATCGCCGAGCAGATGGCACACATCATTCTGCCGCTGGCCGTCGGCTCGGTCGTTGTCGGTCTGGTCCTGGCCGTCGTCAGCAACGTGCTGGTGCGACTGATCTGGCGCTTCCATATCTACCGCAGTTGGCGGCGACGGGCGAAGCGTCGCCAGCGCCGCCAAAAATCGTGATCTCGTGGCTTCCGATCTCCCTTTTGCCACATCGCGAGAACACAAAAAAAGCCGCCCTGGAATATTGATCGTCCAGGGCGGCGTCAGCTTTAGGATTTGCGCGAACTATCTACACTGGTTCGTCCCGCTTGACGGCGGTCAGCTGACCCTTGTCCAATCTCATCATCCGATCCTGATGCGCCGCCATCGACATATCATGAGTGACCACCACGAAGGCGCAATCGGTGGTCGCCGCCAGTTCGTCCATCATCGCCAGGATGTTGCCCGCGGTGGTCTGGTCCAGGTTTCCGGTCGGCTCATCCATCAGCACCAGACTCGGGTCGGTAACCAGCGCCCTGGCGATGGCGACGCGCTGGCGTTCACCGCCTGACAGCTCGCCAGGCTTGTGCGCGCCCCTGGGTGCCATGCCGACGCGATCCAGCAAGCGCTGGGCCTTGTCGACGGCGACTTTACGGGTCTGACCGCGAATGATCAGCGGCAGCGCGACGTTTTCCGCCGCAGTGAATTCTGCCAGCAGATGGTGGAACTGATAGACGAAGCCGATATAGCGGTTACGAAAACTGCCCAGTGCCGACTCGCCCAGTCCCGCCAACGACTGTCCACCGATGATGACTTCGCCACCACTCGGCCGATCGAGACCGCCGAGCAGGTTGAGCAGCGTGGTCTTGCCGGACCCGGAGCTGCCGACGACGGCCACTCGCTCTCCCGCCCGAACCTGCAGATCCAGATGGTCCAGAACCGTGAGGTCCTGCGGCCCTTCGCTGTAGGTTCGCGTGAGTTGGCGGCAGTCGAGCATGATGTTGTCTCCGCTGGCGGTCGATGAACGAAAATTGACTTCACTCATAACGCAGCACCTCGGCCGGCTGGATACGCGCCGCTCGCCAGGCCGGGTAGAGCGTCGACAGGAAAGTCAGCCCGAAGGCGCTGGAAACGATCACGATCAGGTCGCTCATCTCGAGTCGTGACGGCAGATAGCTGATGAAATAGACGTTGGGATCGAGGAACTGAATACCGGTCACGGCCTGCACCCAGGCAATGATGTCGGATACCGTCAGCGCCAGAATCACGCCGGCGATGACCCCGATGACGATGCCGATGATGCCGATCGCCAACCCCTGTACAACGAAGATGCCCATGATCGATTTCGGCTTGGCGCCGATCGTGCGCAGAATGGCGATATCCGCATGTTTGTCGGTGACTACCATCACCAACGTCGAGACGATGTTGAACGCCGCCACCGCCACGATCACCATCAGCAACAGACCGATCATGTGCTTTTCCATCTGGATCGCCTGAAACAGATTGCCGTGGGTATAGGTCCAGTCCATGCCCCGGTAACCGGAACCCAGATTCGAAACGATATCCCGGGTCACCGGCCCCGCCTTGAACAGATCGTCGAGCTCCAGACGCAAGCCATCGACCTTGTCACCGAGGCGCGCGAGCGTTTGCATGTCCTCGATGTTGGCATACGCCAGGTTGGCGTCCAGATCGGCGCCGACCTTGAAGATCCCGCTGACCGTGAAGCGTTTCAAGCGCGGGAAAACGCCTCCCGGCGTGATCGACGCCTCCGGCACCAATAGCGTCACGCGATCGCCCACGCCGACCCCCAGGTTGCGCGCCAGCAACGAACCCAGTACCACATGCCAACTGCCGGGAGAGAGCTCATCGAGCGTGCCCGCCTGCATGTGCTGATCGATGATCGAGACATGGCGCTCGTATTCCGGCTGCACCCCGGTGACCATGGCCCCCTGGGTGCGGCCGCTCGCCGAAAACATGCCCTGCTGCTGCACGTAGGGCGCCGAAGCGATCACGTCCTTGTGCTGATCGACCTTCTCGGCCAGCGCTTTCCAATCCTGCATGCCGCCCTGCTGTTCGATACGGGTATGCGGCACCATCCCGAGCACGCGAGTTCGCAGCTCATGATCGAAGCCGTTCATGACCGATAGCACCAGTATCAGCACGGCGACGCCCAAGGCCAGACCCAGCATCGAGGTTAGTGAAATGAAGGAGATGAAGTGATTACGTCGTTTGGCCCGGACGTACCTCAGGCCCACCAGAAAGGGTAAACGGTCGAACATCAGGTTTGGTTCCTTGTCAGCAGCGGCTCATGTTACGGGTTTTTGGCGGTTCCCGAAAACGCTAGTTTGTCGGGTCACTCGCCGCTTGCCAGCCAGCCGACCCACGCTACACTGGCGACCAACGAAAACCGGCGACGGGCGGATCTCGAAACTGCTGTCGAACGGCGCCGAACGCCGGCTTGCATCGCCGCAACCAGGCTCTACAATGCCGCGCCCTCGTCGTCAGCCCTGACGCACACCGGCCCTTATGCGCAATGGAGACACCATGACCCTGCGTCTGTTCCCCGAATGGCATCCCCAAGATGCGATTCAACTGACCTGGCCGACCCCGACCAGTGACTGGGCGCCGCTGCTCGAGCATATCGAAGCGACGCTGGAGGCGATGGTCGTGGCCATCACTCGCTATCAGCCGGTGCTGATCGGCGTGCATGACGAGGCGCAGCGCGAACGTCTGAGCGCGCGTTTCCAGGCGCTTGGCGTCGATACCGGACGTCGCTATCTCGTTATGGTCGACAGCGATGATACCTGGGCGCGGGACCATGGCCCGATCGCCATCGAGCGCAACGGCACGCTCGAATTGCTCGACTACGTGTTCACCGGCTGGGGCGGCAAATTCGCCGCCGCACGGGACGATGCCTTGACCCAGGCCTTGGCCGCGCGGCAAATATTCGCCACACCGGTAACGTCCCAGAATTTGGTACTCGAAGGAGGCGCCATCGACACCGATGGCGAAGGTACGCTGCTCACGACCAGCGCCTGTCTGCTCAACCCCAATCGCAACCCAAGCCTGGACCGCGAGGCCATCGAAGACCACCTCGCAGAACGATTGGGCATTTCCCGCGTGCTGTGGCTCGAGCATGGTCATCTCGAAGGCGATGATACCGATAGTCATATCGATACGCTGGCGCGCTTCTGCGACCCGGCAACGATTGCCTACGTTCGTTGTGATGACCCGCAGGACGCGCATTACAAGGCACTCTCCGCCATGGAAGAAGAGCTCAAGGCACTTCGTCGAGAAGACGGTTCGCCCTATCGGCTGCTACCGCTTCCTTGGCCCAAGGCGTGTTACGACCCTGACGACGGCCATCGGCTGCCAGCGACCTACGCCAATTTCCTGATCATCAACGGCGCGGTGCTGGTACCAACCTATGGCGACTCCGCCGATTTCCGGGCACTGCAGGTTCTCGCCGGCGCCTTCCCGGGTCGCGAGGTGATACCGATCGACTGTCGCGCGGTCATCCGTCAGCATGGCAGTCTTCACTGCCTGACCATGCAATTGCCGCGCGGGGCCTTGAATCCCGCGCTTTGCCTGAGTTAATCGAATAGCCGAGTCAACTGACGATCCAAGTCAAGGAAAGATCAATGTCCAAGACACTCAAGGTGGGTCTGGTCCAGCAACAGGCCTGGCCCGACAAGCAACGCAGCCTCGAAACCAGTGACGCCGGTATCCGCGAGCTCGCCGCCCAAGGTGCCGAACTGATACTGCTGCAGGAACTGCACGCGACCCATTACTTCTGTCAGTGCGAAGATACTGATCTTTTCGATCTCGCCGAACCGCTGGATGGAACGACCGGGCAGCATCTTGCCGCCCTGGCACGTGAACTGGATATCGTCATCGTCGGGTCGATCTTCGAGCGCCGCGCCGCCGGGCTCTATCACAACACCGCGATCGTGCTGGACCGAGCCAGGGGCAGGGTCGGCCACTACCGAAAAATGCATATCCCCGATGATCCCGGCTTCTACGAAAAGTTCTATTTCACGCCGGGCGACGAAGATGCCGCTCAAGGCTTCGAACCGATCGATACTTCCGTCGGCCGCCTCGGCGTGCTGGTGTGCTGGGATCAGTGGTACCCGGAAGCGGCACGCCTGATGGCACTGGCTGGAGCCGATCTGCTGCTCTACCCCACCGCGATCGGCTGGACGCCATCCGATGACCCCGCGGAAAAACAGCGCCAGAAGGATGCCTGGACATTGATTCAGCGCTCGCACGGTGTCGCCAACGGCCTGCCGGTCATCGTTGCCAATCGGGTCGGACACGAACCCGATCTCTCCGGCGTCGGTGAAGGCATCGATTTTTGGGGAGGGAGTTTCGTCTGCGGTCCTCAAGGCGAGCTGCTAACGCATGCCGGCGAGGCGAACGAAAATCGGATCGTCGACGTCGATCTGACGCGGAGCGAGGATGTCCGCCGCATCTGGCCCTATCTGCGGGATCGTCGCATCGATGCCTATGGTGACCTGACACGCCGCTACCGTGACCGCTAGGCTGCTTAAGGATTATTGTTTCCCTGTCGCACCCACAACGCCCCGCGCCGTTTCCTGCTCTTCAGCGGTGACGCCGGGGCGGCCTCCTTCCATTCGCCGAACGATTCTTTAGCTACTAGACAAATTGACTAAGATAACGGTATAAAATGGCGTTCACCGTCAGGGGCCACTCATGGAATTGCAGTATCGCTTGCTGGCCGAGCTGGAATCCGATTTCGATCAGTTGATCGATGCCGTCGACCACTTGGCGACCCTCTACGCCGAGCGACCGACACCCGCCTGGGCACTGGGCGAATCGAGCGTCGACGCTCAATGGTTGCGCCGCGCGTTGACCGACTTCTGGTACCAGGATGGGCAGGACGGGCGCGAGACGCGCAACTACATCGGCGTGATCGTCGCCGGGCCGGCACTCATGGAAGCTGTCGCAGCAGTCAATCTCGGCAAAGCCCGCTTTGGTGCGACGCTGAAGCACATCCGTCAGTCCGCGCCCCGCTTGATCCCGGAAATCAAGGCCGTGCTGCCTTTCCGCCATCCGGCCCTGCATGATCATCTGCGCGGGCAGGGGTTGGCGCGACTGCATCTCAAACAGTGCTGGCGCCACCTCCCAGTCGCCGACGCGCCGCTGTCACGAGTCAGGCTGGCGTGGTACACCAGCGGGCGCTCGATCAAACGTCTCAGCGTGGCCGATGCCGAAGCCAAGCTGAAACAGATGGATAAATCCGCTGCACACATTCAAATCCAGTTGCGCAGACTCGGCGAGATACCGGATGGCGAGCCACTTGCACAGATCCAGCAGCAGGCGCCCGTGATGCGGGCCAATCTGTTTTTCCGTGAAGCGCTGGAAGACGGCCGCATGCGGCGTGCCATGAACCTGCCGCTACCGTTGTTCATCCCGGATCCCGCGCTGAAATTACCCCACCTCAATGATCCGCCGGTCAAGCCGCCGACCTCCCGAACTCGAGCCAAACGGTCCGACCAACGTCTCGAGGATGATGTCTTCCTGAAAAGCCTGCGAGTCTACCGCTACCGTAATCCAGCGTTGCAGATCGCCATCGATCATCAACGAAAAGACAACGCCGTCGACTGACGTGACGATGCCGACTAGATAGATATCGAACGAGTGGAATGAAGGCCGGCACACACGATATCGCCCTATATCGAGCCCCACGGGGGTTGATACAGGGCGATCACTATACTCGTCCAAAATGAGAGGGCTTCCATTTCCCGGAGGAACTGGCTCCGGACGCAGGACCTCTCGGCACTGGTCGATCCATGAGCGCTCGGCTCAGAACAGCCGGTTCAAGCCATTTTGGGCGGCGACCCGGTACGCTTCGGCCATGGTGGGATAGTTGAACGTCGTATTGATGAAGTAGCGCAGGGTATTCGCTTCGCCCTTCTGCTGCATGATCGCCTGACCGATGTGCACGATCTCCGAAGCCTGATCACCGAAGCAGTGGATACCCAGAATCTCCAGCGTCTCGCGATGGAACAGGATCTTGAGCATGCCCGCGGTGTCGCCGGTGATCTGCGCGCGGGCGGTATCCTTGAAGAATGCCTGGGCAACTTCGTAGGGCACCTTGGCTTCGGTCAGTTCCCGCTCGGTCTTGCCGACGGAGCTGATCTCCGGAATCGTGTAGATCCCGGTGGGAATGTCATCGACAAAGCGAAAATCCTCGCCGAGAAACTCATCGCTGGCACTGCGGCCCTGATCGTAGGCCGCACTGGCCAGACTCGGCCAGCCAATCACGTCCCCAACTGCATAGATATGCGAAATCGCAGTGCGGTAGTGATCGTCGACCTGCAATTGGCCTCGTCCGTTGGGCTCGAGGCCGATATTCTCGAGACCTAGCTGATCGGTATTGCCGGTGCGCCCGTTGGCCCACAGGAAGGCATCGGCACGTAGGCGCTTGCCCGATTTGAGGTTGACCACCACACCCGCTTCGTCGCCCTCGACGCTCTGGTATTCCTCGTTGTGACGAATCAGCACGCCGTAGTTGCGCAGCTCGTAGGAAAGCGCATCGCTGATCTCGTCATCGAGAAAGGAGAGTAAACGCTCACGGGTATCGATCAGATCGACCTTGACGCCAAGGCCGGAAAAGATAGAGGCATATTCCGAGCCGATCACGCCAGCGCCGTAGATGATCAGCGTCCGGGGCGTGTGCGACAGACCCAGAATGGTATCGGAACAGTAGATGCGCGGATGGCGGAAATTGACGTCGGCAGGACGATAAGGTCGCGAACCGGTGGCGATCACGAACTGCGGTGCGCTGAGCTCTTCCGCCCCTTCGTGATTGTCACGAACCACCACGGTATGTTCGTCGCGAAAATACGCCACGCCGAAAAACAGGTCGATGCGATTGCGGGAGTAGAATTTGGTGCGCAACTCGACCTGCTGATCGATCGTCACCCGCGAGCGTTCGAGCACCTTGGGAAAGGAAAACCAGCGCGGCTCGCCGATATCGCGGAACATGCGGTTGGTGTTGAACTGCATGATCTGCTTGACCTGATGTCTCAGGGCCTTGGAGGGAATGGTGCCCCAGTGGGTGCAATTGCCGCCGACCGAAGACTGCTTTTCAATGATCGCGACACGCTTACCGTGCTTCGCCGCGTTGATCGCAGCACTTTCGCCCGCAGGCCCCGAGCCGATGACCACGAGGTCATAGTTGTGAACTGCCATTTGCTTCGCCTACTCCTTACCTGATGGCTGGTACGATCTTATGAACTCGTGGCGTCGACACGCGAACCTGGTTTTCCCGTCGTTCAACGCTTGACGGCGTTATAGCCCAGATCCGCACCGCGATTCTCATCGCTGCGGCGACGCGCGCCAGCGCTGTTCTTGCGACTCTCCTCCTCGCAGACCTCGTCATTGCCTCCGCAAATCTCGCATCCACTCTTGAGTCCGAGCGTATTGAGACCGCCACAGGATCCGGCGATGGGCTTGTTTCCGAGGATGACACCAATCGCCATGCCGGCTACCAGCAGCAGCATGATGGCACAGGCCAGAATCCAGATCGTCATGACTGATCCTCCTTGTCCGAATCTTTGAAATAACCTTGAAACGCCGACGAGACCCGCGTTTCGAAGCCTTCCGTCGTCTTGACGACGAGATAGACGGCCAGGTCCTCACGCTCTGCCATGGCGAGACCCGCCTCGGGCCCCAGTACATCGATTGCCGTGGCCAAGGCATCGGCCGTCATGCAGTCGGACGTGATGACCGTCACGGACACCAGGTGATGCCTGATTGGCCGCCCGGTTCGCGGATCGATGGTATGCGAGTAGCGCTTTCCATCACTTTCGAAATAGTTGCGATAGTCACCCGAGGTCGCCACGGCCGAGTCGTCTAGTTCAATGATACGCTGCACGCTGCGTTCATTCGAGACCGGCTTTTCCACCGCGATTCTCCACGGCTTGTCACCAGGCTTGTCTCCACGCGTTCGAATTTCGCCACCGACTTCGACCAGGTAGCGATCGATGTCGAGACCATCCAGCGCCCGGGCAACCGCATCGACGCCGTAACCCTTGGCGATGCCTGAGAGATCGACGTAGACCGGTTTGGTCTTGGTCAGCATATCGCCGTCGAGATCGAGCGCCTGGTAGTCGACATTCTTCAAGGCTTTGGCGATATCGTCGTCACCAGGCACACGATCCGGATGTTTGTCCGGGCCGAAGCCCCAGAGATTGACCGCGGCACCAACGGTGACATCGAAGGCGCCGTTGGAGATGTCGCCCACGCGGATCGCCTCGCGGACCACTTCCGCCGTTTGCGGGGAGAGTTCGAACGGCTGGCCCACCGGCGCCTGGTTGAATCGGGATAGCTCGGAATCGGGTTTGTAAGTCGACATCAGGCGGTCGACACGGTGCAGCGCGTCTTTAACCGACTGCTCGATCTGCGCAAGCTGTTCATCATCGTAATCACCGTAGAAGGTGATATGGAACCCTGTGCCGAAGATCGGACCTTCCAGCCGGTATGACTGAGGTTCGCGCTCGCACCCGGTCAGTAGTGCGAATAGCAACAGGGCCAACCCCAGAAGGATCGGCCCCGTCACTCGGCGCTCAAGCCGTTCGATCATCCGCCGAAATCATCCAGCATGATATTTTCAGGCTCGACGCCCAGATCGGTCAGCATCTTGATCACCGACGCGTTCATCATCGGCGGTCCGCACATGTAATACTCGCAGTCTTCCGGCGCCGGGTGATCCTTGAGATAGTTCTCGTAGAGCACATTATGGATGAACCCGGTAGGCCCTTCCCAGTTATCTTCCGGCTGCGGGTCGGAGAGCGCCAGGTGCCAGTCGAAGTTTTCGAACTCCTCGGCGAGCTGATCGTACTCCTCGTTGTAAAACGTTTCTCGCCAGGAACGCGCACCGTACCAGAACGACATCTTGCGCGAGGCCTTCAACCGCTTGAGCTGGTCGAAGATGTGACTGCGCATCGGTGCCATGCCTGCGCCACCACCGATGAAGACCATTTCCGCCTCGGTATCCTTGGCAAAGAACTCCCCGAATGGCCCCATCACGGTAACCTTGTCACCCGGCTTCATGGCGAACACGTAGGTCGACATCAGACCCGGCGGATGACTGGACTTGGGCGGCGGCGTCGCGATACGGATGTTGAACTTGAGAAGCCCTTTTTCTTCAGGGTAGTTCGCCATCGAGTAGGCACGGATTACCTCCTCGTCGCTCTTGTGGGAGATATCGAACAGGCCGAACTTCTCCCAGTCACCGCGATACTCTTCCTCGATATCGAAATCCGAGAACTTGATATCGTAAGGAGGTGCCACCAGCTGGACGTAGCCACCGGCACGGAACGCCACTTCTTCACCTTCCGGCAGCTTGAGGTTCAGCTCCTTGATGAACGTGGCGACATTGGGATTTTCGGTAACCTCGCACTCCCATTTCTTGACGCCGAAGACCTCGTCGGGGACGCGAATCTTCATGTCCTGCTTGACCGGCACCTGGCAGGAGAGACGCCACCCTTCCTTTCTCTCGCGCAGTGTGAAGTGCGACTCCTCGGTCGGCAGAATCGAGCCGCCGCCGTCACTCACCTGACACTTGCACTGCGCGCAGGAACCGCCGCCGCCGCATGCCGATGAGAGAAAGATGCCGTTGGCCGCCAGGGTCTGGAGCAGCTTGCCCCCGGCCTGAGTCGTTACCGTATTATCGGGATCACCGTTGATCTCGATCGCCACGTCACCGCTGCTGACCAGCCGGCTGCGCGCGGCCAAAATGACCGCTACCAACCCCAGCACGATCACGGTAAACATGACGACGCCGAGCACGATGATGGATGTATCGACCATGTCGGATTCCTATTTCCTTATTGCGTTGACGTCGCTGTCCTGAGTCCAGCGCTGTCTTGGCCTCAGAGCTGAATGCCGGAGAAGGACATGAAGCCCAGCGACATCAGACCCGCCGTGATGAAGGTGATGCCGAGACCCTGCAGGCTGCCCGGCACATCGCTGTACTTGAGCTTCTCACGGATGCCCGCCAACGCCATGATCGCCAGCGCCCAACCGGCACCGGCGCCGGCACCGTAGACCACCGACTCGCCGAAGGTATAGTCGCGCTGCACCATGAACAGCGATGCACCCATGATCGCGCAGTTGACGGTAATCAACGGCAGGAACACGCCCAGCGCGTTATAGAGCGAGGGCACGAATTTATCGAGGAACATCTCCAGAATCTGGACGATGGCCGCGATGACGCCGATGTAGCTCAGCAGTCCCAGAAAGCTGAGATCGATATTCTCGGCTCCCTCGAGGCCGGTCCAGCTAAGGGCACCCGCCTTCAACAGATAGTTGAGGATCAGATTATTGACCGGCACGGTGATCGTCAGTACCACGACTACCGCAATGCCCAGACCAATGGCCGAAGAGATCTTCTTGGACACCGCCAGGAACGTACACATGCCGAGGAAGAACGCCAACGCCATGTTCTCGACGAAAACCGCCTTCACGAACAGGCTGAGATAATGCTCAAACATTAGCGGTCTCCTTGATCTTGGCCTTGCTGTTGGCAACGATCCGGTACTCGGTCTTCTCGACCTGTTCCGGGTTGAGCGAGCGCAATATCCAGATCAGCAGCCCGATGACGAAGAACGCCGACGGCGGCAGCAGCATCAGTCCGTTGGGCACATACCAGCCGCCATTCTGGACGGTCGGCAGAATGGTCAGGCCAAACACGCTGCCGGAGCCCAGCAGTTCGCGAATGAAACCGACGACCAGCAGAATGACCGCGTAACCTAGACCGTTGCCGACCCCGTCCAGAAAGCTCATCACCGGACCGTTTTGCATGGCGTAGGCTTCGGCCCGCCCCATGACGATGCAGTTGGTGATGATCAGGCCGACGAACACCGAGAGCTGCTTGGACATGTCGTAGGCGTACGCACGCAGCACCTGATCAACCACGATGACCAGCGAGGCGATGATCGTCATCTGCACGATGATTCGGATCGACGATGGAATGTGATTGCGGATCAGCGAGACGAACATGCTGGAGAAAGCCGTCACCGCAATGACCGCCAGCCCCATGACCAACGACACGCTCATGGAATTGGTCACCGCCAGGGCCGAACAGATCCCCAATACCTGCAAGGCAATGGGGTTGTTCTTGAAGACCGGTGACAGGACGACGTCTTTTACGGAGTCCGTAGCCATCTTCACGCTCCTCCTTGGGAATCGTCATGGAATCGGGCGAGATACGGGGCATAGCCCTCATCGCTCAACCAGAACCGCAACATGTTGGTGACGCCTCGACTGGTGAGCGAGGCTCCGGACAGCGCATCGACTTCGTACTCGCCGCTGGCACCGCCTTTCACGAGTTGGATCTGAGGGTCCTGAAAATCGCCACCCTCGTAGATCTTCTTGCCATCCCACTTGGCCTTCCAGCGCGGATTGTCGACTTCCCCGCCGAGTCCAGGCGTTTCCGACTGATCGTAATAGGATAGACCCACGATGGTATTGCCATCACCCCGTACGGACAAGAAGCCTTCCATCAGGCCCCATAGCCCTTGACCACGAATCGGCATGACGATCTGGTCCGGATCATCGGGATTGCCGACCAGATAGACCGTGGAGAAATTCTCCTGGCGGCCAATACCGGCGATATCGTCGTCACCCGACAGCGTACGCGATGTCGCCGGATCCCGGGCGGCATCGAACTGGTCGTAGCTACCCGGATCCAGATCCTCGGAATATTCACCGGTTTCCAGATTGACCACGCGCGGCGTGATCAGCTCGGCGTATTTCGCCTCGACGTCGTCACCCGGCTTGTAGAGCTCGGTGACCTGCAGGATATTGCTCTTGCGATCCAGCTCCTGATTTTGTACCTGCTTGGGCTTCAACACTACCGCCGCGGAAGAGACCACGACCGAGCAGATGACGCAGAGTGAGAACGCGACGATCAGCGTCTTCTTGATCGAGTTGTTGCTCGCCATCAGACAGCCTCCTTCTCGGCGGGCGCCAGCGCTGCCAGGCGTTTACGACGACGCTTGACGTTGGCCTGCACAAAGATGTGATCAATCAATGGCGCGAATAGATTGGCGAACAGGATCGCCAACATGATGCCCTCGGGGAACGCCGGATTGACGACACGGATCAGCACCGTCATCACACCGATCAATGCACCGAAGATCAGCTTGCCCCGGTTGGTCATCGACGCCGAGACAGGATCGGTGGCCATGAACACCATACCGAAGGCAAACCCGCCCAGCACCAGGTGCCAATACCATGGCATCGCGAACATCGGGTTACTGTCGGAGCCAACCAGATTGAACAGCGAGGCGGTGAAGATCATGCCCAGCATGACCCCGGCCATGATGCGCCAGGATGCGATACGCGTCAGCAACAGCACCACCGCGCCGATCAGAATTGCCAGCGTCGATGTCTCGCCCACCGAACCTTGAATGAAACCGAAGAACGCGTCCCACCAGCTGTACTGCTGGTGCAGACCTTCCATACCGTTGAGCGAGGCATTGGAGAGTGCCGTTGCGCCGGTGAAACCATCGGCCGGCACCCACACGCTGTCACCGGATATCTGCGCCGGATAGGCGAAGTAGAGAAAGGCACGCCCGGTCAGTGCCGGGTTGAGGAAGTTCTTGCCGGTACCGCCAAAGATTTCCTTGCCGATCACCACGCCGAAGCTGATGCCGAGCGCCACCTGCCATAAAGGGATCGTCGCCGGCAGCGTCAGCGCAAAGAGCACCGAAGTAACGAAGAATCCTTCGTTGACCTCGTGGCCACGTTTGACCGCGAACAGCACTTCCCAGAAACCGCCGACCAGGAAGGTCACCAGATAAATGGGCAGGAAATAGGTTGCCCCCAGCACGAAGTTGGCCCAGATGCTGCCGGGATCATGGCTTCCCGCCAGCACCATGGTCAGCACCTCACGCCAGCCGCCAATCGCCGTGAAACCATCGGCGATGGCCAGGTTGGCCTGATAACCGGCGTTATACATGCCGAAGAACATGGCTGGGAACGTGCAGGCCCAGACCGTGATCATGATGCGCTTCAGGTCGATGCCGTCGCGCACGTGGGTCATGCTCTTGGTAACGCTGGGCGGCGAATAAAAAATCGTATCGACCGCCTCATACAGGGCGTAGAACTTCTCGTACTTACCGCCCTTCTCGAAATGAGGCTCCAGCTTGTCGAGCGTATTGCGAATCCCCATCATCAGGCCTCTTTCTCGATCATGGTCAGGTTGTCGCGCAGGATGGGACCGTACTCATATTTGCCCGGGCACACGTAGGTGCACAGCGAGAGGTCTTCTTCATCCAGCTCCAGGCAGCCAAGTTCCATGGCCGCTTCGATATCGCCGACGATCAACGAGCGCAGCAGCTGCGTTGGCATGATATCCAACGGCATTACCTTCTCGTAGGCACCGATTGGCACCATCGCACGCTCGGAGCCATTGGTCGACGTATTGGGCGCGTAGTTGGGCAGCCCGAGGAATTGAGAGACGTAAATCCCCATGACCGAGTGGCGATTGCGACCGGGCGACAGCCAGCCCATGAAGGCACGCTTGTTGCCCTCTTCCAGCAGCGAGAACTGGCGATGAAACCGGCCCAAGAACTGGCGACTCCCTTCGCACTGGGTACCCCCGAAGATGGACCCGGAGATGACGCGCGTATCTTCCGGCTTCTCGATCTCGCCTTCGAGCAGTTCTTCGCTGCTGGCACCCAGGCGCGTACGCACCAAGCGTGGTTTGGTGGCTCGAGGCCCCCCGATGGCGACCACTCGAGTCGGATCGAAGCGCCCTTCGGCGAAGAGCTTGCCAATAGCGATCACGTCCTGACAGTCGAGATGCCAGACCTGACGCTGCAGACCCACCGGCGACAGGTAATGAATATGCGTGCCGACCAGCCCCGCCGGATGCAGCCCCTCGAAGCCTTCGGCCTGAACGCCCTCCAGTTCGTCACCCGGCAGTTGCGCATTGCCACGACGAGTCACGAAAAGCTTGCCCGGCGTCAGGTGACGGATCACCTCGAGCCCGTGGCGGAAGGCATCACTGTCGGCATCGATGATCACTTTGGGATCGGCCGACAGCGGATGCGTGTCGATCGCGGTCACGAAGATATCTGCGGGTATCGCGTCGAGCGCCGGCACACGTGAAAAAGGTCGAGTTCGCAATGACGTCCAGAAGCCGGATTCGACCAGTTGATCGACGACCTGCTGCCTGGAAAGCGAGGACAATCCGTCCGCCCCAAAGGCCGTGAACGTTTCGCTCTGCTCCTCATCGTCAAGCTTGATGACCACCGACAACAGGCGACGCTTTTCGCCACGATGAATGGCGACCACTTCACCGGCGCCAGGCGCGGTGTAACGGACGCCCGCCACTTTCTTGTCGCTGAACAATAGCTGGCCCCGCTTTACGCGATCGCCCTCACGGACCTCCATGGTCGGCCTCATGCCGACGTAGTCGGACCCGAGCAGCGCGACGTGGCGCACGGCGCGCCCCTCGTCGAGACGCTGCTCGGGCGCCCCGGCGACGGGAAGGTCCAGGCCTCGTTTGACTTCGATCATAGTCTCGCCCAGTTGTCGAATCTGATGGCAATAAGGAAAAAGGTTCGCCGGACGTCAGGGAGCTCCCCTCTTCGGCAGCAGCGCCATGGAAGCAGCGAAAGAGAACGTCACGGAATCCGAAGACTTTTACTTATCAGAAAGGGTGACTTCCATGGCCCCGGAACTCGATGGACCACGCCGAAAAACGCGCACCATTATAATGATCCGGGCTCCGGAAGACTACTCACCGGCATGCCTACCCGGCGGCCGGATAACGAAAAAGTCCCGGAACGACCGGGACTTTTTAGACTGAACCAAAGATTTTTAGACTAAAGTCCTATGGACGAATCACGCCGTGGCCGGGAGATACCGATGACGGACACGGGACATGTACTGGAGGATTCGTACCACCTGACAGCTGTAACCGAACTCGTTGTCGTACCAGACATAGAGCACGGCCTGCTTGCCATCGGCGATGGTCGCCTTGGCATCAAGCACCCCTGCGTGGCGGTTGCCGACGAAGTCTGATGACACCACCTCCGGTGAATCGACGTAGTCGATCTGCTTGTGCATCGGTGAATGCAACGCCATTTGGCGAAGGTACTCATTGAGCGCAACGCGGTCGGTCCCCTTCTCCAGTGACAGGTTCAGAATCGCCATCGAGACATTGGGCGTCGGCACGCGAATCGCGTTGCCCGTCAACTTGCCCGATAGTGCCGGCAACGCCTTGGCAACCGCCTTGGCCGCACCGGTTTCCGTCAACACCATGTTGAGTGGCGCACTACGTCCACGCCGATCACCCTTGTGATAATTGTCGATCAGATTCTGGTCGTTGGTGTAGGAGTGCACGGTCTCGACATGGCCGTGTGCGATGCCGAACTCGTCGTCGATCGCTTTTAGCACCGGCACGATGGCGTTGGTGGTACACGACGCCGCAGAGACGATGCGGTCGTCGTCGCCGATGGTCTGATGATTGATGCCATGCACGATGTTCTTGAGGTCGCCCTTGCCCGGAGCGGTCAGCAACACCTTGGCAACACCCTTGGACTCCAGATGCTGCGCCAGCCCCTCTTTGTCACGCCACTTGCCGGTGTTGTCGACGACGATCGCGTTGTCGATGCCGTAGGCGGTGTAATCGATCTCGGCCGGTGAATCGGCGTAGATGATCCGGATGTAATGGCCGTTGGCGATCAGCGCGTGGTTGTCATGATCGATATCGATCGAGCCCGAAAACGGCCCGTGAACCGAATCGCGACGTAGCAGACTAGCTCGCTTCTCGAGGTCGTCGCCGCTGCCACGAACGACGATGGCACGCAGACGCAGCAGGTTACCGCCGCCGGCCTTCTCGATCATGATCCGTGCCAGGATACGACCGATACGTCCGAAGCCGTAGAGCACCACGTCCTGCGACTCGCCGCCCATGCCGCTACTGTCGTGGCCACCGATGATGTCGGCCAGCTCGCGCTCGAGAAACGCGACGACGTCGGTCTCGCCGGCGTTCTTGAACGCGACGCCCAGACGACCGATATCGATGTGTGCTGGCCCCAAATCCATCTCGCTCATGGCTCTTACCATCGGCAACGTATCGGCGATGGACAGTTCGGTCCCCTCGACCTTGCGGACATAACGATGATTCTTGAGGATCCGGGTCACGGAACGGTTGATCAACGAACGGCCGAACAGCGAGGGAATCACGTTGTAGTGGCGATAGAGCTTGCCGAGTAGCGGAATCATCTCTTCCGCGCGCGCCTCGTTGTCCTGCCATTCCTGGAAGACGGTATCGAGCTGTTCCTGACTCACAAGCGGGCCTCTCTCTGGTCGAATGGGCTGGTCAATGGTGTCGGCCGCATTCGGCGGCGTGGTCGGTCGTCCGGCTGGAGCGGAACGACATCGGACTGACCAAAAACCCGATTATTATCCGCATCCTACAGAACACCTCGCAATCTCTCCGTAGTCGCAGAGGTTGTAGTTTCACTACAAAGGTCGAAGATGAACGGGCGTGACAGGAAGACCGTTGCGAGAACCTGAACGGCCGCGGTGACAGCAAGAAATCGGACTCGACGCCCCCCGCTCAGCCGCAGCCTGCTATCATCCCCTCACGCAAATTCGTTCTTCGAAAGGCTCATGTCGCACTTCACACCGCTAGCCCCGCCTCTGCCCACCGGCACGCGCGAAACCACCTATTGCCAGCTGCCCCAGGGAAGCGCCATCGCGCTGACCCTTGCACGTCTGGCGGATGACGCGCCGCTTCTGGTAGTGACTCCGGATACGGCAAGTGCCCAGCGTCTCGAAAGCAACCTGGGGTTTTACTCCCGGGTACCGGTCATGCCGTTTCCCGATTGGGAAACGCTGCCCTATGACAGCTTCTCGCCCCATCAGGACATCGTCTCCGCACGACTCAGAACACTGCGGGAACTCCAGGAGGGCACGCAGGGAATCGTACTGGTTTCGGTCAATACCCTGATGCAGCGCCTGCCCCCGAGGGAGTACGTGGCCGGGCGCGTACTGACTCTGGCGACCGGTGATCGACTCGACCGGGAAAGCTTTCGCGAACGTCTCTCGCGGGCGGGTTATCGTGCGGTGGAAACCGTCTACGAGCCCGGCGAGTACGCCATGCGCGGCTCGCTGATAGATCTCTTCCCCATGGGTACCAGCGCCCCTCTGCGCATCGATCTGTTCGATGACGAGATCGACACGCTCAGGCGCTTCGATCCGGACACTCAGCGTACCCAGGACAAGATCGAACGCATCGATCTGCTACCGGCACACGAATACTCGCTGTCACGCTCGGCAATCGCGTGCTTTCGTGAAGGTTTCGAGACGCTGTTCGATGTCGACCCGCGGCAGTGCCCGCTATATGTCGATGCGATCAAGGGCATACCCTCCCCGGGACTCGAACAGTATCTGCCGCTGTTCTTCGAAGAGACCGCCACGCTGTTCGAGCATCTCGCCAGCGAGACTCGCATCGCCATGCTTCCAGATGTCTTCGAAGCCGCCGAGCACCATTGGCGATCGATCGAAGGCCGCTACGAGAACCTTGGCGTCGACCCCACTCGCCCGCTACTGCCACCGGCGAAGGCCTTCGTGCCCGCGGCAGAGGTGTTCGCCGCGATCAAGCAGCACCCGCGTCTCGAATTCGTGACGGATCCCCAGGCGCGCCACGTTGTCGCCAGTGCGACGCAGCCCCCGCCTGCGGTGGCGATCAACGCCCGGGCCCAGCACCCGCTGGCGACGCTGGAGACGTTCCTCAACGCCCACCGCGATCTGCGCATTCTGTTCGTCGCCGAGTCCCGCGGACGGCGAGAAGCCTTGGATGAGGCGCTGGCGCCGCTGCATCGAGATATTCCCCACATCGATGGCTGGCAGGATTTCCTGGACGGCAACCAATCTTTCGCGATCGCCGAGGGCGCCCTGGATGAAGGGCTCTGGCTGGGCGACCCCAACGTCGCGGTCGTTACCGAGACCGAGCTTTACGGCGATGTGGTGCGCCAGACCCGCCGCCGCGCCAAGGTGACCGACGACAACGAGCTGGCCGTGCGTCACCTCTCCGAGCTACGCCCCGGATCGCCGGTCGTTCACCAGCATCACGGCGTCGGTCGCTACATGGGGCTGGAAATGATCACTGCCGGCGGCCAGGCGGCGGAGTTCCTGGCTCTGGAATACGCTGGCGGCGCCAAGCTCTACGTGCCGGTCGATAACCTGCAGCTCATCTCCCGCTATGCCGGCGCCAGCGACGAGCTCGCCCCGCTGCATAAACTGGGCTCTGACACCTGGGACAAGGCCAGGAAAAAAGCCGCCGAGAAAATTCGCGACACCGCTGCCGAACTGCTCGACATCTACGCCCGCCGGGAAGCCCGGGAGGGTTTCGCCAGCGATATGCCCGGCGACGAATATCTGCGCTTCGCGGCCAGCTTTCCGTTCGAGGAGACCCCCGATCAGCACGCGGCCATCGAGGCGGTGATCGACGACATGACGGCGCCGCGTCCGATGGATCGGGTCGTCTGCGGCGATGTCGGTTTCGGCAAGACCGAAGTGGCGATGCGCGCAGCGTTCCTAGCGGTCAACTCCGGGCGCCAGGTCGTGGTTCTGGTTCCCACCACTCTGCTGGCCCAGCAGCACTACGACAACTTTCGTGATCGCTTCGCCGACACCGCGGTGCAGATCGAAATGCTGTCCCGCTTCACCGGCGCCAAGGAAGAAACCGACGCGCTGAAGCGCATGGCGGAAGGTCGTGCCGATATCGTGATCGGCACGCACAAGCTGCTCTCGCGATCGGTCAAGCTCTCCAACCTCGGCTTGATGATCATCGACGAAGAGCACCGCTTCGGTGTCGCCCAGAAGGAGCGCCTCAAGCAGCTCCGCGCCGAGGTCGATATCCTGACACTAACGGCGACCCCGATCCCGCGTACGCTCAACATGGCGATGAACGGGATCCGCGATCTTTCGATCATCGCGACGCCGCCGGCGCGCCGACTGTCGGTCAAGACTTTCGTGCAGCAGCGCAATGAACCGGTGGTCAAGGAGGCGCTGCTGCGTGAAATCCTGCGTGGCGGTCAGGTCTACTTCCTTCACAACGAAGTCAGGTCGATCGAGGCCAGCGCCGAAAAGATTCGCGAACTGGTGCCTGAGGCCCGCGTCGGCGTCGCCCACGGTCAGCTTCCCGAACGGGCGCTGGAGCGGGTCATGTCCGATTTCTACCACAAACGCTTCAACGTGCTGATGTGTTCGACCATCATCGAGACTGGCATCGACGTTCCCAGTGCCAACACCATCATCATCGAGCGCGCCGACAAGTTCGGCCTGGCCCAACTTCACCAGCTGCGCGGTCGCGTCGGCCGCAGTCACCATCAGGCCTATGCCTATCTGCTGACCCCGCCGCCCAAGGCGATGACCCGAGATGCGATCAAACGGCTCGAAGCCATCACCCAGAGCGACGATCTCGGCGCCGGCTTCACGCTCGCCAGTCACGATATGGAAATTCGCGGCGCGGGCGAGTTGCTCGGCGACGAGCAGAGCGGACAAATGGAAACCGTCGGCTACAGTCTCTACATGCAGATGCTCGATCGCGCGGTCAAGGCGATCCGGGCCGGCAAGACGCCCAATATCGAAGCCCCGCTCGACGAGGGCACGGAGATCAGCCTCAATCTCCCCGCGTTGATTCCGGACGACTACCTGCCGGACATTCAGCAGCGTCTGATCATGTACAAGCGCATCAGCAGTGCGGCCGACGAGAGCGCGCTCAAAGAACTGCAGGTGGAGATGATCGACCGCTTCGGTCTGCTCCCGCCGCCGCTCAAGACCCTGTTCCGGCAGACACGACTACGCCAGCGCGCCGAGCGGCTAGGCATCGCCAAGCTCGAGGCCGGCGCAGGGCGCGGCCGGGTGATTTTCGGCCCGGATCCGCAGGTCGATCCGATGACACTGGTCGAGCTGATTCAGCGACATCCGGGCGAGTACAAGCTCGACGGCGCCGACACGCTGCGCTTTCACGGGGAGATGGAGAAAGCGGAAGATCGCCTCAAGCGCATCGACGGGTTACTGGAAACCCTCAACCGCAAGGTCAAGGCGGCGTAAACCGACACCGCATGACACCACGAAAAAGCCAGCNNCGCTGGCTTTTTCGTCGCTGCCTTTCATGTCCCCCGAATCCGGACTTATCGACATGCCCCGAATCTATATGTTTCGAATCCTGGCCTATGCCGCCGTCAATCGAATCCGGGTGATTTCCGCCGGCGCGCCAAAGCGCATCGGCGGTCCCCAGTAACCGGTTCCGCGACTGGTATAGATCCACATCCGACCCTCCTTGCCCAGCCCCGCCAGAAACCGGTTGGCACGTCGCGCCAGCAGGCTCCACGGCCAAAGCTGACCACCATGGGTGTGACCGGAAAGCTGGAGATCAAACCCCGCTTCCGCGGCCTGGGGGGCCGAATTGGGCTGATGCGCCAACAATATCCGCATCATGCCTGACGGAATGTCCCGAGCGGCTGCCACGGGGTCACTTCGATGGACGGCGACGTAGTAGCCCGCCGACAGATCCGTGATGCCGGCGACGGCCAGCGTCGTGCCGTCATGTTCGACGTAGTGACACTCGTTGATCAGCACGCGCATTCCCTGCCGTCGAAATGCCGCAACCCAAGCTTCCGCTTCACTGTAGTACTCGTGATTGCCGGTCACGCAGAAGGTACCGTGCCGGGCGCTCAAGCTCGACAATGGCGCCACGTCCTCTTCCAGCTCTGCGACACGACCGTCGGTCAGATCGCCGGTGATCGCCACCAGATCCGGCGCCAGCGTGTTGACCCGTTCGACGATACGGCGCAGATGTTTGCGCTTGATCGTGGGGCCAACGTGCAAGTCACTTAGCTGAACGATGACGAATCCGTCCAATGCAGGCGGAAGATCGTCCAGCGGCACTGATATCTCGACAGTGCGCGGCACTCGTCTCGCCTCCCACAGGGCATAGCCGGACAGCAGGAGCGTTGCCGCCAGCACCATCCATGCACTGGCCTGAACCGCCAAGCTCGGCGAGACGGCAACCAGACTCCAGGCCACCAGCAGGATGTCGCGCAATAGGGTGAGCTGAAGCAGAAACGAGAATATGCCGGCCATCAATGCCACCGGCCAGGCCAGCCAGCGCCCATTGAGCCAGGTCACCCTCACCACCAACGGAATCATGATCGCGCTGGCCAACAAATAGCCACTGCCAACCAGCCATCCCCAGATCCCCGCCGAGAGATCAGGCAGCAGTCGCCAGCCAATGTACCCATGAAGCACCAGCAGGAGCAGTCGCAACCGCAGGAAGGATCGGTGATGTCGCAAGCTCGGGCATTCCTTGTATCAAAAGGGCAAAGTGTCAAATGGGCGAACAATCAGGCATGCCAGAATCGGCACTCCAAAATAGCCGTCGGTGGCGTTGGCCGCAAAGCCGGGCGTTGCGCTATCCTCCACGGTCGCGGCGGCGTCCCGTGCCACCGCAATTTCACCTGCCTGGAGCCGATGTCCGCATGAGCTACGCCACTGGCCTTTCGCGCCTACCGTTACGCAACGCCGCCTTCATTGCCAGTCTCTGCCTGCTGATCGTTTCCGTCATCGGGCTCGCATCTTCATCGAACTGGTGGTGGGGAGTCATCATCTTCGGCGGTCTTTCATGGCTCGGATTTCACGATACCCGCCAGAAACGCCGCACCGTCAGCCGAAACTATCCGATTCTGGCCCACTGCCGCTACATTCTCGAATCGATCGGCCCTGAAATTCGTCAATACTTCATCCAGTCTGACCTCGACGAGCGTCCGTTCTCCCGGGAACAGCGCGCCGTGGTCTATCAGCGAGCCAAGAACGAGAGCGACAAGAAGCCGTTCGGCTCGCTGATCGACATGTATGCCCCGGGGCACGAGTGGATCAATCACTCACTACGGCCAACCCATATCGACGACAGCGACTTTCGTGTCCAGATCGGTGGCAACCTGTGTAGCCAGCCCTACTCCGCCAGCGTATTCAATGTCTCGGCAATGAGCTTCGGCTCGCTCTCGGGCAATGCCATTGAGTCGCTCAACGCCGGCGCCCGCAAAGGCCGCTTCTATCACGATACCGGCGAGGGCTCGATCTCTCGTTACCACCGAATTCATGGCGGAGATCTGGTGTGGGAGATCGGCTCCGGTTACTTCGGCTGCCGCTACGACGACGGCAGCTTCAATGAAGAGCGTTTCGCCGCCAATGCGCGCGACGAACAGGTCAAGATGATCGAAATTAAGCTATCACAGGGGGCGAAACCGGGCCACGGCGGCATCCTGCCCGCCGCCAAGGTGACGGCCGAAATCGCAGAGGCCCGCGAGGTACCCGTGGGTGAGGACGTGATCTCACCGGCCGGCCATAGCGCCTTCTCCACGCCGCTGGAACTGATGGCCTTCATAGGCCGGCTGCGCGAACTCTCCGGTGGCAAGCCGGTCGGCTTCAAGCTGGCGATCGGCCATCCGTGGGAGTGGTTCGCGATGGCCAAGGCGATGCGCGAGACCGGCCAGCGCCCCGACTTCATCGTCGTCGATGGTGGCGAAGGTGGCACCGGCGCGGCACCGTTGGAGTTCATCAACCGCCTGGGCGTGCCGCTGACCGAAGCATTGATGCTGGTGCACAACACGCTCGTCGGCGCAGGACTGCGCGAAGAGATCAAGATCGGCGCCGCCGGCAAGATCACCTCCGGGTTCAACATCGCGCGCACCCTGGCGCTAGGCGCCGACTGGTGCAACGCCGCGCGCGGCTTCATGTTTTCGCTGGGCTGTATTCAAGCGCTCAACTGCCATTCCGACAAATGCCCCAGCGGTGTGGCAACCCAGGATCCCAAGCGCAGCCGCCATCTGGACGTCGCCGACAAATCCGAACGGGTCTACAACTTTCACCACAACACGCTCAAAGGCCTGGCCGAGATGCTGGCCGCGGCAGGTCTGCAACACCCTGCGGAGCTCGGCCCGGAGCATATCATCCGCCGGGTCTCCACCGACGAGATCCAATCCTACGACAAGCTGTTCACCTTTCTGCAGCCGGACGAGCTGCTCAACGGCAACAGTCAGCACACGGTGTTCCAGAACTACTGGGAAGAGGCCCGCTCGGACTCTTTTCTGCCCCCGGCCCAGCTCGCAGAGCTACGCCTGACCAAACTGCGCTGAGCGGCCGCACGGAGGACACGGAGGCTCCGCATCAGGATTCGGCAATGCCGTGACCCGCGCTGGGCACCGCCCAGCGCTCTTCCGCCGTGAATAGCGTCTCGACGATCACCGGTGCCGACACTTCACGTACGCTGGCGTCTAGTGTTGCCCGCCACTCGTCCGCCTGCTCGATGGACAACGGATGGGCCTCGTCAAGCACCACGTGAACGGTGACATAGAGCAGCCTGCCCGGCCGCACCATGCGGATATAGATGGCCCGGGTGGGAAGTGGCGCCAGCGCCCCGAGAATCGATGCCCGCACGGGATCGACCACGGCCGCTCGCGGAGACCGGTTCAAAAGCTCCAGAATCGCGCTTCTGGCCACGCGCACCGGCACCCCCAGGCACAGTAGCACCACGGCGATCACCAGCCAGGCATCCACGTAGGGCACGATAGCGTGCCAGCCAAGTGCTCTCGCCACGGGGATCAGGCAGAAAGCCAACAGCACCGCCGCCGAGATTAGTGCGTTGACCCGCCAGTTCTCGATATCGGCTTCCAGCAACGGGCTGCGGATATGACCACTGACTCGATGTAGCACGAGAGCGGTCAGCGCGCAGGCCGCCGTGGCCAGAAAGGCGTAGACGATGGAGATACCCGCCGCGATCGTATTGCCGCCGGTCAACAGCGCAGTGACGGAATTGAACAGCGCCAGGGCGGAGACGCCCAGCATCAACAAGCCCTTGCAGGCGTTGACCATCGATTCGAAATAGCCGTAACCGAAGGGGTAAGTGTCATCGTCCGGTGAGATGACCAGGCGCCCGACCCGTAGTGTGAAGAGCCCGACCACGGCATAGATCGCATTGAACAGGCCGTCGAGCAGGATCGCCTGAGAGGAAGACAGCACCGAGACCGTCAACGCCACCACGCCAATGGCCGCAGCCACGATCGTCGAGAGGCGAAGCGCACCGCTCTCCGTCTTCGGCCAGCCAGTCGCCATCAGTGTCCCTCCAGAATTGACCGCGACCAACGTCGCGCACCGTCGAACCGACAGTGAACCTAGAACCCCGCAGCGGCGCTCGCGATCTGTATAATGCCGCCCCAAGACTCTCAACCTCTCGCTGCAGGAGCCGCAAGCTCGATGGCCAACTTTGCCTGGATAATCTCGATGCTCGCGATGACCATCGCCTTCCCCACGTTCTTCATCTTCAGCGCCACACGCCGGCGCGGCCTGTTGGTAATCGCGTTGACATCGGTCGTCATCGCTGTCATCGCGGCACTGATCGCAGGTCTGGCGCTGTAGGGTCGCTGGTCTGGCGCTGAGGAGTCGCGTCGTTCAGTCAGCGTAATCCGGAGCGAGACGATCGAGGCGACGGCGCACGCTGGCCAGGTGAAGCCGGGCACTCTCGGGATCTTCCAACCGCATCTGCGCCGCCGTGCTGGCGGCAACAGCCGGGTCCACCGACAGCACTTCCCGGCCGGAGCTCATCGCCTTGAGCTGCACTTCCGCAGCACGCTCCAGAAAGTAGAGATCATCCCAGGCCTCGGCGATCGTCGGCGCCGTGACAATTACGCCATGATGGCGCAGAAAGACGACGTCGGCATCGCCCAAGGCAGCGGCGATTCGATCGCCCTCCGTGCTGTCCAGCGCGAGACCGTTATAGCGGTCATCCACCACCGTACGGCCGTAGAACTTGAGTGCAGTCTGTCCCGCCCACAGCAGGGGCTCGCCCTCCGTCATGGTCAATGCCGTGGCATTGGGCATGTGGGTGTGAAATGCCGCCCGCCCAGCCGGCTTGTTAAGATGCAGACGCGCGTGGATATGGAACGCCGTCGCTTCAGGGTAACCGGCGCCGGACAGCACATGCCCGTCGAAATCGCAGATCAGCAGACTCGAGGCCGTGACCTCCTCAAAGGCCAGCCCGTAGGGATTGACCAGGAACTGGTCATCCCGGCCCGGCACCATCGCCGAGAAGTGATTACAGATGCCTTCGCCCATCCCCAGAGATGCAGCCATTCGGAAACAGGCCGCGAGATCCCGCCGCGCTTCCCGAATCGCTTCGCTATCGAGCGACGGGTCATCGAGCGTCGTTCTAGCGACAGCCTCGGAGCCAGCGCCGACCGCCACCGACGTCGTTAATGGTTGAGCCATCGAAATGTCTCCAGAGCGGCTCGTGGCGAGCCGGATCGAAAGGAGGCTGCGCGAAGACGGGCAGCAAGTCGGTTATGACCGTAGATTCCACCGATCTAGTGGACCTTGAACTCTAGTGGAGCGGCGGACCTGATGGAGCTTGAGTCCTAGTGGACGGTCGCCGGCTCGTCTTCAGACGATTCCTCTTCATCGCCCTCCCACAGGTGGGTGCGAGTAATCGCGTGATCGAGCATCTCGCGAGCCACATCGAAGCGGCTGCGGCGCAGCAGCTCGACGGCCTCCTCGGAAAAGCGGATCGAGACGAGTGGCTCGCCGGTCGCTTCCGCCGGCCGCAGCACCACTTCTCCGTCGGCAAGTTCGACGATTTCCAGAATCGCGGTATCGGACACGGCTCACCTCTCTGTTCGTTCGATGCTATTCGTTCTGAACTATTCATTTTATGGCCGTGGCAGTAACGGCTCCACTAAAAGACAAGACCAATAAAAAACGACCAGAGCCTGAGCCCCGGTCGTTATCATCTATCTTCAGGCTAACACGGTCAGCCCATCCCAGTCACCATTCGCTGCTACCCTCACGCAGCGAGGGCAACAGCGTCTTGAACTCTCGATGACACCAGCGCAACGTCTCTGCCAACATCGGCTCTCCTGCGCTAGCAATCAGCCGGCGCGGCGCCTCGCGGCGCGCGGCACCCTCGTCACCATGCAGTGCCCGCAACCGCTCCAGCAATATGGCCAGCCAGCTCTCGGGCTCATCGGCCAATGTCCGCAGCCGCTCAAGCTCAGCGACATGAATCGTGGTCGCCTGCAGCCAGGCCCGCCAGTCATCGTGCGTTAGGTCGGTATGCTCTGTTACTTCGCGAAGCAACGCATTCAAGGCCAGCTCCAGTTGCCCCAGCGCCGCCTCTTCCAACGCCATCCGACGCGCCGTCGCATGTTCGTC
Organism: Salinicola halimionae; assembly: GCF_003206065.1. Taxonomy (GTDB): domain Bacteria; phylum Pseudomonadota; class Gammaproteobacteria; order Pseudomonadales; family Halomonadaceae; genus Salinicola; species Salinicola halimionae. Next base: position 1,008,535 of record NZ_PZJQ01000004.1, on the reverse strand, counting down.
GCGATCCGGCTTCTGCGCCTCGACCATCCCGAGCGTCAATAGCAGCTCTGCTTGATAAAGCAGCTGATTGGTTCGGGCCGGCGAGGTCATTTACGCTTGTCCTCAACCTGCCAACGACCCGCTTCGAACGTCGCGCGCCAGCCGGTCGCCTTGCCGTCTTCGTCGGTCATCACGAACTGGCTCTTGGCCTTGCGCGAGAAGCGAATCTGCGCCGGCCGCCCATCCGGATCTTCACTCGGCGCCTCGAGCAGGAAATGATACTTCTCGGGAAGCGCATCGGCGTGAGCTTTCAACTCTCTGACCAGCGGTGGCCGGGTTTCCCGATTCTTGGGGAACTGGCTGGCGGCCAGGAACAGGCCGCTGGCGCCGTCTCGCAGCACGTAATGATCCTCGACTTTCTGGCAAGCCAGCTCCGGCATTGGAATCGGATCCATCTTGGGCGGCGCAACTTCGCCACTTTTCAGCAGTTTGCGAGTATTCCCGCACTCATCGTTGGTGCAGGCGAAATACTTCCCGAATCGCCCGCTCTTGAGCTGCATTTCGGAGCCACACTTATCACACTCGATCACCGGGCCGTCATAGCCCTTGATCCGGAATCGGCCCTGCTCGATCTCGTAATAACCATCGTCGTCGTTACTGATGTAGAGCTTGCGCCCCTCGTCAATCAGATAGCTGTCCATCGCCGTGCCGGTGTTCGGGTTTCGTCGCTTGGCGCGCAGCGCATCGGTCTCGGCGGCCTCGTCAGCCTCCTCCGGCACCGCTTCGTCCCCCGGGATCAAGTCGATGGTTGTCTTGCAGCGCTCCTTGGGCGGCAGGTTGTAGCCGGAACAACCCAGAAACACGCCGGTCGAAGCGATGCGAATCTGCATCGGACGGCCACAGGTCGGGCAGGTAATGTCGGTCTCGACCGGGTCGTTGGGACGCATGCCCTCTTCGCCCTCGGCGAGTTCCAGCTTACACTTGAAATCGGCGTAGAACGCATCGAGCACTTGCTGCCATTGCTCGTGTCCTTCAGCGACCTCATCGAGACGATCTTCCATCCGCGCGGTGAAACCGTAGTCGAGAAGATCGTTGAACGACTCCACCAGACGATCGGTAACGATCTCTCCGAGTTTCTCGGCATAAAATCGTCGATTGTCGAGCTTGGCGTAACCTCGGTCCTGAATGGTGGAAATGATCGCCGCATAGGTCGACGGGCGACCAATGCCCCGCTTCTCCAGTTCCTTGACCAGACTGGCTTCGGTGTAGCGCGCCGGGGGCTTGGTGAAATGCTGTTGCGGATCGATCTGCTCGACCTGCAGCGTGGCACCTTCCTCGATGTCCGGCAGTTGTGCCTGATCGTCCTTCTTTGCCATCGGCTTCATCACGCGGGTGTAACCATCGAACTTGAGCACCCGGCCACGCGCCTTGAGCTCGAAACCATCGGTCTCGATGGTCAGCGTCGTCGCGAGATATTGTGCCGGCACCATCTGACAGGCCACGAACTGACGCCAGATCAGTTCATAGAGACGCTGTGCGTCACGCTCGACAGCAAGTTCATCGGCCCGCTGCTTGACGTTGGACGGCCGGATGGCCTCGTGGGCTTCCTGGGCGTTCTGCTTGCTCGAGTAGCGAATCGACGACTCCGGCAGGTAGCGCTCGCCGAATTCGGCCTGAATATAGTCACGCACGCCGGCGACCGCATCCTGGGACAGGTTGGTCGAATCGGTACGCATATAGGTAATGTAGCCGCCCTCGTAGAGCCGCTGGGCCAGCGTCATCGTCTTCTTGACCGAGTAGCCAAGACGGCCACTGGCTGCCTGTTGCAGGGTCGAGGTGATGAACGGCGCGTTGGCCTTAGAGCTGGTCGGCTTGGTTTCACGGCTGGTGATGTCGAATGCATCCCGACGCAGCGGCGCGATACGTTCCAGGGTTTCCTTCTCCGACGTGGGGCGGAAAGCCTCTCCCTTCTCGCGGGCCACTTCGAAACGGACCGGCTCTCCGTCGGGCGTGATCATGTCCGCGTGAACGTCCCAGAACTCTTCCGGATTGAACGCCCGAATGTCGCGTTCGCGATCGACGATCAGGCGTACCGCCACCGACTGCACGCGGCCGGCCGAGAGCCCGCGAGCGACCTTGCTCCAGAGCAGCGGGGAAACCATGAAACCGACCACACGATCGAGAAAACGACGACTCTGCTGCGCCTCGACACGGGCAATGTTGAGCGTACCGGGCTGCTTGAAAGCTTCCTGGATGGCGTTCTTGGTAATCTCGTTGAACACGACACGCTTGTAACGCGAGTCATCGCCGCCGATGGTCTCTTTCAAATGCCAGGCGATCGCCTCCCCTTCGCGGTCCAGATCGGTCGCGAGATAGATGGTGTCGCTCTTGTCGGCGAGCTTCTTGAGCTCGTCCACCACCTTTTCCTTGCCTGGCAGGATCTCGTAGTTGGCCCGCCAGCCATGTTCGGGATCGATCCCCATACGCCGAATCAACTGATCCCATTGCTTCTGCTTCTTGTAGACGACCTTGTCGTCCGGCGACATCTTGCGGGTTATCGCCGCCTGTCTCGCCCGCTCCTTGGGATCGCTGGCCTGCTTGGAAGAACCACTGGTCGGCAGATCACGGATATGCCCGACACTCGACTTCACTACGAAATCGTTGCCGAGATACTTGTTAATGGTCTTGGCCTTGGCCGGTGACTCAACGATAACCAGTGACTTGCCCATAGCTCTCCTGCTTCTTTTATAGAGTGCGGCGAATTTTATTCAGCACGACAAATTCCACCCAGCACGACAAATTCTACTAGGCGCCGCAAATTTTGCAGAACGCCGCGAACTCGCAGCATACGGCGACGCCGACCGCTGGCGTGTCTGGCGACAGAAAACGGGGCCGACCGGAAAATCCGCCTACCCTACCCTAGCCGTTCTCGGGGCGCCAGCCGAAGCTTGACTTCCGCCGATCTTGACGGCGGCGCATCATTGGCCCTTCATGATGGGGCTTCGCGCCGGGATTCCAAGCTTGAGAATGCGGCACCATCTCGCGCCTTTCCGACTTCGCGTCGATGTCGCATCGCGGGACTGGCACGCTACACTTGCGTAAAATGGTGCCGAAGACAACGCGTCATTGTCATGACATGCTGACGTGATGAATTGGTGGCGCCTGCGTTGATCGCTTGTCATCGGCTCTTGTCGACCACGACGCTTCGGACAAGATGATCACCATGTTGTAAAATCACCACATGTCTCCGCCGCGGTATCGCTTCTCATGTTTTGACGCGTCGGGATGACTCACTCAGCTACCGGGAGAATCTCTATGCAGCAAGCGTTTCACGGCCCGATTCGTCGCACCAAGATCGTCGCTACCCTGGGTCCCGCCACCGATCGCGAGGGCGTACTGGATGCCATCATCGAAGCCGGCGTCGATGTCGTCCGGCTGAACTTCTCCCACGGCAACCCCGAAGACCACCGTCGACGGCTCACGGCAGTACGTGAAGCAGCCGAACGCCAGGGCCGTGCGGTAGCGGCACTCGGCGATCTCCAAGGCCCCAAGATCCGAATCGCTCGCTTCGCCGCCGAAGGTGGGGTCAAGCTCGAGAAAGGCCAATCTTTCTTGATCGACGTCTCACTGGAGCGCGATGCCGGCGACAGTGATCGGGTCGGCTGCGATTACGCCGAGCTGGCCGACGATGTCACCGTCGGCGATACCTTGTTGCTGGATGATGGCCGCCTGGTACTGGAAGTCGAGCGCATCGAAGGCCCGCGAATTTTCACCAAGGTCAAGGTTGGCGGCAAGCTGACCAACAACAAGGGCATCAACAAGCAAGGCGGTGGCCTTTCCGCAGCGGCGCTGACGGACAAGGACAAGGAAGATCTGAAGACGGCGATCGATATCGGCGTCGACTATCTCGCGGTTTCCTTCCCGCGCAGCGGCGCCGATATGCAGTACGCTCGTGAGCTGCTTGGAGAAGCGGGTCAGGAGATCGGCCTGGTCGCCAAGATCGAACGTGCCGAAGCCGTCGCCGACCCGGAAACCCTCGACGACATCATTCGTGCCTCGGAAGCGGTGATGGTGGCTCGCGGCGATCTCGGCGTCGAGATTGGCGATGCCCAGCTGATTGGTGTGCAGAAGCGCATCATCGCGCGCGCGCGCACCCTCAACAAGGTGGTCATCACCGCGACCCAGATGATGGAGTCGATGATCGAGTCGCCACTGCCGACTCGCGCCGAAGTGTTTGACGTCGCCAATGCGGTTCTCGATGGCACCGATGCTGTCATGCTGTCGGCGGAAACCGCCGCCGGTGACTACCCTGTCGAAACCATCCGCGCCATGGACCGGTCTTGCCTGGGCGCGGAACGAGAGCGCGCAGCACAGCAATCCCAGCATCGTATCCATGAAGGCTTCTCACGCATCGACGAGACCGTGGCGCTGTCCGCCATGTACGCCGCTAATCACCTCTCCGGCGTGGTCGCCATTACCTGTTTGACCGCTACGGGTTATACGCCGCTGATCGCTTCACGCATTCGTTCGGGCCTGCCAATCGTCGCCCTGGCCGAAACCCCGTTGGTACAGCGCCGAATGGCACTCTATCGCGGCGTCGTATCGCTGGTCTTCGACAGCTCTCGCTTCCCGCTGACCGAAATCAACGCTGGTGCGATCAAGGAACTGGTCAGTCTCGGGCTAGCCAGCAAAGGCGATCACGTCATCCTGACCAGAGGCGATCATATGAACGCCCATGGCGGGACCAACACCATGAAGATCATTCAGGTCGAGGAGTAAGTCGAAGTCTCGCTACTGCGGCAAAGGTCGACTGAAACAAAAACGCGGAGCCTAGGCTCCGCGTTTTTTTATCATATCAATGCTGATTCCATCGCCGGCTCACGTCGTTGCTAGATCTCGCTCAGGCTATTCGATCTCGACCAAAACTTCGCCCGGCGTGACGCGATCGCCCTTGGCCACGTGGACCGCCTTGACGGTGCCCCCGATCCGCGCCTGCACTTCCGTTTCCATTTTCATGGCCTCGGTAATCAGTACGGCCTGGCCTTCCTTGACGCTGTCACCCTCGGCCACCAGCACGTCGACGATATTGCCCGGCATCGACGTCGTGACGTGCCCCGGCGAGCTGGCCTTGGCACGTCCGCCGCTCTTGCCTTCCTGAACGAACTCGTCCTTGGCCTCGAACACGACTTCTTCGGGCATGCCATCGAGGGTCAGGTAGACGCGACGCTTGCTGCCACTGCTGCTGCCGACGCCGGTAATCTGCACCTCATAGGATTCCCCGTGAACGTCGATGACGAACTCGGTCGGCACGCCTTCGGAAACCGGACGACTAGCGCCACCCGCGGCTTCTGCAGCCGGAATCGCTTCCGGCACCAGAGTCCCGTCGCGTCGTCCTTGCAGATATTCCCGCCCCAGGTCCGGGAACATCGCGAACGTCAGCACGTCCTCCTCGCATCCGGCAAGCTCGCCGATATCGGTCTTCAGCTTGGCCATTTCCGGTTTGAGCTGGTCGGCGGGCCGTCCTTCGTCCACGGGTTCGTTGCCGATCGCCTTGCGCCGCACTTCCGCATTCACCTCGGCCGGAGGCTGACCATAGCCACCCAGCAGATAACGTTTCACCTCATTGGTGATCGATTTGTAGCGCTCCCCGGTCAACACGTTCATGGCCGCCTGTGTCCCGACGATCTGCGAGGTCGGTGTTACCAGCGGCGGATAACCGAGATCGGCGCGAACCTTGGGAATCTCGTCGAAGACATCCTGTATCCGGCCCAGCGCGTTCTGCTCCTTCATCTGATTGGCCAGGTTCGACATCATGCCACCCGGCACCTGCCAGATCTGTACACTGACATCCTCGCGGGTGTACTCGCTCTCGAAAGCCGCGTACTTCTTGCGAACTTCGCGAAAGTAATCACCGACGTCCTTGAGCGCTACCAGATCCAGTCCGGTGTCGTAGGGCGTCTCCTGGAACGCCGCCACCATGGCTTCGGTGGACGGGTGGCTGGTACCGCCAGCGAAAGCCGAGATGCAGGTATCGATATGCCGACACCCCGCCTCCACGGCCTTCATCTGGCTCAACGACGCGAGGCCGGACGTGGCGTGCGCATGCAGATGAATCGGCACATCCACGGCCTCGACCAGAGCTTCCACCAGCTCTCCCGTGGCGTAGGGAGTCAGCAGACCGGCCATGTCCTTGATCGCGATCGAATCCGCGCCCATGTCGACCAGACGTTTGGCCTGCTCGACATACATATCACGCGTGTGAACGGGGCTGACGGTATAACAGATCGTGCCCTGAGCGTGTTTGCCACTCGCCTTGACCGCCTTCATCGCGGTTTCAAGGTTGCGCAGATCGTTCAGCGCATCGAACACTCGAAAGATATCGATCCCGTTGTCGGCCGAGCGCGCGACGAATCGTTCGACCACGTCGTCCGCATAGTGGCGATAGCCGAGCAGATTCTGGCCACGCAACAGCATCTGCAACGCCGTATTGGGCAGCGCTTCCCGTAGCGACTGCAAGCGCTCCCACGGGTCCTCCTTGAGAAAGCGCACACAGGCATCGAACGTGGCACCGCCCCAGACTTCAAGCGAATGAAAACCGATGGCGTCGAGCTTGGCGCAGATCGGCAGCATGTCTTCGGTTCGCATGCGCGTGGCGATCAGCGACTGATGCCCATCACGCAGGACGACGTCACTGACCCTGACGGATGAGGCGTTGGTGTTGTTCATTTCTTTCTCCTGATCCTGATTCTGGTCCATTCCGCGTATTCAGAGTGCGATTTATTCATAGCACGGCATATTAGAGTTAAACGTGTTCAGCGCCGGACGCTTCAGAGCCCCGCATGAGCGGCGATGGCCGCCGCGATCGCTAAAGCGACCTCCTCCGGATTGCGTTTGACGGAGTAGTTGAGCAATTCGGGATGCGCGGGAACGAACCCGGTATCGAAATGGCCGGCACGAAATTCGGGATGCCGCAGAATTTCCTGATAATACGGTGCCGTGGTCTTTACGCCCTGCAGGCGCATGTCATTGAGCGCACGAATACCGCGGTTGAGCGTCTCTTCCCAGGTCATGCCCCAGACGATCAGCTTGAGACACATCGAATCGAAGTATGGGGGAATCGTATAGCCGGTATAGATCGCCGTGTCCGTCCTCACGCCGGGCCCGCCCGGGGCGTAATAGCGCGTGATGCGCCCGAAACTCGGCAGAAAGTCGTTCTTGGGATCCTCGGCATTGATCCGGAACTGGATGGCATAGCCCTGGTGACGAATATCCTCCTGGCGGCAGGCCAATCGCTCTCCGGCGGCGACGCGCAGCTGCTCACGGACGATATCGACGCCGGTAATCGCTTCGGTAATGGTGTGCTCGACCTGGACCCGAGTGTTCATCTCCATGAAGAAGACTTCGTTGTCCTTGACCAGAAATTCCACGGTGCCGGCGTTTTCGTAATTCACGGCCTGGGCGGCGCGCACCGCCATCTTGCCGACGTAGCTGCGCTGCTCCGGGGTCAGCTGCGGGCTGGGGGCAATTTCGATCAATTTCTGGTTACGCCGCTGGATCGAGCAGTCGCGCTCGAACAGATGAATGACGCCGCCGTGACTATCCGCCAGCACCTGGACTTCGATATGCAGCGGGTCGACCACGCACCTCTCCATGAACACCTCGGCGCTGCCGAACGCCTTGGTCGCTTCGGAGATCACCCGATCCCAGGCCTGCCCCAGTTGATCCCGCGTATCGCAACGCCGAATGCCGCGCCCACCACCGCCGGAAGTCGCCTTGAGCATGATCGGGTAGCCGATCTCCTCGGCGACGGTCAGTGCCTCGTCGAGATCGGCTAGATTACCCTCGGAACCGGGCGTGACCGGCACACCCGCCTCACGCATGGCCGCTCGAGCCGCGGTCTTGTCGCCCATCTTGGCAATGACCTCGGCGCTCGGGCCCACAAAGGCAATCCCGGCCTGGCTACAGATCCGGGCAAACTCGGCGCTCTCCGACAGAAACCCATAACCGGGATGAATGGCGTCACACCCCGTCTCCCGAGCCAGGCTGACGATACCCCGTGGGTCGAGATAGCCTGCAAGCGGCTCTTCGCCCATGAAATACGCCTCGTCCGCGCCTTTGACGTGTAACGAAAACCTATCGGGCTCGGTGTAGATTGCCACTGAACGGATGCCCATTTCGGCGCAGGCTCGTACAATACGCACGGCGATCTCGCCGCGGTTGGCGATAAGCAGTTTCTTGAACACCGTTTGGCCTCCGGGTTGCACGTGGACAGGTCGTTCATCTCTCCTTCTACGCTAGCCACCCGAGACCCAATAGAAAAATTGATATTTCTTTGCCAACCTATAAGCTCAACCTTATACCTGACCTCGAGAGCGTGCTGAATGTCGCGACCCAACCTGCTCAATCGACTGACGTTCCGTCAGCTCCAGGTCTTCCAGGCCGTTCATCGCCAGCAATCCTATTCGCGTGCCGCCGAGCAGCTCGGGTTGACGCAACCGGCCGTCAGCGCCCAAATTCGGCAGCTCGAACAGGCACTCGCTCAGCCGTTGTTCAAGTACGCGGGTAAAACGCTACATATTCTGCCGGCTGCCGATGCACTGGCCGCCTCGACACAGTCGATCTTCGGGCAGGTTTCGAGTTTGCAGATGGAGCTGTCGGAGCTGGCCGGCACGATTCGAGGCGAACTTAATCTCGCAGCCGTCTCCACCGCACAATATGTGGTGCCCCATATCCTGGCCCGCTTCCGTGCTCGCTATCCGGAGGTTCAGATTCGGCTGCGCGTCTGCAACCGGGCCCAGGCGCTGGAAAGGCTGGCAGAAAGGCGGGATGATCTGGTGATCATGGGCATGGTGCCAGACGACCCTAATCTGGTGTTCATGCCCATTCTGGACAATGAATTGATTCCGGTCGTCTGGCCGGGCCATCCACTAGTGACGGCCGACAGGGCAACGCTCGAGGATTTCGCGCGACACTATCTGCTGATGCGGGAGCCGGGTTCCGGCGCGCGAACGGCATTCGAGGATTTTGCCGCGAGGGAGCGTATTTCCTTGCACCATACCATCGAGCTCGGTACCAACGAGGCCATCAAACAGGGCGTGATGGCCCATCTCGGCGTCGCCGTGCTACCGCGTCTGGCAGTGCAACTGGAGCTGGCCTCCGGACTGCTGGCGAGCCCGACCATCCCCGGTTTCCCACTGAGACGCTCATGGTGCACGGTCTATCCCAAGGATCGATACCCCACGCCGGTGACGGAGCTGTTCCTGCGTTTCGTACGCGAGCTACTGCCGGAGCTAAATGCTCACTTTCGTGCGCCGATGACCCCGATCGAGACGCCCACCTTGCTGTGCCTCCCCGCCGAAGACAGTTAGCCAGCGTCATCGACCGGGGCTACAGGTGCTTCACGCAGGCGTGCCTGAGCGCGCAACACGTGCAACTGAATCAACTCCTCGGCCTGGGCCGCAAGCAGCTTCAGCCGATCCATATCGGTATCCTCGAAGGCTCGCGGCAGCGTGCCTATCAGGCATAGCGTTCCCACACAGACGTCCGGCGCCACGAATAGCGGAAATCCAGCGTAAAACCGGATGAAAGGCGATCCCGTCACCAGCGGATTGTCCGAAAACCGGGGATCCCGCAGTGCGTTGTTGACCACCATCGGCTGCCCATCGGCAACGACATGCCCACAGAACGAGATCCGTCGCGGCGTCTCGCAAACCTTGAGCCCCTGACGCGATTTGAACCACTGACGATCCTCGTCGATCAGCGTGATCATCGACATCGGGACATCGAAGATCTGCGTCGCCAACTCGGTCAGTCGATCGAAACCTTTATCAGCGTCCGAATCGAGCAATTGAAGATCGCGCAAGGCAATCAGACGTGCTGTTTCTTCGCGAGGAATATCCGGTGCAATCATAATGCGAACTCTTTAGAACCGAGAAAACGATCGGGGGATCATGAGAAAGCTGTCGAGCCGCTTGCCAAGCGACCTCATTGATACGCCGATGACGAGCCACCGGATGCATCGCCGGTGGAATTGACGAGCTGCACATTCGAACCGGGCGAAACAAAACGGGTCTGCCGGTAATCCGGCAGACCCGTCCATATGTCCATGACGTCGATCCTGAACCTCTGGACTTATTTTACCTCGACGCCATGCGCCTGCTTGTCGGCATGATAGGAAGAGCGTACCAACGGCCCCGATGCGACATGCTTGAAACCCAGCGCCCTAGCCTGCTCGGCGAACCAGTCGAAGGTATCGGGATGTACCCAGCGATCGATCGCCAAGTGGTTGCGTGAAGGCTGCATGTACTGGCCCAGCGTCAGCATATCGACATCATGCGCACGTAGATCGCGCATCACCTCGATGACCTGATCGTCGGTCTCGCCGACCCCAAGCATCAAACCCGATTTGGTCATCACTTCCGGACGACGGGCCTTGTAACCTTTCAACAAATCCAGCGACCATTGATAGTCCGCACCGGGACGCACCTTACGATAAAGCGAAGGGACGGTTTCCAGGTTATGGTTGAAGACGTCTGGAGCCTCTCCTTCCAGAATGTCGAGAGCCACCTGCATACGACCACGAAAATCGGGCACCAGCACTTCGATCTCGATATTCGGGCTATCACGACGAATCTCGCGGATGCAGTTGGCAAAATGCTGCGCCCCGCCATCGCGCATGTCGTCACGATCGACAGAAGTTACCACCACATAGTTGAGCCGCATTTCGGCAATGGCTTCGGCCAGCTCGCGAGGCTCGTTTTCGTTGAGCGCGTTGGGGCGTCCATGTGCCACGTCGCAGAACGGGCAGCGGCGGGTGCAGATATCACCCATGATCATGAAGGTCGCCGTGCCACCACTGAAACATTCACCAAGATTGGGACACGAGGCTTCTTCACAGACCGTATGCAGCCCGTGCTTGCGCAGCGTCTGCTTGATATGCGTGACCTGCGGAGAAACCGGCATGCGCACGCGCAACCAATCCGGTTTTTTCGGCAGCGTTTCGGTCGGAATGACCTTGACGGGGATCCGCGACACCTTGTCGGCTCCGCGCAACTTGACGCCGCGCTCGGCGCGGGCCGGCTTCTTGGTTTCGGGCGTTGACATGACGGTCGTCTCGGTCATAGGTCCCTTCCTGATAGTCGTAGAACGCCGATAGCTAGGTAGTCGCTAACGGTTCAAAAGCCTGTGGCGGCTCAAAAGCCTGAGGCCATCGCGTCTGCACGTCGAGCGTCGCAGACAGCCGCCGCGCAAAACATGCCGCCAGCTGCTCGGCCTCGCAAGTCAATGAGAGCGGTCCGGACACATGGTTGCGTAACTGCGTCATCGCGAGGCCGGCATAGCCACACGGGTTGATCCGCGCGAATGGCGACAGATCCATATCGATATTGAGAGCAACGCCGTGAAAGCTGCAGCCCCGACGAATGCGCAGCCCCAAGGAAGCGATCTTTTCCGCACCGACATAGACACCGGGCGCATCCGCTCGGGCTTTCGCATCGATGTCATGCATCGCCAGTAGATCGATAACCGCATTCTCGAGCAACGTCACCAGCTCCCGCACGCCAAGCCCCCGCCGGCGCACATCGAGTAGCGGATAGAGCACAACCTGGCCGGGGCCATGATAGGTCACCTGACCGCCACGATCACTGGCGACGACGGGAATATCTCCCGGAGTCAACAGATGTTCCGGCTTGCCGGCACGCCCTTGGGTGAAGACCGGCTCGTGCTCGACCAGCCACAGCTGATCCGGCGACTCGGCCGTGCGCTCGTCGGTGAAGCGCGACATCGCTTGCCACACCGGCAGATAGGGCTGACGCCCGAGACGATAGAGCGGAAGCGACGACATTAGTGTCACAGCACCATGTGAACGCGGCCGGTAGCCTTCAGATCCTGGAACAACGCATCTAGTTGCGCCTCCCCAGTGGCATGAATGACGGCACGGATCGACTGGAAGCGCGCGTTGCGACTGTCGGTCAGTTTGACCGATGCCGGATCGAAGCCTGGTGCGTGGCGTGCGATCACCTCGCTGACAGCCGACACGAAGTCCTCGGCGGCATCGCCGACCACCCGTATGGGATAATCGCAAGGAAACTCGACTTTGGGCCGGGGAAGATCGACATCATTCGGCGTCTGGGATCCTCGGCTCTTGGGCTTTTGAAGCTTGGGTCTCTGGGTCATGGCATTCAGACACTGCAATCGATTTCCGACCATTCTACTCAACATTAACCCGCTCACCAACTGATGCCAGTCGAGAGTGGACCGTCGGAGCATCGGGACAGAGGCGCCACCCGCAGGCGACACCAAGGACGGCCTCGGCTGACCTCATCCCGATTTGCCAACGAGCCTTAGTCGAAAAGCCCGGTCACGAACAGCACGATCGAGTCCCAGACACGCTTGAAGATGCTGCCCTCTTCGACACCTTCGAGTGCCACCAGCGGCTCCTGACCCAGCACTTCGTCACCGGATTTGATCTCCAGCGTGCCCACCTGTTGCCCTGCCTGAATCGGCGCATGCAGCGTCTCCGGCAGATTGAGGCGTGCGGTCAGGTTGTCGGCGCTGCCTCGCGGCACGGTCATGCTCACTTCGTTTTGAACGCCGAGACGAACGGTGTCGCTGTCGCCACCCCAGACTCGCGCTTCATTGAGCACGGAACCGGCATCGTAGAGCTTGCGAGTCTGGAAGAAACGAAACCCGTAATTGAGCAGACGCTGGGTTTCCGCGGCACGGGCCTCGTCGGAGTTGGTCCCCATGACCACCGCGATCAGGCGAGTGTCCTGCTTCTTGGCAGAGGCAACGAGGCAGTAGCCGGCAGCTTCGGTATGCCCAGTCTTCAAGCCATCGACATCCGGATCGCGCCACAGCAGACGATTGCGATTGGGCTGACGAATATCGTTGTAAGTGAAGTACTTTTCGGAATAGACCTGATAGTGATCAGGGAAGTCCGTGATGATATGGCGCGCCAGAATCGACAGATCGTGAGCGGATGAGTAATGATCGTCGTGCGGCAGCCCGGTGGGGTTCATGAAGTGAGTGTTCTGCATACCCAGACGCTGGGCCTGCTGATTCATCAGATCCGCGAAGGCCGATTCGCTACCCGCAACGTATTCCGATAGCGCCACACTGGCATCGTTGCCGGATTGCACTACCACGCCACGCAGCAGATTCTCGACACTAACCTGCGTGCCTTCCTGAATGAACATGCGGGAGCCGCCGGTACGCCACGCATTTTCACTGATACTGACCATGTCGCTATCGGAGATGCTGCCACCGTCGATTTCCTGCTCGACGATATAGGCCGTCATCATCTTGGTCAGACTCGCTGGCGGTATGCGTTGGTCGCCATTGTGATTGACCAGCAATTGACCTGTGGAGGCATCCATCAGCACCCACGAAGAGGCAGCCAGATCGGGCGGCGACGGAATCAATTGGCCCGGCTCCGGATTGGTCTTCGACATCTGGCTATCCGGGGTGGGCTGCTGGGCGCTGGCCGGAGATGAAAGCAGTCCCAGACATAGCGATGCGGAGATGACCAGGCGTGAAACAGATGAAGTGAACAACGCTTTCATGACAATCGGGTTCTCACTGGACGAGGGTTACTGAGTGGGCGCTACCAAGAACACTTGGCCGTAGCCGGCGTCTCGCAGGGTAGCCCTGATGGATTCGAGCGACGCCAGGTCATTGATAGGCCCGACCTGGACACGATAGAGAGGAGACGCATTGTCAATGCGAACCGGCTGCGACAGCAAGCCCTGCAGCCGGCTTTTCAACGCTTCGGCCCCGGTTTGCGAACCCAGCGCGGCCACTTGAAGATAACGACGCCCTGCCGCCGAGGTAGCCTTCGGGGTCGTCATCGACGCCGCCCCGCTCGACGCGCCTATGTTTGACGCCCCCGGGTTCAACGCCCCGGTGTTCGACGCTGCCGACAGAGAAGGCGAAGGCGCGCGCGAGCTCGCCATGCCGTCATCGGCCGCCGCGAGAACCGGGTCGATACTCGACTCGTAGTCCAGATTCGAGTCATGACGGGAGGCGTTCGTTTTCAGCGCCTGAATGGATGACGACCGGGGCGGCTCGGCTACGGGCCGTGAAGCGGCATCGTTACGAGCCAAGCGCGTCGACGAATCGTCCGAACGCCCATGATCACGAGCCCAGGCAACGGGATCGATCGCCTCGACCTTCACTCGACCGGTACCGCCTTTCAGGATGCCCAGGCGCGCGGCCGCGGCATAGGAAAGGTCGATCAATCTATCGCTGTGAAATGGACCACGGTCGTTCACTCGCACGATGACCTTGCGGCCGTTGTCGAGGTTGGTGACTCGCGCATAGGTCGGCAATGGCAACGAACGATGTGCCGCCGACATCTTGTACATGTCATAGGTCTCGCCATTCGCGGTGTCGTAGCCCTGAAACTTGACCCCGTACCAGGAAGCACGACCTTCGGCCGTGTAACCGGTGGGGTCGTCGAGCACGTGATAGGTCTTGCCCCAGACGGAATAGCTCGAGCGGTTGCCGCTCCTGGAACGAGGCTCGACCTTGGGCACCGCATCCGGAACGTTGGCCACGTCTTCAGGGGTATCCGGATAGGCATCCCGGTCCATCGAATAGCGTCCGCCGCCGCTCTGCGAGCCTCCACCACCGGCACACCCGACCAGCAGCGATAGGGCCAGCATCGCGCCAAGCCCCCGCCAGTTAGCGCCGTACCAGAACGTCATGCGCCCTCGTCCAGGGTCGTCTGGATACGCTGGGCCAGCGTGGCGACTGCCATGGCATAGAGGTGACTATGGTTATAACGCGTGATCACGTAAAAGTTATTCAGTCCCATGACATAGCGGACATGGCCGTCGGCAAAGTCCAGCGCCAGTGGAACCACCTTATCGGTGGATACCAGATTACCTGCCGTGGGCTCGATACCGACGCGCTTCAGCGCCTCGACCGGGGTACTCGGTGGCTCGGTGCCATTGAATCCAATCGACGGTGGCAACGTCTCGGGGCCGCCGGCCTCGACCAGCACCGGTTGATGACGCTGCCAACCATGCTCGCTGAAGTAGTTGGCGATACTGCCGATGGCATCGACCGGATTGTTCCATAGATCCTTAAGGCCATCGCCATCGAAATCGACCGCGTAAGCCTGATAACTTGTCGGAATGAACTGGGGGTAGCCCATCGCTCCGGCGTAGGATCCATACAAAGTCGACGGATCGACACCCTGGCCCAGGGTAATCTCGAGGAACGCCTCCAGCTCGCCGCGAAAGAACGCTCCGCGGGAGGGATGGTGGAAAGCCAGTGTCGACAGCGAATCCAGCACCCGGTGAGTGCCCTTATGTCGGCCATACTGGGTTTCGACTCCCAGAATCGCGACGACCACTTCCGGAGGCACGCCGTAGACCCGTTCGGCCCGCGCCAGCGCCTCATGGTTGGCCTTCAGAAACGCCACACCCTGCTGAATTCGCTGTGGCTGGATGAAGATATCGCGGTATTCATCCCAGCGCAGACGCCGCTCTGCCGCGTGACTCATGGCGTCCAGCACTTGCGGTCGGTACTCGGCCGCCACCATCGCCGCATCCAGTTCACGACTCGGCAACCCTTGCTCGGAGAGCGAGTCGAGCATCGCTCGCACTTGCGGATGTGTCGCGGGGTCGAAGTTTTCTTCCGCCTGCACAGCCGGAATCACTGAACACAAAAGCCCTGCCAGCAACAGCGTGATGCTGAACCGGCGTTCCTGCTTACAACGCAGCGCCATGCGCGAATGACTCCCTGCCTGCGACTCTTCCGCCATTAGTGTGTCAATAGCCGGCGGTGCGTGTGGATCGACATGAGAATACCGAAACCGGCCATCAAGGTCACGCTGGAGGTCCCGCCGTAGCTGACCAGCGGTAACGGCACCCCGACAACGGGAAGAATGCCGGTCACCATGCCGATATTCACGAAGACGTAAATGAAGAAGGTCAAAACGATGCTGCCGGCCAACAGGCGCCCGTAGGTATCCTGCGCGTTGTTGGCCATCACCAGCCCGCGCGAGACCAGCAGCAGGTAGAGCACCAGAATGGTAGTCATGCCGATCAGGCCGAACTCCTCACCGAGCACCGCGACGATGAAGTCGGTATGACGCTCGGGCAGAAATTCAAGCTGGGATTGCGTTCCCAAACCCCAGCCCTTGCCCTCGATACCGCCGCTACCGATCGCCGTCTTGGACTGGATGATGTTCCATCCGGCGCCCAGTGGGTCGCTTTCCGGGTTGAGAAAGGTCAACACCCGCTGACGTTGGTAGTCGTGCATGTTGATCCACAGCAGCGGCATCGCCGCTCCCGCCATGCCGACCAGGGCGAGAATGAATTTCCAGGAAAGACCCGCCAGCAGAATCACGAATACCGCCGCACAGGTGACCAGCAAAGAGGTCCCCAGATCCGGCTGGCGTGCAATCAGCAGTACCGGAATACCGACGATCACGGCACACACCACCAGGTCGCGCCAGGTCGGTGGCAATGGCCGGCGGTGAAGATAGGCTGCCAGCATCATCGGCATGGCGATTTTCATCAGTTCCGAGGGCTGAAACCGTAACGGGCCGATCTCCAGCCAACGCTGGGCCCCCATGCCGATATCACCCATGATCTCCACGGCGACGAGCATCAACAGACCGGCACCGTAAGCCACGGGCGTCCAGCGAAAGAGAATACCAGGTGAAATTTGCGCTATCACGACCGCGCCCACCAGCGCTACACCCATGCGAATGGCCTGGGCCATCGTCGTCGACGCCGACATGCCACTGGCGCTGTAGAGTACGACCAATCCGAACGAGATCAGCAGTAGCAGAATCGCCAATAGCCATGGATCGAGATGCAGTCGCAGCCATAGCGAGCGCTTACGACCCACCCGCGCTCGCTGCGTTCGCGGTGCAACGCGTTGAAAATCAATCGCCATCGATACTCTCGACTTCTTCATTGACGGTGGTGCCCGGCTGCGGTTCCAGCGCGCTATCAGGCAGCAACCAGGCATCGGTTAGCTCACGGCCGAGCCCGGACACCCCGCCGCCGGCGTTCTCGACGATGACGGCGATCGCGATCTGAGGATCTTCGACAGGAGCGAACCCGATAAAAAGGGCATGATCGCGCAGACGCTCGGTCAGCTCGTCGGCGTCGTACTTCTGATTCTGGCCCAACGAAAAGACCTGAGCCGTGCCGGTCTTGGCCGCCATCTCGTACTGCATGCCTGCTCCAACCTTGCGCGCGGTCCCTTCGGAACCGTGGAGAACCGCCTCCATGCCGCGGTAGACGTCCTGCCACCAGCGTGCCTGATCAACCTGGACATCCGGCTTGGTACCCGCAAACGGCGGCTCGATAGCCTCATCACCGACGCGCTTGGCCAGATGAGGTCGTACCCAATGCCCGTGATTGGCCAGCGTCGCGGTGGCTGCCGCCAGTTGCAACGGTGTTGCCATGAAATATCCCTGGCCGATACCCGCGGATAGAGTTTCGCCGGGATACCAGACCTGGTTGTATTTGTCGCGTTTCCATTCCCGCGATGGCATCAGGCCCGGCGAGGCGCCCTGGACATCCAACGAGGTGATCTCGCCAAAACCGAACTGGTGCATGATGGTCGAGAGCCGGTCGATACCCAGCCGGTAAGCCATGGTGTAGAAGTAGGTGTTGTTGGAAACTTCCAGCGCTCGCTCGAGATCGACACGGCCATGCCCCCAACGCAGCCAGTTATGGTAGCGCCGCGTATCGTTGGGCAGTTGGAAATAGCCGGGGTCGTAAATGATGTCATTGGGCTTGACTACCCTATTCTGCAGGGCTCCCAGCGCCTCGAATGGCTTGATGGTAGATCCCGGCGGATACTGGCCACGAACCGCGCGGTTATAGAGCGGCAGATCGAGATTGTCCTGCAGGGCCCGATAGTCCTTGTAAGAGATCCCGGTCACGAACTTGTTGATGTCGAAACCCGGCGCCGAGACCATCGCGAGGATATCGCCCGTCTTGGGCTGAATCGCGACGATTGCGCCCCGCCGGCCGTCCAGCAGATCGTAGGCCATGTGCTGGAGGCGACTATCGATGGTCAGTTCGATGTCCTTGCCCGGCACAGACGGGTCCCGATCCAGCTCGCGCAAGACTCTCCCACGGGCGTTGGTCTCGACCTTGCGCAGACCGGCCTTGCCATGCAGATGGTCCTCGTAGGTGGACTCGACTCCCGTCTTGCCGATGAAGTGAGTGCCTGCGTAGTTGCCCGGATCCAGCTCGGCCAATTCATCGGTGTTGATGCGTCCGACATAACCCAGCACGTGCGACATCACGATCGGATCAGGATAATAACGCATCAATTGCGCCTCTACCTCGACCCCGGTTAACAGGTAGCGGTTCACCGCCAGACGTGCGATCTGATCTTCACTCAGATCGCTCATTAATAGCGCTGGCTGGTAGGGACGCTGGCGCTGAAGAGAACGCGCGCGAAAGGCATCCACTTCGCTCTCGGGCAGATCGAGAATATCGATCAGACGCTGCAATGTGGTATCGAGATCGTCGACACGCTCACGCACGATGGTGAGGTTGTAGGTCGGACGGTTTTCCGCCAGCAGCTTGCCGTTACGGTCATAGATCAGACCGCGCCGTGGAGGTAATGGCTCGACTCGCATACGATTGCTGTCGGAGCGGGTAATAAAGACGTCGTGCTCGATCACCTGCAGGTAGAACAATCGGGAAAGAAGGCTTCCTGCCATCAACACGATGATCAGTACCGCAACTAGCGAACGATTACGGAAAACACGAACCTCGCGTTCGTGATTCTTGACGTTTTCCCGACGTTTACGCATGACGATAACAGCGATTCAGCACGACGCATGGTTTAGAACGGGCGCAGCGTTCAAGGGCGTCGCTTTCGGTGGCGTCAAGTGGAAACAAGCGACTGACTCTCTGGATCAACGGTGATACGGGTGGCCTGCGAGCAATGACCAGGCACGATAGAACTGTTCCGCCAGCAAGACTCGCACCAGCGGATGCGGCAAGGTCAATGCAGACAGTGACCAGGATTGTCGAGCGCGGGCAACCACACGGGGGTCCAGCCCTTCGGGGCCGCCGACCACCAGTGCGATGTCCTGTCCTTCCTGGCGCCACGCACACAGGCGTTCGGCCAGCTGCTCCGTGGTCCAGGACACACCTTTGACCTCCAGCGCCACGATATGTTCCTGATCACGCAGCTTTTCCAGCATCCGATCGCCTTCGGCCTGGATCGCCCGCGCGACATCCGCATTCTTGCCGCGAGCCCCCGGCGCAATTTCGACGACCTCGAACGGCATTTCACGCGGCAACCGCTTGCGATACTCCTCGACGCCCGCCTCGACCCACGCCGGCATGCGCGAGCCAACGGCAAGCAGTCGAATCTTCATCCGCGAAGCTCTTGCCGATCCGTGGTTTCCGCCGACCGCTGTGCATCGGTGGGCAAGTCTGCCCAGAGACGCTCCAGGTCGTAGAGCTGACGGGTTTCCGGCATCATCACGTGAGCGATCACGTCACCCAGATCGACCAGCACCCATTCACCACCCTGCTGCCCCTCGATACCCAGCGGGCGCAGTCCGGCGTCCTTGGCCTTCTCGACCACGTTGTCAGCGAGCGCGGAGACATGGCGAGAGGAGGTTCCGCTCGCAACGACCATGACATCGGTCACGCTGGTCAATGCGGCCACATCCAACTCGACCACATCGCGAGCCTTCAGCTCCTCGAGCGCTTCCACCACCAATGATTTAAGCGTATCTGTCTGCATAGCTCCTCGTTATATAACCCCTTGAACGGGGAATCGCGTCTCCCGGAATCCGAGAGACGCGCATTTTACTCGGATAACCTCTGAACGCCAGCCCTGGGCTCGCGATAGAGACCCTGGTTGTCAATGTAGCGCTCGACGGCCTCGGGGAGCAGATAGCGCACGCTGAGCCCCCGCTGCAGGCGTCGACGCACGTCGGTCGCGGCGATGGCCATCCGGCTAGGCAACCGCAGTCGCAGCAGATTGCCACCCGGCGCCGCCATCAGCGCCTCCACTGTCGACACCTCCCGCCCTTCGATCAGCGCCGCCAACTCCGACTCCAGTGGTGCTTCATGATCGGGCCGGTCGATCACCACGATATGCGCGAGCGACAACAGACGCTCACGCTGATGCCAATCGGGAAGCCCGAGAAAGGCGTCATGACCAACCGCCATGACCAGTCGGGCCTGATCACCCCACTCTGCACGCAGCGACGCCAACGTGTCGACGGAGTACGAGTGACCGGCGCGGCGCACTTCGCGATCGTCCGCCACCAGCCCCGGGGTACTGCCAATACCGGCTTCCAGCATCGCCAGACGGTGTTCTGCTGAAATACCCGGGGCCTGTCGATGCGGCGGCACATGGACCGGAATCATATGTACCGCGTCAAGCGCCAGCGCCTCGCCCAGCTCGACGGCACTGCGCAGGTGCCCCAGATGAACCGGATCGAACGTCCCCCCCAACATGGCGATACGGGGAATGGACGCGTCTTGATCTTCAAGAAGGGGAGCTTGCAATTCAACCTCGCACATGACCATCACCGAAGACGACATATTTTCGGGTTGTCAGCCCCTCGAGCCCGACCGGGCCGCGGGCATGAAGCTTGTTGGTCGAAATGCCGATCTCGGCGCCCAAGCCGTATTCGAAGCCATCGGCAAAGCGTGTCGAGGCATTGATGATGACCGAGCTGGAATCGACCTCGACCAGGAACCGCCGGGCCAACGTCAGATTTTCGGTCACGATCGCATCGGTATGCTGGGAACCGTAGGCATTGATATGGTCGACGGCCTGATCGAAGTCGTCGACGACCCGGATCGCCAGGATCGGTGCCAGATACTCCGTCGTCCAGTCTGCCTCCGAGGCCGCGACGGCATCGCCGATCCACTCTTGCGTACGCGAACACCCGCGCATTTCGACGCCCTTCTCGCGATAGATAGCCGCCAAGCGCGGCAGTACCTGCGCGGCAATGTCGACGTGCACCAGTAATGTCTCCATGGTATTGCACGGCGAGTAGCGCTGGGTCTTCGCGTTGTCAGCGATCGCGACCGCCTTGCCGAGATCCGCAGCGGCGTCGATATAGACATGACAGATGCCATCGAGATGCTTGATGACCGGTACGGTGGCCTCGCTGGCGACGCGGGAGATCAATGACTTGCCGCCGCGCGGGACGATGACGTCAACGAACTGCGGCATAGTGATCAAGGCTCCCACCGCGGCACGATCCGTCGTCGCCACCACCTGGACGGCAGTCGCGGGAAGCCCGGCATCCTCGAGCCCCAGCCGAATGCATTCGGCGATCGCGGCATTGCTGGCCGCTGATTCCGAACCGCCCCGCAGGATACAGGCATTGCTCGATTTCAAGCAGAGACTGGCCGCCTCGACGGTCACGTTGGGGCGCGACTCGTAAATGATGCCGATCACTCCCAGCGGCACCCGCATCTGGCCGACCTGAATACCGCTCGGCCGATAGCCGAGACCCTCGATTTGCCCGATCGGGTCAGCCAATGCTGCCACCTGACGGACACCGCTGATCATGGCATCGATTCGCTCAGGGGTCAGTGCCAGACGATCCAGCAACGCTTCGCTCAGGCCGTTGTCGCGACCCTGCTGCAGATCCTGCTGATTGGCCAGCGCCAGCATGGGGCGCGCCGCATCCAAACGAGTCACGATAGCTTCGAGGGCGGCATTCTTGCGCCCGCTGTCGACGCGTCGCAAAGCCGCGCTGGCGGCCCGGGCCTGTTGCCCCAACGTCTGCATGTACTGGACGATATCCTCGACCTGGGCGGTCGCACTCTGCTGCATGGTGTACTATTCCGTCTTGATGATGGCTCGATGGTAACCCGCTCTGGCTCGACTAGAGGTCGAGATCCGAAGTCTCTCGACAAAGGCGAAGAGCGACAAGAGAAAGTCAGGTCCCGGTGATACGATATCCCGTTGTCGTTCATCGCGGTTCAAGTCGGGCGTATTCAGGCTATACGGTCAGTCACGGCACATGCGATAGTGAGCCACTAACCGCGCCTGTCACTCGCAATCGGTCCAATATAAGCCACCATGCAAAGCAAGTACAAAAGCCTCGGCGGCACCCAAACTCTCCTGGCATTGACCCTGCTGCTTGCCCTGCTCACGGGCTGGCTGGCCGAAGAGGCCGTCAGAGCGATTGCCTGGCTAAGTGGCGCCATCTTCGCGACCTTGCTGATCCGCTCATCTTCTTCGCGAGTCTCGCGCTGGTTTCCGGTCGCGATCATCCTGCTATGTGCCCTGATGCTTGCAACGAACCACACTGAAGCCAGTCTCTGGCTATGGTTGTTACCCTTATGTCTATCGCGTCTGACTGGGCGAGTCGGGGTAGCCCTTAACGTGGCAGCCTACGTGGCGAGCGTGGCCGACATCGGTTTGACCTTACCGGTGCCGACCGCGATCGTCGCCAGCACCTCGTTGGCGATCGTATGGCTTCTGTGTCTGGAACGACAAAGGCTTTCGACGGCGGCACCGCCTCACACGACGTCCGGATGGCTGCTTCCTCCTGCCCAACTCGACGCCGATATTCAAAATGAATTGAAGCGATCCGAACGCGAAGCACTGCATAGCGAGGTCGCCCTCTATGGCTGCGCTCGCTCCACGGCTAGCGATATGGATCAGCTATGTCGCTGTCTTCGCCAGGAACTGGCGCCATACGAACGTGCCTACCGCCTTAACGACTACGGCGTCGCGGTCATCCTGGTAGCCAACCACGCCGAGGCCGCCTACCTACGCCGACAGCAGTTGAAATATGCCATCGCTCCACAGCGCGAGATCTCCTCGACCCCCCTGGCAGAGATCGGCGACCGCTTTACCAGCTACCACAGCAAGCCGCCCATGCGGGTTTCGGAGATGCAACCGTGGCATTGAGCCGCTATAAGCTGGGCGCACAACTACTCACACTGGGGTTACTGATAGGGCTCGCGCTGTGGGAACACCTGATGCGTCATTACGACCTGATCCTGCCGCCCACGTTACTCGCGATTGCGCTGTTGATTGCGATACCGTTGCAATGGCTTGGCCATCTTGGCGAGACATTGGCCGACCGTCTGCTTCTGGTCGGCGGACTGATCCTGTGCGCCGTGGAGGCACCAGGCAGCGCGACGCCCATGCTATGGCTGGGCCTCTCAGTCACTCTCAGCTTCCTGTTGCTGACGCCCCTGCCGGCCCTGCTACTGTCACTGGCGATCGTGCCGGCCCTGCTTTATCTGCTCGGCGACGCGCAAATGACGCTTTTCAATCTGGCGCTCGGCTGGTGGTTGACGCTCGCCGCCGCCGTTTTGACCGTGTTTTTGGATCGCTCTTCCCCTGCATCGCGCTTCACGCTCACTCCGTGGCGCCGAGACAGGCGGCTTTCCGGCACCGGCATCAGAGAAAGCCTGAAAATCGAAGTCGCCAGGGCGACCGAGCTCCACCGGCCGCTGAGCGTCCTTGTCGTGTATATTCCGCAGCTGGATCAGGCCAGTGACCAGTTCGGTAGCCACTTGCGCGAAATTCTGTCGGCGAGTTTCAGCGACGTGGTTTCCAACAACAGTCGTCAGAGCGACCTCCTCGGCGAGCACCGTGCCAACGTTTTCTGGCTGATGTTGCCCAATGCCGCGGAACCTGGCGCTATCGCAGCTGCCAAAAGGCTCTCGGATGCAGTCACCGCGATTACCCATCCTGAAATCGGGTCTTTGGAAAGTTATAGCCGGGTGTGTACATTGCAGGCCGATGAAAGTGCTGAACGTTTTTTACAACGCCTCGAAGCCGCCGCCAACAAGTTGCTGGAACCTCACGCTTGAATATCACCCACTGGCTATACTCTCTCGCCCCACCACCAGGACCGCTACTCGTCATCATCCTGGCGGTAGCGTTGATCGAATCGCTGGCCGTCGTCGGTATCGTGGTCCCCGGCGTCGTACTGCTGGGCGCCGCGGCATCGATCGCCGGCCACGACGATATTTCGGTCTGGCTGGTGCTGATCGCCGGTATCGTTGGCGCATTCATCGGTGACAATCTCAGTTTCTGGCTAGGCCGAACGCAACGCCGCCGGATACCGCATTGGTGGCCGCTAAAGCAGCATCCCGAGTGGTTGAGCCGAGGCAACGAATTCTTCCAGCGATTTGGCATTCTCTCCGTGGTCATCGGCCGTTTCATCGGCCCCGTGCGTCCGTTCATTCCGATGATCGCGGGAATGTTGTCGATGCCTACGAGGCGATTCGTCCTCGTCAACTTCGTCTCCGCTTTGGCCTGGGCTCCCGTCTACCTGCTGCCCGGCTACCTGCTGGGTCGTTCGTGGGAAGAACTGATGCAACTTCCGCACGGGGCCGAACGTTGGTTGCTGACGCTGTCGCTGTCGGTAGTGGCCCTGGCGCTACTGTTCTCGACCCTCCGCTATCAGCTCAGCGGGGACGGAAGCTTGCATCGTTGGCTGGAAAAACGCATGACCCGAAGCCCCTTGATGGCTCGAGGATGGAACGCGCTTTGCTCGCCTCCGCCCGCGAATGAATTTCCTCTGGCGTCCTTGTCGCTGTTGCTGACAAGCCTGATTGCCCTGGTCGTCTGGACGGCATGGGTGCTGATGCACAACGGGCCGCTGCCCATGGATCAACAGATCCATTCCCTCGCCAAACTGCTGCAGCGCAGCTGGCTGGTCGGAACCAGCGAGACGCTGGCAGAGATAGGCGATGCGCTGGGCATCAGCGTGCTGATGGCGCCTTGGCTACTGTGGTTGCTTTACGCCAAACGTTTCGCTGGACTACTGCATATCGCAGGTGCCCTGGGTCTCATCGCGGTCAGCAATACTGTATTCAAGGATCTCGCCGGCCGGGCGCGGCCAGACACTCCAGACTACCTGACCGGTTCGATGTCTTATCCCAGCGCCCATACCTCGACCATTGTGGTTGTGGTCGGCTTGACGGCAGCTTTCGCCGCCCAGGTAATGCCGCAACGGTACCGCGGATATGCCTACTGGCTAGGAATTGTCGTCTGCGTGCCCATGGCGTTGTCGAGGCTTGTGATTGGCGTCCATTGGGCAAGCGACCTAATCGGAGGCGCTTTGCTCGGGCTCACGGTCTGTGCGCTGACCCGCATCAGCTACCAGCATTTTCAGCGGCCCGACCGCGACATGCCACCCTGGGTCTGGCTGTGCATCGCCTCGCTGGCATTGGAGGCCGGACGCGTGGTCGTCTTCGCCCCCGTCTGACTCTCCTGCCCTCGACTACCGTCTACTATCCATCGCCATCTTTTTTACGCGGACACGCCTTAGTCCCCCCAGCGGGGCATCAGAGTTTGAGCGATACCTAACTGGTTGAGAATACGGGCGACGATGAAATCGATCATCGCCTCGACGCTGTCCGGCCGATGATAGAATCCCGGTGCTGCGGGTAGCATGACGGCGCCCATATGCGTGAGCTTGAGCATGTTATCGAGATGCACCGCCGACAGCGGTGTCTCTCTGGGCACCAGGATCAGCTGTCGCCGCTCCTTGAGCGCCACATCCGCAGCACGCTCGATCAGGTTATTGCTGGCCCCGCAGGCAACGGCGGAGAGCGTGCCGGTCGAGCAAGGGCAGATCACGAGCGCCTGCCAGTTTCCGGAACCCGAGGCTACGGGGGCCATCCAATCTTCCCTTCCGAAACAGCGAATCTGCCCCTCTCCAGCGCCGAATCGCACCCTCAGATCCTGCGCCAATCGATCCGGTTGTGCCGGCAGCTCGATCTCGGTCTCAACCGCAATCACGCGATGAGCAGCCTTCGAGACCATCACATAAACTTCATGCCCCGCGCCGACCAGACATTCGATCAGTCGTAATCCATACTGCACCCCGGAAGCGCCGGTCAGCGCCACAGCAACCGGAGCAGCATAGGGTGGAGTGGAATAATGCGTCCGAGACGTGGAATCAGCGTGTAGCGCCATGACGGACCTCCAGTGCGTGCAGCAGCTTGTCGTGGATACCGCCAAATCCACCATTGGACATCACCACGATCCGATCGCCTGGCGAGGCCGTGTCGACGATCTGAACGATCAATGTCTCAAGGTCGCTCTCGACCAGGCTGGCAGAATGTCGAGCCACGACTTCGGCAAGTGACCAGTCAAGCCCGGGAGGCTGATACCACCAGACACGCTCGGCCGTCGACACGCTGTCGGCCAGACGCGTTTTCATGGTGCCCTGGCGCATGGTGTTGGAGCGCGGTTCGATCACCGCCAGCAGCCGACCGCCGTGTCGATCCCGATGTAGTCCTTCGAGGGTCAGCGCGATCGCCGTCGGATGATGAGCAAAATCATCCAGCACCTGAATACCGGCCACTTCACCGCGCACTTCCTGACGCCGCTTGGGAGCCTTGAATGTCGCCAAGGCCTGGCAGCCGTCGACTAGCGACACACCCAATTGATTGGCCGCTGCCAGTGCCGCCACGCCGTTGGCAGCGTTATGCCGACCGCTCAATCCCCAGCGTACCGAATGACGCTCACCGCCATATTCCACCGTAAAGGCACGGCTGTCATCGGGATCGGGCACCAACTGCCAGTCACTTCCGGAGCGTTCCCCAAAGCGCTGAACCGGCGTCCAGCAACCCTGCGCCAGGACTCGCTCCAGCGCCGGTTCGCCATCGGCAACCACCAACCCGCCATTGCCGGGTACGGTTCGCACAAAATGGTGGAACTGGCGTTCGATAGCCGCCAAGTCGGGAAAGATATCGGCATGATCGAACTCGAGGTTGTTAAGGACGGCGACATCGGGGCGGTAGTGAACGAATTTCGAGCGCTTGTCGAAAAACGCCGTGTCGTACTCGTCCGCCTCAACGACGAAAGGCGCACCGGGTGCAGAAAGACGAGAGGAAAGACCGAAATTGCCCAGCACGCCACCTATCAGAAATCCAGGTTTCAGCCCTGCCGTTTCGAGTATCCAGGCCAGCATGCTGGCCGTCGTCGTCTTGCCATGCGTTCCGGCTACGGCCAGCACCTTGCGACCGGGCAGCACATGCTCCGCCAGCCACTGCGGCCCCGAAAGGTAAGGAAGCTTGGCGTTGAGTAACGCTTCGATTTCCGGATTACCGCGCGAAAGCGCGTTACCGACGATGACCAGATCGGGCGTCGGCTCCAGGTTGGCGGCGCGATAGCCTTCCATCAACTCGATACCGATTTCCTCGAGCTGGACACTCATCGGGGGGTAGACATTGGCATCCGAGCCGGTAACGCGATAACCCAGCGCCGTCGCCAGACGCGCCAGACTACCCATGAAAGTTCCACAGATCCCCACTACGTGAACGTGCATACCACTCTCTCCACCACACTCCCCCACATGAACCGGCGAGCCTAGCACGGCCTCGAAAACCGAGCCACCGACGCCATGTCATGGGTATTGCTGCCGATACCAACGCTTTTGATTGCGATGCCAGCACTTGTAACGTTTTCCGAACGCTGCCTCGTGGTCTGTTCACATCCGGGCGATACGAAAATGAACGAGAACCTCAATCAGCTTTTCCTGTCATCCAGTAGTGGCAGAAAAATGACCGCGCCAATGGCACCGCTATCGTATTAACAGGCATACGCCTTTCGGCTATCCTAGGCGCGCATCTGTGACTCGTATCATCCTCGCCATGCACTGCCCTGAATAACGGCCACTCCGCGACCGCCCACCCGGCATCATCGCGCCCTGTCCGGTATCAACGCATAGCGAAGGCTCCAGGGCCGATCGCCTCTACCGCAAGCTGGTCAGAACAGTCATTACCGGTGGGGGTTCCGTATCGCCGGATCAACGACACGAGCTCAGCAAATCGAACATCAGGAGATGAGAGCCGATATGGCCAAGCATAATGCCTTTTACGCACAGTCCGGTGGCGTCACCGCCGTCATCAACGCCAGCGCCTGTGGCGTGATCGAGGCCTGCCGCCGCCATGCGGACCGCATCGGCCATCTCTATGCTGGACATAACGGCATTATCGGTGCCCTGCTGGAAGACCTGATCGACACCAATCAGGAAAGCGATGAGACCGTCACCGCCCTGCGCCATACGCCCGGAGGCGCCTTCGGCTCCTGCCGCTACAAGCTTAAGTCGATCGAGCAGAATCGCGCCGAGTACGAGCGTCTGATCGAGGTCTTCAAGGCTCACGACATACGTTATTTCTTCTACAACGGCGGTGGCGATAGCGCAGATACCTGCCTCAAGGTCTCGCAATTGTCGGAGACGATGGGGTACCCGCTAACGGCGATTCACGTACCCAAGACTGTCGATAACGATTTGCCGATCACCGACAACTCACCGGGCTTTGGCAGTGTGGCAAAGTACGTAGCCACCTCGACTCGGGAGGCCGCACTCGATATCGAGTCGATGTGTGCCACCTCTACCAAGGTATTCATTCTCGAGGTAATGGGTCGCCACGCGGGCTGGATCGCGGCTGCCGGCGCGCTGTCCGGAGACTCACCGGAAGACGCCCCGCACGTCATCATCTTTCCGGAAATCGCCTTTGATCGAAAAATCGTCATGGCGCGCATCGACGAAGCCGTCAAGCGTCACGGCTTCTGCGTGATCGTGGTGTCCGAAGGCGCCCAGTACGCCGACGGCTCCTTTCTCGCCGATGGCGGCAGCACCGATGCTTTTGGCCACAAGCAGCTCGGCGGTGTTGCCCCCGCCTTGGCTTCCATGGTCAAGGAGGATCTGGGCCACAAATATCACTGGGCGGTAGCCGACTATCTACAGCGCGCTGCCCGACATATCGCCTCAAAGACCGACGTCGACCAAGCTTACGCGGTCGGTGAAGCCGCGGTGGAATTGGCATTGAGCGGTCAAAATTCGATGATGCCGGCGATCAAGCGAGTCTCGGAGTCGCCTTACACCTGGAAGATCGAACCAGCGCCGCTGGCGGAGATCGCCAACCATGAAAAATTCATGCCTCGGGAGTACATCAGCGAAGATGGCCTCTACATCAGTGAAGCCGGACGACGCTATCTGGCTCCGCTGATTCTGGGCGAAGACTTCCCGCCGTTCGAGAATGGCCTTCCCAAGGTCGCTAAACTGAAAAAAGCCAAGGTCGAGCGCAAACTGGCCGCATTCACGCTATAGCCCATCCGGCTCAGGGCGCGGGCGTCGACCGCGCCCGCCTTCCAGAGACTTCTCACATCTCACCTCTTGCCTCTGTCTCTCACCCCGCGCCATCCGGCGTTCAACAGCCGAACTATTGGCGAATTGTCGCTATTTGGATACACGACTTTTTTAATATGGAAACAGCGTTCAAGAACGCGATCCCCGAGCGATTAACAGAATTTTACGGATTATACTTAGTGTATCTGGAAACGAGCGGTGTATCTGGGGACGAGCGTCGCAGCGGCTGATTCGGTCGCGAGTGGCCGGTCGCCGACTGTGATTTACAGAGAATTGCCGTTAACCAGAAGAATTCCAGCAAAAAAACCGCAAGGTTTCAGTGCTTAGCCTTCCGCGAGAACTGGCAGGCACCCAAGCAATCGACGCGGATGGAAAAGGAGCAAGACCATGAACAAACCGATCATCATTGGCGGCATCATTGCCGCGCTGGGCATCGCTGGCGGCGTGGCCGTGGGCTCTTACCAGTCTTCCGAGGACGGTCCTCGTTATGCGGATATCGTCAGCGTCGATCCGATCGTACAGACGACCGAGTCCCCCCGTCAGGTCTGCAAGAACGTGACCGTGACCCACCAGCGCCCGGTGGAGGACGATCATCGCATCGCCGGCACCGCCATCGGCGCCATCGTCGGCGGCGTCGTGGGCAATCAATTTGGCGGCGGCAGCGGCAAGAAGATCATGACCGCCGCCGGTGCCGTGGGCGGGGGTGTTGCCGGTAACCAGGTCCAACAACGGATGCAGCAAGGCGATACCTACCAGACAACGGAACAACGCTGCAGCACCGTCAACGACAGCAAGGATGAAACCGTCGGCTACGACGTTCGCTATCGCTATGATGGTGAAGTCCACGAAGCCAAGCTGGATGACAAGCCCGATGATGACCGAGTACTGATGCGCGATGGCAAACCGCAATGGGACGAAGGCGGTCAGTCTTCCTGATCGCGAGGCCTACCCGTTCGCTTCTACACGACCCCGAATCCTTGATTCGGGGTCGCTTGGTATGGACGCCCAATGGAACGCTAGATTGAATTCCGGCGGCACAGGATATGGGCCGAGGAAACGCAATCCTCCCTTCACCAAATGCCTGAAAATTCTTTAGAGAAATACCCTAGCGCCGCGTGGATTTCCTGGGTCGCCCCTGGGGGCCAACTGGCCGACTCAGCGCGATTTCAATGGCACGCTCCCGCTCGATACCATTATCCATCAGCTTTTTGATTCGCGTTTTCAGTGTTCCCACGGGCATGCCAATGGCCTGGGCGCGCTGAGATAGAGTCTCAGTCCTGGCCTCGCTTTTCTTCCGGCATGGAACAGTCTGAAAATCTCGTGGGGTCAATTTCATCGTATTTCCGAGATGAACTTTCAATTACCGGAATGAAATCTAATTTGGTTACAATTAACTGTAGCTTAGTCTAAATTCCATGAAATTAAATTTTACTTAGCAGCTACTGTGACAAAGCGTTGCGGGCGTCTGCTATCGACCGCCGCACGGAAATCATCACGACGCTTGGTCGGGACCCTCTTAGTCACCGAATCGCCGTGAACAGCCATCCGAGTTGAGACGGTCCGTGAAAAGAGTGGTGTAACTCAGGAGGGCCGGAGGTGGCCGATGGATGGAATCGCCATCGAGCAAACGGCAAAAAAACGCCCGCCATACTTCATCACTTTGAGCTGAAGTATGCCGGGCCAAAAGATCGCGAAGCGCGACCATGAACCTCTGAGGTCAAAAGCACGCGCTCATTGGCACGCTTTCATCCGATTCTTCGTTCCTCTACCCGATAGGGCGTATATCCATCCAGCTTATCGTTAAGCCAATGTAAATTTGCCCGATGAAAATCAACATCTGGTAGAAAACTGCTCAAAAACACCGCCATGAACACTAGATTAGCAGTGTCTTTGCATAAAGAGGAAGCGGAATTTTCACATACTTTAGTGTTGGCGGATGAGTGGAGTCCATCGGTTCATGGGACACAAGCACGCCACCTAGCGCCCACCGCACACCTTGCAACCGGGATCTCTAGGCAGCGCAAAATGGCGCCATTCGCCGAGGAGAGCATCGAACGTCGATAACCCTCGATGGGGCTGGCCGGCCCCGCTGACAAGCTTCATCGCTTCCAGCGCCTGAAAGCTCCCGATCATCCCCACCAGTGGTGATATCACTCCGCTTTCGGCACAGGTCAACGAGTCGTCATCACCTCGTTCTCCGTAGAGACACGCGTAACACGGCGACGCCAGTTGACGCGGATCGAATACCGCGAGTTGACCCGAGAAGCGAATGGCGGCCCCGCTGACCAGCGGTGTGCGAGTATCGACACAGGCCCGATTGACCGCGAAACGGCTGGAAAACCGGTCCGTACAGTCCAGCACCACGTCAGCAGCCTCGACCTCCGCCAGCAATGCATCGCCGACGAGACGGATCTCCAGCGGACGAATTTTGCAGGTGGAGTTGAGACTACCAGCGGCAGCGGCAGCCGATTTCGCCTTGGGCTGCCCCAGCGATGCTTCCGAATGCGCGATCTGGCGCTGAAGATTCGACAGCTCGACGACATCGTCATCGGCAATGCACAGACATCCAATGCCCGCGCCGGCCAGATAGAGCGCTGCCGGCGACCCCAGACCACCGGCACCGATTATCAGCATGCGGGAAGCCAGCAGCCGCTCCTGGCCCACGATGTCGATTTCCTCGAGCATGATATGTCGGCTGTAGCGCAATAGAGCTTCGTCGTTCATGAACCTTCCTGAAGCGCAGGAACGGCCGTCACCGACCATCGCACCTGCGCGTTATCGGTCGTCTTCCGGATAGAAATCAGGAATCGGCAACGCCAACTCCTCCTTCACCTCTTCCATCACGACGTAGCTCTTGGATTCCTTGACACCCGGTAACGTCAGCACCACATCCCCCAGTAATTGACGGTATGCCGACATCTCGGGAATACGGCATTTGAGGATATAGTCGAACTGCCCCGACACCAGATGGCACTCCTGAATTTGCGGCAGAGTGGCGACCGCCTTGCGGAACTCATCGAAGACCGCGGGCGATTGCGTGTTCAAACTGATTTCGACGAACACCAGTAAATTAGCCCGCAACGCTTGCGGGTCGAGCACGGCTTTGTAGCCGCGGATAATGCCCGCCCGCTCAAGACGCTTGACCCGCTCTAGACAAGGCGTCGTCGATAGACCCACCTGCGATGCCAGATCCACATAGGAGATACGGGCGTTATCCTGCAGACAGCGCAGAATGTTGAGATCGATTCGATCGAGTGATCGAGACTTGGCTTTCATTGGTGTAATTGTTCCAGCCGGTGAATTAAAGCGCTCCGTGAATGGCACGAGGCCGAACGAGGATCATCCAACCGCGTGGCGCGAGCATCCATGAAACGATGTTTCATCGACCCCGCCGCCAGCAGCGGGATTATTACTATCACAAAGCGGTTACGATTCACTAACTAGCTGGGCAACTGTCGTTCAACGCTACCCGGTTAACGCTATCGCAACAGGGAATGGCATCGACCGCCTTCAGCCAGGCCACTGCCCACCGGTTATTCGCTCATGCCCTGCGAGATCCTGCCGTGAAACAACGCTCACAAAACCGCAACGCACTAGAATGTCCTGCACCTGCCCTGCCTGCGCGTAGCCATGCTCCAGCCACAGCCAGCCTTCCGGTTCCAGATGGGATGGTGCATGTCGGGCCAGCCATGCCAGGTCGGACAGGCCGGCGGCTTCGGCGACCAGCGCCGAGCGTGGCTCGAAACGAACATCGTCGCGCGTCAAGTGGGGGTCGTCGTCGGCGATATAAGGAGGATTGGCAACGATGATGTCGAAACGTCGTCCGGAAAGCGCGGAAAACCAGTCGCTCAGGAGAAAATTCACGTTGGAGATCGCGAGTTTTCTGGCATTCGACTGCGCCAGCGTGACTGCTTCAGGGGCGAGATCGACCCCGGTCACCTGCCAATCCCGGCGCTCGCTGGCCAAAGCCAGCGCCACCGCGCCGGTACCGGTACCCAGATCGAGCAACTTGCCACTCACCGCCGAAGCCGACTCGAGAGCCACCTCGACGAGGCGCTCGGTATCGGGACGCGGGATCAGCGTCGCGGGCGACGTCTGCAGGTCCAATCCCCAGAACTCGCGCGAGCCGGTCAGATAAGCCACCGGCCATCCTTCGCTGCGGCGCTCGATCAACGCGTCGAAGCAAGCGAACTGGTCGGCCGTCAGCGCACGGTCACTCCAGGTATAAAGCCAGGTTCGGCTGTGCTCGCAGACATGCGCCAACAACACTTCGGCATCGAGCCGCGGCGTCGGCGATTCGAGAAGTCGTCCAGTCGCTTCGCGCAAGGCGCCATCGATCGTCATCACTCGCCCTGCAGCGCCGCCAGCTGATCGGCCTGATATTCGTTGACCAAGGGTCGGATGACCTCATCGAGGTCCCCAGCGATGACTTCGCCGAGTTTGTAGAGCGTGAGATTGATACGGTGGTCGGTGAGACGCCCCTGGGGGAAATTATACGTGCGGATGCGTTCGCTGCGATCGCCCGACCCCACCAAAGATCGGCGAGTATCGGCCTGATGCTGACGCTGTGAGTCCACGGCTGCCTGCTTCAATCGAGCCGCCAGCAGCGACATCGCCTTGGCCCGGTTTTTGTGCTGACTGCGCTCTTCCTGACACTCCACCACCAACCCGGTCGGCAGGTGCGTGATGCGGATGGCGGAATCCGTGGTGTTGACGTGCTGCCCCCCGGCGCCGCTCGAACGAAACGTGTCGACCCGCAGATCGCTGCTGTTGATCTCGACGTCGCCGACTTCGCTCGCCTCAGGCATCACCGCGACCGTACAGGCGGAGGTATGAATCCGTCCCTGGGACTCCGTCGCAGGAACCCGTTGTACGCGGTGAGCACCCGATTCGAACTTCAACGCGGCGTAGACGTTATCGCCCTTGATCCTGGCGATGATCTCCTTGTAACCGCCCTGCTCGCCATGGCTGGCGCTGACCACTTCCACGCCCCAGCCTTTCTTCTCGGCGTAGCGGGAGTACATGCGAAACAGATCGCCGGAGAACAGCGCCGCCTCGTCACCACCGGTGCCTGCGCGGACTTCCAGGAAGACGTTGCTCTTGTCGTCCGGATCTTTCGGCACCAGCAGGCGCTTGACCTCTTCCTCGAGTTCCTCGAGTTGTGCCCGTGAGGCACGCCACTCTTCCTCGGCCAGTTCGCGCATCTCCGGATCGCTGTCCTGGCGCATTTGATCGGCAGCCTCGATATCGCCTTCGGTGCGTCGATAAGCGAGCCAAGCGGCGACCAGCGGATCGAGCTCGGCATACTCGCGGGAATAATCGCGGAAGCGCGGCTGGTCGGTAATCACTTCGGGTTCGGAGAGTAGCGCCGATAGCTCCTCGAAACGTTCCTGGAAGGCATCGAGTCGTTCGCGTAAAGACGCTTTCATGCCCAGTCCTGTATTGTCATACCGAGTCCTGTGTCGTGGCGGGCCCTTCGATGAGCAAGTTATCGGCGGCCTGAATGATGTCGTGACGAGACTGGCCCGACGCCTCGCGCAAACGCAGGGTCGGGCCATGCATCAACTTGTTGGCGAGTTGATGGGAAAGCCGTTTGATGACCGCTTCCGGATCTTCTCCGCGGGCCAGCTGTGCCAGTGCCTCAGCCTCGGAATCGCGTCGTAGCGTTTCTCCATGTTGCCGATAACGGCGGATCAGATCCCCGGCGCCACGCACCCGCCGCTCGTGCAACCAGTGGTCGACGCCACTGGCGATCAGCGCTTCGGCCTGACGCGCGGCGACTTCACGGTGGCGTCGGTTCTCGGCGATCACCTGCTGCAAGTCGTCGACGCTATAAAGGAAGACATCGTCGAGATCCCCCACTTCGGGCTCGATGTCACGTGGCACGGCGATGTCGACCATGAAGATGGGCCGATGGCGGCGCACCTTGAGAGCGCGCTCGACCATCCCCTTGCCGAGAATCGGCAGTTCGCTGGCCGTGGAAGCGATGACGATATCGGCCTGCTCCAACGCCTGTGGAATCGCACTGAGCTCGATCGCTTTGGCATCGCAGGTTTCAGCCAGCGCCTGGGCCCGCGCCAGCGTACGATTGGCGACGGTCAGTCCCATGATACCGGCTTCGCGTAAGTGACGGGCCACCAGCTCGACCGTCTCGCCGGCACCGATCAACAAGGCGCGGGCACGACTGAAATCGTCGAAGATCCGACTAGCCAGGCTGACCGCAGCGTAAGCGACAGACACCGGATTTTCGCCGATCGAGGTTTCACTGCGGACCTGCTTGGCGACGGAAAACGTCTGTTGGAACAGCCGCTCGAGCTCGCTGCCAAGTCCCGCATGCTGGCGCGCGATCTGATAGGCATCCTTGAGCTGCCCCAGAATCTGCGGCTCACCCAGCACCATGGAGTCCAGCCCGGCCGCCACGCGCATCAGATGTTTCGCCGCCTCGCCCTCGTGGTAGTGGTAGGCGCAACTCAGCAGTTCCTTCGCGGGCATGCCGTGAAACGCGCCCAGCCACTCGAGCAGCTGGCTCTCGCCATCGGCTACGGTGATGCAGTAAAGCTCGGTGCGGTTACAGGTCGAAAGCACTGCCGCCTCACGCACGTCGGGCAAGGCCCGCAACTGAGTGAGCGCAGACTCGAGCTGTGCCGGTGAGAAGGCGACACGCTCACGCATGTCGACCGCAGCCGTTCTATGATTGATACCCAGAGCTAGCAGCGTCATGAAATCACGGTCAATTGTCTTACGTGGACCCGGCGTTTGCGTCTACGAATGCCGTTGGAGCAGCGGCGGCAAATCAGGATGACGCCCACTACGGGCCAAGGAGCACGGCACGGGTCAAAAGCACAGCCCATTGTGGCCCGCTCAGCCAGGCGGCGCCATTTTAGCACAGCCAAAAGACGCTTAGCAGGCAATGAATCACGCCGACGAGGCGCGCCGGGAGATTGACCCCCGGCAACCAAACGTTATGCTGGAGCGATTGATCGATCTCGAGGACGGCATGCCCAAAAGTCTGTTCTACGCCGCCAGCTGCGCGGCCCTGTTGGCTGGCTGTCAAAGCATGTCGACTGATAGCGCATCGACACCCATCGACGACCCCATGGCAACGGCACCGCCGATCACCCAGGGTTTCGACGCATCAGGCCTGTCGCAGGTTCTACTGGCAGAAATGGCCGGCCAGCGCGGTGATTTCCACCGTGCTACCGAGGGTTACCTGGCAGCTGCCGACCGCTACCGTTCTGCCGATCTGGCCGAGCGAGCCACTTTGGCGGCTCGCTATACCGATGATACGGCATTACTCAAATCGGCCGCAGCCCGCTGGCAACAGCTGGCACCTCACGACTCCGCCCCGCAGAAGCTGCTCTCCGGCATCGCGGTAGACCGCGGCGATTGGCCTGCGGCACTACGTCACAGGCTAGAGCTCGCTCGTTCAGAACAAGATGCCCAGCTTCTCGAACTCTCCGATCTGATGGTCGAATCGCGTGCAGATCTACCGCCGCTGATCGCTCAGCTACGCGACTTCACCGCGACCTACCCGGATCACGCGGATGCCCAGATGGCGACCGCTCGGCTCGAGGCGGCCAATGGACAGTTCGAGGATGCCCAACAGCGGCTGGCGCTTCTGACCCGCCGCCACGCCAAGTTGCCGGAACTCTGGCTCACCCGATCACAGATCGCACTCGAAGCCGGTGACTATACCCAGGCCGCTTCAGCGGCGCGGCGCGGGCGCGAGTTCGCCCCCGATGACAGCCGATTCCTGCTGGCGCTGGCTCAGGCAGAAATTGCCAGTGGCGATGTCGCGTCCGCCGAACGGCAGATCGACCAGTTGCTGGCGCAGTACAATGATACACCGTCGCTGCGCATCGGCTTCGCACAGCTCTATCTGGATGCCGGGGCGCTGGAGCCGGCACGCCGTCTGCTGCTGCCGCTACTCGACCGCGACGACACGCCTCCGGCGACCTACTTGGTACTGGGCAGCATTGCCGAGACGCAGCAGGAGATCGATAACGCCCTGCTCTACTACCGGCAGGTGCCGACGGGGCCTGGGTTCCTCGAATCCCGCGCCGTGGCGACGCAGATGTTGATTGCCAACGACCGCGCCGAAGACGCTCAGAAATTCCTGCGCATCGAAATACTGCGTCATACCGGCCAACGTGCCTCTCTCACGCAGATCGGCCTTCAGGCCTTTGACAACGGCGGGCAGGCCCGCGCCGCCGATGCTCTGCTTGCCGATAGCCTCAAGCAGGCGCCGGATGACACGGACCTGCTATATACCCGGGCGATGAGGGAGTTCGAGCGCGGCAACGTCGCGACGATGATGACGCAGATGCGCGACGTCATCGCTCGCGACCCCGATAACGCCGCAGCCCTCAACGCGCTAGGCTATACCCTGGCGACGAACACCGATCACTTCGACGAAGCGCTGGATCTCATCGAACGGGCGCATGCCCTTGAGCCGCAAAGCCCGGCCATTCTCGACAGCCTGGGCTGGGTCCACTTCAAACGCGGTGAACCGCAAAAAGCGCTAGGCTACCTGCGCCGCGCCTACGCCGGTCAACCCGATCAGGAGGTGGCCGCGCACCTGGCCGAGGTCTTGGTCACGCTGGATCAACAACCCGAGGCCCGCGCGCTGGTCGAGTCGGCATTGGCGGGCAGTGACTCTCACCCGGATATCGACGACCTTCTGAAACGCTATCCGCAATTGGCGCCCTAGCCGGCGCCGCAACCCACGTCGAATCGGGTGCCGGGCTTGCCGTCATCGTGCCTCTCGCTTGTCTTCATTCGTACTTACAGGATAACCCGATGCAATACTCTTCACCGGTCATCGAACGCCGCCAGCGCGCCGCGATCTCGTTCAAGCGGTGGTGGCAGCCGCTCGGCACAATGTTGCTGGTTGCCTGGCTCGCCGGCTGCGCCGGCCAAGCGCCGGCACCGGACGTGCCCCGACAGCCTGATGACTGGCAGCGGCAGCAGGACGACCTCACCGCGCTCGACACCTGGAAAGTGGTCGGCAAAGTGGGGCTGCGTACCACCGAAGACAGTCGCAGCGCCAATCTCGACTGGTCTCAGGCGCCCAATCATTATCGCATGTTGATCAGTGGTCCCTTCGGCGCCGGACGTAGCGTGCTCGAAGGCCAGCAGGGCGCTGTCACGCTGACTACCAGCGATGGCCGTTTCGAAGCGTCATCCCCGGAAGCCTTGATGCAGCAGCAACTGGGCTGGTCGTTGCCGATATCCTCACTGGATTATTGGGTTCGCGGCCTGCCTGCGCCCAGCCGTTCACACCAACAGACTCAGGACGAACTGGGATTTCCCAAAACGTTGCAGCAGGACGGCTGGAACATTAGCTATCGCGACTGGACCTATGCCGGATCATTGTGGCTACCGAGCCGCCTGGTCATGACCTACGATGACATCCGCGCCACGCTGGTGGTCAATCAGTGGCAGCTTGAGGCCATGGCAAACGGAACGCCGAACGGCGCAGCGTCGTCAGACACCGCCCCATGACATCGCTGACCCTACCCGCTCCGGCCAAGCTCAACCGCCTGCTGCGCATCACGGGGCGCCGCCCCGACGGCTATCACTCGCTGCAGACGCTGTTCCAGATGCTGGATTGGGGCGACACGCTGCACTTCCACTCCACGGCCCACAGCCCTGACATCACGCTATCGTCGACGCTCGCCGACGTCGCTCACGAGGACAATCTGATCGTGCGTGCCGCTCGTCGGCTTCAGCGCGAAACCGGCTGCAGCCAGGGTGTATCCATCGAGCTGGACAAGCGCCTGCCGATTGGCGGCGGCCTGGGCGGCGGGAGCTCCAATGCCGCCACCACGTTGCTGGCGCTCGATCATCTCTGGGGCTTGAACCTCGGAATCGATCGACTGGCAACGTTGGGGCTGGAGCTGGGCGCCGACGTGCCGGTGTTCGTGCGGGGCCATACCGCCTGGGCGGAAGGCGTCGGAGAACATCTCGTTCCCGTGGAACTGACGCCTTCCTGGTTCGTCGTCATCCATCCGGG
Source organism: Salinicola halimionae (assembly GCF_003206065.1). GTDB lineage: Bacteria > Pseudomonadota > Gammaproteobacteria > Pseudomonadales > Halomonadaceae > Salinicola > Salinicola halimionae. The sequence goes on along the minus strand of NZ_PZJQ01000004.1, from coordinate 969,440 downwards.
CATCGAGATCTCCACCGCAGCGATTTTCGGCGACCCTGGTTTGACACGCGATAGTCCGGTCATTAGTATGCGTCGCGCACTCGACCGGGCCTCCCCGGACACCGTGTGGCGCAACGATTGCGAGCGCACCGTGCGAGCGCTATATCCCGAGGTCGATCGCGCACTGACCTGGCTCGGCCGACAAGGTCAGGCGATGCTGACAGGGACCGGAGCCTGCGTTTTCTGTCCGCTGGATGACGAAGCGCATGCCGAGCAGATACTGCTCGAGCTTCCGGACGAATGGCATGCTTTCAAGGCACGCGGTAGCAATATCTCTTCGCTGCACCATGCCTTGGAAACGGCCAGGGGTTTAGACAGGACCCAAGCGTGATGTCACTTTGCCGTCAGCGCTGTCAAAACCGTTTCGACTACGCGGTTTTTGTCAGACTTTTCAGACTGGTTAAGACCTCACGACTGGTTTTTCGTCCAGACCTAGCCAACGGTTTATGCTTTTGCGCATAATGAGCGCGTTTGAATTGCTGGGGTATCGCCAAGTGGTAAGGCACTGGTTTCTGATACCAGCATTCCCAGGTTCGAATCCTGGTACCCCAGCCACTTCCTGAATTTCGACAAGCCTGCATACGGAAACCGGGACGCGATGGCCATTCAGCCCACACGATTTCCCCACCGGCGTTGCGGTTATTTCTTCTGCCGTCTCGACGTAGCTCGGCGATTCTCTCGGGTATCGTCAGCGGGCGAGCGTGGTGTCTCCGACATCCTGCCTTTCGTCTCGTCTCCCCTCTGCCGCCTTGTCACCCGTTCTGGCTCGAAACGAATGTCTTCTCATGACCTTCAACAGCTCTCAAAGGTGGCCGCGCGTGTCTAAATTGATGGTTTTCACCGGTAACGCCAACGTCGGACTCGCCTCCAAGGTAGCCGAGAGTCTGGATAACCGACTCGGCCATGCCACGGTAGGCCAGTTCAGCGATGGCGAGATTGCCGTCGAGATCAACGAAAACGTCCGCGGCAAGGATGTCTTCATCCTGCAGTCGACCTGCGCACCGACCAACGACAACCTGATGGAGCTGATCCTGATGGTCGACGCCTTGCGGCGCGCTTCGGCGACGCGCATCACGGCCGTCGTGCCCTATTTCGGCTACGCTCGTCAGGATCGCCGCGTGCGTTCGGCCCGCGTACCTATATCGGCCAAGGTCGTTGCCGACATGATGGTCAAGGCCGGCGTCGATCGCGTCATGACGATGGATCTTCACGCCGATCAGATTCAGGGCTTCTTCGACGTCCCCGTGGACAACGTCTATGGCTCGCCGATTCTGCTCGACGATATCGAACGCCAGAATTATGACAACCTGGTCGTGGTCTCCCCCGACGTGGGCGGCGTGGTTCGTGCCCGTGCCATCGCCAAACAGCTCAACGTCGACCTCGCGATCATCGACAAGCGTCGCCCCCAGGCCAATCAGGCCCAGGTGATGCACATCATCGGCGATATTCAGGATCGTACCTGCGTCGTGGTCGACGACATGGTCGACACGGCCGGCACTTTATGCAAGGCCGCCGAGGCATTGAAGGATCGCGGCGCTCGTCGCGTGGTCGCCTATGCCACGCACCCGATCCTTTCCGGGCCCGCCGTGGACAATATTAGTGGTTCAGTGCTTGACGAACTCGTCGTTGCCGATACCATACCGCTCTCCGAACCTGCACGTCGCAGTGGCAAGATTCGTCAGTTGACGGTCGCCGGCCTGATCGCCGAAGCCATTCGTCGTGTCAGTAACGAGGAATCCGTCAGCGCGATGTTCCACTGATCGTTCTTGGAACGATCTCTGCGTAATGGCTGTTTCATTACGATAGGGAATCACGCACGGATACGTGGGCGACTGCCGTGAGGGCAGTGACCCCTACTGGAACGCTATCGTCTGGTCGCGGACGATGCCGATTTCCATTACCCGACTATTTGAGGTGACAATCAATGTCCCACCATTACACTCTGACCGCCAATGTTCGTCAGGAGCTGGGGAAAGGTGCGAGCCGCCGCCTGCGCCGCAAGAACGAACAGGTCGCCGCCATCATCTACGGTGGTTCCACTGAACCGCAGCCGATCACCATCGACAAGCCGGCCTTCTACAAGGCGATCGAAGATGAAGCCTTCTTCTCCTCGATCATCGATATCAGCATCGACGGCAAGAGCGAACAGGTCGTCATTCGTGACCTGCAGCGCCATCCGTACAAGGCGCTGATCACTCACGCTGACTTCATGCGCGTCGATGCGACCCACGAACTGACTCTGAACGTTCCGCTGCACTTCTTGAACGAAGAGACGTGCAAAGGTGTCAAGGACGAGGGCGGCGTACTCCACGTTCAGAACAACGACGTCCAGATCAGCTGTCTGCCGTCCAAGCTGCCGGAATACATCGAAGTCGATGTGGCCGACCTGGCACTTGGCGAGACCATTCACCTGTCCGACATCAAAATGCCGGAAGGCGTGACTCTGGTCGAGCTCAGCCATGGTGAAGAGCACGACGCTGGCGTCGTCAGCGTCACGCACCCGACCGTCGTCAAGGAAGATGAAGAGTCCGACGACGCGGAAGACGGTGCCGCGGAAGAGAAAAAAGACGGCGAATAAGCCTTTTCGTCGAGACCACGACAGGCAGGCAATATGGGTGCAGTGAAAGCGATCATCGGTCTGGGTAACCCCGGACCGGAATACGAAGACACCCGCCACAATGCCGGCGCCTGGCTGGTCGAGCAACTCGCTCGGGGCGCAGCGGAAACGCTGCGCCCCGAACGCAAGTTTCTAGGTCTCTACGCGAGAGTCCGTCTGGGTGAGCATGACATTCACTTACTCAACCCCACCACTTTCATGAACCGCAGCGGCGCCTCGGTGGCTGCGCTGTGTCAGTTCTTCAAAATTGCGCCTGACGAGCTGCTCGTCGCCCATGATGAGCTAGATATTGCCCCCGGTTGCGCCCGCTACAAGACAGGCGGCGGACACGGCGGTCATAACGGCCTGCGTGACATTACCAGCGCGTTGACCAACGCCAATGGTTTCCACCGGCTTCGTATCGGCATTGGTCACCCCGGCAGCGCCAAGCTGGTGACCCACTATGTTCTCGGTCGCCCCGGCAAGCTGGAACGACGAGTGATCGACGACGTCCTTACCGAGACGGCCAACACCCTCCCCGACGCTCTCTCCGGCAACTGGGCCAAGGCCATGAATCGGCTGCATAGCTTCAAGCCAGACTGACGCGCTGCCATCTATCTATAGCGCCCTCCCCTAGGCACCTCAACGCCTCGAATCCGGCGCGGCTCTCTTGACGCCCCGAAACCGGCGCACTCTCTTCAACGCCCCGAACCCGGCGTGCTCTCTTCAACGCCCCGAACCCGGCGTGCTCGCTCCAATGCCCCGAACCCGGTGCCATGAGTCTGGCCCCTATCGGCCGCGTCCCGTAGAATGCCCGCCATTCGTTTTCGTGCTTTCGGCCATGTCTCAGGACCTGACCGCTCTCAGAATCATACCGTTCTCAGGATCATATTATGGGCTTCAATTGCGGCATCGTCGGTTTGCCCAACGTCGGTAAATCGACCCTATTCAATGCTTTGACACGCTCCGGCATCGATGCGGAGAATTTTCCGTTCTGCACCATCGAACCCAACACTGGCATCGTTCCAATGCCCGATCCGCGTCTCGACAAGCTCGCCGAGATCGTCAAGCCCCAGAAAGTGGTCCCGACCACGATGGAATTCGTCGATATCGCCGGGTTGGTCGAGGGCGCCTCCAAAGGTGAGGGGCTGGGCAACCAGTTTCTGGCCAATATTCGCGAAACCGACGCCATCGCCCACGTGGTGCGCTGCTTCGATGATGACAACGTCATTCACGTCTCCAATCAGGTCGATCCTACCGCCGACATCGAGACCATCAACCTCGAGCTGGCGCTGGCCGATCTCGATGCCGTGGAGCGTTCGATCCAGCGTCTGGTCCGGGTGGTCAAAGGCGGTGACAAGGACGCGATTGCCACCAAGGCAATCCTCGACCGCATTCAACCGCATCTAGCCGAAGGCCAGCCGTTACGCAGCTTCGGGCTCGATGCCGATGAACAGTATCAGCTTCGTAGCTTCGGCTTCCTGACCCTGAAGCCAACGATGTACATCGCCAACGTCAACGAAGATGGCTTCGAGAACAATCCCCATCTCGATACCGTGCGCGAGATCGCGGCCCAGGAAAACGCCGTTGTGGTACCGGTCTGCAACAAGCTGGAAGCGGAAATTGCCGAGCTCGAGGACGAGGAGCGCGCCATGTTCCTCGATGAGATGGGCATGGAAGAACCGGGGCTGGATCGCGTCATCCGAGCTGGCTATGGCCTGCTGGGTCTACAGACCTATTTCACCGCTGGCGTGAAGGAAGTACGCGCTTGGACGGTCAAGGTCGGCGCCACGGCGCCACAAGCGGCCGGCGTGATTCACACCGACTTCGAGAAAGGCTTCATCCGCGCCGAAGTCGTCGGCTACGAGGACTTCGTGGCGCTGGGCGGGGAGAATGGCGCCAAGGAAGCCGGCAAGTGGCGCCTCGAAGGCAAGACTTATGTGCTCAAGGATGGCGACATCATGCACTTCCGCTTCAATGTCTGATGTCGATCCAAGGGCGTGATCGTCGAGCGAATCCTCTAGGAAACGGGGAAAGCGTTGACGTTTCATCGGGTTATGGTAGTATTCGCAACCGTCGTCAGGCGACGTTGTCTACTTCGACATGATTACCTCGACGCGGTTGCTTTAAAGGCTACGTAGCTCAGCTGGTTAGAGCACATCACTCATAATGATGGGGTCCCCTGTTCGAATCAGGGCGTAGCCACCAGATACCACGAAAAAGCCNNGCGGGCTTTTTCGTGCCGTGGGTTTCAGCGGCGCTTTCAGACACGTTCAGATCGCGCGACGTCGGCTTTCCTCGATGTAGGCTCGGCGTAGCGTTCGTGTGACCTCACCGGGGCGGCCATCATTGATCGACACCGCATCGATCGCGATGACCGGCGTGACGAATGAAGACGCGGACGTCACGAAGCACTCCCTGGCGTTATGTGCTTCCAGCACACTGAAGGCGCGCGCCTCGACCTGCAACGACAGCACCTCGGCGATCTCCAGAACGACGGCTCGCGTGATCCCCGGCAGGATGGCATGGGACAGCTCGCGCGTTACCAATACCCCTTCGTGCGTCAGTATCCAGGCGTTGTTCGACGCTCCTTCTGTCACCACACCATTTTCTACCAGCCAGGCATCATCGGCACCCGCCGCTTTCGCCGCCATCTTTGCCATTGCGGGATAGAGCAACTGTGTCGTCTTGATGTCGCGCCGCATCCAACGCCAATCGGGCTGTGTCGCGACGCGAATGCCCTCGCTGCCACTGTGGCTATCGACGAGAGCCTTGGACTGGGTGAACAGCACCAGCGTGGGCGGCGTTGTGCTATCGGGATAGCCGAACTCACGATCACCAGCGCTGCCTCGCGTCAGTTGGAGGTAGACCATACCTTCCTCCAGCGCGTTACACCGGATCAGCTCGCGATGAATCTCCAGTAGCGTGTCGTCATCCCACGGCAACGTTATCTCGAGCTCACCAGCCGAGCGCTTCAGACGCTGCATATGCCCCGAAAAATCGATCAGTTTGCCATCCAGGACCGAAGAAACCTCGTAGACCCCATCGGCGAGCAGAAACCCGCGATCGAAGACCGACACCTTGGCGTCCTGTTCCGCGACATAGTCGCCATTCACGTAGACCGTGCGTTGTGTCATCTCATGCTGTCTCTAATATCTGTCTTCATGTTCATGCCGACTGTCACTGAACCTCGCGACGGAGTAACGAGATCAACCCCGCCATGACGTCAGCTCAGCCCCACAACGCCGGCGTCGCCGGATGAATCCCCTCGGCGTCGAAGCACATGCCGTGCTCACGATCCCGAGCCAACAGCAGCGGTCCATCGAGATCGACCACCGCCGCGCCCTGCGCCACCAATAGTGCCGGCGCCATCGACAGCGACGAGCCCACCATACAGCCGACCATGATATCGAAGCCTTGCGCCAATGCCTCGCGCTTGAGCGCCAGCGCCTCGGTCAGGCCACCGGTCTTGTCGAGCTTGATGTTGATCATATCGTAGCGACCGACCAGACTCGGCAGCGAGCTGCGATCGTGACATGCCTCGTCGGCGCAGACCGGCAATGGCCGTTCGATCTCCGCCAGCGGCGCGTCGTCTCCAGCCGGTAGTGGTTGCTCGACCATGCCAATGCCGAGCTCCAACAGCACTGGCGCTAGACGCGCGTAGGTTTCACGATCCCACCCCTCGTTGGCATCGACGATGATCCGTGCTTGCGGCGCGCCCTCACGAACGGCCTCGAGGCGTTCAACATCGCCCTCACCACCAAGCTTCAGCTTGAGCAGCGGCCAGGCGGCGTGGCGCCCGGCCTTCTCGCGCATGACGTCGGGCGTGTCCAGGGATAGCGTAAAGGCCGTGATCTCGGCTTTGGGCGCCTCGATGCCGGCAAGTTCCCAGACCGGCTTGCCGGCGCTCTTGGCTTCCAGATCCCAGAACGCGCAGTCGAGCGCGTTTCGGGCAGCGCCGGCCGGTAGTCGCGTCTGCAGCTCGAGGCGATCCATCCCCTTCCCAAGCAGCTCGCGCATCGACTCGATCTGCGAGATCACGCTGGCGACCGTTTCGCCGTAATGCGCGTAGGGCACGCATTCGCCACGGCCGGTGTGCGACTCATCGCTCAGTGTCGCCACAACGACATGTGCCTCGGTACGCGAACCGCGAGAAATGGTGAACACTTCGGCCAGCGGGAAGACCTGTTCTTCGACGGTCAGCTTCAACATGCCAACACCGCCTCCGCCAAACGCTCGGCACCCTGACGATAAGGATCGACACACGGCAACCCCAGCCGGGTTTCAAGCTCGGCCAGATAGCGATCCGCTTCCTCGACCGCCATACCGGATGTGTTGACCGAGACACCGACGACCTGACACGCCGGATTCACTACCTGCGCCAGCGGCAGCGCCGTATCGCGCAGCTGTTCAAGCGTCGGCAACTGGTAATGCGGCAAGCCGCGCATGTGCGTGCGAGTGGGTTCGTGGCACAGAATCAGCGCATCCGGCTGACCACCGTGGATCAACGCCATGGTGACGCCGGAATAGGACGGATGGAACAGACTGCCCTGCCCTTCGATGATGTCCCAATGATCGTCATCGTTGTCCGGCGTCAGCCATTCGATCGAACCGGCCATGAAGTCGGCGATGACGGCATCCAGCGGCACGCCTTCGCCGGTGATCAGAATCCCCGTCTGGCCGGTGGCGCGGAAGCTCGACTTGGCGCCACGTTCGCGCAAGGCGATATCCAGCGCCAGTGCGGTATACATCTTGCCGATCGAACAGTCGGTTCCGACCGCCAGGCACCGCTTGCCGCGCCGCGGCTTGCCGTCGCCAATCGGATACTGAACCTGGGGTACGCGCACATCGATGAGGCGCCCGCCGTACTTCTCCGCCGCCTCGACCAGCTCCGGCTCGTCACGCAGCAGATTGTGCAGACCGGAAGCGATATCCATGCCGGCGGCCAGAGCCTGCTTGAGCACGGAGACCCAGCTGCGGGAAATCACGCCACCGCGATTCGCCGCCCCGATCACCAGCGTCCTGGCGCCTTGCGCCACGGCCGCGTCAATATCGAGATCCGGCAATTTCATATCGGCCTGACAACCCGGCAATCGGTACTGGCCCAACGCATACTCCGGACGCCAGTCGCGAATGCCCTGAGCAACTTTGGCGGATAGAGGATCGGGCACATCACCCAGGAACAGCAGATAAGGGGTCTTGAGCATGTTGTCTCGTCTCTGTTGAATAGATATCGACGGAGTCCCCTCCGTCATGGCGATGCGCCGCGACACGGCAACGTGATCCGCTACATCATACTCTGCGGTAGCCAGAGCGAAATGACGGGAAATGCCAGCAGCAGTGCAAGGATGATCAGATCGCATGCCACGAATGGCCAGACGCCCGCGAAGACCTCGCTGATTTTGACCTCCTTGCCTGCGGCGCCGGCCAGGGCAAAGGCGTTGAGCCCGACGGGCGGCGTCACCCCCGCAATCTCGCACATCTTCATCGCAATGATACAAAACCATATCGGCTCGTAGCCGAGTTCCACCACGATCGGGAACACGATCGGCAGCGTCAATGCAAATGCCGCCGCTGGCACCACGACCATCCCCATCAGGAACCAGATGACCAGAATCAACCCCAGCACCATCCACGACGGCACGTCCCAGGAGGTCATGAAGCTTGTGATCTCGAACGGGATTCGCGTCAGCCCCAGGAATCGACTGAAGAACAGCGCCGCCACGATGATGAAAAATAGCGTTGTCGTGATCCCGGCCGACTCCCGTAGCGCCATGCGCAGCTTGTCGAGCGAGCGCAGTGGGCCGGTCGCCACGCCGAGAATGACCGCTCCCAGCGCACCGACCGCACCCGCTTCGGTTGCGGTGAACAGGCCACCATAGAGGCCGCCGATGACCACGCCACCCAGCAGCAGAATCTGCCACAGATCGAGAATGCCCCGAACTCGGTCACGCAGCATGATGCGGTGCTCTTCCTCCAGCATCGGCGCGAGCGCAGGATTGCGCTTGGCACGCCACACGATCGAGATAGCGTAAACCAGCGCTGTCAGCACGCCCGGCACAATGCCGGCGATGAAGAGCTGCCCCACCGGTACGCCAGTGAAAATAGAGAATAGGATGAACATGCCACTGGGGGGGAATCATCGCCGCGAAAGAGCCTGCACAGGCGATACTGCCCAATGCGAAGCGCTTGTCGTACTGATAACGACGCATCTCCGGATAGGCAATGCGTCCGAACACGCTAGCGGTGGCAAGAGAGGAACCGCATACGGTAGAGAACGCAGCGCTACCGAAAGCCGTTGCAACCGCCAGCGAGCCAGGGATTCTCGCGGTCGCGCGATGCAGCCCCTTGTAGGCCAGTTCGGCGAATCCGCTGGCCGCCGCCAGTGCTCCCATCAAGACGAACAACGGCAACACCGTAAAGGTCGGCGAAGCGATCGCCGTATACATGGTATCCCCGAGTAGCGAAGTGGCGCTGAAAGGGGTCAGAAGCGTAGCGATCCCGATAAAAGCGACCAGCAGAAAATTGATGGCCAAGGGAACGCCAAGCACGAGAAGTATCAGTAATGCCGCAACACCGACGACGCCGACTAGCGTGAAGTCCATGATGATATCCGTAGCAGGAGAAAAGTCAGAAACCCAGGAGCGCGCAAGCTTCTCGGCTCTTTCACGGACTTTTGAATCGGAATTGCGCCACCAGCCGGCGACACAGTTGTAATCCGTAAAGCGCCAGCGCGGCAAACATCACGAACTTGATCGGATAAACCAGAATCGGGCGGGGCCCGGCAATCGCTTGGCGACTCTCCAACGCACCGACGGCGTTGGTCCATACTGCCCACGCGACGATAATCACCGTCACAAGCGACACCAGCGTTATGAAACCCGTCAACAGGCGCGCCGCGGTGCCATTGAGCTTGTCCGTCAGGAATTCGACCCGAATATGCGCATCCTGCTCTTCGGCATGCGACAGACCGAGGTACACCACCGCAATCATCGTGAACATGGCCAATTCAGAAACGCCGTAGAGAGGACGCGAAAACCCCCGCGCCACCAGATCGACGATCATGAACAGCACTACCAGGATCAACAGCCAGCCACACAGTTCAGCCAGGCTCTGATTGAGTCGGGTCATCAGGCGCAGCCTAGGCGCCTGATGAATAGCCGATTTCGAGCTGGCCGGTGTGGCCTCGGCATGCGCCGGAGAATCGACGTTGGACTCGCTATTCATGAGTCGCCGGCCGCCGAGCCGTCATCGATGATCTTCTTCATTTTCTCGATGATCTGCGCGGGATTCTCGGCCCCTGCCGCCTTGGCGCTCTGGATCCAGGTCTGGCGATTGCTTTCCACGGCCGGTAACGAAACGAACTTCTCGATATCCTCGGCAGAGGCAGCCGTCACGGTATAACCGGCGGCTTCCTGCACCTTGACGATGCGATCGAACTCATTGGCGTAATACTCGCCGAAGGTCTTCTCCGCCCGCGCCGCGGCCTGCTCGAACCAGCCCTGCATCTCTGCAGGCATTGCATTCCACTTGCGTTCGTTGATCGTAAGAATCATGGGCACCGCCAACCACAAGCGACGTGACGTGAGAACGTTCGGTGCGACCTCGTCCATGCCAGTGCGGTTGAGACTATCGTAATTGGTGAAGACCCCATCGATGGCACCCGACTGCAATGACTGATAGGTGTCGCTCCAGGGCACCGATACTGGCGTTGCCCCTAGATCGCCCAGCAGATTGAGCATCCACTGGCTGGACGCGCGCACCCGCTTGCCTCGGAAATCATCGAACGAGGTCACGGGTTCGCGAAAAACACCGGCATAGGGAAGATAGGGGTAGATATAGATGATGTGCTGGCCCTGCCTGGCGAATTCCTCGCCTAGTTCGGGCACCTGGTCATAGACGGCATGATAAACCGACATGATGTCCGCGTAGTTCTCGGGACCCGCGGGGAACAACTGGAACGCACCATTCAGCAATAACTGATTGGGATAGTAGTTGATGTTGATATAACCCATGTCGGCAACACCATTACTGACACCGCCGAGAATTTCATCGCCCTGCATGACCGATGCCCCCCAATAAGGCACCACCTCGATCTCGCCGCCGGAAACCTCACTCAAGGCATCCAGAAAGCCTTTTTCGGCAGCACCGCGCAGGCCGTTCGGTGCGGTATTGGTGGCATAAGTCAGTGTTTCCGCGGCGGCAACCGCACCGGGCGTGGCAGCAAGACCGGCACCCAGAGTCAGGGTGAAGGCGGCCGCCGACATGAGACGGCGCCACGGGAGAGATTGCGGGTTCATCAAAGGCATGGGGAAAACCTCTTTATCGTTGTCGTTGTCGCTGTCGTCACAGCTCGTCGTCATCGAGCTATCAGAAAATAATCATCGATGTCACACGCACCTGTCTCATACCTTTTTGTCGACAGGCCATAACTTGGCGTTAATGGCGTGAAGTTACTCGATCACTGCCTCTCGCCGTAGAAGACGCCCTGCGCGATTGCGGACATCGCCATCGACCCAGGTGGGTTGCCCGTTGACCATTACCCAGTCGATACCGATTGCAGGCGTCGTCGGCGCGACGAAACTGGCGCCATCCAGAACCGTCTCGAAATCGAACAGCGTCAGATCAGCAAAGGCGCCCTCACGGATCACACCGCGATCGGTCAGGCCGAAACGTGCTGCCGACATCGAGGTCATCTTGCGTATGGCTTCCGGCAGTGCGAACAAGCCCTCGTCGCGACAGTAGTGACCGATGACGCGCGGGAAACTACCCCACAGCCGCGGATGCGGATTGGGATCGCTGGGCAAGCCATCCGAACCGATCATCGTCAGCGGATGACTCAGCACGCGCCGCACATCGGTCTCATCCATGTTGTGATAAATGGCACCGGCCGGCATCAATCGGCGAGCCGCTTCGGTCAGATCGACCTCCCACTCGGCGGCGATATCGCTCAGCAGCCGCCGCCCTTGCTCAGGATGCGGCTTCGACCAGGTCACCAGGATGTCGAACTGGTCCGAGACGCGCCAAAGATCCAGCGTCGTGGAGCACGCCGAGTAGGGATAGCAATCACAGTTGCAGGGTTGTTCGCGGGCGGCCGCCTCGAGCTTGTCGATGGCGTGTTCGCTCTTGCCCCAGTTTTCGACGTCGGCACATTTCAGATGCGAGATCACCAACGGCACCTTGCCGTGACGGGCAGTCTCGAACGCTTCATCCATCGCCTCGAACAAGGTTTCGCGCTCATTGCGCATATGCGTGGTGTAGATGCCGCCCTCTTCGCCGACGACCTCCACCAGCGCCTTGACCTCTGCCGTCGGCGCCAGTCGTGCATTGGTATAGGCGAGACCGGTGCTCATGCCGATTGCACCGCCCCGCAAAGCCTGACGCAGTGCTCCGCGCATGGCGAGGATCTCGTCGCCGGTAGCCGCCCGGTCGAAGCGATCCATGACACCCGCCCGCAACGTGGTATGGCCGATCAATGCCGCCACGTTGACGGCAGGCGTCGCGGCTTCCAATGCCGCGGCAAAGGCATCGAACTGCGCAAAGAACGCATCGCTCTCGCCGAGCAAATTCATCGGGTCCGGCACCTCGCCGACGATCTTGACCGGCGAAGCGCTGATCCCGCAATTACCGACGATCACGGTAGTGATGCCCTGGGTAATCTTGGGAAGCATCTCCGGCTCACGAATGGCGCAGTTGTCGTCGTGGGTATGCACATCGATAAAGCCCGGCGCCAGATAGCGCCCCTGTGCCTGGACCACCTGCGCCGCCTGGGCCATATCGAGATCGCCAATTGCCACGATCCGCTCTCCGCGCACGCCGACATCGGCGACGAACGGCTCGCGGCCGGTTCCATCGACGACGTTAGCCCGACGGATGATCACATCGAATATCATGTTGTTCTCCTGATGATGTGGAAAGGCCAACGTCGTCTCATTGCGGGGTTTTCAGCATCGTACCCGGCTGGACGACCAGCGTATCGAGCCCAGCGGCACGCACCGCAGCCTCGCCCGTCGGCGTGGTAATCAGACGACCACCACGTCCGACCACGTCCTCCCCATCGAGCAGACGCTGCCCATGGGCATAGCTCAGCACGGGGCGACGAAGCTCGAGATCGAGCACGGTGATATCCGCATCCGCCCCAATACCCAGGTGCCCTTTATGGGTGAGCCCGAGGATACGTGCGGGATGCAGACTCGCCTTGCGTACGAAACCGTCGAGACTCAAGGCGTCGAGATGGACTAGCGCCAGCCCTCGGGAGACGATGTCGTTGCGCGGGATACCGCCGCCGTCGGTTGCCAGGGCATCGACCGCATAGCGACCGTCGGCGCGGGTTGCGGTGACAAGGCGCAGACGCGGCTCGGGAGGATTGGCACGAAAGCTGATGCCGATGTTGGAACCGCAGGCCCGCCACGCCGCCAACCCTTCAGCGCCGCCGACCAGCTCGACGACGCCTTCACACTCCAGGTTGACCAGCGCCCAGCCGGCCCGAATGGCATCGGCCATCCCGTCGACTGTGGCGGGATAACCACCACGCTCGAGGCCGAAAACCGCCAGACGACTCCCTGGAATGCCATCAATGCACTCCCCACTGATCCCGTTGAATGGCGCCAGGTAAGACTCCGAGCGGATATGCGGATGCGCCGCCAGAAGCGATAGAGCCTTCTCGCCCTCGGCCACGGCATCAAGAATCTGGCCGCGGCAGTAGCTATTGATATGGGCCAAATGCAGCGGATGCCCTGCGCTTAATTCGCACGCTTCACGCATACCCTCGATATTGGAACCGGCGGACTGCGTGCCGGCATGGAAGGCCACGTACGCACCGCGCCCTGCAGCCGCTTCGATGGCATGAGCCGTCGCTTCAGCCGTCAATGGATAATGCCCACCCAACAGCTTCAGGCCGATCGCTCCCAGGCTCAGGGCATGACTCAGCGCATCGTCGATATCGTCGCGGCCGGGGGCGGCGGAAGCGATGGTGTGCTCCGGCCGCAAGTAATTGACGCAGGCGACACTCAGCCCGCAACCGTAACGCGCGGCTAGATCGACCACGCCTTCGATAGGCCCGGCCATATCCAGCGCCGTTGTCACGCCCGCCATCGCCAGCATGCGGTGACCACAACCGCCGCCCAAAAAGGGCGACAGATGGACATGCATGTCGACGATACCCGGCATCACCACACGTCCGGTCAGATCGTGCTCGCGCCGGGCGGCTCCGTATATCGTCGGCGCTACGTCGACGATCTTGTCGCCGCGTATCGCAATATCGTGAACACCATGCAACCCGTTGGCAGGATCGACGATCGTGCCGCTGCGCAGCAGTAAGTCATAAGGCTCGCCCATGTCGCCCCTCGACGATTATCGTTGTTGGAAGATCATCCGGGGAGTCATTCAGCGTCAGACTCTTTCGGCCCCGAGATCATCACGTCAGCCATTAGCGTTCGACGCCGGTCTGGGAAGTGATTCGCCCGTAGTGCTCGGTACGACGATGACGCGCAAAATCGAAAATCGTCTTCTTGCCGAACTGGCAGAGATCCATGTCGCAGCGCGCGGTGACTAGTTCGTCACCCTCGCCTTCCGTTCGCGCGACCACGAAACCGTCGGGGTCGACGATGATCGTGCCACCCATCAACGGGAAGCCATCTTCAACGCCAGCCTTGGCGACGGCCACGGCCCAGGTGGCGTTTTGATAGGCGCCCGCGGTGATCGAAAGCTCGGAATGATAAAGGCGCTTTTCCAGACCTTCGTCTCGATTCTGAGAATTGATAGAGGGGGTGTTGTAGCCCAGCATGACCAATTCGACGCCCTGCAAGCCCATCACACGCCAGGTTTCCGGCCAGCGGCGGTCATTGCAGATGCACATGCCCATCAGCGCGCCTTCGTTATCGAAGGTTTCGAAGCCAAGATCACCGGGCTCGAAGTAACGTTTCTCGAGATGCTGGAAATCACGCTCGGAGTCGTATTCGACATGGCCCGGCAGATGGATCTTGCGGTACTTACCGACGATGTTGCCTTGGCGGTCCGTCAATAATGACGTATTGAAGTGACGGCCTTCTGGCGTCAGCTCGGCATAGCCGAAAGAGATGGCAATGGCATGCTCACGAGCACGATCGAAGAGAGGCTGGGTCGTTACACTGGGCATCTCGCTTTCGAACCAGGTATCGACCTCGGCCTGATCTTCCATGTACCAGCGCGGAAAAAAGGTCGTCAGAGTCAATTCCGGATAGACCACCAGATCGCACCCCTGCCCGGCAGCCTGATCCAGTAGCGCGATCATTCGCGACACGACCGCTTCACGGGTATCGCTTTTCTGAATGGGGCCCATCTGAGCCGCGCCGATTACCCGTTCACGCATGACCTGTCCGCCTATCGATTTAGTATGGGTCGGATCAGTGTCTGAACTTTTGGCGGAGGTGTCGCATGCCGATTTATCGACAGGCTATAACTTTTTGTTAACCCAAGGCTTGGCCGGTTCGAAAGCCAGATTACTCCAAGGGCCTAATCGATCTAGGGATGAAGGGATGCGTCAGTGGCGCTGAAGCGACCGAATGCCGCTTCGAGGTGGGAAATAAACACGCGAGCCAGTTGCGACAGCGGCTCGGTACGTGGGTACACCAAGCTCACAATCAGCCGCTGCTCGACCGGCAAGGGCACTGCCGTCAAATACTCGCCATGAAAACCTTGCCACGTGAATTCGTCGATCAGCGCGATGCCGGCGCCCGCATTGGCCAGAGCGCATGCGTAATGCGGAGAATCGACCTCGGTTGCCGGCCGCCAGGGCTCGCCGGCACTTTCGAATGCCGAACGGATATGCTGCCCGAAGGGGGTTTCGGCGCCGTAACCAATTAGATCGTAATGTCGGAGTTCGGGCAGTGATACCACGTCACGCTCCGCCAGCGGATGATCGACCGGACAGACGCAGACCATGCCCGCTCGATGCAGCGGATTGGCCTCCAGGTTGGGATGATTGACCGGAAACAGCGAAATGCCGAGATCGGCCTGACGATCGAGCAGTTGATCGCGCAGCTGCATATGGCGCTGGCAATCGAGACTGACACGGACATCATGCTCTGCTCGGAAACTGGTGATCGCCCAGGGCACAACCTGATGACCGAGACTCGAACTGGCCGCGATGCGCACGACGCCGTGACGCCGTTGAGTCAAATCATGGAGCGTGTTGTTGACTCGCTGAACGTCACGATAGACGTTCTCCACATCACGAAACAATCGTCGCGCCTCCGGTGACGGATAGAGCCGCCCCTTGATGCGTTCGAACAACGGAAACCCGATGCGCTGCTCCGTGTGAGACAGCATCCGACTCACCGCCGGCTGGGAAATCATCAGCACGCGAGACGCGCCGCTGATGCTTCCGGTCGTCATTATTGCCCGGAACACTTCGATCTGCCGCAGATTCAGCGCCATTGCCGCCTCGCTAACCAGAGTTCACCGTTAAACCAGCGAAACCCACGCCCCTCTCTATCCGACCGGCTCGACATCATCTGACCTGACGCAATGACAAGCGCTGACACATCCTAAGCGATTCGGAGAGTTTCCCGATTGTAGAACGTGATCAATGCCCGAATCAGATACGCCGGATCACGACTGCCTGCCGTCTCCCGAATCGAGTGCATACCGAACTGCGGCACGCCTACGTCGATGGTCGGCACGCCGAGTTCGGTCGCGGTAATAGGACCGATGGTGCTGCCGCAGCCCATGTCCGCACGTGTCACGAACTGCTGCACGGGCACGCCGGCTTCACGGCAGATGTCGTGGAACAGCGCCCCAGTGGTGCTGTTGGTCGCATAGCGCTGACTGGCGTTGACCTTGATCACCGGCCCGGCGTTGAGTGACGGCCCATGATTCGGATCGTGCTTGTCTGCGAAGTTGGGGTGGACAGCGTGGGCGTTGTCGCAGGAAATCATCAGCGAGCGCTGAATCAACCGCACGAAACCCTCGTCGCCCGGCTCGCCGAGTGCGGAATTCACGCGGCGCAGCACGTCGGCCAGAAACGGCCCCTGAGCGCCACACGCACTGGCACTGCCGACTTCCTCGTGATCGTTGGCAACAAACAGCGTCCCCTGCTGCCCGTCGGCGGCAAGCAAGGCCTCGATCCCGATGAAACAGGAAAGCAGGTTGTCGAGCCTAGCGCTGGCGATCATCTCGCCATTGACGCCAACCCTGGCCGGCGGCTGAACGTCGTAGAAGCCAAGTTCGAAGTCGACGATGTCCGCCACCTCGATGGCATGCTCGCGTTCGATCCACTGCTTGAGCAGCCGATCAAAATCCGGGGCGTCCCCACCCTGCATCATCAGTGGCGCCATTTGTGTCTGCGCATTCAAGGCACGGCCGTTGTTGGCTTCGCGATCCATATGAATCGCCAGGCTGGGAATGATCGCTACCGGTTCGCCCACGTTGAGCAAAACGCCTTGCAGGGTGCCATCGGCTCGGCGCACATGCACCCGGCCGGCGATACCGAGATCGCGATCGAACCACGGCGACAGCAGCGCACCGCCGTAGACCTGAACACCCAATTGCAGCCAGCCCTTGTTGGCGATCGCCGGTTGCGGCTTGAGTCGCAACGCTGGACTATCCGTGTGAGCGCCGACCATACGCATTGCCTCGAGCGAAGAGGCCGGTAGCTGAAACGCGATCAAGGCACTATCGTTGCGCGTCACGTAATATTTTTCGCCAAGCGCCAACTTCCAGCTGTCAGTTTCCTTGAGCGGCCGATATCCTGCCGCTTCCAGCCTCGCTACCATATTGGTGGTGGCGTGCCACGGAGAGGGAGAGCGCTGGAGAAAATCGATCAAGCGATCTTCGAGAGCCTTGTCGGCAACGTGGTCTGACATGGGTTTCCTCGGATATCGGTCTGTAGTCACGCGGACTGACTGCTACAATGGACTCTGGACCTGAAAAAGATTCATGGATCCGGTGGTCTTTCTAGGGAATAGAGAGTGTACAGGAAACCGGGAGTGCTTCATTGATGACCCTGATTGTCGCCGCTCGGTACGCGGCCATGTGTTTGCTAGTGCTGGCATGGAGCGTCACGGCGCTAGCCGGTCCCACCCCAACGGATGACCAAAGTCAGGCGGCAAGTGAAGTCGCCGAGTCACTGCAGTATGGGCATTATGCCGATGTCGAGATCAACGACGATTGGTCCAAGCGCGCCTTCAAACGTCTGCTGGACGTGCTCGATGATCAACGCGCCTATCTCCTGCAGCGAGATGTCGACAGCTTCAGCGACCTGGAAACGACTCTCGACGATGCGCTCAAGTCAGGCGATCTCAATCGTGTCTATGCATTTTATTCACATTACCAGGATCGACTGGAAGCGCGGCTGCAGTGGTTGGTGAAGAGAGTCGACCAAGGAATCGATTACGACTACACCAGCAACGAACGTCTCGCACTCGATCGTGAAGACTCCTCCTGGGCAGGCAGCGAGGATTCGCTCGACGATCTATGGAACAAGCGTCTGGAAAATGCCGCGCTGACGCTATCGTTAAGCGATCAGTCACCGGGCGAGATCCAGAAGACGCTGCACGACCGCTACACCAACCAGCTCAATCGGGTGCGTCAGACCAACGCCGAAGATGTCCTGGTATTATTGATGGCCGCGGTCACGGGCACCGTCGACCCGCATACCGAGTACTTTTCGCCGCAACAGAGCGAATCTTTCGACATCCAGATGCGGCTCTCGCTGGAGGGGATTGGGGCGTTGCTGCAGAGCGACGGCGAGTACGTCAAGGTGTCTAGCCTCGTGCCCGGGGGGCCCGCGGACAAGGCCGGCGTGCTGCAGCCTGCGGATCGTATCGTTGCCGTGGGTCAGGACGAAAATGGCGACATGGTCAACGTCGTTGGCATGCGTCTCGATGAAGTGGTCGATCTGATTCGCGGACCGAAAGGCTCGACGGTACGTCTGGACGTCATTCCCGCCAAGGCCGTCGACGTGACGCGCACGCATACCGTTAGGATCACGCGCGACACCGTCAAGCTCGAGGATCAGGCTGCCCACAGTCGAGTGGAAGAGATTCAGCGGGACGGCGCGATGCACAAGATCGGTGTCATCACGGTGCCGGCGTTCTACGTCGACTTCGACGCCTGGCAAGCCGGTGAATCCGATTATCGAAGCACCACGCGGGATGTCGCCAAAGAGATCGACAAGCTCAAGGCACAGCAGGTCGAAGGCATCGTGCTCGATCTGCGCAACGACGGTGGCGGCGCGCTGCAGGAAGCCAATTCCATGATCGGCCTGTTCATCGACCGCGGGCCTACGGTGCAGGTACGCGACGCCCAAGGGCGCATCAATCTCTACGGTGATACCGACGCCGGTGTCGCCTATGACGGCCCCATCGCCGTACTGGTCAATCGACTTTCCGCGTCCGCCTCGGAGATCTTCGCCGGGGCGATCCAGGATTACGGCCGCGGTTTGATCGTCGGTAGTCGAACATTCGGCAAGGGTACAGTGCAGACGCTGTCCGACCTCAGCCATGGGCAGATCAAGCTGACACGGGCCAAGTTCTACCGGATCTCCGGGGAGAGCACCCAGCATCGCGGCGTCGAACCGGACATTCTCTATCCCAGCCTGATCGATCCGGACGAGATTGGTGAAAGTGCCCTCGACAACGCGCTGCCCTGGGATCGGGTACGCCCGGTGCAGTACCGTCTCTATGGGGAGCCGTGGCGTTATCTGGAGGGGCTGCAGGACCGCCACGAGCAACGCATCGCCAACGACCCCGATTTCGTCTACCTCGAGAAACAGGCCCAGTTGAGCAAACGTCTACGAGATCAGCAGACCAGCATCAGTCTCAACAAGGATCAGCGGCAGCGTGAAATGGATGCTCAGGAAAGCGAGCAGCTGGCGCTGGAAAATCAGCGCCGGCGAGCGCTGGGACAGGAGCCACTCGATAACTGGACAGATGCCCGCGAGGATCATGACTCGGCCGGCGACACCGATGACAAGGACGCCAAGGGTAGCGACGCGGGCTCCGAGAACGATGAGGCGGCGGAGGCCGATGACGGCAAACCCATCGACCGCGCCGAACTGCAGGAAACCTCGCAGATATTGCTGGATTACGTGCAGCTGAAATCCAACGGGTAATTTATCGCACCCGGTGTCGATTCATTTGGCACCGGGCGCGAACCGGCAGCTCCTGACAGACCAGGCCAGAAATTAGCCAAGGGCCTCGCGAACTCGCGAGGCCCTTTTTTATTTGATGTTTGATGGCAGTCGAAACGTCGAATCCCCCACCTTTCGGTGTTCAGAAAATCGTTCAGCGGTCGTTGAACGTTTAGAAGACTCGAGAGCGACGCCATGATTGCGATATTGATCCGGGCTGCGGCCCTCGCCTGGCTGGGCCTGTCAGGGATGGTACAGGCTGGCACACTTCACCCCAGCCCTGACCAGGCAGCTCACCCCGGCACGCTGGAGGCCTCGTGCCCACCGGGGGCAACTCAGATACGACAGCAAAGCGCTTATGAGGCTCTGACTCGACAAATCGAGCGATGGGACGAGGCCTACTATCAACGTGGCGAGCGCCTCGTGGATGACGGCGTCTACGACGAAGCCAAACGTCGCTGGCGGCACTGGCGTCACTGTCTGAATCCGGCCGCAGCGCCAATTCGCCAAACCACGACGGCATCGCCTGATGATCGACTGAGACATCCTTTTGCCCAGACCGGGCTCGATAAGCTACCGAATCAACAGGCCGTCGATGAGTGGTTATCCCGACAATCGGGTCGGACATTATGGATTCAGCCCAAGGTCGACGGCGTTGCGGTGACGCTGGTCTATCGCGATGGCAAGCTAAAGTCCGCCATCAGTCGTGGCGATGGAGAAACCGGTCAGGATTGGACCGCTCAGATTCGCCAGATCGACAGTATTCCGCAGCAGCTGGAAGATGACGAACCGGTGACGCTTCAAGGCGAGATATTCCTGCGTCTGCCGGGACATATTCAGGCCCGGGATGGTGGCGTCTCCGCACGCGCCAAGATCGCAGGCCTGATGAACCGAAAAGACCTGTCACCACAGGACGCCCAGGCAATCGGCTTCTTCGCCTGGGCCTGGCCGGATGGCCCGCTAAACGGTCAAAACCGCCTCGAACGCCTGACGCAACTGGGCTTCGCCAATACGGCCCGTTACACCCGATCGGTCGACCGACTGTTAGACGTCGAAAAATGGCGTGATCACTGGTATCACGCCGAGTTGCCATTTGCCTCCGATGGCGTAGTGATCAAGCGCAGCAAACGCCCCACGGGCCAACGCTGGCAGGCCCAGCCACCGAGCTGGGCCATTGCCTGGAAATATCCGGCGGCGGAGACGTTAGCCATCGTCGACACCATCGATATCTCGGTCGGGCGTACCGGCCGCCTGACCCCTATCGCCCGACTGGAGCCGGTCCTGCTCGATGATCGCGAAGTCAGTTCGGTGAGCCTGGGCTCGCTAGACCACTGGAAAACGCTGGATGTTCATCCTGGAGATCAGGTCTCTGTCTCTCTCGCCGGCGCGACCATTCCGCAAATCGATCGGGTCGTCATCCCGGCCATACCGCGTAAGGCGTTGGTCTTTCCCGACACTCAGCGCTACGACGCACTATCGTGCCTGACGTTGACGCCGGGCTGCCGAGAGCAGTTCCTGGCGCGATTGGAATGGCTTGGCAGCTCGAACGGTTTGGACA
Organism: Salinicola halimionae; assembly: GCF_003206065.1. Lineage (GTDB taxonomy): Bacteria > Pseudomonadota > Gammaproteobacteria > Pseudomonadales > Halomonadaceae > Salinicola > Salinicola halimionae. The sequence goes on along the minus strand of NZ_PZJQ01000004.1, from coordinate 948,137 downwards.
TGATTGGCGTTGGCCCCGCAACCTGGCGCACTCTGGTCGATGCCGACTTGGTCAGCGACCTGCTGGCCTGGAGACAATTGCACGTCGCCGATCTTCAGGCCTTGCCTGGCGTCGGGGAAACGCGCGCCCGGCAATGGGTCAGCGTATTTCACGAGGCAGGGAACGCAGGCCAGAAACGATGGCTCATCGCACTCGGCATGCCGACGATTCCCGACGCCGCCGAGCAGTCGGTCCTCGCCTCATCGTTGACCACGCTACGCGAACGTTCGAAGACATCCTGGCAAGCTTTCGATGGCATCGGCCCCGTCCGAAGCGCGCAACTCATCGCTTTCTTTCGCAATCCCACTATCGATGCGTTGCTCGATGCCCTCTCCAAGCCGCCAACCTGAGCCTTGCTCGGGTTGCCAGTCTCGACGTCGTTCGAGACCCGGCGCCCTCTCACTCCACCAAAGACCTTGTCCGGCAATTTGCCGATGACCGTCGTCCGGTCTGATACGACTCATCTTTATAGGACGAATTAAACCACCGCTCGATTCACGAAAACGCGGCATGGCGGATATGCCAGGCCGCGTTACAGTCACGTCTTGCCTCGGTATCGCATCCGAGCTGTTCCGACGACCGCCAACTTCCTGATGATTACCAAGTCTCGACGACCTATCGTCGACAGACAGCGGCCGTTCCCATACTGACGAAAGGGATCGAGACGATGTTCCCCGCGAGGCGAGCCTTCCTATTTCTGCAAGGTCCCCGCTCCCGATTTCTCAATCAACTGGGGCAGCGGCTTAGCGACGATGGCCACAAGGTCGTCAAGGTCAACTTCACCGCCGGTGATCAGTTCGGGTGGCACGGCAAGCTAACGGAAACCTTTCGCGATCCCTGGCCCATGCTGGGGGAGTTCGTTACCGATCTGTGGCGACGCCACGGCATCACCGATCAGGTGGCTTTCGGTGACTGTCGCCCCGCTCATAAGGAAGTGATAAGCGCAGCGCGACGACGCGGGATACGTAACCATATTCTGGCGCCCGGCTATCTTCAGTCTTACTGGACCACGCTCGAGCGTGAAGGCGTCGATGGTTACTCACTGCTCCCGCGGGATGCAGATTGGTATCAAAGCGTTGGCCCGACGATACCTCACGCCCTGCCACCCCGTCCTTTCCAGCAGCCCCTCGCGTCACGCGCCTTTCGGAGGATCGGCTATCAGTTGGCAGATCTAGCCAATCCTCTGCTCTTTCGACATGCCCGAAGTCATACCCGACTTTCCAATGACATCGACTGCCGGCGACTCATCGGTCGAGGCCAGCGCCAGGCCGCGACCCGCTGTCGGCAACTGCTCGAGGAGAGACAGCCGTTCTATCTCTTCCCGCTCCAGCACGACGACGACAGCCGGATTCGCTGGCACTCTCCCTACGCAGACATGCATGACGGTGTCGCCCGGGTGGTCAGCTCGTTCGCTCGCTTCGCACCGGGACGCGCACGGCTGATCATCCTCGATCCGATGGGAACGGCCGTGCCGGGTTATGTTCGACGACTGCGGGACCTGGCGCGAGAGACCGATCTCGGCGAGCGGCTCGTGTTCATGCCCGGGGCCGACCTGAAAACGCTTATCGATCATGCCTCGGGGCTGGTAACGGTCAATGGGCAGGAGGGGCTCGCTGCACTGGAACGCGATTGCCCGACCCTGGCGCTGGGCCAAGCGATCTATCGTCTGCCTGGACTAACCTCAACCAGCACCCTAGATGACTTCTGGCGCCACCCGATCGGCCCCGAAAGACGTCTATTTCGAAACTTTGCCAGCGTCGTCATTCACGCCACGCAGATCAACGGAGGCTTCTATGATCGCGAAGGTATCGACCTGGCCGTGATCAATGCCGTGGCACATCTGACCGATAACATCTCTCCTATCGAACGTCTGCTGTGGGACTCTCGCCTACCGGTCGCATCCTAGATTCAATCTTCAGCAGGGCTCGGAGAAGCAAGCTCATGCTGGAACGACAAGCGGCCAGGTGAAGGTCACCCGGCCGCCGTGTCTTCTCCTGCGATGACGCACTTTCGATGGAAAGCCGATCTCTTGACGACTTGATGGTTCGGTGACCCGGCCTATGAAGTGGCCGGGGACAGCGCCTTTCCGATGTCGATGCGGGGTTTCACCATCAGTTTGGTAAAGGCCATCAATACCATCTCTTCGATCGCCGGCCCCATATCTGCCTTGAGCGCTTCGTAACTCGGATAACTCGGCGTCGGGGCGATGCACATCTCGAAGAAGTGCTGGCGATTGATATGCGGATTGTCGATGAAGAACTGGCTCAAGCGGTTGTGCTTTTCCTGCTTCGCCGCACTGGAGACGTAGTTACCCATCCGCGCGAAGAACTGTTCCACGCTACGTAGCGGCAGGTGATAGATGCAGGCTTCCCACTCTCGGGCGAAATTCATGATCTCGGCCTCGGGCTCCAGCACCGTTCCATCTTGTTTGGCCATCAGCCAGTGATACCCCATGTGCAGGCGATGTGACTGACGATGAACGAACAGCGCCTTGGTATCGGAGGCCTGCTCGCCCAGTGACCAATATTCGGCCTCCAACAGCTTCCCTTCCAGATCCTGCTGGTAGGCGATGCGCTCCTTGCAGATCACATTGATCCACGGCAGCCGAAAATAGAATCGCTTCATATTCTCTTCACCTGGGAAGCGCTGCGCGAATGACGCGTAGAAATCCTTTACCGTGAGCCCTTTTTTGAAAGTCAGGAACTCATCGGCGTCGAAACCATAGACGACGTTGTAGCAATCCTTTTTCAGATAAATGTCCAGGGCCCCATTGATATAGTCGGCCTTGCGTCTGGAAAAGCCCTGCTCGTCTTCGATCTCTACGAAGGCAATCTCCTTCTCCGGGTAGCTATCACGCAATTCAGCGACGCACTCCCTGAGGAAGTCATGCTCGATATGGCTGAGCACAATAAGCCGGTCGAACCCCAATCGCAGGTGATGCAGGAAAGACGCAAAGACGACGTCTTCTTCTCCCCGCACCATCGTGATGGCAGTAAATTCGATATTCATGGTTGAGTTTCCTGTCATGTTAAAGATTCTTGCCGCCATGGCGGCGATGCAAAGTGGGAAACGGAGCCGGCGTGCTCATACAGGATCAGCGCTCGAGATCAGCGCCATCATCTTGACCTCAGCACTATCATCTTGACCTCAGTTCTATCGTCTTGGCTCAACGGCGTACCCACCAGAAAGCTCGTGCCTTTTCCGGATTACCGATATCCAGCGCCTTGCGAGCGGCATTCTGTGCCATCAAGCGCGCGGCCGTCGGGTCATCGATCAACTGTTGCATGGCTGAACGCCAGGCTTCGGGCGTGTCCTCGACCAATAGTCCGTCCTCGCCATGCGCGACGATTTCCCGGTAAGGGGAGCGCGCACTGTAAAGTCCAACGCTCCCCATCGCGGCGTTGTCCAGAAACTTGATATAAGTCTTGCCGGCATTGAACGGCGTGTCCCGCATCGGGGTCAGGCTGATATGCATCCGTTGGCGGTCACGATAGCGCTGAAAGGCGCGCCAGCCCATGGGCTTGGGCGTGCGCACACGCTGCAAACCCCGCAACGATACCGGAGAGAATCCCCCCAGCATGATTTCGAATGTCAGTGCCTTGTTGCGCTCGTGGATATCGACCAGCGCGGGCGTGATATTCTCAAGATCGGCCAGATGAGCCCGAGAACCATGGAATCCGACACACGGCGCCAGCATGGAAAAATGGTCATGATTCGGCATCGGCGCGATTAGTGAAGGCGCCAACAGCGACACTGAATCGTGACGACGACTGAAGTGTTTCGCCAGCGGCTCACAACAGGCAATGACCTCATCGGCGATCGCTAGCAAACGTGGCTGTATTTGCGACGACACGTGAGCCATTCGCCGCCGATAGGTTTCCGGCAACTGTTCGTCCAGGGCCGCGGCGTCGATATCGTCATCGATCAGATAGCGAATGGTAGCCAATCGGTGCCGATTATCTTCCAGCCAAGAGATCCAGGCGCCATTGAGCGACCGACAGACGAGAACGTGGGCATTACGCAGTTCACCCACCAGCCAGGGCATGCACATGACTGGCAGTCGCCAGTAGCTGGTGTCGATCCGCTTGACCTCGATGCCACGTGATTGCAGCCACGGTGCCACCGATTTCAGGAAGTAGATATCTTCGGTCGGACAGGTTCCATCACTCAAAACCACCCAGCGCGGATAGTTCATGATCAGTCCCCCTCGTAGGCTGGATATTCATTCTTCTCACTGCGATTCAACGCAGCGAAAAGTCCTCGTAAGTCAGTGTCAGGCTAGGGTGATAAGCCGGGTCATCGAATAACCGATGGCGCCATCGCCGGCGCATGTAATCCGCTTCTCGACTCGCTCTTAGTCTCTTGGCGCTGGTGTCATCAGCGCCGCGGGAGACGGATTCGTGGTGGTAAAGCTCGGCGAACGGCGTCCACAGGTTGCGATACCCCGCCTCCCGGACCTTGAGACAGAAGTCGACGTCGTTGAATGCCACTGCCAGGTTCTCTTCGTCGAGGCCGCCCACGGCATCGAATAGCGCCTTTCGCACTACCAGACACGCTGCGGTCACGGCGGAATAATTCTGTACGAGATGCAGGCGACTGAAATATCCCGGCTCGTGACGCGAGAAGTATTTGTGTGCATGCCCGGCGACCCCCCCGACGCCGAGCAGAACGCCGGCATGCTGGACGGTGCCGTTGGGGTAGTAGAGCTTGGCCCCGACACAGCCGATCTCGTCGCGACAGGCCTGACCGACCATCTCTTCCAACCAGTCCTCGTTGATCGGCTCGATATCGTTGTTGATCAATCCGATAATGTCGCCCCTGGCGTGACGGGCACCGAAGTTGTTAATGGCGGAGTAGTTGAAAGGTTGTGCCCAACGCAGCACGCGAACGCGCGAATCCTTTGCAATTCCCTCGAGAAAGGCCAGCGTCTCCGGACAGGTCGAGCCATTGTCGAGAATCAATACTTCCAGATGCGGATAGCGCGTTCGTTCGAGCAAGGCCTCGACGCAGGGGCGCAGAATCGATACCTGATCACGGGTCGGTATCAGCAGGCTAACCAGCGGCGTTGGGTCCGGAATCGGCCAACGAATGCGATAGGTATTGGGGAATTTTCCCGGCTCGGCGCTGGCACCCGCGGCGTGGTGGATCAGATAATCCTTCACTGCCTGCAGACCGGCCTCTCCGGTGTAAGCTTTTTCCACGGCGGCCATCGCCGTGGAACCCGCGCCGGCATGCCAGTGGTAAAGCACCTGCGGAATTCTGATGATCTGATCGGGATTCAGGCCGGCACAGAAACGCAGTGTCAGATCATGATCCTGACTGCCCTCGAAGCCTTGTCGGAACCCACCCACGGCATTGACTCGCGAGGTTCGGTACACCCCAAGATGAGAGACATAGTTCTGCCCCAGCAACAGGTCGGGGTTCCACGCCGGTTTGAAGTGCGGATCATAGCGCTCTTCAAAATCGTCGATCTTGTCCTCGTCACTGTACAGAAGTTCCGCCTGCGGCTGGCGCTGCAAGGTTTCTACGACATGGTAGAGCGCTTCCGGCACCAGACTGTCATCGTGATCCAACAGCGCGACATAGTCGCCGCGGGCGAATGACAGCGCACTGTTGCTCGCCGCACAGATATGGCCATTGGTCGGTCGAAACACCAGCTTGATACGCGAATCCTGCTCGGCATAATGAGAAAGCCGCTCATGAACGCGCGGGTCGGTCGAGGCATCATCGGCGATACACAGCTGCCAGTTCGGATAATGCTGTGCCAATACCGACTCGATGCAGCGATCGATATCTTTCAGCACGGGGTTATAGGTCGGCAGCAGAATCGAGATCAGGGGCCGGTAGGAGAAAGTGGCCAGCCGTCGAGATATCTGCTCGACAGAGAGCACTGGCTGCTGAGCCAGCCACTGCCGGTAGCTCTTGCGTGGACAGAGGCGAACGAAGGTCTCCTCGTACTGTTTCAAGGCCAGCGTTCGCCAGTGAAGCTTCTGCGCTCGCGCGCTCAGTTTCAATTGGGTCATTATCTTTGTTTTGGGCGTCTCGAGCCACTGACCATGCAGGTTGGCCAACCGCTGAGATAAACGGTCGTAAGCAAACCACGGTGTCAGCCACACCAGTCTCAAATGGTCGACGACAAAACACCCTTCGGCTTCCAACGGATCGAAACGAATCCCTCGGACACCCGCCCCGATGAAACACAGACGCTTGGCGATTCGCCCCGGCCGGAGAGTCAGGTAGAAACTTTCCGTCTCTCTGAATCCCTGACCGGTATCGACATAGAGCCGCACTGAGCCGCTCGGCTGATCATGGCGGATAGCGACCTCGAGCATGTTCCAGCCCGGCAACGGTAAGTGGCGTCGCCAGGCGAACTGAGGATCGTTGCCCATCGAACGCCAGGCATAGTGCCCAGTTTCACCGCGGCCCTCGGCCGGCAGTTGCTCGATCTGATGGATCGGCTTGAGGCGGGGGTAACAAACCGCCCGCGTGGAGCGTCTGAGCCCACGCCAGAACATCCAATCCCTGGAAGCTGAGGTCGGTGACAGCAAGGTCTGCATCGGCATGTCCCTCACGGTTCCAGCACAGGCTGAAGCGTGGCGGTTCGCTGAACGCGATGCCGCCCCAACGACTGCTGGGTCAAGGTGACCCGGCAATCGACGATATCCCCATGACCGGCCTCAATTGGCAGATGAAAGCCTACGAAAGCGCCGCGAGGTGCGCCCCATCGGAGCATGCCGGGACGCAGCGCATTGGCCAGCGTACGACCGACCTTGTGATCGTTGACCCAGACATCGATCTCGACGGGGCTGTCGTCGGTGGCCCACCAGGCCCACCCCACCACCTTGTCGGCAACGCATTGTTGAATCGCGCCATGGACGAAGGGCCGGCCTAACTCGAACAGGGCCAGCCGGGAATCGAACAACCGCTGACATTCCTGATAGAGCTGGAAGTCTTCGGCGTTCAGCTCGCGCAACGCGATTTCATCCTCGGCACTGATGTCATAGGCATGATCTACCGACGCATGGCCCAGGTTTTCCGCCATCCCCGGGATTTCCCAGCCATATAGCGCATTCAGCATCGCCAGCGATTCCGAATAGCGCTCCGTCAGCCCGATGAATCCCAGAGCCTCGATACGCGTCGATTCCAGAAAACGACTCTGACGATTGATCATGTCGTGGCGACGATAGAACGCCGAGAACGTATCCTGATAGCCGTGGTGGCGAACGAAGTGATGATATTCAGACGCCAGTCGCTGCAGCGGGTCGCGAACGAAAGAGAAGCAATGACGCAAACCTGCCATATGCGCGTACTTGTCCAGCCGAACGTGCCCTCCCAGCAGTTGCACATTCTGGGCGGAGAGAATCTGCCACAATCGCCAGATATCGCGACGCTCATAGCCCCAGCGCACCACCGCGGGCGCCGTTTCGCGCTGCTTTTCGCCGTAGTCGTGCCAGACCCGGTCCTCGCCGAGATGTGCCTTGGCACCCAGACGAAAACTCGTCCCCGCAGTCTTGGGGATATGGACGAAGAAACATGGCTGGCGCCGGGCCGGGAAGGCTTCCGGTGCGAGGTCTTGACTGGCCTGACGAACGCGACTCAGCAGTTCCGGCGAAAACTGGACCGGCTCGTCATTCATGTCATGCCGGTGAAAATAATCCAGATCGCGAGAGTGCATCGGCCCCAGGTTGGCTCGACCGCGCGACATCTTGGTATCGACGAACTCTTCCTGCGATTTGATGTTGTAGTGGTAAATCTTCATCGGCGTATCGATCACGCTCTGCGAGCGGCCGGACTTCGCCTTGCCCTCGATGAAATCTACTGTTTGACCGTTCGCAGAAAGATAGCGATAGCCAGGCTTCAACTCTGCCGTATGCGGTGTCATCGACAATACCCGCGAAGGCTTGACGATCGACTTCACATGGCAATTGACGACTCGAGCACTATTGCTGGCCATGCTGAACCGCTCCAATACGCCGCCAGGCTGTCGAAAACGCATCCCGGAAGATCCGAAAATTCGCCAGTTGATCGCCACCGCGCCCACATCGTCGGGCGACAGCGTCGGCGCCAGCCACTCCAGTGGTCTATCGCAATGCGGGTGCACCAGAAACTCGTCAACGTCCAGAAATGCCATGTAGGTCGATTCGTGGCCGTGGCGCTCGAGTACATGCTGATACCACAGAATCTGCGCTCGCTCTTCAGGCTCCCATTGGCAAGCGGTGACCAGTCCCTGGCTCTGCCATTTCGCCAACAACAGATCGGTATCATCGCTGCTGCCGTGATCGGCAATGTAGAAGTGCTCGAAACCGATCAGTCGGTGGTAAGCAATCCACTCGGGTAGGTACTCACGTTCGTTCTTGACGATGGCGACCATCGTGTATCGATAACGGGGTTCGTTGGCGATGCGTGAAATCATTGGCGTAAGTTCCCAGGCAACTCGGGGCGGCGACTACTTCGCCGAGCCCAAAACCGGGCCGACGTCCACTCGATGACGGTAGATGAATCGAGTGATGGCCCGGATCTTTCTATCGGTAATGGCTTCTCCGAAGACATCTGCGGCTTCGGCAAGACTCGTGAATCTTGGCTGACTGGCGGTACACGCCGAGTAAAGTTCAGCGGCAATATCGAAAGGCACCTCGGCAGGCGCTGACGATGGAGCGCTACCAGGCTGGATCATGACGCGGCGCATCGGCCCTTCCAGCCGATCCCGGAACTGCCCGGGGCTACGCAGTGGCACGTGATAGACGCATGCCCCGCTCTTTTCGACGAACGCGACAGCCTCGGAATCCGGCAGGACGGGGACATCCTTCTCCCCCGCAAAAGCCTGGTGATAGGCCATGTGAACGCGCGTCCCCGGCCGCTTGCGGAACAGGACCTTGTGACGACTGTGCTGACGGCTGTCGACGCAGAGATACTCTCCTTCGAGAAACTGTCCGCTCAAATCCCGCTCTTCATAATGGCGACGCTTCGGAATCAAATTGAGCCAGGGCAGCGGAAAAACCTCACCTGTCGTTCCGTGAATCACTTTTCCCGGCAACTCGGCGACGAATGCGGCAAGGAAAGCACCAATCGATGGATACGCACCCAATGAGAGAAACTCATCGGCATCGAAGCAGTAGGCGAAATTTTCCATCTTGGGATCGACGAACAACGACAATGCCCGGTTGACGTAAAACGCCTTGCGTCTGCCGAAATGGCCGCGGCTCTCGAGCTCGACCAGATTCACTTCCAGGCCAGGAAAATCATGGCGTAGCTTGTCGATGCACTCGCGAAGAAAGTCGTGCTCCAGGTAGCTGATGACGATCAAACGCTGGAAACCCAGACGCGCATGATGCAGAAGCGACGACCAGACGATATCGCTCTCGCCCCGCACCATGGTGAGGGCGGTAAAACAGATATTCGTCGTGGCGCGGATACCCGCGCGCGTTGGATCGACCGTCACGCATCCCCCTCGACCACTAAATTGGTAACCATCACGTCTAACACCCCGGAGTCCGTTACCACGGCTTCTGTTACTGCACGGCGCCGGCGATCGGTAGCGGATCACTCGGCCCGTCGATACCGCCATCACTCACCAATGAACGGATTTCTGCCCACTTCGTTGATCAAGCGGCCCCACTTGAGAATTTCCATCTCATCCAGCGCATCCGCCCCGTGCAGTACCGCCGGGAATCCCAACGCCGCCCACTTATCCATCGGATGAAGAATATGGAATGTCGTCAGCCCCAGGTCACCGGGCACCTGCGCGTCCGCCACCACGTTGTCACCGATGTGCAGGTGACGATCGATACCTTCGTTGGCGAGGTCCTGCTTCACCTTCCGCCACATCGACCCGTTATCCTTGCGCAGCTGTTCTTCGCTCGACACCATCAACCGGTAGGCCGCCGCCACGCCGGCCTTACGGAGCATCAGCCCCACCTGCTCGCGGTTGTAATAGCTATCCGAGATGACCCAGAGAATGTGTCCCTGAGCGGCAAGATGGTTGAATAGCTCGACCATCTCGTCCTTGGGTTGGATCATTTCTAGATCGAGTTCGTACTCGAGCTCCATCCAGTCCTGAGCCACTACGGGATCCACATCCAGCTGATCGGCCAGTTCGTCGTAGATGGCTTCGATCCGAACGTCGCCCTGATAATTGGCCCGCTGTCGCAGCGTCGACTCGGCGTCGTTGCGCAGCTTGACGAACGCCTGCGCGGTGCCGACGATCCCCTGTTCGGCCAGCATCTTGCCGAGCTTCAGTTTGGCGTAATCGGGCACGGTGAACTCGCGGCGAACCAGCGTATCGAAGACATCGAAACTGATGCAGGCGTGCGCCTGGATACTGGCAACGTGCTGCTCCAACCGGCCGTGATAGCTTGCGGTGATATAGCCATTGTCCGTCGTGAACTGGCCGGTAGGCGGGTAATAAAACAGCTGCTTGTAACCGAGATTTTCGGCCAGCGGACCGAGAATTCGCTCCAGGGCGTGGAGCATCGAATTGTCGTTGGGCAACGGTTCTTCCGGGAAATCTTCGTAGGTCCACGTCTGATCCAGCACGCCCTTCATCGCACCGGGTCGAGACCAGAACATGCCACCGGCGGGATAGCTCAAAAACTCGGGGATATGATCCAATCCCAGCGTTTGCTGCCACTCGCGCATGAAACCCTTGTTCATGGTCTGGTGATTGACCCAGGCGGGCATCATCCAGAACGTGGTCGGGTAATAGAGCCCCAGCGACTCGTCAGCGGCGTAAGCATTCAATAGCCGGGTGATGACGGAAGTATCGCGCAACAGGTATTCGATCAGATACTCTGCCCACTGTGTCTGCTCCTTGCCCGAATAGAGCGACTTCTTGGAGTGCAGATGACAGAACAGGTCATACGCCTGTAGTGCCTGGCCGTACTCCACCAGGGCCGGGCCAAAGTTGCGGCCGCGGTTGGGCACGACACGGGTTTCCAGCTTGCCGACCTTGGGATGCTTGCCGAACATCTCCTGGGCATGCGTTTCGAAACTGGCATCCGCCAGCGTCAGATAGACGTCGACGGTCACCGGAAACCGCTCGATCGCCTTGGCAAATCGATCAAGAAAATCGACGTAGAAAACGTGCAGACAAAGTGCGACTTTCAACTCACTCGCCGCCTGGGTCAGCGTTTTGCTGGGCTCGATGATCTCTCGGGGGTACCAACGCACGGTAGCGGGTACATGCTGGCGTCCTTCGCTACGTCCATGCAGCAGATAGTGCTGTAGCGGGCTCTGCTGAGCATGAAAGACATCGATATACATTCGATGATAGGTCTCGCTATCGAAGCGCGGTGACGGGTTCACCGGGGCAAAACGAGATTTGCGAAGATAGTCATCGAAGGCTTCACGCTGCGTCGCGAAGCGCAGACCGTAGGTAGCCTGATACCACTTGGGATCGAACAGTCCGGTGCTTAGCGCGTCCATGAACGCCTGGCCCATCAGGGACGCGTGAGCACTACCACTGCCGGTCGTGACCCCCAGCGGCAATTCACTCGCTTCGCTGTCATCATTGCGCAATTCGGCCGCCGAATCGGCGTCCGACAAAGCAGCGGCGTCAGAAAACGAAAGCGGCTCTTCCTTACCGACAACCACGTTTGCAGGGGCAACATCATCGTTGATGGCATCTCCCTCGGAGACGATAAAGGTCTCGGTCACAGTGACCAGGTTCTTATCGTTGACGACGGGTTCTTCCCAGGGCTGGTCTTCAATGACTTTTTCTTCGACATCCTTTTCTGATCGAATCTCTTCTGACCTGGCCTTGTCTGACCGAGCCTCGGGCACGACGATGTTGTCGTCCATTCCCACGACTTCCTCCGCAGCCAGGCGCTTCTTGCGCGCCTGGCTGGCGATCTGGGTCTGAAATAGCCACGGTAATAGCGACATCATTTTTCCCGTTGGTTTCATGGGGGCCCCCGCCTATTGATTTATATTGCGAACATTTGCATCGGATTGACCATACCGTTACCGGTGATATCGTCATCGACACTAAAAAGATGCCATACGTCATGGGGAATACAGTTGGGTCTGGTAGCAAAGACTTCGTAGAGGTCCTGCACATCCGCACGCGTGTAGTTCACGCCATGGTGTCGACACATCACGACGTGATCGATCGCGCCATCGAAGACCGTTTTCAAATCCTGAAAATGGCGCTGTGTTGCTGCCTCACGACCATAGAAATATTCGAACTCGCGATTGCTCTTCTGACGAATGTCCACCATTTGCCCATGGGGAGCGGTCAACAAGCACTCGAAGAGCAACGAACGATCGAGCATGGTGCAGCCATCGCGCCACCCCACCCCCTCATGAAAGACACCCTTCAATAGCGCATGATGATCACCGATCGCGGAGTCACCTGGCTTGGTCGCGATAAAATAGAGGCCGGTCGTGTCCCGCTCCAGAATATGCGTGAGAATTTTCTGGATCGTGCCGGAATAGCCCAGGTCCAGCATCAGAGGACGCTTGTCGGGATCCAGCAGCCCGCTTCGGCTCAGATAGGCAATCAACGACCGGCGTGTCGGGGAAACGACGTCTTCCAAGGCTTTTAAATGCGGTGTCAGCCACTGCAGGACCAGATCCTGATCCTTGGGAAGCTCACAGTTGAAACGAAGAAGCTCGAACGGCAACGCTGCAAATATTTCATGTAGCTGAAGACCAAATCGCTTACGCATGAGGTCCAGTATGCTGCCTGTAAATTCATTGCTGAGCGCCATCGGCATGATCGTCTCCGAGCCCAGCATGGCGCGGAAAAGGAGCGTTCTGGACACCCGCAGGTAAACGGGGTCGTGCTGTAGATCGATTGACGACTCACGCTGCAATCGCGTCAACAGGCGATGAAAACACCACCCTTCGCGCGCCAGGCAGACGGGAAGATGGCCATTGGCTTCGGCTTCTATGGATTCGGCATAAACGTGCAGTGCGGGCCCAAGAAAGGTCGCTCCGAACTCATGTAGTGCTCGATTCTTGGCTTGCATGATGATGCCCCGTCGATGTTTGATTTGCCACGATCCGTGACGTTTACCTATTCTTGCCCGCGCGCGGTTATTGAGAAACTGCAGATCCGCACGACCTTCAGGCCGATGCAGCAGCGCTCAGCATTACCAGGCAAAGATTCATATCAATTTTTAATTTAATTAAAACTTATATTTCAAAACGCCATTCTTGCAGGTGCTTTTATAGTTTTTTGACAACCATCTTCATGCCAATCCAATTGGCGGACGTCTGAAGCCATCGAAAGATATGTAGAGAAAGCAATAAACACTATCAATTCATCAATAGTGATGGCAGCCAGGAAGCTAGCAATGTCGCGAAATAACGACAAAAAATCATGGCTTGCTACAATACGATGACATATCAATCTCGGGGAACCGTGAGCCTGCGACGTTTAATGTGTTTCGACTTTAAACATCCACCACCATCAATTTCAGGTCACCGCTAAGACTTTAGTCAGGTTAATCTCGACCCGGCTTTTGGTGAAGATGAATTTACTCATCGATATTCACCATCCAGCAATCCACTCATTAAAAGCTGATGAAAAATATCAGCTGTCTCATAACCGGAAGCATTAAAAACAGTAAACAAAGATATTGCGGTAACAATACGCCGCAGAAAACGACGATGCGTTTTCTAGCGGCGAGTCGGAGCAAGCGTCAGGAGCGGGTCGACTCAACGCCTAGCCTCGAGTTTCAGTCGGGGAAACGAGGGTCTTGCCTCGGCCGACGGCGTAATAATCGATGCCCGCAACAGACATCGTTTCTGGATCGAACAGATTTCGCCCGTCGACGACGACGGGAGTCGTCAGCTGGGCCCGAATCCACTCGGCGTCCAATGTGCGAAACTCCTTCCACTCGGTGCAGATCACCAGCGCATCAGCTCGCTTGACCGCCTGAATGCGATCGGCCACCAGCACCAGATCGTCACGCTCCCCGTAGATCCGACGACACTCTTTCATCGCCTCAGGGTCATAGGCCTGGACAGTGGCACCGTGGGACCACAGCGCTTCCATCAACGTTCGACTTGGGGCGTCGCGCATGTCGTCGGTTTCGGGCTTGAACGCCAACCCCCAGACCGCAATCGTCTTGCCTTCCAGTTCGCCCCCCAGAGCGTGGGACAGCTTCTCGAACAGAGTCGACTTCTGGCGTTTGTTGACCGCCTCGACCGCCTGAAGCAATTGGGCCTCGTAACCGACCTTGCTGGCCGTGCGCGCCAATGCCTGGACGTCCTTGGGAAAGCAGGAACCACCATATCCGCAGCCCGGATAGATGAAGTGATAGCCGATCCGCGGATCGGAGCCGATACCGCGACGAACGTCCTCGATATCCGCCCCCAGGCGCTCCGCAAGATTGGCCATCTCGTTCATGAAACTGATCTTGGTAGCAAGCATGGCGTTGGCGGCATACTTGGTCAGCTCGGCCGCTCTCACGCTCATGAACATCAACTTTTCGCGATTGCGGTTGTAAGGCGCATAGCATTCGCGCATGAGATCGCTGACGCGGTCTGACCCGGTACCGACAACGATACGTGCACCTCGTGTGAAATCATCCAGGGCCGAACCTTCCTTGAGGAATTCGGGATTGGAACAGACATCGAACGAGAGTTCAGCGGCGCGTTCCGCAAGAATGCCGGCGATGCGGTCGTGAACCTTGTCGGCGGTACCGACCGGCACGGTCGACTTGTCGATGACGACCTTGTAAGCGTTCATGTACTGGCCGATGGTGGACGCTACCGCCAGAACGTATTGCAGATCGGCACTGCCGTCTTCATCGGGTGGGGTGCCAACGGCAATGAACTGTAGGACACCATGCGCCACCGCCATTTCAGCGTCGACGGTGAACTGCAGTCGCTGGGCTTCGACGTTGCGAAGCACCATGGACTCGAGACCGGGTTCGTAGATCGGGATCTCTCCTTGAACCAGGCGATCGATCTTGTTCTGATCGATATCGACACAGACCACGTCGTGGCCAACATCCGCCAGACAGGCGCCGGTGACCAGCCCCACATAGCCGGTACCGAAAACGGTGATCTTCATCCGAGAAACTCCCAAGAGTAAGCGATGCCGCCCACAGGGCAGCCAGAAAGTCGAGATGGCGAGACCGAATGGCCTGGCGCAAAACCGTCAGCGCAAAAGTGCGAGCAAGGCTCGGAACACGAACCCGACGAACCGCTCGGGAGCCGTCCGAACCAGCAGCCCTAGGCGAAAGTTGCAGCGTCCGCCAGCGAACTTCCCTGTTCATCCTTTTCGGATGTCATCGGCTTGTCGCCAACCAGTGGCCAGTCGATAGCCAGTTGCGGGTCGTTCCAGTGAAGGCTGTATTCGTCGCCCGGCGCGTAGTAGTCCGTGCATTTGTACTGGAACTCGGCAATGTCGCTGGTGACGTAGAAACCGTGGGCGAATCCCGGCGGCACCCACAGCATCTGGCGATTGTCTTCATTCAGCAGCGCTCCGACCCATTGCCCGAACGTCGAGGAGCTCCGTCGAAGATCGACCGCCACGTCGTAGACCTCTCCTCGCGTGACCCGTACGAGCTTCCCCTGCGGTTGCTGCAGCTGATAATGCAGCCCCCGCAGGATGCCCTGGCTCGATTTGCTATGGTTGTCCTGTACGAACGTGTGTTCGCCGCAGTGCTCGACGAATTCACAGTGGCGAAACGTCTCGAGAAAGAAGCCGCGCTCGTCGCCGAATACCCGGGGGGTCATCAGCACGACGTCAGGAATGGACAATTTTTCGTAGTTCATTTTATTCGTTCCTCTGCCTACGATGGGCACGTCGGATTACTGGCCGCCAACGACTGCCGCTTTCGCTATCTTCGCTCCACGCCTCGAGTCCTCCAGGCGCTCCAGCAGGTACTGGCCGTACCCCGTTTTCTTGAGCGCGTTGCCACGTTCGGCCAAGACGGCGTCATCGATCCAGCCCTGATTCCAGGCAATCTCTTCCAGACAGGCAACCTTGAGTCCCTGACGGTGCTCGATCGTCTGCACGTACTGACCCGCCTCCAGCAGACTGTCATGCGTGCCGGTATCGAGCCATGCGAACCCGCGACCCAGTCGCTCGACGCGTAGATCGCCTCTCTCGAGGTAGGCGTTATTGATGCTGGTGATCTCCAGCTCGCCGCGCTCGGAAGGCTTGACCTGATGAGCGATCTCGACCACGTCGTTGTCGTAAAAATAGAGACCGGTGACCGCATAAGGCGATTTCGGCTTGATCGGCTTCTCTTCGATCGACAGCGCCTTGCCCGACGCATCGAAATCCACCACCCCGAAACGCTCCGGATCCTTGACCAGATAACCGAACACCGTCGCTCCTTTCTTTGCTTCCGAGGCCCGGGTCAACTGCTCGGTGAAGTGCTGTCCATGAAAGAGATTATCTCCCAGTACCAGACACACGGAGTCGCTGCCGATGAAGGATTCACCGATCAGAAATGCCTGGGCCAGACCATCGGGAGACGGCTGTTCGGCATATTCGAAGCGCACACCGAACTGTGCGCCATCGCCCAGCAGATACTGATACTGAGGCAGATCGGAAGGTGTCGATATGATCAGAATCTCGCGGATTCCGGCCAGCATCAGCACCGAGATCGGGTAGTAGATCATCGGCTTGTCGTAGACCGGCAGTAGCTGCTTGGAGATGCCCTGCGTGATCGGGTGAAGCCGAGTGCCGGAACCACCAGCTAGAATGATGCCCTTACGTGCCATGGTTAAGCTCCTATTCGATGCCAGGATCGATTCAAATATCTGGATAACGGTATAATTTGACGCCTTCCCTGCGGAAAGGAGCCTCTATGCGACGTCAAGCAGTTCCGAGAGCGTCAGCTGCAGTTGAGACTCCCAGTCCGGCAGCGTGATACCCAGCCCCTGCTCGAGCTTCTCCAGCGCCAGGCGCGAATTGAGCGGCCGTTGCGCGGGTGTGGGGTAATTGGCGGTCGGGATCGAAGCCACCTGATCCGGTTGTACCCGCAAGGTCTCCCCGAACGCTTCGGCCTGGCGAAAGATCGCCTGAGCGAAGCCGTGCCAGCTGGTTTCTCCACGCGGTGCCAGGTGATAAAGCCCGGCGGGCAGACGCTCATCCATCCGCGCCTTCACTGCCAGCAACGTGACATCGGCAATCAGCCGCGCCGGCGTTGGCGCACCGATCTGATCGCCAACGATGCTGAGCGCTTCCCGCTCCCGAGCCAGACGCAGCATGGTTTTCATGAAATTATGGCCGCGCGCGCTGTAGACCCAACTGGTGCGGAAGATCAGCGCATCAACGCCACTGGCCAGTATCGCCTCGTCACCCGCCAGCTTGCTCTCTCCATATAGGGAGAGCGGTGCCGTTTCGCTGGACTCCCGCCACGGCGTTTCCCCATTGCCGGGATAGACATAGTCAGACGAGTAATGGATGAGTCGCGCCGAAGCCGACGCACAGTAATCGGCAAGTTGCGCCGGCAGCGCCGCGTTCAACCGGAACGCCTCGTCACGCGAGCTTTCGGCCGCATCCACCGCGGTCCAGGCAGCGGCATTGACGATCAGAGTAGGTTGGAACGTAGCGAGCACACGGGCGACGGCGTCGGCATCCTGCAGGTCCAGCGACTGCCGTCCGGGCGAAACACACTTTCCCAGTGGAGCCAGCGCACGCTGCAGTTCGAAACCGACCTGACCGTTACCGCCAAGAATCAGAACGGTCATGCGGTTGCCCCTAGTCGCTCGCCCTGATAGCTGCCGTTCTGCACGCGCCGCCACCAGACATCGTTTTCGAGGAACCAGCACACGGTCTTGCGCATACCGCTTTCAAAGGTCTCGCGCGGCGTCCAGCCCAACTCACGCTGAATCTTGGACGCGTCGATCGCGTAACGCTGGTCATGGCCCGGACGATCGGCCACGAAAGTGATCAGATCCCGGTAATGCGCCACCCCCTGGGGTTTCTCGGGCGCGAGTTCCTCTAGCAGGTCGCAGATGGTGCCGACGACCTCCAGATTCTGCTTTTCGTTGTGTCCGCCGATATTATAGGTCTCGCCGATCTTGCCTTCACAGGCGACCTGAACCAGCGCCCGCGCATGATCCTCCACGAACAGCCAGTCGCGAACCTGCTTGCCGTCGCCATAGACCGGCAACGACTGACCCGCCAGCGCGCTGAGGATCATCAGCGGAATCAGCTTTTCCGGGAAATGGAACGGCCCGTAATTGTTGGAGCAGTTGGTCACCAGGGTCGGCAGACCAAAGGTTCGGTACCAGGCGCGTACCAGGTGATCGGAGCTCGCCTTGCTGGCCGAATAGGGCGAACTGGGGGCGTACGGCGTCGTCTCGGTGAACAGGTCGTCGACGCCGTGCAGGTCTCCGTAGACCTCATCGGTGGAGATATGATGAAACCGGAAAGTCGCCGCTTTCTGCGGAGCACTATCCTGCAACCCTTTCCAGTAGGCGCGAGCCGCCTCCAGCAGGGTATAGGTGCCGACGATATTGGTCTCGATGAACGCCGCAGGCCCGTCGATGGATCGATCGACATGGCTCTCCGCCGCCAAATGCATGACCACGTCCGGCTGATATTCGCGGAAGAGTCTGGCCATGGCCGCCGCATCGCAGATGTCGGCCAGACGAAACTCGTAGCGTTCGTCGCTGTCGACGCGTGCCAGCGATTCCGGATTACCCGCGTAGGTCAGATTGTCGACGTTGATGACGCGATGCGACGTGTGCTCGATCAACTCGCGCACCACCGCCGAGCCGATGAATCCGGCGCCCCCTGTCACTAGAAATGTCATGCTCATGTTACTTCCCCCGTCGAGGCTACTATTGATAGCGCAACGATCAATTGTGGATTTGTCGTACAGCGATCATTGGTGGACCGATGGCGAACCGATCAGTCGCGGTGATCTTTCACGATCAGGATCAGCATGTTGAGGATCAGCGTGATGAACAGCGCGATCACCGCGAAGACCACCGAGTTGTAGAGCCGTTCCGGCTGCTCGGGATATTCCGGCATCGTCGGCGTCTGCAATACGGAAACCTGCTTCAACTTGCGCGCAGCCTCGATGCGTGTGGTTTCGAGCGCTCCCAACGCCCCGGCATAGCTTTCCTGAGCAAACTGGGCACGTAGCATCAAGGTCTGATATTCCGAAGAAATGCTGTTGAGGGCATCACCCGACTGGCGGGCCAGACGCTCCTGCTCCTGCACGATCTGATCTTTGAGAGCCTTGATCTCGCTACTGACACGCACGATTTCCGGGGAGCGCGCACTCTGGAAGCTTGCGAGGGCACTCTTGCGGGCCTTGGCAATGGCGAGCTGTCCTTCCAGGCTCGAAACCACCGAGCTCAAGCTCTCCACCGTGCCTGTCGGCGAGACCAATCCGTTGGCGTTCTGATAGTTGACCAGCGCGTCTCGGGTTTGCTGGAACTTGTCTTCCAGCAGCGTGACCTGCTGTTCGAGAAAGCGCACCTGCTCTTCCGCCAACCGCTGGCCCATCAGATTCATGTGGCGCTCGCCCTCATCCAGCAATAGATTCGCGATCTTGTTGGCTTCTTCAGGGCTGAAGGCTTCGACGTCGACGCGCAACACGCCGGCGTAGTCGTCCAGCTCCACCGATATCCGCGATAGGAAGTATTCGTGCAGTTCTTCAAGCGGCGCGTTTTCATCGCCCAGCGCACTGAAGAAATCGGCGCCCGAGTTGGCGTAGTGATTGCGGAAATCCGCTTCATCGATGAGCAGCTTCAGCATATCCACGGAACGCATGTAATCCCGCAGCAGAAGCATGTCCGCAAGATTGCTGGTCGCGCCGCCGCTCAACAACGAACTCACGCTCAGGGTTGGCGATGCCAGTTGGGGGCTTTCCAGGACCACATTGGCGTGAGAGACATAGCGGTCGCTGGCCCACAGCGCCCAGTAGAGGGACACGATGACGATCGCGATCAGGCACACGATCCAGTGGAACGACTTGCGCAATCGGGATGATTTATTGAGATGAGCTGACTTGTTCATGGCCGACCTGTCTTTTTCGGAGTCTTTTTCGTAGACGTTGGCGTTCGATTTCGAGGCTTGGATTTCGCCTGAGCCTGGAACTGCTGCACGTATCGGCGCGCGTCGTGCATGCGCTCGCGGGCATCTTCCATGCGCCAGCGCAAGGCGTCGTCAGGGTCGTCCCGAGCCGGATCGTCGCTGGCGATCTGGTAATCGAGGCGCACCTGCTCGAATTCGCGATTGGCCTGCATCAGCACCTGTTTCGCCTCGGAGAGCGATTGAGGAACGACCGGAGGCGCGACCTTCTTGCCATCGGTCGCTTCGTGATAAGCGCTGATGGCATCTTCGATATCGTCGAACCACTGCGCCTGCCCTTTTTCCAGCACGATGCCCGCCTTGCAGAATTCCCGCAGGACCCCCTCGCCATGGGAGACCATGATCAGACTGGCTTTGCCGATGCGATCCTTGAATGCCTTCTGAGCCTTGGCCTTGAAGGCGCGATCGCCTACCGCGGTCGCTTCGTCCGAGAGGTAGACATCGAAATCGAAGGCCAGCGACAGCCCGAATGCCAGACGTGAACGCATCCCCGAGGAGTAGGTCTTCACCGGCTCATCGAAGGCATTGCCGATCTCGGCAAAGGCCTCGACTTCCTCGATCACCCGCTCGATGTCCTCCTCGGCACCGTGAATCCGAGCTACGAACTTGACGTTCTGGCGGCCGGTCATCGATCCCTGAAAACCACCCGCCAGGCCGATCGGCCAGGAAACGCGACTGTTGCGAATGATCTCGCCACGATCCGGAGAGTCCATGCCACCGATCAGCCGCAGCAGCGTCGACTTACCCGCCCCGTTACGCCCCAGCAGACCAACGCTGACGCCAGAGGGGATCGTCAGACTGATATCTTTCAGGACCCAAGGGCTGTCGTGATGGTTGTGATAACGCTTGTAGAGATTATGGATTTCGATCATGTGGGCAGATCTCCTAGTGCGCTTTCAGCTGGTCGCGAAAGCGCGTGTGAAGGATCAGCCCCAGCGAAATCAGCGCCAGCGCCCAGAACCACAGATAGGTCATGTCGATACCGCTGATCGTGTGGTAGCCGCCGAAGAAGTTCATTCGCATGCTCTCCAGGCCGTGCACGATCGGGTTCATCAACAGGTACTCACGGTATTGATGCGGCACGTAGAGCACCGGGAATATGACGCCGGAGAGCAACAGCAAAGGCAGGTTGAGGATGCGAGCCACCTTGCCGATTTCCGGAATCAGATCGCCAAGGACCGACAGCGTCAGTCCCATGCCCCAACCCAGCGCCCACAACGACAGCCAGTCCATCATCGCGCCGAACGGATAGTCGGGCATCAGCTCGAACTTGAGCAGACTGCCAATCGTGATGAACAGGATGAAGATCAGTGTCTTGAGCATGCCTTCGAGAAAACAGCGCACCAGTACCGGGTCGATCGGCTTGACCTGGCGATAGGCGAACAATCCGCGATTGGCCTCGACCGCACCAATCGAGCGCATCATGTTCTCCCGGAACAGCATGAAGCCCATCAGCCCCACCACCATCCAGGCCACGTAGTCGGCGCCGGCGATGTGTCGGCCGGACATGAACAGCCCACGCACCGAAACCATCACGCCGATGATCGCCAGCGGTTCGAAGATCATCCAGAACCAGCCCATGCGGTCTGCCATGGTGCGAGAGATGGCTTCGCGCATGAACATGGCGAACCAGACGCTTCTGGCTACCCGCCAGGGCGGCCGCGAGGGCGCTCCGGGCGGTCGTGCAAAATCTGATGGTGGAAAGCCCGGTGGTGAAAAACCCGGTCGTGAAGAATCCATGGCCATGACGGATTACCCCCGAGGGTGTACGCACAACGTGCGCATCAGGCGGAAAGATCGCGGATCGAGGGCGCTCATAGGTCAAGCGCTACGCGAGTTGCCACGGCGATCTGGAACAGGATCTGGGTGATTGACGACGCCAGTTCGATGTTGCTGGTCGGGGCAGCCGGCAGGACGATGATCTCGTCGCCGGCACGCATTCGGGTCTGCCCCGACTGGATGACGGCGCCATTGCGATGAACCACCAACACCTGGTCCTCGTCGGCTCTGGGCGTGAATCCGCCGGCCTGCTGGATGTAATCGAGGGCGCTCATGCCCGGCGTGTAGACCATCGCCTGAGGAATGATGATTTCGCCACTCAACAGAACGGAATCGGTATTCTCCGGGATGGTCACGATATCCCCGTCCTGCAGGCGTATATCCGCAACGTTGCCGTCTCTGGCAACAACCAGCCGACCTGTCGGCTTGACCTGAGAAGCCTTCTGCACGAACCGCTCGATCAACTCCGCCTGACGAACCTGGATTTCCCCTTCCTTGGCCGTGCGGGACGGGTAGCCGAGATAGGTCGTCTCGAGTCGGCGCAGGCTATCCTTCAACGACGACGCCTGTTGCTCCGCCACGCTGATCCGACGGATGGAGATATCCTGATAGCTGGTCATGTCCTTCGGCACGCTGATCGCATTGAGAAACTCGCCCAACCGGGCGTCCCGGGGCAGCGCATAACGCGATGGCCCGTAATAGCTGCCCTCGATCTGGACCACGATGGTCTCGTCACGCAGGTCGGCGCTGAACATCACTTCATCGCCACGACGCACCTCGGCGCTGCGGAATTCCGCCAGCGGCAGGTACCGTGAAATCGGACCCGAAGAACGGCTGCCCCGAAGGAGCACATGCGACACGCCGGATTTCAGTCGTGCCAGGTTGATCACGTCCTCTCCGGTCAGCGCATCGCCGACCAGTTCGTAGCGGTAGTTCTTCTGCACGTCACCCACGACGCTGATGGCCGGCCCACGCTCTTCGACCACGATGGTGTCGCCATCACGGAACTGCGGCCGGGCGATATCCCCGTTGATCAGAAATTCATACAGATCGATGACGTTGACGACCTGGCTCCCGCGCTTGATCACTACCTGGCGATAGCTACCGAGCGCTTGATCGATACCGCCCGCCTGATCGAGAAAGTAGAGCATCGAATCGTTGGGCGTTCCGGAGTAGCGCCCCGGGTTCAGCACATAGCCCGTGACGAAAACCCCCACCGGCTGCACACCTTGAAGATTGGTGTAGACACTGACGTTTTCCGGATAGACCGACTTGATCGCCCCACGCACTTTGGCGTTGAGCTGCGCGTTGGAGATCCCCTGGACCTGCAAAGGCCCGATTCGTGGCAGGAAGATGTTGCCCTGTGCGTCCACGGCCAATACGCGGTCAATCTCGACGCCGCCCCAGACCCGAATGGTGATCTGGTCACCAGGCTTGATCAGGTAATCGGGATTGAGTCCGTCGGCCATCATGCCGCGGAAACCGCCACTGAACAGGTTCTCGCCGAATGGCGGCAAGCTGTTGGGGTCGACCATGGCCTGTGCCCGTGGATCGACAGGACCATAGGTGCCACTGTCCCAATCGGCTCGCGGCGATGTTTCGGTGCTGTCGGCATCTTGCGTCTGCGACGTCATCGCCTCCGCTGGTTGGTCGCCGCCCAACAATGCGCTGCTGTTCAACCCGAAGTCCTGCCCGTGAGCAAGGCCAGCGTTCAAGCACGCTACCGCCACCAGGCACATAGCCCGGAAAATCATTGATAACCGCTTCATGGTGGTTCCCTTCCCTCACGTTGTTTCGGGCCATCGAGCACCGGATTTCGATAATCAAACTCCGGTAAAATGCCGTTTATCGGCACTTCTTGATTCGGTGGCGTCCAGGTCATTCCGGCATTAGGAACGACAGATTTAGACGGCTTCTCCGAAAAGCGTCTGCAAACTACTCAGACGCGATCTAGCGAATGATTTCCGTCACCAACCGCTGGGCATACCAGCCTTTATCCGGCACTAGGCACGTCACTTCGCCGACCGGAAGACCGGCCGGCGCGACATTACGTGTTACATCCAGGAGCAGACAGCGCCGGCCACTCGCCGAAAAGTAGCGCTCGCGAGCATGGATCGAGACGTTGGCACCCCAGGGTGAAGTGGCCATCGTGGTGACGCTGCCAGGCGCGGCACTATCGAGAAAGCTGGCGAGCGGACCGCTTACCGGCGTTGCCCCATTCATGGGCATCGCGGCCGTATCCCCTGTGCGTTGCTGTGAGGTCGCACATCCTGAGACGGCGACGATCGCCAGTGCCACCGCCCCCCATTTTCTAGCGGGATTACTCTTGCTGACTTGCCTTATTTCATTTTTCATCGCGACCACCTTTCCCTCGATTTCCCGCGCGTTATCGCCGAGAACCCAACCTGATATTTTTCTGTAGCGCTCAACGTCATTACCGTCTTTTCACGTGAACTACTCATGCTGAAATGCCGAATTCCGCTTTTGATGTCCGTCTAGATAATTCGATGACGACGCAGCCCCGCGATGAGACGCCTGATAGTCTCTTCAAGGTCACAGACCGAGGTATCGATTTCGATTTCTGGCGATTCGGGTACTTCGTAAGGCGAGCTGATACCGGTGAATTGCTGGATTTCGCCGCGACGAGCCTTACGGTAGAGCCCTTTGGGATCGCGACGTTCGCAAACGGATAGCGGCGTATTGACGAACACTTCGATGAATTCGCCGGCCTCGACCATGCGACGAACGTTGAGGCGGTCTTCGCGAAACGGCGAGATAAACGAAACCAGCGTAAGCATCCCCGAGTCGACCATCAGCTTGGCCACTTCACCGATGCGGCGAATGTTTTCCTGACGATCCTCGTTGCTGAAGCCGAGATCCCGGCACAGGCCGTGGCGCACGTTGTCGCCGTCCAATAGGTAGGTGTTGTAGCCCATGCCGAAGAGCTGCCGTTCCAACGCATCGGCAACGGTGGATTTGCCCGCTCCGGAAAGCCCCGTGAACCAGATAATGCTCGGCTTCTGACGGTTGCGATCCGCGCGCCGGCTCTTGGTGACGGCCATGTCATGCCAGACCACGTGTCCCTTATTCAGCATGTCCACCACCATGCCGGCGCCTACGGTGAGGTTGCTCAGCCTGTCGATGAAGATGAAGTTTCCGGTCTCGGGAGAATGCTGATAGCGATCCAGCACCAGTGGTTGCGCGACTTCGATCTGACAGCGCGCGATGGCGTTGAGCGGTAATGTCTCGCTCGCGTGGTGCTCGAGGGTATTGACGTCGACCTGATAGAGGATGTGGACGACTCGCCCCGGTACGATACGGGTGCCTGCCTTGAATTCGTATTCATGACCCACCGCGAGTGGCGTCTCGTGCATCCACACTACGTCGGCGATGAAAGCGCTACAGGGCTCGAGTTCGCTATTTGCCGCGACCAGAGTGTCGCCACGCGAGATATCGATCTCGTCGCGCAAGGTGAGCGTGACCGACTGCCCCGCATACGCCACGTTCAGATCACCGTCACTGGTAACGATTCGGGCCACGCTCGAGTGTTTGCCGGAAGGCTCGACCCGAATCTCGGTACCGACCTCGACGGCGCCGGCGGCCAAGGTACCGCAGTAACCCCGGAAATTGAGATTGGGTCGGTTGACGTACTGCACCGGAAAGCGAAGCTCGTGGAGACTTCGCGCCGACAGAATCTCGATCTGCTCGAGCTGGGTCAGCAACGGTGCCTCGTCGAACCAGCGCATGTGGGGGCTGGGGTCGACCACGTTATCGCCATTCAGTGCGGATATCGGCAGATAGCGAACGTCGGAAACGCTCAACTGACTGACGAAATCGCGATAATCCGCAACGATTTCCCGAAAACGCGCCTCGGAGTAGTCGACCAGATCCATCTTGTTGATCGCGATCACGAAATGGCGAATACCGAGCAGATCGCAGATGAAGCTATGCCGCCGCGTCTGAACCTGCACCCCAAAGCGGGCATCGATCAGAATGACTGCCAGGTTCGCGGTGGAAGCGCCGGTTGCCATGTTGCGGGTGTACTGCTCATGGCCCGGGGTATCGGCAATGATGAACTTGCGCTTGTCGGTGGAAAAAAACCGGTAGGCGACATCGATGGTGATGCCCTGCTCGCGCTCCGACTGCAGTCCATCGACCAGCAGAGCCAGATCCAAGAGACCATCCGTGCGACCTTGCAGCCTGGAATCTCGTGTCAGCGCTGCCAGTTGATCGTCGAAGATCATTTTGGCGTCATGCAGCAGGCGTCCGATCAGGGTGGACTTGCCATCGTCGACACTACCGCACGTCAAGAAGCGCAGCAGATCCTTGCCGTCGTGCGGCGCCCGGCTCTCGTTTGCATCCTTGTCCTGCTGCACCTGAAGGTACCCTTCGGTGTTGTCGGCTATCCGAACGGACGGATAATTCATCAGAAATACCCCTCGCGCTTTTTCTTCTCCATCGACCCGACACCGTCGTGATCGATGGCACGGCCGGAGCGCTCGCTGGTGCGAGTGAGCAGCATTTCCTGGATGATCGTGGGCAAGGTGGTAGCACGGGACTCGATGGCACCGGTCAGCGGATAGCAACCCAAAGTACGGAAACGTACCCAGCGCTCCTGCGGCACCTCACCGGCGGCGAGCGGTAACCGATCGTCATCGACCATGAGCAACATGCCGTCACGAACCACGGTGGGTCGTGGCGCGGCGTAGTAAAGCGGCACTATCGAGATCGACTCGAGATGGATGTACTGCCAGATATCCAGCTCGGTCCAGTTCGAGAGCGGAAAGACTCGAATCGACTCGCCCGGGTTGACCTTGCCGTTATAGAGATTCCACAGCTCCGGTCGCTGCTTCTTGGGGTCCCAGCGATGGTGTCTATCCCGGTACGAATAGACTCGCTCCTTGGCACGGGAAGCCTCTTCGTCGCGGCGGGCGCCACCGAAAGCGGCATCGAAACCGTGTTGGTTCAATGCCTGCTTGAGCGCCTGGGTCTTCATGACATCGGTATATTTGGCGCTACCGTGATCGAACGGATTGATATCGGCGACACGCCCTTCCTCGTTGACGTGCTCGATCAGCTCCATACCGACCTGGGCCGCCGTACGGTCGCGAAATTCGATCATTTCGCGAAACTTCCAGGTGGTATTGACATGCAGCAACGGGAACGGCGGCGTTCCCGGATAGAATGCCTTCCGCGCTAGATGCAGCATTACCGAGGAATCCTTGCCGATCGAGTAGAGCATGACCGGATTGCGGAACTCCGCAGCCACCTCCCGGATGATCTGAATCGACTCAGCCTCGAGTTGCCTAAGGTGCGTGTGAGCCCTGAGTGTGAGTTCGCGCATAACGTTCCCGTGCAGCCGATCGAGAGTAACGAAACAAGAACCTCGGTCCTGAAACGGACCAAAACGCTGGCGATCGTTGCTTTGATTTGTTGTTTCGAGACTCTTTTTCGTCCAAATAGCGCCTTCGAGTCAAACTTTAAAATCGCGAAAGGTAAGTTTATGTAAGCGACGAAAAGTCTTCATGGAGGATGTTGAAAAGAACGTTACACGGAAGAGATTAATGCTAAAAAGCGGCATTCTGATACTTTATACAAGCTACTGTTTTATATGGTATTTATCGATATAAATCCGTGAAAAATAACACCACCGCCACAGCAAACCCTATTCCAAAATCATTCGGCCAAGGAAAATACTCATCGATAAAATCTGCCCTGATTACTCTCTTAAAGAGAAAGCCAACGAGTTAAATACATCGAACGTAACGCAAGAAGTTTGAGTTTGTTAATACTAGCAACATCGGTTTTTCCCGCAGAAAAGTTTGTTTACATTTACCGTATCCGTTAACTCATTAACGATTGCGAATGTGATTACGAAATGTCCTGTCGATTATCATTTCGATACAGCGGAAAAGCGTTCGCCCCCCATCGTATGCGTTACACTGCGCGTCGGATTGCCTAAAGATGTGGACTCAAGTAGCTTTAGCACCCTTTTTCGGCGCGTCGGGCTCAGGCCCGGAAACAGCGATGCCGCAATTCTCATTGACGACGGACCGCATCCGCTTCTCGTGACCCATGCATAACGATTCGACCGCCCTGCGACCGTCCTCCCCTCGTGTGGCAGGCTACCTTTCCAAGGGTCTGGCACGCTGGAACATACTCGGCTGCCTGCTGCCCGAATACTCGCGTCAAGTTCGCCTCAAGCCGGGTAGCCGCCAACCCGTCGACGCAATTCTCGGTTGGGGTTTGAAACCCACGGCGACTCACGCAAGACGCTTGGCAGCACGGCGCGGCTTGCCGTATGTCGCGATCGAGGATGGCTTTTTGCGCTCGCTAGGGCTGGGCGTCAATTATTCCCAGCCGCACAGTCTGGTCGTGGACTATAGCGGCATCTACTACGATGCGACCCGGCCGTCCGATCTGGAGACGCTGCTGGCCGACGCCGCCTTCGAGGCCGATGAACTGGAGCGCGCCAGCCAGGCCATGCACCGTCTTCGCCGGCTGCGGCTGTCGAAATACAATCATGCGCCGGACCGGCCACTGCCGGCCTCCGATCAACCGCGTATTCTCGTCATCGACCAGACCCGCGACGATGCTTCGATCACGCACGGCATGGCCGATGCCGGGTCCTTCCAGCGCATGCTGGAGAGCGCGATCGCCGACCATCCCGACGCCGACATCCTGATCAAGACCCACCCGGATGTCATCGCCGGCCGCAAGAAAGGTTATCTGACCCAAGCCTCGACGCACCCGCGCTGTCGGTTGATCGGCGACGACATCAATCCGTGGGCGCTAATCGATGCCGTCGACGCGGTCTACGTGGTCACCAGTCAGTTGGGATTCGAAGCACTGATGGCAGAAAAGCCGGTGCATTGTTTCGGCATGCCGTTCTATGCCGGCTGGGGGCTGACCCACGACGCCCTGCGCTGCGAGCGTCGTCAGCGCCAACGTACCCTGGCGGAACTATTCGCCGCGGCCTACCTGCGCTACTGTCGTTACGCCAATCCCTATACCGGTCTGCCATCGACGCTGGAAGCCACCATCGATCTGATCGCCGATCAGAAACGTCAGCGTGATCGCCTTGCCGGCCGCTGGCTGGCCGTCGGCTTTTCCAGTTGGAAGCGAGCCTTCATTACCGATTTCCTGGGTCCCGCCTCCAGCGTGCGCTTCCTTCAGGGTGATCATCCGCAGCCGAGAGAACTCGAAGGGCGCGACAGCCTGGTGGTGTGGGGTCAGAAGGCGACCGAAGAGCTCAAGTCGCTCTGCCGCCAGCACGGACTCAAGCTGTGGCGAATGGAAGACGGTTTCGTGCGTTCGGTCGGGCTCGGGGTCGATCTGACCCGCCCGCTGTCGCTAGCCTTCGATTCACGCGGACTCTATTACGACGCCAATCACGAAAGCGATCTCGAACGGCTGCTGACGGAGACGGATTTCGATCCTGCACTACTGGCACGCGCCGCACGTCTGCGCCAGCGCCTGACAGAGCTCAAACTGTCGAAGTACAACGTAAAGGGCAAACCGCTACCCGCCCTGCCCGAGGGCGCAATCGGCACCCGGCCGGTCGTGCTGGTTCCCGGGCAGGTGGAGAGCGACGCCTCGATCGCGCATGGCTCCCCTGAAATCAAGACCAACCAGGGACTGCTCGAAGCCGTCAGGGACAATCGGCCCGACGCCTTCATCATCTACAAGCCCCACCCGGATGTCGTCTCCGGCGCGCGGGTCGGCCTGCTCGACAAGAGCGCCAGCGAACTCTACGACCTCGAGCTGATTCACTACGACATCATCGATCTGATCGAACTCGCCGATGAGATCCATACCATGTGTTCGCTGACGGGCTTCGAAGGGCTGATGCGCGGGGTGGAAGTGCACACCTATGGTCTGCCGTTCTATGCCGGTTGGGGTCTGACTCAGGATCGGCTATCCTCCCCGCGTCGCCACCGACGGCTGACACTGGATGCGCTGATCGCGGGCGCGTTGTTGACCTATCCGACCTACGTCGATCCTCTGAGCGGCGAATTCTGCAATGCCGACACCGCCGTCGAACTGATGCAACAGCAGCGCGATCAGCGCTCGGGCCTGCCCTTTCGTGTGCGCATGTACCGGCTGTACCGCAATCTGTTTTCCCAAAGGCAATGAATTGAGTGTTTTGACTTCGAGCAATACGCGCAAACGCTTCCTATTGCTGCAAGGTGTCTGCTCGCCGTTTTTCGATCGGCTGGGCGAACAGCTAATGGCCGCGGGACACCGGGTGATCAAGATCAATTTCACCGTCGGTGATAGCGCATTCTGGCGCCGGGGCAATACCTACGCCTATCGCGGACAGGCCAAGGACATTCCCGAATTCCTCTCGCAGATATGGGACCGCCACGA
This sequence comes from Salinicola halimionae, assembly GCF_003206065.1. Classification (GTDB taxonomy): domain Bacteria; phylum Pseudomonadota; class Gammaproteobacteria; order Pseudomonadales; family Halomonadaceae; genus Salinicola; species Salinicola halimionae. The sequence goes on along the minus strand of NZ_PZJQ01000004.1, from coordinate 917,932 downwards.
GATCACTGACCAAGTGGTTTTCGGCGACCGGCGGCCGGTGCATCGGCGCGCCATTCTGGCCGCGCGTCGTCGGGGCATACGTAACTACGTCTTCGAGGAAGGCTATTTCCGGCCTTACTGGGTGACGCTGGAGCGCGAAGGTGTCAACGCCCATTCGCTATTGCCGCGTGATCCGGACTGGTATCACGAAGCCGGCAAACGGTTACCCAGCGCCGGACGCCCCATGGCTTTCCCCAACCAGTTTCACACCCGAGCGCGCCACGATGTGATCTATCATCTGGCGGGGATCGCCAACCCGTTTTTGCACCCGCACTATCGCAATCACGCCCTGGTAACCGCGCCGGTGGAGTACGCCGGATTCCTGCTACGCAAGATCCGCATGCCGTACCTGAAGCGGCGTGACGAGGAACGCATACAGGCCCTGCTGGGCGCCAAGCGACCCTTTTACCTGCTACCGTTGCAGCTCAAGAGCGACGCCCAGATTCGCTATCACTCCGATTACAAGAACATGCAGGAGGTGATCGGCAAGGTAGCCGCCTCGTTCGCCTACCACGCGCCGCGCGATGCATTTCTGGTGATCAAGAATCACCCGCTCGATATGGGCCTTACGCAGTACGCGAGGCTGATCCAGGTACTGACCCACGAATACGATCTGGGTGACCGCCTGGTCTATCTCGAAGGTGGCAATCTCGAAGCGCTACTCAAGCACGCCAACGGGCTGGTGACGGTCAACAGTACCGCCGGCAACGTTTCGCTTGGCTTCGAGTGCCCGACCCATACTCTGGCGTCACCGATCTATGACATGGCGGGTCTGACCCATCAGGGTACGCTGGATGATTTCTGGCACAATGCGACCAAACCGGATGCGGAACTGTTCCGGGCCTATCGCCGAACCGTCGCCCAGACGGTTCAGATCAACGGCGGGTTCTACTGTCGCCCCGGTATCGATCTAGCCGCGGGGAACGCTCTTCGCGCGTTACAACGAGAGCGGTCCCCCCTACAACAACTCATGGATGAGATCTCGTCATGACCCGAATCGTCATTACGGGCGCTACTGGAGCCATCGGCCAGGCGCTCGCCGCCGTCTACGCGAAGCCCGGCAATCGGTTGGTCCTGCATGGCCGCCAACGCGACGTGCTCGACGCGTTGTCAGCCTCGAGCCGCCACGCGGGCGCCGAGGTCGAGCTCAGCCAGATCGACCTCGGCGACGATGCCGCCCTTTTCGAGTGGCTCGGGATGCTTTGCGATCCAACCCCACCGGATATCGTGATCGTCAACGCCGGCATGAACATCGATATCGGTGAAGACGCTAGCGGCGAAGCGTGGGAAGACGCCAGCCGCCTGCTCGAGATCAACCTGCGCGTGCCGATGGCGATGGGTAACTTCCTGGGCAAACGGATGCGCGCCGCCGGATGCGGACAATTGGTGCTGATGAGTTCGCTCGCGGCTTATCACGGGCTGCCGGTCACGCCGAGCTACAGCGCCAGCAAGGCTGGCGTCAAAGCCTACGGTGAAGCGCTTCGCGGCTGGCTGGCGCCAAAAGGCGTTGGCGTCAGCGTGGTGATGCCGGGCTACGTCAGCTCGAAGATGTGTCACGAAATGCCCGGCCCCAAGCCATTTTTATGGCAGCCCGAGCGTGCCGCCAAAGTCATTGCCGCCGGAGTCGAGCGGAACCGCGCACGGATCAGTTTTCCCTTCCCGCTCAATTTCGGCTGCTGGTGGCTGGCCGTGTTACCGGCGGCGATCTCCCAACGTTTGCTCAAGGGGTTCGGCTATGACCCCGAACATGGCGAAGAGGCGCATTGATGACTGAAGGATTCTGGAGCGGGTTTTGGGCAACGATTGCCACCCTGGTGGTCACCAGCCTGTTCGAAATGATACTGAAACCGCGCCCTCAGCCGCTGTGGAAGCGTGAGCCGGCCGCCGTCGCTGTTCACCTGGCAACGGCCGCGCTGCACTTCGCGTTCTGGCTATCGATCGTGCAGCGTCCCTGGTTTGCGCTGGTCATCGCTGCTTCGTTGCAGATGGTGGTGATTCAGGTCAACAACACCAAGTCGACGTCGCTACGCGAGCCTTTCCTGTGCCAGGATTTCGAATACTTCGTCGATGCGATTCGTCACCCGCGGCTCTACATTCCCTTTTTCGGCATTGGCCTCACGATCGCCGCCAGCTTGGCTGGCGCCATCGCCATCGGCGTCGGCTTCTGGCTCGAGCCGTCACTGTTTGGGTACGGCGACGCACCGTGGTCAGTGCTGGGAACCGTGATATTGATCGCCGCATCAGTTGCCACGCTGATCTGGCAGCTACCCCGCTTGCCGGGCTGTACGCTGGAACCCAACGACGACCTGGTTCGATTCGGCCTCTATCCCTATCTTTGGGCCTATGGCCGATTGACACGTCAGCCAATCGACCGCCAGGACAATGACAGCGACTTTGCCGCGCCATGGGATCTGGAATCAGACCCCGTCGACCCCGCGACGCTACCCAATGTCGTGCTGGTTCAGAGCGAATCGTTCTTCGATCCCCGCGACTGGCATCCTGCCATTCGGCGTGAGCTGTTGAATGAATACGATGAGCTGATGGCGCAAGCCCTGCATTCGGGGCGCTTCGACGTGCCCGCCTGGGGCGCCAATACCGTGCGAACCGAGTGCGCAGTGCTCACCGGACTCACGCCGACGCGGCTCGGTGTGCATCGTTTCAACCCTTATCACCAGCTATCGAAACTGCCGGTCAACAATCTCGCCGGCGCGCTCAAACGTCTGGGCTATCGCACAGTTTGTATCCATCCCTACCCCGCCAGTTTTTATCTGCGTGATCGGGTCTATCCCAATCTCGGGTTCGATACGTTCATCGATATCGCCGACTTCGATCTCAGCGAGCGCGACGGCCAGTACACCGGCGATCTGGCACTGGCGGAACGGGTTCAGAAACAGTTGGCAATGTCCGATGAAAAACCGCTGTTCATTTTCGTGATCAGCATGGAGAATCACGGCCCGCTTCATCTGGAGACGGCGGACCCGGCCATCGCCGAGCGGTGGGTGGAAGGCGGGGTTACTGGTGGTTGCGAAGAGCTAACGGTTTACCTGAGGCATCTGCGCAATACCAATAGTATGCTTGGGCGACTCAGGGTCTCTCTTTCCAACACTAGCGGGCTTTCAACGGAAAGTGGGCTTTCAACGGAAAGTGGGCTTCAGAAGGGTAGCGAGCTTCAGAACAATAGTCGGCCGGGCATTCTGGGTTTCTACGGAGACCATGTGCCGATCATGCCGAAAGTCTACGCACAGCATGGCGAGCCGGATGGTTTCACGAACTATTTCATCTGGCAGACAGCGCCCCATTCGGGGGATAACGTGCGGATGACGCTTCCAGCCGATAAGCTGGGAACCATAATCTACGACAGAATTATCGACCACGCAGGCAAGCTTGGTGCGAATTGAGAAAGGCGTAGCCCGCGCTACGAAGCAAGGAGTCCCAATGACCAAACGCGTTGCCATCATCGGCGCGGCTCACCGGTTCCCGAGCGCCCCGACATCACAACGTTTCTGGCAAGCGCTCAAGACCGGCGAAGACCTCGTCACCACGGTCGCCGAAGACCGCTGGGGCCTGGAAGCCTATCGCCATCCTGACAAGCAGCACCCGGGTACCAGCTACACTTTTGCAGCTGGCAGTCTCGGCGACATTTCCGGATTCGACGCCGGCTTCTTCGGCATCTCGCCACGCGAAGCCGCCCAGATGGATCCGCAGCAGCGAATCCTGCTGGAGATGACCTGGGAAGCGATGGAAGACGCCGGCATCCCTCCGCAGACGCTGCGCGGCAGCCAGTGTGGCGTCTATATGGGCATCGCCAGTCTCGATTATTCGTATCGCATGGCCGACGACATGTCGGCGATCGACACATCGACGGCGACCGGCAACACCTCGAGCATCGCCTCGAACCGGATTTCCTACGTGTTCGACCTGCACGGTCCGAGCATGTCGATGGATACCGCCTGCTCCTCGTCTCTGGTCGCCTTCCATCAGGCGTGCCAGTCGATCCGCAGCGGCGAGACGGAAATGGCGCTGGCCGGCGGCATCAGCCTGCACCTGCACCCGTTCGGTTTCATCATCTTCTCCAAGGCGAGCATGCTCTCGCCGACGGGCCGCTGTCAGGTCTTCGACGAATCCGGTGATGGTTACGTACGCTCCGAAGGCGGCGGAGTCTTCCTGCTCAAGGATTACGACAAGGCCGTCGCCGATGGTGATCGTATTCTGGCCGTCGTCGCCGGTAGCGGCGTCAACACCGACGGCTTCAAGAAAGGTCTGACGGTCCCCAATCCCGACGCGCAGGTCGCGCTGATGATCCAGACCCTGGAACGCGCTGGCCTGACACCGGATGATATCGACTATCTGGAAGCCCACGGCACCGGCACCGCCGTCGGCGATCCATTGGAAACTCGCGCCATCGGCGCGGCGATCGGTCAGAAACGCCAGACACCGCTACCCATCGGTTCGGTCAAGAGCAATCTCGGGCACCTGGAAACCGCCTCCGGCGTTGCCGGGCTGGCCAAGGCGCTTTATACCCTGCGTGAGCGTGAAGTGCCCGCCACCATCGGCATTCGCAAGGTCAATCCACGGATCGATCTGGAAGGCTGGAATCTCGACATCGTCGACAAGCCGCGCAAGCTGAAAGCCGAAGGCCAGCTGACCATCGGCATCAACTCGTTCGGGTTCGGCGGTGCCAACGCCCATGTCATCCTGCAGTCAGCGCTCGAATCGGACATTCCCGACACTGCCGTCCAGACCCGCCGACTACCGCTTTGCTTGAGCGCGCGCAGTCCGGAAGCGTTGCGCGAGTTCGCGGCACGCCTGAGCGACAACCTCACCGCCGGCAGCGTATCACTCTACGACACCGCCTACAGCCTGGCTTTCCGGCGCGAGAGCCATTCTCATGCCGCAGTGCTGTTGAGCGATAGTGCCGCCGATGCGATTACCCGGTTGGATGCCCTGGCCGCCGCCGAGAGCGTGCCCGGCGCCGCTGTCGGCGAGCGAATCGATAGCGGCTACGGCCCGGTGTTCGTGTATGACGGCAACGGCTGCCAGTGGCAAGCGATGGGTCGTACGCTGCTGATTGAATCACCGGTGTTCGCGGCCGCTATCGACGAAGTCGACGCATTGTTCTCCAAGCACGCCGACTTCTCGCTGCGTGCCGAACTCGATGGCAGCAATCAACAGCAAGACGCCGATGAAGACGATCGTCTGGCCAGTACCGAAATCGCTCAGCCGGCGCTGTTCGCGCTGCAAGTCGGGGTAACCCGAGTGCTCGAGGCGGAAGGTGTGCGCCCCGCTGCCGTCACCGGCCATAGCGTCGGTGAAGTCGCCGCGGCCTGGGCCTGCGGCGCGCTGACGCTGGCCGATGCCGTCAGCGTCATCTACCACCGTAGCGCGTGTCAGGGCCGTACCCGCGGCAGCGGCGAAATGACCGCCGTCGGCCTGGGAGCCGAGGCCATGCAGCGTTGGCTGGACGACTCAACGCATGCGGAGATCGTCATCGCCGGTGTCAACGGCCCCAAGGGCGTCACCCTGGCCGGCCCGGCCGAGGCGCTCGCACGTCTGGAAGAGGCGCTCTCCACCGATCGGATCTTCGCCAAACGGTTGGCGCTGGATTATGCCTTCCACAGCCAGGCCATGGACCCGATCCGTCAGGATGTCATCGATGCCCTTTCGCATCTGACGCCTCGCGCGGCGCAAGTCCCCTTCATCTCCACGGTGGCCGGCAAAGCGCTGGAAGGCAGCGAACTCGGCGCGGAATACTGGTGGCTCAACATCCGCGAGCCGGTGCAGTTCGGGCCGGCGATCGATTCATTGATCGAATCCGGCGCCCGCGCCTTCGTCGAAATCGGCGCTCAGCCGATTCTGCGGCGCTATCTCACCGACGCCTTCACCGCGCAGTCGGTGACCGGCAGCGCCATTGCCACGCTGAGTCGCGATCACGATGGCGCCAGCGCCATGGAAGGCAGCCTCGCCGCATTGCTGGTCAGCGGTGCCGTCTCTCCCGTGAGCTGGTTTCCGGTCATCGGGCGCTTCGTCGACCTGCCGCATTATCCCTGGCAGCGCGAGCGCTACTGGGTCAAGACGACCGGCGACAGCCAGGGCCTGATGTCGCGTCACTACGATCATCCGTTGCTGGGCTATCGCTTGCCGCGCCAAGGCATGGCGTGGGAAAGCCAGCTCGATACTCGACGCCTCCCGTGGCTTGCCGACCACCGCGTCGGTGACGCCACGGTATTTCCGGGTGCCGGCTTCGCCGAGCTTGCGCTCGCCGCGGCGGCAGCTGCCAAAGCATCGCCGCTGCTGGATATCGAAGCGCTGGAAATTCTCAGCCCGCTGCTGCTGGATGCCACGCACGGCAAGAAGCTGCAGGTGGAGATTCAGGATGCCGATGGCATGCTGACGATGAAGACACGAGAGCCAGCGAGCGACGACCCATGGACGCTCAATGCCCGTGCCCGCCTCGCCGCACAGACCCGTGGCCTGCTGCTGACACGTCGTGGCACACCGTTGCCGGACCGGCCGGCGGATGTCACCCGAGAGCAGCACCTGGCGATGGCCGCCCATGTCGGACTGGAATACGGCCCCGGCTTTCAAGCGATCAGCGAAGTATGGATCGAGCAGGACCGAGCGATCGCGCGCATCGATCTGCCATCGGCGATTGCCGAAGATCAGCGCGACTGCCTGCTGGCGCCCGGCATCCTCGACAGCGCCTTCCAGCTGTTCATCCCGCTGCTGGCCGATGAACTCGCCAAGGCCGGAGGTCTGGCTTTCGTGCCCGTGCGCCTGGAACGGCTCCAGCTTCAGGTCGATGCCGCACCGCCGGCGTCGATGGAAGTTCGCCTGACCAGCCGAGCCCCGCACTCGCTGTGTGCCGATGTCGCGCTGTTCGACGCCGATGGCAATGCCGTGGCGGTGGTCGAAGGCGCTCGTTTCAAGGCGGCCCGCCTGCGCCACACCGTTCAGCACCGGCTCAGCTACTTGGATCATCGCCTGGTACCGGCCCCGCGCGAAGCCGCTGCCCTGCCGCTCGACGAGGCCACTGCCGAGCTCGCGCTGGGTCAACTGGTCGAAAACTATCGCCGCGTCACCGAGAGCCGCTACGGCGACGAAGTCGAACCGCTGCTGGAGGCACTGGTCTCCGCATTCCTCGACGAGGCGCTGCGGGGCTATGCCGACAACGACGGACAGCTTCTCGCCGGGCGTTTCGACGCCGGCGATACCGACATTCGCCAACGCCGTCATGCGCTGATCGAACTGGCACTCGCGACGGGCATCGTCTCGGAAACGTCGGCCGGATGGCAGTTGCAAGACGCACCGGAGATCGATGCGGCAACGGTCTGGAACCTGCTGATTCGGGACTACCCGGACTACGCGGCACTGACCCACAGTATCGGTCGATTCGGGCTCCACCTGACGGACTGGATCGAAGAACGTCTCGATGTTGCCACGCTGGCACTGGATGCCTCGCGCCTGACTCGATTGGTACAGGCCGCCGTCGGCGAGCGCGGCTGGCATGCACTCGCAGAAACTTGGCTGGCGCAATATGCCATGTCGCTCGAGCTTCTGCCTCCTCACCAGCGACTGATCATGCTCGAAGCTTCGGCGCTGCGCCCTCAACTCGGCGAGCGGCTGATGACCGGTCTCACCGGTGATCGCGCCCAGTATCGATTCGCCGCCTTGCGTGACAGCGCGCTGAGTGAAGCGGAATCTCTGGCCGAACACGACCCTCGTGTCGATCTGCTGACACCAGGCGCCGCGGCGCCCGAGATCGGCGCCAATGTCGCGCTGGTGACGCTGGATGGCACTCAGGACGAGATCGACAGACTCCTTCAGTGGCTACCGCCGCAACTGGCGGAGGACGCCCAGATCGCGCTGCTGGCCCTGGGGGACACCGACTGGCAGTCATTCCTGTCGCTACCGATGGAGCCCAGTGCACGCCCCGCGAATCTCGAGGCCGTCGTTCAGCAGCTGGACGTGCTTGGGTATCGCCAGATCGAGCGTCACACGCTGGAAAACGAGCAAGGAGGCCTGCAACTGCTGACGGCCCAGGCACCGCTTGCCTCCATCACCGACGACAATCGTGCGGAAACGGGAGGAGCTGCCGGGCATACCGACGCTCAACCGTCCGAGCAGTGGTTGGTGATCAGTGATGACAGCTCGGCTTGGCTCGCCGCCGCACTGGTGACACGTTTCGACTCACTGGGTGAATCGGTGCTCCACCTGGCCGGTAGCGAACTGGTTCCCGGCGATCTGTTGCCGCTGGCACTGGAGAGCGTGACCCCGAGCCGGATCGTCGATCTGCGTGGTCTGGCAACGGCAGCGGAAGATCGTTGCGTGCTGGCCGCGCAGTGGTTACAGACACTCGAAACGCATCAGAGCCCCGCTTCGCTGTGGTGGCTGACGTTGGGCGTCGGGGCGCATTTCTCTGCACTGCCCGGGGCCGCAGTCAATTCGCTTACCCTGCCCGAGCTCTCCAAGCAGTCCGACACCACTGCGGATTCCGCGCTATGGGGATTCGGGCGGTCGCTGCAGAACGAGGCGGGTAACCGTCAGGTGCGACTGCTGGATCTGCCGTTCTCGTGTCGGGAGTCGTTGTCCCCGGACGTTCTGGACGCGCTGTTGTTCGAGCTCAGCGTGCCGGATGCCGAAACCGAGATCGTGCTGGACGACGCTGGCCAGCGTTGGGTACCCAGGTTAGGCCTGGCGCCGGCGCCCGGTACGCAAGTTGGCTCGGAAGAACTCGCGAGCGATCGCGCCGTCAGTCTGGGCTTCGAACTGCCTGGGCAGCTGCGTCACCTGCGCTGGCAACCGCACGACCTTCCCGCGCCGCAGGCCGGTCAGGTCGAGATCGCGGTCAAGGCCACCGGGCTCAACTTCCGCGATGTCATGTACGCGCTTGGCCTGCTCTCCGACGAAGCGATCGAGAATGGCTTCGCCGGCCCCACGCTGGGTCTGGAGTTCGCCGGTGAAGTGGTCAGTGTTGGCGATCCGGACAGCAAGCTGCGCCCCGGTGATGCCGTGGTCGGCTTCGGCCCGGCCAGCTTCAGCGATCGGTTGATCGCCGATGTGAACGCGGTGGCGCCGATTCCCGCGGAGATCGGCTACGCTGCCGCCGCGACGATTCCGACGACCTTTTTCACCGTCTACTACTCGCTCAAGCATCTGGCGCGGGTGCAACCCGGTGAACGGCTGCTGATCCACGGTGCCGCGGGCGGCGTCGGCCTGGCCGCGATTCAGGTCGGCCGCTGGCTGGGCGCCGAAATCTACGCCACCGTCGGCTCGCCGGAAAAGCAGGATTTTCTGCGTCTGATGGGCGTCGAGCGCATCTACGACTCACGCAGTCTGACGTTCGCCGAAGAGATTCTTCACGATAACGCCATTAAACGACAGGCACTGGAAAATGGTGGCGACGGTCGTGGCGCTAGCAGTGATGGCGTCGATGTCGTGCTGAACTCGCTGGCCGGTGAAGCGATCAACCAGAACCTGCGCGTACTCAAGCCGTTCGGTCGCTTCATCGAGCTCGGCAAGCGCGACTTCTACGAAAACACCAAGGTCGGCCTGCGCCCGTTCCGTAACAACCTGAGCTACTTCGGCGTCGATTCCGACCAGCTGATGAGCGAACTGCCGGAACTCACCGGTGAGCTATTCGCCGAGATGATGGAGCTGTTCGCCGACGGCACGTTGTCGCCGCTACCGTACATCGCGTTCGGCAGCGACCGCGTGGTCGAGGCCTTCCGTTACATGCAGCAGGCCCGTCAGATCGGCAAGGTGGTGGTCACCTACGAACGTCCGCCCCAGATGGCCCCTGCACCGGCGAAGGATAGTCCGCTGACGCTGGACGCTGCCGGTACCTACGTCGTTACCGGTGGCCTGGGCGGGTTCGGCCTGGCCACGGCGGAATGGCTGGCCGACAAGGGCGCACGCCAGCTGCTGCTGCTGAGCCGCCGAGGTGCCACCACCGAGGAAGCCGAAAGCGGCGTCGCGCGGCTGGAAGCACTCGGCGTCTCGGTCGCGGCCCGCGCCTGCGACGTGACCGACGCCACAGCGCTAGCCGACGTGCTGGACGATGCGCGCCGGACACTCGGTCCGATTCGCGGCATCGTTCACGCCGCAACGGTCATCGACGACGGTCTGATCCGCAATCTGGACGAATCGCGTATTCGCCACGCCATGGCACCGAAACTCGAGGGCGCTCGTCATCTGGATGCGCTCACGGCAGACGACGCGCTCGAATTCTTCGTCGTCTACTCCTCGGCTACCACTCTGTTCGGCAACCCCGGCCAGGCGAGCTACGTGGCCGCCAACCACTGGCTGGAAGCCTTCACGGCCAATCGTCGTGCCCAGGGACGCCCGTCGACGGTAGTCCGCTGGGGGGCAATCGAGGACGTGGGCTTCCTGGCGCGCAATACCCAGACCCGCGAAAGCCTGCAGGAACGACTCGGCGGCCAAGCGTTGACCTCCGCCGATGCGCTGGCCGTACTCGAGCGTATGCTGGTGGCCGACGTGGCTTCTCTCGGCGTTCTCGAGCTCGACTGGCACGCCCTGGCGCGCTTCCTCCCGACGGCGGAATCGCCGCGTTATCGCGAGATCGCCCGCACCGCAACAGACGACGGTAGTCAGGAAGGTGACGACGACCTGCAGCAGTTGCTGGCCAGTCTGCCGCCGGAAGAGCTTTACGCCACACTGATCGAAGTCCTCAGCAAGGAACTGGCGAAGATCCTGCTGATCGACGAGGAGAAGATCGACATCCATAAATCCGTCTACGATATGGGCTTCGACTCGCTGATGGGCGTCGAACTCGTCACCGCATTGGAAGCTCGTCTGGGCATTCAGGTCCCGGTGATGGTGCTCAGTGAAGCGGGAACACTGGCCAAGCTGTGTGACTATCTGATGGGCAAGCTGCGCGGCGATGACGCCGAATCCGACAGCGAGGAGGATGCGCTCAACGGTCTGGCCGCTCAGCACGGGGTCGAGGTACTTCAGAATGGCGGCGAGTCGCAGGACGATGGGGAGACGAAATCTTGAGTCAACCTCGCGATGCTCTGAAACAACGCCTGCTGCAGGAGGCGCGCCAGCGCCGCCAGCAGCGCCCCGAAGGCGATACCGCACCCAAGCCGACTACCGCTGGCGTTGACGAGCGGTTCACCCGCTTCGATCGCCATCCGGGTTATCAGCAACTCAAGATGATGCGTGAAGGCGGCCAACGGCTCGGCATCCCCGACCCGTTCTTCAAGGTCCACGAAAGCACCGCCGGTGCGACCACGGTGATCGGCGGGCGCGAATGCATCAATTTCGCCAGCTACAACTACCTGGGTCTGGCCCACCACCCCAAGGTGATCCAGGCCGGCATCGACGCGCTACAGCGCTACGGCAGTTCAGTATCCGCCAGCAGGCCGGTTTCCGGCGAGCGCCCGATCCACCATGAGCTCGAGCAGGCGATCGCCGAGACCTACGAAGTCGAGGCGTCGGTGGCATTCGTCAGTGGCCACGCCACCAACGTATCGACGCTGGGCTATCTGCTCGGCCCCAAGGATTTGTTGCTGCACGACGAGTACATCCACAACAGCACCGTGGTCGGCGCCCAGCTATCCGGCGCCCGTCGGATGAGCTTCGCGCACAACGACCCGGCTGCGCTCGAAACACTGCTGGCGCGCCATCGCCGTCAGTTCGAGCGCGTGGTCGTGGTGATCGAGGGGCTTTACAGCATGGACGGGGACGCCCCGGACCTGAAACGCTTCGTCGAGATCAAGCAGCGCCACCAGGCCTGGCTGATGGTGGACGAAGCCCACTCCTTCGCCGTGATGGGCGATCAGGGGCTGGGGTTGCGGGAATACTGCGGCGTGCCTTCCACCGACGTCGATATCTGGATGGGCACACTGTCCAAGACGCTTTCCGGCTGCGGCGGCTATATCGCCGGCTGTCGGGAACTGGTGGAAATGCTGCGCTACTTCGCGCCGGGGTTTCTCTACAGCGTCGGCATGCCGGCACAGGTTGCCGGTCCGTCCCTCGCCGCCCTGCAGGTCATGAAGGACGAGCCCGAACGCCTGAAGCGCTTGCACGATATTTCGCGCTACTTCCTGCAGCAGGCCAAGGTCAAAGGGTTCGACATCGGCGAGAGCATCGGTGTCGCGGTGGTGCCGGTGATCGTCGGTAGCTCCGTGCTCGCGGCCGGGCTATCGGACGCCCTGCTCAAGCACGACATCAATGTTCAGCCGATCCTTCACCCCGCCGTGCCCGAAAAAAGCGCACGCCTGCGCTTCTTCCTCAACTGCGACCACACCCGCGAGCAGATCGACCAGACGCTCGACGTACTGGAGACCGAGTGGAAAGCACGGACTAGCTGATACGCTGTTTGTACTATTCCGTCTGGACGAATGCGGCCTCGGCTCTTTAATGGAGACGAGGCCGTTTGGCTGCATCGGCTGAATATTCAAGACTCAAGACGACACGAGCGACAGCCATATGGAAAGGAGCCATTTCGAGCGTGTTACTCGTAATGGCTCCAGAGGTGGAGAACCTTCACGACCGCGCTCTAACGGTTCAGCCCTGTTGCGGTCCCGCCGCCTGCTGAATGCTGTCGATGAATTCCTCGCCATATTCATCAATGAAGCCTTGCCACACCGGCTTCACCGCTTCCTGGAAGGCTGCGGTATCGACATCGCGGTTGACCTCCATGCCATCCGCTTCCAGTTGAGAGATCATCTGCTCGGTCTGGTCGATGTTCATCTGGCGCTGCATGGCCGTGACGTCGTCGGCTGCCTTCTGCACGATCTGCTGCTGTTCAACTGGCAGGCTGTCGAATCGATTCTTGTTCATGACCAGCAGTAGCGCCGCGTAGGCGTGATTGGTCATCGACAGATACTTCTGCACTTCGTCGAAGTTGAACGACACCACGATACCCAACGGATGATCCTGGGCATTGACCACGCCGGTTTCCATGGCCGTATAGAGCTCGTTGACCTGGATCTGTTGCGGATTGGCTCCCAGCAGCTCGAACATGTTGTTGAGCACGATGGAATTGTTGACCCGCATGCGCAGTCCGTCGAGATCCTTGGGCTCGCGAATCGGGCCGCGACTGTTGGTCATCTCGCGGAAGCCGTTCTCGGGGAAAGCCAGCCCCTTGAGCCCGGAGTCCTCGAGTTCGCTCATGACACGATCCCCCGGTTCGCCGTCGAGCGCGTTGAAGGCGGCCTGGTGGTCGGTAAACATGAACGGCAGCGTGAAGGCGGCGGCCTCCGGCACCAGTCCAGTGAAGTTATTGAGCCCTGAAAGCGTGATGTCGATGATCCCCGAGCGAGCGCCGTCGATCATCTGCGAATCGTTGCCCAGCTGCCCGTTGGGAAATATCTGCACTTTCAGATCGCCGTTGCTGGCGCTTTCCACCTCCTCCTTGAACTTCTCCGCCAGAACCTGCTGCAGATCGCTCTGCGGCGCCGGGTGTGCGAAACGCAGCGTTGTCGCGGCCATGGCGGAGCTCGATACCAGCGCCAGCCCGAACAGCGTGGCGGTCGTTGCCTTGATGATCTTGTTCATGACACCTCTCCTTGCTTTGCAAGCCTTGTCAGGCTCTAGCCGATCAGCCAGTGCATCGGCACCGTAATGATCTGCGGCACCAGCACGAACAGTGCCAGCAGACCGATATACACCAGAACGAAGGGATAGACGCCGCGGACGGCATTGGTCATCGTCGTGTTGCCGACGCCGCACACCACGTTGAGCACGGTGCCCACGGGCGGCGTGATCAACCCGATACAGCAGTTGATGACGAACATCAGCCCGAAGTAGATCGGGTCGATACCCGCCTTTATGACCAGCGGCATGAATAGCGGCACCAGAATCAGGATGGCCGGCGCCAGATCCATGACCATGCCGACCAGCAGCACCACGACCATGATCGCTGCCATCAGCAGCTTCGGATTGTCGACCAGCGGGCCCAGCAGTTCGGCGAGCTGCTGGGGTAACTGAGCAATGGTGATCACCCAGGAAGCGACCATCGCCGCGCCGACCAGGAACATCACCAGGGCGGTCGAGCGACCGGCGCGAATCAGCACACCCATCAGTTTGCGCGCGTCCAGCTCGCGATAGACCACGGCAGAAACGACGATGGCGTAGACCGCCGCCACCACGGCCGCTTCGGTGGGAGTAAAGACGCCGAAGCGGATCCCGACGATGATGATGACCGGCAGCAGCAGCGCCCAGACGCTTTCTCGCAGCGCCTTGAGCCGTTCGCTGCGGGTCGCTTTCGGCTGCCGCGCGAGGTCCGATTTCCGCATCATGAAGCGCCAGGTGATCATCAGCGCCAAACCCATGAAGAGTCCGGGCACGATCCCGCCGATAAAGAGCTTGGCGATCGACAGATTGCCCGCCACGCCAAGAATGATCAGCGGCAACGACGGCGGGATGACCGGCGCGATGATGCCGCCGGCGGCCAGTAACCCCACCGAGCGAGAGGCGGGATAACCGCTCTTGCGCATCATCGGATAAAGAATGCTGACCAGTGCCGCAGCGTCCGCCACCGCCGAGCCCGAGAGCCCGGCCAGCAGCAGCGAAGTGATGATGGCGACATAACCCAAACCGCCGCGCCAGTGGCCCACCAGCGCCATGGCCAGGCGAACGATGCGATCCGACAGGCCGCCTACGGCCATCACCTCGCCCGCCACCATGAAAAACGGAATGGCGAGCAGCGCGAAATTATCGACCCCGTTGATCAGCGACTGAGAGAGGATATCGGCGCTGAACATGCCCATCTGCAACATCAGCGCACATGCCGCCGCCAATAGGGCGAAGGCTACCGGCAGGCGCAGCAGGATGGCGCCCAGCAGCACCGCCAGAAACAGAGCCAGCGTCATGGTCGGGTCTCCTTGCTACGGTCTTGCTTGTTACGGGCCTGCTCGTCATGGGCCTTCCGGGCCTGATCGGACGACGTCGGTAGCGATGCGCTATCGACGCCCGGTACTTCTATTCCCTCCGCCCCTGCGCCGGGAGCCCCTATTCCATCCGACCCCACGCCGGGCGCCTCCGAATATCCCGGACGCAGCAGCCCGATCAGTGCTGTGATGCTCATGAGCGCACCGGATACGACGCCGGCGAGATAGAAGAGTCCGGTGGGCAGGCCGGTGAGCGGCGAGATGTTGTGCCAGTTGGACAACGTCTGGCGCCAGCAGCCGATCAACAGCATGACCGAGGCAACCAGGATCACCAGCCACAGCAACCGCCCCAGCACCAGACGCACGGGGCGCGGCAGGCGGTCGAACACCTCGCCGACCGCCAGATGCTCGCCCTCTTTCAGACAGAGTGAGGCGCCCAGCATCACGATCCAGACGAACCCCAGCCGTGACAGCTCGATCCCCGGACGCAGCCCGGAGGAGAAGCCGTATCGCAACACCACGTTGATGAACACCAGCACCATCATTGCCGTCATCAGCGCGGCGATAGCCCACTCGATACCGCGCCAGAATGTTCGAATCGCTGCCATCACTGCCTCCCGCCCTGCTGGTTCAGCCCTGTATTCAGCCTCTGTATTCAGCCCCTGTGCTCATCAATCCCTTGCGTCGCCGGGTAGGCGATCGAGCTCGGCGATATAGCGCTGGGTCACGGTCAGATCCTCGTCGCCGAACCCGCGCCGGCCCAGATCCTGGTAAAGGGTCATCAAGGTGGCGAGCTGCGGCGTCACTACGCCGCCGCGCGCCGCTTCATCGGTAGCGAAGCCGAGATCCTTGATCATGTAGCGGGCCAAGCCGGACGGGGTGTAATCCTTGTCGATCAGACGCTGTTTGCGGGACTCCAGAAAGCGGCCGCCGGCATAGCCGCCACCGAGGCAGTCGAGCAGCTTCGACACGTCCAGCCCGGCGCGCTCGGCGATCACCGTGGCCTCCGACAGTGCCACCATGGTCGAAGCGACCACCATCTGGTTGCATGCCTTCGCCACTTCCCCGGCGCCCAGTGGCCCCAGCAGCATTGGCATCCCCATGGTCTCCAGCAGCGGCCGAGCGATCGCAAACGCGGCCTCGGTACCCCCTGCCATGATCGACAGTTTTCCTGCCTCGGCACCGTCGGCGCCACCGGAGAGCGGCGCATCGAGTAGCTGAACCCGGCCATCGGTCTGCTGCTCGAGCTCGCTGGCCAGCTCGCGCACGCCTTCGGGCGATGAGGTCGAGCAGACCACCAGCAGCAATGGATTCGATAGCCCGGCCAGCAAGCCGTCGTCGCCCTCGAGCAGCTCCCGCAGCTGCGGCAAGTCGGGGAGGACGGTGATGATCACGTCGCTGGCCGCCGCCAGCGCAAGGGGGCTATCACACCACTTGGCGCCCGCTTCCAGCGCCGGCTGCGTTCTTTCCCGCGAACGCCCGTAGACGCTAACCTGCGCCGCGACCCCCGAGGCCAGCAGATTGCGTGCCATCGGCATGCCCATGCTGCCGAGCCCCATCATGCCCACTCGGCGCCGACTATCGGCGTCAAGACCGGTGTCAGAATCGGCGCCAGAATCGATGCCAGAACTGATGCCAGAACCGATTTCAAAGTACTCGTCGAACGTCTGCATGGTGGCCCTCCGGCTAATCGTTGGCGCCGCCATCGGCGGCGAGATTCATGGGGTTGGCGATGCGCGCGGCCATGGCCCGAAGCGCTTCCACCGCACGCTTTTCGATCGCCTCATCGCAGCGCTCCTGCATCAGCGAGGTACCCAGGGCGTAGGCCTGCTCGCCGCTATACTGCGGTGCCACGGTCACTGCCAGCCCGCGCACCCCGGGAAAGACCTCACCCACGTCGAGACCATGACCGCGGCTGCGCACCGCACCAATCTTGTCCAGCAGCGCCTCGAGATCGGTAACCGAACGCTCGGTCCAGGCCGGACGCGTGGCGGGATCGCTGAAGCGGCGGCGGATCTCGTCGTCGTCGAGCCGTGCCAGCAGCGCGTTGCCCACCGCCGTGATCGAGGCCGGGAAGCGGCTGCCGATGCTGGCCGTCATGCGCAGCGGCATCCGCCCGGCATGCGCGGCGAGATAGAGCACTTCGGTGCCGTCGAGTACGGCCAGCTGGCAGATTTCATCGTGCAACAACGGCGTTTCGTTGCAGGCCTGGTAGAACGCCTGCACCGGATCGTCGGTGCGAAGGTAGGCGCCGCCCAGCTCCACCAGCCGCCGTCCTAGCTGGTAGCCGCTGCCACTTCTCGCGATCAGCCCGTCGGCTTCCAGTGTCAGACAGATATTGAACAGCGAGGAGCGGGCCACCGAGAGCTGGCGTGCCATCTCGCTGACGCCCAGCGGGGTACTGCCGGCCCGCTCCAATAGGGCAAGCACCCGAATCGCCCGGCTCACCGCCGGTGTCCGCTCGCCCTCACCCGCCATCAGTAGAATTCCACGGTATCGACACGATTGATCAGCGCTTCACCGTCGAGATAGCGTCGCGCGTTGTCGACGAATAGCTCGGCAATGAGACGGTCCTCGGCCTCGCTCAGCGCTGCGGTGTGCGGCGTCAGCAGGACATTGGGCAGATCCCACAGCGGCGAGCTCGTTTCCAGCGGTTCCACGGCGGTGACATCGAGCACCGCCATCCCCAAGTGACCGCTCTCGAGTGCGCGGATCAGCGCGGGTTCGTCGATCACCGTACCGCGCCCCACGTTGACGATCGTCGCCCCCGGCTTCATCGCCGCCAGCAGCGCATCGCCCACCAGGCCAGACGTGGCAGCCGTACCGGGTAGCGAACTCACCACTGCATCGGCGCGACCCGCCGCCTCGTGCAATCGATCGGGAGAGATGATCTCGTCGACATACTCGACCGGCCGCTGGTGGCGCGAAACGCCCATCACGTGCGCGCCCAGCAGCGACAGCTTGCGCGCCACTTCGCGCCCGATGCCGCCCAGACCCAGCAGCAACACGCGCTGCTCGCTGACCTGCCCCATCATCCAGCGTCCGCTCCAGTGATGAGCGCGCTGTTGATCGAGAATGCGGGGCAAATGCTTGGCACCAGCCATTACGCCAAAGACGGCGTACTCCGCCAGCGGCCCGCCGTGGACCCCGGCAGACGTGGTGAACTTGACCCGCTCGAGCTGCTCGGCGGAAAGGTTCGCTGCCTTCACCTGGCCGCCACCGCCGGCCGCCATGATGTGGACCCAACGCAGCATGGGGTTAGCGTCGATCGCGCGGGAGAGCCGAGCGGGATCGACGTCCGGAATGCCGTACAGCACCTCGGCGTCGGCAAGCAGCGCCTCGAATCGCGCCTCCTGCTCGGGCGTACGCCGGAAATTCGGATCCCCCCCGAAATCCGCCGGATGGCGCATGGGCGGCAACAACGATTGATCCCGCTTGAGCTCGAGACGGGGTTCGCGAGCCTCGATCCACTCGCACAACGCTTCACTCAACGGGGTTGCGACCGCGACCCTAAGCTTGCCCTCATTCATCAATTATCTGCCTCTCGAAATCACGACCATTGTCCAAGGAGCTGAACATCGTTCAGCTGAATGTACAGTGGTATTCTGAAAGGGTAAGCACGTCTTTGGTCGAGATTGAGGTCGGAACGGCTAGATCATTGGTCTGATATTGCTGGCGATCAAAACCGTCTAACGATGATCGATCCAGCAATGACGGATCTAGTAATGACTCAGGCCATCGGCCGCTAACCAAATGGGAGGGACATCGTCATGAAAGCGCTGGTGATACATGGCAAGCAGGATCTGCGTGAGCAGGAGTGGGAAACGCCGGAGCCTGCGGAAGATGAGGTGCGCGTGCGCATCGCCTGGGGCGGTATCTGTGGCTCCGATCTGCACTATTACCACGATGGCGCCAATGGGGCTTTCGTGGTGCGCGAGCCATTGATCCCCGGTCACGAACTCTCGGGCACCGTCGACCTCGACCCCAAAGGGGAACTGGCACCGGGAACACCGGTGACTTTCCATCCCGCCACCTTCGGTGAATGTCAGCCGGGACTGGAAGGCCAACCCCATCTGTGGCCGAACGGCGGCTACCTGGGCTCCGCCTCAACCACACCGCACACCCAGGGCGGAATGAGCGAATATCTGGTGATGAAACGCGACATGATTCGTCGCTTGCCGGAAACCCTGCCGCTCAAGCGTGCTGCACTGGCCGAACCGCTGGCGGTGGCACTGCACGGCATCAATGTCGCCGGCGGCGTTGAAGGTAAACGGGTCCTGGTCTGTGGCTCGGGACCGATCGGTCTGCTGGTGGCCGCCGCGGCGCTGGCCAAGGGCGCACGCGAGGTAACGGCGACCGACGTACACGAGGGGCCGCTGGAGCGAGCGCGGGCGTTAGGCGTACACCATACGATTCGTATCGGTGAGCAGACCCCGGACCCGGAGTCGTTCGACGTCGCGCTCGAGTGCTCCGGCGTACCGGCCTCGATCGATACGGCCATTCGTGCAGTACGTCGCGCCGGGGTGATCGCGCAGATCGGCATGATGGGCGCCGGCCCGCAGCCGCTGGAACTGGCGCTGCTGATCTCGAAGGAGATTCAGTTACGAGGGTGCTTCCGCTTCAACGACGAGGTCGATGACGCCATCGCCCTGCTCGACAGCGACGCGCGTTTCGACCAGGTCATCACCCATGCAATGAACGCTGACGACGCCATCGAAGCCTTCGCCATTGCGAAGGACGCTCAGGCATCCGGTAAGGTGCTGATACGACTCTGGTAGCCACAGCGTATATACTAGGTCAGTACTTCTTAGTCAGTACCTGGAAGCGACATGCAGAGGCCGTCATGACCAAACAATCCGTGTTCACCATGAAGCTCGAACCCGAGCTACGCGAAGCCTTCATGGCCGAGGCCGAGGCCGCCCACCGACCGGCGTCGCAGGTCGCCCGCGAACTGATGCGGGAGTACGTCGAACGCCAGCGCGAAGCGCGCGAGCACGATGAATTTCTACGCAGGAAGGTGGAAAAGGCTCGGGCCTCGATGCGGGCCGGTCGTGGCCGGCCGAACGAGGAGCTCGAAGTCGAAGCGGCGGCCCGTCGGACGGCCCTGCTGCGCCAGATCGATGAGGTCGGCGAGTGAAGGTGATATGGACTCCGGAAGCCTGGGCCGACCGGCAGGACATTGTAGTTTACATAGCGGAGGACAATCCAGTTGCCGCCGTGCGGATGGATCAGCTTTTCAGCGATGCGGCAGCAACTTTGACACAGTTTTCTATGCGGGGGCGACCCGGCACGATTGCCGGCACGCGGGAGCTAATCCCCCACGAGAGCTATCGCCTCGTCTACGAACTCGAGGGCGAGACGGTCTGGGTGCTGGCTCTGGTCCATGCCTCCCGTCAGTGGCCACCCATCCAGGATGAACACTCTGAGCGCTGAGGCCTTCCGGGCGCGCGCTGGAGGCGCACCACAAGATCCGTATTATTGAGCTGACCCGGACCCAGAGTCCTTCGACGTCACCCTCGAGGGCGCCGATGCGCCTGCCTCGATCGTTCGACACCCGGCTCGAAATGAAACAGACGAAATGAAGCTAAAGGGTGGTCGAGTTCTCTAACGACCACCCAAGCAAGATGACTCGTTGCCCCGGTCATTGGAGGATCGTATGGTTTGAGTCAGATGGAACTTCCAGGAATAGAGCCATGCAGATCAATGAGATTTCAAAAGCGGAGTTCAAAGCAAGGGCATTGGAAATCCTGCGCCAAGTCGAATCTTCCGGCGATCCAATTGTCATTACCGATAAAGGGCGCCCCGCCATAGAAGTGCGACGCTACCGAGCTGACCAACGCTCTCCGCTCGATCGTTTGCGCGGCAGCGTAGTTGAGCTATCTCAGCCGTTCGACCCGGTCGGTGAGGATGAATGGGAGACCCTCGTTTGATCGTACTCGATACGCACGCGCTGCTATGGCGGTAAACGAGGATCCTCAATTATCCAGCAACGCGCTGACTGCCATCAATCATGAGCTGCAAACAGAAGACGGTGCAATTCCCATATCCGCCATTACTACTTGAGAGATCGCACTACTCGTCGATAAAGATCGGCTGACGCTTTCCATGAGCATCGACGACTGGCTGGATACTGCTAGCGAAATAGACGGCATCAAGTTCGTGGACATACACATTCAAGTCTCCGCGAAACGATTCGCCGAAAACCATGACGTTGCGCCCACCCTGGTAACCGACCAGATAACCAACGGGCCTTGATGATAGGCTCACTCGCAATACCGAAACCGATTCGGACGTCCTCATGATTCTTCGTCCAGCAATCCATGCCAAGGATTCTCATCCGCTGGCGGGCTAGTGTCACGGTCGGCCTGGCTCAATAGTTGCTGCACGGCCAAGCGCTTTTCCCGAGGGATCAGCATCAGTTCGGCGTTGAGCCCTTCCGCGACCAGCGAGAGCGTGTCCAACCGCGGGTTGCCTTCGCGCTCCAGGCGCTGGTACTGCTGACGCGTCATGCCAATACGCAACTGCATGTCCTGCTGGGTCAATCGAAGCTGGCGTCGCCTCTGATGGATCTGGTCCACCACAGGTTTTCGATGCATACGTGGTCCTACCCTTCACAACATAGACATCATATAAGATGCTTTTTATAAAAAAGCATTTCATACGATTCCAAAGGGCAACCAAGGACCAACACGTAATGAAGGGCATCCATGGCAACCGATGCCCCATCGGGTGTGAATGCGGGCCACCGCCTTTCAGCGCTCCCCCGGAATCGAAAAACGCCCACCTGCGCTTTTCTCGTCGCGACCTTACTCGCGGGTGGATCGAGCTGGCTCTTGCCGCGCTTCCGACCGAGTGGGCGAAAACCAACCGATCACCACCGACCACCAGGAACGCGATCTGGTTGCCCGAGGCGTCGGCGAGCTTGCGCCTCGCGGCGCGGTATCGTCTTGAGGCTGGATCGCCTCAGTCTGAACGGGTTCGGGTCGAAGTGGCTCTGAAAATACTGGATCAGGAAAAAGTGGTTCTGGCACAAGCGGTACGGTTCGCGCCATCGCCGGCTGGAGCGGCCTCTCCTCGTCGTCAGGCAAATTTGCCGTTTTAGCTGTCGTTGGAGCCGGAGCTGTCGTTGGAGCTGGAGCTGGAGCTGGAGCTGGAGCTGGAGCTGGAGCTGGATTTAAAGCCGAAACTGGCGCGGATTCGCTGTCCACCACGGCATGCCGTGTCCCTCTCAAGAACGCCATGGCTTGAGAACGATTCAGCGTGTCGAGCATGTCTCTCAACATCGACAGTGCGAGATCGGCTCTTTCTAGAATATCGGCCTTATCCTGTCGGACGATACTGTCGATATCCGCGGCTTCCAGAAAGTTACGTTTCTTTGAATCGTAATCACGAAATTCAGCTTCAGGCCAAAAAAAGCGTCGACGCACTTTAACGTTCTTGTGTGAGCGGAACCCGGGACGATTCAACTTCAACTGCTTTCTCTGAGAAGGCCGCCCGCGAAGCATCAGTGCCAAGTATTCATCCTCTGAACGATACATTCGATGGATGACATAGGCTTTTTTGGGCTTGATGACAGATTCGCAGGCGAGTTCCGAGTGATCTTTGCTGAAGGCCATCGGTGCGCCGTCCGTATCACGGGGGATTACCTGTTTGCCAAAAATGGGGTAATGAATCCGAACATGTTTGATATCGATGTCGCGAATCGGAAACAAGGTCTTCAGATGTGAAGACAGCTCGTAACCTGCTCCATTACTCAACTGAGTAAAAGGAGTGCGCTGCCCCAGCTCACAATGCCACAAATGACAGATGGGCGCGGGCTGATCCTCACACACCGAGGCGGCCAGCTGATCAACGGTCATCTTGAAATCTTCCGGCATCCAGAACTCATCGATATCCAGAAACAGCAGCCAATCCACGTTCTGCTGCCGGGAGCTTTCGAGCTCCTTGGCGTAAGCAACCGTTTGCAATTTGGTACTGACGCCGGGATCACACAGATCCAGCCAATCGATGAACTCGAACGTCACTTGCGGGTAGGAACGGTTGATTCGTTCCAGCACGGCCGCCGAGGCGTCGGACGTTCTATTGATATAGACATGAATCAAGTCGAAACCAAAATGCAGGTGGTGAAAGACCCACTCTGCCAAATAAGGGCCCTCATCCTTGGCAACGGCGCAAACTTTGAATAACGGCTTCATGAACCCATCCTTGTTGACGTGTAACGCCTGAATATTGTTATAGCGACTTGTGTTAAATACTGATGCCCTGGACATCGTTACAGCAGTGGTTGACTGCAGTAAAATAAGTTCCGGAAGCTAGTATTTATGCGCGGAAAACTCAGCTCGACAGCATTACGCAACCCCATATCATCAGCAAGATGGTTTAACTAGCACGCCGGAGCCGGTCGACACTGGTGTAGCGGTCGAAAGTCTCGTCGACGCGACTCGGCGCATGCCGCCTGGCCCGGCGCTGGTAGTTCACCTCGAGCCGTAATAAAAAAAGCCACCCGAAGTTACATATAGCACGTAAAAGGGTGTAGTTTTGGTAGATAGCCACCTTCGGGTGGCTTTCAAGGAGGTTCGTCAGGCGAGCTTGTCTAACCGGGCTGGTCATAAAGAGCCAGTCACGAAGGACTGGCCATAAGGGACTTTTGAACCGCCGCCGAGGAGACCGATCAGTCACCGCCGAAAAGATCGCGCGTGTAGACCTTGTCGGTCACATCAGCCAGTTCTTCGGTCAACCGGTTGGCGAGGATCACGTCACAGCGGGACTTGAACGCCGCCAGATCGGCGATCACCTCGGAGTTGAAGAAAGTCGCCTCTTCCAACACCGGCTCGTAGACGACGACCTCGATCCCCTTTGCTTTCAGGCGTTTCATGACACCCTGCATGGCGCTGGCACGGAAGTTATCCGAGCCCGACTTCATGATCAGGCGGTAGACGCCAACGACGTTCGGATGCCGCTCCATGACCGATTTCGCAATGAAGTCCTTGCGCGTGCGGTTGGCATCGACGATCGCACCGATAAGGTTATTGGGGACGTCTTCATAGTTCGCCAGCAGCTGCTTGGTATCCTTGGGAAGACAATAGCCACCGTAGCCAAAACTCGGGTTGTTGTAGTGCTGCCCGATACGCGGATCGAGCCCTACCCCCTGAATGATCTGCTTCGCGTCCAGACCGAGAGTCTCGGCATAGGTATCGAGCTCGTTGAAATACGCCACCCGCATGGCGAGGTAGGTGTTGGCGAACAGCTTGATAGCCTCGGCTTCGGTACTGTTGGTCAGCAGCACATCGATGTCCTGCTTGATCGCGCCTTCCCGGAGTAGCTCGGCAAAGGTCTCGGCACGCGCCGAACGCTCACCCACGATGATCCGTGACGGATGCAGGTTGTCGTAGAGCGCTTTCCCTTCGCGCAGAAATTCCGGCGAGAAAATCAGGTTATCGGTTCCGAACCGGGTCGATGCCTCGCTGGTGTAGCCCAC
Organism: Salinicola halimionae; assembly: GCF_003206065.1. Classification (GTDB taxonomy): domain Bacteria; phylum Pseudomonadota; class Gammaproteobacteria; order Pseudomonadales; family Halomonadaceae; genus Salinicola; species Salinicola halimionae. The sequence continues at coordinate 893,557 of NZ_PZJQ01000004.1, read as the reverse complement.
CGGAACGGTCGACTTGATCACCATGGTCGCCTGCGGATTCACCGCCATGACCTTTTCGATGACCGACTCCACACTCGAGGTGTTGAAATAGTTGGTGACCGGATCGTAGTCCGTCGGCGTGGCGATGATCACGAACGCCGCATCCTGGTAGGCCTGCTCTGCGTCCAGCGTGGCCGAGAACTGGATATCTTTCCGCGCAAGGAAAGCGTTTATCTCGGCATCCTCGATCGGCGAAACCCCGGTGTTCAACATCTCGACCTTCGCGGGGATGATATCGACGGCGACGACCTCGTGGTGCTGCGCCAGCAGCATGGCATTGGAAAGCCCCACGTAACCGGTTCCGGCTACCGCTATTTTCATAATCACGCATCTCCCTGCGACCGAAGCGGCTAAACAGCCGCCCGCCTCGCGACCTGATTCAATGATCCATGGGTATTCCTGGAACGATGCGTCATTCTATCAGACTCACCCGAGACCGAAATTAGGCGTTATCATGAACGTGCGCGCTCACGCATTTTCTTCAGGTCACTACGCGGGATCAGTTCGCCGAGGTAGTCCGCTGAAGACATCAGTTTGCGAACGCACCCCGGAAGTGGTTGTAACACTACACTTCAGTCAATCTTGTCTTTCCAATAGATGCCTTCTCTCACCGACTGCGCCGGTGTTCCCACACATAAGCACCCGCCCGGTAGGGACTTCAGCACCGTCGATCTCGCACCGACCACACTACCCGCCCCGATGGTAACGCCTTTATAGACATAGACGTTCTCCGCGATCCAAACGCCGTCTTCGACATGAATATCCCTTGCCGAGTTAATTCTACTGTCAGTAGAAGCATCATAGATCGCATGTTGATCGGATGTTCTGAATCTCACCGACGCCAAAAGACATTTCTTGCCGATGACAATATTGGTTCCGGGTTCTCCACAGTGGACCCTGGCTTCCTGGCTATTGAATTTGGTGCCCGCCCCCACCGAGATGGTGGAGCCCGATTTCACGATCAGACTGCCGTTAATCTTGCACTTGGCGCCAATCTCGATAACGGAATCGTTACCGTTGAATAGAATTCTCACGTCTATCATATTGACGCCAGCGCCGATAATCAGCGTATTGTTAACGCCCAAAAATCTGACACTTGCCCGCTTGATCACCTGGGCATTATTGCGCCCCTTAATGATATTCGTCGTTCCCCGCCCACGAACCGTGAGCCCCTTTTTCGGCTTCTCGACAGGCTCTTGAGGCGCATCGATGTTATCGGTCAAAACCCCACCCCACGACGTCGTATAATGATTTCTGCTCGAGCGTAGCTTCGGCTATCGATTCAAAACGATATAATCGATGAGTTCTTCGAGCTCACAGGCTCGTCCCAGATCGGGGCTGTAATATCTCGATAGCTCGACATAAGCGAAATGGAAGATGTCAGTGACACGTCTTTTCCTCGAGCGTCGATCGATATGAAGCCGATCCTGAGTCATTCCCCAACCTGCGTAGAATGGCATGCCATAGCAGTGCACTTTCTTGCCGGCCATCAATGCCTCGAACCCCATACCGGAAGTGACGACGTGGACTTCTTCGACGACATCAAATAGTGCATGGGGATTGACATCGAAGTCGATCAGAAACAGGTTATCGACATTCTTGATGAACGCGAGAGACTGATTGTCGAAGTAACTGCCTTTGCCGCCGGTAATCGAATCGGGGTGCTGTTTGATGAGGATATCGTGGTCCGGATAATGGTGGATCGCCTCCTGCAGCATCTTGCGGAATGTCGAATCATCGGCCATCCCCGATACGACGGACTGATCACCGCGGCGCTGGTCCAACAGCAGGATTTTCGGTTTATGCGAACGTCCTATCGAAAGCGGCGCGTCGGGGGCGTGGTTGTACTTGGAAACGCGATTCCCGACGATCTTGGCTATCAGCGCTTCCGCCCTGCCGTTTTCCTGTTCCGTCAGCTCCGGACCGGATTCCAGCAAGCGTTCCAGCCGAGAAGGTTTGGTGGCGTCATAGTAAGACGTCGTGTCATCCAGAATGATCGACAACCCCGGCTCACCGGAAAGCCCGATGCCTACCGAGCGTACGAAGCCATCCTCGAGGATCAATAGTTCGCGGCCGAGCGCGTTTCTCGCCTCCATCTGTTTCTTCTTCTCGATCTTCTCCGTGATACCCCACTGGACAAAGAGATCGACCGATGCCAACTCGATGAGCGAATCCTTGCCCTGGTTGCTCTGAATCCGCTGATTGGCGTTCAACATCGGCAGCAGATAACGCTGAACCCCATGCCAGGTCACGTCACTCGAGGGTATCGCGATGATATCGACGCGTTCTCGATTGAACACCTTGTTCAGAGGCGAGCGCTGCGGGGTCAGAACGTCGGGTTTGGCGGCTTCGATCAGATAATCCCTGATCCTTGTCGTCGAGCGCCCGTCGAAGCTACCGTTGGAGAACTGCGAGGCCGCCCATTCCATACCCGCCGGGTCAGCGGCGAATCCGCTAGTTCGATAGGTCTCGAGGTGGTCCTTGATGCCAGCGAGATTCCTGGCAACCGGAAAACGGCACGGCTCCCAGATCTGATCGAAATCGACATACTTGGTGGACAGCGGCATCTTGCCCATCAGAAAGCCTTCGAACATCATCGTACTGTTCACCGATGCCACGACATCGCTGTGGTAGATCGCCTCTTCGGGCGGAACGAGGTAGCACAGCGCATCATCGACGGCGGCACTATCGGAAAGCACCAGCCGCTTCGCGAGCCCAGCCCCCAAAATATTATCCTTGGACGGTGGCAAGCGGACAATCAACTGAAACTCGAGCGATTCGCAGGCCGTCAGCAGATCGCCGATAGCCTTGCGTTGGGACTCTCGCGCCACTTTCATATCCAACTGCGAGTCGAGAGGCTGCGAGGCAAACAGGACAGTTCGCCGCCCCGGCGATAGCCCGAAGAGGCGGAAATACTGAGACCGGCTGAGGTTGGGCAGATAATCGGTGTACTTGTCGAACTTGGGCGCCCCAACGCTGAGAAAGCGAGATTCCGGGTAGCCCCGTTCCGCGAATATCGACTTCTGCAGATCGCCCCACCCCAGGATGACGTCAGCCAGCGGCTGCGACGCGAACGACTTGGGGTCCCAGTAGTACTTGTTCTTGTCCACGAATACCGATTCATGAGGAATCAGGATTCTAGGTATGGAGAGTTCTTCGCAAACATGAGCGATCACCCGCATGATCGGTGCCCAGTCAAACGTGAAGATGATCCCGGCGAGTTTGGGCCGAAGCGGAATCAAGCGCCGAACGATCATCTTCCGATAAGTGTCCGGGTTCTCTCTCGCGAACCTTAGCACCTCTCGCCGATGGACATTCAGATCCGTCACGAAATCCAGCGGCGCGAGCGTGTAGTCCTGCTCGGACTGGATATTGTCGATCAGCGCATTGGTATGCTCGGTGATCCAGGGAATGTAGAGGAAGATCGGCTTGGCCGACTCCATGGCCAGCTTCAGCTCATAGCCTTCCTCGGGCCGGTACCAATCGGGGATCGAGCGTTCAACCTTCTGATCTTGAGGTTTGATGGCAACGATATTGCCGTTTCGCGACGCGCCATGCGCGGATTGACCGGCTTTCTCGGCCAGTTGCTTATTGCGGTAAGCGTCTTGCCAAAACTGGACCGGATGCTTGAAGAACTTGGTCGTTTTACTCATGGAAATAGACTCGGAGTGGATCAAGCATCGAAGCTCTTGATAACGCCGAGCGGCTCGCCCGCCTCGGCGACGATCAACGAGGTCAGTTTGCGCTCCCGCATCAATAGCTCGCAGTCGTGAAGGTTGACCTCCCCGCCCACCGTGACGGGCATGGTCCCCATGATCTCCCGCGCGGTCAGATGGTCGGTCCCGGTCGACTTCTCCAGGGCACGGCGAAGGTCGCCATCGGTAATCACGCCCAGCAATTTATCTTGAAGTGAAACTATACAAACGATCCCCCTTTCACCCTGGGTGATTTTGCTTACTATTTGGTGAAACGACGCTTCGCCGGGGAGACGAGGCACATCGTGCATGACCTCTTTGGCCAAGGTCAGAAGTTTTCTACCCAGCGAACCGCCCGGATGGAAACGGGCAAAGTCGACGGGCATGAAAGCCCTGCGATTCATCAAGGCAACGGCCAGGGCATCACCCATCACCAGGGTCGCGGTGGTCGAGGTCGTCGGCGCCAGATTGTTGGGGCAGGTTTCGCGCTCGATGGAGACATCGAGGTTCACACCCGCGCTTTGCGCCAGGGTCGAGTCGGCGCGACCCGTGATGGCTATCGTTTGGGCCTGGATATGGCGCAGATACGGGATCAGCTTGATGACCTCATCCGTTTCACCGCTGTAGGAAATCAGGATCACGAGATCGACACTGCCGATCATCCCCAGATCGCCGTGGTAAGCCTCTCCAGGGTGGACGAAGAAGCTGGGCGTGCCGGTGGACGCGAGTGTCGCGGCGATCTTGCGCCCGATGATGCCCGACTTGCCCATCCCCGAAACGATGACCTTCCCCGTGCAGGCCAGAATCATCTCCACTGCCGCCAGGAAGTCATCATTCAATGACGCACCAATTGCGCCCAACGCCCGGGCCTGGTCTTCGAACACGCGGCGAGCCAGCATCAGAGACTGATCGCTGGTCGGTGAAGCCTCCCTTCTCAACGGGGTGACGATCTCCATATCGCTCTCCTTTCCTGAAGCGCACTCGTAGAGCACGTTCTGACATGACTTATGGCATTACGGTGAACGAACGATGACAGAGAGTTATGACGGTTCCATTGCCATTGCGTGTCAGCGAAGTGACGCAACCGCAACCGGTACCCGATCAACACCGGTCGATTACCGGGCAAACACGAATTTCAGACATAAAAAAAGCAACCATGAAGGTTGCTTTCAGAGAGGCGGAGCGAGGATCAGCTGCGGGCGTTCAGCACCGCTACAGCCAGCGGCTTCATATCTTACGCTGCTCGATGACATGCCAGGAGGATTGCCCACCCTTGGCAGCGGCCTTCTTGTCTTCCTGTACCCGCATACGCTGAAGGACCCGATACTGAAGCCGATTGAAATAATCGAACCCCAGACCCGGCAACGGCAGAAACGGATTGGTACGGCTCATGCCCCAGAGTGCCAGCCGCGAACTACCTGGTTCCGCATTACCCCGCGCATGGACACCGAAAGTATTGGCGATCAGCAACGTATTGGCTTTGACGCGAAACGCCTGCGGCCCCGAAACGCCCAGACGCGGCGCCTCTTCTTCACTCACCCGGAATGACCCACGGGCCGTGTAGCGATTGGCATGCGCCTTGGCACGCAGGCTCATTTCGTATTCCCACTTCAACCGTTCGCGATGCGGATGGTTGGAACCGGGGACGAACACGAACGGCCCGTTCTGATCCGTCACGTCTTCCAGGTACAGCCAGAACTTCATGGTCGGCTGAAAGGTATCGACATGAAGGTTCTTCTGCGGATCCCTGTCTTTCTCGCTTTCCAGACGGCCGTTGTGCACGTTCTCCAGATGGCAGATTGGCAAGCGCGCGTGACCGGCACAGTAACGGAACAGACGCTTCAGACGACCTTCATTCAGTACCGCACGCAGCGTTGGCAACCGTTCCAGCACTTCCGGCGCCAGCAGGATGCGGTGGGTACGCGTATCCCCCTGGCAGCACTCGCGGATCTCGCCCGAGTACTCACGGACTTCGGCCAGCACCGCCTGAAACGTCTCCTCGGACAGGTAATTGGCCTTCTCTACATAGCCGTAGCGCTGGAACTGCTCACGGTCGGCCTTGGCGACGCCACCTGCCAGCATCGACATCCGTAGACGCGACATCCAATAGGCCGACCAGACCCGAGCGGCGTGCAGGCCGTAGCGGTTCAAGCGCTCGCTACCCAGTAGCGGGTTGGCGGCGAAGGATTTGGCGCCAGTGAACAGCTCACCAAACCAGATCGGATATCGAGTCCAGGATTTCATTTCAGGGTTCCTCAGTGCCAGCGAGCATGCTCTTACAGTAATTTGACGCGTTTTTGTTCCCAAGCCCAAGCATGCGCGACGATCGCTCCAACTTCTTAGAAGACTAGATAAGGTAGATGGGTATCGAAAGAGCCATGATAGGCCAAAATGATCACAGCACTGCTAATGATTGGACTTAACTATTCTACCGTCACACTCTTTGCAAGATTACGAGGCTTATCGACATCGGTACCTTTCACCAAAGCCACATGATAAGCAAGGAGTTGCAAAGCCACGACGTGTAGTACCGGAGAAAGTAGACCGTAGTGCTCTGGCATCTGCATCACCTGCATTCCCGCAGAGTTCTTGACGGAGCTATCACCGTCAGCGAACACATAAAGTTGGCCACCGCGAGCGCTTACTTCCTGCATATTGGATTTGAGTTTTTCCAACAATTCGTCATTGGGCGCGATCACTACTACCGGCATTTCCTGATCCACCAATGCCAACGGGCCATGCTTGAGCTCGCCTGCGGGATAGGCTTCGGCATGGATGTAGGAAATTTCCTTGAGCTTCAGGGCACCCTCTTGAGCAATAGGATAATGCCGACCACGACCAAGGAATAGCGCGTGTTGTTTGTTTGCGAAATATTGCGCCCAGATTTTGATGTTTGGCTCCAATGCCAACACCTTCTCGACAGCTACCGGCAGATGCCGCAACTCATTCAAGTATGCCTTCTCATCTCCCAGAGGAAGATTCGATTTGGTCTTCGCTAACAATAATGTAAGCAAGAAAAGCGCGCTAAGCTGAGTCGTGAATGCCTTGGTCGAAGCCACGCCAATTTCCGGTCCGGCGCGAGTAATAAATCGGAGCGCAGTTTCGCGAACGATAGCAGATTCCGGCACGTTACAGATTGCCAAGGTATACGTATGACCCTTTGCCTTGGCATAGTGTAAGGCAGCGAGGGTATCTGCTGTCTCGCCGGACTGGGAAATAACGACGACCAACTGCCTAGGGTTGGCGACACTTTGGCGATACCGATACTCACTAGCAATCTCAACGTTACATGGAATGCCGGCGACCTGCTCTATCCAATATTTAGCGGTCATCCCTGCATAACTGGAAGTGCCGCAGGCGATGATCAATACTGAATCCACATGCTGGAAGATCGTTTCAGCTTCAGCTCCGAAGATACCTGGCTGAAGCTGCCCCGCTCCACTAAGCATTTCCAAGGTATTACTGAGGGCTTGAGGCTGCTCGAAAATCTCTTTCTGCATGTAGTGATCGAACTCACCCAGCTCGACCGCATTAGCGCTGAGATTCGAAATCACGATGTCTCGCTCTACCAGTCGGGCGGAATGGTCCGCAATCGTCACCGCATCAGGCGTCAGTTGAGCCACATCGCCGTTTTCCAGATACACCATGCGCTTGGTGACGGAAAGCAGCGCAGAAGCATCCGAGGCGGCGTAATACCCTTCATCCGCGATGCCCAGCATCAAAGGAGAGCCTTCACGCGCGATCACCAAACACGCCGGCTCATCTTCGCTAATGACTGCCAAGGCGAAAGCGCCGTCCAAATATCCTACGGCGCGCTGAACGGCAGAGAAGAGATCCTCTGCCGGATCGCCAATCTGTCCCTTCAAGCAAGCCTGAATAAGGTGAGCGATAGTTTCAGTATCGGTGTCCGAACTGAAGGTGTAGCCCAATTCCCGCAGTTGGTCACGCAAGGCTTCATAGTTTTCGATAATGCCATTGTGCACCACTGCCAACCCGTCGGAGACATGGGGGTGTGCATTACGCTCAGCGGGAACGCCATGGGTCGCCCATCGCGTATGGGCGATTCCCACGCGCCCCCGCAGCCCCTCCGCTGCGACTTTGTCGATCAACTCAGCTACACGGCCCATGGCGCGGGCGCGATGTAGCCCGTTGCTCAAAATCGCAAGACCAGCGGAGTCATAGCCGCGGTACTCTAGTGTCGCCAGGCCATCCAGCAGAAAGGCGATACTATCCTTAGCGCCGATCGCGCCGACTATGCCACACATAATCTACTCTAAATTAATTAAACAACCAGCTTCTTCTCAAAAGCACTCGTAATAACACAGCAAAGCTACATCTTATTTTATTTCATGATTCTTATGGCCATGAAAGCTTCTGCTGCCTCCACGCCGACAATAGCACCACGATGCCTAGCCAAATATTCGATGTGCGCAATACTTCTGGAATGCGGATAATCACGCATTTCGACTTCATATTTTTGAAGAGACTCTATTTTGCTACCAATAAAGTCACTAATATCAATAAAAACATTTGGCAAAAACGCTTCGTACGTTGGGGCATTCCATTCAGAACTAGACATTACTTCAAAAGAATAAATTTCTTTTACTGAAGCTTCCGGAACTGGCCTGCAGGCAGTGAGAACCGCCTGATGGGTAATTCGATGATCCAGGTTTAAATCACCAAGATGATGTGTATAAATAACTTCAGGCTTTATTTCATAGATTATTTTTTCAAGCTTTTGAACAATATCAAGGAGAGATACGCCGTCCATCCTCTGATCAGGAAAACCAAGCATATAGACATTTTCGATGCCGAGAATCTGTTGGGCTTCTGCCGATGCCGCATTCCGCTGTGCCAAATCTGCAGCATCTTTATCCGGGCGAGAAGTTACGCCATCAGCTAAAAAAACCGCATGAACAGTATCACCATCTACGGAATGCTTTTTGATCGTACCGCCACAACCAAGCGCTTCATCATCAGAGTGGGCAGCCACTACTAGAACAACTTTATTCATCGAACTGCTTCCAATCTGTCGGTGTACCTTTCATCACGTCAACCCTAAGTTCTTTACCAACCAGAGTATTAAAATATTTTGGCTGAATGCCCACGCCGGGACGAATTCGACGAATATCACTCTGGGCAATAACCTCGCCAGCTTTCATATCTCGCATAAAATAAATCGAACGACGAAACATCTTATTAGGCTCTTCAGCCAGTTGCCTAGCATAGCCGGGCTTACCCACCGCCGCCCATGCAGAGTGAGTATTAGCACATAAACACTTTAATTCATTGGGTTCTATAGAGAAGGCACTATCTGGACCACCATCACTACGATTGAGAATGAAATGCTTTTCAATCAAACATGCTCCTAAGGCTACAGCTGCAACCGAAGCAGTGGTACCTAACGTATGATCAGACAAACCGGGAATGGCCTGAAAACGCTCCCCAAGCACCTTAACTTGCGCTAAATTTGCTTGTTCCATTGGAGCTGGATAGCTACTAGTGCAATGAAGTAATACTAACTCATTACAACCTGCATTTCGCGCTGTATTTACAGCCTCCTCAATTTCTTGCTCACTAGCCATACCCGTTGACATAATCATGGGCTTACCAGTTTTAGCTACATATTCAATCAGCGGTAAGTCAGTAGCCTCAAAAGAAGCGATCTTGTATGCTGGCGCCCCCAATTCTTCCAGCAAATCCACCGCCGTTTCATCAAATGGTGTAGAAAATACTGTGATGCCTATTTTCCGTGCGTGCTCAAACATCGCTTTATGCCATTCGAACGGTGTTTGCGCCATTTTATAGAGATCATAGAGCCTATGACCATCCCAAGGACCACCTTGTATCAAAAATTCAGGACGATCACTATCGATCGTCATTGTATCTGCCGTATAGGTCTGTAGCTTAACAGCCGAAGCCCCACATCGCTTGGCCTCATCAATGGTTTCAAGTGCACGCTCTAGGGAGCCATTATGATTAGCCGAGAGCTCTGCAATAATATAAGGGGGATACTCAGATCCAATTTTCACACCATTTATAGTGGCATACATTATGTTTTCTCCTGATCGTTTTTTTCTCGAATACAGACCGATGCGGTCAATTTGTCATTTCCGATATCCGCCTTGGAAAATTCTAAGACATAATCACCATATTCTAAAAAAGCCTTAGGATAGGTTGGCGCATCAAGCATTCGAATATGGTCATACAATTTTTTGAGACCACCGGCTTGCGGCAACCGACTTTGCTCAGGCCCCCTCCGCTTAAATATAACCGGTGCTCCCTGCTGGTCCTCTGGTTTAGGTTGATTCATTATCATCCAGTCTATAATACTGAAACTTAATTCGCCAGCACGCAAATAAATCTCTTCTGCCGTTCCTTGGAGAGAAAGGGGGACTTTTGTGTACACCGGACCGGCATCCATTTCTTCCACCATCTTGAGCGCGGTCAATTTAGTTTTTTCACATCCATCTACAATCAGGTTTTGAAGAGGGCTACCACCACGCCCATAAGGTAAATCAGTCATGTGAAAGCATACGCACTCATAGCGTTGCCAAATATTTATTGGTACTAACCAGTTCCAGTGCAAGAAAAAAATATAGCGAATCGAGCCGGCACTTTTCAACAAACTATCAAGTTGATCGGGATCGTGGGCCCAAATAAACTTATCATCAATGTGAAGACAGTCTTTTGCTAAATCATTGTGCCAAGGCTTAGAAGTAGCAAGAATATAAGTGTGGTTATCCAAAATATGCACCTTGTCAAACACGCGAAGCGGTTAAAGCTTTTCGAGCACTCTCCCATTCCAATGCAAAAAGACCAAAACGAGTAACATATTGATAAGAAGCACCATCCCAATATTGTTCTCTGAATTGCCCTTCTACGGTAAAGCCAAGTTTTTTGTGAAAATGCTCGCTTCGCTGATTATTTTCAAGAACTTCCGCGTTAATTTTATGAAGTTCTTTTTCCTTAAAAATATAGTCAAGCGCTTCTAAAGCTAATTTTGTTCCTGTTCCGGACGGCGCTTCTGGATCTATGTAAAGCCCCCAAAAAGCGTGACTGGAAAAACGGTCTATGTTAGTGAAATAGACCACCCCAAGCTTATTACCTTTAGTGTCACTATAAAGGAGCCAGTCAGAATTTTCTTTTTTAGCTTCCTTTAAAAACCACTCCTTGTGATGCTCAAATTGAATGATGTTCTGAAAAAACATTTTGGAACGTATATGGGGATGATTCCGCCATTCAAGCATCAATTCCAAGTCGGAAATAACGATATTACGTAAAGGCATAAATTTCGCCTCGAGCTAAGTATTGAATAACAAAATCAGCGCCCTTCCCACTCACAATATTTCGCGCTCTCTTTGAATTTTTAGAGTTGGTATACGCATCATCTAAAGAGCACCTTATGGCCGTACGAATACATTTGACACTCACTGAATTAACACCACCCAAAAAACTTATCAACTTCTGTGATGATAATTTTTGGTTAATCTCATCCTGATTATGGGCTACACTGACGACTATCGAAGTTAAACCGAGACACATACGCTCCCAATTTGTCGTCCCTCCCGCTCCCAACATTAGATCAGCGCGAACCATTAAAGCGGCGAGACTAGTAAGCCCAGAATAAAGTCTTGCACCATGTCTGTCTTTTACAAATCGCTCTACGACCGATGGTTTGGGGTGATTTTTTCCAAGCACCACGTCTATAAAAAGATGCTCAAATTCAGGTGCGGCCAATGCTTCCAAATAACGCTCTGTTAAATGAAATGGGTCACTCCCCCCTACGAATACTAGCACTCGCGAAATCTGCCCATCTCGCTCAGGTAGAGCCTCCGCCAGTACTGCGTATTCCTTCTTTAACAATGCATATCGTGGGCCCAGTAATAATCGACATTCTGGATTAACCAACTTGCGGTAGAGGTCTTCACTTTGATGATCTAGCACATTCTGATCAAGCAAGATATCTGCAGAATGGCAACGATCGGCCAAGTCATCGATGACAAGCAAGCGAGAGCGCGCTGGGCAGGCGACCCTCTCCCACTGGGCTTCCAAGGCATAGTGATCGACAACCAACCAGTCAGGATTCAGTTTTTCTAAATAGATGGCGCTTTCTTGGGCATCCGTTTGCCAGTTGGTTCCCAGCCAATGTGCATGAAAAGGCGGCTCCTGATCGGGGCCAGAAGTACTTTCCTGAGTCATATCCGACATTTTGAGCCGGTATACGGTAAAGCCTCGCGATTCGATCATGTCAATCAGATGACCGTGATGCTCTCGGCAAAGGAAATGGCATGCTGCGCGCTGACGCTCTCGCAGCGCCGTAGCCAAAGTGAGGCAACGCATGACATGCCCAGTCCCGATTTCGAGAGAAGCATCAACACGAAAAGCAATTCGTGGAATTAATGCTGACGACGCTTCCTTGACTGTCATGAATCTTGAGCCTGCTCGGCTTGCAGTGCTTTAAAGAGCCACTCGGCACGCTGCCAGTCTTCCTGAGTATCGATATCTTGTACTCTATGCCGGGGTAGCTTTACGGGTATCGAGCGCTCTGCAAAGAGAGGACGCCCCTGCACCCATGCTTCGGTACTTCCCCAATAGAATTGACCAGCGTCATGCCACGCCTCTTCAAGGTCCTGAGAGCGGGTAGTGAAATGCTCTGGCTGGAACATGCTCACCCGCCCTCCCAGTGTCATGCGCAGGGCGCGCTGGATTGGAAATGCATAACTGGTCACGGAAAAGGCGTAGTCGACTTCCTCTGTGGAAAGGGCCCGAAGCCCCGTTCGCAGATCTTGTGGTTGAACGAAGGGTGCTGTTGCATAAAGGCAACATACCGCGTCGGGAGACTCATCCTGTCCCGCAATCTGCGCTATTGCGTGAGCAATGACAGGAATCGTGCCCGTATGGTCATCCGAAAGACCAGTGGGTCGCAGAAAAGGCGTTTCCGCCCCCCACTCTCGCGCAACAAATGCTATTTCCTCATCATCAGTCGACACGATGACCCGATCAAAACAATTACTTGCCAAAGCAGCCTCAATGGACCAAGCGAGCATCGGCTTTCCGCCGAAAGCTTTGATATTTTTACGAGGTATACGCTTGCTGCCGCCACGTGCAGGAATTACTGCCAATCGCATCAGCCTAGCACCTTCTGCAGTACGTCGATCACTTCGTCCTGTTGGGCAGGATTCATCGTGGGATAAAGCGGTAGACTGATTGCTTCCGAGTAATAGCGTTCTGCTTCTGGAAAGTCACCCTTCCTAAATCCCATCTGTTCATAATAAGGTTGGGCAGGAACCGGTATGTAATGCAGATTGACACCGATGCCATGCTCACGGAGAGCCTCAAATACCTCGCGGTGGCTATTATTGATCTGGCCCAATTTGAGTCGGATGACATATAAATGTCGGCCCGAGTAACTGTCCGGATGCTGCCACGGAGTCACCAACGGCAAACTCTCTAAGGCCTTGTCATAACGCTCGGCCAATTGATGACGCTTGGCGACATAGTCATCTAGCCTTCCGACTTGGGAGACCCCCAAAGCCGCCTGCAACTCCGTCATCCGATAATTGAAGCCGAGTTCAATCTGCTGGTAATACCACGGCCCATCCGCATCCTGAGTCATCAGCGCAGGGTCACGGGTAATACCATGGCTTCGCAACAGATCCATGCGTGATGCCAGAGCATCACTATTCGTGAGCGCCATGCCGCCTTCCGCCGTCGTGACAATTTTCACCGGATGAAAACTAAAGACAGTAATATCGCTGTACTGGCCGCTACCGATGAAATCACCCTGGTACTTGCCGCCTACAGCATGCGAAGCATCTTCGATAATACTGAATCCAAACCGTTGGCTCAGAGCATGTATCGCTTGCATATCGCAAGGCTGCCCGCAGAGATGCACAGCAACCACGATTTTGGGTAACCACCCCTGCTGCTCTGCTGCGATAAGTTTGGTTTCCAGCGCTTTAGGGCAGAGGTTATACGTATTCACATCGATATCGACGAAGTCAACAGCCGCGCCACAATAGAGCGCACAGTTGGCTGACGCGACAAAGGTGATCGGACTGGTCCAGAGCCAATCACCCTTGCCCAGCCCTAGAGACAAGCATGCAATATGTAGCGCGGATGTTGCACTATTGACCGCAAGTGCGTGGCGAGCCCCTACGTGTTGAGCGATCATCCGTTCAAACAGGGGCACTTTCGGCCCCTGAGTCAGAAAGTCGGATTTCAGCGTCGAGACCACCGCGTCGATATCAGCTTGGGTGATTTCCTGCCGACCGTAGGGAATCATCAGATCGCTCCGATTTTATTTCGATTCTGATCAATCCAAGCCTCCAGCTCGGCGTCACTCATCCACTCTTTGTTGTTATCACTGGAATAGATAAACCCCTCGGGGACCTTATAACCGTCCTTTATGCGATTCCTATCTTTATCCCAATCGTTGATTTGCGGGAGAATTTTGAAATGCTCGGGATATTCATAAGTGTAGTAAGAATCTTCCGCACTGATCATTTGTTCGTGCAGCTTCTCCCCAGGGCGAATGCCCACGACTTCCTGCTCAGCTTCTGGGGAAATCACTCTTGCCAAATCCGTCACTTTCATGGAAGGGATTTTCTTGACATAAATCTCACCACCTTCCATATCCTCGAAAGCATGCCACACCAGCTCGACACCTTCCTCCAAAGAGATCATGAAACGAGTCATACGATCATCCGTGATCGGTAGTACGCCTCTATCTTTTATCGACATAAAGAACGGGATAACCGAGCCACGAGAGCCCATGACGTTGCCATACCGAACTACAGAGAAGCGCGTCTGGTTATGGGCAGCGTAGTGGTTTCCCGCGACAAACAGTTTGTCGGAAGTCAGCTTGGTTGCGCCATAGAGGTTAACCGGACTACTGGCCTTATCAGTTGATAGTGCCACTAATTTTTTGACGCCTTTATCAATACAGGCATCGACCAAATTCATAGCACCAAGGACATTGGTCTTGATACATTCAAAAGGATTGTATTCGGCGGTGGGAACAATTTTTGTAGCCGCCGCATGCACCACATAATCAACCCCGTCTAAGGCTCGGTAGAGTCGCTCGCGGTCTCTTACGTCACCAATAAAAAATCGAACACGACTATCACCCTCAAATTTCTTGGCCATTTCCCACTGTTTCATTTCATCACGGGAAAAAACGATCACTTTCTTAGGATTATGTTTTGCCAAAAGCATAGGAATAAATGTATGACCAAAAGAACCGGTTCCACCTGTCACCAAAATTGTTTGATTATCAAACACAGCGCACCTCAGATAATTGAATTCATTTTCAAAGCTTCAACAACATCTTGGCAGGTTTTTTTAAAATCCTGCAACGACTCCTCTTTAAACATATTTTGATGCAATCTAACAAAAGACCCCGTAACACAACCGCGTATAGAATAATTGTCAACCCAATCATGCAAAGAATCTTTAATTATCTCAACATCAGCGATATCGGCTTCCATGATTTCTTGATAACTCAAATCATCTTCAGCACTAAATATATTGGGGACTACATCAAACCAGTTACTACCCAGCATCAAAGACTTCTTACCTAGGCATGCAGCTTCCAAACATGATGTTCCCGTTTGAGAACACGTTAGCTCTGCATTTTTTATTAACTTTACAGGGTCCACATTGTCAGGCACTAAATAGACATTCGCAAGCGACTGAATATAACGATAAAAATAATGAGAGCGTCCAAACACCCCCCTATACTTCTTGCTAAGTTGCGTATAGTGCTCTTTTACTATAATATTTATATCAGGCGGAACATAGCTTCTCAAGTACAATAACGCATCGTAGATATTATAGTACGCACCGCCATCTGGATTTGAGGTCTTTTCCGGTTCGTAATGGAGTGGAAAATAAACATACCTGCCCTCCGGAAGACCACTTACCAACGCATTATTGTACAAATCATGCTGCAGCTCTCTTAATGCAGCCTTATATTCAAGGCCATCTCTAAAATTATCTATAGAAACTGACGGCGTTTCCGATAAAAAATCAGCTGCAGTAACTCTGTAAGAAATTTTTTTATCAGGAACTTTGCTAGCATCGACAGATTCCCAAAGTTCTTGGCTCACTCTTCTTTCAATGCTAACATTTTCTTGTAGAAATATTTCGTTACTTTTTTTCTGAGCCTTCATATAATCAGGTTCTATATCTGCATAATTGCCCTCTCCAAATGAATCAATATAACTATTCAAAAGTTCTTTGCAGCGTTTTTTTTCGACTCCTGTCTGACTAGTCTTCAACCACTCAGAGCCGAATCCTCGTGATAAATATGATAAAGGTACAACCGCCGACTCGCGAAAATGCAGTGTTTCAATACCAGCTATTTGACAGGCCCCATAAAAAGCCATCGTGGCAGGCAAATGAGGGCTATGGGCACTTATAATAAAATCTAATTTTTTCTGAATAACCTTGCTATAGAAAAATGAAAAAAGTGAATAGAAAAGAGCCTCCCTTTCTTGATATCTGAATGCCCCATGATCGTCTTGACGATCCATCATTTTAATTACTTTTTCTTTTAGCTCTAAAAACTCTGCTCTTTTATACCGAGGAATGCGGCCAATCTTTATTTCATCTTCAAACAGAAAGGAGGCGCCCTTGTTAAACCTCCAATAGTCGTAAAACTCACAATTTGGATAGTCATTCCGCGCAAGTTTTGTCTTACCACCGGAATAGCCCATCCACATCACCGGCTGGACATTGTATTTTATTAGCTGACGGCTTAACTTGTACATACTACCGCGCATAACGTCAATAAATCCCGCGTTTATCACGGATTGATTTTCCATATTCAAGCCTCATCCCCGCAAACGACATGATTAAATTTTTTGATATAACTCTCCGCTGGGTCACCTAAGGAGTAATGACAAACCTCTACTCTTTGCGGAAATTTTCTCAAATCATTTAACTTGACCGAACTTAGAACGCTGTTGATTTTTATAGGATCGTGCAGAACATACGTTGCTTTTGATGAGGGAAACAATGAAATCAAAACCTCCTCATCTTGCTCTCTTGGGTTTGTTAAAACCATCGGCTTCAGGGTATATAAAAAATCATTCAGCACGCTAGATACATCTGTAATTAGCAAATCAGCGTCATTCATCAAACCATTTATGTCCGCCCCACTGTCAAACAATGTAATATTGGATTGAGATTCACATAAACCTTTCATTTTTTCCAAATAAAACCCGCAACGACCGTTTTTATTATAACCAGTATATGGATGCGGCTTGAACAATACTTTTATGTCGTCTTTCTTGGAAAGCTCTTGCAGCACGCTCAAGCCAAATTCATTGACCGATGAATAATTTGCTTCTTCTACGAATCCTTCCCATGTAGGCGCATATAGTATCGTTTTTATTTTCGTAGTTGGTGCGGTAGTTTGCCGTAGATTTAGTTCAACCTGAGGTCTCCCCACGTGCACTATCTGATTGTCCCTAATTGGTAAATCACCATTCCTCAATCTAAACTCAGCCAAAGGACCTGCAACCAGCAACTTATCATAAGCCATCAAAAATTTACTTTGATTAACTACTTTATCACTCTCACCATGATTAATGAAATAGTGCTGAAGCTTGTAAAACCTTAATGCATGGACATTTTTTTGAGTATTTGCCGGGTATAGTATCTTCTTTACCACACCGTTATTTAAAAGCTCTAAATCTCGCATCGTCTTCATGTAATAAACAGGAAGATTAGTTTCTAGCAAACCTTCCGCAACTTCTTTCTCTCTAATCACTATAGCGCTTTTTCTATCCAGCCTTTCAAGTACTGGAATCCACATATTAGCTTGATAGGCGACATCTTTTAACCCGCTAACATATAATATAATTTCCGCTCGATCTTTCCGCATAAGCTGCGCGTCAGGAGTAACGAAATTGCTAATTAATTTCTGGTAACTTTGACTAACCTCACCTAGCTGACGCAACGTTTTCTGCGCCAAATTTTCAAGCTCATTATTTTCTCGGATTATTGAATTCAGAAGGCACTCGTAAGCGTAACTAATGAGTTCATTTTCATTCTGGTAAGTTTTTTTCGTTGATTCTAATACCCAGTCTTCGACCCATAAACTCCTAGAAACACCACTTTCTTTAAAATAACTATTCAAGTCCGCCGGCACCCAACAATCATATGCTTCTCTGGGTAATCTCCGGACGTCAAAGTTGGTGTGTCGATATACAACGCCCTTGTATGAATATTCCACCCAATCACTTGCTTTATTCAAAAAGCATAATACAACCTCAATACCATTTGAATGCTTCAACTCCACCGATTCTTCACACTCGTGCTGGATCGAGAAAAAAGATCGATATTTAAGATCCTTCAGAAATATATCAGTTTTTGAATTTTTGCTTACACAAAACTTCATTTCAGGCGGAGGTCGGTTATCATACTCCCTTAATAGCCATTGGAGCGTTTCCTGCAAAGCTATAACATTAGCGTCGCGAAAATTTGCCAGCTCCATCAGAGCTTTTAAAGCTTGGCGAAATCTACCGTCACGATTGTCCAACAAAGACGCGGGTGAAAGTAATGCATATGGCATAACCCACTGTGGGAGCCCCTTTTCCTGTAAATACTGCACCTGTACTGGTAAACCTGGAACTCCGCCTCTAACATCACTCGCGTGGCGATATATACTATCGTGGAGAGTTTTATGTGCTAGTTTATAATTTCCTGCTGAGGAAGCAGCTTTCGCTGTAGCGCGTGATATATCGCGATGGTAACGAACCGCCGGAGCTTTTTTACACCACCGATCTAATAACGTGATATAGCTCGCTAAATCACTTACGTTATCGACTAAATTAGCCAAATGGAGCCAGGTAGCCGTACGGCGACTGTAGCTAAGGACATTTTCAAGAATCCCCCAGGCTGCGTTTTTTTGACCAACATCTTTCAAAATCTTTGATATTACATATGCTATATCTGGCTTAGATGTCGCATTTGGTGTCATTTGCAATTCTGCTAAAGCATCAGCCGAATTACCTTGATAGTACTTTAAAATAGCCAAATAAACATGATACAACGAATCTTTAGTATCTAGTTGGCCTAATGAGATTTCCAGCCTAGCAGCTTCCCCATTCATTAATGCCGCTTCGCATGAAAACCTTCTAATTTTGCTTAAATCTTTATTATAACTTTTTAAACGATTCACGGCTTCTTCTGCAAGCTCAACTAGTCGAAAAACCTCTTCATAGTCAGCTTTTATCGCCGCCAATTGAAGCGCCGCAAGATACACATCTCGCTCGTTATCTAAGGGCTCTTTATCCTCTATCTTTTTTAAATGGCGTAACACTTGCTCGTACTGTTCATTCCACTCTGCCCGAGAGGGATCTAATTTCATCGCTTGTGCGATATGTCTTTCGGCTTTTTCATACTCTTTACGCCTAAACCACGACATACCCAGTTTAAAGTGACTTGGGGCGTGATCAGGCTTTTCGTTAACAGCCTTTTCAAAGTACGATACCGCTGACTCCCATCGCTTTTCACGATATGGTTTTAATCCAGCTTGGTACGATTTTGGAGTGCTATTGAAAACAGCTTTAACCAAACCAATCATGCTTGCCCTTTTTTCCACTTAGTAATCCTTCACCTGAACTTTTAGTTCTACATCACTTAAAAAGCTGTGCCAAGAGCAATTCGAAACTTATTATAACCACCTCTACGCCCACCCCGATGAAGCTCAATACATTGCGAAATATAGTATAACGACATGTTCAAGATGTTTGTCACTTCGATGTTAGGAGTATCTAAAAAAGTTTCGAATTCGATAATTGGAATCCGCCAATCGCCATAGTTCTCAGTCAAGTAAGTATCGTAATCGACAGGCACGAAGTATTGATCACCTAGAAAACTTCTTTTTTCCAACTCAAAAGGTGAATTCCACCAACGACACTTAATGCCGGCATGGTACAACTTCCCATTTTCTTTATAATGCCGAAACAAATCAATTTTTACGCCGTTAGGATGAACGACATACAACGTATTTTCGCTGACGATTTCCTGCAACTTGAAGCGCCTGGAATTCTTGATAGCCTGGTGCAGCAATGTCATGCTGACTTCCGGCATCACCCCGACATCAATATCTGTGTCGTGGCCTAAGATTGCACCTTCACGGATGCAGCCCAATAAAGTTCCGCTCACCAGGAAAAAGTCGATGTCGTATTGGGTCAAATCCTCCCTAAGCTGAGCCAGGGCCAGCCCTGCGCTTTCTTGCCAGCGGTTTTTCTGCGCGTCACTTCGCGCTGGCGGGGCCTTGGGCTGGCCGGCCGGCTCCAGCTCTACCTGCTGCATCAGTAACCGGGCTTCGGCGATTGCACGCTCGCCGAGCTGCAGGTCTCTCAACAACAAGATGTAGTGATTACGGGAACGAAGCCATCCGAGGTCGCCCGGTGTGAGTCGAGTCATCACGCTCTCAAAAGCTTCCGGGCACTTGGCACCTAGGGCGGCCAACCGCCAGGCCCGAAAATAGCGTGCGGCGTTATCGGTAAAAGTTATACCCTTCAGCATTGTCAGGGCTGATTCAAAACGCCCCTGAAAGCGCAATGCCTCCTGGTGTAGATAAAACGCCTCCTGAAACGTGCTGGTCCCAGGCCGGGTACCCTGCATGGCATTTATCGCGTGGCGTTCCGCCTCCGCGTGTCGCTTTGAGAACAACGCAACCCTCGCTGAGAAGACGGCTTTGGCTGGCAGCGTATCCGGAATGTCAGAAAGAAACGTTTCTGTCGTTTGTATCTCACCCAACTCAAAGCGCATTTTCGCGTCTTTCAGCGCTGTATTATGCTTCTCGACTTCCGGATATTGACGCTTGAGTCTTGCATCCTCGAAATAGAGTCGCGGGTTGGTGGCCAGCTTTCTCAACTTTCGATAGGTCTTGTGATTCATGAAGTTCCTTAACGCGAACTTTAGCGAAACGGCAGTGGGTCCGGCTCGTTCAAGGTCATGAGCAATTGCCGGTACCGTGTCATCGATTCGTCATCGCCTTGCAATAAGCCGCCATTAAGCTTTTTGTAAGCGTGGATGATCAATTCATTTTCAGAGCAAATTTTCGCGTTCGGTGTATCCAGGGTTGAATCGAAGTTGACGATTGGCGTACGCCAGTCGCCGTAGTTTTCTTCCAGATAACGCTCGGGGGGATCCGGTATCCAGAAACGCTCCCCAAGGAAAGTCGTCTCGGTGAGTCCAAAGGGAGAGTTATACCAACGCGCCTTGGTGCCACCATGCCAAACGCTGCCATCATGGGAATGATGCTGAAACAAATCGATAGCAATACCGTTCAGATGCTTGACTCGAAGACAGTCGCCCTCGCGCCTTGGCAACAGATGGAAATAGCCGGAAGCCGCCAGTATGCGGGCTACGTCGCTTTCGTCGACGTCATCCATCAACCCGATATCGATGTCGTTATCATGTGCCAGCAGCTTGCCTTCCCGAATGCAGCCCAGCAAGGTACCGCTGACCAGAAAGGGTTTCATGTCGTTGGCGCGAAGCACCCGATTGATGTCTTTCAGCGCCCTGGAAGCGCCACCGATGCGAAACCCGTTGACGACTGTGGCCCTAGTACGGCTTACAGGCTTGCGCTTGGCGGCATGCTCGACAACCGCTCTCCAGAGCTTGAAGGCCTCATCATATTCGCCCCCGCGTTGGTAGCCCGCAGCGAGATACTGAGCAATGGCGGCATGAAATGGGGGCACTGAATCCGAGGCTGAGGCACGCCGATAGTTTTCCGTCAGCCGGGCCAGCCCGTCGTTGGAATCAACCAGTTGCGCCATATAGAGCCAAGTCTTGGGGCGGCGTGTTCTGGGCACCAATATCTCGAGTTGGGCCCAAGCTTGCGATAGTTCGCCCTCTACACGGGCGATATCCGCCGCGAGATAGCGCGCATTGGTATCGTAGGGGCGAATTTCCTGAATTTGGCCCAACCAACGGCGGCTTTCGGCATACTCGCCTCGGTAATAATGGCTTAGCGCCAGATAGAACAGCGCTTTCTCTTGCCGGCCATTCCATAGGTTCAGGCGTCCGCGTCGCCCCAACTGCTGGTGGCACAGTGCACTTAGCTCATCATGATTCCCCTGGCGCAGTAGCAGCGCCCGGCTGGGCGGGCGCCAGCTATCTATCAAACGAGCAGGCTCATCGATCAACTTCAGTTGATCGGCTCTGGTTCGCAATGCGGTGTTGGTCATGGAAAAGGCCTCGTGACTCGTGAGCCCTGAACTCTATTTAAAACCAGCTCTGAGCTATGACAGATCCCGGCGCAGCATTTCCAGCACTTCGAAGGCTTGGGAAAGATCCTTCTGCGAAATGGAAAGAAAGCGCTTTAGTGAGCGTTTGAGATCGGTCGTCGAAATACTATCGGTGCGGTCAAGATAGACCACTTCACAGAGGTCACCCAGGAAATCGAACTTTCCCTCCCAGTCTTTACCGATAGCGAACGTATCTACTTTGTATTCTCTGACGTCTGATAACTTCTGCTCCCAACTCTTTTCAGGGATGACAAGATCGACGTACTGAATCGCGCTGACGATATCTGCCCGCTGTTCGTACGGAATCAGGACTTTCTTGCCTTTGCCCGCGTTGAACTCATCGGTAGAGACGCCGACAATGACCCGGTCCGCCATTTCATTGAGCCGGCGCAGCAAATTGAGATGGCCGACGTGAAACATATCGAACGTGCCATACGTAATAATCGTCTTAGCCATTAACTTGCCTTTTTCGTCATAAGAATCAATCGTTGAAGTAGCGAAGGCGCCGTTACTTTCTGCAATTTTTTCAACGCGCCAGGCACTTTTTCCACAACTGCTTCCGAATAATTGAGGCACCCCAACTTTTTATCCTTTCGACTCAAAACGTTCAGTTTCTTGCGAATGGCATCAGCGTCAGCATCCCGGCAGAAAGCGACCGAAAAATGTACCCAGTCGTTACTATCTCGCTTACGTTTCGCGAACTTTTGCGAGAACGCCAAATGATTATGTAAAGAAACCGGCCAAAACTGCTTGCGTGCCCGGAACCGATGGGAGGCATTTTTAATAAATGCGCTTTGATTAGCTTCATAAGCATTTTTCAAAATACTTTTGCGCATCGGGTAGCCAACGTGGATTGCCTTAAAAAACTTGTCGCCGCTAAACTCGGTCAATCTGGCGCCGTTGCGATTATTTTCGGAATGAAAGGATAGTTTTGCTACCTCATCCCAACCACTCCAACTTCCTCGCAAGACAACTTTTCTTTTGATAAAAAAATCTTCTGGGCAGACAGCTCCGCAAAAAAACATATCGTCATTCATGTAAATAAAGTTTTCGGCCAGCCCATTGATACGCCAGAGAAAAGTTTCTATTGATAGCGAGTTAAAAGTTGGTAACAGTTCCTCGTGCCCACGGAATATCTCCTGATGATCGACAATTCGTATTCGGTCCTTGATCGGCTCAATAGTTTTGGGCATATTCGCCACACACTCAGGTGTTTGCCCGTCCGTGACGATGTAGACACGATTGACCCAAGGCATATGCGTGGCGATAGATTGCAAACAGAACCGAATCTCGCCGTTATCACTAAAGCGGCGCGCCTTGCTGGAAATCGTCGGAATCCGCTTCGCCTGCTCCAAATACTGGTTACGTTTTCTCTGCATCGCAGGGTCGGATCCATCCACCCATGCAATGACGATATCGATATCTTTTTGCTGTAGTGTCTTATTCAAGCCAATTTCACCACTCTTGCATGATCTGTAACGACGGTCCCGTTCTCTAACGACAGTGCTATGAAGACGGCTTTGTAACAGCACTCCTTACGAGCGCTGTCGACATCATTAATCTCTATGATCCCTGATGATCAGGATCAGCATGTTGACTATCAGCGCGATGAACAATGCAATAACGGCAAATACGATGATGTTGTACAGGCGCTCGGGCTGCTCCGGGTACTGCGGCATGGTCGGTGACTGTAGCGTGGACAGCTGCTTGAGCTTGCGTGCCGCCTCGACCTGGGTGCTTTGCAAGGCCGAAAGCGCGCCGGAATAGCTTTCCTCCGCGAACTTAGCCTGCAGCTGAAGCCGCTGATATTCAGACGACACGGAGTTCAGTGCATTCCCGGATTGGGCCGCTAGCCGTTGCTTCTCTTTCTCGATCTGGTCTTCCAGGGCGGCGATCTGGCTCTTGATCCGCACGACCTCGGGTGAGTTGGCGCTCTGAAAACTACTCAGCGCGGTTTTCTGCGCCTTGTAGCTTGCCAGCTGGCCCTCCAGCGTCGCCACGACTCCGCTCAGACTTTCCACCGTGCCGGTGGGCGAGACCAATCCATTCTTGTTTTGATAGTCGAGGAGTACCTGGCGCGTCTGTTCGAAAGCCGTTTGTAGCTGGTCGACCTGCTGCTGAAGAAACTTGACCTGCTCTTCTGCCAGACGCCGACCCATGTCGTTCATATGCTGTTCGCCGCGATCGAGCAGCAGGTTGGCAATCAAATTGGCCTCCTTGGGATTGAACGCCTCGACATCGACCCGCAGCACACCGGCGTATTCGTCGAGCTCCACCGAGACACGCTTGAGGTAATAATCGTGCAGTTCTTCCAGCGGCGCATCTTCATCGCTCAGGCGGCTGAAAACGTCACCGCCGCCGTGGGCATAGTGCTCACGGAAATCGGCGTTATCCACCAGGTACTGCAGCATATCGACCGAACGGAGGTAGTCCCGCAGCAGCAACATATCGGCGTTGTTGGCTCCGCCACCACCGGAAAGCAGACTGCTGAAGCTAAAGTCCGGGGATGAAAGCTGCGGGCTTTCCAACACCACATGCGCGTGGGAGACATAACGGTCACTGGCCCACACCGCCCAGTAAAAGCTGACGAGTACGATGGCCACCACACAGATGACCCAGTGAAGATGCCGCGTTAATTTCTGTTTGACTGAAGAGTTCATCAAATTCGCTTCTGTAATCCGGATCCCAGCGCCGGCCTGGTTCAGGCGGACACCTGCTTGTGCTGTTTCAATTCCTTGAAGCGCTTTCTGGCTAGCTGATGCTTACGGCGCAGAGATTGCTTCTCTTCCTGCAGATTGGCTACTTCTGCTTCGTCAGTGGTCGTCTCGAGCCGATATTGCGCAATGATCTGCTGCTTATGGAGTTCGTTCATTTCGCGCTTGAGAGAGCGAAGCTGAGCCTTGAGACTATCGGCATCGAGTTGGTCGACCGGGATTTCCTCATCGTCATCCTCATCGGCCACGTCGGTGATCAGTCCGGTCGAGCGGTGATACGCCTCAATGGCGTCGTCGATTCGATCGAACCAGTGCGCCTTTCCCTCGTCGATGAAGATGCCCGCCTGGCACATCTGCTTCAGTGTGCCTTCCCCGTGAGAGACCATGATCAGGCTGGCGTGATCCACCCGCTGCTGGAACGCTTCCCTGGCCTTGGCCTTGAAAGCGCGGTCACCAACGGCGGTCGCTTCATCCGAGATGTAGATATCGAAATCGAAGGCGAGGGACAGGCCAAACGCGAGACGTGCCCGCATCCCCGAAGAATAGGTATTGACCGGGTCATCGAAGGCCTTGCCGATTTCGGCGAAGTCCTGAACTTCATGAATCAGCTTGTGAAGGCTCTTCTTGATGCCATGAACGCGGGCCACGAACTTGACGTTCTGACGCCCGGTCATGGAGCCCTTGAACCCGCCTGCCAGACCGATCGGCCAGGAGACACGCCCTTTCCGAATCACCCTGCCACGGTCGGGGGTATCCATGCCGCCGATCAAGCGCAGCAGCGTCGACTTACCGGCGCCATTACGCCCGATCACCCCGACACTGACACCGTCGGGGATGGTAAGGCTGATGTCTTTCAGCACCCAACCGCCGCCATGCGGACCATGGTAGCGCTTGTAAAGATTCTGGATTTCGATCATCGGGTCACCTTGCCTTCAGACGCGAAGCGAAGCGGACATGCATGACCAGCCCCAGGGTGAGGGTCGAAAGCGCCCACATCCAGAGATAGGTCATGTTGATTCCGGGGATCGAGTGGTAGCTATCGAAGAAACTCAACCGCATGCTCTCGATGCCATGCACGATCGGGTTCCAGAGCAGATATTGCTGATACTGCGCGGGCACATAGGTGACCGGGAAGATGACACCGGATATCAGCAAAAGCGGCAAAGTGATGATTCTAACGACACGCCCGACTTCAGGAACCAGGCCCGATGCGACAGACAGGAGCACTCCCAAACCGACTCCCAGCATCCAGAGCGAGAGCCAGTCCATCATCACACCAAAAGCGTGATCCGGAATCATATTGATCTTCAGGAGTGAGCCGATGAGGATGAACAGCAGGAAGATAAAACTTCGGATTATTCCTTCGACAAAGCAACGAATTAGGACCGGGTCGATTGGAAGTATCTGACGATAAGTAAACAGGCCCCGATTAGCCTCGACGGCGCCCATGGGTCGAAGCATGGCCTCCCTGAACAGGTAAAAGCCCATCAGCCCGACGATCATCCACGGGACGAACTCCGCCCCGGTAATATTTCTGCCGCCACGGATATAGGTGCGGATAAAGATCATCACGCCAACCGTGGCGACTGGCTCGAAGATCATCCAGAACCAGGCCATGCGATCCGCCATGGTTCTGGCGATCATCTCGCGCAGGTACATCGCCGACCAGACATCCCAGGTGACTCGCATGGGATGACGGACGGAATCCGGAACTGCTTCCGTATCGGTTGCCATTTAACGTTCCCGCGCCTGCCGGTCTACAACCGTGCAGGCGCTCATGCTGTGCTTGAAGAAATGCTTGAATCGCGAAGCTTAAAGATCCAGCGCGACCTTGGTGGCCACTGCGACCTGATACAGAATCTGCGTGATGCTGGTGGCCAGTTCGATATTGCTGGTCGGCGCCGCCGGCAGTACCAGAATTTCATCGCCTGAACGCACGTCGGTGTCATCGGCATGGATGACAGCACCGTTGCGATGCACGACCAGCACCTGGTCATCATCCGCACGTGGCGTGTAGCCACCGGCCTGGCGGATATAGTCTTCCGCGCTCATGCCCGGCGTGTAGACCATCGCCTGCGGGATCGTGACTTCGCCGCTCAGCAGCACGGAATCCGAGCTTTCCGGAATGGTGACCACATCGCCATCCTGCAGGCGGATATCGGCAACGCTGTCACCGCGAGCAACGACCAGCCGGCCGGTCGGTTGGGTCTGGCGCGCTTTCTGGACGAACTTCTGGATCAGCTCAGCCTGACGCACCTGAATTTCACCCTCTTTCGCGGTACGCGAGGGATAGCCCAGATAGGTCTGCTCCAGCCGGTCCAGGCTCTCATTGAGCGATTCTTGCTGCTGTTCGGCCACGCTTTCCCGGCGAATCGAGACATCCTGGTAGCTGGTCATGTTCTTGGGCACGCTGATCGCATTCAGGAACTCGCCCAGATGCGCATTACGCGGTAGCACGTAGCGTGAAGGGCCGTAATAACTGCCTTCGACCTGCACGACGATGCTCTCGCTACGCTTGTCGGCGCTGAACAGCACTTCGTCGCCGCGCTGAACGTTAGCGGTGCGAAATTCGTTGAGGGTCAGGTACTGCGCCATCGGCCCTTCCGGTCGATCGCCACGTAGCAACACGTGCGACACACCCGCACGCAGGCGTGCCAGATTGGTCACGTCGCCGCCGGTCAGCGTTTCACCCGCCAGTTCATAACGGAACGGACGTTCGACGTCGCCCACCACGGCAACCGCCGGGCCGCGTTCTTCGACCACGATGGTGTCGCCATCACGGAACTGAGGGTGCGGCATTTCGCCGTTGATCAGGAAGTCGTACAAATCGATCGTATCGACCGTGCGGCCGCCACGCTTGATCGCGATTTGACGATAACTACCCAGCGCCTGATCGATGCCGCCGGCCTGATCGAGGAAGTAGAGCATCGAATCGCTGGGCGTACCGGAGTAGCGGCCGGGGTTCTTGACGTACCCGGTGACGAACACGCCCACCGGCTGCACGCCCTGCAGGTTGGTGTAGACCTCGACGTTTTCCGGATAGACCGACTTGATCGCCGCGGTCACGCGGGAATTGAGACCACTGTTGGAAGTGCCCTGCACATTGAGCGGGCCGATCCCCGGCAGGAAGATGTTGCCCTGGGAATCCACCGTCAGCACGCTCTGCATTTCCGTGCCGCCCCAGACGCGCAGATTGATCTGGTCGCCGGGCTTGATGGTGTAGCCCGGGTTGAGGCCGTCGGCCATCACCCCACGGAAGCCGCCGGTAAACAGGTTGGCACCGAACGGCGGGAGCATGTCCGGATTCACCGGGCCCTGGTTCGGACCGACTGGGCCATTGTTCGCTAAACCATTGTTCGCTGAACCATTGTTGGCTTGACCATAGTTCGCGCTGCTCCAGTTGGCGCGAGGCTGATCGTCGACGGCCTGCTGCCCAGCCTGTTGCTGCGACTGTTGCCCGTTGGACCCCTGCACCTGAGTGGTCATCGACTGGGCCTGTTGGTCCTGTGGCACGATACTGCCGGAACCGAAGGATTGCGCGTTGGCCAAACTCACGTTCAGGCACGCTACCGCCACCAGACACCCGGCCCGGAAAAACGATGCTGCATGTTTCATGCAAAACTTCCTGTTGTGTTCACGCGGCTCGAGGCCTGCTCATTCGTTGTTCAAAACCGGCCTGACTGTTCGAAAACGATCTGGCTATTCGCAGACGGGCTGGTTGATCGAAAAACGATACACGCGAGCGCAGGCACTAAAGCAGAGGATTTTTGTTACGGAGTGCTGGGATCGACCAACATCTGCGTGACCAGGCGCTGGGTGTACCAGCCGCTATCTTTGACGAGACATGCCACTTGTGCGCGCTGCGCACTGGCGGGCGCTCCCTCTCTCGCCACATCCAGGTGCGCACAAAGACGGCCGCTGGCGGCGAAGTAGCGTTCCTGAACGATGACGGAGACATTCGAGCCCCAAGGGCTCTTGGGAAAAGCGGTGATACTGCCCGGCGTGGCATTATCGAGAAAGCTGGAGATCTCGGGGCCAAGGGCGGCTCCGCCCTGCATGGTCGCAATGCTGTTGCCACCGTAATGACTTTGCGAAGCGCAGCCCGCGAAGGTCACGGTCAGCGCCCCCATGGCTAACCACCTTCCGACCCGGCGACAGCCGGAAGAAACCCCGTTGAAAACGTTTGGCATGTTGTCTGTTCAACCTGATGGACGAAAACACTGAAAACCGGCGACGCTGGCACCCCCTCGGAAGCCACGGCCGGTGGATCGGTCTACCCTCGCACGACGCGCTGATTGTCAGAATGGTCTGAGAATTCTTGCCTGCAGCACCATCCATGATGCGGTCACAAAGCGAGCTGAAAGTAGATTCAATCCATTGTCTGATAACCCTACGATTGTATGGTGCCAACAGAGCCTTGCCTACAACCAAAAGTGTGGATCTCTAGGAAGGGTCGTATCGGCAACGTTACTTTACGTAACCATTTAAACATGAGCTTATTCATCCATCCATGGCAAATGGCTTACGAATCAAGGATTAGGATCGTTCCTGGACAGAGATACCAAATCTTTACGCAAGCCCTGTCAGTGCTGGTGCGATAACGACCAGGCGTCGGGAATGGCGAACGAGAGGAAGGTGTCGAAAAGGCGGAAAATGGATTCAAGACACGTCGACGGATTCTTCGGTGACGGCCGGCTGTCACTTACGCCGACCGTTCACACCGGTTGCTCATACTGGTCACTCATACCGGTCACTCATACCGATAGTGCGACGCTCAACGCCTTCTCCCAGCGCGGGTTTCGTTGCCCGCAGACGATGAAAAACGGGTTGAGCAGGCTTGGCTGCTGGTTGCAGCGAAGGGGTCGGAGATTGTCAGCGTCGAGCACGAGACCTCCGGCGGCGGTGACGACAGCCTGAGCGGCGGCGGTATCCCATTCGCAGGTGGGGGCCAAGCGTGGGTAGAGATCGGCCGCGCCTTCGGCGACGAGGCAGAGCTTGAGCGAGCTGCCCATGGAAACGCGCTCGTGGTCAGGCAACTGATCGCAGAAGGTTTCGAACGACTCGACGCCATGAAAACGGCTGCCGACGATCAGCCAGGGGCGTTCGTCGGCTGTGGGTAACGTACGAACGCCGATCGGCCGTTCGCCTTCGGCGGTGATCTTGAAGGCGCCCAGTTCGGCATCCCCCCACCAGGTCACACCGAGCACCGGCGCAAGAACGATACCGAACACGGGTATGCCGTTTTCGATCAGCGCCACGTTGAGCGTGAACTCGCCGTTTCTGTCGATGAACTCCTTGGTGCCGTCCAGCGGGTCGATCAACCAGTAGTTCGACCACTGCCGGCGAGTCTCGTAATCGATCGCCTCGCTCTCTTCGGAGAGAATCGGCACATCGGGCGTCAGACGCCGAAGCAGATCGCACAGCATGTGATGAGAGGCCATGTCCGCCTGCGTCAGCGGGCTGTCGTCGGCTTTGATCTCCACGCTGAAATCCTGGGCGTAGATCTCGAGCACACGCTGGCCAGCATCGACCACGCCAGCCAGCAGTTCGCGCCTGAGGGTATCTTCGACCTTCATCAGTTTTCTCCGTAGATATCCTTCGGCTTGGGACGAAAGCTGCCTACGCTCGCGCATGCGGCGTTAAAAAGCCAGAACGGACAGACTAGAACGGCCATATCAGCGGGATGAGCATGACGGCGGTAAGGCCCACCAGGGCGCTCACGGGGAAACCCAGCTTGAGATAGTCATGCATCCGATAGCCGCCCGGCCCCATCACCATCAGATTGGTCTGATAGCCCAGCGCGGTCATGAAGCTGGCCGAGGCTGCGATGGTGATGGCGATCACAAACGGCATGAAGTCCACGCCCAGTTGCTGCGATACCGCTATCGCGATCGGGAACATCAGCACTGCCGCGGCATTGTTGGTGATCATCTCGGTGAACAGCACCGTCATCAAATAGATGAACGCCAGCGCCAGCCAGGGCGAATCGATGTGCCCCACTACCCCTTCGGCTATGGACTGCGCGGCGCCGGATTGGGTCATCGCCGCGCCGAGAGAAAACGAGGCGGCAATCACGATCAGTACTGAAAGGTCGATATAACGTCGTGCCTTGCCCATGCTCAGGCAGCCGGTCATCAGCAATGCCCCGGCGGCAAGAAATGCCGCCTCGAGTATGGACAACAGGTTAGTGGCACTGAGTACGACCATCACGCCGAGAATTCCCAGCGACAGCGGCGCTTTCTGGAAATTCGGCGGCGTCGAGTCGTTGAGCTGGCTGACCAGCAGGAAATCCTTGCGATAGCGATACTGTTCGACGAATTCCTGTCCGGTTTCCAGCAACAGCGTGTCGCCGACCTGAAATTCGACGTCCCCGACCTTGCCGTTCAAACGAATCCCGTGGCGGGAAATCGATAGAATCACGGCCTGAAAGCGCGAGCGAAACCGCGATTCCCGTACTGTCTGCCCGATCCCCACGAAATCCGGGCTGACGACCGCCTCGACCAGACAGCGCCGATGTTGCGCCACCTGCAACTTCTGGACGTTGCCATTGGCGGGGCTCAACCCGCGGATTTCGCGCAGCTCCCGGGCGCACTCAGGCGTGCCGATGAACACCAGGGTATCGCCGTCCAGCAACCTGGTATCCGGCGGCACCGCTGTCAGCAGCTGATCGCCACGTTCGATATCGGCCAGATAACCGAACTGCAGATTGCGCAAACCGGCATCGGCGATCGATTTGCCCGCCAGCGGTCCGCCGGGTTCGACGGCCACCTCGACGCTGTACTCACGGATCTGATCGAGCTGCTCGTGGGTGCCGTCTCGCTGTGGCAGTAACCACTTCGCGAAGATCAGGATGAAGCCCCCGCCGACGAACAGAATCGGCAGCCCGATCCAGGTCAGTTCGAACATGCCCAGCGAAACGCCTTCCCGGCTCTGCAGCAGACCATCGACGACCAGATTGGTACTGGTGCCGATCAAGGTACAGGTGCCGCCCAGAATGGAGATGTAGCTCAGGGGCAGGAGCAGCTTGGAAGGTGGCAGACGCAGGCGGTTCGACCAGTCCTGAATGGCGGGGATGAACATCGCCACGACCGTGGTGTTGTTCATGAATGCGCTCAAGATCGAGGCTGGCAGCATCACGCGCCACTGGGCTCGGCGCAGGGTCGAGGGCTGCCCGAGCAGCATCCCCGCGATCCATTTGATCGCGCCGGTCTCCTTGAGCGCTGCGGCGACGACATAGAGTGCCGCGATGGTCATCACGCCGGTATTGGCGAAACCGGCCAGGGCCTCCTCCGGCGTCAATACATCGGCAAAGATCAGAAACGCCATCGCGCCGACCAGGATGGCGTCCGGTGCGATGCGCGTGAACACGAGCGTGGCGAGTACGGCCACGACCGTCGAGATGCTCAACCAGGCATCGATACCCATATGTCCCTACTCCACGCCTGGGCTGCACCGACTTACAGCTTTTGGATCCGATCATTAGCGACCGCTCGGCGGCATCCAAGCCGAATTCCACGATGGCCGCATTTTAAGCTGGCAGCCATGGCGGGTACCAGCACGGCTTTTCTCAGGAAAACGATGGCGTGTCTCGGGAAAAATATGACGAGATCAATGAGGTGATCGAACTGGCGCGACGCTAACGACGGGTTGAAGCGAAAGATGACAGGAAACGAAAGGTGACAGGAAGCGAACGGCGAGACTCGGGCAAACAATCGACATGAAGCGTTAGACAACCGCCGACGCCGCCTGCCCTGGTGACGTTACCGGACCGATGACGTCGTTTTCGGCTTGATTCTCGAATGCCTGGTGAGCTCGTTGAATCTCCGACGCAGGTAGACGCCGGCTTCGCTCGTGTGGAAATCAGGTTGACGCTGTAACTGCGCGAAGTAGGTCAAGATCAGCCAGCCCAGCCGATGCGCCCGATCGTCACCGATCCAGCTCTCCGCCAGGGCCGGCGGTACACTCAAGAGCAGACGGGAAAGATCGAGGCCCGGCGGTAACATGCCGGCATGATCCCAGTCGATGAACACCGGCCTGCCGGTGTGCGTTTCGATCAACACGTTATGGGGGTGGAGATCACCGTGGGCGAATACGCGTGGCAACCGATAGAGGGTTCGCGTCATTCGTAATAGCAGCCCGAGCTCTCGCCAACTCCCCCGCTTCAATGTCGACAGGCAGGCCTCTCTGATCATTCTATTCAGCGCGTGTCGCCCTCGCCGGCCGGCGTTTCTGCCAGCGCCAGCCATATCAGCGCTGAACGTATCGGTGCCCGCTTTCCCGCGCATGTCATCGGGCCAGCTGGCCCTCGATAACCGCAGAACCGAGGCGATGGTGTCGCGATACGCCTGATCGCGCTCACTGATTGACGTCTCAGTAGACGTCTCGGGAAACGAACCCAGCGCCTGACCGTCGATATTCTCGACCATCAGGCTTGCGGTATTCTCCTCGGGTATCAAGGCATTCAACGACGGCGCCGCAATGGCATTGGGCTCCAGCACGCGGCGGTGAAGACGCTCCAGCCATGCAGCATGGTGACGCGGACGGGCACGATAAACGATATGGCAGGCATCCGGCGTGCGAACGCATAACGCCGACAAATTACCCCGATGGCCGAATAGCGGACGAAACGCCTGAATGTCCAGGGTGGAAGCCAGCGGCTGCAAAAAAGCTCGGAACGCCGGTAGATCGCCATAGGCGCGTGCGGAAAGCCAGCCGTCCGGCGCGGTCTCCGGCATCACGACGGCCAGGCCGCTGCCCAGTAGCCGGCCGCTATCCAGCGCTCTGACACGAACGAGATCGCCGATCTGAAGCGCGAGTGGTGCCCGAAATCCGACTTCGGGATGATGAGTGATACCCGCTGCGACCACATCGGGTCGCGCATCCTGACATAGTGCGCAATAGCGCGCTTCGCCGTTGACCGAAATGACCACGCGCTGTCCCACGGGCGGCCGGCCGGGGTCCACGTACCATCCTCTTATCAGCGTCGGAGTGACTTCATCGACGAACCCCGGCATGAATGCTCCTCGGCCGCGCAGCGACCCGAACGTCAGTTTGTTGTTATTCAGCGCTCACCGAAGCTCGCGCTCGACGACTCGTTCGTCATGAATAGTACGTCAGGCATTCAACGGGGTTCGTAACGTGTTGATGCGTAGGAAAAACGTCTTAGCAACATAAGCCCGTCAATACATTCGGAAACGATCGGATGCCGTCGATCGGGCCGCAGGCGGAAAAGGAATTCAAAGTCAGAGCCATGCCGAGATCCGCAATTTCCGGAGATCGGCAGTGACAGCCGTGTTCGAGCGCGGAAATGTACTGACGCTCGCTCAAGTTACGCCTCAGCGACAATCACTGACTATTTACCCACAGAACGACACGGCTTTTATCCAATCAGCACTGAATCCGGGCGGTTATTGAACGAGTATTAAATAAACAACAGGGAGACCCTTAGTCATGCCCCAGGAACTCACGCTGAAAAATGCATCGAACAACGTGCCCGACACCAGCGACCCGACCGCTGGCAAGCACAGCGCTGAGCGCTGGGTATCGACATTGTCAAAAACACTGAATCTGAGCAGAAAGGCAGTCGAATCCGGCGACGAAGAATCCCAGAATTGGAAACAAGCCGATGGTGAAACCGAGCCGCCCCGCAATCTGAACGATTACAAGCAGATCGTGACGATCGGCGACGATCTCATTCGCTACGAGACCAAGGGCGGCAAGGCCATCGAAGTCGACCGGCAATCCACGCCGACGCTGTTCGAGACGATCAAGCAGGATTTTGATCAGATCAATGGCATCAACGAGAGCGCGGAAGATGGCTATGGCGTATTACCGCCCGATGCCGAGCCTCCCGGCAAGCTTAGCGACTACCGTTTCATCGCCCCGCCCGATGAAGCTGCCAAGGGTGTCATCCGCTACGAGATGCAGAACGGCACCCGGGTCGTGGTTGCCGAACGCGCCGCCCCCGTGCTCTACGCCGCCATCAAGAAGGATTACGAAAGCCTGATCGGCATCAATGAAAGCGAGGCGGACGGCTACCAGCGCATCGGCGCCGACGCCACCCCGCCCTCTTACTACAACACCGAGGTCGGCGCGCCCGGTGAAGTCGGCCCGGAGGTGATTCGCTATGAGCATGACGGTGAGAAGTTCGTTGTCGCGCGCAGCGACAACCCGGAGCTTTATGACTACTTGAACGAGCAGTACGCGACCTTGGGCGGTAACGCCGAGCATCAGAATGCCATCGATGGCGCGGTGGACGATGGCGCCACCATCGCCGGCGCCGATACCGAAGCGCCCAAGTTCAATGATTTCAAGGATTTCAGCTGGCAGACCGATGCGCGTGACGACGTCATTCGTTTCACCACTCACGACGGCAAGAATGTGGTGGTGTCGAAGGCCCTGACGCCAGCGTTGTTCGAAACGGTTTCCAACGCACAGAAAACCTGGGACCGGATCCACGAGCTCGAGGACGACGGTTACAAGCTACGCTCTGTGGACGAGGACATTCCGGTCCTGGGCAAGGGCGACAGCGTCAAGAGCGCCACCGACGAGCACGGTGACGTCATCGAAGGGCTCAAGCTGGTCGAGGTCGATGGCGAGAAGTTCGTGGTCTCGAAGGGGGTGACACCTGAGCATTTCGAGGCTGCCTCCAGCTTCCAGCAGACATCGAGCGAGGACGTCATCGACAAAGCCTTTGCCGATCACGACCTGCCCGAGTCGGAAGAGACCAATCTGATGGGCCAGGAGACCACCGTCGAGAATGATGACGGCGACGCGAAAACGGTCACCGAGCTCTACATGGAGAAGCTCGAGGAGAAAGCGGAAAACTCGGACAACGAGAACTTCAAGAAGTATGCCCGCCTTCTCGAACTCAAATCCCAACTGGACGACGGCAGCTTCCAGTATCTGCCCTACATGACGGTCAATCACGGCGGCGACTGGACCTACTACGCCAGCGACACCCAGGGCATGGATCCCGCCGACCTGCGCGGCCTGATCCATGAGGAGAAGCTCGGCGAGGAACTCGCCAAACTGCTCGGGGACGAGGAAATCGCCAAGTTCACCGACGAGGCGATGACGGAAGCCCAGAGCAAGATCAAGGATCGCGACGGGCTCGCGGACAAGATTTACGACTCGTTGACCGGCGATAAAGGCGCGGAATACCTCGACGCCATCGAGGACCTGCGTGGCAAGGGTTTCGGCGACGAAGCCGCCACGCGTTTGAACAATGATCTGAACACGCTGCAAGCGCTCGACCCCGACCGCGCGGCCGAGGCGAGAGGCAGCATCACGGCGGCCAGTACCGCCAGAGGCATCGAGGAAGAGCTCAGCGATATCGACGCCGAATATGAGGACGGCGGCGACATATCACCCAAGAGCGAGGAAGCCGCGGAGCAGGTCGCTGCCGACATGCTACCGACGATACTCACAAGTATTACCTACAGCACCTTCGGCATTCAGACCACCGACGGCGTCTGGAATGCGGTGAAGGATGCGCTCTCCGCCGACAAGACCGATCCCAAGGCCACGGTACCGCCCAATCTGTCGGCAGACGAGAAAATGCAGTTCACCAAGATCATGGCGATCGCCTCTGGCGTGAAGGAGGCTATCAAGTCGCTGGCGCTGAGCGGTAGCAACGTCAAGGAGGCCATGTCGAGTCCGATCCTGCTCGAGAACATCACCCAGCGCGCCGTGGATAAATATCAGCAGTTGACCCAGGGGAAAAGCGGGAATCCACCGGCCGTTCAGGTCGGCGATGCCGAGAGCGCAACATTCAAGGACTCGCTGAAGAGCGGGTTCCGCAGCCTGATGAGCTCGAATACCATGTTCGCGATTGGCGGCACCGCCGCCTTGGCTAATGCCATCTATCGCCGCTCGGGTGACGATTTCGGTGACACCTGGCAAGAGCGCATGACCGTCGCTCGCGGCATGCTGGTGTTCATCGGCACCACGCCTTTCGCGCTCAAGGGCATCACCGATGCAGTGGGCCCGAAACTCGATGAAGGCGGCCGGCTGGCCAAGCTGTTCGGCACCACCAACATCACCCAGGCGCTCGGACTCGACAAGGAGATGGGCGATGTCCTTCGCGAGCGCTTTCCCGACAAGTTCAACGGCGATAAAGCACCCTCCCTCAACCCGGGCGAGCAGGCGCGAGGCAAGCTGGACGACATTCGCGGCAAGCTCGAGTCTTTCGATACCCTCCTCGATCAAGAGAATGCCCCCGATTTCGAACAGAAGGCTCAGGGGTTGGTCGACGACATCCAGGGCCAACTGGACGAGGTCGATCGCATCGTCAAGGAATCCGACTCACTCAGCGACGATGACAAGAAGGAGATCCAGCAGCGCCTGGACACTATCGAGGATCGACTCGACAAGGTCGAAATGAAGAAAGAGGGCTTGGCGCCCCAGAATGCGGACGATCTCAGAGCGCTGGTCGACGACCTGTTCGAGGAAATGCAGCCCTTCGCCTCCTCGGCGACACCATCGGAACAACGCTTCGCCCAGATCGACGACTTCGATCGGGCCGTGGCGGAGTACCGCCAGTTACTGGACGCCGATGGCAAGGGCAAAGGCAAGATGCCGGACCAGGCACCAGCCATGTTCGACGAGATGATGGAGAAGCATCGCGCCATCCGCTCCTCGATCGAATCCGATCCGACGCTATCCGATGCCGAACGCGCGCAACAGCTCGACCGACTGGATGATATCGCCAACCGCCTGGACGATGTACGCCCGACGGACAGCGGCGCCCTGCCCAGCGGCGCTGGCGACGCGCTGGACGATCTCGACAGCTTTAGCGACGATCTCCACCAGCGCTTCGAGCCTGGCAACGGCGAATCGTCGAAAGCCGCCATGCAGTCCTGGAATCAGGCGCTGGATGACGAAGCCGACGTCATGACCAACGGCGAACGCACCCAGGGCGGCACGTCGCCCGACGGCCCCGGCAACACGAGTGGTGACGGCCACGGGGGTACCAACGGTGATAGTGGCGGCAAAAAGAAGACCAACATCTTCGGCCCGGCGCTCAAGGGCCTGGCCTACATGACCGACTTCGCCGGCGGCATTCTCGATACCGTCGTCGCGGGCGTCGGGTTGAACCAGCTGATCAAGAACGGCGGCACCCCGATGGAGTTCGCCGCCAGTTCGACTGGCGTGGTCTCCGGCTCGTTCTTCACCATCGGCGGCGCCGCCGAAATCGGCGCATCGCTGCAGACGGCTTCCCGTGTGCTCTCCGGGCTGGGCGCGGGTCTCCGTGCAGCCGGGCCGATCGGCAATCTGATCGGGCTGGGCGTCGGCTTCGCCAGCCTGATTCTCAATGCCGTGATGGCCCAGAAGAAAGGCGCCGAGACCGAAGGCAAGATACGCGACCAGTTCGAGCAGTTCGCCGACGATGGCGTGACCGAGGACGATTGGGGCGAGAAGTTCAACTACCTGATCAACTCAAGCTACGGCTTCAAGGAGATGATGCACGCCGGAGACGACGACAAGGAACCCGACCCCCTGTTCAAGGAGTGGTTCCCCGAAGACATGGCGGCGTGGGATGCCCAGCCGGAGCAGTACGACAAATTCACCCAGGAGATCGAGGAGAATGGCAACGTCGATGACTTCTTCTTCGATTTCGACAAGGACCAGATGCAGCTCAATATCCACGGCCAGGAGTTCTACCAGGAGCACAAGGAAACCATCGACACCATTCTCTTCAACTGGGACGAGGGCGATGGCGGCAACGACTGGACGGGCGGCGACGATATCGTCAGCAAGAAGGATCTGAAGAAGATCGCCGATCCGGAAAACGGCCACTCGAAGAAGGAGCGGGACGCGGCGCAATTCCTGCTCGACAACGAAGACTTCTTCGCCCTGCTGGATACCTTGCATAAACAGGACGGTTCGGATGGCAAGATCAGCAGCGCCGACATCGACTCCTGGATGCAACTGATCGGCGAGCGGGCGATCACCGACGACAACCCGGCCTTTGCCAAGGAAGATAGTATCTGGGACAACCCGGCGTCGTATAAGCTGTAAGCTCCGGGCCGATACCCAAGGCACCGATACCCAAGCTCAGGAAAGTCCAGCCTTGAGCGCCAAGCGACGAAAAGCGGGCCATGCCTCACTTCGAGGCATGGCCCGCCGCTGTTGTCGCGACCGGATCGCCGGTCGTGTTCAAGCCGGAACTCAGCCGAACTGGTTCATGGTATTGAGCCCACCGCCGGCCTTGAGTGCGGCCGCGCCGGAGAAATACTCCTTGTGGTCGTCGCCGAGATTGGACCCGGCCATGTCCTGATGCTTGACCGATGCCAGACCGCGCCGGATCTCGCGGCGCTGGACGCCCGCCACGTACGCCAGCATGCCTGCCTCGCCGAAATAACCTTCAGCCAGCTCGTCGGTGGACAGCGCCGCCGTATGGTAGGTCGGCAAGGTGATCAGATGATGGAAGACACCCGCCTCGCGAGCCGCATCGCGCTGGAAGTCACGAATCCAACGATCTGCCTCTTCCGCCAGCTCGGAGGCATCGTATTCGGCGCTCATCAGCAGGCTGCGCTCAATGCCGGACAGGTCCCGACCCGCCGCCTGCCAGCTATCGAAGACCTGCTGACGAAAGTTGAGCGTCCAGTTGAACGAGGGCGAATTGTTGTAGACCAGCTTGGCATCCGGTACCACGGCCCGAATGCGGTTGACCATCCCGGCGATCTGACCGATGTGGGGCTTCTCGGTCTCGATCCACAGCAGGTCGGCACCGTTCTGCAGCGAGTGGATGCAGTCCATCACCACCCGGTCCTCGCCAGTGTCGGAGCGGAAGCGATACAGCCCATTGGCCAGGCGCAGCGGTTTGCGTAGATCCCCATCGAGCTTGATCAGGATGTCGCCTTCGTTGACATCATCGACCGAGCAGATCGGCACCGTGCACAGGAAGCTGTTGTACTGATGGGCAAGATCGCCTGGCTCCTTGCTCATCGGCAATTTCTGCGTCAGCCCCGCGCCCAGGGAGTCGGTCCGCGCGACGATAACGCCCTCTTCCACCCCGAGTTCCAGAAACGCATGGCGAACCGCGCTGATCTTGGCGACGAAATCCTCATGCGGAACCGTCACTTTTCCATCCTGATGACCGCACTGCTTGGCATCGGAGACCTGATTTTCGAGCTGGATGCAGCAGGCCCCTGCTTCGATCATCTTCTTGGCCAGCAGGTAGGTCGCTTCTTCGTTACCGAACCCCGCATCGATATCGGCAATAATAGGGACGATGTGCGTCTCGAAATGATCGATCTTCTCTTGAAAACCGCGCGCCATCACCTCGTTTCCACTTTTCCTGGCCTGATCCAGCTCACGAAAAAGATGTGTCAGTTCACGCGCATCGGCCTGCCTCAAGAACGTATAGAGTTCTTCTATCAACGCCGGAACCGCCGTCTTTTCATGCATGGACTGATCGGGAAGCGGACCGAACTCGGACCGCATCGCCGCGATCATCCAGCCGGAAAGGTAGAGATATTTGCCTTTCGTGGTGCCGTGGTGCTTTTTGATCGAAATCAGTTTCTGCTGCCCGACAAAGCCGTGCCAGCAGCCCAGAGACTGCGTGTACCGTGACGCGTCTTCATCATACTCGCGCATGTCGCGACGCATGATACCTGCCGTGTAGCGAGCAATGTCGAGCCCGGTACGAAAGCGATTCTGCGCTCGCATTCTGGCCACGTTTTCCGGATCCACATTGCCCCACCTGCTGTTGTTCTCTTGACACGATCGAGTCAACGCTTCGATATCACTCTGGTAGATCGACATGAAAACCTCCGCCAATATCGGTTTGGAAATCAATTTCGTTTTTCAGCTATCGCTGAACGATTTCGAGACGATCATAAAACGAACGTTTTAACTTCTTGATCCGAGCGATTCATGACGTCTTCGGCAAGATCAATATGCGGCCCGATTCGAGACGACAACAATCATTACTTAGGTGGCGTGGGGGTAGGTTAATTACCCAAAACTGTCTATTAGGATGATTTATGTAGTCATGTATGACGTATGACGGCAGTGGATCCATTGCAGAGTCATCATTTGCCAATAGTATGATGCAGTCGGTCATGATCGGCGGCCAATTCAAAAAGCCATGTCCATTCATCGACTTGGCGGAGGAAAACGGCAGCCCTCTTTCACACCGGAAACGAACCCGGCGAAATCCGACAACCAAACGCCCGAGCGACTTTCGTCGCACGGGCGATAATCCAGTTTCACGCTTTTTTTAATCTGCGGTCGCGATTTCCAGCCCCTCGCGAGTGACTTGCGCCACCCATTCCAGCTCTTCCGGGGTGATCACGTAAGGCGGCATCCAGTAAATCACGTTACCCAGCGGGCGCAGCATCACCCCGCGTGACAGGGCATGTCGGAACACCCGCAGCCCGCGCCGTTCACGAAAGTCATAGGGCGTCAGGCTCGCCTTGTCCTTGACCATCTCGATCGCCATCACCATGCCCGTCTGGCGCACATCACCGACGTGGGGATGATCGCGCATCGGTTCGGCGAGCCACCCCATCAGCGCGGCCTTGTCACGATTGGCGACGATCACGTCATCCTGTTCGAAGATATCCAGCGTGGCCAACGCGGCCGCGCAGGCCAGCGGGTTGCCGGTGTAGCTGTGGGAGTGCAGAAACGCCTTGAGCGTTTCATAGTCATCGTAGAAGGCGGCGTAGACTTCATCGGTGGTCATCACCACCGACAGCGGCAGGTAGCCACCGGTCAGCGCCTTGGAAAGACACAGAAAATCGGGGCGAACGCCGGCCTGCTCGCCGGCGAACAGCGTGCCGGTGCGGCCGAAGCCAACCGCGATTTCGTCGAAGATCAGTTGAACTCCGTGGTGATCACAGGCCTCACGCAGCCAGGTCAGATACTCCGGCGGGTACATCCGCATGCCCCCGGCGCACTGGATCAGCGGTTCGACGATGACCGCCGCCAGCTCGTCGGCATGGCGCGCCAACGCCGCTTCCATCTGGACGAAGGCGACACGGGCCTGATCGATCCACTGGTCCCGTGGCAGTCCGAAACCGTCCGGCGCCGGCACCTTGATCACGTCCAGCAGCAGCGAGCGATAGGTCTCGGTGTAGAGCGCGACATCACCTACCGACAGCGCGCCCAGCGTTTCGCCATGATAGCCGTTGGAAATGGTGAGAAAGCGCCGCTTCTCCGGACGGCCGACATTGCGCCAGTAGTGGTAGCTCATCTTCAACGCGATCTCTACGGCCGAAGAGCCGTTATCGGCGTAGAAGCAGTGCCCCAGCCCGGCGGGCGCCAATTGGCCCAGGCGCTCAGACAATTCGATCACCGGCTGATGGGTGAAGCCGGACAGAATCACGTGCTCCAGTTCATCGAGCTGGTGCTTGATGCGGTCGTTGATGCGCGGGTTGGCATGGCCAAAT
This sequence comes from Salinicola halimionae, assembly GCF_003206065.1. GTDB lineage: Bacteria > Pseudomonadota > Gammaproteobacteria > Pseudomonadales > Halomonadaceae > Salinicola > Salinicola halimionae. The sequence goes on along the minus strand of NZ_PZJQ01000004.1, from coordinate 851,432 downwards.
ACATTGACCCACCACGAACTGACGATATCCAGATAGCGCTGGCCTTCGAAGTCTTCGAGCCACACGCCCTTGCCGCGCCGAATCGGCACGATGGGCAGGGTCTCGTGGTCCTTCATCTGCGTACACGGGTGCCACAGGCTGGCCAGGTCGCGCTGCATCCAGTCGTTGTTGGCGCTCATTCGATATATCCATGGTCAGGGGTTTGGGTATTGGCGCTCGAGGCCAGCAGCGGTTCGATATTTAGAAAGTCGGCGACACGTTCGGCCGATGGCACCTGCAGCCCGGGTTCTTTTTCCAACCATGGAACGACACCCAGGCACGGCACGCCGGCCTCCTCGCTGAGCCAATGGATGAGCGAACCCAGATTCTCTTGCCGGCGAGGCAGCTCGGAGTCGATCACGTTGGCGACCCATCCTGCGATCGTCAGCCCGTCGTGAAGGATCGCTTCCAGCGTCAGCCGGGCGTGATTGATCGCGCCCAGTCGAACGCCGACCACCAGCACGACGGGCAACGCCAGTGCGATCACGAGATCCGACAGCGATTGGTGATCGTTGAGCGGCACTCGCCAGCCGCCGGCGCCCTCGATCAGGGTGATATCGGCACGCCGCGCTAGCAGCGCGCGCATGGGCAGTTCCAAAGCAGACAAGGCCAGTGAGACGCCCGCCTCCCGCGCGGCGAACTGTGGCGCGATGGCGGGCTCGAAGGCGAAGGGATTGATCGCCTCGTACGGCAGCATCGGGTGGCACTGGGCCTGAATCGCCAACGCATCGGCGTTACGCAGCCCCTGGGGCGTTCGCTCGCAGCCGGAGGCGACCGGCTTGCCGCCGGCCGTGGTCAATCCTCTGCGCCTTGCCGCTGCCAGCAGGCCTGCAGTTACCACCGTTTTGCCGGCATCGGTATCGGTGCCGGTGACGAAATAGGCGTTCATGAGTCAATTCCAGGGATTAGTGCGTTGCCTCGGGATTGGTACGTTGCCTCAGGATTAGTACGGTGCCTCAGGATTAGTACGTTGCGTCGAGATTGGAACGTCGCATCAGCACGGTCGCGACGCGATATCGGGTCGGTATGCCTGCGCCCTCCCGCCAGGTTTCCAGCGCCTGCGCCAGCTGCGCGAAGCGGCGACGGCCAGCCAGTCCTCCACCGGCCTGCTTAGAGGTGGTGATCGTGTTGGCACCGATACGTTTCAAGGCGCGAAGCGTATCGGTCGGCGTGGCGTGATAGGTCCGGCGTGTGGTCATGATCGCGTCGTGCAGCCGCCAACCCGGCCCTTTCAACGCGTCGATCAACCTGGCTTCGGCCATGAAGTCGTTGACGTGACGAGCGCCATCGACCTGCCGCCATGCGTGTTGCAACTCTTCCAGCGTGCCGTCGCACAGCGTGGTGAAGGCCAGCCAGCCGCCCGGCCGCAGCACCCGCGCCGCCTGCACCAGGAAGCCATCGAGAGAGTCGCACCACTGCAGTGCCAGACTGGAGACCATCAGATCGATGCTGCGATCGGCCAGCGGCAGCTGTTCCGCACTGCCGGCCAACCATCGTATCGGCCGACCGGTGTGTCGTCGCCGCGCTTCGACCAGCATGCCCGGCGCGATATCCAGCCCGATCGATACGGCGTCATAGCGCTGGGTCAGATGCGAGACCAGATAGCCGGTGCCACAGCCGACATCCAACAACGTGCGGGGGTCGAGATTCTGCGGCAGTCGGGCCATCAAATCGTCGGCGACCTCGCGCTGCAGCTGTGCGCCATCGTCGTAGGATGCCGCCGCGCGGGAAAAATTGGCGGCAATTCGAGCCTGTCGTGCGGCGTCATTAAACGAAAGCGCAACATTGGACTCGGCAGTCATGATGCACCTCGCGAACGCGGATGCTGTGAGCCAACGCACGGCTTCGGGTGCGATAAAGAGAAACGCGAGCGCAGGAAAGACGCCATCAGCTCGGCCGTCTCGTCGATCTGCGTCAGCGGAAAGGCGTGACCCGCGTCCGCTATCGATGCCGTGCGACCGCCTGCGGGCAGGCGTGCGGCGATGGCCTCGCGCGCAGACGACGGCACCAGCAGGTCGTTGTCGCCGAACAGGTGCAACTGGGGAATCCGTAGTCGCCCCAGGGTGTCGCGAAGATCGAACTGCGACAGCAGCGCCAGCCCTGCCAGCGATTGATCCAGCGGGGTTGCCTCGAGAGCCGCGAACAGCTGACGCCCCAGCCGGCGCGAGTCACGACCGCCCTGGGCGCTCAACTGGGCGAACCGGGACAAGGTGCGCCCGGGCGCTTGGTTGATTCCGTTTCGAAAGGCGCCGAACGTCTCCGCCGCCATGGCGTTGGGCCAACCGGGGCGGGCAACGAAACTGGCATTGGTGGCGAGGGTGATCAGTCCCCGCGCCCGCCGCCCGCGCCATTCTGCCAGTGCCGTGGCGAGCATGCCGCCCAGCGACCAGCCGGCGAGCCAGGCATCCTGCGGCAAGGCGTGATCGAGCGCCGCGATCCAGCTTTCCGAGCGATGACTGGTCAGTTCGGGATAGGCGACGCACTCGACGTTGAATCCGGGCAACCGCTGGCGCAACGCCTGTACCAGTGGCGCCAGCGGTGACGGCCCCAGCGCCCAGCCGGGCAACAGCACCAGCGTTTGGGTATTCATGTCGCCTCCTCGCAATTCGGTATCAGGCGACGCGCGCTATCGACCAGTGCGGTCAGCAGGCGCTCGAGGTCGTCTGGGGTATGGGCCGCCGACAGCGTGATACGTAACCGCGAGGTGCCGGCGGGGACCGTCGGCGGTCGAATCGCGGTACACCAGATTCCTGCCGCCTCCAGCGCTGCCGCCAGCGAGACGGCCGCGGCGTCTTGGCCGCCTCCCCTGGCGTCTCCCCTGGCGTCTCCCCTGGCATATCCCCAAGCAGGGCCGAGAACCAGCGGCTGAATCGGTGTCCGCGATGGCATCAGGTGAAGGTCGAACTCGCGCAATGCGTCAGCACCTTCGCGGAAACGATCGATCAGCGTCGCCAGCTGCGTTCGCCGATGCGGTTCGTCGCGCAGAATGTCCAGACTGGTCAACGTGGCCCAGGCCAGGGCCGGCGAGAGGCTGGTGGTATACACATAGGGTCGCGCGAACTGAATCAGTGCCTCGATCAGGGTCTCGCTACCGGCAACGAAAGCGCCCTGCGTCCCCAGCGCCTTGCCCAGCGTGCCGACAATCACCTCCACCCCACTGGGATCGACGCCCTGATCCGTCAGCGTACCGCCGCCCTGCGAGCCCAAAACGCCGACACCATGAGCGTCATCGATCATCAGCCAAGCGTGGTGTCGACGACACTGCGCCACCAGCGCGGCGAGCTCGGCGACGTCACCATCCATGCTGAAGACGCCGTCACTGACCACCAATCGGCGGCGTGCCGGATCAAGTCTGGAGAGCTGTTCACCGCAGTCGGCCGGATCGTTGTGTGCGAAACGCTGCAGCCTGGCGCCGGACAGGCGAGTGCCATCGAGCAGCGAGGCGTGATTGAGTCGATCATGCAGGGCGATATCGCCACGACTCAGCAGTGCCGAGATCACGCCGAGATTGGCCTGGTAGCCGCTGGAAAACAGCAGCGCCCGTGAGCATCCCGTCAACTCGGCAAGCCGAGATTCGAGCCGCTCGTGGGCTTCGCTGTGGCCGCAGACCAGATGTGAAGCCCCGCCGCCGGTACCGAAACGGCGCGAGCCGTCGGCCAGGGCCTCGGCCAATCGCGGATCGCCGGCCAATCCCAGATAATCGTTGCTGCAAAACGCCAGCATCTCGCGCCCGTTGCGACGAAAGCGGGGCCCTATCGCTGTCGTGGTCACGCGCCGGCGGTAGCGCTGACGCTCTCGCTGCACTGCCAGACGCCCCGCCAGCGTCTCATCCAGCGAGCCTTCCAACGAACCATCCAACGAGCTATCCAGCGACTCGTTTGGCGAATCGCTCGGTGAATGGCTCGGTGAATCGCTCGGCGAATTACGTGATGCCCCCGGCACTGCCGTGTCACTCACGCTCAGGCCCGAGCCGCGTTCGACGCCATGGCGTCGGTGACCATGGCATCTAGCCGTGCTCGGGTCACGCGTGCCTCGAGGGCGGCCTCATGCGCTGCATCATCGACGTCTTCGCGCGTCTCGGGATGCAACCCGAGACGCTCGAAAAGCTGACGGTCGTGGGCCGCCTGCGGGTTCTGCGCGGTCAACAGACGCTCGCCGTAGAAGATCGAGTTGGCACCGGCGAAGAACGCCAGAGCCTGCGTCTCGTCGCTCATCAATTCACGCCCGGCGGCCAGGCGCACATGCGAGTGCGGCATCAGGATTCTGGCCACGGCGATGGTGCGAATGAACTCGATGGGGTCGAGATCCTCGACGTGTTCCAGCGGCGTGCCCTGGATCCGAATCAGCATGTTGATCGGCACGCTCTCGGGATGCACCGGCAGGTTGGCGAGCTGCTGCAACAACCCCGCCCGGTCACTGACGCTTTCGCCCATCCCCAGAATGCCGCCACTGCAGATCTTCATGCCGGATTGGCGTACGTGATCGAGGGTTTCCAGACGATCGGCGTAGGTACGGGTGGTAATGATCTCGCCGTAATACTCCGGCGAGGTATCCAGGTTGTGGTTGTAGTAGTCGAGCCCGGCGGCGCCGAGCTGCTCGGCCTGATCGCGGTTCAACATGCCCAGCGTCATGCAGGTTTCTAGCCCCATGGCGCGCACGCCGCGAACCATCTCCAGCACCAGCGGCATGTCCTTGGCGGTGGGATGCTTCCATGCCGCGCCCATGCAGAAACGGCTGGCACCGACCGCCTTGGCCTTGAGCGCCTCGGCCATCACGGTTTCCAGCTGCAACAGCTTTTCGCGTTCGAGCCCGGTGTTGTAGTGCCCGGACTGCGGGCAGTACTTGCAGTCTTCCGGGCAGGCACCGGTCTTGATCGAGAGCAGCGTGGATATCTGCACTGCGTTGGGATCGAAATGCTGGCGGTGAACGCCCTGAGCCTGAAACAGCAGATCGTTGAACGGACGCTCCAGCAGTGTCTGGATTTCGTCGCGCTGCCAGTCGTGGCGCAGCGTCGCGCTCAGGGAAGGAAATGAAGGCATCGCCATGCTATTAGTCAACCTGTATGAAATCGATGGTTGACGGCATGGTGTCACGGCAATTAGTTAACTTCAAATTTAAGGATGGTTTACAGAACGAATTGGACACGCCAGAACACGACGCGCCAACAGGCGCCCGTCGCTTGGAGATAGCTCAGGCGGGCCAAGAGGCAAGTATTCACTCGCCCATGACGTACTCATCGTTTATCGAGTTTTTGTCTCCCAACCACGAAATAGTATTGCGGTCCAATATTCCAGCACTGTGACAAATTCGTACTATTGGAAGAACAATCGAAGAGAACCGGAGGTAATAGAATGCAGCGGAGCGACACACCCAAGGGGGTTACTCCATGACCATTACCATCCGGCCGTCTACAACCCCTTTTTCCAGATCGCTGAAGACTTGGTTTATGTCTTCAAGTCGGGTCTTATGAATATGCGCCTTGACCTTACCTTCAGCGGCGAATCGCAGAGCCTCGGCCATGTCGTTGCGCGTCCCAACGATAGATCCACGCAAGGTGATGCGTTTGAGCACCACGTCGAAGATTGGCGTTTGGAATTCCCCCGGTGGCAAACCGTTGAGGCTGATAGTGCCTTTACGGCGGACATAGTTGAGCGCCTGATTGAAAGCTGGGACCGAGACCGCTGTGACCAACACCCCGTGCGCACCACCACCGGTGGCAGCAATCACCTGATCGACGGCGTCTTCGTCTAGGGCATTGACCGAGACATTGGCTCCCAGCTGTTTGGCCAGATCGAGCTTTTCCTGAGAGACGTCCAGCGCTACCACATGCAGGCCCATCGCCTTCGCATACTGCACCGCGATGTGGCCCAATCCGCCGATACCGGAAATCGCGATCCACTCCCCCGGCTTGGTGTCGGTCTCTTTGATACCCTTGTAGGTAGTGACGCCGGCGCACAGGATCGGTGCGATGGCAGCATAGTCAACGCCATCCGGCAAGCGTGCGACATAGTCGGCGTTACCGGTAGCGTACTCCGCAAAGCTACCGTTGACGGTATAGCCGCTCATGTTCTGGCTCTCGCACAACGTCTCCCATCCGGTGAGGCAAAATTCGCAGTGCCCGCAAGCGTCATGCAGCCAAGCGATGCCGACGGAGTCACCCTCCTCGAGATGCGTGACGCCTTCGCCCAAGGCAACGATTACGCCAGCGCCCTCATGGCCAGGAATGAAAGGAGGGGTCGGCTTGACCGGCCAGTCGCCGTGAGCGGCGTGTAAATCAGTGTGGCAGATGCCACTGGCCTTGATCTTGACCAGCACTTCGCCCGGCCCCGGTTGCGGCACCGGCACTTCTTCGATTACCAGCGGCTGGCCAAACTCGTGAACGACCGCCGCTTTCATGAACTCAGGCATACCTTCCTCCTTTACCGGCTCGTGGCCGATGCGATGCGGAGCCGACATTCATACGTCGACGCTTTCAGTCAACTTCAGACATCCATGCTCGCAAGATTCAGATCGTCGCAGGCCAGGCAGTAGACAAACGGCATGCGATAGCGGCACTCAAACTTTGCCATCTTCCCTTTTAAAGCAGTACTAGTGATGCGCTCATCATAGACACCGAAGTAGTTCGTCAAGAACTATCGAACTGACTTTCGGTGTCATCGGTAAGTTACGATAAAATCATCGAGAAATAGCCACCGATCAGCGCCAGAACCGTCGTCAGAGCGTAACTGACCGGATAAGGCACGGCGGCCACCGAGCTCCCCGACTCTTCAATGATCGCATTCAGTCCTGGCGTACTGTTGCGCCCACCTGTGGTGGCACCATCGGCGATGATGGAGTTAAGCCCAAAAAATTTAAATCCGACCCAGAATGCAATCAACGGTGGGACCAAAGCACCTAGCGTCCCTATTAGCGCCAACCACACCAAGGTGTCGCCACCGAGCGCAGTGATGACTTTGGGTCCGACATTCGCAGATAGAACCACGACAAACGCATTCAACCCAAAGTCCTGAAGAAAACTCCGTGCGCCTTCATGAACTGGCCCGCCGAACTCAGGATTGCGGCTCCGGAAGTAGCTCACGCCCACGCCTGCGAGAATACACCCTGCTGAAGTACCTAGAGAGAATGGGATACCCGAGATCGAGACACTAACAATGCCAACCAGATAGCCCACCAACATGGCCAGCGCAAGATAGAGCACCTCGGATTTCATTGTCGATAGGATCGCGCGTCCGCCCAGTTGCTTTGCGGCAGCCTTAAGCGCTGCATCGGGCCCAGTCAAACGCACCACGTCGCCGAATGACACGACGCTAGCCGGTCCAAGCGGAAGTTCATTGCCAGCTCTGAAAAGCGCCTGTACTTCCACGCCTCCGGTTCCGTGACTTGCCAACTCTTGAAGCGTCTTCCCCGAGATAGCATGAGAGCCAATGTGGACGTCAGCCACTTCCAGAGGAACATTCCGAGCAAGAGCCTCATCGGACTCCGGTCCTATCAACTCTCCCTCTTCAAGTATTAGGTCATGTACGTTCCCACGCACCGTTACAATGTCGTTCATCGCAAGCACGAGATCATCGGACAAATCGAGGATTTTATGGTCTCGCACGACACGCAGTATCGGTACCTGAGGGTAGTCTTTAGCTAGCTGAGCAAGACTAAGACCGATGAGCTGTTCATGAGTCACACAAAACGCGCGTAGATCGTACGGCGAGAATCCCATTATTAGCGCGCCAGGCGCTCCCGGTACAGGATGCGTCGCGCCACCACTGTATTCAGTCTCGGCCAGCTTCGCATCCGCCTTGGCATCGCGACCAAAAATCCGCGGCAGATATCGAATCAACAGGATAATGCCGACACTCGATAATACATAGCTGATGGCATAAGCCGCAGCCATATTGGCTCCGACCTCTTCCACTGTCATCCCCATAGGGGGCGTATAAGCACCGCTCGACAGTGCGCTCTGACCGACACCGAGAATGGCCGTGATGGTATAACTGCCTGAAATCAATCCTGTCGCATATCCGGGTGCCAACCCCACCCAAGACGCGCCGAAATAGCAAATGACCCAATTCAACGCCCAAACGATGACGCCAACTCCAATAAAGGCCAGCCCCCCCTTTCGAAGACCAGAAAAGAACTGCGGCCCCACCTTCAAGCCCAGTGCATACATGAATAGCAAGAGCATGAAGGAGGATAAGATTCCAGGGATGGAATAGGTGATCCCGTAAACGGCCTCCGCCACCATCGAAATGATGACACCGACCAGCAATGAACCAGCCGTTGAGCCTAGGGAGACGCCCTTGAAATCGACTTTCCCTATCAGATTACCAAGCGCCAATGCGAGAAGAATAAATGCAATTGGCTGATTTCCGAGTAGCTCAAAAAAACCGTGTACTCCGGTTTCTGCTACGGGTTTTACGCTATCGAAGATTTGGCCAATGACGCGCCCTCCTGCGGAGGACGCGCTATCCTGGGCAACGGCAGGTCCTGTAAAAAATAGAAATGCCAAGCCCGAATAGCGAATGAAGATGCCTGATACCGATCGAACACAACGATGTATGTCAACCATGATGGAACCCCGGTTTGGCCGTCGAATTAGGCACAGGGTTTTCCGATAGGTGTTTAATCGCACGCTTCATATCGTCGAGAAGTAAACGTGCCAGATCACGACTCACCCCATGTCGGATCAAGATACGCTGAACGACGGTTTCCTGACGATTCGAGGGCAGCGGGTAAGAGGCGATCTGCCAACCCCGCATCCGAAGCCGCTCAGATAGATCGTAAAGGCTGAAGCCATGATCGGAATCGGTCAGCTTATAAGCCACCGCCGGCAACCCACCATGCCCGTCGTAAACCATTTCGAACGGCCCAATCTTCGCCAGCGCATTGCCCAACCACTGTGCCGTATCGGAGCAGGCTTGCTGAATAGCCGTATAACCATCACGCCCCAGACGCAGAAAGTTATAGTACTGCGCAATGATCTCTCCGCCAGGACGAGAGAAGTTGAGTGCAAAAGTCGGCATATTGCCGCCAAGATAGTCAACGTAGAAAATTAAATCTTCTGGTAAACCTTCTTTTGATGCCCAGATGATCCAACCCACGCCTAGCGGGGCTAGCCCATACTTGTGGCCCGATGCATTGATGGAGCGCACCCGTTCGATCTGAAAATCCCATACCAGATCACGCTGGATGAACGGCGCGATAAAACCACCAGATGCGGCATCGACGTGGATAGGAATATCCAGCCCCAAGTCGCGTTCGATGGCGTCAAGCTCTCGCGCCAAGGCTTCCACGGGTTCGTAGATGCCTGTAAACGTCACCCCAAGCGTTGCAACAACCCCTATCGTATTTTCATCGCAGTACTTTCGAAGATCCGCGGGTTGTAATCCCAGCGCCTCCCCTTCAAGCGGAACTTCTCTAATCTCGACATCAAAGTAACGCGCAAACTTTTTCCAGCAGATCTGAACGGGGCCGGTCACGATATTGGGCTTGCTCGCGTCCTTCCCTTCAGCTTCCCGCCGTTGACGCCATTTCCATTTGAATGCAAGTCCGCCAAGCATCGCCGCTTCGCTGGATCCCGTCGTCGAGCAACCGATCGTCTCCCACGATTTCTGTGCGTGCCATAAATCGGCAAGAATATGCACACAGCGATTCTCGATCTCCGCCGTCTGAGGATATTCGTCTTTGTCGATCATGTTTTTATCGACGGCATCCGACATCAGCTGTTTGACTTCATCCTCGACCCACGTAGTGCAAAACGTGGCAAGATTCTGGCGCGCATTACCGTCGAGCAATAGTTCATCCCGAACGAGGGAATAAGCGGCGTGTGGTTCAGTTCGCCCTTGTGGAATCCGGAATTTTGGAAGGCTTACCTGCGAAGCATCAGTGGTATAGATATCTCGGATGCTCGATTGGTCACCTGCGTCGACATGATGGATAGGCATACGATTTCCTTCGCGGTATGTGAAAAACATTTAAAAAATGACCGCGCGAAAGTATTTCTATCGCCTTCCTCGATTGCTCCCAGCCTCAATGTTCTTGCAGCTAGAGGACTATCCGTATCAGGCCTAGAAAAACCAAACCATGCTTAGAATATCGATCGGCAAGCCATGACTAAGTATTCTTAGTCTATCGCCGAGAAACTCTCACTACCCGACATGTATATGCGGTCAAAAATACATTATCATTTGCCAGATAATTAGAATAGCCAACATTGATTAATTATAATTAACAAAATATTTTTAAAATCAACTTAACGATGACGATTCCAGAAAACAGCATGTACGTCAGCAGAAACAGGGGCAGGGTGAGCGGTGAGCGATAGATAGGAGGTCAGGCGGCTCGCCATGGGCTCGGATGGACTGGCTCAGCTGGGCAAGCTGGATGGACTGGAAGGCAGGTATTGCTGCTCGCCCCAGGGCAGGACGAGCGATAACGGTTCAGTGAGTCTTCGACTTGGACTGCTGATACAGGTCCAGTGCGATCTGACACAGCGCCCCGGCCAGCAGTTCCAGGTTGTCGTCGGATTCCTCGTTGGCGACAACGACTCCAAAGGAACCATCCGGACGCTCGGTCAGCTCGATGCTGTAGCGCTTGAGTTCCTGCTGCTCGATCATTTCAGCCATGACTCGCTCCTGGTCGTCGGATCCCGTTATTCAGGAATGACCTCAGTGTGCAGGGGTTTTATGTCAGCAGCGTGACAGATTGGTGATATCGAGATGAACGTTTCGATACAGACGAACGTGCGCCGGGGAATTCAAGAATACGCCAGGAAGGCAGGAAAACGATGTCATGCGAAAAAACATCAAACGGAGGGAAATCATCTTGCGAGGAAAAACATCATCGCATTGGCTCCCCGAACAGGACTCGAACCTGTGACCCAATGATTAACAGTCATTTGCTCTACCAACTGAGCTATCGGGGATCGATGCGGCAATGATGTCATACGGTGTCGGCGATGGCTCCCCGAACAGGACTCGAACCTGTGACCCAATGATTAACAGTCATTTGCTCTACCAACTGAGCTATCGGGGATCGTCGTTCACCGCTGGCTGATGTTGGCTCCCCGAACAGGACTCGAACCTGTGACCCAATGATTAACAGTCATTTGCTCTACCAACTGAGCTATCGGGGACCATCCTTCAGCACGCGGCGTAGTATACGCGTTGAGTCCTTTGCGTCAAGGCCGACTGGCAGGAATGTTCAAAACGGAGGGCGCGAATTATCCAGCACAATCAATACGCTGCATGGCAGCGCCTGCCCTGGCCAGGTTCGGAAGGAGATCACGTGTTCCGGCCAATATCGTGCAGAAGACAGCGTATCGAGGAGAGGAGCGTTGGTGGCTACGCCCTGATTCGAACAGGGGACCCCATCATTATGAGTGATGTGCTCTAACCAGCTGAGCTACGTAGCCAACGCGGTTGCCTGAAGACGGCAGACGTTGCCGAGCGGCAACGGGGGCGGACTATACCTGCGGGCCCGCGCTTCGACAAGGGAAACACTGCATAAATGTCTGCGCGGGCAAATCACTTCGTTGTGCGGTGCGCAGAATCCTCACCTATACCCCATAGGCTCCGGTTCCTGTGCGCCGTACGCCTCGCGCTTTACTCCGCTCGTCGATTTATTCAGCGCTTCCCAAGCCCGCAGTGACAATCCAGGCGATTTTTCGCCATTGCCTTCGGTCTTAAACGCCCAGGGCTTCCTTGACCGCCGGCAATCCCGGTTCGCCATCGGCGGTCTTCACGCCTTCGAGCCAGGCATCCAGCGTATCGGGATGGGCCTTGAGCCAGGCGCGGGCGGCGTCTTTCTCGTCTTCACCGTCATCCATGATGCTGCCCATGACTTCGTTCTCCATATCGAGCGTGAAGCTCAGATTCTGGAGCAGCTGACCGACGTTGCCGCACTCGTCGACATAGCCGGCGCGAGTGTTGGTGTAGACGGTGGCGCCGCCGTAATCCGGCCCGAAGTAGTCGTCCCCACCGGAGAGATAGCCGATATCGAAATTGGTGTTCATCGGATGCGGCGCCCAACCCAAGAACACCATCCAACCGTCGCTCTGGGTACGTGCTTTCACCTCTGCCAGCATGCCGGCTTCGCTGGAATCCACCAGTTGCCAGTCGCCCAGACCGAAAGCGTCGTCGTCGATCATCTGCTGAATGATCATGTTGCCGTCGTTACCCGCTTCGATCCCGAACAGCTTGTGGCCGAACTGATCGGCATGCGCGTCGAGATCGGCCATCGAGGTGACACCGGCGTCGATGACGTACTGCGGCACGGCCAAGGTGTATTTGGCGCCTTCCAGATTGGCTCGAGGACGATCGACCTGCCCTTTCTCGATGTACGGGTCACTGATCGATTTCATCGACGGCATCCAGTTACCGAGGAAGACGTCGAAATCGCCACCTTTCATGCCCGCGTAAGCCACCGGCACGGAAACGGTATCAGAGGCCGCTTCGTAACCCAGATCTTCGAGGACGACACTGGCGAGGGCGGTGGTGGCCTGGATGTCGGTCCAGCCAACTTCCGCGAAGTGAACGGTCTGACAGCTCTCGGGTTCCTGTTGTTGTGTCTGGGCTTGGGCCTGAGTCAGCGGTGCCGTTGCCAAACCTACGCTGGCGAGGGTCCAGAGGATCGGTTGATGTTTCATGCTTGAACTCCCTGATCGTATTATGAGTTATCGTCAATAATCACTGATTATCGAATACTGAACTTTCCATTCGACAGAACAATACACTAGTTTTTATTGATTGACCGTTCAATAAAAAATTTCCATAATGGTGGCGTTCTCTGACGATGAAAGCCAAGTTAAGGAGAGCGGAACAGATGAAGGTTAGCGTAATCGAGGTCAGTCAGCCCTGACGCGACCATCGGGACAGGCCTATCGGACCAAGCCTGGAACGCACCCTCCGCAGGCTTTCATTCTACAGCCCCGATTCAGGAGACAAGCCCGTGCCGAAACTGGGTATGCAACCCATCCGCCGTCGCCAGCTGATTCAGGCAACGCTGGAAGCGATCGATGAAGCGGGTCTGGCCGATGCCACGATTGCGCGAATCGCCAAGCGTGCGGGCGTCTCCACCGGCATCATCAGTCACTATTTCGCCGGCAAGGACGGGCTGCTCGAAGCGACCATGCGTCACGTCCTGAGTGATCTGGGCACTGCCGTACTGGAACGCCGCGCGGCACTGGGCAATGCGCCCCCGGAAGCGCACCTGCATGCCATTATCGATGGCAACTTCGACCGTAGCCAGACCAGTCAGTCGGTGATGAAGACATGGCTCGCGTTCTGGGCCAGCAGCATGCATCACCCTCCGCTTCAGCGGCTGCAGCGCGTCAACGATCGGCGGCTTTACTCCAATCTAAGCTGTCAGTTTCGTCGCGTACTGCCCAAGCGGGAGGCGAGAAACGCCGCCCGTGGTCTGGCGGCCCTGATCGATGGCCTGTGGCTACGCGGCGCCTTGGCCCCGGAAGGGCTCAATGTCGACCGAGCCCGTCAGCTGGCCTACGACTATGTCCGCGTCCAGCTCGAGACGGCACGGCCCGTCAGAACCCGCGCCAACGATTACGCCTGAACAGATACGCTAGACGCTGACATGGCAAGCCGGGCCCGAGCGCTCATCTAAAGCACGCAAACACCCCAGCAACGCTATTTCATTCGCTACTCGAAGGGAGAGTCACATGGCACGACTCGAGACACAGACACTTTACATCGACGGCCGCCGCACCCCAGCCAGCGGCGATCAGACCTTCGACGCGGTCAACCCGGCCAACGGCGAAGTCATCGCCAGCGTCCAGCAGGCAACCGCTGCCGATGTCGACAAGGCGATCGAAAGCGCCCAGCGCGGCCAGCGCCAGTGGGCGACGATGACCGGCATGGAGCGTTCGCGCATTCTGCTCAAGGCCGTCGCGCTGCTGCGAGAACGCAATGACGAACTGGCCGAGCTGGAAACACTGAACACCGGCAAGCCGCTCAGCGAAACGACTGGCGTCGACATCGTGACCGGCGCGGACGCACTCGAATATTTCGCGGGGCTGGCACCCGCCATCGAGGGCACGCAGATTCCGCTCCGCGAAGACTCGTTCGTCTATACCCGACGTGAACCGCTGGGTGTCATCGGCGCCATCGGCGCGTGGAACTATCCGATCCAGATCGCTTGCTGGAAAGCGGCCCCGGCCTTGGCCGCCGGCAACGCTGTGGTCTTCAAGCCGAGCGAGGTCACCCCGCTGACCGTGATGAGATTGGCAGAGATCTTCACCGAAGCCGGACTTCCCGATGGCGTGTTCAACGTCGTTCAGGGCGACGGCAGCGTCGGCGCGATGCTCACCGAGCATCCCGGCCTCGCCAAGATCACCTTTACCGGCGAAGTGGGCACCGGCAAGAAGGTGATGTCCGCCGCGGCCGGTTCCACGCTCAAGGACGTCACCATGGAGCTTGGCGGTAAGTCGCCGCTGATCGTGTTCGAGGACGCCGATCTCGATCGCGCCGCCGACGGTGCGATGATGGCCAACTTCTATTCCAGCGGCCAGGTCTGCACCAATGGCACCCGCGTGTTCGTGCATCGTTCGGTCAAGGAGGCCTTCGAGGCCAAGATCGTCGAGCGCGTCAACCGCATCAAGGCCGGCGATCCGCTGGATCCCGCCACCAACTTCGGCCCGCTGGTCAGCTTCGAGCACCTGGAGAAAGTCGCCAGCTACCTGGAGATCGCCAAGCAGGACGGCGCGCGCCTGCTCGTCGGGGGCAATCGCATGACCGACGGCGAGTTTGCCAAGGGCGCGTGGGTCGCTCCCACGGCCTATACCGATTGCGAAGACGACATGCGAATTGTCCGAGAAGAGATCTTTGGTCCGATCATGGCGATTCTGGCTTTCGACGACGAAGACGAGGTCATCCGCCGCGCCAACGATACCGAGTACGGCCTGGCCGCGGGCCTCTTCACCGAAGGGCTCAATCGCGCTCACCGCGTCATTCATCAGATCGAAGCCGGTATCTGCTGGATCAATACCTGGGGCGACTCCCCTGCCGAAATGCCGGTCGGCGGCTATAAGCAGTCGGGCATCGGTCGCGAAAACGGCGTCGAAACGCTGGCACACTATACCCAGACGAAATCGGTGCAGGTCGAGATGGGGCCCTTCGAATCGGTGTTCTAACGAATCGGTTTGCTGGCAATCGGTTTGCTGGCATAGAACGGGCTGCGTTCGGCCGGACTCTATCGTCCAGCCGGGCGCGCGCCTGTCTCCCCCTCTCATCTCTTTGATTATAAAAGGAGCGTGTGTATGCAACAGGCTCAAGAATTCGACTACATCATCATTGGCGCGGGTTCAGCGGGTAACGTGCTCGCCACGCGTCTGACCGAGGATCCGTCGGTCAGCGTGCTGCTGCTGGAAGCCGGCGGCCCCGATTACCGTGCCGATTTCCGCACCCAGATGCCGGCGGCACTGGCCTACCCGTTGCAGGGTAAACGCTATAACTGGGCGTTCGAGACCGACCCGGAGCCGCACATGGACAATCGACGCATGGAGTGCGGCCGTGGCAAGGGCTTGGGCGGTTCCTCGTTGATCAATGGCATGTGTTATATCCGCGGCAACGCGCTGGACCTAGATAACTGGGCCAAGCATCCGGGCCTCGAAAACTGGGGCTATCTCGACTGCCTGCCCTACTATCGCAAGGCGGAAACCCGCGATATCGGCCCCAACGACTATCACGGCGGCGATGGCCCGCTAAGCGTTGCGACGCCCAAGGCGGACAACAATCCGCTCTATCAGGCGTTCATTGACGCTGGCGTCGAAGCCGGTTATCCGCGGACCGATGATCTCAACGGCTACCAGCAGGAAGGCTTTGGGCCGATGGACCGGACGACGACGCCCAACGGGCGCCGCTCCGCCACGGGGCGCGGCTACCTGGACATTGCCAAGCAGCGCGAGAACCTGACCATCGTCACCCATGCGACCACCGATCGCATCCTGTTCGAGGATCAGCGCGCCGTTGGGGTCAACTATCTCCACAAGAGCCAGCCGCGTCAGGCTCTGGTTCGACGTGAAGTACTGCTGTGTGGCGGCGCGATCGCCTCGCCTCAGATTCTGCAGCGTTCCGGCGTGGGCAACCCGGCGTTGCTGGAATCGCTGGGCATTCCCGTCGTGCACGACCTCAAGGGCGTCGGCGAGAACCTGCAGGATCACCTGGAGATGTATATACAGTACGAGTGCAAGGAGCCGATCTCGCTGTATCCGTCGTTGAAGTGGTACAACCAGCCCCAGATCGGCGCGGAGTGGATGTTCCTGGGCAAGGGTATCGGCGCCAGCAACCAGTTCGAGGCCGGCGGATTCATCCGCAGCGACGACAGTGAACCGTGGCCCAACCTCCAGTACCACTTCCTGCCGATCGCGATCAGCTACAACGGCAAGAGCGCGGTTCAGGCCCACGGTTTTCAGGCCCACGTCGGTTCGATGCGCTCCGAAAGCCGCGGCCGCGTTCAACTGCGCGACAAGAATCCGCGCAGCGCACCCAGCATCCTGTTCAACTACATGTCCACCGAACGCGATTGGCAGGAGTTCCGCGCGGCCATTCGCCTGACCCGGGAAATCATCGATCAGCCGGCGATGGATGCCTACCGCGGCCGAGAGATTTCACCGGGACCGAACGTGAAAACCGACGAGCAGCTCGACGCGTTCGTCCGCGAGCATGCCGAAACCGCGTACCACCCCTGTGGCACGTGCCGTATGGGAAGTGACGACGATGCAGTGGTCGATCAGGAAGGTCGCGTTCACGGCATCGAAGGTCTGCGCGTCATCGATGCGTCTATCATGCCGCAGATCGTGACCGGCAATCTCAACGCCACCACCATCATGATCGCCGAGAAACTCGCCGACCGTGTTCGGGGCCGAGATCCTCTGCCAACCTCCGAGGCGCCTTACTACGTCGCCAACGGCGCACCGGCGCGCCAGGCACCGGCCAAGAGCGCCTGAAGCGGAGGTCAGGCCGCTGAACACAGAGCGCTTTTGTCACTCGCCGTTTCACGATGCTTCGTTAGCCCGGCGCCGTTGGCCGGGCTTTTTGGTGTCTGGCGGTCAGTGAATGTAGGCCAGTCTTGCACCACGCCGTCGCTCCCCCCTATGCCTGCTCTCCACCTGATGCGAATATTTGTGCGCTAATTGCGCATTGTGCGAACAGTGTTCCTTTACACTGGTTTCCTCTTTACGCTAGTCACGATTTTACGCCGGTAAGACTTTACGCTCGTTCGACTCGTGTACCACGATCGTCGCAAAGCCAGTACAAGGAACGTTCTACGTCATGTCTTCTTCTCCTTCGTCGTCTCGCGCCCGTCGACTGCGCTGGCTCTGGCTGCTGTTGCCGATCGTTGTCGCGGCCGCTCTCGCCTACTACGTGTTCGGTCGAAGTGACGATTCGGAAACGAACGATGCCGCCAAGGGGCAAGCCGGCGGCGCGCCGCCGGCGACGGCTATCTCTGCCGTCGCCGCCAGCCTGGGGGATCTGCCGATCGAACTGACCGCGCTGGGCACGGTGCGCCCGCTTTCGAGCGTCGCGGTGCGCCCGCGCGTCGAAGGCCAACTACTGTCGGTCAATTTCGAGGAAGGCGAAACGGTCAAGAAAGGCCAGTCGCTTGCCCAGGTCGATCCGCGCGACTATCAGGCTCAACTGGATCAAGCCAAGGGGCAGTTGGCCCAGGATCAGGCCCAATTGGCATCGGCCCGTGAAGATCTGGCGCGCTACGAGAAGCTGATCAAGACCAACTACGTCTCGCGGCAGGAACTGGAGCAGCAGCGTCAACTGGTGCGCCAGTACCAGGGCGCCGTATCCGGCGATCAGGCCGGCGTCCAGAGCGCGCAGGTACAGCTCGACTATACCGATATCATCGCACCGATCACCGGCGTGGCCGGGATCCGCAACGTCGATCCCGGCAACATCATCCAGCTCGGCGACGACGACCCCATCGTTACCATTACCCAGCTCAATCCGATCTCGGTGATCTTCTCGCTGCCTAGCCGCTACGTCGATACCGTCAGGGGTCGCCTGACCGATGGCGATCGCCCTCAGGTCAGTGTCACCGGGACCGACGGCGAAACCTATTCGGGTCGGCTCGGCAGCATCGACAGCAACATCAACAGCGCTACCGGCACGATCCGGCTGAGAGCCACTTTCGACAATCCGGACGGTGGCCTCTATCCCAACGCCTACGTCGATGTCAGCCTGGTCTCGCAGGTTCTTCGCGATCAGGTCATCGTGCCCGAACCCGCGGTGCAGACCGGCCAGAACGGCAACTACGTCTACGTGGTCAAGGACGATAATACCGTCACCCGTCGTGACGTCACGCTGGTGGCGACCCAGAACTCCCAGAGCGCGCTCTCGTCAGGCGTCGAGGCCGGAGAGCGCGTGGTGGTCGACGGTGTCGACAGCCTGCGCGAGGGCGCCAAGGTACGCGTGGTCAGCGATGCCCTGCCGGGAGAGTCCAGCGACGAGGTCGCCGACCCGGCCGGCGGTGACGCCGAGAACCAGACCAGCGGTGACGCGGCAAAGCGGCCCAGCGATAACGGTGCGAATCGCGGCAGCGCCTCATGAACCCGTCTCGCCTCTTCATCCTGCGCCCAGTCGCCACGTCACTGGTGATGCTGGCGATCCTGATAGCGGGCGCACTGGCGTACCGGCTGCTGACGATCTCGTCGCTGCCAGAGGTGGATTTTCCGACCATCCAGGTCACCACGCTCTACCCCGGGGCCGGCCCCGACGTGATGCTCTCTCACGTCACTTCGCCGCTGGAAGACGAACTCGGCGAGATCTCGGGGCTGGAGGACATGAGTTCGACCAGTACCGGCGGCGCCTCGCTGATCACGCTGCGCTTCTCGCTCGATTCGGACATGGGCGTCGCCGAGCAGGAAGTCCAGGCCGCGCTGAGTCAGGCCGAAACGCTGTTACCCGACGATCTACCCCGCCCGCCCAGCTACAGCAAGGTCAACCCGGCCGATACTCCGATCATGACGCTGGCGGTCAGCTCGGATACGTTGCCGTTGACCCAGGTCTACGATCTGGTCGATACCCGCATGGCTCAGAAGATCGCGCAGATCAGCGGCGTGGGCCAGGTCAAGCTGGCCGGCGGTCATCAGCCGGCCGTACGCATTTCGGTCGACTCACGCCAGCTCGCGGCTCATGGGCTCGATCTCGCGGCAGTTCGCAGCGCCGTCGACGCGGCCAACGTCAATCAGGCCAAGGGCACGCTGTATGGCCCCTACCGCGCCTACAGCATCGATACCAACGATCAACTGCTGTCGGCGAGCGGCTATCGCGCTCTGATTCTCAAGAACGACAACGGCTCGGTGCTGCGCCTGTCCGATGTGGCCAGCGTCGAGGATGGCGCCGAGAACGCCAATCTCTCGGCCTGGGCCAACCGCCAGGGCGCCATTCTGATCGACGTACTGCGTCAGCCCGGCGCCAACGTCGTGGGCGTGGCCGACACCATCAAGCAGAACCTACCGGCGCTGGAGAACACGCTACCGGCCGGTGTCGACGTCAAGGTTCTCACCGACCGCACCACTACCATCCGCGCCGCAGTGGAAGACGTGCAGTTCGAGCTGATCCTCGCCATCGCTCTGGTGGTGATGGTGACCTTCCTGTTCCTGCGCAACATTCCGGCCACGCTGATCCCCAGTCTGGCGGTGCCACTGTCGCTGGTAGGCACCTTCGGCGCGATGTATTTGGCGGGCTTCAGCCTCAACAACCTGACCCTGATGGCGCTGACCATCGCCACCGGCTTCGTCATCGACGATGCCATCGTGGTGCTGGAGAACATCACCCGTTACATCGAGAAAGGTGAAAAGCCGATGGCCGCCGCGCTCAAGGGCTCCCGCCAGATCGCGTTCACCATTCTGTCGCTGACGATCTCGTTGCTGGCGGTGCTGATACCGCTGGTCTTCATGAGCGGCGTGGTCGGCGTACTGTTCCGCCAGTTCGCGTTGACCCTGGCGATCTCGATCGTGATCTCCGCTTTCGTGTCGTTGACGCTGACCCCCATGCTCTGTGCGCGCTGGCTGAAGCATCGCCCGGAGGCCGCAGACGATAGCGATGCAGAAGCCGATGACGAGACGATGGTACGCAATCGCCAGGGGCTGTTCGGGCGCGTGACGCGTGGCTACGAACGCGCGCTGGACTGGATTCTGGGCCACCAGACACTGACGCTGCTGGTCGCGGTCGCCACTCTCGGGGTCACCGCGCTGCTGTTTCTCGCCACGCCCAAAGGATTGTTTCCGGTGCAGGATACCGGCGTCATTCGCGGCACCACGACCGCCACGCAGTCGACGTCGTTCGAGGCAATGTCCGCTCGCCAACAGCAGCTCGTCGATCGTCTGCTCGAGGATCCCGACGTCGAGAGCATTTCCTCGAGCGTGGGCATCGACGGTACCAATACCACCCTCAATGGCGGCCGCATCTCGATCAACCTCAAGTCGCTGGACGAGCGCGGCGACCTGAACAGCGTGCTGACGCGCCTGCGTGACGCCAGCCACGACATTCCCGGCCTGACTCTGGCGCTACAGCCGGTGCAGGATCTGACGCTGGAAGACACCATCAGCCGGTACCCCTATCAGTTCTCGCTGACTCAGGGCGATCGCGAGGCATTGAACGCCGATGCCGATAAACTGATGGAGGCGCTCAAACGCTCGCCAGCCATCGCCAGCGTCAGCAGCGACGTGCAGAACGAGGGACGCAAGCTCGAGGTCACCATCGACCGTGCACGCGCGGGGCGCCTCGGGATCAGCGTCGCGGATATCGACGATGCGCTCTACGATGCCTTCGGCCAGCGCCTGATTTCGACCATCTTCACCCAGGCCAGCCAGTATCGAGTCGTGCTTGCCGCCAATGCGGGCAACGATGACGGCCCGGCGGCGCTGTCGCGTCTCTACGTGAGCAATGACGACGACGAGCTGGTGCCGCTGTCGACGCTGGTCACGCTGACCGAGCGCACCACGCCGCTATCGCTGCAGCGTCAGAATCAGTTTCCGTCGGCCTTGATGTCGTTCGCCGTGGCCGACGGCTACTCGCTGTCGGACGCCTTCGATGCGGTCGACCGGGCGGCGGGAGAAACGCTGAGCGACCAGACCACGCTCGACTATCGCGGGTCGGCACTGGCGTATACCAATTCCACCAGCGATACGCTGTGGCTGATCCTCGCCGCCATCGTCACCATGTACATCGTGCTGGGCATTCTCTACGAGAGCTATATCCACCCGCTGACGATTCTCTCGACGCTGCCCTCCGCGGCCATCGGTGCGCTGCTGGCACTGCAGATCAGTGGCTACTCGCTGGGGCTGGTGGCAATCATCGGCATCATCCTGCTGATCGGCATCGTCAAGAAGAACGCCATCATGATGATCGACTTCGCGCTGGAGGCGCAGCGCGAGCGCGGCATGTCGGCGGCAAAGGCGATTCACACCGCGGCGCTGCTGCGTTTCCGACCGATCATGATGACCACGTTCGCAGCGCTGCTGGGCGCGCTGCCGCTGATGTTCGCCAGCGGTTACGGCGCCGAGCTTCGCCAGCCGCTGGGTATCACCATGGTCGGCGGACTGCTGTTCAGCCAGCTACTGACGCTGTTCACAACGCCGGTTATCTATCTGTTTTTCGATCGCCTGGCGTCACGCTGGAATCGACTGGCTGCACGCCGCCGTCGCGATGACGAAGCCGGTCGTGACGACGATCATGACGGCAGCTCGGTCGAGGCCAAGCCGTGAGTCTGTCGTCGCCCTTCGTTCGCCGACCGATCGCGACGATCCTGCTGGCACTGGCCATCGTGTTGCTGGGGTCGCTCGCCTACGATCGGCTGCCGGTGGCGCCGCTGCCCAATGTGTCGTTCCCGACCATCATGGTGTCGGCGAGCCTCAGCGGGGCCAATCCGGAGACCATGGCGTCAACGGTGGCGACACCGCTGGAGCGCTCGCTGGGGCGGATTCCAGGTATCACCCAGATGACGTCGTCGAGCTCGGACGGCTCCACCCGAGTGATCATCCAGTTCGATCTCGACAAGGACATCAACGTGGCCGCCCAGGAGGTGCAGGCTGCCATCAATGATGCCCAGCCGCTGCTACCCAGCGCCATGACCAGCCGTCCTCACTATCGCAAGCTGAATCCGGCATCGGCGCCGGTGATGATCATGTCGCTGACCTCCGACTCCATTCCCACCAGCGAGCTCTATCAGCTCGCCGACAGCAAGATCGCCCCGCCGATCGCGCAGGTGCCGGGTGTCGGCGATGTCAACGTCGGCGGCAGCTCGTCGCCGGCGGTACGCGTCTCGATCGATCCGCGCAAGCTCAACCACGCCGGCATCACTCTCGATGCGGTCGCCGGTGCGCTGCGCGCTGCCACGACGCAGTCGCCGACCGGCTTCGTGCAGACCATCGACCACCGCTGGGAAGTGCAGACCGATTCCCAACTGTTGAAAGCAAGCGGCTACAGCCAGATCGTGATCGCTCGCGGCGACGACGGCTCGCTGATGCGACTGGGTGACGTGGCAACCATCACCGACGGTGTGGAAGACCGCTACAACGTCGGCTTCCAGAACGAGCTACCCGCCGTGCTGCTGGTGATCAGCAGCGCCAGCGGTGCCAACATCATCGATACCATCGCCGGCGTACGCGAACGTCTTGGTGAGGTGAAGAGCCTGCTGCCGCAGAACGTCAACCTCAGCGTTCAGCTCGACCGTGCGCCCGGCATTCAAGCGTCGCTGCATGAAACCCAGCTGACGCTGCTATTGGCGGTGGTGCTGGTCGTACTGGTGGTGTTCCTGTTTCTGCGCAATGCCCGTGCCACGATCATCCCCAGCGTCGTGATACCGGTGTCGCTGGTGGGTACCTTCGCAATGATGTGGGTGTTCGACTTTTCGCTCGATACGCTGTCGCTGATGGCGCTGATCGTGTCGATCGGCTTTCTGGTCGACGACGCCATCGTGGTGGTCGAAAATATCGCCCGCCATATCGAACAGGGCGTGAAGCCGTTCCAGGCCGCGCTACTCGGCGCCAAGGAAGTCGGCTTCACGGTGACCGCGATGAGCGTGTCGCTGGTGGCGGTGTTCATTCCCCTGCTACTGCTGGGCGGCTTCATCGGCCGAATGTTCCACGAATTCGCGGTCACGCTGTCGCTGGCGATCGGCGTGTCGTTGCTGGTCTCGCTGACACTGACGCCAATGCTCTGCGCGCGCTGGCTCAAACCGCATGCCCGACGGGAGCGGCAACCCGCCTGGGAGCGCGGTTTGGCCACGTTCGGGAGCTGGTTTCTGCGTGGCTATGCGCGCACCCTCGACATCGCGCTGGCGCATCGCCGTCTCACCCTGCTATCGCTGGTGGCGGTGATCGTACTCAATGGCTATCTCTATACTGCCGTCGACAAAGGGTTCATTCCGGATCAGGATACCGGCCGCCTGCTGGGCACCATGCGCGGCGATCAGTCATTGTCGTTCGAGGCCGTATCGGAGAAGCTCGGTCAGGTTCGCGAGCGATTGCTGACCGATCCTGCCGTCGACAGCGTTTTGGGCTTCATGGGCAGCGGCGGGCCGGGCCGCGGCGGCTCCTCAGCGACGCTGTTCATCACTCTGAAGCCGGGTCGCCAGGGCTCGACGCAATCGATCGGCAACCGCCTGACCGCCAACCTGCAGGGGCTGACCGGGGTCAGTACGTTCATGTTTCCGCTACAGGACATTCGCGTCGGCGGACGCTCCAGCAGCGCCTCGCAATACGAGATCACACTGAAAAGCGACAATCTCGATCTGCTTGACGACGGTGCCAGCCAGGTCCAGCAGGCGATGCAGCAGGTCGACGGCATTACCGGCGTCGATAGTGACAATCGTGGCGATGGCCTGGCCGCCAGGCTGGTGGTGGATAGAGATACCGCCTCCCGCCTGGGCATCGACATGCGCACCATCGACACCGTCCTGGGAAACGCTTTCGCCCAGCGCAAGGTGGTAAGTCTCTACGATGCCGACGAGCAGCGCTATGTGGTGATGGAGGTGGGCGCGCCCTATCGTCAGGCACCCGATGCCATCAGCGACCTCTACGTCAGCGGAAGCGACGGCGAGATGATCCCCATTTCGGCGTTCAGCCACGTCGAGCGCAGCACCACGCCGGTCACCGTCAACCATCAGGGCCAGTTCGCGGCCTCGACGATCTCGTTCAATCTCGAGGACGGCGTCTCGTTGGGCGATGCCACCGCGCGCATTCGCCAGGCGGTCGACGAACTCCATCTGCCGACGTCGGTACAGGTCGATTTCGAAGGTAGTGCCGGCACCTTCCAGAGCGGCATCGAAGCGATGCCGTGGCTGATCCTCGCCGCATTGATCACGGTCTACCTGGTGCTGGGGATACTCTACGAGAGCTACATTCACCCACTGACGATTCTGTCGACGCTGCCCTCCGCCGGTGTCGGCGCACTGCTGGCTCTGATGCTGCTGGATACGCCGTTCACGCTGATCGCGCTGATCGGCATCATCCTGCTGATCGGCGTGGTCAAGAAAAACGCCATCATGCTGGTCGACTTCGCCGTGGTCTGTGAACGCGATCAGGGCATGTCGCCGCAGGAAGCGATTCGTCACGCCGCACTGGTACGCTTCCGACCGATCATGATGACCACCCTGGCGGCACTGCTCGGCGCCCTGCCGCTGTTGATCGGCACCGACGAAAACGCCGGCCTGCGGGCGCCGCTGGGGATCACCATCATCGGCGGCTTGATCATCAGCCAGATATTGACGCTCTACACCACGCCGGTGGTCTATCTCTATCTCGACAGGTTGCACCGTCGGCTGCGGCCAAGACAGATAGCCTCGCTCCAGGGCAACGAGGCGTAGGGTGCCGGATACGGCGCCCTGAAATCGGCGCTAGCCAAAAGGATAAGTTGAGGTCCTCTAGTCAGCCGTCGCGGGATCCGCTAGTCTGGAAATCAAATTCAAACGCTCGTCTGAATTTCGTTTCCTCTCGGAGTCCATCATGATCACACTGCTGCTCATCGTCCTGGCCGTCGTTGGCTGTCTGGTCGTCATGCGTCGTGAAGCCGGCGCGCTTGCGGCAATCGCCGTGCTGGCGATACTGGGTATCGCCGGGCTGGCGCTGGATGCCGAAGTGATCGGCACGTTGCTGCTGATTGCGGCGATCGGCGTGGCCGTCTGTGGTCTCAAGCCGATCCGCCGCTTGTGGTTGTCACCAAGGCTGTTCGCGCTGTTCAAGAAAATCGCCCCGCGCGTCTCCGAAACCGAACGCGTCGCGCTGGATGCCGGCACCGTGGCCTGGGACGGCGAGCTTTTCAGTGGCCGCCCCAACTGGCAGAGGCTGCTCGACTTTGATAACCCGGGGCTGAGCGAAGAGGAGCAGGCGTTCGTCGACCACCAGTGCTCTGTCGCCGCCGGCATGTGCAACGCGTGGGAGATCGCCCGCGAACGTGCCGACATGCCCGAAGCGCTCTGGACCTACCTGAAGAATGAGCGCTTCTTCGGGATGATCATTCCCAAGGCCTACGGCGGCCTAGGCTTTTCCGCCAAAGCGCAGTCTGCGGTGCTGCAGAAACTTGCCTTCAACGAGACGCTGATGAGCACCGTTGGCGTGCCCAACTCCCTCGGCCCAGGCGAGCTGCTGTTGAAATACGGCACCGAAGCGCAGAAGGATCATTACCTGCCGCGTCTTGCCGACGGCCGCGAGATCCCCTGCTTCGCACTGACCGGCCCGCGCGCCGGCAGCGACGCCACTTCGATTCCGGACGTCGGTATCGTCTGTCGTGGCATCCATGATGGCGAAGAAGTGCTGGGGCTCAAGCTGACGTTCGACAAACGCTGGATCACGCTGGCGCCTATCGCCACCGTGGTGGGTCTCGCTTTCCGCATGTTCGACCCGGACAACCTGCTGGAACGCGGCGAAAGCGATATCGGCATCAGCTGCGCACTGATTCCCCGCGAGACCGAGGGATTGCAGATCGGCCGCCGACACCATCCAATCGGCAGTCCTTTCATGAACGGGCCGATTCGTGGCAAGGACGTGTTCATTCCCCTTGATTACCTGATCGGCGGACTCGACATGGCCGGCCAAGGCTGGCGCATGCTGGTCGAGTGTCTCTCGGTCGGTCGCTGTATCACGCTGCCGTCGGGCGCTGCGGGGATCGGTCGCTACGCGGTGGGCTGGAGCGGCGGCTTCACTCGCATCCGGCGCCAGTTCAATATCGCCGTGGCGGACATGGAAGGCGTGCAGGAACCACTGGCGCGCATCGCCGCCAAAGCCTATATCTCGCAGGCGGCGGTCATTCAGACCGCCAACACCATCGATCACGGTGTCAAACCGGCAGTACCGTCGGCGATTCTCAAAAGTCAGTTGACCGAGTTCCAGCGTGACGTGCTGGCCGACGCCATGGATGTCCATGGCGGCCGCACGGTGACGCTGGGGCCGCGAAACTATCTCGGCATCGGCTACAGCGCCAACCCGGTATCGATCACCGTCGAGGGCGCCAATATCATGACGCGCAACCTGATGATCTTCGGTCAGGGCGCGATCCGCTGCCATCCCTACGTTCTCGACGAACTGGCGGCCAAGGATGCCGACGATTTCGACGCCTTCGACCGCCTGTTCTTCCGCCATATCGGGTTGATCTTCGGCAACGGCGCCCGCGCCTTTACCCAGGCGCTGGGACTGGGCAAACCGGGCGTGCCGTTCGATGCCGTCGCCGCCCCCTATGCGCAGGATGCCGCACGCCTCTCTTCTGCTTTCAGCCTGTGTGCGGATGCGGCCATGGCGAGCCTCGGCTCCAAGCTCAAGCAGCGAGAGATGATCTCGGCGCGCCTTGGCGATGTGCTGTCGAATCTGTATCTGTTGTCGATGGTGCTCAAGCAGTGGCACGAGACGGACCGGGTCGACAATGAAGCCGCGCTGTTTCATTACAGCTGTCAGTTGCTGCTGAATCGCGCCGAGCAAGCCATGACGGATCTGTTCGACAACCTGCCCAATCGCGCGCTAGGCATGACGCTGTCGTTCGTGACCCAGCCGGTGGGACGTCGCTGGCACAAGCCGCAGGACACGCTGACCCGCGAAATCGCCAAGGCGATCTCCACCGACAGTGCACTGCGTCACAAATTGACCCGCAATACCTGGGATACCTGGGAAGAGGGTCAGAAGGACAACGCGCTGGCGCGCTACAACGCTCTGCTCGCCAACGCCGAACGTGCCGAAGCGATTTACCGCACTCTCAACAAGGCGCGGGGCAAGAAGGCGCTGCCCGAGGTCGCGCTGCATCCTGAACAGTGGATCGATGCGGCACACGAAACCGGATTGTTGAGCGATGAAGATGCCGCATTCATGCGCGCTCACGAAGCCGAAGTGCTGGAAATGCTGACGGTCGATGACTTCGCGTTCGATGCCTTCGTCACCCGCAAGGCAGTGGAAGAATCGGCAACGACCGAGGGCAAGGCCACCGCTTAGCATCGTTCGAGGAATTTCACCGGTATCGCCCCGAAGCCCCCGTCTNNAGACGGGGGCTTCGGCTTTTCAGGTTGCCGTTACTGACCCAGCACCTGCAGTTGCACTGCGGCGGCGCCATCATGAACCATTCCGAGCTGTTCCGCCGCTTTTCTGGACAGATCGATGATCCGACCCTCGACGAATGGCCCACGATCATTGATACGCACCACTGCGGTTTCGCCGGAATCCAGCGCGGTCACCTGGACTTTGGTACCAAATGGCAAGGTCTTGTGCGCGGCCGTCATTGCCCGGCTGTCGTAGGGCTCTCCGCTCGCCGTTAATCGCCCTTCGAAATAGGACGCATAGTAGGTTGCCTCGCCCAGACGCTTCTTGCCCTTCGGGGCATCTGCCTGCGCTCGTGCGGACGCGCCGGCTTCCTGATCGGAGGTCGGTCCCGATGCCCTGCCCTTGGCCCCGGGTTCTTTTCTGCCCGGGTCTTTTTTGCCGGGCTTAGCGCCAGGCTTGGCTGCCGTTGCGACAGGCCGGGGCGACGAGGTCGACTCCCAGCCCTGCGGATGATGAGTCGAGGCACAACCCGCCAGCAGGATGGAAGCGATGGCGACGGCCAGCAGGCACTTTGGCGGCCGCCGCCTTTGAAACACTCGCCGCCGCGGCCACAAGGGTGTGTCGTCAGTGAACGCTGATGTCATCGTGGTTACCTGGCACTTTCTATAAGCTCTAGCTATAAGTTCTAGAGGCTACAGGCCCTATAGGCCATTTCCGATCCGGCATCGACACGTGCCACCGCACAGAACCCAGACAGAACGAGCAGGCGCCGTCATCGAGATCAGACAAGTCATCGAAATTAGACAACGATAATCGATGATCGGCTCACGATAGCGGCCAAATAAGTAAAATCAAGGGAATGGCGGTTGCGATCACGATGAGCGACAGCGGCAGACCCAGCTTCCAGTAATCCCGGAAGTGATAGCCGCCCGGCCCCATCACCAACGTGTTCGATTGATGCCCGATCGGCGTCAGGAACGCGCAGGAAGCGCTGACCGCCACAGCCATCAGAAACGGATCGAGAGAGACATCCAGGCCACTGGCGAGATTGGCGGCGATCGGTGCCATCAGCAGTGCCGCGGCGGCATTGTTGATCACGTTGGAAAGCAGCAGGGTGATCACGAACAGTGCCACCAGCGTGATCACCGGCGGCCAGCCATTGCCCAGCGTCATCATGCCATCGGCGACCATCTGCGCGCCGCCGCTGGTCTCCAGTGCCTGGCCAACCGGCAGCATCGCGGCCAACAGCACGATCACCGGCCCCTCGATAGCGTCATAGCCCTCGCGCAACGGTAGCACGCCAGATGCCAGCGTGATCAGTGCCGCCAGCGACAAAGCGATCGCGGCCGGCAATAGATCGAACATCATGGCGGCAATCGCCACCGCAAAGATCGCTACCGACAGCAACAGTTGACGAGGCTTACCCAGCGACAGCTTGCGGCTGGCCAGCGGCAGGCAGCCCAGCGCCGAAAGGCTATCGCTGAGGCCGTTCTCGTCGCCCTGCAGCAGCAGCACGTCACCCGGCTGGAAGCGGACCTCGCGAAGACGCTGTTTCAGCCGCGAGCCGTCACGTGAAACCGCCACCAGGTGCAACCCGTGCTGGTTGAGCAGTCGCAAATGCGTCACGGTGCGCCGGATCATCATCGAATCGGTGCGTACCACGGCCTCAACCAACTGCAGATCATCGGTATCGAGCTTGGGCGTTCTGGCGGGCTTCGCTTCGCCCTCGTTTTCGAGCGCCTCGTCACCGGCCGTCTCGTCATCCCGGGATTGGGCGCCGAGGGTCAATCCGCCCTTGTCTTCCAACTGCTTGAGATCGTCGGGCCCCGCTTCGAGCAGCAGGATATCGCCCGCTTGCAGCGGACCGAAGAATCGATGCCCGGAGTGCTGTTTTTCATCCCTGATGATGCCCAGAATCGGCACCGGCTCGTCACAGACCTCTCGCAGTTCGCGCAGCGTCCATCCCACAGCCTTGGACGACTCCCCGACCGTCAGCTCGCTGAGATAGGCCGAGGTCTCGAACAGCTCGTCGGCAGAGGCTTGCCCTTGTCGCTGCGGCGTCAGCTTTCGTCCCACCAGCACCATGAAGAGCAGCCCGACCAGCGCCACACCGGCACCTACGGGGGCGAAGTCGAACATGCGGAAGGCGCCCTCTCCCTGACTGGCTCGAAAGGCGCTGATGATGATATTGGGCGGCGTGCCAATCAGCGTGATCAACCCGCCCAGCAGAGAGCCAAAGGCCAGCGGCATCAGCAGAATAGAGGGCGAGGTCCCGTGTTGGCGGGCGACCCGCACCGCGACCGGCAACAACAGTGCCAGCGCGCCGACGTTGTTCATGATCGCCGACATGAGAATCACGGTCGTCGTCAGCACCAGTAGCTGCCAGATCGGCTGGCTACCCGCCTTGAGCGCCTTTTCCGCGATCCAGTCGACCACGCCAGCATGCTCGAAGCCGCGACTGAGCACGAGAACCGCCGCCACCGTGATCACGGCCGGATGGCCGAAGCCGGAGAAAGCGTCGTCCGCGGGCACCACCCCCAGCAGGACGCAGCTCAGCAGCGCCGCCATGGCGACGAGATCATAGCGAAACCGCCCCCAGACGAAGGCGACTAGCGTCACTGCCAGTATCAGGAATACCCAGGTTGCATCCTGCATCGACACGCTCCTTGTGCGAATGAGTGCGAATGACGCCCGCCATGACAGAAAAAGCCGGCGACGCGCTATCGCGATGCCGGCTTGGGTATCATACGACAATGAATTGCATGAGGGTTACGGGACGAGAATCGTCGACCCGGTGGTCCGACGAGACGCCAGCGCTTCCTGCGCCTTGCCGGCCTCTGCGAGCTTGAAACGCTGCGCGATATCGATATTGACCTTGCCGCTTTCGAGCATGTCGAACAGATCGAGACACATCTCCTCGAATCGCTCGCGAGTGTCGGCGTAGCCGTTGAGACTGGGACGCGTCAGATAGAGCGAACCCTTCTGATTGAGAACGCCCACGTTGACACCTTCGACGGCACCGGACGAATTGCCGAAGCTGACCATCAGGCCACGCGGCGCCAGGCAGTCCAGGGAGGTAAGCCAGGTATCCTTGCCCACCGAGTCGTAGACGACGGGGACCATCGCGCCGTCGGTCAGCTCGCGAACGCGTTCGACCACGTTCTCCTCGCGGTAATTGATCGTTGCCCAGGCACCATTTTTCATTGCCAGCTCGGCCTTTTCGGCAGAGCCGACCGTGCCGATCACCTTGACGCCCAGGGCCTTGGCCCACTGACAGGCGATCGAACCGACACCGCCGGCAGCGGCGTGGAAAAGAATGGTTTCGCCGCCTTCCAGCGGGAACGTCTGACGCAACAGATACTGTGTGGTCAAACCCTTGAGCATCGCGGCCGCCGCGGTTTCGAAGGGAATATCCTCCGGCAGCTCGACCACCTTATCCGCCGGCAACACGTGGAATTCCGAGTAGGAACCCAGCGGCCCCTGGGCGTAGGCCACGCGATCCCCTTCCTCGAGATGGGTCACGCCCTCGCCAACGGCATCGACTACGCCAGCTCCTTCGGTACCCAGGCCGGACGGCATGGACGGAGCCGGATAGAGCCCGGTCCGAAAGTAGATATCGATGAAGTTGAGACCGATGGCGTGGTTCTTGACTCTGACTTCCCCCGCCTTGGGCGCGGCAGGTTCGAACTCGACGGTCTCGAGAACCTCCGGGCCGCCGGTGCGGGCGAACTGAATGCGCTTGGCCATGACATTTCCTTAGTGGGCTGATGACTCTCGGTCTGCCATCCAAGCGCCATTCCCGAGACGGGTCAAGTGCGGCACGGATCAGAAACGGTGCGGATCAGTTACCGCGTACGCCGGGTAACCGTCGAATCCGATGACGCACCCGGCAGGCACCGGGTCGGGAATCACAGGATGTCCGCGTAGCGCTCCAGCGCAGCGACGAAACGCGTCTTGTAATCCTCGAAGGTCTCCGGCTCCTGCTTGAAGGTGCGCACGATGCCATCGGCGTTAAAGCGCACCATGCTGGGCAGCACGCCGTTGACCGGTGACGGGTGCAGCGGTCCCAGGCCAATACGCAGACCATCCTCGCCTTCGATCCAGCGTTCGATACCGCAACCCCGGAAGAATGTCTCGCCGGCCTCGTCGGACGCCGTCACCCGCAGCGGTGCCTTCTCCGCCAGCGTCTTGACGAGATGTCGGCTATGCCGGGTGTTGCCCTTGCCTTCCGGGGTCGACAACATCCCCATCTCCATGGTCCCGCCATCGACATCGGACGAGATCAGCGCCAGACACAGGATCGCGCCGTCGTCTTCGGTCAGCGCGAACAGCCTTGCCGCCTCCTGTTCGAACAGCACGCCCTGCGTGCCGGCGAACATCACCAAGGGAGCCAAACCGGCTTGTTGCCCGTAGACACTGGCGCAAAGCTTGGCAAGACATGCCTCGCGGGTTTCAGGGTTTCTGACATGGACGACCTTCATCATGCTTCTCCTGACTGGTTGCCTTTTGGCGCGCTGCCGGCGGCTTCGGGCCGGTGTAATAAGCCGCGCAGCCTAGCATAATCAGCCAGCGGCTACTCTCTCCGCACCTCAACCCCAAAAACACCTCCGACGGCCATAGAGACTCTCGAATCGGTGATCGCATCACCTATATGTAACGTCGATCGATTACACTTCGCACCGGCAGTGACGAGATTCAAGCTTGGCTTGGCAAGGATTCGCCTTGACGCCATACACACGGTGACCGAAGGTCAGTGCTTCGGTGGCGGTAGCCACCGATCCATACTCATTTTTTTGATCCTGAAAGCCATGAACGCCGCCCCCGGCGTTCGACGGAGATCCCGAACGCATGACCCAGCCGCGCCCCGCCGCCAGCGCCGACCACGTCGATAACGCCATGCCCCGCTACATCGCCCACCGCGGTCTTTCCGCGCGGGCCCCGGAAAACACGCTGGCAGCGGTTCAGGCCGCACATGATGCCGGTTGCGATTGGG
This sequence comes from Salinicola halimionae, assembly GCF_003206065.1. Taxonomy (GTDB): domain Bacteria; phylum Pseudomonadota; class Gammaproteobacteria; order Pseudomonadales; family Halomonadaceae; genus Salinicola; species Salinicola halimionae. The sequence goes on along the minus strand of NZ_PZJQ01000004.1, from coordinate 818,919 downwards.
TCGAACTCGACGTTCAGTTGCTCGGGGACGGTACGCCCGTGATCTGGCACGACGCTGGGCTCAAGCGCTGCTCCGACGGGCGTGGCAAGCTGTTCAAGCTCAACGCCGAAAGTGCCGCCAAACTGGACGCCGGTAGCTGGTTCGGTGCCCAGTATCGGGGCGAAACCATGGCGACGCTCGAGGCGATGCTGGCACTGATTCAGCGGCTGGGCATGGGTCTCAATCTGGAGCTCAAGGTCTGCCGGGGTCGCAACGCCATCGAACTCGTCCAGGCTGCGCTGCCGCCAACGCTGGAGGCGCTGCCGGCCGACAAGCTGATCGTCTCCTCGTTCGATCGTCATGCGCTGACCGCCGCGCGAGCACTGGAATCCGACCCAGATCGACTGCGTCTCGGCGTGCTCGACGACAAGGTACCCAAGCGCTGGTGGCAGGAAACCGAACGTCTCGCGGCCTACAGTCTGCATCTCGACTGGCGCAAGATGAAGATCAAGCGAGTCCAGGAGATCGCCGATGAGGAGATCAAGCTGTTCTGCTACACCGCCAATGATCCGGTGACGTTCGAGAAGCTCTGGGACTGGGGCGTCGACGGCGTGATCAGCGATGACCCGACCCGTTTCGTGGTCCATGCCGAGGAAGTATCGACGCGGCGGCGGGTCACGGAAAGCGTCTGATGCCGGCTCGCACCCTGCCCTCGGACCTTGAGCGCCCTCCATCAATGCACATCCTTCGACAATAAGCGACTGATAGACCCGCCATTTAGACCCTTTGACGGCAAGCCCTCGGGCTTAAGATGGGCGCCATGCCCGTTCCCAGGTTGCGAGCCGTTCATGAATCCTTCTACGCTCATCGGCATCATCGCCAGTGCTTTGTTACTGGCGACCGTCGTGCTGTTTACCGCCCAGGCCCCCAGCAGCTTCTTCAATCTACCGGGGTTGGCGATCGTGCTGACCGGCACGCTGGCGGCGAGCTTCATCAGCTACCCGCTGCAGGAGATGCAACGCCTGTGCCGGCAGATCGCGGTGGTGTTCCGACGCGAACCCCAGGCCAGCGAATTGGAGAGTGATCTCGAGCAATTGATCGAAATGTCGCGCCACTGGAGTCGAGGCAATATCCGCGCGATTGAAGGTGCGCTGAATAGCACCACCAACCCGTTTCTACGCACTGGCATGCAGATGGTGATCGCCAACACTCGCGAGGAGGAAATTCGCGAGATGCTGCGCTGGCGGATGGTACGGGTCAAAGCCAGGGAGCGAACCGAGGCGCAGATCCTGCGCACCATGGCCGTCTACGCACCGGCGTTCGGCATGCTCGGCACCCTGGTCGGGTTGATCAACATGCTCGAGGTGATCCAGGCCGGAGATCTGGCGGTGATCGGCCCGCGTCTGGCCGTGGCGCTGATGTCGACGTTCTATGGCATTCTGCTGGCCAACCTGCTGTTCAAGCCGATCGCGGTCAAACTCGAGCGTCGTACCGAAGCGCGATTGATGACCATGACGCTGATTCTGGAAGGCGTGATGATGGTCAGCAAACGACGTCTGCCAGCGTTCATCGAGGAGGCCCTGAATACCTATCGTGCCGAGCATCGCGATGAAATGCGCGACGTCAGACAGCCACAGCCGGCCGACACCTCGGCCGAATCCGCATGAGTCAGGCCGCAATCTCCCCCGGCGGCCCCTTCTCCGATCTGCTGTTCGACGACGGCCCCTTCGACGATGCCGGACGCAGCAGCGAGAGCGATTCGTGGCTGATGAGCTATCTCGACATGCTCATGCTGCTGATCACGTTCTTCGTGCTGATGCTGGCGCTGTATGGCGGTCAGCTGGCCAGTCACGACACTGTCGATACACCGGTCGTCACCGCGCTGCCGCTGCATATTCCGGCGGAGAAACCGCATCTGGCAGCGCCGATGGTCTTGCCCGCCATCAGCATCGGCGAGTTCTATCGTCCACCGCGTCGGCTAACCCCAGCGCCGCTAGCGAGCGACATCGGCTTCTATTCGCCCGCATCGGTTCAGCCACTACCCACCGAGAGCCTCGTCGCCGCTTCAATGGCGTTCAGCGTGCCGTTGTTCGACCTACCTGATGTCGTGTCTGACGAAAAAGCCGCACCCGCGCTGCCTCGGATCGATGGCGTCGAAGTCACGGCGATTCCTCACGGCCTCAACCTTCGCATACAGGACCACCTGCTCTTCGACAGTAGCGCCGTCGGGCTAAGCGATAATGGACGAGAACTGGTCGAGAAGCTGATCCCGATGCTGCAGGACTTCCATGGCACGATTTCGGTCGAGGGGCACACCGATAGCGTTCCGATTTCGACCTCTCGCTTCCCTTCCAACTGGGAACTGTCAGCGGCGCGGGCCTCGGCGGTCGTTCGTGTTCTGCGCCTGGCCGGTATCGACGGCGGGCGGCTGCGCGCGATCGGGTATGCCTCGACCCACCCGCTGGTCAGCAATCACACCCCGGCCGGACGCGCCAGCAACCGCCGAGTGGAACTGGTGTTGCAGGAGCCGAACTCGTCGGCGCCGTGAGGATGCGGCCGGCTCCACAGCCACCCGATTCCTTTGCGCGGAATTCACTTGTCCGGAATTCACTTGTCGATAGGAAGCTGCGACAATCCGGCGCGTCGAGAGACGTGTGCACGGGAATCAGGTGGGAACCCTGAACTGCCCCCGCAACGGTAATCGCGTTAGGAACACGACATTTCCTAAGACACCACCGGATGTGCCGCCAGGCCATCCAGCCACTGTGAGACGACGGACAACGCTTCAAGGGAACGTTCGTCGCCATGGGAAGGCGTGTGTGTCGGATGGTTCAAAGCCATCGCGCGAGAGTCCGGAGACCGGCACGTTTCTCTTCACTGGTTGATGCGGAGGGCTCATCCAGTGGCGGCACCCCTGCCCGGACTCTCTGACGTCCGCGGCGGGCTTCGTCACGTCGTCCTCCCATTGCGTCTTCGTTCAGTACGCAGTTGGGGATCACATCGCATGCATTACCATAAAAAAGCCATCGCCTCGGGCGTCGCGCTCGCCGTGGCCATGGCTTCGCTATCGGCTCAGGCCCAGCAACGGGCCGACGGTCAGCAACAACTCGACAACGTCCAGGTGACGGCCAATCGCCTGCCTCAATCCCAGGCCGATGTGCTGGCCAGTACCACCATCATCGATCGCGCCGAGATCGAACGTAGTCAGGCAGACAGCGTGATCGAACTGTTGCAGGGCCGCGCGGGGATCGAAATCGCTCAGACCGGTGCACCGGGCAGTCTCACCAGCCTGTTCATGCGCGGTAGTGAATCCGATCACAGCGTCGTGCTGGTCGACGGCGTGCGTGTCAACTCGGCGACCAGCGGCGGTGCCAGCCTGGAATTTCTGCCCCCGGAGGCGATCGATCGCATCGAAATCGTGCGTGGCCCGCGTGCCGCCGCCTACGGCGCGGATGCCATTGGCGGCGTGATCCAGATATTCACTCGCCGTGGCAGCGAGGGCACTCATGCGTTGCTCGACCTCAGGGCCGGGGAAAACAGCACCAACAAGCAGAACCTGTTCGTCTCCACGGGGGATGCTGATACCCGCCTCAACGCCAGTCTTTTCCGCCGTGACGGCGATGGCTTCAATGCGACCGAAGCCGACACCAGCGGTGAACGCGATGGCTTCGAGCGCAGCGGCGGCCAGCTGGGCCTTTCCCATCGTTTCGGTGATCGAGTCGACCTCAGCTTCAATGCCCTGCGCCAGAACTTCGATACCGATTACGACAATTGTTACCCCGTCGGCGCCCTGGGCGCATCCCAGGACTGCCGAACCAAGGGGTATCTTCAGACCTTCGGTGGGCAGCTCGATGTGGCACTCGACACCGACTGGGACATGATCCTCACGGCCGGGCATTTCGACGAGCAACGCGAGGAACGCTACGACGGCAGCCGTAATAGCCGGACCGAATCCCACCGCAACGAACTCGGCCTGCAGCACCGTTTCACGCGGACCCACGGCGTCGATGTACTGGGCGTCGACTATCGCGAAGAACGACTCGATTACGACGATTACGCCTACGGCTCGCAGTACCAGAAGGACAGCCGCGAGAACTACGGCCTGTACGCCATGGTTCAGCGTCGGTACGGCGCCCACGAAGTGACGGGATCGCTACGCTACGATGACGACTCACGCTTCGGCGAAGAGACTACCGGCAACCTGGGTTATGCCTACCACCTGACCGAGTTCCAGCGGATCGGCGTGAGCTATGGCACCGCCTTCAAGGCGCCCAATCTGATCGATCTTTACGGCCCCTACGGCACCAACCCGGATCTCGATGCCGAAACTTCGAAGACACTGGAAGCCTTCTGGGCGCTGAATCGCGGCCCATGGGACGCACGAGTCACCGCCTTCGAGAGCCGAATCGACGACCTGATCAGCTACGATTCATTGACCTACATTCCCTACAACGTGGATGAGTCACGCATCCGCGGCGTCGAACTGAGCGGTGGCTGGCATCAGGATGGCCTCGCGCTGCGAGCCAGCCTGACCTATCAGGATCCCGAGGATCGCGATACCGGTGATCGCCTCAAGCGCCGCGCCAGGACGTTCGGTCGTATCGATGCCGACTACACGCTCGCCGCCTGGTCCGTCGGTACCACGCTGCGTGCTGCTGGCGACCGTCGTGATACGCAGTTCTCTTTCCCATATGGCGATACCACCACCGCCGGCTACGGCGTCGTCGACCTGCGCACCGCCTGGCAGGTGACGCCGACCGTCGAGCTGTCGGCAAAGCTCGAGAACGCGTTCGACAAGGATTATCAGTTGGCCGATGGCTACAACACCCGGGATCGCTATCTCGAAGGCGGCGTGAAACTCCGCTTCTAGGTCATAAACGAGAACTGCGATTCGAGACGACCGACAACGCCTGGTCACCCCGTGGATGGAGAGGCGTTATCGGTTTTCGACGCTAGCAGCCCGAGAGAGGAAGATCTCCGGGTGAAACCGCCCGGGAAATCAGCTTGAAAATGACGAAACGACAGCTCTCGATCGAGCACCGGATCGACTCAAGTCAGAGAAAACTGAACGAGCGAAATTTCGGTGAGTTGCAAAAAGTCTTTCCAATCGAAAGGCGCCAAAACGCTCTATCCGCGACGCCTCTGAGCGCAAACCCTTGAGGGGTACGCGAGTTGATCAGGGCAACAACCGCAATCCCCGAGCGTGGTCGAGACTCCATCATCTACCCTGAAGGTGGGTCACGGGCAGTTCTCATGTCGAGCAGCCAACCAATCGTCGAAGGCCTCGACGGTCATTGGCCGGGCCATCCAGTAACCTTGCGCTTCGTCGCAGCCCAGTGCCTGCAGCATCTGGTAACTTTCCGGGGTTTCCACCCCTTCGGCAACCACGTGATAGTCAAGATCATGAGCCATGGAGATCATCGCCTTGATCAGGGTCTGGCTGCGCACTTCGTGATCGATCTGAGCGACGAATGAACGGTCGATCTTTATCACGTCGGCCGGCACTTCCTGCAAGTAGGCCAGGCTGCTATAGCCGGTACCAAAGTCATCGATGGCGATCCTGATGCCGGCTTCCACCAGGACATCGAGCGCTTCGACGGCGGTCCGGGTGTTGCCGATCAGCGCGCTTTCGGTCAGCTCCAGCTCGAGGCCCACTACCGGCAACGCCTGCTCGGCCAGATACGTCTTGAGCCGAGCGGTGAAATCCGACTCTGCGAGGTTGGCTGCAGAGATATTGATGGACACCCGTAACACCAGGCCACGGCGGTACCATATTCCGGCCTGATCGATGGCATGGCGAAGAACCCAATCGGTCAACGACCGGATCATGGGCGTATTTTCGACGAGCGGGATAAATTCGTCGGGGAAGATCGCGCCCAGGACTGGGTGCTCCCACCGAACGAGCGCTTCCACGCCCACACAATCGTCCGTTATCAGGGATACTCTCGGCTGATAGACCAGCTGTAGTTGTCCGGTATCCTCAAGGGCGTGACGAAAGCCACTGATCAGCGCAAAGCGTCGAAGATGCTGCTCATCCAGGGACGAGGAGAATAGGCTTACGCCGGCTTCGCTATCGCGGGCGGACTGACAGGCACTGTGAGCGATTCGCAGTACATCGACCGGGGCGATCTCGCCCAGCCGGAAAGGCGCCACCCCCACCACGGGATGCAACATGAAAGGCGCCGCATCCCCTAACGGCATGCTCAACAACAACTGCCTGAGATGTAACGCCCTGTCCAGCGCTTCGCAATCATTCAGGCAGCGCTCGGTGCTGTCCAAAATGAGCACGTACTGCCCCGGGCCTACCTGGTAAAGCACTGTGGCGACGCCTAGCTGTAGTTGGAGTCGCATGGCAGCTTCACGCGCCACTTCGTCGAGACAAGCCGGCCCCAAAACGCGCTGCAACGAATACATCTCGGCGATATCGATCAGCTCTATGTAAAGCGCGAAACAGCTTGCGCCAGCGCGATCCCGGGCCCGGTCCTCGAGATCCTCGAGAAACTTGCTGCTGTTGTACAGCCCGGTGAGCGGATCGAGTCTGCCGAAGGCATGCTGCAATTCGATCTGGGCCATGACCATCGCTGCCAGATCCTGCAGGACGTTTATCTCATGTTCGGTCACGCTCCGCGGCTCGCTACCCAGTACACACATCGCGCCCAGCGTATAGCCGTCATAAGTTCGCAGTGGTGCCCCGGCATAAAAGCGAATGCCTGATTTCGCCAGGGGGCTGTTGCAATAGTGCGGTGATTCGAGCAGATCCGGCAGCACCAGCACCTGAGAGGAATCCGCCACCTCTCCAAAACACGCCTTGAATCGCGGTATCTCCCAGTGATCGACCCCCACCCGCGACTTGAACCATTGACGATCCTCGTCGGTCAGCGAGACGGCGGCGATGGGTAGATTGAAAAGCTCGCTGGCGATGCGCGTGATGCGATCGAAACTCTCACTAGGCGGGGTATCCAGCAGGTTCAGCTGCCGCAGCGTCAATAAACGTCTGCGCTCGTATTCATCGATCGTCTGAGTATCGAGGGCATTGGCCATCACGAAACTTCCTCTCTGTGGCTTCCAGGCGCTGTCAACGCCTAGCCAGAAGCCTTTGGAAAGGTATCGGCAAAGTGACCAAATTCTTCAACGATCCACATCACGATGTTCGACGATGCCCACGAATGCCTGGCGACCGGAGCGCTAAAGGCACAGCGTTGCCTACGAGACGCCACGCTCCAACACCACCCTTATCGATTAGGCCATGCGTCTTTTCCTCGAAGAGGTAGCCGCAGGTCCGGCCAGGATTGCCGTAAAGCAAACCTCGCCGACTGTGATCGGCGGCCACCGCCACGATATCGACAGCGATTGTGGATCGCGATATTGCTAAAAGCGTTAAAGACCGATGCCAGAATAAAAGCCAACAACCTTTAACGCCATGACGTTTCCGAAAACCGAGGTATAGGAGAAGAATTTTGAAGAGGGTTGCACAGTTGACAAAACGGCAGCCCGTGAAAGCGGGATCTTATATCTAATCCTTTGACTTGTAACGGCGCTCCGAAGAGACGCCGTTGTGCATCGATCTGAAGCCCATAGATGACTCAAGACGACTGACAGGAAGCGATCATATCCTTTTTGGCGTCGTAAATATCCGTTTTCACTTGGGCCAAACCCAGGATGGTGTGAAACAGGTTCGCGTGACTATGCTGAGATGCAGCCTCTGACTGAATGCAGCTGTAGTCGATATTTTCATCTTGCAGGATAGATTTGGAAAGCCACCAGATCATGGGGACATGCGTCTGCTCATCAGGCGCAATCAAATAGGGTAGCCCATGAAGATAGACGCCATTCTCCCCCAGCGATTCACCATGATCAGAGGCGTAAAGCAACGTCGCATCTACGGCGTCCTGGCTCTCTAGGTAGTCGATCATGCCGGACAATACATGGTCGTTATACAATATCGCATTATCATAAGCATTCTTGATGCTTTGCATATCACATTGACTGAGGTCGTCTTCGCGACACACGGGGGTGAATGTTTCATAGGCCTTGGGATAGCGCTTGTAATAGCTAGGACCATGGTTGCCCATTTCATGCAGAACAATGACCGTATTCTTCTTGAGATCCTTCGTTCTATCTTCCAGCGCTTCCCGTAGCGAATCGTCAAAACATTCATTTTTCGTACAACCCGGTTGATGGGTCGATGCGTCCATCTTGATACTCGTCACCCGTTCACAGACGCCTTTGCAGCCGGACTGATTGTCGATCCAGAGGACATCGAAGCCCGCCAACTTCAGGACATCCAGCAGCGACTCATGCTGCTCTATCGCGCTGCCATCATAGTCGTCTCGCCCCCACGGAGAAAACATACACGGAACCGAGACGGCCGTACTCGTGCCGCAAGAACTCACATCCGGATAGTTGACCAGATCGCGTTTGGCAAGCTCCGGGGTCGTCTGTCGCTCGTAACCATTAAGCCCCCAGTTGGCGGCACGGACTGTCTCACCCACCACCATCATGATTAGCTTGGGCTTGACATCACCCACGTAGATCGCGTCAGAGGTCAAGGGTATCTTCGCCTTCACCTTGTTCTTCTCGCTAGCCGTCAGCACTCTTGCCAATGAGACAACATAGTTACCGGGTGTTAGCAGATATCTCATCTCAGGATTATTACGCATCTCCGAAGCGAGACTTTGATAAATCAACAGCGCGCTGCCGATCAACAGAACGACTCCCCCGGAAAAGTAAGCGATCTTTCTCAGGAGTGCGGTTTTCCAGCGGACCGTCGACACCCGGAACCTCAACAGAATCACGATCGGCAATATCGCAAAGAGCAACAGATGCTCGAACAACCCAACGGTCAGCAGCTCGCCCGCCTCATGAGCATCGGTCTGGAGCGTATTGACGACCATCGTGGTGTCGAAATAGGTATGATAGGCAGCGGTAAAATAACTGACACTTGCTGCTGTCAATATCAATAATATCAGGACAGGCTTGACGGTATAACGTGTTGCGATCAGCATGAAGACGACATATTGCAACAGGGTCATCAACACGCCATACCCCAGCAGCGTCAGCCACGATGCTGGCACGCCAGGAGCGTGCATTTCAAACACTTTCTCCCAGAACGGCCCATTATAGAAAAGCGTAAACGAAATCGAGACGATTAAGGTTAAAAGCTCGGGACTAATAACGGGGCGGCGACTCAAAAATTTGGTAATTTTTCTCATACCCCCTCCTTTTTCACATAATGAGCAGGGGTTCTAGCGGATTGGTAACCCGCTGATGAGAGCGGTTCTTTCGATTCCAGATCCACACTGACATGTCTCAACATCAGCCACCCCAGGAGGGCGCTGCATGACCAGCAGATCATGAGCGTGAATAAGTCATGGGATAAGAAATGGGCGCCTCTGAGTTGTTGATCGATGCCAAAGGCCAAACCCATTCCCAGCCCAATGGCCAAGCCAAGAAGCTTCCATTGCGGTACCATGACGGTCAGACAAAAATACAGGGCGATCCAGGCATAGCCCGCGCTGGCATGTCCGGCGGGAAAACATGCGGTGTCGGGCATGCCGGCAGGGCGAACTTCCCATAGGCCAATAAAGGGCAGATTGCCGCCGTAGCGGGCCAGGTCCCAAGGGCAATCCATACTGATGGCATTCTTGATAAGACTGACGGTCACGGTCGATGCGGTGACTGCTGCTATAAGATAGAGAAGAGGCCGACGCCAGTGATTCCATCCTTTTTTCAGGAAAGCGGTCACGGTCAACACGATTAGTACGACACCCATCAACTCGCTCAATGTGCGACCGTCATCATGAAAGACGGATTTGGCGATGACATTATCTCTCAGCAGCCATTGCCCGCCTTCCCACTGATAAAGATAATCGGCAATATGAAAATCAATGCCATAAAGGTGGAAAAACAACATCAGCGGAATAAAAAAAAGCCATCCGTAACACAAACGCAAAAGGTGACGTTCGAAATCTACAGAAGTATGCATAGCCATACCCCTACCATCAGAACCAGGCTGACCAGAACGGCTGCCGACCCCATGTCTTTTGCACTGCCACTGAGAGGATGATGTTCCAGCCCGATCCGATCCACGGTCGCCTCCAGAGCCGAGTTGATCAGCTCCACGATGATGACCAGTAACGCGCTACCGAAGAGCATGGCCCTTTCCAAGCCGGCGACATCCGCCAGCAGCACGACAGGAAGACATAGCGCGCAGATAACGACTTCCTGACGGAATGCCGCTTCCTGTTGCCATGCCTGCTTCAGGCCTGATAAGGAGTACTTCGTCGCGTGGAATATCCGCAGCAGCCCTTTATGTGGCGGTGCAATGGATTGATCTGTCGTAGCTTTCACGAATATCTAGCCCCTCTGACGTTGTGCGACCCACTGTTCAATAACTATTGAACCAGCTTCAGAGAGGGCATCTTGCGAGGATTGACTTAAGATAAAATTATCATTCAAAGAAGAATAATTTTATCTCATAAGCCTTATTTAAGATTAGACGGAAATAGATTTCCTCCCTGTTCATATCCAGTTCCTGAAGGGAATCAGTCCCATAGCCAAGAATTCTTGAAGCGATTTTTTCCATCGTTTTCTGATCAATAAGGCTCTCTTCAGAATATCTGACTTAGGCTCGTCACGACGACAATTCCACGCACATCGCTGATGCTGATTGATTCAATGCTGACTCAGCCATCTATCGCTTATCAGTCCGCATACAATTCATGGATCGCCCCGATGCTCGATCATTTCATAGGCCTGGTGACCGATATCGCATCGCGATATGCGCTACTCGCCTATCTCGTGGTGGGCTTGTCCGCGCTGCTGGAAGCGATGCCCGTGATCGGCGCGCTGTTCCCGGGGTCGATGCTGATTGTGGCCTTGAGCGCGCTGGCCAGTGCCGGGACGTTGGGAACGTTGCCGCTTTTTGTCGCGGCCGTCATGGGCGCCGTTGCCGGTGATGGCCTTTCTTTCTGAATAGGTTCGCATTACCCATCCCGGATCGCTCGAATATGGCCCCTCAGCCGCTACCCGCAGTGGCTGAATCAGGCCGAGTCGTTGTTCAAGCGGCATGGCGGCAAGAGCGTCTTCGCGGCGCGGTTCGTTCAGGGGCCCCGCGCTTTTGTCCCTTTGGTGGCCGGCATGAGTCGGATGCCCGCTAACCGGTTCTACGCGGTCAATATCGCCTCCGCATTGATCTGGGCCCCCAGCCACGTGCTCGCCGGCATATTCCTCGGTACCTCATTGCAGATCCTTGCACAGATCGGCGGCCGTCTGGCCGTGCTGGCGGGGCTGATCGCCGCGTTGGCATGGGCGATTCCATGGATAAGCCGTCGAATCCTGACGCCCTACGGACAACAGGCTTTATCGAAGGCCCAGAAGGGTCTGGCGCGCTGGGCTCGGAGCCCGAGGACACCGGCAGGTCGATACCTGGCACGAATGGCTCACTCGGCAAGCGGCATGCAAACACTGACTATCGTGGCCTTACTGACGATGCTCGGATGCCTATGGGTGTTTGCCGGTCTGCTCGAGGACCTGGTGACGAAAGAGCCCCTGGTCCAAGCCAACCAGGCCATCTTCCATGCCCTACAGGCCCTGCGTTCCCAGTGGGGCGACAGTGTGATGCTGGTGATCACGGAGATGGGAGATGGCTTCGTTACCACTACACTGACCTTGACGATAGCAGCCTGGCTATTGAGCAGGCGGGCTTGGCGCAGCACATGTTATTGGCTGCTGGCGTTGGGAGGGGCGGCTCTGTTCACACCGGGCATTAAAGCTTGGGTGCAATGGCCGCGACCGACCGCCAATCTTTACAGCGGTTGGGAGCTCTTTTCCTTTCCCAGCGGCCACGCCACCATCAATGCCGTCTTGTACGGTTTTCTGGCTTATCTTATCGCTCGCGATCTGTCGGCCAGCTTGCGGAGCTGGGTGATCGGGGCCGCGTGTCTCTGGGTGTCGATGATTGCCTTTTCCCGACTTTACCTCGGCGCCCACTGGTTCGCCGACGTCGTGGCGGGCATGGCCATCGGCACCGCCTGGGCGATTCTCGTCGCGATCTTTCATCAACGGCATGAGACGAAGCGCGTGGAGGCAAAGGGCCTCGCTGCCGTCCTGTTGATCACGCTGACGATCGCATTGCCCTACCATGTCTTTCGGCAACTCGACCTCGATCGTAAACGGTATACCCCCGAGACCGCGGATCAATCGATCAGCTGGCAGCAGTGGTGGCATGGCAGCGCTCCAGGCATCCCGACAAATCGCGTCGATCTGGCCGGTGAGGTGGAAGAGCCGCTGGGACTGCAGTGGGCCGGGAGGCTCGACGCCCTGGGCCGAGCGCTGAGTCGCCAAGGATGGCATGTCGATACGCCCTGGACGTTCGAAAACACTCTAGCGTGGCTAACTCCGGAGGCTGGCGAAACATTCTTACCCGTCCTACCTCGCCTTGATGACGGACACCCTCCTTCCCTGAGCGCATCGCTCGCATTGCAGGGAAGTTCCACACAGAGATTAGTCATTCGAATGTGGCCCACCTCGTTCCGGCTAACGAACGTAGGCAAATCGACAGACGTCCCTTTGTGGAACGGTTCTCTGCGCTTACAGACGCGTAGAACAGTCCTTGAATGGATCTCTTGGGAGCAAGATGAAAAAGCCCCCACATCTATGCAGAAAATGTTATTTAAAACCTTGCAAAATAACGCAACGGCTAAGCTCAAACGATTGAATGACAATGAAGCGAGCGACATTATCGTGGGGCATGCGGTCCCGAACAGAGCAACGACAACGCCGAGTCGTCAGAACCCAGTTTCTCAGGCACTGCCCACCCTGATCCGCGAACCCGACTAGTGCGCGACCCGAATTACCACTTGCCGAATCGGCCGGGCTGACCCACAATACTGTACATAAATACAGTTTTCGAGGCCAGCCACAGGAGTCGCTGCCATGTCGTCTCCCTCTTGCCCTTCCCGCTTTTTGAAAGGCCGCGGAGCGACCTACAATCCCGACAATCGTTTCCAGCCTACCCACAGCACAGTGGAGGACGACGGTTGGTGGCAGGAAGAACTGTCACCTCGGATCGCCACCCGGGTGCAGTTCGAAGCCCCACGCTCGGCGCTTTCCTGGAATCAGTCGCCGGATCTGGGATTCGACCGCTCACTCAATCCCTATCGCGGTTGCGAGCACGGCTGCATCTACTGCTATGCCCGTCCCAGCCACGCCTACTGGGACCTGTCTCCCGGCATCGATTTCGAGACACGGCTGATCGCCAAGACGGGCATGGTCGACCGGCTGCGAGAAGAGCTGTGCAAACCGGGATATGTCTGCCGGCCGATCAATCTCTCCGGCAATACCGACTGCTACCAGCCGATCGAGGCGCAACATGGCACGACGCGCTCGCTGCTGGAACTACTGCTGGCGTGCCGCCATCCGGTCACGCTGGTGACCAAGAGCACCCTCATTCTGCGCGACCGCGAACTGCTCGCCGAGATGGCGCGTCACCGACTCGTTAGAGTATTCGTAAGCCTGACCTCGCTCGACAATGAACTGAAGCGCACTCTGGAGCCGCGTACTGCCTCTCCCGCGGCGCGGCTCAAGATCGTTCGAGACCTGCATGAAGCCGGGGTGCCAGTCGGCGTTCTGGTGGCCCCGGTGATCCCCGCCATCAACGACAGCGAGATCGAGACCCTCCTGAACCATGCCGCTGAAGCCGGCGCCCGCACCGCCAGCTGGACGTTGTTGCGATTGCCGCGAGAGGTTTCACCGCTGTTCGAGGCCTGGCTGGAGGCGCACTATCCGGATCGCGCGGGCAAGGTGATGAGCCTGATCCGCCAATCTCGGGGCGGCCAAAACAATGACAGCCGCTTCGGTCACCGCATGCGAGGGGACGGGTTGTTCGTCGACATGATCGGCCAGCGTTTTCGCCGCGCCGCAACGCGTTTGGGACTGGAACGGCGCGCCGACCTGGGCCTGGATATCACGCAATTCAGGGCACCTCATGCCCAGCAGGATCTGTTCAACTGAGCCACGAAGGCGGCAACGCCTCGGTAATCATCGATTCGAATGAGTGGGCCGCCAGGAAACCAACAGATGGCTCGCGATATCTCGCGCCATCTCCACGGGCCGAGTATTGCCCTCCCTGAGAACCCCCACCACCGCACCATCGATCAATAGCTGGAAGTGGCCGGCGAGCCGGTCGGGTTGCCGATAACCGGACTCGTGAAGCCTATCGGACAGCAGCCTTATCTGCGCTAGCTTGTGCTCCCTCGCGATGCGATGCGTTTCGCCATGTCGATCGGCGGCCTCCACCATCGCATTGATGAAAGCGCAGCCACGAAAATCATCGGCGCCGTAGCGTTCCGCCACCACGTCGAACACGCGAAGAGGATCACTGCCGCAAGAGGCCAACGCGGCGCCGAACACCGTCAGTGTTTTTTCGTTGCGGCAGCGAAGAACCGCGTGCAGTAAAGCCTCCTTGCTCTCGAAATGTCGGTAGAACGAGGCCCGCCCAATGCCGGCAGCGGCGATCAGTTCACTGATACCAACGGCTTGAATTCCCTCGCGATAGAAAAGCGTTTCCGCCGTCGTGATCAGCCTGTCACGGGCGTTTGTCGGCATTCTTCATCTCCTGCACGCTTGACTCGTCATGGTAATGACCAGTACCGTTTCAACTCAAATGGTACCGATCGGTTCTATTATTTTCCAGCGGGAGACCCACCGATGATCTCCGACGTTACGACCCTGGCGGTGACAGCGCTGCTGCTGTTTGGCTCTCCGGGGCCCGGCCCGATGACGATAGTCGCGACATCGGCTACCTTTGGCATTCGCCGGACGATCTCGCTATACCTCGGTATCCTGCTCGGCCTGGGATTATCGATGGTCGCCGCCTCTCTCGGGCTGGCGACGTTGCTGGCAGCCTGGCCCAGCCTCAAATCGGCTCTGCAGATTCTCGGAGGCCTGTATGTGCTCTACCTGGCCTATCGAATCGCCACGACCCCACTGGACCCGAATCAGGCCGGTGGATCATGCCTGACATTAACCGATGGCGTTCTACTCAATATACTGAACCCCAAGTCCTATGCAGTCCTGTTGGTGATCTACTCCAAATTTCTCCTGCCAGTGTCTCCCGTGGTCGCGGCCTACCTGATGACGATGCTCACCTGCATGGCAGTCGCAGTCATCACCAATCTTTTTTGGCTGTGCCTGGGCGGTGCGATACGCCCACTGTTTCAGCACCCCGCGGCTTCACGACGGTTACGGTTCGGCTTTGCAGCGCTAATGGTGATCGCCGTTTGCTGGGCACTCTTCTACAGCTGATACCTGGAAAGACCTGACCCATGCTGAGCCAAGGCATGAGTAACTTCCTGCCTGACGAGATCCAGACGTTCCCAATGGGCCTCAGCTCCGCCATTCGCGCAGTGTCACGATTTCGCCCCCGTCCTACCGGTTAAGATTTCTTTAAGCCTGAACCGCGACCATGTAGCCTCCCTGCTATCGAATCTAGAGTACAGTCAGCCGTGGCTGATACCGTTTTCAATTATTGCTTTCACGAAGGAAGGGGGAGATCGATGTTTGAAACCCTCTTCGAATCGAGAAAGGACTCGCCGAAGGCGATTGCCTAGCAACAATTTGCTGCCAGGCGCCATTGCCAAGAACCGTCAGAACTCTCTTCAGGAACTCCTCATCGATGCACGCGCCACTTACATCGCCCCTGCTTTCCATTCTGATTCCCGCCAAGGACGAAGTCGGCAATCTCCCCGGCCTGCTCGATGAAATCAGTCTGGCGCTCTCTTCCGTCGACCATGAAGTCATCGTGGTCGACGATGCCTCGACGGACGGTACCTGGGAGATGCTGAAGCAGCGCGCGGCGCAGGATTCACGATTGCGCCCGTTGCGCCATGCTCGCAGCGCGGGACAAAGCACCTCGGTATGGCAGGCGGCATGGTCGGCCCGAGGAACCTGGCTGGGTACGCTGGACGGCGATGGCCAGAATGATCCCGCGGACCTTCCAAAGCTGTTCGAACGAGCCCAACTGGGAGACGTTACGCTGGTCGCGGGTCATCGCACCAACCGCCGCGATGACTGGATCAAACGCGTTTCTTCCAAGGTCGCCAACCGCGTCCGCTCGGCATTGCTCGATGATGCGACACCGGATACCGGTTGTGGTCTCAAGGTGATCCACCGCGATACCTTCGTTTCGCTACCCTACTTCGATCATATGCACCGATTTTTGCCCGCCCTGGTTCGTGCCCAGGGAGGCGAATGTGTCTCTGTCCCGGTCAATCACCGCCCGCGCGGCACGGGTGAGTCGCACTACGGCCTCAATAATCGGCTATGGGTAGGGATCGTGGATATGATCGGGGTCATGTGGTTGCGTCGACGTAGCCGATTGCCGGCAACCGTCATCGACACGATCTCGCCAACGGTAGAGAAGCCCGAGAGTCAGGCGGACGCGAACAAGGAGGCGCCAGCATCATGAATCAAGAATGGTTGTGGGTCGCTATCGGATTCGTGGGTCAGGCGCTGTTCTCAGCGCGCTTCATCATCCAGTGGCTTGCCAGCGAGCGCGCCAGACGCAGCATCATTCCGGTCGCCTTCTGGTTTTTCAGCCTGGGCGGTGGCGCAACGCTACTGGCCTACGCCATCTATCGACGTGACCCGGTGTTCATCGCAGGCCAGGGCGCGGGGCTGATCATCTATATCCGGAATCTCGTGCTGATTCGGCGGGAGAAACGCCAGTCTGATTCTACGAAAAACGCATCCTCGGAAAACGCTTCGAACTCCTGAACGAGATCCTTCGCCCATGCGACGCTTCTGGACCGATCCCTCACAAGCGCAATATCGGCGTGCCTGGCTGTTATTGCTGCTCTTCACCATCTTGCTACTGGGCATCGGCATTGGCCTGCGCGACCCGTGGCCGGCCGACGAGCCGAGATTCGCGCTCAATGCGCTGGAAATGCTACGCACCGGGCAATTCTGGTTTCCGCACCGCGGTGGCGAGCTCTACCCAGATAAGCCGCCGGTGTTCATGTGGGCCTCGGCTCTCAGCATTTGGCTCACCGGCTCCGTACGCTGGGGGTTTCTGATACCCACGACGCTGGCCGGCGTAGGCACCCTGTTACTGGTCGTCGATCTCTGTCGGCGTCTTCATGGTCGACGCGTCGCGCTGCTTTCCGGTCTCGCCATGCTGGCAGCATTTCAGTTCGTGCTGCAGGCCAAGACGGCACAGATCGATATGATGCTGACGTTCTGCACGACGCTGGCAACCTACGGTATGTTACGCCATGCCCTGCTCGGGCCCGCCAAGGGTTGGTGGCTGGTGGGCTGGGCGGCGATGGGGCTCGGCATTATCACCAAAGGCGTCGGCATCCTGCCACTGACGCTATTGCCGGCCTGGCTATGGATGAGCTATTCCAGCGATTTTCGCAAAAACTCTCGCGGGCAAATCACACGCCTCACACTCAAGGATGCCATTCAGGGCATCGCCGTCATGCTGCTATGCGTTGCCGCCTGGGCGGTGCCGATGACCGTCATGGCGACATGGGGCGACGATCCCTCTCTGGCCGCGTATCGCGACAATATACTGTTCAAGCAGACCGGCCAGCGCTATGCCGACTCCTGGGCCCACCTCAAACCCTGGTACTACTATTTGATCAACGTCCTGCCATGGGCGTGGATGCCGCTGGTTCTCGCCTTCCCCTGGGCGATCCCCGCCTGGTGGCGCCGCTTGCGACGGTCCGACGCGCGTATCCTGCTACCACTGAGTTCGGTCATCCTGATCGTAATCTTCTTTTCCCTGTCACCCGGCAAGCGCGGCGTCTACATGTTGCCGACCGTACCGTTGCTGGTGATGACGATGGCACCGTTGCTCCCCGGGCTGATCCGCAAGAAAGGTCTGCACTGGCTGGGATTCGGCCTGCTTAGCTTGCTGGGCGGCATCCTGCTGATCACGGGAGTCCTCGGCGCCGCCGGCTTACCCGCACTGGCCAAAGTCGCCGAGCGCCATGCCGTATCGCCGTGGGCGTGGTGGATCGTGATTGGCGTCATCGCGGTGGGGCTACTGATCGCCATGCGGCCCCGCCGCGGCCTGTGGGCGCTGGCGAGCTGGCTGATGGTTTTCTGGGTCAGTTGGTCGACCTGGGGCTATGCGCTACAGGATCATGCTCGCTCGCCACGGGATATGATGACCAAGGTGGAATCGATTACCGGTGCCGGTAGCTGGCTGGCGATGCCGGATTATGACGAAGAATTTTTACTGCAGTCGCGTCAGCCCAGCATCCAGTTCGGTGACCGGACGCCGGCGAGCGATCAGTTTCGGCGGGCTTTCGCCTGGCTGCAGCAGGACGACAGCCGCTGGATGTTCGCCATGGAACGACAAGCCGAGGACTTCGCCTGCATCGAGTCGGATCAGGTCATCGACATGGGCATTCAAAATGGTGACGACTGGTGGCTGATTCCGGCATCTGCAGCCGCCCAATGCAAGGGAGATGACAAGGCTGCGCCGTTATTCGTGGCGCCGACGACGCTGCCGGACGATACCGGCAGCGCGCCCCGCGTCTGAAGAAAGGAATGGGCCGGAGATGCAAGACGAGGATCTGGATTTTGTGCCGGTTGGCCGGCGAATCAGGCGACCGGATCAAGCCAATCCAACTGGACTTCCAAACCACCGCCTTCACGGTTGGCGAGCGTCATCGTCAACCGCTGACGCTGAGCAATCTCGACTGCGATCGAAAGCCCCAATCCGCTGCCGCTGATACGCTGGTCTGAAGCGCGTTGGAAGCGTTGTGTTACCGCATCCAGCAGAGTTTCGGGGATGCCGGGGCCGGAATCGGCAATGGTGAGCCAAGGGCGCCGTTTTTCGGTGCCCATGGCGACGACCACCTCGCCGCCTTCGGGCGTGTAGCGCAGCGCGTTATCCATCAGGTTGCGAACCAGAATCTCCAGCTCGGTGGTATTGCCGCTCACATTGACCGGATCGCCTTCGACGATCTCCAGCATCTGCTGCCGGGATTCGGCCAGCGGCCAGAGATCGGCGGCCAGATCCATGACCAACACCGGTAGCGAGATCGTCTCTGGCGCCGGACGCTCCTGATGAAACTCGAGGCGCGCCAACAACAGCAGTTGTTCGACGACACGCTGTAATCGCTCGATACCGTTATAGGCTTTATCCAGCGCGCTAGGCTCGCCATAGCGCGCGTTATCGAGATGAATTTTCATCGCTGCCAATGGGGTGCGCAGCTCATGGGCCGCGTCGGCGGTGAATCGCCGCTCACGCTCGAGGGTCAGGCCGAGACGCGTAATGAACTCATTGAGCGCGCCGCGCAAAGCTTGAAGCTCGCGAGGCACGGCGACACCTATGGGGCGCAAATCTTTTTCGTCCCGGGTCTGTACCTGGCGCGATAGATGATCGATCGGCTTCAAGCCGCGCCGGATCAGCCTGGCAATCAACCAGATCAGTATCGGCAGTGCCAGCAGCAGCGGGACAAAATTTCCCAGCGCCACCTTGTTGGAAAGCTCATCCTGAAACGACTCGCGCAGGCCCACGCTGATCCAGCGCCCACCTTCCACTGGCATGCTGAACACGCGCCAGCGATGGTTGTCATAAGACACCCAGCGATGCCCCTCCTTGACCGGCGCGGGAAAGCTCTGGTCTCTGGCGTCCCAGCGGGCGCCCATCAACATCGGCCGATGTTCGACATCCCAGAACCCGACCGAAAGCATCCGCTCTTCGTGACCGTAGAGCTTGGGCTCGGCGCCCGGGGAAATGGGGCTGGCGGTCTGACCGTACCAACGAGCGAAGTGGCCAGGCTGGGAGAGCTGTTCGGCTATCGCCCGATATTCTTCCGACGTGGTGTCGACATCGGCCAATGCGGAGACGACCCGTGCCTGGAGACTCAACTGCGCATCGAAGATCTCTTCCATCTCATGGCGCGTGATCAGATACGCGGCAGTGACCGCCAGCCCCATGACGACTACCAGCACGCCGACGAGCGTGACATTGAGATAACGGCGAATCGATGTCATGCCACGCGACTATCCAGACGGTAGCCGATACCTCGTACGGTAGTGATCAGATGTTTGTCGAGCTTGCGTCGTAGATGATGGACGTGGACTTCCAGCGCGTTGGAACCGACCTCTTCTCCCCAGCCGTAAAGCAGGCTTTCCAGTTTGGGGCGCGACATGACCTTGTCGCTGTTTCGGGCCAGTTCGAGCAGCAGGGCAAACTCGCGCCGCGCGAGTGCGATGGGAGCCCCTTTCCAGCAAACTTCGTGCTGGGCTTCGTCGATGGTCAACTGGCCGATCGACAGCAGTTGAGTCGACCGACCTTCGGCACGACGCGTCACCACGCGCATCCTCGCCAGCAGTTCCTGCAGATCGAACGGTTTGAGCACGTAGTCGTCGGCCCCGGCGTCCAGCCCCATGATGCGCTGCTCGACCGCGTCGCGTGCGGTCAGGATCAGCACCGGCAGCGGATACTGACGACGCATCTCCTTGAGCACCACGAGACCGTCGATGTCCGGCAGCCCCAGATCGAGTACGACCAGCGAGAAAGGTTCGACGCGTACTGCTTCCAGCGCATCGCGGCCTTTCATCAGCCAATCCACCACATAGCCTTCCCGGATCAGGGCAGTCCGGATGCCATCCCCCAGCAGCGGGTCGTCTTCTACCAACAGTACGCGCATTGCCGTATCCGTATCGTTTGGCCATCGAGGAAATCGACGGTTGGTCTTTCAACTGATGCCATTGAGACACATCGACCTTAACGGTTTCTTAGCAGGTGTTGTCACACCACCGATGCTGCTGTCCGTCGATCATGCATGTCATCACGGGATGCGGTCCAACTCTCGTCCCTGACTGACATTCATAATGTTTCGTTAAGGCGGCCCCATCACAGTGAGCGTCTCACAACTCCGTCGAGGCGTGATCGCGTGATTCTTACCCGCCAGTTATCGCACTCTCTTCATTTTCTGAAGTGGGAGGCCAGGCACCGAGACGCCCTGGTCATTGCCCTGCTGTGGTCGATGGTGCTGGCCAGCGCTCTGGCGCGGCCATTGATGCCGATCGACGAAACCCGCTACGTCTCGGTTGCCTGGGAGATGTGGCACGCCCACTCGTTTTGGCTACCCCTGATGAACGGAGAGCCCTATGCCGACAAGCCGCCGCTGCTGTTCTGGCTGATCCAGTCCGGTTGGGCCCTGTTTGGCGTCAATGCATGGTGGCCAAAGCTGATTTCGCCACTGGCGTCGCTGATCGCGATGGCCCACCTATACCGTATCGCCCGCCGGTTGGGCTACGCCGGCAGCCAGGCTCGACTGGCACCGATGGTGCTGTTCGCCATGTTGATGTGGAATCTCTACAGCGGCGCGCTGATGTTCGACATCCTGCTCAGCGCCTGCCTGCTGGGTGCCATTTCGCCACTGGTCGCGGGTCAGTTCAACTTGCGCAAGGCCATCATCAGCGGGCTGTGGCTGGGGGCGGCACTGCTCGCCAAGGGGCCGGCCGTGTTCGTGACCCTCGGGCCGATTCTACTGACGATTCCGCTGTGGCGGGCGTCACCGCTAGGCAAGCCCGGCCGGCGCCATCTCGCCATTGCCCTGTTGTTGGGGCTCGCCACGCTGACGACCTGGGCGCTTCCCGCGGCCTGGCTAGGAGGACAAGATTATGCTCAGGATCTGCTCTGGGGCCAGAGTATTGACCGCCTTCAACAGGCCATGGCTCATGCTCGGCCGAGCTGGTGGTACCTTCCCTGGCTAGCGCTGCTCGCGTTCCCCTGGACCCTGTGGCCATCATGCTGGCCACGCCTGCCGCGCCATCGTCACCAGCGCCTTGCCTGGATCTGGCTAGTCGGACCGCTGGCGATTTTCTCGTTGATCAGCGGTAAGCAGATCCACTACCTGATGCCGCTGTTGCCGGCTCTCGCACTGCTGATCATGGATCGTCTTGGCAGTGCCGATCCATACACCCGTCTTCGCTCTCGCCTGACGGCGGTAGCCTTCGCCCTGCTCGGCCTGACGGCTCTGACCCTGATAATCACTGGCACCGGCACCCTGAGCCGCGCCATGCTGTCGCCTTTTGGCGCTCTCGCCCTGGTCGTGTGGGCCGCGATTCTCTGGCGTCAGAATTGGGTTGGCGCGCCAACAGCAACGCGAGGCCTGGCGCTGGGCGCTGGTATCGCAGTGCTGATTGCCACCCAATTGATGCTGGCACCGATGTGGAGCCGCTACGACGTCAGCGAACCTGGTCGGCTATTGGCCCACCTGGAACATGCGGGCACTCCGGTCGCCTACAATGGCAACGGCTATCAAGCGACTTTCCAGTTCGCCGGCCGTCTGGGCAACCCCTTGATCACGTTGAACGGCACTTCGTCGGATCTATGTCGCTTCCAACGTCAGGCCCCCGAAGGCTGGGTGATCGGGCGCGATCGTGATCTCCGCTCGTCGATCGGCGACCCCAACCTGGCCCACGTCTTCGAGTACCGAGGTGGGCAGTTGGATGTCGTACCGGTCGCCGCGTTGTCATTCGATGGCCGGATGCCGGCATGCGCCCCTCGGAGCCCAGACGTCGCCCAATGACTAGACTGATAAAAGATTCGTTAAGGATATGACCCGTATGAAAATCCTCGTCACCGGTGCGGCCGGATTCATCGGCTTTCATCTCGCCGACCGCCTCGTTCGAGAGGGCCACAATGTCGTGGCACTCGATAACCTCAACGATTACTACGCGGTGTCGCTCAAACAGGCTCGCGTGGAGCAGCTATCGGGCGTCCCTTTTCATCGAATCGACATTAGCGATCTTGCCTCTCTGGAGACGCTTTTCACGCGCGAACGCTTCACTCATGTCGTCAACCTGGCCGCTCAAGCCGGCGTGCGACACTCGGTCGACCACCCTCATGAATACGGCCACAGCAACCTGACCGGTTTTCTCAATCTGCTCGACGTGTGCAAGCGTCACGACGTCGAGCACCTGCTCTACGCCTCATCCAGTTCGGTCTACGGTCGCCAGAAGACATTGCCGTTCCGGGAAACCGACCCCGTCGATCAGCCGGCTTCGATCTACGCCGCGACCAAACGCGCCAACGAAATGATGGCCTATAGCTACGCCGACCTGCACCGACTGCCCTCGACCGGCATGCGTTTTTTTACCGTCTACGGCCCCTGGGGACGCCCCGACATGGCGCCCTGCCTGTTTGCCGCCAGTCTGCTGCGTGGCGACCCGATCGAACTCTTCAACCACGGTCGCATGGCACGGGATTTCACCTATATCGACGATGTCATCGAGTGCATCGTGCGACTGCTTCCCCTCCCTCCAAAACCAGCGCCGACGCCGAACCTCGAACGCCGCGCGCCTCATGAGATCTACAATCTGGGCCGCGGCAAGCCAATTGCCTTGCTTGACTTCGTCGATACGCTGGAAAAGCGCCTGGGAACCACCGCCATCAGGCATTTCAAGCAGATGCAGCCAGGCGACGTCGAACAAACCTGGGCAGACACCCATAAACTGCGATCCCTGATTCACTACACACCTCAGGTGACACTCGAACAGGGCATCGATCACTTCGTGACCTGGCTGCTCGAGTATCGCAGGCTAGTCCTGGAAGCCATGACTGCCTGACGACCGGTCATAGATCATGACCGTTTCTCCGACGAGAAGCGGTCGCCGGACGGCGCTTGTTGGCGTAGCATTTACGTTCCCGAAGTCACCTCGACTGCCGAGCCGCGCATGTCTTTGAATAATACGTCCTTGAGCAAAACCCGGACCAGCTTCTACCGTCGCCTTTACGTTGCCCACCTCATCGACGCCGGCCTTGCCGAAAGCGTGCCGGCCATCGTCGAAGTCAGCGGCATGCCACGTCGCACCGCTCAGGACACCCTCGCTGCGCTGGGCGAGCTCGACATTTCATGTGAATTCGAGCAGTCCGCCGGCGAGCGTCATCAGATCGGGCGCTACGTGATCCGCGACTGGGGGCCGATATCGCCGGCATGGGTGGAAAGCCGCGCCGAGGGGATTGCCAGCGCACTGGGCTATCCGCTTCCCAGGCCTTGAGCCCGCGGCCTAACGCGGTAATCGCTATCAGTCGGAGTCGCCCATGAGCGATCGCCAGCAGCGTCACCAGCAAGCCATGCAGAAACTCAAGACCCACGTCGACGAGAAGGTCGCCGCCGCCACCGAGCAGCGGGGCCTGCTGCTGGTGTTTACCGGCAACGGCAAGGGCAAGACCACGGCGGCCTGGGGCACCGTTACCCGCGCGCTGGGCTACGGCTACCGGGCCGGCGTGATTCAGTTCATCAAAGGACTTTGGGAGTGCGGGGAACGCGACCGGCTGATCGACGATCCCCATCTCGAAGTCCACGTGATGGCAACGGGCTTTACCTGGGACACCCAGAACCGCGACAGCGACACCGCTGCCTGCCTGGAGGTGTGGCAAGAAGCCGAGCGCCTGCTCGCCGATCCTGATGTCTACCTGGTGGTGCTCGACGAGATCACCTACATGCTCAAGTTCGGCTATCTGGATTTCGCGGCGGTCAAGCGCGCCATCGCCAATCGCCCGCCGGAACAGAGCGTCATCGTGACGGGGCGCAATGCCCACCGCGAACTGGTCGAGATGGCTGACACGGTCACTGAAATGCAAGACACCAAGCACGCCTTCAATGCCGGATTGCAGGCCCGTCGCGGCATCGACTACTGAGAAAAACTACCTGCGTTGGCAATACTGCGTTAAAAGCGGCCTCACAATGCTCATTTAGAACGCTAAACTGCGCTTGCTTGGCCGTTTTTGCCTTGTCTTGCCTGCCTCGCTTACGTTTTTCCAAAGGCTTATTAAGACTATTGACTACGGTATCGGCCCAAAGCCCGGCACACCTGCCGCACGGCCCGGATCATGCGCGGCCCGGGGCGGCTGATCGCATCGGGATCCAGCGTATAGAGCGCTCCGTCGCGCACCGCCGGCAACTCGTCGTGGCTGGCCCAGAACGCCTGCCAGCGATCGTCATCGCCCGCCGCCAGAATGACCTGCGGCTGCGCTTCGACCAGCGACTCCCAACCAATCTGAGGGACCAATACCGGTGCCTCGTCGAACAACGGCTCACCGCCGCAGTGACGAATGACCTGAGTCACGATCTGACCGCTGGCCAACGTGGTCAAGGGTGACTGACCTAACTGGTAGAAGACCCGCGGTGCCGGCGACAGCTGTTGCGCGGTGTCGTCCAGTGCTTGTTCGAAACGCGCGGCGGCTTGCTTTCCGGCATCGACATGCCCGGTGAGCCGACCGATATCCCGCAGTTCGCCCGCGATCTGATCTAACTTGCGCGGCTCGCTGCGGTAGACGGGAATATCCAACCGTTCGAGCTGTTCGATCAGCGACGCCGGCGTTCCGCTGGCCCAGACCAGCACCAGATCGGGCTGCTTGGCGACGATCAGTTCGAGCGGAATGCCGCGATAGCTGCCGACGCGATCGATCTGCCGCGCCGTCGGGGGATAATCGCTGCCATCGATGGCGCCGACCAGCTGCTTGCCGGCGCCGACGGCATAGCTCAACTCCACCAGGTGCGGCGCGAGCGCGATGATACGTTCGGCAGGCTGAGTCAGCGTCACGATGCGGCCGCTATCGTCCTCGACGCTGATGGCAGCCGCATGCACTCCGCCCCCGGGTGCCGCGGCCGCCGGCCCCCCGACGACGGTCAGCGCCACTGCCAGTGCTATCGGCACCAACCGCCAGAAGCACGCTGGGCTTGATCGGCTTGGCAATGGGGAAAGACAGCGCATCATCGACTCGACAACTTGGGATAAAGGGGTGGGCGAGCATAGCATGGGAACCGAATGACGCTGGAGGCGTCTATGCAGCGCTCAGCGCTGGTGTAAACGACGCTTTAATACCAGTTTTTCGATACGTCCGGTTTTTCGAAAGAGGAAATGCCATGTCTCCCGATACACCCATCCATCTTCGTCCCTCATTGCGCCACCCAGCCAACTCGCAGAATCTGGGCCGCACCGTCGGGCTCGGCCTGGCCGCGGTGCTGGCGACGCTGACGCTCGCCACGCCGGCGCTCGCCGACAAGACACCGCATCAGATTCATGTTCAGGCCAATGCAACGCTCGATGTCGCACCGGACCAGGCGACGCTGAACGCGCGTCTGTGGGAGCGGACACCTACCCAGATTCAGGGAGAGGAGTCCTCCGGCGAGAGCGGCGCCATCAAGCAAGCGCGAGATCGGCTGGAGTCCCGTACCGGCGAGTTGATCCGCACTTTGGAAAACGCTGGCATCGACAGCAAGAACATTCGTGCCGGCTCGCTCAGCGTACGTCCGGATTACGTGCAGACCGCCAGTCAGGGTGATGACGGCAAGCCCCCCAAGGTGCGGACGCAGGTCGAACGTTCGGTGTCGTTGACGCTAGACAAGCTGGACCGTCTGCCGCGCGTTCTCGACGCCTTGACCGCCGCGGGCGTCGATTCCCTCGACGGCGTCAGCTACGGACTCAAGGATAGCGATGCCGCCAACGACCGTGCGCTCAAGCAGGCACTCGAGCGCGCCCGTCATAAGGCCGAGATGATGGCGGACACGCTGGATGTCGATCTGGGCGACGTCGTCAGCATCGAAGAGACCACGGCACCCCGCTATCAACCGCAGATGATGATGCGAGCCGCCGAAGCCGACAGCGGTGGCAGCTCGTCGGAATATCGCAGCGGAGAGATCAGCATCGATGCCGGCGTCAGCGTCAGCTGGGAAATCGACGATTGAGCTGAAATCGCCACCGCCACTCGCTGAGTGACCGATAGAAAGAAAGGGCCGCCGCTGCGGCCCTTCTTCATCGTGCAGCATTTATCCGGTTACTCGAAGGAGTTGGCGTCACCCATCCTCGCTAGACGCGACGCGTGAGCCGGCCGAGAACGATCTCCGCGACCAGAGCCACCGCGAGTATCGCGGTCAGCCAGCGCCAGTCGAACCCCGCCCCCAATGCGCCGAGGGCATCCAGAAACACCACCACGATCGCCAACGGGCAGATATAGCGAATTGCGAATCGCCACAGGGCGTGAACCGCCGTCGGTAGTCCCAGTTCCTCCTCTAGCTGCTCTCGCCGTAACACGAATCCCGCCAGCAGCGCCGTCCCCAACCCGCCCAACGGCATCAGGAAGCGCGACGTCAGAAAGTCGAGCCAATCGAAGAAGTGACGCCCCGCCAGCTTCCAGTCCGCGCCGACGTTGAACGACAGCATCGCCAGCGTACTCACGATCCACAGCAGGATACCGACACTCCAGGCTGCCCTGACGCGAGATAGACCGTGACTTTCGTTCAGC
Organism: Salinicola halimionae; assembly: GCF_003206065.1. Lineage (GTDB taxonomy): Bacteria > Pseudomonadota > Gammaproteobacteria > Pseudomonadales > Halomonadaceae > Salinicola > Salinicola halimionae. Next base: position 791,657 of record NZ_PZJQ01000004.1, on the reverse strand, counting down.
CACGCCACCGTGGCTTCGATCATCGAGATGGCGGATGTCAGTGCGGCCACGGTCAGCATCAGAAAGAAGATCGTCTCGACCACGTCCCCCAACGGCATCTGATGAAATGCCAACGGCAGGCTCATGAAGATCAGGCCAGGGCCGGACGCCGGATCCATGCCGTTGGCGAAGATCACCGGAAAGATCGCCAGTCCGGCCATCAGTGCCACCAGCGTATCGCAAAGGGCGACCATCAACGTGGTGCGGCCGATGGATTGACCTGCCGGCAGATAGGCGCCGTAAGTCAGGATCGCCCCGGAGGCCAGCGACAAGGTGAAAAAGGCGTGCCCCATCGCCGCCAGTACCGCCTGCCCGGTGAGCTTGCCGGGGTCGAAGTCGAACAAAAAATGCACCCCGGCACCAAAGCTGCCGGAAAAAACGGCATAGACGATCATCACCACCAGCATGATCACCAGGCCCGGCATCATCCAGCGCACGCTGCGCTCGATACCCGCCTGCACACCCAGCCCCACGATCGCCATCGTGGCCAGTGTGACGAGCGTGCTCCAGAACCCAAGATTCCAGGGGTTGGCGTTATTGGCACTGAAGATGGCGGCCATTCCCTCGACGCTGTTGGCAGCGAGCCCGCCGGTGAGTGACTTCCACAGATAGGAGACCGCCCAGCCGGCGACCACCACGTAGAACGACAGGATCAGGAAGCCACACAGCATCGCCATCCAGCCCAGACCCGACCACAGCCGGCTACGCCCGGACTCCCTCGCCACCCGTCGGATGGCGTCGATCGGGCTGCCGCGCCCCCGGCGCCCCAGCGCGATTTCGGTCATCATTACCGGCACGCCAATGGCGGCAATGCACAGCAGATAGACCATGACGAACGCGCCGCCGCCGTATTCGCCGGTCATGTAGGGGAACTTCCAGATGTTGCCCAGGCCTACCGACGAGCCGGTGGCCGCCAGGACGAAGCCCCAGCGTCCCAGCCAAAGATTCTTGGGTCGTGCGATTGCGGTCATGCGTCCTCGTCATTCCAGCAGACGGCCCGATCCTGAAGGCTTCCATCAAGCCCGGATCCGGCACAGAAAGTGGCCCACGGCGGGCACCCAGTCGCCCTTGTCGGGTACGGGAGACCCAACAAGGGCGCTGCGGCGGGGGATTGTAGCGTCGCCGCGAGCCATGCGCGACCGGATCGGGATTGGTACGATGCGGGAGCTTGTGCAAAGCTTGGCGCTCAGCGATGATTCGGCCCTTTCTTCGGCCCACTCGCCGCCCGTGTTCATTTAAGACTCGGCAGAGTCGGCGTCAGGCCCGGCCGATCTACTTCAGCCCACCTGACCTGCACTCGACAAACGCCTCACAAGGAGATTTCGATGTCCCGGCACTTTGCCATTCTGGGGTTGGGCTATTTCGGCAGTACCGTAGCGCGAGAATTGAAACGCCACCAGAATCAGGTGTTGGGGGTCGATGCGGACGAGACCCGCGTCGACGCGCTTTCGGATATTCTCGATCACGCCGTCATCGCCGACCTCACCGATGAAAAGGCGCTAGGCGAGCTTTCGCTGGACGCCTATGACGTCGTGGTGATCGATGTCGACGACAACGTCGAGGCAAGCGTGACCTGCACGCTCCACGTCAAGGAGCTTGGCGCCAAGGAGATCTGGGCCAAGGCCCATTCCGACTCCCACTACAAGCTGCTCAAGCGTCTCGGGGCCGATCGCGTGGTATACCCGGAATACGATGTCGGTGTTCGGGTGGCGGAGAGCCTCAACTATCACGCCATGGTCGATTTCATTCGCCTCGGCGAGCGCCAGTTCATCGTCGAGATCGAGACCACCGAGCACCTGATCGAGCACTGCGCCAGCGTCGCCAATCTGTCGATCGACCGCGATGCACTGTTCCTGGTCGCCATCAAACGTGGCGAAGAAGTCCTCCGCAACCCCGCCGACGACACACCGCTACAAGTCGGCGATAGCCTGATCCTGATGGGTGATCTGCAAGCCTTGCGCGAAATCGGCAAGCAGATATGACCATTTCGGTGGTCTCCCTACTCGAACCGGGCTCGGAGAAGCACCCGTGAGACGCTGGCAACGCTTGAAACAACCCTTTCGTCGGGCACCTCATGGCAACGTCATTCGGCTATCTCCGCCGGAAGTGCTGCTGATCGGCTTCGCCCTGCTGTGTGCCATCGGCGCCCTGCTACTCTGGCTTCCCGGCAGCGCTACAAGGCCACTGGCCTGGCACGAAGCCCTGTTTACCGCGACCTCGGCAGTTACTGTCACCGGGCTCAGCGTGATCCATGTCGGTCATGATCTGACATTCGTCGGCCAACTGGTATTGCTGTTCCTGATTCAGATCGGTGGATTGGGGTTCATGACCTTCGCTGCGCTCACGGTACTGCTAATGGGCACTCGGCTGCCGCTGAGCCAGCAGAATCTGGTGCGCGAGGCGTTGGGCGAAATCGCCTTCAGCGACGTGCGACATCTGGTCAAGCTGGTTATCGTCTTCGCGCTATTGGTCGAAGGCAGCGGCACGCTGTTATTGGCATGCCACTGGGTGCCCGAATACGGCCTGGCGATGGGCCTCTGGCACAGCCTCTTTCACGCCGTCTCCGCATTCAATAACGCTGGCTTTTCGACCTTCCCCGATAGCCTGACTCATGAAGTCCGCGATCCACTGGTCAACGGCGTGATAACGCTGATGTTCGTCGTCGGTGGACTGGGCTTCGTGGTGGTGAGCGACCTGTATCGTCGTCGACGCTGGTCGCGTCTGGCGATGCAGACCAAAGTCGTGCTGCTGGCTACATTCTGGCTCAACGTAATAGCCACGGCGATTCTGTTGGGGCTGGAGTGGACCAATCCCGACACGCTGGGCGGTCTGGGAGATATCTTCAGCAAGGTGCAGGCCGCCTGGTTCCAGGCCGTCACCCCGCGTACGGCCGGGTTCAATACGCTGGAGATCGGTTCGCTGACCGACGCCTCGACACTACTGGTGATGCTGTTGATGTTCATCGGCGCGGGGTCGAGTTCCACCGCCAGCGGTATTAAGATCACTACCTTCGTGGTGCTGCTGCTGACGGCTCGGGCGTTCTACCGCAATACCGAGCACCCCACGGCGTTCGGCCGCTCGATCACTCAGGAAACGGTGATCAAGGCGATCACGGTCGCGCTGGCCGGCGTCTCGCTGGTCTTCCTGACCCTGTTCGGGCTCACCATCACCGACGGCGACCACTCATTTCTCGATCTGGCATTCGAGACGGTTTCCGCGTTCGGCACTGTCGGGCTTTCCCGAGGTATCACCAGCGATTTTTCGTTGCCAGGGCAATTTTTGCTGGGACTGACCATGCTGCTGGGTCGTGTGGGGCCGTTGTCCGTGGGTTATTTCCTGGCGACTCGTCAGGCGCGCGGACTGCGCTATGCCAAGGGAGAAATCCAGATCGGTTAACGATGAACCCGAGTGCCGGAGGGCACCTAGAGCGCTCGGTTCGCGAGCTGCCAGGCGACCAGCAGCATGATCGCCCCGACCGCGATATCGATGCCCTGCCACCAGCGGGGGGTCTGGAGGCGCGGCGCCAAACAACGCGCCAATCCGACCAAACCGAAGAACCATAGTAGCGAAGCCAGCGACGCCCCCATCACGAATCCGGCAGGGCTGGATTGCTGGCCACCAATGATCCCCAGCATCACCACGGTATCCAGATAGACATGCGGGTTTAGCAGCGTGACACCCAGCGCGGCGATCGCCACCGGTTTCGCGCTCGCCACGTCGATGCCGTTCATGACCCCATTGGCCATCGTCCCTTGTAATGCGATGGCCTGCGGGAGCTTGGCGCGCTTGAACGCGACACCGGCCTGCCACAACAGCCAAGCTACACCGCCCCAACGAGCCAGCTGCAGGCCGACAATGCTCGACGTGATCAGCGGTCCGAGACCCGCGACCCCGGCAGTAACCAATAGCAGATCACAGACCGCGCAAATACCCGCCACCAGCCATCCGTGCTCCCGCCGGAGGCCTTGACGCAACACGAAAGCGTTCTGCGCGCCGATCGCCACGATGAGGCTAGCGCCGATCAGCAAGCCGTGAATGAAGGACAATCCCATGATAGCGATCTCGAGGGGCTGGAATTCGCATCATGCCGACAAATCGGTTATTAATAAAAATGAACAAGCCGAATGGGGTATTAGGAAATTTGATGCTGGACTACAAACTTCTGGAAGCCTTGGCGGCTATCGTCGATCAGGGTGGGTTCGACCGCGGCGCCCAACAGCTCAATCTGACTCAATCGGCAGTCTCTCAACGCATCAAGCTGCTGGAAGCCAGGCTGGGCCAACCGGTGGTGGTTCGCACCCCTCGACTGACACCGACGCCGCTGGGCCGGCGCCTGCTGAATCATGCCCAGCAGGTTCGTCTACTGGAGCATGATCTGCTCGACAAGATTCCCGCCTTGGGCGTGAGCACACAACGTCTACGCCTGGCGGTCAACGCCGACAGCCTGGCCACTTGGTGGGCACCGGCGCTGGGGGATTTCTGCCATCGCCGTGGTGTCCTGCTGGACCTGGTAGTGGACGATCAGGAAGTGGTACTGCGGCGCATGCGTGACGGTGAAGTGGCCGGCTGCATCTGCTCCACCGCAAGGCCGGTCCAAGGAGCGCAGGCGCGCGCCATCGGCACCATGCGCTACCAGGTCATGGCCAGCCCGGATTTCGCCGAGCGCCATTTCGCCGAAGGCGTGACTCATCAGGCGCTGGGGCGAGCACCGGGGATTCTCTACGGTCCCAACGATCGCCTGCATCAACGCTATCTTGATGCGCATGGCTTCAAGGACCCCTTTCCGCACCATCTCTGCCCCTCTTCGGAAGGGGTACTGCAGATGGTTATTGCCGGCATCGGGTACGCCTTGATTCCCGAGTGCCAGACCGCCGATACCTTGCGCCTGAGTCAGCTCGTCGATATCGATCCCAAGCAACCCTTGGACGTGCCGCTATACTGGCACTACTGGCGCCATGGCGGCGAACTACTCGATGCATTGACGGCGCATCTTCTGTCCGCGGGCGACAACTGGTTGAGACCGCCACAAGCATCGCCGGCGGCTGCCATCTGACGGTATCATCGTCACCATTGCATCCGGGACTACAAGGAGTGAGTGACATGATAGGGATGACGGTCAGGACTCCTGTGTGGATCACTTTAATCGGCCTGCTCGCGCTTGGCACGCTTGCCGGCTGCGCCAGTGACAGCAGCTCGGTCGAAAAGGACGCCACCGACTTCGTCGTAACCGGTTTGGGCAGTGATCAGGACGAAGCAATGGCCAACGCCGAGGACCGATCGCTGGAGCGGTGCGAGACTCGGGATCGCGGCCAGTTCATCATCGTCGAGCAGCGGATGATGGGGCCGAACGACGAGGCAGGCAAAGCGGCCAGTGCCAACGAGCAGCCCGAAGGGGCGAGCGTCGACGAGGACTCCGAACTTCAGGCTGCCACCCAGGAAGGCGATGGCTACAAGGCCACTTGGACGATACGCTGCCACTGACCTTTCGGGCTATCATGAGACACCGACGTCAAGGCGCGTTTCTCAACAATCAGCCATCAAGACCATTCATCAAGCGCCTCCCATCAAGCGCCACTGAAATTTTCGCCGGCAAGCTGACCGGCGGATCTGCCCCTTAGAGTCGGCGCAGACTCTCAACACTTTCCACCTTGTCATCCATGTGCTGCTCCCGATCGGTCCGGGTTCCCATCTTCATCGTCGTGGTAATTCTCGGTGCGCCCATGGCATGAACACCTTCATGGCACGACTTGACGACCGCCATAACCTCGTCCCATGGGCCTTCGATATTGGTGCCGTAGGCGTGCATGCGATGGTGAAGGCCTGAATTTTCTATGAGTCGCTGACACTCGGCGACGTGGGCAGACACCGAAACGCCCACGCCCAGCGGTACGACGCACAAATCGACGATCACGTGCATTGCCGTTCTCCTACTGGTGATGAATGTTGCATCAATCCTACCGTTATCTTTCGAATCATTCTCGCATCGCTTTCAAGGACCAACGCATTGCTGTTCCGGTCATTCAGACACGGGCCCTTTCCCAAGTCGATTTTCGGGCGCAAGAATGGCAACTGATGGCTAAACTATTGCACTAATAGCGGCAGGCTTATTGACGCCAAAGCCGTTAGCACGCAATGTAAACAAGGCTAATAAAGAGAATAGGGACCGTGGTGCTCCACGTTTCCGCCGCCGCAGCTTGATCCTTCAAGCCATTCCGAGCGAGTGAAGATGGCCGATATCACGCGTCAACGCGGTCGAAGCCGCAAGTCAACAGGTCATCCTTCGCCGCTCGAACGGCGCGTCACGAGAAGGCGGTCAGGGAACGCGTTGCGCCCCTTGCTAGGAATAACCATGACCAGTAACACGGCAATTGCCCCCGTTGCTTTACCCGACACGCGCGCGCGCCACACCCTCGAACAATTGCTCGAAGGCTCCGGTGTCACCTTCAACGGCAATCAACCCTGGGATATTCGCGTTCACCATCCGGACCTCTTCTCACGAGTCATTCGTCAAGGCTCCATTGGTTTTGGTGAAGCCTACATGGATGGTTGGTGGGAATGCGATCGTATCGACGAGATGATTCACCGGCTGCTACGCCACGGACTTGCCGGGGCCGCGCACACGACTACCGAACGCGTCGTCTACAGGCTTCAGTCGAGTTTGATGAATCTGCAAAGCAAGGCACGAGCCTATATCGTCGGCAAAGAACACTACGATTTCGGTAACGATCTCTTCACCCGCATGCTCGATGAAACGCTGTGTTACTCCTGTGGCTACTGGAAGGAGGCTCGGACGCTGCACGAAGCGCAAGTCGCCAAGCTCGATCTGGCCTGTCGCAAGCTCGATCTCGAACCCGGCATGAAAGTGCTCGACATCGGCTGCGGCTGGGCCAGTTTCGCCGAGCACGCGGCCCGTCACTACGGCGTGGAAGTCACCGGCATCACCATTTCCGAAGAACAGGCCAAGCTCGGGCGCGAACGCTGTGCGGGTCTGCCGGTCGAGATCATTCTCGAGGATTACCGCGAACTCAGCGGCGAGTTCGACCGCATCGTCTCGATCGGCATGTTCGAACATGTCGGCCAGCGCAACTACGCCACCTATTTCGACACCGTCAAGCGTCTGTTGAAACCGGGAGGGCTGTTTGTACTGCACTCGATCGGCTCGAACACCAACGAAGTCAGCATCGATCCGTGGATCAACAAGTACATTTTTCCCAACGGCATTCTGCCGTCGGTCCAACAGATCGGTGACGCCAGCGAAGGCAAGCTGGTAATGGAAGACTGGCAGAACTTCGGCGCCGATTACGACACCACACTGATGGCATGGCAGGAAAACCTGCTGGCCCATTGGCACGAGATCGCCGACAGTTATGGTGAACGCGTCAAGCGGATGTTCCTCTACTATCTCGGCTCCTGCGCGGGCGCCTTCAGGGCGCGGGATATCCAGTTGTGGCAGGTGGTTTTTTCCAACGGCCGTGGCGGACGTTACGATTCACCGCGCTGACTTTTCGCCCAGCCCCCTTTTCGCCAAATCCTCGCGCCCCTGCACGAAGGCCCGCTGATGCGGGCCTTCGTGGTCTGATACCCGGATCGAAGACTTACTCCACCAGCGCTGGCGTCACGTGGATACCGAACAGGCTGGCTTCGCCATCGCCGCGTCCCGCATCTTCGGGAGCGACCTGACGCCCTTCCCGCACGATGACGTGACCACCCTGCCCTTGCTGGCCGCCAATCACGCTACCCACCAGATAGGTCGGGAAGATACTCGGATCGTTTTCATAATTGGGATTGTGGATCAGACCGATCATCTGGAAACGCCCGCGCGTATTACGCAGAGACTCCAGCGAATCCTGAATCAGGCGCCGATGCGACAGCTTGGAGAAAAGACCATCCAGAACGATGACGCTCTCCCGGCTGGCGCGCGCGCGACGCTTGTGATGGCCGGGCAGCTCCCGCAGTTCGCGTTCGATGGCAAATTCGGAAAGCTTGACCAGCCACATCAGTGAGATGGCCTCCCGCTGCCCTTCTGACATGTCCTCGTTGAGGGAGAACAAGCGACCATGCGGACGAATCGCATCGTGTTTGAGGCGAATGCCGACGTCCTGAAACAGCCCGCGATAGATCCGCCGGCGAATCTGTCGGGTCAGATCGTCGTCGCGGCCACTCTTCGCTTGCCCGTTCTCACCGGCCTGCTCGAGCCGACGACGCTGTACTGCGAGATGCGCGTCGATGTCCGCCAGCAGTTGCTGAATCAGCTCGCGTACCGATTCGTCGGCAATCAAGTCGGCCTTAACCTCGAAGTAGGCGCCGCCATCGCTGGAGCGCTTCGCGACCCGCTTGAGAATCTCCAGATTGCCAGCCGCATCGATGATGATCGAGCTGAGTCGTTCCACCAGGGTGTCTTCGATCTGTACCCGCGACGCCTGCAAGCGCGATACGCGCTGACGATGTTCGTCGAGCTGCACGTCGAGCTGACGATGCAGCCCGCGCAACGACTCCAGCGCCTCCACGCTGACGCCTTCCAGCGTTCCCAATCGAGCCCGCTCGGTTTCATTGAATAACCGGCTGGCGCTGGCCGATTCCAGCGACATTTCCAGCGCCTTTTCACGCGCGGTCACATCTCGAGCCTGGCGTTCGCGATTGCGTGAACGCTCGCCGAGATTGAGACTCCCCAATCCTTCGAGCAGCATCTGTTGGCAGGTCTCGAAGGCTTCCAGTTCGAAGACGGCGACATCCTTGCCTTCACTGGAAGCTTCGGAAGCGCTCTCCAACGACGCCGCCAGCCAACCCCGCCATTCGGCCAGCGCGGCATTGAGTCGCGGCGCATCATCGCCATCCGCCGGCCATTCGGCCTGAGCGTCGGCCTTGGCCCTTTCGAACCAGCCCTCGGGGAGCTGCCGTAGCACCTCGAGCCAGGCAACAGCGAACTGATCGGCAACGTTGAGCGCCTGCTGGTGGCGGGCAAGCCGACTTTCCAGTTCGCTCTGCTCGCGACCATTGGCCTTGCGCCGCTCGCGGGTCTCCTTCAGCGACTGCTTGAGCCGGCCGATGTCGCGCTCCAGCGTGCGATTGCCGCCCTGATCGTCGCGCACCTGAAGGAAGCTACGGATGCGGGCGAAATCGAAATCGGCGCGCCGGCTGGACTGAGCCAGCGCCGAACTCAGCGTCGCCTCAAGGGACTCAGCATCGCGCATGAACGCCGGGCCGTCTTCAGCGACGAAAGCCGCCAACCGTCGCAGTCGCTCACGTTCGCCGTCGGTAAACAGCTGGTTCAGCTGTTCGCGACACGTCTCGCGGCGCGCGTTCAATTCCTCGGCCTGGAGCGTGAGTTCGGCAAAGCGCTCGTCGATTTCGGCCAGCGCTTCGGTCAGTGCCGATAGACTGGCATCGATCTCACCGAGACGCTCGACGCCCCCAGCGCTGGCAAACCGCTCAGCGCTCAGCCACAGCTCGCCGTGATTTTCCAGCTCGCGCGCGGCCTGCTCGCGCTGCGGTTCCAGTATCTCGATGCGTTCCGCGGCGCTCTCGCTGGCTTCGGCGGCGGCTTCAAGAGCGGATTCGCCCCCCTCTTCCAGAAACCGCTGAAAGTCATCGATCGACTTCATTGCGGCATCGCCGAGCCGCGGGGTCAACGCCTCTAGTTCGGTATCCACGCGCTCGCGCTGCTCCTCCAGGGCGGCCAGGCGCACCTCGACCTCCTGTTCCAGTGCCTCCTCGGCCTGCAGCGCCAGGCGAAAGCGTTCGCCGTGAGGATCGAGTCGCTCGATCTCCGCCTGCAGCGCCTGCTCCCGCTCACGATCGACCACAAGTCGCTGCTGCGTCTCGTCCCGCAGCGCAGTGAGATAGGCGGGATCCAGCGCCGCCTTGACCGCCAGCGTCTCGACACCCTGGACGGCGCCCAAGGGGAGTTCTCCGCGCGCCAATGTCGCCTGGAGACGCGTCGCCTCGAGCACAGGCACACCACAACCGGCATCGATCAGATACTGCGAGGCTTCCCGCGCCCGCTCCTCGCCCTCGACCACCGGCGCGAATAGCTGCCCCGCGACCTGGGCCAGCCAGTCGCGACGCTGGTCATCATTCGCTTCGAGTCCGGCCAGCACTTCGTGCAGCGGCCGGAATTCGATCTCACGGGCCTCCAGCCACTGCCGGGCCTCGGTTTCCGATGCCAAGCGAGCAAGCGGATCGCCGTTCAGGCTTTCAAGATAGCGTTCTCGAGCGTCGATGGCGCCGGCCAGGCTTTCCCGCTCGCGCAACAATCGGGGATAACGCGCCTTGGCATCCTTGAGCCAGGCCGAAGGAAGCTGCTCGCTGGTCGTCCGGAATTCGCTCAGTGCGCGCTGCAGAATCTCGAACTGCTGCGCCTGCTGCTCGAGCTGATGCCGGCGGTCCTGCCCCTCGCGTGACTGGCGATAAAGCGAGTCACGCAAATGCACCGGCAAGGCCTCGCCGTGCCAGTGCCGATAGCGTTCGGCCGCACCCTTCAGCGGTTCCAGCCGTGACAGCCGTGCCTTGGCATCGCTCTGAGCACGACGTGCTTCGGCCAGCGCCTGTTCGAGTTCGGCCAGGGCACTCTTGCGCTCGCTCCAGAAACCGACCGCCGAGTGGTCGGGCCACTGCTCGGCGAATGTCTGCCACGCATCGCGTCCTGCCGCGAGCGGGGCCAGCTCTCCCTCGAGACGATGGCGCTGTTCACGCCGTGTCTGCAACCCCTCACGAGTCGATTCACGCTGCGCGTCCAACGCACTGGCCTGCGCATTCCAATCCTCGAGCTGCGCTTCGAGAGCGTCATGCTGCTCATGCTTGGTCGCCAGCAGTTCTTCGGGTGAGGTATCGGGATGCTCGGCGATGAAGCTTTGATACCACTGTGCGGGCTGTTTGAATTCGCCCATGCGGCCGAGATGATCGGCATGCGCCTTGCGGGCATCGGCGAGGGCCGTTTGAGCGGCATCCCGCGTCGCTTCGGGCGATTCGAGCTCGGTCTCGGTGAAGAGCCCTTCCGCCAGCGCCTGGGTGTAGACGCTCTGATTGTCGATGAAATCGCGCTGCCGCGACTCCAGCTGTTCGCGCTCATGCTCCACGCGTTCGAGCTCTTCATCGAGCTGTTCGGCATCCAGCCGCAACGAGCGGCGATATTCACGATCGGCGATCACCTCTTCACGGAACCGGTTGCCGTCCAGCCCCTCGAAGACTTCGGCGGCGTCGTCGAGCACGCCGATGGCACGGTAGCGCGCAGCGTCGTCGTTGAAGGCGTGACTGTCAGCCAGCCAGGCGCGCGCCTGATCGAACGACACATGGCCGATGTCACGCGCCGTGAGCCATGTCGCCTCGGGAAGATGAACCAGACGACGATGCGTATCGACCCGAGCGCCACGCTCGGAGAGAGCCTGTCGCACGTTGCGCTCGGCCTGGCGCGACAGTTTCGACAGCAGCCAGGTAGAGACGCGGGGCCGCTCGATGTCGCCGGTCGCCCAGGCAAAACCGCCGATACTGTCGGCGACTTCACGGCTCAGCTCGCGACGCGATTCGCTGTCGGTAAAGCCCGGCAATCCTGGCAAAGGTGCCAGCGCCTGGCCGCCCAGCAGTCGTTCGGCTTCGAGCAGCGAGGCATCCAGCCCGGTGAGCTGGCGGCGCGCCTCGAGCAGTCCTTCGCCCTCTTCGTTCAGAGTGGCGAGGCGTTCGACCTTTTCGTCGGCGCGGCGCTGATCGCTCTCGGCTTCCGCCAGCCGATGGCGCAGCTCGGTGATCCGAGTACCGGAGTTGAGAATGACGTCTTCGATCAACTCCTCTTCTTCATCGGTCTCGCCACGCGTCGCCCCGGAGAGAATCTGCGGCGCCAGTACTTCGTAGAAAAATGCCTGGTCGGCTTTTTCCCCGGCACGCGGCTTGATCGCATTGAAGATCTGGCTCTTGTCGGCACCGCCTTCCTTCTGAAACGCTGCCAACTGCGCCAGTTCGCGCCGGGAAATATGCACGCCAACCGCTTCCAGCCACTCCTCGCGGTTGTGTGCTCGGGTCACGCCCTGTGACCGCATCGTGCTCTGAAAATCAGCGTTGGCGTAGAGCGCCAGCTTGCCGTCGCGGGTAATGTGATGCACCGGCACGTCGGCCAGTTTGCCGGGATAGTGGTAGAACACCAGCCCGCTGCCATCGCTGTAGCCGTACATGCCGAAAACGAAGGTCTCGCCGGCAACTTCCTCGCCGGCCACTGCCAGCATGTCATCCTGCTGACTGCTGTCCTGCGCGCGAAATTCGACTCGCAAATGGGTCCAGCTGCGCCCTGCCCCATTGACCTTGGAGGGGGAACATTTACGCCGGGTTCGCGTCAGCAGTTGGCGATCGCGGGAAAGCATGCCGATCAGCGCTTCGGCCATGGTGGTCTTGCCGAAGCCATTTTCCATGCTGATTGCGCTCGACTGGCCCCGCAGATCGAGCAACAGATGGCGCATCTTGGCTTCCCAAGGAGACGCGATATCGCCGTGCTTGTTGAGCAGGTTGGCAATTTCGATACGGTTGATCACGCTCACCGGCGATTCTCCTCGGCGTTTTCGGCCGTTGCTCCGTCCGTCTTCTCTACCGACGGCGGGTCAAACATGTCAGTTGCGTGGGTAGCGTTCTCGTTTTCGTGCCCGTGTTCGCCGGCATCTTCCGCGCGAGTGGTATCCATCTCATCGTCGACGGCTACGCCCTCGCCCGCAGATATCTCATCCGCCGGTACCTCGTCCCATTCTGTTTCGACACCTTCGATGGAGGTGAGCTCGATCAGGTGTGTCAGGTGATTGACGCCGATCTGCTCGGCTTCCAGTGCCCCCAGCAGCGTCTGCTGCCAGACATCCTCATCGGCCGTTTCTCGCACCGTCTCGAGATGACCCGCGCGGCTCAGCAGGTCGATGAACGCCTTGACCCGGCGCGGGATGTCTTCGCCGCGCTCGTCGAGCAACACCCGGCTGTTCGCGGGCGCACGCTCGCCGAGCCCGCGCAGCGTTTCCAATTGTTCGCGAACCAGCTCGACCAGTTCACGGGTGACGAAGGTCGCTTCCTGATAGCGGCTGACATCGGACAGCGCTCGATTCAAACGGGTGTAGATCAACGTGTGCAGCAGCAGCCATAACTGCAGATACCACAACGCCAATTCGGCGCGGCTTTCCTGGCGTAACTTGAGCGCCTCGAACACCGGTTCTCGAGTGTAGAGCGGTGGCTGCTCCATTTCCGGATCCGGGAGCAACGCAAACAAGCGCGAGCCCGGCGCGATACCGGGGTAGTCACCGGATTCGAATGCCTTGAGGCGTAGGCCCTGGCCGGCGAGAAAATCCCGCAGCGCCTCGCGTTCGATTTCCTGGGCGTCATCGATCAACGCACAGACGTCGCGCTCGGAGAGCTGGCCTTCACGCGCCGCGCGACGTTTGCGCCCGCCGCTGGGAACACGCTCCGCGGTGCGATAACGCAACAGGTAGGCAACGACTTCGCCCATTTCCATCATGTTCATAAATCAAACTTCCTGTTCTTCGGGAGCGGTCTGGCGCAGGCGCAGCGACGGCGTGACAGCGCCTTCGATGCGACGCCCGTCCGGCAATTCGATCGTGAAGGGAGTGTCGTCGATCCCGACGCTCAAATGGTCGTCGAGCAATTGGGTATCGACGAAGGTATTGAGCAACTGCGGCAGGCAGTCCAGGGTTTCGGTGTTTGTCGACTCCGAACCCGCCTCGAAGTGATGCCAGCCTTCACTGAGCGCTTCCGGCAACGAGAGCGGCGCCTGGCGCAGACGCTGACGCAGCGCCGGCCCCTGCAACTTGAGATAGCGCGCCAGCAGTGGATCGGCGCTGGGCTTATCACCCGCTTCGTCGAAGACCAGCGCCGCTCCGCTGCGCTCGGCGCGGCGTGTTTCCACCAGCGGCAGCAGCGTCTCGACACGTGGCATGACCACCTCGGTACCCAGCGGCATCATCCGCGCGATGACGGCATCCTGCAGACGCCTGGGCGGGCGGGATAACAACAGCTTGTGGGCCAGGCCGGCAAAGTCGATCACGCCCATCGACTGAATCCGACCCTCGGCGATATCCGATAGCAGCTCGGATAGACGCCGCGAGAGGTTCTCGATCGCGTTCAACACCCGACCGATGGCACCGGATAACATGCGCAGATCCCACTCTTCCTCCTGCTGCCCGGCCCAGCTGCCGAACTGAGCGATCAGCGCCGGCGTCGAGAGCTGCGAGCGCGCACTGAGCAGCGTGCTCTGAATGGTACTCAGCGCATTGTGATAATGGCGCTCGTTGTCGAGCAGCGCCGCGAGCTTGCCCTCATGAGTCGGGTTTTCGCGTACGCGACGCAGTTCCTGGGTCAAGGCGCGAATCGCCATCAGGATCTGCTGGGTAATGTCCGGGACCCGCGAATAGTCGCCACGAGAGAGCGCGGCGACCACCTTGGCGGCATCGTACTCGGAGTAGAGCAAATCCTCGACCTGGCTTGCCAGCGTGACGGTCTGCCGCCCGCTGGGGGTCAACCTGACCTGGCCGGTCTGGCCCTGCTTCTCGATCAGCGACGTGCGTTTGGTACTGCGTCCGCTACGCTCCCCCCGCAAGGCAGCGCCGTCCTCGGCGTCGCCTTGCATGCCCTTTTCGGCCCGAGGCGCTTGCCACTCCCGAAAATGAATCTCGCTGGGCGTCGCCAGCAGATTGATCACGAAGCTCAGGTCGTCGGCGGGCAGATCGGGATAATCTTCGCGCAGATGCGTCAGGCACCGGCGCTGGGTAACGAACGCGCTGTTGGTGGCAAAATCGACCTCGAGCAGATAATCCAGCAGCAGGCAGCCGAGATCGAGCCAGTAGCCGTCGCGCAAACCGCGACGCTGCTCTTGCGTCACCTGAACGAAGGGCGAACCCGGTTCGTGGGCGCTGTCATGTAGATCCAGCAGCCGCGTCGTCGCGACCAGCAGCTTGTTCCAGGCGGTCATGTCGACTCCAGACGGGGAACAACGAACACAAGGAAAGCGAGCGCGCACCGAGCGCAGTCGTGACAACGCAACCCAGCTTGCCGATACGTCGCTTTCCAAAGCGTCGCATTATGCCAAGGTTACTGGCTCGGGTCATTTTGGCTGCCGATCATTTTGCCGGAAGTGCAGAACGAAAAATGCCCCGCCGGATTCACCGTACGGGGCATGGATCGTGGTGCAGCACACTGCGTGCCACGGCTAGCGACGTGGGTCAGCCAACTTTGGACTTGGCCGCCTGCATCCGTCGACGCAGGATCGGCCCCACGATCACCGGCAACAGCAGACCGATGATCGCCACCAGCCAAAGCCCGATCGACAGACCGCTGCTCCACAGGATCGACCAGTCGCCGTCGGAGATCTGCATCGCGTGACGCAGGTTCTTCTCCATCTCCGGCCCAAGCAGCAGACCGAGAATGACCGGCACCAGCGGAATCTCGAGCTTGCGCAGAATGTACCCACCGACGCCGAAGGCAATCATGAAGTAGAGATCGAACGTCGAGTGACTGATCGAGTAGATGCCCACGAACGCGACCATGGTCACGATCGGCAGCAGATACATCGGCGGCACCGACAGAATCTTCACGAACACGCCGACCAACGGAATGTTGAGCAGCAGCAGCATGAAGTTGCCCACCAGCAGCGCCGCGATCACGCCCCACACCAGTTCGGCGTTCTGGGTAAACATCAGCGGCCCGGGGGTGATGTTGAGCGAGACCAGCATCGCCAGCAGAACCGCCGTGGTACCGCTGCCCGGGACACCGAGGGTCAACATGGGGACCAGTGCACCGCTGGAGGCACCGTTGTTGCCGGCTTCCGGTGCTGCCACGCCGCGCGGATCGCCTTCGCCGAAATACCCGTCCTTGCCGACGATCTTCTTTTCCAGGGTATAGGTAATGAAGCTACCCAGCGAAGCACCCGCGCCCGGTAATACACCCGCGATGAAGCCAATCACGCCACCGCGTATCGTGGTGGGAAAGATCGACAGAATCTCGCGCCATTTCAGCTTGAGCGGATTGACCTTGATCATTTCACGTCCGGCACCGGCCTTCTCTTCGATGAAGAAAAGGAGCTCAGATACGGCAAACAGACCGACGATGGCGATGATGAAATCGACACCCTCGTAAAGCTCCAGCACGTTGAAGGTGTAGCGCTGGGTGCCGGTGGAGAGATCGATACCCACGGTGGCGATGATCAGACCGATCGCCGCGGCCATCAGGGTCTTCATCGGATTCTTGCCGGTGATGCCACCCAGCGTGGCGAACGCGAGCACGAACAATGCAAAGTACTCGGCGGGGCCGAACGTCAGCGCGAATCGGGCCAGCAACGGCGCCAGCAGAATCAGACCGATGGTAGCGATCAAGCTGCCCATGAACGAGGCGATCGCCGAGATGGCCAGCGCTTCGGCGGCCTTGCCTTTACGCGCCATCGGATAACCGTCGAGACAGGTCATCATCGCTGGCTCGTCACCGGGAATATTCAACAGGATCGATGAGATTCGTCCGCCATACATCGCCCCGGCGTAGACCGCCGTCAGCATGATCAGCGCGGTTTCGGGCTTGAGGCCCAGCGTGAAGGCGAGCGGAATCAGGATCGCCACGCCGTTGGCCGGGCCGAGACCCGGCAGCGCGCCGATCAGTGTGCCGATAAAGCAGCCCATCAGGGCGAACATCAGATTCTCGGGCTGCAGCGCCACGCCGAAGCCGAGCGATAGATAATGCAACGTCTCCATCAGTTGATCTCCAGCAGGCCGAGCGGCAACGGCAGTTCCAACCCATAGGTAAACAGCACGAAGACTATCGCGCCGCTAATCAAGCCGGTGAGATACGCCTTGACGGGGCGAGCCCCCATGCGCCAGCAAAGGGTGCCGACGGCCAGCATGGTCGAAATGATGAAACCCAGCGGCTCCAGCAGCAGCGCATACGCGACCAGCACCACGACGGCGATGCCCAGCTCGAGGAATGTCTGGGCGACCGGCCAGGGATTGTCCGCGTCGGGCTTGACGATCATGTAGAGACTGCAGACAGCCAGAATGACGGCCAGCAGCTTGGGAAAAGTCTCCGGCCCAACGGCTTCCGATCCCCCGAAGGGGACCGGAAACTGGGTAGCGCCGTAGTAGTAGGCCACGGCGATGACCAGCATGACCAACCCGAAGACGCGGTCATTGAACTTGCTCATTGAATCAGCCCGATTTCCTTGGATAGCGCCTGAATGTCCTGAATTTGCTGCTTGACGAAGGCTTCGAATTCACTGGAATCCGGATGGAACGGCATCAACCCGTTACTCTTCATGACCTTCTTCCACTGATCGCTGGCATAGAGCTTATCGACGGCATCGACCCAGTACTTCTTGGCATCGTCGTCGATATCGGCCGGCATGTAGAAGCCGCGCCAGTTGGGGCCGACAGCGTCGATTCCCTGTTCTTTGGCGGTGGGGATGTTGGAGAGATCGCCGGGCAGACGCTCATCGGACAACACTGCCAGCACGCGCAGATCGCCAGACTTGAGGAAGCCCTGGGTTTCGGTGATATCGCCGGTGAATGCATCGACGTGGCCGCCGATCACCTGCGTCATCGCTTCGCCGCCATTGTTGTAGGAGAGATAGGGAATCCGCGGCAGGTTCTCGACCCCAGCCGCCTTGGCCGCGATCAGTACCTTGAGATGGTCCCAGCCGCCGTTGGCACTGCCGCCAGCGAATTTGACCGCCCGCGGGTCCTTCTTCATCGCGTCCATCAGTTCGTTGAGATCGTGATAAGGAGAATCCTTTGAGACCGCGATCACGCCGTAGTCCGCGCCCACCGCGCCGATCCAGTTGACCATGTCGGCATTCATGCCAGGAAACTGATTCTGTGCCAGCCGCGTGGTGGTCGCCGTCGATGCTGCCACCAGCAACTGATCATCACCCTTGCGCTTGCTCACGGTGTGCGCGTACGCAACGCCGCCACCGGCGCCTGCCATGTTGATGGTCTGCACGCTGGCCGGCACCAGCTCGAGTTCCTCGAGCACGTTGCCCACGCTACGGCAGGTGAAATCCCAGCCACCGCCCGGGTCCGACGGTGCAATACACTCGACCTTGCCGGATGGTTCGAATGCCATGGCGCTGCTGGCGGTCAGGGCCAGCGCCGCAGCGGCCACCCACTTGATTGTTCTGGCTGCAAACATGGTTGATTTCCTCGCTGATGGAGCGGAGTTATTCAGAACGCCGACGCCAACCTTACAGTTTCGTAAGGTAGAACTTTGTTCCCATGGACGGAAATTAGGGTGAAGCCACGTAACGGTCAACGGCGCGTGTGCAAAAGCCGACTAAAGTTCAATGCCGTATTTATCAATTCGTTTACAATCGCGTCACCCAATGCGATGCGCGAAACTACCGCTGACGCAACGCCCAACGAAAGACGCATCGCCGAAGGGAACGACGTCGATATGGAACGGCGAAGAGAACAAAGTGGCAGGCGAGACGCGAGATCGTTGAGATGAACGTTTCAAAACCTGCTATCGCTCACCGGCAGGAGTGTTGCCATGACCTCTAAGTTGCTGTTGATAGAGGATGATTCTCTACTCGCCAGTACTCTTATGGAAACGTTGACGGTCGAAGGCCAGTGCGTCGACCGAATCGATGACGGCGGCACAGCGCTGACTCGGCTATCAATCGATCACGACTACGATTTGATTCTGCTCGATCTCAATCTTCCGAACCAGAGCGGTCTCGATGTGTTGGCCGCACTGCGTTCCCGCGATCGCCGGACTCCGGTGCTGATCCTGACGGCCAGAGCGGCGATCGAAGATCGCGTCAAGGGGCTGGATCTTGGCGCTGATGACTATCTCGCCAAGCCGTTCGCACTCGACGAACTGGAAGCTCGCGTTCGGGCACTGCTGCGTCGACGCCAGAACGGCCAGAATGAACCGCTGGTGCTGGGTTCTCTGCGCTTCGATCGACAACGTCAGCATTTCACCGTGGATGGCGTTGCGTTATCGCTACCGCCGCGTGAATACCGCCTGTTGGCGTGCCTGATTCGCTTCGCCGGCGAGCCCGTCGACAAGGCACGTCTGCTGGAGGAAGCCTTTGCCGGCGAAAGCATCGGCGACAACGCCATCGAAGTCTATGTTCACCGACTGCGTCGACGACTGGCCGGCGCCAATGTCGGTCTGCGCACGGTTCGTGGCATCGGCTATCTCCTGGAGGCGCAGTGATACTGTCACGGCGCTGGCGCCTGTCTCACCTGAGCCTCTATCGTCGATTGATGATCTGGCTGCTTTGCCCGCTCGCGCTACTGGTAGCGATCATGTTGTTGCAGGCCTGGCTTGCCTCGCGCGAAGCGTCCGATCGCGCTTTCGACCGGCTACTCGATGCCGCCTCGCTCTCCATCGCTGAACAGGTTCGCTGGCAACAGAGCCGGCTATGGATGGACCTGCCGCCCTCGGCCCTGGAAATGCTCGCCACCGATGCCGAGGAGCGCGTTTTCTACGCGCTCTACGACGCCCAGGGCCATTTCGTTACCGGCAACCGCTCGCTACCTTCGCTTCCCGCCGTCGCTAACGATCAGATGAGCTACGGAGACGTCATGTCTCACGGCATGTCGTTGCGGCTCGGCGTGCGGCGCTCTCGTCTGGAAGGATGGGATCGCAGCGACCGCTTCGAAGTCAGGGTCGCGCAGACTCGTGAAGGCCGTCAGGCACTGGCCAACCAGCTGTTTCTGGCGAGCTTCATCAATATCGTCATTATCGCCGGATTGGCAATGGTCGTCGTACTGCTGTCGGCGCGATTCGCACTGGAGCCGCTGACCCGCCTGCGCCGCGCGATTCGCCAGCGCAATCCTCGCACCTTGGCGCCGCTCGAACTGGCGCTGCCGCGCGAACTGGCCGAACTACGCCAGGCCCTGAACGAACTGCTGGCGCGCATGCGGCGTGTCCGCGCCAACCAGGAACGTTTCATCGGCGACGCTTCCCATCAACTGAGAACACCGCTTGCGGGGCTGTCCGCTCGAGCAGAACTCGCCCTGCGCCAGACTGACCCGGCAATCTGGCGTGCGGGACTCGTAACCCTGCATGGCACCGCCACCAAGACCGCGCGACTGGCCGGACAACTGCTGTCTTTGACGCGGCTCAACAACCCCGAAGCCACTCCGGCCAAGCATCCCGTCAATCTTGCCGCGCTGGCCCAGCGCTGCGTGAGAGAATCATTTTCGCGGCACCACCGTCGGGGCGTCGATCTCGGCGTCGAGATTCCCGACCGCCCGGTGATGGTATCGGCCACCGAATGGCAACTGGAAGAGGCCCTGAACAACCTGATCGAAAACGCTTCGCTCTATGGCGCCGACCAGATCACCGTCCAGGTCATCGACGCCCCGGCACGATTGACGGTGGTGGACAATGGTCCCGGCATTCCCGAATCCCAGCGCCTGCTGGTGCTCCGACCCTTCCATCGCGGACAGGAGGCCGGTGACGGCAGCGGGCTGGGCCTGGCCATCGTCGATAGCATCGCCCGCGCCCACGACATCCGCCTGAACCTGCACCCAGCCAATCCTGATCACTCCGAGCGCCCCGGCCTATGTATCTCGCTGACCTTCCCCGCCGACGCCCGATGATGACGTTGCAGCGAATCAGACGCGTCCTCGGCATCCTGCTGGCACTCTCGTTGATGACGACAACCCAGGCACACGCCCGAACGCTGCACTTCGCGGCAGATAGCGAGTCGCCACAGCCCCTGACCATCTACGGCGTGCTCGATCCACCTCAGGTACGCCCGCTGTTAGCGGACTTCCATTCCCGGCATCCGGATATCGATATCAAGTATCACAATCTGGAAACGTTGACGTTACACGCCCGAGTGCTGCAGGAGCGCAACGCCCCCCGCGCCGACGTTTTGATGTCCCCAGCCATGCCGTGGCAGTACGAGCTCGCCAACGAGGGTCTTTCGGCGCCACTGGAGTCATCCGCCGCCGCTGCCTGGCCAAGCTGGGCACGCTGGCGCCAGGAGCTTTTCGGGTTCACGTTCGAGCCCATCGTCATGGTCTATCGCCGCGACCTGGCCCAACGCCTGCCCCCACCCGCGAGCCACGCCGATCTACTGAACCTGCTACAGCAACACGCCGACACCCTGGATCGCCGAGTGGTCACCTATGACCCACGTCGCAGCGGGGCGGGCTATACCTACGCTATCGAGGATGCCAGAATTTCCGCCCGTTACTGGGATCTGGTCGAAGCCCTTGGAGAGAGCCACAGTGCGCTGGAGACGACCACCGGCGCGATGCTCGAGGGACTCAGCGAGGGACGCTACTGGATCGGCTACAACCTGATCGGCTCCTACGTGCAGGATTATGTCGCCGCACATCCCGAACTGGTCATGGTCGTGCCTCAGGACTATGCGCTGGTCCTGCAGCGCCTGGTGATGGTATCTCGAAACGCACCCCATCCCGCCACGGCGCAGCGCTTCGTCGACTACCTGCTGAGCGCGCCGGCCCAACGTCTGCTCGCCTCCCGCACGACCCTTGGCGCCGTGCATCCAGACATCGAGGGTGATGGCACCGCAGCAGATCTGCGCAATCGATTGGGGGACGCGATCCGCCCCGTCCAGATTGGTCCCGGCCTGCTGGCGACGATGGATACGCTCAAGCGCCAGACGCTGCTGGAGCAGTGGCAGCAAGCGTTCGACAACCGGCCGACCCATGCCGACGGCCCCCTTGCCGATCCTTCCCCCTTGCCCGACGCTTCAACGGAGTGAGCAGTCCATGAAACGACTCGATCAACTGGTTACCGCTCACGTCCGTTCACGGACACGGGCTCAACGACTGATTCGTCAGGGCTACGTCAGTGTCAACGAAGGCGTCGCTTGGCGAGTGGCGACAAAACCTGGAGAGAAGCTGCCGGATACCATCGACCTGCGTATCGCCGAGGCGCCGGAGGAGCGCTATGTATCGAGAGCAGGCCTGAAACTGGAAGCGCTGCTGGAGACGCTGGATCGTCGTCTCGATGGCCTGACCGTACTCGACATCGGTCAGTCCACCGGCGGATTCAGCGACTGCGCACTGCGCCACGGGGCCAGGCAGATCATCGGTATCGAAGTCGGGCACGATCAGTTGGATGCCTCGCTACGCAACGACGAGAGAGTCACCTGCCTGGAGGGAGTCAATGCGCGCCGTCTCCCCGTCGTCGATCTGGGGAGACTTGCCCCTGCGGGCATCGACGTCGTGGTAATGGACGTATCGTTCATCTCGCAGACGCTGATTCTGCCGGAGATCGCTCGTGTGCTACGCGAGGGTGGCGAGCTCTACTCCCTGGTCAAGCCTCAGTTCGAGGTCGGACCCGGCAAGGTCGACCCGCGTGGCATCGTGCGGGATAAAGGCCTCTATACGGTGGTCGCCAATACCTTGCACCAGGCATATCGTGTTCATGGCCTCGACATCGATCATTGGCAGGAGAGCCCGATCCTGGGCGGCGACGGCAATCATGAGTTTCTGCTGCACGCCCGGCGCCGCTGAGCCGCGCCATTCACGGCTTCCGTTGCCATCATCGCCCGCCATCACCCCCACCCCCG
The DNA here is from genome assembly GCF_003206065.1 of Salinicola halimionae. Lineage (GTDB taxonomy): Bacteria > Pseudomonadota > Gammaproteobacteria > Pseudomonadales > Halomonadaceae > Salinicola > Salinicola halimionae. The sequence goes on along the minus strand of NZ_PZJQ01000004.1, from coordinate 769,105 downwards.
TCGCTACCGCCATCGTGACCAGCGCCGCCGACATCGCTGTCACCCAAGTGACCATCGTCGCCGCTGGGTTTCTGACGCGAATCGGACGCCTGATGGGACACCCGGCGCGAATCCTGATGTGAGCCGGCAGCCCGTGATGTCGAATCAGTGTCGGAGCCCAGCGTCGCGTCGCCTCCGCTGGCACTCTGCACCTTCGCCACCTGGCCATTGTCACCATGCAGCCAAACGTCCATCTGGTTGAACGCCACGCGAATTCCGTGCTCCTTGAACAACCGATCCAGCCGTCGATTGATCTCGTCACTGGCATAGAGCCGATCCAGCAGGTCGTTGACGAAGATGCGCAGTTCGAAATTGAACGCCGTTGGCCCATAGCTGATACAAAACACCTGCGGCTCGGGATCGCGCAGTACCCGACGGTTCTCGTCCGCGGCCAGACGCATCAACCGATGTACCTCGTCGAGATCAGAGCCGTGAGAGACCCCGTAAGTCAGTACCACCCGGGTGACGTTATCCGACAACGACCAGTTGATCAGTTGGTCGGTGACGAAGGTCTTGTTGGGAATGATGATCTCCTTGCGGTCGAAGTCGATCACCGTAGTGGCGCGAATCCGAATTCGGCTGACGGAGCCATGGAGCTGGCCGAGAGTGATGGTGTCTCCGATCCGCATCGGGCGTTCGAACAGAATGATCAAGCCCGAGATGAAATTGGCGAAAATCTCCTGCAGACCGAACCCGAGCCCTACGCCCAAGGCTGCCACCAGCCACTGCAGTTTGTCCCAGGATACCCCGAGCGTCCCCAGCGAAATTACGACGCCCGTGCCGACGATGACGTAGGAGAGCAGGGACGAGATCGCGTAGGCGCTGCCCTGCTTGAGGGTCAGCCGAGACAGCACCATGACCTCCAGCAACCCCGGCAGATTGCGCGCCAGCATCATGGTCAACGCCACCGTGATCATCGCAATGAAGACATCCGCCACGGTGATCGGATCCAGGGTCATCGATTCGCCCTGGCCACGTTCGATCTCCCACACGCTAACGTGATCGAGATAGGAGAACACTTCCAGCAGATCCGACCAGATCAGGTAAAAGGCGCAGGTAAAGCCGATGAACAGAATCAGCTTCGAGAGTCTCAGCGACTGCTGGTTGACCTGCTCCATATCCAGCGGCGGCTCTTCGACCACTTCGAGCCCGCCTTCGGCGCCTTCCTGAATCTGCGCGCGTCGTCGCGCCACCGCACGGCGATAGGCCAGGCGCCGCTGGGCCACGGCAAGCCCGCGAACTACCGTGGCCTCGACCAGTATCCACAGCCCGAAGATATACAGCGAATTGATGAACCGGCCAATCAGACGCAGCGCAGCGTACTCATAGCCCAATGCGATCAACCCGGCGAGTACCAACGGCACCAGTGCCAGCGCAAGACCCAGCAGCAGCCGGAAGAGCTTGAGACCGAAATAGGGCACATGCGCCAGAATCAGGCGCACCAGGATTCCGCTCATCGCCAGCAAGCCAACCAACAGCAACAGCAGAAACAACGGACGACTGGATAGCTCGGCCTGACTGCCGGGCGAGGTGCCACTGATGAGGATGGTTGGAATCAGCGAGATGCCGAGCCAAAACAACAGTCGGCGCAGCTGTGCGACATAGCCGGTCGACCAGTGAAAATGACGCGTCGCGACACCGTCCGGCACCAGCAACCGCCGCGCCCAACCGAGCACGCCCCAGGCCAGCGCGAGCTGCAACAGCGACTCCCCCACGCGCTCGGCAAAATCATCGCTGCCGAGGCGAAGCAAGCCACCCGCGACGGCCAGCATCAGAGGCCCATGCGCCGCCAGCATGGCGTTGTAAAGAATCGCACGCGGCGTATGCATCTGCGTATCGCGCTTGAGCCGGCCAATCTGCTCGTGCAGGTTGAGCAGACGCACCTTGATTCGACGCCTCACCAGCAGCAGCGTGGCCGTCAGCAACAACACCGGGATGACCGCCAACGCACGCATGTCCGGCACCTGCCAGAAGCTCGCCAATGCTTCTTTCCAGACCCCTTTCTTGACCTGATTGGCCACAATGGCAGGCGCATCTTGCCACCAGCCAAAGGTCAAAGGTCGTGCGCTGGCGACCCAGAACAGTTGCTCCTCGATCGCACCGCGAAGCGACGTGGTGAGTGCCGCCAACTGTTCCTGATTGAGCTGCAGATCGATCGCAACCGTCAGCAGACTGCCGTACTCTCGATCGAGCTGCTCCAGCACCTCACTACGCGACTGGAACAATCGGGTCAGGGCATCGATCAACGAGGGAGTCACCTCGATATCGGTATCGGCGAGGCTCTTTTCCGCCTGCGCCCGCGGGTGACGAAGCGCGTCTCGCTGATCGACCAGATCGAACTGGCTCAACCGCGTCTCGGCGATTTCCTCCTGCAGCCCCCCGAGTTGGTCGACATCCGGAAGTGCACGGCGCTGTTCGTTGAGAAGTCGCGACAGCAGCGGGCTACCGCGGATCGCATCGATCTGCTCGTTGAGCGTACGCTTGACTTGGCGTACCCGATCGAGCTGCGAACGGGTGTCGATGGCCTGGCGGATCAGGTCATTGGTGCGATCCGTGACCTCGAGCAGGCGATTGCTGAGATCGCGGTTGGTGTTCTGGATGTCACGCAACACCGGATGCGCTTTGATCGCAGCGCTACCCTCTTCGCCGATATCGGCGACGGCCTTTTCGGACTCGGCCCGGCGCTGGCGATCGAGAGCCTCCTGCAGCGCATTCAGGCGAGCTTCTTCGATAGAGACCTGGCGTTGGAGCAGGTCGCGTCGCTGCGCGTCGAGCTCGCGCAGCTGCGTATTGTTGGCCAGTTCCCGACGATGATAATCGGCTCGCAACTCCGCCAGCGCGAGTGCCAGCTGATATCGCGCCTGGGCCGGGTCGAAGGTCGGACCTTGGCTCTCGTCGTCATTGGGCGTCTGGAGACGGGTTCGCGCCTGTTCCGCATCGGCCATCGCCTGGGCAATGGCCGACTGTGCCCGCTCCGGTAGCGTCTCGGCGCTGATCAAGCGTGCGTTCACCGATGCCAACTGGTTCTGCAGCGTCTCGAGCTGGTCCAGGGAGTTGGAGGTCTTCTGCCCCAATGCCTCCACCGAGAGCCGGTCGAGAGCATCGGCCTCGGGCGGCTGGCTGTCACTCAGGCCAGAGAGCTGACGTTCGAGTTCGCGAATGCGCTGTGGGGCCTTCTGCGCCGAGCTCTCGAGAGTCTTCAGCTCCTTGCGCAGAGAATCCAGTGAATCCAGCGACTCCAGGGCGACACGCAAATCTTCCAGATCCGTGCGCTGCTGTTCACCGGGCGACTCGATCTTTTCGAGTTTCTGTTGTTCGGCCTCGAGCTTGGGCCGGGTCGGCAGGCTTCCCGATTGTTGTGCCGAGGCGACAACGCTTGTCATCAGTATGCACATTACCAGCGCAAAGAACGTGATACGCTGGGCCGCTTTTTCGAGGACGGCAGATGCCGGGACATCGAAGATGGCAGAGGCCGGGGTAGATACCATCAGGACGAACGCCTTCGTAAGTTGGAACGGTTTCTGAACAATAGATCCTGATCGCCTGACAGTCTCATCCCTGGCCGGGTAATCCGACATGCCCTCTCCTCGTCGACTCCGTTCATGCGACCACCATTGCGCTCGCGCGGTGGGCTTTGCTGTCGAACCCGGAGTTTACCGCCAGCTCGAGCGGATTCCGAGGCGTTCCTTAACCTCATTGCCCGAGTTTGACTTAAGCCGGCGACATGCTAGAAATCGACACTACCCGACAGGAAGCCTGATTTTTACTCGCCATGATCGCGCTTCTACTCATTGGATCATCTTGACAGGACAGTCTTATGACGCCTATTCGCTCGCTGCGCCATACCAGTCTTCTACTACTGGGGATGCTGACCACGCCATGGGCGGCTGCACAGGCGCCGGTCACCGACGTCGACCCGGTTCAACGAGCGAACGAGCAGGCAGATGTGCGTCGCGATCTCGAAGCGGAAACCGCCGAGAATCCGCTGGCGATCACGACCTATCGCCGCAACTACATCTTGCCATGGACATACAACACCAACCCGGACAAGTCCGATTTCCGCGAAATCACCTCCGAGGGTGATGTCGACAACTCCGAGATCAAGTTTCAGCTGAGCTTCAAGATCAAGCTGCTCGATGACATTTTCGGCAAGAATGGCGATCTGTATTTCGCCTATACCCAGCGCAGTTGGTGGCAAGCCTACAATTCCGAAGCGTCCGCGCCTTTCCGCGAGACCAACTACGAGCCCGAGGGCTTCGTGAGCTTCGACAACCGATGGACGGTGCTGGGCTGGACCAACACCATCAACCGGGTCGGCTTTGCGCATCAATCCAATGGCCGTTCGGATCCGCTCTCGCGTAGCTGGAACCGAATCTATGCCGAGACGATATTCCAGCGTGGCGACTGGGCCTTCAGTATCGCCCCGCACTGGCGCATTCCTGAAAACGAGAAAGAGGACGACAACCCCGATCTCGAAAACTACATCGGCTACGGCGACCTGACGGTGGTGCGCGCGTTCGGCGATCAGGAAGTCTCGCTGATGGTTCGCGGCAATCCCGGCAAGGCACATTATGGGGGGCAGCTAGACTACTCGTTCCCGCTATTCGGCAAGGTTCGCGGCTATCTGCAGTACTACAAGGGCTACGGCGAGAGCTTGATCGACTATAACCATGACGTGCAACGTTTCGGACTGGGCTTCAGCATCAACACCTTTTTAGCCGGGATCCCCGGCATGCGTTGATGACAGCAGTCAGCATGTCTATGCTGATACACGCCAATCGACTGTCAGAGGAAGACAACCATGACCATGCAATCCATCGGCGGCAACGGCCCCGAACGTGAGAGCGAAGCCTCCACCGAGCAACTCAAGGAAGATCTGCGCAACCTGTCGCACACGGTCGAAGAGCTGATCCACGCAACCGCGGACGACTCTCGCGGCAATATCGCGGAGCTCCGCGAACGTGCTCAGCAACGCCTGCAGGACACTCGCGAGCGCCTGGAAGCCCGCGGCGAGAAGCTCTACGCCAATGCCCGGGAGCAGATGGACGCCACCGACCGCTATGTTCACGACAATCCGTGGACCAGCATCGGGATCGGCGCCGCCTCCGGTGTGGTGCTGGGGCTGCTGCTGGGGCGTCGTTAATGGCAGGGCCGGCTGAAAATGTCATCTCCGCCGCACGGCGGTTGATCGGCAATCTCATCGCGAGTGGCGAGACGCGGTTGCGTCTCGCCGTCGTCGAATGGGAAGCCGAGCGCGAACGGCTGCTGAAGTTGCTGCTGCTCGCTGGCGCAGGGCTCATCATGCTCTCCTTCGCTATCGGGATGCTGCTTCTGCTGGTCGTGGTGATGTACTGGGAAGACAACCGACTGCAGGCGATCGCGATCTGCTCGGCAGTGCTTTTCGTAATCTCGGGCGCATTGATTCTTGCCGCCAAGCGGGTTGCCAAACAGCGCAAGCTGATGGCTGCAACCCTGCATCACCTGGACCAGGATCGCCGGTCGCTGGGGCCATCCCATGACTGAACGCGCTCGGCAGCAGCAGATACACGATCTCGAGAATCAAATTCTTCAGGATCGGCTCGACATGACGTCGGCGATGCGGGAATGGCGTGATGCGACGGCCCCTATTGATCACGCCTGGGAGAAGCTGATGAGCTGGCGGGTCCCGTTGATGGCCGCGGGCGGTTTGCTGGCAATGCGCGGTGTGCGCAAGCCGCGTGCAACCGGACGTCTGTTCAAACGCTGCCTGACCGGTTTGATGATGTACAACCGTGGCAAGGCGCTCTATCGGGCGACGCGGGGACGCAACCGCTAGTAGGGTTGCGGCCTAGCATCATTTCGCCTCCGACGGCCGCTGTCTTCAGTGGCCGTTTTTTCGTCGGGGTTCCAGACACCACCGCCCGAGAGAACCTTCCGTTATCGATTTGGAAGAATCGTCCTTGCGGTTAGACGGCCTGACCACAGGCCACGCCGGATGCCCAGGCCCACTGGAAGTTGAAGCCTCCCAACTGACCGGTGACATCCAGGACTTCTCCAATGAAAAAGAGCTGCGGAATGGCGTTGACGGCGAACGTCTTCGACGACACCGCATCGGTGTCTACGCCACCCATGGTGACTTCCGCCGTTCGCCACCCTTCCGTGCCTGCTGGCTTGAATTGCCACGCTTCCAGCCCTTGTGCCAGCGCCTCGATATCGGCATTGGAGAGTTCTGCCAGCGGTTTGTCCTTCCATCCCTGCCATTCGATCAGCGCCTGAGCGAGCCGCTTGGGCAACACCTCGCCCAGCCAGGTGCCAAGACGCCGGCGAGGCGAACCTTGACGCAGTGCGCTCAAGGTTTCGGCCACCGGGGTCGCCGGCAGCCAATCGATCGCTACCGTCATCCCCGGCTGCCAGTGGCTCGATGCCTGCAGCATTGCCGGCCCTGATACCCCGCGATGGGTAAACAGTAGCGGCTCTCGGTAGAGACCCTCGCCGCAGCGGGCCTCTACCGGACATGAAAGCCCAGCAAGGGTGGCGAGCGATGTCTTCCACTGCGATGTCACCGTGAACGGCACCAGGGCCGCGCGCGTCTCGGTCACTGCCAGACCGAATTGACGAGCCACGTCGTAACCGAAACCACTGGCCCCCAACGTCGGGATCGATAGACCGCCGGATGCGACGACGACTGCGCCAGCGTCCACCATGCGGCCATCGATCTCAAGGCGCATGCCGTCGCCGCAACGCTCGACCCTGCCAACCGATGTGGAGAGAGACACTTCCACACCGGCCCACTCGCACTCCGTCATCAGGACAGCGACGATATCCTTGGCCGAATGCGCGCAAAACAGCTGCCCGGGCGCCTTTTCGACGTACTCGATCCCGTGACGTTCGATCAACTCGACGAAATGCTGCGGTGTATAACGTTTCAGCGCCGAGATGGAAAAGTGCGGATTGCGCGAAAAAAAGTGTGCCGAGGTGGTCGCAAGATTGGTGAAATTACAGCGTCCGCCGCCGGACATCAGGATTTTCTTGCCAGCCTTGCTGGCATGATCGACGACCCTTACCCGCAGGCCGCGATAGCCCGCGGTCAGCGCACACATCAAGCCGGCAGCGCCAGCCCCGACGATCACGACGTCGTAGGTTTTCATCTCCACACCGACCTTGGCTTGCTGAGTGGGCGAGCATTCTAACAGAGCCGTTTTTCGACACTGCCTTTTCATTTGACGGGCGTTAGGGTACTAACGAGGAGCGAAACTTCACAGCGCTCGGTCGCGTCTCTTCGAGTTGCAATACAGCCTAGACATCGGCCCTATATGACAATGATACCCGCGGCTCTCTCGACGGCCTTCCGTTCTCGCCTGAGCGCTTTCTCGCCAACCACACTCCTGGGCCTGACAACCGCTGCCGTGCTGCTGTTCAGTCCAGTGTACGCAGAAGCCCAGACCGAATCCCCGATTGCCGTGATCGGCGCAACGGTCAGCGCTTCGACCTGGCAGGACCCGGTCGAGGCATTGGGCACATTGAGGGCGGATGAGAGCGTCACCCTCTCCTCGACGCTAACCGCCACCGTCAGCGCGTTCAACTTCGAGGATGGTGATCGCGTCGAAGCTGGCCAATGGCTGGTTCAGCTCGATGACGACCAAGTGCAGGCCGAATTGCGAGCCGCCCAGGCACTTCTCGGACAGCGTCAGAGCGCCCTCCGCCGCGCCCAGCAACTGCAGGACCGCAACCTGGGGATTCGCGCCACGCTCGAGGACAATGCCGCGCAGGTTCGTCAGAGCGAGGCCGAAATCGATGCCATTCGAGCCCAGTTGGCGGACCATCGTCTGCAGGCGCCGTTCGCTGGCACGGTTGGCCTGCGCAACATCAGCGTCGGCGCGTTGGTCACTCCCGGGACGGATCTGGTTACGCTCGACAAGCTCGATACCATGAAGCTCGACTTCACCGTACCGGCAACGCTGCTATCGGTATTGCACCGAGGACTCACGCTCAGCGCCACGACCCCCAGTTACCCCAAGGCGATCTTTCGCGCCAAGGTCACTACGCTCGGCACGCGGATCGATCCCGTCTCTCGTAGCCTGGTGGTTCGCGCCGACCTGCCCAATCCGGATGGACGGCTGTTGCCGGGCATGCTGATGGAGGTCAAGCTCCATCAGCCCGCGCGGCAAGCCTTGACGATACCCGAGAGCGCGCTGGTTCCGGATGGCGAGCGCCAGACCGTGTGGCTGATCGAGGCGGGCCAGCCGGCTCACGTCACTCGCCGCGAGGTCGTTACCGGTGAGCGCCGAGAAGGCGAAGTCGAGATCATCGACGGTCTGGAGAGCGGCCAACGCATCGTTACCCACGGCACCCTCAAGGTCCGCGAGGATGACCCCATCGAACTGATCGCCACCGATGTCGGGGCAGGCGACATCGAAGACGTGCTGGAACGCCAGCACCGCGCCTCTCGATCTCAGACCTCCGAATCACTGATCTCCGAATCCCAGACCTCCGAATCAGAGTCCCTTGAATCAGAGTCCCTCGAATCGCAGGCCAACGACTGATGCGAATTTCGGATCTTTCGATTCGCCGTCCGGTCTTCGCAACGGTCGTCTCGCTGCTGCTGATCGCGTTTGGTCTGCTGGCCATGGAGCGACTGCCGCTACAGGAATATCCGGCGATCGACCCGCCGATCGTCAGTATTGAAACGAACTATCCGGGTGCCTCCGCCAGCGTCGTGGAGACTCGCATCACCCAGTTGCTCGAGGACCGCATCGCCGGTATCGAAGGCATCGTCTCGATCGAATCCAGCAGCGCTGACGGCGAATCGGAAATCGACGTCGAGTTCTCGCTGAATCGCGACATCGACGGTGCGGCCAACGATATCCGCGATCGCATCTCATCGGTGGCCGACAACTTGCCTGATCAGGCCGAGCCGCCCGAGATCGAGAAAAGCGACAGTAGCGACGACGTCATCATCTGGCTATCGCTCTCCGGCGAGGGCTACACCATTCCGGAGCTCACCGATTACGCCAACCGTTATCTCGTCGATCGATTTTCGACCCAGAACGGCGTGGCGCGGGTACGCTTGAGCGGCGGCAAGGAGTACGCGATGCGCGTGTGGCTCGACCGCAACGCCCTCGCCGCTCGTCAGTTGACCGTCGACGATGTTGCCGACGCGCTGGAGAATGAGAACGTCGAACTGCCGGCCGGTTTCCTCGAATCCCGTGACCGCCAATTCACGTTGCGCATTCCGCGCAGCTTTACCACCGCTGCCGATTTCCGGAATCTGGTGGTTGCCCGAGGCACAGACGGTTATCTGGTCCGGCTGTCGGATGTCGCCCGCGTCGAAGTCGGCTCGGTCGAGGAGCGCTCGTTATACCGCGGCAATGAAGTTCCGATGGTCGGCCTCGGCATGATCAAGCAGTCCACCGCCAGCGTGCTGGAGGTCGCCAACGGGACCAAGTCGGAAATGGCCAGACTGCAGTCGACGCTGCCCGACGGCATGCAGCTGTCGCTCAATTTCGATTCTTCGGTGTTCGTCTCTGGCGCGCTGCACGAAGTCGTGTCGACACTGTTCATCGCCATGGCGCTCGTCGTCATCGTAATCTTTCTGTTTCTAGGCAATGTGCGCACCACCCTGGTGCCCGCGGTGACGGTGCCCATTTCCCTGATCGGCACCTTCATCTTTCTGGCGCTGTTCGGATTCACTCTCAATCTGCTAACGCTGCTGGCACTGGTGCTGTCGATCGGACTAGTAGTCGACGATGCCATCGTCGTCATCGAGAACGTCCATAGACGCATGATGACCCACGGCGAGACACCGCTGGTTGCTGCCTACCGAGGCACGCGCCAGATCGGTTTTGCCGTCATCGCCACCACGCTGGTGTTGATCACCGTCTTCATTCCGCTGAGCCTGCTCCCGGGCGACATCGGCCGCCTGTTCTCGGAGTTCGCGCTGACGCTCGCCGCCGCCGTTGGTCTTTCGTGTCTGGTCGCGCTGTCGCTGGCGCCGATGCTGTGTTCGAAGCTGCTCAGCCCGAGAATGCACGAGAGTCGTATCAGTCGCGGCGTGCACTGGCTGCTGGATCGCTCGCAATCCATTTATCGGCACTGCTTACGCTGGGCGCTACGCTGCCGCTGGATCGTGATCGGACTGTTTGCGCTGGTGCTGTTACTGACGGCCTGGCTGTTCCAGCAGCTGCCCAACGAATACACGCCCAGGGAAGACCGTGGCAACTTCTTCGTGCTGATCGAGGGGCCGCCAGGTGCCACCTTCCGTTACATGCAGGATTACTACGATGAGATCGAAGCCCGCTTGATGACGCTGGTCGATGCCGGTGATATCAAGCAGGTCTCGGTTCGCGGGCCGCGCGGATTCGGCAATGTCGAGAATTTCAACGACGGCATGGCGATCGTAACTCTCAATGACTGGGGCGCGCGGCGTTCCGCCTGGGACATCATGACCGATGTCAGACACAAGCTTTCCGACCTGCCCGGGGTCACCGCCACCCCGGTCATGCGTCAGGGCTTTGGTGGCCGGGTCGAGAAGCCGATCCAGTTCGTCATTGGCGGCAGCACCTATGAACAGCTGGTCGACTGGCGTGACCGTCTACTGACACGTATTCGCGATGACGGAAGCATCGGCCTCGAGGCGGTAGACAGCGACTACAAGGAAACCCAGCCTCAGCTGCGTATCCAGATCGACTACAACCGTGCCGCCGCTCTCGGCGTGACCGTCAGCACCATTGGCAATACGCTTGAGACCCTGTTCGGAGGGCGCAACGTCACCACCTACGTCGATAACGGCGAAGAGTACGATGTCATTGTCGAAGGCGAGCATGACCGCCAGCGTGCACCCAACACGCTGGATAACGTACAGGTACGCTCGGCCGTCAGCGGTGAATTGATTCCGCTGGCGAGCCTGGTGTCGGTATCGGAGTTCGCCGGTGCCAGCGAGCTCAATCGTTTCAATCGCATGCGCGCCATCACGATCGAGGCCAATCTAGGGGATGGCGTCGCGATCGGTGACGCACTCGACTATCTCCGGCAGATCGCCAGCGAGGAGCTCCCCAGTGAAGCGGTCGTCGACTACAAGGGGCCTTCACGCGATTACCGGGAAGCCAGCGGCGCAACCACGTTTCTGCTAATCCTGGGTGTCGTTGTGGTGTTCCTGGTTCTCGCCGCCCAGTTCGAGAGTTTCGTCCACCCCCTGGTGATCATGTTCACCGTGCCGTTGGCGATCAGTGGCGCGCTTCTGGGGCTCTGGGCCAGTGGACAATCGCTCAACATTTACAGTCAGGTCGGACTGGTCATGCTGGTTGGACTGGCAGCCAAGAATGGCATTCTGATCGTCGAATTCGCCAATCAATTGCGAGATGAGGGTCTAGCCTTTGCCGACGCCCTGGTCGAGGCCGCGGTAACTCGACTCAGACCGATTCTGATGACGACCGTCACGACCATGGCCGGCGCCGTTCCCTTGATCCTGGCATTCGGACCCGGCGCTGAATCGCGCATCGTGATTGGCACCGTCATTTTTTGCGGCGTTGCCGCGGCCACCCTACTCACGCTATTCATCGTGCCGGTGGCCTACGACCTGCTGGCACGACGTACCGGATCTCCCGGTGACGTAGGCCGGCGGTTGGAAAGCGAAATGCAGCGCGACGACGTGGTGAGAAGCCGCCCTAGCGACTGATGGAATTGCGACTACACTAATTCGACGGCGCTGTTGCAAGGCACGTGAGTGCGATGAATGCTGTTGCAAAAACCGCGGAGAGATCGTTTCATCGAGCCGGAGGAGTGAACATGAGTCTATTCCATCGTGACGACAAGACAGCCGGAGAAAGCCGTATCGATGAAGATATGGCGGTGGCCGCCGAGCGCGCCCCCCATCTGGGAGACGATCCCATTCGTGAGGAACCCGATCTGACTTCGGGGCCGGATCCCCGGGAATCGAGGTTAGATCCTCTGGAAGAGAGCATCGACGAGCCGCCGTCCCATGCAGCGGTCTATCTTGCGCATGACGGTTGGAGTGAACGTTCCCGCCGACGACTGGATGATCAGATCAATGACACTTGCGAAAGTTGTGATGAGTTCGTAAAACGCAAACCTTGGCAGAGCGTGGGCATCGCCGCACTGGGCGGCGCTCTTCTGACGCTGTTACTCACTCGGCGCTGATGCCACTTCTTTAACTACTGGCCGGTCGTTACCGGCCATTCACCACTGACCAACGATTAAGGATGATCCCATGAGCCGCAATTACCGGGAAGATACCCGCCGTCATTATCAAGATGCCAAGCGCCGCGGGCGCCAGAGTCTCGACCGGGCTCGCCATCGTGCCGACGACGTCAGCCACGAACTGGCTGAACATGCCGAAGAAGCGTGGCGCGATACCGATGACTACGTGCATCGTAATGCCTGGAGCAGCATGGGCGTTGCCGCACTGGCAGGATTTGCCATCGGTTTTCTCGCCGGCCGACGCTGAGTTTCCGGCCGTTCAACGGCCGAACGGCAAGACAGCATGACCTCTGACGGCTCCGTGGCACCCCTTCGTGGCGACCATGGAGCCGTCGGGGGTTATGAGCGATGCCTAGGCGTTCCCTCGCCTACCCCCTGCCGCTCGGTTCTTCTCGTCAGTCTCTGGAATAATATCTGCAAGGACTCCGAGGCCTTACGCTTCAACGAGAGCTCGGGTCACACCTTCCGCGATTTCGCGCTTCTGTTCGACGCTGCGTGGGAACTGCCGAATCGTCACCACAAGCATCGTCGGGCTCTTTCCATGGTTGAACACGATCTATTCTGACGAGCCATCCGACTGCTCGGAGAGTGCTTCACGCAAATGGCGCAGCGACTCGGCATCGCTGCTGTCCGGCCATAGCCACAGGCGTTGCCCGGAAAGATCGAGCGCCGACAGCAGTGGACCCAGGCGTACCCACTGGCATCTCTCTGATTGCCAGACCCGGCCGTCGGGAGAGCTTTCCCATACCGCGTGTCCATTGGCCTGCCCGCGTCGAAGATAGCGGCGTCGCGGCAGAGCGAGATAATGGCGATAGCCAAGCCCGGCCGCAGTCAGCGCCACCACGGCAGCGATTCGATAGTCGAGCCACCATCCCGCGTAGCTCGCCAGAACCAGCCCCAGCAGAACCTGGACGGCCAGCGATAGCCTAGAGCGCCTGATGACGACTACGGTCGACGGTTTCGGCATGTTCGACGATCATCTTGACGAGGCGGCGCATATCCGGGTCCAGCGGCCATTCGCGCCGCATCAACCAGGTAAACAGATCCTGATCTTCATTGGCCAGCAACTCTCGATAGAGCACCTGATCTCGAGCTGGCAAATGATCATACCGGTCCTCGAGAAATGGCATCAGCAGCAGATCGAGCTCCCACATGCCACGCCGGGAATGCCAGTACAGTCGTCTGCGCGTCACATCTTCGTTGTCCGACATGAATTTTCCTCGATCGAGTGTGTTGCACAGCATTATACCCAAGCGGATTCTCCGCCACTATCAGCAAACCGGTGCCGAACGGCTAATGCGTTGTTTTCTCAAAAGTTGCGAAGTATGCTGAAGCGACAATAATAGATGTCGGACGTCCGTTATGCCGTCCGCCACCGCTAGGCAGAGGCTTCACGGAGAATGTCGATGACCAAGTCTGAATTGATCGAACAGATTGCCGCACGCCGGCCCGAGCTATCGGCCAAAGAAGTGGAATCCGCGGTGCGTGTCATTCTTGACGACATCACCAGTGCGCTCGCCGATGGCGGACGCGTCGAGATTCGTGGATTCGGCAGTTTTTCATTGCATTTTCGCGAGCCGCGCACCGGACGAAATCCCAAGACCGGCGATGCCGTGGACCTCGACGGCAAATATGTCCCGCACTTCAAGCCGGGCAAGGAATTACGCGAACAGGTCAACGCCAGCCGTGCGCTCGGCTACTGATCTCCCCAGTCACTGCAGCCGTCGTCTCATCGAAGGCTGCCACCGCGGGATCGATTGGCGGCGAAAGCTGCCAGCGGTGTGTCACCAGGAATTGCTATGCGCTGGCTCAAAGGCGTCATTCTCGCCATCATTCTGATCGTCGTGCTGCTGCTCGGCATTCTATTTGCGGTCAACAACCAGCAACCGCTGCCGTTGGATCTGATCTGGGTTCAGCTGCCACCGGCGTCACTGTCGCTGTGGCTTCTGGTGGCTCTCGCCTGCGGCGTAATTCTCGGCATGCTCGCCATGACCGGCATGTACCTGCGTCTGCGCACCCTGTTGACCCGCGCTCAACGTCACAATCAGCAACAACGAAAGGAACTCGATCGTCTGCGGACGCAGGAGTTCAAGGAAAGCACCTGAATGAGCGATGTACTGCTGCTAGCGTTGCTGGTGGCAGCCATCGCCATCGGCTGGTTGCTGGGGCGTTGGGAATCGGGGCGCTTTCGCGCCCCGCCTCAACCGCCGCGCGGGTCTCTGCCGAGAGATTATTTCGTCGGCCTCAATTACCTGCTCAACGAGCAACCCGATCGGGCGATCGAGACCTTCACGCAAGCGCTCGAGGTCAACAGCGATACGGTCGAAACGCATATCGCGCTGGGTAATCTCTATCGCTCGCGTGGAGAAGCCGATCGCGCCGTTCGCATTCATCAGAACCTCCTCGCCCGCCCAGCGTTGACCCCCTCCCAAAGCGGTCAGGTACAGCTGGAACTTTCCCGCGACTTTCTCAATCTCGGCTTGCTGGATCGCGCCGAGCGTCTGTTGTTGTCGCTGCAGAAAAGCCACGTCGAGGATGCGCAGAAGCTTGCGGCCAAAAGGTTGCTGGTCGATCTATTCGAGCGCGAGAAGGAATGGGCACAGGCACTGGAAACCGCCCAGCCCCAACTGGTTCGTCAGGATGCCGATATTCGGCGGGCCGCCGCACACTGGCATTGCGAGCTGGCTCATCGGCATCGCTGCGATAACAGCTCGTCACTTGCCCGCAAGGCGCTGAGACAGGCGCTACAGACTGACGAACGCTGCATCCGCGCCAACTGGATGCTGGGACAAATCGAGTGGGATATCGGCCATTACCGCGATGCGACGCGATTCTGGCAACGTGTGCCGGAACAGGATCCGGGGTTTACCGCCATCGTATTGGAGCCGTTACGGGACGCCTATCGGTTACTCGATGACGACAATGGCTGGTGGCAATTTCTGGAGAAGCAGCTGCAACACAATCCACAGACCACGCTCGTGATGATGGCCGCGGACACGCTGAGACACCGCCAGGGCACGGAGGTCGCCTGCGCGTTCGTCAGCGAGCAGCTTCGCGAGCATCCCAGCCTGCGCGGGGTCGACTATCTGATGGATCTCTATCTGGACGACAGCGACCCCGAAGAACGCGATCGCCTGGAACTGCTCAAGCAACACACCCGCCAGCTATTGAGCATTCGGCCCCGGCATCGTTGCCAGCGCTGCGGCTTCGGCGCAGAGCAACTGCACTGGCAGTGCCCGCGCTGTCGCAGCTGGGGTACCTGCAAACCGGTCACCGGGCTGGAAGGCGAGTAGACCTGATCCGGTGGCTACTCGAGTGCAGTCAAGTGTCGAGCGTCAGCGAGCGCTCGATACTCGTCAGCGCCGCCATCGGATCACTTGCCTGTGTCACCGCTCTACCGATGACCAGATGCGTACTGCCGGCCGCCATCGCTGCTTCGGGTGTCATCACGCGTCGCTGATCCCCTGGATCGGCCGCTGCGGGACGAATTCCCGGTGTCACCTTGAGAAAATTTTCCCCGCACAGCTCCCGTAACCGGGCACTTTCACGCGCCGAGCAGACCACGCCGTCCAACCCACTCTCCTGGGACAACCTCGCCAGTCGTTCGACCTGACTCAACGCACTGCCCTGCACGCCCGTCTCCCCGAGTTCCTCATCGGACATGCTGGTCAGCACCGTGACCGCAATAAGGTGGGTCTTCAGCCCTCGCTGCATCAGACGCTCGACGCTGGCCTCCATCATGCGACGGCCACCGGATGCGTGCACATTGACCATCCACACCCCCTGGTCCGCCGCCGCCTCGACTGCGCCCGCCACAGTATTGGGAATATCGTGAAACTTCAGATCCAGAAAGACTTCGAAGCCACGTCGGTGCATGGCTTCGATGGCCGCCGGACCTACCCGAGTGAACAACTCCTTGCCAATCTTGACGCGGCAACGGGCCGGATCGAGCGCATCGGTCAGCTGCAACGCTGAGGGTAGATCCGCGTAGTCGAGCGCGATGATGAGCGGCGATTCCGTAGCGGGCATGAATGATCTCCGACAGTCGATTTCGTGCCGGAGTATACCGAATGCTAAGCGTTCGCGGGTGCCGAAGGCGCGGGAATGCATCTTTGTGGACTCCCGTGTAGGAGGTGGCTTACGCCAATCTCCGATTTTTCCCTATCAACCCTCGCTCAGCGTCGTCGATAAAAACTAGTGATGGTCGGCCAAGAACAACACCGATCTCACCCATCTCTTTTCGAGGGAACACCAATATGAAGACATTGATTCACGCCGCACTGCTATCGCTTCTCAGCTTCTGCGCGCTTCCGGCGCTGGCGCAGGACACACCGGTCAATATCAATCAAGCCTCGGTGGAAACACTGACGACGCTACCGGGTATCGGCGAGGTAAAGGCGCAGGCCATCGTCGATGATCGCGAGTCCAACGGCGACTACAAGACGCTCGAAGACCTTACTCGGGTCGACGGCATCGGCGAAACCACGGTGACCAACCTCGCTGACAGCGCGACGCTCTAATTCTTCACCGGTATCGCTACCCCGGGGCCAAGAGCGG
Organism: Salinicola halimionae; assembly: GCF_003206065.1. Classification (GTDB taxonomy): domain Bacteria; phylum Pseudomonadota; class Gammaproteobacteria; order Pseudomonadales; family Halomonadaceae; genus Salinicola; species Salinicola halimionae. Next base: position 752,314 of record NZ_PZJQ01000004.1, on the reverse strand, counting down.
CTCCGGGTCAATCAAGCTTGCAATCCTATCGATCGTCTCCATCTTGACTCATCAAGCAGCGTCAACGACGGAGATATCATGCCCCTGCTTTTGCTCTTTGCGCTTCTGGCCATCGCCGACTTCGCCATACTGTTTTCGGTCGGCGCCAAGATTGGCCTGCTGGCAAGCGTGCTATGGATCGTCGTCAGCGCCGCATTCGGCATCCATCTCATCCGCCGCGAGAGCCTGCTGACCCTTCAGCGCGCGCGTGAACGCTTAGCGATCGGGGAAATCCCCTCGGACGAACTCATGGCAGGCGCCTCTTTCGTTTTCGCCGGCCTTCTGCTGATGGCCCCCGGTTTTCTCTCGGACGTAATTGGACTACTGTGCCTGCTTCCGGGCAGCGGCCAGTTATGGCGGCGCTGGTCAGGCCGTAGCTCGCGCCGCGCCGGCGCTAACGGCAATGAAATACCCGGCGACTGGAGCACTCATCAACACCGAACCGAAAGTACCACCGATGACGGCAAACGTCAGGATTCCACCCCGCTCATCGAGGGTGACTATCTGGACAAAGATGACCCGGGCCCAGACCCCCGTCAGCGATAATTTTTTTCACCTGCCCCTTGAAACCGGTCATCCAGACCCAATCAAGGCAGCAGCGATAGCTTTAGGCCATCAGGCCCATTAACCGGAAGGCCAAGCCTTCGCCCCTTGAGTCTGACTCATGCGGGAATGTGCATTTGCAACATGCAACCATTAGGAGAATGTGAGCAATGAAAATCCGTCCCTTGCACGATCGCGTCATCGTACGTCGCAAAGAAGAAGAGCAGAAAACTGCCGGCGGCATCGTGCTTCCGGGCAGCGCCCAGGAAAAGCCGACGCGTGGTGAAGTCCTGGCAGTGGGCAACGGCCGCATCCTCGAGAGCGGCGAAGTGCGCGCGCTGGACGTCAAAGTCGGCGATACCGTGATTTTCAAGGAAGGTTTCGGCGTCGAAAAGCAGAAAGTCGACGGTGAAGAAGTCTTGATCATGAGCGAAAACGACATCCTGGCCGTCGTCGAAGACTGATTGGCCTGACCAACGCTCGACGATTCATCACGATTTCACGCATTACATTAGGAAGATCGAACAATGGCAGCTAAACAAGTCAAGTTCTCCGATGATGCTCGCAAGCGCATGGCGCGCGGCGTCAACGTTCTCGCAGACGCCGTCAAGGCGACACTGGGGCCGAAGGGTCGCAATGTCGTGCTGGAAAAATCCTTCGGTTCACCGACCGTCACCAAAGACGGTGTTTCCGTTGCCAAGGAAATCGAACTGAAAGATCGGTTCGAGAACATGGGCGCCCAGATGGTCAAGGAAGTCGCCTCCAAGACTTCCGACGCCGCCGGTGATGGCACCACCACCGCTACCGTTCTGGCCCAGTCCATCGTCAACGAAGGCCTGAAAGGCGTCGCTGCCGGCATGAACCCGATGGACCTCAAGCGCGGCATCGACAAGGCCGTCATTGAAGCCGTCAAGCACATCCAGGCACTTTCCGTGCCGTGCACCGACGCCAAGGCGATCGCCCAGGTTGGCACTATCTCCGCCAACGGTGACGCACGTATCGGTGAGATCATCGCCGAAGCGATGGAAAAGGTCGGTAAGGAAGGCGTCATCACCGTCGATGAAGGTCGCGGCTTCGAAGACGAGCTGGAAGTCGTCGAAGGCATGCAGTTCGATCGCGGTTATCTCTCGCCGTACTTCGTGACCAATCAGGACACCATGGCGGTCGAACTCGAAGACCCGTACCTGCTACTGGTCGACAAAAAGGTCGCTAACATTCGCGAACTGTTGCCGGTTCTCGAAGCCGTCGCGAAATCGGGCAAGCCGCTGGCGATCATCGCTGAAGACATTGAAGGCGAAGCGCTGGCGACACTGGTCGTCAACAACATGCGCGGCATCGTCAAGGTCGCGGCAGCCAAGGCACCGGGCTTCGGCGATCGTCGCAAGGCCATGCTGCAGGATATCGCCATCCTGTCAGGCGGCACCGTGATCTCCGAGGAAGTCGGTCTGAGCCTCGAGCAGGCCAATCTCGATCACCTGGGCAGCGCCAAGCGCATTACCATGTCCAAGGAAAACACCACCATCATCGATGGTGCTGGCGTCGAATCCGATATCGAAGCACGTGTCGCGCAGATCCGTGCCCAGATCGAGGAAACGTCCTCTGACTACGATCGCGAGAAGCTGCAGGAACGCGTTGCCAAGCTGGCCGGCGGCGTTGCGGTCATCCGTGTCGGCGCGGCGACAGAATTCGAGATGAAAGAGAAGAAGGCTCGTGTCGAAGACGCGCTGCACTCGACTCGTGCTGCTGTCGAAGAAGGTGTGGTACCTGGTGGCGGCACCGCCATGGTTCGTGTCCTGACCATGATCCAGGGTCTGACCGGCGACAACGAAGACCAGACTCACGGTATTGCTATCGCCCTGCGCGCAATGGAATCTCCGCTGCGCCAGATCGTGACCAACGCCGGTGAAGAAGCTTCTGTCGTCGTCAATCGTGTCAAGGACGGCGAAGGCAACTTCGGCTACAACGCTCAGACCGGCGAGTACGGCGATCTGTTCGAAATGGGCGTCCTCGATCCGGCCAAGGTAACACGTACTGCGCTGCAGTCCGCGGCTTCCGTTGCCGGCCTGATGATCACCACCGAAGCCATGGTTGCCGAAGATCCGGAAGACGCCCCGGCTGGTGGCGGCGGTCCGGACATGGGCGGCATGGGTGGTATGGGCGGCATGATGTAAGAAGACGAAGTCTTCCACGACTTGCTGTCTGATTGGGCCTAGGCCCATCGTGGTCACCGACTCCGAAGAGCCGGTGACCACAAGTTAGTATCGCTGGAAACCCGATATTCGAGTTCAGACGACTCGGGTATCGGGTTTTCGCATTTCCCCTTATACTCTTTCGCTTACCGATCTCCTTGCCAGACCGAGCCCTTATCGACTCGCGACCCTTCCAACTCCCGATCCTTGCCGCCGACAGTCGTCCCTTCCTCATGACCTGCAAGGGAATGCTTGAAGACCTCTTCTCGCCTCTTCTCGTCCTTCTATTTCCCGTTTTGAACCTGACAGACCTTCAATAACGACAGGTAGGAAAATCAAATGCATAACTCATATCGAGAGCCTCTCTAGAACCTGCGCTTCTAAATTTTCTCTTCTGTACCTTAGCTCCCGATACAAGTATTACTGAGTTTTCTCGACAACCTCGCCTTGACTCTCCTGGCGCCGCTACCGGCTAAACCGTGCGCACAATCAGATGTATTACATATTATGTAATGTCCAACATCGATAGCGGCGATCGCTTACATGCATCTAAGTGTTGAGCTAATGCGTATCTCCTTGAACGACAGTAAATTCAAAGCCAATGTGCTGCGTTGGGGGCTGCAACATGTCTAGTCGCTACTTCGTTCGAACGGTCAATCCCCATTCATTGAATGAGCACTTCGTGGTCGCCGACTACCATCAGGATGGCGCCTGCATCAATGCCTATTTCAACCTGCGGGCCGCGCAGGATGAAGCCAGATGGCTAAATCGCCATCACCATCGTCAGCAGCTCAAAGAGGCGCCATACTGCCACCTTAGCGACTGGAGGCCGCTGACAACGCCTGCTCCTCAGATCGAGCCGATGGCTCCCGAAAATGTTGCCGTCGGCCCGGTCTCGATTTTTGGCAACTCGGCGGACCTTCGCGAAACCGGCAGCAGGCATCATGACACCAGAGCGTCGCAGGAAAGGCCGCAAAGTGCCTTACAAAATCTCATGCACCGTCGACTGGTCGAATAGAGGCTCCGCTTTATCGGCTGATGGACACGAATAACGCCAAGGTCCCGTAGACACACGTCTCTACAGACCTAAGAAAAATTAAATTTTCAGCGCTTTCCGCCGTTTAACTATCAGTACGCATTGGTTTCATTGTGTAACTTGAGTATTGATAGGGCAGAGAAAGGGAAGGCAATGAGAATGACCGCGAGGGACCGAGCAGAACCTCTCATCAAAAAAGGCATCAGCCCCGAGAAAAAAAGCCTGGCGTATCTGGCTCAGCTACACGATATGCCGCTGGGAACTCTCAAGACACGAGTAAAGAAATTGGTCGATCAGGGCATCGACAGAGAAAAAGCCATTCGCCTCGCTCTCGTCAACCCGATAGGCCCTCAAGGCCGTCCCCGGCAGAGATAACACTGCGACTGCCGGGTTAAAGAGACGCCTCTCGTACCGACGGCGCCTTTTCAACGTGACCAGCCTTGTCTTAGTGGCTGCCACCTTGGGTTTCGTCACCGGGAAGTGTCTTTTCGAACTTGTCCGCGATCTCCTCCTTGACGAAATCGTCTTCGCGCTTTTGCATGTCGCTGGTGAAGTCCGATCTCTTACCGACGACTGCACCGCAGGAAGTACAGCGCACTACCTGATTCTGTGTATCGCCGTTTGTCACATCCAGACTCTCCTGACCACATTTGGGGCATTTGGCGTGGGCTTCTGTCATCGGGCATTCCTCCTCCTGAGTCGTCCTTCTCAGCGTAGTGGATCTATCGCGAATACGCGCTGCAACCACCATTCGCGGTAGTCAGCCGCTTGCGTCACATCCTCCGCCCCGGAATGCTTACGCGACCGTTTGCTGGTCGACTTGTGTGCAATAGAAGGCCATGCCGTTAGTGGCTACAGTCAGCGTTCCAACACTCCGCACCGAAGGGCTGACGACATGGCCACAACCGACGAAAAGCTGGATGCAATCCTGCTGATGCAGGCCGAAATTCTCGGGCGCCTTGAGGCGATGGGTGTCTACCGTGCTGTGGTGACGGACGAGGATCCGCGAGTGGCCGCTTTGCAGGCGCTAGGCGGTACCTCAATGGATCGACCGGCAGCCCGCGTCCGCGCCGAAATCGACGGCATCGTCGAAAAGGCGGCTCATTGGGGGAGACATTCTTACTGAGTGCGCTTGATCGAATTTCGCTTCCCATCGTTTGCAACCGGATGGGCTATGCCGCAATAGAGGCGGTCGACGCCATCGCTTTTGCGGCACTCTCGGGTCCGTGGCTCAAGCCTGGCGAGCAAGATGCCCGCAAGCGGACGGCATTCTATCTGGTCGCGCTTCATTGAACCTTTCATGTATGGCTGAAATCTAGCCATACATTAGGCCATACAGGGCGGTCGCTGCTCACTAATCATGGATGGACATATGTAAACAGGAAACCGCAGGAATGGGGTACTAGCGGAGATTTGGCGTATCGATCGGGACGCACTTGGGCGAGCTATTGGAGCGGGTGAAGGGAATCGAACCCTCGTCTTAAGCTTGGGAAGCTTCTGCTCTACCATTGAGCTACACCCGCAATGGTTTTGATAGTAAATCCAACGACTTAGACTTGCAAGCTCTTCCGCTTTCACGCCATCATTCACACGACTTCTTTCTCGCCAGCCAAATAGGGGCCTGAAAAATACCGTTCCAGACAAGAAAGAGCCCGGCCATCAAGCGGCCGGGCTCTCAATCAGCATGTGCCTAACCTGCTGACGGCTGCGGTCAGATGTTACCCGCTTCCATGGCACCGTATTCCCTACGGAAGTTCCTGTCGCTGTCCATGCGTCAAAATCATTCCAACAGCCATTGATTAATTATTTCAAAAAATGATGTCTATTTGATGTCATCATTTCAGGTAAACTAACTTACCATTAATATCATGCCACCTACCCTGTCGATCTTGACTCAGTTTGCACCGATTCAGACACCATTAAAGCCAACCCAGATTAACTAAGAAGCGGGTATTTAGTAGCAAATTGTAATTTTTATTAGAGCGAGATTCTGCACGGTCGCAGAACAGTAGAGCCAGTCCTGTAAATGACTAGCTATCTAATATGAGGCAAAAAAATCCCCGACCGAAATCGGGGAACCAAGGATCTACAACGAACGAAAATTTTAGTGTCTAAAAACGGAATTGGGTAGGCCACTTGATCCTATTTTCCTGTAGGAAATTGGCTCTATCTGCGAAAGGACACCGCAGATAATGAATTTAAACAAACCACTATTCATATAACTGTTTTGGCTTCTTCCCTTCCTTTTGCAAAATCAGACGACATCCCTTACCCGCTCCCACGCATGCTCGAGGTGAGCACTCAACGCGGCAACCAGCGCCGACGCATCGCGTCGCTCCAGCGCTCGAATCATCGCCTCGTGCTCTGCTACTGCCGCGGCCCACTTCTCCTTCCCTTCATGTCCAATGAAGCGCACACGCTTTAATTTCGACTGTAACGATGCATGAACCTGAATCAGAGACTCGTTGTGGCTTAACGCCACAATGGCGGAGTGAATACGTTGGTTGGTCTTGTAGTAGTCGAGGCGATTCCCCTCCCGGTAGTAAACCAGCATCTCATTGTGAAGCTGTCGTACCTCCGAAATTTCTTCATCGCTCCCCTCCTCGCAGGCCAGTCGTCCCGCCAGTTCCTCGAGCGTGCGAATCAGTACCAGCATGTCCTGAATATCCTTGGCTGAAAACTGGCGGACCGACGCGCCGCGCTGAGGCGTCAGGTCGACCAGCCCCTCGCTCGCCAGATAGCGAAGCGCTTCCCGTAGCGGCGTTCGCGATACCCCAAGGCGTTCACAGAGTGGACCTTCGTAGATGCGCTTACCCGGCTCGAGCTCACCTTCAATGATCATGTCTCGGAGGTGGCTGGTAATCGCATCATGAAGCGAATGCCGAGTAATCGCGGAACGAGGCGATGACGCGGCGGACGTGGCTGATTTCTTCATGAATGTGGGACCGGTTATTGAATGTGGCGCGTTAATGTATCGATTCAGCTTCCAGGCGCTCAAGGCTACGCACCAAGGCGAATGGTGTGTCGCCATCATACTTCGCCCCGGGGACCCTCGCCTCAATACCAACGTATAATGTATACATTTTGAATTTGAGCGCAATCTCCTCCCAAGCGAGTACTTCCTCCGAAGTGCTACCCAACGACGAGGAGACCTCATGACTCTTTTCCCATCACGTCACGACGCGTCCGAGCGGCCGATCATTGCCCTGGCCATGGGCGATCCTGCCGGCATCAGCGCCGAATTGACGGCAAAACTGGCGGCAGACGACGCCGTCAATCGCGCCGCAAGACTGATCATCATCGGTGACCGCCGAATTTTCGACGACGGCGCCCAGGTCGCCGGTGTTGCGCCTGTGCTTCAGGCCGCCCATGACGGCGACGCACTTTCGAACGCCGATTCACCGGCGTTTCTGGATCTTGGCCATCTGGCGTTGGAAGACGTCGACCGAGGCAAGGCCACACCGGCCGGCGGTGAATTCGCCTCGACCAATTTCCGTCGAGCGCTCGCACTGGCCCATGAAGGCCAGGTGGACGCAGTTTGCTTTACCCCGTTCAACAAGAAAGCCATGCGCTACGCCAACCCTGGCTACGACGACGAAATCCGATTCGTGGCCGACGCCATCAGCTTCGATGGCAAGGCACGGGAATTCAACATTCTGGAATCGGTGTGGAACGCTCGCGTGACCTCACACATTCCTCTGAAGGACGTCGCCGCCGCGCTGACGCCAGAATCGATCATCGATGAACTGACGCTGACGCACCACTGCCTGCAGCAAGCCGGGCATGATCATCCGCGTATCGCCGTTGCTGGCCTCAATCCCCACGCCGGTGACGGCGGCAGCTTCGGCATGGAAGAGATCGATATCATCGAACCGGCGATCCAGCGTGCGCGCGAACAGGGAATGGATGTGGAAGGCCCGTTCCCTGCCGACACCGTTTTCCTGCGTGCCGTGAAAGAAGGTTTTCATGCGGTGCTGACCATGTATCACGACCAGGGTCAGATCGCGATGAAAATGATGGGATTCGATAGCGGCGTGACGATGCTCGGCGGCCTGCCTTTCCCCGTCTGCACGCCGGCTCATGGGACGGCCTACGACATCGCCGGCCGCGGCATCGCCGATCTCGGCGCCTCGCGTCAGGCTTTGCTGTTGGCAGCACGCATGGCAAGCCGAGCCCGTCAGGCAAAGGCTGATTGAAGTTTCATCGTGGCCGGTGCAGGCCGGCACGCTGAAAGGTAGTGACTCGTAAGACTCACCCATGGATCACAAGTGTCTTTCACAAAAGCAATAACGCAAGAAACGACAGGAGAAACGCCATGTACAAGCTCACCTCTATTACGACAGCACAGCTCAAGCCCTTGACCCTGTTTTTCGCCGCGCTCACCGTCTCCGGTAGCGCGCTGGCCTGGCAGCCGGACCGCCCCGTCGAGTTCGTGGTGACATCCGGCGCCGGCGGCGGGACCGATACCTTCGCACGCACGGTGCAGTCGATCATCGGCAAGCATCAGTTGATGGACAAATCGATCATCGTCTCCAACAAGGGCGGTGGCAGCGGTGCCGAGGGTTACGTCTACTCGGCCTCGTCCAAGGATGACCCTTACAAGCTGACATTTGGTACCAACAACGAGTATCTGCTGCCCGAAGTCGGAGAAATGCCCTATGCCGCCGAGGACCTCCAGCCGGTCGCCTCAATGGCCATGGATGAGTTTCTGATCTGGGTCAACGGCGACGCCAAGTACGACAGTGCCAAGGATTTCATCGACGCCGCCAAGCAAAATCCCGGCAAGATGCAGTTCGCCGGCAGCCAGTCCAAGGATACCGATCAGACACTGGTCAGCATGATCGAGGAAGCGACCGATACTGATTTCCGCTACGTGCCCTTCAACGGCGGTAGCCAGGCACTGGTTCAACTGGCCGGCGGCCACGTCGACGCCAACGTCAACAACCCCAATGAAAACCTTGGCCAGTGGCAAGCCGGTATGGTCAAACCGCTATGTGTATTCAGCCCGGAACAGTTGCCCAAAGGCGAACCCGTCTACGAGGGCAAAGGCTGGGGTGATATCCCCACCTGCCAATCTCAGGGCATCGACATCAGCGAATACCGCATGCCGAGAACCGTCTGGCTGCCCGCGGGAGCGCCAGAGGAAGCGGTGACTTATTACCAGGATCTGTTGAAGAAAGTGAGTGAAACTCCGGAATGGAAGGATTACGTCACCCGCACGGTACAGACCAGCCAGTTCCTTAGCGGCGATGACCTCGAGCAGTACATCGACGACAACGCCAGCACCGTCAAGAAAGTGTTCGAGCAGGAAGGCTGGAGCGCTTCCTGAGTCGATGCCGCGGTTTGATTGGTTGACGTCGCAGGGCAGCCTCGCGCTGCCCTTCTTTTCCAGAGGGGGACAGCATGACCCACAACGGCATTTCCCGTTACAGCATGGAGATCGCCACCGCGTTACTGACAGGTGGTATCGGCGTGGCGATCTGCTACGGCGCCTGGCAGGTCGGCACCGGATGGACGCCCAGCGGACCGGACTCAGGCTACTTCCCGTTCTGGATCGGCGTACTGGTCGTCGCCGGCAGCCTAATCAATCTGCTGCGCACGATCATCGGCCACCGCCACAAGGACGAAGTCTTCCTGGATGCGGCCCGGCTCCGATCACTGGCCCGGTTCACGCTGCCGATCATCGGCTTTGCCGTGATCTCCCTGCTGCTGGGGCTCTACGTCGGCACGACGCTCTACGTATTTTTCGCCATGCGTCTGCAGGGCCACTACGCCTGGTGGAAATCGCTCGCCAGCGGTATCGCCATCAGCGTCTGTTTCTATCTGCTGTTCGAGCTCGTGTTCCAGGTGCCGCTGCTGAAAGGCCCGCTGGAACACGCCCTCGGCATCTATTAAGCGCCCGTCTTCAGGGGATCGCACCATGAATAATCTCTCGCTGCTGATGGACGGCTTCGCCACCATCCTCACCTGGAATCACCTCATGATCATGGTGATCGGCGTGATGCTGGGCATGCTGGTCGGCGTACTGCCAGGCCTTGGCGCCCCCAACGGCGTTTCGTTGCTGCTGCCGCTGACTTTCACCATGGACCCGGTATCGGCCATCATCCTGTTGAGCTGCATGTACTGGGGGGCGCTGTTCGGCGGCTCCACCACTTCGATTCTGTTCAACATTCCGGGGGAACCTTCATCGGTCGCCACGACGTTCGATGGCTATCCGATGGCGCGCAACGGTGAAGCAACCCGCGCTCTGACGCTGGCTTTCATGTCCGCCGGTCTCGGCGCCCTCGCCGGCGTGGTGATGATCACTCTGCTGGCCAACTGGGTCGCTCAGTTCGGCCTCAAGTTCTCGTCACCGGAATACTTTGCCGTCTACTTCCTGGCGTTCTGCAGCTTCATCGGCATGAGTTCCAGCGCGCCTTCGAAGACGCTGGTCTCGATGATGCTGGGCCTGGCCTTCGCCACCGTAGGCATGGATAGCGTCTCCGGTGGCCTGCGCCTGACTTTCGGCATCCCCGATCTGGTCAAGGGCATCAGCTTCCTGGTCGCGGTCATGGGTCTTTTCGGCATCGCCGAACTGATGGTGACGACCGAGGAAGGCCTGAGCTTCAACGGCATCAAGAGCCGGATTCGCATCATGGATATTCTGCGCACCGTGGCCGAACTGCCACGCTACTGGGTTTCGCTGGTCCGCAGCATTCTGATCGGGATCTGGATGGGCATCACCCCGGCCGGCCCGACAGCCGCCTCGTTCATGAGTCACGGCATCGCCAAGCGCTTCTCCAAGCATCCCGAGCGCTTCGGCAAGGGCGAACCCAACGGTATCGTCTCGCCGGAAGCCGCGGATCATTCCGCCGGCACCTCCGCGCTGCTGCCGATGCTGGCGCTTGGCGTACCCGGGTCCGCGACCGCCGCGGTCATGATGGGCGGGCTGATGATCTGGGGCCTCACGCCGGGGCCGATGCTGTTCATCACCCGTCCGGATTTCGTCTGGGGCCTGATCGCCAGCATGTATCTGGGCAACGTGGTCGCGGTTATTCTGGTACTGGCGACGGTGCCGCTCTACGCCTCGATCCTGCGGGTACCCTTTGCCATCATCGGCCCGGTCATCGTCGCGGTGATCTTTACCGGTGTGTACCAGGTCGCCAACTCGACCTTCGACTTCTGGCTGCTGTTGTTCTTCGCCCTGCTCGGCTATCTGTTCAAGAAGCTCGACTACCCTGTTGCCCCGCTGGTTCTGACCATGGTGCTCGGTCATCGCGCCGAGGAAGCCTTCCGGCAGTCGATGGTAATGTCCGACGGCTCGTTGACCATCTTCTGGTCCAACTCGCTGGTCACCACGATCATGGGGCTGGGTGCGCTGATGCTGGTATGGCCATTGATCTCCAAGGTGACCGGGCTGCGCGGCTGGCGCCAACGGCTGCATCGCCAGAAACCCGAGAATCACAAGTCTTCCACGCCCGATTCTCGAGCCTGAGTCTCGGCCCCGTCCCATTCAAGGAAAACGCCCATGCACCTTTCCCACTATCTCGAGGGCGGCGAGCCCATCCGCTGCTGCGTGATCGGCGCCGGTGGGTTCGGTCGCAGTTTCGTGGTCCACGCTCGCCACCTGGCGAGCATCGAGGCCCGGATCGTGCTCGACCTTGACCCCGATCTCGCCGCCAAGGCGTTGATCGATGCAGGCGTGGAGCCGGGGCGAATTCGCCATTGCCGAACGCCCGCAGAAGCCAAACGAGCCTGGGATAGGGGCGACTGGATCGTCAGCGATCGACTAGAGGCCGTGGTCGAGCTGCCACTGGACGTGGTGATCGAAGCCACCGGTCATCCCGAAGCCGGCGCCCGCCACGCCGCCCTCGCGATAGAGGCCGGGCACCATGTCGCGTTGGTCACCAAGGAGGTCGACAGTGTGGTCGGCCCTGGGCTCGCGGCCATGGCCCGCAAGCGCGGCTGCGTCATCAGTCCGGTGGACGGCGATCAGCCGGCGCTGGCAATCGGTCTGGTCAGTTGGGCCGAGACGGTGGGGCTGGAAATTCTGGCTGCCGGGAAATCGAGCGAATACGACTTCGTCTTCGACCCCGCCACCGAGACAATGACCAGCAATGGACGTCGCGTCGCGGTGCCCGGCTTCGGGGAACGCTGGGACATGCCCGCGGGACTGGACAGCGAGGGACATCATCGGTGGGTGGCAGATCGCGCCCGAATCGCTGGCGCGCTACCCCAGCATGCGGTGCCGGACCTTTGCGAGATGTCGATCGTCGCCAACGCCACCGGCGTGCTGCCGGACCGCCCCGCGCTGCATTACCCCATCGCGCGAGTCAGCGAAATTGCCGAGCTATTCGTACCGGCTGCCCAAGGTGGGCTGTTGACGCGAACGCCCGCGCTGGAGGTATTTCACTGTCTGCGTCGCCCCGATGAATTCAGTCTCGCGGGCGGCGTGTTCGTGGTCGTACGGGGTCATGATCGGGCCAGCTGGCAGATGCTGGCCGAGAAAGGTCATCTGGTCAGCCGGCGCGGCGACAGCGCGATGCTCCCGCTACCGCGTCACCTGCTCGGGCTCGAAGCCGCCACCACATTATTGGAAATGGTACGCCGCGGCGTCCCCAGCAGCGTCAGTCAGCCCAGGCCGGATGTCGATCTGATCGCGATGGCCGAATCGGATCTTGCCGAGGGCACCACGCTTACCGCCCACGGCCATCATCACAGCATCGACAATGTATCTTCGGCACTGGTACCGGCCAATCCGCTCGGCGACGATGCACCGCTACCCTACTATCTCGCCGCCAATCGGGTGCTGATGCGCCCGGTCAGGGCCGGCGAGCCGATTCGCCTGCGCGATGTCGCGATCGACCAAAGCTCATATCTGTGGAAGTTGCGTCAGACTCAGGACGCACTGTTCTTCGCCTCCGCCATGACTCCGACTCACGCCGCTACCGAGACATCGAAATGACCTCTGACCTTACCGATTGGCCAATCGCCGCCGCCATGCTGCCTTTCTCCAACCGGCTGCCGGATGGCTCTCCGCTTCAGGAAGCGAGCGCCGAGCAGTGGCAGCCGCTGTTCCAGGAGATCGCCGAAGCCGGTTTCGACCGCGTCGATCTATCCGACAACTGCTTTCGCCCCGGAGACCTGTCGACCGATCGACTGGACACGCTCGCCAGCGTCATCAAATCGGCACGTCTTGTACCCAGCTCCATATCGGTGGTGCGCTCGAGCGTAATCGACGAACGCCATGGCGACGACCATCTCGCTTACAGCCATCGATCGCTGGACGCCGCGGCCAGGCTCGGCATCGGTACCGTTTCGATCGGTCTACACCGGCCGCTGACAGAGACTCAGCAGCGTCAACTCTGGTTCTGGACGGCCGAAGGTCACCGCGACGACGCCGAAGATCGGGCCCAGTGGCAAAAGGCGGTGACGCGTATCCGTGAACTGGGCCAGCATGCCGCCGAACTCGGTATCGTGCTGTCGCTGGAGATGTACGAGGACACCTATCTTGGCAGCGCCGATTCGGCCGTCGCCATGATCGAGGAGATCGGCCTCGATTCGGTGGGATTGAATCCGGATATCGGCAACTTGATTCGCCTGCACCGGCCGGTGGAGCCATGGCTCGACGCCTTTCGCAAGGTGCTGCCGTGGTCGAACTTCTGGCATGCCAAGAACTACATGCGCGACGAGGATACCGAGCGCGGCCACTATGTCGCCTTTCCTGCTCCGATGGAGAGCGGCCTGATCAATTACCGGCAGGCGATGAAGCTGGCCGTCGAGGCCGGCTTCCGCGGCGTGATCTGCCTGGAGCATTACGGTGGCGATGGCCTCAGCGTCTGCGCCGCCAATCAACGCTACTTACGCGAACGCGTCCTCCCCGCCTGTCGCCACGTCACACCGGGCGCCAGCCGGGTCAGGCAACGACCCCGAAGCTGAACCGCGAAGGCGATCAGGGCCGTCATGCGATTGGCTCTGGATCAAAACCAGTAGTCGATGACACAGCGCCCGTCGCGAGGCGGATTCTCGAACGTGTCGAGGCCGTCGAAGCGATCGATGGGGACATTAGCCACGTCGTCGGGTTCCGCCAGTCGAAGGTTGACGGCCATGCGCCGTCGGCCATCCGACCCCAAAAATGTCGCCCGCCAATAAGCGACGCAACCGCAGTTGGGACAGAAGTGGAACGCGATGCGGTGTCCCCGTTGATAGGCTTGGGTCCCGCCGGCGACCGTGATGCCATCATTCTCGTGTGCGTAAGCCCAAAGTACGCCATATCGCCGGCAGACAGTGCAGTTACAGATGGTCGCCCTCTCCGGCTGGCCGGAAAAACACCAGGTTACTGCGCCGCAATGGCAGCCGCCCTGAATCACCTTGGAAGACATTGTCAATACACACCTCATCGTTGCCGGCGGAAAGGGATCGAACCAACATTATAGCCCTCTCGTAGCACGACATTCCGGAGGTAGTCCCCACTGCCTAGGTGAGATAAATCAATCTCAGGTCGCGATTTCATGCGTCCGACAAACCGCTATGATCAGAATTGGCATCAACAACAAGACATCAAGATCAAGGCATGTGCAGCGAGGCGTCATGAACGTTACCCACCTGGAGCACGCCATCATCGCCCTGAGTTTCCAATGTCTACTGTGGCCATTGGTCGGCCGCTGGGTCGGCGGATCGCTGATCGTCGCGGTGTTTCTGGGGCGCGAAATTGCCCAGCATGAATACGCGGGCGGCGGCCCCAATGCGGTGAGCTATTTTTACGGGCTTTTCCACCACTGGTCACTGGATTCGAGCCTTGACGTACTTTCGCCCGCTGCAGTCTGCGCCGTGTTTGCGATGCTTGTTCCCGGCAGCCCGCTATGGCGCAAGCTCAGGTCGGTGCGTGGAGCCTCCATAAGTCGTCGAACGAATTCACCCACTGACAGTCAATCATAAGAATATTTTCAGGAGCACCCGAATGGGACTTCTTTTCCGACGCACGCTCAGGCTCGGTCCCGGTTTACGGATTCGACTCAATAATCACGGCCCTTCGCTCTCGCTGGGCCCGCGCGGCGCAAACTTGAATTTCAGCCGGCGCGGCGTCCATAGCCACGCTGGCATCCCCGGTTCCGGGGTCTATCATCGGCAATCACTGTGGGAACGAAAATCACGTACGGGGAAGGCGAGCAAGAAGAGGCGTTAGCGGGCAAGTATCAAAAAAGCCCCGGTCCGGAGACCGGGCAAGTACGCAGGGGATTATCCCCAGCGCCATTATCGATCGACAAGGCCTTAACGAGAGGCTGAATTGTCTGGTCAACGCGAGGGAGATTTGTCGGGATGTGGCTATTCGCTCAAGGCAAACTTTAACCCCATGTCGACATGCAGCGCAGTCGTGTCATAAAGCGGCAGATCGCAATCCTGCTGGTGGAGTAGCAACGCAATTTCCGTACACCCCAGAATCACACCTTGCGCGCCCTGCGCCTGAAGCCTGGTGACGATCTCCTGGTAAACCTGTCGCGACGATTCTGTGATCACGCCGTGGACCAGTTCTTCGAAGATGATTCGATGGACGCTATCCCGATCCTCCCGAGACGGCACCAGGCAGGAAACGCCATGACCGTCGAGTAACCGGCCGCGGTAAAAATCCTGCTCCATCGTGAAGCGCGTTCCCAGCAGGCCGACCTGATCGATGCCATCGGCACGCAATCGTGAACCGGTGCCATCGGCAATATGGAGAAAGGGAATGCTCAGCGCCGACTCGATCGCGCCGGCTACCTTGTGCATGGTGTTGGTCGCCAGCAACAGGCACTCCGCACCGGCGGCTTCGACCTGACGGGCCGCCAACGCCAGCGCCTCCCCTGCCTTGTCCCAGTCACCGCTTTGCTGCAGCGCCTCGATCTCGGCGAAGTCGACGCTTACCATCGCGATCTTTGCCGAGTGGTATCCGCCGAGGCGCTCTCGCACGCCCTCATTGAGCAGTCGGTAATAACTTTGGGTGGATTCCCAGCTCATGCCGCCCAGTACACCAATGGTTTTCATCGCGATCCCCGCGTGGCCGTTCCTAGACACTTTTTATAACACAGTCGCCGGATTGTGACGGGGCTCTATGAAAACTGGAGAATTCTCGACGTTTCCTCCACGCGGAGCCCTATTCCAGACACGAAAATCGGCTGTTGAAGGCCGGTTCTTTTCAATTCGTGGCGGAGGGGGAGGGATTGCTGGCGCTTGTCGGCGCTCGAAAAGCAAAACCGTGAGCGCCTCGGTGCGAACCGGAGGGTTCTCATCACCTCCCCCGCCTCGCGCTTTATTCCGGACATGAAAAAGCCGGCTACTCGAGCCGGCTGATTCAGAATTCGTGGCGGAGGGGGAGGGATTCGAACCCTCGAAGCCTTGCGACTTACACACTTTCCAGGCGTGCTCCTTCGACCACTCGGACACCCCTCCGCATTGTCATCCCGACCGTTCCGGCTGTGCCGCACCGTTCAGAACGGCGCACATAGTAACGAGCTAAGCCTGTGATCGCAAGCCATTTTCTCCTTACCGCCGCCCTTTTACCTCTTCTGGACACAACCGAAGCGTCAGGTCCATCGCTCGACGTAGTCATCCGGATTGCGTATCTGCATGCCGGGATAGCGTCCGCCCGGCTGCCCGAGGTAGAGGTAGCCGATCAGCTCTTCCTGCTCGCTGAGGCCAAGGCCACGCCAAACGGTCTTGTCATGGGCGTATGTGCCGGTACGCCACATGGCGCCGAGGCCTTGGGCGTAGGCCGCGTAGAGCATGGCATGAGCCGCGCAGCTAGCCGAGATGATCTGCTCGACCGGAGGCACTTTGGGCAGGCCCGGCGTGACATTGGCGATCACGGCAATGATCATTGGCGCGCGCTTGGGCTTCTTGCGTACGGCATCGAGACTACCGTCGTCGATATGCGGATTGGCTTGGTAATCGGACTGCGCGAAGAGTTCACCTAGCCGGTCGAGCCCTTCCCCGCTTATCTCGATGAAGCGGTAGGGTGTCATTTCCTTATGGTCCGGTGCCCTCAGAGCCGCGCGATAGAGGGCGTCGAGCTGTTCGTCGGTGGGTGCGGGGCCTGCCAGCTTGCCCATCGAGCGGCGCTGATGCAGTAATTCCAGAGCGTCCATGTTCGTCTTCTCCATCCAGGCGCGATGTTAAACGAATGTTCTTAGCGAGTGCTGAACAGGATATCGGATGCGATTGCCGGTTGCCCGACTGTACGTCAAAAGCGTTACTGCCGCAGCAGACGTGCTGGCAGTGTGGGCGTCCAGCCAGGCGTAGCGCGCCAGGGATTGATATCCAGCCCGCCCCGGCGCACGTAGCGCGCCATCACCAACAAGTCTTGCGGACGACAGCGCGCCATCAGGTCAACGAAAATATGCTCGACGCAGTGCTCGTGGAAATCCTGATGCTGGCGATAGGAGATCACGTAACGCAGCAAAGCGGCGCGATCGAGTCGCGGGCCGCGATAGGCAATCACCACGCTGCCCCAGTCCGGCTGACCGGTGACCGGGCAGTTGGATTTGAGCAGGTGCGAATGCAGCGTTTCCTCGACGATATCGCTCTCATCGCAGGCGAGCAGATCCGGCGCTGGCGTGTAACGATCGATATCGACTTCGATGTCGTCGATACAGTCGCCCGGCATCGGCTGGGGCGAGAGCTCGGCATCATCGGCGCCATGGAGCTCGATCGTGACTGGTGCGCCAGCTGCTGCGCTCAAATCCCGCCGCAGGAAGTCGATAACCGCCTCGCGGTCGGCAAACGTGGTCTGGTTGAAGCTGTTGAGGTAGAGCTTCCACGACTTGGATTCGATCAGTTGCGGCGAATCCGCCGGCAAGCGGAATCGCGCCACGGCGACGACCGGCTTGCCACGTAGATCGAGCCAGGAGAGCTCGAACGCCCACCACTCGTCGCCTCCGACGAATGGCAGCGACGTCGCATCGATTCCCAGCGGCGCACGATTGGACGCACGCTCGATGGGGAACAGCAGCGAGGCGTCGTAGCGTTCGGGGTAAGCGGACTCCCGCCCGAGGGGCGCATCGGTCAGCGTGTGTGGGCGTTCCTGACTCATGAGCGAATTCCCTTGCCGCGATTGAGCATCCACAACGCCAGGCTCCAGAGCACGACGATAAATGCAGCAATGGCCACTAGTGCACCACCCACGGGGATATCGGAGATCCCGAGAATACCGTAGCGGAAGGCGTTCACCATATAGAGGATCGGGTTGATCATCGTCACGTTCTGCCAGAACTGGGGCAGCAGATCGATCGAGTAGAACACGCCGCCGAGATAGGTCAGCGGGGTCAGCACGAAGATCGGGATGATCGAGATATCATCGAACTTTTTGGCCAGCAACGCGTTGATGAAGCCACCGATCGAGAACAGCATCGCGGTCATGATCACGACGGCCAGGGTCACGAGTGGGTGATGCAGATTCAGGTCGGTGAAGAAGAACGACACGATCGTGACGATCAGCCCGACGCCGAGGCCACGCGCCGCGCCACCGATGACGAAGCCCGCCAGGATGACCCAATTGGGCATCGGTGAAACCATCATCTCTTCCACACTGCGCTGAAACTTGTTGGAGAAGAACGACGAGGCCACGTTGGAGTAGCTGTTGGTGATCACGGACATCATGATCAATCCGGGCACGATGTAGGACATGTAGGAGATACCGTGCATCTCGCCCACACGCGAGCCGATCAGATTACCGAAAATGATGAAGTACATCGTCATGGTGATCGATGGCGGCACCAGCGTCTGCGGCCAGATGCGCACGAAACGCCGCACTTCCTTGACCACCATGGTCCAGAGAGAAATCAGCAATTGCCGGGTATTCAAGACGCCGTCTCCTTGGCCTGCGTAGATTGCGCAGATTCACTGTCGATGCCCTTAGAGGTTTCCGGCTGCGAAGTCATCGAGACGAACAGCTCCTCCAGGCGATTGGCGCGGTTGCGCATCGAGAGTACGCGAACGCCCTGGCCGGTCAATTGCTGGAAAGCGTCGTTAAGATCAGTGCCCTTGCGCACGGACAGCGCCACTTGATGCGAGTCAACACGCTCGATCTCGAAGCCTTCGATCACCGGCGCCGTTTCGAGCGGCGCGGCTAGATCGAGCAGAAAGGTTTCGGTATCCAGCTCGGTCAATAGACCCCGCATCGAGGTGTTCTTGATGATCTCGCCGCGATTGATGATGGCGATGTTGCGACACAGACTCTCCGCTTCCTCGAGGTAGTGGGTCGTCAGAATGATCGAAGTGCCCTCTTCCTCATTGATCCGACGCATGTATTCCCACATGCTGCGGCGCAGCTCGATATCCACACCCGCGGTAGGCTCGTCGAGAATCAGCAGGCGTGGACGATGTATCAGGGCGCGGGCGATCATCAGACGGCGCTTCATACCGCCGGAAAGCATACGTGCCGCACCGTTGCGCTTGTCCCACAGGCCAAGATCCTTGAGCAGGCGATCGCAGCGCGGCCTGGCTTCCTTCATCGGCATGCCATAGTAGCCAGCCTGGGTCAGCACGATATCCTCGACTTTTTCGAACTGACTGAAGTTGAATTCCTGTGGCACGACACCGAGCGCGTACTTCGCCTTGGCGAAGTCCTTGTCGATATCGATACCGAAAATGCTCACCTGCCCTGCAGTCTTCTGGACCAGCGAGCAGACAATGCCGAGCGTGGTGGATTTACCCGCCCCGTTGGGGCCGAGCAGCGCAAAAAAGTCGCCCTGAGGAACATCGAGATCGATGCCTTTCAGGGCCTCGAAACCATTACCGTAGACTTTGCTCAGCCCGCGGATGGCTAGTGCCGGTTCTGCCATCAGGGATTCCTGTCATGTTTGAGAATCAAGTGAAACGAAGTGCCCTGAATATGGGGGCAATTCCATGAGGTTCAATCTTTAGCAGACGAATGGATGGTTCGGTATTGACCGCGCTGCACGACCTGGCTGCTGACACCTCCGGACGCGGCGAAAAGAAAAGCGAAGAGCGTAGCGCCCCAAAGAGATTAGAGCCCCAGTTACCGCCATGGTAACAACGACTTTTCGAGCCATTGGTCGAGTGAGACAGACGAATCGGATGCGAGAATCGCCAAAAAACAGACTGACTGTTTCATGACTGAGGGGAGCCGAATTTCTGGAGTGTCGCGATATGGAGCGGGAAAGGAGATTCGAACTCCCGACCCTCGCCTTGGCAAGGCGATGCTCTACCACTGAGCTATTCCCGCTTATCGCTGCCGACGCTATTAGCGACGACGACATGACCTGGCGATCATGAAAGTGGCGTCCCATAGGGGGTTCGAACCCCTGTTACCGCCGTGAAAGGGCGGTGTCCTAGACCACTAGACGAATGGGACGCATATTGGAGCAAGAAAGGAGATCGATGGGGCGGCCATCCGTCGGACCGGCGTTCCGGCTCACGACCCATGCTACCTATCTGACGCTACCAAATGTTGGAGCGGGAAAGGAGATTCGAACTCCCGACCCTCGCCTTGGCAAGGCGATGCTCTACCACTGAGCTATTCCCGCACCGTACTTTTTACACAAACTTCGCAAAACCGAGTGGCGTCCCATAGGGGGTTCGAACCCCTGTTACCGCCGTGAAAGGGCGGTGTCCTAGACCACTAGACGAATGGGACGCAATGTCTCAGCTCCGTCGAAGTGGCGCGTATGTTACTGAGGCCGTTTTGAGGTGTCAAGCGATTGATTTAACCGTTTTTCACCGCAGCTCAATCCGGGCTGGTCAGCGGCCGCCAAATGACCTGTAATGCAGGCATGGCATAGACCGATGCACCGTGTCGAGTGATAAGCGATGCACCGTGTCGAGTGATAAGCGATGCACCGTGTCGAGTGATAAATGGTATCGAGCAATGAATAGTGCCAAAGCGACGAGGAGACCCGACATGAGCAAGGTAGAAAAGACCGAAGCCGAATGGCGCGAAAAGCTGACTCCCGAGCAGTACCACGTCACTCGCGAGAAAGGCACCGAGCGGCCGTTCACCGGCGACTACCAAGTCGAGCCAGTACAGGGAATTTACCACTGTGTCTGTTGTGGCGCCCCGCTGTTCGAGAACGAGCACAAGTTCGAAGCGCACTGCGGCTGGCCGAGCTTCGACCGGCCTCTGGCGGCGGCATCGGTCGAGGAGCATCACGATGACAGTCACGGCATGCGCCGCATAGAAGTGACCTGTCGGCGCTGCGATGCGCATCTGGGACACGTTTTTCCGGATGGCCCCGCGGAAACCACCGGTCAACGTTATTGCATCAACTCGGTGGCGATGACATTCCATGCCGGCGAATGATCAGTGCCGACGCTGACTCCAGGTGACAAGGCTCGGGCAGCGAACGCGTTGACGCGTTTGTGATTCGCACCCATATAGTCGATAGCTGATCGCAATCGGGGGAATCGATATGAAGAAATTGCTATTCGGAGCCATCGCCAACTGGCTACGCAAACCCGAAAACCGGGAGAAAGCCAAGCGAACGGCGCGGGATCTGCATGGGAAGTACCAGAACCGGAAAAGTACACCGGACCGCGGGCCGAAACACTGACCCGCTCTAACGCTGCCCCGCTTCAATGACCCCTGATCGGAAAGCTCGATCGGGGTTTATTGCTTATAAACATGGCTGACGATTACCTCACCTCTTTGCGGCTATGCCCCTCGCCGATATCGGCGACCCCTCACCTTCGCTCGGCAAACCTCAGACGGCACCCCGCGTGCGGCCTCCAGCAAACCACCCGAACATGCTGGTAGAATAGCTGCCCGCTTTTGCATCGGGAACGCTCGATAAGCACGACGCAGGTACATAGATAGGCAGGAGACAGATATGCTCGGCTGGTATCCCGGACACATGAACAAGGCGCGGCGCGAGATTACCCAGGCACTCCCGGGAATCGACGTAGTGATCGAGGTTCTCGACGCACGCCTGCCCTACTCCAGCGGCAACCCGATGCTGGCCGAACTCACCGAGCACAAGCCAGTGCTGAAGATCCTCTCACGCGCCGATCTGGCCGACCCTGAAGCGACGCAAAAGTGGATCGATTTTTTCGACGCGCAGCCTGACAGCCGTGCCATTGCCGTCACCACCACTCAGGCCCGCGAACTCAAGCCGATTTCCGCGTTGTGTCACGAACTCGCAGGCCAGGTCCGAGCCGACCGCGACGTCCGCGTGATGGTGATGGGCATTCCCAACGTGGGCAAATCGACGCTGATCAACGGCTTGGCCGGACGCACGATCGCCAAGACCGGCAACGAACCGGCGGTAACCAAGCGCCAGCAGAGAATTCGTATCGACGGTGGCGTGTCGCTGATCGATACGCCAGGCGTGCTGTGGCCGAAGATCGAGAATCAGGCTAGCGCCTATCGGCTCGCGGCCAGCGGCGCGATTCGCGACACTGCGATCGAGTACGTCGATGTCGCCATCGTCTGTGCCGCCGAACTGGCCAAGCGTTACCCCGACGCCTTGCGCGAGCGCTACAAGCTTGGCGAGCTCCCCATCTATGTCGCGCCCACGGAGACCGACAGCGTCGATGCCGATGGACCCAAGCTAGTAGATTTTCAAGCCAAAGCCGGCTTCGACGGTCACGCGATCATGAACGAAATCGCACGCAAGCGCGGCGGATTGAAGGCTGGTGGTGTGATCAATCTGCACCGTGGCGCCGAAGTGCTGCTGCACGAGTTGCGTGACGGCAAACTGGGCAGGGTAAGCCTGGAACTGCCCGAGGACATTCCCGAGCCGACAGAGGACACAGTCGACGAATCCGAAAGCTGATTCTCGCCATACAGATGGCCTGAAAATTGTGTCTTTGCTGCCCCTTGCGCCGCTTCCACGCGGCGGTATGCTGGGACCTCGGCGACGCAGCCCGCCGCAGAGGTACTGAGACCCTTAAACCTGATCCACCCGCCTGACTCTTTAGGCTGTGCAGCATACGGAACCCCAATGAACAGCCCCATTCGGAAATCGCATAAGCTCGACAATGTCTGTTACGACATTCGCGGGCCCGTCCTCGATCATGCCAAACGGCTCGAGGATGAAGGCCATCGCATTCTCAAACTGAACATCGGCAACCCTGCACCCTTCGGTTTCGAAGCGCCTGAAGAGATTCTTCAGGACGTGATGCGCAACTTGCCGACCGCACAGGGTTACTGCGACTCCAAGGGGCTCTATTCGGCGCGCAAGGCGATCATGCAAGAGTGCCAGCGCAAGGGAATTCCCGGCGTCGGCGTTGAGGACGTGTTCATCGGCAACGGCGTTTCCGAGCTGATCGTGATGGCGATGCAGGCACTGCTTAACGATGGCGACGAGGTGCTGATTCCGGCGCCGGACTATCCGCTGTGGACGGCTGCCGCCAACCTTTCCGGCGGCCACCCCGTCCACTACCTGTGCGATGAGGCGGCCGACTGGTCACCGGACATTGCGGATATCCGCGACAAGATCACCGCGCGCACCCGGGCGATCGTGCTGATCAACCCCAATAACCCGACTGGCGCGGTCTACCCGCCGGCGGTGGTCAAGGAAATCCTGACGGTCGCCCGCCAGCACGGCCTGGTCGTGTTCTCCGACGAGATCTACGACAAGATCCTCTACGACGGCACCGAGCACGTCTCGACCGGCGCGCTGGCAGCGGACGATCAACTGGTCGTGACCATGAACGGCCTGTCCAAGAGCTATCGCTGCGCCGGCTTCCGCTCGGGCTGGATGATTCTTTCCGGCGGCCAGGGCAAGCAAAATGCCGAGGATTTCATCCAGGGGCTCAACATGCTGGCCTCGATGCGACTATGCGCCAACGTGCCGGCGCAGCATGCTATCCAGACCGGGCTCGGTGGCTACCAGTCGATCAATGACCTGATCCTCCCGGGTGGACGCCTGCTGGCCCAACGCAATGTGGTATATGAAAAGCTCAATGCGATCCCCGGCGTTTCCTGCGTCAAGCCAATGGGGGCGCTTTATGCCTTTCCACGGCTCGACCCGGAGGTCTATCCGATTCACGACGACGCGCAGATGGTGCTCGATCTGCTGCTGCAGGAGCGCATTCTTCTGGTCCAGGGCACGGCCTTCAACTGGCCGACACCCGATCATGTCCGCATCGTGACGCTGCCGTGGGCCGATCAACTGGGTGATGCTATCGACCGCTTCGCCCGCTTCCTGTCACGCTATCGCCAATGATTGTCACGGCCGCGCCTCGGCGCGGCCGTTCAGCCTCTCGAAACCTGCTCTCTCGAAACCAGCCCTCTTGAAACCTATTCGCGAAAGTCGTATCTAACGCTTCATAACCGCCTGATTACCAGGTGATAACGAATAACAGACGAATAAGAGACCAGCGCGCGATGCGAGGGTCGTATCTTTTACGAAATTGGCCTTTCCATGACTGAGGGTAGAAACCGATGATGCGAATCATCCTGTTCCTGGCGACCAACCTGGCGGTGGTGCTCGTTGCCAGTATCACGCTGCGGCTTCTGGGCGTGGAGCCTTATCTCAACGCCAACGGGCTGAACATGAATAGCCTGTTGATTTTCTGTTTCGTGTTCGGCATGGCCGGCTCGCTGATCTCGCTGTTCATCTCCAAATGGATGGCCAAGATGAGCACCAAGGCCAAGGTGATCGAGCAACCGAGCAATTCGACCGAGCAATGGTTACTCGACACGGTCCGAGAACTGGCAAAGCAGGCGAATATCCAGATGCCGGAAGTCGCGATCTTTCCGGCTCAGCAGTCCAACGCCTTTGCGACCGGCTGGAATAAAAACGATGCGCTGGTCGCCGTTTCTCAAGGACTGCTCGAGCGGATGCGCCCGGAAGAAATCCGTGCCGTGCTGGCACACGAAATCGGCCACGTTGCCAATGGTGATATGGTCACGCTGGCCTTGATCCAAGGTGTGCTCAACACCTTCGTGATGTTCTTCGCACGCGTGGTCGCCCAGCTCGTCGATAGTTTCCTGCGCGGCCGCGACAATGGCGGCGGTCTCGGTTTCATGGGTTATTTCGTGGTGGTGATCGTTGCCGAGATCGTATTCGGTCTGGTCGCCTCAATCATCGTCGCCTGGTTCTCTCGCTTCCGCGAGTATCGCGCCGACGCTGCCGGAGCCAAGTTTGCGGGTAGCGGGGCGATGATCAACGCGCTCGCGAGGCTGAAAGCCGAAACTGGCCTGCCAGACCAGATGCCCGACTCGCTGACGGCGTTCGCCATTACCACCGGGCAGACGCGCAAGATCATGGAGAAACTGTTCGCCAGCCATCCGCCGCTCGACGACCGCATCCGGGCGCTGAAGGAGTCAGCCTACCGGGAGTGATTCCAAGGCTTCACGATTCGGCTGAGAGCCTCGCGCCGAGCCCCGCCACAGCGCGGGGCTCTTTTATTTATGGGATAAACCCACGCGTGCCTGCGTCAATAATCTCAAACGGCGAATGTCAGCTTCAGAAGCACAAACCGTAACGGCTACTGCAAAAAGACGCTACCTGTTGCATCCGATGGCTCTGCTCGTGTGTATCCCTGAGGCGAGACATGATGTCTCGCCTTATTTTCACGCTTGGAGAGACGCCAATGAAAACCCTTAAGCTAGCCAGCGTTACCTTGACCACTGCCCTTCTGGGGACCTTCAGCCTGGGCGCGCTGGCCGATATGGTGCCGAAGGACGTCAAGGTGCCGGACGGCAATATGGTTGCCATGGAAACGGTAGGTGTCGGCGAAATCACTTATGCCTGTGAAGCCAAGGAAGGTGACTACGCCTGGGTATTCAAAGGTCCGGATGCCAAGCTTAATGATGCTGACGGCAATCAGGTCGGCAGCTACTACGGTCCGCCGGCCACATGGGAGTCCAGCGATGGCTCCAAGATCACCGGCACACAGCTCGCCACCGCGCCAGGCGGCGAAGGCAACATCCCGTTCCAACTGGTCGAAGCCAATCCCGCCGACGGTGAGGGTCACATGGCTGGCGTGACCTATGTTCAACGCCTGAACACCCAGGGCGGTGTAGCGCCGGACATGGCATGCAGCGCAGATAGTGAAGGCGACGAGGAAGTTGTCGAATATCAGGCCGACTACCTGTTCTGGAAAGCCAGCTGATGCAGCCTGTTTTGAAAAGCCAGTCGACGCGCTGGCAAACCGGCCGATCACGTTAATGTTGATCGACACACCAACGCGGGCTCGCCATGGCGAGCCCGCGTTGCGTAGTATGACGTCCATGGGTCCCTGGAGGGGATGTGCTTCAAGGAAGGTTCGTGTGACAGACGACGCGGCAACGTTCAACAAGGCAGGCTTCGGCCCCACGGGGTCTGACCATACGGGCTTCGACCACAGCGTCGCGCTGGAAGCCTGCGCCAGAGGCGACCGTCAGGCGCTACAGCGACTCTACGTTCAGGAGGGGGCACGCCTGCTGGGGGTGGTGCTACGTATCGTCGGTGATCGCGGTGTCGCCGAAGACATTATTCACGATGCCTTCGTCAATATCTGGAACAAGGCCCATACCTTCGATGCCCGACGTGGCTCGGGAAAAACCTGGATATTCAGTGTCGCGCGTCATCAGGCCCTCAACCACGTCAGAACCCGCCATCGTGAAGTGACCGTCGATGATGACACCGCCGAGCGGCTCGAGGCAGAACGATCGCAGGAGGCGGCTACGGATGTTCAGGATCATTTCGACTGGCTTGGCCACGGAGAGCTGGATCGTTGCCTCGGCCAGCTGTCGCCGGAGCGGCGCAATTGCCTGTTTCACGCTTATGTCGATGGTTTCAGTCATCAGGAAATCGCCACCCGTCTCGACCGACCCCTGGGCACCGTCAAGGCCTGGATCAAACGTAGCCTGGCCGCACTGCACGAGTGCCTGTCATGAATATTCCGTCGAACACCCCACCTTCTATAGACCCGAATGAGCTGAACGAGCTTGCCGGGGAATATGTATTGGGCACGCTGGATGCCGAGCAGCGCGAGATCGTCGAACGCCAACTGTCTGAAGACTCGCAGCTGCAAGATGCCATCCAGACCTGGGAAGCGAGGTTGCAGCCCTACGCCGTCATGGCCGAGCCCGCTGCGCCCTCGACCAGCCTCTGGCAGCGGATCGAGCGTACGCTCGACAACGAGGAAACGAGTGCGATTGCCTCTCCGCGCAGCAGGCAGATCCGGGCACCGAAAGAAGGGTTCTGGAACAGCCTGTGGCGCAACTTGACGCTATGGCGCGGCATGAGTTTCGCCAGCGTCGCCGTGGCGATCGGTCTGGCAGCCACGCTAGCCGTCGGCCCGACTTCGGCGCCGTCACCTCGATACATGGTGGTATTGATGACGCCGCAACATACCCAGGCTGGCTGGGTGATCCAGGCGAGCTCTTCGCAGCAGATCAGCCTGATACCGATGGGCACTTTCGAGGTGCCGCCAGGCAAGGCGCTGGAATTCTGGACCAAGGCAGACGACTGGAGCGGGCCGGTCTCGCTGGGCCTGGTTCAACCGGGCCAGACCCAGCGTCTCTCATTGAAGGATCTGCCGCCACTCGAAGACAACCAGCTGTTCGAGCTGACGCTCGAGGACGCCTCGGGGTCTCCGCTGAACCGCCCTACCGGCCCGATTCAATTCATCGGACGTGCCGTAGAACTCTGATCTGACTGGATACACTGCGCTGCTATCCCTGGCGACTGCCGCACAGGGTTCAAAAGGATAGTGGCGCACTGGCCGTTAATGAGAATGGTTGACATTATTGCGTTTCAGGCGCCTACTTGGTTGACACTGTCAACCGAAAGGCCGCGACATGACCGATACTGCGGTGGGCGAATCGTTACATCAGCTCATGCACGCTTACAAACGTGCCCTGCGCCGAGCTTACGCCGAGACCGAGCTGAACCTCACTGTCTCGCACATCCGCACGCTCAAGGCCATTCGCAGCCTGACGCCCTGCACCGCTCAACATATTGCACAGCGCACCCAACGTGATAAGGCCCAGATCACTCGGCTCCTGCGGGATCTGTTCGATGCCGACATCATCGCCAAATCGCCTCACCCCGAAGACCGACGTAGCCAGATTCTCTCGTTGACCAATCATGGTCGATCCGTACTGGCACAGGTCGACGGCTGTGAACGTGACGCCCACGCGCGATTGTCGAACGGAATGGCGCAGACGGATCTCGATGCCTTTCTACGGTTGTCGCGGTTGATGATTGCCAATCTGAACTGACGAGAACGCCCCATGCCCAAGCCCGCCCCTAGATGCTATACCGTACTGAATCGCCTGTTCGTCACACCTCACATGCTGCGACTGACCTTCGGCGGTGAAGGCATGGCCGGCTTTCCCGCCGATCAGGAGAGCGCCTACGTCAAGCTGATGGTTCCCGATGGACAAGACGAACAGGGCAACGCCCGGACGGTCCCGCGCACCTACACGGTGCGCCATCAGCGCGACGGAGAGATCGACGTGGACGTCGTGGTTCACGATGACGGTGGCCCCGCCGCCACCTGGGCCGCTGCAGCGAATCCCGGCGACACGATCCTGATCGGTGGCCCGGGACCCGCCAAACGTCTGCCGGAAAACGCCGACTGGTATCTGCTGGTCGGCGATATGACCTCGCTACCGGCGATCGGCGCCAATCTGGAACGCTTGCCACCTGACGCCAAAGGGCGCGCGATCATCGAAGTGACCAGCGAAGCCGACATCCAAGCGTTCGAGCTGCCCGACGGCATGCGGATCGACTGGTTGATCAATCCGCACCCGGGTAGCGACAGCGACCGTCTCACTAACGCCCTGCGCGAGTTCGACTGGCTTCCGGGCGCCCCAGGGATCTGGGTCGCCTGCGAATTTTCGGCCATGCGCAAGCTACGTCGCCATCTGATCGACGATCGCGGCGTGGGCAAACGGGAGATGTATATTTCGAGCTACTGGAAACTGGGCGCGAGCGAAGATGGCCACCGCGTGGTCAAGCGCGAAGACGCGGAAATAGAAGAAATCGAGAGCGCCTAGCCAAGGAGGTCGGCACGGGCGCTCTCTGACGAGGCGGGACTCGGCTATTTGCCCAGTTTGACGTTGAACCCGAAGCCTTCCATGGCGTCACGCAGGCCGCCCTTGTTCTTCTTCAGCTCGACCCGCAGCGTCTGGAATTCCCGCCGTGAGGGGTATTCGCGGCGGTAGGCATCGAACCCCGCGGCCATGCCCAGTCGACGACGATAGCGATCGAACGCCAGCATGTCCCGGCGCACGTCGTAGCAGGCCCGCGCGCACAGCGACAGCGCTTCCAGCGGTGGCGTCCAGCTGTGCAGCACGATCTTGCGCAGCCACGGGTCCGGCTTGAGCTGGCCGAGTTTCTTGCGTGACGGCAACCCGAAGTGGCGCATGGCGGCCTGATAGATCATCTCGGTGCCCAGCATCTTGCCGTCGACGCTGTAGCCGGCGATATGCGGCGTACCGATATCGACCAGCTCGAACAGCGCCTCGTCGATCCCCGGTTCGTGCTCCCAGACATCAAGCACCGTACGCAGGTCGACCTTGCGTTCGAGCCGCTCGCGCAACGCAACACCGTCGAGACAGTCGCCGCGGCCGGCATTGATCAGCACGGTGCCGGGTTTGAGTGCCTGGATACGGTCGCGATTCATGAGGTGGTGCGTGGCGTGTTTGCCGTCGGCCACCAGCGGCGTGTGCAGACAGACGATGTCGGCACGCTCGATCAGCGTATCCAGATCCAGAAAATCTTCCCGATTCTCGGCCTCGGCACGCGGGGGATCACAGATCAGACAGTCGACATCGAGATTGTCCAGACGTGCCGCCAGCCGCCCGCCGACGTTGCCGGCACCCACGATTCCCACCGTCTTGCCGGATAGCGAGAAGCCGTCTTCTTCGGCCAGTAGCAACAGACTGGAAAGCACATAGTCGACCACCGAATCGGCATTGCTGCCCGGCGCGCTGGCAAAACCGATACCCCGTTCGGCGAGCAGGTTCGTATCGATATGGTCGGTGCCGATGGTACAGGTGCCGACGAACCTCAGCTTGTCGGCGCCTTCCAGCAGCGTGGCGTTTACCTGTGTGATCGATCGCACCACCAACACATCGTGCCCGCGAAGACTGTCTGCCGTCATCTCGCGGCCGGGCTGACGAGTGACTTCGCCCAGCTCGCCAAAAAACTCTTCCGCCAGCGGAATGTTCTCATCCACCAGGATACGCATGACTTTCCTCTTGATTGGTTCCGCCCCGACGGTTGTCTCGTTCAATCCCGACCCCAGGCCATGGTAACGACCGATCAAGTGCCGGTCATGGGCCTCGAAAGCGGCGTCGATTTCTGCAGCGCTTGCTTTACAATGGCGCCTGACGTCAGCTGCGCCGCGGGGTCGAAGCACCGCAACGCTTGGCGCAGTCATATTAGGCCCGCCATTCGCGATGAACAAGCGATGAGCGCCAACGCAGCAGGAGACCGTGTGATCGTCCGTTGGGAAAGTGAACATGACTATGTCCTGGTCCATCTGCACCAGGACATGTTTGGCGACTGGATCTACAGTCGCGCCTGGGGCCAGATCGGCACCCAGTATGGGGGACTCAAGCATGCCGTCGCCGAGAGTTACGCTCAGGCAATGATGTGGGTCGATGACCTCTCTCACATCCAGACCGCGCGAGGCTACCGCAAGGTGCTGGAGGCCGACGATGACAGCCCCGAGGGCCGCCAGGCCGTGGCCCAGCTCTCGCTACTGGATTAGACCTCGCACTGGATTAGACCTCGCACTGGGCTAGACCTCGCGCGACCTCCGTCGCCGCGGAGGTCGGATTCGTCGGCTAACCAGCGTGCCGAATACGAAAACAGTGATGCAGATTGGCTCGCCGGGTGAAGTCTAGATCGTAGGTCTGGGCGGTGATTTCCTCGACGCGATAGCTCGCAACCACTGCATCGTCCAGACGAAACCGCTGCTGGTTATTGGAGAAGATCAGTTCCCCCGCTGGTGCCAGGCGTGCCATTGCCAGCTCGATCATTCGAGCGTGATCGCGTTGAATATCCAGCGTTCCCTCCATCCGCTTGGAGTTCGAGAACGTAGGCGGATCCATGAAGATCAGATCGAACTCGCTGCCGGCGGTCTCCAGCCAGCGCAGGCAGTCGTCACGCACGACCCGGTGACGACTCGGGTCGAGCTTGTTGAGCGCGAAATTATCCCGTGCCCACTCGAGATACGTGTTCGATAGATCAACGCTGATACTGTCGCTCGCCCCGCCCAGCGCAGCGTGAACGGTGGCCGTAGCGGTATAGCAGAACAGGTTGAGGAAACGCTTTCCCGAGGCCTTCTCACGGAGCAGACGGCGCACCGGGCGATGGTCCAGAAACAGTCCCGTATCCAGATAGTCCTTGAGATTGACCCAGAGTTTGGCGCCGCCCTCCTCGACCACGAAGCGGTCGCCGCTATTGGCCTGTTTACGATACTGCGCCTTACCGCTCTGGCGCTCTCGCTGTTTGTAGTGGATCTGCTCGGGGCGCACGTTCATGGCCCCGGGTATCGCGCTCAGCGCATCCATCAAGCGCCGCTGGGCCTTGCCGGGATCGACCGATTTAGGTGCCGCGTACTCCTGGACGTGGATCTGATGGCCGTAGATATCGATGGCCAGGGCATATTCCGGCATATCGGCGTCGTAAAGTCGGTAGCAGGACTCGCCGGACGTCTTGAGCCACTTGTTCAACCGCCTACGATTCTTCTGCAAGCGATTGGCGAACATCTTCGCGCCCTCACTTAACGGCGCCTCTCTCGGCACCGACCGAGGCGGAGAATCGTCGGTCTCGGCGGCCTCTCGCTTGTCGATGTCGATCAGCAACAGCTTGCAGTCGAGAGGCCCATTCTTGAACGCATACTGTTTATGGGCCCGCAGGCCGAGTCGATGACCCAGGTCCGGGTTACCGGTGAACAACGCCAACTGCCAACCCGGGAACTGCTGACGCATGCGTTCACCCAGATCGCTGTAGAGCGCGACCAGTTCGGGCAGTTCTCCCAGGCGCTCGCCGTAAGGCGGATTGGTCACGATCAGACCCGTTTGATCGGCATTTCTCTCGTCGGGCGCTTCCGGGCATACCAGCGATTTCACCGAGCCGCCATTCAGCGTAATCAAGGCGGGGATGCCAGCGCGCATGGCATTACTCTTCGCGGCGCCAATCGCCTGAGGGCTCTGATCCAGTCCAAACAGCCGCGACCGGGCGCGACGCCGGCCAACGTCGCCGCGCGCTTGTGCCTCGCGACGCAGCGTGTGCCAGGCCTCGGCGTCGAAATCGGCCAGTGTTTCCAGGGTAAAGCGTTCACGGCTCAATTGCGGGGCCACGTCTGCGGCCATCATCGCTGCTTCGATCAACAGCGTGCCTGCTCCGCACATCGGGTCGACCAGCGGCTCTCCACGTTTGGCGCGCGCCGGCCAGTCAGCCCTAACCAATAGCGCTGCGGCCAGGTTTTCCTTCAGTGGGGCGTGTCCGGCATCGCGCCGGTAGCCCCGCTGATGAAGGCTCGCGCCCACCAGATCGATACCGACCAGCAGCTGGCCCTTGTGCAGATGGGCATAAAGGCGCACGTCCGCCTCTCGCGGATCGATGGAAGGCCTCTCCCAGCCCGCCGCGAGCAGCGCTTCCACCACGCCATCCTTGACGACCTGCGCGCCGAAGCGTGTATGGCGAATGGCGGCAGACTGACCATGAAAATCCACGGCCAGGGTCTGCCCGGGCTTCAGCATCTTGGCCCACGGCTGGGATCTGACCGCTTCGACGATCGCTGCGGGCTCCTCGCAACCGTTCTCCCGCCCCAGCGTCAAGATCACCCGGTTGGCCAGGCGTGACCACAGGCAGATGCGATAGGCAGTGGCCCGGTCGGCGCTCGCGTGGAGACCGGCGACCGTAGTTTTTTGTATCTCGGCTCCCAGAGTCGCGACTTCGTCGGCCAGCAGGGACTCGATACCCCAAGGGCAGGTGATGTAGAGATTTAACAGCAAGTTATCGTCATTCATGGCGGCATCATCGGACCCGTGTATAGCGGTCATATTCCCTTGGAGACAGTAAAAAAAAGGCTTTATGACAAAACGCCTATCGACATCGTTTCTCATTTCGACTAAAGATAATAGTCGTAGCTACGAAACAACGCATGCGGTTTGCCTGTCCGGACGTTTTCGCGGGCAGTCGGTCGAACTTGGCCTCGTGCCGCTCGGCAGACTGTGGTTTTCCCTAGGAGATGCACTTGTTCAGACAAGAGGCTACTACACGATGAAACGACAGAAACGTGATCGCAACCAGCGGGCATTTCTCCACGGTTACAAAGCGGGTGTCGTCGGTCGCTCACGCGATGAATGTCCCAGCCAGGACGTGAATCTGCGCGAAAACTGGATGAGCGGTTGGCGTGAAGGTCGCGGAGACCAATGGGCCGGAATGACAGGCGTTTCAGGCATCCACAAGAACCCGGCGGTGATGACGTAGCTGGCGCTTACTCAGGACAATCAAGGCTCGTCATTGACGGGCCTTTTTATGGCTCATTCCGGCGTTTCACATCCCTCCGACCAACGCCCGTGTCGCTTCCGTTTCCCTACCGCTTTTGCCAACTTCCTGGTCACTCCTTTAATTCACGAATGATGACTCATGTCCGACGGCCATCAGCCTGGGTCGCGCGAACGCACTCGCCGATCAATTCAGGCCCGCGATAGATGAAACCGGTATAAAGCTGGACCAGATCGGCCCCTGCCTGGCATTTTTCGCTCGCCCGAACCCCGCTGTCGATACCGCCCACACCGATGATCGGCATCGCGGGTAGTAGACGCCTCAATTCCCGAACCACCGCCGTCGAGCTCGCGAACAGCGGCGCCCCCGACAACCCCCCGGCCTCGTGCGCATGGGGCATCCCCGCCACGTGCTCCCGCGATACCGTGGTATTGGTCGCGATGACTCCGTCGATCTCGTTGGCCTGAAGCGTCTCCGCCACCAGGGCAATCTCGTCTCGAGTCATGTCTGGAGCGATCTTGACCGCCAACGGCACGCGCCGACCGTTCTCGGCATCGAGTTTTGTCACCTCCGCCTTCAGCGCACTGAGCAGGCCATCGAGGTGATCACCAAACTGGAGATTACGTAAGCCCGGCGTGTTGGGCGACGAGATGTTCACGGTCACGTAGTGTGCTGCCACATGGGCCTTGCGCAAACAGGTCACGTAATCGTCAACTGCACGTTCGACCGGCGTCGTCAGATTCTTGCCA
Source organism: Salinicola halimionae (assembly GCF_003206065.1). GTDB lineage: Bacteria > Pseudomonadota > Gammaproteobacteria > Pseudomonadales > Halomonadaceae > Salinicola > Salinicola halimionae. The sequence continues at coordinate 718,380 of NZ_PZJQ01000004.1, read as the reverse complement.
ATATTAATGCCGATGACACCGTTGTAGCGACTCCTGCGGACATTGGCGACCAGGTGGTCGATGCCCGCGTTATTGAATCCCATGCGATTGATGACCGCCTGCGGCCCGGTCAACCGGAACAGCCGCGGTTTGGGATTGCCCTGCTGCGGTTTGGGCGTCACCGTGCCGACTTCGACGAAACCGAAACCCAGCGCCCCGAGAGCGTCCAGGTGATCGGCGTTCTTGTCCAGCCCTGCAGCCAACCCGACCCGGTTCGGAAATGACAACCCCATGAGGTCGGTGGATGCCGACGCCACGTAGGCATCGCCCAGCATGCTGGTCAGGCGCGCGCGATGCGCCGTATCCAATGCGGTCAGCGTCAGTCGATGGGCAGTCTCTGGCTCTAACCGAAATAACAGGGAGCGAACGAGGGCGTACATGGAAAAATCTCGTCGATAACGAAAGGAGTCAGTAGCGGCGGGCGAGTATATCCCACTTCGGCATGGCGGCACGAATTCGACGCCCAGTAACGACAAGGCCCGGAGACGATGCACCGGGCCTTGTCGTTGCGGGCAAATCGCTACTGTGTGTCGAGTTGCTGAACGCGCAGAGTGTAATTGTTGGCACCGTTCATTGCTGAACCGAACCGCTGCCCCTTGACCCAGACGCGATAGCGCCCCGGCTGCAGCACGCTCTCGATATCGAAGTCGCCATCGGCCAGGGAGCCTTCGTCGCTGGCGACCGTATTGCCGTTGGCATCGAGAATCTTGGCCTGAAGGCGATAGGTGCCTTCGTTCCCGGGGAAGGTGGAGCTGACGACCGATACCGTACCTGCTTCGGCCACGTCGAAGCTCAGCACCTCCCCTTCCTGGCGAATCACTATATCGGCGACAACCTCGTCGAAGGCATCCGGCAATGCCGGCTGGTTGTTGCGGCCTCTGCTATTCTCGGAGGCGCTCGGGACGGCTCCCGTCGCGTTCGAGGCGTCTGCCGCAGAGCTCGGCGTTGCCGCTGCACCGGTATTGGTGGTGCCGAAGGTGGCATCACCGTCATCTCGCGTGGACGCGACCTGACCGGCACCGTCGCTGGCCGCGACATCGTTGGCCGCCCGGCGGCCCGGGGCGCTCAATGTCGCAACCTGGTCGCTCTCGTCGACGAACGCCGTGGTTCGGCCACCGGGCCCAGGCCCGCCGAACATGATACCGCCGCCGTTGTCCACGCCGCCATCGTCGCTGCCGACGACCTTACCGCTGGCGTCCAGCCTGGCGACATCGACGTTGAAGCTGTTACCACCCGTCTTGGTGGTACCAAATTTCTGACCGGAAACCTGAAGCGAGTAGTCGCCCGGCTCGAGTGCCTGTGTCAGCTCGAGTCCCCCGGTGGAGCCCAATCCCGAACCGCTGGTCAACACCTTGCCGTTGCTGTCCACGAGTTTGGCCGAGATCTTGTAATCGTCGGATTCTCCCGGCAGCGTCGAACTGGTGAACCGATAGCGTCCCGCCTCGTCGACCGTGAACGGATGCTGGTGAACTCCGCCGAAGAAGAAACTACGGCTGCGCGCATCCGAGCTGGATTTGAAAAAGTGGGTCAAATCGACTTTGCTGGCGGCTTCCTGAGCATCCTTCAATGCCTCGCTCTGCGCCAGAACCTGACTGCTGGCGCCCGCTAGACTCAACGCCACGAATAAAGTGGAAAACACGCGATACTTCATGGGGCCTCTCTGCATTCTGCGACCGAATCGGAGCAAAGCATAACAGAGACGCCCACCGGCGCACCTTAAAAGGCTGTGACGGTAGGCGTTCTGCTGTCGGATAACCGGTGAAATGGTGCGTGGCGAGCAACATTTACGTTGCTCGCCACGGCCATTCAAAACGGGCGACATCAGCGCCACCCTAGTCTGTCGCCACCTTATCCCTCGTTTTCGCTCTCGGCAAGATCGACCAGTTCGCGAATCGCCACCGCGACCAGCGGGAAGCTGATCGGCGAGCCCGTCCCAATCTCGGCCAGCAATGCATTCCAGCGCTCGAATAGCGGCGATTGCTGTTCCTGCCAGCGTTCGACGCGAGGTTCGACCTCGCGAGGCGCATCCGACATCCCGAGCACCCTGACCGTCAATGCGAGCTGCTGACGATCGAGATCATCGCGGAAGGTTTCACGCGCCTGAGCCTGCCAGCTATCGCGCACCTCCAGACTGTTGATCTGCTGCATCATCCACGGCAGCTCCAGACACTGGCCGATGGTGTAGTAGGTTTCGGCAACCCGCTGAATTTTTTCACCGCTGGTGCGGGCAGCCCGAATGATGCCGAGCCCGGCATATAGGCTGGGCGCCGCCGCGACGATCGACGCCAAAGCTTCCGGCACCTTGGCCTCGACCAGCGCTTCGCAACGCTTGGCCCAGGCGTCCCGCTCGCCGCCGTTGAGGCGATTGCCGATGTCTTCCTGCAACTGTGCCAACTGCGGCGCGTACTGCTCGACGCACTCCTTGACGCTGAGCGAGCCGCGGTGACGCAGGAACCAGCGCGTTGCACGGCGCATCAGACGCATCAGATCGAGCATCATGGCGTACTGTGTCTGACTATCGACACGGTGATCGAGAGCCTCTATCTGCTCCCATAGCTGATTGAACCCGAAGCTGTCGCGAGCGATGACGTAGGCCTGGGCGATCTCGACTCGCGAGGCGCCGGTCGAGTCACGCAGTTGGCGCACGAAAGTGATGCCCATATGATCGACCAGGTCGTTGGCGATCTGGGTCGCGACGATCTCGCGCTTGAGCCGATGCTGATAAAGATCATCGGGATAACGCTCCGCCAGCGTCTCCGGGAACGCTTTCGTCACGTGTTGCTGCAATTGCGGATCCGCCGGTAGCTCGGCGGCGATCAGATCGCTCTTGAGCGTGCTCTTGGCGTAGGAAATCAGCACGCTCAGCTCCGGCATGGTCAGCCCCCCGTCCGCATTGCTGCGCTCGATCAACTGCTCATCGCCTGGCAGAAATTCGAGTTCGCGATCGAGACTGCCTGCCGCCTCCAGTTCATTGATGAAGCGGCGATACGGACCGAGCCCTTCTTTCGACTGCAGTTCGGAAAGCGATAGCGCCTGGGTCTGACGATAGTTGTCGCGCACCACCAGCTCGCCGACCTCCTCGGTCATCTCGACTAGCAGCTGATTGCGCTGCTTCTCGGTCATGTCACCCCGCTGAACGATGCCATCCAGCAGAATCTTGATGTTGACCTCGTGATCCGAGCAGTTGACGCCACCGGCATTGTCGATGAAATCGGTGTTGACGCGAATACCCTTCTCCGCCGCTTCCATACGCCCGCGCTGGGTCAGACCCAGGTTACCGCCCTCGCCGACCACGCGGCAGTTGAGCTCCCGACCGTCGATGCGCAGGCCGTCGTTGGCCTTGTCGCCGACGTCCGCATGGCTTTCACTAGACGCCTTGACGTAGGTACCGATACCACCGTTCCAGACCAGGTCAACCTTCGACTTGAGCATGGCGTTGATCAGATCGTTCGGCGAGAGCTTGTCCTCCTTGATACCGAAGACCTTTTTCATCGCCGCGGAAACGGGAATCGACTTGGCGTCGCGGGAGAAGATCCCGCCGCCTTCTGAGATCGCCTTTTCGTCGTAATCCGACCAGCTCGAACGCGGCAGGGCGAACAGACGCTTGCGTTCGGCGAAAGACTTTGCGGCGTCCGGCTTGGGGTCGACGAAGATGTGCCGATGGTTGAAGGCCCCCACCAGCAGGATTTTGTCGGACAACAGCATGCCGTTGCCGAAGACATCGCCCGCCATGTCACCGATGCCCAATACGCTGAAGGTCTCCTTCTGGGTATTCAGGCCCATTTCGCGGAAGTGTCGCTTGACAGACTCCCAGGCGCCACGCGCCGTGATGGCCATGCCCTTATGGTCGTAGCCCTGAGCCCCGCCGGAGGCAAAAGCGTCGCGCAGCCAGAAGTCATACTCGATCGAGATGGCATTGGCATAATCGGAGAAGGTCGCCGTGCCCTTGTCCGCGGCCACCACAAGGTACGGATCATCCGGGTCGTGACGTACGACCGTGCGCGGCGGCACCACGGTGGTGCCGTCGAGATTGTCGGTGATATCCAGCAGGCCACGAATCAGCGTCCGGTAGCATTCGATCCCTTCAGCCTGAAGGGTGTCGCGATCGGCATTTTCCGGCATCCGCTTGCAGATGAAGCCACCTTTGGCGCCAACCGGAACGATGACCGAGTTCTTGACCTGTTGCGCCTTCATGAGCCCGAGAATTTCGGTACGGAAATCCTCGTTGCGATCCGACCAGCGCAAGCCCCCACGGGCGACCTTGCCTCCGCGCAGGTGAACGCCTTCCATCCTCGGCGAGTAGACGAAAACTTCGAACATCGGCCGCGGCTTGGGCATACCCGGCACTTTGCTCGGCTCCAGCTTGAACGAGATGTAGGCCTTGGCACTGCCATCCTCACCCGGCTGGAAGAAGTTGGTCCGCACGGTGGCCTGAATCAGATCGACATAGCGGCGCAGCAGCAGATCATCATTGAGGCTGGCCACCTGATCGAGCATCGCATTGAGTTCGTCGATGCACGCCTGGCACTGTTCGTCGCGCTGCTTCGTCGTTTCCGGTGAGAAACGCAGCGTGAACAGCCGCGTCAAGCCACGCGTGATGTCGGCGTGGGCGGCCAGTGTGCTGGCGATGTAGGCCTGCGATAGGCCGATCCGCAACTGCTTCATGTAGTGCGCATAGGCGCGCAGCACCGCAACCTGACGCCAATCCAGATCGGCGCCGATGATCAAGCGGTTATAGGAGTCGTTCTCGGCATCGCCGACCCAGATCCGGGTAAACGCATCGATGAAATTGTCGCGCATGTCGCGCAGATCGACCTCGCCCACGCCGCGGTATTCAAACGTGAAGTCATGGATCCAGTAGGTCTGCTGTTCGGTGGCGATGCGATAGGGGCGCTCGCTGATGACGCGTAATCCGAGGTTCTCGAGTACCGGCAACATGTCGGAGAGCGGAATCGGTGTCTGGTGATGATAGAGCTTGAGATTGACGCTCTCGGCCGCGCTTTCGGCCAGATGGTAAAGACTGACGCCAATCGGTGCGCCATCGTCGAGTGCCTGGAGGTGACGAATGTCATTGGCAGCGGTGCGTGCCGCGAAGTCGTCGCGATAGCTACCGGGAAAGGCGTCGCGGAAGGTTTGAGCCTGAAGATTGCCCGCCTCCTCACCCAGACTCTCGATCAACGCGCCGTGCAGTTCTTCGCGCCAGTTGCGCGCCAGATTGATGATCTTCTTCTCCAGCGCTCGACCGTCGAACTCCACCGGCTTGTCGCCATTGAAGCGCAGCGTGAACTGGATCCGCGCCAGAATCGACTCGGAAAGGTACGGGTTGAAGTCGGCGAAGGTCGCGTCGAGTTCTTCGCACAGCAGGTTCTGGATGCGCAGACGCAGATCGGTGGAAAAGATATCCCGCGGCACGAACACCAGGCAGGAGTAGAACTGACCGGCGCGATCCTCGCGAATGAAAAGGCGCACACGGCGGCGTTCGCGAATATTGAGGATCCCGAACGCCGTTCGGCTCAACTCCTCGGTGGAGCTCTGGAACAGATCGTCCCGGGGATGCACCTCAAGCACCTGCAATAACAGCTTGCCGTTGTGCCCTTTCGGATTGACGCCAGCAGCGTCGATCACTGCTTGCACCTTGCGACGCAGTACCGGTACCGTGCGCGGCGATTCGTTATAGACCAACGAGGTGAACAGGCCGAAGAACCGCCACTCACCAATCACCTTGCCTTTAGCATCGTGACGGGTGATGGCGATGTAGTCCGGATAGGTCGGACGATGCACGCGGGCGTGATAGGCACTCTTGGCAAAATGCAGCAGCGCCGACCCCTTGTCCTGCTCGAAGCGCACCGGTTCCTGGTAGCGCGGCTGGTCCAGCTTCAGCACGCCCAGCTCGCTGCCGCTGACCCGCTCACCATGAGCTTTCTTGCCGCTGCCGACCTGGCGGCTTTCGGCGTAGCCCAGGAACGTGAAGTGCTCGTCCAGCAACCACTTGAGGAAAGCCACCGTTTCCTGCTGATCGTCCGCCGTAACCCCTTCCGAGTGCTGGTTTTCCAATTCCCCGATGATCTCGCGAGCCTTCTCGCACATCGGGTCGAAATCGACGACGGCGGTCCGCACGTCGAGAAGCACATCGCGCAGGCCTTGTTCCAGGTCGATCAACGTCTGGCTGTCCGTGTGGCGGTCTACCTCGATCAGAATGATCGACTCGCGTGCCTCCGGCGCCTTCTCGGCACGAGTGCCGGTGATCCGCGTCGCGTGGTGGCGGGCATCCCGCTCGACCGCCAGCACCGCGTTATGAATCGCATGCAGAGTCAGACCGCGCCGGTTGAGCTCCATGCGGACCGAATCGACCAGAAAAGGCATATCGCGATGGAGTACAGCGACGACGGTATGCGGAGACTGCCAGCCATGCGCTTCGAAGTTGGGGTTGAACACCCGCACTCTCGCCTCGTCGGGGTCGAAAGTGCGCATGAAATGCCAAGCTGCCAGCGTGGCGCCGTAAATATCATCGAGCTGCCGATCCGCTGCCTCCTCGAAAGGCGCCGTGGCGTAGAGATCCTCGGCGAACGCCGTGATCCGCTTGACCTTGTCTTCGGGGAGGCGTTTGGACAGCTTTTCCTTCAGCTGTTCCAGAAATTCTGTTTTTCCCTCGATCGCGACGTGTTGCATCTATCACCTCGGCTGGCATCGACCGTCAACATGGCGGCCGCATTCAATAGGATGGAAGCTTACGTCAGCGCCACACGGCGCCCCACTCAATTGAAGCTTCGTCATGACGCATGTCGGTTATGCATCGGCGGCGACACTGCTCGACAGCACTAACGATTGACAATACCGGCCGTCGAGGTTTGATTGCCGGGTTTGGCGATTACCGGAGCACGGCAATGCCTGGATCGGACTCATGTCAGATTGGGACCACGGCGGCTATCGACGCTCGAGCAGCACCCCGCACTCACAGTGGTCGGTCCAGGGGAATTGGTCAAACAATGCCATGCGTACCACGCGATGGGTTTGGCTCAACTGCTCGAGATTGACCACCAGTGTGTCGGGATTACAGGAAATATAGACGATGCGCCGATAACGCATCAGCGGCTCGCAGCTTTCCGCGTCCAGGCCGGCTCGTGGCGGGTCGACCAGTACGGTGGAAAAATCACATTCGTCGAGCTGCATCGCAGCGACCCGGCGGCCCTGCTTTTCCCCGCTCAGCGCCTGAGCGAACTCCTCTGCGGACATTCGGGCCACGTGCACGTTGTCGATGACGTTGGCTTCGAGATTGGCCTGGGCGGAGGCGACCGAGGTACGCGAGATTTCGGTCGCCACCACGCGGCGGAAGTTCTCGGCCAGCGCCACCGTGAAATTGCCATTGCCGCAGTAGAGCTCGACCAGATCGCCCTGACCTTCCTGCGTCACGTCACGAGTCACGTCTCGCGCCCAATGCAGCATCGAACGGCAGATCTCGGCGTTGGGCTGGGTGAAGCTGTTCTCCACTTGCTGGTACCGGAATTCGCGCCCGTCGACGTCTAGCCTTTCCCACACATGATCGCGATCCAGCACCAGACGCTGTTTGCGAGAACGTCCAATCAACGACACGCCGAGCTGCAGCTGCAGCTCGCGGGCACGCGCTTCCCACTCATCGGTCAGCGATTTGTGATAGATCATGGTGACCAATGCCTCGCCGCTCAGGGTGGTGAGGAACTCGACCTGAAACAGCTTGCGACGCATCAGTGGCTCGTCGCGGATCGCGTCCAGCAGTTGCGGCATCAGCGCGTTGATACGCTCGCTGGCGACCGGAAAGCGATCGACCCGAACGACGCGCTGGGCAACCCGTCCTCGATGCAGAGGCGCCTCCGGATCGGCTTCGAACATCGCGTAGTATAGATCGTCGCCTTCATGCCAGATCCGGAATTCGGCGCGCATCCGATAGTGCGATGGTGGCGACGCAAAGACTTCCAGCGACGGCGGCGATAACCGGGCGAACTGCCGTTCGATCCGCTCGCGCTTGGCTTCGAGTTGGGCGTCGTAGCGGGAAGGATCAATATCGAAAATTACCAAACCATGAGTCCTTGAAAGTAGCTCTTGAAACCGACCATTGACATGAAACGTTCACCAAAGCCATCGAACGAAACACCAACCGGGGCCGCTGGAGCACCAGGCCTGAACCACATCTACCATGCCCCGGGCGAATCGACCTCGAGCATCGTCGGCGGTGCATAGCCGAAACGCGACAGCGCCGATGTCAACCCCGCCACCGAAGTGGCCGTAGCCCAACTAACCGACCCGATTCCAGAGTCGGCCGCCGCCCTCCCTGCAGGAATATCGACGTCCCCGGGCAGCAGATTGCCGGATGGTGCTTTGCCTTCAGCCAGTGCATTGCGTTCGAATAGCACCTTGCGTTCGGATAATTCGTCGCTCTCGGAAAGCACGTCGCGCAGACGCCTGGCGATCGCCTCACCCGAATCGATCCAATGCACGCCTCTCGGCATCAAGAGCTCGAGCCGGGAGCGCAACAACGGAAAGTGGGTGCAACCCAGCACCACCACGTCGATATCCGACGCGGCCTTCAGCGGCTCGATTGCATTCGAAAGCCTCGACATATCGACTGGCTGTCCCATCATCAGACGCTCCGCCTCGATGACCAGCGCATCCGCCGCCACCCGTACGACGCGACAATCGGTGGCAAATTTGTCGATCAGTCGGTCCAGGTAGGGTCGATGGACGGTGGCGCTGGTCGCCAGCAACCCGATGACCCGACGCTGACTCAGAGTGGCGGCCGGCTTGATCGCCGGCACCGTGCCGATGACCGGTATCGACAACCTTTGGCGCAGCGCCTCCAGCGCCAGGGTACTGGCAGTGTTGCAGGCGACGACCAGCGCGCGCGGCCGGGCCTGCTCGCAGGCGCGTTCGCAGACGCTGGCGATTCGTGCCACCAGCCAGGCGTCTTCCTTGGTGCCGTAAGGCAGCGCCGCGTTGTCACAGACGTAGCCCAAAGAGAGCCACGGCAACCGGCGACGAATCTCGGCGCTGACCGAGAGACCGCCAACGCCTGAGTCGAAGATCAGCGCATCAATCATACGTCTGGCCGTTGCCGAAATAGTCGAGCAGAGCATCGATCAGCGTTCGCAACCGGGCGGGCATGTAATCGCGTTCGGTATATAGCAGGTGGACATCGAGCGGCGGCATCTCGAACGCTTCGAGCACCCGAACCAACTGCCCCGTTCGCTCTTCCGCCGCCGCCAGCGACGCTGGCTTGAGGGTCAGCCCCATACCCAGCACGGCCGCCTCGACCAGTGCTCGACCGTTATTGCAGGAAAGCGCCGGCTGCAGCCGAAACCGATACACCTCGCCTTCGACCCGAAACGGCCAGTACAACCCATGGCGAGAAAGCGTATAGTGCAGACACCGATGGTCCTTGAGATCGTGCGGGTGCCGAGGCGTGCCGTGATGCTGGAGATAATCCGGCGATGCATAAAGGTGCAGCGGCATTTGCATCAGCGGGCGCGCGATCAGGCCGGAATCTTCCAGTTCGCCGATACGCACGACCAGATCGAAATCCTCGGCCAGCGGATCGACACGTCGATCCTCCAGAACCAGATCGAGTGACACGGCCGGGTGTGCCGCCTCGAAAGCCTGGAGCGCCGGCATCAACGACCGGGCTCCGAAATCTACCGGTGCCGACAGCCGCAGACGTCCGCGAACCTCGCCACGCTGTTCGCCAATACCCGCTTCCAACTCCTGCAGTTCATCGAGCAGGCGCGCCGCGGTCGTCAGATAACGCTCGCCCTCCGCGGTCAACTGTAGCCGCCGGGTGGTGCGCATTAGCAAGCGCACCCCGAGCGTCTGCTCGAGTCGAGAAACCTGTTTGCTGACCATGGCATTGGAGACACCCAGACGTCGCGCGCCACCGGCGAAGCTACCGGCTTCGATCACCGCGCGGAAAACCTGCATCGCCTGCAATCGATCCATTCCGCCCTCTCACATCGTTCGAGCGGTTCATTCTACGCAAGCGACGACGATCGCGCAGTGGCGATCGTCGTCGAAATGAAGGGGTGGGGCCGACAGCCGCGATGGCAGGTAGGCGGTAAAACAGATGTCTATCGCGATAATGACACGTCGAAAACGGTTACAGCGGGGATGGCGCTTCGCGAAACTCGGTGTAAAGCTCAGGGTAGGCCTCCTGCAGCCGTGCCAGTTCAGCACCGGCTTGGGCAGGCAGTTCTTCTGCCAAGCGCGCCAGATCCTCCTCATCGAAGTGCTCACGGATCAGCGGAAACAGCTCTTCGCGTTCGCCACGCAGATATGCCCGATGCGCGTCCAGATAGGACTTGAGATCCTCGGCGAACTTGTCCATCGGCATGACGCCGTCCATGAGGATCATGTCGATGTTCTGAGACAGCTGCATCAACTGCTGATGCAGATGCTGATAATCTTCGGCCAGCCGATTGCTCAGCTCACCGATCTGCGACTCCCGAGCCACCAGTCGATCACTACAGATTCGTTCCAGCGGAATGGTGAATCCGCTCATGTAGTCGAGGATATAATCCACGACCTCCCGAATCAGCCGAAAGTCGGGACGCTCGCCATCGGCCAGAGTCTTGTGCTTGAGTTGCAACACATGCAGCAGGCGCGCCATGTTGGCATGGTCCTGACGCAGTTGGGTCAGCATGGGCATGGTGAGTCTCCTGTCCGTGAAGCGCGATGTCGAGTAACACCGCCTTGTCAGCCTAGTGTAGTGCCAGAATAACGCCAGAATAGTGCCACAGCAGAAGCGAATCTCGATCAACGATCGATTGGGTCTGCCATCGGCGACACGCTAGAATTCCCTACCCTAGCGGTTTTCTGGATAAACGCTCTACGCCTAACGTCTAAATCGCTGTAGCGAAATGTACGGTTTCGATGCCCACCGCCAGTCTTGGATGATGCCATGGATCTTTTTGCCGACGACGCCTCTCAAGGCGACACCCAGCCGGACAACGCGCCTCTCGCCTACCGCATGCGACCGCGCCAACTGGAAGACTACGTCGGCCAGCAGGCGCTGGTAGGCCCCGGCAAACCGCTACGCCGCATGGCCGAGACTGCCAGCGTGCGCTCGATGATCCTGTGGGGCCCGCCGGGTGTCGGCAAGACGACTTTGGCCGAAATTCTCGCCGAGGCCTCCGGCGCCAGGCTCGAACAGCTCTCCGCCGTCATGGCCGGGGTCAAGGAGATCCGCGCAGCAGTCGAAAGAGCCCGCGAAGGACAGATGCGCGAGCGTCAGACACTGTTATTTCTCGACGAGATTCATCGCCTCAACAAGAGTCAGCAGGACGCCCTGCTCCCTCACGTCGAATCGGGACTGCTGACGCTGATCGGCGCGACTACCGAAAATCCGTCATTCGAAGTCAACTCCGCGCTGCTATCGCGGGCTCGGGTCTACGTGCTGAAAGCACTCGATGACAACGAGCTGATCACCGTACTGAAGCGTGCGCTCGCCAACGAGACGCTAGGTCTCGGACAGCGCAACATTCGCGCCAGTGACGACACGCTGTCGATTCTGGCGCGAGCTGCCACCGGCGATGCTCGGCGCGCTCTGGGCCTGCTGGAAACCGCCTGTGATTTCGTCAAGATCGACGAGCACGGCGAGCATCTCGATCGCGATGCGGTGATCGAGGTCATCGGCCATCAAGCCGCCGCCTTCGACAAGCAGGGTGAGCACTATTACGACCTGCTATCGGCTATCCACAAGTCGATCCGCTCCTCGCGACCCGACGCAGCCCTTCTATACATCGCCCAGTTCATCAGCGGCGGTGGCGATCCGTTGGATATCGTCCGGCGTCTGGCGGCGATCGCTTCGGAAGACGTGGGCAATGCCGATCCGCGCGCGCTGCCGCTGGTGATAGCGGCGTGGGATGCCTACCTGCGACTCGGCGATCACGAAGGTCAGCGCGCTATTGCCCATGCTGCGATCCACCTGGCGGTCGCCCCGAAGAGCAATCGCATCGATCAGGCCTGGAGTCAGGCCAAGGCTTTCGTCGCAGAGCACCCCAATCTCGAAGTGCCGGTCTATTTGCGCAACGCCCCAACCAAGCTGATGTCGTCGCTGGGTTACGGCGATGGCTACCGCTACGCTCACGACGAACCCAACGGCTACCCTGCCGGCAGTGCCCACGACTGTTGGCCACAGAACTTACCTAGAACACACTTTTACGCCCCCAGCGAGTTGGGTCACGAAAAGCGCTTCCAGCAGATACAGGCTTGGCGCGAGGATCTGGATCGACAGGCGGACGACGAGTCCTGATCAACGAGCCCCGGCCAGATGAAACGTATTCGTTTCTACGCCGTTCGAGCGAGCCAATGTCTCCCGCACAAAGAAATTCGCCCCCGTCGTGAAATCCACGACGGGGGCGAGTCAGTCGACGAATGAGCCGGTCACGGTGTCGCTGGTGCCTGCTCGCGGATAACGTCCGCGCCGTCGGGGGCCTGGAACTGGAACTGCGCCGGGTCGATATCGGTATTGGTCTCGGCGTTGTCAAAGTCGATCGCCGTGCGCTGTCCGGTGCTGTCGGTCATCTGCAGGGCGTCGAGCTGCTCGCTGTAGAAGGTCAGCTTGAGCTGCTCGAACAAGGTGTCATTAGCCTGCGGGACCAGAGTGAAGGTCTCGCTGGCACCTTGCTGCTGCCGTGATACGTCGTAGTTCTCGGCCAGCTCCGAAGCGCTCCCCGACAGCAACAACGCCGGCGTGTGCGTAACACGGTCGTCGAGCGGCTGAATGGTGACCTGTTCCAGGTCCGGGTCGTACAGCGAGACTTCATCGCCATCGGACACGACCAACTGGCGATAGGGCTCGTTCACCTCCCAGCGGAAATGTCCCGGCCGCGACAGCCACATGTGACCGCTGGTGTCCTGCAGGCTCGATCCCGACGCATCCAGGATCTGCTGCTCGAAATCCGCCGAATAAGTCTTCAGCGGCTCCAGCAGATGCGTCAGGCGGTCGGCGGAGGCCTGATCAGCCATTGCCGTCTGGGTCATCAATACCGGCGCCAGCAATAGGGCCCCGGCGGCGACCAACGTCTTCATCTTGCGCATGGATATTCCTTCTTGAAACAAAGAGTCTTGAAACGGCGAGCCGTGAATCGACAAATCTCGGTCGACGATCATGAATCAGTAGCTTTTATTCGACGTGTTGAATCGTTGGACAACAAAACGGCCACGGGGTTTAGCTGCCCCGTGGCCGTGAGTGGCCGTGAGTGGCCGTTCAGTGACCGACGGGTGGCGGCGCGAGCACTTCGCGTGAGCCGTTGTTACCCATCGAGGTGACGACGCCGGCCTGCTCCATCGCCTCGACCAGCCGCGCAGCGCGGTTGTAGCCGATCTTGAAACGACGCTGCACGGCGGAAATCGAGGCGCGTCGCGTCTCGGTGACGAACTGCACGGCCTCGTCGTAAAGCGCGTCCTGCTCGGCGTCATCGCCGTCACCGCCATCGGCCTCGAGGCCAGCCAAGGCGTCGGCGGAGACACCGCCCGACAGAATTTCCTCGATGTACTCCGGTTCGCCGCGGCGTTTCCAGTCCTCGACGATACGATGCACCTCATCGTCGTCGACGAACGCGCCGTGAACGCGCTGTGGCATACCGGCACCGGCCGGCAGATAGAGCATGTCGCCGTGGCCCAGCAGATTCTCGGCGCCACCTTGGTCAAGAATCGTACGTGAGTCGATCTTGGACGAAACCTGGAACGCCATACGTGTCGGAATGTTGGCCTTGATCAAACCGGTGACCACGTCGACCGACGGCCGCTGGGTCGCCAGTATCAGGTGAATGCCCGCCGCTCGCGCCTTCTGGGCCAGACGCGCGATCAGTTCTTCGACCTTTTTGCCGACGATCATGAACATATCGGCAAATTCGTCGATCACCACGACGATATAAGGCAGCTTCGCGAGCGTCGGCGGCGGCTGATGCATTTCCCACGGCTGCGGCTCCCACATCGGATCCTGAACCTGCGCCCCGTGACGCTCGGCTTCGTCGAGCTTGGCATTGAACCCGGCAATGTTGCGCACACCCATTGCCGCCATCAGCTTGTAACGCCGTTCCATCTCGGCGACACACCAGCGCAGCGCGTTGGCAGCTTCCTTCATGTCGGTGACGACCGGCGCCAGCAGATGCGGGATACCGTCGTAGACCGACAGCTCGAGCATCTTGGGATCGACCATGATCATGCGGACTTCGTCCGGCGTCGCCTTGAGCAGCATCGACACCAGCATGGTATTGATACCTACCGATTTACCCGACCCCGTGGTACCGGCGACCAGCAGATGAGGCATCTTGTTGAGGTTGGCGACCACCGGCTTGCCACCGATATCCTGGCCCAAGGCCAACGTGACCGGAGATTCCGCGTTCTGATAGACGTCGGAATCCAGCACCTGGCGAATACGGATCATCGCCCGGTTGGGATTGGGAATTTCGATGCCCACCGTCGGTTTGCCGGGAATGATCTCGACCACACGCACGCTCTTGACCATCAACGAACGCGCCAGATCCTTGGCCAGGTTGCTGATCTTGGAGACCTTCACCCCCGCCGCCGGACGAATCTCGAAGCGGGTAATGACCGGACCCGGCCAAGTCTCGACCACTTCCGCCTTGACGCCATATTCACGCAGACGCATTTCGAGCAGCTCCGCCATATCCTCCAATTGCTCGGGGGTATAGTTCGGCTGCTCCGGATCGGCGGGCGTGGTCAGGCGAATCGAAGGCAGATCGCCACTCGGCTCCGGCATGTCATCCATCACCGGACGCTGGCTCTGCAGATGCTCGACCGTCCATAGCGTCGGCTGGTCCCCGGCCGCGGTCCTGGCCTGCGCCGCCGTGGCTACGCTAGATGCCGGAGCTGACGGCGAGTGCTGAGATGCCGGCGAATGCTGAGATGCCGGCGAATGCTGAGGTGTCGGCGATTGCTGGGATGATGGCGAAAGGCCGGCGAATTCGCTTCCGTTCTCGCTCACCGCATCGGCATCGTCCTCGATGTCGAAACGCGGCTCCTGACGGCGCGGCGGGGCATCGGCACCAAGTCTAGCCGACTCGTGAACCGGCGCCACGGAAGGGATCGGGTCCATGGGTCTCACGCCACTCTCGGCTTCGGTTTCATCCCAGTTGATGCCGAGGCGATCGCGCGCCGCCTTCTCCGACCGAGGCAAAGCCGTTTCTGCTGGTGCCGCGTCCGATTCATCATCGACGGAAACGTCTGCCGACTGCCAGTTCGATTCGGGCTCATGTCGCTCGGGACGAATTCCCCACTGCTGAGTCGGCACTTCGTCATCGTCTGCAGCGAGCCCGGACTCGCCCGTGGTCGACATCCGGTCTTCATCATCCCGAGACTGCCAAGAAGCAGCCACTGGGCGTCGACTCTCTTCGAAAGCACGGTTCTTCTCGTGGGTATCCTCGCCAATACCTGTCTCTTCACCGAAGCCCTGCTCCTCGACGGCACCCATGTCGTCGTCTCGCGAGGAGATTCCTGCGTTGTCCGGGGTGGCCGAGGGCGCACCAGCGGGTGCCTGGAAAGCATCCGGAATACGCCGCCGCGTGACATCGGCACGGAACGTCGAGCTATCCGCCCGGGGTCGTGACTGCGGCTGAGCGTTGGCCGCGGACTCGTCATGCGCCGCCTCAGAAGCCGCCAACGATCCTGTCGCCATGCCCGGCTCCGGATCGAGAGCAGAGATTCTGCTCGACGACTCGCCGTCGGACGATCGCACGGCAGGCTCGTCGATCGATCGCGAGGCTACCGCAGTGCGCCTGGGAGTCGGCTCGGAGTCATGGGCTGGTGTGGATTCCAACGGCACGGAACCCAAGGTAGGTTCACGCGCCTCGTCGCGCTGCTGTCTCGCGGTATAGGAGGCTTCCGGACGTTTGGCCGACGGCGTCCGAGCCGGAATGTCCCACGGAATATCCGTACGTCCATCATGCCGCCAGAGGGAGGATTCACGACGCTCGGCGCCTTCGGTCGCACCGACAGCGTTCTCCCACGCGGGCTCTTGACGGGCCTGGCGAGCGTATCCGATATCATCGTCGTCCCACTGCTCCAGGTCCGGCGCCTTAGTCCAGGATAACCAGCGCCAGGGTAACCAGCGCGCCCACCACGCCGTCTTGCGTGGCGCATCGTCTTCGACGGACGAATCTTCCTCATCGTCACGTTCGGTACCCGCAGTCTCGACGGACGCTTCGCGACGCGCCTCGGCCCTGTCGATCCGGCGGGTCTCGCGAACCTCACGCCGCTCGCCAGCGCGAGCTTTCGTCCAGTGGAACAGTCGACTGAGCGAACTGCCGAGTTCGTCCATCACCGTCAACCAGGACATCCCGGAAAACAGAGTGAACCCTGACATGAAAGCGGCAATGGCGATCAGCGTGGTCCCTCTTACTCCTACCAGCGAGGTGAGAGAGCCGGCAATGCCTCGCCCCAGAATACCGCCTGCCTGGTTGGGGAGTTCGCTGGCCGCATTGTAGAAATGCAGATCACCCAGTGTCGTGGTGCTCATCAACAGCAGCAACAGACCGCCGGTATGAACGGCCAGAGCGACTGGGTCCCAGGCGATCTGAACCTGCGCCTGGCGCATCAATCGCCATGCGCCTAGCCCGAACATGCCAGGCCACCACAACGCGCTGGCACCGAACAGGGAATAGAGAACGTCGGATAGCCAGGCGCCGATCCTGCCCATCCAGTTGGAGACGGATTGATCCGGCCCGCTGTGCGACCACCCCGGATCCGTCGGCGTGTAGCTGAACAGCGCCAACAGCAAAAAGACGCAGATAGCGAGCAGCAGGATCACCGCACCCTCGCGAGTCACACCCTGGAGGCGCATGATCACGTGGCGGGCCTGCTCCCTGGCTTGCGCTTGCGTTGATGAACGACGGCTCTTCTTGGCCGAACTCTTGGCACTCAAATGATCAACCCCCTCGCGCCTGGTCTGGCGTGGCGTAGCACAATCAACTGCCACGCCGCTGGCGGCATTCCATTCCGCTCGCGGCATTGGCGATCAGCGGCCGAACCCACTGGCGGGTCCGGCTTCTTCGAGTCGCCATCATACCGGGGGCAGAGCCGACATCACAGGGGGCGCTGCGAGCTCGCAGCATTACGGATTGCTGCCGTACCGATTCAGGCAGGCGAAGTATCCTCCACCATCGTCCGCTGCTCGATGCCGGCCACTCGCGGAGCCGTTCCGGGCTCATCGGTACCCACCTGGGAAGTGTGACGCAGGCGGAACAGGGCAACGGTATCCGCCAAACCGCGACTCTGCTCGCTCAGCTGCTGGGTCGATGCATGGGACTGTCGCACCAGCGCCGCATTACTCTGCGTGCTTTCGTCGATCTGCGAAATCGCCACGTTGATCTGTTCGATGCCGTGGGATTGCTCTTCGGATGCCAGACGGATCTCCGAGATCAATGTGCTGATGCGCTCCACCTGGGAGACGATTTCGGCAACGCGCTCCCCCGCCTCGACGGCTCGCAAGTTGCCGCTGTCGACCTCATCGACGGTGCGCCCGATCAGCGCCTTGATCTCTTGCGCCGAGGTCGCGCAGCGTTCCGCGAGACTACGCACCTCCTGGGCCACCACGGCAAACCCTCTGCCTTGCTCGCCGGCCCGAGCGGCTTCGACGGAAGCATTCAACGCCAATAGATTGGTCTGAAACGCGATGCCATCGATCACGCCCACCACCTCGGATATCTGCCGGGCCATAGCGACGATACGCTGCATCGCATCGGCCGTGGCCTCGACCGTGCTCTGCGCTTTACCGGCAGCCTGCGCCGTACGCTGCGCCTGCTCGTCACTCTCTTGCGCTCGCTGCGCATTCTGGCGCACCGTCGCATTGATTTCTTCGGTACTGGCAGCAGTCTCCTCGAGGCTCGCCGCCTGGGATTCGGTGCGCGATGCCAGCTCGGCATTCCCGGATGCCAGCTCTCGAGTATGGTTTTCCGTCAACGCGACCGCGCCGCGCACCTGGCCGACGATGCGCTCCAGCCCGTCGCCGATACCGTTCATGGCGGCGATCAGTTGACCGATCTCGTCACCCCGACGCGTGTCGATACGCTGTGACAGGTCTCCCTGCGCCAGCGCCTGGGCCAAGCCCACCGCACGATTCATCGGCCGGGTCACCACGCGTTTGACGATCCAGTAGAGCGCGAGGCTCAGTGCCGCCGCCAATCCCAGGGCGATCAGCAGGAAGCGATCGCGCGCCGCAATGACCCCGGCCTGGATCTCGTCCACCGAAACCGAGCCGGCTACGGCCCACTGCCAATCCGTATAGCGCGAGTAGGAGACCAACCGTTCGTCGCCGTCGCTGGCCTCATAGTCGATCTCGCCGGACGACTGCTCGAAGAGCGGGGTGTAGATCTCGCTCAGGTCACCGCTCAATAGATTCTGCCCCTCGTAAGGCCCACCGGCGATGACCTGTCCTCGCGCGTCGCCCGCCGTCGAGATCAGCATGGTGTAGCCTGCATCGCCGATGCCCATTTCGCGAATGCGATCCTGCACCTGTGCCATCTCTGCGCTGACGTCGACCCCTACGAACAGCGCTCCGACCACCTTGCCATCGCCATCCTGAATCGGCTGATACTTGGTGATGTAGGAGGTCCCGAATAGATTGGCAAGGCCGATGTAGGACTCATTCGCCATCAATTTGGCATAGCTCTTCGAGTCACGCTTGAGCAACGTGCCCATCGCCCTCTCGCCCTCCTCATTCTTGAGAGAGGTGGAGACACGCACGAAATCGTCTCCATCACGTGCAAAAATCGTCGCGGGCGTACCGGTCTGAGCGGTGAAACGATCGAGTTTCCAGGTGTTATCGTTGAGCACTTCCAGCCCATCTTTCAACGTCGGGGTCTGGCGCCCCGAAACCTCCACCTTCTGATCGGGGCTCAACGCGAACCGTCCCGAATACTGATCAGAGAAAATATTGAGAAATCGATCGGCCTGCTGTTGCAGGCTGTAATCGAACAGCGACAGCATGTCGGTGATGGAGTCTTGTTGAGTCTGCAGCTCGTGCTGGGTAGCTGCACGCAGCTGCGTCGTGCTCGACTGGGCCATGGCGAAGGCCAACCCCATGAGCACGGCGACCTGTAACAAGGCAACGATGGAAGCCAGTTTGATACCGATACTGGCATGGCGAAGACGCTGTCGAAGTGCAGCCATGAGTCTTTCCGCAAGTTGAGTAGTCGAGTCCTGTATCGGCGGTAACATCGTCAATCTTGATAATGGTCATGATAAAAAATGCACATCGCGCAAGATGAGAGCAGCGTTGTTATGCTGTTAGGCCTTTTATTCTGCTTTTTCCATTCGGTCGTGATGCATGCTGCCTTGGCTACCGCCCCACATCGTCGCCTTCCCTCCGGTCAACCAGGCTCTCGATGATCCGGATGGCCTGCTCGCCGCTGGCGGCGCGTTGACGCCTGAATGGCTGTTGAACGCCTATCGTCACGGCATTTTTCCTTGGTACGCCGAGGGTCAGCCGATTCTGTGGTGGTCGCCCAACCCCCGCATGGTGCTGTTTCTCGAAGAGATCAAAGTTCGCCGAAGCCTTTCCAAACGCCTACGCAATGGAGGGTTCACGGTGACGTACGACAGAGCCTTCGAGCAGGTCATCGCCGCCTGCGCCGAGACCCGCGCCGAAACCGGAGGCACCTGGATCGACGACGCCATGCGTCTGGCCTATGAAAACCTGCACCATCTGGGACACGCGCACAGCGTGGAAGTCTGGCAAGAGGAGACCTTGGTCGGCGGGCTCTACGGACTGTCGATCGGTCGAATCTTCTTCGGCGAGTCGATGTTTAGCCGCGCCGCCGATGCCTCGAAGATAGCGCTGGTTCAGCTGGCTCACGAGCTCCGCCAGCGTGACTTTGCATTGATCGACTGCCAGATGCACACCCCGCACCTGGCCAGCATGGGGGCGAGAGATATCGCTCGGGGGACGTTCATCAACTATCTTGAGGACAACGTCAACGCACCCAACCCGGCCGATCTTTGGCCAACGGAGCCACCGTGAGTAGCAACAACGCGAATGGCCCTCAGCCTCAGACACGTGATCTTCGTTTCTTCCTGACGGTGCCGCATCCTTGCAGTTACCTGCCAGGCCGGGAAGCGACAACGCTATTTCTTGATCCCCAGGAAACCGTAGCCTCGGAAGTCTACGATGCACTCACGCTGCTGGGTTTCCGACGCAGCGGCAGCAATCTCTATCGCCCCCATTGTGAGACCTGCAGCGCCTGCACATCGGTCAGGATACCGGTCGATGATTTCGCGCCTTCGCGAACCCAGCGCAAACTGATCAATCGCAACCGAGATCTGACGCTGAGACTGCGACCGACCGAATTCGACGAGCAACACTATGCGCTTTACGCCCGCTATATTCGTGCCCGTCATGCCGATGGAGACATGTTTCCGCCCGGCCGGGAGCAGTACCGGATGTTCTTGACCCAGACGCATCCGTTCGCCAAGTTGCTGGAGTTTCGACTGGGCGAGCATCTGATAGCAGTGGCCGCCACCGATCTTCTGGGCCACGGACTCTCCGCGATCTACACCTTCTTCGATCCCGACCCCATATTCGAACGACGCTCGCTGGGCAGCTTCGCCATTCTCAGCCAGCTCGAACTAGCGCGTGAACGCCATCTGCCCCATGTCTATCTGGGCTACTGGATCCAGGCCAGCCAGAAAATGCGTTACAAGCAGGACTATCAACCGCTCGAATATCTCAATGGCGGACGCTGGCAGCGCATGGTTCCGGCGATAGCGTTGGCCTAGAGGGATAAGGCCCGGACAAACGACAAACGACGATGGAAACCAGACGGTGTTCTCGTCCGCAAATCACCTTTAGCCCGCTTTCAAGCGTATTTTTGCCTTCCCCGGCGAGATAGCCCATAATATCGCGCACTTCAGAGGCCCAATTGCGGGCCGGCTCGATGATAACGTGGATGGCGACACTGCTGTTCGCGTCATATGACGTCGATTGCTGCCCGCGAGGCGCCATGCCAGGCCCTCATCAAGCCCTAGCTCAAAACGTCAAGAGGGATCGCCTATATGGCACGAGAAGATCACATCGAAATGGAAGGCGTCGTCGTCGACACGCTTCCCAACACCATGTTCCGCGTTGAACTGGAAAACGGCCATGTCGTGACCGCGCATATTTCCGGCAAGATGCGCAAGAACTACATTCGTATTCTGACCGGTGACAAGGTCAAGGTAGAGCTGACTCCCTACGACCTTTCCAAAGGCCGCATCGTCTACCGCTCTCGCTGATATCGCGACCCTGCTCGACTGCGCCCTGCTAAAGCGGTCTCTCGACTTCCGGTAAAGTCTCTGACAGCGAGCCCCACGTCAGGTAGACGACGCAAATGACGGCACGAATCAAAAACGCCTCGCCATGTTGACCATGGCGAGGCGTTGTCTTTTGCTAACGATGGACCATTGCTTTGCGTCAGGCTATTTCGGCTTCGGTTTCCAGCTGCAGTTCGTCGTTGTCGACGCGCACATGCACCAGGCCGCCGTTCTCGGCCAGTTCGCCAAACAGGATCATCTCGGCCAGCGGCTTCTTGAGTTTCTCCTGAATGACACGAGCCATCGGACGTGCCCCCATCTCCCGATCGTAACCCTTCTCGGCAAGCCACACACGAGCATCGTCATCCACGTCCAGCTGTACCCGCTTCTCATCCAGCTGCGCCTGTAGTTCGACCAGGAACTTGTCGACGACATTACGTACGATGGACGGCTCGAGACCATGGAACTGAATGATCCCGTCGAGGCGGTTACGGAACTCCGGCGTGAACGTGCGACGAATCACCTCCATGCCATCGGTCGAATGGTCCTGGTTCTGGAAACCGATAGAACGGCGAGAGATCTGCTCGGCACCCGCATTCGACGTCATGATCACGATCACGTGACGGAAATCCGCCTCACGGCCGTTATTATCGGTCAAGCGGCCATGGTCCATTACTTGCAACAGCAGATTGAAGACTTCCGGATGCGCCTTCTCGATCTCATCCAGCAGCAATACGCAGTGCGGCTGTTTGGTGATCGCCTCGGTCAGCAGACCGCCCTGGTCATAGCCTACATAACCCGGAGGCGCACCGATCAATCGCGATACCGTATGTCGCTCCATGTATTCCGACATGTCGAAGCGTACCAGCTCGATCCCCATCAGCAACGACAGCTGACGCGCCACCTCGGTCTTGCCCACACCGGTCGGGCCGGAGAACAGGAAGCTGCCCACCGGTTTGTCCGGCGACTTGAGCCCGGCGCGCGACAACTTGATCGCGGCGGAGAGACTCGTGATCGCCTCGTCCTGCCCGAACACCAGCATCTTCAGATCACGCTCCAGATTAGAGAGCAGCTTGCGATCCGAACTGGAGACACTCTTGGGCGGAATCCGCGCGATGGAAGCCACCACGGCCTCGACCTGCTCGACATCGATCGTGGCGATGCGCGCTTCCGGCGGCAACAGGCGCTGATGGGCTCCCGCCTCGTCGATGACGTCGATCGCCTTGTCGGGAAGGTGACGGTCGTTGATGTAGCGATCCGCCAGCCGTGCAGCACTTTCCAATGCGGCATCGGTGTACTTCAACTGATGATGTTCCTCGAAGCGACCTCGCAATCCCTTGAGAATGCGGATGGTGTCATCGACGGTCGGTTCCGGCACATCCACTTTCTGGAAGCGGCGCGCCAGCGCACGATCCTTCTCGAAGATGCCTCGAAACTCCTGAAACGTCGTCGAACCGATACAGCGCAGCTCACCCGAGGACAGCAACGGCTTGAGCAGATTCGAGGCATCCATGACGCCGCCGGAAGCGGCGCCAGCGCCGATCACCGTATGAATTTCGTCGATGAACAGAATCGAGTTGTCCTGCTTGCGCAGTTCGGCCAACAGTCCTTTCAACCGCTTTTCGAAGTCACCGCGGTACTTGGTGCCTGCCAACAGCGCCCCCATGTCGAGCGAGTAGACGACTGCATCGGCAATGACGTCCGGCACGTCCTCCTCGACGATACGCTTGGCCAAGCCTTCGGCGATGGCCGTCTTGCCCACCCCGGCCTCACCCACTAACAGCGGGTTGTTCTTGCGCCGGCGCGCCAGGATCTGCACCACGCGTTCGAGTTCGTGATCACGTCCGATCAACGGATCGATCTTGCCCAGGCGCGCCTGATCGTTAAGGTTAGTGGCATAGTTGGAGAGCGGGCTCTGACCGCTTTCGCCGGCCGCTTCTTCACCCTCTTCGGACTCCGACGACGGCTGCTGCGATTGACCATGGCCGGCCACCTTGGAGATGCCGTGGGCGATGTAGTTCACCGCGTCCACGCGCGCCACGCTCTGCTGTTTGAGGAAGTAGACTGCCTGGCTTTCCTGCTCGGAGAAGATGGCCACCAGCACGTTGGCGCCGGTGACTTCGCTCTTGCCGGAGGATTGGACATGGAAGACCGCACGCTGAAGCACGCGCTGGAAGCCCAGCGTCGGCTGCGTTTCCCGATCTTCCTGCTCTTCGGGAATCAGCGGGGTCGTGGAATTGATGAAGTCCTGTAGATCGGCACGCAGCTTTTCCAGATTCGCTCCGCAGGCATTCAATACATCGGCTGCCGAGGCATTATCGAGAAGTGCCAGCAACAGGTGCTCCACGGTCATAAACTCGTGTCGCTTTGAACGCGCCACGGTGAAGGCCGTGTTCAGGGTGAGTTCAAGTTCTTTACTCAACATGGCAGTCCCCTTTTAGCCGCTGAGGGCATCGGTCGGCACTTTCACAATCGGGCACAATCAGCGGTTTCGCAAGTCTTCACAGACAAAAGCGTCGACGATATGTGTCCGCTATCGATTTCTCTACTCTGCGGCATCCACATCACACATGAGGGGATGCTCACACTCTCTGGCGTATTCATTGACCTGATGACACTTTGTCTCCGCGATGTCGCGGGTAAAGATGCCGCAGGTCGCCTTGCCCTGCGTGTGAACGGCAAGCATTATCTGCACCGCTTTTTCGCTATCCATGGCGAAGAACCGCTGTAGAATTTCGACCACGAACTCCATTGGCGTGTAATCGTCGTTGTAGAGTACGACCTTGTACATGGGCGGTGGCGCCAGCTGCGGGTCCGATACCTGCTCGGCGACGTCGCCCTGCTCCTGATGGTCGGGCTCAGGAGGACGCGTCATACCCAAGCTCGACGATTTCCGAAACGGGTAGGACGACACTTTATATACGATCTCTGACATAGTATGGATGAATCCCTGGATGCATCGGCTCAGGTACATCAAGCCGGGACTCAGTGAGGTATTGGATACCATTGAAGACCCGAGGTTCCTCTGAAGATGCGGCCGACCGATTGCGTATGCAAGCCCTGGATAAAAATAGTCCCGACAGGCAATGGCCGATCCGAGAATACGGTTGGTGCCACCTGTCTCGTCCGAAGGATCGTTAACGCCCGGCATGAGTCAAATCTATCTGCTGCATAAGCCCTACCAAGTGCTCTGCCAGTTCACCGACGATCGGGGCCGGGCGACGCTGGCGGACTACCTGCCCGTTCCCGATGCCTACCCCGCTGGACGCCTCGATTACGATTCTGAAGGGCTTCTGCTGCTGACCGATGACGGCGCCCTGATTCATCGCATCAGTGATCCACGCCATAAATTGCCGAAGCAGTATTGGGTACAGGTCGAGGGCGAGCCAAGCGACGATGCGCTCAAGGCGTTACGCGAGGGCATCACCTTGAAGGACGGCCCGACTCGGCCAGCCAAGGTCCAGTATCTGGCCCAACCGGCGCCGCCACCACGCGATCCACCGGTGCGCTTTCGGGAATCGATACCCACGACCTGGCTTGCGATCGAGCTTCGTGAAGGCCGCAATCGACAGGTCCGGCGAATGACAGCACATGTGGGCCACCCCACTCTCCGACTGATCCGTGCCGCGATCGGGCCGTGGCGTCTCGACCACCTGCAACCCGGGAACTGGCGCTGCGAAACCGTCAACGTACCCCAGAGCCCTCCACGACGCGCCTCGAGCAAGCGTTCCAAGCCGAGCCGCAAGCGTTGACGCGCTCCTCTTACCTGCCGCGGCTATAGCCATACATTCGATCCGGCTTCGGCATATCCGCTAGCGGACTTTCGAATTGGCGCAGACCGGGTATGATCGGCGTGAGCTCCGCGGCCCGGTGTCGAGGGCCGCGTATCGAGTTGGGCGCATTGAGTTGGGAGAAACCACATGAATCGCTGGACACCCCGCGTGACCGTTGCCGTGGTCGTGGAACGAGCCGGTCGTTACCTGATGGTGGAAGAGGATCGCGGCGGCCCGTTCAGTCTGTTCAACCAGCCCGCCGGTCATCTGGAGCGCGGAGAGCGACTCATCGCTGCCGCCGAGCGCGAGGTTCGCGAAGAGTCTGCCTGGCAGGTCGCCATCACCGACTACCTGGGCCTCTATGTTCACCAGACCTCCGACGGCCTCACTTTTCATAGCCACGCTTTCCTCAGCCTGCCGCTCGCGCATCTTGGCAACGCTCTCGACAAAGGGATCATCAGCGCGCACTGGCTGACCTTCGACGAAATCGATGACCTCGACCGCAGCCGGCGACTGCGCACCCCCATCGTGATGCAGCGATTGCGCGATGCACGCGACGGACGCCGCTATCCGCTCGAGGTCATTCGCGAGCGCTGAGACCGGCGACGCCCGCGGTCGGGAACGCCCTCGTCACTCGTCTCGCCGGCGCCCTGCGGACGGACTCGATGCGACAGCCTGCTTTCGGCTATAATCGCCGGTCATTTATTCAGGCAGCAGAACCGTGCCGAGTGCAGATCACCGGCGCTATGTGCCCACTGTCGGAGAGTCACCATGACCTCAGCCAGCCCATCCAACGATACCGTGCGCTCATCCAGCGACGGCACGCTGCCGTCTCCCCGTCAGGAAGATACGTCATCCCGCCAGGATGCCCGGAAAGTCATCGTCGGCATGTCGGGCGGTGTCGATTCCTCCGTGGCCGCCCTGCTGCTCATCGAGCAGGGCTATCATGTCGAGGGCCTGTTCATGAAGAACTGGGACGAAGACGACGGCACAGACTACTGCACGGCGATGGCCGACCTGGCCGATGCCGAGGCCGTCTGCGGGACACTCGGCATCAAGCTGCACACGGCCAATTTCGCCGCCGAATACTGGGACAACGTCTTCGAGCATTTTCTGGCGGAATACCAGGCTGGACGCACGCCCAACCCGGATATCCTTTGCAACCGCGAGATCAAGTTCAAAGTGTTCCTCGACTACGCCGAGATGCTCGGTGCCGACCGGATTGCCACTGGTCACTACGTTCGTCAGCGTCCGACAGGCGACGGTGAGGCGCAATTGTTGAAAGGGCTGGACGTCAACAAGGATCAGAGCTACTTCCTGCATGCCGTGCCCGGCAGTGCAATCGCTCGTACGCTGTTTCCCGTCGGCGAACTGGAAAAGCCCGCCGTCAGAGCGCTGGCCGAACGTCACGGGCTGGCGACGGCGCGCAAGAAGGATTCCACCGGGATATGCTTCATCGGCGAACGCCGCTTCAGCGATTTTCTCCAGCAGTATCTGCCGGCCCAGCCGGGCCGCATCGAAACCCCGGAAGGCGATCCGATCGGTGACCACATGGGGCTGATGTACTACACCCTGGGGCAACGTCGCGGATTGGGAATCGGCGGCCTCAAGGATCACAGCGAGGATCCCTGGTTCGTTGCTGCCAAGGATCTCGAGCGCAACGTGCTGATCGTGGTTCAGGGCGAGCATCCTCTGTTATACAGCGATGTCGTCTACTGCGAACCGGCAGCCTGGATTGCCGGCGAAGCGCCAAAGACACGCCGCTTGAGCGCCAAGACACGTTATCGCCAGCAGGATGTCGCTTGCGAGTTGACGCTGCTGGCAGACGGCGAACTCGAAGTTCGCTTCGACGATCCACAGCGAGCCGTCACCCCGGGACAGTCACTCGTGCTTTACGACGGTGAGATATGCCTTGGCGGCGCGGTCATTCGCGCCACGGCGACGGCCGATGCAGCGGCGGTCGCCGAACTTACCGGCGCCGCGACAGTTGCCGCTTCCCTTACCGCTAAGGCTACCGCAGCGACTACCGCCACGACAGGGAGTCAGCGTCCGGCATGAATCCGACGCCCATTCAATCGGCACCGCTCGACAGCAACGGCCGCCAGGCGCTCGCCTTGGCCGGCGTTTTTCAGGCCGCCACCGTGGTCGATCAGCTCGCCCGCACGGGACAGTGCGACGAGCGTGCCTGGAATACGCTGATCCACGCCACGCTGGACACCGACCCGCCGAACTTCGAGTCGATCTATGGCGGTCATCACAACAACCTGCGCCAAGGCGTCGATACTCTGCTGGCGGTGATGTCGCGACAGCAAGCTCAACCGGCAGTGATGCGCTACGGTTTCTCGATGGTTCTGCTGATGCAGAAGCTGCGCCAGGACGATGCCATGATGGCCACCCTCGGTCAGCGCCTCGGGCGCGTGCAGAGCCAAGCGCAACATTTCGGCGAGACGCACGAGAACGTCATCGCAAGCCTGGGCGAGCTCTACCAAGAGACCCTTTCCACCTTTCGGTACCGGATCGTGGTGCAGGGCGAGCCGAGCCTGCTGCAGAGCCCCAGCATGCCTGAACGTATTCGCACTGCGCTGCTCGCCGGCGTTCGCTTCGCATTACTGTGGCACCAACAAGGCGGCCGCCGCTGGCGCCTGATCTTCCAGCGCGGTGCGATCAAACGCACCCTTCGCGAGCTCGACGCCAATTGACGTCGACTCGCACGTACTTCTTCACCGCGAACTCTCTGCTCGCGCGACGTTTCGGGAACCCACGATGATCGAACTCTCTGCACTGACCGCCCTTTCACCCGTCGACGGCCGTTATGCCACCAAAGCTGCGCCGCTGCGCGAGCATTTCAGCGAGTTCGGCCTGATCCGTGCGCGCGTCACCGTCGAAGTGCGCTGGTTGGAGCGGCTCGCGGCCCACCCCGGCATCCGCGAAGTACCGCCGCTTTCCGCTGCCTCGCAAGCGTTTCTGGATAAGCTGGTCAAGGAATTCTCGATCGCCGATGCCGCGCGTATCAAGACCATCGAGCGCACCACCAACCATGACGTCAAGGCCGTCGAGTACTTCATCAAGGAAGCGATTGCCGACCAGCCCGAGCTGCATGCCGTCACCGAATTCGTGCACTTTGCCTGCACAAGCGAAGACATCAACAACCTTTCCTACGCGTTGATGATGCGCGACGGTCTCGCGGCGCTGCTGCCGGTCATGCGTCAGGTCCATGCGGCCATCACCAGACTGGCCCACGAGCATGCCGAACAGCCGATGCTCTCGCGGACTCATGGTCAGACCGCCAGCCCCACGACGCTGGGCAAGGAGATGGCCAACGTTGCCTATCGCCTGCAGCGGCAACTCACCCAGATTGAATCGGTCGAATTGCTGGGCAAGATCAATGGTGCGGTAGGTAATTACAACGCGCATCTGGCCACCTATCCCGAGATAGATTGGGCCGAGAACGCCGAAATTTTCGTCGAGTCCCTGGGACTCACCTTCAATCCGTATACCACTCAGATCGAGCCGCATGACTATGTCGCCGAGCTGTTCGATGCGATCAGCCGCTTCAACACCATCCTGATCGACTTCGACCGCGATGTGTGGGGCTATATCTCGCTGGGCTACTTCAAGCAGCGCACCGTCGCGGGCGAGATCGGCTCCTCCACGATGCCGCACAAGGTCAACCCGATCGACTTCGAGAACTCCGAGGGCAACCTTGGGCTGGCCAACGCCCTGCTGGATCATCTGGCGCGCAAATTGCCGATCTCTCGCTGGCAACGCGACCTGACCGACTCCACCGTTCTACGCAATCTGGGCGTCGGTCTGGCGTATGGGCTGATTGCCTATGAGGCCGCACTCAAGGGTATCGGCAAGCTGGAAGCCAATCCGCAACGCCTCGACGACGATCTGGACCAGAACTGGGAAGTGCTGGCCGAACCGATTCAGACCGTGATGCGTCGTTACGGAATCGAAAAGCCCTACGAGAAGCTCAAGGAGTTGACTCGCGGCAAGCGTATCGACCAGGCCGGCTTTGCCGCCTTCATCGATACCTTGGCGTTGCCGGACGAGGTCAAGATCGAACTCAAGACGCTGACACCGGCAACCTACATCGGCAATGCCGTCGATCAAGCCAAAGCGCTCTGACCTTCCTACACGCACACCTCCAGGCAGGAGAAAGACATGACGTCGGCCAACACGCCCCGCACGCTGCTCGGTGGCCTCACGCCCGCGCAGTTTCTCAGCCAGCACTGGCAGAAATCGCCGCTATTGATTCGCGGCGCCTTGCCCGACCTAGTCTCGCCGCTGGAGCCGGATGACCTCGCCGGGCTGGCCTGCGAGGAAGGTATCGAGGCCAGACTGGTGGAGGAGCACGGCCCGGAAAAGCCGTGGCAGGTCAGTCATGGCCCATTCGACGATGCGACTTTCTCGCGCCTGCCATCCAGCGGCTGGTCGTTACTGGTGCAGGCGGTGGATCACTATGTCCCGGAAGTCGCCGAACTGCTGGAAGCTTTTGATTTCGTGCCGAGTTGGCGTCTCGACGACGTCATGGTCAGCTACGCGCCGCCGGGCGGGAGTGTGGGCGCCCACGTCGATCAATATGATGTCTTCTTGCTGCAGGCAAGCGGCAAGCGACGCTGGCAATTGGGAGGCAGCCCCGGCGATCAGGCCCAACTGATCGCCGGGATCGATCTGCGCATTCTGGAAGACTTCAGTGTCGAAGCCGGCCAGGAGTGGGTGTTGGAACCGGGGGATATGCTTTATCTACCCCCTGGCGTCGCCCATCACGGCATCAGCGAATCCGATGACTGCATGACCTTCTCGATCGGCTTTCGCGCACCGTCCGCCGACGAGATCGTGACCGGTTTCGCAGATTATATCGGCGAACAACTCGGCGACGATCGACGGTATGGCGATGCCGATCTTCAGCCACCCCTTCACGTCGGCGAACTGGATGATCAAGCGATCGCGCGGGTTCGCGAGCTGTTGCTGGACGCCATTGATCGCCCGGAGCAGATGGCTCAGTGGTTCGGACGTGCAATGACCCAGCCCAAGTATCTGGACCAGGTTGTCCCCGCGGAGTCCGCTACGGCGCCCAGCGCGTTGCGCGCCTCGCTCGAACGAGGCGATCGACTGAGTCGAAGTCCTGGCTCGCGCTTTGCCTGGCGTCGGCAGGACGAATCCCAAGCCATTCTGTTCGTCGACGGGGATGCTATCCTCTGTGATCCAGAGCTGGCCCGATATCTGGCGGCGGAGACCTGCATCGATGCCGGCGTACTGGATTACCCCGAGAGTGAACGTGTGCTCGCTGCACTCGTCGATAGCGGCAGTCTGAGCAGCGCCGATGAGGAAGACGAGGTTTCCGGCTCGGGCGAGATACTGTAGAGCCGCGGCAGGGAGAACGCGGCGGCCGTCGAATGGGAAGCAAAGACCGCCGATGGCTCCTACACTTCTAGCCGGCCAAGATTCAGTCGCTGAGAAGCAGACAGGACTGGATTGGTTTTAGAACACTGTTTTAGTATGCTGGCTACCAACGCCTAATCTGGATGTTAAGGAGAATCGATGATGAAACGACTCATTGCCCCTGCGCTCGTCATGAGTTTGCTGGCTCTGGCCGGTTGCACCAACACCTCCACGTACTCGGGAGATGTCTATCGCGGGGATCAGGCTGGTACCGCGCAGTCCGTAAGCTACGGCACCATCCAATCGGTTCGCCCGGTACAGATTCAGGGTGGCAATGGTGAGAGCGTGCTCGGCAGCCTGGGCGGCGCCGTTATCGGTGGCTTGCTGGGCAATCAGGTCGGTGGCGGCTCCGGGCGCACCATCGCCACCGCCGCCGGCGCTATCGGCGGCACTATCGCTGGCAGCAAGGTTCAGCAGGCCACCGATCGTGTCGATGGCTACGAGCTGGAGATTCGTCAGGACAGCGGTCAGAACGTGGTCGTGGTCCAGAAAGCCGATCGTAACTGGCAGGTTGGTCAGCGCGTCAAGCTGGTCGCGAGCGGCTCCAGCGTCAGCGTTGCGCCATACTGAGTTGGCGGCGACGTTTCTGGCTCTCGGAAGCCGGGGATGGTAACGACGCAACCAGTCAAGAATCGCGGCTACGGTAAGACTTGCCAGACGGCGTCCCTCGGGGCGCCGTTTTTTTGTTAGTGCGGTAGTAATTTCGGATGTCATCGACGCTTTACGTACGTTATTGTATGTTTCAAACGTCATCCGTTAAGGGAATGGTAAGCTTCATGAAAGGGAACTCTTGGGCGCAGGCCGGACTGCTCCTCGCCATGGCAACGATCTCCAGTGCGGCCTCGGCAGACGGCATTTTGACCCTGAAATCGGAAAACGACATATTCGTCAGTGGCGATGATGGTCATTACACCAACGGCTTCGAAGGCGACTGGTCTTTCAGACCGGGCCGTGACCATTGGACCCGCGATCTGGCCGATGCCATACCCGGGTGGAGCGCCTCCACGCTCGACGGGGCGTCCTATCGCGTGGGGCAGCAGATCTACACGCCGGAAGACATCAGCGAGCGTGGCCTGATCGAGGACGACCGCCCCTACGCCGGCGTACTCTACGCAGGGCTTTCCCTGTTCGATGACCAGCAGTTGACGGGATGGAGACGTACCAGCGGGCTCTTCTTCGACGTGGGTCTCGTCGGCCCGGGTGCTGGAGGCCATACGGTGCAGCAGAATTTCCACCATCTGATCGACAGCGACGAGCCCAAAGGCTGGCACAACCAGCTTCACAACGAGCCGTTCGTGAATGTCGCCTATCAGATCGCGTGGTGGAAACAGAGCCAGTTAGGCGCCTTGGAAGCGGAGTACGGCCCGTCCGTCGGCGTCGCCATCGGCAACCTCTACACCTATGGCGCGACGGGCCTCGGTCTACGTCTGGGCCAGGGCCTGGACAAGAGTTTCGGCATCCCTGCCGTGGCGCCTTCACAAGGCAGCCGAATCTTCTTCGAGGAAAATAGCGGCTTTAACTGGTATCTCTTCGCCAATGTCGAAGGACGCCTCATGGCCTACAACATGCTGCTCGACGGCAATACGTTCGAGGACAGTCACTCGGTCGACCGGCGGCCCTGGGTGGGAGACGCACAACTCGGGTTGGCGCTATCCTGGAATCGTTGGCAATTGACTTACAGCTCGATCTGGCGCACCCACGAGTTCGAAAGTCAGGATGATGGCGACCAGTTTGGCTCCCTCACGCTGTCGACCTGGCTCTGACGCCATATTGGTGACTACCAGACGCGACACGATCGAGCGCCACTATCAAGACAACACCACGAAAACAGCAGCGAGCGATGCATGAGCACCACACGCTGCTGTCTCAGGACCGCGGTAGCCGACGTCACATTCAGTGTAATTTGGCTCTACGCATGCCCCAACACGCAAGACGCTTGCCGACCCACAACCCCAAGGCCAGCAGGATCAGCGTCAGCAGCATGGAAACCGGGTTGATAATGAAAGTGGCGCCGAGCACTGCCAATGCTGCCGCCATCACCCAACGGTCCTGGGCGGGATCGCCGCGCAACTGGGACGGCAACCAGCGCGTGACCATAGCCCCGAGCGCCCCATCCCAAGCCTTGAGTGCCAGAAACAGCAAGACGACGAAGGCAATCAGCCAAACGACAAAAACGGTCATGACGAACTTCTCCTCAACCGCAGGATTAAGATGGTCTATCCTCAAAGCAGGGTAACCACACCCATGAGGCGGCGCAACCGCCTTGCCCGGCGTTCGGGACAGGATTGAACGCCCATAGGCCCAATCTCTAACGCAATGCGACCTGACAGAAACGTCGTGGCACGTTAGGATATGGGAGACATGCACAAACGCAAAGGTTTCGAGATGCAAATTGCCCAGAACTCCGTGGTCGCGTTCCACTACACATTGACCAATGATGCGGGAGAGGTACTGGACAGTTCAGAAGGTCGGGATCCACTGACCTATCTACACGGTTCGGGCAACATCATCCCGGGTCTCGAGAAAGAACTCGAGGGTCACGGTAGCGGAGATAAGCTCAAGGTCGCGGTCGCTCCGGACGAAGGTTACGGTGAAGTACAGCCAGCCCTGGTCCAGGAAGTGCCTCGGGATGCGTTCCAAGGCGTCGACGAAGTAGAGCCGGGCATGCAGTTTCAGGCCCAGACGCAGGAAGGTCCGCTCATGGTCACCATCACCAAGGTCGAAGGTGACACCGTGACTGTCGATGGCAACCATCCTCTGGCTGGCGAGAAGCTGAATTTCGACGTGGAAATTGCCGAAGTTCGCGAAGCGACCGAAGAAGAAGTCTCTCACGGCCATGTACACGGCGAAGGCGGTCACGAGCACTGACCCCTCGAATCCCGCTTGGCGGGATGATTCGTCGCTACGCAAAAAGGGCAGCCTCTCGGCTGCCCTTTTTTGATGCTGCTGTACTGCTGAGTAAACGCTAGAGAGTACCCGCCATCGGCATCCACTTCTCGTCATTCATTTCGTTTCGACTCGAGCCAGTCTCAACCTTCGCTTGCCAGCATCACCCGCTGAGCAAGTTGCGTGCGTTCGACTGGCCGGCGCGCCTGCCAGTAATAACGCTTCCAGTAGACGTTATCCAGGCGCGACAGTTTCACCCCCTGAGACGAGGAAGCGTGAAGAAAGTAACCCTCCCCCACGTAGACTCCGACGTGGTTGTAAGGGCCAGGCGGACGAAAGAAGACCAGGTCTCCCGCCTTCAGGTTCGTCTCGGCAACCCTATCGCCCTCCAGCACCTGCTCTTCGGTCGTACGTGGGAGCTCGAGAGCAAAGGCTTCACCGTAAACGTGCTGCATCAACGCCGAGCAATCGATACCACGATGCGTGGTTCCCCCCAGCGCGTAGGGCGTTCCCACCCAACGCTGATGCTCATCCAGCAGCGCCCTACGAATCACCGTCGGCGACACGGCCAGCGGCTTGAAATCGCGAATGGTCTGAGGAGCAGATGGCGCGTTACGAGGAATGCCGATCGCCACCGAGCGGGACTTGACCAGTGGAAGTGAATACTGCGCGTTAACCTGTTGTTGTTTTACGGGAGCAGTGCAGCCAGATATGACCATCACCAATGCCAGCCCCATGGCCGTGCGTCTTAGCATTCAGCGCAACCTCGTTCGCCTGTGAGCCGTCACGGGCACCGCCTCTCCTAATGACGACACAACAACAGTCGCCCGGCGAAATGGAGTCGCTGTGGTGGTGACACTACCCGCTAAGGTATCACCGCCATAACGGCCTATATTCGGCTCGAATCATCGACTAATCGGACAGAAAAAAGCCACGCCCGTTTCGGCTGGGCATAGCACAGCGGTGATCATATGTCATTGGATAAGCTTTGGCGAGTCCATCCAATTATCGAACAGCGTTAATGCAAGTGCTGCGGCTCACCGGGAAGGATATCGACATGCAGCGAGGTCCAGTGCGTCATGGCACTGCCCGGAAAATCGAGGCTCGCCCAGGCTCCGGCCAGCAGTGGCGATGCCTCGAGCCAGGCATCGAGAGCTTGTCGGAAACGAGCCAGGAAGGCTTCTCGCTCCGGAGTGTCATCCATGAAGAATCCGAAACCGCTGTACAGCCCCTCGGCATAATCCTGCCAACTGCTGTAGTGCCGTTCAGCCAGACGCATCGCAGCCTCGAGATAATGCGAGAGACGGGGCTCGTCGAGCCAGTCGAGCTGGCGGCCGGCCAGGGCCAGATCAACCAGTTGCGCCACATCCCAAGCCGTCATGTCCTGGTCGTTACAGCGGCAGGCGTTGTCCCGCACGTGCTTCAGACGCAAGAGATGAATGCGCTCCTCGTCGGCGCAGTCACCCGATTCGAGGATCGCGATTTCCGCATCGAGTCTAGTTCGATTGAGCGTATAGGGCGCGTAGTTGATCTGATAGTCCTGCCGGTCTCCCGCCCCGACCATAAAGTCGAGAAAGTCCGTGAGTCCGGCGGGGCCCTGCAACGCGTACTGGTGTTCTACCCATTCTCCCAGGTCGACCCGATCCTGCGGCGCCAACGGCTGAGGTGCCTGCCACAGCGCCTCGTTGAGCGGCCCTGCCAGCGATATCGCGGTGAACCGCCTCAAGGTCGGCCTCACGCCAGGCTCTCGCCAAGTGATTGACCGGGACGGGGTCAACCAGCGGAATGGCGAGCCGGGATCGGCGCGATGCCACTCGATGTCGTCCGCCAGCGAGACTTCTTCAGGGGTCTCATCCTGACTCAGGACCGTCTCCCAGGCATGCCAGGCGGCCAACAGCCGTAGAGGATCACTGTAGAAACGACTGAGAACATCGCACACAGAGCGAGATAGCGTCTCGATCTCTGTCGGTTGATAACGGCCGCTGTCCGCGGCCATCGTCAGATAGAAGGCATACTTCTCCGCCATCGCGATCGTTGCCGCATGGTCCGAACAGACGGCCAGGCGCCGCACCGAGTCCCCGACAGTTCGACGGTTCGCCGAATGACGGGCATCGGCCGCCAACTGGTTGAGGTGATGAGCCTGGGCGGGCATCCAGAAGCGCGCTAGTCCGCCGATGCCCTCTTCTTGATGGAGCCCTAGAACTTCGCTGAGGTAGCGCTCCGCATCCTCGACTCTGGCCTGCCCCACCGGTTCGACGAGATATCGACGATGGGTCAGATCCGGGTCACGAATCGCGGCGATGGCCAGCACCCAGCTGTCGGCCGAAGCCCGATGTTGCTTGACGAACGCCCGTGCCGCTTCACGCTGAGACACGTCGAGCGTGTCGCCGAGCGGTACCTGCCACGGGCTCATGCCGTCGTCCAACAGGCGCCCCCAATCGTCCTCGAACGTCTCGCGGAGATCCCTGCCATCATAAAGACTGCGTCCTCGCTGGTAGGCCTGAGCGACCGCCCGCCAATCGACGTAACGCTGCTGCAGGAGATCGACGGCATGCGCCGCGAAGTTCTCCGCCTCGGATGCCGAAAGCCAACCCGCGCAGTAGCCGAGAAAGGCTTGGTCGACAAGCCGCAACCAATCCCACGCCGCCCACTCCAACGGCTCATCGTCCGCCAGCAATCGCAGCAGGACTCGACCATAATCCTGCTGATCATTGAGTGAGGCCAACCACTCGACCCGCGCCACCGGCCCCTGACGAGCCACCCGAGTCGCATCCATATCCCAGCCGTATCGATGCCCCTGACCGGCGAGCCAGAACAGTAGCGAGAGCAGCTCATCACGATCACGAACCTCACCCTGCTCCAGCAGAAGTGCCTGACGCTGGAGGCGCTCATCGGCGGCGCACTCGAACGGCCATGTCAGTACCGGCGCAATCGCTGCCCTCGCCCGCCACGGACCTGCCTGCCAGAGATCACCCGACCACGGCGGAGCAGACGACTCGATCGAACGCAAGCCGTGCCGCAGCTGAGACCATGAAACACCCCGTTGCTGGCGCTCTCGGTTTAACAATTCGCGACCTGCCGCATCCAGTGCCGGATCCTTCAGGCGGCCCAATGCCGTTACCCACGCTCTGAGAGTCGGGATAGTCGTCACGATGTCGCGCGCCAAGGAACACAACCAGACTTCATCGGCCTGGGGGGCAACCCACCCCATCCGACTACCGAGCGCCAGCAGTTCAAGAGCCTCCAGCCGCGACAACGCCAGATCCTTCGCGTTCGTCACACCGTCCCAGAGCCGCCATGCGAACTCGTCCCGGTCACCGATACCCAACGACAGCAGGCGCGCAAATGCCTCGTCGGCGCCGAGTGCCTGACGAGGATCGCTGGCATAGGGCCAACCACAAAGCGTCAGTTGCTGGGCCCACCACGGGAAAAGAAGTTCGCTCAAGAAAGACCTCGTGAGACGGAAGCGGCTTGCGCTGGGCGGCATGAATCACGCCGCGAGCAGCAGACACGGCGGCACAGTATAACGGAAAGCCGATCGCACGCCGATGGCCTGAAGTGCAACCGAATCGACTAGAAGTACGGCCGCGCAGAATAAAGCGCGACCGACGCAATCGAAACTAGCTCAATTTCTCGGTGTGAGAGCGCGGGGTTTGCCCTAGCAGATGGCGGAGCAGGAATTTTCTGACTCGCACCACGAACTGTTCCTGAAACAGAACGCAGAGGAGCACGGTCATGACGAGGAACAGCGGATACAGCCACAGGTGCAGCTCGCCCGCTGCTGCCAGACAGCCCTTGAAGTCCGTCGAACACAGACCGGGGTCACCGGATATCACTCGTTCGACCCGCGAGAATACCGCATACAGGGGCACATGCAGGGCGAACATCGGCAACGAAGCGCCCCCGAGCCTTGTCGCCCAGCGCATCAATCGAGGGCTGCGTGGCTCCCCCCAATGCGCGGCGACATAGATCAACGCCAGTTGCGACCACAACAGCAGGCCGTTATGCAAGGCATAATACCAGGCATGACCCAATCCCAGCAGATAGACGGCGACAACCACGCTGAGCGCCACGATCAATAGCGTCAGGCAGCACTGGGGCAGTGACATCAGCCGCCCCTGAGTCTTGCGCTGGGCATAGAAGACGTACAGCAAGATACCGGACGCGAATTCCGGCAAGCGGATTAGCGGATTTCGATGCAGAATACCCGTTTCCGGCACGCCGTAGTCAGTGGTCAAAATGACATAGAGCGGTGGAATCAGATAGATGATATTGACCAGCAGAATCGCGCGGCGTGGATGCAGCACGCGCCGTAACCGCGGCGCCAGCCACGGAAAGGTCAAGTAGAAGAAGAACAGTGCCGAAATCGACCAGGACGGCGGATTGAAGGTCAGATAAAGCGGGTTCCAGGCG
This sequence comes from Salinicola halimionae, assembly GCF_003206065.1. GTDB lineage: Bacteria > Pseudomonadota > Gammaproteobacteria > Pseudomonadales > Halomonadaceae > Salinicola > Salinicola halimionae. The sequence goes on along the minus strand of NZ_PZJQ01000004.1, from coordinate 680,548 downwards.
TGCAGCAACGTTAGATTGAGCAGCAGATTGATGCCCGTTTCCAGCGACCCCATGGTGTGGTTCAAGCTCTCCCAGTCCAACTGACCGACATCGTTATTGACGTCGTACACCACGAACCGCAATGAGATATCGCTATCACCCGGCGCTATCGCAAGGTAGCCGACCAATGCCGATACCGTCATGGCTAAAACCAGCGAGCCGATATGAATGGGGTAGAGATTGGAGAAGCGCTTGAGCCAGAAACTCCTGGGAGGCTCGCGCATTTGATGCGAGGCATCGAGATAGACGTGCGTCAATAAAAAGCCGGACAACGCAAAGAAAGCGCTGGTCGAGAAGAATCCGATATCGGTCACATAATGGGACCAGCCACGAATGGACGGGTAATTGTGTAGCGTATGAAAGATGACGATATACAAGCCGAGCAGAAAGCGTAACCACTCAAGCCCGATGAAGCGCTCTTTACGCATGGCGGTCGATGAATCAGGCATCCGTTGCAGATCTCTGGCCGTCAAAAGGCGCTAGTGTACCTGATTCTCGCCAGCAATCTTCATCTCCGACGCCTCCATCCTGGAGACCCGTCCTGAAAACCCGTGGTGGAAACCCATACAGGAAAGCCGCGCATTGGCGCGGCCTTCCGTTTCAGAACCTGGCGATACCGAACAAGCCTAGGCTTTTTTGACCTTGGCAACGATCCACAACAGGATAATTGCCCCGATGGTGGCGACGACCAGCGAGCCGATGAAGCCGTTGGACGATAGCCCCAGCAGGCTGAACAGGAAGCCGCCAAGCACGGCACCGATGATACCGACAACGATATTCCCCAGAACGCCAAAACCACCGCCGCGCATGACCTTTCCGGCAATCCAGCCAGCGATCCCGCCAATAATCAGCCACAAGATAAAGCCCATAGTGTTACTCCTTGATTCCCTTCAGCATGGATAGCTCGGGGACAACTCGACGTCATCCCCGCTTAAGCATAGACACCAATCGACCAATCTTCGAAGACCACGGACAAACCGTGGTCTGCTTTTATCGCACTGACATTCTCGCCGGAGAATCCGACGCGTCGATCAGGTGAATGCCGGCACCCGGAAAGTGGCCCTGGTGGGCAATCCGTGCTGATGCCAGGCGACATGGGCGTCTGCGTCCTCCCAGACTTGCCAATGCAACTGGGACAACATCACTGGATCGTCCAGGAACGCTAACCGTTCCAGGTTGCTCATGGATGACGGCCCTTGCCTGACGGCCCGAGTCACACGCTCCTGGCGTCGACGTTTCAGCGGTTCGGCGTAAGCGTGACGCGAGGTACCCAGCGCCGTCGCCAGCGCATTGGAGACCGGGTCCAGAACCACCTGGACGAAATGCGGCGCAGGCGCGGCGGCGTTCATCCTGCCCAGATGACGTACCATACGGCGCAGCACTCGTGGCGGGTGCGTCTCCTCGGGAATCCGGAACAGCCTTGCCCGGAAGCAGGCCCGACCCAGCGAAACCCGACTCGACAGCGTCGATACCGGGATCGATATCATCATCGCGCCCACGATCGGCGACAGCCACCACAGGAAGGTCGGCTCCATGAGATAGACCCCGACGGCCCAGACTGCACCGATCAGCGTCTGACTCCAGTGGTTGCGGATTGCGTCTCCCCAGGTGGTATCGCTGTTCTCACGAGACGGCGATCGCCACTGGATGGCCCAGCCCATGATCGAAGTCAACACGAACCGCGTATGGAACAGCATGCGCACCGGCGCCAGTGCCATGGAAAATAGCGACTCCAGCACCATGCTCAGCAGCACCTTTAGCGGCCCGCCGAACTGACGACTGCCCTGCACCCATACGAGAATCACGCTCAACACCTTAGGCAGGAACAGCAGTGTCGCTGTCGCGCCGAAAAGGCCAACGGCGAGCGTCGGATTCCACTGTGGCCACACCGGAAACATCATCCCCGGCTCCGGGAAGTAATTGGGCGTGCTCAAGGTATGTACGGCAAGCAGTGCGGTCGACAACACCAAAAACAGGAACCACAGCGGGGCCGAGATATAGGACATCAAGCCCGTCAAGAAAACGGCCCGATGCACCGGATGAATCCCTTTGGATAGAAACAGCCGGAAGTTCATCAGGTTGCCGTGACACCAGCGGCGGTCGCGACCGAGCTCCTCGAGGAGGTTGGGGGGCATTTCCTCGTAGCTGCCCTCCAACTCGTAGGCAATCCATACGCCCCAGCCTGCACGCCGCATCAGCGCGGCTTCGACGAAATCGTGAGACAGGATCTCACCGGACATCGACCCCTTGCCGGGTAACGGCGCCAACATGCAGTGGCGCATGAACGGCGCCACCCGAATAATGGCGTTGTGCCCCCAGTAATGCGACTCACCCAGCTGCCAGAAGTGCAACCCGGCAGTGAATAGCGGGCCATAGACGCGCGTGGCGAATTGCTGCATGCGGGCGTAGAGGTTCTGGCGCCCGGATGCACGGGGGGCAGTCTGCACGATACCCGCCTCCGAATGCGTCTCCATCATCTGGACCAGGCGGGTCAGACAGGCCCCTGTCATCACGCTGTCGGCATCGAGTACCAGCATGTAGCGGTAAAGCGCACCCCAGCGCCGACAGAAGTCGTCGAGATTGCCGCTCTTGCGTTTGACGCGCCGCTGACGACGGCGATAGAAGACCTGACCGAAGGCATCGAGATCCCGGCACAGCGCCAACCATGCGTGAGTTTCCTGGATCGCGATATCGGGGTCGAAAGTATCGCTCAAGATGAACACGTCGAAATGACGATCATTACCACTCTGGCGTAGCGATTCGATCGTCGCCCGCACACCGGCGAAAACCCGTGGCACATCTTCATTGCAGATCGGCACCAGCAACGCTGTACGCGCGTCGTCCGGAATCGGCTCGTCACCCACTTCGGAATCGATGGCGTAGCGATCCTTGCCCCGCAGCAACTGGAAGAACCCCATCAAGGCGGTCCAGAAACCCGCCGAAACCCAGGCGAAAAGCAATACGAACAGTGCCAGAATGGCGATTTCCAGCCACTGCTGGCCCTGGTAAGGCAACACCGTCCGCATCTGGTTGGCCGCGACGATGCTCTGACCGAATATCAGCACCAGCAGCACCCAGCGTCGAGCGGACGCGATCCTTTGCCAGCGAGGCGCCGGCCTGGTTTCGCGCTGCTTGCGGCGGAAGCCGCGACCCGCCCAGTTCCTGACCCGCTGCCCATAACGCACGAACGGGTTGGTCGACCACTTCTCTGGAGCTAGCGGCGTACGCTGCATCGGCGGCGCCGTTCGCAAGCGCGTGACGCCATGCTCGTCGGTGTCGAGGATCTCGGGCGGCGCCAGCGGCGGCTCGGCATAGGCAAGGGCCAGCCGACGTCCCACCGAACTGGCGGCGGGATCATCGTTACCGACCTCTCCCCCGCCTAGCGCAGCGTGCAGGGAAGCCATGTCATGAGTGTCCAGATCGCTGGCCAAGAGCTTGCGCCGTTCGTCACGATCCTGAGCCTCGAGCGCCAGCCGTTCCAGATAGTGTTCGGCTGACGTCATCCTGGAAATCGACGTCGCTTCAGCCATTGGCTGGCAGCCGGTAATACCAGGTCTCGGAAATCCGCTTGTCGCCTTGGTTCAGGTGCGCGCGAATATCCAGCGGCTGATTATTGTCGCTACGCTTGATCTTGACGAACACGCGCCAGCCGCCGGTCGCCGGATTACGCTCGGCATGGCTATCCACCAGCTCACCGTTGTCACCGACACTGGCTTGAACGCTGATATTGGCATCGTCGTTTAGTCCGGACAGCGACGGGCCCACGAAATCCAGCACGAACGCCGTCGAACCGTCGGCTTCCCGAACCAGATCGTCCTTACGGACTTCTCCGCGAGAACGGCGCGTCTGATCCACCCAGGCGAGCGAAGGATCGACGTAACGGTTCTCGTCTTTGGTCACGGTGAGTCGATAATCGTAGTCCAACGCCTTGTCGGGATCAGGTCCGGGTGCGGTCTCCGGCAGCCACATGGACACGATATTGTCGTTGGTCTCGTTGGGCGTCGGGATCTGGATCAGCTCCACCTTGCCCGCTCCCCATTCGTTCTGAGGCTCGACCCAAGCGCTGGGGCGCAAGTCATAACGGCTATCGATATCCTGATAGTTGTCGAAGTCGTGATCACGTTGCATCAGGCCGTAACCTCGCAGTCGCGGCGTGGCCTGCTCGTTCATCATCAACTTCGCCGGGTTGGCCAGCGGGCGCCAGGTCCAGCCGTTCTGAGAATCACTGATCAAAAGACCGTTGGAGTCGTGAATGGCCGGCCGATAGTTCAGCGTCGAAGATGGCTGCTCCGGACCGTAGAGATACATGCTGGTCAGCGGTGCCACGCCCAACTTCTCGACGGGACGACGCAGGAACAGGCGCGATTTGACGTCAACGACGGTATCGTTGCCTGGGCGCAGTACGAAACGATAGGCGCCGGTCAGGCTGGGCGAATCAAGTAGAGCGAAGATCGTCAGATACTGACTCGACTTGCTCGGCTTGACGATCCAGAACTCCTTGAACCGGGGAAACTCTTCGCCGGAGGGCAAGCCGGTGTCCACCGCAAGACCGCGGCCGGAAACGCCGTAGACCTGGTCCTTACCGATGACGCGAAAATAACTCGCACCGAGGAAGACCATCGTCTCGTCCTTGCGATCGGACTGATTGAGAGCGTAATTGACCTTGAAACCGGCAATGCCCAGGCCGTCGTCATTCTTGACGTCATCTGCCAGTTCCAGATTGCCGTAGGTAAAGTCGTCAGAATTGAACGCGAAATCGTGCACGCCCTGATCGTCGACGCTATGCAGCTGAATGGCGCTGTCATAGTGCATGCCTTCATGGAAGAAGCTGAGAGTAAAGGGTACTCCGTCCTCTCCACTCCAGACGTCACGATCACGCTTGTACTGGATCTGCTCGTACTGACCATAATCCAGGTTGCGCAGCGCTTCCGGCAAATTTCGCTCAGGTTCACTGTAACCCTGGCTTGAAAGGTCTTCGGCTTTCTTCGCGACATCATCGAAACCAAAAGCCAACACGTTTTGGGCGATACCGCTGAGTAGCAACCCGGTCAGGGCTACCACCGGAAGAAGCGCCTTGCGTTTTTCAAGGTTACTTCGCCGGATCAATGCACTCACACTCATACTCCTGTCATAGCTATCTTGCCCGATATCAACGGGCACGAATCGTTCGAGGCCACGCATGCCATACTGCAAAACGGTAAGCCGAGCCAAGCTGGGAAGGCGCCACCGTGAGACGGCGCACTGGCACGACTAACGATGAATAGTGACGGGATGGCGAAGCTTCCGTGCTTCGTACTCCGTAAGTCTAGCATACGCTACACTAAGGCACGGCAAGTCCCCATGGCCGGCCCGGCCGTTGTACCTCTAATTACGTGCTGCCATATACCAGTCTGAATCACCGTTGGATGAGGCCGATGAATGCGTATCGAATCGCACCCCGATCAGGTGATCATGTCAGCCGGATTACACCGTTGGCTGGGCATAATGGCGTATCTGGCCATTTTCAGCTACCCCTTGGTCCATGCTGATCGCCTCTATCGCGATGATGTCTGGCGTGCCTTTCACGGAGAAATGGGCTGGGTTTCCAACGGTCGTCCTCTCTCCAGCCTAGTCGTGCTGCTCGTCAATGGTGGCCCGCGCCTGGCCGATCTCGCCCCGCTGCCACTATGGCTGGGCTTAGCTGCCGTCACGTTCTCGATTTTGCTATGGCGCCGTCGGCTACTGACATTTGACTCGAACTACGCTTGGCTGGCGATGCTTATTCTAGTCGTACAGCCGTTTTTCCTACAGAACCTCTCATACCACTTCGATGCACTGCCTATGGCCCTGGCTTTGGCCTGCGCCGTCACCGGTATTGCCTGTGCACTGGACCCGCGCGCGAACCACGCGTGGCAGGCCGGATTTCGTTGGCTGACGGGCGGAGCGGGCGTGTTGGCTTCGCTGTTTTTGTATCAACCGGCCGCCAACGTCTACTTCGTGCTGCTTGCTTTTCACGTCGCCCTGACGATCGCTCAGCGAGGTCGCCCGGACTGGTCTCTCCATCTGGGGGCGCTGACGATTGGCAGCCTGGCACTGGTGATATCGAAAGTCGTTTCTGCAGGGCTGATCGGCGGCGCCTACAGCATGCAGCACAGCACCCTGGCCCCGCTTGGACAGCTGCCCGGCCATCTGATCGAACAGACGTGGCGATTCTGGCATTACGCGGCAATGACCCTGGACAAGCCGACGTGGTGGCTCGTGATCGGGCTGTCAGCCGTGACGCTGGTTGGACTGATGGTCGCCGCGTGCCACCAGCGCAACCTCGCGGGGCTGGCGGTGATGATCGTGATACTGCTCTGCTTGCCGTTGAGTGGACTGGGGTTTCTCTCGGCGCTGGCGGATCCGATCTGGCGACCCAGGGTCATGATGGGATTCGGCGCGCTTTACGCTGGATTGCTGTTCTGCGTTCTTGCCGGTCTGGGTCGGTCGCGCTGGCCTCTGATCAATCAGACCACAGTCGGCTGGCCGCTTATCGTCGCGGCATTGGGGATGCCTCTCACGCTCGCCTACGCCTACGGCAACGCGCAACACCAACAGGCGTTCCTCGCCGATGACGTTTCAATGAAGCTGATCGATGATCTCGCCACGCAACCCAAGGCCGCGCCACTGGTAATCGACGGCGCACTGCCCTACTCGCGAACCACCCGCAACGCGATTGCCGTGCATCCCATGATCGGTGAACTGATCTACCCCTATCTCGACAACGGTTACTGGTGGGGCTACCAAAATCTCTATCGGCAGGGGTTATCTTCGGCCTTCGAACTCGATAACGGCCGGACGCTACGCCAACGATTCCAGGCACGGTGCCGGCGACTTCAGCCTCTGACCCGCCGCGCCTGGTACACGCTCTACGCGTTCGAGGGGAAGTACGTCGTCTCGTTCAGTCCCGAATGCCACCGCAGTCTGACCGCCACCGAACTGCCTATCGACGACTGAGGCCCTATCTTGCGCTCCACGCGATATAGCATTTGTCCATTTTTCGGGTCTCGGTTGAAGTCGCCAGCACCTAAACGCCTACACATTGGGTTAGCTATGTCAGACAAATGGCGAATAGCGGTTTGATCCGAGTTGCCTGAAACTGCGCGGGTAATGTGGCGGCAACCCTACACAACAGCTGCCACTGGGATGCATTCAACTAGGACACCTTCTATGCATGCATGGACTTTAATCTCGTTTCTGTTCTTCACGGGGTTGGTCGCCTTGATCACCTGGCGCATCACTCACCGTGATGATCTCAGCAACACTCGCGGCTATTTTCTTGCCGGGCGCAGCCTCAGTTTCCCGCTGATCGCCGGCTCTCTGCTGATGACCAACCTCTCGACGGAGCAGATGGTCGGCTTGAATGGGGCGGCTTTCTCCGACGGGCTGAGCGTGATGGCCTGGGAAGTCGTGGCCGTCGTGGCACTGGTACTGCTGGCGCTGTTCTTCCTGCCGCGATTCCTGCGCAGCGGTATCGCCACCGTGCCGCAGCTGCTGCAGGAACGCTTTGGCCCGACGACGCAGCTGATCTGTAACGTCATCTTCCTGGTCGCCTACGCGGTCATACTGCTGCCGATCATCCTCTATTCCGGCGCCGTGGGCCTGCAGGGCATGCTCGACCTGCCCGTGCTCACGGGGATCGAATCCAGCACCACGCTGCTGTGGATGACGGTGTGGATCGTCGGCATCATCGGCGCTCTCTACGCCCTGTTCGGTGGTCTGCGCACGGTCGCGGTGTCCGATACCATCAACGCGATCGGTCTGTTGGTCGGTGGTTTCCTGATCGTCTACCTGGGGCTCGATGCCGTAGGTGACGGTAACGGCATGGCTGCCGGTTGGCATGCCATTCAGGAAGCGCAACCCGATCGCCTCAACTCGCTCGGGCGGTCGGATCAGCAAGTGCCGTGGCCGGCACTGTTTACCGGCGTGTTCCTGATCAATCTGTTCTACTGGTCTACCAATCAGCAGATCATCCAGCGTACTTTCGCCGCCAAGAGCCTCTCCGAAGGCCAGAAAGGCGTGCTGCTGACCGGCTTCCTGAAACTGCTGGGGCCGCTTTACCTGGTACTGCCGGGCATCATCGCCTATCAGCTCTATGCCGATGAAGGCATTGCCGGCGACCAGGCCTACGGCTATCTGGTATTCCATCTGCTGCCGCCGTGGCTGACCGGCTTCTTCGCCGCCGTCATGGTCGGCGCGATCCTGTCGTCCTTCAACTCGGCACTGAACAGCACCACGACGCTCTTCAGCCTGGGCATCTACAAAGGCATATTCAAAAAGGAGGCCAGCGAGCAGCAGGTCGTCAACGCCGGCAAAATCTTCGGCTGGATCATGGCAGTGGCAGCCATGACGATAGCGCCGATGCTGGCCGGCCAGGACAGCCTGTTCGACTACCTCCAGACGATGAACGCTATCTACTTCATCCCGATCCTGGCGGTGGTAATCGTCGGCCTGTTGACCAAGCGGGTGCCGGAATCGGCCGCCATCTTCGGTCTGATCGGGGGGATCGTGCTGATCGCCGCCGGCTACTTCGTGCCCCCGTTCAACGGCATCCTGGAGATCACCAACCAGTATCATTTCGTTGCCGGCGTGTTCGTGCTGCTCGTGGTGGTGATGCTGCTGATCGGCAAGATCGCCCCGCGTCGCGAAGCCTGGGTCCATGAAGACGTCAAGGCGGTCGATCTGACGCCGTGGAAAGGTGCCGTGCCGGTGGGTATCGTGTTGCTGATCCTGGTCTTCGCGATCTACTTCGCTTTCGCCGGCTGAGACTGAGTCGACCACAGCTTCACGCGTTGAAAGCGACCGCGACTCAACGCAACCAGAACGACGCCTCGCCACCGTGCGAGGCGTCGTCGTTTTTCGTCCCCTTCCCTTTTAACGCTCGCGCTCTGCCTCACCGCCCTCACCCCCGCTCATATCGTTTACCATGCGCGTAGGCTTTCTTCGGAAAAGAGGCGATGCGCCGACAACTGACTCATGAATTCCAGAATCTGATCGATCGCGGCCGGGACCGTCAACTGCGCCTGGCCGTCACCGGGCTTTCGCGCGCCGGCAAGACGGCATTCCTGACTTCGCTGGTCAATCAACTGCGACACGCCGGCATCGATGCGCGTCTGGATCTGCTCAAGTCTGCTCGCGAGGCGCGTCTGCTCGGCGCGCAGCGCGTGTCCCAGCCCGATCTCGGCATCCCGCGGTTCCCCTACGACGAAGCGATGGCCTCGCTCGAGGCGTCACCGCCCCAGTGGCCGGAGCCGACGCGCGGCATCAGCGAACTACGTCTGAAGCTGCGTTACAAGACGCGGCGTGCCCGAGGCCTGCTGGGCGATACCGCCACGCTGACGTTGGATCTGATCGACTATCCCGGCGAGTGGCTGCTGGATTTGCCACTGCTCGAACATGACTTCCTCAGCTGGAGTGAAGCCCAGCTCAAAGACATGGGACCGGAACGCCGCCAATACGCCCAACACTGGCAGGACGCCGTCGCCAAGCATTCAGCCGACGAGACGGTGGAAGAGTCGCGGCTGGCCGAACTTGCGGAGCACTACGCGGCCTCTCTGCGCCAGGCGCGAGAAGCCGGATTCTCGCATCTGCAGCCGGGCCGATTCCTGCTACCGGGCGATCTCCAGGGCGCCCCGGTACTGCAGTTCTTTCCGCTACCCGGCGTCGGCGAAGATGACCGCCAGACGCTGGAAGCGCTGCCTGCCTCCAGCCTCTATCAGGCGCTGAAAAAGCGCTTTCGCTTCTATCAGCAGCACGTGGTCAAACCCTTCTATCGTGAGTATTTTCGCCGCTTTGACCGGCAGATCGTGCTGGTCGACGTGCTCGGCGCGCTCAATGCCGGACCCGAGCGTTTCGAGGATCTGTCTCAGGCGCTCGCGACTTTGATGCGAAGTTTCGACTACGGCAAACGCAGCCTGCTGAACCGGCTGTTTTCGCCACGCATCGATCGCCTGGCGATCGCCGCCACCAAGGCCGATCACGTGACCCCGGACCAGCACGCCAATCTGGTCACTCTACTGGAATCGTTACTGGCCGAACCGATCAAGGATCTGCGCTTCGCCAATGTTCCGGTTCGAGCCTTCTCGCTGGCATCGATCCGGGCTACCGAACCGAGAGAGGTCGAAAGCGATGGCAAGCGCCAGCCCGCCTTGCGCGGACACGGTCTCGACGGAGAGCCGCTACTGGTCTATCCCGGCGACGTCCCGGCCAAACTTCCGGACCCCGAGTTCTGGCGACGCCAGGGCTTCGCCTTCACGCCGTTCCGACCGGCACCCGCGATCCCGGCGGCGCTACCGCATATTCGCATGGACGCCGCGCTGGAGTGGCTGATGGGAGACAAACTTCGATGAGCGACCCGCGCCCCGGACAACGTTTCACGTTCGACGAACCGCCCACGCCCGCTGAGGATGCTTCGCTACAGGCAGCACAGGCCTATCTGCCGACCCAGGCCAGCGATCCCTACACCGCAGCCGACGACCTTGACTCGCCGGCACTCGATGCCGCGATCAAGCCGCCGCGCAAGCGCCGCTGGGGGTTGATGACGGTCCTGGGTGGCAGCCTAGGCCTGGGTACGATCGAGGCGGTGCAGTTACTTTATACCTCCGCGCTCGGCGGCGACTGGCTCGCTGGCGCCTGGAGCCTGGTCGGCCTGCTCGCCGTCGGGCTGGGCGCCAAGGCGCTGTGCGGAGAGCTATGGCGACTGCGCAAACTGCGCCGCCATGCGCGGTTGCGCCAGCGGCTGGACGACGAATGGATCGGCGATACCAGCGACGCCGACTCGGACCCTCTGGCACTGGCCGATGAGTTACGCAGTCAGATGGGACTCTCCAAGGATCATCCGCACTGGCAGTCCTTTCTCCATGCCCATCAGGAACATCATACGGCGCAGGAAACCCGCGAACTGGTCGCCCATCACATCCTGAATCCCCGCGACCAGGCCGCACGGCGGCTGGTGACGCGGATGTCGGGAGAAACCGCGGTAATGGTCGCGGTCAGTCCGTTGACACTGGTCGACATGGCGCTGATGGCATGGCGCAACATCGCTATGCTCGACCGCATCGCCGCGCTCTACGGCCTGCAGCTCGGCTACGCCAGCCGCCTGCGCCTTTTTCGGGAAGTGCTGCGTAACATGGCCTTCGCCGGTGCCAGCGAGATGGTCAGCGATGCCGGTATGGACCTGCTGTCGATGAATCTGGCCGCCAAGCTCTCGACCCGCGCCGGGCAAGGCCTGGGCGCCGGGCTGCTCACGGCTCGCCTCGGGCTGCGTGCCATGCGCACCACCCGACCGGTCGCCTTCGAACGCGACGAGCAGCCGCGTCTCGCCGACCTCCGACGTGAGGTCTGGCAGCAGTTACGCAGGCTGGACGATTCCGCAGAAAAGCGCTGAACTCTCGATATAGAATCAGCGAAACAGAATCAGCGTTTGCCGTGAACCGTGACGGTGGAGATCGGGTGAAGCCACGCGCCGAGGTCAATCGAGGGCAAAGAACGTTCGCAGCGTATGCGCCACGGCCGATTCGTGATGGGCGCCGATCCTGTTGGCACGGGGCAGCTGCTCGATGACCTCCGGGTGGGCATTGGAGACCACGTAGGCGTTGCTCACCAGCGTCAGCATCTCGACGTCATTGAAGTTGTCGCCGAACGCCAGCGCCCGCTCGATGGGTAGGTCTAGCGCCTTGAGCGCGCGACTCAGTGCGGTTGCCTTGTTCACACCCCGCTGCATGATCTCCAGCGAGTTGGCTGCCGAATAGGTAACATGCAGCGCATCGCCATGCCGGTCCCTCAGAGTTCGCTCCAGTGGCTCGAGCAGCGCCGGCTCACCGATATAGAGCACCTTGCCGACGTGTTCACTGTCCAGATCGCGCATATCGTCGACCTGGTAGGTGAAGCCGCTCATCGCATGCAGCGGCAGCAGTTCGGGCGCCTCGGCATCGATCAGCCAGCGGTCGTGGGTATAGATATTGAGTCTCACCGAGGCCGGGCGCGGCAGTTCGACAAGTGCCTGAACCTGGTCGGTCGGCACCAGGGTTTCATTGACGAGCCGATCGTCGGGATCGTGGACGTGGGCACCGTTGCTGCTGATGATCCAGGCCGGAATCTCCAGTTGTCCACGAATCGCGGCGATGTCGTGATAGTGACGTCCGGAGGCCAGCACGATTACATGCCCCTGGGCCGACAATGCTCTCAGCGTTTCGTGGGTCAGCGCGTCGATGCGATGCTCGGCATTCAACAGGGTGTTGTCGAGGTCGCTGGCAATCAAGTACTGAGGCATGGTGTCTCCTTGGATGGATGGCATCGAACGTCCAGCGGCGCGCTGTTAGCCACGATCTTCACGTTTGAACGCTCCAGTGTCGAAGCCGGGCCAGCGGGCGTCAATTGCCCGCTGGCCTCGATGCACCAACCTTGATGCCATGTTCAAGGTTCTCGTGACTCAAGTCTTGAGACTGTTGGCCACCGCGCCCGCCTGGCGGCCGATCACCAGATGGACGACGCCGCTGCCGACTTCCTGAATGCCGGCGGTACCCAGCCCCTGGAGTGCGGATTCGTCGATCTCCCCGCGATCGTCCAACTCCAGTCGCAGCCGGGTCGTCGCCACGGCGGCGATGTTCCGGATATTGTCCGTGCCGCCCAGCGCCGCCAGCCATGCCTGACGTGAAGCATCATCCAGTTTGGCATTAGCTAGGGAGGCATCGCTCAGGGCCGCATCGCTCTCGACCGCCACCGGCACTTCCAGCGTCTTGCCATGATCGCGCACCGCCACCCGAATGTCGTCGGCCACGGCATCGGCGATCGGCCCCAGGATCACCTGCAGACCGCCACCGCGCAGATGCAGAATCCCTCGAGCGCCGAGCGCCTTGAGCGACGGCTCGTCGATCGCGGCGTCGTCCTCCATCACCAGACGCAGGCGTGTGGTACAGGCGCCCACACTGACCAGATTGGCCGCCCCCCCCAGGGCGGTCACGAAAGCAGGCCCCCTTTCGCCGGGATCGCGGCTGACGCTCACTGCCGCCACTTCCGGTTCGCGGCCGGGTGTTGGGAGATCGAAGCGAACGATCGCCCAGCGAAAGATGCCGTAGTAGAGCACGAAATAGACCAGCCCCACCGGGATCATCATCCAGCCGTTGGTGGAGAGGCCGTAGGAAAGCGCGTAATCGAAAGCCCCGGCGGAGAAAGTGAAGCCCAACTTGACGTCGAGCATGTTCATCACCGCCATCGAGATGCCGGTAAGAACGGCGTGCATCGCATACAGCGCGGGCGCCAGGAACATGAACGAGAACTCGATCGGCTCGGTAACACCGGTCAGAAAGGCGGTCAACGCCAACGACAGCAACAGGCCGCCGACCTGGGCGCGGCGTGACCGGGGGGCGGCGCGGTACATCGCCAACGCCGCTGCCGGCAGGCCGAACATCATCACCGGGAAAAAGCCGGCCATGAAGCTGCCGGCAGTTGGATCGCCGGCGAAGAAGCGATTGAGATCGCCGGTGGCGCCGTCGAAACTGCCGAACACAAACCATACGAAGCTGTTGAGCACGTGGTGCAGCCCGGTCACGATCAGAATGCGGTTGAGCACGCCATAGACGAAAAGGCCGAGATCGCCGGCATCGATCAGCCACTGCCCCAGTTGGTCGATGCCCTGCTGAACCGGGGGCCAGATCAGACCGAAGATGCCACCAAGCACCACTGCCGAGAGCCCGGTGACGATGGGAATGAAACGCCGGCCGCCGAAGAACGCCAGGTAGTCCGGCAGTTTGATCGACTTGTAACGGTTGTAGAGCACCCCGGCCACACTGCCGATGATGATGCCCGAGAGCACCCCCATGTTGATATCGGGACTCAGGGTTTCCAGTACCGCGGTGAGGACCAGATAGCCGATCACCCCGGCCAGCCCGGCAGCTCCGTTGTCATCGTCGGCGAAACCGACCGCCACACCGATGGCGAAGATCAACGCCAGGTTGGAAAATACCGCATTGCCCGCATTGGCGATGAAGCCGATATCGAGCAGATCCGGCTGGCCCAGCCGCAGCAGCAGACCCGCCACCGGCAACACTGCGATGGGCAGCATCAGCGAGCGCCCGAGTTTTTGAAGACCGGCCATGAGCCGGGAACCGAAGGTCGTGGTCATGACGCGCTCCTCAATATCTTGTTGTCGTATTGTTGCTATTCGGATTCGCTGGATCGGTGTCGGCAACTGCTTGATCGAGGCCAAGGGATGCTTCCTCGATGCGCTGGACGTTTGCGTTCGTCACGTCGGATTGCAGCATTTCTTTCAGCGCCTGTCTGACAGCGGCGGCATCTTCCAGCGCGAGCAGCGACGGCAGCCGCGCGGCCAGCACGCCGGCGTCCAGCTGACGCAGGACCGTCTTGACGGCAGCGACGCGTCCGGGTTCGACGGAAAGCTCCTCGATGCCCATGGCCGCCATCAAGGCTCCCGCCAGCGGATCCCCCGCCGCCGCGCCGCAAACGGCTACTGGACAGCGACCGGCAGCACCCTCGAGACATAAAGCGATAAGCCGCAACACGCCTGGATGGAGCACGTCGTTACGCAACGCCAGCGACGCGACTTCGCGATCCATGGCTAGCGCGTATTGGGTCAGATCGTTGGTACCGATGGAGAGGAAATCGGCCTCGTCCGCCAGGCTTTCGGCACACAGCGCCGCCGTCGGCACCTCTATCATCACCCCCAGTGCCGGCAGCCGCTCGATACCCAGCTCGGCGGCTCGTGACTCGAGTCGTCCTCGCACCCAGCGCAACTCGCTCACATCGGCAACCATCGGCACCATCAGCCGCAGCGTCGACAGACCGTCCGCGCAGAGCGGCAGTTCGCGGCCTGCTTCAAGCAGTGCATCGAGTTGCGTTTCGAACAGCGCAGGATGCATCTGCCACAGCCTTACGCCGCGCTCTCCCAGCGCCGGGTTGGGCGTTGCCGGCAGCGATAGATAGGGGAGCTGCTTGTCGCCGCCGATATCCAGCAGACGAACGATGACCGGCTTGCCACCCATCGCCTCGACAGCAGCGCGATACTCGGCTCCCTGCTCGGCGAGCGACGGCGCGGCCTTTCGTTCCAGAAACAGGAACTCACTGCGCATCAGCCCGACGCCATCGGCCCCCGCCTGTGCGGCGACTCGTGCTTCCGCACTGGAAGCAATGTTCGCACCGACTTGCAGATGACGCCCATCACGCGTCACCGCCGGATCGTGCGCGGCGGCTCGATCCGCCTCCGCTTGCTGGCGCTGCCTCGTCTGCCGGGTACCGATCATTGCCAGATACTGATCGTCTGGCGCCAGTTCCAGTTCACCACGCGACTCGTCGGGGCGGACATCGAGACATGCCTTGGCGCTGGCGACCTCCATCAGCGCATCGCCCATGGCGACCAGGCATGGCAACCCGCGCGAGCGCGCCAGAATTGAAACGTGAGAGGTCAGACCGCCAGCGGCCAGACACAGCCCGGCAATCCGATCCGCCACCTCGATGAACTGGGAGGGTGTGAGCTCCCGTGCCGTCAGAATCGCCCCCTCTAGCCCAGCCAGAGTCGTCGCCACCTCGGTCGCGAACGGCTGCATGACCTGGCGCTGCAGATCACGCAGGTCATCGGCCCGCGCCGCCAGCAGCGCGTTGTCACCGCCACGCAAACGATGAATCTCGTTTTCCAGCGTCAGGTACCAGGCACGCCCGGCGCTACGTCCACCGGCAATTTCCGCCTCGGCCGCCGCGCGCAGAACGGGATCATCCAGCCAGGCACGGTGCGCCTCGAATATTTCCGCCTCGGTCTCCTGACCACGCGCCCTCGCCGCCTGTGTCGAACGTTCGAGTCCGGCATCGACCTCGGCGATAGCGGCGGCCAGCGCCTGCTTTTCCTGTTCGGGGTCGCTCGCGGCATCGGCGACGTCGGGCAACGACACTTCGTAGCGAACCAGTGGCCCGACCGCCAGGCCAGAACTCGCCGCCAGACCGCTCAGCAGACCTCTGGAGAGATCAGAGCCTGCCTCGGCATCGGACCTCTGTGGCACTAGTGACTGCTCGCCGGCCTGCACTTGCTGCTGTGGTTCGCGCTGTGGGGGACTATCCTGAGACTCGGGGGTCTCCAGCAGTGTGGTAGCCACGTCGACCGCAGCCTGCGCCCCCGCACCGCGCGCCGAGACAGTGACTCGGTCGCCCTGAACCAGGCCCAGATTCAGCAACGCGCTCAGACTGGCGACACTCACGGCGCCCTCGCCGCGAGTGTCCTCGCCGCCCCTGCTCTCTCCATTCCTGTCTTTTCCGGCCTCGATCCTGCCAATCCGCGACAGCGTCAGTTCGACCCTGTGTGTCTGGGCGATCGCTCGCAGCCGCGCTGCGGGACGCGCATGTAGACCGCTGGCGGCAGCGATGATTGCCTCGCCTTGGACGGTTTCACCGCCTGAGGACGGCTTCCGAACAGCAGCTATCGCCGCCCCAGATCCCTGCCACTGCAGCAGGTCCTCACCCATCTCGACGATCGTCCCTGGTGCGACCAGTGTCGCCAGCTCGGTGTCGGGGCCGTTGATCAGCACGATGGGAGTGACGAGCGCTTTGGCCCGCTGCGCCAGACGATCGGCGTCGAACCGGCACAGCGTATTGCCGGCAGAGACTCGCTCACCGGTCGCAACCAGCAACTCGAATCCTTCACCATTGAGATCGACGGTATCGAGGCCGATGTGCAGTAGCCATTCTTGACCGCCGTCGTCACGTAGCGTGATCGCATGCGCGGTCCGCGCGCATTGGATGATCTCCCCGTTGCAGGGTGCATGCAGCGTCTCCCCCAACGGATCGATGGCAATGCCAGGCCCCATGGCACCCTCGGCGAAGACCGGATCGGGGACCTCGGCCAGTGGAACCACCACCCCGCGCATCGGCGCTCGGAGAAATCGTAATGTGGATGACATGAAGACTCCCGACTTGTTGTTGTTTCACTCCAGACCCAATTCGGCACATGCCGAATCCAGGTGGTCTGGCTGCGTCCTGTGACAACGGCAAATACCGTTGGCGATTCAGAGCGTTCGGGTCACCTTCTGCAGATGACGCGGTCGATCCGGATCGCCACCCCGGGCGACCGCTAACCTGGCGGCCATCACGTAGAAGCTCTGTATCACCGACAGCGGCTGCAGATCGTCATGACCGACATCGATCAACGGCAGATGGCGCGCGGCGACACTATCGTCGGCGGCCAGCAGCACCTTGGCGCCGATGCTCTCCAGCCACTCGGCCAGTTCCAGCAGCCCGGCCTGATCCGGCCCCGGTGGGGCCAGTATCAGCACTGGGTAGCCCGGTTCGATCAGCGCCATTGGCCCATGGCGAACCTCGGCGGCACTGAAGGGCTCGGCCTGGATAGCGCAGGTTTCCTTAAACTTGAGCGCGGCTTCCTGCGCAACGGAGAGCCCCAGGCCGCGTCCGATCACCAGCAACCTGTCGACCTCGGCCAACGCCTCCACCGCCGGCTGCCACTCCTGACGTGCCGCCACCTCGAGTTTCGACGGCAGCGCTTCCAGTGCCATCAGCAGCGCTTCGTCTTCGGCCCAGGCGCCGACCAGATGGGCACAGGCGGCCAAGGTGGCGAGATAGCTCTTGGTCGCCGCAACGCTCTTCTCGACACCGGCATGCAGCACGATCTCACGCTCTGAAACGTCCCCCAGCGGTGAAGCTGGCGTATTGACCAACGCCACGCTGCGCGCCCCACCGGCCGTCAGCGCCTTTTGCGCTGCCACCAGGTCGGGGCTGGCGCCGGACTGCGAAATGGCTACCGCCAACTGCCCCTGGACTCGCCAGCGCGTACCGACAACGGTAGTCAACGAGGGCGGCACCGACGCTATAGGCAACCCGAGATGCTTCATACCCAGATACGCAAGGTAGGCCGCCGCGTGATCGGAGCTGCCACGCGCCACCGTCAATGCCCCGTGCAGATCGGCGTCACGTAGCCGCTTGCCTAACTCGGCCATCGTTTCCGCATTGGCCTGCCATTGCGCTCGCAGACAATCCGGCGCGCTCTGGGCTTCTTCAAGCATCAGCGACATCAGTGGGTCTCCCGCGGCGCGCTGGCCGCCTGTGGCGTCGTCTTTATCGTTGTCGATGATAGTGACGACGCATGATGAGCCTGTTCGCCGCCCACGTAGACGGCATCGATCTCGAGTCGAGAATTCAGGACCACGATATCGGCCCGGCAATCGATATCGAGCCGGCCAATCTCGGTCTCGCCGAGGAAATCGGCGGGATATTGCGATAACCGCCGGCTGGCATCACCAAGCTCGAGACCGATCTGAACCAGGTTGCGCAGCGCCTGATCCATGGTCAGCGTACTGCCGGCCAATGTGCCATCGGCCAGTCGCACGCCGCCCATGCATTTAGTGACGTGCTGCTCCCCCAGACGATATTCGCCGTCGGGCATGCCGGCGGCAGCGGTGGAATCGGTGACGGCATAGAGGTGAGGAATGCAGCGCAGGGCCGTACGAATGGCGCCGGGATGAACATGGAGCAGATCGGGAATGATTTCCGCATAGTCAGCATGCGCCAGTGCCGCGCCGACCATGCCCGGCTTGCGATGATGAAGCCCGGTCATCGCATTGAACAGATGGGTGAACCCGTGGGCGCCATGTTCGAGCCCGGCCACACCCTCTTCATAGCTACCCAGAGTGTGCCCCATCTGGACCCGCACGCCGCGCTCTCGCAATTGGCGAATGAGTTCGGCATGGCCCGAAAGCTCCGGGGCCAGCGTCAATACGCGAATCGGAGCCAAGGTCATCAGCGCCTCGACATCCTCGATCAGGCCTGGAAAAGCATAGGGAGGTTGCGCCCCTAGTTTACCGGGATTGAGGAAAGGCCCTTCGAGATGCACGCCCAACAGCCGCGAAGCCTGTGATGGCGGTTTGGCCATCAGCCGGGCGATATCCTGCAAGGCCTGGCGAATGTCGGGCATGGGCGCGGTCATGGTGGTCACCAGCAGACTGGTGGTACCGAAACGCACATGGGTTCGCGCCATGATCGCGGCGGCATCGCCGCCTTCCATGGCATCCGCCCCGCCGCCGCCATGCACGTGCAGGTCGACGAAACCCGGCACTAGCCGAGGATGCTCGTTGACGTCGGGATCGACCGGCTCGCCCTCGATGGCGACGATTCGTCCGTCGCGCCACTCCAGGGTGCCGAGCCGCCATCCTTCGGCAGTCAGAATATTGCCGTAAAGCATCTCGCCTCCTGCGTGGGCGATGGCATTCCATTACGCGTCATCATTGAGTCAGTTCCACCATGAAGTCGTAGTAGTCGGTGCGACAATAGGTCACCGTGAGCTCCCCGGGACGGCCGTCCGCAAGATAGCCGAGCCGCGTCATCATCAGCAGCGCCTGGGATTCCGGCACCTGCGCCAGCCGCGCCAGCTCCGCATCGGCATTGACCGCCGATACATGCTGCAGTGCCCGTACGATCGGCATACCCCGATCATCGAGATGGCGATAGAGCGAATGGGTCACAGCCTCGGGATCGGGCAACACCCGGTGAGGAAGGCAGCTCTCTTCCACTGCGACCACCACGTCATCCGCCAACCGCAGCCGTTTGAGGCGCGATACTTGATGGTCCGCGCTCACGCCGAGGCGCAAGCTCTCTTCGACCGTGGGCGTCCCCATGCAGCGACTGAGCCAACGCGAACTGGGACGATGCCCGCGCTGGATCAACAGTTCGGTAAAGCTGGTCAGCCGTGTCAGCGATTGATTCAGTCGTGGGGCAATGAAGGTGCCGGAACCTTGGGTGCGTTGAATCAGCCCCAGCGCCACCAGCCGGTCCAGCGCCTTGCGAGCGGTAATTCGTGAAACGTTGAGCGCTTCCGCGAGTACCCGCTCTGAAGGCAGCGCCTCGCCAGTGCCCCAGTCACCTGCCTCGATCGCCTCAACCAGCTGCTGAGCCAGTTGTCGATAGAGCGGGGTCGATTGGTCGGCATCCAGCTTGAGCCGAGAAAGCGTCGGTTGCATGGCGAATCCGTATCGTGATCAATACCACTTCAATACCACCAACATAACCAGTCGAATACCAATCCACCAGCCCCAGAGCAGCCAACTTTCGTCGAACTCGCAGGCCTGCCACGCGGCAGTCGATGATGAACATTCCCGGCGGTGACGATTGGCGTGCCCCGGACGGAATCCGTATAGTGTCGATCTCGTCCACCGACCGATCCGATCCGATGCTGCAGAACAACTCTCTTCTGGCCCAGCTGAAGCAAAATATCCGGGCCAATACTCCCCGCGTCCAGGGCACCATCAAGGCCACCGACAAGGGGTTCGGCTTTCTCGAAGCCGAAGACGGCACTTCCTATTTCATTCCGCCTCCCGCCATGAAGCAGGTCGTTCATGGTGATCGCATCGAAGCGGTCATCAAGGAGGATGGCGACAAGAAACAGGCCGATCCGGAAACCTTGCTCGAGGCATCGTTGGACCGCTTCGTGGCGCGCGTGCAGAAGCGCGACGGCCGGTTGGCCGTGGTCCCCGATCATCCTTCGATCAATCTTTCGCTCAAGGCGCGTATCAAGCGCTCGCTGGAAGAATCCGACATCGCCGACGGCGACTGGGTCGTCGCGCGGCTAATTCGCCATCCGCTGCGCCCGGACGATCGCGCGTTCTTCACCCAGATCGACGAGCTGGTAGTCAAGAGCGAGGATCCGGCGGTGCCATGGCGGGTCACACTGGCGCGGCACGCGCTCGAACAGGAGTGCCCGCCGGCCGCCGACGCTTGGCCGCTGCAGGAAGAAGGATTGACTCGCGAAGACCTGACTGCCGAGCCGTTCTTCACCATCGACGGTGAAAAGACTCGCGACATGGACGATGCGCTGCGTGTCGAAGCGACCGACGACGGCTGGACCATGACGGTCGCAATTGCCGATCCGACAGCCTACGTTGACGAGTCTCATCCTGCGGACAAGGAAGCGCGCACGAGGGCCTTCACGGTCTATCTGCCGGGACAGAACATCACCATGCTGCCGGAAGCCCTGGCCGACGACCTGTGCTCGCTGAAGCCGGACGTCGAGCGTCCGGTGCTGGCTTGCCGGCTGCAGGTTGGCCGAGACGGCACATTGGGCGAGTATCGCTTCTTTGCCGCCACGATTCGCTCGCAGGCACGGCTGGTATATGACGCCGTTTCCGACTGGATCGACGACAAGCCGGAGATAGAGGCGCCGGCAGCGCCGATCGCCGAACAGCTCACCGCACTGGCCGATCTCTCCCGAGCCCGTGCCGCCTGGCGCGAAGCCAACACGCTGGTATTCAAGGACCGGCCGGACTACGCGTTCGACCTCGACGATGCCGGTAACGTGTTGGGCATCAAGGTCGAGGAACGACGCATCGCCCAGCGCATGATCGAAGAAGCGATGATCGTCGCCAACGCCTGCTGTGCCGATCTGCTGGCCAAGGAAGTCGGTCACGGGATCTTCAACGTGCACCACGCCTTCGAGCCGGAAAAAATCGATCAGGCGCTCGAGTTTCTGGCCGCCCAGGAAATCCCGGTGGAGCGCGAGCAGCTCTCCGAACTTTCTCGCTATCGCGAGTTTCGCCGGGCGCTGGACGCTCGTGAGGATGCCTGGCTGGATGTCCGTCTGCGGCGTTTTCAGGGCTACACCAATATGTCGGCGCGTCCGGGACCGCATTTCGGCCTGGGGCTGCCCGCCTACGCCACCTGGACATCGCCGATCCGCAAGTACGGCGATATGGTCAACCACCGCCTGATCAAACGAGTCCTTAAGTCTGAAGCGGCTCCCGCGGAGGCCAGTCAGCAGCTGACCGAACAATTGACCGAGCGCCGCCGACTGAACCGAATGGCCGAACGTGACGTCAAAGACTGGCTTTACGTGCGCTATCTGGGCGCCACCCTCGACCAGGGCGAAGTGTACGATGCCGATATCATCGATATCCGCCGTGGTGGCATGCGGGTCCGCCTGATCGCCAACGGGGCGACCGCTTTCGTGCCGGCACCGTTGATCCACAGCGACCGCACTCAGGTCGCCATCGACGACAAGGAAGGCCGCATCCAGATCGCCGGCGAGCCGCGCTATCAGCTCGGTGGCTCCCTGCGCGTCAAGCTGGTCGAAGCGCGTGAAGCGACACGCTCGCTGGTGGCCACTCCCGCCGAGTGAGCGACGCAACGGCCCGGCAGCGCTGACGACGGCGCCGCCGGGCTACCACTATGGTGTGAACGCCCTGTGGCAGTAAAACGATATACTGCAATGTAGTCGGTCATCGATTCAGTCATCGCCATTCCCTGGAATGGGCCGTACCGACAGGGATGTTTTTTAGAGGAGCGGCTCGTTGCATATTGCCGACGTTACGATGTTCTATGCCCCCGCCAGCGGTGGGGTTCGTACCTATCTCGATGCCAAGCACCGGCGACTTGCCAAGCTGCCCGGCATTACCTGCAGCCTTTTGATACCTGGCTCGCAGCTCTTTACCCACAACGGCATTCACGAAGTTCCGTCACCGCCGTTACCGTTCAGCCAGGGTTATCGATTTCCACTGCGTCGACGTGGCTGGGAGCGTGAGCTCGTTCGCCTGTCACCGGATATCATCGAAGCGGGCGATCCTTACGTGACCGGCTGGGCGGCGCTGCGCGCCGGGCGCAAGCTCGATGTGCCGGTCGTCGGGTTCTATCACTCCGACCTGCCCAGGCTGATCAGCAATCGAATGGGCAGCGGTACCGACAAACTGGTGGAGCGCTATGTCTACCAGCTCTACCGTCGCTACGATCAGGTGCTTGCGCCCAGCCGGGTGATGGCGGAACGGCTGACTCGGCTGGGCATCGAGCGAGTCGCTATTCAGCCACTAGGCGTCGACCTGGAAACGTTCCATCCCAGCCGCCAGAACGCTGCCCTTCGCCAGCGATTGAATCTCGACGACGACACCAAGTTGCTGATTTTCGTCGGCCGGGGCTCTCGCGAAAAGAATCTGCATGACCTACTGGAAACTGCTCGCCTGCTCGGCAAGGGATATCACCTGCTGCTGGTGGGCCCCAGCATGCCTACTCAGGTACCCGACAACGTCAGTGTGATCGATCGCTATACGCCGACCGAGGAAGTTGCAAGCTGGCTGGCATCCAGTGACGCGCTGGTTCATGCCGGCACGCAGGAGACCTTTGGCCTGGTCGCACTGGAAGCCATGGCCAGCGGCATCCCCGTGGTCGCCGCGCGAGCGGGGGCGCTGGCCGAAAACGTGCCGCTGGGCTGTGGCCTGTTGAGCGAACCGCATTCGCCGGCCGACATGGCGCGCGCCGTGAAAGAACTGTTCGCCAATCACGACGCTCCTCAAGCCGGACGCCGGGCGCGCCGTTACGTGGAGCGCAATCACGATTGGGACGTCGTCATCGACGGGCTGCTCTCTCACTACCGCCGGCTGACCAGCGCCACCGAAGGTGCGGGAGAAGCCCAGCAGGGTTCTCAGCATGGATAAGCAGCACTTTTCGCTGGTGCTTCACGACATTGCCCCCGAGACCTGGCCAGACTATCGCGGGTTCGTCGAGGCCATCGATCGTCTGGGTGAACGGCTGGGAAAGCGCATTCCGATCACCTGGCTCGTCGTGCCCAATTTTCATGGGCGTGGCGAATGCCGCGACAGTGACACCCTGCGCCGGGTACTCGATACCCGCCTGGCGCTCGGCGACGAACTGACGCTGCATGGCTATTATCACCGTGACGATGCTCCGGCGCCCCGCTCACTGCGCGATTACTACATGCGTCGGATCTATACCTGGGAGGGCGAATTTTACGCGCTCGACCACGACCAAGCAGGCGCCTTGCTGGACAACGGGATCGCGCAGTTCGAAGCCTGTGGGTGGCCCCATGGCGGCTTCGTAGCGCCCGCCTGGCTGATGAGCCAAGGCACGCGGCAAGCGCTGCAGGAGCGCCCGTTTACCTATACCAGCGATCCACAACGGCTCTATCGACTGCCCGGTTTCTCCCCGCTGGAAGCGCCTAGCATCGTGTGGAGCGCGCGCAGCGCCTGGCGACGCGGCATGTCCCGGGTGGTCAGCGCCCTACAATACCACCGCTTTCAGCACGCCCGGCTGCTGCGACTGGCGCTGCATCCGGTAGACATGCGTTACAAGCCTTCCTACGACTACTGGCTGCACCTGGTCGAGCACTTGCTGGAAGGCGGGCGCCAGCCGTTGACCAAACAGGCGTGGCTCGACCACGCGGCACCCGATCTCGTCCCTGACAATCTCGCCAAACGGGCGAACAAGGATCGTTCCGCGGCATGAAACGCATCTTGTGGCTGCTGGCGCTGGGGCTGGTAGCCGCGCTGGCGATCCCGATTCTGATCGGCGGCGGCGGCATCGTTGCTGAACTACGGGGGTTCCCGACATCGCAACTGTTGCTGATGATGGGGATGATCGTCGTCTGCTGGAATCTCAACGCCTTGCGTCTGAGACTGCTGTTGGCCGGTCGCGCGGGGAAACTCTCGCAGACTCGTGCCTTTTCGATCGTGATGGCGACGGAATTCGCGATCTGCGCAACGCCAGGCGGCACCGGGGGTCCGCTGACTCTGCTCGGCCTGCTGGCCCGGCGCGGCATACGACCGGCTCAGGCGTCGGCCATTTTCGCCGTCGATCAGCTTACCGACATGCTGTTCTTTCTATCCGGCCTGATCGGCGTTGCCCTCTACGTGCTGATCGAAGCCGTCGATTTGAGACTCGGTTGGCTGGTGGGGCTGCCTACGCTGCTGCTGCTCACCGCCCTCATTCTGTTATGGCTGACGCTCAGCAATTACGCTCGCGTCATGCACATGACCGGACGCTGGCTGGCCCGGCTCAACGTCAAGCGACGTTCGCGTTTCGGCTTTGCCCGTCGACTTCTGCATTTTCGCAATTCGCTGATCGAAACCCTGCGACTGCCGCACTGGCTGCTGTTGAGCGTATTTCTGCTGTGCTGCGCGCATTGGCTGATTCGCTACAGCATTCTCTACCTCGTGGTTCAGGGGCTGGGGCAGCATATCGACTGGGCCTGGACCTTCCTGGTCCAGATGGTGTCGATGGCTGCCGGGCAACTGAGCTTTCTGCCGGGTGGCGCGGGCGGCGCTGAGTTGACATCATCGGCTCTGCTGACGCCGTTGATCGGGGCGCAGAGTGCCGCCGCCGCGGTACTGATCTGGCGCTTCGTCACCTACTACTTTTATCTACTGGCGGGCTTCCCCATCTTCCTCACTACCGCCGGCAGAGCGTTCCTGCGCATGATCAACAAACGCAAACGGGCGTAATTGGTCCAAGTCTGATATCGGCGTTTTCTCGCCTCTAGCACAGAATATCCCATGTTCTAGGCCATCAAGCGGCTGGCCCAAAACGTCAACGGCCCGTCNNGACGGGCCGTTGACGAGGCATGTTGCCTCGAACTGCCTGGCTCATCGATTACCGACTCATCGACTCATCGACTTACCGGCTTACCGGCTTACCGGCTTACCGGCTTACCGACGTTACCAGCCGGTGGCAGCTTTCAGTGCATCACCAATCTCGGCGAGTGAACGCACGGTTTTGACGCCGGCATCTTCGAGCGCCTTGAACTTCTCGTCTGCAGTGCCCTTGCCACCGGAGATGATCGCGCCGGCATGGCCCATGCGCTTGCCCGGAGGCGCGGTAACACCCGCGATGTAGGAGACCACCGGCTTGGTCACGTTAGCCTTGATGTAGGCTGCCGCTTCCTCTTCGGCGGTACCACCGATTTCACCGATCATCACGATCGCTTCGGTCTGCGGATCCTTCTCGAACATCTCGAGGATGTCGATGAAGGTAGAGCCCGGGATCGGGTCGCCGCCGATACCGACACAAGTGGACTGGCCGAAACCGTGATCGGTGGTCTGCTTGACCGCTTCGTAGGTCAGGGTGCCCGAGCGAGACACGATACCGACGCGGCCCGGCTTGTGGATATGACCCGGCATGATACCGATCTTGGTTTCGCCCGGCGTGATCACGCCCGGGCAGTTCGGGCCGATCAGTCGAACACCCAGCTCGTCGCACTTGACCTTGACGTCGAGCATATCCAGCGTCGCAATGCCTTCGGTGATGCACACGATCAACTTGATGCCAGCATTGGCGGCTTCGAGGATCGAGTCTTTGCAGAACGGCGCCGGCACGTAGATGACGGACGCTTCAGCGCCGGTCTTCTCGACCGCTTCCTTGACGGTGTTGAACACCGGCAAACCGAGGTGTTCCTGGCCGCCTTTACCCGGCGTCACACCGCCGACCATATTGGTGCCGTAGGCGATCGCCTGCTCGGAGTGGAAGGTCCCCTGTCCGCCAGTGAAACCCTGGCAGATGACCTTGGTGCTCTTGTCGATCAGGATACTCATTACTTGCCCTCCGCCGCTTTGACGACCTGCTGAGCCGCGTCAGTCAGGCTGGTAGCAGCGATGATGTTCAGTCCGCTGGAGGCCAGTTTTTCGGCACCCAACTCGGCGTTGTTCCCTTCCAGACGCACCACCACCGGCACGTTGACACCGACCTGCTCGACGGCACCGATGATACCTTCTGCGATCATGTCGCAACGCACGATGCCGCCAAAGATGTTGACCAGCACGGCTTTGACGTTGGTATCGGAGAGGATGATCTTGAACGCTTCCGCCACGCGCTCCTTGGTTGCGCCGCCGCCAACATCGAGGAAGTTGGCCGGGCTGCCGCCGCTGAGGTTGACGATATCCATGGTTCCCATGGCCAGGCCTGCGCCATTGACCATGCAGCCGATGTTACCGTCGAGCGCCACGTAGTTGAGCTCAAATCGCTGAGCGTGGGCTTCGCGCTCGTCTTCCTGAGACGGATCGCGCATCGCCTGCAGATCAGGATGGCGATACAGGGCGTTGGCGTCGAGGTTGATCTTGGCGTCGAGGCAGTGAAGGTTGCCCTCGTCAGTGATCACCAGCGGGTTGACCTCCAGCAGTGCCAGATCCTTGTCGAGGAACAGCTTGGAGAGACCCAGGAAGATCTTGGTGAACTGCTTGATCTGGTCCTTGTTCAGACCCAACTGGAACGCCAGCTCGCGAGCCTGGTACGGCTGTGCACCGACCAGCGGATCGATCTCGGCCTTGAGGATCTTCTCGGGCGTTTCCTCGGCCACTTTCTCGATCTCGACACCACCTTCGGTGGAGGCCATGAATACGACGCGGCGGGTAGCGCGATCGACTACCGCACCCAGATACAGCTCGCTGGCGATATCGGTGCAGTTTTCGACCAGAATCTTGGCAACCGGCTGACCTTTTTCGTCGGTCTGATAGGTCACCAGGTTCTTGCCCAGCCACTGCTCGGCGAATGCCTTGGCTTCTTCCGGGCTCTTGATCAGCTTGACGCCACCGGCCTTGCCGCGACCGCCTGCGTGAACCTGTGCCTTGACGACCCACTTGTCGCCACCAATTTTCTTGCAGGCTTGTGCGGCTTCATCCGGCGTGTCGACGGCGAAACCCTTGGACACTGGAAGACCGTAATCGGCAAACAGCTGTTTGCCCTGATACTCGTGAAGGTTCATCGATTCATGCCATTAGGTTGCATGTGACTCGAATGGCAACGAGCCGGTCAACCGGCCCGTCACCCCCGTGCCATCCCGGCGGAATGGCAGCTAGTGCAAAAAGCGCGAGAGAATGACTTACTTTCGCTTCTTGCGATTGGCCATGTGGATGGCGTGCCCGTCGACGGCCAGAGCGGCTTCGTGCACGGCTTCCGACAGCGTCGGATGCGCGAAGCAGGTCAGAGCCAAGTCTTCGGCACTGGAGCCGAACTCCATCGCGATCACGCCCTGAGCGATCAATTCGCCGGCGTGCTGACCTAGAATGTGAACGCCGAGAACGCGATCGGTTGCCGCATCGGCAATGACCTTGACCATGCCTTCCGGTGCGTTGTTGGCGAGCGCACGTCCACTGGCCGAGAACGGGAAAGCACCAGTCTTGACTTCGATGCCCTGTTCCTTGGCCTGTTGCTCGTTGATACCCACCCAGGCGACTTCCGGCGCCGTGTAGATGACGCTGGGAATGGCGTCGTAATTCATTTCCGGCTTCTGGCCAGCGATGATATCGGCCACCATCACACCCTCTTCGGAGGCCTTGTGCGCCAGCATCGGGCCACGCACCACGTCGCCGATGGCGTAAACGCCGGAAACATTGGTGCGGCACTGATCGTCGACGAAAACGAAACCGCGCTCGTCGAGCTTGACGCCCGCCGAATCGTCGAGCAGCTTGTCGGTATAAGGCTTGCGCCCGACACAGACGATCAGCTTGTCAAAGGTCTGTTCCTGCTCGCCATTGCCGTCGGTGTACTTGACCACGACTTCGCGAGACTTGCCCTTGCCCTTGATCTCGGAACCGGTCACCCGAGCGCCCATCTTGATGTCCAGGCCCTGCTTCTTGAACAGCTTCTGGGCATCCTTGGCGATCGCCTGATCGACCATCGGCAGGAAGGTGTCCAGCGCTTCGAGAACGGTGACTTCACTGCCCAGCCGGCCCCACACGCTACCCAGCTCGAGCCCGATGACGCCGGCCCCGATCACGCCGAGACGCTTGGGCGCTTCGGTGAACTCCAGCGCACCGGCGGAATCGACGATGATGTCTTCGGTCATCGGCGCCGGCGGAATGTTCACCGGCACGGAACCGGAGGCGATAACGACGTTATCGGCCTCATAGGTTTCGGTCTTGCCGTCGTGGCCGGTCACCTCGACCTTCTTGCCATCGAGCAGTTTTCCGGTGCCTTCCAGCGCGGTGACGCCGTTGGACTTGAACAGCATGCTGATACCGCCGGTGTTCTTGGCGATGACGCTGTTCTTGAACTCCATCATCTTTTTCACGTCGGTCGCCACGTCACCGACGTTGATCCCGATCTCGGCATAATGATCGCGGGTCTCGACGAACTTGTGCGAGGTTTCGAGCAATGCCTTGGAAGGAATGCAGCCCACGTTCAGGCAGGTGCCGCCATGAACCGTCTTGCCTTCCTTGTTGACCCACTTCTCGACACAGGCCGTCTTGAGGCCCAACTGAGCGGCATGAATCGCGGCGACATAGCCTCCAGGGCCCGCGCCAATGACGATCACATCGAATTTATCGGCCATGAAAAATATCCTGTTCACTTCGTTTGCCATTCGCCGGGTTTGCCCGGCGAATCGACAGTCGGATGGTTGAGTCGAATGCGCTTAGATGTCCAGCAGCAGGCGCGCCGGATCTTCCAGCAGCGACTTGATGGCCACCAGGAACTGGACCGCGTCCTTGCCATCGATCATGCGGTGATCGTAGGAAACGGCGAGATACATCATTGGACGAATCTCGACCTTGCCGTTCACCGCCATCGGCCGTTCCTGGATCTTGTGCATACCCAGGATCGCGGTCTGCGGCGGATTCAGGATCGGGGTCGACATCAGTGAGCCGAAGATACCGCCGTTGGTGATGGTGAAGGTCCCGCCCTGCATGTCATCGATGCCGAGCTTGCCATCGCGGCCGCGTTTGCCGAAGTCGCCGATCGCCTTCTCGACATCGGCCAGCTTCATGCTGTCGGTGTCACGCAGCACCGGCACGACCAGACCCCGCGGCGTGGAAACGGCAACGCCGATATCCTGATAGCCGTGATAGACGATGTCGGTGCCGTCGATGGAAGCGTTGACGTCCGGGAAGCGCTTGAGTGCTTCGGTCGCCGCCTTGACGAAGAAGCCCATGAAGCCGAGCTTGACGTCGTGTGCCTTGAGGAAGGTGTCCTTGTACTCGCTACGCAGCGCCATCACCGCGCTCATGTCCACTTCGTTGTAGGTGGTGAGCATGGCGGCGGTCTGCTGGGCCTGGACCAGACGCTTGGCGATGGTCTGGCGCAGACGGCTCATCGGCACGCGCTGTTCGGGACGCTCGCCCTCGATCGCCGGCGCAGCCGCCGCTTTCGGAGCAGCCGCAGCCGCCGGCTTGGCGGATTTCTTCGCCGAACCGTCGTCGATCGCTTTCTGCACGTCTTCCTTCAGCACGCGACCGCCCTTGCCGGTCCCTTCGATCTTGCTGACGTCGAGATCGTTTTCGGCCGCCATCTTGCGCGCGGCCGGCGCCAGAATCTTGCCATCAACCTTGGCATCCTGCTCACCGTCGCCAGCCTGATCCTGGTTGCCGGTAGATTCTTCGGCAGACGCTTTTCCGCTGTCCGCACCTTCACCACCACCGCCCTCGGTGAAAACGGCCAGCAGCGCTTCGGACTCGACGACTTCGCCTTCCTCGACCTTGATCTCGGCAAGCGCGCCGTCGGCCGGCGCCACGACTTCGAGCACGACCTTATCGGTTTCGATCTCGGCCAGCACTTCGTCACGTTTGACCGCTTCGCCGACCTTCTTGGTCCAGCTGGCGACGGTGCCTTCCTGAACGGATTCGGGGAAGCTCGGCGCCTTGACATCATGGCTCTTGCCAGAGGCCGCGGGCTTATCCTTGGCAGCCGGCTTTTCTTCATCCGCCGACTTGCCCTTGTCGCCCGACTCGGCTTCGCTCTTGGCGCCGGCGGAGGGCTTGTCCTCGCTCTTACCGCCTTCGGAAGCCGCGCCGAGGACGCCCAGCACCTGTTCGGACTCGCAGGTATTGCCTTCCTCGATCTTGATCTCGGAGAGCGTGCCCGCCTCGGGCGCCACCACTTCGAGAACGACCTTGTCGGTTTCGATCTCGACGATCAGTTCATCGCGCTCGACGCTATCGCCCACCTTCTTGTGCCAGGTGGCAACCGTTCCCTCGGCAACGGATTCGGGAAAACTCGGCGCTTTGATATCAGTAGCCATGTCGTATCCTTAGTCTCTTTTCTCTCGCGCCTGTCTCAGCGGCAAGGCGCCTTACGCGTTGAAAGCGTCGTCGACCAGCTGGCTCTGTTGTGCCACATGGACAGACATATAGCCTGCGGCCGGGGCAGCAGATGCCGGACGACCGGCGAACTTGAGGCCGTGATCCAACCCCTCGCGGACCATGCTTGCCACCAGACGCAGATGATGTTGGCTCTGATACCAGGCACCCTGGTTGAGCGGTTCTTCCTGACACCAGACGACCTGCTCCAGATTCGGATAAGTCTTCAGCGCTTCCAGCAGTTCGTCCTTGGGGAACGGATAGAGCTGCTCGACACGAATGATCGCCGTGTCGTCACGCTCGTTCTCGGAGCGGTAGGTCGCGAGGTCATAGTAGACCTTGCCCGAACAAAGTACGGCCCGCTTGACCTGCTGCGGGTCACGCTCGCCGATGTCGGGAATGACCATCTGGAAGCGGCCTTCGGACAGCTCCTCCATGGTCGAAGTCGCATCCTTGTGGCGCAGCAGGCTCTTCGGCGACATCACGATCAACGGCTTGCGCAGCGGACGAATGACCTGACGTCGCAGCAAGTGGAAAATCTGCGCCGGCGTGGTCGGTACGCACACCTGCATGTTGTGCTCGGCACAAAGCTGCAGGAAACGTTCGAGGCGAGCGGAAGAGTGCTCTGGTCCCTGTCCTTCGTAGCCGTGCGGCAACAGCAGGGTCAGACCACAGAATCGCGCCCACTTCGACTCACCCGAAGAGATAAACTGATCGACCACGACCTGGGCGCCGTTGAAGAAATCTCCGAACTGCGCTTCCCACACGATCAGCGAGTTGGGCGCCGTGGTGGCGTAACCGTATTCGAACGCCAGCACGGCCTCTTCCGACAGGAACGAATCGTAGATGGCAAAAGCCGGCTGATCGTCCTTGATGTGCTGAAGCGGAACATAGGTCGACGCATCGGCCTGATTATGAACCACGGCATGACGATGCGAGAACGTGCCCCGCCCCGTATCCTGCCCGGTCAGGCGCACCGGATGACCGGCATCGACCAGCGTGGCATAGGCCAATGTCTCGGCGAAGCCCCAGTTCATCGGCTGGCTGCCGGCGAGCATCTTGCGACGCTCTTCATAGACACGAGATACCTGGCGCTGCACGTCGATACCGTTGGGAATCTCGCTCATCTTCTGCGCCAGCTGCGTCAGATGCTCGAGGTCGCAGCTGGTATCGGTATTACCGCTCCACTCGTGGCCGAGATAGGGCGTCCAGTCGACGAACAACCCGGTATTGGGCTGTTTGACCAGCGCGTTGGCGACGTGATTACCGGCCAGCAGATCGTCACGATACTGCTCGCCCAACTGCTTGGCCTGATCCTCGTCCAGCACGCTTTCCTTGATCAGCTGCTCGACGTAGAGCGTGCGCGTCGACTTGTGCGACTTGATCCTGGAGTACATCAGCGGCTGGGTGCCGGAGGGCTCATCCGCTTCGTTATGACCGCGACGGCGATAGCAGACCAGATCGATGACCACGTCGCGCTGGAATTCCTTGCGATAGTCGACAGCAACCTGCGTCGCGTGCAATACCGCTTCCGGATCGTCACCGTTGACGTGCAGAATCGGGGCCTGAACCATCTTGGCGATATCGGTACAATACTCGGTGGAACGCGCGTCGTCGGCCCGCGACGTCGTAAAACCGACCTGATTGTTGATCACGATATGCAGCGTACCGCCGGTCTTGTAACCGCGGGTCTGCGACATCTGGAAGGTTTCCATCACCACGCCCTGGCCGGCGAAAGCCGCGTCACCATGCACGACGACCGGCAGCACCTGCTTGCCGTCGTCATCCTGGCGGCGATCCTGGCGGGCACGAACCGAACCCTCGACTACCGGCGAAACGATCTCCAGATGTGACGGATTGAACGCCAGCGCGAGATGAACTTCACCACCGGGCGTCATCACATTGGAACTGAAGCCCTGGTGATATTTGACGTCACCGGACCCCTGCTTGATCTGTTTCTTGCCGTCGAACTCGTCGATCAGCTCCGATGGGCTCTTGCCGAGGATGTTGACCAGCAGGTTGAGACGCCCACGGTGGGCCATGCCAATGACCACTTCCTTGACGCCGTAGTTGCCGCTGCGCTGGATCACCTCGTCCATCATCGGAATGAAAGACTCGCCCCCCTCCAGACCGAAACGCTTGGTCCCGGGATACTTGGAGGCGAGATAGCTCTCCAGACCCTCGGCCGCCGTCAGCCGCTCGAGCAGATGCTCCCGCTCGCTCTGGCTGTACTTCGGCTTGGAGCGCACTGATTCGAACCGCTGCTGCAGCCAGCGCTTCTCTTCGGTATTGACGATGTGCATGAACTCGCAGCCGATCGACCGGCAGTAAGTCTGCTCCAGCGCCTCGACGATCTCCTTGAGCGGCGCCTCTTCCTTGCCCAGAAAGAACGAGCCGGTCTGAAACGCGGTGTTCATGTCGGCCTGGGTCAGGTCGTGAAAGGACAGATCGAGATCGGGAACGGTGTCCGGCTTGCGCAGACCGAGCGGGTCGATTTCGGCGCGCTGATGGCCACGGAATCGGTAAGCATTGATCAGCTGAAGAACCTTGACCTGCTTGCGGTTCTCGCTGCTGCCGGTAGCGGCCGATACGACAGGGCGACGCTCGCGGGCCAACTGGTAGAACTGCTCCCGAATGGGGCTGAGAGGAACATCTTGGGAGGGAGTGCCTTCCAGGCGCGGTAGCTGATCAAACGCTTGGCACCACTCATCGGGGACAGTCGCGGGGTCATTCAGATACTGCTCGTAGAGCGCTTCCACATAGTGAGCGTTGCCGCCGCTCATGTGAGAAGTGCGCCACATCAACTCCATTATGCCTTCTTGCATCTCTTGTTCACCCTACACTGATGGGGTGTTGTCGGCGCCGGTCGCGGTTGCGCGCCTCGGCGTCACTCCGGAACCGTCGCGAGACGGCCAACGACCATGTCTTCAAAACCATGGCATGATCGTTAAAAGCCGATGCACAAGGCACCGGCCAACATCTTGAGCTGAAACCGACTGCGACATCGCGCCGCAGTCGACAGCGTGGCGACATGATAACAAGCCAAGCGCTACGATTTAAGTCGTAGATGCCGCCTTCGACGAGTTAGGTGGCGTTGGACAGCAACATTTCGCGAATTTTGCCGATCGCCCGAGTCGGATTGAGCCCTTTCGGACACACCGCCACGCAGTTCATGATGCCGCGGCACCGGAACAGGCTGAACGGATCTTCCAGTTCGGCCAGCCGGGCCTGGGTCGCATTGTCACGAGAGTCCGCCAGGAAGCGATAGGCCTGCAGCAGACCCGCCGGCCCCACGAACTTGTCCGGGTTCCACCAGAAGGACGGGCATGACGTCGAGCAGCAGGCGCACAGAATGCACTCGTACAGACCGTCGAGCTTGTCACGCTCTTCCGGCGACTGCAGACGCTCGATCGCCGGTGCCGCGGTGTCGTTCTGCAGATACGGCTGCATGCGCTCGTACTGCTTGTAGAACAGCCCCATGTCGACCACCAGGTCGCGCATGACAGGCAGACCCGGCAGCGGACGCAGCACCAGCTTGTTGTCCTTGACCACGCCCGACAGCGGCGTGATACAGGCCAGACCATTGGTGCCGTTCATGTTCATGCCATCGGAGCCACAGACGCCTTCGCGACAGCTACGGCGAAACGCCATCGAGCTATCCTGATCCTTGATCATGGTCAGGATGTTGAGAACCATCAGATCGCGCCCTTGGGTATCGATCTGAAACTCCTGCATGTAAGGCGCGGAGTCGGTCTCAGGGTTGTAGCGATAAACGGAAACCTGAAGATTGGACATCGTTGACAACCCCCTTAGTAGGTACGGATCTTCGGCTCGAAAGTATCGACCGTCTTGGGCGTGAAGTTGACGTCACGCTGGGTGACGGTCTTGTTGCCCGGATGGAAGATCGAGTGCTTGAGCCAGTTGACGTCGTCGCGATCCGGATAATCGTAGCGCGAATGGGCGCCCCGGCTCTCCTTGCGCTCCAGCGCCGCGATAGCGGTCGCTTCGGCGACTTCCAGCAGATTGTCCAACTCGAGCGCTTCGACACGAGCGGTATTGAAGACGTCGGACTTGTCGCCCAGATGTGCCTGCCCGATACGCTCGCGCAGCTCTCCCAGTTTCTTGACGCCTTCCTGCATGTTGTCTTCTTGACGGAACACGCCAAAAGCGTTCTGCATGGTGTTCTGCAGCTCGGTCTTGAGCTCCGAAACCGACTCGCCACCGCTGGATTCGTTCCAACGTGCCAGCCGGCTCGTGGCGCGCTCGACATCGGAAGCGGAAGCATCGAGGTAGTCGATCCCTTCGCTGAGCGCCTTGTCGATGTAGATACCCGCTGCACGACCGAACACCACCAGATCGAGCAGCGAGTTGCCGCCCAGGCGGTTGGCGCCATGGACCGACACGCAGGCGGCTTCGCCACAGGCAAACAGACCATTGATGATATGGTCGTTGCCATCGCTGTCCTGGGTGATGGCCTGACCATGCACGTTGGTCGGAATACCGCCCATCATGTAATGACAGGTTGGCGTGACCGGAATCGGCTCCTTGACCGGATCGACGTGCGCGAAGGTCTTGGACAGCTCGACGATACCCGGCAGGCGCTTCATCAGCACCTCTTCGCCCAGGTGATCCAGTTTGAGCATGACGTGATCGCCATTCTCGCCGCAGCCGCGGCCTTCCAGCACTTCCATCACCATCGAGCGGGCTACCACGTCACGGCCGGCCAGGTCCTTGGCGTTGGGCGCATAGCGCTCCATGAAGCGTTCGCCATCCTTGTTGATCAGATAGCCGCCTTCACCACGACAGCCCTCCGTCACCAGGGTGCCTGCACCGTAGATGCCGGTCGGATGGAATTGCCACATTTCCATGTCCTGCATCGGGAACCCGGCACGCAGCGCCATGCCAATGCCGTCGCCGGTATTGATCAGCGCGTTGGTGGTCGACGCGAAGATGCGCCCCGCTCCACCGGTGGCCAGCACGGTCGCCTTGGAGGTGACATGGACGATTTCGCCGGTCTCGATGCAAAGCGCGATGCAACCCACGACATCGCCATTGGCGTTCTTCACCAGATCGATGGCATACCACTCGTCCAGAAAGACGGTGTTGTTTTTCAGGTTGTTCTGATAGAGCGTATGCAGCAGTGCGTGACCGGT
Organism: Salinicola halimionae; assembly: GCF_003206065.1. Lineage (GTDB taxonomy): Bacteria > Pseudomonadota > Gammaproteobacteria > Pseudomonadales > Halomonadaceae > Salinicola > Salinicola halimionae. The sequence goes on along the minus strand of NZ_PZJQ01000004.1, from coordinate 644,550 downwards.
ACGGTCGGCGGCGGCGCAGGTTCGCGCCGCTTGGCCGCCCTTGCCGAAATCCTTGGACTGACCGCCGAACGGGCGCTGATAGATACGACCGTTGTCGAAACGCGAGAACGGCAATCCCATGTGCTCGAGTTCGAACACCGCCTTGGGGCCTTCGGAGCAGAGATACTCTGCCGCATCCTGGTCGGCGATATAGTCGCCGCCCTTGACGGTATCGTACATGTGCCAGCGCCAGTCGTCGTCGGGATCGGCGGATCCAATGGCACAGGTGATGCCCCCCTGGGCAGAGACCGTGTGGGAGCGGGTCGGAAACACCTTGGACAGCACGGCGGTCTTCTTGCCGGACTTGGCCAGCTCGAGCGCCGCTCGCAGGCCGGAACCGCCACCACCGATGATGATGGCGTCGAAAGACAGGTTACGCATGGTAGACATGGATCAGGCTCCCCAGAGGACTTGAACGCCCCACACCAGAAAAACGAAGATGGCGAGAATCACGACGGCCTGGAAACCGAAGCGAACACCGGTGTGTTTGAGATAGTCGGTGGAAACCGTCCATAGACCGACCCAGGCGTGAGCGGCCATGGAAATGAAGGCCAGCAAGGAGAAGATGCGCATCCAGGTCTGAGCGAACAGGCCGCTCCAGGTGGCATAGTCCAGATGGGGATGGAACAGTAGATAAGCCACGACGAATAGCGCATAAAGCGCCAGGACGACGGCCGACACACGCTGAATGAGCCAGTCGGAGAGCCCGCTGCGACCCAGATTCGTAATATTGGTTACCATACCCAGACTCCCGCCAGAACCACCAAGACAGCACTGATCACGACCGTGATCTGCGCCTTGCGATTGCCACCTTCGAGATCGACACCGTAGCCGGTATCCATGAGCAGGTGCTTGATTCCCGCGACGAAGTGAAAACCAAGTGCCGACAGCAGGCCCCAGGCGATCAGCTTCGCCAGCACATTGTTTGCCAGCGCATCACGCACCGAATCGAACCCCTCGGGCGAGGACAGTGATGCATCCAGTGCCCAGAAGCCGAAGATCAGGCCGACGAAGAGAATCACGCCGGTGATGCGATGTACGATGGAAGTCAGTGCGGGAAGTGGAAAATGAATGGTGGATAGGTCGAGGTTTACTGGACGTTTGCTATTCACGGCGCTTAAACACTCTCTTAACCCTGACGGGTCATGCCCGTTCAGGGGCGGTGGTTTTTAGAAGCAGGATCACGGTCGCAAGAGCAGTTCCGATGCGGCCCAAACCGGCTGACGATGCCAAATCGTGCGGTAGCAGATTATAGGGTTTGGGTAACAGGATGACAAATCGCCACGCCGTGCGGAGAGCAGCGGATAGCATAAAATACCAGACCCGGCGCGGGCTTGGGGTTGTCGACAGTTATTTCGAATTCTTTCGTTATTGTCAGCCCGACCCATTCAGTTGGTATGATGGTGGCCTGACCTGCAAAAGAACGGGCACCTTTTCCCTTAGCCCGGCATCCCGCCAATACCTCGCAAATTGGGGCCAGCGCCGTCACTGCGGCGTCGAGGCGACCCAGGCGAATTGACAATCCCCTGCGGAAACCTATAGTGGGCGAACGATTTTTCGCCCGCACGGCAGTAAAGACAAAGGCTTATGTCACGATAAAGGAGGCCAACATGGCTGACAGAAAAGCGAAATTATCGGTCGATGGTGTCGACAATGCCATCGAACTGCCGGTATACCCCGGCACCGTCGGCCCCGATGTCATCGACGTCCGCAGCCTGACCGCAGAAGGCCTGTTCACCTACGACCCTGGCTTCGTCGCTACTGCTTCGTGCGAATCCGGCATCACCTATATAGACGGCGCCGCCGGCACACTGCTTCATCGCGGCTACCCCATCGAACAACTGGCGGAAAATTCCAACTACGTAGAACTCTGCTATCTGCTGATGTTCGGCGAACTCCCCTCCGCCGACGAGTATGAAAAGTTCAGAAGCACGATCGCTCGCCACACCATGGTTCACGAGCAGATCGTCAACTTCTACAAGGGATTTCGCCGCGACGCTCACCCGATGGCGGTCCTCTGCGGTGTCGTCGGCGGGCTGGCCGCGTTTTATCACGACAATCTCGACATCACTCAAGCCGATCAGCGCCATGTCAGCGCCATACGCCTGATCGCCAAGATGCCGACCCTGGCAGCGATGTGCCACAAGTACAACATCGGCCAGCCGTTCATGTATCCGCGCAATGACCTCAACTACTCCGAAAACTTTCTGCACATGATGTTCGGCAATCCGTGCGAGAGTTACGGGGTCAATCCGATCATCGCCAAGGCCATGGACCGCATCTTCATGCTGCATGCCGATCATGAGCAGAATGCCTCAACGTCCACCGTACGTCTGGCGGGCTCGACCGGCGCCAATCCGTTTGCGTGTATCAGCGCAGGGATCGCAGCACTCTGGGGGCCGGCACACGGCGGCGCCAACGAAGCGGTACTGGCCATGCTCGACGAAATCGGTGATGACTCCGAAGAGAACATTCAGCGCTTCATCGACAAGGCCAAGGACAAGGATGACCCGTTCAAGCTGATGGGCTTCGGCCATCGGGTCTATCGCAACTTCGACCCGCGGGCCAAGGTGATGAAGGAGACCTGCGACGAGGTCCTGGGCGAACTAGGTGTCGGCGACGATGCGCAATTGCAGATTGCCAAGCGCCTGGAACAGATCGCCCTGGAGGATGAGTACTTCATCGAACGCAAGCTCTATCCCAACGTCGACTTCTACTCAGGCATCATTCTCAAGGCCATTGGCATCCCGACCAACATGTTTACGGTCATCTTCGCGATGGCGCGTACTGTTGGCTGGATTTCCCACTGGAATGAAATGATCACCAATGGCTATCGAATCAGCCGCCCTCGCCAGCTCTACACCGGATACGACAAGCGTGACTATCCCAAAGAGTAGCGCCCTGCAGGCACTCGATCACAGCCAGAACCGTCGACCTTGGGTTGGCGGTTTTTTTTGTGCCTACCGTTCATTCGGAAGATTTCCACACTTACTGTGGATAACCCTGTTCAAAACCACTCGATAATGTCACCAAACCGCCTCCAGAAGCGCCTTGGCAGCAAATTGCTTGAAATTTAACCAACAATAACTCATTGATTTTAATAACTAAAATTTTGATTCGCGTATTTTCAGCAAGTTAGCGGCACTATACGAGCGAAGGAGTGGAGCGGTGGAAAAGCTCGCCGGATGTCAAGCTTGGCGATGATAAAATCGAAGGGGTTATCAACAGCCGCAGCGGCCCGAGAATGCGGTATCGAAGCAAACGGAGAGAAAGATAAGAAAGAACTGCAGACGAGAAAGTGGCGTCCCATAGGGGGTTCGAACCCCTGTTACCGCCGTGAAAGGGCGGTGTCCTAGACCACTAGACGAATGGGACGCGGAAAACGGCAAATGCCGGTTCTTGTGGTGGAGCCTAGCGGGATCGAACCGCTGACCTCAACACTGCCAGTGTTGCGCTCTCCCAGCTGAGCTAAGGCCCCGTTCCAAGAACGGGGCGAACTATACGGCCATCCCACTGATAAGTCAACGCTTTATCACCACAAATGCCGGACCGCCATCAACCGCGGAGGCGGCACCGCGTTAGAGCTCCCGATACTGCTTTTCCAGGCGCTTGGCGTGCTTCTTGGAGACGCCTCCCAGCACCTCGATGGCGTGCCGCAGACGAGCGCGGGTCATATCGGACCCGAGAATCGCCATGGCGTCGAGCACCGATGTCGAGTGGGCGCTTCCCGTCACCGCGACGAATACCGGCGCCAGGAACACTTTCATCTTCAACTCGAAGTGCTCGGCAAGCAGCTTGACCTGAGCCAGCAGCTCATCCTTGTCCCAGCGCGCCACGGCTTCCAGACGCCATACCAGGAACTGCAGCAGTGCCAGCAACGTCTCGCGCTCGAGATCGATGTCGGCAAAACTCGTCTCTCGCACGTCGGGCAGGCCGGCGAAGAAATGTCCGGCCAGCGGCATGGCATCCGATAGCGTCGAGATACGCGGACGAATCTGCGGCAGGATTTGACCGACATACGCCTCGTTGAAGGCCCAGTCACACAGCGCTTTCAGCAATGCGGCATCATCGAGATCTTCTCGGATGTAGACACCGTTGAGCCAGGTCAGCTTGTCGAGATCGAACACCGGACCACCGAGAGACACCCGTTGGATGTCGAAATGGGCCATCATCTCGTCGAGGCCGAATTTTTCGCGCTCGTCCGGCATCGACCACCCCATCCGCCCCAGATAGTTGGTCACGGCTTGGGGCAGGAAACCCATGCGGCGGTAATAATTGATCGAGGTGGGGTTCTTGCGCTTGGACAGCTTCGATTTGTCCGGATTACGCAGCAGCGGCATATGACACAGCTGTGGCATCGACCAACCGAAGTATTCGTACAGCAGCTGATGCTTGGGCGCCGAGTTGATCCACTCCTCGCCCCTCAGAACGTGAGTGATCCCCATCAGATGGTCATCGACCACGTTAGCCAGATGGTATGTCGGCATGCCGTCCGACTTCATCAATATCTGGGCATCGACTTGGGCCCAGTCGACCTCGATCCGCCCTCGCAGCATGTCGTCGACTTCACACACGCCCTCGGACGGGACGTTCATGCGAATGACGTAAGGGTAGCCCTCGACCTCTCGCCGTTGCTGCTCATCAGGATCCAGCGCCAGATCCTGTGGCTTCAGCGCCAGGTGCAACCCAGCCGCCTTACGCGTATCGCGCAGGGTGTCGAGCTCTTCGCTGGTACGGTAGCACTTGAATGCGTGCCCCGACTCGAGCAGACGCTCGGCGTGCTCGGCGTAGATATCGCCGCGCTCACTTTGCCGATAGGGACCGTGCGGACCGCCGACATCGGGCCCCTCGTCCCAATCCAGCCCGAGCCAGCGCAAAGAATCGAGAATCATCTGCTCCGACTCGTCGGTGGAGCGCTGACGGTCGGTGTCCTCGATGCGCAGGACGAATTGTCCGCCATGCTGGCGAGCAAAGCAGAGATTGAAGAGTGCGATGTAAGCCGTACCGACGTGCGGATCGCCGGTGGGTGAAGGCGCAATACGCGTGCGTACCGTCATGAAATCCATTCCGTTGATGAACGAGCCGCCACATTATACGCCCCCAAGGGTGACGACTGCAGTGCTTGCTCGCGGATTCCAAATCTATGTCTTAGCGGATTTTTGCAGTCGTGCTACCAATGAAGAACGTCGGCGACCAAAATCGAGCCTCGCTCCGAGTCGGCTTAGCGCAAACCGGTATTCGCTTGACAGCAAGCACCGCGGGGCCAACGCTTTGGACAACGATAAGAATTTCCCGTAATAACATCTCCACAACTCTGTAACCCGAAACATACTTCGGCAATGAGTGGATATCCTCACAGCACCAATACGCAGGCGAGATTCATGGATGGACGGGTTAGGACCACGAATCAAACAGCTCCGCCTTCAGGCAGGCATGAGCAAGGCCGCACTTGCAAGACGGGTAGGTGTCTCTGACGTCACGATTTCCTATTGGGAATCAGGCACCATCAAGCAGATCGGGCACGAGCGCCTGGTGGCGCTCACTTCAGCGTTGAACTGTTCGATCAAGCAGCTACTTGACGATGATTCGTTGAACGCGATGGCGGTCAACTCTCAGGCGTCGAGCAAGGCCGTGCTCAGCTTGCAGGCGCATCTGTCAGCGCCGTGGGAGCAGCAGGACACGGGCCCCGATGAGATGTCCACGCTGCAAATGCTGACTCAGGATTGTCACTTGGTGACGCCAGCGGACAACGAGTCTTTCGACTTTCTTTTCGAAGGGGATATCGCTGCCATCGCGCCTTGCGATAGGTTCCAGCAGGACGGCCTATATCTTTTGGAGCGGGAGGGGAGGTTACAGATTCAGTATCTGGAGCATCTCGCTTCCGGCAGAATGCGGGTCAGCGGCGAGCAACTGCATGGGGTGACCGTCGAGAGCGTTCGTCATCCGCCCTTCCGGATCGTGGGTTATCTTCGAGCCCGCTGGAGCCGCCAATAGCCATGGTGAACCACGGGCTGGCGCGTACACTGGTCTCCAGGGGCGAAACTTCGCCCCTGAAAATCAGCATCGCGATTCGCTGCATCCTCGCGATGCTGGCCCTGTTCACCCATGACGTTGCTGTTGACGATAGGCAAAGAAGAACACGATCAGCCCGCCCACTGCCGTCGCCGCCCCGACGTAGCCGGTAGCAGTCCAGCCGAAACCAGCGCCGATGGCCACTCCCCCCAACCATGGTCCCAAGGCGTTGGCCACGTTGAAGGCCGCATGGTTGGACGCGGCCGCTAGCGTCTGAGCATCCGCTGCTACATCCATCAGACGTGTCTGCAAGGCCGGAGACAGCGAAACCATGGTACCAATGGCCACGCAGATCAGCAGAATCGACCACAGAGACTGCGCCGCCAGCGGGAACAGCAGCAAGATGGCAATACACCATACCAGCAACCATCCGACGCCCTTGAGTTGCACGCGATCGTAAAGTTTACCGCCGACGATATTGCCGACAATGGCACCGGCCCCAAAGGCCGCCTGTGCTACCGGTATCCAATACGGCGACACCTGAGTCACGTTGATCAGCACCGGCGCCAGATAGCTGAACACGCAGAACATCCCAGCGAAGCCGATTGCACCGACTCCCAGCGTCAGCCAGATCTGGGGCCGTTTGAGCGCCGTCAGCTCCTGAGCGGGGCTATTGCGCCTTTCCTGCCGGTTGAGTGGTAAATAGAGGAACACCAGAATGATGGTGAGAATGGCAATACCGCCAACCAGTACGAAAGCGAAGCGCCAGCTCAATATCTGACTTAACCATGTCGCGAAGGGATTCCCCACCAGCATGGCGATGGTCAGGCCCGACATGACCCGACTTACCGCCTGCGCACGCTTGTGCGAAGGGACTAGCGAGGCAGCGACCAGCGAAGCGACGCCAAAATAGGCCCCGTGGGGAAGCCCCGAAATGAACCGAAAGACCATTAGCGTGTGGTAATCAGGCGCGAGCGCGCTGGCGATGTTACCGACCGCAAAGAAGGCCATCAGCAAGAGCAACAGGTGGCGCCGATAGAAATGGGATCCCAGGACCGCAATGAGCGGCGCACCGACCACGACGCCCAGCGCGTAAGCACTGATCACGTTACCCACCTGCGGCTCCGTGATATTCAACGCTTCGGCCACATTGGGCATCAAGCCCATGATCGTGAATTCGCCGACCCCTATGGCGAAGCCGCCAACCGCCAACGCAAACTCGATCAATAGCGTAAACCGCCGCGAGGGTTTCGCGGCGCCGGTGTCAGCATGAGCCACAGCACTCTCCAACTTTGGTCTAATTGCACAGAACCGCAATTATTCAGGTCTTATCGACAAATGGGAACTACTGCAACGGAATCCGAGACATTTCAAGAGGGGAATACCACCGATTTGACGCTATTTGCAGCCCCGGGAGTCTGCGTCAAGGAACTTTTTCAGCGATGACCGTTCTCAGTAGGCAAGAGATTCAATACCGCTGTCGCTATGCGGTTTCTCGAGCTTACTGTAATGATCGTTCTCGCCGCGCCCTGCGCGGCGATTTTTTGTATGGGTGCCGTGCAGACAAACGTACCGCGCTCATCCGCTCCTCTCCCGCCTCGCCATCGCTCAGCTATACACATGCCGACGACCTAACCCGGTCTGGCCAAAGGCCAATAGCGAACTCGCGGTCAATCCGCTACTGTCACCCGGCCGCCACCTCATCTCTTCATTTGAAACCGGAGCGGAGCGGCGGCCTCACATCATGCCTCGCGGGCCGTGTCCAGCCGGACCATGCCTGGCTGAAATCATACTTCGCTGACGACACAGCACGGATTCATGACCATGAACGTCTCCTCCGATTTTTGTTCTCTGGCCCGACCTTTCAAGCGCATGTGCCAAGCTCTGCCATTGCTGGCATTGACCCTTGCAGCGCCCGCACATGCCGCACCACAGGGCAAGGTCGATTGCATTGCCCCCGCGCAGCCCGGCGGTGGCTGGGATTTCACCTGCCGTTCGGTGGCAAGAACACTGCAGGATCTGTCGATGATTCCTGCCGCCATGCAGACAATCAACGTTCCGGGCGCCAGCGGGGGCGTGGCTTTCAGCCATGTGCAGGCAAAGCGTGCCCAGGATGACGATTTGATTGTCGCGGCATCGACCGCCACGACCACGCAACTGGCATTAGGCAACTATCCCGACGGAAGTGCCGACCAGGTACGCTGGGTGGCAACACTGGGAGCCGATTACGGCGTAATCGCCGTCGCCAAGGACTCTCCCTATCAGTCGCTGAAAGCACTACTCGATGCGCTCAAGGCCGATGCCGGTAGCGTAACGTTCTCGGGCGGCGATGTGGCCGGTGGCTTCGATCACATCAAGGTGCTGATGGCGGCACGAAAAGCCGGTGTCGAGTCCATTCGCGATATCAAGTATCTCGCCTTCGATTCCGGCTCGGTTGCCATCAGCCAGTTGCTGGGCGGTCATATCGACGCTTTCACCGGTGATATCAGTGAAACCAAGAGTTTCGTCGATAGCGGTGATCTTCGTATTCTGGCCGTGTTCTCCGACGAACGGCTGCCGGGCCAGTTTGCCGATATTCCGACGGCCAAGGAGCAGGGAATCGATGTGGTCGCGCCCAATTGGCGCGGTTTCTACACCCCCGCTGGTGCTTCCGAACAGAGCTATGCGTGGTGGACGAAGACGCTGAACACACTCTACGACACCCCGCAATGGCAACAGACCATGACCCAGAACGGACTTCTGCCATTTCACAAGTCCGGGGATGAACTGAATCAATTCGTCGCCCAGCAGATTATCGAGATCAAGGAAATCGGCGACGAATTGGGCATGACACGCTAGATACCGCCTTTCTCGACCTCCTTGAGGACCACGGCAGCCGACATGGTAGACTGCGTCGGTTGCCGCGCGCCGGGGAGCCCTAGCGATGTCACTCTTTCTTCTGGTTTTCGCCATCTGTCTGCTGATCAGCCTGGCAACCGTAACAGCGCTCATGCTGTCTCGTACGCCACGCTACCGCACCCAGGCGCAAGATCTGCTCGATCTGTTCGACGCAGTGCTGGAAAACCGCGCCAGCGAAGCGCGCTGGCATACGCTGATCGGCTATCCGATCCGTCATGACACTTATCTGGAAAACCTGCGCCGGCGAAGTCAACATCTGATGGAAACCTACGGTCGACCGTGGCAGGCCGCTCAGGGAGGATCGCTCTTTTCCCGCAGCGGCCGCGAAGAGCTGGCTGCCCTGCGCGATCACCTGGCGGCACATCAGGCGCTTCAGGAAGGTGAATATCGTGCCTGACCCGGTTCAGTGGCAGCGGATATCATGACGGATACGATCCGGCTCGCCCCGCTCGACAATGCGATTCAGCATCATCATCACGACCACCATCAGATAGTGATCGGGCTGTCGGGTTACGCCGAGTTCGAAATCGCCGGCCAAGGTGGCCTCGTGGCGCCGCTTTCCGGCTGTCTGGTACCGGCCAATATCGAACACTACTACGAAGGAGTCGGCGATAACCGTCAGCTGATCATCGACCTCCCGGACGACGCGGCCTCGCTAACGGGCATGCATCGCCAGCTGAGAGCCCTTTTCGATCGGCCGGGCTACTTCTCGATCGACGAATCGTTGCAGCATTATCTGCAGTTTCTGATACAGGAAATGGCGCAGACCCGTCATGCGCCGGGAGATCTATTGGTCACGACGCTGCTTAGCTCCCTGCACGCCCGTCTCGGCGCAACCCTCTGTTCGCCTTCGTTGACCAAACGAGCCAGCCGGCCGCTCGATACTCAGCGCCTCGAGCAATTCGTTCTCGAGCGGCTGGATCAACGTATTAGCGTGTCCGACCTGGCCAATATCGTCTGTCTTAGCGAGGCTCATTTCAGCGAGCGCTTCCGTGATCAAACGGGAATCACACCCTATCAATTCGTGATGCGGTTGCGGCTGCACACGGCCCGCGAGCTGACGAACCTGACCGACATGCCGCTCGCCGATATCGCGGAACGCACCGGCTTCGCCAACCAGAGCGCCTTGAGCAATGCCTTTCGACGCCGCTACGGCCATTCTCCCACGCATCTGCGTCGCCCCTCTCTCTAGCAAAGCGTTAACGCTCCAGACAGGAGCGTTCAGTCTCCAATACCCCTATCCAGCTTTTAGCGCGCTCACCCGGTCTTTTTAGCAAATATCCCCCGGAAAATTGGCAAGAACCCGCGCCTTGTTTCACGCTAGAGTCAGCTATTACTTCTTTTCATTGGCGTCGGCAAAACTGCAGCGTTTCGAGAGCGGCCGCCGGCGCTGACGTCGATCACTATGGTTCGATATGGCTTGGTTCGACACGGCTTGGTTCGATAGTGCTTGGCTCAATACTGCCTGGTCCAATACTGCTAAAGGGGCTCAACAATGCTGAAAGCCGAACAAATGCTGGACGCTGCCACCTGGCAGACCTCGCTGGAAACCCTGTTCGCGAGGATCAGCGAACATTACATCGTCGACGAAGATGCCTATCTCACCGAGCTATGTACGCTGTTAGGCGCCGGCGAGGCCGATTTCGCTCGTATCGGTGACAATACTGCACAGTTGGTCCGCGACGTACGCGCCATGGACACTGCTGTCGACTCCATCGATGAGTTGCTTCAACAGTACAGCCTCGATACCCAGGAAGGCGTATTGCTGATGTGTCTGGCCGAGGCACTGCTGCGAATTCCCGACAAGACGACCGCCGACGCGTTGATCGAAGACAAGCTGGGCGTCGCCGACTGGAAACGTTATCTGGGGCAAAGTGAATCCTGGTTCGTCAATGCCTCGACCTGGGGCCTACTGATGACCGGCAACGTGATTCAGATGGACAAGCCCCGCGAAGGCAAGCCGGCCAACTTCATCAACAAGATGGTCAATCGCATGGGCGAGCCGGTCATTCGCAGTGCGATGTACCAGGCGATGAAGGTCATGGGCCAGCAGTTCGTGCTGGGGCGCACGATCGACGAGGCGCTCAAGCGCTCCAAACCGCTGTTCAATAAAGGCTACACCTACTCCTACGACATGCTGGGCGAAGCTGCCCGCACGCGCCAGGATGCGCAGCGCTACTTCGATGACTACGCCTCGGCGATTCGCCAAGTGGGTGAAACCAGCGTCAAACTCGATGCCAAAACGCCAGCGCCATCAGTGTCGATCAAGCTATCGGCACTGCATCCGCGCTACGAATTCGGCCGCCGCACCCAGGTTCTCGAAGAACTGGTCGGCACCGTCAAGCAGCTCGTCGAACTGGCCCGTGAACGTCATGTCGCGCTGACCATCGACGCCGAGGAAGTGGACCGCCTCGAGCTTTCGCTCGAAGTCTTTCGTGCCGTTTTCGAGAGCGATGCCTGCCGCGGCTGGGGCCACTTCGGCCTGGTGATCCAGGCCTATGCCAAACGCGCCCTGCCAGTGCTTCATTACATCAATCGACTGGCCGATCAGCAGGGCGACGAAATTCCGCTGCGTCTGGTCAAGGGCGCCTACTGGGACACCGAGATCAAGGAATCGCAGAAACTCGGGATCGACGGCTATCCGGTCTATACCCGCAAGGCGTGCACCGATGTCGCTTATCTCGCCTGCGCCCAGTTCCTGCTCTCCGAAAACACCCGCGGCCGCATCTTCCCCCAATTCGCGACCCATAATGCGCATACCATCACCAATATCCTCGAACTGGCCAACGATGCCGACCGTGCGTTCGAATTCCAGCGCCTTCACGGCATGGGTGAGGCGCTTTACGACGCGGCACTGAAGCGCGCACCGCAGGGCACTTACTGCCGCATCTACGCCCCCGTGGGCGCGCACAAGGATCTGCTGCCCTACCTGGTCCGTCGGCTACTGGAAAACGGCGCCAACTCGTCGTTCGTCCATCAGTTGGTCGACCCGCGCGTGCCGGTCGAATCCCTATGTGTTCACCCGATCGCGACCCTCAAGCCCTACCCAACCTTTGCCAATACCAAAATTCCGTTGCCGAAAGACCTCTACGGTGCGGCACGCAAGAACTCCAAGGGCGTCAATTTGAACATCAACAGTGAATATCAGCCGCTGATCGATCGCATGGCAGCATTCATGGAACGGGAATATCACGCCAAGCCGCTGCTAGGTATCGATGTCGCCGACGACGACAGTCAGCGTCAACGCGTCACCAGTCCCTTCGACCGTCGTCATTCCGTTGGCAGCGTGCAATGGGCGACACACGAGCAGGCCGAACAGGCGGTCGACATTGCCTGGCAGGCATTTCCACGCTGGAGCGAAACCCCGGTCGAAGAGCGTGCGGCCATTCTCGAGCGTCATGCCGACCTGATGGAAACGCATCTCGCTGAACTGATGGCCCTATGTTCACGAGAAGGCGGCAAGTTGCTCACCGATGGCGTCGACGAAATCCGCGAGGCCGTGGACTTCTGCCGCTACTATGCGGCTCGCGCTCGCGAGCTCTTCGCCGAACCTATCGCCCTGCCCGGACCCACCGGCGAGTCCAACGAGCTGATGATGAGCGGCAAAGGCGTCTTCGCCGCCATCAGCCCCTGGAACTTCCCGGTCGCCATTTTTACGGGTCAGCTAGTGGCGGCGGCGGTGGCCGGAAATACCGTACTCGCCAAGCCCGCCGAGCAGACTTCGCTGGTCGCCAACCGGGTGATCGAGCTGCTGTATGAAGCCGGCATGCCGCGGGACGTGGTGCAGCTGCTGCCCGGCGATGGCCCCACGGTGGGCAGCGTACTGAGCAGCGACCCACGCATCACCGGCGTGGTCTTTACCGGATCGACTGCCACCGCGCAGATCATCAATCGGGCACTGGCAGCCAGAGAGAACGCGGCACTACCGACACTCATTGCCGAAACCGGCGGCATGAACGCGATGATCGTCGACTCCACCGCCCTCCCCGAGCAGGTCGTGGCCGACGTCGTTCACTCCGCGTTCCAGAGTGCCGGGCAGCGCTGTTCCGCCCTTCGTGTCCTCTATCTGCAGGAAGATATCGCCGACCGCGTGATCGAGATCCTGCGTGGGGCGATGGACGAACTGCGAATTGGCGACCCGAGCGACCTGGGCACCGATGTCGGCCCGGTCATCGACGAAGAAGCTCGTGAAGGTCTGCTTAGACACGTCGAAACGATGAAGGCGGAAGGCCGATTGATCGCCGAGGCCAAGCTCGATCCCACTCTGACCGAGAACGGCACCTTCGTCGCCCCGATGGCCTTCAGTATCGACGGCATCGAATCAATGGAAGCCGAACAGTTCGGGCCGCTGCTGCATATCGTTCGCTATCGTGCCGACCAGCTCGAAACCGTCATCGACGCCATCAACGGTAAGGGCTACGGGCTGACGTTCGGCGTGCATAGCCGTAATGAGAACTTCACCAATCATGTGGCCAGTCGCATCCGGGTCGGTAACGTCTACGTCAATCGCGACATCATCGGCGCGGTCGTCGGCGTACAGCCTTTCGGTGGCCAGGGCTTCTCGGGGACGGGCCCGAAGGCGGGCGGGCCACATTATCTGTTACGCTTCGCCACCGAAAAAACGCGCACCATCAATACGGCGGCCTTGGGTGGCAACGCTTCACTGCTCGCTATGGGTGACTGAGTTCACGACGCATTATCGACGACTGCAGATCACGGGGAGCCCACAATGGTTAACAACAATGCCGACATGGGCCTCCCCTTCGTACTCCTCCCGAGCGGGGTGCTCGTCGCCAACGCTCAGGTTCGCGTGCGTAAAGCTCGTCGGAGCTACCTCCGGCCTAATAACTAAGAAACAGGAGACTCCAATATGGCTATCGGTGTTTGGATCAGCCTTTTTGCCTACTTTGCGCTCATGATCGCCATCGGCCTTTATGCCATGCGCACATCCACGTCCACCTCAGAAGATTACATGCTGGGTGGCAGGACTCTCAGTCCCCAGGTGGCAGCGTTATCGGCAGGCGCTTCGGACATGAGCGGCTGGTTGCTGCTGGGTCTACCCGGGGCGATGTTCGTATCCGGCCTGGGTTCGGCCTGGATCGGTATCGGCCTGTTCGTGGGGGCATTCTTCAACTGGGTACTCGTCGCACCGCGCCTTCGCGAACAGACGGTTCACTATGGCAATGCGATCACCATTCCCGCCTTCCTGGCAAACCGATTCCCGACTCGGGCCATGTCGCTGAGGACGGTATCCGCTATCGTCATCGTGATCTTCTTCGCGATCTACACGGCATCGGGTCTGGTCGCCGGCGGCAAGTTGTTCGAGAGCGCGTTTTCCGGCGTCATCAACATCGGTGGCCTGAGCGACTACGCGGCGGGCGTCGTCATCACACTCGGCGTGGTACTCGCCTATACCGTTGTCGGCGGCTTCCTGGCCGTGAGCATGACTGACTTCGTGCAAGGCTGCATCATGATGCTGGCCTTAGTGATCATGCCGGCAGTCGTTATCTTCGGCGAAGGGGGTGGCGGTTTCTCACAAGCCTCACAGACCCTGAATGAGGTCGATCCCACGCTGCTATCGTGGACGGATGGATTGACCTTCATCGGTTGGCTATCCGCAGTGACCTGGGGCCTGGGTTATTTCGGGCAACCGCACATCATCGTGCGCTTCATGGCCATTCGATCTCTCAAGGATGTGCCTGTCGCCCGTAACATCGGCATGAGCTGGATGCTCATCTCTCTGATCGGTGCGATCTCCCTGGGCATATTTGGCCGAGCCTATGCGATCCGCAATGGTCTGGATGTCCAGGATCCGGAAACGATCTTCATCATCTTGGCGAACCTGCTGTTCCACCCGTTGATTACCGGCTTCCTCTACGCGGCACTGCTTGCAGCGATCATGAGCACCATTTCCAGTCAGCTGCTGGTGGCATCTTCATCCCTGACCGAGGACTTCTACCGCCTGTTCCTGCGCAAGGAAGCCTCAGAGAAGGAGACCGTCGGCGTCGGCCGGATCAGCGTCGTACTGGTGGGTCTGGTGGCAGCCGTCATTGCCTCTGACCCGAACTCTCAGGTACTAGGGCTGGTCAGTAACGCGTGGGCAGGCTTTGGAGCGGCATTCGGCCCGTTGATCATCTTGTCACTGATGTGGTCGCGCACGAACGGCACAGGCGCCATCGCGGGTATGGTGGTGGGTGCCCTCACCGTAATCGTCTGGATCTCGCTGGGCTGGAGTGATGCGTTCATGGGCGGCCCAGGCGTCTACGAGATCATTCCCGGCTTCATCGCTTCCTTCATTGCCATCCTGGTGGTGAGCCGCGCGACCAGCGATGCGGGTGAATATAAGCAGATCTCGCGTTAACAATAGGGCACGTAGTGCACTCCAAGTCATCGGAAGGGCTCCTGCGGGAGCCCTTTTCGATGCCCTGCCGATAAATGTCAGTCGTCGTCCCCTGACCCGTAGCAGACCCTCATCAGTCAGCCTCCCCGGCCTTCTCGTATCCGGTCATCAGGTATGGTGCTCGCGAAACGCCCACAACCTGGAACCAACATAGGTAATCAGCGGGACGGTGAGCGTGGCGATGCCAATCGCCCAGAAGCCTGCGATATCGGTCGATGCCAGCAATGCCGCCAGTACACCATTGTTGAGGGCGAAACCC
Source organism: Salinicola halimionae (assembly GCF_003206065.1). Classification (GTDB taxonomy): domain Bacteria; phylum Pseudomonadota; class Gammaproteobacteria; order Pseudomonadales; family Halomonadaceae; genus Salinicola; species Salinicola halimionae. The sequence continues at coordinate 628,942 of NZ_PZJQ01000004.1, read as the reverse complement.
AGCAACGCCAGGGTGAAGAAGCGTCGTGCTCGCCCCCGGCGACGAAACGTCAGTCGACGATGGCCGACAAGAGAAATCTGGAAGGCCACCAGAAAACCGCAGAGATTGACGACAAATTCCGACAGTCCCGGCCACGATGCACTGAGAATGGCGGCGACCGACAAATGAGCCGCCGTCGCAACACCCCCTACCAGACCAAAACGTGCGGCAGTTTTCGCTTCGCGCTTGAGTCGACGTTTCATGAGGCGTCAGACGCTCCATCGACTCGACCGAATACGGTATCGAACCCGGCTGCCTCTTTCTCAGCGTTGAAGCTGTCTTCGATGACCAGGCTGTCCTCGGCAACCAGGTACAGAGGCCGCTGCTTGGCCTCGATGAATAGACGTCCCACGTACTCTCCCAGAATTCCGACGGAGAGCAACTGCATGCCGCCGAAGAATAGAATCGCCGTCATCAGCGACGCGTAACCGGGCACATCACTTCCTACCACGATGACCCGCCCGACGAGCAACAGAATGTAGAGAAAAGCGAACCCAGCGATGACGGCGCCAAAATACATCCAGATTCGCAGTGGCCAGGTCGAAAAGCTGACGAGACCATCGATGGCGAAATTCCAGAGTTTCCAGAAATTGAACTTGCTCGTTCCGGACTTCCTTGCCGGTCGATCATAGTAGACCCCAATGGAACGATATCCCGGCCAACTGAAAAGCCCCTTCATGAAACGATTGCGCTCGGGTAGCCGCTTTATCGCCTCGACGACTCGACGATCCATCAGACGAAAATCTCCTGCGTTGCTGGGGATCGGTGTCTCCGCGAGGCGGTTGAAGAAGCGGTAAAAGAGTCCGGCGGAGGTGCGTTTTGCCTGGGTATCTTCATCCCTGGAGCCGCGAATGCCGTAGATCATGTCATAGCCCTGGTCCCGCCAGAGCCGAATGAATTCCACAATGACCTCGGGTGGGTCTTGCAAGTCGACATCCATGGGCACCACCGCATCACCTCGCGCATGATCCAGGCCGGCGGTCATCGCAGCCTCCTTGCCAAAATTACGCGTCAACGACAACACCCGAACGCGGGAATCCGCCGAGGCTCGCTGGCGAAGCCCGGCGAGCGTCGAATCGGTGGAGCCATCGTCAACGAACAGAATTTCGAGTTGGGGAACGATGCTATCCAACGCGTGATTCACCGCCTCGAGAAAACGATCGATGGCACTTTCTTCATTCATTACCGGTACCACGATCGACAACATCCAGCCTGATCGACGTCTATCCACGAGCGCTCCTCGCACGAAATGAATCTAAGCCTTCCCTGCATTGGCAACTTGAACGGTCAGCGACTACGGTAATCCTAGCGGCTCAGAGCGGGATGCGCACGAGCAGGGATAAAACCTGAACATACGTAAAAAAACGCCGTTTCAAAATTTTACTGGACATAAAAAACACCGTTTCCTATCATTGGGGCGTTGTCTCATAGAATGTGAAGGCCGGTAACACGGCTTCATGATGAAAGAAAGGGAGTACTTATCATGACCAAGACCAAACTGATTTCTGCAATGGTAGTTGCCGGCGCTTGCGCATTCGGGACCCAAGCCGCATTCGCCTACGGTGCCGGTGATTTCTATGGCCGTCTGGATGTTGCCAAGACTGACACTGACGACGGCTATGCTGATAACGATAAAAGCGCTTCCTTTGGCGTAGGCTACATGGTTCAGGACAAGATCGGCGTCGAATTGAGCTCCATGACCGAAACTCAGGTTCATGCTGAAGGCGGCACTTTCCATCAGGTTCCGATCAACCTGATGGCTCAGTACTACCCGCTGGGCGGCATGGATTCTCGCGTTCAGCCCTACGCTGGCGTCGGCGTCAATTACACCTCGTTCTCTGATGAGAGTGGCGGCAAAGTCGGCAGCATCGACGACTCCTGGGGCGCTACTGGTCAACTGGGTGTTGATCTGATGGTAACCGACAACTTCGGCTTCAACGCCTTTGCCCAGTACACCGATGTCAGCGCTGACATCAGCGGCGGGCGCGATCTCGACCTCGACCCGGTCACCGTTGGTGCTGGTGTCACTGGCCGCTTCTAAGCGATTGCCAGTCGGTATATCAACCGGGCCTCAGGGCCCGGTTTTTTTGTGCCTGGGGTTCAAGTACTTGGCGCCAGGGCAAGGTACTGGTTCCCCAGGCGACGATCACGCGCGGGTCACGATCCGGTCGACGGCGGCAAGTTGACGGATCACAGGCTCTCTTTGGGATGCAGGCGCGTCCTTGAGCCATACCTCCATCGCCGGGGCGACGTCGCAACTGGCCGGCAAGGGCGCGCGTGCATCGACAAGTGCCTGCAACCGAGCAATAAAGACATAGCGTAGCCACTGCGGCATCGACATCGTATCGACGCAAAACGGTTGGTGACTCTCGAATGCCGAAGGCGCTGGCAAGGGTTCTTCCCACAACCCTGCGCTCATCAGCACGACTTCCAACTGGCGTAGGCCGCGCGCCAGCTCTTCGTGGACGGTCATCCTTTCTCCTGATGAGATCATTTCTCCTGATACTGCCATTCTGTCTCCTGAGACTGTGATTCTACGGTGCTGTGATTCTTCGATGCTGTGATTCTTCGATACTGCCAGAACCCTAGAGACTCCATCTTGCGGTTGCTCACAAAAATCCTGAAAGAGCCTGTGGATAAACTTGGGACACCTGCGTCAATCCGGCGCAATACATGCGATCGGAAAGGCTGGTCAATTTTTGGTCACACACTATCCAGCGCCACTACCGCACGTTACAGTGCGCGCCTCGACGAACATGACGATTATCCACCATGCAGACTCTGAGCGATTTTTTCACGCATAGCCGCGCCGAACTTGCGTTATCGGCGCTGGGCCGGCGAGTGGCACCCATTAGTCGTGACACCTTCTCCGCTTTCGAGCAGGAACGCGAACCCTGGCCGTTGCCCTGGAATGGTCGTGCTCAGGTCGCGTGTGCCATGCACTGGCCCGCCCTGCAAGAGGATCCGGCGATCTGGTTTTTATCCCTGCCGTTAGATGAACAGGGATTGCTGGTGCCCGCCGCACGAGATGCGTTTCTCGATCGTCTGCTGACTCTTGGCATGCAGCCGGCTGACGGGCCGACACCGAACGACTCGACGCGAGACGTTCTGACCCAGAGCAATCTGATGCAGGACAATCCACTGGCCTTCGAGCCGGAACTGCATCAACGTGCGTTGCTGCATGCTCGCCTGTCTCGAAGATTCGGACAACCGTCATCCGCGCATTCTGACCTGGCGCGACGTTACCTGCTAGGCGACAGCGGACTCGATTGGCAAATGCTGAGGCTTCAAGGGCTGGCCGACGAAGTCGCCGCCCAGGACCCCGCCGTCATCCTCGCGCTGACCAAGCGCCTAAAAACATTGCCGAGAGACGTCGTTCTCCCGATGTGCTACCTGATGGAGCATGGCGACGCCCCCGCCGACCTCCTGCCAACGTTATGGGAAGCCATGCGCGAGGCAAGACAACGACAAGATGTCGAAACGTTCTGCGCCTTGTTGAGAGCGTTATTGGGCAGCAACGATGGCCGAGTAGGCGATTGGCTGGATCGTATTCTCGATGACGAGGATCTCATGGCCGCCGACTGCCTGGCGGCCATCGCCGCTCGAGGCTGGCATCATCTCGAGCATGAAACTCGCCTCGGACGGTTTCTGGAACGTCTGGCGAGCTGTTCGGATGCCAACTTTCGTCCTGTGGTACACGATTTGGCATTGATCCCGCGCCTGCGGCTGCCCATATTGATGATGCTGCGTCAGGCGCCGGCGAACTCCTCCCTGGGCCGGCTCGTCAGAGAAGGGAACACGTGAACCCATGAAAGCATTGCCCTACCAGGCCAAGGCGATTATCGGCCGGCGCGAGATGGTCACACTGCCGGATCTCCACATGACGCTCTGCTGCAAAGCGGATACCGGCGCTCGAACGTCCGCCCTGCACGCGGAACAGATCGAACCCTACGAGGAAGGCGGTCATCCTTGGGTTCGCTTCATTACCCGCTCGAGTGGTCAGCCCATTGCGCATCATGAATGCCAGCTACCACTGCACGACCGCCGCAGAGTCAGAAGCTCAAACGGCCATCAGGAGTGGCGTTATGTGATCCGCACGCGGCTCATCCTGGGAGAGCTGGACTTCCCCATCGAGCTGACTCTGACCGATCGCAGCGACATGCGTCATCCCATGCTACTGGGAAGGCGTGCCATGCGGCGACTGTTGGTTGCCCCGGGTGCCGCGTTCCTGCACGGTGAACCCTGACACCCCTTTTTACCACGCCCTCTCATCCCGGCTACGGAGCCTTTCGCGCATGCACATCGGCATCTTGTCACGCAATCGCAACCTCTACTCGACGCGTCGTTTGATCGAGGCCGCCGAGCAGCGTGGCCACAGTGTCAGAATCGTCGATACACTGCGCTGCTACATGAATATCGCCTCGCACCGCCCCTCGATTCACTACAAGGGCGGAGAGCTGGAGCCGTTCGACGCTATCGTTCCACGGATCGGCGCGTCAGTGACGTTCTACGGGTGTGCCGTATTGCGTCAGTTCGAGATGATGAGTACCTACGTGCTCAACGACTCGGTCGCCATTACCCGTTCCCGTGACAAGCTGCGCTCGTTGCAGTTGTTGTCGCGCAAGGGCTTGGGGCTCCCGGTGACCGGTTTCGCCCATTCGCCTGACGATATCCCCGACCTGATCACCATGGTCAAGGGCGCGCCACTGGTGATCAAGTTGCTGGAAGGTACGCAGGGCATCGGCGTGGTGCTGGCGGAAACCAATCAGGCTGCCGAGTCGGTGATCCAGGCGTTCATGGGCATGAAGGCCAACATCATGGTTCAGGAGTACATCAAGGAAGCCAAAGGTGCCGACATTCGCTGTTTCGTCATCGGCGATAAGGTCGTGGCTTCGATGAAGCGCCAGGCAGCCGAAGGGGAATTCCGCTCCAATCTCCACCGTGGCGGTACCGCGAGTGTCATTAGAATTACCCCGGAAGAACGCTCTACCGCCATTCGCGCCGCCAAGGCGATGGGGCTGGGCGTGGCAGGCGTCGATTTGCTGCGTTCCAATCATGGTCCGGTCATCATGGAGGTCAATTCCTCACCCGGCCTGCAGGGCATCGAATCCGCGACCGGTAAGGATATTGCAGGCCTGATCATCGAGCATTTGGAAAAAAATGCCAGCACCCCGCGCAAGGCGCCACCGAAGCCTAAAGGTTAGATCGAGGAAAAATCGAACAAATAGCCGAAAATGCTAAAATTTTCTGCTATTAGGGGTAGCAAAACAGTGTTTCCGGCCGCACAATTTGTGTCACCTCAGGAGGTGGCCGCACATGTTTCTCGACAATCGCCAAGTGGCGATGGACAGCGTTCTCGAAGCGCTGGCCGACAGTCTCGATTATTTTCAGGACAATCTCGATCGCCTGCGACCGGCGCTGCGTAATGCCCTGAAACCCCATTACGAGGAACGTGGGGTCGCCATGCACGAACTACAGCAGCTGGTTCGCGAGCATCTCGATATTCTGCCACGCGATGCCGACGTCGAGCGCGACGACTATCTGTGGCTCTGGAGCCGCATCAAAAGCTTCGTCGGCAATGACAGCGCCGTACTGCTGGGAGAACTTCTCGAGCAGGAGCGTGTGTTGATGCAGGCGCTGGGTAATGCCTTTACTCATCCGCTACCGGAAGCGCTGGAACCAACACTGGAACGCTGCTGGAAGAACTGCCGCGCATTGATTCGGGAAATCAACAAGCTGCAACAACGCCAACGCTGACACCTGGAATACGACCTGCGATGCGCCGGCCGACTCATTGTCAGCAAGGCTCGGGCGAGCGCTCACGACGGTGGTAGTCGGATCGGCTCTTGAGGTCCCAGAAAGTAAGGTTCCCTACCCCAGAAGTAGAGATCTCCAAAGGTGGCGGCACGGGCAAGCCACTCCCGCAGCCTTAGTCGCCACTCGCCCTCGACGCCACCATCCGGCACTGCGCACCCGGAGGCCTCGACCCCGAGGGCGTCCGCGATGAACAATGCCCGCGGTAGATGCCAATCCTGTGATATCAGCATCAATCGGTCAGCGCCAAAGACTTCCTTGGCTCGAACGACACTATCGAACGTGCTGAAGCCGGCATAATCGAGCGTCATGTATTCATCGTCCACGTTGCGATGGCGCAAGGAGCGCCACATGCTGATGGGCTCGTTGTAATACCTTGTGCGGTTATCGCCGGAAAGTAGCAGGTGTTGGATGCGATGAAGCCGCAGCAGCTCTGCCGACGTCTCGATCCTGGCCTTGTAGTAGGGGTTGGAGCCACCCTGGCGAAGCCATTGGGCGGTACCGAAGACCAGCCCGACCGGCTGCGCGGTACAAAGCGGTACCTCATGCTCGATGCGAGCTTGGGTCTTCTGCAGTATCCACAGATTGATCAGCACCACACCGATCGCCAGCAACAGCACGCCAGCCGATAGCGCCTTGAATAACCCCTTCAGTAGCCGGAGCATGAATAAACGTAATGGCGGTGAGCGAAAAGCGGCCGCTGAGGGCCGCTCTCGGAAGTCAGATAGCGTGTGGACGTATCGATCAACATATTGCGTTCGTTGCTCTGCCAGAAACCGGCTCGCGCAGCTCGGAAGTTAGTCAGGCATTTTCTGCCAGGTGCCTAGAACATTCCCAGCTCGAGGCGCGCCTCTTCGCTCATCATCTCACGGCTCCAGGGGGGATCGAAAACGATTTCCACATGAACCTTGGAGAACTGCGATGCACCCAGGATCTTGCGCCGCGCGTCCTCGGCGATGACGTCGCCCATTCCGCAGCCCGGCGCCGTCAGCGTCATCCGAATGGTAACCATGAGTTCGCCGGTGAGCAGGCGCTCCAGGCGACAGCCGTAGACCAGCCCCAGATCGACGATATTGACCGGTATTTCAGGGTCGAAGCAGGTTCGCAACTGATCCCAAACAAAGCGCTCCATCTCCGCTTCCGTCGCGGCGGGATCCAGCGTCGGCCGCTCGAGCGCTTTGAGGCCGAGCGCATCGAGATCGTGGCCTTCGATCAGATAAAGCCGCCCTTCGTAGCTGACACTGACCGAGCTCCCCTTGGCCTGCATCACCACGACCGTACTGTCTTCAGCCAGCGTGATGGTCTTGCCGAACGGAATCGAGATGACCTCGACATCCCGCTGTAGCGGCATTTCCTGGCCTTTATAGACCTCGTTTAGCGGATCCATCGTTGCTCCTGACAGAATTGACGGCCCTGACACACCGAGAGCCGGAACCGACTCAGCGCAGCATGCCAAGCACGCGCTGCAAGGCCTCGACGAACGCATCGACCTCTTCCGGCGTGTTGTAGACCGCCAGCGAGGCACGGCAGGTCGCCTCGACACCAAAATGGTTCAACACTGGCTGAGCGCAGTGATGCCCGGTACGGATCGCCACACCCAACTGGTCGATCAACAAACCGATGTCCTGAGCATGCGCGCCGTCGACGAGAAACGAGATCACGCCCGCCTTCTGTGGCGCCGTACCGATGATTTTCAGCCCGTCGATCTGCTCGAGCTTCTGGGTGGCATGATCCAGCAGCCAATGCTCCCAGGCCGACAACCGCTCGATGCCAAGCGCGTTGACCCAATCCAGCGCCGCGCCCATGGCAATCACGTCAGCTACCGACGGCGTCCCGGCCTCGAACCGATGCGGGACGGCGGCAAAATCGGTGCCGTGCTCGAAAGAGACTCGCGAGATCATTTCACCGCCACCCTGCCACGGCGGCATGGACTCGAGGATGGATGCCTTGGCATACAACGCCCCGGCGCCCATCGGTCCATAGACCTTGTGCCCCGAAAACGCATAGAAATCGGCATCCAGCGCCTGCACATCGACTGCCTGATGCGGCACCGCCTGGGCGCCATCGACAAGCATCAGCGCACCGCATGCATGAGCGTCGGCCGCCATTTCGGCAATGGGGTTGATGGTTCCTAAGGCATTGGAGACGTGATTGACGCAGACCAGCCGAGTTCGCTCGCCGAGCATCTCGCGATAGGCGTCCTGATCGAGCACGCCGCGCGTGTCGACGGGGATGACCTTGATCACGATACCCAACTCGCGCTCGAGCAACTGCCAGGGCACGATATTGGAGTGATGCTCCATCAAAGAAATCACCACTTCGTCGCCAGCCTTCAGGTTGGCCCGGCCCCAGCTGTTGGCCACCAGATTGATCGCTTCGGTGGTCCCCCGCGTAAATACGATCTCGCGCGGTTCGAACGCATTGATGTGGCGCTGGACCGTCGTGCGCACGCCCTCGAAGGCAGCTGTTGCCTCGTCGGCCAGTGTATGCAGGCCGCGATGAATATTGGCGTTGTAGCGACGATAATAGTCACTAAGGCTGTCGATCACCGCCACCGGCGTCTGGCTGGTAGCCGCGTTGTCGAGATAGATCAATGGCTTACCGTGAACTTCCCGATCGAGAATCGGAAAATCCCGGCGCACCGCCGCCAGGTCCAGCGTCAGATCGGTAATCGCGGTCATCTCAAGCCTCCTGAATGGCCTCGGCGGTTTCCACCAGGTCAGCCAGGTTGAAGCGCTCCGGCAGACGCCCAGCAACGGCTCGTTCGACACGCTCGGCGATGACGTTGAGGCGCACCTTGTCCATGACCTCGCCGACGAATGCCAACGTCAGCAATGCTCGCGCCATCGGCTCATCGATACCGCGACTTCGTAACGCATAGACGGCATCTTCATCCAACTGGCCGGTAGTGGCGCCGTGAGAACATTTGACATCGTCGGCGTAGATCACCAGTTCCGGCTTTGTATCGATTTCGGCACGATCGGAAAGCAACAGGTTGGCGTTGTTCTGATACGCCTCGATCTGCTGCGCGTCCTTCTTGACGAAGACTTTGCCGTTGAACACACCGCGAGAGCGGTCATCGAGTACGCCCTTGTAGTTCTCGTTGGAGAAAGTGCGCGGCGCATTGTGATTGACCAGCGTATGGTTATCGACGTGCTGACGACCCTGCACGAAGAACAGTCCGTTGTAGGCTGCTTCAGCGCCTTCGGCATTCAGATCCGTCACCAGATCCGTGCGCACCAATGCCCCGCCCAGGTTCATGTTGTACGAATTGAAGTGGCTGTCGCGCCCTTGGTCGACATGAATACTGGCCACATGCAAATCCGTCAGTGCGGCTTCCTGCAGCTTGTAATGATCGATGATGGCACCCCGGTCGAGCATCACTTCGGTCACCACATTGGTGAAGTTCGCCGCCTCGGGCTCACCGGCATAGTGCTCGATGATCGTTGCCTCGGTACGCGCGCCGGCTTCGACCAGTACCCGCGGATGGCTCATTACCGGCTGTGAGCCAGCGCGCGACAGCATCAACAGATAGATCGGCTTATCGACGACGGTGCCGGCAGACAAACGAATGATGGCGCCCTCATCCGCGAACGCGGTGTTGAGCGCGGTAAAGGGCGAGAAATCGACACCCGCCAAACGGCCCAATGATCCACCGACGGCCTCGTGATTGGCGACCATCGCCTGGGAAAGAGGCTCGACCGAAACACCCGTCGGCAACGCGTCGAGATCCGACAGTGTGGCGCTAAATTGACCGTCAACGAATACCAGGCGATGCGCATCGATCTCGAGACGCAGGGCATCGAAGCTTGCAGCATCGAATGCGACGTCGGAGGCTAGCGCGAAGTCACCCTCGGCGATGCGACGCACGTCGGTATATTTCCAGTGTTCGTCACGACGAGTCGGAAAACCCATCGCCTCGAATCGCGCCGCGCCGGCCTGCCGGCGTGCCGCAACCCAGCTCGGATCGTCGGCGCGGCGTGCGGTCAGACGCTGAAGAAAGCGTTCCGCTGCACTCATGCGACAGACTCCTCCAATACCCATTCATAGCCTCGAGCCTCGAGTTCCAGCGCCAGATCCTTATCGCCGCTCTTGACGATTCGACCGTCGACCAGCACGTGAACGCGGTCCGGCACGATATGATTGAGCAGGCGCTGATAATGGGTCACCATCAGGATCGCGCGATCGGCGCTGCGCAACGAGTTGACGCCGTCGGCGACGACCTTCATGGCATCGATATCGAGACCGGAGTCGATCTCGTCCAGCATCGCCAGCTTCGGCTGCAGTACCAGCATCTGCAGGATCTCGTTACGCTTCTTCTCGCCGCCGGAGAAGCCTTCGTTGACCGCGCGCTGCAAGAAGCTCGGATCCATCTTCATCTCGGCGCTCTTTTCACGTACCAGCTTCATGAATTCCGGCGCCGGGATTTCGCCTTCACCACGAGCGGCACGCTGTGCATTGAGCGCTGCCTTGAGCAGGTAGATATTCTTGACCCCGGGGATCTCGATCGGGTACTGGAACCCCAGCAGCAAGCCGGCGCGCGCGCGCTCCTCGATTTCCATTTCGAGCACGTCCTGCCCTTCGAACAGAATCGTTCCCTGAGTGACTTCATAGCCGTCCTTGCCGGCAATCACCGCCGACAGCGTCGACTTGCCGGCGCCATTCGGGCCCATGATGGCGTGAACCTCACCGGCGTTTACGGTCAGGTCGAGGCCCTTGAGGATAGCCTTGTCCTCGATGGTGACATGAAGATCTTTGACTTCGAGCATGTGAAACCCTTGATACGAGAGAGACCGCAGACGCAGTCTCTCGAATTGGCATATGAATTCGACAGTGGCAGCGGTTCAGCCCACCGAGCCTTCCAACGTCACGTTGAGCAGCGCTTCAGCCTCGACCGCAAACTCCATCGGCAGCTCCTGGAAGACATCCTTGCAGAAACCGTTGACGATCATGCTCACGGCATCCTCCTCATCGATGCCACGCGCACGGCAGTAGAAGAGCTGGTCGTCGGCGATCTTGGAGGTAGTCGCCTCGTGCTCGACAGTCGCGGTGCTATTGCCGATTTCCTGATAGGGAAACGTGTGCGCCCCGCACTGATCGCCGATCAGCAGTGAATCGCACTGGGTGTAGTTGCGCGCGCCCTTGGCTCGTGGGCCGATCTTGACCAGACCGCGATAGGCCTGATCGCTACGGCCGGCGGCGATCCCCTTGGCGACGATGGTCGAACGCGTGTTTTCGCCGATATGGATCATCTTGGTGCCGGTATCGGCCTGTTGGCGCCCATTGGTGACGGCGACCGAGTAGAACTCGCCGACACTCTCCTTGCCGCGCAACATGCAGGATGGATACTTCCAGGTAATCGCCGAACCGGTCTCGACCTGCGTCCAGCTGATGCGGGAGCGATCACCGCGACAATCGCCACGCTTGGTCACGAAGTTATAGATACCGCCCTTGCCGTTCTCATCTCCCGGATACCAATTTTGCACCGTGGAGTACTTGATGTAGGCGTCCTCGAGGGCCACTAGCTCGACTACTGCCGCATGCAGCTGATTTTCATCGCGTTGCGGCGCGGTACAACCTTCGAGATAGGAGACTTGCGCCCGCTTGTCGCAGACGATCAAGGTGCGCTCGAACTGACCGGTGTTGGCAGCATTGATCCGGAAGTAGGTGGAAAGCTCCATCGGACATTTCACGCCTTCCGGCACGTAGACGAAGGAGCCGTCGGTGAAGACCGCCGAATTGAGCGCGGCGAAATAGTTATCCGCCTGCGGTACGACGGTGCCTAGATACTGGCGTACCAGCTCCGGATATTCACGAATCGCTTCTGAGATGGAGCAGAAGATAACGCCCGCTTCATGGAGCTTCTCCTTGAAGGTCGTCGTCACCGAGACGGAGTCGAACACCGCATCCACGGCAACCCCTGCCAGCGCTGCGCGCTCGTGTAGCGGGATACCCAGCTTCTCGTAGGTTTCAAGCAGCTTGGGATCGACCTCGTCCAGACTCTGGGGTCGGTCCTCGGGCTTTTTCGGCGCACTGAAATAGGAGATCGCCTGATAGTCGATCGGTGGATATTCCAGATGCGCCCAGGACGGCGTCGTCATCTTGAGCCACTGATAGTAAGCCTCGAGACGCCACTCGAGCATCCACTCGGGCTCTCCCTTTTTCTGGGAAATGAAAGCAATGGTGCTTTCATCAAGGCCCGGCGGCACGGTATCGCTTTCGATGTCGGTCACGAATCCTTGCTTGTATTCGCGACGGACCAACTGCTCCATCTCTTCGCTAGCCATGGTCTTCACTCCTCTCCACAGAGAGTCTTATGACGAAGACGCGATCTCGGACACCGGCACGATCAGGCAATTCACTGCCGCCGCTCGGCTCTCCCTCGCCACGCCCTCTTAATGTTCGCGCGACGCTGCCGTCGTTGGCAGCGTCACACTCTGAATCGGTAGCTGCACGGGCAGCTTGATCGGATTGGACTGCGCGAGATGCGCCAACGTCACGCAATCCAGCAGCGTGCGTATCGCCTGCGACACACGTTGCCAATTGTCGGCAACGCCGCAGGTATTCAACAGCTCGCAATCTCCATCGGCATGGCTGCATTCCGTCATACCGATCGGTCCTTCGATGGCGGCAATAATATCGCTGGCCGTGATCTCCACCGGAGACCGCGACAGCACGTACCCCCCATGAGAACCCCGGCGCGACTCCAGCAGCCCGCTCTTCGCCAGCTTCTTGAGCATCTTGCTCACTGTCGGCAGCGGCAGATGGACGCGTTGAGCCAGTTCCGATGCCGTATGCGCCTGGTCCGACTGACGCGCGATCTGCGCCATGATTACTGCCGCATAATCCGTCAACTTCGATAATTTCAGCACGCTGTAATGCCCTCTCGGTCCTGACAGCCGCCATATAGGACCATTTTAGTCCTCTTTCCCCCCGGTGTGAACCCAGTCGCCACGCTGACCCGGGCTCGCCAGCTTCGGCAAGCGAATAGGCATGACGATCACGCAGGCCATGACGATCAGCAAGCAGAGGATAATCAAGCGAAGCGAGTCGGAACCCACAAACCCGGTAAATCGAGCACGGAATTCGGACAGCGGGCTTCGACGTCGTCAAATTACGAAAAACAAATCCACACAAGAAGAATTATTTTGAAACATTTATTTCTCTAAAAAACATTTTGATTACATATAAATACATAAAGGTGATTTCAAGCCATTTCCACGTCTCCAATCGCAGACATTAGACGTCGGTATAAGGACACACCCTGTGCAATACAACGACACGAAAAGCGCATGCTCAATTACATGCATTTTTTCTGAATTGGACCGTGGAACGCTTTGATCCTAACGTTGGTGCCACATTTCGAAAACGCTGTTTGTCATCGGCTGTAAGTCAGAAAAATACGAAAGACAGCTATAAATCAATAACTTAAACCACTAATGAAAATTAGTCTTTTGATTTCATGGCTTTTTGTAAGGTCAGATTCGCTATCCGAAGTGAGTGACCACCAGTAAAGCCGAACACCAGATCATCCGTGATTAAAGTACGGAACGACTGCCGTTGGTTGGCATATCGCATGACCGATATTGCCAACGCGAAGAATGAGCGGGCGGAAACGTAACGATACGAACATAGCAAGGAGCGCCATCATGCGGATCACCATTTTTGGAACGGGATATGTGGGTCTCGTCACCGGCACCTGCCTCGCCGATGCCGGCCACGAAGTCATGTGCATGGACGTCGACAGCGACAAGATCAACGGCCTTAAAAATGGCATCGTGCCGATCTATGAGCCGGGTCTGGAAACGCTGGTCAAGCAAAACGTGGCTGAAGAGCGGTTACTGTTCACGACCGATCCGGTTGAAGCGGTCGGCTTCGGTACACTGCAGTTCATCGCCGTAGGCACCCCACCGGACGAAGACGGCAGCGCCGACCTCAAGTACGTGCTCAGCGTGGCCGACACCATTGCCGAGCATATGCAGGAGTACAAGCTGGTCATCGACAAATCCACGGTACCGGTAGGTACGGCAGATCGCGTGTCCGCCACTATCAATCAGCGCCTCCATCAACGCGACGTCGATATCCCGTACGACGTCTGCTCGAACCCCGAATTCCTCAAGGAAGGGTCGGCGGTCGAAGATTTCTCCCAGGGCGCCCGCATCATCATTGGTTGCGACTCTCCACGCGTCGAGCCGCTGATGCGCGAATGTTATGCCCCGTATAACCGGCGCCAGGAAAAGTTGATGTTCATGGACATTCGCAGCGCCGAGCTGACCAAGTATGCCGCCAACGCCATGCTGGCCACCAAGATCAGCTTCATGAACGAAGTCTCGAATCTGGCCGAGCGTCTTGGCGCCGACGTCGAGAACGTGCGCCGGGGGATCGGCAGCGATCCGCGAATCGGTTACAGCTTTATCTATCCAGGCTGTGGCTACGGCGGCTCGTGTTTTCCGAAGGACGTCCAGGCCCTGGCCCGCACCGCCAGCACTGTCGGTTACGAGGCACAACTACTTAATGCCGTGGAAGCGGTCAACTATCGCCAGAAGGCGAGCCTGTTCACCAAACTTTTTCAGGCGCTGGACGGTGACCTGCAAGGCAAGACCATCGCCGTGTGGGGGCTGGCCTTCAAACCCAATACCGATGATATGCGCGAAGCCCCGAGCCGCGAGCTGATGGAAGCGATCTGGGCGGCAGGCGGCAAGGTTCGTGCCTATGACCCGGAAGCGATGAAGGAGTGTCACCGTATCTACGGCGAACGCGACGATTTGACGCTGACAAAGCGTCGCGACGACACCCTGGCAGGTGCCGATGCACTGGTCATCTGTACCGAATGGAAGGCCTTCCGCACGGTCGACTTCCGCCGTCTGCGCGAGCAACTGGCCACGCCGGCGATCATCGACGGGCGCAACCTTTTCAATCCGGAAAGCGTGCGTGCTGCTGGCCTGCTCTATTTCGCCGTCGGCCGCGCCGACTCGCTGCGTATCCCGATCGACAACGACGCCACCGCCTCGGCAACTCAAGCAAAGCTTGGCCGTTCGAACGTCGCCTACACGCTGTAACGACTGTCTCCGCCGGCGGCATCAGTGACCGCCGGCCACCGATTTCACACACGGTTTCAGCCAGCGCCAACGCGCTGGCCACAGGAACGTCGTGCCTGCCGAGCGGGATCTCGGACGCAGGGAGCGACTCCAGGGTCGATTCAAGGGACGACTCAAAGGACATTCCAATGAGCCATATCAATTACACTCAAGCCAGACCCAGCAAGGCGTCAATAGCGACCGAGATTACGGTCATGTTGCTGCTTGCCACGCTGGTTCTGCTATTGGTGACACACCTGCCGGGCGAGGTTTTTCATCCAGGCTCGAAGAGCTTCATCTTCGCCGTGGGCTTGATAGGCGCCTGGCGCTACTCATGGTGGTTCGTGCAGGCGTTACGTTCGGTCTGGTACAACCGCCGGATGTTCCCGCGGCTGCGCGCCGAGGCCGATGCCGTCGGTGCCACCGAGACGCCGGACGCGCTCTATATCCTGTGCACCTCGTTTCGCATCGATACCGAGGTCACATTCGCCGTTTACGACGCCCTGATCCGCGATGCCGCCGATTACAACGTACCGACCACGCTATTTGCCGCCATTGCCGATCGCAGCGACGTCGACATCATCGATCAGGTCATGGAAGAACACGGCTGGCCCGATAACATCAGCGTGCGCTACATGTTTCAGAAAGGGGACGGCAAGCGTTCAGCCATGGCCGAAGTGCTGCGTGCCATCTCTCGCTGCATGCCAACCCATCGTTCGCTGCTGGTCAGCATGGATGGAGACATCCGCATTCAACCCGGCACGCTGGAACGCTCACTGTCATTTTTTCTGGCCAAAGACGATCTAGGTGCGATTACCACCAATAACAACGCGGTGGTGATCGGCAATGACGTGACCAAGGAGTGGTATGACCTGCGTTACGCGCAACGCCACCTGGTCATGAGTTCGACCTCGGTTTCCGAACGACTGCTGGTATTGACCGGTCGCTACAGCGCCTTTCGAGCCGATATCGCCACCGAACCGGAATTCATCGACCTGGTCGAGAGCGATCACGTCGATCACTGGCGCTTTGGCAACTTCAAGTTTCTTTCCGGGGATGACAAGTCGACCTGGTTCTGGCTGCTCAAGCATCGCTGGAAAATGCTCTACATCCCCGATGTCATCGTGACCGGTTTCGAGGAGTTACCCGAGCGTCGACGATTCTTTAAATCGACGCAGGATCTGATGCGCCGCTGGTTCGGCAACATGCTGCGCACCAATGGTCGCGCCATCGCGCTGGGTCCGAGCCGCATGGGCTGGTTTACCTGGTGGAGTCTCGTCGATCAGCGCCTTTCCATGTGGACCACGCTGATTGGCCCGACCATCGCGGTGATGCTGACGCTGTTCGTACGTCCATCATTTATCTTCGCCTACCTGTTGTGGATCGTGATGACGCGCGGCATTACCAGCTTGGTACTGGCGTGGCAGCGGGGGCGCTGGAGTGCGCTTTGGGTGCCGATGCTCTACTACAACCAGCTCAGCGGCGCAATTCTCAAGACCTGGGTCAGTTTCCGCTTCAATCGTCAGACCTGGTCTCGCCAGGGGATTTCCGCCGGCGAACCGGATGACCCTCGCGCAGCCCGTCGTCAGCGCCTCGGCGGCCATCTTATTCACGCGCTCTACTTCGGCATTCTGGTATTCGTTCTGGCCATTTTCGGCGGAATCATGGCACCGGCAGATCGTCTTTCGGTAGCGGCAATGGTCGGTGCGCAGCCGGAGGCGGCCGATGAGGACAATGCCAGCGATAACCGCTGGCTGGCGCTAACGCTGGCCGATGCGCCGGAAGATGGCAGCATCCATCTACCTGCCGGCGACTATCGGCTCGACGCAAGCTTTGAGGACGACGTCGCGGCGCTGGATAGGATTCGCGGCGCCAGCCTTCACGGCTATGGCGATCCAGACCACCCGACGAGGCTGCAGATCGGCCCCGGCCTGTCTACGCAGATCACGTCAGGAGACACCACGCTCGCCAGCGCCGGCCGGTTGCAGTGTGAAGCACAGCAACCGTGCCAGCTTCAGGTCGGCGGTCACGATATTCGGCTAACGGATCTATCGCTGGTACTGGGCGAAAGCCACAAGGACGAGAAAGCGCTGGCCATGAACCGCCAGTAAGCCAGGGAACACCAAGGAGATTTCATCATGTCAGATCACTTCAACAATTCGGACAACGACAACGATTCGCAGCACGATCCGGACCAGCTGCGCCACGAGCGCCGCGACGAACGTCACCACGTTCGTGTCGAAATGCCCTTCAACGTGCGCCTGGGCGATGACCGCGTGGTCAAGGGTCATGACCTCTCGATAGGCGGTTTTTCCGCAGAGACGTCGATGCATCTTGAGCGTCATCGCGAGATTCCGGTTGCGCTGATGCTCACAGCCAGCGGCGTCGAGTTGGCACTCTCAGCCATGGCGCGCCCACTGCGCGATATCGGCGAAGGCCGACGCCAGCGCATCGCGTTCGAATTCACCCAGATGGACACCCGCCAGCGCGACATCCTGCGACGAGTGATTCGCGCTCAGATGAGCGGACGCCACGTCAGCCTCGACGGTCTGGTCGATCAGCAAGACGCTCAGACGCCGCGCAAACGGCGCGCAAACGTGGCGACTCCCGCCACCAAACCCAAGCGTCGCATTCCGATGTTCCGCTATCTGGCTCTGCTGGTCGCAGCAGGCGTATTGACCGCCGCCGTGGCCGCGACGGTCTACCGCAACGTCTTTTTGATCGAGCCGAGCTTTGCCGCAGTGACCGCACCGCGTACGGACATTCTGGCGCCGGGCGCCGGCCAGCTGAAGGATCTCGACCTCAAGGCCGGCGACAAGGTCGAGCGCGATCAGCCGCTGATCGACGTCAACAACGCCGAGCTGCAGAACGATCTGCTGCTGTCTCAGGCCTCGTTCGACTACAACAAGCGCCTGATCGATAACCTGCAGAAGAGTCTCGACAATCCCGGCGGCGCCAAGGTCAGTGTGGCAACGTCCTCCAATCCGGCGGAGGGTGAGCTGGGCTACGAGACGCTGTCACCGAAGATCGCCAAGACACGTGTCGAGCAGTTCGAAACCGCGCGGGACTACGAAAGCTCACGCATCGACGCCTACAAATCGCGGGTTTCCGCCAACACCATCTACAGCCCGTGTGAGTGTGAAGTGGCATGGGCACTCAGCGCCGCCGGCGGTACCTACGTCAACGAAGGCGACCGGGTAATGACGCTGGTCAGCACCAGCAACAACGACATCATGGTCGAGGCGCTGGTGCACATGGATGACATCGGCGATATCGAAAACCATCAGAAGGCCTACATCGCCCTGCCCAACGCCTCGGAGCCGATTCCCGCCCGCGTGCGCAGCGTCGCGCTGGATGTCGAGCGTCAGCCGCGTGCCGGCTTCCCGGACTGGGTCCGCCAACAGCAGAACGTGGCGAGCGTTCTACTGGTGCCGGAAAAGCCGCTGCCCGCCAGTGCCGTGGGAACGCCGGTCGACGTTCGTTTTACCGAAGCGCCGATGCTCGACACCGCCGCCGAATGGACTTATCAGGCCGGGCGCGCCATGGCTCAAGGCGTTCAGTCGTTATGGGGGCGCGCGTCCGAGGGCATGAAAAGCGCGATGAATTGAGCCATTGCCGGCCGTGTTCAATCAGCACGGTTGACCAAACCGCACCTTCTAGATTGGCAAGCACGGTTCAATCGAAAAGCACGGCTCGACCGGAAAGCACGTCGGAGCCCGATCTCGAAACGGACATCGCCAAGGAGACGATCATGACGTTATCCACACTCGGTAAAACTCGACACTCCCTGATTCGCCCGCTGAGCGCGGCCGTTCTGACCGCCGGCGCATTGACGCTGGCTTCCCTCCCCGCGCAGGCCGCGAGCAGCAGTTCGCTGACCCAGCCTCAGGTCGCGGCCTGCTCGACGCGTTATGCGCCGGTACAGACGATGGCCATGAGCGCGAATGCAAAATCCGACCCCAAAGCATGGGTCAAGGACGGCCTCGGCGGCCAGCGCCGCTGGGGTGAACAGAATCTACGGATACTCGACAGTGCCGAAAGTGGCCTCGATGCTCCGGCGCTGCGTGTCAATTATCCCGAGGGAACTTCCTCGCCCAGCGACGCCGAAGAAGGCGGCGCCGGCTTCGTGATGCCGGCGCCGGCGCTGCGTCAGGCCGATCGTGCCTGCCTGCGTTATCAGGTGCGCTTTCCGGCCGGGTTCGATTTCGTCAAGGGTGGCAAGTTGCCGGGGCTCTATGGCGGCGATGGTCCTACCGGCGGCGATGAGGTCACCGGCAAGAATGGTTTCTCGATGCGCTTCATGTGGCGCAAGCAGGGTCAGGGCGAACTTTATGAATACGTCGTCAACAAGGACAGCGACTACGGCGAATCGGTCGGCCGCGGCCGCTGGCTTTTCACGCCGGGCCAGTGGATGACCGTAGAAGAGGAAATCGTGCTCAACGATCCCGCTCAGGAAAACGGCGTTGCCCGCGTCTGGATCAATGGGCAACCGACGCTCGAGCAACAGGGCATCGTCTATCGCACCACGGACGACGTGCATATCGACGGGCTGATGTTCTCGACCTTCTTCGGCGGCCACGGCAGTGACTGGCGGACCCCGCGAGATCAGTCCGTCGATTTTGCCGACTTCACTCTGATGACCCCTAAGGGGTGATTCATCCTCTCGACAGGGAGTCGATTCTCATGAACCGGACGTCATCCGCAGGCCGATTCGGCCTGCATCACCGCTTCAGGCTGCTGTTGGGTCTCGCAACTTTCAGTCTGGCGCTGTCGGTTCAGGCCGCTCAGTCGTCCCAGACAGACGAGGCCGCTCCGGCAGACAAGACCGCTGCCACAGATCCGACGATGAGCTACGCCCAGCGCCAGAAACTCGATCTGTCCGAGTACACGGTCACCGATCCCGATGCGTCCTATTTCGACGTCAAGGCACGGATGGCGATGCTGCAACGTACCGACAACGATCTGCTGCAGTACAACCGCGATCAGCTCAAGCACGGCCCCAGCTGCCGTCAGGAGCTGTCCAAGCCGCCGCTGGACAGTGTGATCCGGATCCCCGGCTATTATCCACAACCCAAGGCCTGGGAACTGGCTTCCGAGCCGCTGTTCGATTTCGAGGACACCGTATCGAATCTAGCCGGTTCGTATGTCGCCTCCGGAGACGATTACTACGCCGACTGCCTGGTTCAGTTTCTGGACAAGTGGGCGACGCAAGATGCGCTGAGCCAGTTCTACTACAACCGCCTCGAGCCTCAGGGCTGGTACTCGACGGAATCGATGATGTTTGCTGCCGCAATGTCTTATTCGATCGTGCGCCCCGCGGTGGCGGCCAAACGTCCGGAGGCGATCGAGCGAATCAATCATTGGCTCAACACGCTGGCCCACAAACATTCGTCCATCCGCGGTGGTGACCCGAGCTGTTGCAATAACCACTTCTACCGCCGAGCCCTATACGCCAGCATGATCGGCGTTCTGACGGATGACGACGAGCTGTTCCAGTTCGGCATCAGCGCCATCTATTCGGCACTCAACGATCTGACGCCGCGTGGCGCTCTACCGCATGAAATGGCGCGTGGCAGACGTGCCAGCCACTATCAGAACTATGCATTGCTCTATCTAGTCAACATCATGCAGGTGGCCTCTCGCCAGGGTTACGACCTGTTCGACTTCGAGTATCACGGCCACACCATCGACGATGCCGTTCAGTTCGCGCTGGATACCTTCGACGATCCGGCCGCACTGGGTGACATGGCAACGCATGCGCAGTACTACGGCTTTCTCGATGACGAGCAGTATCTCGCCTGGATGGAGATCTATCTCAGTCATCGCAGCGACTCGCGAGTTTCTCACTACGTCAGCCAGAAACGCCCCATCGACAATCGCAGTGCCGGGGGCTACGTCACCTTCTATTTCATGAACCCCAAGGCCCAGTCCCGTGCCTTGCGGGAGCCCGATGAGAAAGAGCTCGCGACTTTCGAGCCCGACGCCTGAGCATCATATCTGAACGCCGGTATTTGAATACCGACACCCGAAACCCGTGCCGATGCTCGCTATCGGCAGGATAGCTCACGCGACAGTGGCGACACTCGGGCTCGAAAAACGACGACTCATGGCCCGCTTCAGGGACGAATGACGGGCCTGACCCAAAAGGAGAGATTCACATGACGACGACTCGCAACTCGATTCGTAACGCACTACCAGTGACACTAAGCCGCCCGGGCAACCGCCTTCTGCTGGGCCTCGCCTCGGTAATCATGCTCACCGCCTGCGCGGGTCAGAGCAGCTATCAGACGCAGCCGATTGCCGCCCAGGACCGAGAGCTGTTCGCGCATCACTACATCGAATCGATGCCCTCTACCGATTGGAACCGCGTGGAATATATTCGCGGCCTAGAGGCCAAGGGCGAGAGCCTCAAGGCTATCGAGCTGCTCAAGCCGATGGCGAGAACCCACCCTGAAGCCAGCTACGAACTCGCGCGAATTTATGACGATGGCGATGGCGTACCCCGCGATCCAACGTTGGCTGCGCACTACTACCGCCAGGCCGTTCCCTACGACTTCAGCGGCCTCGACAATGCATCATTGAAGCTGGGCCGACTCTATCGCACCGGCGATGGCGTCATGCGCGACCCGGCTTTGGCGTGGAATCTGTTCCATCAGGCCATCGATCACGATGGCAACCCCAGCGCACGTATCGAAGTCGCCGAGATGCAGCTGGCCGGCGAAGGCGTCCCTCGCGATGTCGATGCCGCGAGAGAACAGCTCGAGCAGGCAGCGGCACTGAACGAGCCCCGCGCCTTGCAGGCATTAGCCGAAAACACCGCTACCGGTGGCGCGTTCGACAGCAACCCGGGCCAGTCTCACGCCTATGCCGAGCGTTATGCTCAGGCAATGACACCGCGTGCCCAGGGTGGCGATGTGGGTGCCATGCTCGCCTTGTCGCGACTCTACGCCGAGGACGGCTTGCTGCCGCAACCGGAGCGCCAGCGGCAATGGTTGAGTCAAGCCGCCGACAGCGGCGACCCGCAAGCGCTGGCCGCTGCCGGGCGTTTGCTGGTCAAGCAGCGGGATCCCGCCAAAGGCCTGGACATGCTTCAGCGTGCCGCGGGATCCGGCAACGTCGATGCCGCCTACTGGTTAGGCCAAGCCTATCTAGGTGAAGGCCGGGTCACGCCCAATCCGAGCCTTGCCGAAAAGTGGCTGACGAATGCCGCCGAGCGAGGCCAGCTCGACGCCGCTCGAAGCCTGGGCCAGGCCTACCTGGTGGGCGACGTGCTGCCAGCGAATCCCCAGCGTGGCATCCAGCTACTGGAAAGCGCAGCGCAAAAGAACGACGCCTATGCGCTCGCGCTACTGGGTAACGTCTACCTGGACGGTGACAAGGTTCAAGCGCAGCCGCAGCGCGGCGTCGAATATCTCGAACGTGCCTACAAGCTGGGGCATCCCTATGCCACGGCACGTCTGGGTGAAGCTTATCTCAAGGGAGAAGGCACACCGGCTGATCCGGTGAGAGGAGTGTCACTGCTGAGCGAGGCGGCCAAACAACAGCAGAGCGGCGCCGCCCGAACTCTGGGGATCGCTTACATGGATGGCGTCGGTCTCCAACGCGATCCCGCCAAGGCCCAGCAGTGGCTGAGCCAGGCCGTCGAGCAGAATTCCGAAGACACGACTTCCAAGACGCGACTCGGCCAAGGATATATCGAGGGTAAGCTGCCCGGTTCCAGCCAACAGGGCGTCAAGCTACTCGAGGAGGCCGCCAATCAGGGCGATGCCTATGCCATGGTCGTACTCGGCCGCGCCTATCGCGACGGCACCGGTGTGCCGCCGGATCTGAGCCGATCCGAGCTCTGGCTACAACGTGCCGCTCGCGCCGGCCACCCCTCTGCCCGGCAGGCGCTGGCACGCACCTATCGTGCCAGCGGCGAGCAAGGCAATGTCGATGATCTGATTCGCGCAGCCCAGATGGGCCAAGTACCTGCCATGGCGGATCTCGGCCGCGCCTACCTGCGCGGTGAGGGTGTACGAGCCAACTATGCCAGCGCCCGAAAATGGCTCACGCGCGCCGCCGATGAAGGCCATCCGGGCGCGACTGCTTCGTTAGGCAGGATGTACGCCGAAGGCTTGGGCGTCGGGGCCAACAAGTCGCGTGCCGCCAGCTATTTCGAACGCGCGGTTGCCGCAGGCCATGTTGGCGCCAAAGCCGATCTCGGCCAAATGCTGCTGAGCGGCGATGGGGTTTCCGCCGACCCGCAACGCGGCGTCAGACTGCTGACCCAGGCTGCCAACGCCGGGCATGGCTCGGCTGGCGTCACCCTCGGCGAAGCGTATCTCAACGGCAATGGCGTCGCCGAGGACCCTGAGCGCGGTGTGCGCTATCTCACTCAGGCAGCGCAACGCGACGACGACAACGCCCAACGTCTGCTCGGGCAATCCTATCTCGAAGGCAATGGCGTCAGCCAGGATGCGGATCAAGCCGTCGAATGGCTGTCCCGCGCGGCCGACAACGGTAACGTCTCCGCCCAGGCATCTTTAGGCGCAGCCTATCTCGAGGGGCAAGGCGGCATCACGCAAGATATCGCACGAGGTAAGCAGCTACTCACGGCGGCGGCCGACACCGGTCATGCTGGTGCTGAAGCGACGCTGGGCCGCGCCTATCTGAGCGGCGACGTACTCCCCCGCGATACTCATAAGGGCGCCGAGTTGCTGGTCGATGCCGCGCGCCAAGGGCATCAGTCCGCCAGCCTCTCGCTGGCCCAGGCCTTTCTGCAGACTCGTGGCGTCGAGTTCGTCAATCAGCAGCAGGCGATGATCTGGCTGGACGGTGTCATGGAAGGGAATAGCAAGACCGCGATCGAAACCCTGCAGGATCTGCTCGAAGACCCGGAGGTCGCCTCTGCCGCGGGCGATGCTTCTTCGACA
The DNA here is from genome assembly GCF_003206065.1 of Salinicola halimionae. Classification (GTDB taxonomy): domain Bacteria; phylum Pseudomonadota; class Gammaproteobacteria; order Pseudomonadales; family Halomonadaceae; genus Salinicola; species Salinicola halimionae. Next base: position 605,097 of record NZ_PZJQ01000004.1, on the reverse strand, counting down.
TGATCCGCCACCTTCGCAGCCATTGCCGCCGCGTTCTGACATTCGTGTTCACATCGCTGGCGCTGTCGCTCTTGCCGCCAGCGGCATGGGCCAAATCGATAATCCCCGAGGCCGCGACAAATGTCGCGGCCTCGGCCGTCATTCACAAGGCCGCCCTCGAGCTGCACACTCCGCTCTACAGCGTCACGGACAAAACGCAGCTGCCGGCCAGTGGTAATCCGCACGACTATTTCAGCTTCGCGCCCTACTGGTGGCCGGATCCGGACTGCCCAGAAGGGCTCCCCTACGAACGGCGCGACGGCGAATACAACCAGGCAACACGGGGAGACGCGACCGACAAGCAGCGCCTGATCGATTTCACCGATACGGTCAACACGTTGTCATGGCGCTATCGTCTCACCGACGACAGCGAATATGCTCAGCGTGCCGTCACTCAGCTACGCCATTGGTTCATCACGTCCGAGACCCGAATGGCACCGAACCTGCTCTACGCCCAGGCCATACCGGGGCGAATCGACGGCCGCGGCATCGGACTCATCGAAAGCCGTCTGCTGATCGAGCTTGCACAGTCGATCCGTCGGCTCGAGCCAGCACCGGCGATGACGGTGGAAACACTGCAAGGGCTGAAACAGTGGTATAGCGATTATCTGGACTGGATGCTGACCAGTAAGAATGGGCAGGACGAACATGCCAAACGCAACAACCACGGCACCTGGTACGACGCTCAGATCGTGGCGTTCGCCAGATTCGTCGATCGTCAGGCACTGGCCGGGCGTCAGTTGCATAGCGCATCGCATCGGATAGCGACGCAGATCGCAGAAGGCGGAGCCCAGCCGCTGGAGTTGGCGCGCACTCGGCCGTGGCATTACGTCAATTTCAATCTCGAGGCCTGGTCGACACTCCTCGAGGAGTCATCGACACTCGGCCTGCGCTGGCCCGACAGTGACGCGGATCGAGAACGCCTCGCTGCGGCCTATCGCTGGATTGCCGAGCGTGCGGCCAATCCCCACGCTTGGCCGTATCGGGAGCTGCACGGCTTCCACCCCGCCATCGCGCTGCCTAATCTGGTGATGGCACAGCGTCATCACCTACTCGATGATGATCATCGCGCCGGCGTCCTCGTGAACAAATGGACACGAACGGAAGATTTGGTTTCCAAACCCACCTCGCTACTGTCACTGACGATGCCAGACCCTCAGTGATGACGCCCCCAAACGACACGACCCGCTGCTTTTGGCAGCGGGTCGTGTCATCAGGCTCATGTTATCGCTTCGTGCTGAAAGCGCTGGCGATCAGTCGAACGGGTTACGCAGCACGATCGTCTCATTACGGTCGGGGCCGGTGGAGATGATATCGATCGGCGTTCCCACTTCTTTTTCGAGAAAAGTGATGTAGGCGCGCGCGTTGGCCGGCAGGTCGTCGATGCTCCGAATCCCGATGGTCGAGTCATCCCAACCCGGCAGATCGTGATAGAGCGGCTCGATCACCTCATAGCCTTCGGAATCCACCGGATTGTCGATAGTCTCTCCATCCTTGCTGCGATAACCCACGCAGACACGAATGTTCTCGAGGCCATCGAGCACGTCGAGCTTGGTCAGACAGATGCCGGAAACAGAGTTGATCTGCACCGCGTGACGCAATGCCACCGCATCGAACCAGCCGCAGCGTCGGGCACGCCCGGTAGTCGCGCCAAACTCATGGCCTTTCTCAGCCAGATGACGACCGAACTCATCGAACAGTTCGGTGGGGAAAGGACCAGAACCAACACGCGTGGTGTAAGCCTTGGTGATACCCAGCACGTAATCAAGATAGAGCGGACCGACGCCGGAACCGGTGGCCGTGCCGCCGGCCGTGGTATTGGAACTGGTGACGTAGGGATAGGTACCGTGATCGATATCCAGCAGCGAGCCCTGGGCGCCTTCGAACAGGATATTTTCGCCGGATTTACGAATATCGTGGACCAGCGAGACCGTATCGCAGACCATCGGCCGCAGCTCTTCGGCAAACGCCATCGCCTGATCCAGCACTTCCTGGAAGTCGACCGCGGGCTCACCGTGATAGCGAGTCAGCACGAAGTTGTGATAATCGAGCACTTCACCCAACTTGGAGGCGAAGCGCTCGCGGTGCAACATGTCACCCAGGCGCAATCCGCGGCGGGCAACCTTGTCTTCGTAGGCAGGCCCGATACCGCGACCGGTCGTGCCGATCTTGGCGATGCCCCGCGCCTTCTCGCGCGCCTGATCGAGGCGAACGTGATAAGGCAGGATGAGCGGACAGGCCGGCGATAGACGCAAACGTTCGCGCACCGGCACGCCTTTGGCCTCCAGCTCCTTGATCTCCTCCATCAGCGCTTCCGGCGACAGCACTACGCCGTTGCCGATCACGCAGATATTGTCGTCACGTAACACGCCGGAAGGAATCAGGTGCAGGACGGTCTTGTGGCCGTCGATTACCAAAGTATGGCCGGCATTGTGACCACCCTGGAATCGCACGACCGCACTGGCGGACTCGGTCAGCAGATCAACGACCTTGCCCTTGCCTTCGTCGCCCCACTGAGTACCCAATACGACTACGTTCTTGCCCATTGCTCTCGTCTCTTGATCAACCCGTCGCGAACTCGTCATTCATCGCGATCCGTTTTCGGTACCGGCATCGGCCCCTGACCGACGTCAGCCTAGTTCAGCGGCTCTATACGCCATTCGTCCGCTTGGCGTACCAAGTGACGATTGCAGCGATGCGCCTCCGGGCCAGTATTCTGGCCGGGCAGCGCCTGGATCACGCGCTCGCCCTGATCCCTCAGGCGATTGATGGCGTCATTGAGCGCAGCATCTTCTTCACTGGGCGCCCAGACACCGTCCGTTGGCGGTTCCCGCTCAGCCAGCGTCGCCAGCTGCTTGAGGTCCATGGAAAATCCGGTGGCCGGTCGAGCCCGGCCGAACGCCTGCCCCGTATCATCGTAGCGTCCACCCTTGCTCAGGGCCTGACCATAGCCAGGCACGTAAGCGGCGAACACCATCCCGGTGTGATACTGGTAGCCTCTAAGCTCGGCCAGGTCGAAGTAGAGCGACACCTCGGGATGCTCGGCAACGACGCCGCGATGCAGCCGCACCAGCTGCTCCAGCGCTTCCCGCACGGCACTCGGAGCCTCGGCCAACGCCAATCGGGCATGTTCGAGAATCTCCGCCCCGCCGTGCAACCGCGGCAGCTCGCTGAGCATGCGGGCCAACTTGGGGTCTTCGACGTTGGCCGCGACCAGCTCGTCGACGACAATGAACGCCTTGCGCTCGATGGCATCGAACAATGACCTTTCGACATCGGCGCGCCAGTCCGCGGCACGCACCAGCTCGCGATAGATCGCGATGTGACTCAATGCCAGATGAACCTTGCTCGCCCCCGCCGCTTCGAGACTGGACAGCGCCAGCCGCAGCACCTCGATATCGGCCTCCAGGCCGGCGTGGCCGAACAGTTCGACACCGACCTGCATCGGACTCCGACCGCCCTGATGCTTGTCCGCCTGAGCCCGCAGCACCGTGGTGCAGTAGCACAGACGCACCGGCCCCTGGCGCTTCAGCGAGTGGGCATCCATTCGCGAGACCTGAGGGGTCACATCGGCGCTGGCGCCCATCATTCGGCCGGTAAGCTGGTCGGTCAACTTGAATGTCTGCAAGTCGAGATCGGTGCCAGTGCCGGTCAGCAGCGAGTCGAGGAACTCGACCGGTGGCGGCATGACCAAGTCATAACCCCAGCGGTCGTACAGGTCGAGCAGCGTCCGACGCAACTCCTCCATCCGGGTCGCTTGCGGCGGCAATACTTCATCCATGCCGTCGGGTAGCAACCAGCGGTCAGCGATCGTCATGAGCCTATCCTGCCCAGCGGTAATTCGGTAATGATTGGAAGGCGAGCTTCCGCCGTACCATCCCATGATAGCCGCAGCTGAAAGCCGCGCCGTGCAGCCTGCTCCCGGACAGTAACGATGACGCGCAGGAGCGGGCCGCACGAATACATTCCGCACAAAAAAGCCGGGCGAGACCCGGCTATATAATGGTATCACGAAACGCCCGCAGGGAAATCCCGCGGGCGTTCGATTTCCTATGCTCTGAAACCCTTCCTCAAGGAGAGGTCGCCTCCGCCGGCGTCGGGTTTTTCAGGTAACGGAAGAAGTCGCTGTTATCCGGACTCAGGACCAACAGATCCTTGCCTTCGCCACTGAAGCTGTCGCGGTAGGCCTGCATGGAACGGTAAAACGAGAAGAAATCCGGGGCCTGCTGGTAAGCGCCGGCATAGATTTTCGCCGCCTGCGCATCACCCTCGCCGCGGGTGGTTTCTGCTTGCTGACGACCACTGGCCAAAATTTCCTGGCGCTGACGGTCGGCATCGGCACGAATCGCTTCGGCCTGCTGAGACCCCTCTGCCCGATAGGTTCGCGCTGCCTGCTCCCGCTCGGAATTCATGCGCTCGTAGACGGCCTGAGTCACTTCGGGGGGCAGCTCGATTCGCTTGACGCGAATATCGAGGATATGAACCCCCAACTCATCGCGCATCGCCTGATCGAGCTGCTGTACCGGCTCGACCATCAGCTCTTCACGGGCTCCCTCGACGGTGTCGGCGCCCTTGTCCTTGCCCGGCAGCTCCTTGTCATCGCTCTCGGCAGCGATTCGCTCCTGGATGATCGAGGACATCTCGGTCTGACCGAACTTGTTACGCAAGGCTTCGTCGGTTCGCGGCGCAATCAGGTTTTCGGCAACCTGAATATCTCCCCGCGTGGCCTCGTAGAACTGCTGCGGATCGGCAATTTTCCATTTAACGAAAGAATCGACGATGACCGCCTTGGAGTCGGCCGTCAGGTAGCGTGTCGCACTGGAATCGACCGTCTGCACACGCACATCGAAGATGCGCACCGTGTTGAACACCGGCAGCTTGAAGTGCAGACCGGGGCCGATATCGTTTTCGATCACTTCACCAAACCGCAGTTTGATGGCACGTTCGGTTTCATTGACGACATAGAAGCTGGCACTGGCAAACCATGCCAACAGTGCCAGAACGATGACCCCAATCAGGGCGCGATTGTTAAACATTAGCGACCCTCCCGCAGGCTGGAACTACGCGTCGGCTGCTGCGAGCCGCTATTCATGTGATCGACGACCTGTCGTGATATCTGTTCGAGCTGCTGCATGTTCATCGACGAGGAATCGCTTTTGCTGCTGTTGCCCCCTGCCTGCATCTGATTGAGCGGCAGTACGGTCACACCGTTGCCGTCGCCCAGATCGACGAGCGCCTTGGGTGTCTTGCTGAGCACCTGGCTCATGGTTTCCAGATAGAGACGCTCACGCGTCACATCCGGCGCCTGCTGATATTCACCCAGCAGCGAATTGAAGCGATTGGTCTGCCCCGTCGCATCAGCAACTGAAGCTGCCTTGTAGCCATCGGCTTCCTCGATCAGGCGCCGCTGCTGACCCTTGGCCTCGAGCACGACGGCCTGACTGTAAGCATTGGCCTGGTTGATCGAGCGCTGACGCTCTTCCCGGGCACGAATGACATCATCGAAAGCATTCTGGACCTGATCCGGCGGCGCGGTCGACTCGACGTTGACCGTCTGCAATCGCAGGCCAGTCCCGTAGGCATCCATGTAAGCCGTCAGACGCTCGAAGACTCGCTGCCCCAGCCGATCACGACCTGTGGTCAGGATCTCCTGAAGATGCATGTTGCCGACTTCCTGACGCAACGCGGAGTCCATGGCATTCTGCAGCGTCATCTCAGGCTCGTTGACGTTGACCAGAAAGGCGTGTGAATCGCTCACCACATATTGTGCCGAGACACTCACATGAACGATGTTTTCATCGCTGGTCAGCATCGAATCCGTCTGCGTTGCAGACCGAATGCTGGTCACGTTGACGTTATCCACGCGATCGATGATCGGCGGATTCCAGTGCAGACCGGGTGTCAGGGTGTCGGTGTACTTACCGAGCCGGAAAACCACACCTCGCTCGGACTGATCGATCAGATGGAAACCGGACCCGGCCCAGATCACGAGTGCAACGATCAATACCAGGATCGGCAACATGAAAGGATTGCGTTTGCCGCCGTCGGACCCATCGCCACCGGACCCACCGCCCGAACTGGAACGCTTGCCGCGGCCGCCCAGCATGCGATTGATCTTGTCCTGAAACTTCTTCAGGGCCTCATCGAGGTCCGGCGGACCTTGATTCTTTCCGCCGTTGTTGCCATCGCCGTTTTTGCCATCATTACCACTCGGGCGTCGGCCCCCACCGCCACCCCAGGGGTCCTGTTGGTTGTTGCCACCACCAGGCTCATTCCAAGCCATACCTAGTCTCCAATGATGCAGTCAAAGCGTTGCGTCAGGCCAAAGCGTTACGCATGGCATCGGGAGCCGCCGTGGCGGTGCACTGGCGTGCAAAAGGTCAGTTCGAACTGATGTCGAATCGCTCTTGGCCTGCATCTCCGGGCCTGATCGTCAGGCCACGAAGCTCCCCTGCGTAGTTTTCCTCGCCTCAGACCTGCTCCCAATCGGCAACCGGCGTCTTTTCCGAGGCGGGCAAGTAATCATCGGCGCGTTCATTCAAGCGAGCCATCATCTGCATAAACTCCCGCCGGGGCAAGCGAATCTCCAGATTCGAGCGGCCGTGCTCGTCGAACGTTTCATTTTGTACGGCTTGCGATTCATGCAGCGCCGCTCGTAGTCGACCTTGCTCGGGCGTCAGCGTCAAGCGGATCTCGAGAATATCCTCGGCCAGCCATTCGCCGAGCGCTTCGCGCAGCAGCTCGAGGCCTTCACCGTCACGGGCCGACAGCCAGACCACCTGCGGGAACCCGTGTCCGTCGCGCTCGATTCGCGGCGACGAGCCCAGCAGGTCGATCTTGTTCATCACCAGCAGCCGCGGTACGTCGTCGGCATCGATTTCGGACAGCACGCTGTCCACCTGCGCGACATTGAGCTCCCGATCCGGATCACCGGCATCGATCACGTGGACGATCAGGCTGGCCTCGGTGGCCTCCTGTAGCGTTGCCCGGAAGGCCTCGACCAGCTTGTGCGGCAGATGCCGGATGAATCCCACTGTGTCCGCCAGCACGACGTCGCCGACGTCCGGCACGTCCAGACGCCGCAGTGTCGGATCGAGCGTCGCGAACAGCTGGTCGGCGGCATACACCTCTGCGGCGGTGATCGCATTGAACAGCGTCGATTTTCCCGCGTTGGTATAGCCCACCAGCGATACACTCGGGATTTCCGCCCTGGCTCTGGCGCGTCGATTTTGATCACGCTGCTTGCGGACCTTCTCGAGGCGCTTGTTGATCGACTTGATCCGGCCGCGCAGCAGGCGCCGGTCGGTTTCCAGCTGCGTCTCGCCCGGGCCACGCAGGCCGATACCGCCCTTCTGCCGTTCGAGGTGGGTCCAGCCACGTACCAGTCGCGTGGACATGTACTCGAGCTGAGCCAGTTCGACCTGGAGCTTGCCTTCGTGGGTGCGCGCGCGTTGCGCGAAAATATCGAGAATCAGCCCCGTTCGATCGAGCACGCGACATTCGAGCGTGCGCTCGATATTGCGCTGCTGAGAGGGAGACAGGGCATGATTGAAAATGACCAGTTCGGCCTTGTGGGTCTCGAGTGCGGCCTTGACCTCTTCGAGTTTGCCACTGCCGATAAAGTAACGAGGGTCGGGGCGGCGCCGACTCCCCTGAATCAGGGAAGCCGACTCCGCCCCGGCAGAGCGCACCAACTCCAGGAGTTCACCCGAGTCTTCGCGCTCCTGCTCGTCCTGGAAGTCCACATGGACCAAAATCGCCGTTTCGCCGGCGTCGGGACGTTCAAAAAACAATCACTACCTCTCGATTAGCTATCGAGTCCGGGCGCAGCGGCGGGATCTTGCGGCGGCAACCGGACATTACGGGACGGTACGACCGTCGAAATGGCGTGTTTGTAAACCATCTGACTGACGGTGTTGCGTAACAGGATGACAAACTGGTCGAACGACTCGATCTGCCCCTGCAACTTGATGCCGTTGACCAGAAAAATGGACACCGGGATGCGCTCCTTGCGCAGAATATTCAGGTATGGATCCTGAAGGGACTGTCCTTTGGACATGTTGCTCTCCCTAATGCTGTTATGAATGGTGCTGTTTTAGTTGGGCGGCGATTCGTTCTGACTCGGCATCACACCGGCGGCATCGCGTGCCGCGAGTATAGGTCTCGACGAAGCCCGCCATTTTACGCTAACTGCCGTGGTCACGCACGATTTTCGCAATCCGCTCGCCGACATCCGACGCACAGCTATCGACCCAGTGCAGATCGGGCCAGCGCCGCAACCAGGTCAGTTGGCGCTTGGCCAACTGGCGGGTGGCGGCGATACCTCGTTCGCGTAGAGCATCTTTACCGTACGCGCCTTCGAGATATTCCCATGCCTGCCGGTAACCGACACTGCGCATAGCCGGCAGTTCCGGATAAAGATCGCCCCGCTGCTTCAATGCCGCCACTTCCGAGATAAATCCATCGGCAAGCATGGCATCGAAGCGCTTCGCGATACGCTCATGCAAAACGTGACGCTCGGCGGGCGCGAGAGCTATGGACAACAGGCGCCAGGGAAAGTTTTCGCGTTGCTGACGTTGCCAGTGTTCGGAGAGCGTCACACCGCTGACGAGATACACTTCCAGCGCTCGAATCAGACGCTGTCGATTCCGTGGGTGAATGGCTTCGGCCGCCTGGGGATCGACCCGGGAGAGCTCCATATGCAGGGCCTCGAAGCCCTCACGCTCGCCACGCTGTCGCAGCCGTTCACGCAACGCCGGATCGGCGCTCGGCATGGAGGCGACGCCTTCGACCAGGCGCTTGGCGTACATCATCGTCCCGCCCACCAGCAGCGGCATTTTGCCGCAGGCAGTGATGGCTTCCATCTCGCGCAGGGCATCGAGACGAAAGTCGGCCGCCGTGTAGACCTCGGCCGGATCGCGAATGTCGATCAGGCGATGCGGCGCTCGCGTCAGCTCTTCAGAGGACGGCTTGGCCGTGCCGATGTCCATGTCGCGATAGACCATCGCGGAATCGACGCTGATCAGCTCGGCGCCGAAACGTTGATGCAATGCAATGGCGTTGTCCGTCTTGCCGGAGGCCGTAGGGCCGAGCAGCAGGATCGCCAGCGGCCGCTCGTCACGCCGCGTTCCGTGCGGCGACGAGGTATCAGAATGTCCGTCGTTCACGTGATCGTCGTCCTCGTTCACTGGCCGCGAAGAAACAGCTTGTCGAGCTGCGGCATCGACATTTCGGTCCAGGTGGGACGGCCATGATTACACTGGCCGCTGCGCTCGGTACGCTCCATGTCGCGCAGCAGCGCGTTCATTTCGGGAATCGTGAGCAGTCGATTGGCACGCACGCTGCCATGGCAAGCCATGGTGCTGAGCAGCTCATTGATACGGGTCTCGAGACGATCGGAACGTCCGAAGCGCTCGAGATCACCGAGCATGTCGCGGACCAACGGTTCGATATCCGCGTCCGCCAGCAGCGCCGGCACCTGGCGTATCAACAACGTCTCGGGGCCAGCGGCGTCAAGCACGACCCCCAGACGGGCAAAGGCGTCGCGCTCCTGTTCGGCGACTTCGGCCTCACCCGCGCTGACCGCCATGGAGACCGGCACCAGTAGCGGCTGCGCGTCGAGCGCGCCGACGTGAATTTGCTGCTTCATGCGTTCGTAGACGATGCGCTCGTGGGCGGCGTGCATATCCACGATGACCATGCCGCGCGCGGTCTGGGCAAGAATGTAGACACCGTGCAGCTGCGCCACAGCGTAGCCCAGCGGTGGCGCCTGGGTATCATCGGCTTGTGTAAGCGTCGTCACCGCCGCCGGTCGTTCCCCGAGCGCCACATCAGCCGCCTCACCACCGGGCGCGCCCGTGCCATCGCCACGCGCGTTGAGCAGCGAGGCCTCGTGATCCGGATGCAGCGCGTGATACCCCGCCATGAATTCGCGGATCCGCTGCGCGGCGGGACGATCCGCCCGCTGTGATTCAGGGCGCGACGAATACGATTCCGCGCCGCCTCCGTGCTGCACGGCCAGCGACATGCGTTGCTGCTGCCAGTCCGAAGTTTCGACATCAGAGCCATCAGGTCCACTCGGCGAGTGATTCGATCCACTCTGCTCAGCGTTTCCGGGCATCCCCGCCGGGTAATCGTCGACGCCTGGCTCGCTGTTGTTGGGTTTCACCGACGCCAACGCGTGATGCAGGCTCGAGAACAGGAAGTCGTGAACCAGCCGGCCGTCGCGAAAGCGCACTTCATGCTTGGTCGGGTGCACGTTAACGTCCACTACCCGCGGATCGAGCTCCAGATAGAGCACGAACACCGGGTGGCGGCCGTGAAACATCACGTCGCGGTAGGCCTGACGAATGGCATGCGCAACCAGTCGATCCCTGACGATACGACCATTGACGAAGAAGTACTGCTGATCGGCCTGCGCCCGCGAATAGGTCGGCTGCCCGACCCAGCCCCACAGCCGCAGCCCCGTGGCCTCCAGATCGACATGCAGCGCCTCGTTCAGGAAACGCTTGCCCAGCATCGCACTGATGCGACGCTCCCGCCCGACCTGGTCGGAGGCAACGCCCGGCAGCTGATGCACGACTTTCTGATTGTGTCGCAGCAGCCAGGTGATATCGAAACGCGACAGTGCCAACCGCCGAAAGGCTTCCTCGACGTGGCCGAACTCGGTCTTCTCGGTGCGGAGAAACTTGCGCCGTGCCGGCGTATTGAAAAACAGATCGCGAATCAGCACCGAGGTACCCCGCGGATGCGGCGCCGGTGTCACCCGGGGCTCCATCTGCCGGCCTTCGGCAACGACACGCCAACCACCGGAAGGATCATCGGCAGCGTTGGAAATCAACTCCAGGCGCGATACCGAGCTGATCGACGCCAGCGCCTCGCCGCGAAACCCCAGACTGGAAACGTCCTCGAGGTCGTCGAGCGAAGCGATCTTGCTGGTGGCGTGACGCGAAAGCGCCAGTGGGAGATCGTCCGCGCCAATGCCGATACCGTCGTCGCGCACCCGAATCAATCGCGAACCGCCCGCCTCGAGTTCGACCTCGATACGTCGGCTGCCAGCGTCGATGGCGTTTTCGACGATCTCCTTGACCACCGAGGCCGGGCGCTCGACGACTTCGCCGGCGGCAATCTGGTTGGCCAGCCGAGGATCGAGAATGCGGATGCGTGGTGACTCGCTGGTCGGCAAATCAGTCATCGGCAACCTCCCCGTTCATTGGCCCGGATCATGGAATGGTCAGCACTTGGCCCACCCGCAGAATATCGCTATCCAGTCCGTTGGCCTGTTTCAGCGCCTTCATGCTGATCCGGTGACTGGATGCCACCTGGGACAGCGTATCGCCCCCCTTCACGCGGTACTCGTTACTGGCGTTGCCGCGGCCCTGATCGCGCCGCCAGGCCAGCAGGCTGGAGGGCGGCGGGTGCTGTCGGAAATGCGCGACGATACCGTCGTAGATTGCCTGGGCCAACTTGGCCTGGTGCGCGGAAGACTTGAGCTGCGCCTCTTCGCGCGGATTGGAAATGAAGCCGGTTTCGACCAGCAGTGACGGAATGTCCGGCGATTTCAGCACCACGAAGCCCGCCTGCTCGACACTGGACTTGTGCAGTTTGTTGATTCGCCCGAGCTGATCGAGCACCTGACCGCCTGTCGCCAGCGAGTCGTTCATTGTCGCGGTCATGGTCAGGTCGAGCAGCACGCCACGCAGCACCTCATCCTTGTCATCGAGGCTGAGACTGCCATCGACACCACCGATCAGATCCGACTGGTTCTCGCTGGCCGCCAGCCAACGCGCGTTTTCCGAGGTCGCTCCACCTTGAGACAAGGCATAGACCGAGCTGCCATAAGGCTGTCTGCTGCGCACGGCGTCGGCGTGAATCGACACGAAGAAATCCGCTTTCTGCTGCCGGGCGATCAGAGTCCGCTGACGCAGGCCGACATAATAGTCGCTGTCTCGGGTCAGAAACGCCTTGAAGCCTGGTGTCTGATCGAAGCGCTGTTTCACCTTGCGGGCGATCTGCAGCACGATATCCTTCTCGTGCGTGCCGTCGGGCCCCGAGGCGCCGGGATCTTCCCCTCCGTGACCGGGATCGACGGCGACGATAATATCGCGCTTGGGATGCGGCTGCGCTTCGGCGGTCGATGCCACCGCCGCGGCCTTCTTCGGATTGCCCTCGGCAACCGCTTCGGTCTGTGCCCGCTTCGCGGCGATTTCCTGATCGCGGATCATTGCCTCGATGGGGTCGATGGGATCCTTGACCGCGCTGGCGCCGGGATAATCGAGATCGAGAACGAAGCGGTCGCTGTACTGCTCGTTGGGCGGCAGGGTAAAGCTCTTGGGAACGACGGCGCGGTCGACATCGAGCACGACACGCAGCCCGCCGCTTTCGCGCACACCGGTCCGCACCTTGGAGATGGCGCTATCGTCCAGTTCGAGCTTGTCGATGTCGAAATCCAGATTGGTATTGTCGAGATCGATAACGACTCGATCGGGATTATCGAGAGTAAAGACATTGGCGTTGACCGGCCCCGACATGTCGAACACGAGCCTGACATGGTCCGGCGCCGACCATAACCGCAGGTTGTCCACCTCGACCGCCTGGGCCTGACCTACGGCACCGAGGCAGCACAGCGAGGTCAGCGCGATCAGCTTCCGGCGTCTGACGTCGACATCCTTGACCCGATCGCCGCCGCGTCGAATCCAACCCGTCAAGAAGGTCACCAGCAGCAGCAGACCTCTGAGAACGCCAGCACGGTATCGCGTCGAGACATCGCACGATGAAGCCGCGTTAGTGGGCGATATCTCTCGAACATCTTTCAGCATTCATCTTCCTTGTGACTGACGGGTACTTCACCACTCATCGAATCGTGCAACTCCACCGGCAGCTTGGCCAGTACGGCGTGCCCACGCTGGCTCCGCGCTCTTGCCAACGCTCGGCGGCCACCAGCAACCACCTCGAGGTGAATCTCAAGATCCGGGGCCGGCAACCAGCCCGCCCCCCGACTGGGCCATTCGATCAGACACAGCGCGTCGCCGCCCAGCATGTCGCGGGCACCGATGAACTCCAGCTCCTCGGGGTCGCCCAGGCGGTAGAGATCAAAATGATAGACACGAGCCGAGGCGGTCTCGTAGGGCTCGACGAGCGTGTAGGTCGGGCTCTTGACCGCACCGACGTGGCCATAGGCCCGCAAGATGCCTCGCGCTAGCGTAGTCTTGCCGGCGCCAAGATCGCCGATCAGGTGAACCTGACCGCGACCGGCCAGCGCCCGACCCAGAGATTCTCCCAAGGCAACCTGGGTGGCTTCGTCGCTAAGAATGATCGGCATGACTCGGAAACGGTTGAGGGTTGGCTAAAGTTCGCGCATAGGATGCCAGATCAGTCGCCAGCAAACCACGCTCGCCGACATCCAAAGCTGCAGCGTCGGCCGCCAGCGCATGAACTAGCACGCCGACCCTCGCGGCGGCGTCAAGCGAGGGCAACTGACCGACGAACCCGGCGATGATGCCGGTCAGGGCATCGCCCATGCCGCCGCTGGCCATGCCGGGATTGCCGAACGGGCAAAGGGTGAGCCGTTCGCCGTCGTAGACCAGCGTGCCCGCACCCTTGAGCACGATCGTGCCGCCCCAGCGCTGATGCAGGGCGATGACGGCACGACGCCGATCCCGCTGCACCTCGGCAGTGGAAATCCCCAGCAGGCGCCCTGCCTCGCCGGGATGCGGCGTCAGAACCCAGTCGTCGCGGCGGTACGGTGTCTCATAGCGCGCCAGCAAATTGAGCGCATCGGCGTCGACCACGCAAGGTTTGCTCGCATCGAGCACGCCTTGCAGCGCAGCTTGGCCCCAGGCGCCGCTACCGATCCCCGGGCCTACGGCGATGACATCGGCGGCCTCGACCATCGGTTCGAGATCCGGCGATCCGCGCACGCCTCGCGCCATGATCTCGGGGAACCGAGTCAGACTGGCCGAGACATGCGCGGCATCGGTAGCAAGGCTGACCTTGCCGGCACCGACCCGCGCCGCCAGCTCGCTGGTCATCAGCGCGGCACCGCCCATGCCGGGAGCGCCGGCGACCACCAGCACATGGCCGTAAGTGCCCTTGTGGCTATTGGGCGAGCGTGGCGGTAGCGCTATTGCCAGATCCTCGCGCGCCTGGCGCCAGGCCACCGGGATGACATCGCCATGGCGCTGCGGGTCCACGCCCAGCGAGGCATAGACGAGCTCCCCGACGACATCGAGCGCCGCGCCGGTATGCAGCCCTAACTTGTCACCGATGAAGGTGATCGTCAGTGTGGCCTTGATCGCGCCCGCTTCGACATGGCCGGTATCGACATCGACACCGGAAGGCACATCGATGGCCAGCACTGGGCAGCCGCTCGCATTGACCTCGGCGATCGCGGCGGCATAGGGCTCGCGAGGGGCGCCATAAGCGCCGGTACCCAGCATCGCGTCGATCATCAGCTCGCCGTCGAGGGTCAGCCCGTCCTCCCACGCCACCGGTTCGACACCGGCTTCCGCCGCCAGCACCGCCGCCCGCCGAGCATTGCCGTCCAGCTCGGCAACCGGCTTGAGTGCGACCAGATCGACCATCAGGCCATCGGCGACGGCCAGCGCCGCGATGACATAACCATCGCCACCATTGTTGCCGCCGCCGCACAGCACGCAGAGGCGACGTACTCGCGGCCAGCGGGCACGCAGCGTGTCATAGGCCGACTCGCCAGCCCGCCGCATCAATGCGAAGCCATCGCCTTCTGCCTCGATGGTTCGCCGATCCAGTTCACGGACCTGATCGGCCAGATAGAGCGGTTGCTGGGAAAAGGCGGACATCGTGGCTCCTCTCGTTTCCTGAAAAGGGTTTCAGATAAGTGACAGCGAAAAGGGCCGTCGATTGCCGGTGATGCCGTTCAGTCTGGCAATGGTTGTCGTTCGGCCGGCGCTCCGCCAGGACTGACGTTCGGCTGAATAGTGGTGTAGGGTAGCGCACCCGACACCCCCATCCTGTGTGCTTCTCTGCGGTATGTCACAACCATCCAGCATCGACGGCAACGAACTCGCCTCACGCATCAAGCAGTGGGGACGTGAACTCGGCTTCCAGGCGATCGGTATTACCGATACCGATCTGCAGACCCATGAGCGCTATCTACAGCGCTGGCTGGAAGCCGGGAATCACGGCGAGATGCACTACATGGCCAAACACGGCAAAAAACGCACGCGGCCGCAGGAGCTGGTGCCCGGAACGCTGAGAGTGATCAGCGCGCGAATGGATTATCTGCCGCCCGAGGTCGAAACCACTAAAGTACTCGGACAACCGCAGAAAGCGTATGTTTCACGCTACGCCCTCGGCCGCGACTATCACAAACTGATCCGCAAGCGTCTCGATCAACTGGCCCGCAGAATCGAGGACGAAGTCGGCGAGATCGGCTACCGCGCCTTCGTCGACTCGGCGCCGGTGATGGAACGCGCCCTGGCGCAAAAAGCAGGGCTCGGCTGGTTCGGCAAGAACGCCATGCTGCTCAACCCCCAGGCAGGTTCGCTGTTCTTTCTCGGCGAGCTGTATACCGATCTGCCGCTACCGGTGGACCCGCCCTTCGAACGCGATCACTGCGGTTCCTGCTCCAGTTGTCAGACGGCCTGCCCGACGAACGCCATCATCGACGACAAGGTGATCGACGCCCGGCGCTGCATCTCGTATCTGACCATCGAGCTCCACGGCAGCATCCCCATTGAGTTTCGCCAGGCCATGGGTAATCGTGTCTACGGCTGCGACGACTGCCAGCTGTTCTGCCCTTTCACCCGCTTCACCCGCGCCAGCATCGAGCCGGATTTCGCGCCGCGCCACGACCTCGACCGGGCCGAGCTGATCGACCTGTTCGCCTGGAGTGAGATCGAATTTCTCAAGCGCACCGAAGGCAGTCCGATCCGACGCATCGGCTATCGGCGCTGGCTGCGCAATCTCGCCATCGGGCTGGGTAATGCGCCCTGGAGCGAGCGCGTCGAGAGCGCGCTGCGGGCTCGTCTCGCCTACCCCTCGGATCTGGTGCGCGAACATGTGCGCTGGGCGCTGGAAGAGCAACGCACCAAGCGCGAGGCGCGTATTGCCAGCGACTGACGCCTTACGATGATCCCAGGCCTGGCGCTTAGCCTGGCAGCTTGAGGAACGTCTCACGGTAATGCTTGAGCTCTGCCAAAGATTCGCGAATATCGTCCAGCGCCTGATGGGTATTCTGCTTGGTGAAGCTGCTCGCCGCCGCCGGATTCCAGCGCTTGGCCAGTTCCTTCAACGTCGAGACATCCAGATTGCGGTAATGAAAGAAATTGTTCAGCGCCGGCATTTCGCGTTCCATGAAGCGTCGATCCTGATGCACGCTGTTACCGCATACCGGCGAGGTACCAGTCTCGACGTAGGTCGCCAGAAACTCGAGCGTCCGACGTTCCGCTTCGGAGGTGTCGGTGGTGCTTTCACGTACCCGCTGGATGAGGCCAGATTCACCGTGAGTCTTCTGATTCCACTCGTCCATGCCCTCGAGCAGCGTGTCCGACTGATGCACGGCCAGCACCGGACCCTCGGCGATCAGGTTCAGATCGCCATCGGTGATCAACGTTGCCACCTCGATGATGCGCTCTCGATCGGGATCGAGTCCGGTCATTTCCAGATCGATCCAGACCAGAAGGTCACGGCGGGCGCTTGAAGTGGATGGGTCAGACATGAACGGCTCCAGGTTGGTGTCGCCCGGCAAGGAACGCGGGCGGACACGGCAAGACGGTAAAGGCTACAATGCCCGCCATTCTACCCCCAGGGCACAACGGGAGAGCAAACCCATCCGCCAGACACCGACCACCATGAGTCTTCATAAACCATGAGCCGCCGCAAATTGACCCGCCAACAGCGCTGGCGCGTGGAGAAGATCCAGGCCGAACGCGCCGAAAGAGCATCAAAAAAGGACGAGCGCGATAGCGGACGTCTCGATGCCGGCGAATACGGCACGGAACGCCCCGGCCGGGTCGCCGCGCACTTCGGCCGTTCGCTGGAAGTGGAATCCGTCGAGGGTGATCAGGTTCGGCTGCACCGTTGTCATTTGCGCGCCAATCTCGAAGGTCTGGTGACCGGCGACCAGGTGATCTGGCGCGAAGCCAGCGACGGAAGTGGCGTGGTGGTCGCCCGCGGCGAGCGTCACAGCGTGCTCGAACGTCCCGACACCCATGGTCAGTTGCGCCCGGTCGCCGCCAACATCGATCAGATTCTGATCGTCGTCGCGGTCGAGCCCGAACCGCACCCCAACCTGATCGACCGTTATCTCGTCGCCGCCGAGAGCACCGGCATTCCCCCGGTGCTGGTGCTCAACAAGAGCGACCTGCTGCCCGACGAGGGCGGCGCACTACGCGAGTGGCTGATACGCTACGATGCGCTGGGGTATCCACTGATCGAGGCTTCCGCACGCGGCGAACACGGCCTGGACGCCCTGCACGGTCAACTGGCAGGTCGCACCTCGGTGTTCGTCGGCCAGAGCGGGGTCGGCAAATCCTCGTTGATCGACAAGCTATTGCCCGAGGAAACTCTGCGAATCGGCGCGCTGTCGACGGAGTCCCGCAAAGGCAAGCACACCACCACCACCGCCCGCCTATATCCGCTGCCGCTGGAAACAGCGATCGACGGAGAGAGACGAGGCGACCTGATCGACTCCCCCGGCATCCGCGAGTTCGGCCTGTGGCATCTCGACGAGCGCGAACTGGCGGAAGGTTTCATCGAGTTCCGCCCCTTTCTCGGCCGCTGCCGATTTCGCGACTGCCGCCACCGTCAGGAGCCCGGCTGCGCATTGCTCGGCGCCGTCGAGCGCGGCGATATCCATCCTCAACGTTTCGCCAGTTTTCAGCGCATCAGAGACGACATCGTCGCGTCCCGATGATCGCCACAAAAGCTGCCTGCGGCGATTTTTGGATAGTGACAATGTCTCGAATGCCGACGATAAACATCCAGACTTGCCGAGCGAAGATCAATCAAGGCAAAAAACGGCGAGAAGACGGAGTTTACGTGTTTGTAAATGAATACTTCGAGCCGCTTTTTAACAAAGAGTGATCGAGCGCAGGCAGTCTGGATCAACCTTCAAACAACATTAAAATGGAAAGGAAAAACAGCACCCACATCGCCGGACGCACTTCCTGCGACTTGCCTACCCCCACCTTGACCACCACGAAGGTCAGAAAGCCGAACACCACGCCGTGGGTGATCGAGTAGGTCAGCGGGATCAACATCATCGCCACGAAGGCCGGAATCGCATCGTCGTACTGCTGCCAATCGATGGTCCGAATCGGTGACAGCATGAACACGCCCACCATGATCAGCGCCGGCGCAGTGGCAATGGCCGGGACCAGTGCCAGCAGCGGCGACAGGAACAGAAACGGCAGAAACAGCAGCCCCGCGACAACGGCGACCAGACCGGAGCGTCCGCCCTGGCTGATACCCGCGGCGGATTCGACGTAGGCATTGGCCGGACTGGTGCCTAGCGGCGCCGAGATCAATGCCGAGGCCGCGTCCACCATCATCGAGCGGCGAATGTTGCGTGGCTCGCCATCCGCGTCGAGCAGATTGCCCGCCTGGCATACGCCGATGAAGGTCGACATCGCATCGAAGAACGTGGTGAACAGAATCACGAAAATGAACGGCCAGTAGGCGATCGACAGCGCGCCCAGAAAATCGACCTGCCCCATGGCGCCAAAATCGGGCCAGGCGAAGATGCCGTGGAAGTTGACCAGCGTCGGCGAGCCGGTGGGCGACATGGCACTGGCGTCACCCCACAGCCGGCCGATGGGGATGGCGATGAGCGTGGTGACGACGATACCCAGAATCAGCGCGCCTTGCAGGCGCTTCGCCACCAGCACGGCGGTGATACCGAGGCCGATCAGGAACGTGACCAATGTCGGCGTCATCTCACCGAGCCCGACCACAGTGGCCGGATTGGAGACCAGCATGCCGGCGTTGACGAGGCCGATCACGGTGATGAACAGTCCGATGCCGCAGGCGATGGCGTGGCGCAGCGTCGCCGGTATCGCATCGACCACATAGCGGCGCACGTTGAACAGCGCCAGAATCCCGAACAGCACGCCGGACCAGAACACGCAACCCAGCGCGGTCTGCCACTCGATCCCGGCACCCAGCACCATGGTATAGGTGAAAAGTGCATTGATACCCATGCCCGGCGCGACCAGAATCGGATTGCGCGCATAGAGCCCCATCATCACGCTGCCGAAGAAGCTGATCAGGACGGTGGCCGTGAGCGCGCCGGCAAACGGTACACCCGCGCTGGAGAGGATCGAAGGGTTGACCACGATGATGTACATCGCTGCCAGGAAGGTCGCGATGCCCGCCAGCACTTCGGTTTTAACCGTCGTACCCAACGAGCGTAGAGAGAACATTTTTTCAAGCACGCAGCAATCTCCTGGCAATCATGATTGTTATTGGTGACGCGAGCGATTCGCGTCCGTGAATTTTGTAGCCGAGGACGGCCCTATGGAAAGCGCCAATCGGTCATTGGGTCAAAAAACCCTGTCCGGGCTTCGTATGGCAAACAGATAGAGGCCACTTTCGAGCGGCGCGCAGTATAACGAATACGCTCGATACCGCCACCCGCTCGCTACCCGAGTGGCAGGCGTATGTGCCATCATCATCGCTAGCGCAACATCACCAATACAGGAGTCGCCGCTCATGAGCTCGGAAATTCCTCAGCTGCCACTGATTCTGGATCCGGCCACGCTATCCCGTCATCTCGAAGACCCGCATTTGCTGATCATCGACGTACCGCTCAAGGCCGAAAGCTACGAATCGGGGCACGTGCCGGGCGCGATCTTTCTCGAGTCCCGTCGCTTACTGGCAGGCACTGGCGACATGCCCAACGACGTGCCTTCCGAAGCCACCCTGAGCACGCTGTTCTCGGAACTCGGGCTGACGCCGGAAACCCACGTCGTTGCCTACGACGATGAGGGTGGCGGCTGGGCCGGGCGGCTACTGTGGACGCTGGAGCTGATCGGGCACCGCCGCTACTCCTATCTCAACGGTGGTATCCATGCCTGGCGCGCCGACGGTCAGCCGGTATCCACCACGCCCGCCTCCCCCACGCCCGCCGAGTACGAGGCGGCTTATCTCAACCCTGAGGTCCAGATCCGGCGCGAGGAGCTGCTCGAGCGTCTCGGCGACCCTGGCCTAGCGATCTGGGACGCTCGCTCCGACGAAGAGTACCGCGGCGTCAAGGGCGACAATCGGAAGCTCGGCCATATCCCCGGAGCGGTCAATCTCGACTGGCTGGAGGTGATGGATAAAGACCGGGAGCTACGCCTGCGCGATTACGCCGAGCTCGTCTCCGAGCTGGAAGCTCGCGGCCTGACCCAGGACAAGGAAATTGTCACCCACTGCCAGACCCACCACCGCAGCGGCCTGACCTGGCTCGCCGCCAAGGCACTCGGTTACGACAACGTTCGCGCCTATCCTGGCTCATGGAAAGAGTGGGGCAATCGCGACGATACCCCCATCGAGAAATAGCCCGCCGGACCAATGACATCAGCGCCGCCCGTCGATGTGGTGATCGGCGCTCGACGCCAGCATGACGCTCTATTGCACGGAACGGGTAGTCTCGCTACCTTAGTCCGCCTTCCAGCCTGTCCGACGTTAAGCTGGTCTGTCTTCCAATATCGGGGCCATCATCGTGGATCGCCAGGAACTCTTCGCCAGAATCCAGTACCCCCTGCCCCAACATGCGATCTCGCGACTGATCGGCCAACTCGCCGATTGTCGGATTGCCTGGGTCAAGGATCTGTTCATTCGCCGTTTCATCGAGACATACGGCGTCGACATGAGCCAGGCCCGACAACCGGATCCCGGCGCCTACCCTTGCTTCAATGACTTCTTCACCCGCGAACTCAAGCTCGACGCCCGCCCTATCGGCGAGGGACTGGTATCGCCGGCCGATGGCGTGCTTTCGCGCTACGGGCGTATCGAACACGGCACGCTGATCCAGGCCAAGGGCCAGACCTACTCGCTCAGCGCCTTGCTCGGCGGCGATGTTTCGCGCGCGGCACCCTTTCGTCAGGGCAGCTTCGCCACGGTCTATCTCGCACCGAAGGATTATCATCGAGTCCACATGCCGATGACTGGCACTCTGCGCGAGATGACCTACGTTCCGGGGCGGTTGTTCTCGGTCAACAGTGCCACCGCCAACTATGTTCCCGGGCTTTTCGCCCGCAACGAACGGCTGGTCTGTATCTTCGATACCGAACGCGGACCGTTGGCGATGGTGCTGGTCGGCGCGATGATCGTCGCCGGGATCGAAACGACGTGGGCCGGGCAGGTTACCCCGTTGAGCGGCCGCGTGCAGACCACCCGATTCGATGAACCGATCGTGATCGAGAAAGGCCAGGAGATGGGCCGCTTCAAGCTCGGCTCCACCGTAGTGATGTGCCTGGGTCGCGAAACCGCGTTCGGTGACTTCGACCCCGAGGGCAACCCGATCAGCATGGGGCAACGCCTGGGTGAGCTGCCTGGAACCGTTTAGACGCGGCTAGTCGTCACACCACGTTTCGAACGCATCCGTACCATCTTCAAGAACGGGCAGATTTTTCGGACGCGATTAAATTCTGCCAAGACACCAGAGAGGGAGCCTGCCATGACACTCGAAATCTCCCGCAACGTGTCAATTCCCGACAACGAGATCGAGCTCATCGCCGTGCGAGCGCAAGGCGCGGGGGGCCAGAACGTCAACAAGGTCTCTTCGGCGATTCACCTGCGTTTCGATATCCGCGCCTCGAGCCTGCATCCCGGCTTCAAGGAAAAGCTGCTGGCGCTCAGCGATCGCCGCATCACGCGGGACGGCGTCGTCGTGATCAAGTCGCAGGAACACCGCACGCAGGAGCTCAATCGCGAAGCGGCACTGGCTCGATTGAAAGAGCTGATCAAACCGGTGCTGTACGGCGACAAGCCGCGCCGCGCGACCAAGCCCAGCCACAACGCCAAACGCAAGCGCGCCGATCAAAAGACGAAACACGGCCAGAAGAAACGCCTGCGCGGACGTATCGACGACTAAATCGCCGGCCGGCGACAACCGCCCCGTAGACAACCGACCCTGGGAGGCACGGGTCAACAACGTGGCGAGGGAAACGCCATGACCTCGGCGATCGAGTCCTTGCCCAGCGCCAGTTGAATGAGACGGTCGACCCCGAGCGCCACGCCACTGCCGGCGGGCATGCCGTGTTCGAGCGCGGCGATGAGGCGCCGGTCGATATCGACCGTCGGCTTGCCCAGCGACTCGCGCTGAAGATTGTCATTCAGGAAGCGCGCGGCCTGCTCCGCGGCATCGGTCAGTTCGTCATAGCCGTTGGCGAGCTCGAGCCCCTGGAGATAGATCTCGAACCGTGAGGCCACTCCCGCGCCATCTTCCGGATCTCGATGCTTTCGGGCCAGGGCCGCCTGAGAGGCGGGATAGTCGACGACGACATCGATGCCATTTCGGCCCAGCTGCGGCTCGATAGCTAGGCTCATCAGCAAGTCGAGGCAGCCATCACGATCGGTATCACCCATCGATAGCCGGCCGATTTCCTCGGCGCGTTGGCGCAGGATCTCAAGCGAAGTGATGAACGGGTCGATATCGAGTGTCTCGCGAAAGAGATCCCGATAGCGACGCTGGCGCAATGGACCCGGGTCGACCGGCAGCACTTCGCGAATCAGCAACTCGCACTCGTCGATCAGATCGATCAGCGAGAAGCCCGGGCGGTACCACTCGAGCATGGTGAATTCGAGATTATGCCGCCGTCCGATCTCGCCGTCGCGAAAACTCCGTGCCAGCTGAAATATGGCGCCACTGCCTGCGGCCAGTAGCCGCTTCATGTGAAATTCCGGCGAGGTCTGCAGCCACAGGCGCTCACGACCATTCGATGTGGTCGCGTCGAGCGACAGCGAATCGAGATGCGGGTCGGTACTGCCGCCATGGCCAAGAATCGGTGTCTCGACTTCCAGCACGTCTCGCACCGCGAAGAAGAAGCGAATTCCTGCCATCAGACGCGCTCGCTCGCGCAGCGTTTCGATCGACGCCGTGGGTTGCCAGTCATCGGAATCGGAGATGGGCGTCACAGGTGGTAGACCTGACTGCGCCCACCGTCGATCAGGATATCGGTGGCGTTGATGAAACGGGCTTCGTCACTGGCCAGGAATAGCGCCGTATTGGCGACTTCGTCGGCTTCGCCCATCCGCTTGCAGGGCAGTAAATCGACCTGACGCTGGCGCTCCTGCTCGTCGCATTGCGCCAACCAGGCCTCGGCGGCGGGCGTGCGAATCAGCCCCGGCGAGATCGAATTGACCCGAATGCCGCGATCCGCGTATTCGATGCCCAGCGAGCGCGTCAGCCCGATCAGGCCGTGCTTGGCAATGGGGTAAGGAAAAGCGCCCGGAATGATCTTGTGACCATGAACGGAAGCGATATTGACCACATGGCCATAGCCCGCCTCAAGCATGCCCGGCAGTACCGCCTGAATGCAGTGCCACGCGCCCTCCAGATTGATCGCCAGGCAGCGCCGCCAGGTTTCCCGATCGAGTTCGAGTGGATCGCCGAAGACGTTGACGCCAGCGGCATTGACCAGGATATCGATGCTCCCCGTCGCCGCGAGTGCCTGCTCGACGCCGGCAGCAATGCTGTCGACATCGGCCACATCGGCCTCGACCCCCACACAGAGCGAGGCAAAGCGGGCAGCGAGCCTCGTCGATTCGCGCTCGAGAGCAACCGTGTCGCGATCCAGCACGATGACGTCAGCACCCTCGGCGAGAAAGCGTTCCACCGTCGCCAGACCGATCCCGCTGGCGCCACCGGTGACCAGCGCTTTGCGTCCGCTCAATCTAGCCATTCCTTGCTCCCCCGTTCACGATCCGGCATGCCTTCTGGCAGCACCCTTTTGTAAACCGTCTTGCAAACCGTCTTGCGAATATCGACACGCTCGACGAACGGCAGGCGACGCGCCACCGGCCGGCCTTGACGGCGGTCTTTGCCCTAACGACGAAGGCCACGCAAAAGCGTGGCCAGCGAAGACGAATCATCATTTCTCAGCACATCATTGCTCAGCGCATTATCGCCGAGCGTAATAGCACTGACCGCGAATGATCATGCGCGGGAGACATACTCTCCGCTGCGCGTATCGATCTTGAGAATCTCACCCTGATTGATGAACAGTGGCACACGAACCACGGCACCGGACGAGAGTTTCGCCGGCTTGGAGCCACCCTGAGCGGTATCGCCCTTGAGGCCCGGGTCCGTTTCTACCACTTCGAGCTCGAGGAAGTTGGGCGGAGAGACGGCAATCGCGTTATCGTTCCACAGCGTCACGGTGTAGACCGCCTGTTCCTTGAGCCACTTCTCGACATCGCCAATAGCTTTCTTGTCGACCGCGTACTGCTCGAAGGTGCCGTCGGTCTTCATGAAGTGCCACATGTCGCCATCGGAATAGACATACTCCATGTCCAGGTCCATGACGTCGGCGCCTTCCAGCGATTCGCCGGATTTGAACGTGCGCTCCCAGACGCGCCCGGTGTTCAGGTTGCGCAACTTGACGCGACTGAAAGCCTGGCCTTTACCCGGCTTGACGAATTCGTTCTCGAGAATGTTGCACGGGTCGCCGTCCAGCATGACCTTCAGGCCGCCCTTGAATTCGTTGGTAGAATAGTTCGCCATGATTCCTCACAAATGAACGATCGCGGGCCATCCGCGACGACAAATCCCAATTCCGCGTCATGCCCTGCGGCATGCGCTCTGATTTTAAGTGGTCAGCATGATAACCCGAACCCCGATCGCTGTGCATTGCGAAGAGGTCGTACCCGTGGCACCCGTGCCCGATACACCAACCGGCGACTGGCAGCAGCAGCTGCGCGATGTGATCCGTGACCCCGTTGCGCTATGCCGGCATCTGGCCCTGGACCCGGCGTGGATATTAGGCGCGCGAACGGGCCACGAGCTGTTCCCCGTGCGGGTACCGCTGGCGTATCTCGCCCGGATGCGGCGCGGCGATCCCGAGGATCCACTGCTGCGCCAGGTGCTGCCGCTGGTCGCCGAAAGCGATGCAGTGCAGGGCTTCGTCGACGACCCGCTGGAAGAGCGCGATCACACTCCCAGGCCGGCGTTGATCCACAAGTATCCCGGCCGGGCGTTGCTGATCGCCAGCCCGACCTGCGCCATCAACTGCCGTTACTGTTTTCGCAGGCATTTCCCTTACGCCGACAATGCCCCCTCGATGAACGAGTGGGAGCAGACGCTGGATTATCTGCGTGATGACGACTCGATTCACGAGGCGATTCTCTCCGGTGGCGATCCCCTCGCCTCGCCGGACCGTCGCCTGGCAACACTGGTCAAACGCCTGGAAGCGATCCCTCACCTCAAGCGGCTGCGTATCCATACCCGCCTGCCGGTGGTAATTCCCGATCGCGTAAACGACGCCCTGCTCGACTGGCTGGGTGGTACGCGGCTACAGAAAGTGGTGGTACTGCACATCAATCACGCCCAGGAGATCGACGAGGCCGTCATCGCTGCCTGCGAACGGCTCAAGGCCGCCGGCGTCACCCTGCTCAATCAGAGCGTGCTGCTGCGTGGCGTCAATGACGATGTCGGGGCGCTCGAGAGACTTTCCGAGCGACTGTTCGAGGCGGGCATTCTGCCCTACTACCTGCATGTACTCGACCCGGTGGCCGGCGCGGCGCACTTCGACGTGCCCGACGATGAGGCGCGCCAGCTGATGGAAGCGCTGCGTCAGCGTCTCGCCGGTTTTCTGATGCCGCGACTGGTGCGTGAAGTCCCCGGTGAAAAGAGCAAGACACCGTTATGAGCGACTCAACCCGGTGTTATCACTAGGAAAGATGTCGATAATCTCGCCAGCCGCGCAGGGTCAGATAGGCCAGCGGCCCGGCGGAGCCAAAGCAGAAGGTGATGACGTAGAACACCAGCAGATAGCCGATGCCGTGACCGCGTCGGCGTGCGTCGACAAACATCCATACCGCGATCATGATCAACGCCAGATAGACATCGAACACTACCATTGCGGTCGTTGGACGACTCATCAAGCCGCTGGCGAATTGGCCCAGCGTCTGGTCGCTGGTGGCAATCGCGAAGGTCGTGTATCCCATGAACACGATCAGCGTCAGTAGTGGCACGAGAAAACGCAACATCGGCAAATATCCTGTTTGCAGTTCGATCGACCGGTTTGGTCAAAACTCAGGATAGCGGCAACGTGACATGAACGCTCAACCCGCTGGCGACCGGCAGCGACGTCTCCTCGAGTCGGATATCTCCGCCGAGCCGTTCGGCCAGCTCCCTGACGATCGACAGGCCGAGCCCCGACCCGCTGGTACGCTGCCCGGCAAGCCTCACGAAGCGTTCGAACACGCGCTCCCGTTCGGCGACCGGGATTCCCGGCCCGCTATCCGCAATCTCGATGCGCAGCCCGTCCGCTGCTTGCCACATTCGCAGGTGCACCGAGCCGCCCTCCGGGGTATAGCGCACGGCATTGTCGAGCAGATTGCGCAGCAGCACATAAAGCCCGTTCTCGTAGCTGAGCACGCTCAGCGTCTCGGGAATCTCCTGAATGAACAGAATCTCTCGGCTGTCTATGAGCGGCTGAATGTCCCGCTGCAGTTCTCGTCCCAATCGAGTCAAGTCGATCGTCTGCCGATTCAGGCCGCCGTCGTTTTCCAGCCGGGAAAGCGTCAGGAGTTGCTCGACCACGCGAGTCATGCGATCGACGCCGTAGATGATCGAGCGGGCCCCCCGTTGAGAGCGTTCCTCGCCGGTGTCACTCAGCAGATTCTGGGCATGCACCTTGATCGCGGCCAGCGGAGTGCGCAGCTCATGCGCGGCATTGGCGGTAAATCGCCGTTCCTTTTCCAGCGTCTCGGCCAGCCGCCCGAACAGACCGTTGAGCGCACTGACCATGCCACGAATCTCTTCCGGCACCTGGCTTCCATCGATGGGCTCGAGGTAGCTCGGTTGGCGCGCGGTGATCTGTCGGCTGATGCGCAACAGCGGCAAGAACCCTCTGGCGATGGCAAACGGAATCAGCAGAGCGATCAATAGCACGCCGATGACCGGCGGCATCAAATTGCGCAAGGCGATCTGCCAGGTCAGTTCGTCACGCACGTCATCCCGTTGGGCGGCGCTGGCCCAGACGCCGTGAACCTCGTCATACAGCGTGAACGTGCGCCAGTCGTGACCGCCACCTTCGGCGTGCGCGTAGCCTGGCGCCGGAATCAGCGTATCCAGCAGACCCGGCGTTTTCATGCCAAGCAGGGCATGACCGTCGGCGTCCCATATCTGGAACCCCAATTTCTTCTCATACGGGTGGCCCAACGGTGTCGGCGCATCGGTCACGCTGTCAGGCACCAGGACCGGCTGCAGTTGAAGATCACGGATCATCTGCCGAGACTCCCGGCCCTGATCGCCACGGTACTCGAAGTAGAGCGCCACCATCGTCCGTGTGGTCTGCGCCAGCTCGGCATCGAATAGCTCGTTGATCTGGTCACGAGTGTCGTGATAACTCCAGAGCGCCGCGATCGAAGTAATCAGCGTCACCGAGATCAGCAGGACGCGCCGAAGATAGCGACGAATCGAGATCAATCTGCCACTCCCAACCGGTAACCGACGTTGCGCACGGTCGACACCACGTCGCTGCCGAACTTCCGCCGCAGATGATGAACGTGCACCTCGATCACGTTGCTCTCGACCTCGGCATCCCAGCCGTAAAGCACCTCGACCAGTTGGTCCCGAGTGAATACCTGACCGGGATGCGTCATCAGATAGGCCAGCAGATCGTGCTCGCGGCGACCCAGAGCGACCACCGTCTGATCGAAGCGTATCTCATGAGCCGCCGGATCCAGCGTCAATCGACCACAGTTCACCAACGGTGAAGCGCGCCCTGCACTACGCCTAACCAGCGCCCTCAGCCGCGCCAGCAGCTCGCCATTGTCGAACGGCTTGATCAGATAGTCGTCGGCGCCGCTATCGAGCCCGCGAATCCGATTGACGACGTCGTCCCTCGCGGTCAGCACCAGTACCGGAATCTGACTTTGAGCCTCACGCAGCTGCCTCAACACCTCGAGACCATCGATATCCGGTAACCCGAGGTCTAGTATCAATGCGTCGAAAGTGGAGTCGTCGAGCGCTTCGCAGACCCCGCGCCCCTCCATGAGCCACTCAGGCACCATCTGCTCGCGCCGCAGTACATCGACGACCCCCTCACCCAGCAATGGATCGTCTTCAACCAGCATTACCCTCATGGCACTCTCTCTTACGTTCGCCTTCCAATCGCCATTTTCGACGAAACCTGGCTTTCGAAGCGCGTCTCTTATCGGTCAGATCGCTCCATGTCTCAAATCATCGCGCTATCAGTACGATGCCATCCTTGTACAAAATGCCACCCTTCAATACAACGCCATCCTGCGGTTGGTTCCCGCTGGGTCGCGATACCGTCGCCGTTATGCCGTTCCTGCCCTGCCATCGTCATGGGCTCGTCCGGTAATCGGCGGCATATCCAGGGCGAGTGTAAGCCGATTTTAAGATTAGGCTGTCATAGTGGCGACTCCGAACGAGACGAGCAAAGTCGACGCTTTGGAAACCCACAGGATTTCATGATGCTCGAACTACCCAAACTGTCACTCGTGATCATCGTACAAGACGCCTCGCACCGCGTCGGCAGCGTTGTCGCCGAAGCATCCAGCGCCCTTCGTCATGCGAAGGATCTCGAGTTCATCGTCATCGATTCCGGCGAGAGCGATGACGGAGACGACCGGGGCAACTTGACGCAACTGGCGGATACCGATAGCCGGATCCGGCTCTATCGTCAGACGGCCGCCATCGGCGCGGACGCCGCCTTGTGGCAGGCCGGCAGCCTCGCTCGGGGAGAGTGGATCGTCACGCTCGATGCTCACGGAAGAGATGACCCGCACGATATTCCCGACATGCTCTGCGAAGCCCGGCATCAAGGGTTGACCCTGATCGAAGGGATTCCGCTCGACCCGCGCTGTCGCTGGAGAAAGCCACTTTTCCGAGCAGCCAGATCCGCCGGTATCGAGCTGGCTGATAGCGAACGCTGTGGCCTTCGCCTGATTCAGCGCGACGTGCTGACCGCCCTGCCCTCTGTGGAAAACCTGCATCGTTTTCTGCCGTTGCTGATTCGTCGCAGCGGCGGCCGTATCGGCAGTTACCGCGTCAATCGGCGTCAGGTGTCGTCGACACCGCGGCCTTCGCGCTGGTCGATACCCGCACGGATGGCGGGACACACCCGAGACTGGCTTGGCATGTGGTGGCTTTCCCGGCGCTGGCACGCGCAGCGCCCACCGAGCAAACGCCGGGTTCGCGTCTACGCGCGCTGAGGGACCATTGCTTCCGACGATAGTGCCTTTGACGATAGTGCCTTCGACGATAGCGTCGCTAACGGTAGCGCCGCCCGTCGAGCTCCAGCCAGCCGCCGACGCGGGCGCCGCTCGGATCATGGTGAGTCCAGTGAATCACGCCACCCTGAGCATTCCAGACATACTTTCCGCGAAAGCGTAATCGATCCCCCGGTACGAGCGACTTCAGCCGCGGCGCGATATCGATATTGTGCGCAATCAGCAGCGTCTGCCCGGTTGCGAGTGCAACGATGATGCGCTGATGACGACTTCCCTCTCGGTCATCCGGCAATACACGCACGACCCTCCCTGATGCCTCGATCCAAAATGCCTCCCGGCGGGTATCGAAGGCCCGGCTCAGCGTCTCTTCGGCATTGG
Organism: Salinicola halimionae; assembly: GCF_003206065.1. Taxonomy (GTDB): domain Bacteria; phylum Pseudomonadota; class Gammaproteobacteria; order Pseudomonadales; family Halomonadaceae; genus Salinicola; species Salinicola halimionae. The sequence continues at coordinate 575,289 of NZ_PZJQ01000004.1, read as the reverse complement.
CCCGTGCTCCTGACGACTGCGCGAGACGAGCAGCAGGAGTCGCGGGAGGCTGTCGCTCCGATCCGCCATCTCGGACTTCTCTCAGTTGGCTGGAAAATATCGAGATGACGACTATGGCCAGCAGCCCCATTGCTGCCGGTCGGCGTAGTGTCCTGATGAAGCGTTGTCGCATCTTTCTGGTTACCGTGAAACGGTAGTAAAAGCGGGCCTGTTGTCGGGCCAACGTGAAAGCCGGTCATCCGATAGAACGCCGCCGGGCAAGAAAATCGCAGCTATCGAGAGAAAGCGACGGACAAAAAAAGGCCGAACCCAATTCAGGCTCGGCCTACGCTGTGTGCCCGTCCTGGGCTACTTACTCTGAGGGCAAACTATCGGAAGAGTTCCGATCAGATGAAAAAAAACCCGTCAGCCCTAGCCTTCCCGGTTAATCGTCACTTTCATCGAGCACCTGAACCCCCCGTTTCCACAGGCCAATCAACGACCTGGGAGCCGCTCGCTCGTCCAGTTCCCATTCATGGGATGGAAAACCCGACGAAATCTCCAGCGTGACATGAAACCATCGTCCGTCTGCAACGCCTGCAGGGGGATTGGCGCTTCGACGAGTCGCATCTTGTGAACCTGGGTGCGAATCGGCCGGGCTCTGGCGTTCAGGGCATTGGCACTCAGTGTGCTGGTCACCAGCGCCTCGTTGATCGAGTTCTTCGAGTACCGCTTGCAGCTTTCTCCGCTGCGGCTCGCTCAGCTCCTGGCAGTCGATACGCCTAGGCGCCGATAGGCCGGGAGCCACGACGAAACCACCCTGTCGGGTAACCAGTAAAACGCTGGTCGGCTCCAGCCAGAAGCCGCCTTGATTGCTCATGAGATCACGCCTACATCCGCCCATGCCCGCTGAACGATACGTGTGGCGTCACTATCGGCGCCAAACCGCTTGGCGGCGCAGGCCACCGTCAGTTGCGCAAACTGCGCGAAATTGCCATCTCGCTGTAGCCCTGGATCGGTCAACGCATCGAACCAGATAGGGCCGGCTTGTTCCCAGGCAAAGCCGCCGAACGCCATCGCCGCAAGGTAGAACGCGTGATTGGGGATACCCGAATTGATGTGCACGCCCCCGTTGTCCGAAGAGGTACTCACGAAATCGTCCATGTGGGCTGGTTGAGGGTCCTTGCCCAGCACCGGATCGTCATAGGCGCTGCCGGGGTTGGCCATTGATCGCAGAGCGCGGCCATTGACACGATCGGTGAGCAGTCCTTCGCCGATCAACCAATCAGCCTCTTCGACGCTCTGCTCGAAATGGTGCTGCTTGACCAGGGTCCCGAAGACATCGGCCAAAGACTCATTGAGCGCCCCAGATTGATCGGCGTAGACGAGACCCGCCTCACGCTCGATCACCCCATGAGTCAATTCATGAGCGACCACATCGAGCGCTGCCGTGAAACGATTGAACAATTCGCCATCACCATCGCCGAAGACCATCTGAGCGCCGTTCCAGAAAGCGTTATCGTAGTCTTCGCCATAATGGACGGTGCCCAGCAAGGCCATGCCATCGCCATCGATGGAAGCCCGCTCGAAAACCTGCCAATAGAAGACATGCGTGGCGCCCAGCCACTGGTAAGCTTCATCGACGGCAACGTCGCCGCTGTCGGGACCGCCTTCCTCGCGAATCAGGTTACCCGGCAGCATTTGCTGGTTGTTCGCGGAATAGATGTAACGCGCAGCCTCCCCGGGGTTGCGACTATCCCCGGGCCGTGCCTGGATCGCACTGGCAGTGCGCAACCGAAATTGGGCGTCGGCCTGCAGCGTTGCGCGGGCACACTGCTGCAATCGCGCGTTACCGTGCGACATGATACGTTCGAGAACATGGGGTGGCATGAATCCGGCAACAGCCGGGGAATCGGTCGATCCAGCCATTCGATCACCTCCTGTGCATCATAGCGTTCCGCTCACAGTGTGGATCAAACTGTCGATCGTCGCCGCGCTGCCAATGTACCTTTTTGTCAAGAAAGCTCTGTCTCGCTGGTCTCGTTCGATAACTCGGTCGAAGCCGGATCAGCTCAACTGAAGCTGAAACTTGGCCGGCTCGACGATACCCTCGAGGTGGCCGAGCTGATCGAGATCACGCTGTGCCAACACCAGGTCAAGGCGCCGATGACGACTGCGGGTATCGAGCACCACATGGACCTGTGAAGGTCGACCCTGACCGTCCAGCCGCTGCACCCACGCCAACGCCCCATTGGCGTAACGCACCAATGATCCCACCGGCGTGACGCCAAAAAGACGCACGTAGCGTTGTACCCATACATTGTCGAAAACGTCCGGATGGTTCAGCAGATGGCGGTACGCTTCGACCAGCGGCCAGGCTTCACGGTCCGCACGCGGCCGTGTCAGCGCATCAATGACGTCGACCACGGCAAGCATACGACCCAGATCGCTAATAGCGTCACCACGCAGTCCGTGGGGATAACCACTGCCATCGAGCCGTTCATTGACCTGCTCGACCACCGGTGAGGCAATCGCCGGCGACAGCCAACGGCACTCCACCAGGCGTTCGCTGACCTGCGCGACATGCTCCGGCAGCAGCGCCCGCTGTTCCTCGGCCAACGGCACGCGGCTATCGAGCAGGCTGGTCGGCAGTGATGCCTTGCCAAGGTCGTGCACCAGCGCGCTGGCCGCGATGGCTTTCAGCGAATCGTTGTCATATCCATGGCTGCGCGCCAGATCGGCGGCGCGAATCGCCACCGCCAGCGCGTGCCGCACGGCAGCGGGCTCGGATTCGAGATAACCCAGCGCATAGAGCAGCGACTCCCGACTCTGAGCACCCAGCGTCAGCAGGGTATCGGCGTGCCGTGACAACAGCGATGGTGCGATCGTCCCCCCGTTCTGAAGCTGTAGACTCTGGGCGTTGAGATAGTCGGCGACTCGGTGAAGCCGTCGCGCCGTCGTATTGCCGGTAACAACCTGGGCGGCAATCGCCGATTTGGCGGTTTGAGGACGACGCCCTTGCGGTAGCAGAAACAGCGCTGACGGCTCGAGTGGTTTGTCGCTACTCGATGCCCGACGAACCCCCTCGCGTTCGATCTCCTTGACGCAATACCACAACATGCGCTCGCTATTGATCGGCAGCGCATCGAACTCGCAGCCCACCAACGCCACGGACCAGTCGTCATCGGTGCGGATATGCCGAATATGCCCCTTGAGATCGAGCCGTTGGCGATTGGGAAAGTGCAGTTCGAGCGCGAGCACGGGTTGATCGGGAGCGAGCGAGACAGCGTCCACCAGTCGCATGGCCAGCAGACATCCTCCCAGCGACAGGTTACGAACTTCTGTTTCGATGGCGGGCACGTCCGCTGTCAGCGTCAGGCGCGCCTCGACCCCCATTTCGGGGCGCAGCGGGGCACGAAACGTACCGCGCCGGTGCATGGTGCTGATGAATTCCGGATAGCTGCAGCGAAAACGCACTCGCTGCGAATCGTCGAGCCGCGCCGTCGCGATCAGCGCAGAGGTACGCACCAGCGCTCCCCTGACATGACCGATAAGATGGAACGAATCGCCCCGAGCCAGCGAATCCGACAGGGCAGGCACCGCCGAGACATCCACGATCAGCGCCTGCTCATGGAGGGTATCGTCGAGCAACACCGGCCAGGAGGTGCTATCCGCGGCATTGAACGCCAGATTGACGCCGCCCTGAAGACAGAGCGGCTCTAGCCATTCCCGCATGGCGTGAGCTTGATAGATATCCGTGGAGGCAGAGTCGGACATGAGGGCTCCGAAAACACATGGCGCGATAACGATGAACTGTCAGGAGGACAATATTAACGCTGATACCTGGCATTATGTAACTTTTCGTTATCGACCATTTCGATGCGAACTTTATCCTCGCTCACCGCTGTTCGCCCGCCACCACGGGCGACGTCGCCCTCAACTGTCCACTGATAGCGTCGCCAGATCCGACACGGAATAGCCCAGTAGATAAAGCAGCCCATCGAGTCCGATAATCGACACGGAAAGCTCGGCCTGACGGCGCACCAGCGGCTTGGCATGAAACGCGACGCCCATGCCAGCGACCGCCAGCATCTTGAGGTCGTTGGCCCCATCGCCCACGGCCACGGTCTGGTCCGGGTGCCACCCTTCGCGCTCCACGATCTGCTTGAGTATCATTGCCTTGCGCTCGGCGTCGATGATCGGCTCCTGCACCTCCCCGGTCACCTTGCCGTCGCGAATCACCAGTTCGTTGGCATGGATCTCATCGAAACCCAACCGCTCCTGCAGGTAACGGGCGAAATAGGTAAAGCCGCCGGAAAGAATCGCGGTCCGGTAACCCAGTCGTTTGAGATAGCCCATCAGTCGCTCGAGCCCCGGCATCAGCGGCAAAGACTCGGCGATTTCTGCCAGCACCGATTCATCCAGGCCCTCGAGCTTGCTCATGCGCTCGCGAAAGCTTTGCTGAAAATCGAGTTCGCCCCGCATCGCACGCTCGGTGACCACGGCAACGTCGTCATAGACGCCATGACGTCGAGCCAACTCATCGATGACCTCCGCCTGGATCAGGGTCGAATCCATATCGAAGCAGATCAGTCGGCGATGCTGCCGCCAGAGATTGCCAGGCTGCAGTGCCACATCGACATCGAAGCGCTCGCTCAAGGCGAGGATCTTCTCGCGTAGCGATGTGGAGTCGCGTACCGCCCCACTGAGCTGCCATTCGAGACAGGCACCGGCGTCTGCCGACAGGGCCGCATCGAGCTGGCTTTCGGCAGAAAGCCGCTTCACCTGCTGGATGGTCAATCCCTGCTCGGCCGTCAGCGCACCGACTTCTGCCATCACTTCCGCGGACAGCGAGGGCGCCATCAAGGTCAGTATCCAGCGCGAGTCCTTGGCGACGTCCGCCCACAGCGCCTCGCTTTCGGCAGACACCTTCTCGACCCGACAATCCAACCCGAACACGTCGCCGGCCGTCGGCAGCAGCGCACCGAGATCATCCGGTGTCTCGACCAGCGCTTCCAGCGCCACTTCACCGAAGGCAACATGCTGGCTCAAGTCCAGCAAACGGCAATTGGCACTAACCAGCGCCGTACCCAGTGCAGCCGTCTGGCCAGGCCGTGCAGGCCCGGTGGCTCGCACCACAAAACGTTGTGACATCGTTTCCCCACGAGGCGCCTCAATGCGCCTTCTCGCCTTTATCAATGGCTGTCATCAATGACTTATCGTCAATGGCCCGTTATCGACCGATCCTGCCGAAGGTCGATAGCGGCGTCAGGCTTCGTTCAGGACTCGACCTCGAGTCGGTCGACCTTCTGGAAGCCTCTCGCCAGCTTGCTGCCTCGGCGGCCGCGCTCGCCGGTGTAATACTCGAGATCTGCCGTTTTCAGCGTCTGTTTGCGCTTGCCTGCGTGCACGACCAGCGCTGCGCCCTCCGGCAGTAGCACCAGATCACGCACGAATTCTTCCCGCCTCGCCGCCTTGGCACCCGGAATATCGATCATCTTGTTGCCCTTGCCTTTCGACATCTCGGGTAATTGCGACAGCGCGAAGACCAATAGACGCCCCTCGTTGGACACCGCCGCCACCCGCACGTCATCACTCGCGGGGATCACCTTGGGCGGCATCACGTTGCATCCCTTGGGAACCGAGAGCACCGATTTGCCGGCCTTGTTCTTACCCAGAAGATCCTCGAGTTTGACCACGAAACCGTAGCCGCCATCGGACGCCAGCAAATAGCGCGAGCTAGGCACGTCGAGCATCAGACCGGTCATGGCGGCACCGGCCGGTGGATTGATGCGCCCGGTCACCGGCTCACCCTGGCCGCGTGCCGAGGGTAGATTATGCGCCGTCAACGTGTAGCTGCGCCCGCTATCATCGAGCAGCACCAGCGGCTGATTGGTCTTGCCGCGGGCTGCCAGATGAAAACTGTCGCCTGCCTTATAGGAAAGCCCCGCGGGGTCGATATCATGGCCCCGCGCCGCGCGTATCCAACCCTTGTCGGAGAGCACCACGGTCACCGGGTCGGCACCCACCAATTCGACCTCGGAGAGCGCCTTGGCTTCGCTACGCTCGACCAGGGGCGAGCGACGGGGATCGCCGTACGCCTCGGCCGCCTCGCGCAGTTCCTTCTCGACCAGGTCTGTCATCGCCGCTTCGGAGCCCAGCAGCTTCTTGAGGCGTTTGCGTTCAGCTTCGAGCTCATCCTGCTCGCCGCGAATCTTCATCTCCTCGAGCTTGGCGAGATGACGCAACCGTAGCTCCAAGATGGCTTCCGCCTGACGCTCGGTGATACCGAACGCGCTCATCAACGCGGGCTTGGGTTCATCCTCCTCGCGAATGATGCGGATCACTTCATCGATGTTGAGATACGCAACCAGCAAGCCTTCGAGCAGATGCAACCGATCCTCGACCTTGCCGAGTCGATGCTCGAGGCGTCGGCGCACGGTGGTACGGCGGAACGTCAGCCACTCGCCGAGCATCTCATTCAGCGCCAGGACTCGCGGCCGGCCGTCGAGTGCGATCACGTTGAGATTGACGCGAATGCTCTTCTCGAGATCGGTGGTGGCGAACAGGTGTGCCATCAGCCCGTCGGCATCGATACGGTTGGAGCGTGGCTCGATCACCAGACGCGTCGGTGTCTCGTGCGTCGATTCATCACGCAGATCGGCCACCATGGGTAGCTTCTTGGCCTGCATCTGGGCCGCGATCTGTTCGAGCACCTTGGCCCCGCTGACCTGATAAGGCACCGCAGTGATCACGATATTGCTGTCTTCGCGCTCGTAACGGGCGCGTAGCTTGACCGAGCCGCGACCGGTTTCGTAGAGCTTGCGCAGATCGGCCGGCGGCGAAATGATCTCGGCGTCGGTAGGGAAATCCGGCGCCGGTAGATACTGCATCAGATCCGCGACACTGGCTTCGGGCTGGCGCAGTAGATGACACGTCGCTTCGACCACTTCCACCACATTGTGCGGGGGAATGTCGGTCGCCATGCCGACGGCTATACCCGTGCCGCCGTTGAGCAGCACGTGAGGAAGGCGCGATGGCAGCACCGCGGGTTCGTTCATGGTGCCATCGAAGTTGGGCGTCCAGTCGACGGTGCCCTGCCCCAGCTCTGCCAGCAACGTCTCGGAGAAACGTGACAGCCGCGCTTCGGTGTAGCGCATGGCGGCGAACGATTTGGGGTCGTCCGGGCTACCCCAGTTACCCTGCCCATCGACCAGCGGGTAGCGATAGCTGAACGGCTGCGCCATCAGCACCATCGCCTCATAGCAGGCGCTATCGCCGTGAGGATGAAACTTGCCAAGCACGTCGCCAACGGTGCGTGCCGACTTCTTGTACTTGGCGTTGGCGGTCAGCGATAGCTCGCGCATGGCGTAGACGATACGCCGCTGAACCGGCTTCATGCCGTCGCCGATATGCGGCAACGCGCGATCGAGAATCACGTACATCGAATAGTCGAGATACGCCTTCTCGGTGTACTCCTTGAGCGAAAGGCGCTCGACGTCGCCTTCCGCCACCTGAATATCCATGGTCATTTCAAACCTCGATCTCGGCCAGATTACCGTAGTCTTCCAGCCAGCTCTTTCTATCGCTTGCCCGTTTGCGTGCCAACAGCATGTCCATCATCTCCAGCGTGCCGTCGTTGAGCTCCCGGGTCAGCTGGACCAGACGTCGCGTATCCGTGGCCATGGTAGTCTCGCGCAGCTGCAGCGGGCTCATCTCGCCCAGGCCCTTGAAACGCTGCACATTGGGCGTGCCGCGCTTGCCTTCGAGGCGTTTGAGTGTCGCCGCTTTCTCGCTCTCGTCGAGGGCGTAGAAGACCTCCTTGCCCAGGTCGATACGATACAGCGGCGGCATGGCGACGAAGACGTGGCCCGCGTCGACCAGCGCCGGAAAGTGGCGCACGAACAGCGCACACAGCAGCGTCGCAATGTGCAGGCCGTCGGAATCGGCATCGGCCAGGATGCAGACCTTGTGGTAGCGCAACTTGGAGAGATCGTCACTGCCCGGATCGAGCCCGATCGCCACGGCAATATCGTGGACTTCCTGGGAGCTGTAGATGTCGCTGGATTCGACTTCCCAAGTGTTGAGAATCTTGCCGCGCAGCGGCAGGATCGCCTGCGTCTCGCGATTGCGCGCCTGCTTGGCGCTGCCACCGGCAGAATCCCCTTCGACCAGAAACAGCTCGCTGAAGACGGGATCCTGACCGGAACAGTCGGCCAGCTTGCCGGGTAATGCCGGCCCCGAGGTGATCTTCTTGCGCGCCACCTTCTTGGCACTCTTCTGACGCCGCTGGGCCGCATTGATTACCAGCTCGGCGAGCTGTTCGGCCTGATCGATGTGATGGTTGAGCCACAGCGAAAAGGCATCCTTGACCACGCCGGAGACGAAGCCCGCCACCGTGCGTGACGACAGCCGCTCCTTGGTCTGACCGGCAAATTGCGGGTCGAGCATCTTGATCGAGAGCACGAACGAGACCCGCTCCCATAGATCTTCCGGAGAGAGCTTGACGCCGCGCGGCAACAGGCTGCGATATTCACAAAATTCCCGCACCGCCTCGAGCAGACCGCTGCGGAACCCGTTGACGTGGGTCCCGCCAAGCGGCGTCGGGATCAGGTTGACGTAGGACTCGAGCACCGGTTCGCCGCCCTCGGGCAACCACTGAATGGCCCAGTCGACGCCCTGCTCATCGTCCTCGAAATGACCGATGAACGGTGTCGGCGGCAGCACCTCGAAGCCATCCGTGGCCTGAGCGAGGTAGTCGCGCAGACCATCTTCGTACTGCCACACGTTCTCGGCGCCATCGGTCTCCTTGAGCACCACTTTGAGCCCGGGGCACAGTACTGCCTTGGCGCGCAGCAGATGTTTCAACCGGGGTAGCGATAGCTTGGCGCTGTCGAAATAATCGGCTTCCGGCCAGAAGCGCACGACGGTGCCGGTCGCCCGCTTGGCGCAGCTGCCGATGATCGAGAGTTCCTCGACCTTCTCGCCCTTCTCGAACGCGATGCCATAGCGATTGCCATCGCGGCACACTTCGACCTCGAGACGCGTCGACAGCGCGTTGACCACCGACACCCCGACGCCGTGCAGACCGCCGGAGAAGCGATAGCTCGACTGGGAAAACTTGCCGCCGGCGTGGAGCCGGGTAAGGATCAGCTCCACCCCGGTCACGCCGTGTTCCGGATGGATATCGATCGGCATGCCGCGACCGTCATCGGAGACCTCGATGCCGCCGTCGTCGAGCAGGTCGACACGGACTGTCCGGGCGTGCCCGGCCAGCGCCTCATCGACGCTGTTGTCGATGACTTCCTGCACCATGTGGTTGGGACGGGTGGTGTCGGTATACATGCCCGGTCGCTTGCGGACCGGATCGAGGCCGGAGAGCACCTCGATGGAGCTGGCACTGTATTGCGTCATGCAGGATCTCGCCACGTTTGTAAGGTCAAAGTCACTGGGTCAAAGTTGCATGGTCAAAGTCGCAGGGTCGACATCGCGGCGCCATCGAATCGTCACAGCGCGCCTAGCTAGCGCAGGGCATGGCTCGGACAAGGCCTGATTACCGAACAAGATCCGACATCGCGATATCTCCACCCCGTGCGGGACTGGCGACGATGATACACTCTACTGGTCAAATCTACAGTATCGCGTTGCCATTCGACACCACCGCGGCATGCTCAAGTCAGCTCGAGCGAGGCCGGTACGTGCCAGCCACCGTGGGAGAAAAGCGCGGGCAGATAGTCGGGTAGAACATTGAAACTGTGATCGCCGCCCGGGTGAATCAGCGTTCGGCTGCCGGCGTAGGCGCGCAACGCATCACGACAATCCAGCGTTTCGTCCGCGCCGCCCAGCAGTAACAGATAGCGTCGTGGATGCACGATGCAGTCCCACTGCAGCGCGGTCAATTGGTCGAAATAGCTATTGTCGATCGTGAACCGCTCGCCGGAATCGTCATTGACCAACGTTTGTCCGAGATAATCGGCCACGAAGCGGGCGGGCTGAACCGCGGGATTGATCAATACGGCGCGGAGACCGTGACGCTCCGCCAGGATCGTGGCCAGGAAGCCCCCCATGGAGCTTCCGACCAACAGCGTATCTTCGTGACCCAGCACGTCGAGAGCCGCTTCGGCCTGCTGCCATGCCACGTCAGGGCGATGCGACAGATCCGGCGTCAGACACTCGAGCGGGCGCCCTTCGTGCTGCGCCAACGCCGCGCAGGCTTGCTTGACCAACTGCGCCTTGGGCGATGCGCTGCTGCTGTTGAAACCATGCAGATACAGCAGCGCCTTGGCGGGACGAAGCACCGGTTCGGGTTCTCTCAACATGGATCGCTCGCCAATAGGTCGCTCATCCGTCGCGAACCCCCACGGGTCATCACCGGGACTGCTGCCCCGTCCAGATGGCTTCGATCAAGCCGCGGCTGGAATCGTCCAAAGCCTCCAATCCGCTTCGGGTAGCGATGATCTCTTCGGTCTCGGTGGCGATCTGTTTGCCGAGCTCGACACCCCACTGGTCGAAGGAGTCGATATCCCAGATCACGCCCTGTACGAATACCTTGTGCTCGTAGAGCGCGATCAATGCGCCCAACGTGGCCGGATTGAGGCTATCGAACATCAGCGTGGAGGATGGCTGGTTGCCGCGATAACGCTTGTAGCTAGGCGGCGTGCCGTCGGACTTCACCGCATCATCGCCAAGCATCAACACTCGAGATTGAGCAAAGCAGTTGGCCAGCGCCAACCGGTGCTGGGCCATCAGATCGCCGCGGAATCGCTCATCCTCGACATCGTTGTAGCGATTGACCGGCGCAATGAAATCGCAGGCTACCGGTTGAGTGCCCTGGTGCAGCAACTGATAGAACGCGTGCTGGCCATTTGGACCGATTTCGCCCCAGATGACCGGGCAGGTAGAGTAGTCGACGACCTTGCCACCATTGGTCACGGACTTGCCATTCGACTCCATTTCCAGTTGCTGAAAATAGCCGGGCAGGTGCTTGAGACGACCATCGTAAGGCAGGACGGCATGGGAACGGATGTCGAGAAAGTTGACGTTCCAGATACCGATCAACGCCAACTGCACCGGCAGATTTTCTGCCAGGTCGGCGGTGCGAAAGTGCTCGTCCATGGCGTGGGCACCCGCCAGCAACTGGCGGAAATTGTCCATACCGACACGGATCGCTATCGGCAGCCCGATCGCACTCCAGAACGAATAGCGACCGCCGACCCAATCCCAGAACAGCAGCTGATTGGCGGGATCGATGCCCCATTCGGTCATTTTTTCTGGCTTGGTGGACACGCCGACGAAGTGGAAACGTTTGATCAACGACTCGCCGCAGCCCAGACGAGTGGCAATCCAGTCGAGCGCCGTCGAGGCGTTCGATAGCGTGTCGATGGTGCCGAAGGACTTCGACGACAGAATGAACAGGGTCGTCTCGGGATTGAGCCAACTCAGGAAGTCGGCCAGCTGCGAGCCATCCATGGTCGAGGCGAAGTGTGTCGACACCTCAAAACCGTCTTTGGGCTCGAAATCGGTCAGCGCCGACGTGACCATCAGCGGCCCCAGATCCGACCCCCCGACCCCCAGGTTGACGACATCGGTGATCGGCTTGCCTGTCGCGCCGCGCCATTGACCGTTCAGCAGCTTATCGACCAGGGTTTCCATCTTGTCGAGCGTGGCGTGCACGTCGTGGACGACATCGACACCTTCCACCTCGAGCTTGGCGTCCCGCGGCAATCGCAGCGCGGTATGCAGCGCGGGGCGATCTTCGGTGTGATTGACACGTTCTCCCGATAGCAGCCGTTGAATCGCGCCGGGCACGTCGGCCTCTCGCGCCAGGGAGAGCAACTGTTCCCGAACCGTCGTCGTCCAGCGCTGCTTGGACAGGTCCATCTGAATACCCGCGGCCTCCAGGGAGAACGTCTCGAAGCGCGGAGACTGCTGAAACAGCGTCTTCAGATGAACATCCCGCATCCCCCCCTCGAGTTCCTGCTCGAGCGCTTTCCATGCCTGGGTCTCACGAATCGACATCTATTGCTCTCCTTGTCACGTGCAGCGAAGAGACGCAAAACGTACACTGTTGCCACGGCGGGCGTATTCCCAGCGCTACGTTCGCTTCACGCTCTCCCAATTAAGAATATCTTTCGGCAATGATTGACGCATCTTACCGTGACGCCATCTTTTCGACACCCCTCGATCGTGTGGCAAGTTTTTCGTTCGACGAACGGGTCGTGGCCTGCTTCCCGGATATGGTCCGGCGCTCGATTCCCGGCTACGGCCAGATTCTCGGCATGTTCGGTGTCATCGCCGAACGCCACTTGCGCCATGGCGCCCATGTCTACGATCTGGGTTGCTCGCTGGGCGCCGTGGGCTTGGCCCTGGCGGGCCGCCTGCCCGCCGATGCTTTCGAGCTGACCGGCGTCGACCTTTCTCCGACGATGATCGCGCGAGCGTGCGAGACCGCGGCTGAAGAAAGCCCCAATCATCGGATCACGTTCGTCGAGGGCGACATTCGTCATCTCGACTACCGTCCCAGCGGCATGATCGTGCTCAACTTCACCCTGCAGTTCCTGCCGCCGGCGGATCGCGATGCCGTGATCGCCAAACTGTTCGCGGCGCTGGAGCCCGGCGGCATTCTGGTGCTGTCGGAAAAGATCGTCGCAGAGGATGAACAGGAGAATGCCTGGCTGGTCGAGCGCTATCACGACTTCAAGCGCGCCAACGGCTACAGCGACATGGAAATCAGTCAGAAGCGTACCGCGTTGGAGAACGTGCTGATACCGGACTCGCTGGCGACGCATCATGAACGATTGGCCCAGGCCGGCTTCTCGCGAGTCACGACCTGGTTCCAGTATCTCAATTTCGCCTCCCTGATCGCTTTCAAGGACAAGGCGGCTTTCAACGACAAGGCAGCACCCAAGGAAAAGGCGGCGGTCAAAGATGCCTGACGTTGCCACCGATACGTTCAAGGATGCCGAACGTCGGCTTTATCTCGCCTTCCTCGACAACGATCTGAACCGATGGCTGGGACGCATTCCCGAACAACTGGAACGCGGGCTCGATCGACGCCGGCACGGTGATCTGCCAGCGTGGGAAAAGGCCGTGGCCAAATTGCCCGCCCTGACCTCGGCACGCCAGGTGGACTTGCAGGCCGACAGCGTCAGCGTGGAACTCGAGCTGAGCGATGCCGACCGCAGGCGCTGCGAAAACCTGCTGAAGATTCTGATGCCGTGGCGCAAGGGCCCCTACTGCCTTGGCGATATCGACATCGATACCGAATGGCGTTCGGACTGGAAATGGCAACGAGTCGCTCCACATCTCTCCCCGCTGAAGGGACGCCGCGTTCTCGATGTCGGCGGCGGCAACGGTTATCACGCCTGGCGCATGGCGGGCGATGGCGCAGCGTTCGTGCTGGTGATCGATCCCTCCCCGCGTTTCTACTATCAGTTTCAAGCCGTGCGTCATTTCGTGGGCAACGCGGATGACTATCGCACCCATTTCCTGCCCGTCGGCATCGAAGACGTACCCGAAAACCTCGCCGCCTTCGACACCGTGTTTTCGATGGGCGTGCTCTACCACCGTCCTTCGCCGCTGGAGCACCTGTTGCAGTTGAAGGATACGTTGGTGCCGGGCGGCGAACTGGTATTGGAAACACTGGTTGTCGAGGGCGATGCACAGACGGTCTTCATGCCCGGCGAGCGCTACGCCAGCATGCCCAACGTCTACTTTCTGCCCTCGTCGAAAGCCCTGGCTCACTGGCTCGAACGCTGCGGCTTCGAGGCCATCCGCTGCGTTGACGAGACGGTGACAGCGCTGGACGAGCAGCGCGCGACCAAGTGGATGACATTCCATTCACTGGCCGATTTCCTGGACCCCGTCGACCGCACGAAGACGGTCGAGGGTCATCCCGCGCCGCGCCGGGCTACATTGATCGCCCGCAAGCCCAGATAATGAATCGGCCAACTCAGGGCTTGGGCGACTCTTTCGTCGCCACCGCCTCGCGCCGAATTCGCCAATCTTCCAGACCCACGCGGGCTCGAGCGCGACGCGCCTGTTCACTCAGCGCCTCGGAGGGCGCAGTTTCGGCCTGCAACAGCCCATTCGACCAGCGATAGTAGGTCGGATGAGCCAGGTTCGCGACTGCGCCGGCCTTGCTCACCATCACGCCTTCCCCACCATCCTGGTAGTTGAAGGTCAGCGCCATGGATGACGCCTCCGGTGTATAAAGGTCACGCCCTACCCAAGGCACCTGAGCATTGGAGAGCGAATGCGCCCAAAGCGTAGGGAAGATGTCGCGATGGCTGGTCCAATCGTCGATCTGCGCTTTGCCGCCCTCTCGATACGCCGGCGGTACCCACATCAGGATCGGCACGCCGAATTGATCGAACAGATCCCTTGAGTCGGGATAGCTCATCAGCGAGCGGGTGTTGTGATCGCCGGTCGCCGCGAACAGCGTATGATCCATGAGCCCCGCCCCTTCGAGGTCGTCGAGGAATCCGCCCATGCTGTCGTTGGCATATTGATAGGTTTCAAGAATCGACGCGCCCAATTCGGACGAGGCCGCCAGCGTGTCGCCGAGACGCGAGACATCCAGGGGCGCGGGAGTGTAACTTTCGGGGATTTCGTAGGGCGGATGGTTGGTGATCGATAGCATCACCAGCAACACTTTTTCACCCTTGGCGTCAGCCTCTTTCAGCAACGCCTCACCGTAGCGAAACATCCACTCGTCGTAGAGTCCCCAGGTGCTCCCGCTCGCCTCGGGAAAGCGTTCCCGAATGGCATTTTCACCCAACACCTCGTCGAATCCCTGACGCTTGAGCGCACCATCGAGGTTGCGCCAATGTGCCGAGCCGGACGTCAGGAATACGGTGTGGTAACCCTCGCGCTCGTAGGGGGCAACCGCAGAAGTGGAGTACTGCCGATAGCCGTAACGCCCCTGCGTCAGTGGCGTGATCGGCGTGTCGAACAGCAGCCCCTCCAGACTGGGATGGGTGCCATTGCCGGATGACAATGCGTGGGGGAAGTAGTCGGCCCTCTTTTCCAGCCACGGTCGTAAACGACCCAGAAGATCGTTGTGTTCGGGATCGTCGAAATCCAGCGGGGGTCGCCCCCAGCTTTCCATCAGGCTCACCACCACGTGCGGTGGCCGGCGTTCTGCGGCGGCGACGGCAGGTGTCTTCTCGGTCATCCGATCGGATACCGCCTGCGGCGTATCCAGCCCGGACCAGCCCAGCGCCGACGCCGCTTGCATCGGCGTGGCGAACCCGTAACGCTTCAACCCAGAGCGTGGGTCGTCATCGATCTGACTCACCTCGCGTTCTCCCCAGGCCAGATAGAATGCCTGCGGGCCGCTGGGTACCAGATCATTGACGAAGGCATTCGACGAGACGGCCATGTGCATTTCGCGCAGCGGAAACGCGCCCAGACTACCCCGCCCGAGTCCGACCAGCGCCACGAGCGAAACGACAGCTAAAACGCTCGCCCAACGCCAGCCGAGCCGACGCCGCTGACGGCGCTGACCACGGCGCATCAACGCAACCTGAGTCCCCGTCATGCCAATCAGCACGACCAGCAGAGGCAGTACCGGATAATCGCTCCAGATGGTCCGCAGTACCGCCTGAGTGTCATCCTCGAATAGGCCAAAGATCAACGCATTGATCGGGCCCTGATAGAAGCTGAAATAGAAATGGTTGATCAATGCCAGCAGATTGACCAGTACCATGATCACGATCGTCCATACCAGCCACAGCCGGCGCCAAGTCGCGATGACGATTCGTGGCAGCGGCAACAGTACCGTCCCCAGCAGCAGCCAGGGACCGAGAAGCGTCGCCATGATCTTGGCGTCGAAACGCAGGCCCATCCAGAACGCGCTAACGATCTCGCCGGTTGGCACATCCAGAGAAGGTGGCGCCTCGAGTTGCCACAACGCCAAACGCATCAAAGTCAGAGTGACGACCCCGATGAGCCCCAACCGCCATAGCTGGCGGTTCATTTCACGCCAGTGCTGCCAGCGCGTTCTCGTCCTGGAATCGTTCTGCATGGGTCATCTCGACGTGGAAGGCGGGCTCACTATACCGGCCTTGATCGACGCTGACGATGCGTTAGCTGACTAAGGGAAAGAGCAGAGGCGCCTTCCAGACGACGACGCGCGGCCCAAAGCCGCGCGCCATGGAACCCTATTCGTCGCTTGGCCTCAGGGGCACGGCCCACTCTGGATATTGGCCTGGGTGATGTTGCGGCCTGGCTCCACGCTACAGGTGAGCCAAACATTACCGCCGATGATCGCCCCCTTGCCTACCGTGATACGGCCGAGGATCGTCGCCCCGGCGTAGATGACCACGTCGTCCTCGACGATCGGGTGGCGCGGCAAGCCTTTCTCCAGGTGCCCTTTTTCATCTGCCGGGAAGCGTTTGGCGCCGAGCGTGACCGCCTGATAGAGACGCACGCGGTTGCCGATGATCGCGGTTTCCCCGATAACCACACCGGTACCGTGATCGATGAAGAATCCTTCGCCGATCTGCGCACCGGGATGGATGTCGATGCCGGTGTCGGAGTGGGCCAGCTCGGCGATGATTCGCGCCACCAGTCCAGCTCCCGCCTGATAGAAATAGTGGGCAATGCGGTGGTAGATCACGGCGTGAACGCCGGGATAGCAAAGCAGTACTTCGTCGACGCTGCGCGCGGCCGGGTCGCCGTAGAATGCCGCCATGACATCGTCGTCGAGACGGCGACGCAGGTTCGGCAGACCGTCCGCGAAGCCCTGAATGATCTGTGTCGCCGACGCTTGATGCTCGGATGCCTTGTCGCCGTTGAGCCGCGCCATGTAGCGCAACTCGAGCAACACTTCCTCGTGCAGCGCATTGAGCGCACGATCCAGCGTGTGACCGACGTAGAAGTCCTCGCTCTCCTTACGCAGATCCGATGGCCCAAGCCGCATCGGGAAGATGGCCCCGCTCAGGAATTCCAGAGTTTCCCGAATGCGATGCCGCGACGGCAATTCACGACAACCCTTCTCTTTCTCTCGACCGTTCTGGGCGCGCCACTGCTCGCGAGTGGCGCGTAGCTGGGACACGATACCGTCGAGCTGCCAGTTGACGTGTTGCATAGAGGTTCCTTTCTATCACGGACGCAAGCGTCGGGCCGAAGCGGCATGATACACCTGGCGGCGCCTGGGCCAAATGTCGCAGGGAATCGCCACGATTTCTCAAAGCGACTCATGGCTTCTCTGCTCGTGCCTGGACGCTCGCCTCTCTTGCTGATGCCCTTTTCCCTTAACGCCTCTCGCGTGAAACGCCTTTCAGCAACTCACCCATATCCTTCGCCTCCCAATGCGGGAAATGCTTACGGATCAGCGCATTGAATTCGACTTCGAACGCCTGCCAGTCGACCTCGCCATCCGCCGCTGAAGAATGCGTCGACTCCTCGACAGCGCCCCGAATCAGACCTGCGCCCACCGTGATGTTGCTCAGACGGTCGATCACCACGAAACTCCCGGTGCCGGGGCTTTTGCGGTAATCGTCCAGCGGCACACTGGCGGTCAGTTCGACCCGGCAGCGGCCGATGGCATTGAGCGGCAGACTGGCGGCATCATGATGCTCGAGGGTGTTGACGTCGATCTGGTAATCGATCGCCGCGATCTTGCCGGCGATCTCCTGGGTACCGATCTTGAAATCGTAAAGCCGGCCTGGCTCCAGGGCTGCATCATGCATCCAGACGATATCGGCGGCCAACGCACGGGACTGTTCGACCTCGGCATCAGCCGCCACCAGCCAGTCGCCGCGGGAAATGTCGATCTCGTCCGTCAGGGTGACGGTGATTGCCTGACCGGGGTAGGCTTCCTCCAGATCGCCGTCGAAAGTTACGATGCGATCGATGGTGGAAAGCTTGCCCGACGGCAGCGCCTTGACCGCCTGCCCCGGGCGCAGGATGCCAGCCTCGAGCGTTCCGCAGTAGCCGCGAAAATCGAGATTGGGTCGGTTGACGTACTGCACCGGCAGGCGCAGATCGGAGAGATTGCTGTCGTGAATGACCTCGACGCTCTCGAGCAACTCGAGCATCGCGGGGCCGGGCGCGCCGTCGACCCGATACCAGGGCATGTGCTCGCTGCGATTGACGACATTGTCGCCGTCCAGTGCCGACATCGGCACGAACCGGATGTCCCTGGCGTCGAGCTTCTCGGCAAATTCACGATAGTCGGCGACGATCTCATCGAAGCGTGCCTGGGAGTAGCCGACCAGGTCCATCTTGTTGACCGCGATCACCAGATGCTGAATACCCAGCAGATCGGCGATGAAGCTGTGGCGCCGGGTCTGCACCTGTACCCCGTAACGCGCATCGATCAGGATTACCGCCAGACTCGCGGTGGAAGCGCCGGTGGCCATGTTGCGGGTGTACTGCTCGTGACCCGGGGTATCGGCGATGATGAACTTGCGCTTGTCGGTGGAAAAGAAGCGATAGGCGACATCGATGGTGATGCCCTGCTCCCGCTCCGACTGCAAGCCATCGACCAGCAGCGCCAGATCGACCTTGTCGCCGGTGGTGCCGCTGGTCTTCGACGCCTGGGTAATCGCGGCCAGCTGATCTTCGTAGATCATCTTGGAATCATGCAGCAGCCGCCCGATCAGGGTCGACTTGCCGTCATCGACACTGCCACAGGTGATGAAGCGCAGTAGATCTTTCTGCTCGTGCTCTTTCAGATACTGCCCGATGTTGTCGGCGATCAGAGTAGATTGATGGGCCATTTAGAAATATCCCTCGCGTTTTTTCTTCTCCATCGAACCCACCTGATCGCGGTCGATGGCGCGGCCGGAGCGTTCAGAGGTGCGGGTGAGCAGCATCTCCTGAATGATCTCGGGCAGCGTTGCGGCTCGCGATTCCACGGCGCCGGTCAACGGATAGCAGCCGAGCGTGCGGAAGCGTACCCATTTCTCTTCGGGCACCTCACCGGGTTCCAGCGGTAGGCGCTCGTCGTCGACCATGATCTGCATCCCATCCCGCTCGACCACGGGACGCGGCGCGGAGTAGTAGAGCGGCACGATGGGGATCGATTCGAGGTAGATGTATTGCCAGATATCCAGCTCGGTCCAGTTGGAGAGCGGAAACACACGAATCGATTCGCCCTTGTTGACCTTGCCGTTGTAGAGATTCCACAGTTCCGGACGCTGGTTCTTGGGGTCCCAGCGATGGTGCTTGTCGCGGAACGAATAGACGCGCTCCTTGGCGCGAGAAGCCTCCTCGTCCCGGCGGGCGCCACCGAAAGCCGCGTCGAAGCCATACTTGTCCAGTGCCTGCTTGAGCGACTGGGTCTTCATCACGTCAGTATATTTGGCACTACCGTGATCGAACGGGTTGATACCGGCGGCACGCCCTTCTTCGTTGATGTGCTCGATCAACTCCATGCCGACGTCCGCGGCCATACGGTCGCGAAACTCGATCATTTCCTTGAACTTCCAGGTGGTGTTGACGTGCATCAGCGGGAACGGCGGTGGCCCGGGATGGAACGCCTTGCGTGCCAGATGCAGCATCACCGAGGAGTCCTTGCCAATCGAATAGAGCATGACCGGATTACCGAACTCGGCGGCGACTTCACGGATGATATGAATGGACTCGGCTTCGAGCTGCTTGAGATGAGTCTGGCGCTGGGCGCTGACGATAGGAGCTGTCATGGTCGATGTCTCACGGTCGCCACCTGATACCAGACGGCAAAAACAGAATATGGGTGTCTAAAGGGCTCACCCTAGCGAGACATTGGTAATAACGTCAAAGAATCAAAGATGATCCAAAAATCGCTTTTGGTTATAAAAACTAGAGATCGACTCGTTCGATCCACGTCGACAGCCGTTCGCCGCGCAGGTCAATGACTCGCAAACCGGGCCGGGCCGCTTCATCGGTAGCAAACTCGTGACTTTTCGCCAGAAACTGATCCGAGGTCGCCGGACACCCGTAAACGGCCACAAGGCCCTGCCAAGCGGCATAAGCCTGATGAATATGCCCGCAGACCACTGCCCTGACCTGAGGGTAGGGAGAGAGCGTCTGCCACAGTGCATCCCGATCCTTCAGACCGATCGCATCCATCCATACCGAGCCGACATCCAGCGGCGGATGATGCAACGCCACCAATACCGGCCGCTCGTCCGCTTCCAGTTGGCGGGCCAGACGCTGCAGCTGATGCTGCCCCAACTCCCCTCCCGGTTGGCCGCTGATACGAGAGTCCAGCAGCAGCACCCGCCAGTCGCCGAGATCGATCTCCTCATGGAACGGCTGACATTCGGCCATCAGCTCTGGTTGGTCATGGTTGCCGGGGATCCAGAACCACGGGCACCCCACGGCAGCGAATGCCTGACTGGCGTGCCGATAGGCAACGGAAGTCTCGTCCTGGGCGATATCACCGGTCACCAGCAACACGTCGGGGCTGAGCGTCCGCGCCCGCTCGACGACGGCATGCAACTGGCGTAACGGGAATCCCCTGCGCGAAGCGCCCTCAGGGTCCGCCAGCAAATGGCAATCACTGATCTGGATCAGTCGCATCAGGGCGTTTCCGGCACTTCGGCGGCATGTCCATGAGCCAGGCCGTGCTGCAACCATTCCCCCAGAAAGCGGTTGATCTGCAGTTTTTCATCCGGCTGGTGCATCTGCGGATTGGGGTAGCGATAACGGCCCTGGAAGTGACGCTGTCGCTGAAAATCGGTGACTTCCGCCATATTGGCGTCGTGGTAGAGATGCACGGTCATCCGCGGTGAATCGACGAAGCCATCCAGCACGCCAGTCTGGGAAACTCTGGCAACGGTCGTATAGGGTGCCTGATCGAGCACCTCTAGCCACAGCGTACCGAAACGAGCATGTTCACCCGAAAGCGGTACTTCCTTGACCTCCCCCGGCACCATATTCATGACAAGACGGCGGAGCCGCAGGTAATTGCTGCTGCACTCCGTCTGGAGCGTCTTGAGATCAGTTACGTAAGCAGTCTTTCTCATGCAGTTCTCCTGGCGCATGACGGCCTTAACGTAGCCCGAAGATCGGGCGGCCAACTACTGCGTCCTACAGTAACGCCGCCCACTCGCGCTAGACCTTGGCTCTCAGGGTGGCTCGCTCGCGTGCCAGCCAGTGAAAGCCAATCAACGCCATGGCATTGTCCAATTGTCCCGCCATCAGTCGATCCCAGGCCTCGGGAAACGACATGACGTGAACCAGAATATCCTCGTGTTCGTCTTCCACACCGTGTACGCCGCCGATCCCCGTACTGTCGATCAGACCACAGAACAGGGTGACCTGTTCGGTACAGGCGCCTGGGCTTGGGTAGTAACGATGGAGCTCGATCAGCTCGGTGATGTCGCAGCCCGCCTCCTCCTGCGCCTCCCGGCGAGCCACATCCGCGGGGGTTTCCCCTGCTTCCACCAATCCGGCGACCGGCTCCAGCTTCCACGGCGAGACGGCATCATCCAGGGCGCCTGCGCGAATCTGCTCGACTAGAACGACCTTGTCGCAGGCTGGATCGTAGAGTAGTACGCCCACCGCATCCCGGCGAACATGAACCTCGCGATCAATCGTCTCGCTCCACTCGCCGTTGAATTGGCGATGACGCAAACGACGTTTTTCCAGTCCGAAGAAACCTGAATACAGCTGCTGATCCTCGATTCGTTCGACGTCTTCGACATCGAAGCGATTGATCGGTGCAATGGCTCGATCCATGAATCGGCTCCTCGGGATTGAAGGCCCATTATTGCGGCGCTGCAAGCCGATTCCAACTGGAGCGTGGTAATTCGCCGGCTCATGCCCTGTCGATAGGCAATGATTATTTTCGATGCCAACACGCAAAAAGGGGTGCACTTTGGATCGCATCGAGCCATTCTGGTATTGACTTCATCCGTCAGAGAGGTAAAGCCGACACAGTCTTTACGTTCGAACGATCGTGGCACTGACGGAATGAGTCGGCTGATAGCGGTCTGTCACCGCACTCCGTCAGGGTCGAGAAGCCTTGAACTCACAGGAGTGCTTTTGCCGATGGTACGAATCGACAAGAAAGCGAACAGGCTCTACGTACTGGACACCAATGTCCTGATTCACGACCCAGCAGCCCTCTATCACTTCGAAGAGCATGACGTCGTCATCCCCATGACCGTGCTCGAGGAGCTCGACAAACACAAAAATGGAATGCGCGAGATCGCGAGAACGGCACGCCAGATCAGCCGCACTCTGTCCGATCTAACTGCCCACGTGACCCCGCAGGAAATTCAGCAAGGCATCCCCATTCCCCGAATCACCGGCGGCCCGGCCGGCCGGCTGCGCTTTCTCTGTTACCAGGATCTGGCTCCGCTGGAGACGCTGGAGAACTCTCCGGACAACCGCATCCTTGCCGAAACCTGTCGGCTACGCGATGAACGCCCCGATGCCTCCGTCACGCTGGTCACCAAGGACATCAACCTGCGGGTCAAGGCCGCGGCCCTCAACGTGCCGGTCGAAGACTATCTCAATGACAAGGCGTTCGACGATCTCGACGCCATGATCGAAGGCGCGAAAGTCTACGCCGATGCCGGCCGCGACGGTCACAGCCTATGGGAATCGTTGGATGTGGAGGTGATGGTCGAGCGTACCGATGGCCATACTTTCTATCATCTCGAGGGCCGCATCCCCGAAGACTGGCACGTGGGGATGCTCGTCTCCGATAGCGACAACGGTGCGGAATTCGAGGCGATCGTACGTGGACACGGGCCGCACAAGGCTACCCTGCAGCTGCTGACCAACTATCGTCATCACGGCGGTGTCTGGGGCGTGCATGCGCACGACAGCCGTCAGAACTTCGCCCTCAACCTGTTGATGGATCCGTCCATCGACTTCCTCACCCTCGCCGGCAGCGCCGGTACCGGCAAGACCTTCATGACCCTGGCAGCCGCCCTGCAGCAAACGCTGGACGGTAAACAGTTCGAGCGCATCGTTTTCACCCGGGCGCCGATTCCCATGGGGGAAGATATCGGTTTTCTACCGGGGACCGAGGAAGAGAAGATGTCGCCGTGGATGGGCGCCTTCCACGACAACATGGACAACCTGTTACGCGACGAGCGTGAGGGCTCGTCGAGCTGGAACGATGGCGCGACCCGGCAACTGATCGGCTCTCGCGTGCAGATCCGCTCCCCTACGTTCATGCGCGGACGCACGCTCAACGACACTTTCCTGATCATCGACGAGGCCCAGAATTTCACCCCCAAACAACTTAAATCTCTGATTACCCGCGCCGGACGCAATACCAAGATCGTCTGTCTGGGCAACGTGGGACAGATCGATACACCCTACCTGACGGCCAACAGCTGTGGCATGGCAGCCGTTGTGGAACGCTTCCGTGACTGGCCGCATGCCGGTCATATCACCCTGAAAAGCGTCGAGCGCTCGAGACTCGCGCTGGCCGCGGAGGAGCTACTGTAGCCTCTCTGCCCCCTATTTAGTCTCTTTCCCTCATTGTCCACCGAACGTAAAACGCCCTGGCTTGGCCAGGGCGTTTTCATGATGAGTTATCGTCACCGCTATCGATCATCATCCTCGGAAGGCTTCTTATTGTTCATGACATCCTCGATCAACTGCTCGGACTCGCTGCGCGGCGTCTCTGCCAGGATTCGCTCAGCCTCTTCCCACGCGCAGACTTCCGTATTGCAGGACGTGCAGTACACCTGATCATCCGGTGATTTGGCCTGCGAGACCTTCATCATATGGTTGCCACAGTTGGGGCATCCCTTGGGCATGCGAAACTCTTCGGAAAAATCTGACACGGTGTCACTCCTTGTTAACCGTTGAACGTTAATCGCTGAACGTCGATCAATGTCGGTTGGACGTCTGCGTTGAGTGTAGTCGAGTTATAGGCCACTGCGGCGGCATCTCCGAACGTCATGAATCGGGGCGAGCTCAGCGTCGCCAGACGACACAGAGATTGTTTGCCGGCAATTCATGGACCGTCTCGCAGGTGAACCCATTGTCGACCGCCAGCGCCTGGACCATTTCGAGATCGCGAATGCCCCACCGCGGGTCACGCGAGCGGAGATCTTCATCGAAAGCCGCGTTGCTGGGCGCGGTGTGCTCGCCGTCGCGACGGAAAGGACCGTAGACGATGAGTATACTGCCAACGGGAAGCTGGCGACCGGCCGCGGCGAACAGGGCCTCGCTCGCAGCCCAGGGCGAGATGTGCAGCATATTGATGCAGATGACAGCCGCCAGATCCGGCAGTACCGGCCACTTCCCGGTTACATCCAGGCGAACCGGCGCCGCAAGATTGTCCAGCGCTTCTCTATCTCGCCAGGCGGCGATCGACGCCAATGCCGTCTCGCTAGGGTCAGTCGGCTGCCAACACAGCGGTGCAAGATGGCGAGCAAAATAGACCGCGTGTTCGCCGCTACCGCTGGCGATTTCCAGCACTCGCCCCGTCTGCGGCAATACCGACCGTAGTACTGCCAGAATCGGTTCGCGGTTGCGCTGGGCTGCCGGGCTGGACAGACGTCGGTCGTCTCCGTGCTCGAGACTATCCATGCTGTTCATGAAAGGCTCCGTTGACGAGGGGCTTCGCTCATTCGAGCCTGGCGGTCAGCCAGGCTGCGATATCCTGTGCCTGTTCCGGGCACAGGCTATGCCCCATTTCGTAGGTACGGTAATTGACCGGATAACCGAGCGACTCGACCCGCTCGGCGCCTTCGCGACCCAGCGACTCGGGAACCACCGGATCGGCCGAACCGTGATTCACCTCGATCGGCAGCCGACGGTTGGCCTCGGCCAGATCAATGCTATCGGCGGTAGCGAAGTAGGTCGATAGCGCCAGTAGCCCGGCCAATGGCTGCGGATAGGAGAGCGCTGCCTCGTAGGCGACCGCTCCGCCCTGGGAGAAGCCGGCAATCACGATGCGACGGCTGTCGATACCAGCCGCGATCTGGTCATCGATCAGGGCATGGATACGTTCCGCAGACGCTCGCAGTTGGTCGACATCGACTCGGCGGCCAAGATTCATCTCCAGAATGTCGTACCATGCCGACATCGTCATGCCGCCGTTGACGGTGACCGGCAGTTGCGGCGCATGGGGCAGCACGAATCGCACGGCCAACGTGGTCGGCAATCCCAACGCCGGTACCAAAGGCTCGAAATCGTGACCATCCGCACCCAGGCCATGAAGCAGAATGACGCAGGCATCGGCCTTTCGCCCATCGGTCGGTTCAATGATCAATTCTTGCGCAGATGCCATATAGGATCGTCCTCGTCGCCCGGTCATCCCGGTCTGGATTCGAAATTCTCGATGCCCAGTCTAACGTGCCATCCGCAAGCTTGCCCGCTGCGTAGGTCGATGAACGGATCCGACATTCACTCATCCGACGGCCATGGATCAGCGTCATGTTGACTTCGCAGCGCCCAACTCGACTCAAGGACGAGCTCTGATGTTCTCTCAATTCCGGACACCTCGCGGACATCTGTTACTGGCGCTGGTGTTACTCGATATCCTGCTGCTGACACCGGAACTGCCGTGGGCCGGGCTTCCACCCCGACACTGGATCGCGCTCGAAGCCCCACTGATCATCGGACTGATGGCCCTGTTGCCACCCGCGCGCTGGCGACACTGGGTAGCCGGCCTGATTGCGATTCTGGTTCTAACGGTCGTCCTCGGCGCCGCGGGCGACGCCCTGACCCAGACCATGCAGGGGCGATCGCTGAATCTCTATACCGATCTCAAGCTGGTTCCGGTTCTGATCGAACTAATCGTGACCAATCTCGGTCTGCCGCTGGCGATCGGCGGGCTGCTGGTCGTCGGCCTAGCCCTGTTCGCCCTGGGTCTGGTACTGACCAGACTGCTGCAAGGCTTCCATGCTCGCAATACGTCGCGCGGGCTGGCTCTGCTGTTGATCCTGGTGGGCGGAGTCGGCCTCGCACGCATCGACACGCTGCATGATGACGACGCCCCGGGATGGATGGCCAGGATCGGCCATCCCGCGGCCAGTTTCGTGACGTTCGAATGGCAGCGCGCACGGGAGACGCGCCAGGCCCTGACGACGTTCGGCCGCCAGCTATACAACGATAACCACGCCTACGCGGCACCCGGCGGCCAGCCTCTGCCGGGGCTGGCCAATACCGACGTCATCCTGGGGTTCATCGAGTCCTACGGCGTGGCGGCCATCGAGCGCGAGCCGTTCAGGACCGAGATTCAGCCACGCCTCGAGATAGTGGAGAGCCAGCTCGCGGCCGCCGGGCTAGCGGTCGTCACCGGGCGCGTCACCGCGGCCACCCTGGGTGGACAGTCCTGGCTCAATCACGCCACGTTCACCAGCGGCCTGCCGGTGACGTCACAGCTGCGCTTCGAGCTGATGATCAACAGCCAGCACTCGACCATGATCGACGATTTCAAGGCGACCGGCCACGACACCGTCGCCATCATGCCAGGCATTACCCGGAACTGGCCGGAAGGCAGTCTTTACGGTTACGACCAAATCCACACCTCTGACAGCATGGACTATCAGGGGCCTTCGATGGGTTGGGCCAACATGCCGGATCAGTTCACCTGGCAGAGGGTGGAGGATTACGTGCTGTCACGTCACCAAGGCCCGACCTTCACCGAGCTGGCCACGCTCTCTAGCCACGCGCCTTGGTCACCAATCATCGACATGATCGACGACTGGTCGACGATCCGCGACGGAAGGGTGTTCGATCGTTGGCAAGTTGCCGGGGAGGACTATGCTTCGCTGTGGCAGGACACCGAGGCGATGCGCCGAAACTATGGCCCGGCCATCGACTATGCGCTGCAGGCGGCCAGCGGCTTTGCTCGACGCTATTTTGGAAAGGACAATCTTGGAAAAGATGGTCTCGACCCAGACCATCAGCGCGATCACACGCTGATGATGGTCCTCGGCGACCACCAGGCTGCGCCCGCGATCATCGGCAACACTCCCGGTAGAGACGTGCCGATGCATATCATCAGCGACGACCCGGCGCTGCTTCAAGGCTTCCTGGATCAAGGCTTCCGGTCCGGCATGTTTCCGCCGGGACCGGAGGCCGCGATACCCATGCAATCGATGCGGGGCCTGCTCCATCGGATTTACGGCGCCGTCACTCCTGATGTGACGGCGACGACTTCAGATTCCGGCTCTTGATCAGGCTGGCCACGGTGGTGATTACCAGGGTGCCGAGAATGATCGTCATCGACAGCCAGATCGGGATTTCCGGAACCAGGTGCAGCGGTTGGCCGCCGTTGATGAACGGCAGGCTATTGGTATGCATCGCCTCGACGATCAGCTTGACGCCGATGAACGCCAGAATGAACGACAGCCCCAGGCTCAGGTAGACCAGACGGGTCAACAGACCACCCAACAGGAAGTAGAGCTGGAGCAGGCCCAGCAATGCGAAGGCGTTGGTGGTGAAGACGATATAGGGCTCCTTGGTCAGCCCGTAGATCGCAGGAATCGAATCCAGCGCGAACAGCACGTCGGTCATCCCCAGCGCCACGACCACCATGAACAGCGGCGTCACCAGACGCTTGCCGTTCTTGACCGTCAGCAAGCGATCTCGATCGAATTCGTCGGTTGCCGGCAGGCGCTTCTGGATCCAGCGAACGATCGCATTGGGCTCGTACTCTTCGTTTTCGTCATGCCCTCCGCCCCCTTCGCGCACCAGTTGAAATGCGGTATAGAGCAGGAACAGCCCAAACAGATAGAACACCCAACTGAACTGCGCGATGGCCGCCGCGCCGACAGCAATGAAGATGCCCCGCAGAATCAATGCGATCACGATGCCGATCAGCAGCGCCTTCTGTTGATAGGCACGCGGCACCGCAAACTTGGACATGATGATCAGGAAGACGAAGAGATTATCGACGGACAGGCTTTTTTCGGTAATGAAGCCCGCAAAATACTCGGCGCCGTGTTGCGCACCCCAAACCCACCAGAGACCACCACCAAAAACCGCCGCCAAGGCAATGAAGAAGACCGACCACCAAGCCGCTTCCCTGAAAGTGGGATCATGGGGCTTACGCACGTGGGCGTAAAAGTCGAAGATGAACAGCGCGGCAATGCCAGCGATAGTCGCCAGCCACACCCAGACGGGTACGTGCATAGAGGAACCTCCGGTAGACGGTGAACGTCACCGAAAGTCTCTCCCGTCACACTGGCTTGCCAAGGTGTGGATGCCAGTGTGACCGATAACGCCGGGACATATGGTCCGTGCTGACGACGTCATCGCCGGGGAGGATTGCTTGATCCTGCCCGCGGGATACTCCCCTTCCGTGCTGGTCGCATTGTGTCTTGAAGCCTTGACGTAAGCAAGCGCGGAAACTGGTATCCACGATGACTTGGCGTGCGGGTCAGCCCGTCAACACCACCGTACGCCCCCCGTGCAGAAAAACGCGTTTTTCCTGATGGAAGCGAACGGCCCGGGCCAAGGTCAGGCATTCGATATCGCGCCCCCGCGCCACCAGGTCTTCCGGATAATGGCTATGATCCACGGCCTCGACCCCCTGGGCGATGATCGGCCCCTCGTCGAGATCGTCATTGATGTAATGCGCCGTCGCGCCGACCAGCTTGACGCCTTTTTCGTAGGCCTGATGGTAAGGCTTCGCCCCCTTGAAGCCCGGCAGCAGCGAATGATGAATATTGATCGCTCGCCCGGCGAACTCATGGCACAACGCCGGCGACAGCACCTGCATGTAACGCGCCAGGATGACAAGCTCCGCGCCGCTCTCTTGTACCACGTGCCGAACGGCAGCTTCCTGATCCAACTTCGTCTCCGGCGTGATCGGCAGATAGTGGTACGGCAACCCGTGCCAGCTCGCCAGCGGTTCCAGATCCGGATGGTTGGAGACGATGGCGCGCACGTCTATCGCCAATTGATCGGTGCGATAGCGGTACAGCAGATCGTTCAGGCAATGGTCCGCCTTCGAGACCATGATCACGACCGGCAACCGATAGTCCGGCGCCATCAGTTCGAACGTCATGCCGAATTCCGTCGCCCGCGCCTCGAAACGGTCCCGGAAAGCCGACTCGGAAAAGTCGGCGATTTCCGGGCGAAATGCTGCACGGATGAAGAACTGCCCACCCTGATAATCATCGAAGGAGTGCAACTCGGTGATGTAACAGCTCTGCTCTTTCAGAAACCGGGTGACGACATCCACCGTACCCAGCCGGCTGGGGCACTGCGCCGCCAGCACCCAGACATCGCGCGCGCCGCTCACGACACCGCCTCCATATTCGAGGCCGACTTTCTCGCCGACGCCACTCGAGCCTTGGCCGGCTGATAGTCAATACCGTACTCCTCGCCGGCATCCAGCAACCAGCGCAGGCAGTAATCAGCGAAACTTCGTCGCACGATCAGTTCCCACCGCTCCTCACCGACACGTCGGATCACGGCCGTCGCCTTGGCGAAGACGCTGGTGACCCCCTTGCCGACGGGAAAACGTCCGGGATCGACGTCATAGACGGTAGATTTCATCAGAACCGCTACAGCGCATTCTCCATGAAGCTCGAGAACCGTTTGCCCGCCGCTGACATCGACGATGCTGAAGTGAGATTTCCCCAGCGCCTCGCACAGTGCACGTTGAAGCCGGAAGCCGTCGCCAGCCGCGACGATCAGCAACCATTCATCGGGCGATAGCCATTGCAATGAACCGGCATCGCCCAGAACCAGAGTCTGGGGTTCGGTCGGCAGCGTCAGCCCCAGGACAGACTGCACGACATCGATCATGACGGCCGGCTCGCCACGCAGAATCAGATGATCGAGGAATGCATGCTCGCGTAGCGCGACAGCGGATCCCTCGCCCGACGCCGAGGCTACGAAATGGTGCAAAGGCGACTGCGTGGTGACCGCTTGCGCAGGGTGCGGATCGAAATAAGCGAATCTGGGCATGTTGGCGCTTCCCTCAAATATTCTGACGTTGCCCTTTCGGGTCATAGAAAATCGAGCCGACCACTTCGGCCACGTGGGTCACACCATCCGGCATCGGCAGATAGACTTTCTCGCCCAGACGCTTATGCCCGCCCTTGACCACAGCCAGCGCGAAGCCGTGCTCAAGCGTCGGGCTGTAGTAGCTGGAGGTCACATGGCCCACCATGCGCATCGGAATGGCCTGCTTGGGATCGAGGACGATCTGGGCGCCCTCTTCCAGTACCACGTTCGCTTCTAACGGCTTGAGGCCCACCAGTTGCTTGCGATCTTCGCGTCGGGTATCGGAACGCGTCAGTGCGCGCTTGCCGATCCACGAGTAGGGTTTGTTGTAGCCGACACACCAGTGCATGCCGAGATCTTCCGGCGTCATCGAGCCATCTGTATCCTGGCCGACGATGATGAAGCCTTTTTCGGCACGCAGCACGTGCATGGTCTCGGTACCATAAGGGGTCAGTCCGTACTTTTCGCCATGGTCGAACAGCGCCTCCCAGACCTGCATGGCATAGTTTGCCTGTACGTTGACCTCGAACGACAGTTCCCCGGTAAACGAGATCCGGTAGACCCGCGCGGGCACGCCGGCCACGATACCTTCCCGCCACTCCATGAACTTGAAGCTGTCGCGATCGAGATCGATGTCGGTCAGCTCGGAAAGCAGGTTTCTCGCCTCCGGTCCCGTCAGCGTCATCGTCGCCCAGTGATCGGTCACCGAGGTAAAGTAGACCTCAAGCTCAGGCCATTCGGTCTGGTGCCAGAGTTCCAGCCACTCGAGGATCGCCGCCGCGCCGCCGGTCGTGGTGGTCATCAGGAAATGATTGTCGGCGAGACAGGTGGTGACGCCATCGTCCATCACCATGCCGTCGTCCTTGCACATCAGCCCGTAGCGCGCTTTGCCCACCGCCAGCTTTTCCCAGCCGTTGGTGTAGATTCGGCCCAGGAATTCCCGCGCGTCCGGCCCCTGGATATCGATCTTGCCCAGGGTCGAGGCGTCGAGCACGCCGACTTTTTCGCGCACGGCCCGACATTCCCGTACGACGGCCTCGTGCATCGATTCGAGCTTGCCATCAGCGCGTTCGCGGCGTTTTTGTGGATAGTACCAGGGGCGTTTCCACTGACCGACGTCTTCGAATTTGGCCCCATGTTCAACGTGCCACTGGTGCATGGCGGTATAGCGTTCGGGGTCGAACAGCTCCCGGCAATGGCGGCCAACGATGGCGCCGAAATTGACCGGCGTGTAGTTGGGCCGGAATACCGTGGTCCCGGTCTGGGGAATGGTCTGACCCAGACATCGCGCGGTAATCGCCATGCCGTTGATATTGCCCAGCTTGCCCTGGTCGGTACCGAACCCCATCGCCGTGTAGCGTTTGACGTGCTCGATCGACTCGAAGCCCTCTTTCGTCGCCAGTTCGATCGCCGCGGCGGTG
Organism: Salinicola halimionae; assembly: GCF_003206065.1. Lineage (GTDB taxonomy): Bacteria > Pseudomonadota > Gammaproteobacteria > Pseudomonadales > Halomonadaceae > Salinicola > Salinicola halimionae. The sequence continues at coordinate 544,015 of NZ_PZJQ01000004.1, read as the reverse complement.
ACGTCGTTCTGTAGATCGACGAACTGCTTGGGCGCGCGCATGGTCGGCTTGTCGTGGGGAACCTGGTACATCGCGACGGCCGCTCCTTCGCGGAAAGTCTCGACGATGGGAATCTGCACTTCCTCGGCATCGATACCGTCACTTGCGAGCGCTCGTTTGACCTGCGTCACAGCGCTTTCGAACACTCCCGCGGCCGCATAGACACCCGCCGCCGCACCGACCACGCCGAAGCCTTCGAATGCTGCAATCGTCTGCCCCGGCACGAAGCCGAGGATATCGTCGCGCCAAACCGGCCGCACGCCGGTGTGCGCGGCCAGATGCACCACCGGGCTGTATCCGCCGGACGTGGCGACGGTATCGCAGTTGAGCAACTCTACTTCACCGCTGACGCGGAACCCCTCGATGTCGATAGCGGCAACTCGCGCGCCGTTGACCCGGTGTCCCTTACGATCGCTGGTCGCCTCGACCACTGCACTACCGGATATAATCCTGATCCCGGCCGCTTTCGCCCGCTCGACCAGCTCGCCGTCGGGATTGGCGCGAGCATCGGCGACCGCGACAACCTCGCCACCAGCGTTCTGCCAGTCCAGCGCCGTCCGATAGGCGTAGTCATTGGTGGTGGAAAGCACCAACCGCTTGCCGGGCCGCACGGCATAACGCCGGATATACGTCGACAGCGCACCGGCCACCAGATTGCCCGGCACGTCATTGCCGGCGTAAACCAGCGGTCGCTCGTGAGCACCGCTTGCCAGCACCACGTGACGCGCCCGTATCCGGTGTAGACGCGAGCGCGGCTGCCGCCGTCCATCGAGTGTCGGCGCAGTATCGCCGAGGTGTTCGGTTCGCCGCTCGTGCAGCGTCACGAAGTTGTGATCGAAATAACCGTTGGCCGTGGTACGCGGCAGCAGCGTGACGTTTTCCAGCGCCGCCAGGCGCTCGACGGCATCAAGGGCCCAATCGAATGCGGCCATGCCGTCGATCGTCTCGGCGCTATCCAGTAGCGAGCCACCGAACACCGGCTGCTCGTCACACAGGATCACGCGGACGCCACTCGATGCGGCGGCCAGCGCCGCCATCAGCCCGGCCGGGCCGGCGCCGATCACCAGCACTTCGCAGTGGCGATTCATATGATCGTAGATGTCCGGATCGCTCTCGGTCGGCGCCCGACCCAGCCCGGCCGCCTTGCGGATATATTTCTCGTAGGTCAGCCACATCGACGCCGGGGCCTTGAAGGTCTTGTAGTAAAACCCGACCGGCATGAATGGTCCGCCCAGCTTGCCGATCAGTCCCATCATGTCGCGCTGAGCATCCGGCCAGCCGTTGGTGCTACGTGCGGTCAGCCCATCGAAGAGCGTTTGCTGCGTGGCTCGAACGTTGGGCACCTGAGCCGCCTCGCTCGAGCCCAGTTGAACGATAGCATTGGGCTCTTCCGCGCCAGCGGCGACGATGCCTCGGGGTCGCGAATACTTGAAGCTGCGATTGACCACGTCGACGCCGTTGGCGAGCAGCGCCGAGGCCAGCGTATCGCCGGCATAGCCCGGGTAAGACTTGCCATTGAAGATAAACGATAATGGCTTGTCGCAATCGATTTGGCTGCCGACTCCACTCTCCGATGCCAGGCGGAAGGATTGGGTAGAACTCATGACGGCACTCCCTGCATCGTCGCGGTTGAGGTGACTCCGCACTCGGCATCTCGCTCGGCAAGAATCATGGACTCAGCCGTCACGCTAGGCTGATCGCCCATGCGATAGGTCTCCAGGATCGCATAGCTGCGTGTATCCCGAGTGATGTTGAAGAACTTGCGACAGCCCACCGCATGGACCCACAGTTCGTGGTGCACGCCGCGAGGATTGTCGCGAAAGAAAAGGTATTCGCCCCAGGTATCGTCGGAAGTCGCCGTCGGGTCCGCCGGACGCGCAATGTGCGCCTGCCCCTTGGGATGAAATTCCTCCTCCTCGCGATACTCGGCGCAATAAGGGCAGTAGATATGAAACATCGCCAGTCTCCTTCAGTGGGCTACGCCCGCGGCGCCGTGTTCATCAATGAGCGCGCCGGTTCTGAATCGATCGATCGAGAACGGCGCGGCGATCGGATGCGCTTGCCCGTGGGCCAGCGTCCAGGCGAAGACATTGCCGGAGCCCGGAGTCGCCTTGAAGCCACCGGTCCCCCAGCCACAGTTGAAGAAAAGCCCCTGTACCGGCGTCTTGGAGATGATCGGGCAGGCATCCGGCGTGGTATCGACGATACCGCCCCACTGTCGATTCATGCGGACACGGGAGAACATCGGGAACATCTCGATGATCGCTTGCAACGTGTGCTCCACCACCGAAAAACTGCCGCGTTGACCATAGCCAAGGTAGCCGTCGATACCCGCGCCGATCACCAGATCGCCCTTGTCGGACTGGCTGATATAACCGTGCACATGATTGGACATGGTCACGGTGTTGAGAATCGGCTTGAGCGGTTCGGATACCAGCGCCTGTAGGGGGTGCGACTCTACCGGTAGCTGGAAACCCGCCATCTTCGCCAGCACGCCGGAGTTTCCCGCGGTGACGCAGCCCACCGTCCTGGCACCGATATCCCCCCGATTGGTATGGACACCTACGACCTTGCCATCGAGGATCTTGAAGCCCGTGACCTCGGTCTGCTGAAGCAGATCGACACCGCGTGCATCGGCGCCACGGGCGAACCCCCAAGCCACCGCATCGTGTCGCGCCACCCCGCCGCGCGGCTGCCACGACGCGCCGAGAATCGGATAGCGGGCACGCTCGGAGGTATCCAGCGCCGGCTCGATCTCCTTGATCTGAGCGGGCGTGACCACCTCGCCGTCGATGCCGTTGAGACGGTTGGCGTGGACGCGGCGTTGAATATCACGCATGTCCTGCAAGGTGTGGCCGAGGTTGAGCACACCACGCTGTGAGAACATCACGTTGTAGTTGAGGTCTTGCGAAAGCCCCTCCCACAGCTTCATCGAATGCTCGTAGAGTGCGGCGGACTCATCCCACAGATAGTTCGAGCGCACGATCGTGGTATTACGCGCCGTATTGCCACCGCCAAGCCAGCCTTTCTCGATCACCGCCACGTTGGTGATTCCGTGCTGCTTGGCGAGATAATAGGCGGTAGCCAGGCCGTGCCCACCGCCACCGACGATGATCACGTCATACTCTTTTTTCGGGGTCGGGTTACGCCAATGACGCTGCCAGTTCTCGTGATGACTGAGCGCGTGTTTGACCAGACTGAAACCGGAATAGCGTTGCATGAGCCCCTCTCTACGCCTCGGCGGACGGCGGTATCGATCATCGGATCGATGATTTTCCGCGATGTTATCGTCCGCCTTGGGGGGCATGATGCTCTGCGACGTCACGCTCAAGCGTGTTTGCGACATGACGATGCGATTTGCGACAGGGTCGACTGCTCCCTTTCGTTCGAGGGTCGGTACGGGCAGCAGCGCATGGACGAGAAGCGGATGACTATCCGGCCACTCAGGTCGCCGTGGGATCACCGATGATTTCCGGCATGACTTCCAGGCGTATCGTCGGGTCCTCGGGTGGGGTATCGATCCAGTCGAAAAGACGCGCAATCATCGTGGGAACGTCCTGGCGCATCATGATCAGTCTCGGATGAAAGGCCGCCGCCAGAGGGTCCCAGTCGAAGCAGCCCATGATGATGTCGTTCATGTCATGGTCACCTAGGCGCAGCCAGCGGACGATACCTTCCAGAGAGATCGTCGAGTTGACGAACATCGCGGCGGGCAGCCGGCCTTCACGACCGACGTAGGCCTCGAGCGCTGCCTGGGCCTTCTCGGCGGCGTAGTCGCAAGGGACGATATCCGTGGCCTCCGTGGTCAGCCCGCGCCCCTCACGGGCCTGGCGAAAGCCCTCGATACGTTCCCGGGTGTTGTGATCTTCAGCTCGCCCGCCGATGAATAGCACGCGCTCCCCATCGGTCTGCTTCTCCTCGAGACGGTCGAGCAGCGCATCGGTCAGACGGCGCGCCCCCTCGCGATTGGCAGATATCACCGAAGGCGCGGCCGTACCCGGCAAGTCGAGGTTAAGGCTGGCGATGCCCGCGCCGCCACACATCTCGGCGATGACGTCAGGATTCGTCGCACCGGTACAAATCAGATGTTCAACGCGATAGGCCAGCATCATCCGCGCCGCCTCGCGCTCCTGCGCCGGGTCGCGGTTGGTACAGGAAACAATGGTGAAAGCGCCTCTCCGTCGAGCCTCGGCTTCGAATACCTGGGCAATCGAACTGAAGTAGCGGTTGTCGTACAACGGCAGGATCATGCCGAGAATGCCGGAGCGGTCTCGTCTCAGCGCACGCGCCTGCATATTGGTCGAGTAACCCTCGCGCTCGGCCAGATCGAGAATTCGCTGAGCCAGCTTTCGACTGATTCGACGCCGCTGCCACGTTCCGTTAAGGACGGCGCTGACGGTACTCGGCGAGGATTTCGCCAATCTTGCAAGATCGTAAATCGTCAGCTTTCTGGATTGCTCGATCGACACTTGGGCCCTCCCCTTCGGTAGATCAAAAGTAGCATTGACCTGATCGATGCAGAAACGAATAGTTGCACAACCGATTGCGCATTCATAAGCGACTTTGGTGATAACCGCTGAACAAGGCTGCGCTGTCGGACCACCAACGACGGGGAACCCGATCATGAAACGCAATTTATATCTCGCCGCGACCGTTCTCGCGGGCATCGTCGGCAGTGCCGGCATGGCGCAGGCTCAAGACAAACCCACCATCGCGGTCGTGGCCAAGGTCGGCGGGATACCGTGGTTCAACGCTATGGAACAAGGCATCGAGGAGATGGGCGACGAGCTCGGCGTCGATGCCTACATGATCGGACCGACCAGCGCCGACCCCGCGCTGCAGGTGCGTGCCGTGGAAGATCTCATTGCCCGTGGCGTCAATGTCATCGGCGTGGTCCCCAACGATCGCGAGGTTCTCGAGCCGGTGCTCAAGAAAGCGCGCGACCAGGGCATCATCGTCCTCACCCATGAAAGTCCCGACTCCGAGAACATCGACTACGACTTCGAGATGATCTCCGCTCAGCAACTGGGTGAAGAGCACGCCAAGCTGCTCGCCGACACTACCGGCTGCGAAGGCTCCTATGCCGTCTACGTCGGCGGACTCAACGTTCCTGCCCACAACGCCTGGGCCGATGCCGCCATCGAATGGCTCGATCAGAACTGCCCGGACATGAAGCAGGCCGCCGACCGCTTCGGCGTTGCAGAGAGTGTCGACGACAGCCGCAACACGACATTGGACTTGATCCGCGCCCACCCGGATCTGGCCGGCATCATGTCTTTCGGCAGCCAGGGCACCATCGGTGCAGCACGAGCCGTCAAGGAGCGAGGTCTGGCCGGGGATATCCAGGTCATGGGCCTGTTCTCTCCCGGTCAGGGGCGGCGCCTGGTCCATGAGGGCGTCATCACTGGGGGCTTCCAGTGGAGCCCGCTGGAAGCCGGCAAGGCTTTCGTCGCGCTCGGCGACAGACTCTACGAAGGTGGCGAGATCACCGACGGCGACGATCTGCCGGTGCTGGGTAAAGTCCGTCTCGACGGTCATACCCTGTTCGCCTCCAAGCCGCTGGAGCTGAACGAGGAGACGGTCGACGAACTGGCCGAACTCGGTCTCTGAATCGATCCATGACCCATCGCCGCGCGATGTCCGCGCGGCCTTTCTTCATCTTGCCTTCCGGGAGAGACAGCGATGGATGACATCGCACTGCGGGCGGAGCGTGTCAGCAAGGTATTCGGCCAGAGTCGGGTACTCGATGACGTTTCCTTCGAGCTTCGTCGTGGCGAAGTGCTCTGCCTCGCCGGCGAGAACGGCTGCGGCAAGAGCACGCTGATCAAGATACTCAACGGGGTCTACACCCCGGAAGCGGGAGCGGCGTTCTCGTTCGGCAACGCCGACGCCGTAAGCCGCATCACCCCTCACGACGCCCGCGCGCTCGGGATCCATGTCATCTGGCAGGATCTGGCCCTGTTCCCGCACCTGAGCGTTGCCGAGAACATCGTCTTCGACGATTACGTGGCCAGCCCTTTCCGACCGCTCTCCCGACGAGCTGCCCGCCACGAGGCGCGAGAGGTGATCGAACGACTCGGGGTTCCCCTCGACCCCGATGCCCGGGTCGAGGATCTCTCCATCGCACGACGTCAGTTGGTGGCGATCTGCCGGGTCCTGCGCGCCGGTGCTCGAATCGTTTTCATGGACGAGCCCACTGCCTCGCTGACACGCAACGAAGTGCAGACCCTGCTCGAAATCACCCGCTCGCTCTCCGCGCAGGGAATCTCCATCGTCTTCGTCAGTCATCGCCTGGCGGAGGTCCTGGCCGTCTGTCAGCGAGTGACCGTACTTCGCAATGGCGCCCTGGTCGGGACCTATCCGACCGAGGGCATGACTCAGACCCGGCTGTCACAATTGATGACCGGCCGTGAACTGACGCTCACCCCACGTCATGCCGCCTGCTCGGGCGAGCCCGTGCTCGAACTGCGCCATCTGAGTCGTACCGGCGAGTTCGAAGACGTCTCGCTGACGCTGCATCGCGGCGAGATACTGGGCCTTACCGGGCTACTGGGCGCAGGACGCACCGAACTCGCCCACGTGCTATTCGGCATGAATCGCCCCACCACTGGGGAGCTACGCAAGAACGGCAAGCCGCTGAAAATGCGCTCCAACCGGGACGCCATTCGCAACGGCATCGCCTACGTCTCCGAGGACCGCCTGCATCTGGGACTGGTCCAGAACCAATCGATCAACATGAATACCGCCGTAACGGTACTGGACGAACTGGAACAACCTCGGGGCTTTCTCGCTCCGCGACGCCTTCGCGAGCTGACCGCCGAGTGGATTCGGCGTCTCGGCACCAAGGTCAGCGACGCCGAACTCGCGGTTTCTTCTCTCTCCGGGGGCAACCAGCAGCGGATCGTGTTGGCCAAGTGGCTGGCGACCAAGCCCGATGTGCTGATTCTCGACTGTCCCACGGTGGGCGTCGACGTGGGAGCCAAGGCGGGCATCTTCGAGATCATTCGCCAGCTCGCCGACGAGGGCATGTCGATCATTCTCATTTCGGACGAGGCCGGCGAGATTTGGATGAATTCGGACCGCGTCGTGGTGCTCAAGGCGGGCCGAGTCAGCCGGGAGCTCGCGCCGAACGCCACCACCGAGGCATCGCTCGAGGAGATCATCAATGCGTAAACTGCACCTCGGCACCGAGGGCGTGCTGGCGGCGATCATCGTCGCACTCTGCCTGGTTCTCGGTTTGACCACGGATACCTTTCTGACGACGCAGAACCTGTTTGACCTGCTCAACAACCAATCCGTGAACATGATCTTCGCCGCCGGGCTGGTGGTGGTACTCATCGCCGGCGGCATCGACATCTCGTTCGCAGTGGCGGCGTCGGTGGTGCAGTACGTGGTCATGACGCTACTGATGGACCACATGGGCGGCGGCAACTGGTTGCTTGGCATCGTCCTGTCGATGGCCGTGGGCAGCCTACTCGGCCTGGTCAACGCCTTCCTGATTCATCGTTTCCGCATCGTTTCGATCATCGTCACCATCGGCACCTTCAATCTCTACTTCGGCCTGCTGATGGTCTTCACCGGCGGCGTGTCGATCTACGATGTCCCCGACTGGCTCTACTATTCGGTTCCGCTGATCGACCTGCCTGCCTCACGAGGCAGCGCGACGCTCTATCTCCCCGTGGCGGTGATGGTCGTGATGAGCCTCGCTACCGGATTCATCCTCACCCGCACCGGGTTCGGCCGTGCCATTTACGGTTTCGGCTCCAGCCCGGAGGCCGCCAGGCGCTCGGGAGTGCGGGTGGGGATGATCCACGCCTTCGCCTATGGCTGGCTGGGTCTCTGCGCCGGCGTCGCCGGGCTGATGCAGGCCCACATCGTGCAGGAGGTGGTGCCCAACGCACTGATCGGCCAGGAACTGCCGATTCTCGCGGCCGTGGTCCTCGGTGGCGCGACGCTCGGTGGGGGGCGGGGCTCGGTGACCGGTGCGCTTCTCGGCGTGCTGCTGCTGGCAGTGGTACAGAACGGGCTCAATCTGCTCGGCGTGACGCCCTATGCCTTCCGCATGATCGTCGGCTTCATCATTCTCGCGGCGATCACCTGCAGCAATCTCGACAAGCTGCTGCCCCGTCGCACGATTTCCCAGGAGGCACGCTCATGAGTTCCGCATCAGCCCCCCGTCACGCCTTCCGTCTCGGCGCCGACACGCTCGAGATCGGGATCATGGCGCTGCTGCTCGTGGCGAGCTTCTCATTCTTCGCGCTGATGGCACCCGGCTTTCTGAGCGCGGTCAACGTTCGCTCGATGGCCGTGCAGCTACCTGAACTCGGTCTTCTTTCCCTGGCCATGCTCGTGCCGATCATCTCCGGCGGTCTGAACCTCGCGGTGACCTTCACCGCCAATATCGCGGGACTGACCACGGCCTGGCTGGTGCAAAACGCCCTCGGTGACGCTGGCGTGATCGGCATCGTCGCGGGTATCGGGGCCGGTCTCGGCGTCGGCAGCGCGGCCGGATTCCTGATCGGCGTCATCGTCGCGCGGGTCGGCGCCCATCCGATTCTGGTCTCGCTGGGCGCGATGATCTTCCTCCAGGGGCTTGGCGAATTCCTGACCCGTGGCGGCGGCATCTCCGGTATGCCGGCCGGCTTTCAGTGGCTCGGCAGCGGCACTCTGATCGGCATCCCCATCCCGATGTTGATCTTCCTGATGTCCGCCGGCGGGCTCGCCTACTTCATGCAGTTCACGCGCACCGGCTTCTCGATCCATATGATCGGCTCCAACCTGCGTGCCACCGAGTACTCGGGTATCGATGTGCGCCGCGTGCTGATCGTGCTCTACACCCTCTCCGGGTTGCTGGCCGCGATCGCCGGCATGGTGATGCTGGCGCGTTTCAATTCCGTCCGCGTGGGCCATGGCGAGAGTTACCTGCTGATCACGGTATTAGCCTGTTTCCTCGCCGGCGCCAATCCGTTCGGCGGCTTCGGACGCGTGCTGCCGCTGGTGCTGGGTCTGATGAGCCTCCAGGTAATCGCCTCGGGCATGAATCTGATGGGCGCCAGCCAGCATCTCGCCACCGCCGTCTGGGGCGCGTTCCTGATCGTCGTGATGACGCTGCGCATGCCCTTTCTCAAACGTTCTTGAACAGGCCGACCATGACCAATACACATTATTCATTGGGCGTCGACATCGGCACCGGCAGCGCTCGCGTCGGAGTCTTCGACGACCGCGGCAGTCTAGTGGGCGAGGCGAAGGCGCCGATCGCCATTCACCGTCCTCTCGAACACCACGTCGAACAGAGCACCACCGATATCTGGCGGGCGATCTGCGACGCCACTCGTCGCGCCGTGGCCAAGGCGGATATCGACCCGGTTCAGGTCAAAAGCATGTCGGTCAGCGCGACCTGTTCACTGGCGCTACTTGACCGTCAGCATGAGCCATTGGCGCTATCGCCTGGCGACGAGCCCTGGAACATTATCGTCTGGATGGATCATCGAGCGACGGCCGAGGCGGAGATCTGTACCGCGACCCAGGCCACACCACTGGCCAATCTCGGCGGGGTGATGTCGCCGGAGATGCAGATGCCCAAGCTGATGTGGCTCAAGCGCAACCGACCGGAACTCTACGACAGCATCGGTTACGCCGGTGACCTCGGCGACTGGCTGGGCTATCACTGCACCGGCATCGATCGCCGCTCGGTCTGCACCCTGGCCTGTAAATGGACCTTCGATCCACGCCCGAATCGTGGCTGGGATCGGGGATTCCTCGCGCAGATCGATATGGAGGACGTGCTCGAGCGCGCCGCGCTCACCGATCGAGCCGCTGCCGTGGGCGAGCCGCTAGGAAAATTGAGCGAGACAGCTGCGGCCGACCTCGGGCTGACCACTGACTGTCTTTTCGCAGTGGGCATGATAGACGCCTACGCTGGCGCCATGGGCACGCTGGGGCGTAGCCTCGACGAACACTCGGCCCATCGATTGGCGGTCATTGCCGGCACCTCCACCTGCCATATCGGTGCCCAACCGGATCGCCGTGAAGTTCCCGGGGTTTGGGGGCCCTACCCCGACGTCCTTTGCGACGGATTCGTCGCCAATGAGGGCGGCCAGAGTCTGACCGGCGCCCTGCTGGACCACATCGTCGCTCTGTTCAGCGCGGGCAGTGAGTTCGGCGACGATCCGCACGGGGCGCTCTCGGAACTACTACTGGCACGACTCAAAGAAGGCGACCCGGCACCGGGCCTACACGTTCGTCCAGATTTCATCGGCAATCGTTCGCCACTGGCTGACCCCGACATTCGCGGCGCCATCGTGGGACTCACGCTGGAACCGCCGCGGGAGACCTTGATCAAGGTGTACTGGGCCACGGCAACGGCACTGGTCTATGGCACTCGCGCCATCGTCGAGCGCATGAACGCTAACGGCTACGCCATCGACACGCTCCACCTCAGTGGTGGCCACAATCGTTCGCCATTGCTACGCAAACTCTACGCCGATGGCACCGGCTGCCGCGTGATACTGTCAGAAGCACCGGAGCCCGTGCTGCTAGGCGCCGCCGTGGCCGCCATGGCATCGCAGCGGGACGGGGATCTGCTGGCCGTAGCCCGTGAACTCGTGCCTGACGAAGGCATACTCGAGCCCGACCCGGCAACGAGGGAGATGCACGAAACTCGCTATGTCGCGTTTCGCAATCTGTTCGACGGACGCCTGGACTGAACGTGATGCAAGGCCTCGGTGCTCAACGATCACTCCATCGCCGCCACGGGCTTGCGGCGGTGACATGACTCGTCATGGTCGTTGACCATGCCGACGGCTTCCATCCAGGCATAGACGATCACTGGCCCCACGAACTTGAAGCCGCGCTTTTTGAGCGTCTTGGAAATTTCCAGCGATAGCGGCGTCTGCGTAGGAACGGGGCCGTCGTTTTCGAAAGAATGTTGGATCGGCCGGCCGCCGACCATGCCCCACAGGAATTCGGAGAAGTCTTCGCCGTTGTCCCGCATGGCGAGGTAAGCACGCGCGTTGCCGATCGTCGCCTCGATCTTGGATCGCGAGCGTATGATGCCGGCATTTCCCATCAGACGCTCGATGTCATGCTCGTCGTATCGAGCGATCCTTTCGGGATCGAACTCATCGAAAGCGTCACGGAAGGCGTCGCGCTTCTTGAGGATGGTCAGCCAGGAGAGTCCCGCCTGAAAGCCATCCAGAATCAGCTTTTCCCATAGCGCGCGACTGTCGTACTCGGGTACGCCCCACTCGTCGTCGTGATACTCGGCATTCAGCGGATGGGTCTGCGCCCAGCGGCAGCGAATCGGTTCGGTCATGGTCGGCTCTCGTCGCGTTCTTGTTGCATCATCATGTCGATGACCGATTCTGCCGACAATCGCGTGCGCAGCCAATCGCTTATGCAGCCAAAAGAAAAAAAGCGGGCAGCGCTCGAAAGCGCCGTCCGTTGTTTTGATGGTGTCCGGAAGCCGGCTTGTGGCGGTTTCCTAGCGCGCCCCAAAGCCGGCGCTGGCTACCTCTCCTTGCGGCCCGAAAATGACGCTATCCCAGCGTGCCGTGTGGATCGATCACGAATTTCTGTGCTGCACCGCCATCGAAGGCAGCGTAACCCTGTGGGGCCTCGTCCAGTGCAATGGTCTGGACGTTCACCGCGCGGCCGATCTGTACCTTGTCGTGGAGAATCGCCTGCATGAGCTGTCGCTGATAACGCATGGCGGGCGTCTGGCCGGTATGGAACGACATCGCCTTGGCCCAGCCGAGACCGAACTTCATCGAGATATTGCCGTGCTTGGCGTCTTCGCTCTCGGCGCCAGGGTCCTCTGTCACGTAGAGCCCGGGAATGCCGACCCGCCCCCCGGCCTGAGTAATCTCCATGGTGGCATTGAGCACCGTGGCCGGCTGCTCATGGGCATGATTGTGGCCATGGCAGTTGGCCTCGAACCCCACCGCATCCACCGCGGCGTCGACTTCCGGCACGCCCAGCACCGACTCGATCAGTTCCGACATACTGGCGTCCTGCTTGAGATCCAGCCCCTCGCAGCCAAAACTGCGTGCCTGCTCGAGGCGCTTGTCGTTCATGTCACCGACGATCACGCAGGCCGCACCCAACAGTTGGGCGGAGACCGCCGCCGCCAGCCCTACCGGACCCGCACCAGCGATGTAGACCGTCGAACCCGGCTGCACACCTGCCGTCACGCAACCATGGAAACCGGTGGGGAAGATATCCGAGAGCATCGTGAGATCGAGAATCTTCTCCATCGCCTGCGCTTTGTCGGGGAAGACCAGCAGCTGGAAGTCGGCATAGGGCACCATCACGTATTCGGCCTGTCCGCCGACCCAACCGCCCATGTCGACGTAGCCGTAGGCACCGCCAGGGCGATCGCCGTTGACGTTGAGGCAGATGTGAGTATCGCCGCGTCGGCAGTTACGGCAACGCCCGCAGGCGACGTTGAACGGCACCGAGACGATATCGCCCTGTTTGATGAATTCGACGTCACGGCCACATTCGATCACCTCACCGGTGATCTCGTGGCCCAGCACCAACCCTTCGGGCGCCGTGGTGCGGCCACGGACCATATGCTGGTCGCTACCACAGATATTGGTCGTCAGAACCTTGAGGATGACGCCGTGATGACACTGGCGGCTTCCCAATGCCAGCTCGGGAAAGGGAATGCTCTCGACGGCAACCTTGCCGGCGCCGCGAAAGACGACGCCGCGATTGGCGGTTGAAGACATGGCGTAAACTCCAGTTGGCGTGATCATGGGCGCCTTCGACTCTCATCGATGGCACCCGAACAGCGTAGGATTGTCAGTGGTGGCAGGACTTGTCCTTCGACGCCTTCCCGTGATGCCTTGGCGACAGCGACGCGGTCCATAGGTCGTAGCCCGATATCGAACCGCCCCGCCGATCCACGTTTCGCAACGTCGACGTTCATCAGCCCTAGAAGTCGATGACGACTTTCCCCCGCGGCTTCGAGCAGCAGGAGAGGATGAAGCCTTCGGCCTCGTCTTCCTCGGTGATACCGCCGTTGTGTTCCATCTCGACCTCGCCTTCGAGCTTCATCACCCGACAGGTGCCACAAATCCCCATGCCGCAGGCCTTGGGGATATGCAGCCCGAGTTTGGCCGCTGCCGAGTGAATGGTGTCGTTCTCGCTGACGCGAATGCTCTTGCCGCTGCCGGTAAATTCGACAGGGACCAGATCGGCGGTATCCACCTCTTCGGCATCGGCTTCCGCCTGTTCGGCGAGTTCCAGCACGTCTTCCTGAACGCTCAGTGGCGTCGCCCCGAAAGACTCCTGGTGATAGCGCGACATGTCGAATCCATCTTCCTGCAGGACCTGACATACCGCGTTCATGAACGGCGCGGGGCCACAGCAGAATACCTCTCGATCCAGATAGTCTGCTGCCATCAGCATCAGCATCTGACGTGTCAGGTAACCGCGGAATCCCGACCAGGCTTGGCTGAGCTCATCGCTGCGTTCGCAGACGATATGTAGTCGGAACTCCGGCAACCGCGAGAACATGTGCACCAGCTCACGGTGATAGATGATGTCGTTGGGCGCCTGGGCGCAATGGATGAACTCCAGGTCGACGGCAGCGTTGGTATCGAAAAACCAGCGCGTCATCGACATCAACGGCGTGATACCGACGCCGCCCGACAGCATCAGTACCTTTTCCGCCGGGTGGTCGATAACGTTGAAATCGCCCACCGGCCCGTGGACCACCATCGGCTCACCGACCTTGAGATTGTCATGAAGCCAGTTGGAGACCCAGCCGCCGGGCAACCGCTTGACGGTAATCGAGAAGCTGTAGGGAATCGACGGCGAACTGGAGATCGTATAGGAGCGCATCACGGGCTGGCCGGCGATCTCCAGCTCCAGAGTGACGAACTGCCCCGGTTTGAAGAAGAACATCAGCGGCTGATCGGCCATGAAACAGAACGTTCGGACGTTCCAGGTCTCTTGAATGACCTTGACGCATCGCACCTGATGCCGACCATTGGTCCAGGTTTGCGTATTGACCGGATTGAAGAATTGCATCGCCACCGCGCTCGATCAGGGGGAAATGGCTTGGCGAGATAACACCGACCCGCAACGACATTTCCAGTGAATGACCCTCATGAGCGGATTCTGGGCACGCCAGCGGTCGCCGACTTGCCCGTTAACGACACGGGCATGCCAACCACACCCAAATCGATCAAAACCTGGCCAAGCGCGCATCTGATTATCCGCCATGGCAAACCATGTTTTGCGTAGGCACCGCACGCCGATTCGATATGCGGCGTCAGCTATTTGTATCGTCGGTCGTCCTCAACTCGACGAATGTCGCAGATGGACAATTTAACGGGAAGCACCTGAGCGACACTTCGCCGCAGGACGGCCGCAAGGATGCAATCACCGCCACTGCCACACGTCATTTATCCGATCGTTTTCGCCAAGATGCGGAAACGACGCTATACCCTGATGAGGATGCGTTCATGTCACCACTTCCACGCGATAGCCTGGAGGACTCACTTGCCGGTACCCGTCAAGCCGTGGCCGACATGCTGGACCAGCGCGACCCAACGTTCTCGCTGCCGCAGCCGTTCTACAACGATCCGCGCCTGTTCGCGCTGGAAATGCAGGAAGTGTTCGAGAAACAGTGGTTATTCGCCGGCATGAGCTGCGAGATTCCCGCCAAGGGCAACTTCGTCAAGCTCGAGATCGACAGCAATTCGATCATCGTGGTACGCGGCGCCGAGAATCGCATTCAGGCGTTTCATAACGTCTGCCGCCATCGCGGTTCGCGACTGTGCCTGAAGGACAAGGGCAAGGTCGCCAAGCTGGTTTGCCCCTACCATCAATGGACCTACGAACTGGATGGCCGGCTGCTGTTCGCCGGCAGCGACATGGGCACCGATTTCGATATGAGCGCCTACGGCCTCAAGCCGGTGGCGGTAAAGAGCGCGGGGGGATTCGTGTTCATCAATCTGAGCGACGAGCCGGAGCCGATCGACGACTTCCTCGTCTCGCTAGAGCATTACCTTTCGCCCTACGAGATGGACAACGTCAAGGTGGCGGTGGAATCGAATATCGTCGAGCGCGCCAACTGGAAGCTGGTCATCGAGAACAATCGCGAATGCTATCACTGCAACGGTGCGCATCCGGAACTGCTCAACTCATTGATCGAGTTCGACGACACCGACGATCCGCGCTCCACCGGCGAATATCGCGATCTGGTCGCCCGCAAGCAGGCCGACTGGACTGCCTGCGAGGTCCCGTGGCAACTGGCACGCTTCGGCAAGCGTAACCGCCTCACCCGCACGCCATTGATCGACGGTATCGTCTCGATGACCATGGATGGCAAACCGGGCTGCAACAAGCTGATGGGCCATATGCCCAACGCGGACATGGGCTCGCTGCGTATCCTGCATCTGCCCAATTCATGGAACCATTTCATGGGCGACCACGCCGTCGTCTTTAGGGTACTGCCGCTGGGCCCGCAGGAAACGCTGGTCACCACCAAATGGCTGGTTCACAAGGATGCCGTCGAAGGCGTCGATTATGACCCCGAACGCCTGCGCCAGGTCTGGGACGCTACCAATGATCAGGACCGCCGTCTGGCTGAGGAGAATCAACTCGGTATCAACTCGCTGGCCTACCAGCCCGGCCCCTATTCGAAGACCTACGAGTTCGGCGTCATCGACTTCGTAAACTGGTACAGCGAAACGCTGCGCGCCAATCTGGGAGTCGAAACTCCGGCCACGCTGCAAGTCGCCAAGCGGTAAGTTTTACCCACCCCATCAAAAAGGCGCCCTTGCCGGGCGCCATTTGGTTTCTCTCAATCCTTGTTTCTTGACCGTTCGCAGGCCGATCAGAACTCGACGGTGGCCGATAACTTGACGGTACGCGGCTCGCCCTGAACCAGCGTCTGGAAGCCAGTCGTGGCGGCAGACTCCCAGTAATCTTCGTCGGTCACGTTGTCTATGCCTGCGCGCCAGATCAGGCTCGCCTGGTTGAGCGGCATGGTGTAGCGGAAACCCAGGTCGAGACGATTCCAGGGATCGACCTCGAGGTTGTTGGCTTCGTCGACGTACTGCGAGCCGGTGCGGATGAACCGGCCAGTGGCGGTGAGACGATCGACATGCGGAATATCCCATTCACCACCCAGCACGTATCGATAGGTCGGTACACCCGGCGCGTTGTTGCCGTCGTTCTCTCCATTGGTGGTATTGCGAAGCTCCGGGTCCATGAAGGTCGCGCTTGCCAACACGCGCACGCCATCCACTGGCGCGCCGTAGCCATTCAGCTCGATGCCGCGATTGCGTTGCTCGCCGTTGTAGCCGGCAGTGTTGTCCTCGATGCTGACCTGCGGCTGCTCGATCTGGAACAGGCTGATGCCGCCGCCGATATTGCCGTAATCGAACTTGGCGCCGATCTCGTCCTGCTTGGAGCGCACGATGCCTAGAATCTCGCCGCCGTTGCTGGCCGGCATGCCCCCGATTTGCGCTGGTGCTGACTCACCTTGCTGCAGCGCTTCGACATGGTTGGCATAAAGCGAGATCGCCGCCGTCGGCTTATAGACGATGCCATAGACGGGCGTGATGCGCGATTCGGTAAAGCGACTGCTTCGGGAGCCATCAAGCGCACTGTAATTGTTGACCTCGATTTCTTGATAACGTCCGCCCAAGGTCAGCAATAGACGATCATCGAAAAAGCCCAAGGTGTCGGACAATGCAACACCGTTGTTATAGGTTCGGCCAGTCGTATTGGGATCGCTAACATCTCCGAATGGGCTCCCCCCATCTCTGACCGGCACATCGGCTGGTTCGTATATATTGGTTGGAAGATTCGAACCACTGCCAAACGTGTAAGCCACGTCTTTACGTGCATAGACACTCGAGTAGCCCAGATTGACCTGATGAGAAACAGGGCCAGTATCCAGTTGACCGCGCAAACCGACTTGACTGGCGAAAGTTTCCGACTGGTAGGCGGTATCCAGTTGGCCGACCGTACCGTCGCCAGTTTCATCTAACAAACTCACAGAACCCGATAGACTCCGTTCATGCGTGCGATTACCCCCGATCGCCGCATAGCCGGTCCATGAGTCGCTGAAATCATACTCGCCACGCAACATGGCAAAGTTGGTCTCCAGGCTCGAGCGATTCCAGCTGGGGGTGTAGTTGCTGTCAGAATCCGGTACCGAGGGCACGGAATCCCCGGTGTAGTTGGTCAGGTTCACGTTTAGCCTCCCGCCATCGATGACTGACTTCTGGTGACCGACATCCAGCGATGCCCGAGCGCGATCGCCCCGGTAGTCAAGGCCCACAACGGCAGAGGTATTCTTGCGGCTCTCGTCATCGATGGCCGTATCCCCACGCCCACGGTTGATACTGGCCCGAACGCCATATTCGTTCTGATTGCCAAAACGTCGACCGACATCGAGCTGCGTTTCACCGTAGCTGTCCGACTGGTATCCCGTGGAAATTCTCGTGATCGGCTCGTCGGTCGCTCGCTTGGGTTCGATGTTGACCGCCCCGCCCACGCCAGTCCCGCCAGCCGGGACACCATTGGCAAACGCGCTGGCACCTTTGAACAGCTCGACGCGGCCCATCATGCTGGTGTTGATCAACTGACGAGGCAGCACGCCATAGAGCCCGCCGTAGGAAATATCGTCACCGTACAGATCGAACCCGCGGATCTTGAATGACTCCGAGTAGTTGCCGAAACCCTTGCCGACCATTACCGAGGCATCGTTCTGCAGTACGTCACCCAGCGTATCGGCTTGCTGGTTCTCGATCAGCTCATCGGTATAGCTGATGACATTGAACGGCACGTCCATCGTGTCCTGCTCGCCCAGGATCCCGATCCGTCCTCCCGCAGCGACCTGCCCGCCCGCAAAAGCCGGCGGCGGCGTATCGCCCTGGGTCAGAATCGCCTGACTGGTCACGGTGACCGTATCGAGAGACTGGCTGTCGCCGGGAGGGCTCTGAGCCCAGGCCGAAGACGCCAACGGCACGGTGCTGATGGCTACGAAAGTCATCAGGCGATAGGCCTGGCGACGATTTCCTAAAGACGAGTTCCCTGCTGGCATGTCGTTTTAGACCTGTTCTTGGTTTGACAACGGAAGCGGCGATGCTGGAACTGGCTGAGGACATGAATCAGCCGTATGGCGCACGATAAGCGGCATTCTATACGCACTTCGACGAAATGAAAATGAGAACGCTTCTTATGCGCACAAGAATTTCGAGTCGTCAAGCCTCGCTCTTTATTGATAACGATTGTCATTCGATCTACCATCACCGCCCGTAGTCGCATCCGGTGCCGCGTTTCTGGCCGGATGAACCCGTGCCATTTTTCCGTCGCCAGGAAACCGTCACTTTGCCGCGTGTTCGCTCTTTTCCCGCTCTCCTCGCACTTGCGGTTGCCGTGCTGCTGGGGATGAGCACCGCGCTTGCGGACGCCCAGGCCGACGCCGATTCGAAACCGCTGCGGATCGCCGCCTCCAACTGGACGGTGGCGGAGACGCTCATCGCGCTCGGCGTCAAGCCTTATGCCGTCTCCGACATTTCCAATTACGACGAATGGGTCAAGGCACCTGCGATTCCCCAATCGACGCTGGACATGGGACTGCGCAACGAGCCCAATCTCGAGCTTCTGGCTCAGGATCCACCGGACTTGTTGATGACCAGCGCGCTGTTTTCTCGCGACAACGCGCGTCTCGAGCGGCTGATGCCGGTGAAGGTGATCGACAACTTCTACACCGACCTGCCCTACTACGAAGCGACCCTGGCGATGACTCGCGAAATCGCCAGGTTGACCGATCGACAAGCGCAGGCGGAAGACTTGATCGCCGAGACAAACCAGGTGCTGGATCAGGCTGCGCGTGCCCTTGAGAATACCGAGACACCCCTTTTCATCGTCCAGTTCAGCGATGCCCAGCACGTTCGCGTCTTTGGTCAGGGCAACATGATCGGAACCCTTTTCTCGCGTACCGACCTGACCAATGCCTGGACGGGGCCTACCAATGCCTGGGGCTATGCCAGCATTCCGATCGATCGGCTCGCGGAGCGTCCCGAGGCGCGCATCGTGATCATCAAGCCCTATCCGCGCGGGGTGGGTGACGAACTCGCCAACAACCAGATCTGGCAGCACTTGCCTGCGGTCCGCGAGGGTCGCGTGAGCTATATCGATCCCGTGTGGCCTTATGGCGGGCTGATATCGTTGCAACGCCTCGCCCGGTCGCTGGTCGAAGTCAGCACGACGAGCCCCGCTGGGCTGGCCAGCGCGCCATGAAGCTTCGCGCGCAGACACCTGCCTGGTTCGCAACCGGCCTGGCGTTGCTGGCCCTGGCCCTGGGCTACGCCACGCTGGAGATTCAATTCATCGACCTGTCGGGGCACTGGTGGCAAGCCATCGTCGCTCCGGACGACGATCAGATTCGTCAGATCGTAATGCACTATACCTTTGCCCCCCGCCTGATGGTGGCGCTGCTGGGTGGCGCGGCGCTGGCGCTGGCCGGGTGTCTGATGCAGCAGGTACTGCGCAATCCACTGGCGTCTCCGGCAACGCTGGGCGTGACCAGCGGAGCGCAGCTGGCATTGGTGATCGCCACGCTGTGGGCACCTGGCTGGATGCTGGCCGGACGCGAATGGATCGCGCTGCTTGGGGGGATCGTCGCCACGCTGCTGGTCTTCGCGCTATCGTGGAAGCGGCGCCTGGCGCCGATGGTGGTGGTCCTTTCCGGCATGGTGGTCAGCCTTTACTTCAGCGCCATCAACAGCGCGCTGCTGCTTTTCCATCAGGAGAGCCTGTCGGGACTGTTCATCTGGGGATCAGGGGCACTCGCTCAGGATAACTGGCAAGACACCCAGTTTCTGCTGCTGCGCCTGGGTATCGTGATGGTGCTGGCGCTACTGATGCTGCGCCCGCTTTCGCTGCTGGATCTCGAAGAGGAAGGTGCCAAGAGCCTGGGGATTTCGCTGCACAAATTGCGCCTCGCAGGCCTGGGACTGGGTATTTTCATGACGGCTTGCGTGGTCAGCGCCATCGGCTTGATCGGCTTCATCGGCCTGGCCGCTCCCGCCCTCGCACGGCTTTCCGGGGCTCGTACGCTGTCCCAGCGCCTGGTCTGGTCGATGATTCTGGGTTCGCTGCTGCTTGCCGTGACGGATCTCGCCGTACAGCAACTTTCACCATTCACCGCTTCGCTGCTGCCAACGGGCGCCATGACGGCAGCGCTCGGCGCCCCGCTACTGTTGTGGCTGTTGCCACGTCTGAGGGTCAGTGGATCACGACCAACGCCCAGCACGGGGCTGACGCTACCGCGCCTTTCGCACCCGCCGCGACGTCTGTGGATTCTGGGAGGGCTGACGGTCATCGCCTGCGCCGCGGCGCTCGGCATCGGTTTCATGCTCGATAGCCATTCGATGTATCCCAGCCTGGTGGGGAGCGGTGATCTGGCACTGGTCGTCGATTGGCGCCTGCCGAGAGTCGCCACAGCCGCCGCAGCCGGGTTGATGCTAGCCATTGCCGGCACGCTGTTGCAGCGCATGACCGGCAACCCAATGGCCAGTCCGGAGGTACTGGGTATCAGTGCCGGCGTGGCGATCGGCGTGATTGCGCTGATGCTGTTACCGCTTGGCATCGCTCCGCTCAGCGGCTCTGTCATGGGATTCAGCGGCGCCGCCGTGGCCCTGCTGGTGCTGATCGTCTGCAATCGCCGCAGTGGTTTTGCCCCCGAACGATTGCTGTTGACCGGCATTGCCATCTCATCACTGCTGGATGCGATGCGCGCCATCGTGCTGGCCAGTGAGGACCCTCGCGCCCAGCAGCTGCTCTCGTGGTTGGGTGGCTCGACCTACTACGCCAGCTTGACCTCCAGCGCCTGGGTCGTGGTAATCGCGATCGTGCTGGCTGCACTGGCGCTGCCACTTCAGCGCTGGCTGACGCTGCTTCCGCTGGGGGCACCCACGGCCAAGGCTCTGGGGATGAACGTGGATCGTAGCCGACTACTGCTGCTCGCGCTGGTCGCCCTGCTGACCGTCGCCGCGACGCTGGTCATCGGCCCGCTGTCGTTCATTGGCTTGATGGCTCCGCACATGGCACGGCTGATGGGCTTCCATGGCGCACGGCACCAGTTGATCGGCGCGGGGCTACTGGGGATGCTGGTCATGGTGACTGCCGACTGGCTGGGCAGAAACCTGTTCTTCCCCTATCAATTGCCGGCAGGCCTGATCGCCGCACTGATTGGCGGCGTCTACTTCATGTGGGGGTTACGCCGACTCTAGCGGGCAGGTTTCACCGCGGCCATGAGACAGCCATATCGGTAACATCGGCGGCATCGAAAAATGCCGACTCAGACACCGCTGAAAACCGGCAGCAGATGGCGCTCTATCGCTTCCCGCACTGACGGCAACATCACATCGGTGTGCTGCATCAGGTCACGAATGGCAGGTTCAAGCCCGTCTATTCCTCTGGCGCGATAGCAGCCCGCAGCCAGCCTTGCGCAGGTCTCCGGGCATGCTTCCTCCGGAATGCGCACGCCGAGAGAAACCAGCCGCTGACGAAAATCCTCGCCATCGATGAGATCAACGATCATCATCTCCCACCTCCTGTTTGACGTTATTGATATCCATCATGCGGCTGACAGTTGATCGGCCAATCCGCATCGTGCTCAATGTTGACGCTCGTCTCCAAGCCTGTCTTCCGCCACCAATATGTACCCTGACGGGCCGGGCGCAGTCGATACGCGGATCGTCGATCTTCAACTTCCGTCCCGTCGAACCGAGAGGCATCGTGCCTGGCGCCCAGTCGGCGTCAGCGCGCATGCCGAAACCGATGGCCTACTGATCTGCGGCGGACGCTTCTTCGCTGATGGAAGGAGTTTTCTCTTCTCTCAGTATTTTCTCCTTACGTAGATAATCGATCAGCTTCTCAGCCGCCTGGTCAGGCGTCAGCCCGGAAAGCACCTGACCGCCTGACGCAGAAGACTTGGCCGCCGCGGCTTTGAAGCGATCCCGGGCGTTGCCGGATTTCACAACTTTGAGCCGCCTGGGTCTGGCTCGCGCCGGCTGAGTCTGCCACGCTCGACGAGCGGTATCGGGACTCGTCTCGATACCCTCGACTACGTTGATGCTGCCGCGCCGTGCGGGCCCGAAGGCGCTCTGTCGCGGCGCGGGGGCAACCGCATCGACGGCGACCAAACAGGGCAAGCGTACGTCTAGCCGCCGCCGCTGCCCCTGCGGTAACGCCTGCAACAGCGTGGCGCTACCCGCATCGACGCTTTCGATCGCCGCGATGCCGGCAACCACCGACCAGCCAAGCCGTTCCGCCAGCAGATAGGGAAGCATGGCGGAACCCTCGCCGCACTCGGCACGCTGGCCGGTCAGCACCAGTCGTGCACCACTATTCGCCAACCATTCCGACAGTGCTGCCACGGCATCGTCTTCGGTCGTCATGGGTAGCAGCGAGAGCTCCCCCGGACGATCATCGCCGAGCCCGTGAAACATGCCCAGATACGCTTCCAGGCAATCCCGCAACGCCCCATCGTCGGCGTCGCCGGCATGGGCCAGCTTCAGCGCCGATCCGGCCAGCATCAGCCCCATCTCGACGGCACGCGCGTCTTCTCGGGCGCGTCCGGCACGCCCGGAAACCGGGTGGCGTCCGCTGGAGACCAGAGCAAATACGGACACGCTATTGGCATCATCAGGCGGCATCATGCAGAGGCTCCTCGCCCGGTTGACTGGAGGCTTTCGGCTGACCCAGAGATTCACAGAGCGCTTTCAGCACGTCGTCGCCATCGGCGATGATCGCCAGATCGGCGCGTTTGACCATATCGCAGCTCGGGTCGCTATTGATCGCGATGACCCGCTGGCATCGAGCGATGCCCTGCAGATGTTGCACCGCACCGGAAATCCCCACCGCGATATAGCAACTGGCGGAGACGAACGTCCCGGTAGCACCGACCTGACGCGCTCTCGGCATATAGCCGTCGTCCACAGCGACACGCGACGCGCCCTCGCTGGCGCCGAGCACACGGGCCGCGTGGTGATAGCCTTCCCAGTCCCCGATACCACGCCCGGCCGAGAGGATGAACGGCGCCTGCGCCAGCGGGATCTGCTGCGGGTCGACCGCTACCCGGCCACGATCGATGATGCCGATGTCGACAGCCGCATCGGTGCCGCTCTGCCCGGTGTCGACCATCATCGGCCGCGCCTCGTGGCGTGTCTCGCTGACCGGTTCGGCGCACTCGGGTAGCGCCAGCAGCACTCGCGGTACGTCGCGCTGAATATCCTGGCGATCGCCGGCCCGCGACAGGCTCTTGCCGTCAGCCACCTGCCACACTCGCGTCGCCGCGCGCTCGCCTTGCGCACCATCCGACGGGACCGAAAGTCGCGCCGCCAGACGCCGCCCCAGATCGCCACCGCCGGGGAACGTATCCGCGAACAACCAGTGTGCCGGCGACAGCGACGCTTCGATCCGCTCGAGCCCCGCCAGTCGCGCCTCGGGGCAATAATCGCCATCCTCGGCGCTCGCCGAGAGGTCGAGCCAGCGATCCGCACCGGCCTCTTCCAGGCCGGTCACGCCACCCTGAAAGGTGATTGCGGTGACCGCCAATCGACGGTCGTCGGCCAGCTGTCTGGCGAGGCCGAAAAGATCCCGGTCGTGATCGCTCAAGCGCCCTTCGGCCAGCTCCGGCACCACCATGACGTAACCCGCCGGCTCGGCGATCACGATCTGTCGGCGAGAGGGTTCCGCGCTAGCCTGAGAAGCCGATACGCTGCTCGATTCGACCGAGGCGCCGCTGCGATCGATGCGCTTGATGCCGTTGGGGCCGATGGCTCCCACGAGGTGCGGATTGACTCGGGTTACGCCCTCGGCGCTGATCCAGCGCCACGCCGGACGCGCAAACTCCTGGTGACGCGGATGCAGCCGATTGCGACGCATGCGCTCGGCGTGGGGGTCGATACGCCTGATGCTCATGCCGGCACCTCATCGAAAAATTCGGAGTCGGCCGGGCTCACGATATCGTCCGCAGCTGTGGGCTGCTCGATAAGCGCGTCGGCGACCAGCTCGGCCAGATCCTTGATCTGGGGGCGCGGTTCGACCACGCCCTCGAGCATCGCGGTACATTGCGGACAGGCCACCGCGACGGTCGTCGCTCCGGTCTCGCGCACATCGATCATGCGCATGTCGGGAATCCGAGCCTTGCCGGGTACGTCGGATAGCGCAGCGCCCCCGCCCCCGCCACAGCAGCGCGAGCGATAGCCCGAGCGCTCCATTTCCGCCACGTCGAGTCCCAGTGCCGCCAGCACCTGGCGCGGCGCGGCAAATTCGCCGTTATAGCGACCCAGATAACAGGGATCGTGATAGGTGATGGTTTCGCGCTGCTCAGACGTTGCGACGCTCAGCCGCCCCGCGTCGAACAGCTCGGCAATGAAGGTCGAGTGATGCTTGACGACGTACTCGCCGCCGAAGGCGGGGTACTCGCGACCGATGACGTGGAAACTGTGCGGATCGGCGGTCACGATGCGCTGAAAGCGATAGCGCGAGAACGTCGCGATATTGCGCTCGGCCAGGCGCTGAAACGTCGCTTCGTCACCCAGACGCCGGGCGACGTCGCCGCTGTCGCGCTCTTCATCGCCGAGCACGGCGAAGTCGACATTACCCGCCCGCAGTATCTTCACCAGCGCACGCAGCGTGCGCTGATTGCGCATGTCAAAAGCGCCATCGCCCAGCCACAGCAGCACGTCGACCCCTTCAGGACGATCCTGGATGCGCGGAATCTCCAGATCCGCTGCCCAGTCCAGCCGGGAGGCGTTGTCTAGACCGCCGGGGTTATCGGTCGCGATCAGATTGTCGATCGCGGCCGCGCCCTTCTCCGGGGTTTCACCACGCTCCAAAGTGATGAAGCGGCGCATGTCGACGATCGCATCGACATGCTCGATCATCATCGGGCACTCTTCCACGCAGGCGCGGCAAGTCGTACAGGCCCAAAGCGTCTCGGCTTCGACCAGCTGTGGGACGATTGGCTCGGCGCTCGCCCCGTGGTGTTTACCCACTTCGATACCGGGATAGCCGGAACCTGCATAGCCCGAGTCAGTACCACCGGCCATGCCCACGACCATGTCCTGAATCAGCTTCTTGGGATTGAGCGGCTGGCCCGCGGCGAACGCTGGGCACACCGCCTGACAGCGTCCGCACTGCACGCAGGCATCGAAGCCCAACAGCTGCTCCCATTGGAAATCGGCGGGCTTCTCCACGCCCAGCTTTTCAGCGTTCAGGTCCAGCGGAAACAGTGCCGTCGAGCGGCTGCCACGGTGCTCGTCATGGCTAGCATCCTGATCGAATTGATGGCCGGACGGACGGATAGACTTGGGATGCCGATCATCGAAGCGCTCGGGACGGCGATGAAATGCCAGATGCAGCGACCCGGCGAAGGCATGTTTCATCGGTCCACCCCAGCCCATGCCGACGATCATTTCCAGCACGCCCCATGCCACCAGCGCGATCAGCAACACGGCCAGTACGCCGCCGCCGAACAATGCGGGAGCGATGCCAACCAGCGGCAGACTGATCAGAAACATTCCGACCGAGTAGGCCAGCAGACTTTTCGAGAGCCGCTGCCAGGGACCCCTTGAGAGCTTTTCAGGTGGCTTCACACGACGACGATTGACCGCGAGCGCACCGACGAACATCGCGGCACTCGCCGCCAGCAGCAGCCCGCCGAGAATCGGATGGCGCCAGCCAAAACCATGAACCACCACTGCTAGCGCCATTGCCGCAACGAAGCCGCCAGCCGTCGCCACATGGGTATGTGCCATCGCCTTGTCGCGGGCCACGACGTGGTGCAGATCGTTCAGATAACGCTTCGGTATCAGCAAGATTCGCCGCCACACCATCGGCGAGCGCCGGCCCTGCCGCCATAACCGCACGCGGCGCAAGGCGCCTATCGCGCCCACGATCAGTGCCGCAAAGATCAAGATGGGGAGTAGCGTCTGCAACATGGTGCTTCTCCAAAAAAGCCGCTGACGTCGAGCTCAGCCCGTCCCGCCTCAAAGATCCTTGCAGAGGCGGAGCGCATCGTATATCGCCGCATGCGTATTCCTCGGCGCCACGCAATCTCCCAACCGGAACAGCGCGAACTCTCCCGTCTCGGCCAAGGTTGGCTGCGGCTGAATTGCGTAAAGCGCTTCGAGATCGATCTGACCGTGGTTGCGTGAGCGATCCTTCAGCGCGTAATAGAGGCCTTCATCCGGCCGCACGCCGTTCTCGACGATCACCTGATCGACCACGCGCTCCTCATGCTCGCCGGTGTATTCGTTCTCCAGCACCGCCACCAGCTTGTCGCCCTCGCGATAGACCTTGTGCAACGCTAGATCGCCGGTCATCACCACCGCCTTCTGATAGAGGCTGCGGTAATACGTCGGGAAGGTGGTGCCGCCAATGGCCACGCCAGGTTTGGTGTCGTCGGTCACGATCTCGACCGTGGCGCCCTTGCTGGCGCAGTAATCGGCAGTGGACATGCCGCTGAACTCGCACATGGTGTCGTAAATCAGGACGTTGCTGCCGGGTTCTACCTTGCCACCAAGAATGTCCCAGCTGCTGACCACCAGCCTCTCGTCAGGATTGTCCGAGTAGCCCCACTCCGGCACCTGTTCGAGGAACGGATGGCCGCCGTTGGCGAGAACCACTACGTCCGGCTGCAGGTCGCGAATCGTCGCGTCGTCAGCGCGTGTTTCCAAATGAATGTCGACGCCGAGACGCGACAGCTCCATCTCGTACCAGCGGGTGATGCCGGCAATCTGGTCACGCTGTGGCGCTCTGGACGCCAAAGTGATCTGTCCGCCCAACTGCGGCTCGGCCTCGAACAGGGTGACATCGTGGCCGCGCTCGGCGGCAACGCGGGCCGCCTCCATCCCACCGGGGCCGCCACCGACCACCACCAACTTGCGTTTAGGGCCGGTGGATTTCTCGATGATGTGCGGCAGGCCCATATACTCCCGCGAGGTCGCGGCGTTCTGGATGCATAGCACGTCGAGGCCCTGGTACTGGCGATCGATGCAGTAGTTGGCGCCCACGCACTGACGGATCTGATCGGTTTGCCCGGCCTTGATCTTGGCGATCAGATGCGGGTCGGCGATATGGGCGCGGGTCATCCCCACCAGATCGACATAGCCGCCTTCGAGCACGCGCTCGGCCTGGGTCGGATCCTTGATGTTCTGGGCGTGAATCACCGGCACCGAGACCACCTCCTTGATGCCCGCCGCCAGATGCAGAAACGGCTCCGGCGGATAGGACATGTTAGGGATCACGTTGGCCAGCGTGTCGTGGGTGTCGCAGCCGGAGCCGACCACGCCGAAGAAGTCGACCATGCCGGTGGCATCGTAATAGGCAGCAATCTGCTTCATGTCATCCTGAGACAAGCCGTCCGGATGGAACTCGTCACCGCAGATGCGCATGCCGACGCAGAAATCGTCACCAACCTCGGCACGCACGGCCTTGAGCACCTCCATGCCGAAGCGCATACGGTTCTCGAAGCTGCCGCCCCACTGGTCGGTGCGCTTGTTGACGCGTGGACTCCAGAACTGATCGATCAAATGCTGATGAACAGCAGACAACTCGCAGCCGTCGAGGCCGCCCTCTTTCACCCGGCGTGCGCCCTGGGCGAAATCGGAAATCACGCGCCAGATCTCTTCTTCCTCGATGGTCTTGCAGGTCGCACGGTGGACCGGCTCACGAATGCCCGAAGGCGACATCAGTGTCGACCAGTGGTGCCCATCCCAGCGCGAGCGACGACCCATATGTGTGATCTGGATCATGATCTTGCCGCCATGTTTGTGCACGGCATCGGCAAGATTCTGGAAATGCGGAATGATGCGATCGGTGGCGACGTTGACCGAACTCCACCACTGTTGCGGGCTATCAATGGAAACCGGCGAGGACCCCCCACAGATGCAAAGCCCGCAGCCGCCTTTCGACTTCTCTTCGTAATACCTGACGTAACGGTCCGTCGTCATCCCACCATCGGTGGCATAAACCTCGGCGTGAGCGGTACTGACCACACGGTTACGTATCGTCAGCTTACCGATCTGGATCGGCTTGAATAAGGCTTCGTGCGCCATGGTCGGTGACTCCTCTCTGCCCTCTGGCGGGGCTAATTGAGCTCAGAACGCGTCGATTGACGGGTAAATCCGGTAGGTGAAGGCGGTCCGAGCTCGGATCGCTTCAAGAAAGAACTCAGCGCGGATCGACTTCGAAATAGCCAACATCGCAACCCTCTTCAGCGCCGCTTTGGGTTTGCTCGGCGTGGGTGCGAACCTCACTGCCGCGAACTTCTAAAATCTGGTCCATGGCGCCGGCGAACCAGCCGGTGAACATGTAGTCGACCTTCGTGTTGGTCTTGCCGAGCTGATAGACGAAACAGGAGTGCTCAAGGCGAATCTTCGCCGTGCCCGCTTCCAGATCGATCTCGTCGGTGATGAACTTCCCCCAACCACGCTGCGAGAGACGATTCATGTAGTGCTCGAACACCGCCACGCCCTCGATGCCATGCAGCGCGGCTTCCTTCTCGCACCAGTACCAGGCCGATTTGTAGCCAGCGTCATACAGCAGCTTGGCATAGGCATCGACACCCAATGCACCCTCGATCGCCATATGGTTGTTGATGAAAAAGTGGCGCGGCACATAGAGCATCGGCAGCGCATCGGTAGTCCAGATACCGGTGTCGCTGTCCACGTTGATCGGCAGTTCAGGGGCCATCAGGGTCATATCGATTACCTCGGAAATTGTTCTTTGACTGCAAGCTGCGAGCCGTATCTTCTGCGATATTCGAGGAGCCGAGCGAGCGATCGAAGATCAGGCGAAGTCTGTCGGTATCGCACAGTGACGTGGTTGTACATGAGCAGAGGCCGGCAGACTTCAACGCCGAATTCGCGACGCGCAGCCGGCTTACTCGCCCCAGACGTTGCCAAGAGTCCGCATCCAGTTTTCACCCATGATCTTCCTCACCACCGGCTCGGAAAGACCGTGATCCAGCAGTGCCTGGGTGAGGTTGGGGAACTCGCCGATCGTGCGGAAACCCTTGGGATTGATGATTTCGCCGAAGCGGGTCAGGCGACGAGCGTAGCCCTTGTCGTGAGTCAGCCACTCGAAGAAGGCTTCATCCTGGCCCTGGGTGAAGTCGGTGCCGATACCGATGGCGTCCTCACCGACGATATTCATGATGTAAACGATCGCCTCGACGTAATCCTCGACCGTGGCGTTGACGCCGGCACGCAGGAAAGGCGTAAACATGGTCACGCCGACGAAGCCACCGTGGTCGGCGATGAACTTGAGCTCGTCATCGCGTTTGTTGCGAGGATGTTCTTTCAGACCGGTAGGTAGGCAGTGGGAGTAGCAGACCGGTTTTTTCGACTCGAGGATGACTTCTTCAGAGGTCTTGGAACCGACGTGGGAGAGATCGCACATCATGCCGACGCGGTTCATCTCGCCGATCACCTCGCGGCCATAGCCGGATAACCCGCCGTCGCGTTCATAGCAGCCGGTGCCGACCAGATTCTGGGTGTTGTAGCACATCTGGGTAATGCCCACGCCGAGCTTCTTGAAGATCTCGACGTAGCCCAGGTTATCCTCGAAGGCATAGGCGTTCTGGAAGCCGAGAATGATTCCGGTCTTGCCCTCTTCCTTGGCGCGAGTGATGTCGCGGGTGGTGTGCACCGGCCGCACCAGCTCGGCGTTATCGCGCATCAGCTTGTTGACGCTGACGATATTGTCGACGGTAGCTTCGAAATCCTCCCACACCGACACCGTGCAGTTGGCGGCGGTCAGCCCACCCTTGCGCATATCCTCGAATAGCGCGCGATCCCACTTGGCGATGATCAAACCATCGATGATGATGGCATCGTCGTGCAGAGATGACGTCGGCATGCGGAAATCCTCCTTGGTTGGGCGCCCGTCACGAATTGGCTTGTTGAAGCACCGGGACGACTGTTCTGCGCAGCATATCCCTGCGTCCGCGCCACTCGCCGACCGAAAGCGAATTCGAGTGTTCCGATTGCGCCACATCGAATGTCCTCACCACGACAGCCATACCCGACAGTACCGACCATGCGAGACGTGATTGACGCGCGAGAGCTCGTTGGATAGAACAGTCGATTCGGCTCAGGACTGTCGCCCCCGCGACATGACCGCCACACGACCGGTCACTTTCGTCCAAATCAAGTCACTATCGCCCACACCAAGGAAGATGAATCGAATGTCTGACATCGGGATATCACGTCGACCCCAAGGTTGGCTGATGGGGGTGCGCGAGGCGGTCCCGTTACTGGGCGGCTATATCCCGGTGGCGATCTCGTTCGGGCTGATTTCCACTCAGGCCGGATTCAGCACTGCCGAGACGATGGCGATCTCGACGTTGATCTATGCCGGCGCTTCGCAGTTTCTGTTCGTGGGGATGATCGCCAGCGGCTCTCCACTATGGTTGACCGTGGCGATGACACTGCTGATCAACGTGCGCCACGTCGTCTACGCGCCAAACCTGGCGCCTTGGCTGCCAAGAAGTCGCTGGTGGCCGTGGCTGATGCATGGCCTCACCGACCAGATCTTCGCCCTGGCCCACAGCCGGCTACCGCAGTTGCCGGAATCGCAGCGCGTCGGTTGGTTCTTCGGCGCAGCACTGCTGGCCTGGCTCAGTTGGATCGCGGGGTCGCTGCTGGGTGCGGTGGCGGGAGAGTGGCTGACGAGCCGCTGGCCGCTGCTCGGGGAGGTAATGCCGTTCGCGCTGCCGGCGCTCTTCGTGGTGTTGATCGTGCCACGTTTCACTTCGCGACGCTGGGCCGCCGCGCTCAGCACCAGTGTCGCCGTCGGCCTGCTTTGCACACTGATAGGATTGACCAATATCGGCATTCCGCTGGCAGCGACGTGCGGTGCATTCTGCTTCTATATGGTCCGCCTGCCGGAGACGACCACACCAGACAGAGGGGGACGCGCATGAGCCTCGAACTCTGGATCGGCATGCTCGTGGCGGCGCTAGGTACCTATCTGATCCGGCTGCTGCCGTTGCTCTGGATGCAGAAACGACTGACGCGCCGCGAGGCGAATGGCCCCGTCGACGCGCTGCCGAAGTGGTTGGTGGTTCTGGGACCGATGATGATCGCCGCGGTACTGGGCGTATCACTGGTACCCCGCACTCCCGATGCCGCCGGTTGGCTGGCAACGCTCATAGGGTTAGGAGTAACGCTCGTCGTCTGGCGGCGCACGCGTTCATTAGGCTGGCCGGTCGTTGCTGGTGTCATTACTTTCGGGATCGTGGTCATTGTGGCCAGAGCCGTTATGTAGGCCAACAGAACGCAGGTAACACGGCGATATCGAGCGGCAAAACGGCGTCAGTTGCAAGAAGACATCGGGCGGCACAAGAGCCGCCCGATCGGTAGGTATCAGATCAACCGCTCTCACCCCAGGGCGATACTGGCGTAGGTCGGTTCTCCCCGGGCATGACTCAACGCGACGGTAGCGCTGCTGGACTGCATGAGCGGATCGCTGCCCGCCAGTGGAACGAATGCAGGCTCCAGCCGGCGGATCTTCAACGTTTCACCACGGTCCTCACGCGGCGGCGTACCGAAGAACTCGCGGTAGCACTTCGAGAAGTGAGGCGTGGAAACGAAGCCGCAAGCGGAAGCGATCTCGATGATCGGCAGCGGAGTCTGCTTGAGCAGCTGTCGCGCGCGCGTCAGCCGCAGCTTGAGATAGTAGCGCGAAGGCGAACAGTGCAAATGGCGCTGAAACAGTCGTTCGAGCTGACGCCGGGAAACATCGACGTAGCTTGCCAGTTCGTCGAGCTCGATCGGCTCTTCGATATTGGCTTCCATCAATGCCACGATTTCCAGCAGCTTAGGCTGAGTGGTACCCAGCACGTGCTTGAGAGGCACTCGCTGCTGATCCTCCTCGCCGCGCACACGCTCGTAGATGAACATTTCCGAAATGGCCGCGGATAGCTCGCGGCCGTGATCGCGGCCGATCAGATTGAGCATCATGTCCAGCGGTGCGGTACCACCGGAGGCGGTGAAACGATCGCGGTCGATCGAGAACAACCGTGTGCTCCAGGCCGTGCGGGGATAAGCCTCCTGAATCGCAGCCAGACACTCCCAGTGAATGCTGGCATCGTACCCGTTAAGCAGGCCGGCCTGTGCCAGCGCCCAACTGCCGGTGCAGACCGAGCCAACCCGCCTCAACTGACGATGGCGACTCTGCAGCCAGGTCAGCAAGGCCGGCGTGACCGAGCGTTGCGGCGCGACGCCACCGCAGACCACCAGCCAGTCGAGCCGTAGCGGCGAGTAGGCGCTGGCATCTGGCGTCACCTGCATGCCATCGCTGGCTCGCACAGGGGCGCCATCCATGGTCATCACGTACCAGCGGTACAGCTCGCGACCGGCCAGTTGATTGGCCATTCGCAACGGCTCGATTGCCGAGGCCAGCGAGATCAGAGTGAAGTCTTCCAGCAGCAGAAAACCTAGTGTCTGCGGCTCCGGTACGGCATTGGCGCGGCCGGTGCCTCGAACGGGATTGATTGCCATTTCACGTCTCCTCCAAGGATATAGAACGGTTATTGTTATCGGTTCCCTGGCATCTGTCGGTCTCGGTCCATGGCGATTTCATCGGCGTCGGACGACTCGTGACAGCGATCGCCAGGCGACTTTTACAGCGCCTTGACGGTCTAGTTCGACTGTAATCCCTGTGACGACACGACGCATGCGTTTTTATCTCTCCGCGACAGGCTAACCGCCATCAGATACTTCGATGTCGCATTTAGAACAGAAAGCAGCCGGTTAGCCGAACTGATGTCGCGATCCCGATGGTTAAACGAAAAATCATTACCGATTGCATTTGATAACACGTATCATTCGTGCCGTTCGCCCGCCACGTGCGGTTCTGTCTGATGATCGTTTCGTTCGCAATCGGGTTCCCATCATGTTGGTACCATTTTTAATCATGCTGAGAGAGGGACTGGAAGCCGCTCTCGTCGTTGGCATCATCGCAAGCTATCTGCGCCAGACCGGGCGTGGCGCCTGGATGCCCGCCGTCTGGATCGGCATTTTCCTGGCCGCAGCGCTGGCCCTGTTCGTCGGTGCAGGCCTGCAGTTCGCCAGTGCGGAATTCCCGCAGCGCCAGCAGGAAATGTTCGAAGCCGTGGTCGGCTTTCTCGCCGTTGGCGTCCTGACCTGGATGGTGCTGTGGATGCGGCGCGCCGCCAGCGGTATGCGCCAGGGGCTGACACAAGCGCTCGACCACGCTTTTCGTAGTGGTCGACGACACACCTATGCACTGATCGTCATGGTCTTTCTGGCCGTGGCACGCGAAGGCCTGGAATCGATCTTCTTCCTACTCGCCGTTTTTCAGCAAAGCACCAGCGCTCATGCACCTTTGGGCGCGCTGCTTGGTCTGGGTGTCGCCGCAGTCGCCGGGTTGGCTCTCTATCGTGGCAGCCTGAAACTACCGCTGGGGCATTTTTTCCGCGTGACAGGGATGTTCATTCTGTTGGTCGCTGCCGGCCTATTCTCCGGCTCCGTGCGTGCGTTGCACGAAGCCGGGCTGTGGAATCATGCCCAACAGGTCGTGTTCGATCTAAGTAATACCCTACCGCTGGATACGCCGCTCGGCTCGCTGTTCGCCGGCATCTTCGGTTATCAGCCTGCTCCGACGGTCAGCGAAGTAGTCGCCTATGTCGGCTATCTCGTCGCTGCGCTTTGGCTGTTGCAACCACGTCCGACATCACGCCGGATCGCACCGGCACCCCGCACTCAGCAAGGGCGGGCCTGAAGTCATGTCCAACGCCGTTCACCCTGCGACGCCCTCTCCGCGCGCGCTGCGCCTTGGCCTCGTCATGTCGTTCCTGCTCGTGCTGTTTGCATTGGGTGTATTCACCCTGTCGCTCGAGGCGGTCAGATCACCAAACGAAGACGGTTATCGGGTCAACGTCACTTCCAGTGGCTGCGAGCCGAATCGTCTGGAAGTTCCCGCCGGACAACGAACCTTTACCGTCGTCAATCAGTCGGATCGCGCCATCGAGTGGGAAATCGTCGACGGCGTCATGGTGCTCGCGGAACGTGAAAATATCGCTCCCGGCCTACGCCAGCCGCTGACCGCCACGCTGAAAGCCGGCGACTATGCGATGACCTGTGGTCTGCTCAGCAATCCGCACGGTACCCTGCACGTCGTCGCTGGCGACTCGAATGCCGAACCTGCCGCCCTTTCCACCACGGCCTTCATCGGGCCGCTGGCTGAATATCGCGTCTACACCACACTGCAACTGCGAAAGCTCCGCAGCAGCGCCGATGAATTACGTGATGCCATAGCCGCCGGCGATCTCTCGGCAGCCCAGCAGGCCTACCGGGAAGCGCGTCGCATCGATCTGCATCTGGCGATGCCGATCGGCCTCTTCAGTGATATCGACCAGCGCCTCAATGCGCATGCCGACGATTTCGAGCAACGCGAGAATGACCCCGCCTTCGTCGGCTTCCATCGGCTCGCCGGCGGTCTGTTCGAGCGTCAGAGCACCGCGGACTTGAGTACCGCTGCCGAACAGCTGGTGACAGACGTGGAAACGTTGGCCACCCGGCTCAAGAGCGCTTCGATTCCGCCCCAGCAGTTGGCGGACGGCAGCGCTCGCGTGCTCGAAACGTGGCTCGATCATCACCGCGACGACACTAGCATCGAAGCGCGGGATCTCGCCGATCTCATCGCTTTGACGGAAGGCGCCGACAAAATCGTCTCGCTGCTGTCGCCACTGCTGGAAAGCCAGTCCCCGGAAATCCTGCACACGCTCGAGTCCAATCTGACCGCGCTACAACGGGACCTTCAGGCGGACACCGATTCGCCCACATCGCGAGGCGCAGTTGACGACGCTGATTTGCTGCAGACAACCCGGGCGTTGGCCAACTCGCTCTCCGACATCAATCACGCACTCACTTTGGAAGGCTAAACGGCCCGGTTCGTCGCTTATGAGTCAGTCCGATCACCCATCACGCTGCCCTTTTTCATTCAAGACCACATCCCGTGAGACCAACGCCTGCGAGACCACGTCTCGCGCGACCGAAGTTTCCGAGTCGAAGGCCATCGATTCCTCGATGAAACTCGAACGCCGCCGGTTTCTCAAAAGCGCAGGGATGGTCGGTCTCAGTGGCGTCACACTCGGTGGTCTCGCGCTGGGCAGCGCGTGTCCGGCCCAGGCGCTAGCCGCGACAGGGCACGGTCAGGACGTCACCAGCGCCCCGCAGGAACAGGATTCTCAGCTGCGCTATCCGTTCCACGGCCACCATCAACAGGGTGTCGTCACCCCTCGTCCAGCCAGCGGCATGTTGGTCTCGTTCGACGTACTGGCACGGGATCGAGACGATCTCGAGACGTTGCTGAAAATCTTGACCGAGCGCATCGCCTTTCTGACCCAGGGCGGCAGGATCCCAGAGCGCAATCCGCTGTTCCCGCCGCCGGACTCCGGCATTCTGGGACCGGAAATCGCCCCCGATGGACTGACCATGACGCTCGCGGTCGGCGACTCGCTGTTCGATGAGCGCTACGGGCTTGATGGCTTGCAGCCCAGGCGTCTGCAGCACATGCAGGGGTTTCCCAATGATGCGCTGGATGCTGCGCGTTGCCATGGTGATCTGGCGCTGCAGATCTGCGCCAATACCCTGGATACCGGTTACCACGCGCTGCGCGACATCATCAAGAACACCCCGGGGCTACTGATGGTGCGCTGGAAACAGGAAGGCACCGTGCCGCTGCTGCCACCCTCGCCGGGGGACGTCGATGGCAGCGCCCGCAATTTTCTCGGCTTCCGCGATGGCTCCGCCAACCCCGAGGGCGACAATGAGGCGCTGATGGACGAGCTGGTATGGGTTGGACAGGACCACGACGAGCCAGCCTGGGCAAACGGCGGGAGCTATCTTGCAGCGCGCATCATTCGCAACTTCGTCGAGCGCTGGGACCGCACACCATTGAAAGAGCAGGAAGCGATCTTCGGCCGCCGCAAGATGAGCGGCGCGCCTCTCTCCAAGACAGGCGCGGGCGTCGAGGGCAAGGAGCAGGACGTTCCCGACTATGCCAGTGATCCGGAAGGCGCCATTACCCCGCTCGATGCCCATATCAGACTGGCCAACCCACGTACCGCCGAGACCGAGAAAAATCGTATCCTGCGCCGGCCGTTCAACTACTCCAACGGCGTCGAAACCAATGGGCAACTGGACATGGGATTACTGTTCCTTTGCTTTCAAGCGGACCTCGAGGCCGGTTTCATCGCCGTTCAGCAGCGTCTCGATGGTGAACCGCTGGAGGAGTACATCAAACCGGTCGGCGGCGGCTATTTCTTCGTCCTGCCCGGCGCGGTCGACGAGACTGATTTTCTGGGTCGGGGCCTGCTGGCTGCAACCGCGTAACCCGATCGGCGCAAGAGCGCCCGGGATTTATCCGGATTTTTTCAAAACAGAATTTGCAGAACGAGTCTTTCAAAACAACAACGCTCGCGGAGACGAGCTCGTGGTTCACGACCGCCGACTAGCCCCCGGATCACTCAACGGAGACACATAATGAAAACCTCGAAGTTACCGACAGCGTGGCTCACCGCAGGCGCGCTCGGCCTGCTCTCGCTCACCACCACCGCTCACGCCGACGTCGCGCCCGAAGCCCTGGTTGGTCCGGTCGCCGACTACAAGCTTTACGTGCTCGACAATCTGGAACAACTGGTCACGCACACTGAGGACTTCACCGCCGCGATCAAGACCGGCGACGTGGAGAAGGCCCAGGCGCTCTACGCCCCCACCCGTGTCTATTACGAGCGCATCGAACCCATCGCCGAGCTGTTTGCCGATCTCGATGCCAGCATCGATGCGCGTGAAGACGACTACGAGAAGGGTGTAGAGGACCCCGACTTCACCGGCTTCCATCGCCTGGAGTATGCACTGTTCCACGACAACACCACCGACGGCATGGAGACATACGCCCAAGGGTTGATGAATGACGTCAACGATCTCGATAGCCGTGTTCAGGGTCTGACCTTCCCGCCGGAGACGGTGGTCGGCGGTGCGGCGGCGCTGATGGAAGAGGTCGCGGCAACCAAGGTTTCCGGTGAAGAGGATCGCTACAGCCGCACCGATCTATGGGACTTCCAGGGCAACGTCGACGGCGCTCGCGAAATCTTCGATCTGTTCAAACCGCTGGCTGCAGAAGAGGATGCCGACTTCGTCGCTCGAGTTCAGGACAATTTCGACGACGTGGAAGCCACCCTGGCCGACTATCGCCTGGATACCGAAGACCCGACCGCCGGCTTCGAGTCATATGACGAGGTCAGCGATGCCGACCGTCGCGCCCTGACCGGCCCCGTGACCGTCCTCGCCGAGGATCTGTCGACGCTGCGTGGTCTGCTCGGCTTGAACTGAGTTACCCGCGGGCCGATCGTTCTCAAGATTGGCACCACACAAAAGGGCCGGCATTTCGCCGGCCCTTTTCGTTTCCCGCACTGTGCTGCAAACGCATGAATCAGCCTCTCTGCGCCGGTCTATCCACACGGCCTATCTACCAAGCTCTATCTATCCGGGTCTGTCGACGCAGGCCGATCTCGTCGAGTCGGCTCAGCTCGACGACTCCCTGACACGCTGACGATCCTCTTCCAGCGTCAGCCCCTGGTCGAAGCGTTTGAGCATCAGCTTACGATGGTCACTGACGATACGCTCGACGTGCGCGTCTCCCATCGGCGCCAGCGCGCTCAACGCCTTCTGCAGCCGAATACCGATCTCCACGGTGGAAGCGCCGTCCCGCGCGATCGGCGTGAAGAAATCGTCGAACACATCAGCCGTCGCGAGTGGTTCGACGAAGACATGCGTGGCGGGTTGTTCGGTCTCGTCGATACCGTCGGCAGCATGTCGTACCCACGGCGTCAGCACGCGAACGCCACAACCAATCACGTCGATTGCGGTACCCGGATCGTTGATGCCCGGCGATAGCGCCTTGGAGGCAACTTCGGCCAGCACGATGATGCCGAAACGCGGATCCTGCTCGAAACGCCTCGAGGGACCGATGGTGAAAGCGTTGGAAATCTTCCTGGCGCGTTCGTCATTCGCCTCCAGGCTCTTCGCCAACACGACCCCGCTGTCGACGAACTTGCCCGGCAGTGCCTGAACGTAGATCGCCTCTCGCTCACTCGTTGCCAGGGAATCGAGCAGTGGCATATCGACATGCTGGATGTAGCCAATCTTGTCGGTACGAATGGGTTGCAGCCCCGGGGGGCACTCTTCCGGCATTGCCTGACCACCGAGGTAAGGATTCTCGATGCGAGACTGGAACGCGTTGCTGGCAGCACGCTCGACCTTGGCGATCGTATCTCGAACACGTCCCAGCCGGGTTAGATACCCGGCCCACTTGATCAATTGATAGACCACCAACACGACGACCATGATCGTCGCCGCAAACAGCAGCGTGCGACCATCCTCATCGTAAATACCGGCAGTCAGGGCGATGATCCCCACCAGACTGAACAGAAAAGCGCCGATGAAAGTCGCCAGCGTATTTTGCGTAATGCGGTCCTCGATCAACAGAAGTGTGGCCCGCGGGCTGACGTTGCTGGTCGCCGAGCCATAAGCCGTTACCATCGCGCTCAGTGAAAAGGTCGTCACCGCCAACATGCTCGAGGCGATGATATTGAGAATGCTATCTACTGCGCTGGCCCCGATGCTGACCACCGAGGGTACATCCAGCCAGGGCGTCAACAGCCAGGCGATCAGCGCCGTGAGCACGCCGCCCAACGAAAAGAGCGTCGCTCGATACCACAATGATCGGTGCAGCCGACGCCACACCCACTGAAAACGTCCCATCATCTTGCTGCTCCCATCCCTGGATCGAATCCCGCTCAGTCTACGCCAAACGGACCATTGGCGAGCCTTTTGCCGCGGCTGGTCTATTCTTTGATCGAACGGGTTGGATACCGAAGTCGGGTCGCCAATGACGGCGACGGTATCGACCCCTTTTTGTGGTAAGGAAATCCAACATCGGTTTGGGCAAAAGGAGCTTGCCATGACCACATCCCCCTCGAAGCGGGTGACCCGCCATCGCTGCGGCAAGGGCTTCACCTATCGAACGTCGGGTGGCAAGACGTTGAACGACAAGACGTGGCGCGATTGGATCCAGTCGCTGGCGATCCCGCCGGCCTGGCACGACGTCGAGATCGTGCTCGACAAGCGCCACCATATCCATGCCACCGGTCGCGACAACGCCGGCCGCAAGCAGTACATCTACAATGCCGATTGGCGTGAAAAGCGCGAGGTGCTGAAATTCGACCGCATCGTCGAATTCGCCCAGCGTCTGACACCCATGCGCCGCGTAACCGGCCAGCATCTCACGCTGGACGGCATGCCCCGCGAAAAGGTACTCGCCTGCATGGTGAGACTGATCGATAGCGCCTATTTTCGACCGGGTAACGAGCGCTATCGGGAAGAGAACGAATCCTATGGCTTGACCACCATGCGCTCCCGGCATCTGACCATCGATGGCGACGAGTTGATCTTCGACTACCAGGGCAAGAGTGGGCAGCATCAGCATCGCGTGATCGAGGACAAGCGCCTGGCCAGGGTCGTCGGCGAGCTCGATGACATCCCCGGCTACGAGATATTCAAGTATTTCGACGACGATGGACGCAAGGTGCGGGTCGACAGTCACGACCTCAATGATTACATCCACGACGTCATGGGCGAACGTTTCAGTGCCAAGGATTTTCGCACCTGGGCCGGGACTTCGATTGCTGCGCTGGCGCTGGAAGAGCTCGGCCCGGGCGAAAATGACAAGATGAGCCAAAGCAACGTTCGCCAAGTGATCGAGCGGGTCGCCAAGACGCTGGGCAACACGCCAAGCATCGCCAAGGCGAGCTACATCGATCCTCGCGTAGTGGAAAGCTATCTCGACGGCCGGACGCTGGACCATTTTCGTAAACTGGTGGAGACCGAGCTGGAGACGGATGACAAGCTCACCGGGCCGGACGAGCGAGCCATTCTCAGGCTATTGAAGAGCCGTCTCGAATCGGCGGGTTAAACGATCTATCGACCTACCGACAATCGACGCCACCGAGCGGCCAATGCTAAAAGGAAGGTTTACCCTTCGATCATCCTTATCGCCCGATCCAATCGCGCCCGTAGATCGCAGCGATGAGCATCCCGACTCACCCTCCTCGAACCGTCAAGGAAAGCGCATGAACCCAGCCGAGCCCTCCATCGATACTGTCGTCTACGTCGCCAGCTCAGGAGATGGGACCATTGGCAGCTATCGCCTGGACCGTCAGACCGAAAAGCTGATCCCTCTAGCCACCACAGAGGCGGCGGAGAACGTCATGCCTTTGGCCGTCAGCCCGGACAAGCGATTCCTTTACGCCGCCATTCGCAGTGATCCGCTACGGGTGCTGAGCTATCGCGTCGAAGCGAATACCGGCGCTCTGACCCCGCTCGGTAGCGGTGCCCTGTTCGGTAGCATGGCCTACATCTCCACCGATCGATCCGGTCGTTATCTGCTAGCGGCCTCCTATGGCGGCAATCTGGTCAGCGTCAGCCCCATCGACGGCAACGGTGTGGCCGGTGATGCCACCCAGACCCTGGAAACCGGCAGCCGCGCTCATGCGATCCTGACGACACCGGACAACCGCCACGTCTTTGCGACCAATCTGGGTGACGACCGTCTGGCCCAGTTCTATTTCGCCGACGGCGCGCTAGCCCCTAACGACCCGCCGGCCGCCGAGACCGCAAGCGGGGCCGGCCCGCGCCACTTCGTGTTCTCACCCGACGGACGCTTCGTCTACGTGCTGGGTGAGTTCGATGCGACGGTGACCACATTCGCGCTGGATGCCGACGATGGCACGTTGACCCAGGTCAGTGTGTGTCAGGGTCTACCCGAAACACTGGCACTGGCGCCGGGCATGCCCCGCGAGGAGATTCCCGACGGTGATGACACGCCACGTATCTGGGCCGCGGATCTGCACATCACCCCGGATGGTCGCTATCTTTACCTCTCCGAACGCACCAGCAGCACCCTGAGCACGCTATGTGCCGATCCGGACAGTGGCGAGCTGCAGTTCGTCGGCAATCAGCCCACCGTGAAGCAGCCCCGTGGCTTCGAGATCGATCCCGCCGGGGGCTATCTTGTCGCTGCCGGGGAGTTGAGTGATCACCTGTCGCTCTACCGCATCGAGCCGGCGAGCGGTGAATTGACCCACGTCAGCGACGCGCCGGTCGGCAACAAGACCAACTGGGTGGAAATCGTGTCGTTCGCCTGACCGAGACGCCTCGGTCGACGCGCCACGTGAATGCGTTGGTCACGTGGCGCTGGTATACTCTGGCGCGACCGCAGGTTGTCGACAACTTGAACGCATAACCGCGCGGCCGATTTTATATCGCGCTGCCGGCTCCCCTGAGTCAAGGGAATCGGCGCCGTGATCCACTGCGCCTCGTGGAGCGAACCGGAGACGGGTAGCCAACGTCAGCCGGTGACGCCCACCCGACGCACTGCTCGCCAGCGGTTTACTGCACCAAAGGCGCGAAGCACATTCGAGTTGCCGTCGAGCACGCGATACTCGTGCCATTGCCAAAGAGAGGTTAACGAATAGATATGTCCAATACGCCGAAGATCATCTACACCCTGACTGACGAAGCGCCTGCGCTGGCCACCTACTCTCTGCTGCCGATCATCGAAGCTTTTACCGGCACTGCCGGCATCACGGTCGAGACTCGTGATATCTCGCTGGCCGCCCGCGTGCTTTCCCAGTTCCCGGACCGGCTGAGCGACGAGCAGCGCGTGAGCGACGACCTCGCCGAACTCGGCCAGCTGGCGACCACGCCGGAAGCCAATATCATCAAGCTGCCCAACATCAGTGCATCCGGCCCGCAGCTCAAGGCGACGATCAAGGAGCTTCAGGGTCAGGGTTACCCGCTCCCGGACTACCCGGAAGCGCCGAAGAACGACGAAGAAAAGGCGATCAAGGCCAGCTACGACAAGGCCAAGGGCAGCGCAGTCAACCCGGTCTTGCGTGAAGGTAACTCCGATCGCCGTGCACCGAAGTCGGTCAAGAACTACGCCCGCAAGTATCCGCACCGCATGGGCGAGTGGAGCAGCGAATCGCAGTCTCACGTTTCACACATGAGCGAGGGTGATTTCTACGGCAGCGAGCAGTCCGCCGTGATCGCCAAGGCCGGCAAGCTCAAGATCGAACTGCAGCAGAAAGATGGCACCCACACCGTCCTCAAGGATGCACTGGCGGTCAAGGAAGGCGAAGTCGTCGACGCGTCCAGCATGAGCAGCCGTCGCCTGCGCAACTTCATCGACAGCGAAATCAAGGACGCCAAGAAGCGTAACGTGCTGTTCTCGCTGCACCTGAAAGCCACCATGATGAAAGTCTCCGACCCGATCATGTTCGGTATGGTGGTCGAGGAGTTCTACAAGGAAGTGCTAGAGAAGCATGCCGACGCCCTCAAGCTGGCCGGCTTCAATCCCAACAGCGGTATCGGCGATCTCTACAGCTCGATCGAAGCGCTGCCGAGCGAACAGCAGGATGCGATCAAGAGCGATATTGACGCGCTGTACAAAGAGCGTCCGCCGATGGCAATGGTCAATTCGCACAAGGGCATCACCAACCTGCACGTGCCATCTGATGTGATCATCGATGCGTCCATGCCGGCGATGATTCGCGACTCCGGCAAAATGTGGGGCACCGATGACGCGCTGCATGACACCAAGGCCGTGATCCCCGACCGCTGCTACGCCACCATCTATCAGGCGACGATCGAAGACTGCAAAAAGAATGGCGCCTTCGATCCGACCACCATGGGCAGCGTTCCCAACGTCGGCCTGATGGCACAGAAAGCCGAAGAGTATGGCTCTCACGACAAGACCTTCCAGATTCCGGCCGACGGCACTGTCGTCGTAACCGACGAAAACGGTCAGACGCTGTTCAGCCATGACGTCGAAGCCGGTGACATCTGGCGCATGTGCCAGACCAAGGACGCGCCGATCCAGGATTGGGTCAAATTGGCCGTCAATCGCGCCCGCGAAAGCGGCGATCCGGCCATTTTCTGGCTCGATTCCCATCGCGCCCACGATGCCAAGCTGATCGAAAAAGTCGAAACCTATCTCAAGGATCACGACACCAACGGTCTGGATATCCGCATC
Source organism: Salinicola halimionae (assembly GCF_003206065.1). Classification (GTDB taxonomy): domain Bacteria; phylum Pseudomonadota; class Gammaproteobacteria; order Pseudomonadales; family Halomonadaceae; genus Salinicola; species Salinicola halimionae. The sequence goes on along the minus strand of NZ_PZJQ01000004.1, from coordinate 500,806 downwards.
CTGGCGCCGGTCGAAGCCATGAATATCTCGCTCGAACGTATCCGTAAAGGCGAAGACACGATCTCCGTCACCGGCAACGTATTGCGCGACTATCTGACCGACTTGTTCCCCATCATGGAACTCGGCACCAGTGCCAAGATGCTCTCCATCGTGCCGCTGATGAACGGCGGTGGCCTGTTCGAAACCGGTGCCGGTGGCAGTGCGCCCAAGCACGTTCAGCAGCTCCTGGAAGAGAACCATCTCCGCTGGGATTCGTTGGGTGAATTTCTGGCCCTGGCGGCTTCTCTCGAGCATTTGGGTAGCACTTTCGACAACGCCCGTGCCAAGATCCTGTCCGCTACGCTGGACAAGGCCAACGGGGAATTTCTCGATAGCGACAAGTCGCCCAAGCGCAAGGTCGGCGAGCTCGACAATCGTGGCAGCCACTTCTATCTGGCACTTTACTGGGCACAGGCGCTGGCCGCCCAGACCGAGGACGGCGAACTCAAGTCGCTGTTCGAGGAGATCGCCAAGACGCTCGGCGACAACGAGAAGACGATCGTCGACGAGCTCAATGCGGTGCAAGGCAAGCCGGTGGATATCAAGGGTTACTTCCACCCGAATGGAAAACTGGTTAGCGATGCCATGCGGCCCAGCAAGACGCTGAACGCGGCGCTGAACAAGCTCTACCAGGCGTCCTGATCGGCGACCGGCTCGGTTTTATCGAGCCGGTTGTCCCCTCGCCCACCCTGCTCTGGCAGCGGCGAGACCAGAAATGAAAACGGGCCCGTTTTTCCTTGGAGGTTTTACCGCAAGCGCGATACCGACGATCAGCTCGTCGCCAGCGCCTCTTCCCCTTTTCCGTTGAGATGGGCAGGCACTTCCGGCTCGTCGACAGCAAAGATACCCCCACTCAAGCGCCGTACCCGCTTCATGAACAGTGCAATGCAGATCAGCGTCCCGATCGCCGCCACCACGTAGCTCATCTGCAGCGACAGACCGAATCCGATCGGCGCATAGGCGAGATAGGTGAAGGTCGCCATGGTCATGAACGTCGCCGGGATCGAGGTGATCAGATGCGGCTTGCGAGCCAGAACCAGGTACATGGTCGCGACCCACAGCGCGATGACGGCCGTGGTCTGATTGGCCCAGGAGAAGTAGCGCCACAGCAGCGTGAAGTCCATGTGCGTCAGCGCATACGAGACCACGAACAAGGGTGCGGCGATGAGCAAACGCTTGACGATGGGGCGCTGGTCGATCTTCAGGTAGTCGGCAATGATCATGCGTGCGCTACGGAAAGCCGTATCGCCGGAGGTGATCGGCAACACGATGACGCCGAGAATCGCCAGCGTTCCGCCGATGGCACCGAGCATGGTGGTCGACACCTCACTGACTACCGCGGCCGGGCCGCCTGCAGCCAGAACGTCGGACAGCGTGTGATCGCCATGGAACAGGCTCATCGCCGCAGCGGCCCAGATCATCGCGATGACGCCTTCGGTGATCATCATGCCGTAGAAGATCTTGCGGCCGCTGCCTTCGTTCTCGGTGGTGCGCGAAATGATCGGCGTCTGGGTGGCGTGAAAGCCGGAGAGCGCGCCACAGGAGATGGTCAGGAACAGCAGCGGGAAGATCGGTGCCCCTTGCGGATGCATGTTCTGGAACGAGAGCTCCGGGATCGGCGCGCCGGTGAACACCATACCCAGACCGATACCTAACGCACTGAACAGCAGCAGCGCACCGAAATAAGGGTAGATTCGACCGATGACCTTATCGATCGGCAACAGCGTGGCCAGCAGATAGTAGGCGAAGATCACCATCGTGATCAGCGTGATCGACAGCGGCGTCATGTTGGCCAGAAGCGCTGCCGGCGAGGTCACGAAGACGGTTCCGACCAGCAGCAACAGCAGGATGGCGAAGCCGTTGACGATATGCTTCATCGCCTTGCCCAGAAACTTGCCCGCCAGCTGCGGCAGGTGCGCGCCATGGTTACGGATCGAGATCATGCCGGTGAGATAGTCATGCACCGCGCCAGCGAAGATACAGCCGATCACGATCCAGATGAACGCCACCGGCCCGTAGAGTGCACCCAGGATCGGCCCGAAAATAGGCCCGACGCCCGCAATATTGAGCAGCTGAATCAGCGAATTACGAGTCGTGTTCATCGGCACGTAATCGATATTGTCGCGCATGGTGAAAGCAGGCGTTCGCCGTTTACGATCCGTGACGAATACCCGCTCCACGAATTTTCCATACGTGAAGTAGCCCGCTATCAATAGCAGGATCGATCCAATGAATGTAATCATTTAGGGGCCCCTGGAGCGAAGAGGACGCCTTATGGGCATCCGGCAGGTACTTGGATAAGTACGTTTGATAGGTACGTTGGCGGACCAATGACGGTCGCGGCATGGTTATCCGCGCCAATTTACGAATAAGTTCAAATAATGACATTTAGACTTTAGTGCAAACCTTTCCCTGCCAGCGCTTGTCGGGCAGCGTGTTTACCCGCATGCTGATGCCTTCCTGTCGGAATAACCCGTTACTTTCGATAATCCAGATACTTTCGAAGACCCAGATACTTTCATGATTCAGAAACTTTTAATGCCAACATATCGCCGATGACCAGGATACTTTTACCCGTCATCCTGCTCATCTCGAGTTGCTTCAAGGTAGTGATCGCCGCACCTGCGGATGCAGCTACATTGCCAGCCCCCTCGAATCTTTTAGCCCATGCTGATGTGGAATATCGCCTTAGCGCGGAGTCCCTCGACCGACTTGCTCCGGATGCGGATCCCGACGTCATCGCGCTGGGGCTCGCCACTATGCAATGCGCACAATTGCATGGCGTCGGCGAAGACGCGCAGCGTCTCGCGATCATCGATTACAGCCGCTCCTCACTGACGCCACGCCTGTGGGTCTTCGATCTGACCCGAAACGAGCTCCTCTACCGTGAAGTCGTGGCTCACGGGCAAGGTTCGGGTGGCGACGTCCCGGATCGTTTCTCCAACCAGGAGGGATCGCACGCCTCGAGCCTGGGCCTGTTCGTGACTCGTCAGACCTACGAAGGCAAGAATGGTTATTCGCTGCGGATGGATGGGCTGGAGCCTGGCTTCAACGATGCCGCAATGAGCCGCGCCATCGTGATGCACGGCGCCGATTACGTCGATCCTGCTATCGGCGAGCGACAGGGTAGACTGGGACGCAGCTGGGGCTGCCCTGCGCTTCGCCCGGAGATTGCCGGTGATGTCATCGACGTGCTCAAGGACGGCCAGTTCGTCTTTTCCTACTACCCCGAGCGCGACTGGCTAATGCACTCGGCGCTGGCACAGTGTGGCCTGGCGACGGTCGAGCGGGAAAACGCCGATGCTCGCTTCCTGAGTTCGCGTTGATCACGAGACATCACTGCGGGAGTTGCCAGACTCCGCCACGCGTACGACAGTGATAGCAGGAAGATGCCATCGCTTGGGAGTCTCGTCATGCCTCGCCTGGGATTCACATTGCTTTTGGCCGTAACGCTACTCGTTTCACCCGCGAGCTTTGCCGTGCCTTTCTGGGGTGAGAAACAATCGAGCCCCGTCGACACCCCAAGCGACCAACTTGTCCCCGGCGCCTGGATCTGGGGCGGCGACGACAAGCGCTACGGTCCGATGGCAGTCGTCGTCAGTTTGACCGAGCAGCGCGCCTATGTGTATCGCAACGGCATTCTGATCGGCGTAACGACCGTAAGCACCGGCCGCCAAGGCTATGAGACCCCGACCGGGGTCTTTACGGTGCTGCAGAAGGACAAGGATCATCACTCCAACCTTTATGGCAATGCGCCGATGCCGTACCAGCAACGTCTGACATGGGACGGTGTCGCACTGCATGCCGGCGGATTACCCGGCTATCCGGAATCCCACGGCTGTGTCCATATGCCCACGGAGTTCGCTCGGCTCCTCTTCGATTCCTCCAATCTCGGTATGACCGTGGTGGTCGCGAAGGAAGGACAAGCGTCGGTATCAGTGGTCCATCCCGGCCCGCTCAGCCCGATCGATGCCCGGACCGGTGCCGACGTGGACATGCCGCTACTGTCCAGCGGCAACAGTTGGCGTTGGGTCATGGATCCGCCGACAGAGGGACCCATTTCGCTGGTATTGAGTCGCAGCGATCAACTGTTGGTAGCCTACCGCAACGGCACCGAAATCGGACGCTCTCGGGTCGAACTCAAGCGCCCGGATCACGTGAAAGGCACACGAGCTTATATCGTCGAGGGCAGTTATCAGCCACCCCATGGCAGTGCGGACCCGGCGCAAGCCACACAGCCCACCTGGATCGCCATCGGCGTACCCGGTTACGAGAACGCCTCTGGGCAAGCCGTTCCCGCCGATGTGGTCAATCAGGTCGTCGTGCCCGATGGTTTCAAGGCCAAAATCTTGCCGATACTGTCGCCCGGCACGGTGCTGGTGGCGACCGATGCGCATCTATCCGCACAAAACAGCGGTGAGCATCTGCGGGTCATCGATAGCGTTGGCCCGAGTAGCTGGCTGGATGACGTCGTCACCGAGGGGGCTGCCGGCGCGGAGCGCTAGGGAATCTCTGCGGCGAAATCTTCGCATTCCTGAAGTTTCACAGGACCGATGTTCGGCTCGAGGTGCGCGACCGATACGACAACGAACCGCTATGAGATTCCTCGCCGATAGCCTATGTTGAAAGTCGAACGAGCGAGTCGGCTAGCCGCAATGCGGTAATCTCCAAAGCCAGGCGGCCTCCGAGCGCTGACGCTGGATCCTGTCACGGCTACGAGGTGTCTCATGTTCAAGTCTCTGCTGATTCCCATCGATGGTTCCGAAGATTCGCGCACGGCACTCAACGTCGCCTGCCAGTTGGCTGCCCCGGTGCAAGGCAAACTTTATCTGCTCAATGTGCGCGATCCCTATCCTCAGCTTCACCGTGGCGAACTACTCAGTCTCGAAGCGGCGATCAAGGCGGCGTCCGTCGAGACCGCCGAGAAAGAGGGTAACGCCATTCTCAGTGTCGCCCTCGACACGCTGCCCTCTTTTCCCGGTTACAACGGCGAGTTCGAAACCCTGATCAAGCAGGGCGCACCCGCCAAGGTCATCGTCGAGGAAGCGGAGCGACTCGGCGTCGATGCCATCGTCATGGGAAGTCGTGGTGTCGGGCAGTTCAAGGGCCTGATGATCGGCAGCGTGTCGCACAAGGTGACGCATGTCGCCAATTGCCGCGTGATTTGCGTGCATGAAAAGCCGCGCCAACATGCCGTGAAAGCGCCCCACGAGTTCGTCGACTTCGACTGACACCCGGGTAGTGTCCCGAGGGATTTGCTTATCCGTCATGGCGCTATCATCTTTAATCTCCATGCACGTCATCCAGGAGTTCGATATGGCCAGTGGCTGGGCAAAAGATGGCGCGGTTCAGGAGCAGATCGACAGCACCGTGGAAGATGGCATCAATGAAGCGCGTCAACGCCTTCAACAACGCGGACCAAGTCTGGAATTCTGCGAAGCGTGCGAGGCACCGATTCCCCAGGCACGCCGGGAGGCGGTCCCCGGCGTGCGGCTGTGTATCGACTGCCAGGCGGAAGCCGATCGAAATGACACGCATCGCGCCGGCTACAATCGTCGCGGCAGCAAGGACAGTCAGCTGCGCTAGCGGCAAACACTCTGATGCGGACTCTCTAGGCTGGCACGCACGTGCCAAGCATCGGCCATGGGTGATGATAGAATCATGGTGTCGTTGTCGAAGCCTGCCGAGCGCTGAAGGAGTCCGACCCTATGCATTTCGATCTTGCGGACTTGCGTATCTTCGTTCATGTGGCCGAAGAGAGAAGCCTGACCGCGGGAGCTCAGCGGGCGCACCTGTCGACAGCCGCCGTCAGCGGCCGCGTCAAATCGCTCGAAGCGCAACTGGAAAGCCGGCTGTTCTACCGCAGCAGTCAAGGCGTTGAACTGACGCCAGCTGGCGAGCGGCTGCTGCAGCACGCACGCCTCATTCTGCGCCAGGTCGAGCGGGTCAAAAGCGAATTCTCGGGCTATGCCAATGACGCCATTGGCCACCTCCGGATATTCGCCAACACGACAGCCGTGATCGAGTTCATGCCCGAGGTGCTGGCCGATTTCCTTGCCACGCGCCCCGGCATCACCGTCGATCTTCAAGAACGTCTCACCAGTGACATTATCCGCGGGGTGCTCGATGGCACCGCTGATATGGGTATTCTGGGTATCATGGTGGGTGTCGACGTACCCTCGCGGTTGAAGACACTGCCTTTCAGTCGCGACAGGCTCGTGCTGGCGACGCCACTCGACCATCCACTGACCGAGCGTGAGAAGATCACCTACGAAGACGCGCTGGACTATCCACATGTCACGCTCCACGAGGGCAGTACCCTCTTCCACTACCTGGAAAGAAAGGCCCTGGAGTTTGGCAAGCCGCTACCGGTCCGAATCCAGGTGTTCGGTTTCGAGTCGGCGTGCCGCATGATCGAAGCCGGAGTCGGCGTGGGCATTCTTCCTGAATCCTGCGCGCTGCGTTATCAGCAATCCATGCGATTGAGCGTCCGCCATTTGAGCGACGCCTGGGCTTATCGGGAACGTAGCGTGCTGGTTCGCGATGCTCATGTTCTCCCCGCCTTTGGCCAGGAGCTGCTGGATATCATCACCCAGTATCAGACGTCTCGGAGCCCATCGCTGGAACGCCACGAACCGGCTTCGCCATGAAAAACGCCCCGCATGGCGGGGCGTTGTCGTTTTGGTTATTGCCGACTCGGGCTCAACTCAAGCGCTGGGCGTAGTCCTCGTAGCCGAAGGTCTTGACCGTGCGCACTTCGCGGCTCGTCTCGTCGATTCGACAGATCGACGGCAGACGGATGCCGTTGAACGTGGTGGTCTTGACCATGGTGTAGTGCGCCATGTCGGTGAACACCAGACGGTCACCGATCTCGAGCGGACGATCGAAGGCGTAATCGCCGATCACGTCACCGGCCAGGCATGTCGTGCCGCCCAATCGGTAGGTGTACGCCTTCTCGCCGGGCTTGGCAGCGCCAATGATCTCCGGACGATAAGGCATCTCAAGCACGTCCGGCATGTGCGCCGTCGCCGAGGTATCCAGAATGGCGATCGGGCCGTCATTTTCGACGATATCCAATACGCTGCAGACCAGATAACCGGTATTCAGCGCAATCGCCTCACCCGGCTCGAGATAGACCTCGAGATGCGGATGACGCGACTTGAAATCACGGATCACCCGCACCAGCCGCTCGACATCGTAGTCGGCACGCGTGATGTGGTGGCCACCGCCGAAGTTCACCCATCTCAGACCGGCCAGATACTCGCCGAATTTGGCCTCGAACGCCTGGAGCGTCGCTTCCAGCGCATCGCTGTTCTGCTCGCACAGCGCGTGGAAATGCAGCCCCTCGAGCCCCTCGAGATCCTCTGGCGCCAGATCCACCGCCCGCGTCCCGAGCCTCGAACCCGCAGCGCAGGGATCATACAACGCGACCTCACCGGTCGAGTGTTCCGGATTGACGCGCAGCCCGCATGAGACGCTGCGCGGCGCCGCTTTCACGGTGTCGCGAAAGTGGCGCCACTGCCTGGGGGAATTGAAGCTGAGGTGGTCGGCGTAGCGCAGCACCACCTCCATTTCCGGCGAGGTAAACGCCGGAGAGTAGACGTGCACTTCGCCACCGAAGGTCTCGGCACCCAGACGCGCTTCATCCTGACCGCTAGCCGTGGTTCCGACCAGGTACTGGCTGACCAGCGGGAAGGTGTCCCACATGGCGAAACCTTTTAGCGCCAGCAGAATCTTCGCGCCGCTGTCGGTCTGCACCCGGCCCAGCAGCTCCAGGTTACGCCTGAGCAGCGCGTCGTCGACCACGTAGGCCGGCGAAGGGCAGGTCTGCACGTCGAACGGGTAGCTGCCCAACGCCGAAGCGCTCATGTCCGCGCTCGCCATCAGGCCAGCGGGTCCTGATCGGGGTCGAGCTCGACCATCTGCCACGGCAGACCCATCTCGCCGATGCGATCCATGAACGGGTTAGGATCGAGTTGTTCGACGTTGTAAACGCCCTTGCCTTTCCAGATGCCTTCCAGCATCAGCATCGCTCCTGTCACTGCCGGCACGCCGGTGGTATAGGAGATCGCCTGAGACTGGACTTCCGCATAGCATTTCTCATGGTCGCAGATGTTGTAGATGTACACCTTGCGACGTTTGCCATCCTTGATGCCGTCGAGAATCACGCCGATGTTGGTCTTGCCCTTCGTACGCGGACCCAGAGAGGCCGGATCCGGCAGTACCTGCTTCAGGAACTGCAGCGGCGAGATCTCGACACCGTTGACCTGAATCGGATCGATGCGGGTCATGCCGACGTTCTCGAGCACTTTCAGATGCGTGATGTACTTCTCGGAGAAGGTCATCCAGAAGCGGATACGCTCGAGCCCTTTGATGTTCTGGGACAGCGACTCCAGCTCTTCGTGATAGAGCAGGTACAGGTCCTTTTCGCCAATCCCGTCGAAGTCGAACTTACGCTTTTCGGCCAATGGCGCCGTTTCGACCCACTCACCCTTCTCCCAGTAGCGACCGTTCGCGGTGATCTCGCGAATGTTGATCTCAGGGTTGAAGTTGGTGGCAAACGGATAGCCGTGGTCGCCACCGTTGGCATCGAGAATGTCGATCCGATGGATCTCGTCAAACAGATTCTTCTGACCGTAGGCGCAGTAGATATTGGTCATGCCCGGATCGAAACCGCAACCCAGCGTGGCCATAGCACCCGCTTTGGCATAGCGATCCTGGAACGCCCACTGCTCCTTGTATTCGAACTTGGCCTCGTCAGGGTGCTCGTAGTTGGCGGTATCCAGATACGGCACGCCAGTCTGTAGACAGGCTTCCATGATCGTCAGGTCCTGATATGGCAGGGCGACATGGATCAGAATATCCGGCTTGAACGACTCAATCAGCGCAACCAGCGCTTCGACGCTATCGGCATCGACCTGGGCGGTCTGAATGGGACGCGGCAACTGTTCGGCGATCGCCTTGCACTTCGCTTCATTGCGGCTGGCAAGACAGATCTCGCTGAATACCTCGGGGTGCTGTGCGCACTTGTGCGTAACGACACCACCGACGCCGCCGGCACCAACAATCAGGACTTTGCTCATGAATTCACTTCCAGATCGGGAAAAGTCAACAGTGATAAGGTCTTATCGGTAGTGGTCAAGGGCTTGTCAAATTAGTGGCCAACTCTTTAGCGCACCCCGACCCGATGCCACCCCGGTCTTGGCCTCCACCGAATCTCTGGGACCCGGCGAGAGGCCGCAAATAATGACCTCGTCAGAGACTGGCCTCAAGACTTTTTCGCGTCAAATCCTCACCGATTTCACGACCGCCGCGATGTTCGTCGAAGACCTAGTATCTGTGTGCCCCGTTCAGCGCCTTCGGCCGCTCAGCCACGCGGGCCGAAAAGAATGACCCCGGCGCCGATCAGACAGATCGTTGCGCCGATCAAATCCCAGCGATCCGGCAAGCGCTGCTCGACGAGCCATAACCACAATACCGACGTGACGATATAAACACCGCCATAGGCCGCGTAAGCACGCCCGGCATAATCGCTGTCGACCAGTGACAACAACCAGGCGAACAACATCAGGCTGATCACGCCCGGCGCCAGCCATAGTGAGGACTTATCCCATCGCCACCACGCCCAGAACGCGAAACAGCCCGCGATTTCCGCCAGCGCAGCGGCCAGGTAGATAAGAGGGGTCAGCAAAATGCAAGCCTGTCTGGAAACGGGGGATCCAACGAGGACTCATTCGAGAGAAGCGTCGAATCAAAATCACGGCCAAGAAACGCTCTCGGGCTCACACGACGACCCCGGCCTGAAGCCGGGGTCGAAATACGTTCTTGGCGGTAACGCTCGGGATCTCTGTCAACGGCGGCCGAGAAGAATCCCCAGAAACACGCCGACACCGCCGGCGATCGCCAGCGCGCTGATCGGATTCTTGACAGTCGCCTCGCGAACGTCATCGAGCTTCTCGCCATAGTTTGCCTGCAGTTTGCCTGCAGCCTGACGCGCTTTACCTTCGCTTCGCAGGTCATCATCTTCAGTAAAGCTGCCGGCAGCTTCCTGAGCGCGGCCCTTGAGTTCTTCGGTGCGTCCTTTCACTTGATCTTCGTACATTTCGATCTCCTTGATGACTGACTTTACAGCAGAATCATTCCACTGGCCCTTGAGCATAGTTGGCTTGCGGGATCTCGACAAAATTCCGTAGCCCGACCGTGCTGATTGCCGTCACACTTGGGCCCCTTTTCATGATCGACTCAGAATCGAACAGGCAGCTGAGCGTGAGCGCCGAAAACTGCCGGACATCGACACGAAACCGATTTAGGCTTCGTCGCGATCATACCCAAGGATGAACGCCATGCCGTTACCATCGCTGCTCCGACTGCTCCTGCTGTCCGCGCTCTGGGGGGCCAGTTTCCTGTTCATGCGGATTGCCACTCCGGTATTGGGGGCGTTTCCCACCGCCTTTTTCCGGGTGCTTCTCGGAGCGCTGGGATTAGTCGTTATTCTCGCCGTGCTGGGCGTTCGGTGGCGTTTCGATGGCAAGTCCAAGGCGTCGCTGGCGATCGGCATGATCAACTCCGGCATTCCATTCGCCATGTTCTGTATCGCGGCGCAGTACCTGCCTGCCGGTTATTCCGCCATGCTCAATGCCTCGACGCCGCTGATGGGCGTGATAATAGGTGCCGCTTTTTTTCAGGAGAGACTCACGCGGGACCGCCTCATCGGCGTTGCGCTGGGTGTAATGGGCGTCGGCGTACTGGTGGGGACCGGTCCTGTCGCGATAAGCGGTGGTCTACTGATCGGCGCTGGCGCCTGCCTGGTGGCCGCAGCCTGCTACGGGCTAGGCGGTTTCGTCGTCAGACGCTGGATCGCCGAACGCGGCGGACTGGATTCACGTCTGATCGCGATGGGCTCGCAGTTCGGGGCGACCTTACTGCTCGCGCCTTTCATGCTGGGTCAGGTCGCCTTGACGCCCAATGGGCGGATATGGAACGACGCCGGCGTCTGGTGGGCAATGCTGGCGCTGGGCTTCGCCTGCACCTCGTTGGCCTACCTCCTCTATTTCCGGTTGGTCGAGGATCTCGGCCCTATCAAACCGCTGACGGTCACCATGCTGGTTCCACTGTTCGGCGTGCTGTGGGGCGCACTTTTCCTCGGGGAGCGGGTGACCTGGGCACACGGCGTGGGCGGTTTGCTGATCGCGACTGCCCTATGGCTGATCCTGTTCAAACGTCAGCGGTCGCGCTTCAACGAGAGAACCAGAAGAACGCCCTCGTGAGCGAATCTTCCGCGTCCGGATTTTCGAACTACACTGAAAGACGCATTCTGCTAAAAAGGAATAAGCAATGCGTACTTCAGGATTCATTGGTGCAGGACTGTTGGGTCTGTCGTTGACACTCACGGGCTGTGCCAGCACTCCGCCATCCCCTTATGAAAAGGCGGCCGGTGAATACGAGGGCGTCTTACCCTGCGCGGATTGCTCGGGCATCCAGGTCGACCTGGAGATGATGAACATGGATGACACGGGCGGTGCATATTCGCTCAATAGCCTCTATCAGGGGCGCAGTGACGAGCCGATGACCACTCAAGGCAACTTCCTGGTGCTCAAGGATGCAGGACCGCAGCAAATGCCAACTATCTACGAGCTCAAAGGCGCTGGCGGCAACACGATCTACTATCTGCGTCCGCTGGACAATGGCGACCTCGAAGTCCTGGACACCCACATGCAGACGATCCAGTCCGGGGCCGACATGACGCTGAAGCGTCAGTAAAGTCCCATCGAAAAACCCGACGAACCGGGCCGATGCCCGGTTCGTTCGTTTCGAAGCTCAAGCCTTCAGCGAGCGATGCACATAGAGATCGTAACGACTGGTCTTACCTTCCAGCGTGTGCTGTGGCAGGCGCCCTTCGATCGGCGGCGCCTTACGCGGACGTTTGACCACCACTCGGTGCGTGGCGACGTCTAACGCCGCTTCCAGCAAGCGGGCCGCATCATCGTCATCGCCGGCGAGCTCTCGGAAAATCCGCATTTCCTTTTTCACCAGCGCCGATTTCTCGCGATGGGGAAACATCGGATCGAGATGCACGACCTGAGGCTCATGCGGCCAATCGCTGACCGCCTGCGCCAATCCGGTGGCACTGTCAGCGTGTCGCAGCGAGAGCCGCGATGCTATCTCGGCCACTTCGCCATCCGCCAGCGCCTGCGACAATGCCGCTTCCAGCAACGCGTGAATCGCCGCCACCCGCTCGACCATCAATACGTCCGCACCTAAAGAAGCCAGCACGAAAGCGTCTCGGCCCAGCCCCGCCGTGGCATCGACAATCTGCGGCACTACACCCTTGCCGAAGCCACAGGCCTTGGCGACGAGCTGACCTCGGCCTCCCCCGAAGCGCCGGCGATGTGCCGCGGCACCGGAAACAAAGTCTGCGCGTATCGGCAGTCCGTAATGTTTCACGTCGCCAGCGATCTCGAGTCCATGCTCACCGAATTGCAGTGCCAGGCCTTCGTTTGGCGCAGACGACGACCAAGGCAGGCCATATTGGTCCGCCAGCGCTTTCAACGGCTCGCCGACCGCGACCAAAGGGTCCACTCGATTTACATCGCCCATGCGAACAGTACGATACCCAGCAGCAGGCGATAGATCACGAATGGCATCATTCCGATCTTGTCCAGTGCCGCCAGGAACAACTTGATGCAAAGCCACGCGGCAACGAACGAGAACACGATACCCAGGAAAATCTCGTGCCACTGCGTCGCGGTGCCGGACTGCATAAGCTCGAGCCCTTTCAAAGAGCCCGCCGCTAAAATCAGCGGAATCGACAGCAGGAAAGAGAAGCGCGCCGAGGCTTGTCGGGTAAAGCCCAGCATCAGCGCCGCCGTCATCGTGATGCCCGAACGCGAGGTCCCGGGAATCAGGGCAATGGCTTGAGCCAGCCCGATCAGCAACGCGGTCTTGAGCGTCATCGTTTCGATCGGTTTCACACGGCTGCCACGTTTGTCCGCCACACCCAACAGCACCCCGAAAAGGATCGTCGTCGTGGCAATGACCAGCACCGATCGTCCAGCGCTCTCGACCCAACCTTCGATCAACAGCCCGACGATCACCGCCGGGATAGTCGCGATGATGATCGCCCATCCCAGACGGCTTTCAGGGGTCGGCCCCCTCGCGCCGAACTGGGTAAACCAAGCGTGAAGAATACGCCAGACCTCATGGCGAAACGCGAACAGCACGGCCCCCAGGGAGCCGATATGGACGGCGACATCAAAAGCCAGCCCCTGATCGGACCATCCGAATAGCTGCGAGGGTAAAATCAGATGCGCGGAAGAAGAGATGGGCAAAAATTCCGTCAAGCCCTGGATGATGGCGAGAGCAGCCAGCTGGAAAACATCCATTGTCGTTCAATATCCTTGTACGAAGAGGTCGCCGATAATGGACCTCGATCTGTCACGCCTTACGCCATGCCACCTCATCACGTAAGTAGACGGGAATTACCTCGTGAGGCGCACTACCACGTGCGCCACGCTCCCATGATGTGGCGGCCAGACGAACGAGATCCTCCGCCGCCGGTAATTCGTCGGGGAGGGTTTGGGCCAAGATAGCCTGTACATCGACAGGTATATTAGACAAAAGTTGCCACCCGCTGCCTATTCCCAGCCACTCAACGTGATGGTCGGACTGGGGCAATCGCAGTTTTGAAGGTGGCATGACCCGCTCTTCCAGAGCGACGGTCAGCGTTCCCTCGTGGCAGTGATAAGCACTAACGTAGATTTCGTCCATTCGCGCGTCGAGCGCCGCGATCACGTGTCGTGCGTGCCATTTGCGATGGGCAGCCAATGCCAGCGCCTCCAGCGTCGAAACCCCCATCAATGGCACATCAGCGCCATAGGCCAGGCCCTGAGCGACACCCGCCGCGATCCGTAATCCGGTAAACGAGCCCGGACCTCGTCCGTACGCAATCGCGTCGAGCTGGCCCAGTGACACGCCCGCCTGCGCCAACACCTCATCGATCATCGGTAGCAGCAGGCGGGTGTGCTCGCGCGGAGCAATCTCGAAACGCTGAACGACGGAATGATCCTGCATCAGTGCACAGGAGCAGGCAGTAGAGGAGGCGTCCAGCGCCAGCAACGTCGGCATCGGTGTCCCGGAGAATGGCAGCAAAAAGAAGGTGGCGATTATAGCGTCATCGCGGCGTCAAAACGAACGCTCCGCCAGCAGGCGGAGCGCAATGTCGAGCTACCAGTAATTCGAACTAGCCATGATTCGCGCGATCAAGCACCAAGCGCGGCAAGGACCTGTTCACGAATCTCGTCGACACTGCCGATGCCGGCGATACGATGGTATGCCGGTGCAGCGTCGGCGTTCTCGGCCGCCCACTCCTGATAGTAGCCGACCAGCGGTTCTGTCTGATCGTGGTAGACGGAAAGGCGATGACGTACGGTCTTCTCGCTGTCATCGTCGCGATGAATCAGCGGTTCGCCGGTGACGTCATCCTTGCCCTCTTCCTGCGGAGGCTTGTAATCGACGTGATAGATACGCCCCGAGCCCGGGTGAACACGACGTCCGGAAAGCCGATTGACGATTTCTTCATCGTCGACGGCAATTTCCACCACATGATCGAGCTTGATGCCAGCCTCCTTCATCGCATCTGCCTGCGGCAGCGTGCGCGGGAAACCGTCGAACAAAAAACCGTTGGCGCAGTCAGGCTGCGCAATGCGTTCCTTGACCAGCGCGATGATCAGATCATCCGATACCAGAGCGCCACTGTTCATGGTCTCTTTGACCTTGATTCCCAGCTCGCTACCGTCCTTGACCGCGGCACGCAGCATGTCGCCGGTGGAGATCTGCGGGATATGGAAATGCTCGCAGATGAACTGGGCTTGGGTACCCTTGCCAGCGCCGGGGGCGCCCAAGAGGATCAAACGCATTGATACGGCTCCTTGAAGACTTGTGTTGATTTTTGGAATGGTCGGTGACCTTTAAAGCGTGACACGAAAGACACCTTCAATGGCTCAAGACGATACCTGCCGATCCGATAGCGCACAAGACTCGCTTGGGCTAACACTGCGCAGGCGGCACACCGCGGGATGGAACCTGCCGCCTCTGCCGTGTTGACCTCCTGCCAGCAAAAACGCCAACGACCTCCGTAGAGGCCGTTGGCGTCGATCCGTACCACCACCGTCATTAGACCAGCATGCGACGGATATCGGTCAGCACCTGTGCCAGGAAGGCGGTGAAGCGTGCCGCATCGGCACCGTTGACAGCACGGTGATCATAGGAAAGCGACAGCGGCAGCATCAATCGCGGCGCGAACTCACTGCCGTTCCAGACAGGCTTCATCGACGACTTGGAGATACCCAGAATGGCCACTTCCGGGGTATTGACGATCGGCGTGAAGGCAGTACCACCGATAGAGCCGAGGCTCGAGATGGTGAAGCTGGCACCGCTCATCTCGTCGCGAGACAGCTTCTTGTTCTGCGCTTTCTTAGCCAGTTCGACGGACTCCTTGGCCAGATCGATCAAGGACTTTTTGTCGACATCGCGAATCACCGGCACCATCAAGCCGTCCGGCGTATCGACAGCCACGCCGATATGCACGTAGTGCTTGATGATCAGCTTGTCGCCGTCCGGATGGAGGCTCGAGTTGAACTGCGGGAACTTGCGCAGTGCATAGGCACACGCCTTGATCATGAACGGTAGCGGCGTCAGCTTGGCGCCCTGCGATTCCGCCTCGGCTTTCATAGACTTGCGGAAGGCTTCGAGCTCAGTGATGTCCGCTTCGTCGAACTGCGTGACGTGCGGCACGTTGAGCCAGCTGCGATGCAGGTTGTTGGCACCGGCTTTCATTAGACGGCTCATCGGCTTTTCTTCGATTTCGCCGAACTGGCTGAAATCGATCGCCGGCACCTGCGGGATGCCCGCACCACCGGTGGCCGCCGCCTTCGCCGTCCCGCCGCCACTCTTACGCTCTTTCATCACCTGCTTGACGAAACCGTCGACGTCGTCCTTCAGGACGCGACCCTTGGGGCCGGAACCCTTGACTTCGCCGAGTTCGACGCCAAGTTCGCGGGCCAGCTTGCGCACGGCGGGGCCGGCATGCACGTGTGCACCTTCGGTCTTGTCGTCACCATGTTTGTGACGCGCTTCCGGGCTCGGCTCGCCGCTGACGTCTTTCTGCGCTTGGGCGTCGGATCGCTTATCGGTCTTGGACGTCTTTTCGGCGTCGGACTTGGCCGGTGCCGGCTTCGACTCGTCGTTGTTCTTCGGGGAAGATTTCTTCTTCGCCGGCTTCTTGGCACCCGCCCCCGGAGCGCCGGCTACCTCGATATAACCGATCAGATCGCCTTCCGAGACGCTGTCGCCTTCCTTGACCGAGACTTCGACGACCTTGCCCTTGAAAGGGCTCGGCACGTCCATGGAGGCCTTGTCGGACTCCAGCGTGATCAAGGTGTCTTCTTCGCTGATCTCGTCGCCTTCGCTGATGGCGACTTCGATCACTTCGACACCTTCACCGCCGCCGATATCGGGAACACGAACCTCCTGCCGGCCGGGTTCACCGTCACCGTCATCGCTGTCGTCTTCATCGCTGTCGTCTTCATCGCTGTCGTCGGCGCTGTCGTCGTTGCCACTATCGGCACTATCGGAAGATGCTGCTGGTGCGTCATCGGCGTCGTCTTCGCCTTCGTCGTCACCTTCGCCGGCGATCTCCATGGTGCCGATCAGGTCCCCTTCGGAGACGCTGTCGCCCTCCTTGATCGAGAGCGATACGATCTTGCCGCTGTACGGGCTCGGCACGTCCATCGAGGCCTTGTCCGATTCCAGCGTAATCAGTGTGTCTTCTTCGCTGATCTCGTCGCCTTCGCTGACAGCGACTTCGATGATCTCGACGCCGTCGCCACCGCCGATATCCGGCACTTTCACTTCGACGGTGCGCTTGCCGCCACCGGAGGACTTCTTCTTCGAAGCGGCCTTCTCAGGCTCGGCGTCATCGCCACCGTTATCGTCTGACTCGTCGCCATCGTCCGCCTGGCGCTTATCCGATGACTCGCTCTCGTCCTGCGACGGCTCGTCGTCGGCATCATCGTCATCTTGGCCGTCGCCGCCATCCTCGGCTTCCAGCTCGAGAATGTCGTCGCCCTCGGAGACGGTATCGCCTTCCTTGACCAGAATCTTGACGACCTTGCCACCTTTCGGTGCCGGCACGTCCATGCTGGCCTTGTCGGATTCCAGCGTGATCATGGTGTCTTCTGCGGCAATGACATCGCCGACGCTCACCGCGATCTCGATGATTTCGACATCGTCGCTGCCGCCGATGTCGGGAACTTTGATGATTTCGCTACTCAAGGTCGCGCTCCTTTAATCATCCACCAGCCTGCCCAGCGGGCAAGCCGGCTAATTCAGGCAATCTGGTCGCCGCCATCTCGTCGGCGACGACACCCTGACGTGATCCGCCGACTCAAGACATCAGAGGGCTGGGCTTGGCGGGATCGATGCCATATTTCTTCATGGCATCGTTGACGACCTTGGCGTCGATCTCGCCGCGATTGGCCAGCGCCCGCAGTGCCTGAATCGTCACGTAGTAGCGATCGACTTCGAAGAAGCGACGCAGCTGTTCGCGCGTATCCGAGCGACCGTAGCCATCGGTGCCGAGAACGTGGAAGTCGCTCGGGACCCAAGCGCGGATCTGATCCGCATAGAGCTTCATGTAGTCGGTCGATGCGACGACCGGCCCTTCGGTCCCGTCGAGCTGCTGCACGACCCACGGCTTTTCACGCTTCTCATCGTAGTCGAGGAATTGCTGGCGATCGTACTCGAGCGCTTCGCGACGCAGTTCGTTGAAACTGGTCACGCTCCAGACATCGGCAATCACGCCATGCTCTTCGGCCAGCATCACGGCGGCCGCTTCGACTTCGCGCAGGATCGTCCCGCTGCCCATCAGTTGAACGCGCGGCTGCTTTTTCTTCCCGGCAGCTTCGCCAGGCGCAAGCAGATACATGCCGCGAACGATACCCTCTTCGCTGCCTTCCGCCATTGCTGGATGCGCGTAGTTTTCGTTCATCACGGTCAGGTAGTAGAAGCAGTTTTCCTTGTCCTGGAACATCCGCTTCAAACCATCCTGCACGATGACTGCCAACTCGTGACCATAGCAGGGATCGTAGGCACGGCAGGTCGGCACTGTCGACATCAGGATATGACTATGGCCATCCTGGTGCTGCAGGCCTTCGCCATTGATGGTCGTACGACCAGCCGTACCGCCGACCATGAAGCCTCGCGCCTGCAAATCGCCGGCAGCCCATACCAGATCGCCGATACGCTGATAGCCAAACATCGAGTAGTAGACGTAGAACGGCAACAGCGGCAGGTGATGGTTGGCGTAAGAAGTCGCCGCGGCGATCCAGGCCGACATCGAGCCCGCTTCGGTAATGCCTTCCTCGAGGATCTGACCCTTCTTGTCCTCGCGGTAATACATGATCTGGCCCATATCCATCGGCTCGTACTTCTGGCCTTCGGCCGCGTAGATCCCGAGCTGACGGAACATCCCTTCCATCCCGAACGTCCGCGCTTCGTCGGGAATGATCGGCACCACGCGAGAGCCCAACTGCTTGTGCTTGACCAGGCCATTCAGCACGCGCACGAAGGACATCGTGGTCGAGACTTCACGATCTCCGGATCCTTTCAACTGGGCGGCGAACATCTTGTCGTCGAGCCCCGGGATCTCCATGGCCTCGAAGTCCGCCTTGCGCGCCGGCAGGAAACCGCCGAGTTTCTCGCGCTGGAGGTGCAGATACTTCATCTCCGGGCTGTCGTCTTCGGGTTTGTAGTACGGAATATCGCCGCTTTCGATCTGCTTGTCCGAAACCGGAATACCGAAGCGATCGCGGAAAGCCTTCAGCGCATCGACGTCCATCGACTTGATCTGGTGGGCTTCCATATCGGCTTCGCCGTGACCACCGCCCATGCCGTAACCCTTGACGGTGTGCGCCAGGATGACGGTGGGACGACCGTTCGACTTGTGGACCGCTTCGTGGTATGCCGCGTAGACTTTCTGCGGATCATGGCCACCGCGATTGAGCCGGAAGACCTGCTCGTCGGAGTAGTCCTTGACCATCTCCGCGGTCTCTTCGTACTTGCCGAAGAAGTTGTCGCGGGTGTACTTGCCGCCCTGAGCCTTGTAGTTCTGGTACTCGCCGTCGACCGCCTCGTCCATGCGCTTCTGCAGCATGCCCTTGGTGTCCTGTTCGAACAGCGGATCCCACAGGCCGCCCCAGACCACCTTGATCACGTTCCAGCCGGCACCGCGGAAGACGCCTTCGAGCTCATCGATGACCCGCGAGTTGCCGCGCACCGGGCCGTCGAGACGCTGCAAGTTGCAGTTGATGACGAAGATCAGGTTGTCGAGCTTCTCGCGGCTGGCCAGGTGCAGCGCGCCCAGCGATTCCGGCTCGTCGCACTCGCCGTCGCCCAGGAATGCCCAGACCTTGCGGTCCTTCATGTCTTCCAGCTCACGCGAGTGCAGATACTTCATCACGTGGGCCTGATAGATCGACTGGATCGGACCCAGACCCATGGAAACGGTCGGGAACTGCCAATAGTCCGGCATCAAGTAGGGGTGCGGATAGGATGGCAGCGAATCGCCGTCGACTTCCTGGCGGAAGTTGTCCATCTGCTCCTGCGTCAGGCGGCCTTCCAGGAAAGAACGCGCATAGATGCCCGGCGTGACGTGGCCCTGGATGTAGAGCAGGTCGCCCTTGTGGTCACCGTCGTCGGCGCGGAAAAAGTGGTTGAAACCGACCTCATAAAGCGTGGCGCTGGACTGATAGCTGGCGATATGACCGCCCAGGCCCTTGTGCTTCTTGTTAGCCCGTAGCACCTGAACCATGGCATTCCAGCGAATCGCAGAGCGAATCTTGCGCTCGATGAACATGTCGCCGGGCATCTTGGCTTCACGGTGCACGGGAATGGTGTTGCGATGCGGTGTGGTACCGGTAAACGGCGGTGAAGAGCCGTCACGACGCAGGCGGTCCGCCAACCGGGTCAAAATGTACCGAGCGCGCTCTTCGCCCTCATGCTCGACGACCGAGGCCAGGGAATCCAACCATTCCGTGGTTTCGACCGGGTCGAGGTCTTCTCGTGTCTCCAGACTCATAGACAACTCTCCGAATGGGAAAAGGTTTGCCATTCGCCCGGCCATGGCGGGTAGCCGCAGCGGGGCTTGGGAATATGCGCTCTTCGGTGCGGGCGCGGCTCTTTTGGGGCCGCTTTCCGAAATTTATTGGCTGTAATGGAATGACAGCAGGCGTGCGTGACGCAGGAAATCAGGCGAAGAAGATACCGCAAACGCCCGCATCTGCCAATTCACAGACGCATCGATAGTGCTGGAGACCGAGCCCAAATGCCGCAACATCAATTGCTTAGCGACCAATCACGCAAACAGAAAACGAGGGCAGAGCCATGTAGCCAATTTACCTGTGCCGTGGACTCGCGCGTAATTCAGACGCGCAGCGCGCCACGCACAAGCATAGCATTCAAACGATTTCTGTCAGACAACGACGCAGATAGGACCAGTCAAACGCGGGCCCCGGATCAGTCTTGCGAAGCGGCGCGATCTGCGCGTGACCCGTAATACGGTCGGCGGTTACCGCCGGGTAGTGTGCGATCAACGCCCGAAGCACAGCCGCAAGCGTGCGGTATTGCGCCTCTCGATAGGCACGCTCGTCGGTACCTTCCAGCTCGATACCAATAGTGAAATCGTTGAGGCCTTCGCGCAGCTGTTCCTGGCCTGCCCGCTCGACATCCCGCCAGCGTGACTTGCCAGCATGCCAGGCACGCCGATCGAATGGCACAAACTGGATGCATTCACCATCACGTCGGATCAGCAGATGAGCGGAGACCCGCAGCGAGGCGATCGCAAAAAAAGCCGGATGCGCGCCAGAATCCAGCGTATTGGTGAAGAGCCGCTCGATGGCATCTCCACCAAACTCACCCGGTGGAAGACTGATGCCGTGCAGCACGACTGCCGAGACCTCGTCCGTCGGTCTGGCATTGGCATTGGGAGATACCACCCGACGCGCCGAGTGCCACCAGTGATCTCCAATCATCCCGACGTCGTCGATTGCAACATCTTCCTCTGGATTCACGACTCGCCTCCGACATGGCCCAGTCGCTCATCCCGCGGACTGATCCCGAAATGATGGCGATAGGCGGTGGAAAAATGCGCACCCGACGAAAATCCGTGCGCCAGCGCGATCTCCCCCACCGCCTGATCGCCCTCCCGCAGCAATTTGCGTGCCTGCTGCAGGCGCAGGTTCAGGTAGTAGCGGCTGGGCACAGCCTGGAGATGCTTCTTGAACAGCCGCTCGAGCTGACGCCGCGATAGCCCCAGATGCGCCGACAGCTCGTGCGTGGTTAGCGGTTCCTCAATGTTTGCCTCCATCAATGCCACCGCATCGATCAGGCTTTGCGGCGCATGACCGAGTCGCGAACGCAGCGGAATTTGCTGCGGCTCGTCGGCCATGCGGATCCGCTCGCAGACGAAATGTTCGGAGATCCGCTGCGCCAACCCCGAACCCTGCTGCTGACCGACCAGCGTCATCAGCATGTCCATCGCCGCGGTACCGCCGCCGCAGGTAAGGCGATTGCGGTCGATCTCGAATAACTGGTGGGAGACGTGGATGGTGGGAAATGCCCGCGCGAACGCGTCGGCACTGGCGTAGGGAATCGAAGCCCGATAGCCGTCCAGCACCCCCGCTCTCGCCAACCAGTGGGTACCACCAGCGATGCCGCCCAGCATCACGCCCCGGCTCGCCAATCGATGTAACCAATGGATCAGCGTCTCGCTCTCTCCCCCCGCAGCGACCGGCCAGCCCGGCGTGGGAGCGCAGACGAACAGCATGTCGAGATGGCGCGCATCGCTGCCGGCCACGCTCTCCGGCGAGAGCGTCAATTCGGCTACGCTCTTCACCGGGCGACCATCGATGCCGAAGGTCGTGGCCGTATAGAGCCGCCGCTCCGCCAACGTATTGGCGATGATCAGCGGCTCGATGGCGCAGGCCTGCGCCAGCAGGGAAAAACCCGGCAGCATCACGAACCCCACTCGACGCGGGGTGTCGCTGGCGTTCATGGATGATGATTCATACGACAACGATCGACGCGATCAAACCTGAACGACGTCGAATTCGACCCACGGGTCGACATCGGCATCGTAATCGACGTCATCGCGCTCGAAGCCGAACAGTTTGAGGAATTCATGCTTGTAGCCGGCGTAATCGGTCAATGCGAACAGGTTGTCGCTGGTGACCTGCGGCCATAGATCCTTGCATGCCTGCTGAATGTCGTCGCGTAGCTCCCAGTCGTCCAGACGCAGACGCCCCGCTTCATCCAACTCGGGTTCGCCATCAGCGTAGAGACGCTCGCCGAACAGTCGATTGAGCTGATCGATGGTGCCCTCGTGAACGCCCTGCTCCTTCATCACCTTATAGACCATGGAGATGTAGAGCGGCATGACAGGAATGGCGGCACTGGCCTGAGTCACGACGGATTTGAGCACGGCAACGTTGGCGCCACCGCCGGTCGTCTTCAGACGCTGATCGATTTCACCGGCGGCACGATCGAGGTCTTCCTTCGCTTTGCCAAGCGCGCCATGCCAGTAGATCGGCCAGGTGATGTCGGTGCCGATATAACTGAACGCCACCGACTTGGCGCCCGGCGCCAGCACGCCAGCCTTGTCCAGCGCATCCATCCAGAGTTCCCAGTCTTCCCCGCCCATCACCTCGATGGTGTCGGCCACTTCCTGTTCGGTGGCCGGTCCGACGGAAGCCTGGGTAATGGTGTCCTTGTTGGTGTCGATGGCAGTTGCAGTGTAAGTCTCGCCGATCGGCTTGAGGCTGGAGCGTTTGAGCTCGCCGCTGTCCGGCAGCTTGCGCACGGGTGAAGCCAGCGAGTAGATCACCAGATCGATCTGCCCCATGTCGGCCTTGATCAGCTCGATCGCCTTGTCGCGGACTTCATGCGAGAACGCGTCGCCGTTGATCGACTTGCTGTAGAGACCTTCGGCCTTGGCGAACTTGTCGAACGCTGCCGAGTTGTACCAGCCTGCGGTGCCGGGTTTACTTTCGGTGGCGGGCTTCTCGAAAAACACGCCCAGCGTGTCGGCGCCGTAACCGAAGGCTGATGTGATGCGCGCCGCCAGGCCATAACCGCTGGAAGCACCGATGACCAACACGTTGCGCGGGCCGGCCTTGCGGTCGCTCAGGTTGGCACGAGTGGTCTCGATCTGTTCGAGTACATTGCACTCACAGCCGAGCGGGTGCGTCGTGGTACAGATGAAACCGCGAACCTTGGGCTTGATGATCACGTCTAACCTCGTCTTCTTGAGCCGAAACGGAAATCCCGACGACTCTCGCCGGGAGATGGCATGGGTCGAATGCTATCAGGTCGAATGCTGTCTGGGCGCATTCTAACAGGGTGGCAAAACAGGTTGGCAAAAAAGGGAGGAACGAACTCATGATGCGCCGCTATCTCTCCTACGAAACCCACACTGCGTCGCGCGCCTTTCCTGAACAGTCGCGATCCGGGCTAACGTCGGCGCCGGGCTTGTCTCGCCGCGACGGGTATTCGAAGATAGCCGACCGGCGAGCCGAGCCAGTCCAGAGAGTAGAGAAAGCCCGATGCATCACGAGCAAGAGATCGAAGATCTGGTCGTCAAGCGTGGCGCCCTATGGCTGGCGCTATCACCGCTGTGGCTCGAGCGCGAGCCACGCGAGGCCGATTACGCGAGCATGATCCGCGAGGTCGACGCCAGTGACCTGACGCTACAGCAGCTGGAGTGGGTCTATCGTCTGGAGATGTCGCCAGTCATGGCACGCAATCAGCTTTCCATGGCAGGAGAATGGCGCGCATTCGACGAAACCGAGCTTCTGACGCGCCTGGTGCGGCATAACCGCAAGCTTGGAGGCTGGCGCAAGGTAAGCTGGTCGCTGTTCTCGGGGCTGACGACGATGATGAGCCGACCCCGTTTCAACGAACTGGCGATGCGGGTCATGGTCGCAAGAGGTGAGCGGCCGCCCGGCGGATAACTTGAAACAGCAAGACGCCGAGGTGACACATAGAGAGCCGCGACTCAGGCCGAAAAAGGTGTTTCCAGCGCATCCTCGATGGCATGACGCAGCGAGCGCGGCACGTCTCGCGGCCCAAAGCGACGAATGATCTGGCCATCGCGCCCCACTAGAAACTTGGTGAAATTCCACTTGATCGGCGTGCTGCCCAGCACGCCGGGCGCCTGACGCCTAAGATGCACGAACAACGGATGCGCTTCGCGTCCATTGACTCGGACCTTCTCCATCATCGGAAACGTCACCGCATAACGCTGCTCGCACAACGCGCCAAACATCGCCGAGGATTCTGGCGCCTGACGCCCGAATTGATTGCAGGGAAACGCCAGTACGGTAAAGCCCTGATCGCGATATTCGCGATAGAGCTTTTCCAGCCCCGCCATCTGCGGCGTGAAACCACAGCGGCTAGCGACGTTGACGACCAATAGCACCTGTCCACGCAGCGCACGCAGATTGAAAAATTCGCCGGTTTGCGTCCGACAGTCTCGCGTATATAACGACATTGATGAGTCGACCTGGGTCACGCCAAATTCAAATCCGTGGGAGCCACCTGCCATGGTGGGAGCGCTTTCCAAACCACTGAAGCATTCCCATCATCGGCACGCCTTCGACTCAAAGAGTGCCACGCCAATCATCACATCACCAGTGGGAAAGTTCGATGGCCATCGACAGCGCCAAACGCGTATCCGGCGTGGCCTTCTCCAGCGCTAACGCCTCGGCAACCGGCACCCAGCGCACGGCAACGACCTCCTCAGGCTGCAGACGCAACGGGCCGGTGTAGTCCACCCAGTAAAGACTGCCGTAAAGCCTCAACTCCGCTTCCTGGAATACGAACTCACCACCCGATATCAGCTTGACGCCGCCAACACCAAGCTCCTCGAACAGCTCCCGTCGTGCCGCCGGTAGCGACGCCTCCCCCGCCCCAACCACACCGCCGGCGGCCAGATCGAACCAGCCCGGATGGGTTTCCTTGATCGACGTGCGCTCCTGCACGCAGATCTCGCCCGCCGTATTGCGCACGATGATATAGGTCGCCCGGTGCCAGCAGCTCAAGCGTCGCATCATGGCTCGCGAGGTGCTGCCGCAGGGTCGGTTGCGTGGATCGACGAGCTGGACCTGTTCGTCGGCGATGACCCTATTGCTCATGGAAAACGTGCTCATGAGGAACCTGTCGATCAAAAAACGAGTGCGCAGCGTATCACGAGCAGTTTATGGCTCGCTCCTTCCGGTCATCAACAGTCGGTGTCGTACCGGGGGCGTCGATCGTGTCGGGAGCCACAGGCCTATCGAGAGCTGCTGTGAAATAAACGGCGTTGCTGGAATACCGCGTTGGTCGAAGACCACGCACATTCATCGATGAGCGGTTTATGCTGAATTCAGTCACCCTGGAGGATTGCATGGCCGACTATGTGCCCCGCACCGAACTGACGACCCATCGCGTCGAAAACCAGCCCGGCATGGAAACCGAAGGTGACCTGTGGCGCACCGACCGGATGCTACGTGACGCCGTCGCGAAATTTGCTCCGCGTTGGGTGGAACAACGCCTTGAGCCGCTGGGCCAACGCCTGGCAGCGCCGGAGGTGGCGAACTGGGGCGATCAGGCCAACCGCTTCCCACCACAGCTCCACGCTTTCGACCGCTACGGTCGACGCCTGGACGAAGTCGACTACCACCCCGGCTATCATGCACTGATGGATCTCGCCATTCGCGACGGCTGGCACGCCGTCGCCTGGGAGCGCGAGCATGACGGCGGGCATCAGGCGCACATCGCCGCACTCTATCTGCTGACCCAGGCCGAACCCGGCTTCTGTTGCCCGATCACCATGACCCACGCGGCCATGCCGGTTCTGCGCCACCTGAGAGATGGCGAGGCATGGCAAGCGCGCCTCATGGGTCGGGACTACGACCCGACCGCCCTCCCGGCCTGGCAAAAGACGACCAATACTTTCGGCATGGCCATGACCGAGAAACAGGGCGGCAGCGACGTACGTCGCAACAGCACTCGAGCGCAGCCGATAACGGTTACTGGCCCTGGGGAATGGTATCGGCTCGAGGGCCACAAATGGTTCTGCAGTGCGCCAATGTCGGACGCCTTTCTGACGTTGGCCCAGACCGACGACGGACTCTCCTGCTTTCTGGCTCCGCGATTCACACCGGAGGGGGAACGTAATGCCATCGAGATTCAGCGGCTCAAGGACAAGTGCGGCAATCGCGCCAACGCTTCCGCCGAGATCGAATATGCCGGTGCCTGGGCGCAGCTCGTTGGCGAGCCCGGCCGCGGCGTGCCGGCCATTCTGGAGATGGTGCAGCAGACTCGGCTCGATGCCGCCACCGCACCGGCAGGCATGATGCGTCAGGCGCTGAGAGAGGTCTGGCACCACGTGCAGGAACGAACGGTTTTCGATCGGCGACTGGCCGACCAACCCTTGATGCAACGCGTGGTCGCCGACCTGGCGATCGAAACCGAGGCCAGCCTGTTACTCGCCATGCGCGGCGCGCGCGCCATGGACCGGACCACGGATGACGAGCACGAGGCAGCACTGACACGCCTGATTCCCGCGTTGGCCAAGTTCTGGCACAACAAACGCGGCCCCCTATTCATGGCCGAAGCGATGGAGTGTCTCGGTGGTGTCGGGTATGTCGAGGAAACGCCGTTGGCGCGACTCTATCGCGAGGCCCCGGTCAACTCGATCTGGGAAGGCTCAGGCAACGTCATTTGTCTGGACGTACTGCGAATCCTGGATCGCCACCCGGCCAGCATCGCGGCTCTACGAGAGGAGTTGAACCAGGCCCGAGGCCACCATCCTGCCTTCGACGCCGCGGTCGATTCACTCGACCATCGGCTGGCGGCGAGCTCGGAGCAGCTTCAGGTCGAGGCGCGTTGGCTTGCCCAGCGCATGGCGCAGACGCTGCAGGCGGCGCTGTTGATTCGCCACGCACCCAACGCCGTCGCCGATACCTTCTGCGCCACTCGGCTGAAAGACGCCTCGCCCATTTTCGGTGTAATGCCTTTCGACGCGCCGATCGCGCCAATACTCGAGCGTCTGAACGAATAGCCACACGCAATGAACTCGGAAGCCAACCTCACGCGAAGGTCTGAGAGGACAGTCTGAGGGGGAAGTCCAGGGCGAAGGTAGGGGGCGAAAAAATGGACGAAAACCTTGGCCGAGATTCTAGACCGAGCGGCGGGCGTCCCGGCGGTGCCGACGGCGATCAGCCCAGCGCTACCCGAGCGGCCAGCCCCAGCAACACGACGCCAGTCAGTCGGTGAATCCATCCGGCGCGTCGCTGCAACCACGGCAGTACTCGGGAATGCGACAGAACCAATGCGACCAGCACGTACCAACCGCCATCAACCAGCGCCGCCGTCGCAACGACAAGCCAGCGCGCATCCGCACTCAGATCGACAGTGACGAACTGGCTCAACAACGCAATGAAGAACACGATTAGCTTGGGATTACCCAACGCCACCAGCAGACCATCGCGCATGGCTCGACGCCAGCCTCTGGATTGGCTGACGACCTCGAAACCATCGCTACCGCCAGCGCGTAGTGCCTGAAAACCCAGCCATGCGAGATACAATGCACCACCCCAGGTCACCAACCGGTATAACCAAGGCTGATGGGCGATGACTGCCGCCAACCCCAATACCGTCAGGCCGGCGTATAGCCCGACGCCAAGGGCGTGAGCAATTCCCGCGACCACGCCACAGAGACGCCCACCGCCGACCGTATTCTGCATCACCATGGCCAGGCTGGGGCCTGGCGACATGGCCCCGAGGGCACATATCACCAGCAGAGAAAACCAGAGTTCCAACGACACGCCGACTTCCTGTTTTCATCATCGAAATCCGACCGTCGACTATACAGCACGCAGGCTGTCCAGCGAGCAGAAGCCCGTCAGCTTTGCCTATCAACCCGATTTTACGGCGGCGCAGGCACTTCAGAACGTCTACGCTGTCATACGCACAGGACCATAAACATCAAGGAAGTGAACCATGAGCCTATTCAACAAGCGTGACGACCAACAAGCACGTACCGACCGCATCCGTGACGATCTGCGCGACATCGGCGATCAAGGTCAGGCGTTGGGACGCGATCTGCGAGACGATGCCGGAGACGCCATCGAAGAAGCTCGGATGAAAAGCGAAGAGCAGTACGCCCGCATGGCGGCCGAATCGCGTCGACGCAATCGCCGCTTCAAGCGCTCGGCCAATCAATCCATGAACGACTGCGACCGCTATGTTCGCGAGCATCCGTGGTCAGGCATCGGCGTCGCGACCCTAGCCGGAGCGGTCCTAGGGCTGCTGATAAGCCGCCGCTGAAGTGTCCACAAGCGCCCCGCTCAGCGGGGCGTTTTCGTTGTCTCCAGCGTTCGAAACTATGATTACATAGTTTAACCGTGTTCAAACTTTCCAATCAAAGCTGTGGAAACTTGAGAACGATAGTCGTTTAATCGCATGAAACCTGCTTCAGGAGCCCTGAGATGAACGCTGATAAATGGCAGACGATCGACGTCGAAAATATTGATAAGTCCGCTAGATCGCTACATGCTTGTTCATTGGATCCGTCGATTCGTTGCCTGGCCGAGCTGCGCACCTCGCAGATCAATGGCTGCCTGAGCTGCACGCACTTTCGCCGTGAACAGGCCGAAGCGCTGGGCATTTCTGCCAGCAAGCTTCAGGCGTTGACGGCTTGGGCGGAGTCCGACGAATTCGATGAGCGGGAAAAAGCCGCTCTGGCGTGGTGCGAGTCTTTCACGCACTTCCGCCCGGCCAACCCGGCGACCCGCAAGCTGGCGCTGAATGCGTTCTCCCCACGGGAACTGGCGGATCTGACCATGGCAATCGAAATGACCAGCGCGCTGAGCCGCGCGTCACGTCGCGCCGCCGTCTAGGACGACTCGACGCCAGATTCAGGCCAAGTGCCATCTCGGCTCGCTTTCGCTACCGGCGTAAGCGAGCTTTCACGTATGCACTCCCTATTTGGCCATTGCCATCGTCGATCAAACGAGCGGCTCGACGTGATCATGCAGGCAGCCACTGACACTACCCTCGCGAGCCAATGCCCGCCGGTCCATCATGTGCGCCCAGCCACGCGCTATCTTGAGCAATCCTTCGTGGCGAAAGGCCGTCAGCGTCCGGCTGACATGCACCGGAGACAACCCTAGCGCATCCGCCAGCTGCTGTTGCGATAGCGGCAGACGAAAGCACTCTTCCAGGCCGTCATTACGGCGCCGAAGCCGACAGAATATCTCGAACAGCAGGTAGGCTACTCGCTGGCGAGCACTACGCCGAGAGAGATGGACCATTCGCTCGCTCAGCACGGCCTGCTGATAGGAGCAGACGGCGAAGCAGAGCGACATCAAACTGGTCGATTGACGAAACAGATCATGTAGCTGCCGATTCGACACCAACCGAATCTCGCCATCCTCCAGCATAGCAACGCTGGAAAGCCGTTGTTTGAATGAAAATTCACATAACCCGATGATATCTCCGGGTAAAAAGATCTCAAGAATATGGCGAGTGCCATCTTCCATATGGCGAAACGAATAAGCCCATCCCCGCCCTAACGTACAAAATTCTCTAGCGATGTCGCCCTCGTGCCAAAGTACCTGCCCCTTGATCACGTCAACTGCCGCGCCTTCAAGAGCGTCAAGCCGGTGGCGGTCATTTTCCGAGAGTGTTCCGTAGTGACCGAAGTGATGAGCGATACAGCCTTCCTGCTGACCCATGCTCTTGCCTTATCGAATTTTTCAATAATGACAGCATGTTAGGAAGGTTAATTACATAACATCGGTTAGATAGCACGGGGAAATACCCGAGGCGTCTACCGTATGCGAAGGTTCACGGACGATCCCCGAGCCATCTGAGAGGCTCATCCCGTGAAGACCTGGACGCTGAGGCAAGGCGACGTACAGAGAATACGATACCGTTGCTCGGCGACTCGGCCGTAATCAATGGATCGTGGTTGCCCGGCTGGTCACAAGGCGCGGGCCAAAGGCTATCCAGAAGTACGGTTCAGAGTGCCGATCAGGTAGAGATCATGGAGGTAGGTGTCGAGCTTGTAGATTCCGTGAGTCAGCATGATCACCGCATAGATGATCAGCATCAAAATCCATTCACTATTCATCCAAGCCAGCGTTTCCACGGAAACCTGGTAGGCAATCGTGTAAAGACTCAGCCCACCGAAAAACATCACCACCAGGCAGTTCACCAACACCAACGTCAACAGCACGGGCCGACTGTCTTTGGCGGGCGGTCGGGTTTTCCAGGAAAGGAGGTGATGTACCAGAATTCGGCCGTTGGAGAGAATATGTCGCTGGCGACGTAACAATGCCGCCAGATACGGGGATGGCTGAGGGCGAGAGGCCGCGGAGAGCACGAGATCACGATCGAAGCGAGTGTCGAACAGTCGACCCGCGAGTTCCAGCAAACCTTGGAACTCTCCCGTTGCCTTGTACTGCTCGGCCTGGGTCGAGAGCTGACCCAGAGCGCTATCGTCAAATGTCTGCCGCTCGTCGTCTTCGAAGTTTTGAGCGTAATAGATGTCATAAACCTGATAAACGGCGATCGCGACACCTACGAAAATCAAGAACAACATCATTGTACTCAGCATGCTTCGTCACTCCTCGGGCGTCCCGATCAGAGCCACCATCATAGCAGGGAGACATTTAGGCAGGCCATCGGATCCGGTGTGGCAAACGGTCGCTATCGGCAGACAGCGCACGTGACAATTGAACGAGCAAAGAGAGAACTGGACAAGCAACAAACGCGTCCTGACTGTCATCATCCTGGCTCTCTTGATGAGCCATCGTTCCCGGATACCCAAAGATTCGACACCATGTTATCAAACACTGTTCCTTATAGAATGCTTAAATTATAATCCTCGCAGACGAATCACCCTGCGAGTCACTGATGAACATACAATGGAAACGTCTGATCGGTCTGAATCTGATCGCACTGGGGTTGTTGCTTAGCTGGGCCCTACCCCATGGGTTGCCCTGGGATAACGTGGACGACCGGATTTTCTGGACCTTCAATCAATGGATCACTCCCAATCACGAACTGTGGGACAACATCCTGGCACTGCTCAACACACGCTTTTTCGATGCAGCATCGTTCGCGGTGATGGGTGGACTGTTCACCATGGCGATGTGCCGAGATCCGCGTCCCGACAGGCTGCGCCGATGGCTCGGTATTGGTCTGACGATGCTGTTGACCGCGGGTATCATCGCGGTAGTCACCAACAATGCCATCACCTACGGGCATCCCAGCCCGACGCGCTTTTTTGCTCATGCGGCTCGGCTGACGGACATTGTTTCGATTCCCACCAAGGACGCCGCATCGAATAGTTTTCCCGGCGATCATGGCTTGATGCTGATGATCTTCGCCGGCTTCATGCTACGCTTTGCCGACCGCCGCATCGCCGGATGGAGCCTGGCCTTCGTGCTGCTATTGAGTGCGCCCAGAATCATGGTCGGTGCGCACTGGTTCAGCGATGTCTACATGGGAGCGCTGAGCATCGCTCTTCTGATCCTGCCCTGGGTGCTTTGCACGCCTGTGGCGGGCGGTATGACGAAGCTCATCCAACGTGGGCTACCACGGCTGACCTGAGCGCTTTAACGATGCCGGTCTGGAAATCCCCGGAGAGAGAGCTTTAGTGAGGTTTATACCTCATCGATCTCCAAAGCACTTTCTGCGCCCCGGGTAAGCCGCTCGGCATTGCGGGAGGCGGAACTATCGGCGTGCCCCTTGGCCACGACCTGATCGCGACCACCGGATTTCGCGGCGTAGAGACGGCGATCCGCCAGATCGATCACATCTCGGAGATGCAGGCCTTCACGAGACAGCGCGATACCCATCGACACCGTTGCTGGCAATACAGTGCCGTCGAGCCAACAGGGGTGACGCGCCAGCCGGTCACGGATTCGCATGGCGGCGGCGATAGCCTGCGTCTGACCGGCGCCGGGCAGCAGAATCAGGAATTCCTCCCCCCCGACACGGCCAACACTGTCATCGCTGCGCAGCGAATCCCGTAATAGCTTGGCGAGATGACGGAGCACGGCATCGCCCGCGGTGTGCCCGTGATTGTCGTTGATGTTTTTGAAATGATCCGCATCCACCAGCACGACGGCGAAAGCCCGGCCCAGCTTCCAGTAGCCAGAGGCCCGCTCGAAGATCGCACGCCGATTGAATGCTCGAGTCAGCGAGTCGTGCATGGCATCACGCCGGTAACGATGCTCATGGCGATCGGTGATCGCCAGCATGCGTAGAATCACGACGCACAGCATGACGAAGACCAGCCCCAGCCCCAGATCGGACAGTAGTGTATCCACCACCGAACGGGAAACGACAGGTACGCGTAGCGATGGCAAATGGAGCACGCCGAGCGAGAGCGCGATCAAGACGCCCGTAGCGAGAATCTTGGTTCGCCGCCTCAGATCGGCAAGCATCAGTTCGACCTCGGCGAACAACAGATAGTAGATCACGCTGACCTGATTGGCCGCGATGTCGGTACCCACGCCGACGAAGACGAGAAAGACACCCAACTTGACAGCCAATGCCGTCGCCACATAGAGCCGGCGATGCAGCATTAGCGCCAGCACGTAACCACCCAGGCAGAGCAGATTGAGTCCACCCAGCCAAAAATGCCCGACAGCGAACAGCAACGGCGCCACGATCACCTGCAAACACAGCGCGAGCAGATAGATTTCGGCCATGATCTCGAAGCTACGTCGGCGCTCCGCCGGCAGAGAGTCGGGCGCTTCCGTACATTTCCGCCAGAGAGAGAAGAACAGGCTCTGCATTGTCGACTCGTTCTTGTATGTAGGGTACGCAACCGTGGCCAGGCCCTTCTCCGCCGGACACACAGAATGATGTCGAACCATGACCAAGCGGCGATCCTGCATCGAGCGCATCAGAGTTTGGGGAAGCGCACGGGTTTGAGTATCGCCCGGTTTAACAAAAAATAACATTGTCAAAATTGCTAAGAACAATGTAGTCAATTGATTACAAATAGACACTTTAATTATTGAGCCGGCATCTGCCGCAAGTTCTGGTAGCCTAGCCTCGCCAGAGTGGCATCGCATTGCTGACAAATAGTGTTACCACACGGAAATTTCTTATGCGCTTCCTGCACAACGAAGACTTGGGCAAACTCCTGCTACGCCTGTGCGTCGGCGGCCTGATCCTGCTTCATGGCATCAGCAAACTGATGGATCCCTCCAGCCTCAACGGTATCGCCCAACAGCTTTCAGCAATGGGGCTCCCCTCTTTCGTTGCCTATGGCGTGCTGGTCGGCGAAATCGTCGCACCGCTGATGGCTATCGTCGGCTGGCAGGCACGAATCGGTGGGCTGTTGATGGCGGTCAACATGATCGTGGCGCTGGTACTCGTCCATACAGGCCAACTATGGACACTCAATGGTCAGGGTGGCTGGACACTCGAGCTACAGGGCATGTTCCTGGGCGGGGCGCTGGCAATCACGTTTCTGGGCAGTGGCCGGATGGCAACGAAACCCGATTGAGGCAACGCCTCATCATTGATATCACTCGATGTTCAAGGCCGCTAGCCGCGCATCCAGGAGGCTGGGGAAACGCTTGAACCACTGCTGATTGAGTGGCGACGGATGGGGCAGCGGCGCCAGAACGAAACGCTTGGTCGAACCGTCAGGTAGGGACAGTTCGGTGACGTGAGTCGTGGCAAAGCGATCGTCACGGTTCCAGAAGGCTGCCAGCGCATCACGAACTGCCGGCGGCTGGCCGATACCGAACCAGAAAAACGCTTCACGCCCCAGCGTGATGACCTGTTCGCCCTGCCACTGCTGGGCCAGGAGCGCCGCCACCAACGGTTGAAAACGCCGCTTTACGGCCATCGACCATGCCTTGTTGCCTTGCGGCTTGTAAGGGACGGTATTGATCCAGAAGAGGTCTTCGCCGACCGTCAGCGAAGTCTCGAAGTCCGGTAGAGACTTGCCGTGGCGGTGCCGATAGAGTGCGCCGCGCACCTTCTGACCGCCAGCTCCCACGAAGGGCAAACCCACGTCGACCTCTTTCTTGCCGGGATCACGCCCGAAGATCGCGAGCGTTGCCTCTCGAGGCCCCAGGCCGACGATCGGCGCCAGCGGGTCTCGGCCGTACTGGCGATAGACCTCGCGGTCCAGCCGCTCGAGTTCGGCCGCTTCCCGACGCATCGCCTTTTCGATATCTGCCGGAAGTGGGCTGGCCCGATGACTCATGAACATCCTTTCGCTGTCGAGACGATGCATCTCTGCATGGCCGCCGTAGGCCGCAGATACCTCAATGCCACGGGGCGTTGAATACCAACAGCGCCGCGTTGAGATAGGCGGCGAAACTGACCCACGCAAGGTAGGGCAACAGCAAGCCGGCAGCGAGGCGTGAATAGCGCGAGAACGTCACGATCGTCCACACGATCAGCCCCCACATCAATAGCAGATCGAGTAGCCCGATCAGCATCCAGTGCGCCGCAAAGAACAGCCATGACCATACCCCGTTGGCGATCAACTGCAGCATGAAAGGCGCCAGCGCCGTCCGACGATCGCTGCGCGGGACGATCAATGTCACCTTCCAGGCCGCCACTGCCATCATCAGATAAAGCAGCGTCCAGGCGGCGGGAAACAGCCAGTCCGGCGGGGTCAGGGGCGGCTTGACGAGCGCGGCATACCACTCGCCGGGCGGGGCCAGAATGCCGCTGCTGGCGGCAACCGCCACCAGCAGCAACCAGCCGCAGAAGACAAGACTCGAACGGCTCACGATATTTACCAGCTACCCGTATTTTCCATCGAGGCCCAGGGCTCACTGGGTTCAAGTGCATCACCTTTCTGGAGCAGCTCGATGGAAATGTCATCCGGCGAGCGAACGAAAGCCATGTGGCCGTCGCGCGGCGGGCGATTGATGGTGACGCCACCGGCCTGCAATTTTTCGCATAGTGCGTAGATATCGTCGACACGATAGGCCAGATGACCAAAATTGCGGCCTCCGGTGTATGTCTCCGGATCCCAGTTGTAGGTCAGCTCGACCATCGGCGACTGCTCGGCCTTGGCGCGCGGGGTGTCATTGGGCGTCGCCAGGAAAACCAGGGTAAACCGACCCTTCTCGTTTTCCTTGCGCGAGACTTCCTGCAGGCCCAGCAGGTCGCAGTAGAAATGCAGCGAGGCGTCGAGATCGGCAACGCGAACCATCGTATGCAGGTATTCCATGAAATCTTCCTGATTCGTCAGTGTATTGAACCACTCTATGGTAGACCACGACCGCCGTTCGGTGAATGACACTGTCTATCCCTCAAGGTAAACATCGTCTCGCATACCGGTCGGCGGCGACTTGGGCCACCATAGGCAAAATAAAGCCCTCGATACCGATGATATCGAGAGCTTTCCCGGGGGCGATATCGCTTGCCGGGAATCAGTCGGGTTTCAACGCCGTGCGACCGCTGCCAAGGAACACCACCGCCAGCGCGGCGAAGAAGTACATCCCCTGCAGTTCCAGCGCCCAGCCGCCCTGCTCGTTGAGCGATCCCAACTGGGGTAGATGGACCAGCAGGACCGCAACGGTCATATTGCCGGCCATCAGCAGACCGCCAATTCGCGCCTGCCAACCAACGATCGCCATCAGCGGACCGACCACCTCGCCCAGCAAGACGCCATAGGCGAGAAACGCCGGTAGACCGATCCCCTCCAGCATCTGGCCCAACCCGTCGAAGCTGCCCGGATGAGTGACCTTGTTGATGCCGTGAAACAGAATCAGGATGCCTACGCTCAGGCGAACGATCAGCTTGCCGAGACCATCGTTTTGCAGCAGTTGACGCATGACAGACTCCCCGGGATATGGACCCTTAAAATCGCGATGAAACGTACTGGCCGATCGCCTGCTTCGCCTCTTTCAGAGACTGTTGCTTGCGTTCATCGCCCATGTTGAGGCCTTCCGCGTAGATCGTGTGAACATCCTTGATCCCGATCAGCCCCAGCATGTGCTTGAGATGCGGCGTTTGAGAGTCCATCTCCGTGCCGGCATACATGCCGCCGCGCGCCGCCAGAATCAGCCCGGACTTGCCTTCCAGCAACCCAACCGGGCCATTGGCGGTGTATTGAAAGGTCTTGCCGGCGCGCAGAATACGGTCGAACCAGGACTTGAGCTGGCTCGGAATCCCCAAGTTGTAGAGCGGCACCGCCAGAACCAGCACGTCGCTGGCCTCGACTTCGGCCAGAAGCTCATCGGAGATCCGCGCCAAAGCCTGCTGTTCGAGGCTGCGCTCGGCGGGCTCGGTCATCCAGCTCGTCATCTCCGCTCCCGTCAGATGCGGCAACGTCTGTTCGACCACGTTGCGCTCGGTGAGCTCGACATCTCGGGCTTCCAGCGACTGCTTGAAGGACTCCGCCAGCGCGCGAGATTGACCACCCTCGCCGAAAAGAGAACTGGTAATGAGAAGAATGCGTTGCGTCATGAATCTGCCTCCGAACCTGAGTACAAGACACCGGCAGCCGCCGGCGAACGTTGGAGGCATTATTCATTGTGCTTTTTGAAATGAAAAACGCGAAAAATGGCACGAACCGTTCGACGCTATCGTTCATATCATGACGATCGGCTCCGATATCTACCGACTGGCCTCGACACCCTGCCCGCAGCCGTGAAATTCACGCCCGCCATAGCGCAACGTCACCTTGACCGGCCATGGCTTGCCACTCATGTCATCGAAACAGGCGCCGGCCCGAAGATTCAGCTCCATCGGATAGCGGCCGCTATCGCTGACCAACACCATGCTTGCATCGCTACCGTTATGTACCGCAGCGACCCGGTAATCGAACGTATCGCTGGCCTGGCCGTAATCGGATACCAGCGTCAGTGAATGGCTGTTGCGATCGAGTGAAACATTCCAGCCCGGTTCGTTGCCGCCAGCGTAGAGTATGCTGTCGGGGTGCTGCTCGCGAGTCGCCGTTTCGCGTTCGTTGGCCAGCGTACAGACCAGTCGTCCGTTGTCGCTTTCGACGCGGGCGTCGCGGCCCTGGCGCCAGAATGACAGCCCCCCGAGTTCGTAACGGGATCCGGCCCCGACCACGGCACTGGGCAGCTCGGTCTCCCCCAGCGCTGTCCATAGTCGCAATCGGCTCTCATCGGGCGTGGTCGTCACCAGGTCTTGAGACGGCGTACAGCGCCAGGCAGTGAAGGTCTTGCCGCCATCCGCGAAGAAGGCACTGGGTAGTAGCGGGGACTTGAGCGCCTCCAACGCCGACGACGGTGCCGTCGAGTTCACACGGGGGTGCCCCCCGCCGGCACAACCCGCAAGCAAGAGCGCGCAGATCGATGCAGCCAACCAGCTAAGCGATGAGTGATGGCAATGGAGGGCGCGGCGGTCTGTGCCAGCCTGAGGCGCTTTGGACATGAGTGAGATTCCCGAGAGATGTCTGAACACGAAGAGAGCGCTTACTAGAGGGCTGCACTCGACAATACAGCGTTAAAATTGACCTCAAAATACTCATTTACGCCCTGTAAATTCCGCTTTCTCGTCCAATTTCGCCTTGCCTTGTCTTCGTTCGCCTGTTTTGTAAACGCCCTCGAAGAGCCGTCATAAAAAAGCGCCGCGAGATCGTCTCGCGGCGCAATGTTCAGCCTAACATGCCAGGGGTACTGGCGGGCCAAACCACGAACCCGTTCATCGCTCGACAATCGTCTCAGGCATAACGCTTACGCAGCTCACGGGCAGCCTCGACCATGTTGGCCAGCGCCGGTTCCACTTCCGCCCAGCCGCGCGTTTTCAGGCCACAATCCGGATTGACCCAAAGACGCTCGGCCGGGATCTTTTCCGCCGCCTTGGCCATCAGATCGACCATCCAGGCACGCTCGGGAATGTTCGGCGAATGGATGTCGTAGACGCCCGGCCCAATCCCGTTGGGATAATCGAAGTGCTGGAAAGCATCCAGCAGCTCCATGTCCGAGCGCGACGTCTCGATGGTGATGACATCGGCATCCATCGCCGCGATAGCCCCGATGATGTCGTTGAACTCGGCATAGCACATGTGAGTGTGGATCTGGGTCCCGTCAGCAACGACCGCCGCGCTGAGCTGGAAGCACTCTACCGCCCAGTCGAGATAGGCCTGCCATTCGGCCTGGCGCAACGGCAGCCCTTCGCGCAGGGCAGGCTCGTCGATCTGAATGATCGCGATACCAGCACGTTCGAGATCGGCGACTTCATCGCGCAGCGCCAGTGCGATCTGACGACAGGTGGTGGCACGCGGCTGATCGTCACGCACGAACGACCACTGCAGGATGGTCACCGGGCCGGTCAGCATGCCTTTCATCGGCTTGTCGGTGAGAGACTGGGCGTACTCGCTCCAGCGCACCGTCATCGCCGCGGGTCGGGTCACGTCGCCGAAAATCACCGGCGGCTTGACGCAGCGCGAACCGTAGCTCTGGACCCAGCCGCTCTGAGTAAAGGCGAAACCATCGAGCTGTTCGCCGAAATATTCAACCATATCGTTACGTTCGGCCTCGCCATGCACCGGTACGTCGAGGCCCAGTTGCGCCTGACGCTCGACCACCAGCGAGATTTCATCACGCATACGGCGTTCGTAATCCGCCACATCGAGCTCGCCCCGCTTGAAGTCACGGCGAGCCGTGCGAATCTCCTGCGTCTGCGGGAAAGAGCCAATCGATGTCGTCGGAAACAGCGGCAGATCGAGTCGCGCACGCTGCGCTACCGCTCGTGCCGAATAGACGTTGCCACGCCGCGTGTCGGCGACGCCGACCTTGGCCAGACGCTCGGCGACCCGAGGCTTGTGAATGCGATGGGATTCACGTCTCGCAGCCAGCGCCCGGCTGGCATCCTCGACGCGCTGGCAATCTGATGGCGTCTCGACGCCATCGAGCACGTGCGCCAGCGTCACGATCTCATCCAGCTTCTGGCGTGCGAATGCCAGCCAGCTCTTCAATTCGGGGTCCAACTTGGTTTCGTTATCCAGATCCACCGGCACGTGGAGCAGCGAGCAGCTCGGCGCGAGCCACAGCCGATCCCCCAGCCGAGCCTTGGCATCCTTTAGCGCTCCGACGAGCTGGCTCAGATCAGCGCGCCAGATGTTGCGGCCATCGATGGCCCCCACAGAAAGCACCTTGTCGGGCGGCAGGCGATCGAGCACCGCGGTCAACTGCTGTGGTGCCCGCACCAGATCGATGTGCAGCCCTGCGACCGGTAGCGACACTGCCAGCCCCAGGTTATCGCCAAGGCCGCCAAAGTAGCTCGTCAGCAGCAACTTCACCGGGGCCGACTGCAACTGGTTGTAGGCAGACTCGAAAGCACGCTGCCAATCGTCGGGCAGGTCCTGAACCAGCGCCGGCTCGTCCAGTTGCACCCACTCGACCCCAGCGTCCGCCAGCCGGCTCAGAATCTGATCGTAGGTCGACACCAGGTCGTCGAGCAACGAAAGACGATCGAGGCCCTCACTCTTTGACTTGGCCAACCAAAGCCAGGTCACCGGGCCGGTCAAAGCCACCTTGATCGGGTGCCCTTCTGCCTTCGCTTCGGCGACTTCCTCGAACAATCGCTGGCTAGCGATACGGAAGGCCTGACCCTCATGCAATTCCGGCACCAGGTAGTGATAGTTGGTGTCGAAATATTTGGTCATCTCGCAAGCTGCCACCGGCTCACCGGACGGTGCGCGACCGCGGGCCATGCGGAAATCGGTATCGAGATCGACATCTCCATCGACGCTGCCGAAACGGGGCGGTACAGCGCCGACCAGTACGGAAACGTTGAGCACTTGGTCATAGAAAGCGAAGTCGCCGACGGTGACGACATCCAGGCCAGCGTCGACCTGATCCTGCCAATGCGTCTTGCGCAGACGTACGCCTTCCTGCTCGAGACCCTCGCGGTCGAGCTCACTCTTCCAGTAGGCTTCGACGGCTCTCTTCAATTCACGATGAGCGCCGATGCGCGGATAACCCAGCGTATGTACCAGAGTGGTCATGTGTAGGGTCTCTCAATGTTAGCGGTTAGAATGGCAAAGTGTTGGCTTGCCGAGCAGTCTGTCCGCCCACAAATCCTGAATCAAACGCGTTTATCTAATCACCAACGTGAGCAAAATTCATAACATGCTCGAACTTCGTCATCTCCGTACGCTCATCGCCTTGCGTGATACCGGCTCGCTGGTCGAAGCCGCGGAGCGTGTTCATCTGACCCAGTCCGCGTTATCGCACCAGATCAAGGACCTGGAGTCGCGGCTAGGCATGCCGCTATTCACGCGCAAGACCCGCCCGGTATCGTTTACCCGTGCCGGAGAGCGTCTGTTGACCTTGGCCGAGCAGGTGCTACCGCAGTTGCGTCTGGCAGAGCGGGACCTGGCACGACTGGCGGGGCACGAACATGGCCGCCTGCACATGGCGATCGAGTGTCACAGCTGTTTCCAGTGGCTGATGCCGACAATTGATCATTTCCGGGATCATTGGCCTGAAGTCGAGATCGATATCCCCAGCGGCCAGAATTTCGACCTGCTGCCGGGTCTGACCCGCGAAGCGCTGGATCTGGTGATTACCGATAACCCCGAGCCGCTGCCGGGCGTCCACTACGCCCCGCTGTTTCGCTACGAAGGTCTGCTCGCCGTTGCCAGGCAACATCCCTTGGCGACTCGCAGCTGGATCGAGCCGTCCGACCTTGCCGCGGAAACGCTTATCGTCTATCCGGTGGAACATTCCCGCCTGGACGTCTTCACGCAGTTTCTCGATCCGGCGAACGTGCGCCCGCAGGAAATCCGCAGCGCCGAACTCACGGTAATGATGATGCAGTTGGTGGCGAGTGGCCGTGGAGTCTGTGCCCTTCCCAACTGGGCACTGACCGAGTATCTGGAGCGCGACTACGTCAAGGCGCTGCCGCTGGGCAAGGAGGGCGTATGGAGTACGCTCTATGCGGCGATTCGGGAAGACAATCTGGGATTACCCTGGATGGAGGACTTCATTCGTACCGCGCGGGATACCTCGTTTGCGGTATTGAGTGGGGTCAAGCCGGCCGGCACGCCCGAATCATGACATCCGATAACCGCGACACTCGATAAATGTGACTCTCGATACATGTGACTCCCGATAAACGGGACATGAGAGTGATGAAGCGAGAGTCATGCCTCCGGAACGAGACATGACGGCGGGATAGACGAGCACCTCGACTACACGGCCGCGGCACCATCTCGATCAAAGTCGATCGTCTGCTGAGACCCAAGCCAGTCCGCTGATGTGACACGCGCCGATCAAGCCGACTCCTCGTCGAAGGTCACCGGACGGATCGCTTCGCGTCCGTGCAGCGGCAGCAACAGGCTGAACCGAGCGCCGCCCAGGCACTCGCTACGATCGACCACCACGTTGCCACCATGCCAGGCCATGATCTTCTGCACGATGGAGAGCCCCAGGCCGTAGCCGCCGGAGCGTCGCGTACGACTATCGTCGAGCCGGGCGAATGGCTTGAAGATAGCGATGCGTTTTTCTTCCGGCACGCCGGGACCGTCGTCCTCGACGTCGATACGCACCGCCCGCGGCTCGCGGTGGACCGTCACCACGACCTGATGCTCTGCATGGCGGCAGGCATTGGCGACCAGGTTCTGGACCGCCCGCTGCAAATAGCGCGGTTCCGCCTCGACCTCGAGCTCTTCACCGTCGGCGACTCGCAATTCGAGATGAGGATGCAGCGGACTCAAGGTATCCAGCACTCGCCAGGCCACCGCGCGGCACTCCAGACTTTCGGTCTTGAGCGACACGCCCTGCGCGGTTTCGCTGTCGAGCTTGGCATAGGTCAGAATTTCATCGATCAGCCGGTCGAGTTCGGCAATATCCTCGTCGATGCCGGCCAACTGGCGCTGGGCGACGTCATCCTGACTGAGATCCTCCAGCATCTGCACCGCGAAACGGATGCGTGCCACCGGTGTGCGTAATTCATGCGAGACCGCACGAATCATTTCCTGCTGACTGCGCAGCAACGACTGAACCTGGGATGCCATGCCATTGAGTGCCATACCCAGACGCCCGACGAAATCGCTGCTGTCGACCCGGACTCTCGAATTGAGATGGCCCGCCGCAATCCGCGTTGCGGCGCGCTCGAGCCGACCCACGCGGCCCTCGACGCTCCACACGATGAGATAGATCCCCCCCGCCAGAGCGGTCAGCACCATGATCAGTAATGCCAGCGCCAGCGACAGCGGTACCGATTCGAAACTGGGCAGCGGGCCGATCCGCAACCAACGATCCGCGCCTACCCGAGCGTGAATGTAGAGTTCGCTGAGCCCCGTGTCGAAACGCACCACCACTTCACCGGCGTCGAGACGCGTCGCCTGGATGGGGTCAACATCCGTGGGCGGTGACGTATACAGGCCGATCGGCACTTGAAACTGTCGTTTGACGCGCGCGAGACGCCGCGCCCGAATCTCGTCCTTTTCGCCACTCAGCCAGCTGCGAAGCACCTCGGTAATGCCCCGGAGCTGCATCTCGTTGAGACTATTGATTCGCGACGCCAGCACCCAGTTCGAGTGGGGGAGCTGATAGAGAGAACGCCAGCCGTCATCGGTCGACTCGATCACGGGGCGTTTTTCGCGTAGACGTGCGCGCTCGAAGTAGTTCAACGAGAGGTCGTCGAGCTTGAACAAGCCCAGCGGCATACCCAAGGTCGACGCCATCGATGCCAACCAGTCATCGCGTTGCGTGAGCGGTTGAAGTGACACGAGATCGGCGAGCAACGCCAGTGGACCACTGACCAGATTTTCCCGATAGTGCTCCTGACGCACTTTATCGACCATCAGGAAGCCAAACAGCACCATCGCAAAGGTAATGACCAACGCCGCCAGCAGCGACGCGTAAAATCGCAAAAATGTGCTGTCGGTAAAGGAACGACGCATGTGGGATCTCGCGCAGCAATCCGCTTCTTGAATGGCCTGAACGATGACGCTGACCGCGTTCAGGAAAAGACTGGGGCCATCGATGGACGGTATCGGAGTCCGTCGACAGATAGAACGGAACGCGGTCATAGCCACTGTAAACACATGGCATCGACCTCGCCCGCCATCAACGAAAGCTCGATGAAAGACGGCCTCGAACAAGGCATCCCGACGAACGGCTGTTACATCAATGCCGAAAGCGACGACA
Source organism: Salinicola halimionae (assembly GCF_003206065.1). Classification (GTDB taxonomy): domain Bacteria; phylum Pseudomonadota; class Gammaproteobacteria; order Pseudomonadales; family Halomonadaceae; genus Salinicola; species Salinicola halimionae. Next base: position 457,544 of record NZ_PZJQ01000004.1, on the reverse strand, counting down.
AGAGCCGAGATTCATGCCGTCTCGTTTCAACTGTCTCTGACGAACAGATACCCTTTGCTTCGCACGGTCTTGATGCGATGAGGGTGATTGGGATCGTCACCAATCTTGGGGCGAATGCGCGAGACGCGCACATCGATGGACCGATCCTGTCCGTCATACTTGATGCCGCGCAGTTGAGAGAAGATCTCTTCACGCGTCAATACGCGACCGGCGTTATCCGCCAGCAACCAGAGGAGATCGAATTCGGCGCTGGTGAGGTCGATACGCTGTTCCTCCAGCCACGCTTCACGCGTTGCGCTATCGATGACCAGATTCTCGAACGTCAGGCGCGTCGCCCCGCTCGACGAGACCAGGCTATCGGCGCGCCGCATCAGCGCGCGCATGCGTGCCAGCAGTACCCGCGGCTGAACCGGTTTGGGAACGTAATCGTCGGCACCCATTTCCAGGCCCAGCACCTGATCCATATCGTCGGTGCGTGCCGTCAGCATCAGAATGGGGCCGGCGTAATGCGGTCGCGCCCGGCGGCAGATCGACAGACCATCCTCGCCGGGCAACATCAGGTCGAGGATCACCATATCCGGTTGCTCCTCGACGATGCGTTCCACCCCGCGTGCGCCATCATGTTCGAGCCCTACCTGGAAACCGTTGGCCTCCAGATATTCACGCGTCAGATGGGCCAGGCGCTCGTCGTCTTCGATAATCAATACGCGATCTTGATTTGCAGTGCTGTCCAAGCTGTCATCCATCCCTTTGAGTTGGCCTCGAAACCCTGCATACCATGGTGTTCATTTATTATGGGCCAGTTGCTCGTAAAGCATGGCGTCGAAAGCCAGGCAAAATCACATGCCGCAACTGCTTTAATAGTCTTGAAAATTCGCATTCAGAAACGATAACTCTCGCTACGCTCGACATCAGAACCTAACGGATTAAACAGCATCATACCCGAATTGTTCCCTTTGTAACCCAGTATCGCCCATGGTCTACATAGGTTCGTGGATAAATTCAGACAGAAGACCGACGAGATCGACTGATATACGCGGAATCAGCGCCGCGCTGACCACCAGCCACTCAATAAGCCAGGCGCCCATAAAGTTCGCCGAAGGGACGCATCACATGCTGCTGATAGGCAGGTCGTGCCTGCAATCGCTGATACCAGGCTTCGACGTTGGGTAACGTCGGACGCGGGATCTCGAGTTCGAAATAGCGGTAGAGCGTAGTCCCGGCCGGGATGTCAGCCAACCCCAACTGATCACCGCTGAGAAACGGCGTTTCCCCCAGGCGGCTATCGAGCCGTCGATAAAGTCGATCGCATTTTGCTAGGGAGCGCTCGATAGCGGCGTCGTCATGCTGATCGCCCGGCGTCCGGTAGAACCCCCAGAACACGCCGCTGAAGAAGGCTGGCTCCAGCTCGGAAAGCGACCAGTCGAGCCAACGATCAACCAGCGACTGCGCGGCAGGCGTCGTACGCCGGAAGTCATCATTGCCATGAGCGGCGGCGAGATAGCGCAAGATGGAATGGGTCTCCCAGACGACGCTATCGCCGTCCTGAATCACGGGAATTCTGCCATTGGGATTCATCGCGAGAAACTCGGGAGAATCCAGCCCGCCATCCTCGCCGCCCGCGGGACGGTGAATGTAGTCGAGCGCCAGCTCGTCGGCCAGCCACAGCACCTTTTGTACGTTATATGAGCTACCCCGTCCCCAGATGGTCAGCATGATTCGACTCTCCCTGTCGTTGCATTCAGCGACTCAGGTCCACGTCCCGCGTCTGCCCCTTGCCGAGATCAATCTGCTTGATGATGATCGGACTGCGAGACTTGCCAGCGGGTAGCAGTACGCTTCCGGCTACGTAGAACACCCCTGCGGGTACGCCCCTGATGACAAAATAACCGTTGTCATCGGTCTTAGCATAGTGCGTGTATTCTCGAGCACGCGGATCGGCCGGTTCGATCTTGCGACCGGACAGCGCCACATCGGCAGCCTCGGCGGCATAACGCGTTGCGGGTGCCACGGAAACCGTTTCGCCGGATCCGATCAGGGTTTGACCGTCTGGGGTGTTGTAGGTCAAACGACCTTGAACAGCAGATGTGCCGGTCTTATCGAGTCGGGCATACTCATCGGCCGGAAAAGGGATCTGGCGTTTCACCACGGTCTCGTCGCTACCGGAGCGATCAAAGATATCCGGCATCTGCAACGATCCCGTGGAGAAGCTTTCACACCCGGCCAATACCAGCATCATCGTCAGTGTCAAAGCGCCCCGCCAAAAGTTTCCCACGACCATCGATTTTCTCCTGAAGATTCATCGTTATTCGTCAATTCGAGACTTGCCGCCGTTGTTGAAGACGCCCTTGAATTCGCACTCGACGCCTGACCAGCAAATTCGTAAGCAGCATCATACGTCGCCCGACGACCGGTTGACGACGCCCTGCTCATGACGACGCGGAGCCGCTGCGGGGAACTGATCAGGATTCCGGCGGGCCAACGACCATCCGATCACCGCGTATCTGAATATCGAACCGATCGAGAAAGCTCATGCCGAGCAGCACGACGTCACCATCGATCCCGGCATGGATCGATCCAGCGACACGATGCGCCTCCAGCCCCCCGAGCCTAACGCTATCGAGCGTTGCCAGGTGGCCACTGACTCGACCATTGGCGGTACTGAGCGTGACTTCACGGCCAGGCTCAAGGCTCAGGGACCGAGCAAGGGATCGGGAAAGGGAAACGTAGGTGGCGCCGGTGTCGACAAGCAGCGTGACGGCATGGCCGTCGATCTCGCCAGGCGCCACGAAGTGGCCGCTAGCATTGCGCTTCAACGTGACCGTAGCCTGCTCGCTCGAAGCGATCGTGACGAGATCGGCATTGGGATCGTTGCGGCGCTGCTCCACACCCCGAAACCACCACCCCGCAAGCAGCAGCAACATAATCCAAAACAACACCATCATGCCGACGCCTGTCCGACGAACGCCGCGAGCATCATTCTCCATTCGAGTGATCCCCCGCCTGCAGGCGGATCGCCCCATGCCAAGGAACTTCAGGCGATAGCACCCGGCCTCTCTGACTGACCCGAAGACGTCCCTCTCGAGCCAATTTGCGCACGCAGCCACGGAAGCACCCCATCAGCGGATGCCAGTCATCTGCCAACTGGCGCGCCACCTCAGAGGGGCAGAAAGTTTTGCCCGGGCCGCGCGAGCCGGCCATCGACAGGATCGCGCGCCTCACCGTCGCCGGGTCGATTGGCGACGTCATGGCGAATCAACGCAGATCCGGATTGAGCGTGTAGGTCGCCGTTACGCTGGACTCCGCCAGGACATGACCGTCCATCGCCTCGCGGGCCTGCTCACCGGTGAACTCTCCTGTCAGCCCTAGCGAAGGAATATCCAGCGCGAACAACGCGAAGGTGTAGTGGTGAATGACCTCGTCGTTCCACGGCGGGCAAGGCCCATCATAGCCGCCGTAGACGCCCGCCATATCAGGATCACCGGCCAGAAATCCGGTGTATCCGTTGATGCCGCTGACGCCCTTCGCGGTCTGCCCCGGCGCCTTGCCTTTAGGGACGACCCCATCGGCCATTTCGCCCTCCTCGATCAGGTTGATCTCGGCGGGAATATCGACCAGCACCCAATGATAGAAATCGACACGGGGCAGGCTCGCCGGCAGAGTCTTGCCCTCCTGATTGACGTCGTCCGCCACGCCCGGCACGTCCGGATCGGTTATCAGCATCACGAAACTCTGCGTTCCCGCCGGTGCATCCAGCCAACGCACTTCAGGATTGCGATTATCACTCAAGCGCATGTGTTGTTCGGGGTCGGGTATGGCAAAAGCGAACAGCGCCGGAATCGGCTTGCCTTCCTCGATACCTTTGACGGTCAAACGCATGAGCTTCTCCTTGGCTTCGGGTAGAACAGAAAACTGATGATGCGATGCGGGGGGAGTACCGGGCATCCGCACTCGTTAGATGTCTTGACGTAATTCCCACGGAATTTATCGACAACCTTAGGCGGCCGAACGCCTTTTGTCATGATTCGAAAACCAGGAGACGCTATCGAACGTCAACGAAAAACAGTCGACTCTCGTTATCTGACCGAGTTTGAAGCGCGGTACACCTCTGATGGCCAATCTAGTGACAGAACGAGACGCCGCGCATGCCGAAATGAAAATGGTTGGCGTGGGCCGCATTATAATCCGGACCTAAGGCCGTGCCGAAGTACTGGCACGCACCGGCTTTCGCGTCGTGTAGAAATGTACCCTTCTCGCTGGCGTCGTCCCAGTCATTCAAAACGCTGACCGAACGCCCGTCAGCTAATCGAAACGCGGCTACATCCAAAGCCGATGCCGTGGCATGCTCGCTGCGCCGGGCGTTCTCGCGATGGTAGATATTGCGGCACGCAAAGGAGCCGTAATGCTGAACGCTCGCGACCCGCGCTCCCAAAAGCCGCTCAGCCAGCGGCTGCAATTCGTGCTGTTCGTACATCGTCCATGCCAATACCAGCGGACAACTGGCAACGAAGCTCGAGCTGAACGCGACCTGCGCACGCGACAACCGCACCACATTCTCCAGTGGGCAACCGGCCACCGGGGTGTAGTCTTCCAACGGTGTGTAAGCAATCTCTGGCGCAGTATCGAGCGCCGCCAGACAGGCGTCTCGGTCGTCTGCCAGCGCTTTCAGCTTGAGGCGAGTCATCGGCGTGAACGGATCGCTCACGACGAGAGGCGCGAACGGATTCCACTCTCGCGGCACCGTCAAGACTCCCTTGTCGAAAGCGACGCCGATGGCGATCAGCAACAGTAGAAACAGTGTGGAAAACGAGGGTTTCATGACACCTCAGTCAGTCTGGCCGATATACCCCCAAGCCATGGGGGGCCAGCGCATTCGGGCCTTTGGGGCAGCACCGCAAGAGAAGTGCATGATTCAGCGCCAAGCTCCATCCGTCGCCCAATGGGGTCAACGTGATGGCGGAGCCGTACTTTCCCGTGTTACCAACCGATACGGCAATAGGCGATGCATGGGTTCCAAACGCCTTCCCTCGATCAGCGTCACCAGCATCTCGACGGCGGTTTCGCCAAACTCTTCCGCGGGCTGAGCGATCGTGGTCAACGTCGGATCGCAGTAACTGGCGAATTCGATATCGTCGAAACCCGCAATGGAAATGTCCTCGGGCACCCGCAACCCGGCACGCTTGAGCCACTGCAACGCGCCGATCGCCATTTCATCGCTCTCGCAGAATATCGCCGTCGGCGGATTGGCTCGTTCAACGAGTGCACGAGCACCAGCGTAGCCCGACTGCGGCGAGAAGTCGCCGGGACAGAGCAAGCTGTCATCGACATTGATACCAGCGGCTTCCAGGGCGTCACGATAGCCATCGAAACGGTCTCGCGTTAGCGGACTGCGTCTCGGCCCCTTGATGACTGCAATCCGCCGATGCCCCATTGCGATCAAGTGTTCGATCATCTCTCTCGCTGCCGCGCGATTGTCCAGCTTTAGAGTGGGGCACGGGGCGACATCCATGACTTCACAGGCATTCACCATAGGCAGCGATGCCGACGCCGCGGCATCATCGGCGAAAGGATCATGTGCCCGCAGTTGAATCACGCCGTCCGCCTGGCGCGTGCTCACCAACCGAGCATACTGAGCCTCCATCGCTTCATCGCCCTGCGTGTTACACAGCAATACTCCGTAGCCCCGACTCTGCGCCGCCAGCTGGATACCGCTGATCACTCGGGCATAAAAGGTATTGGCTATCTTGGGTACCAACACGACCAGGTTTCGCGTGCGCCGCGCGCGAAATTGCACGGCCATCAGGTTGGGCCGGTACCCCGTCTTTTCGACGGCAGCGAGAACCCTGTCGCGGGTGCCGGGCGAAACGACGTCCGGCGTCTTGAGCGTACGCGACACCGTCGCGACGGATACGCCCGCCAAGCGTGCCACCTCCCGAATGCTGGACATCGTCTCCCTCATGATTTTCGGCAAGCCGACGAGCTTACTGCATTGCACCCTTGAGCGGGAAAATCGTCGAAACTCGACTTTACGCTAATTGACCGTTATCGACCGCATGGTAGCTTGGATAAATGTAACCGGTTACATCTGCTTTGAAGGAGCGACAATGACCGTGTATTCGAGGCCAATTCGCGCAGGCATGATCGGTGGCGGTCAGGGCGCATTTATCGGCCAGGTTCATCGCATGGCCGCCAGGCTCGATGGCGATTTCGATTGGGTCTGCGGTGTGTTCAGCCGCGACCAGGAAAACAATCATGCCACGGGACGCGGTCTGAACCTGTCAGACGATCGCCTCTACGACGACTGGGAAACCTTGATAGCGCGGGAAGGCCGCTTGCCGGCTGATCGACGCGTCCAGTTGCTAGTCATCGCCACGCCCAATCATCTGCATGTTCCCGTTGCCAGGGCTGCTCTGATGGCTGGTATTCATGTCTTCAGTGAAAAACCGGCGGGCGTGAATTTCGCCGAGGTCAAAGAGCTGGGCAAGGCGCTCGAGAGCAGCGAACGGCTTTACGGTCTGGCTCACACCTACATCGGTTACCCGCTGGTGTGGCAAGCCCGGGAGATGGTCGAACGAGGCGAGCTGGGGCAGCTCCGCAAGATTCATGTGGAGTATCCGCAAGGCTGGCTTGGCCATACCGTGGATGACCCGGAAGCCTGGCGTGCAGACCCGGCCCGATCCGGCGCCGGAGGGTGCCTCGGTGATATCGGCACGCACGCTTTCAATCTGGCGGAGTTCGTATCCGGTCAACACGTCAATACCCTTTGCGCCTCGCTCGGCATCCATGCGGCGGGACGCACACTCGATGACGATGTCGACATCCTGTTTCGCACCGCCGAAGGAACCAGCGGCTCACTCATCGCCAGTCAGATCTGCAGCGGTGAAGAGAATGGCTTGAAATTGCGTGTCTACGGCGAACTTGGCGGACTGGAGTGGCACCAGATGGAGCCCAACACACTGATCCATCGCCCGCAGAACGCACCCGCGCGACTTCTGCGCGCCGGCATCGATAACCTCGCCCTGTTTCCTGCCGCGCACCAGCGTCTTCGCCTGCCAGGCGGCCATCCGGAAGGCTATCTGGAAGCGCTGGGCAATCTCTACCGCTATTTCGCGACCGCTATTCGCAAAGAGGAAATGGGGGCCCCGAGCGGCGTACCCGGTATCGATAGCGCCTTACGCGGCATGGCATTCGTCGAAACGGCCCTCGCCAGTCAGAACAGCACGGAAAAGTGGATTCCGCTGAACCTCGATTCCTGAAACTCGACTTCTGAAACTCTGGAGACTCCCATGCCAGACAATTTATCGGCGCCGAGCGGTCAAATGCGGGGCCCCGGGATTTTCCTGGCCCAGTTCGTGAGCGATGAACCACCGTTCGACACGCTCGACTCCATTGCCCGGTGGGCGGCCGATACCGGATATTTCGGTATTCAGATTCCCAGCGGCGAGCCTCGCCTCATGGATCTCGCTCTGGCGGCCGAAAGCCAGGATTACTGTGACGAACTCAAGGAACGTTGCCGAGCGGCCGGCGTGGAAATCAGCGAACTGTCCACCCATATCCAGGGGCAGTTGGTGGCCGTCCATCCGGCGTGCGGAGAATTGTTCGACGACTTCGCTCCTCCTCACCTGCGCGGTCGCCCCGAGGCACGCACGGCCTGGGCAATCGAACAGTTGCACCTTGCTGCCAAGGCCAGTCAGCGACTCGGCTTGAAAGCCCACGCAACCTTCTCAGGCGCCCTGTTGTGGCCCTTCGTCTACCCTTGGCCGCAGCGTCCCGCCGGCCTGGTGGAAGAAGGCTTCGCCGAACTGGCTCGTCGCTGGCGCCCCATCCTCGATAGCTTCGAGGAAGCGGGAGTCGATCTCTGCTTCGAGATCCATCCCGGCGAGGATCTGCATGATGGTGCGAGTTTCGAGCGCTTTCTCGAGGCAGTGGATCACCATCCTAGAGCCAAAATTCTTTATGACCCTAGCCACCTGCTGCTGCAGCAGCTCGACTATCGCGGCTTCATTGATCGCTACCACGAGCGCATCGGCATGTTCCACGTCAAGGATGCCGAGTTCACACCGAGTGCGGCCTCGGGCGTCTACGGCGGTTACCAGAGCTGGGTCGACCGTCCTGGGCGCTTTCGGTCGCTCGGCGATGGCCAGATCGATTTCAAGACCATTTTCAGCAAGTTGACGCAGTACGGTTTCAAGGGCTGGGCCGTGCTGGAGTGGGAGTGCTGCCTCAAGGATTCCGCCCAGGGAGCCCGTGAAGGCGTCGATTTCATTCACAACCACATGATCGATCGTGCTTCACGTACCTTCGACGATTTCGCCGGCGTCGACGCAAGTCCAGCCCGCAACCGCAAGATACTCGGCCTCGAGTGAGGCCATACGCCTGCCGCCGGAGCCCGAGCGGGTTCTAAGAAAAACGATAAATCGGGAGCAACCACGCCATGATACGGCTACGCCTGAGCATCATGATGTTTCTGGAGTTCTTCATCTGGGGGGGATGGTTCGTCACGCTGGGCACCTTTCTTGCCACCACGCTCGATGCCAGCGGCGGGGAAATCGGCCAGGCCTTCTCGACCCAGTCCTGGGGAGCGATCATTGCGCCCTTCGTGATCGGCCTCATAGCCGACCGCTTCTTCAACGCCGAACGAATTCTCGCCATCCTTCATCTGGTTGGCGCGCTACTGATGTACGGTCTCTACACCGCTCAGGACTTCTCGTCGTTTTACCCACTGGTCTTTGCCTACATGGTGCTCTACATGCCGACACTGGCGCTGGTCAATTCGGTTGCCTTTCGCCAGATGCGCGATCCGGGACTAGAGTTCGGCAAGGTACGTGTGTGGGGTTCCATCGGTTGGATCGTCGCTGGCTTGATGATCAGCTATTTCTTTTCCTGGGACGCGGCAGATGCGATCGCTTCTGGCGCACTACGCAACACTTTCCTGATGTGTGCCATCGCCTCTCTGGCCTTGGGCTTGTACAGCTTCAGCCTGCCAGCAACGCCACCCAAGGCCCGTGAAGGCGCGGGGGCAAGCCTGGGGCAGATGATCGGTACCGATGCACTCGCGCTATTGAAGGATCGCAACTACGCCATTTTCTTCGCGGCATCGATACTGATTTGCATCCCGCTGGCGTTCTACTACCAGAATGCCAACCCGTTTCTGTCAGAGATTGGCGTCGCCAACCCCACCGGAAAAATGACGCTGGGCCAGATCTCCGAAGTCCTCTTCATGCTGCTGCTGCCGTTGTTCATCCGCCGGTTCGGGATCAAGAAGACACTGCTGATCGGCATGCTGGCATGGGCGGTTCGTTATGGCCTGTTCGCCTATGGCACGTCGGACGGCCGCCTCTGGATGCTCATATTGGGTATCGCCCTGCATGGTGTCTGCTACGACTTCTTCTTCGTCTCGGGCCAGATCTATACTGACGCCCAGGCCGGAGAACGCTTCAAGAGTTCCGCGCAAGGCATGATCACGCTGGCGACCTACGGGGTGGGCATGCTGATCGGCTTCTGGGTGGCAGGTTTGATCACTGATCACTACGTGCACGCCAATGGGCATGACTGGAATGCCATCTGGCGCTTTCCAGCAATCTTCGCTCTGGCGATCATGCTGCTATTCGTAATCCTGTTCCGAGAAAAACGCTGACGCGTAATCGTAAAAGCCGCTCGAGTAGACGACGAGGTCAAGTCCCCAAACGCGTCGCCCTTGGGCGGCGCGTTTGGGGACTTTCACATTTTTCTGCTAAATCACTGCTATTCGATTTCGGTCAAGTAATCTAAGCTTAGTTAGCTTGCCGAGAGAAACCTCACCGCATTTCCGGCAGCGTCGATCATCACCGTGCATGTCGTCAAGGAGGACAGCAATGCCGGGCTGCGCCAGACACGAAAGCCTTTGCGGACGCTGCGATGCCCCGCTGGATTTCGATTTTACCATGGCTTTTCAGCCATTAGTCGATATCGCTCAGAGCCGGGTTTACGGCTATGAGGCGCTGGTCAGAGGCGTCGGAGGCGAGTCTGCCGCATCGATACTGGGAAGGGTCGACGCCAATACGCTCTACCGGTTCGATCAAGCGTGCCGTGTCAAAGCGATCGAACTAGCCTGCCAGTTGGGCGCCCACGGCATGTTGTCGATCAACTTCCTCCCCAACGCCGTCTACGAGCCACAAGCCTGTATTCAGGCGACGCTGATGGCAGCGGAACGTGTCGGCTGGCCGGTCGGCAGACTCTGCTTCGAGATTACGGAAACCGAGAGCGTCAAGGATCGACGCCATTTGCAGAATATCGTCGACAGCTATCGTGCGATGGGGATGCAAACCGCGCTGGATGATTTCGGATCCGGGCATGCCAACCTCGATCTGTTGATCGACATCTCGCCCGATGTGCTGAAAATCGATCGCCAACTGATCAGTCATATTCACGCAGCACCCAGACAACAAAGAATTGTCGAACATATCATCGCCCTTGCCAACCAGCTCGATATCCTACTGGTCGCCGAAGGGGTCGAAACATTAGAAGAAGCTCGCTGGCTCTACCACCACGGTATTGCCAAGCAGCAGGGATACTGGTTTGCCAGACCGGTTGCAGGACAATTACCCATTTGCCCCGATTCGCGTTTCGCGCTGGTTCGGAGTGAACGCTAACAGTCTCGACGCGTCTGGCGACTCTTTTCACCGTATGAACCACGGTATCCTAGCTTATGGTTGCTTCGAAAAATCGGTTACCCCGGCAAGCTGTGGACAGTTTATCCACTGCGGACGGGCTGGACACGCTCAACATTGCGGCATTGATCTATCGACTCGATGCAGGTGTACCCTTGCTGGTCGACGCCAACGAGACAGCGAAACGTCTGCTGCCGGTGGGTGATCGTTTCCCGACGGCCGATCCTTGGCAGTGGCTGGATGCGCGCCAATATCCGGCGTCCGGGCGCGAACACCCGGCCCTGCTGGAGGGCGAGTCACAGGCTTCGCATCAATGGCAATACTTCCATATCCGCCAAAACCGGCAGCCACTGCAATCCATCAAGCTCAAGGTTTCGCCGCTGGATGCTCCCGCGGAAGGCGCCCAAGAGCGCCATGTCCTGATTGCCATCGGCGAGATTGCGACGGCCGATATCGCCCCAAGTCTGCTGCCGCAAGCGCAACCTCACCTATATCAGACGCTGGGCAACCTGCCTATGGGAGTGTGCGTTATCGACACCGAGGGTTATCTGCGCCTGGTCAATCGCGCCTTTTGCCGTTTCTTCGGCTATGCGGAGCGCGACCTGCTCAACGCCCATTTCCGCAAACTGTTGCCTCAACAGCATCGTCTGGCCGCCGATAAGCATCATGCCGCCAATTTCCCGGAAGCCTTGAATCAGCGTCGCGCCGTAGAAGTTCTGCTGCGGGATGGGTCGACGCGAACCGTCATCATCGAGGATACGATCAGCCAGGACGATCTTGGTCGCCCCCAGCACATTGCCTTCCTCGTCGATATTACCGAGCGACGCAATCTCGAGCGTCGCCTGGAACAGAAGAACCGTCGCCTGGAGTATCTGGCAACGCGCGATGACCTGACGGGACTGCACAATCGCCGCTTTGGCCTCGAACTACTGGAACAGGCGCTGGAGCGTAGTCAGCGCTACGGCGAGAAGGTTTCCGTGGCCATGCTCGATCTGGACTATTTCAAGGAGATCAACGATCAGTATGGCCACCCTGTCGGCGACACGATATTGATAGAATTCGGCCGTCTCGTTAGGGAGTCATTGCGCTCGAGCGACACTTTCATTCGCTGGGGAGGTGAGGAGTTCATGATGATCTTACCCGGCATCGACCGGTTCTCGGCACAGACCACGTTGAACCGTCTTATCGAGCGGCTCCGTCATCATCCAATGAGCACATACGATCTCCACGTGAGTTTCTCCGCTGGTGTCGGCGAGCATCACCATCAGACCTCCAAAGGGCTGCTCGAGGAGATCGATCAGGCGCTCTACCAGGCGAAGTCCGCAGGCCGGAGTTGCGTTGCCATTGCGCCGATTTCCATTTCCCGGCCCGGCCAGTGTTGCAATCAGGCATTCTCGTCGCTCTAGAATCGGCGACCGACGCTGGGTCGGCCGCCGTTTCCATCGCTACCCGGGTTTTCCATCGCCAACTGCCTTTCCCTCGTTGCGCGCCTGCGCCATTAGGCGCCCGGACGGGCAACCCTCGGAAACGACCGTGAGGATAAAACCGGGGAGATCGGCTGAAGCTAGAAGATCGCGCGCACGGCGAGAAACAGCACGGTAGGTGCCAGCAGGATTCCCAGCCCGGTATAAAAGGTCGCGGTCATCGCCCCATAGGGCACCAGGCGCGCATCGGTAGCCGCAAGTCCTGCAGCAACGCCACTGGTCGTTCCGATCAGCCCACCGAAGATCATTGCCGAACGCGGGTTGTCCAGGCCAATCAGCTTTGCGGTCATCGGCGTTGCGATCATGGTCAAAATCGACTTCACCAGACCGGCTGCGATCGATAATGCGATCACCTCCGAACTCGCCCCCAGCGTGGCGCCGGTAACCGGCCCGACGATATAGGTGACGGCACCCGCTGCGATCGTCGTGATGTCGACCGGGTCGGTGTAGCCGAAACCAATCGCGACGACAGCCCCCGCAACGAACGAGACGAGAACGCCCAGGAACAGCGCAATCACGCCGCGTAGGCCGGCTTTCTTGATTTCGTGAAGCCGCACCCCGTAGGCGGTAGCGATGATCGCCAGATCGCGCAGCATGCCACCGCCCATCAGTCCTAGTCCGGAAAACAGCGTGACGTCCGAAAGCCCCTTGCTGCCACCGGAAGATACGCCTCCGACATAGGCGAGAACCAGGCCAATGATGATCGCGATCGCGGAGCCATGCAGGCGTCCTGCCGTCAGATTGCGGCTGATCCAGTAGGCCACGTACATGGTGAGACCGACCACGGCGAAAGCGGCGATCAAGTGGTACTTGTCGACCAAAGAGACAATGGAATCGTTCATGTCGAATACCTCGCTCAGTGGTTGCTAGGGGTCGTGGGGGTCGACTCGAGCGCGCTCGCGTCGTCGACTTTCTTGCCGGTCAGCACGGGAACTAGCGCCAACCCCAGCACGACCGCAAGCACACCGGCCAGGATCGCTACCATGCCACCGCTGAATGCCGCCGCCACGTTCTGGCTCGCCGCCATGGCAACAACGATCGGAATGTACATCGCATTCCAGAAGGTGATGCCGCTTTCAGTCGTTTCCGGCAATTTGCCACGATCCTTGAGATAGCCGGTCACGAAGATCAACAGCAGCATGGCAATACCCACACCGCCCAGATTGGCGTCGATTCCCAGCAACTGGCCGAGTACGTCGCCGATGATTAGCCCGGCCAGCATGCAGCCGGCTAGGAGTGCTACACCGTAGATCACCATCGTTATCACCTCTTGGGGCATTGTTATAGATCGTTTTTTATAGAAACGTCGTTATGGTTGGCCCGGTTATCGGAGCTTGGCGTATATCGAGACAATCACCGCCTGACGCGAGGTGACTGCTGTGCCGCGTTACCCACGCGGCGGGGTGAAAATGCAGCCGTCCCGTCGACGAAAGCGATGTCGTCTTCGGCAGCCATGTCCTCCGAACGAATATCGTTCAAGAGTTTGTCGTTTCGGCATTGATATAGATATCGGCGTAGCGCTCGCGCAGCGCGTTCTTCTGGACCTTGCCCATGACGTTGCGTGGCAGGCTATCGATGAAGAACACCCGCTTGGGCTGCTTGTAGCGCGCCACTTTGTCTTGGAGCGCCGCCAGCACTTGAGATTCCTCCAGCGACTCGCCGGCCTTCAACACCACGGCTGCGGTCACTCCCTCACCAAGATCAGGATGAGTTACCCCGATGACGGCCGACTCCACCACCTGTGGCAGCTCGTCGATCCATTGTTCGATCTCCTTGGGATAGACGTTGTAGCCGCCGGAGATCACTAGATCCTTGTCGCGTCCGACGATGTGTAGATAGCCATCGTCATCGATCAGCCCGAGATCCCCGGTGATGAAAAAGCCGTCGTCGCGAAACTCCGAAGCGGTTTTTTCCGGCATTCGCCAGTAACCCTGAAAAACGTTCGGACCACGAACTTCCACCAGTCCGGTCTCCCCCGTCGGCATCGTGTCGCCGTTCTCGCGGTCGGTAATGCGGACTTCACTACCCGGCAACGCAAAGCCAACCGTTCCCGGACGACGCTCGCCATCGTAAGGATTCGAAGTATTCATGTTGGTTTCGGTCATTCCGTAGCGCTCGAGAATGGCGTGACCGGTACGTTCGCGAAATTCCTTGTGGGTCTCCGCCAACAGTGGCGCGGAACCGGAAACGAACAGCCGCATGTTGGCGGTCGTCTCCTTGTTCAGCCGTGGGCTGGCGAGCAGCCGGGTGTAGAACGTCGGCACGCCCATCAAAGCCGTCGCGCGGGGCATCAGATCCAGCAGCTGCTCTGCATCGAGTTTGGGCAGAAAGGTCATCGAAGCGCCGACCGTCAGAACGATATTGCATGCCACGAACAGCCCGTGGGTATGGAAGATGGGCAGCGCGTGGAGCAGGTGATCGTCGGCGGTGAAGCGCCAGGTCTGTGCCAGCGCCTGGCTGTTGGCGGCAAGATTGCCGTGGCTCAACATGGCACCCTTGGAGCGCCCGGTGGTGCCGGAGGTATACAGGATCGATGCCAGATCGTTGGCGTCGAGCTCGGTAATGTCGGTGTCTTCCCCGGCGCTGGCAACCCGCTCCATCAACGAGCCATCGGCTTCGGCACCCAGGCTTTCGACGACCGGTACGCCACAGCGCTTTGCCAAATGCTGTGCGGTAACGACATCATTCGGACGGCAGACATAAATCCGAGGCTCGGCATCGGTCAGGAAATACTCGACTTCGGCTTCGGTATAGGCCGTATTGAGCGGTAGATAGACCGCCCCTCTCTGCAGGCAGGCAAGATACAGCATGATCGCCTGCGGGCTCTTATCGACCTGAACCACAACGCGATCACCCGGTTTCACACCGCTTTCGCGCAGCACCTGCGCCATTCGCCGTGACGTGGAAAGCACGTCGCGATAGCGATACTGCTCGCCGCTGGGTGTATCGATCAGCACCTTATCGGGACTGCGCTCGAAATTTCCCGAGAATTGCAGATATAAATTATGGTTCATTCCACCTCTCCTGCTGTGACGTGCGTTCGTGAGGTTCAAGCGTCGGACCGAGCGCTGTGGCGGCAACGTGAGCGTCCTTGCTTGGCTTCACGACGGATTTCGCTGGTGCAGACCACCGTGCCCTCGCGACTGAACGCTTCATGATTCTGCTCGATACGATCGAGCTCGTAGAGATAATTGACCATCAGGCCGTGGGACTGCCGGCGCCCGTTTTCGGAAGTGTCCCCCGGCCAATTCAGTCGATGCAGACTGGCACCATTGCCGAGGTGAAAGCGGGCAACCGGATCCAATGGCAGGCCATTATCGCGCTTGACGTCGATCAGATAGTGCGCCGCCAGGCTACGAAGCTCGGGCGTTAGCTTCTCGCGCAGTTTGGCATTTTCCACCCAGCGGCTTTCATCGAAGCCCTCGGCGGCCTCATCGGATAGTTGGCAAGTCCCGCTTTCGCGCTCACCCGCCAGCCATTTGGCAAAACCGGGTACCGGCGATAGCGTCACGAATTTTTCGAGATTGGGTAGCTCGCGCTTGAGCTCCTGTACGACCTGCTTGATCAGAAAATTACCGAAGGAGATGCCGCGCAGACCCGCCTGACAGTTGCTGATGCTGTAGAAGGCTGCGGTATCAGCCTCGTCCGGGCGAACTTCATCGCCACCTTCGAGAATCGTCTGGATGTTGTTGGGAATGCCGCGACACAGCGCCACTTCGACGAAGATCAGCGGCTCGTCGCCGGTCGCCGGGTGGAAGAAGGCGTAGCAGTGACGATCCTCGGGATCCAGGCGCCGACGGAGATCGGACCAGTCGCCGATCGCGTGAACGGCCTCGTAGCGAATGATCTTTTCGAGTACCGCGGCCGGCGTGTTCCAGTCGATGCTCTCAAGCACCAGAAACCCGCGGTTGAACCAGGAGACGAAGAGATGTTCGAAATCGGCATCCAGGGGAGCCAGCTCCGGGTTCGTCTTGAGGCAGCGCAGAAGATCCGCGCGCATCTTGACCAATTCGTAAGTGCCGCCCGGGCAGAGATTGAGTCGGCGCAACAGGTGTTGTCGTCGCGGCTCGCAAGCGGCGAACAGCTGCTGCAGGCAGGCATTGTCCTCGTTCTCGCGGTAAGCTGCGTAAGCTTGATGGATGGCCTCTGGCTCCGCCGCATAACGCTCGCCCAATAGCTGAAAGAAGGCGATACGGTCGGCGTCGTCGAGCGAGGCATAACGCTCCAGCGCCTCCTGGGCGATCAGGATCTGGGAAGCTTCACCACCAGGATGCATCAGCGTCTCGCACACCGACATCAGCCTCGCCAGACTGCTGGGCGCGCCCTCGCCACCGGAGAGATGCTGCCCACGCGTCCGGCGACCGATACTGGATAGCAGGTCCTGCAGGAAATTCATGTTGACGTTCATGCCGGCCCTCTCGGGTCTGTGGCTGAAGCTTGCACTACTGCGTCAAATAGCAGAGGCGAGCGTTGAGCGGAGCGGGACGGTGATCAGCGAACCGTCGGAACCCAATGATCCTGAACCGGCAGTTAACATACATGTCATCGCTCTGTTATATATAACAGTCACGCCCCGGCCTCCGGGTGTCAACCTAGGAGAAAGTCTAATATGGCCCGCACCCCGCACGCCCAGCGGCTTCGTGACCTGCTCGAAGATGCCATCGTCGACGGCCACTTCGCGCCGGGGGATAAACTGGATCCGGAAGCACTCGCGCGGGAGTACGAGTGCTCGCGTACGCCGATTCGTGAAGCGCTGCAGCAGCTGGCGGCATCGGGCATGGTGCGCGTCCTGCCTAAACGCGGCACTTTCGTCGCCCAATTGAGCGTGACCGATCTGGTCGAGCGTTTCGAGGTCATGGCGGAACTGGAGGGAATGTGCGCACGCCTGGCGGCCAGACGCGTGACCCCCGAGGAACTGGCAGCTCTGCACAGTGCACAGAATGCCTGCCGGGAGTGTATGGCCACTGGCGATGCCGATGGCTACTATTACGAAAACGGCACCTTCCATCACCTGATCTATCAAGCCAGTCATAACGAATTTCTGACCGGGGAAGCGGCCCGCCTCCACGCCATCCTGAAACCCTACCGGCGCCTGCAGCTGCATGCCCGCGGCCGCCTCGCCAACAGCTTCGACGAACATGAAGCCATCATGACGGCGTTGGAACACGGCGATGCCCAGGCCGCCGAGACGGCGATCAAGCAGCACGTGCAGGTGCAGGGCGAGCGATTCAACGACCTGGTAGCCTCCATGCAGCGACTGCAGGCTCAGCGTCAGAGCGGCGCCTGACCCTCGAGAGAATCGTTTCGGCGGCAGTGTTCGAAAGAGAGGATCAGTTGAAGAGTAGCGTCACCACCAGTGCAACGCTGCCAACGATCAGCGCGGTGATGACGGATAGGCTGACCAGCAGGTTGAGACATCGATCGATCCTGGAATCGACAGGCGCGATGACACGCCGAGAGGCACCGTGACGCGTCTGGCGAGAAGGCCTGGTGGCCGGGGGCATGGGCAAGCTCCGCAATGGGTCATGATCGCTTTAACGGCGGCGCGCCTTTCAAATTAAGTATCAAGTTAAGTGGCTTTTCGGATTTTCTCCATTTTTTCCGTACTCCCTCTTCTCATCGTGAGTCGGCTCGCGACGGCACCTACTAACGCATACGGCCCCGGTCCTGCCAAGACCGGGGCCGTACTTTAGGTGACGCTCTCGCTCACCGCGGATTGATACGACGATTCTTGACATCAGGCGCTCGACGGTAGCGGTCTTCGCCCGCCAGCTCTTCGGCTTCGAACGCATCGGCCCCCACCGGCGTATCACTATGGCGTCGATACAGCGCGGTCAACATCGCCTTGCGATCGGCGCGCAACTCTTTCAGGGTCACGAATATCATCCCGTAAAGGATGAACGTGAACGGCAACGCTGCCAGCACTGAGGCCGACTGCAGTCCTTTCAGACCATTCTCGCCGCCAGCGGACAACAACGTCAGGCAGATCGCCGCGATCAGTACCCCCCAGATGATTCGCTTCATCAGCGGTGGGTTGAGTGAGCCGTTATCGGTCATCTGCGACACGATATAGGTGGCGGAATCCGCCGAGGTCACCAGGAAAATGAAAATCAGACACAGTGCAACGACCGACAGTACATTCGAGAACGGCATCAGATCGAACATCTGAAATAGCGCCGAGGTAATATTGTCGGACGTCGCCTGAGCAAGACCTGCGTCACTGTTCATTTCCATCTGGATGGCAGCGCCACCGAATACACCAATCCACAGGCAAGCCAGCAGCGGTGGTACGACCAGCACGCCGAACACATACTGCTTGATGGTACGCCCACGCGAAATTCGTGCCACGAAGGTGCCCACGAACGGCGACCAGGCGATGACCCAGGCCCAGTAGAAAATGGTCCAGTTGGACGCCCACTGGCTATCATCGTAAGGAGACATCCGCAAGCTCATCCCGATGAAATTCTGCAGGTAATCGCCAATACCCAGCGTGATGGTCTCGAGAATCGCGATGGTCGGTCCCGTGAACAAGATGTAAAACATCAGCGCGAAACAGATGATCAGGTTGAGATTGGAGAGGTTCTTGATACCTTTATCCAGCCCCGACGTCGCCGAAAGCATGTAGCAGATGAACATCGCCCCCATGATGATGAACTGCCACATCATGTTTTCGGGCACGTCGAATACCGAGTGCAGACCGCCGTTGATCTGCAACACCGCCAGACCAATGGACGTCGCGACGCCCATCACGGTGGCGACGACGGCAAAGATATCGAGCACTGGCCCGAGGCGACGCAGCTTCGGCCGTTTCGCCGTGACCGAAGACAGCACGTTGGAGACCATGCCTGCCTGTCCCTTGCGGAACTGATAATAGGCAATGATCAGACCGACGACCGAAAATGCCGCCCACTGGTGAATGCCCCAGTTGAAAAAGGCGTACTGAATGGCATAACGCGCCGATTCAGCCGATTCCGGCGCCACATCACCATAGGGTGGCGTCATGTAATGTGTCATCGGTTCCGCCATGCCGTAGAACACCAGACCAACGCCGAACCCAGCCGCCAGCAGCATGCTTACCCAGGAGAAGAAGCCATAAGTCGGCTTGCTGTCCTGCGGACCCAGACGAATTTTCCCGTATTTGCTGAATGCCAAACCCACCAAAAAAATCACGAATCCGAACACGGATATCAAATAAAACCATCCGAAGTAATGCGTAGTCGCACCCAGTGCCGTATTGGCAATATTTCCGAATCCCGTAGGGAAAATGGCGCCAACGGCCACGATCGCTACTATCACCAACGCCGAGACGATGAATACGCCTTGCTTGCCGAATTTGGGCATGTCGTCCCCTTTTGATTGTGCTGATTTTCTTTGACGTCGTTAGTGTAGACGACGCCTTCACTCTCTGCGGGCGCTCCCACGCCCCGCAGCCATCAAAACCTCATGCGAGGATCCGCTCTCCATAAGTCTTCGTTAAGCCCCGCCCCCTCAATCTAGCGTCCACCATATTGGCGGAGAGCTATCGATGTCAGGGTTATCTGCCTCGGCGACAAACATCATCTGGCGTGAATGCAGGGACGATCAGGAGCGCACGACGCTCGAAAACTTTATCGCCGATACCTATTGGCAGCAGCATGGCGCTTCGATTTCCCATTTTGCGCCGCGTCTGTACGGCCTGTGGGAAGGCGATCGACTCCAGGCTGCGGTCGGTGTCCGCCGGGCCGATGCCTCTCCTCTCTTTCTCGAGCGCTATTTGGAAACACCCATCGAGCGAGCCCTGTCCGTCGTGCTGGATCAGCCGGTCGAACGCGCGACGCTGGCGGAGATCGGCAACCTGGCAGCCCGCCGCCCCGGCATGACAGTCCCGCTGATTCGGGCCCTGATTGCCTCGCTCGTCGCTGAAGAGTGTCGCTGGCTGGCGTTCACCGCGACGGCAACCGTCCGCAACGGATTTCGACGTCTCGGCCTCGATGTCCGCCGTCTCGCGGATGCAAACCCGGCATGTCTGGGTACCGCCCAAAGCGGCTGGGGTAATTACTACCTGCATCGGCCCTGGGTCATGGGTGGCGACCTGCTCGCTGCCTGGCGACGTCTCGAACTTGGCTTGGAGCAGAACATGACTACCGTGCCAGCCGCTGCCTCACACCTCAAGGATATCGATCATGCGTGAACGCTTCCTGAACCACCTGCGGGCCTTGGGCAGGACCGCTGCAAACCGCGTCGCTCTGGAGGATGAAACCCTGTCGATCCGCTATGGCGAGCTGATGGACCATATTGAATCCCGTGCAGGGCAATTGCGTCGACTCGGCAGCCGCCGCGTCGGATTGGCACTCGATAACGGGGTCGATTGGGCTCTCTGGGATCTGGCAATGATGCAGGAAGCCATCGTCAGTGTACCGTTGCCCGGTTTCTTTACCTCCGCGCAGTTGGCTCACGTGGTTAGCCAGGCTGGTGTGGAGACATTGGTCGGCCCTGCGTCACTGGCAACCGCGTTGAATTTCGAATCCGTCGGTGAATCTGCGCTCTGGCGGTGCAATGCACCTTCTCCGCCACCGGCACTGCCGGAGGGCACCCACAAGATCACGTTCACCTCGGGAACCAGCGGCACGCCCAAAGGCGTGTGTCTGAGCAGCGACAACCAGCTCTCGGTTGCCGAAAGTCTTGCGGAAGTCGCCGATAGCGTGGGCGTGCGCCGACACCTGGCGCTGCTGCCTCTCGCGACGCTGCTGGAAAACATCGGTGGTATCTATGCGCCGCTGTGGCTCGGTGCCAGCGTCAGCCTGCCGTCGCTTTCGTCCATTGGCTGGAAGGGAGCGAGCGGTTTCGACGGCGCCGCCGGATGGCGAACCATCAATCGCCAGGCGCCGGACAGCCTGATCCTGGTGCCGCAATTGCTTTCGGCGCTGCTGGCCCAGCAAGGCGAAACGACGCTCGACTTCGGTCGCTTCTTTGCCGTGGGCGGCGCCGCCGTCTCTCCAGCGCTACTGACGCGAGCGGAGAATGCAGGCTGGCCGGTCTTCGAAGGTTACGGGCTTTCCGAGTGCGCTTCCGTGGTTACGCTCAATCGACCCGGCGAACGATGCCCCGGCAGTGTCGGGCGGCCTCTCCCTCACGCGCGGATCAGTCTCTCCAGCGATGGCGAAGTGCTGGTCCACGGCAATGTGATGCTGGGCTACCTGGGCGACGACGCGCCGGCACCCGATGTCTGGCCCACAGGCGACCTCGGAGAATGGGCGGGAGAGAATCTGACGCTCAAGGGACGCCGACGTCAGGTCTTCATCACGGCCTACGGACGTAATGTCGATCCCGCCTGGGTCGAAGCCGAACTCACGGCAGAGCCGGCCATTGCCCAGGCCTGGGTCACTGGCGAGGCGCAGCCCGGCAACCGCGCCATGCTGGTACCTCGCGGAGACTGGGTCAACGATCGCCAGATCGAAGATGCAGTGACGCGAGCCAATGCACGGTTACCCGATTACGCGCGCATCTCGCTGTGGCAACGCAGCGTCCCCTTTACGCCACAAAACGGTCAGGCAACCGCCAATGGCCGCCTGCGCCGCGAGGTACTCGCGGCGCATTATTCCACCTGGCTGGAAAGTCCGGTTTCTTCCCCGGCAGATGTTTCCGACATCCGCCGTTCGTCCGAGGAGACGACGTCATGACGCATTATGAAACATTGCAAGAAGCCACGACCAGCCATCGTCAGTGGCTGCTCGATACGCCGGTCATCCGGCGGGCACTGGAAGGCAACATCACTCGGGATATCTATCTGGCATTTCTGGGGCAGGCCTATCATCACGTCAAACAGACCGTACCCTTGATGATGGCCTGTGGTGCCCGTCTGCCGGAGCGGCTCGAATGGCTGCGCGGCGCGCTGGTCGAATATATCGAGGAAGAGTACGGCCATCAGGCATGGATCCTCGATGACATCCGTGCCCTGGGCGGCGATGCCGAAGCCGTCGTTGCTGCCACGCCTGCGCCGGCCACGGAACTGATGGTTCGCTTCATTCGCGATGTGATCGAGCACGACAATCCGGTCGGCTTCTTCGGCATGGTGCACGTCCTCGAAGGCACCAGTACCGCCATTGCCACACAAGCCGCCGAGCAGATGCGCGACGGCGCGGGACTTCCAGCCAACGCTTTTCGCTACCTCGAATCCCACGGCAGTCTCGATATCGGACACCTGGCATTCTTCGAAGAGCAGATCAATCGGCTCGACGATCCCGCCGACCTGCAAGCCGTGATCGATGCCGCCAACATGGTTTATCGACTCTACGGTGCCATGTTCCGCAATCTCCAGCGGGATGCCGACGACACCGTCAGCCATGAGGGTTTGAGCCATGCGCTGGTCTGATCGCCGCATTCTGATCACTGGCGCCAGTGGCGGCATCGGGCGTGAGCTGGTGGCGCTACTGGCCGAACGCGGCGCCCAGCTGCTGATCGTGGGACGTAACGAAAGCGTACTGAAAGAGCTTACGGCGCTGGCACCCATGCGCATCCGTGCGCTATCTGCCGATTTGACGCAGACCAGCGACCGGCGGCGGATCGTCGACATCGCGGAAGACGTTCGCATCGATATGCTGATCAACGCCGCCGGATTGAATCACTTCGGTCTCTTCGATGAGCAGTCTCCTGCCGTGATCTCATCGATGGTGGATCTCAACGTGACGGCAACCCTGTTGCTCACCCAGGCACTGCTGCCCCGACTGCTGCATGAGAACAGCGCCTGGGTCATCAATCTCGGTTCTGCGTTCGGTGCGATCGGTCATCCCGGCTACACCGCCTACTGCACGACCAAGTTCGCCCTGCGCGGATTCAGCCAGGCGCTGCGCCGTGAGCTGGCCGACACCCCGATTCAGGTGCTGCACATCTCCCCTCGCGCGACCCGCACGGGGATGAACAGCGATCGCGCCGACGCGCTCAACAACGCGCTGGGTAATCATGTGGACGAACCTGCGCACGTCGCCGCGAGTGTCGTCCGCGGCATCGAGAAGCAAGCCCGCGACCGACAGCTTGGATGGCCGGAGTGCCTGCTGGTCAAGTTGAACGGCATCCTGCCCGGCATCGTCGACCGCGCGCTCAAAAAACAGCTGCCGACGATTCAGCAGCATGCACGTCGCCCTTCCACGCCTTGAGTCGAAACGGGAGATCACCATGACAGCACATCTTTCTCTTAAAGCAATGGCCTTCGCCATGGTTCTCGCCACAACGTCAGGCATCGCGCTAACCGACAGCTCCATGGCGTTGGCGGCGGAATCCTCGACGGCGTCGACCACGGACTCGACAGCAGCGATCGCAGCAGGCCTGCACGAACTCCAAAGCCGCTGGGCCAATATTCAGTATCAGACACCGGAAGCGCGGCGTGTCGATGCCTTCGAGCAGCTTTATCAACGCGCTCTGGCATTGCTGAAAGCGCAACCGAAAAGCGCCGAGCTGCATACCTGGGCGGGGATCATACGAGGCTCCCAGGCCGGGGCCGAGGGCGGCCTGAGCGCCCTGTCTCAGGTGAAGGACGCGCGCTCGGAGTTCGAGCAGGCGCTATCGATCGACCCCGAAACGCTGAACGGTTCGGCCTATACCAGCCTGGGCACGCTCTATCATCAGGTACCCGGCTGGCCGATCAGTTTCGGTGACGACGACAAGGCGCGACAGCTGCTGCAGAAAGGCTTGAGCGTCAACCCCGACGGTATCGATAGCAACTACTTCTGGGCTGACTTTCTCCACGATCAGGGCGATGACGCGCAAGCCCGTCAGGCACTCGACAAGGCTATGGCGGCCGCGCCGCGTCTTGGCAGAGAGACGGCCGATGCCGGGCGCCGTCAGGAAATTCAGGCCCTGCTGAAAGACATCTAGACGTATACTCCGTCCGAAAATCCGGTGACGCTAAGAGTCAAAGTGAAGCTCGGCAGCAAGGATCGGTTGCATTCATCTCAGGTGCCCTCATGATGAGGATCATGAGGGCGCTAACGAGCGTCCACTCACTTCTCGACGAGAGCGCTCATGTCACGACTTGCCGATATTCCTCTGTCGGTGCTGGATTTGGCACCAATCACACGCGAAGGCACACCGGCGGAGACCTTCCGCCATAGCGTCGACCTGGCCCAGCAGACCGAGCGATTGGGCTATAACCGCTACTGGCTGGCCGAACACCACAACATCGATGGGATCGCCAGCGCGGCAACCAGCGTGTTGATCGGCCACATTGCGGGCGCGACCTCGACACTACGCGTCGGCAGCGGCGGCATCATGCTGCCCAACCATCCGCCGCTGGCAATCGCCGAGCAGTTCGGCACGCTGGCCACGCTCTACCCGGATCGCATCGATCTCGGCCTGGGCCGTGCGCCGGGATCCGACGGGATCACCATGCAGGCCATGCGCCGCGACCCACGTGCCGGCGTCAACGATTTCCCCGACCGTCTCGATGAGCTGCGCCGTTACCTGGGTGACAGCGTGCCCGGCCAGCGCGTGCGCGCGATTCCCGGTGAAGGCACCCATGTGCCTATCTGGCTGCTCGGATCCAGCGGCTACAGTGCCCAGCTCGCGGCCAGACTCGGTCTGCCCTTCGCCTTCGCCGGCCAATTCGCGCCGGGCTACATGATCGAGGCGCTGCATCTCTATCGCGAAGGCTTCCAACCGGGTGTGCTGGACAAGCCCCACGCCATGATCGGCATACCGCTGATCGCCGCCGACACTGAAGAGCGCGCTCGCTTCCTGGCTACTACGCAACAGCAAAAATTCCTCAACCTGATTCGGGGCAAGAGCACGCGCACGCAACCGCCGGTGGAAACACTCGACTGGTCGCCCCAGGAGCAGGCAATGGTCTCGCAGAACCTCGGTGCCGCCGTGGTCGGCAGCCCAGCAAGCGTGCGTCAGCAGCTCGACGACTTGCTCGAACGGACCGGAGCCGACGAAATCATGGTCAACACCGACTGCTACGATCATGCCGAACGGGTTAAGTCCTACGAGATTCTGGCCGATGTCTGGAAAGGGGCGTAAGTCGAGTCAATTGGCGCTTGGCGTCAAGTTCGGATGGCTGTAGGCCCTTAAACGAAGACACCCGGCGCATGGCCGGGTGTCTTCGTATCATACTGCGGTAGGACATCAGCCCAGACGCTTGGCCAGCAGACCTTCCAGCTTCTTCTGGTCGGCGGCGAAAGTACGAATGCCTTCAGCGAGCTTCTCGGTCGCCATGGCGTCCTCGTTATGTTCCCAGCGGAACTGTGCTTCGCCGATACGGTCTTCGCGCGGCTTTCCGCTACCTTGATCGGTGATCTTGCGCTGGACTTCACCATCCGCCGAGGAGAGTTCCTCGAGCAGTGCCGGCGAGATGGTCAGGCGGTTGCAGCCAGCAAGCGCCAGGATCTGATCGGTATTGCGGAAACTTGCGCCCATGACCACGGTTTCATAGCCGTACTGAGCGGCATAGTCGCAGACGCCCCGCACGAACTTGACACCCGGATCTTCGTCCGGCGCGTAGGACTCGGTGCCGGTGGATTTCTTGTACCAGTCGGTGACGCGACCGACGAACGGCGAAATCAGGTAGACACCGGCTTCAAAGCAGGCGCGGGCCTGAGCATCGGAGAAGAGCAGCGTCAGGTTGCAGCGGATACCTTCCTTCTCAAGCCTTTCGGCGGCGCGAATGCCTTCCCAGGTAGACGCGAGCTTGATCAGCACGCGATCTTTGGAGACACCCTGCTTCTCGTAAAGCTTGATCAGATGATGAGCCTTCTCGACGCTGGCTTCCTCGTCGAAGGAGAGCTTGGCTGCCACTTCGGTGGAGACACGGCCCGGAATGATCTTGGTGATTTCGGTGCCGATCGCCACGCAGAGACGGTCGACTGCGTCATCGACTCGCGAGTCGGCATCGGACACTTCCGACTTGACCGCGCTCAGCGTCTCATCGATCAACGACTGGTAGCCTTCGAGATCGAAGGCCTTGAGAATCAACGAGGGATTGGTGGTTGCGTCGTGCGGCTGATAGCGGCGAATGGCATCCAGATCGCCGGTGTCGGCAACCACCATGGAAAGTTGTTTGAGAGAGTCGAGTTGCTGTGTCATGAATCGCTCCATCGTCCTGGTGTGTGATTGCGTACCATCGCAATCCTGATACTGAAAGCATAACACCGATGTGCGGCGGTCGCCGCCGTGCTCGAACCGAGTCGCCGCCCGTAACCGAGCATCGACATCGAGGAAGGCGATCTGCAAAGGGCGAACTTCATCGGGAAAGCCTCGCTCTAGTAACCGTCAGTGAGGGGTCCCAGGCTCGATTTCAAGGTCTGGGGGATTTCAATGCATGAGGCGTCATCACTCGATGATACGAGCGCTTCAAGCGATACCATACTCACGGCTCAACGCTTCACGATAGCGCCGATAAATACCGTGGTAAGCCGCGACTGTCTCTGGTCGAGGCCTTGTCAGCGTGGAGTCGTCCAGTCGCACCCAGTTTTGGCAAAGCGTGTCCAGCGCCACCTCTGACTCACGATCATCGCACCAGCGCGCCTGAATCGCGCCACCGAAAGCCGCCGCCTCGGTGACCTGCGGACAGACCACCTCGACGTCGAGAACATCGGCCACGATCTGGCGCCATATCGCACTTTTTGCGCCGCCCCCGACCAGACGTATCTGAGTCGCCTGACTGGCCAGCGGACCGAGCAGCTCCAGACCGTAGCGCAACCCGAAGGTTGCGCTCTCGACGGCGGCACGGCACAGGTTTTCCGGCGTGGTATTGAAGTTCGTCATGCCGCTCATGCTCGCCTGTGCATGGGGCAGCGCCGGTACCCGTTCGCCACTGAAGAACGGCAATAGCGTAATCCCGCCCGCCCCCGGCTCGGCTTTGGCGACAGCGCGGTTGAAACCGTCGATATCGAGTCCGACCAGTTCCCTCAGCGTCGTCGTGGCCGAGGTCACGTTCATGGTGCAGATCAACGGCAGCCAGCCGTCGTGACTGGCACAGAAGTTGGCCACCATGGCGTTGTCCGGCATCACAGGATCGGAAGAATGCACGGCGATGGTGCCTGAAGTGCCCAAGCTGATCGTGACCCGCCCCGGTTCGATGTTGCCGGTGCCGATAGCGCCCATCATGTTGTCGCCCCCGCCGCTGGAGACGAGAACGTCTTCGTTGAGCCCAAGCTCGCGTGCCAATGTCGGGCGCACCTTGCCTACCGCCTCCCGGGAGCCGATCAGCCTCGGCAGCACGCTGTCGAAGTCGAGTTCCGGCGCAATGAGTTCGAACACATCACGACGCCAGGTTCGCGCTCGCGTATCGAAGTAGCCGGTACCGGAAGCGTCACCGGGTTCGGCGACACGCTCGCCGGTCAGCCAGAAGTTGAGATAGTCGTGCGGTAACAGCAACGTGGCGATCCGTCGATAGGCCTGCGGGTGCGTTTCACGAAGCCAGGCAATCTTGGAGGCGGTATAGCCGGTCTGCAGGACCAGCCCGAGCTTGTCGATGCAGCCCTGCTCACCGCCGAGCTGATCGATCAGTCGTTCATTCCACTCCGCCGTTTCGGTGTCGTTCCAGAGCTTGGCCGGATGCACCGGCGTGCCATCGTCATCCAGCGCGACCATGCCGTGCTGCTGCCCCGAGATCCCGATACCTCGAACCACATTTGCCTTCACGCCGGCATCGCCGAGGGCTTCCTCGAGCGCGCCCCGAAAGGCTTCGGTCCACTCCTCGACACGCTGCTCCCGCCGGCCGTGGTCGCCCTGCTCCAGCTTGTGGGAACGAGAGGCTTCGCCAACGATGCGTCCGTCGTCACCGTCGACCACCACGACCTTGGTGCTCTGGGTGCCACAATCCACGCCGATATACATCGCTTCCATCCCTTGATCAGTTCCCATTCCGGCTTGGCTCCGTGGCCGGCACGAGCGCCGACCTTACCCCGTTAGCCGCTGACGTCAATGGCCCACGAGAGACTCGACACACGCCCGCGCACCGTCACGGTAGAGCCGCTCGAGCGCATCGAGATAGGCCGAACGAAAACGTTCATCGTCGGCCAGATCCCCGAACAGCTGACGATTCTCGATGAACGCGGTCGGCTCGTCGCGATTGCGCTTGGCGATCGCCATCAATTCATCCTTGAGTCGATCGACGACGGTGATCGGCTCGCCCTGCTCGTCGGCCCCCTCGGCATAGCGCGCCCAGCTGGCCACGACCGCGGCGCTGCGATGGATTTCGCCACCCTGCGCCAACTGCTCCCGGATCACCGGCAGTAGCCATTTGGGAATGCGATCCGAGCTTTCGGCACATAGCCGCGCCAGGGTGTCCTTGATTTCCGGATTGGCGAAACGCGCGATCAGCGTGTGCTTGTAGTCGTCGAGATCGACACCCGGTACCGGGCGCAGAGTCGGCGTGCCCTCACGGTTCATGTAGTCGAGCAGAAAATCGACGAACAGCGGGTCCTGACACACTTCATGAGCATAGCGGTAGCCGGCCAGATAGCCGAAATAGGTCAGGGCCTGATGGCTGGCATTGAGCAGACGCAGCTTCATCAATTCGTAGGGCATGACGTCGTCGACCAGCTGCACGCCGACCTGATCGTAGGCGGGCCGACCGCTGTTGAAATGATCTTCCAGCACCCACTGGGTAAAAGGCTCGCACACCACCGGCCAGCGATCCTCGATACCGAAACGCTGGTGAATTTCTTCAATATCCGCGTCGGTGGTGACCGGTGTGATGCGGTCGACCATCGAATTGGGAAAATGCACGTTGGCATCGATCCAGTCGCCCAGTTCCGCGTCCCGCGCTCTGGCGTAGGCCACGAACATCTTATGAGCGACTTCGCCATTACCCTGAATGTTGTCGCAGGACATCACGGTGAACGGCTCGATGCCGCGTTCTCGCCGCCGCGCCAGCGCCTCGGCGACGATCCCGAAGGTCGTCTTGGGTGTCTGCGGCGAGGCCAGGTCGTGCTGTACCTCTTCGTTGCCCAGATCGAATTCACCCGTCACATGATGGAAGTTGTAGCCACCCTCGGTCACCGTCAGCGAGACGATGCGAATCTTGGGGTCTGCCAACAATTCCAGCGTTCCTTCGATATCGTCCGGCGCATAGCGGTAGTCGATGATCGAGCCGATGACTCGGGCTTGATACTCGCCGTCTGGATGCTTGACCACCAGCGTGTAGAGATGGTCCTGAGCGGACAGCGCGGCCTGCATCCGGCGATCGCCGGGCATCACACCCACGCCGACGATACCCCAGTCCAGCGCCTCGCCTCGATTCATCAGATCATCGAGATACATCGCCTGGTGCGCACGATGAAAACCGCCAACGCCAAAGTGCACGATACCCGGCGTGATCCGGCTACGATCATAGGATGGCTGGGCGACGGTATCCTCGAGTGACTCGAGGGCCGTCGAATTCAACGATGGCATAGGGTTTCTCCTGAAAAAGTCACTGCCCGGGGAAAATGCTGAACGCCGCGCCTCGGTCGATCAGACTTCGGCGGCTGCCGAGGGCTGCGCCGTCGATTCGCGGCCAATGGCCAGCTCGCTCTCGTCGTCAAACAGATGCAACTTGTCGCTATCGCAGGACAGGGTCAGCGTGTCACCGAGCTCGACCTTCTGATGACCGGGTAGCTGCGCGGTGACGGAGTGCTCGCCTACGCTCAGTTGCACCACGGTCACCGCCCCCAGCGTCTCGACCACGTCTACCGTGCCTTGGATGCGATTGGTTGCCGTAGCGTCGCTCAGCCGAAGATGCTCGGGACGAATACCGACCCAGACATCCACCATTTTCCGAGATATCACCGCTGGCCTGTGGCCACCGTCCAGCGACAGCTGGTAACCGTCGCCACTGACGACCCCATCGGCATGCTTAGCGCGCAGAAAGTTCATCGACGGGTTACCGATGAACCCGGCCACGAAACGGTTGGCCGGGAACTCGTAGAGATTGATCGGCGTATCGATCTGCTGAATCTTGCCGTCCTTCATCACCACGATGCGCTCGCCCATGGTCATGGCTTCGACCTGGTCGTGGGTGACGTAGAACGTGGTCACGTTGAGACGTTTGTGCAGCTTGACGATTTCGGCACGCATATCCACGCGGAGCTTGGCGTCCAGGTTGGATAGCGGCTCATCCATCAGGAATACTTGCGGATCACGCACGATCGCCCTCCCCAGCGCGACCCGTTGACGTTGCCCGCCGGAGAGCTCGCGAGGCTTGCGATCTAGCAGATGCTGGATACCCAGCGTCTGCGCTGCTTCATCGACATGCGTTTTGATCTCCGCCGCGGGACGTTTTTTCAGCTTCAAGCTGAACGCCATATTCTCGGCCACGGTCATGTGCGGATAGAGCGCGTAGCTCTGGAACACCATCGCGATGTCGCGTTCCTTGGGCGGCACCTGACTGACGTCTTTGCCATCGATCAGTATCGCACCTTCGGTATTGCGCTCCAGCCCGGCGATCATGCGCATGGTGGTGGATTTACCGCATCCCGATGGCCCCACCAGCACGACGAATTCACCGTCGCGCGTAACGAGGTTGAAATTATCGACCGCATTGCTGCTTTTGTCGCCTTTGCCCTTGGCAACGAGACCCTGGGCATAGTTCTTGGCGACATTCTTGAGTTCGACGATGGCCATCTCGTTAGCCCTCTGAAATAGATTCGTTAGCGGCGTGATAGCCGATCATTTAACGGCGCCGAAAGTCAGGCCTCTGACCATCTGGCGTTGCGTGAACCAACCGAGCACGATGATCGGCGCGATGGCCAGCACCGAAGCAGCGGACATCTTGGCCCAGTAGAGTCCTTCGGCACTCTTGAACGAGGCGATGTAAACCGCCAGTGTCGCTGCACTGTGGTCAGTCATGGTGATGCTCCAGAACGACTCATTCCACGCCAGGATCAATGCCAGCAGCCCGGTCGAGGCCAGTCCTGGCAGCGCCAGCGGCAGCACTACCTTGAACAGCGTCTGCATGATACTGGCGCCATCAATGTCGGCCGCCTCGACGATATCCTTGGGGATGTCGCGGAAGTAGGAGTAGACCATCCACACGATGATCGGCAGGTTCATCGCGGTGAACAACAGAGTCAGCCCCAGCGCATTATCCAAAAGCCCGACCGCGCTGTAGACCAGATAGATCGGAATCAGCACGCCGACGGCCGGAATGAACTTGGTCGAAACCATCCATACCAGCAGAAAATCGGTGCGTTTATTGGGATAGAAGGCCATCGCATAGGCCGCCGGCACCGCCAGCGCCAGACCGATGATGGTCGAGACGATAGCCGTCAACGCCGAATTCCAGGCGTAGTGCCAATAGCCGCTACCCTGTGCCAATGCAGCCTTGAAGCTATCCAGTGTCGGCGAGAAAAAGAAATTCGGCACGACCGTAAAGGCTTGCTGCTCGGTCTTGAACGAGGTCAGCAACAACCAAAGGATCGGGAAGAAAATCAATAGCGCCACGATCCAGGCCAGCACGCCCATGGCCGCGTTGGTAGAACGTTTCGATCTCATCGTGCGGCCCCCGCATTGAGGTTTCCGGCAATGAAGCGAATCAGCATGATGGCGAAGATGTTCGCCAGGATCACGGCGCCGATGGCTGCCGCCGACGCGATGCCGATGTCGTTCTGCTGGAACACGGTCTGAAAGATGTAGTACGGAAGATTGGTGGTCGCGGTGCCGGGACCACCACCGGTGGTGGTATAGATCTCGGCAAACGAGGTCAGGAAGAAGATACTTTCCAGCATCACCACGACATACAGCACCTGGCCCAGGTGCGGAATCACGATATGCCGAAATTCCTGCCAGGCGCTGGCGCCATCGAGCTTGGCCGCTTCGACCTGATCTTCCGGCAGGGACTGTAGGCCGGTCAGCAACACCAACAGTGCGAACGGCGTCCATTCCCAGGTAATCATGATGACCACCGACAGCATCGGGTAATGGGCGAGCCAGTCGACCGGCTCCAGCCCCAGCTGCCGGGCCATCCAGGCGAACAGACCGAAGACCGGATGGAACAGCATGTTCTTCCAGATCAGACCGGTCACGACCGGCATGACGAAAAATGGCGCCACCGCCAGCGTTCGAGCCACGCCGCGGCCGACGAAAGTACGATTGAACAGTAGCGCCAGCGCCAACCCCAGGCACACCGTGACGACCAGACTGGCCGCGACGATGATCAGAGTATTGGCTAGCGACTTCCAGAAAGTGGGATCGCCCAGCAGAATCGCGAAATTATTCAACCCGGCGAAGCCGTTGTACATCGGCATGATCAGGTTGTACTGCTGGAACGAGTAGTAGATGGTCATTGCCAGCGGCACGAGCATCCAGATCAGCAGGAAGATGACTGCCGGTGCCATCAGCAGTCGCGTGGTACGAGCGAACGAACGAGCGCCGGTTTCTTCAGCGCTCGGGGCAGTTCGAGAAATGGCTTTCATGCGGAATTCCCGTGGCGTTGGATTGCTCGATGCAACCACTAATCCGACTTGGACAGCTCCAGCTTACGTAGCGACACCGCCGATCGACCCCGATCGGCGGTGTCCCGTACCTCGTTTACTGCGGTTTGCCGGTCTGCTGCATGATGCGGTCGGTGAAGGTCTGCCCTTGCTGAAGCGCTTCGTCGACACTGCTCTCACCCGAGAGCATCGCCGCCATCAGCTGGCCGACACGGGTGCCGATCGCCTGGAACTGCGGAATGGTGACGAACTGCACGCCGGTGTAAGGCACTTCCTGCGCGCTGGGGTCGTTGGGACTGGCGCTCTTGATCGCCGTCTCGACCAGCGGTGCAAACGGCGCTGCCTTGACGTAGTCGTCACTGGCATAAGTCGATTGTCGCGTTCCCGGCGGCACCGCCAGCCAGCCCTTGTCATCCGCCACCGCCTGGATGTAATCCTTGGAAGTCGCCCACTCCACGAAGGTCTTCGCAGCTTCCTGGTGCTTAGAGGACTGTGGCACGCCCAATGCCCAAGTGAATAGCCAGTTGGACCCTTTCTCGGTCTTCTCATGAGGCGCCTGAGCGAAACCTACCTTGTCGGCGATCTGCGAGGTTTCCGGGTCGCTGACGTAACTGGCCGCAACGGTAGAATCCACCCACATGCCGCACTGGCCGTTGGCGAACAGGGTCTCGGACTCGGTGAAGCCGTTGGAGGTCACCCCCGGAGGGCCATAATCGTTGAGCAGATCGACGTACGCATTGGCCGCGTTCTTCCACTCATCGCTGGTCAGCTGCGGTTTCCAGTCCATGTCGAACCAGCGCCCGCCGAAGCTGTTGACCATGGTGCCGAACAACGCCATGTTCTGCCCCCAGCCCGGCAACCCGCGGAGGCAGATCCCGTAGACGCCGTCCGAGGGTGAGTGGATCTTGGAAGCAAACTCGTCGATCTGGGTCCAGGTCGGCTTGTCCGGCATTTCGATACCGGCCTTCTCGAACAGATCCTTGCGGTAGTAGGTCACCGAGGACTCCGCATAGAACGGCAACGCATAGAGCGTGCCATCCACCGACAGCCCATCCTTGACCGGCGTGAGCAGGTCATCGACATCATAGCTGTCAGGCAGGTTCTCCATCGGCGTGAGCCAATCGTTCTGCGCCCAGATCGGCGTCTCGTAATTACTCACGGTGACCACGTCGTACTGGCCGGCACCGCTGGCGATGTCGGTGGTCACTTTCTGACGCAACTCGTTTTCCGGCAGCGTCACCCAGTTCACCTTGATGTCCGGGTGGGCCTCCTTGAACGCTGACATCATGCTCTGCATCGTCACCATGTCGGGGTTGTTCACGGTGGCCACGGTGATTTCCGTGCTCTGCGCCATGGCAGCGGAACAGACCCCCAGGCCCGCGATCCCTATGCTTGAAACAAACAGGGCAAGTCTCATCAGGAATTCCTCTCGAAGTGCTTGTTATTGCTATGGCTTTGACTGCTGTCACGCCGAGTACCGAACGATCCCCGGGCACGGTCCGACCTGATGATTCTAGGCTGGCGTTATTCAGAGGCGAGGATCGACCGTTTGCGCTGCAAGAGCGAATACTTGAACGCTCATGACATCAAAGATAAATCATAACGTTAACACCCCAGGAATCAAGCGATTGATTTTTAAAATAATCCAATAAAATCAATATTTTAAATTTTATTAGACCAATGTTTAATGCCTATTCTAGACCTAAGTATTAGAGAAAAAAGCGCGTAACCGAGACGCTATCGATGATATAAAATGATGCGAAATGATATTCAGTGTCCACAGTGCACGAGATGCTGACAGCCAATCGACGATCGACAGAATGCCGAGATCGGTACGCCAGCCGAGCCGACTTGCGACGTCTGGACTCAAAACACCACGAGGGTCATCAGGGAGAAGAGGCGATGCCTCGTACCACACTCGAAGATATTGCCCGACTGGCCAGTGTCAGCAAGATCACCGTGTCGCGGGCTTTTTCCTCGCCGGAAAAAGTCCATGCCGAGACCCGCAATCAGATATTGCGCATCGCTCGTGAACTCAATTACGTGCCACAGTCAGGGGGGCGCGACACGGCAGTTACCCGTACTCTGGGTGTCGTCAATCCCAACATGAGCAACCCGTTTTTTGGCCGCCTTACTCGCGAAATCACGCTGGCGGCTAGAGCCCGCGGTTACACCGTGCTGGTATTCGACTCCTACGAATCGGAAACGCTGGAAGCCGAAGCGATCGGCAAACTGATCGAATTTTCCGTCGATGCCGTCATTCTGTCGGTGATCTCGTCGGACATCGATTACCATCCGGGCTATCTGGATCGTCTCGCATCGGCAGGCATTCCGGTGGTGCTGGTCGATCGCGAACTCAAGGCAGCGCATTACGGCGGGGTTTATATCGACAACCTCGACTGCGGCTATCAGGCCGGTCGTTATTGTCTGGAGCAGGGACTGGAGCAATTGCTCGCGGTTTCCGGGCCGGCCGATTCGATGGTTTCGATCGGTCGCATGTCCGGCGTGCGCGAGGCCATCGGTAGCCGGCAGATATCGCTCGATGTGGTGTACAGTGATTTCACCTTCGAACCCGCCTATCACGCACTATGCGAATATTTGCGTGATCATCCCTGGCCGCAAGGCATCATCGGAGCCAACAATCAGATCACCATGGCGGTGCTGAAGCTGTGCCACGAACGCGGCGTTGTACCACAGCGTGACGTGCAGCTGTTCAGCATCGACGACATCGAACATAGCGACGTATTCGGGCTGCATATTCCCTGCATTCACCATAACTTGCCGGAGATGGCACAGCAGGCGCTGCAGCTGGCGCTGGCCGCCATCCAGTCACCGGAACGGCGCGGCTTCCGCACCGTGGTTCGAGGCCAACTGCTGGCGCAATGACCTGAAATCCACGGTTCATGACGGGCCGACAGATAGACGGCGGCATCCATTCGGGCCGCGTCATTGGAAATCATCACTCGGATGCCAGAACGTCGCCGGTCTGAGCAGAGACCGGCGATGCCGGGAGCCATACGTCGGCCGCCAATCCCCCGAGAGCAGCGCGCTCCAGACGCAGCGTGCCACCGTAAAGCATCATCAGATCCTCGACGATCGCCAATCCCAGACCCGATCCCCCGGGGCCGGAGCCGGTTGTAGAGTCGCGCGCATCCAGACGCACACCTCTCGCCAGCGCAGCTTCGCCCTGGGATTGAGTCATCCCCGGCCCGTCGTCCTCGATTCTCAGACGCACACCTTGCGGTACCCGAGAGACCCTGAACAGAACTCGGCCCTCCGCCCATCGCAATGCGTTTTCCAGCAGATTGCCGGTGAGCTCCTGAAGATCCTGGGGATCGATA
Source organism: Salinicola halimionae (assembly GCF_003206065.1). GTDB lineage: Bacteria > Pseudomonadota > Gammaproteobacteria > Pseudomonadales > Halomonadaceae > Salinicola > Salinicola halimionae. The sequence continues at coordinate 421,683 of NZ_PZJQ01000004.1, read as the reverse complement.
CGCGCTGTCGCCTTGGGATCGATATCGGCATCGAACCGTATGCCTCGTCGCGCCGCCAGCTTGGCCAATCCCTGCACCACCGGGGCAATGGCGTCATGGATCGACACTCGTCCCGAAAATGCCACACCACCCGCTGCCGAGGCTCGTGCCAGATGATGACGAACGGCATCGTCGATGCGCGTCAGCTCGGTATTGATAGGCCGACGCTGTGTCTCCGGAAAGCGTTCGGATAGCGTCTTGAGCACGCTGACCGGCGTCTTCAACGCGTGCGCCAGGTTGCCTGCGGCCGCGCGGCCGCGCTCGATCAACCGCCTATCGCGCTCGAGCACGCCGTTCATTGCCAGCGCCAGCTCCTTGAGCTCCATCGGCAACTGGGTATCCAGACGCTCGATCTCGCCCTCTTCGACCGCCCGCAGATTGGCCGACATCCGGCGTAGCGGCGCCAGCCCCCAGCGCATCTGCAGCGCCAGCCCGGCCAACAGCAACACGCCAAAGGTCGCCAGCGACAGTATCAAAAGACGCTCGAAGCGCCCGACTTCGTGGTTCAGTTCCACGGTCGAGCCTGCCAGCGCAACGTGAATCGCATCGCGATGCCCCGGCAAGTGCAGATCCCGCTCGATCATGCGCAACTCGTCATCACGCGGGCCATCGACCTCGTAGACATTGACCCCATCGTCATCGTCGGGAATCGGAAGGCGCTGATCCCATAGCGAACGGGAGGTCAGTGTCAGATCGCGGCCGTCGGTTACCTGCCAGTACCAACCGGAGTAGACCCGATCAAAGCGGGCATCGCCCAGCGAACGATTGAGCTGCAGACGCTGGCCGATGTTGTCGACCTGCATACCGGCCAGCAACGCATTGAGCAAAGATTCGAGTCGACTATCGAATGAGGCAGTGGCGGACTGTCGAAAGTTGTAGCTCAAACCGGCACCGGCCAGCGGTAACAGCACGATGACCAATACCAACGAGGCCACCAGCAATCTGGCCCCCAACGGTGCCAGACGTAGACGTTCACTCTGACGAGCCAGCCAGCGCGGCTGCCAGCGTTTCCAGCCTTCTCCTCTCGAGCGTTTGGCTTTCAAGTCTCGGCCTCTCAACTCTTGGTCTTTCAAGCCTCGGCCTCGAGATCGACCAGGCGATAACCCTGGCCGCGAAGCGTTTCGATGCGGGCACGGCCGAACTTGCGCCGCAGACGACTGATCTGGACGTCGATGACGTTGGAATCGGGTTCGTGATCGCGATTGTAGACATGCTCGACGAGCTCGGCACGGCTGACGATCCGTGGCGAAGCATGCATCAGGTACGAGAGCAGGCGCGACTCCTGTGCGGTCAGAGTAATCGGTCGCCCCGCCAGCGAAACACTGCCCGAATGCGTATCCAGGGTCAGCTCCCCCACCCGGATAACGGGGTGAGCGTGGCCATGGCTCCGACGGACCAGGGCCCGTAGGCGAAACAGCACCTCGGCGGTCTCGAACGGCTTGACCACATAATCGTCGGCACCGGCGGAAAAGCCTGCGGCCTTGTCGGACCAACGTTCGCGCGCCGTCAGCACCAGTACCGGCAGGTCGATACCATCATCACGCCACTGCGACAGCCAGCGCGTACCGTCACCGTCTGGCAGACCCAGATCGAGGATGACCGCATCGTAGCGTTCGGTACGCACTAGATAATCGGCTTGCTGCCCGGTGGCCGTCGACTCAATCAACAATCCGGCTTCCGCCAGCGCGTCCGCCAGTGCTTCGGCCAGTGCCGCGTCGTCTTCGACCAACAATACCTTCATTACCGACCCCCTGACTCAAGACACACGTTTCCGCCATCAGCCACGAAAGCTGACAGCCTAGGGTGATTTTTTCATCGCCTCGATGTTGACCCCTTCGACGCTCAACAGCTCGCCGCTGGTAGCGTCGAACTCGAATTCGACGACCTGCCCTTGGGGCCCGATCATCTCCACTTCGTATTCGATCAGACCATTGTCCTGTTCCAGCTCGACCTCGAGAATCTGACCGTCATAGCGCGCTTCCAGCCAATCCATGATGTCGTTGATTCCCACCAGATGGCCTTCCTTGACCTCCTGGTGCAGATCTCTCCAATTGTCGCCGTCGGCGCTGACCGGCACCAAAGCGCCGCTCACCATCAGCGGGAAAATCGGCAGCAGCACGAAATAGTTGCGTAGTTTCATTTTCATAGTGTGCCGCAGCAGCCATTAACCCGACATGAACCTGTTACCGCAGAACGCTTCGTTCGCGGCATCGCTAACCCGACACGATGAACCCAAGATGAACGCCTTCGTCAGTTCGGGGCAAGGTCCCTGCGAGTATAACGGTGAAAATCGGCAGAGCCCTCGCGCCGCCGCGATGGACGTTTTCACGATACTCGGCATCAGGAGATTGGCGATGAAAAATCCATGGATCCTCTCCGCCGTGGCACTTGGCAGCGGTATCAGTACCGGCGCCATGGCCGACGACACGGCGCTTTCCTATAACCAGCTGAATACGCTGCTGAACGGTGCCGAGCGCTACGGCTTCAGTCACTATGAAAAACTGGATGTCGATCATGACGACAACCGTTTCGAAATCGAAGGTTGGCGCAAAGATGGCTGGGAGCTCGATGTGTCGATGACCCTGAACGATGCCACCCTGATGCGCGAAAGTCAGCGTAAATCGAACACGCCGGACTGGAGCCTGACCGGGGAAGAACTTCGGCAGGCGTTGGCTCGCGCCCGCGATCGGGGCATGCAACGCTTCGAAGAACTCGAGGTCGATAGTGATGGGCACATCGAGATCGAGGGCTACAATGGCAATCAGGCAAAGTTCGATCTCGAACTGCATCGCGAAGATTTGAAACCCGCAGATTTCAACACCGGGAGTGCAACCGGATGACCGATAACCGCCAGAATGACAACGCCGCCTGGCGCGCCGCTCAGCAGTGGCGAGCGCGCGTACAGCAAACTCGACCGCGCCAGGGAGCCGGCGGCCTGCGTCTGCTATTCACTTGGCTACTGTTCGGCGCCATGCTGATCATCGGCACCCTGCTCGGCCTGTTCTTCCTCGTCATCGGCTGGGCCATGTTGCCATTTCTTCGTCACCGGATGAAGAAACGTGCCGAGCAAGTCCGTGCTTCTCAAGCGCAATATGCCGGTGGCAGCGCTGACCATGACAGCGGCGCTCACACCAGCGATACCCACCCGGCCAAGCGTTCACAGCGGGTACTCGATGGTGAATACGAAGTGCGCTCGAAGGAATCCTGATCGCACCGAATTGGCACACGCCATGCGATCTTAGCCGCTGCCTTCGGCCGACTTTTTTTTGATGCTCTCTACGTTAACGGGTATCCCAAAAACGCTCTGGATCGGTTTCAAGCTTTCTTGACGAACTCCGATTTAAGCTTCATCGGTCCGATACCGTCGATCTTGCAGTCGATGTCGTGGTCACCATCCACCAGGCGAATGTTCTTGACCCTGGTGCCGACCTTCACCACCAGGGACGAGCCTTTGATCTTGAGATCCTTGATCACGGTGATGCTGTCACCGTCGGCGAGCGGCGTGCCGTGCGCATCGGTTACGACGCTGTCCTGGCTATCCTCGGCGCCGGCATCCGTATCGGACCACTCATGGGCACACTCGGGGCAGACAAACAGTTGGCTATCGACGTAGGTATATTCGGACCCGCACTGCGGGCAAGGAGGTAACTGGCTCATGCATAGACTTCCGGCGTTCAGGAAAGCCGCGGAGTCTACGCTGCCCGTTTTGGGCTGCCCAGTTAACTACGCTTGGTTTTCCAGCGTGACCCTCAGGCTGGAGATGATGCTGACAAACTTTTTCACGGCTGAAGTCTTGTATCCAGTGGCGTTCGGAGATATATAGCCCGAAGCGTCACTGAGATGCGATGTCACGGGAGGGCCAAGCAATGAGCCGTGAGGAATATATCGACGAGCAGGATTTTTCCGAAGCCGTCAATGATGAGCAATTCGAGCGCCCGCGCAGCAGCAAGGCGGATTCGTTACGCGCCCGACGCCAGGTAGAGGCACTCCTCGAGGAACGTCGACTCAGACGCGCCATCGAAGATGATTGGTACAACGAGTTCGGCGACGAAGAAGAGTAAGCTGCCGTGCTTGCATATACAGACAGGCTTCATCAACACGGGCGCTCAGGCGCCCGTTCGCATTGTCGGCATGACTGGTTTACCCTTCCTGATCTACGCTGAGCCCTATCGACGGGCGCCTCAGCAGTGACTGCCTAATTCTATTCACCGCGACATATAATCGGATTTCCATGGCGCAATACGTTTACACCATGAACCGGGTGGGCAAGGTCGTCCCCCCGAAGCGCGAGATCCTGAAAGACATCTCGCTATCCTTCTTCCCCGGCGCCAAGATCGGCGTGCTCGGCCTCAACGGCTCGGGAAAGTCGACGCTGCTGCGTATCATGGCCGGCCTCGACACCGAACATAACGGCGAAGCGCGCCCGATGCCGGGTATCAATATCGGCTACCTGCCGCAGGAGCCGGAGCTCGACGACAGCAAGGACGTTCGCGAAACGGTCGAAGAAGCGCTCGGCGAGATCAAGCAGGCGCAAGAGCAGTTGGAAGCCGTTTATGTCGCCTACGCCGAACCGGACGCCGACTTCGACGCTCTGGCCGCTCAGCAGGCGCGTCTGGAAAACATCATTGAGGCCGCCGACGCTCACAACATCGAGCGCAAGCTCGAAGTGGCTGCGGAGGCTCTGCGGCTCCCTCCCTGGGATGCCAGTGTCGGCCATCTTTCCGGCGGCGAGCGCCGGCGCGTTGCACTTTGCAGGCTGCTGCTGTCGAGTCCGGACATGCTGCTGCTGGACGAGCCAACCAACCACCTGGATGCCGAATCCGTCGCTTGGCTAGAACGCTTCTTGCACGATTATCCGGGTACTGTCGTGGCAATTACCCACGATCGCTATTTCCTCGACAATGTCGCCGGCTGGATCCTGGAACTCGATCGTGGTCAGGGCATTCCGTTTGAAGGCAACTACTCCCAGTGGCTCGAATCCAAGGAGAAGCGCCTCGAACAGGAGTCCAAGCAGGAGGCAGGACGTCAGCGTGCGATCAAGCAGGAGCTTGAGTGGGTCCGTCAGAATGCCAAGGGCCGCCAGGCCAAGAGCAAGGCGCGTCTCAATCGCTTCGAAGAGCTGCAGTCGGGCGATTATCAGAAGCGCAACGAGACCAACGAGATCTACATTCCGCCCGGGCCGCGCCTAGGTGACAAGGTCATCGAGTTTCACGATGTCATCAAGCGCTTCGACGAGAAGATGCTGTTCGACAACCTCAGCTTCCAGGTACCAACCGGTGCGATCGTCGGCATCGTCGGCGGGAACGGCGCCGGCAAATCGACACTCTTCAAGCTGATCGCCGGCAAGGAACAACCGGACGGCGGCGAAGTGGTGCTCGGCGATACGGTCAACGTGGCCTATGTCGAACAGCTGCGCGATCACCTGGACAACACTCAGACCGTATGGGAGGCCGTTTCCGGTGGTCAGGACATACTCAACATCAACGGCTACGAAGTATCCTCGCGGGCCTACGTCGGCCGGTTCAACTTCAAGGGCACCGATCAGCAGAAACGTCTGAGCGATCTGTCGGGTGGTGAACGTGGCCGTCTGCAGCTGGCCCAGACGCTTAAGCAGGCAGCCAACGTATTACTGCTGGACGAACCTTCCAACGATCTCGACATCGAGACTCTGCGAGCTCTGGAAGAGGCGCTGCTGGCGTTCCCTGGCTGCGCGCTGGTCATTTCGCACGACCGCTGGTTCCTGGACCGTATCGCGACGCATATTCTCGCCTACGAGGGCGACTCCAATGTGGTCTTCTTCGAGGGCAACTACGCCGAGTATGAAGCGGACTACCACAAGCGCGTCGGTAACGACACGCCGAAGCGTATGAAATACAAGCGAATCGACGCCTGATCCCGTCAACGCTCTCGGCTACCATGAACGCAAATACCCCGCCATTTAGGCGGGGTATTCGTTCATGCCGGCTCTGTTGGTGCCGACTCCATCATTATTGTCTAACGTGGTTTCGGCGCCGCAGATATCGACTCTAGCGCCTCAACGGCCTCGGCCGCGGATCAGCGACACGACGAACAGGATCAAGAAGATCACGAACAGAACCTTGGCGATCGTCGCGGCGGCGCCAGCGATGCCACCGAAACCCAGAACCCCGGCGATGATGGCGACGATAAGGAAAATTACGGCGTAACTAAGCATGGCGACTCTTCCTGTGCTGACCCATTGGACCTGCCGACCGGACTATCCGATTGTCGGCAAACCACCCTCTCGTTCCGTGAAGGTAGTCTAAGCCTTGCCGCTTCTGGCCTTTTCGTCAAGTTTCAAACGTAACTGCCTGCTCAATAAAAGGAACGCTCGCCCGGCGGACGCGTCTTGAAACGTCGATGTAGCCACAGATACTGCTCCGGATGACGCCGAATGGCCTGCTCGATGAACGCATTCACCTGCGCTGCGTCAGCGACGTCGTCACCACTGGGAAAATTCTCCAGCGCCGGCAGATATTCCAACGTATAGGTGCGATTGTCCGGGTTGCGATGAAACATCAGCGGCATCACCGGCGCGCCCGTCATTTTGGCGATCTTGGCGGTCAGCTTGATCGACGCCGCCGTCACGCCGAAGAACGGCGCAAACACGCTCGCTTCCCGGCCAAAATCCTGATCCGGCGAGTACCACACGGCATGACCCGACTTGATTCGACGAACCACGCCACGTAGATCATGACGATCGATCGCCGCCCCAAAGATGCCGCGCCGAGCGCGAGTCATGAAATTTTCGAACACCGGATTATCGTGCGGCCGGTAGACGACATCGGCGGGGAAAAAGAGCGAGTGCAGAGCGCCCCCCAAGTCCAGCGTCGAAAAATGGATACCGATGATCAGAGCGCCTTTACCCTGCGCCATGGCACGATCCATATACTCGGTTCCGCGAAACGCCACCCGATGGCGTAGATGCTCGGGGTCGCGACACCAGCCGGTGGCCGTCTCGAGAATACCGATGCCATTGGCGACAAAGGTCTTCCTGACCAGATCCGCCCGTTGCTGATCGTTCAGCTCGGGGAAGCAGAGCGCAAGATTGGTGTCAGTGATATGGCGTCGACGCGTGGCAAGCTTCCAGCTCATCAGACCGATGCCTCGCCCCAGCGCCAGTTTGAAACGCCAAGGTAAAAGCGCACCCAGCCGCATCAACGTAATGCCGAGCCAGGCGCCCCAGTAGCGGGGATGAGCGTGGTTGGCAGGATAGACTTTCTTGGCCATGGTTCCCCGATTTTGTATGAACGTCGGACAGTGTAGCGAAATAACGCGAAGTCAGAACAGCGAAGTCAGGGCGAAAGAGCAAGCCAGACGGGAACGGGAAAATCGGCCACGTCGACGGCTCCAGCCTTCCTGATAGCGCCGCACTAGGGCTCCGTGATAGCGCCGCGCGTCAGCCTCCGTGATAGCGCCGCGGCACCCGCGGCAAAATCCCCGTCAGCAACGTATATCCAATGGTATCGCTGTGGCTCGCCACTTCGTCGACGCTGAGACCCTGGCCCCAGAGCACCACTTCACTGCCGACATCTGCGTCGGGCAGGTGACTGATATCTACTGTCAGCATATCCATCGAAACACGCCCGACGAGCGGGCAGCGCTGCCCGTCAACCAGTATCGGCGTACCATCGCGTGCGTGACGGTCATAGCCGTCGCCATAGCCGGCAGCGACAACTCCGATTCGAGAAGGCTGCGAAGTCCGCCAGCGGGCGCCGTAGCCGACCGGCTCTCCGGCCGATAGCGAGCGAACCGCGATCAGTCGCGAACGCAGCGTCATCACTGGCTCGAGCGTGATACCAGCCGGCAGCTCACTTTCGAGCGGATTGCTGCCGTAGAGCATGATGCCGGGCCGGTTCCACTGACCATGGGTCTGTGGCTTGACCAATGTCGCCGGCGAGTTGGCGATACACCGCGGCGCATTCAACCGCTGGCAGACCGCATCGATGGTCCGCTGCTGCTGTTCGAACTGCGAGGTATCGCATTGGTCGGCACTGGAAAAATGACTGATCAGATGGAGATCGCAAGCCCGGTCGCTCGATGCCAGTAGTTGCGACCAGCGTTCGACAAATACCTCTGGGTCGTAGCCAAGCCGATGCATTCCCGAATCCAGCTTGAGCCAGACCGTCAGCGGGTGAGCGCCCGAATACTTCAGAACGGCTTTCAGTTGCCAATCACTATGCACGACTTGCCACAGATCCAGCGCCTCCACACGGGGCAACTCTTCCGCCTCGAAGATCCCCTCCAACAGCAGGATCGGTCGAGTAATACCTTCTTCCCGCAGCGCTTCGGCTTCTTCCAGGGAGGCCACCGCGAACGCCGGGGCAACGGTTTCCAGCGCTTTGGCACAAGCCACTGCACCATGACCGTAAGCATTCGCCTTGATCACTACCATCGCGCGACTCAGAGGCGCCAACTCACAAGCGACGGCGTAGTTGTGGTGCAGAGATTTTAGATCGATATCGGCGATGAGCGGCCGGGCCATGACACTTCCTTAGCAACAACCAGACGAATACCGGTGGACTCCACCGGTTGCCTGCCGTCATTTTACCCTGCCGGGCAGTGTGGCGCCCCTTCCGAGCGATCAAAAGACAGCATCTCCTGCGCTAACGACAACGCCGCTGCAGAGCAGCGGCGTCGTGGCCGTGCGGAGTTAGATTCGAATCATGATCTGGGCGGCGGTGTGGGACGCTTGCCAATATCATCGACTGTCGAATTGTCATCCGCGTCGTTCACGTCCAACGAGACCGGGTTGCTATCACGCAGCCAGCGGTTGGTACCGCGAATCACGTCGAGATTGAGCACGCCGGCTTGCTGGCGAAGCTGCAGCAAGTCGGTGACGTAGGTATATCGAGCGTCAGCGTAATCGGACATCGATTCGTAAAGCGACTGCTCGGCATCGAGTACATCGACGATATTACGGGTGCCCACTTCGTAACCGGCACGAGTCGCCTCGAGAGCACTGCGGCTGGAAACGATCGCTTCGCGCTGAGCCTCGACTGACTCGACATCATTGCTAACCTGCGCGAACAGGGAGCGAACCTGTTGAGTGGTAAAACGGCGCTGATCCTCGAAATCGTACTGAGTCGCTTCAAGCGTGTAGGTGTTTTCACGCACCGAGGCGCTGGTGGAGCCGCCGGTATAAATCGGCAGGTTGGCCTGCACGCCGATCTGCAAATCTTCGTTGTGACCGCGCAGCTCATCGCGATCATTGTTGGCATAGGAGTAATCGGCAAAAGCATCCAGCGTCGGCAGATGGCCTGCCTGAGCGATATCGACACCCGACTCCGCTAGACCGACGCCGGCCTGGGCATATTGAATCGACGGACTGCTGGCCAGCGCTATTTCGACCCATTCATCACGGCGGACCGGGGTGGGCGGCTGGATCGGCAAATCACTGTCCAGCCCCTCGATGCTGTCATAATGCTTTCCGGTCAGGCGTTCCAGAGTCTCGAAGCTAACCTGCAGATCGCTCTTGGCAGCAATACGCTGAGCGCGTGCCGAATCGAAAGCGGCCTGAGCTTCGTTGACGTCGGTGATCGCCACCAAACCGACGTTGAATTGCTCGTTGGCCTGCTCGCGCTGCCGGCCGATCGCCTTTTCCTGCGCCTGTCGGGCATCCAGCACTTCCTTGGCGCGCAGGATTTCGAAATAGGCTTCGGAGACATCATAAAGTAGCTGCTGCTGATCGATTTCAAGCTGCAGCGCCTGCTGGCCCACCTGCTTCTTGCTCTGCTGATACTCGTACCAGTTGGTGGCGTCGAACAGCGCCTGGGTGACATTGACGCCCAGACTAGTGCCGTTGTAATCCTCGCCCGAAGAGCTGGCACCGGACGATCCTGCCTGCGCTGCGCTCGAACCGGCATAACGCTGGCTACTCAACGTATCGTAGCGATACGCGCTACCAGTGGCACTGATCTGTGGCAGCAAGTCACCGCGTTCGACGTCTTGTCCAGCCTCGGTGCTTTTAAACGTCGAACGAGACGAGTTCAACGTTGCCGAATGCGTCAACGCATCCTGAGTGATGGTCAGTAGATCTGCTGCCTGGACCGAAGGGGCAAACGCCGCGACGACCAACAGCGAAATGGCGTGTCGCAATGGAGCACGCGACGGCAACGAGATGAGAGGCGACATCGAGGCATTTCCTATCGTTGAGCTCTGGCGATGATACAAAACCGACCGCGCGGGTCCTGTGCCAGCATGCACGGGCGGCCAACGTTGCCGAACATCGCTCAGAGACCCAATCATGGCTGTTTTTCTGACGGACTCAAGACGCCGACAGTCGTCGGCGTCATCCGGATCACACGACAAACGACCGAGGCGTCTGCAGACTCGCTGACGCCTCGGCTCGAGGTTTACATACAATGCCGCATGTATGCGATCGGATCAATAGCAGGACGAGTCTTCACGGGCATTTACGCATTTGCTAGCGCCCGGCACGCCACCTACTCGAAGATGGAATCCATCGACAGGCCCTGCTTTTCCAGCATCCGACGTAGCTTCTTGAGCGCTTCGACCTGGATCTGGCGCACGCGCTCCCGCGTAAGTCCGATTTCCTCACCGACTTCTTCAAGCGTGGCGGCTTCGTGCCCGCGCAAGCCGAAGCGACGCAGCACGACTTCACGCTGCTTGTCGCTGAGCTCAACCAGCCATTCGTCGACGTGCTGCTTGACGTCGTCATCGACCAGATTGGATTCCGGACCGTCCTCGTTTTCGTCGGCAATCGTATCGATCAGCGGCTTGTCACTTTCGGCCCCCATCGGATAATCGACCGATGAGACGCGCTCATTGAGCCCAAGCATACGCTTGACTGTGCCTACCGGCTTGTCGAGAAACTCGGCGATCTCTTCAGCGGTGGCCTCATGGTCCAGCTTCTGAGTCAGTTCACGAGCAGCTCGCAAATAGACATTGAGTTCCTTGACCACATGAATCGGCAGGCGAATCGTTCGCGTCTGATTCATCAGTGCCCGCTCGATGGTCTGGCGAATCCACCACGTCGCATAGGTCGAGAAGCGAAAGCCCCGTTCCGGATCGAATTTCTCGACGGCACGGATCAACCCCAGATTGCCTTCTTCGATGAGATCGAGCAGCGACAGTCCACGGTTGAGGTAACGTCGGGCGATCTTGACCACCAGACGCAGATTGGATTCGATCATGCGTTGACGGCCCGCCGGATCCCCTTTCTGGGCAAGGCGGCCGTAATGCACTTCCTCTTCGGGTGTCAGCAGCGGCGAAAAGCCGATCTCGTTGAGATAGATCTGCGTCGCATCGAGGCTGTGGTGGTAGGAATTTTCTTCACGGTTCAGCGCTTTCTCGAAAGCGCTTTCATCATCCTTGCGACCCGTGTCGTCGTTATCGACTTCTGTGGCATCGACACCTTCGAGCTCAACATCCTGAATTTCCCGTTCAAGCATGCTCATGTCCACTACCCCCAATCTTGGCTACCTGAGTACCTCGCCATGGCAACCCTGCCGTTTGGCGACCGCGTATTCCTTGCAGTTCTAAAACTTTCCCTAGTTAATTATCTTGGCTCGTCTACTGGTCGTTTCTGCACTGAGGCAGTCCTATATGCGAGCCCTATTGTCGAGGGAGCGCGAGCCCTGCGCTGAGCCGCCCCGGGCCACCGAACGCATGCATCGAATGATCTTTTCGTTGGCCCGGACTCGACGCGGCCCCAGAAGGGAACTACGTTTAGCGCGGGCCATCGGATGCACGCCATTCATGATGAGTTCGGCGAACGATGCGCCAGTAATCCATGACGCCGATGTAGATCAGCGCGCAGGCAGGTATTTAAGTGGGTCTTGGGGTTGTCCGTTCACGCGAACCTCGAAATGTAGCTCGACCTGGTCAGCATCCGTCTGCCCCATGGTAGCTATCGTCTCTCCGGCCTCGACGACATCGTTTTCCTTGACCTTCAACGAGTCGTTGTGAGCGTAAGCGCTCAAGAAGCGATCGTTGTGCTTGAGGATGATGAGGTTGCCATATCCCCGCACGCCATCGCCGGCATATACCACAATCCCTGGTCCGGCTGCTTTGACAGGTTGCCCCTTTTGTCCGGCAATATCAATGCCGGGCGTTATGTTCGAATCCCCGTCGAACTTACCCACGATCTGACCACTTGTCGGCCACTGCCAAGGCACGTTCTCGACCGGCTTGTAGGTTCTGTCGGAACGGTCGGGTGCCCCGCTGGGTTCACCTGCCACTTCCGTACCCGCGTCGTTGCCGGAAGCCGTTTTCGTACTATTTCGATTCATTGAAGCAGAAGAAGATGACGAGCCGGTGTCAGCGGCCGTCGCAGCAGAAGCCCCGGGCGATCGACCGACCTGACCGGCGCCAGCATTGCTGCCAGCGCTCGTCGCAGGCTTGCTTTGCTGCGAGCCGTTCTGGGAGCCATTTTGAGCAACCGTCCTGCCATCGTTCTGGGTATTGACCGGCTTCGGCGCAGAAGAAGAAGCACTGCCACTCGCCGCTTGCCCGCCGCGCTGCGCCACCTCCGAGCTCGGCGTCTCGCTATCCGAAGGCAGCAGCCAGGAAGGATTGTCGCCCTCGCCTGCCGTAGACGACGAGTTGGTGTCGCTTCCTGCAGCACCTAGCCCCGTCGCGGTAACACCGCCACTGCTGGCCACAACCTGCCCACCGCTGACGCTCGCACCAGACTTCAGTTTCAACTGCTGCCCCGGCTCCAGACGATAAGGAGGGGAGATGCCATTGAGCTGAGCCAGATCGCGGAAATCCACCCGGTTCTGCCAGGCAATACCGTAAATGGTGTCACCGCCCTTGACCGTATAGGTCGAATTCGTATCGCTGTTGCGGCTGACGGAAAGATCCTGCACCTGCGGGCGGCCGCTCGATGTCGTACAGGCGTTGAGCCCGACGGCAACGATGGGAAGGAGCCCCAGTAACAGTGCAGTACGACGCTTACTCATAGGAAATTCCTTTTTCGTCACGAAATACCGATAGATGCCGGCGATACGCCTCATGTCGATGCCTTATTGCGCTCTCCCAAGCACATTACCACCACGACACCGACGACGATCAACGCCGTTGCCACGACCCAATGGGACGGTTGACCGGTTATCGCAGCGTAATCCGAAGGCACCAGATAGTGGTAGGCCAAAGCCACCTGCTGTCCATCGGCAGCCATCCGATAACTGGCGATCTGCCGCCACGGCCATAGTTGCGGCAGTGATCCCAGAATGAAACCGGCAATCGTCATCAGCGTCATCGCATGGTAATGACGCAACAACCAGGAAAGCAGTCGAGAGAAGGTGAGCAGGCCCAGCAAGCATCCCGCACCAAAAATGCCGATAAGCCCGAGATCAAAACTCTTGATCCCGTCCATAACGGTGCCGTAAAGCCCCATTACCAGCAGCAGAAAACTACCCGACACGCCCGGCAGCAGCATCGCGCTGATGGCAATCGCCCCGGCGACGAACAGCGTCGAGCTGCCCGCCTGACTCATGTCCGGTAGCAGATGCGGCAAGAACGCCGCAACCAGCAGCCCCAGCAACATGGGCAGCAGATAGCGCCAACGCCAATGGCCGACCTGACGCACCACTACCCAGGCCGACGCCAACACCAGTCCGAAGAAAAACGCGTTCAATAACAGCTCATGGTTTGCCATCAACCAGGTCATCAGATGCGCGACCGTCACCAGGCTGATACCGATTCCCAGCACCAATGGAATCAAAAAACGCAGATTGAGATAAGTGACCAACTCAGCGAAGCCCTGTTGGCGCCAGACTCCGAAAGCGCTAGGCCCAAAGCGCTTGATGGTCTCGATCAGCTCCTCATAGATACCCACGATCAGGGCAATGGTGCCACCCGAGACCCCCGGCACGGCATCCGCCGCGCCCATGCCCATACCTTTCAATACGGTTGTCGCGATGCGCTTCAACGAATGACTCCCTCAAGCAATGGCACAAAACGCACCTCTTCGAGACGCTGATGATCGAATGCCGGCCCGCGCCGACGTATACGGGTCAACCACTGCCGCCCCTCATTATCCGCCAGCGGCGCGATCAACACGCCACCGTCGCGCAGTTGGGTCAGTAATGGCTGGGGAAGCTCACTGGCACAGGCCGTGAGCAGAATGACATCGAATGGTGCTGCCTGGGGCCAGCCCATACCGCCGTCGGCATGGCGCAGATTGACGTTATGCGCCCCGAGCCTGACGAGACGTTGACGGGCCCGGGACTGCAACGCTGCGATACGCTCGACGCTCCAGACGCTCTTGACCAGACGCGACAGAATCAAGGTCTGATAGCCGGACCCGGTGCCGATTTCCAGCACCCGCTGCGGTTCGGCCTGCACTACCAGTTCACTCATTCGCGCCACGATCCAAGGTTGAGACAACGTCTGCCCCAACCCCAGCGGCAACGACGTATCTTCGTAGGCGCGATGAGCCAGCGCCTCATCCAGAAATAGATGGCGCGGCTCCGCCGCCATCACCTCCAGCACCCGGGCATGACGAATTCCGCCAGCCGACAGACGTTCGACCATGCGATTGCGTGTTCGTTGCGACGTCATGCCGACGCCGCTCAATTCCTCAGACGTGTGACAATCCATCCAGCCAGCCCTGTACATCGTTCAGCGTCTCGTGACGGGTCAGATCGGTATGCAGCGGCGTGATCGAGACGAAGCCGGCCTCTATCGCCGCAAAATCGGTATCCGGGCCATCGTCGGCATTTTCCGATACCGCCGCGATCCAGTAGCGGTCGCGACCACGGGGGTCCCTGACATGGATCGGCTGTGACGCCGGGCCGCGATACCCCAGTCGGGTCACCCGAAAACCGCGAATTTCACTCCATGGCAGATCCGGCACGTTGACATTGAGCAGACTGCGCGGCGGCAGTGAAAGATTTTCCGCCGCCCCGATCAGGCTGGCGGCGACACGTCCGGCGGTGTCGAAATGACGTTGGCCGCAGAGGGAAATGGCAATCGCCGCCATGCCGAGGTTGCGCCCCTCCATGGCCGCCGCCACTGTGCCTGAATAGAGCACGTCGTCACCCAGGTTGCCGCCGTGATTGATCCCGGAAATCACCAGGTCGGGCCTTTCCTCCCACACACCGTTGACGCCGAGATAGACACAGTCCGCCGGCGTACCGTCGACGCTGTAGAAGCCGTTGTCGAGCGAGGTCAACGCCAATGGCCGCGTTAGCGTCAACGAGTTGCTGGCACCGCTCATGTCACGCTCCGGAGCCACCACTCGTAGTCGGGTATGGCTTTCGAGGGCTTGAGCCAATGCTCTCAAACCCGGAGCATGAACACCGTCGTCATTTGACAACAACAGTCTGCGCATCTCCTTTCCTCCTGGTTGATCGTCAACGCGGATTACCTAGACCCGAACGACAGACCCGACGTCACATCAACGTCGAATGCCGAAACAACTCTCGCAGTACCGAGGTGGCAAAAGCGCCGCGTGGCAGGGTAAAGGAGAGCCACACCGAATCATCCTGCAGCTCCCAGTCAGCGTCCTTGAGACGCAGCCGGAGCGGTCGTCTGGCGTGATCCACGCCGGCCTGCACCAGCCCCCCGCTCAGCTCGCCAAAGCCAGTCGCGATCGCCGTTTCACGCTCGGCGACCTGGGCGCCGCTCTCCAAACGCCCACACCCCCAAAGCGGCCCGGTGGGGTGTAGATCGCCAGCCGCCGCCCGGGCCAATAGATCCTGATCGATTTCCGCGCTCGCGAAACGGCTGGCCGTGCCTTCTAGATTGAGGACATCGCCGGGCTGCGGAACGCACCAGGTGCCGTCGGCGATGCGCGCCGACAACACCGCATTGAAAAGATAGCTTCGCGCGGTCGACAGCAGCAGCCCCTGGGGATCCTGGCGTTTGCGCCAGCCGCGAGCCAGCAGTTGCCGCGCGCGTTGCAGATTGCGGCCCTCGGGGCCGAAGCGCTGGGGGCCAAAATAATTGGGCACGCCATCAGCTACCAGGCGATCCCAGCGCTGCCGAGTGGCTGGCGATGCGACGGCTTCACCACTGATTCTCAACCGAAAACGATTGGCCCGGTGAACGCCACGCTTCAATTTGCGCGGATGACGAACCGCTTCAAGGCAGGTCACGCCACGATCGGCCAGCCCGGCGTCCCAATCGGCCGGTGGCTCGCGACCGGGCAGGGCCAGCGAGAACCATTGCCGCGTCACCGCATTGCGGTCCTTGAGACCGCTATAACCCACGTCCCGTGGCGGAATGTCGACGGCCCGCGCGAGCAGTCTCGCTAGATCCGGCGTGGTCAATCCGCGTTTTTCCAGCCATAGCCACCAGTGTTCGCCCTGCCCTTCCGGCGCGAAATCGAACTGTTCCTCGACCTGGAAATCTTCCGCGCGTTGGCGGTACTCACCGGTAGCGACCGGCTGGCCCGCGGCATAGTGCCAATTCGGCGGCCAATATTCCGTCGAAAGCTGCGTCGTCTCACTCATTCGGCGCTCGCGGTCATTCATTCAATTGACGCAACCAGTAGCACGACCGCCTCGGCGGCAATGCCCTCGCCGCGTCCGGTAAAGCCGAGACGTTCGGTGGTGGTCGCCTTGACGTTGACCGCCCCCAGGTCGACACCGATATCGGCGGCGATCCTCTCGCACATGTGCGGAATCGACTCGGCCATGCGCGGCGCCTGCGCCATCAGCGTGGCATCGAGATTCCCGATTCGATACCCGGCGTTGCGCACCAGGTCGACCACGTGGCGCAGTAGCGCACGGCTGTCCGCGCCCTTCCAGGCCGGGTCGGTATCCGGAAAATGACGACCGATGTCGCCCAGCGCGCAGGCGCCCAGCAGCGCATCACTGATCGCGTGCAAAAGCACGTCGCCATCGGAATGCGCGACGAAGCCCTGATCGAACGGCAGCCGGACACCACCGATCATCAGGTGGTCGCCTTCGCCAAAGCGGTGCACATCGAAACCGTGACCGATTCTGAAACTCATGCTTCGACTCCTTGATCGGCGACGGCTGACGCTGATCCCGTCGCCGACTCTGCCTGGACCGCGAGAATCCGTGCTGCCATGGCCAGGTCTTCGGGATGGGTAATCTTGAGATTGTCGCGGCTGCCCGCCACAAGCCGGGGAGAAAGCCCCATGGCTTCGATCGCCGAGGCTTCATCGGTCACCGTCATGCCGGTGGCTAGTGCCGCATCGAGCGCCTGCCGGAGTAGATCGAAGCGGAATACCTGAGGCGTCAAGGCGTGCCATAGGCCATCCCGCGGCTCGGTATGACTGATACGGCCACGCGCGTCGGCACGCTTCATGGTATCGGCCGCAGGTGTCGCCAACAGCGCGCCGATCGCCTCGTCCTCGAGCGAAGCACGCAGGGCGTGCAGATCCTCGATCCTCACGCAGGGCCGAGCCGCATCATGCACCAGCACCCAATCATCGTCAGCTGCCTTTTCGGCCAACGTTGCCAATGCACGCCCCACCGTGTCGGCCCGCTCATCACCGCCGCCGACACGTTGCCACTCTTCAAAGGGGACATCGTCGGGATCGAAATAGTCGTCGTCGGAAGCCAGGCAAAGCCGCAGGACGGCGTCGGGAAAAGCCTGATGCAGACGCTCGAGCGTGCGTGACAGAACGCTTTTGCCCTGCAGCGAGAGATACTGTTTGGGCCGGTCGGCTTGCATACGCTGGCCACGGCCTGCGGCGGGTACGATCAACCAGAGGGTCATGGCTGCACCACTCCCGTACTGGCGGCAGGGCCATTCTTGGGGTCATCGACGCCGGGCACCCAGAAGAATTGTTCGTCCTGGCGAACCATACCGATGTCACTTCGCGCCCGTTCCTCGATCGCATCGAGACCGTTCTTGAGATCGACGACCTCGGCGGCGAGACGATCATTGCGCGCCTTGAGCGTATCGGTGGTGCCTTCCAGGGTGTCGGCGCGCGCCTGGATGTCATTGAATTCCCGAACGCCACCCTCGCCGAACCACAGCCGATATTGCATCAGCCCCAGCATGACAACCAACACCAAAACCACCCATTTCCACATTACCAAGGCTTCCGATCGGCACGATTCATTTCGTACGGTTCATTTCGCTAAATTCATGTGACGCCATTCCACTCGAACGGCCCGCTTCGAGCGCTTCGTCCCGGACATGGTGACTCCGAGGAGAGCCAAGCAGACCGCTGTCGGCGTACGACGCATTATGCCATCATCGCCGCATGCGGCCCACCGCCACGACCGAATCCGGACCGGGCACTTCTTACTGACCGCAAACTTCCACCAGGTAAAAACGGGTCATGTACAAGCTGGCATTCTTCATTCCCCAATCCCATCTGGAAAGCGTCAAGGCCGCGGTCTTCGCCAGTGGCGCCGGCCGCCTTGGCGATTACGAGGCCTGCTGCTTCCAGACTCTCGGGCAAGGCCAGTATCGAGCGCTCCCGGGCGCGCAGCCTCATATTGGAGCGATCGGCACGCTGGAATACGTCGAGGAGTATCGGGTCGAACTGGTGTGCGAGGATCACACGATTCGCGCAGCGATCGCGGCGCTGGTCGACGCGCATCCTTACGAGGAACCGGCCTACGACGCCTGGCCGTTGAGCGACCTGGATTCGCTGCCCCCAGGTCTGAAACGGGAGGCCACCGGTTGACGATCAGTAAGCGTCTGCAAAGTGATCTTTCAAGCGGAACCGAAGTAACGCTCCCGCTCTGCCTGGCCAATCTGGCTGAGATGCAGTTCGAAAGTACCCCGGCGCCGATCGTCGAAGAAGTGCTTGAGGGTCCGTTCGATGGTCGGAAAGGCGAGCTCGTCCCAGGGAACCTGCGACTCTTCGAATAGCTCGACTTCCAGACTCTCCGGGCCAGCAGCGAAATCGCCTTCGAGATTGCCGAGGAAAATCATGTAGACCTGATTGATGTGCGGCAAACTGATCAAGGTATACAGTGTCGGATCTTCGACGACGGCACGGGCCTCCTCGCGAGTTTCACGCAGCGCCGCCTGCTCCACGGTTTCCGCGTTTTCCATGAAACCCGCCGGTAGCGTCCAGAACCCCTTTCGCGGTGAGATGGCACGGCGGCACAGGAGTATGCGCTCCCCGGCTATCGGCAGCGTCCCGGCGACAATGCGCGGATTCTGATAATGGATGGTGTCACAGGCATCGCACAGGAACCGGGGACGGTCGTCGCCGTCGGGGATCGCAAAGCGCACGGTATGGCCGCAGTGGCTACAGTAGTTCATAGGGTCTCGTTTCAGAGCACCTCGATGTCACAGGGTTTCGGTTTCTCGGCGCCTGGAATCCAGAGCGCCTGGATGTGACGGAACTTCGCAGAAACCGCCAGTCATCGTCGGTCGGAACACCGCCAGTTTAGAGTCGAAAGCGCATGTTAGAGAAACTCCGCGAACGCCTGCAAGCACATCGCCCGTACCGGCTGGCCGAGGCTTACCCTCAGGCGGCTGTGCTGCTGCCTATTGTCGCCCGTCCCGAACCCACACTACTGTTCACCCAGCGCACGGCTCATCTGGCCCAGCACGCGGGCCAGGTCGCCTTCCCGGGTGGCAAACGCGAGCCGGAAGATCGGGATCTGCTCGCCACCGCACTGCGGGAATCGCATGAGGAAATCGCGCTCGAGGGCGAACAGGTCGATATCATCGGGCGTCTGAGTGACGTGATGTCGCTGCACGGCCTGCGCGTGACGCCGTTCGTAGGGCTGATCGCCCCGGATCTTCCACTTCAGGCCGAGCCGGGTGAAATCGCCGCGATTTTCGAGGTTCCCCTGCGTTATTTCATCGATGACCGCCGCAGCCATACCGACGTCATCCCGGTCGACGACCGGTCCTGGTACGTTCCCAGCTATCCTTACGAGGATCGCGTGATCTGGGGGTTGTCCGCGATGATGCTGGTCGAACTGCTGGCCGTCGGTTTCGATAGCGACATCGCTCTGGACCGCAAGCCCACGCAAGGGGAGTTGCGCTACCACCCGCAGCGCCGACGCCAGCCCACCCCACGTTCCTATCCTGAGCCAGACGCTTCTGGCAAGGCATCGAATTGAGCCGTCCATGACCCCCATCGCACCTAATGACGCCCATCACGCCTTCTGGGACAGAACGCAACTACCCGCGCTGGTCGATGGTCTGGTGGCCCGTGGCTGGTACGTGGGCGAGCGTTTTCTCGGCGCGGATCTATGTCGGGAACTGCTGGATGAACTGCAGCTATTGCAGCAGCGAGAGATATTGCAGGAGGCTGGAATCGGCCGCGGCGAAGAACGCACCTTACGGCGCGATATCCGGGGCGATGCGATCCACTGGCTGGACCGGGAGAGCCTGGCGCAGCGACGCTATCTGGCGTTGATGAGCGAACTCCAGCAGCAGATCAACGTCGCGCTCTACGCGGGGCTGTTCGAATTCGAGGCCCACTTCGCCCACTATCCGCCGGGAGCTTTCTATCGCAAGCACTACGACAGCTTCCGCGGTCGCGCCAACCGCATCATCTCGACCGTGCTCTATCTCAACCCGGACTGGCCGGCCGACGGCGGTGGCGAAATGGCACTCTACGACGAACACGACCCCGAGCACGAAGTGGCTCGCGTGCACCCCGAAGCCGGCACTTTCGCGTGCTTTCTCTCCGATCGCGTTCCGCATGAAGTACTGCCGACCCGTCAGCCTCGCGTCAGCATAGCCGGCTGGTTCCGGCGCAATGCCTCGCTGGGTGGCGTGATCGACCCGGCACGCTAGGCCTTGAGCGCATCCAGTTAGTCGGTCGTCGAAGTCTGCCGACTGGCGACGCCCTCTCGCCCTGGGGCCACGGCTGAAGGTGCGGATTCGGTTTCCATATCAGCAGGGAACGCCGTTTCCACGTCAGGTACCACCTGCGAGAGATCTTCCTGATGTTCGTGATCGATCGCGCCCTGCACCAGCGCATCGGTCACGCTTAGCTCGGCTCCCACCACCGACTGCTGCGGATTGGAGGTGAACGGTGCCACCGGCATCGGCGCCGGACGCCGGCTCCGACGCCAGACGAAGAACGCCACCAGCACCGCACCCAACCCGGCCAGCGCCACGAATAACCCCACGTCGCCGACATGAATCATCAGCGGGGTGATCAGTGGCGGGCTGAGGGTCGCGCCCAGCGCGTTGATCAGCAGCAGACCCTGGCTCATTCGCACCAATGCGCCGGCCGGAGCGCGATCGGCCGCGTGGCTCACCGCCACCGGGTAGAGCGCGAACACGCCACCGCCAATCAGGAACAGCATGGCCGCCATCACGCCGGGAAGATCCGGCAGCAGCATGACACCGCCACATAGCACGGCCAGCACCACACCGATCAGAATCAGCACGATCTGGCGATCGTGCCGGTCAGACCAGCGACCGATCGGGTACTGCAGCAGCATCCCCCCAAGAATCACGATCGCCATCATCTCGCCGATCTGCTGCACCTCGAAGCCGCTGCGTTGCAGATAAAGCGGCAATAAACTGTAGATGGCCGATACCGCCAGCCCCGAGCCGAAACAACCCATCACGCCGGTCGGCGTCACGGTGATCAGCCGCCAGGGCGACAAAGGCTCGGCATGCTCGATCAGCGGCGAGACTCTCGGAATCATGCCCAACGGGAGCACCGACAACGATGCCAACATGGCGATGATCATGAACGGCTGGCCGGCACCGGCGTGATCCGCCACGCCCAGCAGCAACTGGCCGATGACTCCGGCGCCATAGAGCGCAATCATGTAGAGCGCCAACAGTCGTCCCCGAACCCGCGTATCGGCAGCGGTCAGCAGCCAGCTCTCGATGACCAGATAGACGCCCAGCGTCGCCCAGCCACCGATCAGGCGCAGCGTGAACCATAGCTCGGCGTTGAGCCACATGCCCTGCAGCAGCACGGTCACCGCGACTAACGAGGCGAAGCAGGCGTAGGCGCGAATGTGGCCGATCCGCAGCAGCAGTCGATCGTTGAACAGCGCCCCGATCGCCAACCCGATGTAGTAGGCAGCCGATACCCAGCCGATGGTAGTGACGGACTCGCCGGCGGCATCCAGCCGCAGGGTGATCAGCGAGGCCAGAAAGCCATTGCCGATACCCAGGATGAAAAGACCCAACAGCGGTGCCAGCGCCATGGAAAGCAACTGCCGAGACATAAGGCCATGAACCTCGAACATGCACTTCGGATTGAGCTCGGCGATCGGTACTGAGACACCGCAGCCGAAAATTCCGTTCGAGCAACCGCACGACCGACTCGAACGACCAGAAAGACAGAGTAGCGGCTCACACGCAGGACCAGCAGAATCGACTCTGGCAGCAGAGACAACTCAAGGCACGGGAGCGAGCGCACTATACGCCCGGCCTTGCGCCAAAAGAAGTCAAAAAACGGCTAGAAAAGGGCCCATTGCGCCGCTTTGGCGCATCGACCCGCTCACCATTATCCAGCGTTATCCCAAGAGCCCGATTGCCCTGTATAAACGCTATCGAAATGGCATCTATCGAGGCCCGACTGACGGGTTATGTGATGGGATAGATGACCGGCCATGCGATGAGCCATGGCGACCAGCGGCTTTTTGCCGCATAACGGCGTATGCTGAGCGATTAGCACGCTAACCCGCCGCTTCCCTGCCTCACGACCAGGTCACCATGCCCGCAGACGCTTCCGCAACGCCCGACAGTCCCGTTTATCGTCAACCCGGTTTCATTCCCTTTCTTGCCTCGCGCCTCTGCGCGGTCTTCGCCATGCAGATCCAGGCGATCGTGGTGGCCTGGCAGGTCTACGACATCACCCACGATCCGCTGACGCTGGGCTATGTGGGCCTGGCGCAGTTTCTGCCGATGGTCGTGCTGTTGCTGCCGGCCGGTGACGTGGTCGACCGCTTCGATCGCAAACGGATCCTGCAACTCAGTTGGGCCGCCCAGGCACTCTGCAGCGGACTGCTGATTCTGCTGTCGTTGAAGCAGCCCGATTCGCCGGTGCCGTTCTACGCGGTGCTGGTGCTGTTCGGCGCCGCCCGAGCTTTCACCGGGCCGACGCTGCAGAGCCTGCTGCCTCAGATCGTACCCCGTGACCAACTGGGCAAGGCGATCGCGGTCAACTCGTCGATCATGAAGATCGGCGTCATCGGTGGCCCGATGCTGGGCGGCCTCTTGTATGCCTTCGGCCCGACGCTGACCTACAGCGTCAACCTGGGCTGCTTTCTCGTGGCGCAAATGGCGTTGGCCGGCGTTCCGGTGCGCTATGCGTTCGAACGCATCAAAACCACCGACACCGCCTGGCAACGTTTCACTGCCGGCATTCACTACATCCGCAACAAACCGGTGATTCTCGGGGTCATCTCGCTGGACCTGTTCGCCGTGCTGTTCGGCGGTATCGTCGCGCTACTACCGGTCTACGCTCACGAAATTCTTCATGTCGGCCCGGAAGGGCTAGGCGCCTTGCGCAGCGCCATCGCCGTCGGTGCCTTTGTGATGGGGCTCTATCTCGGCGTGCGCGCGATCAAGCGCCATGCGGGTATGATCATGTTTGCCGCCGTAGCCGTATTCGGCATCGCCAATCTGGTCTTCGCGCTTTCCCACTGGTTCTGGCTCTCGTTCGGCGCACTCCTGATCGCGGGCGCCGCAGACATGATCAGCGTCTACGTCCGCCTGACCCTGCTGCAGTTGGCGACGCCGGACGAGATGCGCGGCCGGGTCAACGCAGTCAACATGCTGTTCATCGGTGCCTCCAACGAACTGGGCGAGTTCGAGTCCGGCGTCACCGCCTCGTGGTTCGGCACCGTACCGGCGGCGGTGATCGGCTCGGTGGGTACGCTGGCGATCGTCGGCCTGTGGATGTGGAGTTTCCCGGTGCTGCGTCGCGCCGACCGTCTCGACGGCGTCGAGGAGGAACCGGTGGAAGCGCCACGCGCGGAACCCGCCGGCAAGTCGGCGTAAGGCGGAGGAAGTACCGGCCGGCCCGCTACGCTCTCCGGCTTTCGTACTCGAACATCTGTGCCAACCTCGAAGCGACGGGGGTCAACGGGATGCCGCGACGCTTGATGAGGTGGAAAGTCGCCATGGGTAACGGATCTTCCAGGGTCAGCTCTATCAGCTCACCCATCCCATGCTGCGCGGTCATCTGTGAGGCAAATGCACCCACCATCTCGCTGTGCTGGATCAGATTCAGCGAGGTGGTGAAGGAATCGCACACCACGCTGACCTGGTCGCGTGAAAAACCGTGGCGCTCCAACGTATCGGCAAGGTCCGCGTAATAGCCACTTCGCGCCGTGGGTAGCACCCAGTCGCAATCGATCAGCTCTTTCAAAGTCTTGGCGCTTGCTTTGGGATGGTCGCGTCTGAGCACCACCACGAACGGCGTCGAGAAAAGCGGGATCGCCTCGAGATCGCTATCCAGCACGCCGCTGGAGAGTGTATTGATCGAGAAATCCAGTTCGCCGTCCCGCAGCCCCGCCACCATTGACGACAGCTGACCCTCGATGACGCGCAGTTTGACGTTGGGCAGTTCACGTCGAAAGCGACCGACCACCTGCGGCAGCAGCGTACGCGCCACCGTTGCCGAAGCCCCCATCACGATCTGCCCCCGCAGCACACCGTTCAACTGCTCGACATTTTCCCGCGCCCGGCGCAGCTCTTCGATGATCAGATGCGCGTGCTGTTCGAAGGCGCGGCCGGAGTCGGTCAGCGTCACCCCTTGGGAAGTCCGCAGCAGTAGCGCCGCCCCCAGCCCCTCTTCCAGTTCTCGAATCGCCTTGGTCAACGCCGGCTGAGAGAGCCCCAACTCGCGCGCCGCGGCGCGTATGCTGCCGCAACGCGACACTTCTACGAAAGCCCGAATCTGATGGAGCTTGATCGGATACTGCATGCCGGTGAACCCCACGCTCGTGATCACCGCAGGTTATCACCAAAAAGTAATCGACATCTTTTGCCGATCCCGAGCCGGCCCTACTGTGTTTCCAGGTCGATGTCTTCGGATCAACGTCTTCATATCGACGTTTTCAGATAGAGACAGCGACCCGCTCGGGGTCAGGCGCCATAACACAACCGACCGCCGGCCCGAGCACTGCCACTAGCGCGATACAACATCCGACCGGCTCACCCGGTCTACAACAATCGTCTCAGGAGTACTCCATGGAAGCGACCGCCTCCCGCGATACCGCTCGTCCGCGGCTGTCGATCCGACTGTTGAACGCTATCGAGCGTTTCGGCAATCGACTCCCCGACCCCTTCATGATCTTCGTCATGCTCGCGATGGTCGTTCTGGTCGCCTCGGCGCTGTTCGCCGCGGCGGGGGCCACCGTCGAACACCCGGGCAGCGGTGAGGTGGAAGCGATCCGCAGTCTGGTCTCCGGCGAAGGGATCCAGTTCATTCTCGATTCGATGCTCGATAACTTCACCGGTTTCGCACCGCTCGGCCTGGTACTGTCGATGATGCTGGGCATCGGGCTGGCCGAAAAGCTGGGTCTGCTGGAAACCCTGATTCGCCATACCATTCTTTCGGCGCCCAAGCGCCTGGTGACCTACACCGTCGCCTTCACCGGGATCATGATGAACGTCGCTTCCGACGCCTCGCTGATCCTGCTGCCGCCACTGGCGGCCATGGTCTATCACTCCCTCGGGCGCCATCCGATTGCCGGGCTGGCGCTGGGATTCGCCAGCGCCGGGGCAGGCTTCACCGCCAATCTGCTGATCGTCGGAACCGACGCCCTGCTCTCGGGCATCTCTACCGAAGCGGCGCGTATCGTCAGCAGCGACATGACGGTGACGCCGGTGGATAACTGGTATTTCAACTGCGTCTCGGTGTTCGTACTTACCGTCGTTGCCGCCGTGGTCACCGAGCGCGTCATCGAACCCCGCCTCGGCACCTATGAGGGCGATGTCGAGCAGGTCGAGAGCCGCGAGCCGGAAAATGCCGGTCGCGGTCTGCGCAATACCGGTATCGCCGCGTTGATCTACGTTGCTGCCATCGCGACCTTGCTGTTCTGGCCCAACTCTCCGCTACGCGGACCGGAGGGTGGCCTGATTCCATCGCCGTTCCTGAGCGGCATCATTCCGATCATCCTGTTCTTCTTCATCACCGTCAGCGTGACCTGGGGGATTACCGTCGGGCGTATCAAACGCTCGCGCGACGTATCCGAGAACATGGCCGAGGCGATGCGCGATCTCGGCAGCTACATCGTGCTGATCTTCGCCGCCTCCCAGTTCATCGCCTGGTTCAACTGGTCGCACATCGGCACCTGGATTGCCGTCAATGGCGCCGACCTGCTGACTGCCATGGACTTCACCGGGTTCCCGGTCATTCTCTGCTATATCGTCTTCACGGCCTGCATGAACCTGCTGATCTTCAGCGGATCGGCGAAGTGGGCGCTGGAGGCCCCGGTGTTCGTGCCGATGTTCATGCAGCTCGGCTATCACCCGGCCTTCGTCCAGGTCGCCTACCGTATCGCCGATTCATCGACCAACATCATCTCGCCACTCAACCCCTACATGATCGTGGTACTGACCTTCATCCGGAAATACGACAAGAACGCCGGGCTCGGCACCCTGATGTCGCTGATGTTGCCCTACACCCTGGCGTTTCTGAGCATCTGGATTCTGTTGCTGACGGCGTTCTATCTTCTGGGCCTGCCTTACGGTCCGGGTATCACCACCTACCTGCCGTCATGAGACTTCACCAGAGCCAGAATGTGAAAGAACGCATGACGACACCGGATACACGGAGAACCCCACCATGAGTATCGTTACCACGCCCGATCTCGAACCTGCGGTCGAGGCCCTGATACCGCAACTAAAACGGTGGCGACGGGATTTCCATCGCCATGCCGAATCCGGCTGGGTCGAATTTCGCACTGCCTCGATAGTCGCAGAGGAGCTGGACCGACTCGGCTATCGCGTCAACATCGGTCGCGATGTGATAGATGCCGACAGCCGCATGGGCGTGCCCGAGCCCGAGTTCCTGGCCCAGGCGCTCGACCGCGCCCGCGATCAGGGTGCCGTCGAGCGCTGGCTACCGGCGCTCACCGGTGGCTATACCGGCGTGGTGGCGGAGTGGGATACCGGCCGACCGGGGCCGACGCTGGCCTACCGCGTCGATCTCGACGCGCTCGATCTCGATGAATCCCGTGAAGAGAGACATCGTCCGGCCCGCGAGGGGTTCGCCTCCTGCAACGCCGGCATGATGCACGCTTGCGGCCATGACGGGCATACCACCATCGGCCTCGGTCTGGCGCGGCTGTTCGTCGAGCTGATGCCGCAATTGAACGGTCGGATCAAGCTGATCTTCCAGCCCGCCGAAGAGGGCGTACGCGGCGCCAGGTCAATGGTCGAAGCCGGCGTACTCAACGATGTGGACATCTTCATCGCCACCCATATCGGCACCGGCGTGGCCAAGGGAACGGTCATCTGTGGTCACAACGGCTATCTCGCCACCACCAAACTCGACGCAACCTTTACCGGCGTGCCCGCTCACGCTGGCGCCAACCCGGAGGCCGGCAACAACGCCCTGCTGGCCGCCGCCCAGGCCGCGCTCGGCCTACACGCCATTCCGCGTCACAGTGCCGGTGCCTCACGCATCAACGTCGGGGTTCTCAACGCCGGCAGCGGCCGCAATGTGGTGCCGGCCAACGCTACTCTCAAACTCGAGACCCGGGGTGAAACCAGCGAAATCAACGATGAAATGCAGCGCCGAGCGCTGGACGTTTTGCGTGGCGCGGCGTCGATGCAAGGCGTCGAGATGGAATACCGTCTTGCCGGCGAAGCGCGCAACTGCGAGCCAAGCCCGGCGCTGGTCGAGTTCATTCAACGGCAGATTACCGACCTGCCCGGCATCGACACCGTGATCGCGACCGAAAATCGCCCGTCCGGATCCGAGGATGCCACCACCATGATGCAGCGCGTACGTGAGCGCGACGGCCTGGCCACATACATGGTCTTCGGCACCGAGCTCGCCGCCGGCCACCACCATCAGCGCTTCGATTTCGACGAGGACGTGCTCCCGCTGGCCATTGGCACCCTGGCCCACCTGGCACTTCAGGCCGGCGATGCTGCCCTTCGCCGCCAAGGTTTCGAGACGTTTTAAAGAGAGAGTTTTTCATGGACGCAACTGCTACCGATTCCCCCACCCGGCGGCTCGATGTGCTGATCGAAGCCAAACGCGATCGCTTCATCGATTACGCCAATCAGGTATGGGAATACGCTGAGACCCGTTTCGAGGAGACCCGCTCCGCCAAGACGCTGAGCGACGCGCTGGAAGCCGAGGGTTTTCAGGTCGAACGGGGTATCGCCGGCATCGAGACGGCTTTCGTTGCCAGCTACGGCAGTGGCAAGCCGGTCATCGCCCTGCTCGGCGAGTACGACGCCCTGGCCGGGCTGAGCCAGCGAGGTGAGTCGAGCGAGGCGGAACCCCTGGTCGCCGACGGCAACGGTCACGGCTGCGGTCACAATCTGCTGGGCGTCGCCGCCCTGGCCGGCGCCGTCGGCGTGCGTGACTATCTGGAAGAGCGTCGCTCGACCCACGGCCTGCCGGGCACGGTTCGCTTCTACGGCTGCCCGGGTGAGGAAGGCGGCTCCGGCAAGACCTTCATGGTGCGCGAAGGTGTCTTCGACGATGTCGACGCCGCCCTGACCTGGCATCCCCAGGCGTTCAACGCCATCTTCTCGACCCCGACGCTGGCCAACATTCAAGCCTATTTCCGTTTCAAGGGCACGGCCGCCCACGCAGCCAACTCGCCTCATCTCGGCCGTAGCGCACTGGATGCCGTGGAGCTGATGAACGTCGGTGCCAACTACCTGCGTGAGCACGTCGTGCCGGATGCCCGCTTTCACTACTCGATCACCCGCACCGGC
Organism: Salinicola halimionae; assembly: GCF_003206065.1. Classification (GTDB taxonomy): domain Bacteria; phylum Pseudomonadota; class Gammaproteobacteria; order Pseudomonadales; family Halomonadaceae; genus Salinicola; species Salinicola halimionae. The sequence goes on along the minus strand of NZ_PZJQ01000004.1, from coordinate 392,874 downwards.
GGCGCCTCACCGAACGTGGTTCAAGCCGAGGCCGAGGTGCTCTACCTGATGCGCGCCAGGCGCATGGCCGACGTCCAGGCGATCTTCGAGCGTATCCAGAAGATCGCCCAAGGCGCAGCAATGATGACCGGTACCGAGGTCGAGATGGTGTTCGACAAGGCGTGTTCCGGCTACCGCCCCAATCGCACGCTGGAAAGGCTGATGCAGGCCCAGTTCGAGGCGTTCGGGGCACCGCGTCACGACGAGAAAGAAAAGGCCTACGCAGAGCGGATCCATTCCACGGTCAGCGAGGACGACCTGCGCACTACCTACGCCAACATCGTCAGCGCCGGTGGAGAAGCCGCCGAGGCCTATGTCGACGAGCTCGACGGCAAGGCGCTGGTCGATGATCTCGCCCCCTACAGCGCCAGTGAAGCGCTGATGTATGGCTCCACTGACGTAGGAGATGTGAGCTGGGTGGTACCGACCGCTCAGTGCTACGTCAACTGCTTCGCGCTGGGCACACCTCTGCATACCTGGCAGGTGGTCGCACAGGGCCGCAGTTCGCTGGGCCATAAAGGCATGCTGCAGGCGGCCAAGGTAATGGCGGGCACAGCCGTGGCGCTGCTCGAGACCCCCGCCACTCTGGCCGAAGCACAGGAAGAGCTGGGCTCGGCCACGCGTCGGCAACCCTATTGCTGCCCGATTCCCGAGGATGTCACTCCTTCACCGCTGAAAGGATGATCGCCGCCGAACCAACCGATGAAAATCCGATAGAAATGTCGAGGCGGCACAGGCATTTGACGCCGCCTTTTTATCGCTGCCGACGTTTTAATGAGAGTCGACACGTTCAAAAACTCGATATGCTGCTAATACTTCGTAGCAAAAGAACCATTCTTGTCGCCTGCCCCGTAGAACCCCGAAGCTAGCTCCGTGAAACCCAAGCTAGAGGCCAAGCGAGACCGCCCGATAACGAAGCGGTCCGCTTTTTCGTTTTCGGACCCCTTACGCAGGCGATAACTTCATGAACCGGCCCGCATTATCGTTTTCGATCGATGGCAATGTCGCCCTCGATTCGCCATCCTTCACGACGCAGCCGCAGTCGATCAGGCAGCACGATACCTTTCAACGTTCATCATCGACAGAGATCCATTGGCAGCGATTTTCCGTTGCCTATGACTATCCCGTCGCGTTCACCCGGGAAATCTTTTCCCCCGACAACTCGCTGCTGGCCGACGTCATTTCACGCAAAGAGCCGCGCAAGAATCACCGCTGCCTGATTTACGTCGATGCCGGCATTGCCGCTACCTGGCCGGACCTCGAGTCCCGAATCAACGCTTACTTCGCTACCCATGCGAGTCAGATGACCCTGGTGACCGCGCCGATCACGGTAACGGGTGGAGAATCCATCAAGACCAATCGTGAGACGATCGACGGGGTGCTGGAAGATATCCAGCGCTTTGGTGTCGATCGGCATGCCTACGTCATCGTCATTGGCGGCGGTGCGGTACTGGATGCGCTCGGCCTCGCCGCTGCCATGGGTCATCGCGGCGTGCGACTGATTCGTCTGCCGACGACCGTGCTGTCACAGAACGATAGCGGCGTCGGGGTCAAGAATGCCGTCAACTTCAAAGGTCACAAGAATTTCATCGGTACCTTCGCCCCGCCCTGGGCGGTGCTCAACGACTTCGATTTTCTCGGCACGCTCTCGCGACGAGATCGGATCGCCGGTATCTCCGAGGCGATCAAGGTGGCCCTGATTCGCGATGGTGCCTTTTTCGACTGGCTCGAGACCAACGCCGATTCATTGGCCGAGTTCGACCCGCGCACCGAAGAGATCATGATCCGACGCAGTGCCGAGCTGCACATGCAGCAGATCGGCCGCGGCGGCGACCCGTTCGAACTGGGTTCGTCTCGCCCGCTGGATTACGGACACTGGTCGGCGCACAAACTCGAGACGCTGACCCATCACGGCATCAGCCACGGCGAAGCCGTCGCCATCGGCATCGCCCTAGATGCCCGTTATTCCGTGTTGACGGGCCTGCTTCCCGCCGGTGCCGAATGGCGCATCGTGTGGCTGCTGAAGCGCCTGGGTCTGCCAGTCTTCCATGCCCAGTTGCTGGAAATCGACGACGATGGCCAGCCCGCCATACTGACGGGTCTTAGAGAATTCCAGGAACATCTCGGCGGCGAACTCACGATCACGCTGCTGGCCGGCCTGGGTCGCGGGCACGACGTTCACGAGATCGATGAAACCACCATGACAGCCGCGATCGACTGGCTGCGCGATGAGGCGAATAGCCATGCAGCTGCCTGATGATCTGGGTCAACTGACCTACTGTCTCAATATTCATCCGACCCAGACCTGGGAAGCCGTACGTGACGCGCTGCTCGGGCCGGTGAAACGGGTGCGTGAAGCCGTCTCCCCGGAAGCGACCTTCGGCGTGGGGTTGCGCCTGTCCGCCCAGGCGCTAGAGGAACTTCGCGCCCCCGACGCACGTGCCGAGCTCAAGGACATTCTCGCCCGGGAGAACTACCGTGTGGTGACCATGAACGGGTTCCCGTTCGGCCCCTTCCATGGCATCCCGGTCAAACAGAACGTTTATCAGCCCGACTGGAAGCAGCGCGCCCGACTGGACTATACCTGCTGGCTGGCCGATCTGATGAGTGAACTCGGTGCCGCTGGCGATACCTTGAGCCTGAGCACCGTACCCGGCACCTTCAAACCCCTGGCCGAGGGCGCACAATCGCAGATGGCGGACAATCTGCTCAAGGCGGCGGCTCACTGTGTGGAGCTGGCTCGACAGACCCAGGTGACCATCGCGATTGCGTTGGAGCCCGAGCCCCACTGCTTTCTGGAAACCATCGCGGAAACCGTTGCCTTCTTCCGCGACTGGCTCTATTCCGACGCCGCTGCAGCGCGCCTGAGCGAGCTCAGTGGCTTGTCGCTCGACGAGGCGAAGCAGGCGCTGCCACGCCACCTCGGCGTCTGTTACGACGTCTGTCACGCCGCCGTCGAGTTCGAAGATCCTGCCACCAGTATCGAGGCGCTGCGCACGGCCGGCATTCCCATCCACAAGCTGCAACTGAGCGCGGCACTGCGGATTCCGCAGTTCGATGCCGCCAAACGCGAGGCGCTGGTCCCGTTCTGCGAACGCACCTATCTGCACCAGGTCGTGGTAGCCACCGACCACGGGCTGGTGCGATATGCGGACCTTCCCGAGGCGCTAGCTGACGACGCCCGCACCGATGGCGAGGAATGGCGGATCCACTATCACGTGCCGATCTTCGTGGAGACGATTCCGCCGTTCGAGACCACGCAGTCGTTTCTCGCCGACATTCTCGCTCTGCATCGTCAGCAGCCGATTTCCCAGCATCTGGAAGTGGAGACCTACACATGGCAGGTATTACCGGAGAACCTACGCACCGAGAGCGTGGAGACGGCCGTGGCGCGGGAACTGACCTGGGTCAAGCAGCAGCTGACCTGAACGTGCCAATATCAGAACCAGAGGCTTCCACGCTACGGAGTTCAAAGGTACCCGGGCTGAACTCGAGAGTCTGGCTGGAACTGGGCCGGGTTTCCAACCTGCCCACGGTCTGGAGCAACGTGCTGGCCGGGGTCGTACTGGCCGGCGCGGGGGCCGGTGCTCTATGGCATTCTGGCACCGCCTTGCCTCTGCTGCTGGCACTGACGCTCTTCTACCTCGGCGGCATGTATCTCAATGATGCTTGCGATGCCGAGATCGACGCGCGTGAGCGCGCCGATCGGCCGATCCCGCGGGGGGATATCGACCGCCTGACCGTCTCGCTGCTGGGTGCCGGAATGCTCGCTCTGGGAGGTCTACTGCTGTTCCTGAGCCACCCCTCTGCCGGGGTGACGGGGCTTGCGCTGATCGCCGCGATCCTGAGCTACGACTGGTGGCACAAGCGGATCGGCTGGAGCCCGCTGCTGATGGGGGCGTGCCGTTTTCTCACCTATCTGACGGCAGCGCTGGTGGTCACCAATACGCTCAACGACATGGTCGTATGGGGTGCGCTAGGCCTCGCTTGCCATGTCGTCGGTCTGACCTACGCCGCTCGCCAGGAAGCCTACGACCGTCTGGGTGCGGCTTGGCCCCTCGGCGTATTGGCAGTCCCCGTCGTATTGATGCTGGCTACCATGCTGATCGGCCCCGAACCTTCACTACTCGCCCTGATGCTATGGCTGGGCTATCTGGCCTGGGGAGCACGCTGTCTGATGTGGCTTTTCCGCCGCGCGCCGGGAGACGTGCCCCGTGCCGTCGTGGGTCTTATCGCTGCGATTTCGCTCTATGACGCCACGCTGATGGCGGCCATGGGAGCGGATGGGATGGCTTTGCTGGGCGTGCTGGCATTCGCCGCGACCTTGGCGCTGCAGCGAGTAACTTCCGGCACTTGAACACTTGCTTGAACACTTGGAGAGATAGCATTTGATCGACGACAACCTCTGAAACACAAAAAACCGGGGCGGCATCGTGAAGATGTCGCCCCGGCTTTCCTGCGTCTCCCGATATCTTTCCTATGCCATGACTCGACGCTGAAGCGCGACCGCCTCAGGCGCTGGCAGCATCGGCAGCGGTCTCCCGCGACGACGTATCACCTTTCTCGTCCCCGAATACATGTGTCAGTACCAGCGCCTTGAAATCGACGGCCTTGAGCGCACCCTGCGGCAGCAGGTCCGCTTCGGACGAGATCACCAGCGGCCCCATGTCTGGGTCGTCTGTCACCCTCCCGTGGGCGCCCTTGACCAGCGTGGTGTCCTTGAGAGAAATGACATCCAGCAGCTGGCGCATGCCCAGCTTGCGCTTGGCGAGACGCCAGCCCGCCGACAGTTTGGGCGACTTCAGCGCAGGATCGAAGAACAGCTCCACCGGGTCGTACCCCGGCTTGCGGTGGATATCGACGGTACGCGCATAGTCCGGCGCTCGAGCGTCATCCAGCCAGTAGTAGTAACTGAACCACCGATCCGGTTCGGCAATCGCCACCAGATCTCCCGAGTTGGGATGGTCGAGCCCCTGTTCACGTTTTTCGCTATCGCCCCAGACGGCCTCCACACCCTCGAGTCCTTCGAGCAGCGCCCTGACTTTCGGAATCTCTGTCGGGTCGTTGACGTAGACGTGCGCCACCTGATGGTCGGCAACCGCAAATGCCCGTGAGGCGCCGGCATCGAGTTGTTCCTGCGCCTTCTCGCGACGCACGGCCACCAGGCCTGCCTCGCGCAACACGCGATTGATATGGACGGCATCGCGCACCGGTGTAATCCCGTATTCGGACACCACGATGACCCGCCGCCCTTCCCGATCGGCCGCGTCGATCAGCTCGCCGCACAACGCATCGACGTCTCTGAGATCACGCTGCAATTCAGGGTGGGAAAGATCCGGCCCCAGACGCTGGAGGTTGTAGTCCAGATGCGGCAGATAGGTCAGCGTCAGTGTCGGGTCGCGGGTTTCCATGACATGGCGCGTGGCATCGCTGATCCAGCGGCTCGAGGAGATGTCGGCCATCGGCCCCCAGAAGCTGAACAGCGGAAACGTTCCCAATCGTTCATCGAGTTCGTCATGCAGTGCAGGCGGAGAGGTGTAATGATCCGGCAACTTGCGACCGTCTGCAGGGTACATGGGCCGGGGAGTCGCGCTCCAGTCTGCCGTCGAGTACATGTTGTACCACCAGAACAGTTTGGCGCAGGTAAAGTCGGGATTCTTCCGTTTGCCGGCTTCCCAGATTTTTTCACCGGTGACCAGACGATTGGATTGGCGCCAGAACCACACTTCAGCAAGATCCCGGAAATACCAGCCATTGGCCACGGCACCATGCTCGCTGGGTGGCAAACCGGTCACGAGCGTTGCCTGCACGCTACATGTCACCGCAGGCGTCACGGTATTGAGCGGGCGCACTCCGCCACGCTCGGCAAGACGTTTCAAGGCCGGCGTGTGTTCACCGACCAGACGGGGCGTCAACCCCACCACGAGAATTACCAGGGTATTGTGCATGGCTCCTGCCTGCCGATTGAGTCATAGGGTTCCCACCGTCACGACCTATCGAAACGATATGTAAAGACTCCTTATCAGCCAACGTGTCATCAGACAATCGACATTCATTTTTTCGCTCAATTATCCGCAATTAACACGAAAAATCTGGTTAGATCAGATTCAAATAGACTCAAAAACCTCAATTGTAAAAACGAATCCATTACTCGAAAACGGCACATTAATTAGCCAGTTAATTGAGCTTGGGAGTTGTTTTCAACAGTCGATAAAGTAGTGGCATCGAACATCAGGCCGGAATCTTACATGCCAGTTACATCTTTGGAGCTACTCCGCGAGTGGGTCTACCGCCAGACACCCGACCATGCGGAATGGCTCGACGCGCAGTACGCCCGACTCAGCGAGAGCGCTAACGAGTGCGATCTGCACTTGTTTCTAGGCCTGGCACCCCGACGTCTCGGCAAGCAGGATTTGGCGCTATCGCCAGCAGATCTGGCGCTGGCGAATCGGGCCTACCCAGGCTGGAATCCCTCGGGCTGGAGTCTCGATGGCGCGGCCCGCATCGCCGCGTTGCTGACCTTCCGTGGTCCTCGCCCGTTCCCGGACACGTTTCAGGACCTGGTCAGAACCGCCGATGCCCGTGAACTGATCACGCTATATCGAGGGTTGGCGCTCTATTCCCAGGCGGAGTCGCTAACCTTCGAAGTGGGCGAAGGGCTGCGCTCCAATATGCGGGCAGTATTCGAGTCCATCGTTCACCGCAACCCTTATCCGCGCGATCACTTCGACGAGCATCGCTGGAACCACATAGTACTCAAGGCGCTATTTATCGGCAGTCGTCTGGGACCGATCGTCGGCCTCGACCAACGCGCCAACGCCGAGCTGGCGAGAATTTTGCTCGATTACGCCCAGGAGCGCTGGGCTGCCGGACGCCAGGTCAGCCCGGAGCTATGGCGCTGCATTGGCCCCTTCGCGGAGAGCGTATCGGCTTACGAGGCGCTGCAGCGCGCACTGGCGGGAACATCCGACGAACGTGGCGCAGCCACCCTCGCGTTGACCGCTTCCGACACCCCTTCCGCTCGAACCCTGTTGCTGACCACACCCGACACCACCGCACTGGTGGCAGAGGGTCGCATCAATTGGGACAACCTGACTCTGCAAGAGGCCGCCTGAGATGTTCATCGATCCCCACGCCCACATGGTCTCTCGTACCACCGATGACTACGAAGCCATGGCTGCCGCTGGCATCGTGGCACTGGTCGAGCCGGCCTTCTGGGTCGGCCAGCCACGGACTTTCGTCGGCACCTATGTCGACTATCTTTCTTCGCTGGTCGGCTGGGAGCGCTTCCGTGCCGGCCAGTTCGGCATCCGTCACTACTGCACCATCGGCCTCAATTCCAAGGAAGCCAATAACGAGGCACTGGCCGAAGGCGTGATGGAGTGGCTACCGCGCTTCGCCATGAAGGAAGGCGTGGTTGCCATCGGTGAGATCGGCTACGACGAGCAGACACCGCTCGAGGACAAATACTTTCGTGCCCAGCTGACCCTGGCCAAGGAGCTCGAGCTGCCGGTAATGGTGCATACCCCTCATCGCGATAAAAAGCGTGGCACCTCACGCTCGATGGACGTGTGCGAAGAGATGGGTCTCGATCCCTCCTGGGTAGTGATCGACCACAACAATGAAGAGACGGTGCGCGAGACACTGGATCGGGGCTACTGGGCAGGCTTTTCCATCTACCCCTCGACCAAGATGGGCAATGCGCGCATGGTCGAACTGCTCAAGCAGTATGGCGGTGATCGCATCATCGTTGACAGCGCCTGCGACTGGGGAATTTCCGACTGCCTTGGTGTTCCCAAGACTGCGCAGTTGGCGCTCGAGTCCGGTATTTCCGAGTCCGTGGTGCGTCGGGTCACTTATGAAAACGCACTCACTGTCTACGGCAAGAGCGGTCAGATGCAGGCCTCCGACTGGCTCGATCCAGACCCCATCGACCAACGCACGCTATTCGAAGGCAACTCGATTCTGCGTGGCGGCCGCGATCCTCTTGTCGAGACTGCCCCCACGAGGCGACGGGACAACCTGCTCATCGAATAACGCTCAGGATTCCACCTGTTTCGCCATTTTCACTGCCATTCCCGAGGAAGTGGCACCTGACGCCTCTCGGCGGCAAAATACGGACACCCCCCGATAAGCCGACGAGAGGAACCCTATGTCTTCACCGCTCGATACCCCTATCGCCGAATCGAACACCGAAGCCAAGCGCCCAGACACCACGCTAGCCATGATCGTGTATGCCCTGCTCCTCGGCGTCTTCATCACCGGCATCACGCCGGTTATCGGCGTGATCATCGCCTACGTCTACCGGGGCAATGGCCCACGCTGGCTGGACGAGCACTATCGCTACCATATTCGTACTTTCTGGATCGGCCTGCTCTACGCCTGTATCAGTTGGATACTGGCCTTCGTGCTGATCGGTTTCGTGCTCATGGCACTGCAAACCGTCTGGCTGATTGTGCGCTGCGTGATAGGGTTCAAGGCATTGCAGGAACACCGCGCGCCTGACAAGGTCGATAGCTGGCTATGGTAATGCTGATTGGCGTGGCACCGGCTGAATGGGCACCAGCCGTGGCTTGCCCCGGTAAACCGGCAGCAGACAGGCGATGAAGTCCTGCCGGGCGCTAGCTAGCATCTCTGCATCTCGCCACGCGTGATGCAGAGATGACCTTTTCCATGCTATTTGTGATGCCGGTCGGCTCAACTCAAGGTGGCCGCGGCTCATCACCCGTTCCGCGCTTATCAACTGACTCCGGGTTTTCCGCGTCATCCGCTGCAGGTTCCAGTGGCTCGCCGACTTCGTCTTGAAGCTGATAATCGTAGGCTGCCTGAAGGCCGGATTCTTCGTCGCTCTCTTCCTCTTCAGCCTGAGCGATGTAGCCGGGGTAGAAGGGCGAGAGGATAGCCACCAGGATGCCGAGCGCCGAGAACATGGCAAATGCCTGGGTGTAACCGAATGCGTTAACCAGCAGGCCGACGACGGGCGAGCCGGTCGCTTGTCCCAGCGACAAGGCCATGAAAGGCAGTACCGGCCCCGCTGCCAGCCGGCCCGGCAACAGGCGAATGCCGGTCATCAGGTAGAGTCCGGTCAGGCTCATGTAGGCCAAGCCGAAGATCAGCGCGGAAAAGACCGCCAGCACCGACTGGCCGGGGCTGGCCGCGAGCAAGGCCAGGCTCGCGGCGAGCATCATCAGCATCAGGGCTTGCGTGATAGGCGGATTGTTGCGATCGGCCAGGTCGGCCACGAAGGCGCCGCCGAGGCCTGCGATGCCTACCGCGAGCCACAGCCACCCGGTGGCGCTGGGCGGCAAACCACCGAGGCTGACCACCAGATCGGGCGCGAATATCCAGTAGGCGGATGCAACGAAGCCCATCACGAAGGCAAACAGCGAGAGCCTGACCAGACGCGACCACGGCAGCGCGCTGATCGGCGGCGGCGGTGCGGCATTCGACGGAGTGATTCGCGACACCGAGGGTAGGAAGAGCCACGCAGCGACCACGCCGATGACCGCTATTACGGCAAATGAGACGTATGCGAAACGCCAGGCCCCGGTCAGGAACAGCACCGTCGGTACGGCCAAGACCAGACCGATGCTGGTACCCGCGTTCATCACCGAGCTTACGCGTCCATGCAGCGAGCGTTTCACCAGCGCCTGCATGGCCGCCGTGAGCGCAGGCATCATCAGACCGGTACAGATGCCGCAGGCGAACACCCCCGCGCCGAGCAACAGCGCGCCGGAGGCCTGGCTAATCAGCGCCAGACCGCCGACCCCGAACGCCCCGGAGAGCACCGCTGCATTGCGGGCACCGAAATAGTGGGTGGCAAGTGGCGCAACCAGGGTGGCGAACAGGAAGCTGATCAGCGGCAGCGCGCCGATGATGCCGATCGTGTCCGGCGCGAGGCCCAGCTCGTCGCGGATGGGCGGCACGAACAGCCCAAAGGCGAAACGCGCGAGGCCGTAACTGATCGCGATCAGCCCTGCCCCCAACAGCGCAAACCCTGTGCTCGCAAGGGGTTTCATAAGGCTTCCACCCGGCACCGCTGCCGCGCGATGATCGCGGGTCGATGTTCGCTCTGTTCATGGGCGTTGGTCATTGTGGGCCCCTGTCAGATGGATTCATGGAACAAATGTAGCTGCCGCACGGCGCTCCGCGCTATAAAACCCGAAGGGCCATGACCTTTGCTCGCATTGCTGCGCGGCGTGATAATGAGCGCCTATCTCTTGTTGGTGATTGTCACTATGTCCCGCTCCCAGGATACCTCCCCGCGTTCACCCAACGCCGATCGCCATCGGAGTCGTGCCGGCCGCTCGGCGAGGTCGGCGAGGTAGCGCTGCTCAAGGTGGTCACGGTCGACGCCACCGACGCATGTCTCGACTGGAGACGGCCCAAGGACCGGCGAATAAAAGCGCATATTGAAAACGGGTATTAAAAGAGAGAAACGAATGATCGAAGGTCTGCAAGCCCGCGCCATTCATACGCTATGGCGCCTGCTGTCGCACTGTCGACTGAAGACGATGTGGTCGCTGGCGGGCGCCGCCAGCCACGTGCTATATGCCGGTTCACGTCGGGAGCGCCACGTTACCCGCCGCAACCTCGAAGTCGCGTACCCTGACGAGAGTAGCGAGCAGCGCCGCAGCCGGATCAAAACCAGCCTGCGTCACTCTGCCGCCACCATGCTGGAGCTGGGGTTCGCGTGGGTCGCCAAGCCGAAGCGAGTCGACGCTGCCATCGTCGAGGTCCATGGCCGCGAGCTACTCGATGACGCACGCGCCGAGGACCGTGGGGTTATCGTGCTGGCACCGCATTTCGGCAACTGGGAGGTGCTCAATTTCTGGCTATCGAGCCACTTCCCGTTCACGGCCATGTATGAGCCGCCCAAGATGGCCGATCTCGATCCTGTCATCCGTCACGGCCGTGAACGCATGGGCGCCGAGCTGGTGCCCACCAACCCACGGGGCGTCGCGGCCCTGTTGAAGGCACTCAAGCGTGCCGAGGCGGTGGGTATTCTTCCTGACCAGGAGCCCGATTGGGGCAGCGGCGTGTTTGCCGACTTCTTCGGCCGCCCCGCCTATACCGCCACGCTGTTACCCAAACTGGTCGCTCGAACCCAGGCCCGCGTCGTCACCGGCGTTGCCAAGCGTCTACCCGATGGTCGCGGCTTCGCGATTCATTTTATCGCAGCCGACCACCGCGTCTACGACACCGACGAGGTGACGTCGGCCGCCGGTGTCAACGCCTGCGTCGAGTCCGCCATCGCTCTCGATCCGGCCCAGTATCAATGGGAATACAAGCGCTGGAAGAAGACCGAGCTGGAACAGCAGAAAGTGCCGGGGTATCGCGAAAAACGCCTTTACAGCAAGCGCTGAACACCGCCGAAGCAATTCGTGTTATTGCGCCAGACCGCCGAAACGCCCCGCCTGATAATCATCGATCGCCGTGGCGATCTCGTCACGAGTATTCATCACGAACGGGCCATGCGAGACCACGGGCTCGTCAATGACATCGGCGTGGCCGAAGAGCAACCGGGCGTCGGTAGTGGTTTCGATATCGATCCCATCACCGTCACGCTCCAGCTCGACCAGATGCTGCGCCCTGACCGGCTCGCCACCCACGGTGACCTCACCATCGATGACATAGAGGAAGACCTGACGGCCGACAGGCACTGCCAATCGATGGCTTGCCCCGGCAGGAACCGAAAGCGTCGACATGAAGACGTCGGTCAAGGTCTCGATGGGTCCTGAGGTGTCGTCATGCTCGCCGGCGATCAGGCAAAGCTCACCGCCACCTTCCAGCGCAATGGCAGGAATCGAATCTCGCTGCAATCCGATATAGCGCGGCTCGCTCATTTTCAATCGCGCAGGCAAGTTGATCCAGAGCTGCAGAATCTCCAGCGGCCCGCCCTTGCTCAGAAACTCAGGCGGCGAAATTTCGGCATGCACGATACCGCTTCCCGCCGTCATCCACTGCACGCCACCCGCCCGGATTACGCTCTGATGATCGGCGCTATCGGCGTGTGCCAGCGAGCCTTCCAGAATGAACGTCACGGTCTCGAAACCGCGGTGCGGGTGCGGCCCGAACGGCAGACCGCCATTGTTGGTGGAATAGACCTGCGGGCCGTGATGGTTGAGAAACAGAAACGGATCGAGCTGATCGAGCCCGGGGCCCGGTAACGGCCGGCGAGTCGTCAGATCGCCGATATCATCGCGGATCGCAGCATGCTGGGCGATGACACGGCGTGGTGTGTACGTAGGCATGGAAGCTTCCTTTAGCGATTTACTTGCCAAGAGACTGGCCTGCAGTCTAGGGCACAGCCAGCGCTAAAAAAGCGAATGATTTTCACCGTTTCATTGCATCGGTTCGTTGATTGGGAAGGGAGTGCTCTGCGTGTCCACCAGCGCCTCTTCGATCAAGGCCACCAGCGGCGACTGATCCGGCGATAGTCGCGACACCATGATCAGTTCTCGATGGAAGCTTTGCTCTTCCAGTGAAATCACGCGTACCGGCAGCGGCTGTTGACGCTGCCAAAGCCCTGTCAGCGGGATCAGAGCGACGCCCAGACCGCACTCCACCATTCGCGCGATGGCATCGATTTCATCGAGCTCCAGTCGAATTTCCGGCCGCAACCTCCGCCGTTCGAGAAAACGCACCACCTGACGCCCACCGAAGGAGCCCCGGTCGTAAAGCACCAGTGGATAGTTTTCGAGCAGCGATTCCACCGTACCGCCTTCGGCATGGGGCGGCGCGATCAACACGAACGGCTCTCGAGCGATGACGCGGGAATGGAGATCCGCGGGTAGCGCAAACGGCGGCCGGACGATCAGCGCCATATCCAGATCGCCTTTGTCGACCTGGTCGAGCAGCGCCAACGATACACCGGGTACGATGCGCGTCATGACCCCCGGCACATCACGAGTCAGCGTCTGCAGAACCTCGGGCAACACCCCGCTCTGCAGACTGGCGATCGCTCCGAGATGCCATTCGCCAGTCAAACCGTCCGCCCCGGAATGCCGGATCCGCTCGACCAGCGCCAGCATCTCATTGGCTTGCGGCAATAGTCGGCGTCCAGCCGCATTGAGCCGAACGGCACGTCCGGTACGCTCGAACAGCGACTCGCCGATATCGGACTCGAGCTTGCGAATCTGCGCACTGACCGCTGACTGGGTCAGCCCGACGGCACTGCCAGCAGCGGAAAACGTGCCGTGATGCACGACGGCAAGAAAGGTTCTGAGTTCTTTGAACATAGAGGGAAAAGCGGCGCCATGAATTCAAAATATTTTATATCAGACAGCAATATTATGCGCTTTTCATCAAATTTATTCGCCGTCACAATGCAGTCACTCTGAAGGAACCATCACCACTATGAATTCTACCCACGCTTTTCAGGAGCTCTTCCATGGCACTTTCCCCTTTCCACCTCGCCATTCCGGTCCACGATCTGGCCGCAGCGCGCAAATTCTACGGCGAGACGTTCGGCCTGAGTGAAGGTCGCTCCAGCGAGCAGTGGGTCGATTTCGACTTCTACGGCCATCAGCTGGTAATTCACGAGCACCCGCAGACGCCGTCGCAGCAATCGGCTCATACCAATCCGGTCGACGGCCACGATGTGCCAGTGCCGCACTTCGGTATCGTGCTGAGCTGGCCGGAGTGGGAAGCACTGGCCGAGCGTCTCAAAGGGTTTGGCACTCAGTTCGTGATCGAACCTTATGTTCGCTTCCAGGGCCAGCCTGGCGAGCAGGCGACCATGTTCCTGTTGGATCCGTGCGGTAACGCGCTGGAGTTCAAGGCATTCAAGGATATGGGCCAGCTGTTCGCCAAATAATACCCGTCAGCGAACCAAAAAAGGCCGTCGATCCTGAACTGACTCAGATCGACGGCCTTGTCGTTCGAAGCGTGTCATCTAACACGCGCACTCGGTGTCAGGCGGCTTCCAGGCGCCTCAGATGCAGAGCGCCAATCGCCAGCGCGGCCAGCAAGAGTACCGCGATGAATAGCGAGACCCCATTCCAGCCGCCCCAGAACCAGAAGGCCCCACCCAAGGTGCCTGCCACGCTGGAACCCAGATAATAGCTGAACAGATAGAGAGATGACGCCTGCCCCTTGGCCTGCCTGGCGCGCTGGCCAACCCAGCCGCTGGCCAGCGAGTGCGCGGCGAAAAAGCCGAAGGTGAAAACCAGCATGCCAATCAGGATCAGGCTGATCGGCTCGAACAGCGTGATCGCCAGCCCTACCAGCATCATCGCGATGAACATCCAGAATATTCGCTGGCGCCCTAAACGATCCGCTAGCGACCCTGCCCAGGCCGAGCTGTAGGTACCGGAGAGATAGGCAATCGAGAGCAGGCCGACCAGGGCCTGGCTCACCTGGTAGGGCTCGGCCAGCAGACGATAAGCAATGTAGTTGTAGAGCGTGACGAAGCCTCCCATCAGCAGGAAAGCTTCGACGAATAGCCAGGGTAGCCCCCGATCCTTGAAGTGAACGGTGAATCCGGACAACACGTTGCGCCAGTTCAGCGGACGTGGCGTGAAGTGCTTCGATGGCGGCAGCCAGCACATGAACAGGATCGCTGCGATCAGGGCCACGATGCCAATGATGGCGAGCGTCCAGCGCCACGGCACCCAGTCGACCATGACGCCGCTGATCAAGCGTCCGCTCATCCCGCCGATCGAATTGCCGCTGATGTAGAGCCCCATTGAAAGGCCGACGTAACGCGGATGAATTTCTTCATTGAGATAGGTCATCGCCACTGCGCACAGGCCGGAGAGCGATAGTCCAGCCAAGGCCCGCATGATCAGGATGCCTGTCCAGTTGGGCATGACCGCCGCCAGTAGCGTACAGGTCGAAGCTGCCAGCAGCGCGATCGTCATTACCGACTTGCGCCCCACCGCGTCCGAAATCGGCCCGGTGATCAACAACCCGATCGCCAACATGCCGGTGGAGACCGACAGCGACAGGCTGCTGGTCGCGGCATCGATATCGAAAGCGTCGGACAGAATCGGCATCAGCGGTTGAACGCAGTAAAGCAGCACGAAGGTCGAGAAGGCGCCGAGGAACAGCGCCAGCATGGTCGGCCGATAGCCGCGCTGGCCGCGCTCGATGAAGCCGCTTTCGACGGTTTCCGCCTCGTGTTTCAACTGACGATTCGTTGACTCGGTCGCGTTCTGGATATCAGAGGTGGATGAGTGGCCGGACAAACTTTTTCTCCAATGACGTATCCGGCTCAAGTTGATTGGCGAGCCAGCAGGACAAGCTTCGACTAGACCTTGGTAGGTTACGCTGCCGCCACTATGCTTTCTAATATATTATTCGACGCTTTTGAGAGGTTTCACGACTCAATGGAAATGCGCTATCTGCGCTACTTCATCGCCGTGGCAGAAGAACTGCATTTCAGCCGCGCAGCGCAGCGACTGGGTATCTCCCAGCCGCCGCTCAGTCAGCAGATCCAGGCGCTGGAGCGCGAGCTGGGCACGCGTCTGCTGACTCGGACCAATCGACGCGTCGAGCTGACCGAAGCCGGGCACGTGTTTCTCGACGAGGCCCGCGACATCCTGGCACGCACCGAACGCGCCACGCGGCTGGTTTCCCGACTCGGTCGAGGCGAGGCGGGCCAGTTGCGTATCGGCTTCACCACTTCTGTGCCGTTGACCTCGACCCTGCCGCGTACGCTGATGCGTTATCGCCAGCGTTATCCCGACGTCGAGTTGCGCATGCATGAACTCAATAGCCAGCGCCAGATCGAACCGCTGCTACAGGGCGATCTGGATATCGGCATCATGCGGCCCGCCACCCTGCCGGACGGCCTCGACGCCTTCACCTTGATTCGCGAACCGCTGATGGCCGTGGTCAACGAACAGGGGCCGCTGGGTGGCAGCGCTTTACCGCTGACACTTGACGAATTGGCGACGCATCCGTTCGTCTATTTTTCGCCTGCCGCCGGAACCGGCCTGCTCGATCAGTTCAACGCCCTGTTCGCCAGGCGCGGGCTCAGCCCTCGCCTGGTTCAGGAAGTCGGTGGCCCCAATACCATTATCAGTCTCGTTGCCGGAGGAATGGGCGTATCGATTCTTCCCGCCTCCTTTCGCCATATCCAGATCGACAATGTCCGCTACCGTCCCATCAGTGAAGCTGATGCCATCTCCGAAGTGTGGCTGACCCACGCCCGTCAGCATCTGACCCCGCAGGCCCGATCGTTCATCGATCTGGTCGAGCGGGCTGTCGATTCATCAAGCCCACCATGACCGCCACGGCCGGGCTTGCCGTCGCAAACGGCTTGACCCGACCCGATCTTCGCCACAGACTGCTCACGGCGATGAACGATATCGCCAGCTTGACGGGGTGCCGGTGGAACCGGCTGAGATCGTCCTGCGCTGAAGCCAATTCACAGCGCCACGACGGATCCCGACGAACCTGATCCGGCTAGTACCGGCGTAGGGATCAAGCGGAGAATCTCACATCCCGGGTAGCGTTCCGTCGATTCGTTCTCCCCCTCCCGCGCTGTGCGCCGGCCTGACCCGATAGCCTTGGCAAATACGCCGGGCAAGTCATGCCACGGAGCACGACCGAACATGAAATCACCCCGATTCCTTTCCGAAACAGCCCGCGTCGACAGCGCCGCCATTGCCCCGCTGCCCGCCTCGCAGAAGATCTACATCACCGGCTCACGGCAAGACATCCGCGTATCCATGCGTGAGATCGCCCTCTCGCCGACCCAGACGAAGCACGGTCTCGAGCCCAACGCGCCATTGGCCGTCTACGACACCTCCGGCCCCTACACCGACCCCGCGGCCGACATCGACATCCGTCGCGGTCTACCCGAACTGCGTCGCGACTGGATCGATGAGCGCGGCGATACCGAGCGGCTCGATGGCCCGACGTCGCACTACGGCAAGGTTCGCGCCGAGGACCTGCGACTTGCTACTTTGCGCTTCCAGCTCGAGCGCACGCCGCGTCGTGCACGAGCCAGCGCCAATGTTACCCAGCTCCACTACGCCAGGCAGGGCATCGTCACCCCGGAGATGGAATTCATCGCGATTCGCGAGAATCAGCGCCGGAACGAAGCGCATATCGCATCGGAAGATCCCATGCTCGAGCATCAGCACCCCGGTGAATCCTTCGGCGCCAATTTGCCCGAAGAAATCACACCGGAGTTCGTGCGTGACGAAGTCGCTCGCGGCCGTGCGATCATTCCCGCCAACATCAATCACCCCGAAAGCGAGCCCATGATCATCGGACGTAACTTTCTGGTGAAGATCAACGGCAATCTGGGCAACTCGGCGGTTTCCTCCTCGATCGAGGAAGAGGTCGACAAGATGACCTGGGGCATCCGCTGGGGGGCGGACACGATCATGGACCTCTCCACCGGTCAGAACATCCACGAAACCCGCGAATGGATCATCCGCAACTCGCCGGTGCCCATCGGTACGGTGCCGATCTATCAGGCGCTGGAAAAGGTCAACGGCGTGGCCGAGGACCTCAACTGGGAGATCTTTCGCGATACGCTGATCGAACAGGCGGAACAGGGTGTGGACTACTTCACCATTCATGCTGGCGTGCGCCTGCATCACGTCCCGATGACCGCTAGGCGCGTGACCGGCATCGTCTCCCGCGGGGGGGCGATCATGGCCAAGTGGTGCCTGGCCCACCATCAGGAAAGCTTCCTCTATACCCACTTCGAAGACATCTGCGAGATCATGAAGGCCTACGACGTCTCTTTCTCGCTGGGAGATGGTCTGCGACCAGGTTCCATCGCCGATGCCAATGACGAAGCGCAGTTCGCCGAGCTGGAGACCCTGGGCGAGTTGACGAAAATCGCCTGGCAGCACGACGTTCAGGTGATGATCGAAGGTCCCGGCCACGTGCCGATGCAACTGATCAAGGAGAATATGGAGAAGCAGCTCGCCTGCTGCGACGAAGCGCCGTTCTATACGCTCGGCCCGCTGACCACCGATATCGCGCCCGGCTACGATCACATTACCTCCGGCATCGGTGCGGCGCAGATCGGCTGGTACGGCTGTGCCATGCTCTGCTACGTCACGCCCAAGGAGCATCTGGGTTTGCCCAACAAGGATGACGTCAAGACCGGCATCATCACCTACAAGATTGCCGCCCATGCCGCCGACCTCGCCAAGGGTCATCCCGGCGCCCAGCGCCGCGACAATGCGCTGTCCAAGGCGCGTTTCGAGTTTCGCTGGGAGGATCAGTTCAATCTCGGTCTCGATCCCGATACCGCCCGCGCTTATCACGACGAGACGCTCCCCAAGGAGTCGGCCAAGGTGGCGCACTTCTGCTCGATGTGCGGACCCAAGTTCTGTTCGATGAAGATCACGCAGGAAGTCCGCGAGCGCTTCGGCGACGCCACCACTCTCGCCGGAGACCAGCGGGAGGCCGGTCTGCAGGAGCAGGCGGAGCGCTTCAAGCGAGAAGGCGGTGAGCTCTACCGGGAAATCTGATACCGCCTGTGCAAGCGGGCCTGCGTCTTCCGAGCGTCGACGCAGGCTTCAGTACCGGATCGACGCGCCAAGACTTTGGTCGCAATCAGGTTATATGGCATCCCGTTTTCGAATGGGCGGATCGCAAAAGGCCCGGGGATGCGTAAAATGCGCGCTTTTGCCCCCGGCAATTTCGCCTGCACAAGGACCCCGCGCATGACTGCAACAACCTCCCGGCCAAATCTGTGGCGACGCATTCCCCTGTGGCAAAAGATAATCGCGGGCCTGGCATTAGGGATCCTGGCAGGCGCACTCATGGGCGAGCAGGCCAGCGTGTTCAAGCCGCTCGGCGATATCTTCATCAACGGCATCAAGATGCTGATCGTCCCGTTGGTGTTCTCGACGCTGGTGGTCGGTATCACCGGCATGCGCGATCCGCAAAAAATGGGCCGTGTCGGCGCTCGCACAATCGGGCTCTACCTGGTGACGACCGCCTTCGCGATCGTCATCGGCCTGGTCGCGGCAACCATTTTCCAACCGGGCGTCGGCGCGGATGCCTCGATGAGTGCCGCGCAACAAACCAATGAAGCGCCGTCACTGGTCGATATCGTCGTCGGGCTGGTGCCGTCGAATCCGCTTCAAGCGATGATCGAGGGCAATATCCTGCAGATCATCGTCTTCGCCATCGGGCTGGGCATTTCCTTAATGCTGATCGGCGAGAAAGGTGAGCCGGTGGTTCGCGTATTCGAAAGCTTCGCCGAAGCGATGTACAAGCTCACCGCTATCGTCATGGCATTCGCGCCGTTCGGCGTATTCGGCCTGATGGCCAACGTCTCGGGCCAGTACGGGCTGGACGTGCTGCTGCCTCTGGCCAAGGTCATCGGCGTGGTCTATCTCGCCTGTCTGGTTCACGTACTCGTGGTCTACACCGGTTTGCTGACGCTGGTCGGTCGCCTCAATCCCGTCCGCTATCTGCAGGGCATCATCGACGCCCTGGTGGTCTCGTTCTCTTCGGCATCGTCTTCCGGCACCCTGCCGGTTTCCATCCGCTGCGCACAGAAGAATCTCGGTGTGTCCGAAGGTGTTTCGAGTTTCGTGTTGCCGGTAGGCGCGACCATCAACATGGATGGAACGGCGATCTATCAAGGTGTCGCGGCGCTGTTCGTCGCTCAGCTGGTCGGGGCCGACCTGTCGATGATGGATTACGGCATGATCGTGCTGACCGGCACGCTGGCTTCGATCGGCACGGCGGGCGTGCCCGGCGCTGGCCTGATCATGCTGTCGATCGTGCTGGCGCAGATCGGTCTGCCGCTGGAGGCGATCGGCGTCGTCGCCGGCGTGGACAGAATCCTCGATATGGCGCGCACCAGCGTCAATGTCGCTGGAGACCTGATGGTGACGACACTCGTTGCCAAGAGCGAGAAAGAGCTCGACCTGGAGACTTATAACCGTCCGAGCAAAGCCTGACAGCTAACGCTCTTCCAGACGACAGCGGCCCCGATCAAGACCGGGGCCGCTGCATGAAGAGTCTTTGCTGGCAACAATGGGCCTAAAGACTCGATGTACTGATATTCAGCAAGAACTAGTGGCGTGGTTTGGTGGCGTCCTTCAGGTTGCCCTTGGCGGTCTTGGCATCCCCCTTGGCCTGTTGGGCTCTACCTTTACCTTCGAGTTCGTGGTCTTTGGTCATCTTGCCGGCGGCTTCCTTGACCTTACCGGCGGCCTTGTCGACCTTGCCTTCCGTCTTGTCTGACTTTGAATGCGTAGTCATGGGTACTACCTCGCTTTCCGTGGATATCCTTATCCGCCCGTCGTCTTCTCTCATGCTGATCACACCGACAACGACGAACGTTCATTCAGAGTAGTTGGTCGCAGGAAAGCCGAAATGGGAGATTGGTAACGATTTGTTCTTGGGCAGCGAGCCGTCTATCGAAAGACGAACGACGGGAGATGATCGAGGGGCCATCGGTCGAAGAGATTATGACCGAAGCGATAACCGTCGAGGCAAGCAGAGGTAACACGGTGGGTCAACGAGAGCCGCCCGGAGGCGAGCGGCTCGACAGGCTATCAAGTGCGCGAGGTCACTTCCAGCAGATGGTAGCCGAACTGGGTCTTGACCGGGCCGTGTACTTCGTTGACGGCGCCATTGAAGACGACCTCATCGAACTCCTTGACCATCTGGCCACGGCCGAAAGTTCCCAGCTCACCGCCCTGACGCCCTGAGGGGCAGCTGGAATGCTGACGTGCCACTTCGGCGAAATCACTACCGGCTTCGATCTGCTGCTTGAGTTCGAGACATTTCTGCTCGCTGTCGACGAGAATGTGGCGGGCGCTGGCCTGTGCCATGACTTCACTCCTGAGTCTTGATCAATGGGGGAGCGGGCATTCTACGAAATCCGCCCTGCCGACGTCACCGACAATCGATTCGATCGCTTCCACATGGGGCCGGTGCCGAATCCGTTACCCTCGGATCAGCCGAAGCGCCGCTCGAGATAACGATTGATGTCGGCCGATTCATACATCCACTCCACCGAGCCATCCGCTTTCTCGATGCGCAGGCACGGCACCATCGTCCTCCCGCCGCCTTCCATCAGATCCTGACGATGTCTGGGATCACGCTGGGTATCACGTAGTTCGATAGGCAGTGCCAGCCTTTGAATCTGGCTGCGGACACGCTGACAGAAGGGGCAGTTCATGAAGTGATAAAGCGCCAGATGCCGGCAGGCACTATCGATATCGGCCTGCGCCTCGGCAGAACGTTCGATGGGAGTCGATGAAAACATGTCTTTGAATCTCCGTATCATCTTGTTCAATCCGCACTCGCTCCTGAGGCAGTCGACCTGGCAGATCGCTGAAGCGCTCGAGATCTGAAGGGATTTCAGTGTCTCAAAGGAACGATTAGCATGCCAACTAGCGTGCGTTATATGATTCGGAAAACCCTCGTCCCTTCTCTCGATCCAGCGAGCCCTTTCATGTCCGATGTCATTCCCCACAGCCTTCGCCCTTACTGCTCCTCCCGAGTTCAGGAAATGCCTGACAACCAAATCGTCGCCGTCGCGGATCTTGCCCGGCATGACGCCTCGGTCGTTCGGCTATGGATTGGTGAGGGTGATCTGGCGACGCCTGCCTATATAAAGCAGGCGGCAGTGGATGCACTGGGACAGGACGATACTCGCTACAGCTATTCTCAGGGCCTGCCCGAACTGCGCCAGGCGCTCTCCGACTATCACCGCCGCCATTGGCAGGTCGATGTTGCCGCCGAGCGGTTCTGTCTTTCGATCGGCGGCATGAACGCCGTGACCATGGCGCTTCAGGCGATTCTCGACGAAGGCAGCGAAGTGATCATGCCGACACCGGCATGGCCCAACGCCCGACAGATGATCGAGATCGTCGGCGGGATCAACGTATCGACGCCTTTCGATTTCCATCCGGATGGCAATATCGAGCTCGATCTGGACAAGCTGTTCGCAAAAGTGACCGATCGCACCCGCGCCGTTTTCATCAACTCACCGTCCAACCCCACGGGCTGGCGCATGCCGCTCCAAGACATGCGGCGATTGAGAGACTTCTGCCGGGAAAAAGGGCTCTGGATCGTGGCCGACGAGGTCTACAACCACTTCGTTTATAACGATGCGGGGCATGACGGCCGGCAGCACCTGAGTGGAGACGGTCCGGCGGAATCCTTTCTGCAGATCTGCGAGCCGGGCGACAAACTGCTGGTGACCAACACGTTTTCCAAGAACTGGTGCATGACCGGATGGCGCGCCGGTTGGATCACGTTCCCGCAAGGCATGGATCAGCTGTTCGCCAGATTATGCCAGTACAATACCACCGGCGTGGCACCCTTCGTCCAGCGGGCTTGTATCGCGGCGCTAGAGAATGGCGACGAATTCATCCGCCATCAGGTGGAACGCTGCCAGGCATCGCGGGACGTCCTGGTCGCAGGTCTGGCCGCGCTGGACAACGTGACCGTATTCTCTCCACAAGGCACCTTCTATCTCTTTTTCAAGGTGCATGGACTGAACGGATCGAGCCTGGATACCGCCAAGCGGATCCTGCGGGAAGCCAAGGTCGGCGTGGCGCCGGGGAGCGCCTTCGGCCCGGAGGGGGAAGACTATCTTCGAATCTGTTTCGCCATCGATCCCGCACTTGCCAAGGAAGCGCTCGCCCGACTGGTACCGTTTCTGACCGCAATGGCCGACTCACCCCAAGGTGCCACCGTCTAGTCACAGCTCTGGACAAATAGTTGCCGCCCTGAACGACGATTGCCCGGCGCGCTGGCCGGGCAATCGTCGTTCGAGAATCGCTATCGTTCGGCAGTTCAACGAGGGTCTCAGCAGGCCGACAGATGCTGCAATAGCTCGCTGCGGCGCTCTTCCGGCATGAACGCGACGTCGATCGCGTTGCCCGCCAACTGTTTGAAAAGGTCCCGATCCCAATCGAACGCTTCGAAACACGCAATGTAGTTCTCCAGCACGCCGCCGCCGAAATAGGCCGGATCGTCGGAATTGAGCGTGACTTTCACGCCCTGCTCGAGCATGGCCGGCAACGGGTGATCGGTCATCGTCTGAACGACCTTCAAGCGAACGTTGGAAAGCGGGCAGACCGTCAACGGAATCTGCGATTCCCGTAACCTTTCCAAAAGATCGGCGTCCTGCAGGCAGGCGACACCATGGTCGATCCGGCAGATATCGAGCACATCCAGCGCTTCGGTGATATAAGCCGCAGGGCCCTCTTCTCCCGCATGCGCCACGCGTGGAATGCCCAGGGCCTTGGCCCGTTCGAACACGGCTGCAAACTTGATAGGCGGATTGCCCATCTCGGCGCTATCGAGACCGACGGCGTCGATCACCTCGTAATAGGGTGCCGCTTTCTCCAGCACCTCCATCGCTTCATTCGCATCACGATCGCGCAGGAAGCTCATGATCAGTGCCGTCGTCATCCCCCACCGGCGCTCCGCATCGCGCATGGCATGACGCAACCCTTCGAACGGGATTGCCAGCTCGACACCGCGACTCAGATGCGCCTGAGGGTCGAACGACAGCTCGACATGCACCACGCCCTCTTTCTGCGCCCGCTCCAGATAATCCATCGCCAGGTCATAAAAATCCTGCTCGGTGCGTAACACCCGCATCCCTTGATAATAGAGATTCAGGAACGACTGCAGGTCGCTGAAATCATAGGCGGCACGCACCTCATCCACCGTTGCGTAGGGCAACGACACGTTGTTGCGCGCCGCCAGCGAGAACATCAGCTCCGGCTCCAGCGAACCCTCGATATGTAAGTGCAGTTCGACCTTGGGTAATTCACGCAGCCAAGTCTTCACGAGCGCTCCTCGCCAGTTGAGTGGATGCGTCTCAGGATGCCGAAAATGGTTCGGGGAGGAAAGCCACAAGGCTTACATCCGCGTCGTCAGCACCTTGATGCCCAAGGCAATCATCGCCACGCCCAGCACCCGATCGATCCAGTGGCTGAAGCGCTTGAAAGCGCGGTGAATCGGCGGCGTGGAGAGCAGCAGTGCCACCGCCGAGAACCAGCCCAGTTGAATCAACATGATCCATACGCCATAGATCGCGACCTGATACAGCGGCATATCGGGCGACAACACGATGGTGAACAGCGAAACGAAATAGATCGGTGCCTTGGGATTGAGCGCATTGCAGAGGAAGCCTGTGCCGATCGTGCGCAGCGCCGAGCGCGGCGGCACAATGTCTTCCGCTCGTGCGGGCGCATTGGCTGCCACTGGCCGCGAACGCAATCCCGAGATCCCTAGATAGAGCAGATACGCACCGCCGATCAGCTTGATCGCCCACAACGCCTCCGCGGAGTTGGCGATCACCGCGGCCAGCCCGAAGGCCGAATAGACGATATGAATCGACAGCCCCAGCGCGATGCCGAGGCTGCACAGCAAGCCGATGCGCTTACCGTGATTGAGCGTCTGCTGGGTCACCAGCACGAAGTCGGGGCCCGGCGAGGCTGCCGCCAGTAGATGCACGAAGGTAATGACAATCAAGCCGTGTAGCATTTCCATGACGATCCCTGCGATGCTGGAGAGACGATAGGCACGCCACGTGCCCCGCGCGCCCCTTCCGGATGAACCGATCATGATCGAGCATTTTCGCCAACAAGCCTACTGCAACCTGTGGTCGAATTATCGGCTGTTGACCGCATGCGCCCGCTTATCCGAGCAGGCCTTCCATGCCAAACGCAGCAGCTTCTTTCCGTCGATTCACGCCACGCTCAACCATATCCTGATCGTCGACGCCTACTATATCGACGCGCTCGAAGGTGGCACGCTGGGTCAGCAAGCTTTCGACGACGAGCTGCCTCACGCAGCGATCGCCACTTTGTGGCCGGCTCAGGAAGCGCTGGACAGGCGCCTGATTGCCATCTGCGAGAACTTCGGCGAAGACCTCGGCGCGTCTTCGCTTGATGCCGACGTGATGCTCGAGCGTGCCGACCGGCAGCAGCTCGAACCGGCGCATCGCGTGCTGGCTCACCTGTTCGTGCACCAGACCCATCATCGTGGGCAGGTTCACGCCATGCTCTCGGAGACCGACGTCGCCCCGCCTCAGCTCGACGAATTCTTCATGCTCGATGAAGCGCCGCTACGACAGGAGGAGTTCGCGGCACTGGGGATTAGTGAAGCGCAGATTTGGGCAGGGCCTCGTTAAACACCATCAAACCAACTGCCGATGCGCCTCAGCCAGCTCCGCCATGCTGTTGAAACGGAAATCAACGGTGGGCATGTCACCCGGATTCATCGTCGCGCCGAACCCTTCCTTGTCGTGGCGGCGATAGATCCAGCAGTTGGCTAGGCCATTGCGGTTGGCCGGCTGATGATCGTGGAACATGCTCTCGGCGGTATGCAGGATCTGCACCTTGTCGATACCACGCTCGCCGAGCTTCTCCAGCATGTAGTCGAAGTTGCGCTGGGCCGGCTTGTAGGAACCGATGTCTTCGGCGGTATAGACCGCATCGAACTCGACGCCGAGCTTGCGCTGGCTGTAGGCAAAACTCTCGTTATCCACGTTGGAGAGCACGACCAGCTTGTAGTGCTGCTTGAGATAGGCCAGCGCCTGGGCCGTATCGGCGAAAGCCGGCCACTGTTTGACGAAATAGCCGTAAGCCAGGCATTCATCGTGGCTCACCGTCACGCCCCACTCCTCCGCCAGACGCTTGTAGACCACCGCCAGCAGCAGCCGATACTGCAAATGCGGCGTGTAGCGCTGTTGCGTGGATTCATGCCGCGCGTGCGCCTCGAGAATCTGATCCCGATTCAGGCTCCAATCGGTACGTTGTAGCAGTGGCTGCAGCCCGGCGACCATGCCGCTCTCCCAGTCGATCAGGGTGCCGTAGACATCGAAGGTCAGGGTAGTGAAATCCGTCAGTTGCATGAGGGGCTCTCTGGTCGGGGTCAATGTGTTTTCACGAAAGCGTATCGAAATGATCAGGCGGTGATTGACCGAGGCCGGGTTCGGCCCTCAATCGGAATCGGCGTTGAGCAGCCGCATCGCCACTTGCAACTGCAACCGGGTGTCGGCGTCGTTCAGATTCATGCCCAGCGCTGTCTCCAACCGTTCGATGCGATAACGCAGGGTGCTGATATGGATCTCGAGCGCTCGCGCTGTCTGCGCGAGCTGGAACCCGCTCTCGGCCAGCGCCGATAGCGTCTCGAAGGGGTTATGGCGTCTTGCGCCTTCACCCAGTGCGTTGGAAATGCGCCCCAGAAACAGCCTTCGCGCCTCGTCATCGCCTTCCAGCACTCGGGTGAACAACAAGGTTTCGAAATCCCGCCGTTCGCCGGCCTTGAGCGAGGGCAGCAGGCGGGCCACATCGTCCGCCCCCTGAACGATGGCAGGCGCCCCTTTCACCTCACGACTAACCGCCAGGGCGGCTTCGCCATCGCTCAACTCGCGCCACAGCGATTGGGTCGAAATGTCGGCGCGAACCAGGAAAAGCAGCTGGTTGAGCGAGACCGAGACCAATCGTGGCAAGCCGAGCGCTTCGAGACGATCGCCCAGGCGGCGCTCCCATCGCTCCCGCCTCTGCAGCCCTTCCCGGCTCAACGGCACCGGCTCGTTGAGTAGAATGGCGCAGACGTAATAGGCGGCGTGAGGATCCCACCCTTGCAGCGACGCCCGTTCCAGCGCCGCCGGCGTGGCCACGAAGCGCCCCTCGAGCAGCGAGTCGACGAAGGCGTAGCCGAGCCGGATCTCCTGCGATTGCAGTGCTCGCTGATGGGACAGATGCAGCGCCGAGATCAGCGCGGCCTGCTCGGCAGCGCGCTGCTCGAGTTCGCTGATCGGAGAGGCGGTCTCGTCGATCCACAGCGTGGCGACCGGCGCCTCCTGAATTCGGACCGGACAGGCCAGCATTCGCCCGTCAGTCATGTCGCCCGGGCCACTCAGCGAACGGGCCGTAGCTGCAGTCAGAAACTGGGCCTCGCTCAGCATGGTCGTCGTGGGTAGACGCATTACCTCGTGGTCGGCACTGCCACCCAGCCATTCGCCGTCAAGCCCGGTGAAGAGCACGTCGCGCTCGAGCAGCAGGCTCAGGGCCGTGGCGATATCGCCCAGGCTGCGCGCCGTCAACGCCGACCGCGTGAGATCGCGGTGAATGCGCTCCGCCCGCGCGATCTGTTGCCCCTGGCGGGCGATCAACCAGGCGTGAACCTCCTCGGTGATCTGGCTGAACGGCACATCCCAGGGGATTTCCAGCAGCGGGAAGTCGAGCGATTCCGCTACACGCCGACTGGTCTCCGGGAATGCGGTGAGAAATCGCGGCACGGCCAACGCGACGCCGGCCAATCCTTTATCGACCAGCGCCTCGATCAGCGCCCGCTCGGCGGCCGGCTCGTCGGGCCAGTGATAACCGGTGGTCAGCAACAACTGGCCTTCACGAACCCAGGCAATGATGTCGGGATGATCGACCATGTGCACCCAGCGCAGCGGTCGGCCCAGCGAGCGCTCACCGGCCACCACGCGGGCATGGCGAAGGTTGGTCTCGCGTAGCGCCGTCGCGAGGTCGAGCTCCACCGGCAGCCGTGCAGCGAATGTTGCGTCATCCCGCATCGTTATCAGCCGTCCAGTCGCGTCGAGACGAACTTGGTGTCGAGATATTCGTCGATGCCGTAGCGACCGCCCTCGCGACCGAGACCGCTATCCTTGACCCCACCGAACGGCGCCTGCGGCACGGACGGCGCACCGTCGTTGACCCCGACGATACCGTAATCCAACGCCTCGGAGACTCGCGCCGCCCGCCCCAGATTTCGCGTCCACAGATATGCGGCGAGTCCGAACGGCGTGGCATTGGCAGCCATGATCGCCTCTTCTTCACTGTCGAAGGCGATCAGCGGTGCCACGGGGCCGAAAGTCTCTTCCTGCATGATCTGCATGTCGTTGGTCACATCCGCCAACACCGTCGGCGCCACGAAGAACCCCTCGACATCACGCGCGGCCGTCAGGCGCCGGGCGCCCTTGGCCAGCGCATCGTCGATGTGGGACTGCGCCTTGTCGCGTCCGGCCTGGCTGACCAAGGGCCCGATCTGGGTCGACTCGTCTTCCGGCTGGCCGATACGCAGCTCGTCGACCGCCGCGGTCAGGCGTGCGGAGAACGTCTCGAGAATGCCACGCTGCACATAGATGCGGTTGGCGCAGACACAGGTCTGGCCACCGTTGCGGAACTTGCTCGCCATCACTTCGGTCACGGCGGCATCGATGTCGGCATCGTCGAAGACCAGAAACGGCGCGTGGCCGCCCAGCTCCAGCGACATTCGCTTCATGGTTGCGGCCGACTTGGCGTAGAGATGCTTGCCGACCGGCGTGCTGCCGGTGAAGGTCACCTTGCGAATCCGCCGATCTTCCATCAGCAGATCGCTGATTGCCGCCGGGCGCTCGGCCGTGATGACCTGAAACACCTCCGCCGGCCCGCCGGCCTGCTGCCAGAGCTGGGCCAGCAGGATTGCCGTGACCGGGGTCTGTTCCGCCGGCTTGACGATCACCGAACAGCCGGCCGCCAGCCCCGGCGCCACCTTGCGGGTGATCATCGCCGCCGGAAAGTTCCACGGCGTGATCGCGAGCACCGGACCAACCGGCTGACGCAGCACGGCAAGTCGCTTGTCCGGATGCTGGCTGGGGAGAATATCGCCGTCGATGCGCTTGGCCTGTTCGGCATACCACTCCAGAAAGCTGGCGGCATAGTCGACTTCGCCTCGCGCCTCGCGGATCGGCTTGCCCATTTCCCGCGCCATGGTGACGGCAAGGACTTCCTTGGCATCCAGCATCGCCTGGTGCCATGCCTTGAGCAGCGCCGCCCGCTCGAACGCGGTGGTCTTGCGCCATGTCTCGAAGCCACGCTGGGCGTTGTCGGCGGCGAGCTTGGCCTGTTCGACACCACAATCGGCTACCTCGGCGATGACTTCGCCAGTGGCGGGAGAGCGCAAGGCGTAACGGCCCGTATCATTGGAATCGAAACCAACGATCGCGGCGGGATAGTAAGCGCCGTCAGCGGGCGCTTTGAGCGATGCGAATTGACTCTGAAGAGACGATGATGAGAAAGACATCGATCCAGTCACCTGTTCGGAAAGTAGGAAGTCCAGCCATCCTACCTGCGTGACAAGATGAATACTTCCTACATAAAGCAGGATTTTGCCGCTCTGAAAACCTATCGAAACAAGGATAATTCAAACCACTTCGACCTTCGAGGCGTCGCTGTCCTTCATTCTCGCTCGCCACTCTCGGCCCGGATCGCCGCTGGTGACTAATGTGTCGAAGTCGGAAAGATCGGCGAAAAATGCCGCTCTCATCACGCCGAGCTTGCTCTCGTCGGCGACGAGGATACGCCGCTCCGCATGTTCGATGGCGGCCTGCTTGGGTGCCACCTCATGGAAATGGAAGCAGCTAGCCCCCTTGTCGGCATGAACGCCTGCGGCGGAAATCAGCGCCTTGTTGATGCCGAGCCGGCGGATCGCCGTGGTAACGTCCTGCCCGCCGAAGGATTCCGAAGCGGCGTAATAGAGCCCGCCCAGCACCACGAGCCGCATATTGGGCATCTCGCGCTGGCTGAACGCATTGGCCACGTTGAGCGCATAGGTGACGATCGTCACGTTCATTTCGCGCGGCAGCAACGTACACAACGGCATCAGCGTGGTACCGCAGTCGACGAACACCGTATCGCCCTCTTCGATCATCGATGAAACCGCCTCGCAAAGACGCTGCTTGGCCTTGGCGTAGCGGTCTTTCTGCGCATCGAGATTGTAGGCGGCGCCAAACTGGGGGTTGTCGGCCATTATCAGGTGGCCGCCGAAGGAGACGATGGCACCGTTGCTGGCGGCAATGTCTCGCCTCACCGTCATCTCGGAGACGCCGCACAGCGTCGCCGCCTCAGCCAATGGCAGGGTACCGTTTCGCTTGATCGCTTCACGAAGCCTTTCGAGCCGTACGGCGCTGCGGCCATTCATGGCTGTCTCCTGCTGTTGTCTGGTCACAGTGTTACGCCGCCGCCTCATGAATTACGCCGGCATTCGGTGGTCACCACCGAATCACGCGACGTCATCACCGAAAACCGATCTTACTCTCGATCTCGCACCCGATCTTATCCTCGATCTCGTTTTGAAACGCAACGAGGAGCCCTGAGGCTCCCCGTCCACGAACCCACTGATTTTCGGATCAGAACTGCCAGCCGACACCGAAGTAATAACCCCAACCGGTCGAGCGCAATTCGAAGCTATCGCCATGGCTATTGGGGAACGGCGCCATTTCACCGTCATTCCACTGGCCACCGTTATGAAAGTAACGGGCTACCGCCATGAACCGCAGATGGGTGAACTGATACAGCAGCACGTTGGTCGCTACGGTCGACTCATTGGTACGCGTCGGATCGTTGTCGCCCAGGTCCGAACCGAAGTCGTGATTGGTGAAACCGACATAGACCAAGGAGGCACCGTTATCGAAACTGCCCAGCGGGTAGGAATAGTTCAACTGTGCGCGATAACCGTCCCAGGAATTCTCGTTCGCGGCGCCATAGTTTTCCCACTGGCGACGTTTGTAGAAGTTGAACGACAGCCCCAGCGGCGAACCTGTATCGATATCGGTTCCCAGGCCCGCATAAAGCGTGTTCTGGCGGCTTTCCGTAGTGTGCCCCCAATCGAAGATGTAGTCGAAGGCGACGAACCACTCCTTGAACGGCCCGAAGCTCAGATCCTGGCCGGTCATGTCGTCGATCGACAGGCGGGGCTCCAGCTCCATGAAGACCGGCGAGCCCTTGTCGAAGATGCCGCTATCTGCGGCGTTACCGGTACCGAAGAACTTCGGAAAATCGATATAGCCGTAGA
The DNA here is from genome assembly GCF_003206065.1 of Salinicola halimionae. Lineage (GTDB taxonomy): Bacteria > Pseudomonadota > Gammaproteobacteria > Pseudomonadales > Halomonadaceae > Salinicola > Salinicola halimionae. The sequence continues at coordinate 362,076 of NZ_PZJQ01000004.1, read as the reverse complement.
GATCCAACGGCCCCTTGCGACCGAAGAACTCATATTCCAGATAGATGTCGTCGACCTGCTGCGGTCCGAAGCGAATGTTCTTGCTGCCAATGACGGTAAGGTTCTGGTGATACCAGTCGGAAAGATAGGGACCGTCGGCCACCTGCCCTTCTGACGTTGGCCCTTGGTCGGGCGTTTCCTGCTCGATGACCGGTGCCTCGCCCTGGTCATCGGCTGCCCACGCTGGAGACGCCACCAGCATCATTGCCCCCAATCCCAGAGATACCGACAGGGCCGGGTGACGGGAGCCCTTGCCAGCCGATCTTTCAGTTCCGACCGTCGACCGTACGAGTCTTACTACCATGCCATCCCCCTACTTTTGTTTGTTGTGGCATCTGTTTGCTATGACGTCAGTTTGTTGTGGCACCGTTATCACGCACCGCGCCTGATTTTGTGACTATTTTTTCATCTCTGCAGCAGACCGTGTCGAACGTTTGAGAGTCCGACGTGATCGCTCGCCTGGCTCATGAATTACTACATATGGCCCCATTTTCCGCCCAAAACTACTCTATGAGCTTGTGAACATAAAAACAACAAGTGACGGGGAAAACCAAAAAATGTTAAAACCACCTCAAGAAAGTGCAATGTCGAAATGCTTTTCTACCCACTAAGGCCAACACCAAGGACAACAACATGACACTCCTCATGGGTCTGGTCGGCGTCATCGTGCTACTGCTGATCGCGCTGATCTTTTCGAGCAACCGCAAGGCGATCAGCCTGCGCACCGTCATCGGCGCCTTTGCCATTCAGGCCGGCATCGGGGCTTTCGTGCTGTATGTGCCTGTCGGTCAAACCGTGCTGGGATCCGTTTCCAGTGCCGTCAGCCAGGTCATCAGCTATGCCAACGACGGTATCGGCTTTCTGTTCGGCAACCTCGCCGATCCGACCAACGTCGGCTTCGTGTTCGCGATCAAGGTGCTGCCGATCATCATCTTCTTCTCTTCGCTGACGGCCGTGCTCTATTACCTGGGCATCATGCAATGGGTCGTGCGAATTCTGGGTGGTGCATTGCAGAAAGTGCTGGGCACCTCGCGCACCGAGTCGCTGTCCGCCACCGCCAATATCTTCGTCGGCCAGACCGAGGCCCCGCTGGTGGTCCGCCCGTTCCTGGCCAGCATGACCCGGTCCGAGCTGTTCGCGGTCATGTGTGGCGGACTTGCCTCGGTTGCCGGTTCCGTTCTCGCCGGTTACGCCGAGCTCGGCATTCCCATGGAATACCTGATCGCCGCCTCGTTCATGGCGGCGCCCGGCGGCCTGCTGTTCGCCAAGATTCTGATGCCGGAGACGGAAAACCCCGATGACGACACGCGTCAGGCCAAGAACGTATTGAAAGCCGAGGACAAGCCGGCCAACGTGCTCGACGCCGCCGCGTCCGGCGCCTCGTCGGGTCTGATGCTGGCCGCCAACGTGGGTGCCATGCTGCTGGCGTTCATCGGTCTGATCGCGATGATCGACGGCATTCTGGGTGGTGTCGGCGGCTGGTTCGGCATGGACTCGTTGAGTCTGTCGATGATTCTCGGCTGGCTGTTCTCGCCGCTGGCGTTCGTGCTCGGCATCCCCTGGCATGAAGCCACCCTGGCCGGCTCGTTCATCGGTCAAAAGCTGGTGGTCAACGAGTTCGTGGCGTACATCAATCTGGCTCCGTACATCAGCGGCGATACGATCGTGGCGTCGACCGGACAGGCGATGACGGCCCACACTGCCGCGATCCTGTCATTCGCACTGTGCGGGTTCGCCAACCTCTCCTCGATCGCGATTCTGTTGGGTGGTCTCGGCACGCTGGCTCCCAGCCGTCGCCCGGAGATCGCTCGTTACGGTCTCAAGGCCGTACTCGCCGGCACGCTCTCCAATCTGATGTCGGCCACCCTGGCGGGGATCTTTCTCTCGCTTGCCGGTACCGCCTGACGCCAGATCGACACAACGGTCCGGCAGTCCGACAGCAACGCCCATGAGTTCAGGCGTTGCCGTCACGGTGGCCGGGCCATGGCAACCCCGCCGGCATGGATGCCGAGCGATTCCGAACCGTGGTGTTATCCGCATCGTCGTGCCGTCACGAATTCTTCCAGGGTGACGTTCAAGATCGACGTTTTGCGGGAGCACCCAAGGAGACGACAGAATGACGACACTTGAGCACGCTGCCAGCCAGGCGTTGGCGATGATGGATCTCACCTCACTCAACGACGACGATAACGACGCCGGCATTCAGGCGCTGTGTCGGCGGACTGACACGCCGCATGGCGCCCCCGCCGCGGTTTGCATCTATCCTGCCTTCATCGCGACGGCGAATCGTGAATTGATCGACATGGGAATGCGCGAGCGCGTACGAATCGCCACTGTCACCAACTTTCCTGGTGGCTGCGTCAACGTCGAACGTGCCAGCCGCGAAACCCGTGCAGCGGTAACCGCAGGCGCCGATGAAGTCGATGTGGTATTCCCCTACAAGGCGTTGATCGGCGGTGATGCCGAGTCGGGTCGCGCCCTGGTTCAGGCCTGTCGCGAGGCCTGCGGCGATCGCCTGCTCAAGGTGATACTGGAAACCGGTGAACTCAAGAATCCCGCGCTGATTCGCCAGGCCGCGGACATCGCCCTCGAGGGCGGCGCCGACTTCCTCAAGACCTCTACAGGCAAGGTGGCGGTCAACGCGACGCTGGAAGCCGCCGAAACTCTGCTCACCGCCATTCGCGATAGTGGTCGCGACGTGGGCTTCAAGGCGGCCGGCGGTATTCGCTCCGCCGAGGATGCCAAGGCCTATCTGGATCTGGCTGCGGGGATCATGGGCCAGGCCTGGTTGACGCCCGCACACTTCCGCTTCGGCGCATCCGGACTGCTGGATGCGCTACTCGCAACGCTTGCCGGCAACGATGCCTCTCCCGCAACCAGCGGTTACTGAGTGGACTCGATCGATCCAAGGCGGAGAACAACGCCATGCTGACGCAGGAAATCATTCGCCGTAAGCGCGATGGCCAGACGCTCAATCGCAGGATGCTCGATCTGGTCATGCGGGGCATCGCCGATGAGAGTATGGGCGACGCGCAGATCGGCGCTTTCGCCATGGCCGTCTACCTCAACGGCATGAACCAAGAGGAAGCCGTGGCGCTGACCGAATCGATCCGGGATTCCGGTCAGGTCATGCAATGGGATGCCCTCGATCTGCAGGGCCCGGTGCTCGACAAGCACTCCACCGGCGGCGTCGGAGATCTGGTCTCGTTGGTGCTGGGGCCTTGGATCGCCGCCTGTGGCGGCCATGTGCCGATGGTCTCCGGGCGTGGCCTGGGTCATACCGGCGGCACGCTGGACAAGCTCGAATCGATCCCCGGTTACGACGTCACGCCAAGCAACGACACCTTCCGACGTCTGGTCAAGGAGGTCGGCGTCGCGATCATCGGCCAGACCGGGGCGCTGGCGCCGGCCGACAAGCGCCTCTACGGCGTGCGCGACGTCACCGCCACGGTGGAATCGATTCCGCTAATCGTGGCTTCGATCCTGGGCAAGAAGCTCGCCTGCGGCCTCGATACCCTGGTGATGGACGTCAAGGTCGGCAGCGGCGCCTTCATGCCGACACTGCAAGCCTCCCGTGAGCTGGCCGAAGCGATCGTCGCCATCGGTTGCGGTGCGGGAACACAGACCAGCGTACTGCTGACCGACATGAACCAGCCTCTGGCAGACTGCGCCGGCAATTCGCTGGAGGTCTTCGAGGCGCTGCGGTTGTTGCGCGGGGACGGGCGCAATGAAGAGGTGCGAGGGGAAGGCAAGGAGAGTCGGCTCTACCGGGTCACGCGACCACTGGCAACGGAAATGCTGCTCCAATCCGGTCTGGCGAGTGACGCCAACGACGCCGAAAGGCGTTTGGACCAGGCCCTCGATTCCGGCGAGGCACTGGAGCGCTTCTCGCGCATGGTCCATGGCCTCGGCGGTCCCGGCGATCTGGCAGAGCATGCCAAACATCACCTTCCTACTGCGCCGGTCACGATCGATCTCGACGCCGACCGGGCGGGATTCATCAGCGCCATCGACACCCGAACGCTCGGCCTAGGCGTGGTCGAGCTGGGCGGTGGCCGGCGCAATGCCGGTGATGCCATCGACCACCGCGTCGGTCTGTCGCATATCGCTGCGCTCGGGCAACGCATCGAACCGGGCCAGCCGCTGCTGCGCATCCACGCCGCCGACCGCGCCGAGGCCGAGGCCGTCGCCCAGCGTCTACGTCACGCCTTCAGCTTGAGCGAGACGAGCGACGTCGCAATCCCTCCCCTCGTCCACGCCACGCTGCGTCAGGAGGACCTGCCATGACTGAGGAAAGGACAGAACGAGGAACCAACATGAACCGCGCCTTCCTGCTGGTGCTCGACTCCTTCGGCATCGGCAACGCTCCGGATGCCGCCGACTTCGGCGATGCCGGTTCGGACACGCTCGGTCATATCGCCCGCTTTCGTGCCGATGCCGGGCGCCCACTCGAATTGCCCAATCTGGCTCGGCTCGGCCTCTATCATGCCCATCGGCTCAGCACCGGTGAGCCAGCGGCTGGCGTTGCGCTGCCGGACACCATCGATGGCGCCTGGGCCTGCGCGAGCGAAATTTCCTCGGGTAAGGACACGCCCTCCGGCCATTGGGAGATCGCCGGCGTACCGGCGCTGTTCGAATGGGGCTACTTCACTGACAAGGAAAATAGTTTCCCGCCTGAGCTACTCGAAGCGCTGACCGAGCAAGCCGATCTTCCCGGCTTACTCGGCAACTGCCAGGCTTCCGGCATGCCGATACTCGAAGCACTGGGCGAAGAACATATTCGAAGTGGCAAGCCGATCGTCTACACCTCGGCGGATTCCGTGTTTCAGATCGCCGCTCACGAGACCCATTACGGGCTCGAACGACTTTATGCGCTCTGCGAGATCGCCCGCGAGCTGCTGATGCCCTACAACATCGGCAGGGTCATCGCCCGCCCTTTTATCGGCGAGACGCCGCAAACCTTCGAACGCACCGGCAATCGACGCGACTATGCCATCGAACCGCCCACACCCACGGTGCTGCAGAAACTGCATGACAGCGATGGGACGGTGCTTGGCGTGGGCAAGATCGGCGATATATACGCTCACTGCGGCGTCACGAAAGTGATCAAGGCCCACGGCCATGATGATCTGTTCGATGCCACGTTGAACGCCATCGCTGACGCAGGCGATCAAACACTGGTCATGACCAACTTCGTCGACTTCGACACGCTCTACGGCCATCGCCGCGATCCGGACGGTTACGCCAGCGCGCTGGAAGCGTTCGACCGACGCCTGCCGGAAGTGCTCGCCAAACTCGAGCCGGGCGACCTGCTGATCCTGACCGCCGATCACGGCAATGATCCGACCTGGCGTGGTACCGACCACACCCGCGAGCAGGTGCCGGTATTGATCGCCGGTGACGTGCTGGCCCCTGGCAGCTATGGCCGTCGCGACACCTACGCCGATATCGGCCAGACGCTGGCCGATCACTTCGGACTCGACGCCATGGATCATGGCCGCTCGCTACTCAAAGAATCGCCAAAGCCCTGATAGACAAAGCCCTGATAGTCAGAGAGAGACCACTAATGCCAACCCCGCATATCGACGCCCGACCGGGCGATTTTGCCGATACCGTTTTGATGCCCGGCGACCCGTTGCGCGCCGAGTTCATCGCCGAGACGTTTCTTGAAGACGTCGAGTGCGTCAATCGCGTGCGTAACATGCTCGGCTTTACCGGCACCTATCAGGGCCGCAGGATCTCGGTCATGGGCAGCGGCATGGGGATTCCATCGCTATCCATCTATGCCAAGGAGCTGATCACCGAGTACGGGGTCAAGCGGCTGGTACGCGTCGGTTCCTGCGGCGCGGTGCGCGATGATGTCGCGGTCAACGATATTGTCATCGGCATGGGCGCCTGCACCGATTCCGGCGTCAATCGCACTCGGTTCGGCGGTCACGACTTCGCCGCCATCGCCGACTTCGATCTCACTCGCCACGCCGCCGATGCCGCTCGCGAACGCGGCACTCCCGTTAAGGTCGGCAACCTGTTCTCGGCGGACCTGTTCTACACACCGGATGGCGAATTCTTCCAGACCATGAAGCGCCATGGCATTCTCGGCGTGGAGATGGAAGCGGCCGGGCTCTACGGTGTCGCCGCCGAATTCGGCGCCCGCGCGCTGACGGTCTGCACCGTCTCCGACCATATTCTCAAGGGTGAGGCGCTCGACTCGCAGGCCCGTCAGACCGGCTTTTCCGAAATGATGACAATCACGCTCGATGGATTGCTCAGAGACGATCAAGAGATATCGCAATGACCGCCATGACGCCCTCAGGCGACGTACCCGATTCGATCCGCCAGGCGGCGCTTGCCGTGCGTGACAACGCCTACGTACCCTACTCCGATCACCCGGTTGGGGCCGTCCTGATCAGTGAAAGCGGGACGCAATACGTTGGCTGTAACGTCGAGAGTGCCAACTACAAGGGCTTGTGTGCCGAAGGCAGCGCGATCGCCGGGCTGGTTTCCAGCGGCGAGCGGCAGATTCGCAAGATCTACGTCATCGGCCCCGGCGAGCATCTGTGCACGCCCTGCGGCGACTGCCGACAGCGCATCCGTGAGTTCGCCACGCCGCAGACCGAAATCGTCGTGCTCGATGGCAACGGCGCTCCGCTCAAGCACTACACCATGGACGAACTGCTGCCCGACTCCTTCGGCCCGGAGAATCTGAGCAAGACCTCGGGGATGGCGGCAACGTAGTGACATTCAGCCCTCTCTATGGACGTGAAGGAAAAGCGCACAAGTGAAGACTCGGCGGCGAGATTGGGTATACTCGGTTCCCATAAACGATGACAACAACCCTTTCTTCGCTTGGATTCATCGATGGCCCCAGCGCGCTTTTCCGCTTTCGAGCTCCTGCTGCTGAAAAGTCGTTACCCGCCGGATACCGCGTCCCTGTTGCTGCTGACGTGGATCTACGTCAACAAGCGCGTTGCGCTCGCCGAGGACCAGCATTATCTCGAAGCGCTGGCCAACGGCTATCGCCATTCCGACGATCTCGATACGCTGTCGGCGATCGCCAGAACCGATCTGACGGCCATCCAACTGGCCGCCGAAATAGTGCTACGCGAACGCGTCGACGAGCAGTCGCACCCCTTTCTGCGTCGCGCCATCGGACTCGCTACGAGCGAGGGCGAACCAAGCTTGCGCAATCACCATATTCTGCGCTTTCTCTCCGATCTTTCGGGCATCACCCCCGGCGCCTTCGCTCTGCTGTTTCGCGAAGTGACCGGCCGGCAGCTGATGCCACCCGGCGATCCCAGTCGGCAGGACTACTGGCAGCCAGACGAGAGAGCCGAGACAGTAACCGAAGAAGAGACGGCGACCGGGAAAGAGACAGCAGCCGAAGGAAACAGGAAAGCCACCGACCAGAGACCGCTGAAGACTCGTCGCTGGCAGCGCTGGTGGATTCAAACCAATGCCGCCCAGGCGCGGTGGCGTCGGATGCGCCTGGAACGAACCCGCTTGCGTCAGCAGGCGAAAAGCCGACGCCAGCAGGAAGAACGGCAAGAGCGGGAACGCCAGGCCGAAGGCCTGCGTCAGGAGCAGGCGCGCCAAGCGGATGCCAGGCGCCAGGAACAGCAACGCCAGGCCGAAGAACAACGTCGGGAACAAGCGCGCCAGGAAGAAGCTCATCGTCGGGAGCAGTGGCGTCGACAACAGTGGCAGCAGGCAACGGGGGGGCCTCAGACCCATTACCGAGTCCGTCTGGCGCTGCAGGTTCTGGAACTCGACGAGCCCGCCTCATCGATCGAGATCAAGCGGGCCTATCGGCGACTGGCGCAGCGCCATCATCCCGATCGCTTTCACGGGCAGGGGGATCTACGAGTCTCGCTGGCCTCGCAGCGGTTTCAGCGAATCAAGAATGCCTACGACTATCTGATGACAACTACCTGATGATGACGGCCTGATACGCTATGCGAGATCTCTATCGCCGACTCGGCGTCAGCAAGAACGCAACTTCCGACACCATCATTCGGGCCGCAGAGCGCTGCGGCAATCGCACGCTGAAGGTCGACGCGATAAGTACGCTTGGAAACACGGTGCATCGCGAAGCCTATGACGATCTGCATGGCGTGCTGAACGAACTCGGCAGGTTGCGAGCAAATCTGGGCATGACTCACGCACCTCACTGGCAAGGCGACGTCGCCAATGACTTTTCCGTCTCCCCACAACGCATCGTGGTTCGCCAGGAACTGATGACGCGGCAGCTGGAGATGGCGCTGGGTCGCCATCAGACGCGCTGGCGCCGCCGGTGCTGGCTTGCCTTGGTCATCGTGATCGGGTTGGTCGCCGCGCATCTCGCGGGGCGTTGGATGAGCTAGTAGTCTTCCGGCCGGATATTTCAGTCTGCACCATGAGCAAAAGCTTCAGCGCAGCGGCTCTAGCAATGGACTCAGTCCGTTATGGTCGATCTCCTGCATCAGCGCCAGCAGATGCCCGATTTCGCCGTTGGGAAAGCCTTCCCGGGCAAACCAGTTGAGGTAGGGCCCGGGAAGATCGGCGATCAGCCAACCTTCATATTTGCCGAAAGGCATCTTTCGGGTGACCAATTTCTTCAGATCTTCGGGCTCCATCCCGCCTCCTCTCGTAAAATCGCCGCATCATTCTACACCGCGCATCGATTGCGCCCACTCCTGCTTACCATGCACTGCACGCATGCCCTCATTCCCAGACACCGTTTGCCCCTGGGGGCATGAAAGGCGTTAGGTTATATCGCCATGAGCGCGGCGCATCGGCGCCTACGATAACGATAACGGGAGACAGGTATGCAAACCTCGCTTCGGCCGCTGGTATTCTGGCCGACCTTTCTGATCCTGCAGGCCGCGGTGATCGCCAGCTATGTCGATCTGGATGCGTTTCTGGCCACCGCCAGCGCACTCAACGATGCCGTTCTGACCAATTTCTCTTGGCTATTCAGCCTTGGCAGCCTTTATCTGCTGATAATGGCGGTAATCGTCTATTTCTCACCGCTGGGTAATATTCGAATCGGCGGGCCGGAGGCCAAACCGCTGCTGTCACGGCTGCGCTGGTTCTCGATTACGCTGTGTACCACTCTAGCCGTCGGCGTACTGTTCTGGACTACCGCCGAGCCGCTCTACCACTACATGGGGCCACCCGCTTCCAGCGGCCTGGAGGCCGGTTCGAGCGATGCCATGCTGTTCGCCATGTCGACCATGTTCCTGCACTGGTCGTTCACGCCCTATGCCATCTATGCCGTCCCCGCGCTGATCTTCGCGCTCGCCTTTTATAACCTGCGCCTGCGCTTTTCTATCTCGAGTATGCTGGAGCCAATCTTCGGGGCCCGGGTAAGGCATTTCGGTGGCCTGATCGATGCTATCTCGCTCTATGCGCTGGTCGCCGGGATGGCTTCATCCCTTGGCACCGGCGCTTTGACGCTGGCCGGCGGCGCAGGCCAATATCTCGGCGGCGAAACCAGCCCGCTGCGGCTCGGCGTGATCATCGCCATCATCGTGGTGACTTTCGTGATTTCCGCCGCCAGCGGCCTGCAGAAGGGGATCGCCCGGCTATCCTCACTGAACGCCATTTTGCTGCTGATTCTCGGGGTCTTCATGTTCATCATCGGTCCGACGGTGTTCTGTCTGGCACTGGGCGTCGAGTCGTTTGGTGTCTATCTCGACCACTTCTTCACCAAGAGCCTGTTCACCGGCGCCGCGGGCAACGACCAGTGGCCGCAGTGGTGGTCGATCTTCTACTGGGCAGTGTGGTTCGCCTGGGCGCCGGTGGCGGCGCTGTTTCTGGGCAAGATCTCTTTGGGCTACACCGTGCGTGAATTTCTGCGCGTCAATCTGCTCTACCCGGCGCTATTTGCCAGCGTGTGGATCCTGATCTTCTCCGGTACGGCACTCTACTTTCAGTCACACCTCGATACGACCGGCGGTGCCGATCTCTATGCCGTTCTCAATGATCGCGGCGTGGAGAACGTGCTCTATGAACTCTTTCGTCAACTGCCGTTCTCGCAGGTGTGGATTCCGCTGCTGCTGTTCATCGCCTACATCTCATACGTCACTGCGGCGGATTCGCAAACCGACGCCATCGGCAACCTCTGCACCCGCGGTCTGACCGCCGACTCCGATCTCAACGCCGGGGTCCCGATGAAAGTGATCTGGGGCGTGATCGTCGGCGTAGTTTCGTGGGTCATGGTCAGTTTCGTGGGCATCGACGGCATCAAGATGCTCTCCAATCTCGGCGGGTTGCCCGCCATGCTGATCGTACTGCTGGCAACCGGGTCGCTGTGGGTCTGGCTCAAGCATCCCGAACGGCTCGATACCGCGCAGGCAGGAGCGACTCACTCAAGCGCAGCCAAGGATGACGCATGAAGATCAAACAGGACTTTCCGCAGCGAGTACGTGAAATCGAAAACCAGTGGATCGAACTATCCGATGGCACCCGGTTGGCCGCGCGAATCTGGCTGCCGACCGATGCCGAATCGAACCCAGTGCCGGCGATCCTCGAGTATCTGCCCTATCGCAAACGCGATGGCACGGCGGTGCGGGACGAGCTGACCCATCCCTATTTCGCCGGTCATGGCTATGCCTGCATCCGGGTGGATATGCGCGGCAACGGCGAGTCCGACGGCCTGATGGAAGACGAGTACGCGCCGCAGGAACAGGCCGACGCGCTGGAAGTGATCGACTGGATTGCGAAGCAACCCTGGTGCGATGGGAAGCTGGGGATGATGGGCATCTCCTGGGGCGGCTTCAACGGCCTGCAGGTTGCCGCGCTCAGACCCGCGCCGCTCAAGGCGATCATCACGCTCTGCTCCACCGATGACCGTTACGCCGACGATATCCACTACAAGGGCGGCAACATGCTGCTCGAGAACCTCGGCTGGGCCGCCACCATGCTGAGTTTCTCCGCCGCCGTGCCCGATCCGGCCCTGGTCGGCGAGCGCTGGCGCGAGATGTGGAAACACCGCCTCGACAACATGCCGCTGCTGGCCGAGACCTGGGTCGAACACCAGCATCGCGACGATTACTGGAAGCATGGCTCCATTGGCGAAAACTATGCCGATATCGAAGCCGCGGTTTACATGATCAGCGGCTGGGGAGATTCGTACATCGATACCATTCCCCGCATGATGGAGAACCTCTCCTGTCCGAAAAAAGCGCTGCTGGGGCCGTGGATGCACAAGTATCCGCACTTCGCGATCCCCGACCCGGCGATCGGCTTTCTGCAGGAAGCGCTGCGCTGGTGGGATCATTGGCTCAAGGGCATCGACACCGGCATCATGGCGGAGCCACCCTGCACCTTCTATTTGCAGGATGGCGTGCCGCCGGCGCCCAAGTATCTCGAACGACCAGGCCAATGGGTACGCATCCACGGCTGGCCTGCGCCAGCCGAAGAGATCGAGACCATCATGCTCAATCTTGGCGACCGTGGCCTGGAATCCGGCGGACGATTGAGCGCCGATCGGCTGATCGCCTCGCCGCTGACCACCGGCTCGCTGCAGGGCGAATACATTCCGTTGTGGTTTGGCGCCGACTTCCCGCCGGATCAGCGCCGTGACGACGGCCTGTCACTGACGTTCGACACCGTCCCTTACGCGGACGGCCTCGATATCCTCGGCCAGCCGACGCTGTCGGTGGCACTGGAAAGCAGCGAAGATTGCGGCCAACTGCACGTGCGTCTGTGCGACGTTGCGCCAAGCGGCGAAAGCGCGCTGATCACCTACGGCACCCTCAATCTCAATCTCCGTGACGACCCGGGCACGATCGCTCCTCCGATCCCCGGTGAACCGATGGATATTCGGCTGCCGCTGGATCTGATCGGCTATCGTCTGCCCAGGGGGCATCGCCTGCGCATTGCGCTCTCCAGTGCCAGTTTCCCGCTGGTCTGGTCACCCAGGAAGCGCGCCGATCTGACGCTCAAGGCTGGCAGCCCCACGCTGGAACTACCGCTATCCAAAGCCGGTTATATCCCAATGCCGTTCGAACCGCCGGAGAGCGCCACGCCATGCCGGATCGAGACGCTGCGCGCCGGCCAACCCAAACGCACGATCAGTGAAGACGTCGGCAACGGCGAAGTCACCGTTACCGTCGAAGACGACATGGGCGATGTTCGCTTCTCCGACCACGGTCTGCGCGTCGAACAACGCGCGAAAGAGGTCTATTCGAGCCATCCGACAGACGCCACCCGTACTCGCGCCGATATCGAGTGGGTCTATCGCGCCAGCCGCGACGCCGGTGAAGGCCAATTCGCGGTTGAAGTGACCAGCCGCTACCACTTGCACTGCGATGAAACGACTTTCTACCTGACCGCCGAGCAAATCGCTCACGAAGGAAAGACTGAGGTGAGTCGGAAAAACTGGGAGAGAGAGATTCCGCGTACGGCGATCTGACGCATCCCTTTCACATCGCCTCTGTCACATCGCCATGGCATTTCGCCCAGAAATGGTGAACGGAACCAGCGAACGGACCTCGCGTGTTATGCTCCGCAACCGTGATACCACGGTTGCGGATGCTGTCATGTCAACGCGCGATGCCCTGCCACCCCTCCCCTGCCTGCGCGCTTTCGAAGCGGCGGCCCGCCACGGCAGTTTTACCCAGGCAGGCAGCGAGCTCAGCCTGACCCAGAGCGCCGTCAGCCGCCAGATCAAGCGGCTCGAAGATGATCTCGGACGCCCCCTGTTCGAGCGCCATTACGATGGTCTGCGCCTGACACCGGCCGGTGAACATTACTTCCGTGTGGTGCAACGTCTGTTGCGCGAGCTGCGTGATGAAACTGCCCGCCTGCGCCGTCGTGGCGACGACCGTCAGCTGACGCTAGCCTCCAGCCCGACCATCGCCTCGATCTGGCTGGCACGCCAACTGCCCGACTTCCAGCGCGCCCACCCCGATATCGAGATCCGCATCCTCACCGTCGAAGATCCTCACCGCCTCGATCTGGCCGAATTCGATCTCGGCATCTACTATCACGTTCCCGGAGAAGTCGATCCGCCAGGATTGATCGCAAATGCCATCTTCGAGCAGGAAGATGTCGCCGCCGTGTGCAGCCCGGTCTATCTCGAGCGCCACGGCGGCATCACTAATCCTCAGGAACTGTTGGCGCGACATACGCTGATGGTGGTCGAGGATCACTACCACGACTGGCTCACCTGGGAGCTTTGGTATCGCGCACTCGGGCTCGACTGGCAGCCGCCGATTCACTCCCTTCGTGCCAACAGCTTTCAGCTGTTGATGAACGCGACACTCGCCGGCCAAGGCGTAACGCTTGGCTGGACTCGCCTGCTGGCCGCCGAGTTGGAACAAGGCAATCTGGTCTTCGCGATGCCAGAGACACTGCCCAGCCGCGGTCGCTTATCACTGCTGACGCCGCGGCATCGACATCTCACCGAACCGATGCGCGCGTTCCACGAGTGGGTGCTGGGCTGAGCGTCAAGCCAGCCCGCAGCAGTCAATAATCCACGTCCTAAAACGCTCAATCGACGATAAACAACTTTGCGCCCACTTCGGTCGACGAACGATGCGCTTCCGCCTGATCGGCAACCTGATAGCTCTGTCCCGGTGTCAGCCGAAAGACGCGTCCATCATCCAGCTCCGTGACCAGTTCGCCTTCAAGACACAGCAGAATATGGCCTTTCGAGCACCAGTGGTCCGCCAGATATCCCGCCGTGTATTCGACCATCCGCGCACGGATATCGCCAAAGTGTCGGGTTCGCCAAAACGCCTCGCCAGACTCTCCAGGATGCTCGGAGGGGGCGATCTCGGCCCAGTCGGTGGTGCCAAACGGGATATCGCTGAGTTGCATGGTATTTCCTCGGAAAGGAGGTAAATCAGGACCATGCCACACTGGAACGACGTCGTCTCGTGAACTGAGTGAAAAGTCCCGAGCTATTCGTCAGTTTGACCCGCATCGTAACGTGGAAAACTTTAAGGTAAATTACACAAACACCACAGTCTGGAACACGGATGACACATCACGCCGTCAAACAGCTAGCACGCCTAATATTGGAGCCTTGCGATCCTGCTAGGGGACAAATTCCTTCCGCGACGATCACAACCCAGTTTCAAGCGCTCTCCTCTCGGGAAAGCCGGCGGGTCGACTTGCTGGTCGCGCGAACCAAACGTATCCGATGCCTGCGTGCGCACCGTCGTCTGCCCTTTTTCTTGCGCCCATTCGTCGCCATGCGCTGGGGATGCTTCAATGCCTTTGGCCCTGAGTTCGCACCACTGGCATGGGTGATCCGCGCTTACGTCAGAGATGTACCGCAGTACACGCCTCGCAAGGCGGCAGAGCCTGCTCGGTTTACTGTCACAGAGGATGCACTGGCTTGATTCCATGTTTCCCTTAGACCAAAGCTTCGCTTAGCCCAATAACGAGATCCAATCAGGGAATTTAGCCGAGCATAGGGGAAGGCTAGCGCGAGCCGGGAACAGAAAGGAAGTGACAGGTACAACATACACGAAAGCCGGCAGCGCTAACGCTGCCGGCTTTCAGTCATCCCATCCCAACGGCGACTCTTGATCAGGCGCGATGACCGATGTCTGCCCGGTTAGGCTCACCCGCCCGATCAAGCGCTTCAGGCGGCGCCTTGTCGCTATTGCAAAGGCGAAGAGCCACGAAGAGGCCCAGGGCGACAAAACCGACGATGATACAACCCAAACTGAATAGACTCATTACGCACCCCACGTATCAAAATCATTATCTACCGGGCTGGACCGCAACGTTCTTGGATTCAACGTTTACAGACTCGATGTCCGCTATCCGGTTTTGTCGACGCCGCTGTGAATCGATCGGACGTCACTTTTGGTTCTGCGGTTCGGGTTTGGAGCGTCTTGACCAACGCTTGGTTTGTCAGCATTACGCTTCAAGAACACACAATAAATTTACAATTAGATTCACAAAAAAGCAATTAATACTTTTTGCTTACCTAATAACACAAATTATAAATTAACGACCTCTGATCGACCATTAGCGATTGGTGGGCCAGACCAATGGCTATAGGGATCCGCGAGAGGCGCGCCCTAGTGGTGCGACGCGCAAGCGATAACCGCTCGTAATGATGGCGCCAAACGGCAGTATGGCGAGACGGATGGCAAGGACAAACCTGATACCTCTCATGCTGACGCAAGCTGGATGGGTAGCGACCCGTGCTCCCGACTCCGATAATGCCTGGCCGTATAACCCGGATTTCTGTCTAACAGAATTACTGGGGGTCCGGTGCGCCCGGCGCCGTTATCGGCTCGGGAGAGTCTCCGCCGCCAGACGGCACCGGGGCCTTTTCCATCACCACGCTCATCCGCGGCATGGCCAGGTCCAGCCCATCCTGATCGAAGCGCTGCTTGAGACGCAGGTTGAATGCCCTCGCAACGTCCCACTGCATGATTGGCGCCGTGCGCATTCGTACCCGCAGGATCGCCGCACCGGCATCGAAACTCTCGATGCCCTGAACCTCTAGCGCCGACCAGATGTGGTGACGCATCATCGGGTCATTACGTAGACCGTCGGCGATTTCACGCACGATTTCGATGGCGTCATCGATCTTCATGTGATGCGCGATCCGAATCCGCAACAAGGCGATGCCGAACTCACGGGAATAGTTCTGAATCCCCTGGATCTGACTGAACGGGATGATGTGCACGATGCCGTCCAGATCCCGCAATTTTACGGTCCGAATGCTCAATGCCTCGACCGTTCCCATATGCGAGCCCAGGTTGACGAAGTCGTCGATCGCCAGAGAGTCCTCGATCAGAATGAACAGACCGGTGATGAGATCCTGAACCAGCGTCTGCGCGCCGAAACCCACCGCCAGGCCGATGACACCGGCACCCGCCAATAACGGCGTCACGTTCACGCCCAGGTTGGCCAGCGCGATGATCACAGCGATCACCGCGATGGTCACGAACACGGTATTGCGCAGCAGCGGCGTGATGGTCTGCGCGCGGGCGCTAGCGTTGACCCGCCGGCCATGACGACGACTGCTGCGCAGCAAAGCGTGCTTGATCGCGGTATCCGCCAGAATCCACACCAACCAGGCGATCAGGAACGTCACCCCCAGGCCGATCACGCCCTTGGCAATCTGCTGACTGATCCCCGCCGAGCTACCCACGGCCCATAGCGACGAGCCCCAGACCCGCATCGCCAGTTCGGCGAAGATCAGCCAGCTCACCAGATGCGCCAGCGTGAAGCCGAACCTCACCAGCCGCGACCAGTATTCGGAAGCCCGCTTCTCGCGGGCATTCTCGCTGCGTCGATGGATCAGCCCGGTGATGACCAACGTGGCGATCATTAGGCCCGCGGTCACTACCGCGCGGAAGAAAGCGCTGCGCGAATCTTCTGCCGACATGATCATTGCTATCAGCGAGACGCCGACCATGATCAGAATCGGGATATGCCAGATCCGACTGAACACGCGGATGAACTCGGTCGTCGCGGGTTGCTTCTGGCGTAGCGCGTAGGGACGGTTGCGAATCAAATGGCGGATAGGGCGCCGGAATACCTGTACAAAGGCACCCAGCAGCAGTGCGGCAAAACCATTGGCGATCACGGACAGAAACGTCGTCAGGCCCTCGCCGAGCGGTCCCACCAGAGCCTCGGCATGAGCGGCATCACCGAGAGCGACCAGTGCCCCCAGCGCGAAAAGCCAGCGAACCCCGTGTTGACGCAAAATGCGCAGCGCGGTGTGACGGTGGCCGCTCCCGAACAGGGAGAAGACGATTTCACAAACCGACGCGAACACGGCGCCGCATAGCGTCGCGTAGGCGGTTACCATGGCCAGCGCGACGCCGATGGACCCCGTCGCCACTTGGTGAACCGTGGTCAACGCCACGCTAAAGCCGATCCCCAGCGGCACCACACGCCGGACGATATGCCGCACCAGCATCCAGGTCGTGGGCTCGGAAGGCAGGTGCCATGGCAAACCCAGTTGCCTGACGGCCCAGCGCCACAATAAGGCGAGGATAACGGTGACACCGACCCATAATGCCGAGACCCACAGCAGGTCCAGCAGGATGCGCGGCCACTGTGCGTGGTTGCTCATCAACTCGGAGATGTCGTTACCCGCCTGGTCTGCGCGCCTGGACCAGTAGTGCACCGGGTTATCGAGCCCGTCCGTCTCCAGCGACGAAAAAGATTGGGCTAGAGCGCCCAACAGGCCACCAGAGCCACTCTTCTTCTTGGCATCCGCCGCCGTGGCGTCACGTAACTGCTTGAGATTATCCAGCAGCGCCTGACGCCGGTCGCCATCGTCGAGCGTGGCGATGATCTGATCGAGCGAAGCGCGCAGCTCTTGCGGCGAGGGCGACGGCACCGAGCTCGATTCGCCGGTATGGCTGCTGCCCATCAGCGAGGTCAACGACTGCGCCGAGGCAGGGACACTGATCGCCAATGTCAGCGCCAGCAACAGCATCCACCCCAACTTTCTCAATCCAATCACAGTGACTCCTGTCTGCATTCCTTCGTGCCATCGAGGGCGCGTGGCCGACATCATGCTATCCACGAGACACTAGAACAACGTTGCGATACTTTGGTCTAAGGACGAAGCTACCCTGTCTTCTGCAGATTCGCCTTGATGAACACGCTTCGAAACGGCGTTCAAGACATACGCTTTTCAAGCGAACGCGCAATGCAGATCGGTTTCATGCTAAGCCCAGTCTGAGTCCATCATCCCTACCAGGACGTATGTCTCATGACGTGATGCTCATCCGATGTGTTGTCGAAGGCGATGCGTTCTCCAAGGGAGAAGATCCCCGGGACCGGTTCACCGCCACCGAATCATCCACTCAAGGAGAGAGATATGCGCCTTTCCGGCAAAGTCGCTCTGGTTACCGGTAGTACGCAAGGCATTGGCCGTGCGATCGCCGAGCGTCTGGCCCAGGCCGGGGCCGATATCGTCGTCAGCGGTAGTCGCCCTTCCGATCGTGCCGAGGAAACGGCAGCGCTCGTACGAGCCCATGGACGGCGAGTCGCGATCGTTACCGGCGACATTGCCGATGTCGAGACCAATCGCCGCTTGATCCGGGAGAGCGTCGAAGTCATGGGGCGACTGGATATACTGGTCAACAACGCCGGTATCGAGATCGACTCCCCCTTCCTCGATGTCAGCGAAGACGACTACGACCAGGTCATGCAGACCAATCTGAAAGGCGTCTTCTTCACCACGCAGGCGTTCGTCAGCTATTTGCGCGATGAGGGCCGTGGCGGCCGAGTAATCAACATGAGCTCGGTCCACGAGGACCTGCCTTTCCCCGGATTCACCAGCTACTGCATGAGCAAGGGCGGCATGCGCATGCTGACGCGCAACCTGGCGATCGAACTCGCACCACTGGGCATTACCGTCAACAGCGTAGCGCCCGGGGCCATCAAGACACCGATCAACTCGGCACTCGACGACGATCCGGAAAAGCTGCGTCATCTGCTTGGCAATATCCCGCTCAATCGGCTGGGCCGGCCCGAGGACGTGGCCGGCGTGGTCGAGTTTCTGGCATCCGATGATGCCGCCTACATGACCGGCACCTCGCTGCCGGTAGACGGCGGTCTGCTCTGGCAGTATGAAGAATAACTCCAGTGCGGTCCTGTCACCGACCTACGCTCCGTTACGCAGGAAAACCGGCATGCTCGATAGTCCGCAGACGATGTCTGAAAGCGTCGAAATGCAAGAAGAAGCCGCGACGACGCCTCACGACTGCTACGGCGAACTGTTCGAGGCCGTTGCGCTCGCCCATATCTTCGAGGATTCCAAGACGTTCGCCGATTCCGTCCCCCGGCAACCACCCGCGCAGATCATGGAAGCCTACGCACAGCAGCGCCACCAGATCGGGTTCGATCTCGGTGCCTTCGTGGCTGACCATTTCTACAGTGATCTGGTCTCCTGCAAGGGCTACGAATCTCGGCCCGAGCACGACCTGGTCACTCACATCGACAATCTGTGGCCGGTGCTGACGCGCAACTCCCGCCGACACCCACGCGGCTCATCACTGCTGAAACTCCGTCACGACTACGTCGTGCCGGGCGGGCGATTTCGCGAGTACTACTATTGGGACTCCTATTTCACCATGCTGGGTCTGGCCGCCAGCGGCGAAAACGATCTGGTATGTGCCGTTACCGATAACTGCGCCGACTTGATCATGCGCTACGGTCATATGCCCAACGGTAACCGCAGCTACTATCTGAGTCGTTCTCAACCGCCGTTGTTTTCGATGATGGTCGAACTGACCGAGCGCCAGGGGTTACGCAAAGCCACCCACTACCTGCCCCAGCTGGAGCAGGAGTACGCGTTCTGGATGGCAGGAGAAAAAAACCTCGCGCCGGGAGAAAGCCATCGCCGCTGCGTTCGTCTCAGCGAAGAGCACTACCTGAATCGCCATTGGGACGACCGGGCGACGCCACGCGAGGAGTCGTTCCGGGAGGATACGGAGATCGCAAAGCGATGCAGCCGCCCCGCCGAGACGCTGTTTCGCGAGCTTCGCGCCGGCGCGGAAAGTGGTTGGGATTTCAGCGGACGCTGGCTGGACGACGTCACGGATTTGAGCACGATTCATACGACCGACTTCGTTACGCCGGAACTCAACGCGCTGCTGTTTCATCTCGAACAGACGTTGAGCCGTCTTAACGGGGCTGTGGGCGATGACGCCAAGGCCGCTGATTTTCGCCGTCGTGCCATCCGTCGACAGAAAGCGATAGACGCTTACCTCTGGAACGACGCCCGGGGTACCTACTACGACTACGATTTCGTGCATGACCAGCTCAGCGTCCACCTGACGGCCGCGTGTGTCGTGCCGCTGTTCGTCGGCGTCGCCTCCGAGGCGCAGGCGGAGCGGGTCGCCAATATCGTCGCCAATCGACTCGTGGCACCCGGAGGGCTCGTCAGCACGGAGATCACCGATAGCCAGCAGCAGTGGGATCATCCCAATGGCTGGGCGCCACTGCAGTGGATGGCGATAGAAGGTCTGCGAAACTACGGCTTTACCAAGCTGGCAAACGACATCGCCGACCGCTGGCTGGACCTGGTAGAAGATCTCTACCGGCGCGAGCACAAACTGGTAGAGAAGTACGTGCTCTACCCCGGTGCAGACTTCGCCCGCGGCGGTGAATATCCCCTGCAGGACGGATTCGGCTGGACTAATGGCGTGACGCGGGCGCTACTCGCCCAGCGCGCCGGGAGACAATAACACCACCCCCAACGGCGGCAGCGTCAGCGAAATACTGGCCATCTGCCCGTGCAGCGGCGTATCGAGCGCCTGGATCTGCCCCATATTGCCCACGTTCGATCCGCCGTAGCACTGTGCATCGCTATTGAAGATCTCTTCCCAACGTCCCATGACCGGCACGCCGAGTCGGTAGTCGTAGCGCGAAAGCGGGGTCATGTTCGCCACCACTAGCAGCGGCTCGCCAAGCGAGTTCCAGCGTAGCCAGGCGAATACGCTATTGGTGCTGTCGTCGCCGACCACCCAGGCGAAACCCTCCGGCTCGGTGTCACGCTGATGCAGTGGCGTCTCCCGCTGATAGAGCCGGTTGAGATCGCCGACCAGACGCTGGACCCCGGCATGATGGGCCTCGCCAAGCAGCGACCAGTCGAGTTCACGGTCGTGACTCCATTCGCGCCACTGACCGAACTCGCAGCCCATGAACAGCAGTTTCTTGCCGGGCTGAGTCCACATGATCGAGAGATAGGCACGCAGATTGGCGTACTGCTGCCACTCGTCGCCCGGCATCTTGCCGATCAGCGAACCCTTGCCGTGCACCACCTCGTCATGCGAGATCGGCAGCACGTACCTCTCGGAGAATGCGTAAACCATCGGAAAGGTCAACTCGTGGTGGGCATACGAGCGATAGACCGGATCCTTGGCGACGTACTCCAGGGTGTCGTGCATCCAACCCATGTTCCATTTATAGGCAAAGCCCAAGCCGCCTTCCGAGGTCGGCTGGGTGACACCCGGCCAGGCGGTGGACTCCTCGGCAATCACCGAAGCACCCGGCACCTCCTCGGCGACCACGTCATTCAGGTGGCGCAAAAACTCGATCGCCTCCAGATTCTCCTGCCCGCCGTACTGGTTGGGGATCCACTCCCCTTCCTTGCGCGAATAGTTGCGGTACAGCATCGACGCCACGGCATCGACGCGCAGCGCATCGACATGATAGTGACGTAGCCAATGCAGTGCCGAAGCCAGCATGAAGCCATGCACCTCGCGGCGCCCCAGATTGTAGATATAGGTGTCCCAGTCCTGATGGAAGCCCTCGAACGGGTGCTCGTACTCATAGAGCGCCGTGCCGTCGAAGCGCGCCAGGCCATGTGCATCGGTGGGAAAGTGCGCTGGCACCCAGTCGAGGATGACGCCCAGCCCGGCCTGGTGGCAGGTATCCACGAAGTAGGCGAAATCCTCGGGCTTGCCAAAGCGCCCGCTGGGCGCGAACTGACTCAGTGGCTGGTAGCCCCAGGAGCCGCCGAAGGGATGCTCCATGATCGGCAGTAGTTCGACATGGGTGAAGCCCATCTCGAGCACGTAGGGAATCAGATGCTCGGCCAGATCACGCCAGCTGTAGGTGATCCCGTCGTGTCCGCCATGCTTGCGCCACGAGGCAGCATGCACTTCGTAGGCGGAGATCGGGCGGTCGGGCGCCTGTCGCTCGCCGCGCTGAGCGATCCACTCGGCGTCATGCCAGGTGAAAGGCGCGGTGTCGGCAACCACCGATGACGTGTGAGGCGGCGTTTCGGTAGCCAGCGCTACCGGGTCGGCCTTGAGCGCAAGGGTGTCGTGCGCGTCGAGCAATTCGTACTTGTAGGATTCGCCCGGCCCCACCCGTGGGATGAATAGCTCCCAGACTCCGGCCGGATGGCGCAGACGCATCACATGGCGGCGTCCGTCCCAGGCGTTGAAATTGCCGACTACCGAAACACGTCGAGCATTCGGCGCCCAAACGGCGAAGCGCACCCCGGGCACCCCGTCGATTTCCATCGGCTGGGCACCCAGGCAATGCCCCAGGTTACGGTGATTGCCCTCGCCGAACAGGTACAGATCCGTCTCGCCAAGCAGCAGACCGAAGGAATAGGGATCCTCGGTTTCCTGCTCACCGCCCGACCAACGAATGCGCAGCGTGTAGGGCGCGACATGCGGCAAACGGCCCGCGAACAGTCCCGGGATCTGGATGCCGGTCAAGCTGCAGCGCCGTTCGCCGCTATCGCGGTCGAGCACGTCCACGCCCAGTGCGCCGGGCAGATAGACGCGCAACTGACGTGCTTCCGCGCCTTCCTCGCCACAGGCATGCACGCCAAGTATGGAAAACGGATTGCCGTGCGTGCCACGCGCCAGCGCTTCGGCGTCATCGGCAGACAACCAGAGGGCCTCGTCCTTGACGGAATTGACGTTCAGATCAGTCATATGCCCCTCTCATCTACAGTGGGTCTGATGGACAGTTGGTCGACGACGGCGACCAGCCCGCGCAGCGGCACGCCCAGCCAGGCGGGGCGATTGGCAGCTTCATAGGCGATCTCGTAGACCGTCTTTTCCAGCACGAACAGTTCCAGCGCGGCATCGGTACCTTGCGACGAGGCCCAGCGATGGGCAATGTCGGCGGTACTCTGCCAATAGGCGTCGAGGAAGGCTTGCCGACTGGCGATCAGATAGCGCTCGGCCACCTCGTGGGCCATTTCGGTGGCACTGTCGTCGCTTGGCTTGCCGACGGCAGCTTCGTCCATCTTGGCGCTGGCGTAGTCGAAGGAACGCAGCATACCGGCGACATCACGAAGCGGGCAGTCCTTGGCGCGCCGCTCTGCCAACGAGCGGGCGGGCTCGCCCTCGAAGTCGATGATGTAGGCGTCGTCATGGGCGACCAGCACCTGACCGAGATGCAGATCGCCATGGATGCGAGTCAGCAGACTGCCCTTGGCCTGCTGAGCCAATGGCTCGATGGAGGACAGCAAGGTATCTCGTTCGGCCAGCACCCGTTCAGCCAAAGCTTGGTCGGCTTCACTGGCATTACCTTTGTGATGTTCCAACAGATCGAGCGCCGTCTCGATCTGCTCGCGAACACGCTGCGACCAGACGGCCACATGCGTGTCGTCGGCCAGCTCCGGCGCGAAGTCGGGGTTCTCGCTGGAGGACGCCAACACCCGGTGCAGCTCGCCCAGACGTTGCCCCAGGGTCGTGGCAAACTCCTCGAGTTCGTCGAGGGCACTGTAGCCGCCCTCCTCGGCGCTGGTCTCGCTCTCCTGACCCACCTCGCGGATCGCCCGTTCGAGCGCGTTGTGCGTCCACGACCACGCGTCGCCCTGGTTGGCGATGAAGCCCTGCACCAGCATCAGGGTCTGCGACTCGCCCTCTTGATTGCGACGCGCCACTTCGCCGTACAAGGGCGGTACGTGTTGGAAGCCATGCTCGCTCAGGTAGCGGCCGATCTCGGCTTCGGGGTGCAGCCCCGGCTCCAGACGCCTGAACAGCTTGAGCACCACTTGATGACCGATGATCACCGAGCTGTTGGACTGTTCGACGTTGTTGTGAGCCACGTCGACATCCTCGGGCAACTCCAGTGCCTCCAATGCCGGGGTCGGCAGGAAGCAGATCTCGCCGTCTCCACAAGGCAGGCTGGCCCCGCTACGCAACAGGTCGAGAATGCGCAAAGCAAAAGCATCCAGACCCAGAGCGTCGGTCAGCAGCCCGACATCGCGGCCACGACGTACGCGTGCCAGGGCCAGTTGCTCTGCCATCGCGCCGCTACGGTCATCCTCGCCGAGAAAACCCAACGGCAACAGGTAGCGATCATGCCCCTGGGAATGCTCGACCTCGATTTCGCTGAGCAACATTGAATGCTGCTCATCCTCGATACGCACGGCATAAAGTAGGTTCACGTGGTTGATGCTCGCCTGCTTGGCGGCAAACCAGCGCCGCTTGGGCAGGTAATTGGGCAGCGCCTCTTTCTCCATCAGGGCTCGCGATGGCGCGTCGAGTATCTCTTCCAGTTGGCGTTTGATGATTAGCGTGACGAAGTCCGGCATCGCCTCGGGAGCCGGCACGTGCCACTCGGGCATGGCGGACTCGGGCGCGAGCAGGAACCAGTAGAAACCGTAGGGTGACAACGTCAACAGATAAGGCAGCTTGCCGACCGGCGGAAAAGCGCTACCGCCAACCATCTCCACCGGCACCTGACCGGCGAAGGCCGACAGATCGAGTTCCACCGCCTGGGCGTTGCGCGCCACGTTGGCCACGCACAGCAGCACCTCGGTCTCGCCATTGTCCAGCACCAGCTCGCGCAGATACGCCAGGATATGGCGGTTGGCAGGATACAGCGGGCGCATAGTACCGCGGCTGAACACCCGATGCTGGCTGCGCACCGTGAGCAGCCGGCGCATGCTGTTGAGCAACGAATGTGGATCGCGGGTCTGCGCCTCGACGTTGACCGATTGGAAACCGTAGAGCGGATCCATGACCGCCGGCAACACAAGCTTGGCCGGATCGGCCCGCGAAAAGCCACCATTGCGATCCATCGACCATTGCATCGGCGTGCGTACACCGTCGCGATCGCCCAGATAGATATTGTCACCCATGCCGATCTCGTCGCCGTAGTAGAGCACCGGCGTACCCGGCATCGACAGCAGCAGACTGTTGAGCAGTTCGACACGCCGCCTGTCGCGTTCGAGCAGGGGCGCCAGACGGCGGCGGATGCCCAGATTGATGCGCGCGCGGCGGTCGACGGCGTAGTGGTTCCAGAGATAGTCGCGCTCCTTGTCGGTGACCATCTCCAGGGTCAACTCGTCGTGGTTGCGCAGAAAGATCGCCCACTGACAGTTGGCGGGAATCTCGGGGGTCTGGCGCAGGATGTCGGTGATCGGAAAACGATCTTCCTGAGCCAGGGCCATGTACATGCGCGGCATCAACGGGAAGTGGAACGCCATGTGGCATTCGTCGCCGTCGCCGCTCTCATTGCCGCCAAAGTAGGGACTCGTGTCCTCCGGCCACTGGTTCGCCTCGGCCAGCAACATGCGGTCGGGATAGCGCTCGTCCAGAGCCGCACGGATTTTCTTGAGCACCACGTGAGTCTCATCGAGGTTCTCGTTGTTGGTGCCCTCGCGTTCGACCAGATAAGGGATTGCGTCCAGGCGCAATCCATCGACGCCCATGTCCAGCCAGTACGCCATGACCTTGAGCACTTCGTCGAGCACCTGCGGATTGTCGAAATTCAAATCCGGCTGGTGAGAATAGAATCGATGCCAGAAGTAGGCATTGGCCACCGGATCCCAGGTCCAGTTGGACGACTCGGTGTCGAGGAAAATGATCCGCGTGCCGGGATACTTCTGATCACTGTCCGACCACACGTAGAAATCGCGCTCGGGCGAGTCCGGCGGTGCACGACGGGCGCGCTGGAACCACTCATGCTGATCCGACGTGTGGTTGATGACCAGTTCGGTGAT
This sequence comes from Salinicola halimionae, assembly GCF_003206065.1. Taxonomy (GTDB): domain Bacteria; phylum Pseudomonadota; class Gammaproteobacteria; order Pseudomonadales; family Halomonadaceae; genus Salinicola; species Salinicola halimionae. The sequence continues at coordinate 336,635 of NZ_PZJQ01000004.1, read as the reverse complement.
CACGCGCAGGCCACGTCGATGTGCCTCTTCGATGAAACGCTGGGCGTCCTCGAGAGTGCCGTAATCGGGGCTGACCCCGGTGTACTCGGCAATGTCGTAGCCGTCGTCGCGACGCGGCGAGGGATAGAACGGCAGGATCCAGATCGTGTTGACGCCCAGGCTGACGATGTAATCGAGCTTCTCGATCAGGCCCTGGAAATCGCCGATGCCATCGTCGTTGGCATCGAAGAACGACTTGACGTGCACCTGGTAAATAACGGCGTCCTTGTACCATAGCGGATCGTCGAGGAAATCGAGGGTCTCGACGGCGTGCGATTCGCTGCTGGCATCCATCATGGTGCCTTCCTCCTTGACTGATCAGCGCTCCGGATGGATGCGCCAGATGGCGAACGGCAAATGCCGCGGCTCCAGTCGCGTCGACTGCCACTTGCCATGCCATGTCCAGCGATGACCGGACATCAAATCTTCCACGCGCAGTGCCGCATCGTCGGGGAGTTCGAACTCCCACAGCGGCAATTCGAAGGGCCCCTCCTGGGCCTCGAACGGATCCAGATTGATCATTACCAGGATGAAGTTGCCCTGGTCATCGGTGCGCTTGCCGAAATAAAGCAGACGCTCGTTGTGAACGGGGTAGAAGGCAACTCCAAGGTGGGTCTGGAGTGCCGGGTTCTCGCGACGAATCCGGTTGAGCTGAGTAATTTCGTAGGTGATGTTGCCGGGTGAGGCATAGTCGCGAGGCCTGATCTCGTATTTCTCCGAGTCGAGATACTCTTCCTTGCCCGGCACCGGCTCGCCTTCGCACAGCTCGAAGCCGGAGTACATGCCCCAAAGCCCCGACCCCAAGGTCGCCAGCGCAGCACGGATCAGGAACCCGGGCCGGCCGGAGGACTGCAGGAAGTAGGGATTGATATCCGGCGTGTTGACGAAGAAATTGGGTCGATAGCACTCACGCATCGGCGATTCGTTGAGCTCGGTCAGGTACTCGGCCAGCTCGGCCTTGGTATTGCGCCAAGTGAAGTAGGTATAGCTCATATTGAAGCCGATCTTGCCCAGGCGCTTCATCATCGCCGGCCGGGTGAACGCCTCGGCGAAGAACAGGACATTCGGATCGCGCGAGCGGATGTCGGCGATCAGCCACTCCCAGAACGGCAGAGGCTTGGTGTGCGGGTTGTCGACGCGGAAGATCTTCACGCCCTCGTCGACCCAGCCCTGCACCACGTCGCGCAGCGTCAACCACAATGAGGGCAGAGAGTCCTCGGCATAGAAGTCGACGTTGACGATATCCTGATACTTCTTGGGCGGGTTCTCGGCGTAACGGATCGAGCCGTCCGGACGCCAGGAGAACCAGCCCGGATGTTGCTGGAGCCAAGGATGTTCCGGCGAGCACTGGATGGCAAAGTCCAGCGCGATTTCCAGGCCGTGCTGGGCCGCCGCATTGACCAGGTTGCGAAAGTCCTCACGAGTGCCGAGCTCGGAATGAATCGCCTCGTGGCCGCCCTCCGGGCTCCCGATGGCATAGGGGCTCCCGGGGTCGCCCGGGCCGGCCTGAAGCGTATTGTTGCGCCCCTTGCGGTGAGCGCGACCGATGGGGTGAATGGGCGGAAAGTAGAGTACGTCGAAGCCCATGTCGCGGATCATCGGCAACCGCCGGTGGACATCGTCGAAAGTACCGTGTCGGTTGGGATCGTCGGTTTCCGAACGCGGGAACAGCTCGTACCAGCTGGCAAATTGGGCGGCTCGACGCTCGACTTCGAGCGAATAGGCACACTCACTGCGCGTCAGATGCGGACGCGCGTCGGCGGCATGCATCTCCTGTGCGGTTCGAGTCTCGAGCATGACACCGACTCGCTCACCCTCACTCGCACAGGCCTGGAAACGCGCGAGTACGCTTTCCAGTGCTTCGCGATACTCCCCTTCCGAACGCTCGGCTGCCGCTGCCACTAGCCGCCGGCCCTCCTCGAGTTCGAGTTCCACGGGGACCCCGGCTTGGTGCTTCTTGAACAGTTCGTCGCGGTAGGTGCCGAACACGTCCCACCACGCTTCGATCGTGAAGGTGTGTCGGCCGACCCGATTCGGCGTGAAGGTCGCTTCCCAGATGTCCTTGCCCAGCGGTCGCACCAGATGCAGAGGCTCGTGCCGACATTGGCCCCGGTCGTCGCACCAGGCCACGGTGGCGGCCAGCACATCGTGACCATCGGCGAAAATCACCGCGGAAACGTTGACCGGCTCGCCGACAATGGTCTTGGCGGCGAAACGTCCCAGCTCGAGCGAGGGCTGAACGGATTCGATGGCAATGCGTGGCGCTTGCGTCGCCGCCAAGGCGCCGTCATCTCGCCGAGATGACGTAGCAGGCATTTCAGCGGTCAGATGCGGGGATGAACTCGTAGTCACTGGCGTCTCCTTCCATCCATGAGGTGGAGTTGCAGTCTGTCCAACGCTTGCCGCGCAAACCGTTCGCGCGGCATGCCGATTACGGCGCAGCAGAATCCTGAAAGCGTTTCAGCACCGCCAGCGAGCGTTCCATCAGGCGATGACCGTCGTCGAGAGCATCTCGGCAGACGCATGGCTCGTACTATGGCTCGCACTACGCATGGGGAGCTCCGCCCTGTCTTTCGACGAGTTCGAAAAGCGCCAGACTCCGCGCTTCGACCCCGTACTCGCTGTGCATATCGACACGAACATCATCGACGGTCGGGTCGAAGGTATCGACGCGGCGAACCCATTGGTTACCGCCCGGAACCTTCGGCAGCACGAACGTGACGCGCGCCTCGCCCGCGTTGATGGCCAGCAGTACCGTGACATCGTTGCCGGGGGCGCGTATGCCAGTAGGCTGGGCATGACCGTCGAGAACGACGCCGATCGCCTTGACGCCGCCTTCATGCCAGTCGCCGTCCTCCATTTCGGTGGCATCGGTATTGAGCCAGGTCACGTCCTTGATGCCCAATTCCTCGATCAGATCGCCGGTCATGAAGCGACCACGCTCGAGAATCGGATATTGGCGCCGCAGTCGAATCAGCCGCTGCGTGAATGCCAGCAGCTCACGCCCCTCGTCGGACAGATCCCAGTCGACCCAGCCGATCTCGCTGTCCTGACAATAGGCATTATTGTTGCCATTCTGGGAGCGCGCGAACTCATCCCCCGCCAGCAACATCGGTGTGCCCTGAGACAGCATCAACGTGGCCAGCAGGTTACGCATCTGGCGCATGCGCAACGCCCGGATCTCGCCGTCGTCGGTCTCGCCCTCGACCCCGTGGTTCCAGGAAATGTTGTCATCGCTACCGTCCTGGTTGTCCTCGCCGTTGGCCTCGTTGTGCTTGTCGTTGTAGCTGACTAGATCGCGCAGCGTGAAGCCGTCGTGAGCGGTGATGAAATTGATCGACGAGAACGCCTTGCGGCCACGGTGGTTGAAGAGATCGGCCGAGGCTGTCAGACGATTGGCGAAAGCGGGCAGCTTGCCCTCGTCGCCGCGCCAGAAGGCGCGCATATCGTCACGAAAGCGATCGTTCCACTCCGCCCAGCCAGGGGGGAACTTGCCCACCTGATAGCCGCCCGGGCCACAGTCCCAGGGCTCGGCGATCAGCTTGCACTGCGACAGCAGCGGGTCCTGACGGCAGGAGTCGAGAAACCCGCCGCCCTCGTCGAAACCGTCGGCCTCACGGCCCAGAATCGTCGCCAGATCGAAGCGGAACCCGTCGATACGCATCTCGGAAGCCCAGTAACGCAGGGAATCCGTGACCAGCTGCAACACCCGGGGATGCGATAGATTCAGCGTGTTACCGGTGCCGGTGTCGTTAATATAAAAGCGGGGCTCTTCCGGCATCAGGCGGTAGTACGAGGCGTTATCGATTCCCTTCAAAGACAACGTTGGACCCATCTCGTTGCCTTCTGCAGTATGGTTGTAGACCACGTCGAGCAGCACTTCGATGCCGGCCGAATGGTAACGCGCCACCATCTGCTTGAATTCACTGATGCTATTGGTCGCCATATAGCGTGGATGAGGCACGAAGAACGCCAGGGTGTTGTAACCCCAGTAGTTGTGTAGCCCCTTTTCCTGCAGATGACGGTCGTCGGCAAAAGCATGAATCGGCATGAGCTCCAAGGATGAAATGCCGAGCCGCTTCAGGTAATCGATGATCTCGGGAGCCGCGAGTCCCGAGAACGTGCCGCGCAGGTCCTCCGGAATGGCCGGATGGCGCATGGTGAAACCGCGCACGTGCGTCTCGTAGATGACGGTGTCGCTCCACGGCACCATGATCTCGGCCGAACGTCCCCAGGTGAACGCCGGATCGATCACCCGACAACGTGGCATGAAGGGCGCACTGTCACGTTCATCGAAGCTGAGATCACCGTTCTCGTGGCCGATGGTGTAGCCGTACAGCGCATCGTCCCAGATCAACTCGCCGACCAGTTGCTTGGCGTAGGGATCGATCAGCAACTTATTGGGGTTGAAGCGATGCCCCGCTTCGGGTTCATACGGCCCATGCACCCGATAGCCGTAGAGCTGGCCCGGCCGGGCATCGGGCAGGTAACCGTGCCACACCTCGTCGGTGTACTCCGGTAATGCGATACGCTCGATCTCCTGCTCACCGCTCTCGTCGAACAGGCAAAGCTCGACCATCGTGGCAGTGGCGGAAAACAGCGCAAAGTTGACTCCCAGCCCATCCCAGGTCGCCCCCAGCGGATAGGGCAATCCTTCACTGATGCGCGACGGCTGTACCACGCCGCCCTGAACGGTCATTTCACTATCCGTGTCGAATTCGTGCCGCTCGGTCATGTTTCGCTCCGTCGAAAACCGGACAAGGTCCGGGTTCCTCAACGCTGGTTGAACGACGATTCACTCTCGTGAGCGTCGCCTTACTCGCTCTTGTTGCGCGTCGTACGCGGCTTGCTAGCCGGCTTTGCGCCAGTGCTCGCCTCATCCTTGGCAGTGGGGGCCTTGCGAGAGCTCGCTTTCGACTTGGTCGATCGAGTCTCCTTCTCTTTCTTCTCGCTGTCAGTGGCTCGCGTCGAGGCCCGTCGAGCCGTCGCAGGCTTGGCGGTTTTGGACGCCGTTGTCGCTGCGGCCCGCTTCGGCGTAGCGATCGAGCGCGACTCGTTCGGCGACGTCTCCACCTCGACACCAGTGTCCTCTTCCTTGCGCGCCTCTGTTTCGGGATCATCCAGTGGCAGTCGCTGCTCGTCGATGCCCAGCTCGTCTAGCTCCGCCGGGGGATCCTCGCCTTCCAGCGGAGACGGCTCGTCCGACGCTTCCAGCCACTCGTGCTCTTCCTCACGGGCGTTCTCGGCCTCGACGATACGCTCGGCCATTTCCCAATGCCGAGCCTCCTGATCCTCCGGACGGCCTTCCGATTCCCACAGGCGATAAGCCAGCATTCTTACCCGTTGCTCGCGACCGGTCATCATGATGCCTCCTTACTCTCACGTTGCGTGGCGAGGTCATCCTTGCCCGCCGAATTCATTTGAGACCAACGTTGGCGTCATCGATGCATCGCTTTCCAGCGTCATCGATGCCTCAACTTCAAAGTAGCGGGTTCATGAGCGCCATACCCAGACCCCGCAGGGAAATTCCGACGAATGTCGCTGTAGTGACAGCGTATCGGGGGTTTCTACCGGCGATGATGTCAACCAGGCTTCGCCGATACCGTTCAGTGCCAGCGGTGCCAGCGACAGCGTGGTATCCAACCATTGCAGCCGGTTATCGCTCGTATCCCGCAAGAGTCCGGCCGACAATCTCGGCACCACGACCAGCAGCGTCGAATCCGGCGTGCGCCGAGCGAACGCAACGACGTGATCGGCCCGGGCGCCGGTGGCTTCCAGAGCCACGTATTCACCTTCACTGAACAGCCGGGGGTACTTCTGGCGTAACGCCAGCAGCCGCTGGATGACCGCCTGCTTGACGGCGCCGTCCTGCCAGTGCGACCAGGCCGCAAAGGGCTTTTCGGCGTCGTCCAGCGACTCCCGGCGTGCGGCCATGTCGACCGGCCGCCGATTGTCGGGATCGACCAGCGATTGATCCCAGAATTCTGTGCCCTGATAGAGATCGGGTACGCCGGGCGAACACAGTCGCAGTACCGTCTGCGCCAGCCCATTGATGGCACCAGGCAGATTCAGCAATGCCGCAGCCTCGGCCAATTCATGGGTCAATTCGTCTCCGGCCAGCGCGCGTCGTACAACGTCTTCGCCGGCCTGCTCATAGGTCTCGTCGGGGGCCAGCCAGTGGCTTCCCAGCTTGGCTTCGCGCATGGCCTTCTGCTGCCAGGCGACCAAGCGGTCAGCGAAGGCATCAAGCGACTCCCGAAGATGCTCGTCCACTCCCGGCTCGAATCTCGTTCCCAGAGGCCATGCCGCCAGCACCAACTGCAGCAGCATAAGGCGATCACCGCCGCTGGGCGTTTCGGGGCTGTCGTACAGTCGCTGATCCGCTGCCCAGGCATACATCTTCGGCACCAGCACGTCGGTCAGCTCGCTGATGGCGGCCAGCCGAGCTCGCACGTCTTCGCCACGCTTGTGATCATGGGTCGCGGTGGTCAGCATCGAGCGAGGGAATCGGGCCAGCCGCGTCATGTTCGCGTCGTGAAGACGTCTAGGCGCATAGGAGAAATGCGCGCCCTCGCAGCCGACATCATTGCGTGACAGCAACACCGCCGACCGGTAGCCGGCAGTATCCTCAACCGCCTTCGCGGCCAATGGCGATGTCAGCTGTTGAAACCGCGTTACCGCGACAAGGCGAAGGTCCCGTTCGGGAGTGTCGAAGGCGTCCGGCGCTTCGCCACCGAGCCAATCATCGAGCAGTGAAAGCCATCCGGCATCGGCCGCGGTAAGGCGTGATTGCGCAGCACGCACGGCCTGCGCGAAGGCCTCGGCATCGGCTTGAGGGCGGCCGCGTCGATCAGTATAGCTCCGATAGACCGGGTAGCCGATTGCCAACGCGCCCACGACGCGACGGATCGCCGGCAGACTGAATTCGCGCGTGGCTGGACTCAGGCGGGCCACTGCAGCAATCGCGCCGATGCAGCGCTCGAATTCCACGGTCAGCGATCCGTGAAGCATCTCACCTCGCGCCGCTTCTACCTCTTTGGCGAAATTTCCCGAGCGACCACTGACGTCGCACCAGAGCCGATCGAGTGACTCGTACCCCTCCGGATCGTGTTGAAGGCCCGAGACCAGATCGAGAAACTCGTAACCGGTCGTCCCGTCTACGCCCCAGTCGGTATGTAGCTGCTCGCCATCGCCGAGAATCTTTTCGACGTAGATCGGTAAATGTGACGTCTTCTCGGCACTCTCACCACGCCGTTCGGCGATCGCATCGAGCCGGCCGCGGAGGCGCAGCGCATAGCCACGAGGATCCGCCAGGCCGTCGATATGATCGATACGCAGACCCTCGACCCAGCCACGTTCGACCAGCGACAGCACGGTCGCGTGGGAGAGATCGAACACGCTTTCGTCCTCGACCCTTACGCCGACCAGCTCCGTGATATCGAAAAAGCGTCGCCAGTTGAGCGCATCGTTGGCGGTACGCCAGTACGCCAGCCGATAGGCCTGCCGCTCCAACAATGCATGCAGCCGCGTTCGGCCCTCGACAGTCGTGGCATCGTGGCGTGCCAAAATGGCGGCAATCGCCGAGTCGCCGGACCTGGCATCGAGCAGCTCGGCGACATGCACCGGACTGAGCGGAAAGCGGTGCTCATGGTAGGCGATGAAAAAGACTTCGCGGGTCTCATCCCATGCCAGCGCCAGCTCCGCATTGGCGAGTACCTGGACGTAGCGATCGCCGAGAAACGGCAGCAGCAGCTTGCCATCGGCACCGGGCTGCTCCCAGTCGATATCGAAGCAGCCGGCGTAGTCGCTGTCGCGACCGTGAGCCAGAACGTCCTGCCACCAGGGGTTTTCGGCGCCGACGGCCAGGTGGTTGGGTACGATATCGGCCAGAATACCCATATCGGCGGCGTGCAGCGCTTCCACCAGACGTCCCAATCCGGCTTCCCCGCCCAATTCCGGATCGATCCCAGTCGGATCGACGCCGTCGTAACCGTGCGTCGATCCCGATCTCGAGGCGAGAAAGGGGGAAAGATAAAAGTGACTGATGCCGAGTGCGGCGTAGTAGCCGACTTGCTGGCAGGCATCGTCGAAGGTGAACTCTGCATGCAGCTGCAGACGAACGGTGGCGCGGATCGGTCTCATGTGCGGCGCTCCCGGCGTGCGCGATCTAATCGAGTCAGGCGCTGCCGCACCCGCGGATCTTCCAGCGCCTGGGGCGCAGGCAGCGGTAATCGCCGACGCCAGTTAGGGTGTTCATCGAACGTGCCGGGCAAATTGGCCTGCTCTTTCAGCCCCAGCAGATCCTCCAGAGGGAACAATGCCAACGGCGTCGGCGTCGATGCCACGTGGACCAGCACGGAATCGATGACATCGTTCAAATCCACGCTGTCGTTCGAGAGGCCATCGTCATGGGCAATCGCGTCGAGCCCGCAGACGCTGGCCAGCCGCCGACGCTCCTGCCGCCGCTGCTCGCTGAGCTCGGTCAGCACTTCGTCTTCGGACAGTAGCCCCAGCCGATCACGCCATATCAGATCGTTCCCGAGCCACCAGCCCGCCACGGTCGGCAGATCGTGAGTGCTAGTCGTCGCCATGGTCGTTTCGCGCCATGCTTCAGCCAGCATGAAATCCTCGTCCTGCCGTTCGAACCACATCACGCTCATGCCGAGCACGCCGCGCGCCGCCAGAGTGTCGCGCAGCCCGGCTTCAACCGTTCCCAGATCCTCGCCGATGACGATGGCGCGATGACGCCAGGATTCCAGAGACACCAGGCGCAGCAGATCATCCAGTGGATAGCGCAGATAGGCGCCCTGCTGCGCCGACGCGCCCTCCGGCACCAGCCATAGTCGTGACAGTCCTAGAACATGGTCGATTCTCAGTCCTCCGGCGTGCGCCAGACTGGCTCGTAGCATGGCAAGGAAGCCGTGATAGCCAGAGTCGACCAATCCCTCGGGCGAGAATGCCGCCACGCCCCAGCTTTGGCCGTGAGCGTTGAAGGCATCCGGGGGTGAACCCACGCTCAGCCCCGGGAAAAACTCGGCCGGATCACTCCAGGCCTGGCTCCCCGCCGGATCGACGCCCACGGCCAGATCGGCGATCAGCCCGACCGCCATTCCGGCTCGATGCGTATCGGCCTGGACGCGATCCAGTCCGGCGGCGACCAGCCACTGCAGGAACGCGGAAAATGTGATCTCTTCTCGATGCGTTTCGGCAAACGCTTCGATCTCGGCGCTACCGGCATCGCGCCATGCTTCGGGCCACTGACGCCAGTCAGCCTGCTCGGCATGCGCCTGTAGCACTTCGAAACGACAGTGGCGTTCCAGACTATCGCCGCCATCACGACGAAACGCGATGAGCTGCGAACGCCAGTCCAGGGCACTCTTGTCACGCTGCACCTGCACAAACAGCCGTTCCAGCATCGCGAGCTTGAGCCGAGCGCTGACCGGCCAGTCGATCAACTCGAGCGTTGCCTGTTGCGCCATGGCCTCGCTGAACGGGGCACGCGCGCGTGACAATGTCTCTTCATCGAACACGCACTCCGGCGAGGCGTGCCAGACGTTGTAGAAAAGCCGGCTGGATGGCGAGTAGGGGCTGAACCGCTCGGGATGCGCGGCAAACAGCGCATGCAACGGGCTGATGGCGATCGCATCGGCCCCCGACTCTGCAATAGTCGCGCACAGTTCGGAGAGCGCCTGCAGGTCGCCGATGCCGCCGTCTCCGTCACGTCGAAGCGCGTATAACTGTACCGCCACGCCCCAGTAGCTTGGCCGGGCCTGATGCTGCCCGCGAGCGATATCCTCAAGAGTGAAGCAGCGCAACGGCGCCACGGCCAACACCCGTGTCACGCTCTGGTCGCCCCGCTCGGTGAGAAAACTCACGCGGTGATAACCCGCCTCCTGAATCGCGGGCAGACATCCGCCGGCGTCGAGATGGCCGTCGAGCGTCTCTCCACTTTCGAGACGAATGTCGAAGGCGCAGCCGTTACCAGCAGCCACCGGAACGTGGCAAGGCGAGCCCTGATCGGCAACCAGCATCGGGGGGAGCTGTGCCAATGTCGCTGGCTGGTGGCGTGCTCGCCAGCGAGCCAGACTGGCGGCGATTTCCTTATCATCGTCGGCCGGCCAACCGAGCCGTGCCAGCATCGTGCGCTGACGTGCTTCTGGAAGCGACTGAGGCTCATCGTCGCTACCCGTCCACTCAACCAACAGGCCTACCGCATCGGCCAGCTCACGCAGCGGGGTATCTCGCCCGCCCGCGGATTCACGCAGATTCTCATCGACGGTCGTCATGCTGGTGTCGCTCCCGCCGCGGTATCGGTTGGCTGAAGCCAGACTGCGCTGCTCTGCGCCGGAAGCCGGCCCTCGTCGAGCTGATCGACGATCTCCTCCCGCGAGACGACAAGCGGCAACGGCTGCCGGTTGTAGACGATTTCCTGCCCGGAGAGATTGAGGGCAATGGTTAGCATCTGCCCATTTCCCAACTGCCAGCGGGCTTCCACCGCCTTGGCGGCAACGACGCGAGAACCGACGGCGCGACAGCCCTCGAGACCGGGGATGATGTACTGATGCCGCAGCGCCAGCCAGCGGCGAAAGCGTTCGCGAACGCGGCGATGCTCGGGTGCATCGGCTTCGGCGTCATCAAGACAGGATGCTTCGAACGTGGACAGGGCATTGGGGTCGGGAATACGTTCCCGCTGAGCCGGATCCTCGAACGCACTAAATTCCGCGAACTCGCGGCGTCGCCCTTCCCGTACCGCATCCGCCAAGGCATCACGATGATCGGTGAAGAACAGAAAAGGGCGCGTCGAACCCCATTCCTCACCCATGAACAGCAACGGAATGGCCGGCGAAAGCAGCAATAGCAGCATCGCCGCGTCGAGCGCATTCGGCTCGGTCAGATGTGGTAGACGATCGCCCAGCGCGCGGTTACCGATCTGGTCATGGTTCTGTAGAAAATTGACGAACGCGGTGGGCGGCAGATGACCGCTAGGCTCCCCACGCGCTTCGCCCTTGCGCGACGGTTGGCCCTGATAGATGAAGCCTTCGCCAAGCGCCGTCGAGAGTTTTTCCGTGGCGTCTTCGACGAAGTCGGCGTAGTAGCCCTCACGCTCGTCGGTCAAAAGAACATGCATCACGTTGTGCCAATCGTCCGCCCACTGCGCATCGTAAAGTTCGGGGCTCAGCAAGCTGGACTGATTGTGCTCGTTTTCCAGAATCAAATGGCAGTACCGCTCGCGACCGACTCGATCCCTCAGGGTTTCCCCAAGCTCGACCAGAAAATCACGCTCGCTGATGGCGTGAACGGCATCGAATCTGAGCCCGTCGAAACGGTATTCGAGCAACCACATCAGCGCATTGTCTGTGAAGAAACGCCGCACCTGAGGCAGTCGAAAATCGATCGCATCGCCCCATGGCGTCTGCAAGTCGTCGCGAAAGAATGGCTTGGCGTAGTGCGGAAGATAATTGCCGTCCGGCCCGAAATGGTTATAGACCACGTCGAGGAAGACCATCAATCCGTGCCCGTGAGCCTCGTCGATCAGCGCCTTGAGCGCTTCCGGAGTACCGTAATAGGCGGCGACGGCGTAGGGTTGAACGCCGTCATAGCCCCAGTTGCGACGTCCCGGACATTCGGCGACCGGCATCAGTTCGATCGCGGTAATTCCCAGTTCTACCAGCGCCGGCAACCGACGACGCAAACCGTCGATTCCTCCGCAGGCACTCAGATGGACCTCGTAGATGACCGTCTCTTCCCACGGCCGGCCACGCCATTCTGTCTGTCGCCAGGTGTAGCGATTCGGGTCGACAACGCAGGTCCAGCCATCGACGCCGTCGCGCAAGGCTCTCGAAGCGGGATCGGGAACCGCAATACCTTCGTCATCACCTTCGACAAAGACTCGGTAGCGATAGGCAATGCGAGGCTGGCTCTCGCGGTCGAAGTCGAGTTCGAGTTCGAAATGTCCGTCCGCCACGGGCACCATCGCTCGCGGAGCCATTCCCTCGCACTCCAAATCGACCCGCAGTGCACTCGGGGCCCACAGACGAAAACGAACATGCCCATTGGCGACAGGCGACGCGCCATAGAAAGGCGCCCAGGTTGCCTCCCTCGACTTGCCGGATTGCGCGGTGGTCACATTCGACTCACCCGCTTGAGATGTCGCATTCATGGGGCATCCTCATACCAATTTTCGTGGCGCAGAAACAGGGTCGCCATCGGTGGCACCGTGACGGCAAGCGACTGAGCATGACCATGGCTGGGTATCGGCTCCGTCGTTGCCCCGCGGCCGTTACCCACATTGCTGCCACCGTAGAAGACGCTGTCGCTATTCAGGGTCTCATGCCACCATCCGGCACTGGGTACGCCCAACCGGTAGCGATAATGAACGCAGGCCTGAAAGTTACACAGGCAGATCAGGCTGGCATGGCCACTTTCACCATGGCGGGCAAAGACGATCACGCAGTTGTCGCTATCGTCATCGACCAGCCACTCGAACCCCAGGCGATCCTCGCCGCGAACCTGCAGCGCCGGTTCGTTGACGTAAAGACGGTTGAGATCGGCCACCAGGCGCAGCATCCCCGCATGACGACTCTCAAAGAGCAGCGGCCAGTGCAGGCCAGCTTCATGGGGTTCTGCCAGAACCTGGCCGAGCTCGACCCCCATCGCGACCTGCTTGTCGCCGGGTAGCGCCCACATCAATGCCAGACATGCCCTGAACGCTGCAAAACGCTGCCAGTCATCGCCATGGACACGTTGTCGCCACCGCCCCAACGCACGCGTTTCATCGGGAACTTGCTCCAGTAAGCCGCGACTACGCTCGCGAGGGGTCAGCGAAGAAACCCAGGTGGCGTGATGCTGACTGCGCTCGGCAGGCGTCAGCGCCAGATAGTCGGCACTAGCGTTACGCCACTCCGGCCGACGTTCGAGTTCCAATGCCGGCTGAGTGGTAGCACTCAGAAACAATCGGCATTTGGCACCTAGGCTTTCTGTTAAGTGATCACTCACCTCCTCGAAACCATCGATATGACAGCGTTCGCACCACGCCAGAAATTGCGCCTGATTCATGGTCGGGGTGGACGGATAGACGACGACTACGCCGACACCGGCAATATGGCAGGTTTCGATGAACTGGCAGACGACGCTATGCGGTTGACTGATCAGCGCTTCATCGAGAACGATATGTGTGAAGCCCAGGTCGGCCACATAGGGCACTAGCTCCTCGGCGAGACGATTCCAGTTCAATGGCAGGGGCAGGCGGGATAGATACCAGTCCAGTGCACACAGACGATAAAACGCCAGAGGCATTTCTCCCCCATGTCGCCCAGGCCTGGCGCGCATCCAGTCACCATCGTCCCAGGACCAGATGCCCAGCCACTCGCTAGTTCTCATCTTGCCACCCTGGCTGGGGCTGGCCATGACGCGCCGCACCGCGACGGAGCCCGTACCTATACCCGGAGTTTCCGAGTGTCTCGAAGCGCCCTTTTCACTGGCACTCTCGCCATCGGTACCCTCTTCGCTGGAATCCGTCATCGTCTTGCCGCGACATCGTCGGATCGAACGGTCGCCTCCGTCAGCAGATCGGCATAGAGCCGGCGATAGGGAATCACGGCTTGGCGCCAATGCAGCCGCCCCGCCATTGCCGCCCGACGCATGGCGTAGAACAGATCGGTCGCCCGGAACAGATCGAAGGCTCTCAGCACGGTGGCGCGATAGTTTTCCAGGTTCATATCGTCAAACAGCAGGCCATTGATGCCATCCTGAATCGTGTCCGCGAGCCCTCCGGTTCGATGAGCGATCGGCAGCGAGCCGAAGCGCTGCGCATAGAGCTGGCTGAGCCCGCAAGGCTCGAAACGCGACGGCATCAGTAGAAAGTCGCTACCGGCATAGATTTGACGCGCCTCGCCCTCGTCGAAGCCGATATTGACACCAACCTGACCCGGGTAGAGCGCCGCCATCTCGACCAGCTCTTGCTCGATAGCATGTTCACCCTGACCGATCACCACCAGTTGGCCACCGGCTCGCACGATGGCATCGGTCACATCGATGGTCAGATCAAGCCCTTTCTGCGCGACTAACCGCGAGACCACCGCGAACAGCGGGCCGCCGCTGGGCGCCAGCCCGAACATTCGACGCACACGCTGAGTGTTGGCACGCTTGCCGTGCCAGTCGTTGATGCCGAAATTGGGCGCCAGATGCGAATCGGTACGCGGATCCCAGTGATCGTCGATACCGTTGAGCAAACCGCTTAGACGGCCCTCCAGCGCACGCTTCTTCAGCAACCCCTCAAGGCCGCAACCCAACGCTGGCGTGGTGATCTCGACGGCATAGTTGCCGCTGACGGTAGTGACATGGGAGGCATAGGAGAGCCCCGCCTTCATGAACGAGAGCTGACCATGGAATTCGACGCCGTCGATATGAAAAGCAGTTTTCGGAATGCCCAACGCCGCCAAGCGCTCGACCGGGAAAACACCCTGATAGGCAAGATTGTGAATGGTGTAGACCGAGGGGACATAACGCCTGCCGAGCCAACGCACGTATCCCGCCGTCAGCCCGGTGGCCCAATCATTGAGATGTAGCAAATCGACCTGCCAATCGAGCAGAGAGGCATCGTTGACGATCTCGGCAGCTGCCATCGCCAACCGAGCGAAGCGAACATCGTTATCGGCCCAGCCCACGCCCAGCTCGTCGCCGTAGGCATTGCCGACCCGATCGTAAAGTTCGGGGCACAGCACCACGTAAACGATCAAGCCATCTTCACAAAGCAGACGGCCGATTTCGCAGGCTGGCAGATCGTGGCTAGCAGGAAGACTGGCGACATGGACGATCGGCCGTCCGGCGGTCAATAACTGGCGATAACCAGGCATCAATACGCGCACGTCGTAGTTGGGCCTCAATGCGCGTGGCAGTGCGGCAGATACATCACCCAATCCGCCAGCCTTGATGAAATCGGCAATCTCGGTCGTTACGAACAATACACGCCGGTGACGTTCCGGCGCCGATGGAATGGGGCGCGACAAGGCACTTCTGGAAGCGTTTGCCGCTCCTTTTCCAGACATCGGCGCGAGCCAGCGTGCCGCCTCCCCACTTCTCGCTACCGTCTGACGGTTCTTTCCATGAACTACGGCCTGCGTCATGTTCAGCCTCCCCGAACATCCGGTCCACCAGTCGGTACTAACCAGCGTCGACCCTTTATCGTGCGCGCCAATGACACTCAACGACGATAACCGGCGTTAAGCAGCGGGCCAACGGCTGTAATGATGATCCTCCTGGGGATAAAGAATGAGATATGAGTTGCGGGCTGACAGGCGCCTCGGCGCGTCGGCCCCCGCTCCATTCACGGGCTGATGCCGCTGCCTACAGATATATGCCACTGCTCAGGAAGCGTCAAAGCCTGTTTCAATAACAGTTGGAACGGTAAGGATGACGGCAAATAAAAAAGGCAACCCCCATAGGAGGTTGCCTTCGAGGAACCGCATTTTCGATCGTTCGGAGTAGAACCGATCAATGACTTTCGCGCGATTCCAACGACTGTCGATCCTCGCTGGGCTTATTCTTGCCCAGTCTGGACTGCAACCCATGCGTGACCTTCATGATCAGTACATAGGTCGCCGGTACGAAGATCGTGGCCAGCAACGTGATCGAAATCATGCCGCCCACCACCGGCGTGCCGATCTGATTACGACTCGCCGCGCTGGCACCCGACGCCAACGCCAGCGGCAAGGTGCCGCCGATAAACGCCAGCGAGGTCATCACGATGGGACGGAAACGTTGACGAGCCGCCACCTTGGCCGCATCGACCACCGATAGCCCCGCATGTTTGCGCTGCTGCTCGGCGAACTCGACGATCAGGATGGCGTTTTTCGCCGCCAACCCGACCACCACCAACAAGCCCACCTGCAGATAGACGCTCGTACTCAAGCCCGCCAGATAGACTGCGAGGATCGCGCCGACGAAGGCGAACGGCACCGCGGAAACCACCGCCAAGGGCAAGGTCCAGCTTTCGTACTGCGCCGCCAGGATCAGGAACATCATGATCACGCCGAACGACAACGCCAACGTCGCTGCCGTCCCCACGTTGACCTGCTGATAGGCCTCGCCGCTCCAACCCATTCCGTAATTGGTGCCCAGAGTATTGGTCACCACTTCCTGCATCGCCTGCACCGCTTCTCCGGAGCTATAGCCCGGTGCCGGGCCGCCGGAAAATTGAGCAGCCGAATAGGTATTGTAACGCTGCAGCACCGACGGTGCCTTGCCGCGGGTCAGGGTCACCAACTCCGACAGCGGAATACGCTGACCGTCGCCGCCACGCACGTAGACCTTGCTCAGGTCATCCGGGTTGCGCCGGAAGTCGTCCTCGGATTGAAGATAGACCTGGAAGTTACGGCCCGAGCTCGTGAAATAATTGACGAACGCACTGCCGAAGGTACTCGCCATGGTGGTATTCAAATCGCTGATATCCACCCCCAGACTGCGCGCCTTCTCGGTATCGACATCAGCCTTGTAAACCGGCACGTTGACATCGAGTGACGAGAAGACACCCGCAAGCTCCGGCCGTTTGGCTGCCGCCTGCATCACCTTGCCTGCCGCCTCTGCCAATTGCTGCGACGTATCGCCACCGTATGCCTGGAGGTAACCGGTAAACCCGCCGGTCGGCGACAGACCCTGGATCGGCGGCAGGTTGAACGCAACAGTCTTACCGCCCTGGATCTGCGCGCCGATCTGCATGATCTTCTGGGTCAACTGATCGATGGTGATATCACGCTCCGACCAAGGCTTCATGGTGACGAAGACCGTGCCCTTGGCGGTATTGGGCGAACTCGACAGAATATCGAACCCCGGGATACCGGTGACAAAATTGATCCCCGGTACCTCGTCGCGCAGACGTTGACTGAGCTCCTGCACGTAAGCATCGGTGCGCGCTACCGAGGATCCCGCCGGCAAGTTGACGGCGGCCAAGGCGACGCCCTGATCCTCGGAAGGCAACAGCGCCGCTGGCAACTGGGCAAAGATCATCCACGAGACAACACCGGCTGCGACCAGGCCAACCACGACCAGCCAGAGCTGATGAATGATGAAGTTGGTGATCGCCATGAAGAAGTCTGTGATCTTGTCGAAGATCTTGTTGAACCAGTCGAACGGCTTGCGGATGACGCGCACGAACTTGGACTGCTTCATGCGATCCTGATGCTTGAGGAAGATCGCGCTCATGGCCGGCGTGAAAGACAGGGCCACGATGGCCGATATCGCCACCGAGATCGCAATAGTGATCGCGAACTGCTGGTACATCTGGCCGGTCAGGCCGCTCATAAAACCAACCGGCACGAACACTGCCGACATGATGAAGGCCGTCGCGATGACCGCACCAGACACCTCTTTCATGGCCTCGAGCGCAGCGCTGAACGGTGTCGCTTCTTCATCCTCTTCCATGATGCGTTCGACGTTTTCGATGACGACGATAGCGTCATCTACCACGATCCCGATCGCCAATATCATGCCAAACAGCGACAGCAAATTGATCGAGAAGTCGAGCAGATACATGCCGGCAAACGTTCCTACGACCGAAATCGGCACCACCGACATCGCCACCAAGGTCGAACGCCAGCTCTGCAGGAATAGGAACACGATCACCGCGACGAGAAGCAGAGCCTCGATGAATGTGTGTTCGACAGACTCGATGGACGCATCGATGAACAGCGTGGTGTCGTAGGGAATATCGAAGTCGAGCCCCGGCGGGAAACGCGTCTTGAGATCCGCCATGGACTGCTTGACTTCATTGGCCACGTCCAGCGCGTTAGCACCCGGCTGCAGGTAAATCGCGATTGGTGCAATCGGCTTGTTGTTGACGTAAGCCTGTATCCCGTAACTATTCTTGCCCAGCTCGATTCGCGCGACATCACTTAGGCGCAGCGAAGAGCCGTCCGGATTGGTGCGCAGCACGATCTCGCGGAACTGGTCGACGTTCTCGTAACGCCCTTGGGTGGTGATGGTATAGGTATAGGGTGTCGGATCGCTCTGAGGCTCGGCGCCAAGCTTACCGCCCGCCACCACCGCGTTCTGAGCCTGAATCGCGGAAGAGACCTCGGCCGGCGTCAAATCATACTGTGAAAGTTTGTCCGGATTGAGCCACACGCGCATGGCGAATTCCTGGCTGCCCAGCACTTCCGCCTGACCCACACCGGGAAGCCGGGAAAGCTCGTCCGTCACGTTGATGTTGGCGTAGTTGGTCAGATAGAGCGAGTCGTAGGCATCGGAGTCCGAGGTGATACCGACGAACAGCAGAATGCTCGACGAGCGCTGCTCGACCGTCACACCCTGCGACTGTACCTCGCTGGGCAACTGCGACAGCGCGCGCTGAACCCGGTTGTTGACGTTGATCGTCGCCGTCTGCGGGTCGGTACCGATGTTGAAATAGACGCTCATCGACATCTGACCGCTGTCGGAACTGCTCGAGGTCAGATAGATCATGTCCTCGGTGCCGTTGATCTCCTGGGCGATGACGGAAGCGACGGTGTCCGAAACGGTCTGGGCGCTGGCGCCGGGGTAGGTCGCGGAGACGCTGATCGTCGGCGGTACCACGGGAGGATATTGCTCGATCGGCAACGTCCGCATCGCCATCAAGCCGATCAACGTAATGATGACCGAGATGACCGTGGCAAAAATCGGGCGCCTGATGAAAACGCTAGCAAAGTTCATCAGTTGGCTCCGTTCTGTCCGTCTTGCGCATCACGATGAGCGCCTTCGACACCCTCACCACCTTGCGCGTCTGGCTCCTGAGAAGGGTTCTCTCCCGCGTTGTTCTGCGGCTCCGCCACCTTGCCGCTGAACGGTTGTGCATCGATCTCATCGCCGGCCGAGAGGCTGCCGATCCCCGATACCACGACACGGTCGCCGGGCTTCAGCCCATCGGTGATGATCTGCCAGTCACCGGCGATTTCACCCAACGACACGAAGCGTGATTCCGCCTTGCCTTCACTGTTGACGATGTAGACCTGCGGTCCCTTGAGCCCCTCAGTCACGGCAATGGCCGGCACGGCATAGACGTCGTAACGCATCACGTTGGGTAGCGAGACCCTGACGAACTGTCCCGGCAGGAAGACTTGGTCGTCATTCTGGAACACGGCCTCGGCCTGCACGGTGCTGGTGGATTCATCGACCCGGGAGCCAAGGAAGTCCAGCTTGCCACGCAATTGAAGCGCGTCGTGTGAGGCACTTTCCGTGCCCGGGGCGGTCAGCGTGACTACGTTGGCCTGACCGGAATCTTCCTGCTGACGCTGCTGACGCAGCGAAAAGGCGTCATCGGCAGGCAACGAGAAGCGCACCTCGATCGGATTCAGTGGCGTGATCGTCGCCAGTTCCTGAGGCGGTTGCACCAGGTTACCGACGTTGACCTGACTCAGGCTGATCATGCCGCTGACCGGCGCGTTGACCTCGGTATAACTAAGATCGATCTTGGCGCTGTCCAGCGACGCCTGGGCTTGAGCCTGGGTCGCCTGCGCCGTGCGAAGATCGGCCTGGGCCTGATCCCGCTGCTGCTGGCTAATGGAATTCTGCTTGTACAGCTTTTCATAGCGGGTGGAATCACGCTGGGCACGATAGACCTCTGCCTGCGCGCTCTGCACGTCGGCTTGACGTTGCTTGACGGTCGCTTCATAAGGCGCTTGCTCGATGGTGAAGAGCTTATCGCCTTTCTCGACCATCCCGCCCTCACGGTAGTGGCGCGATTCGAGGATACCCTCGACGCGCCCCATCACGGTGACCTCACGATTGCTGCGGACCTGAGCGGGATACTCCTTGGAAAGCGAGACATCGTGCGCCTCGACTTCGATCACTTCCGCCTTTGTCGGCGGCTTCTGCTGTTGCCCCTCACCTTGCCGAGCACTTTTCGAGTCGTCGCCGCCACAGCCGGCCAATGCCAACGACAGCAACAACGCCCCACCGAAGCCAAGGGTGCAATTCATGAAATTAGGGCGCATGAGTCTCCATCCTGGAAGGATTCTACCTAAGTTAATCCCGCGAGCTTACAGGCATACATACATGAATGTAAACTTGCAGAAAAATTGGTTATGCTCTTGTTACGGCGGTTTTAACCACAACATAACAAATGCCGGTCTGACGTCACGCACCCACTCACCTGTCGACGACACCATCATGCCCAAACGCACCAAGGCCGAAGCCGAGGCAACCCGCGAAGCGTTACTGGACGCTGCCGAGGTCATTTTTCTCGAGCGTGGCGTGTCACGCACCTCGCTCGAGCAGATAGCACGCCAAGCCGGCATGACTCGAGGCGCGGTCTACTGGCATTTCAAGAACAAGTCCGACCTGTTTCACGCCATGCTCGACCGCGTCAAGATGCCACTGCGGCAATTGCTGGATGATGTCGAGGATCCCGACCAGCCCAACGCACCGCTGGAAAGCCTGCGGCTCGCTACGCTTCACGCTCTCGAACGACTACAAGGTCCACGCTCTCGTCGCGTGCATACCATCTTGCTGCACTGCAGTGAATCCGCCAGCGACGTCGATATACTTGCCCTGCAGGATCAGTTGGCCTGCGATTGCTACGAGACGATGCTCGAGCGCTTCGAAGATGCGCGCGACACCGGCACCCTGGCCGCAAGCATCGAGCCGGAAATCGCCTGCCGCATGTTGATGTCGATGTTTCTGGGCCTCATGCACGACTGGCTGAGGGATCCAGAGCGCTACGATATCGGTGAAATCGGCCCACGCATGCTCGATACCCTCTTCGAACGCATCAGACTGATGCCGTGCGATCCCCGTCCGGGTTAAAACCAACACTGGGCATGGTCCTCGCGATATTCCGTGCCCGGTGTTATCGGCAACCTTATTCGCCGATAACACTTTCGTCGCAATGACAGCTATCCCCACAACGACAAGACTGTGTCGATCCTAATTTCCGGTCGACCCCACATTCTGGTCGGTCTTACATTCTGAGGGTGGCTGCATGCATTACCCCGATTGGTATATCGTCGAGGATATTCGTTTTACGTCGCTGATACTTCCCAACACGCAGCTCGAGCGTCTCTGGAGTGAAGGACGCTGGTGCGAAGGGCCAGTCTACGACGCCGCCGGGCGTTACCTGCTGTGGTCCGACATCCCCAATGATCGAACGCTGCGTTACGACGAGTGCGATGGCCATGTCGCGATTTTTCGTCAACCTGCCGCTTTCGGCAACGGCCAGGCACGAGACCGGCAAGGCCGTCTCATTACCTGTGAACACGGTTCTCGTAGCGTCACTCGCACCGAACACAACGGACGCATCACCACGCTAGCCGATCGATTCGAGGGTCACCGGCTAAATTCGCCCAATGACGTCACCGTCAAGTCGGATGGCTCGATCTGGTTCACCGACCCGAGCTACGGCATCGACAGCGACTACGAAGGGGGACTGCGCAATGCCGAAATGGGTTGCCACGTCTACTGCCTCACCCCCGAGCATCGACTGATCCGCGTCGCAGACGATTTCGAAAAGCCCAATGGCCTGGCGTTCTCGCCCGACGATGCGTGGCTCTATATCTCGGATACCGGCGCCACCCATCGCGATGCTGGGCCTCATCATATTCGTCGATTCCGGGTGGAACCGGATTATCGTCTCTCCGGCGGCGAGGTTTTTGCCGTATCGACGAGCGGCCTCTTCGACGGTTTTCGTCTCGACGTCGATGGCAATCTGTGGACGAGTGCCGGCGATGGCGTGCACTGCTACGCCCCGGATGGCACCCGGCTCGGACGCATCGCGGTCCCGGAGACCGTGGCCAACGTCTGCTTCGGCGGCATTAGTCGTAACCGGCTGTATATCTGCGCCACGACATCGCTCTACGCGCTGCATATCAACACCCGAGGCCATGATGTCATGGGAGAGCCTGTTGCGCCCTCCGATATTCGCGCTCCCCAGCGGTAATACGGAGATGATGGCCAGTGATCGGCAATGATGAAAACCCATCCGCGGCGAGCACCATTATCCGACCAGAACCCGATCCATCGCTCGTGTCACGCCGCCGAGATAACCCCGTCCAAACAAATACAGATGATTGAGTAGCGGATAGAGCTGGAACAGCGCCTCGCGACGTTCCCAGTCCACGGGGCGATCGCCATCCCAGTAGGCCTCGAAAAAGGCCTCTCCCGGCCCGCCGAACAGGGTCAACATGGCGACATCCACCTCCGGATAGTGGCGATAGACCGCCGGGTCGATGATCGCCGGCCCAGTGGGCGTGAACAGCACATTGCCCGACCACAGATCACCGTGGACCAGACAGGGCGGCGTATCGGGCAACCAATCTTCCAGCGATTCGGCAAGGCGCTCGATACGCGCAGCCAGCTGGGCGTCCAGTGCCCCCTGTTCGCGACAGAGCGTCACCAATGGCAACAGCCTGCGTTCGCGCTGGAAAGCCCGGCCATCCTGCAGCGGCGCATTGGGCTGGGGCGTCAGCCCGCAGGCGTTGTCCCGTGGCCAGCCATGGCCCGCCTCGGCATCCCGGGAATCCTGGTGCATCTGACGTAGCCCTTCACCCAGCGCGGCGCCATCGCGCTTCCCCGTGTCGTCCAGCGCCTGCATGACCAGCAGGTCATCATCCTGCGCCAGCACCGCGGGCACGATGAGCAGACGACAGGCCGACTGCAGCGCCCGCAAGCCGTCCGCTTCACCGGCTACGCGCTCTGGCGAATCCCGCTTGACGATATGCGGCGTCTCGCCCTCGACCCGCCACAGCCCGGCGCCGCTGTCACCGCCGGAGAGCGGCGTCAGACCTCCTTCTACTGGCACATCAAACGCCGCGAGTCGTCGTTCCAGAGTCTGGGCCATGGGATCTCTCCTCGTTCTCGCCGCTACCATCAGCGCCGCCGGCATCCTCACTGGCGCCATCGCTATCGTTGGCACTGCGGCTGTCGAGCGGGCCTTCCGGGTCACGTCTATCGTTGGCACGCCCTCTATTGAGCGCCTGCTGGAACAGCGATTGCAGTTCGGCCATCGCTGCCTGCTCGGTCGCCATCAACCGTTCGGAATCATTGCGATGAGCGTAGGTATCCTTGAGTAGCTGATTGTCGAAATCGCGGAACGTGCGCACCGCATTGATGGCATTGGAACTGGGATAACCCAGCCCCTTGAGGACCTCGACACTCATTTCCATGCTCGAAGCGAAGGTCTCGCGGACCACGCTGTCGATGCCGATTTCCATCAACTGCCAGGCGTGATGCCGATTGCGCGCTCGAGCGTAAACGCTGAGATGGGGAAAATGGGTCTTCGCCAGCCGCGCGATGGTGAGTGCGGCGCTTTCGCTATCCACCGCGATGACGAGCAGTTTCGCCTTGTCGATACCTGCCGCACGCAGCAGATCCAGCCGGGTCGCATCGGCGTAGAAGATGCGCGAACCGAAGCGCCGGATGAACTCGACCTGAGTGATATTGGGGTCCAGCGCGGTGAAGTTGATGCCCTGCATCTTCAGCATACGGCCGACCATCTGTCCGAAGCGGCCCAGCCCCGCGATGATCACCGGCGGGGTATCGTCGCCGAAGTCGGTTTCATAGGGGCGACTCTCCTTGAGTCGGTCGCCGAGTTTTTCCCCCAGCTGATACAGAAATGGGGTGGCCGCCATGCTCAGGGTGACCGCAGCGATACACAGACTGGCGATGCGCTGGTCGATGACACCGGCGGCCACCGCCGCGGTCAACAGCACGAAGTCGAACTCTCCACCCTGAGAAATGATCGTCGCCAGCCTTGGAATTTCGGTCCGTGGCAGCCGTACCAATAGACCGATGGCTGCCAGCACCACGGTCTTGGCCAATGTCATCGCCACGGCCAACCCCAGTACGAGCAAGATATTATCCAGCACCAGAGACAGATTGACCGACATCCCTACCGCCACGAAGAACAGCCCCAGCAGCAGCCCCTTGAACGGCTCGATGTTGGCCTCGAGCTCATGACGATATGGCGTATCCGCCAGCATGACGCCGCCCAGGAAGGCACCCAGCGCCATCGACAGACCGGCCCACTGCATGACGAGTGCCATCGCCAGTACCAGGAACAGCGCCGCAGCGGTGAAGATTTCATGCACGTCGCTGCGCGCGATCAGCGCCAGCACTCGGGGAAAGACCAGACGACCGAACGCGATGGCGGCGATGACCACACCGATGCTTCGTGCGATGACCCAGCCGTCGTCCGGCGCCGCATCGGCGCGTCCGGCCAGAAACGGCAACAGTGCCAGCAGCGGTATCACTGCCAGATCCTGAAACAGCAGCATGGCGAAGGCGCTCTGACCGTGCGGCGTTGCCAACTGGCGTCGCTCGTTGAGCACCTGTAACGCGAAGGCCGTCGACGACAGCGCCAGCGTCAGCCCCAGAAAGATGGCGATACTGGGCGACAGATCGAGCAGCAATCCGACCGGCATCAGCAGCGCCGCACAGCCCGCCATCTGCAAGCTTCCCAGCCCCAGCAGACGTTTGCGCATCGACCACAATCGGCGCGGCTCCAGCTCCAGGCCGATGATGAACAGCAGCATGACCACGCCGAATTCGGAGAAGTGCAGGACGGATTCCGGTTCGGAAACGAAGCCACTGACCGAAGGTCCCGCCAGCAAACCAATGCACAGATAACCCAGGATCGATCCCAGGCCAAGGCGTTGAAACAGCGGTACTGCGATGATGGCTGCGCCCAACAGCACAGCCGCTTCATTGAGAAAATCCATCTCCCTCGTATCCTCGTATCCCCGTTACATCAAGGCATTGGCGGTCGATCCTGCTAACGGCGTTCTGTCGGCTCACACAGCACACGCTGTTCGCTCAAACGGCACACGTCTTGAACGGCAAGCGCAGGCGGCACTCTTCGAAATAGGCCTGCACGTGACGCCGCTCTTCATGACAAAATTCCTCGACGGCGTCACGAAACCCCGGATGGTCGAGATAGTGCAGCGAACGGCTGATGACCGGCGCGAAACCCCGCGTCAGCTTGTGTTCTCCCTGAGTGCCGGGGTCGAACCGAGTCAGCCCACGCTCGAGGCAGTGTTCGATGCCTTGATAGTAACAGGTCTCGAAATGCAGAAAGTCGGCCTCGACCTCGCTGCCCCAATAGCGGCCATAGAGCGTCCCTCCTCCTTCGGCCCCCCGCCCCTCGAGACCTCGCCCTTCAAAACACAGGGCCGCAGCCACCGCTCGCTCGCCGACGCTGGCACGAACCAGCATCAGGGCATCAGCCATCCCGTCGCGCAGGCGCATGAAGAATTCGAGGCTGAGGTAAGGTCGCTGCCCGCGCTCCAGGTAGGTCATGCAGTAGCAGCGGTAGAACTGCGCCAGAGCGTCATCATCGATCTGCGAACCGGTGAGTCGGTCGAACACGAAGCCCTGCTCGGCGAGCTTGCGACGCTCCCGTCGGATCTCCTTGCGCTTGCGTGAACTCATTCGCGCCAGAAATCCGTCGAAGTCGCCAAACTGTTCATCCTGCCAGGCGAACTGGACCGCGCTGCGCTCCATCAGTGGCGCATCGAACGCAGCCTGCCAGTCGTCCACCTCGTCGCTATCGGCGAACAGTAGATGCCAGCTTTGTAGACCGGAATCACGAATCACCGCCGCCAGCGCTGCGATGACCGCACGCCGATCGACGTCGTCAGCTACCGCCAGTCGCGGCCCCATTGCTGGCGTGAACGGAATGGCCGACAACGATTTAGGGTAGTAATCGCCGCCGGCGCGTTCCCAGGCATCGGCCCAGGCCCAGTCGAATACATACTCGCCGCGAGAGTGATATTTGGCGTAGCGAGGCAAGACTGCCACGGCTCGCTCATCGTCGAAAACCACTAGATGATCCGGCTCCCAGCCGGTGGCCACGTCAGCGCAACCACATGCTTCCAAAGCCGCCAGAAACTCATAACGCAGAAAAGGATAGCAATCACCGACGGCGCCATTCCAAAGCGCCGCGTTCGTATTCGCGAGACTACCGATATTCTCGACCCGCAACGCCATGTTCTTCTCCTGTTTTACGCGGTCCATCCAGGCCCGGGGCCGTCAGGCCAGATGAATGCGAATGTGGATAACATCCTGGGCTGAAAACTTCGAGAGCCACGGGCAAGAGTGCGATACTCTGCCACTAGCTCATGATCGAGAGACGCCCAGCACGATGACATTCGCCTCTTCTCCTCCCGGCCAACCCACCCCGTCGTCGGGGCCTACCAATATCATGGCGCTGGCCGCCTTCGCGCTCAGCGTGCTGGGTACTTTCGTACCACCGGCGGCATTGGGCGGCATTGTCTGTGGCCATCTGGCTCGGCGGCAGATTCGCCAGAAGCAGGAGTCGGGCGATAGCTGGGCGCTCGCCGGTCTGATATTAGGCTATCTGCTGATCTTGCTCTCGCTGGCCGGTCTTTTATTGTTCGGTGGTTTCGTCGCGACAATGTTTGGTGTCATGGCCTTCCTTTAGCGTACCGATGGACGAAAACCGTACCGACGGACGAAAACCGCACCCATGGACGATCGCTCGCGGGAGTCAACGACCGCGAACTTTGCTCACGCTGATGAAGAGTTTTCATGCTGACTTCGCTTCTCGACAACGATTTCTACAAGATCACGATGCAGAACGCCGTGATCAAGCGCTTTCCCTATGCGCAGGCACGATACGCCTTCATCAACCGGGGCCAGCATGCATTCCCCGTAGGCTTCGGCGAAGCACTACGGCGTGAAGTGGATGCCATGGGCGGCCTTGTGCTGACCGAGGCGGAAAAGCAGTACCTGCAAACCACCTGCCCTTATCTCGATCCGACCTATCTCGATTTTCTGGCGGGCTTCCGCTACGACCCGGACGAGGTGATCATCGAACAGACGGGCAGCGAGCTCTCAGTGACCATCGATGGGCTGTGGTATCGCACAATCCTGTGGGAAGTTCCGTTGATGGCGTTGATCAGCGAACTCTGGTACCGCCTGCGTAGAGTCGATCGCGATGACGACGAAACGGTCGAGGCACGCACGCGTGCCAAGATCGAACAGTACCAGCGGATGGGACTGAAGATCGCCGAATTCGGTACTCGCCGCCGCTTCTCCTTCGACGTCCATGATCGCGTGGTCGGCGCGCTGCGCCGTCACGGTGGCGAGGCGTTCAGCGGCAGCAGCAACGTGCTGCTGGCGATGCGCCATGGGGTCAAACCCATCGGTACCCACGCGCATGAGTGGTTCATGTTCCACGGCGCACGTTTCGGCTTCAAGATGGCCAATAGCCTGGCACTGGAGCACTGGGTCGATGTCTACCGCGGTGATCTCGGCATCGCCTTGACCGATACGTTTACCAGCCCGGCCTTCTTCGAAAGTTTCGACAAGAAGTTTGCCAAGCTCTTCGATGGCGTGCGCCACGACAGCGCCGACCCCATCGACTTCGCCGCCTCGACTATTGCCCACTACGAGAAGCTGGGAATCGACCCGCGCAGCAAGACGATCATCTTCTCCGACGCATTGACGCCGGAAAAGGTCGAGCGGATCCAGTCGTTCTGCCAGGATCGGATCGGCATGGCCTTCGGCATCGGCACCAATTTCACCAACGATGTCGGCGTCGAGCCGATGAACATGGTCGTCAAGATGGTCGAGGCCAGGCCGGAAGGCCAACACTGGTTGCCGGTCATCAAGCTATCCGACGTGCCCGACAAGCATACCGGTGACCCGGAGATGATTGCCCTGGCCAAGCGCGTGCTGGCGCTGAGCCGCCCCAACGAATAGGCCCTGCGCCGCGAAGCAAATAGCCACAAGGCAGAAGCCACGAACGNNCGTTCGTGGCTTCTGTATTTTGCGACTCCTCGCTCTCACTTGCCCGGCTCACTATGCGTAGACAGCAGCGCGTGTAGCTTTTGAACCAAGACCTCAGCCGTGGCTCAGGCGCCTATTGATTCAACGCCTGGTCCAGGGTCAGCAGCGCGGCCTGCCAGGAGGCAGCATCTGCGGCTGCGTTGTAACCGAGCGGCAAATCGTCTTCCTCGGCCAGTTTGTCGGCGTCAGGGTTGGTGAAAGCATGCTTGGCACCGGGATACTGCACGACGCGCACATCCGCCCCGTCCTTGGTCAGCGCCGCTGCCATGCTATCGAGCGCATCAGAATCGACAAGCGAGTCATCCTGGCCGTTGTAGATTCGCACCGCACCATCGAAAGGCTGCGGATTGGACACCACCTGGGTCGGGCTGCCGTGGAAGCTGATCACCGCGTCCAGGGGCATACCGGCCAGCGCCATGTTCATCACCACGCCGCCGCCGAAGCAGTAGCCGATCGCGGCCATGCGATCCTCGCGGACCGCGGGATGCTCACGCAGCGCCGACATTGCCGCTTCCAGCCGCGCACGCGCGGAGGGCCAATCCTGCATGACCTGACTGGAGAACGCCTTGGCATCTGCGGGGTGCTGGGCGACCTTGCCATCGCCATACATGTCGACCGCCAGCGCCACGAATCCCAGCGCAGCCAGCTGGTCGGCCTTGTGCTTCATGTAGTCGTTGAGCCCCCACCACTCATGCACCAGCAGTACGCCCGGACGGGGCTGGTCGTCGCTCGCGTTGTAGGCAAGGTACCCCTGATAGGTCTGACCACCGGTGGAGTACTCGAAGGTCTGTCCTTGGACATGGGGCCCCTCGACCTCATCGGCCCACGCCGATACACATATCAGGCTAAGCAGCGAGGCCAGCAGTAGTCTTCCCATCATCGTTCTCCTTGTTTGACTGGCTTGGCGCGAGCTCGACCGGCTTGGCGCGAGAAATTTGATTGGCTTGGCGCCAGGGTTGGCCACTATTAACGACTTCTTCACGGCGCTTGCTGTACGCGATCTCGTCCCAGCTGCTTGGCAGCTTCGACACCCGCTTCGGCACGCGTCAGCAAGGCTTGCGCCGACTCTTCCGTGCGGCGTTCGGCCACCCCAAGACTAACCGAGAAAGCCAGCCAGTGACCATGGAACTCCACCCGGGTCGAGGCGAACCGTCCCCGTAGCCGTTCTGCAATGGCCGCGCTCTCCTGTAGAGACTTGCCGCTCAACAACAGCGCGAAGGTGTCGTCATCCAGACGTCCGAAACTGAAGCGCTCTTTCAATGTCGCCCGACACATTTCGCCGATGCACGAGAGGACGAGATCGCCGCCTTCGCGCCCCCAGGCGGCGTTGATATCGCTGAAATGATCGACGTCGAAGACGATCAGGGTGAATCGGGCGCTGGCATCGCCGCTCGAGAACGCATGGTTCAATAGGCCCATGAAAGGCTCTCGATTGAGGGCCGAGGTCAGTTCGTCCGTGGCGGTGTACGCATCCCATTGTAGTGATTGCTGCCGGCGCCGGGTAATGTCGCGGGCGATGGCGATCCACCCCGGCATTTCCGAAGACGTCAGCGTCAGTGCGGCAGGGAGCGGGCAAGGCGAGAAGTGAATCTCGAACCAGCGATATCCGCGGTCCCGGTGCCTCAACCTCAGTTCCAGCATCGTCGAGGCCGCTTGGGCAGCCGCCTCGGCCAGCAGCCGTTGAACACGAGAGCCATCCTCCGGGGCCATCAGGCTGAAAAGGGAGCTCGATCGCAGCGACGCGGTACCGATGCCAAGCATGCCCTGAGTGTTACCTGCCACATCACAGCAGTTGAGATCTTCGTCGAGTGCCATGACCACATCGCCGCTGTGATCGAGCAGCGATTGAAGGGAGAGACTTTCGCTCGCCGTGGGCTCCACCTTCTGCGGCAACAAAAACCCCACGAGAGCGACCACCGCGCCATCGGCGTCACGCAGAATGCTGAGATTGTCATCGACCAGGCACTGCGAGCCGTCCGGCCGTTCGACGACGTAGGACAGCCGAGCCGCATGATCGCCCCGCGCCAGCGCCTTCTGCAGCTGCTCGAGTAGCGGCCAACGCTCGGGAATCTGGGCCAGCCATCGATCGGGCTGGGATCGGTAATCCGCCGCCTGGCGTTGACCCAACGTGCTGATGGATTCGGCGAGAAAGTGAAGTTCTCCCAGCCACCAGGCCGAATCGGTGACGTAGGCCGTGCCTGGCAACGATTGCAGCCAGTGCTGCGCTTCCGCGCTCAAACTGCCATCGTCATGCACGCAGGCATTCAGTGGACCCATGCACTCCGGCCTCATCTAGCCGCAGTACCGTGACACGCGGCTGGGTGATAGAACGAAATCGCGTCAGCGAGAGCCGACACGACGTTGATTCAGTTCAGGCGAAACGAACGTCGCATCGCCTAGCGATGCACTCGTATCGTCATCCTTGCGGGTGGCTTGAGCATCGTGACCTGGCGAACGGCGGCTACAGGCCTCGGCCAGTTGACGCAGCTCGTCGCGAGTCAATTCGAAGCGCTGTATGCCTGACTGTTCCTGCCAGATCACGAAAATCACCGGCACGGAACGCGACTGGTCGACACCGACGATCCGCCCACGTCGCTCTGTCTCGGGCTCGTGGATGGTCTCGCCGATCAAACGGTGCGCGTTGATAATGTTGTCGTGCATGACGCCGCCGACCTCTATGCGTGGATAAAATATGCGTGGATAAAAACGGAATTTATTCAGCGTTACATTAGAGGGTCGGCCCGACAAGTCCAAGCCCACCAGCACGATTGATCAGCTTACAGGGGTCTATCGACACCTGATCGAACGACTTGAGAGCAAAATAGGCACGATTTCGGCGGTAAGAGGCACGATTCCGGGATTCGACGAGCGGACAAAGGCTCGAGGAAGAATCACGGGATCCGCAAGCGGTATTGGCGGGAACGAATAGCAGAGTGACGAAAAACCGGAGCCCGGTATTCTCGAGCGGACATGAAGCCGGGCGACAGAACCTCGGTCGCCCGGCGCGTTCGAACTACAGATCCGGGTGGGATCAGCTGGCAGCTTGCATCGCCAGCGCGGTATCCAGCATGCGGTTGGAGAAGCCCCACTCGTTGTCATACCAGGCCATGACCTTGACAAGACGCCCGTTGACACGCGTGTGGTTGGTATCGAATGTCGATGAATTGGCATCATGGTTGAAATCGATCGAGACCAGCGGCTGAGAGTTCACCGCCAGCACCGATGACTTGGCGGCAGCCTTCACGACGATCTCGTTGATCTCTTCCTTGCTGGTGTCACGACCGGCGGTGAAGGTCAGGTCCACCAGCGATACGTTGATCACCGGCACACGGACCGCCAGGCCGTCGAGCTTGCCATCCAGTTCGGGCAGCACGATACCGACGGCCGCTGCGGCGCCGGTCTTGGTCGGAATCATTGACTGGGTCGCACTGCGCGCACGGTACGGGTCAGTGTGGTAGACGTCAGAAAGATTCTGATCGTTGGTGTAAGCATGCACGGTCGTCATCAGACCGCTCTCGATACCCACGCCTTCCTGCAGCGCCTGTGCCACTGGTGCAAGACAGTTGGTCGTACAGGAGGCATTGGAGACGACGCGGTGTTCGGCCTTGAGCACCTGCTCGTTGACCCCGAACACGACCATGGCGTCGGCATCACCGCTCGGCGCGGAAATCAGCACGCGCTCGGCGCCGGCTTCGATGTGCTTGGCCGCCGCGTCACGCTTGGTGAACAGCCCCGTGCATTCCATTACCAGATCGACGTTCAGCGTTTTCCAGGGCAGCTGTGCCGGGTCACGCTCGGATAGGATACGGATGCTATCCCCGTCTACGCTCAGAGTATCGCTGTCATGCGTGACTTCGAATCCAAAGTGCCCGTGAACGCTGTCGTGACGTAGCAGATGGGCGTTGAGCGCAGGGTCACCCAGGTCGTTGATGGCGACGACTTCGATCCGGTCACGATAACCGTTCTCGTACATGGCACGAAGCACATTACGGCCGATGCGGCCGAATCCGTTGATGGCGACACGCAATGTCATGGTGCTCTCCTCTTTGATGACGTGATTCAAACGTTCAGCTGTGTGGTATGGCCACGCCCTAGTTACAGCCTCTTGCGGCAGGCACTGTTACAGCCTGCATCGACAAGCACTTGGGCGATGCCGGACCGAGCGGCAGGCTCGATCACCTTGAAGCTCTATAAGTAGTCTAGAACACGCAGTCTAGAACATCGCCGCGTGAAAAAATATTACTCCGAAAGACTAATACAAAAGGCTCATTTGCGAACAAAGTCGATATTTTTTTGGTAAGTTTACCAAATAACCCTGACAGCTCGATGAGGCAGACCATGAAGCTCAATCCCACAGTCGACCGTGTGACACGGCGCATCGAGGAGCGCTCAGCCGATCGCCGCCGTCTCTACGAAGAACGCATGCAGCAGCAGCATCGTCGCGGCGTTCATCGTGCAGAACTCTCCTGCGGCAACCTGGCGCACGGCTTCGCCGCCTGCAATGCTGGCGACAAGAACAGCCTGAAGCTGATGAACAGCACCAACATCGGCATCGTCTCTTCCTATAACGACATGTTGTCGGCCCACCAGCCTCTCGAGCATTTCCCCGAGCTGATCAAGCAAGCCGCCCGCGGCATGGGCAGTACCGCCCAGTTTGCCGGCGGCGTGCCCGCCATGTGTGACGGCGTTACTCAAGGTCAGCCGGGCATGGAGCTGTCGCTCTTCTCCCGCGATGTGATTGCCATGTCGACGGCGGTGGCGATGTCGCACAACATGTTCGATGGCGCACTCTATCTCGGTGTATGTGACAAGATCGTGCCAGGACTGTTCATCGGCGCTGCGCGTTTCGGCCATCTGCCGGCCGTGTTCGTGCCCGCCGGCCCGATGCCAAGCGGGCTGCCCAATGCCGAGAAATCCCGCATCCGTCAGCTCTATGCTGAAGGCAAGGTTGGCCGGGATGCGCTGCTCGAAGCGGAGTCCGACTCCTACCACAGCGCGGGAACTTGCACGTTCTACGGCACCGCCAACTCCAACCAGCTGATGCTCGAGATGATGGGCCTGCACTTGCCGGGCACCTCGTTCGTGAATCCCGGCACACCGCTGCGAGATGCCATCACACGCTTCAGCACCGAGCAGGTCATCCGCAATAGCGATCAGGGCGGCGACTATCACCCGTTCTACAAGCAGATCAACGCTCATGCGATCGTCAACGCCATGATCGGGCTACTGACCTCCGGCGGTTCGACCAATCACACCCTCCATCTGGTCGCGATGGCGGCCGCCGTCGGCGTTACCATTACCTGGGACGACTTCGCCGAGCTGTCGACGGTGATTCCCGGCTTGACCCGGATCTACCCCAACGGCCAGGCCGATGTGAACCATTTTCACGCTGCCGGTGGTGTCAGTTTCCTGGTCCGAGAGCTGTTATCGGCGGGCCTGATGCACGCTGACGTCCACACCGCTTTCGGCACCGACATGCAAGCTTACACACAGGAGCCGTTCCTCGACGGCGATCGTCTGATATGGCGTGAGGGCACACAGCACAGTCTCGATGAAGACGTGCTAAGGCCGGCGGACAGGCCCTTTTCTGCCACCGGCGGCCTGGCAGTGCTCGACGGCAACCTGGGCCGCGGCGTGATCAAGGTTTCCGCGGTCAAGCCGGAGTTTCGCAAGGTCGAGGCACCGGTGCGTATCTTCGACGACCAGAGCCAGGTCAAGGCCGCGTTCGAGAGCGGCGAACTGAACCGGGACATCATCGTCGTCGTGCGCTTTCAGGGGCCGCGCGCCAACGGCATGCCGGAACTTCACCAATTGACACCGTTTCTGGGCGTATTGCAGGATCGCGGCCACAAGGTCGCGCTGGTCACCGATGGGCGCATGTCCGGTGCCTCTGGTAAGGTACCCGCGGCGATCCACATCACGCCGGAAGCGGTCGACTCAGGCCCTATCGCCTATCTGCGCGATGGCGACACGGTACTGCTCGACCCCGACAATGGCGTTCTCGAAGCCCTGGTCGATGCCGACACCTGGGCGCAACGCGAACCGGCAGCCTGCGATCTGGATCACTATCATCATGGAATGGGTCGCGAACTGTTCGCCGGTTTCCGCCAGCTGGTCGGTGGTGCCGAGGAAGGCGCGGCTACCTTTGGCGGCTTCGAGGCCGCCGACTTGCCCGGAGGGCACAAATGACCACTCCCGCCCTGATCGGCGACATTGGTGGAACCAACGCGCGCTTTGCCCTGGTCATGCCCGGCAGCGTCGAACTGCAGTCGATCGAAACACTGCCCTGTGCGCATTACGCAGGGTTGGTCGAGGCCATTCAGGCCTACCTGAAGAAGGTCGGCGCGGAGTCACTCGAGGAGGCCTGTCTGGCTTTCGCCTGCCCAGTGCATGATGACTGGGTCAAGATGACCAACAACGATTGGGCGTTCTCCAAGAAAGCCGTTGCGGAACAGCTGGGCCTGTCGAATTTCAAGGTCATCAATGATTTCACCGCCCAGGCGCTCGGCATCCCGCATATCGACCAAAAAGATCTCGTCAAAATCGGTGAGGGCGAAGCCGAGGCTCATCGCCCTCGTCTGGTCATCGGGCCCGGCACGGGGCTGGGTCTGGCCGGCCTGGTTCCCAGCCGGCGCCACTGGATCCCGTTGACCACGGAAGGCGGCCATGCCACTTTTGCCCCCACCGATAAACGCGAACGTCAGCTGCTCGACTACTTCCGCGCGCGTTACGGCCGCGTCTCCATCGAACGCCTGCTATGCGGTCAGGGCCTGCTCGATCTGTATCTGGCTCACGCGGCGCTGCTCAAGGTTACCGCACAATACAACACGCCGGCCGAGATCACCGGCGCCGCCCGCGCAGGCGATCGCGTCGCCCGCGAGACGCTGATGCGATTTCTCAAGATCCTCGGCGGCTCGGCTGGCGATGCTGCACTGACACTCGGCTCGCTGGGCGGCGTCTACCTGTGCGGTGGCATCATTCCGCGTCTTGTCGACTGGCTGCCACGCAGCGACTTCCGCCGCGCCTTTGCCGACAAGGGCCGTCTGAGCGCTTACAATGCTGGCATCCCCACTTGGGTGGTGACGGCGCCGTGGACAGGATTGCTGGGCGCGGCGGAAGCTCTGCACAACGAGGAGGTGACATGATCCCGGATACGCTGCGGCAGTTGATCGACGCGACCGACGGCCAACGAGAGGCAGACTGGGAAGGCCGGCGTCTTCTGCTGCTCAATGCCGATTGGGGCGAGCTGGCGATTTCGCTTCAGGGCGCGCAGGTTCTGCATTTTTTACCTTTCTCCCCCGAAGCCGGGCGAACCACAGGCGCTCGACCAGCTTCCAGCACGGAGGATGGCTGGCTGTGGGTGACGCCGACCCCGCAACCGATGCCGGGCGCCATCCGCGGTGGCATTCCCGTTTGCTGGCCGTGGTTCGCCGACGAATCACCGGACGGCAAGGGGCCCATGCATGGCCCCGCGCGCACGGCGCCGTGGCGTGTCGATGCCGTCGACGAA
Source organism: Salinicola halimionae (assembly GCF_003206065.1). GTDB lineage: Bacteria > Pseudomonadota > Gammaproteobacteria > Pseudomonadales > Halomonadaceae > Salinicola > Salinicola halimionae. The sequence continues at coordinate 301,312 of NZ_PZJQ01000004.1, read as the reverse complement.
AGCATCTCCGGCAGCGGGGTCGAGATTCACCTCTCCCCCGAAGAGCGCCTGCATGACCAGCTCGTTCCCAACGTTGTCGTTCATGCCAACGACAAGCGTCTGACGGTCGAGTTGATGACCCGTCACACCGGCACCACACCGGTCAAGCTGACCGGGGCCTTGCACAGCTATTTTGCCGTTGCCGACACCCACCGGTGTCGCGTCGAGGGGCTGGCGGGCGCCCGTTACCTGGACAAACTCGAACACTTTGCCGAACACCATCAGCAGGGCGAACTGGGCATCCGCGGCGCCCTCGACCGCATCTACCAGTCCAACCGCCTCGTCGTGCTCGACGATGGCCAGCGTCGGCTGCTGATCAGCAAGCAAGGCAGCGACTCGACGGTCGTCTGGCATCCCGGCGACGGTCTGCCGGATGACACTCCGGCATTGGCCGGCCTGCGCTTCGTATGCGTCGAGGCCGCCTGTACGCGGGTCGATCCGGTATGGCTGGTGCCCGACGGCCAGCACCTGCTGTCCACCACGATCGTGCGGGAGGCAAGCGCGGCGTGAGCGACGATCTGATTTTCGATTCGCCCTTCATCCTGGGCATGATGCGCCAGTACGAGCGCCCCGAATTCGACGATGTCGAAAAGTTCGCCGATTGGCTGGAGGCTCGGGTCGATCAAGGACTGCACTGGTTCGATCACGCCGACAGCTACGGCAACCATCAGGGCGAGCAGCGTTTCGGTGAAGCGCTGGCCCGCCGGCCATCGCTAAAGTCCCGGGTTCGGGTCGTCACCAAGGGTGACATCGTACTCCCGCATCGCGACACATCACCGTTTGGAATCAAGCATTACGACACCTCCGAGCGTTACCTGACCCAGGTCATCGACGGCTCGCTATCGCGTCTCGGCGTCGACCGTCTGGATCACTTCCTGCTGCATCGCCCCGACCCGCTGATGGATGCCGAAGCCACCGCACGGGCGTTGGATGACGCCATCGCCGCCGGCAAGGTCGGTGCCGTGGGCGTCTCCAACTTTCTCCCCGAACAGTGGCGGCGCCTGCAGGCCTCGATGCAAAATCGGCTTGGCGTGCACCAGCTCGAGCTCTCGCTGGCGCATCCGAATGCGTTGTTCGACGGCTTCTACGACGCCATTCTCGCCGACGGGCTGGCGCCGATGGCCTGGTCTCCGCTGGGCGGTGGCTCGGTGTTCGAGGACGTGCTGGGCAGTGCGCTGTCGCGGCTGGCCGAACAGCTCAACTCGACTACCGCCGGGCTGGCGTTGGCATGGCTGCGACGTTTGCCCGGCAAGCCGGTACCGGTGATTGGAACGTTGAATGAACGACGTATCGACAATTTGCTGCTGAGCAGTAATCTCGAACTCGATCGCCCGACGTGGTTTGCGTTGCTGGAAGAAGCTCGCAGTCACCGCGTACCGTGATGACGTTTGGTGCGGCACCTTGCTCGACAGGACCTGGCCGATAAGACCGGTCGATGAATCAGGTTCGATGGAATCCGATTCGACGAAACCGGATTCAACAAGATCAGGAACGCCGCATCAGGATTCCCGCTAGAGAAGAGAGTCGGTAACCCATGACCCCCATCATCGCCTTCGGCGAAGCCCTCGTCGATATGCTGTCCAGCCGCCTCGGCACCGATAGCGGCCCCGAGACTTTCACTCCCTATGCGGGCGGCGCGCCGGCCAATGCCGCGGTAGCGTGTGCCCGACAGGGAATCCCTAGCCGCTTTCTCGGCATGATCGGTGATGATCGCTTCGGCGACTTTCTGGTCGACGAGCTGAACCGCTACGGCGTCGACACCCAGCACGTCGTTCGGACCCGCGAGGCTCGCACGGCGCTGGCTTTCGTCTCCCGCGACGCCCAGGGCGAGCGTCAGTTCGACTTCTACCGGCCGCCCGCCGCCGATCTGCTCTATCGCCGCGAGCATCTGCCTTCCGGGATATTTACTGAGCCGGCGCTGGTTCATCTGTGCAGCAACAGTCTGACCGATAACGCCATTGCCCGCACCACGCTGGATCTCGCCAGCATCGCTCGCCGCGGCGGCTGCCTGATCAGCGTCGACGTCAATCTGCGCCCGATGCTGTGGCCACAAGGCATTGTCGATATCGGGCTGGTCGAGCAATTGCTCGAACGCGCTCATGTCATCAAGCTTTCCACCGAAGAGCTGGATACCCTGCGCGGTGATCGCAGCGTCGATGAGTGGACCAGTGCCCGACTGGCCAAGGGCGCCCGATTGATCGTGATCACCGATGGCCCGGGGCCGGTGATCGCCTATCAGGCCGACCGTCAGCGGCAGGCCATACCGCCAAGCGTGCAAGCAGTCGATACCACTGCCGCCGGCGATGCCTTCATCGGCGGTCTGCTGGCCTTCCTGTCACGAGATGACGTGACCTGCGAGACATTCTCCGATTGGCTGGCCGACGAAGCCAGGCTGACCGAAGCGCTGACGTTTGCCTGCCGCTGCGGCGCCTTTGCGGCCACTCGTGCCGGGGCCTTCGTTTCTCTGCCCGGCGCCGGCGATCTCGACGACCTGCCCCGCTAACGTACTTGTCGTGCTAACGCGCTGTTACCCAGCTGACGCCGTCCTGTCGCGACGGCGTCTACTCCTATCGTCTAATCGACCTTCGGCGCCTCGCCTCGAATGGTAATGTCTCACCAACCGATCGCCTGCGAGAGCGATATGTTCGGACCTTCATGGTCAGCATGAATGACTCGAAAGTTGGCTCGAGCATTGACCCGAACATCGACGCGACCGTTTTCCAGGCGATTCCTGCGCGACATCCGTTTCAGGACAAGGACACATGAACAAACTGTTTGGCAGCGCCGATGACGCGCTGGAAGATCTGATAGAAGACGGCATGACCCTGGCCGTCGGCGGCTTCGGCCTGTGCGGCATCCCCGAATCTTTGATCGTCGCCCTGCGCAACACGGGCAAGAAGGAACTGACGGTTGCCAGCAACAACGCCGGCGTCGACGGATTCGGCCTCGGGTTGCTGCTCGAATCGCGTCAGATCAAGAAAATGCTTTCGTCCTACGTCGGCGAGAACAAGGAGTTCGAGCGCCAGTATCTTTCCGGCGAACTAGAGCTCGAATTCTGCCCGCAGGGCACGCTGGCCGAACGCTTGCGCGCCGGCGGCGCCGGTGTCGCCGCCTTCTTCACCAAGACCGGCTACGGCACCAAGATCGCCGAAGGCAAGGAAGTACGAGAGTTCGACGGCGAGCACTACGTGATGGAGCGTGGCCTCCCGGTCGATGTCGCCCTGATCAAGGCCCAGGTCGCCGACAAGGCCGGCAATCTGCGCTTCAACAAGACCGCCCGCAACTTCAATCCGTTGGCCGCCATGGCCGGCAAGATCTGCGTGGTCGAGGTCGAAGAGATCGTCGAAACCGGCGCCATCGATCCCGATGACGTTCATCTGCCGGGAATCTTCGTGCACCGTATCGTGCACAACCCGACGCCGGAAAAGCGCATCGAGAAACGCACGCTCAGGGAGGTGAACTGAGATGGCCTGGACCAAGGAACAGATGGCCGAACGCGCTGCAGGCGAGCTGCGTGACGGCTTTTACGTCAATCTCGGCATCGGCCAGCCGACGCTGGTGGCAAACTATATCCCCGACGGCATGGACGTCTGGCTGCAGTCCGAAAACGGCCTGCTCGGGATCGGTCCGTTTCCGACCGAAGAGACCGTCGACCCCGACCTGATCAACGCCGGCAAGCAGACCGTCACCGCCCTGCCCGGCTCGAGTTATTTCGACAACGCCGATTCTTTCGCCATGATTCGTGGCGGCCATGTCAATCTGGCGATACTCGGCGCCATGCAGGTTTCCGAGCACGGCGATCTCGCCAACTGGATGATTCCCGGCAAGATGGTCAAGGGCATGGGCGGGGCCATGGATCTGGTCGCCGGCGTGCAGCGTGTCGTCGTGCTGATGAGCCACACCGCCAAAGGTGAACACAAGATTCTAAAAGACTGCAGTCTGCCGTTGACCGGCGTGGGTGTCGTCGATCGGATCATCACCGATCTGGGCGTGATGGACATCACCGACCAAGGCCTCGCATTGGCCGAACTCGCGCCAGACGTCACCCTCGAGGAAATTCGTGAAGCCACCGGCTGCGAACTGATCGACCAACGGGAGACGACCCATGTCTGAAGAAACGGCAGCCGCCATGCGCGATGTGGTCATCGTCGCCGCCACGCGCACCCCGATCGGCGCCTTCCAGGGAGGCCTGTCGAGCGTTCCCGCCGTGACCCTGGGAGCGACCGTCATCCGCCGCGTGCTCGAAGGCATCGACCCGGCCGGTATCGACGAAGTGATCATGGGCCACGTGCTGCGCGCCGGTCTGGGCCAGAATACCGCGCGCCAGGCCGCGATCGAGGCCGGCCTGCCCGACAGCGTGCCGGCAATGACCGTCGATAAGGTCTGCGGCTCGGGACTCAAGGCCGTGCATCTGGCCGTCCAGGCGATCCGCTGCGGAGACGCCGAAGCGATCGTCGCCGGCGGCATGGAGAGCATGAGTCTGGCGCCCTACGTGCTGCCCAAGGCCCGTACCGGGCTGCGCATGGGTCACGCCGAGCTGCTCGACAGCATGATCAGCGACGGCCTGTGGGACGCCTTCAATGACTATCACATGGGGATCACCGCCGAGAACGTCGCGGAACAGTGGGATATCTCCCGCGAGGCGCAGGATGCCTATGCCGCCGAGTCCCAGCGGCGTGCCTCGCAAGCTCGCGACGGCGGACGCTTCGACGCCGAGATCACGCCGGTGAGCGTGCCGCAGCGACGCGGCGATCCTCTCGTGATCGCACGTGACGAGCAACCCCGTGACGGCGTCACGGCGGAGTCGCTCGGCAAACTCAAGCCTGCGTTTTCCAAGACCGGCAGCGTCACCGCCGGCAACGCCTCTTCGCTCAACGACGGTGCAGCCGCGCTGTTGATCATGAGCGCCGAGCGTGCCGAGACACTTGGGCTACCGGTTCTGGCGACCATTCGTGCTTATGCCAATGCCGCCGTCGACCCGGCCACCATGGGCATCGGCCCGGTGCCAGCGACTCGCCGCTGCCTGGAGCGGGCCGGCTGGACCCTCGACGAGCTGGACCTGATCGAAGCCAACGAAGCCTTCGCCGCCCAGACGCTGGCCGTGGCCAAGGATCTGGGATGGCGCGATGACAAGGTCAACGTCAACGGCGGCGCCATCGCGTTGGGCCACCCCATCGGTGCCTCAGGCGCGCGCATCCTGGTAACGCTGTTGCATGAAATGCAGCGCCGCGACGCCCACAAAGGGCTGGCGACACTGTGTATCGGTGGCGGCCAGGGCGTGGCAACGGCGATCGAGCGAGCCTGACCGCCAGGCTCCCGCTCATCGAGACTCAAGCCGGAAAAGCGAAGGCCAGATCCATGGATCGGGCCTTCTTTATGGTGCCGTCATTGCTGGTCAGCGAATCATCAACGCGGATAGCGCTGCGTCGCGGCCCGCGTCAGTTCGGTAATACCTGCCCAGTCTTCGCTGTCGATCAGCGATTTCGGTGCCATCCAGGAACCGCCCACGCACATCACGTTGGGCAGCGCCAGATAATCCGCGGCGTTGTCCACGGTAACCCCTCCGGTCGGGCAGAACTGCGCCTCCGGCAGCGGGCCGCCGAACGACTTCAGCGCCTTGGCACCGCCGTTCGATTCCGCGGGGAAGAACTTGAAGCGACGGTAGCCGTACTCCCACCCGGTAACGACTTCGGTAACGGTGGCCACACCCGGCAACAGCGGTACGCTGCTGCTGACGCCGTACTCGAACAGAGCCGGCGTGGTTCCCGGCGTCACCACGAAGTCGACACCAATCTCCTCGGAGAGTCGATACTGATCGAGGCTGAGCACCGTCCCGGCGCCAACGATCGCATCCGGCAGCGCTTGCTTGATCTGCTTGATAGCCTCGACCGCACAGTCGGTACGTAGCGTGATCTCGAGCACGTCGAGACCGCCGTCGACCAGCGCCTTGGCTAGCGGCACGGCGTGCTCGAGATGCTCGATGACCAGCACCGGAATGATCGCGCCAGAGCGACAGATCGCATCCAGACGCTCGGTTTGGGACGTGGGCAAGCGTTGTTCGGATGACATACGAGAATAACTCCTTTGAAAGAGATCCGGCGCCTCATCACCTGACGGCAGGCACCGGATGGCGCGCTAAGGCGCCCAATATAGGGTCAGTGGGCAGGTCAGGAACGCCCGGATCGGCAGTTCGCGGACGTCGTCTCCGCTGAACGCCTGGGCCAGCACTGCCTTCTTGGCATCACCGACGAGATGAAGGGCATGGCGACGCGCATCGTGCAGGCGCGCTGCGCTCAAGGTAATCCGAGGTTGCGACACGCTGGGTGCTCGCACAGCCACGACGCTGTCATCGGTACTCAACGCCAGGGATAGCTCGCCGCTATCCGGGAACAGCGAAGCAGTGTGCCCGTCATTGCCCATGCCGAGGACGACCAGACTGGCTGGCCAGGGTAGCGCCGCCAGACGCTCGGCAACGGCCGCCACACCTTGTTCCGGAGTAGGATCGCCCGTCGTCAGCGAATGAAACGTCGCTGCCGACGCCAGGCCGACGAGTAGCGTTTCCCGGACCAGACGGGCGTTGCTGTCGGGATGATCCGCAGCCACCCAGCGTTCGTCGGCCAGCGTGATGTCGACGCGTGACCAATCCAGCGCCTGCTCGGCGAGACGCTGGAAGAACGGCAGCGGTGTCGACCCGCCCGAAACGACCAGCAGCGCGCGCGGCTGGTCGACGAGATCCGCCGCCAATGCCCGAGCGGCGGCCTCCGCCAGCTGGGTGGCGATCTGCTCGCGCGGACGCTCGGGCTTCTTGATATCCGTAGACTTGATATCAGTAGTCTTCATACCAGGAACGTCCGTCCTGAGTGATCATCGCAATGGAAGCGACCGGCCCCCAGGAGCCAGCCGGATAGCGACGCGGCGGGATGTCGCGCTTTTCCCAGCCGTCGATCAACTGATCGACCCATTTCCAGGCGTATTCGACTTCATCGCGACGTACGAACAGATACTGCTGGCCTTTCATCACTTCCAGCAGCAGGCGCTCGTAGGCATCCGGAATACGCTCCTTGGGGAAGGCGTGGTTGAAATCCAGGTGCAGCGGGCCGGGGCGCAATCGCATGCCCTTGTCGAGACCGCCATCCTTGGTCAACACCTGCAGCGCGATGCCCTCTTCCGGCTGCAGCCGGATCACCAGCTTGTTGGCGGCCAGATTGCGCTGATCGGGATCGAAGATGTAGTGCGGCTGCTGGCGGAAATGAATCACGATCTGGGAGAGCTTTTCCGGCAGGCGCTTGCCGGTACGCAGATAGAACGGCACGCCGGCCCAACGCCAGTTGGCCACTTCGAGGCGCATGGCGACGAAGGTCTCGGTGGTACTGGAGGTGTTGGCGCCCTCTTCGTCGAGATAGCCCGGCACGCTCTCGCCTTCCATGGTGCCGGCCACGTACTGCCCGCGCACCACGTGGCGGTTGAGATCTTCACCTTCCAGCGGCTTGAGCGCCTTGAGTACCTTGACCTTCTCGTCGCGAATGGCATCCGCATCGAGATTGGCCGGCGGATCCATCGCGAGCATGGTCAGCAGTTGCAGCAAATGGTTCTGGACCATATCGCGAAGCTGACCGGCCTTGTCAAAATAGCCCCAACGCCCTTCGATGCCGACCTGCTCGGCCACGGTGATCTCGACGTGCGAGATCTGGCTCTGGTTCCACTGGTTGCCAAACATCGGGTTGGCGAAACGCAGTGCAATCAGGTTCTGGACGGTTTCCTTGCCCAGATAGTGATCCATCCGATAGATGCGCGACTCGGGGAACACGGCGCCGATTGCATCGTTGATCTCGTGGGAGGATTCGAGATCGTAGCCGATGGGTTTCTCGACCACGACACGGGAGTCATCATCCAGGCTGCCACTCTGCTCGAGATTGGCGCAGATCGCCCCGTAGATACTCGCCGGCACCGCCAGATAGATTGTCAGCGGGCACTGATCGTCCGGGCTCAGGGCATGCCAGTCACGAATCTGTTCGTAGCCGTCGACGGTGTCGAAATCGAGTCGGGAATACTCGAGCCGCGCCAGAAAGCGATCGAGACATCCCTGCTCGAGCTCCTTGGTCTTGACGCGTTTCTTGAGCATGTCCAGCACCAAGCCGCGAAAGCTGTCGAGGTCATGTTCATGACGTGCCAGCCCCAGGATTCGAGTGTCGGGGCCTAGTAGACCGTCGCGGTCCAGATGATAGAGCGCGGGATAGAGCTTGCGCATTGCCAGATCACCCAGCGCACCGAACAGTGCCAGATCCACGTTGGGCGTTGCATCTCGAGTCATTGCCTCCCTCCGCTAAAGTCAAAAGTCGTTAATTTACGAATAAAATACGCCACTCATGTGACATTTGACATTCTACTTCGTAACTAAATTACCGATTTCACCTCAGTATACCGTGCTGCAGCGTCCCAGGCTGACGTTCTCCTAAGTATCGATGCTTGGCGCACCTGTCGGCAAAGGCTAGGATGCAGGGCCTGCTTGATGAAAACCCTAGTCATTCCGCTGCAAGGAGACGCGCGTAGCCATGGCAGTCCACGATCTCATTGCCCGCATTCGTTCGCGGGTCGACGAACTGAATCGTTCGGAGCGCAAGGTCGCCGACGTCATCCTTCAGGATCCCGATGCGGCGATTGGCATGAGCATAGCCACTCTGGCACAGGCTGCCTCAGTGAGCGAACCCACGGTCAACCGTTTCTGTCGTAATTTCGAGACCAAGGGTTACCCGGATTTCAAGATTCAGCTGGCTCAGAGTCTGGCGGGCGGCACCCCTTATGTCAGCCGAAGTGTCGAAAGCAACGACAACGCGACGGCTTATACCGACAAGATCATCGGTGCGACCATTGCCGCGCTGGACGAGGCCCGCCGCGAGATCGACCCCAAGCGGATCGAACGAATCGTCGATCACCTTTCCCAGGCGCGTCAAATCAGCTTCTTCGCCCTCGGTGCTTCGGCCCCGGCGGCGTTCGATGCGCAGAACAAGTTCTTCCGTTTCAACCTGCCGGTTGCCGCCTACAACGACGTTCTGATGCAGCGCATGATCGCGGCGGCCTCTCATACCGGCGATGTCATCGTGGTCATTTCCTACACCGGCCGAACTCGTGATCTGGTCGAAACCGCCCAGATCGCTCGTGACAGCGGTGCACTCGTCATCGGCATCACCCGCGACGGCTCGCCACTGGCCGAGGTGTGTACCGATATACTCCCCGTCGATCTGCCGGAAGATACCGAAGTCTACATGCCGATGAGCTCGCGCATGCTTCACATGGCGCTGATCGACGTCCTCGCGACAGGAGTGACGCTGCGCCGGGGCGAATCGTTCCTGCCCCACCTCAAGAAGATCAAGGAAAGCTTGCGGTCGACCAAGTTCGCGCCGAAGGAGCCATGAGCGTATTCCGCAAATACCCCAATGCCGTGGAGAGATTCACGATTTTCGGCGGCCACTCGCGGCTTAATACCAACACCCGAATCCGGTTATCATGAGCACCTTCTGACACCAACGAGGTCGTTTTCTCATGCGCTGGATGCTTGCTCTGGTTCTGTTGCTCGGTTGTTCGGCCGCCAACGCCGCCGACACCTTCCGCTTCACGGCGATTCCGGACGAGGATCAGTCCCGCCTGGTCGAGCGCTTCTCGAAGGTCGCCGACTATCTCTCCGAGCAGCTCGGCGTCGATGTCGAATATGTACCGGTGACCTCCTACGGCGCCGCGGTCACGGCCTTTCGTAACGATCAGGTGCAACTGGCCTGGTTCGGCGGGCTATCCGGCGTTCAGGCGCGGCAGCTGGTGCCGGGGTCGAAAGCCATCGCCCAGGGCAAGGAAGACGCCGCATTCAGCAGTTACTTCATCGCCAACACCGCGACGGGCATCGAGCCGGAGCAGGATCAGCTCCCAGAATCGGTCAGCGGCCATTCGTTCACGTTCGGCGCCAAGACCTCCACGTCCGGCCGCCTGATGCCCGAGCACTTCATCCGCCAGCGCTTCGACAAGGCGCCCGATCAGGTCTTCTCGCGCGTCGGTTTCTCCGGTGATCACACCCGCACCATCGCACTGGTGGAATCCGGCACCTACGACGTCGGCGCCGTTAACTTCACCGTGTGGCAGGCGGCCGTCGAGGACGGACGTGTCGATACCGACAAGGTCGAAGTGATCTGGGAGTCTCCCACCTACCCGGACTATCAGTGGACGCTGCGTGGCGATGCCGACGAGCGTTACGGCGACGGCTTTACCGACAAGGTTCAGAAGGCGCTGCTCGACATGACCGACCCCGCCCTGCTGGAAAGCTTTCCGCGTTCGGGCTTCATTCCCGCCAGCAATGACGACTACGGTCCGATCGAATCGGTGGGGAAATCCATCGGCGTGTTGCGCTGATATCTCATGCCGTTACTGAACTTCGACAACGTTGACCTGGGGCACGGCGCGAACATCGTGTTGCCGGGGCTGACGCTATCGTTTCAGATCGGCGAACGCGTGGCGCTATTGGGGCAGAGTGGCGCCGGCAAATCGACGCTGCTCGCCGAGATTCGCCGCCGCCTGGGCAATACCGCCGCCTGGTGCCCACAAGGGCATGGCCTGGTGCCGCTGCTTTCGGTTTACCACAACGTCTATATGGGGCAACTGGAACGCCGCGCCGCACTGGCCAATCTCTTCAACCTCATTAGACCCCGACGCGATGCCTGGCAGGCCATCGAGACATTGACGCAGGAACTGGGTCTCGAGGGATTGCTACGCCGCCCGGTGGAACAGCTTTCCGGCGGACAGCGCCAACGCGTGGCAATCGCCCGCGCGTTCTATCAGCAGCGCGAGATTTTCCTGGGTGACGAACCGCTGGCCAGCGTCGACCCCCATCAGGCGCTACGCCTGCTGGAACGTATCCAGGCTCGCCACGCCACCAGCATCGTCGCCCTGCATCAGCACCGTCTGGCGCTGAGCCACTTCGATCGAGTCATTGGATTGCGTGACGGCCGAGTGGTGCTCGATGCCCCGGCCCGCGAGCTGACGCTGGCAGGCCTCGACGCCCTTTACCCGGATGCGGCCAAGACGAAGGTTGAAGCAAAGGACGAGACGAGGGACGAGGACAGGGCAGCCCCGGCGACATGAATGCCCCACCCGGTTTACTGCGAGGCAAGAGCCCCGGATTGACGCTAGCGCGCCGTTCGCTGGCACTGATCCTGCTCTGTCTACTGCTGCTCCCCTTCGCCGATCTCCGGGTCATCGCGGTCGACCCTTGGGGAGAGCTTTGGCGCATGCTCCAAGGTTTCGTCTGGCCCGACTTTTTCGCCCTGGAAAATCCGTTCTATGCGATCGCACTGACCGTCAGTGTCGCCCTGTGGGGCACCTTCATCGGTGCGTTACTGGGTTTCCCACTGGCACTGCTGTTTCATCATTCGCGATTGATACGCGGCTTCTGCGCGTTCGTGCGCGCCATTCATGAACTGTTCTGGGCGTTGCTGTTCATCCAGGTCTTTGGCCTCTCGGCGGTCACTGCCCTCGCCGCGCTGGCGATTCCCTATGCCGGCATCTTCGCCAAGGTCTATGCGGAAATCCTGGAGCTCACGCCCAGAGCGCCGACCGACGCACTGCCCAGCGGGGTCGACCGGCTGTCGCGCTTTCTCTATGCCGAGCTACCGCTGGTCTGGGATCGTCTCGCCAGTTATACCCGTTACCGTTTCGAATGTGCCATGCGCGCCAGCGTGCTGCTCGGCTTCGTGGGGTTACCGACCCTCGGCTTTTATCTCGAAAGCGCCTTCCGAGAAGGGCGCTTCGGTGAAGCCGGCGCCCTGCTATGGGTGTTCTACGCGCTGATCGCCACGCTACAGTGGTGGGGGCACCGCCGCCTGCTGCCGATACTGCTGATTGGCGCGGTGTTCTGTCTGGGACCGTGGCCGGATGTGGATGGCGACCTGCTGTGGCGCTTCGTCAGTCAGGATCTATGGCCCGCACCCCTGCTCCACGGCGATCTGGCCGGCATGGGCAGCTGGTTGGCCGGCCTGCCCGAACTGCTGCCGGCGATCGGCAATACGTTGCTGCTGGCACTCATGGGCACCGCCGGCAGTCTGGTCCTGGCCCTGCTGCTGTGGCCGCTGGCCAGCCGCCATTTCGGGCGGCCATGGCAGCGCGTTGGCGGGCGGCTGATGCTGGTCGTGCTGCGCTCGACGCCGGAACTGATGCTGGCGTTCATCTTCCTGCTGATGCTCGGGCCTTCGATGCTGCCTGCATGGCTGGCGCTCGCCCTGCACAATGGCGCCGTGATCGCCTTTCTGGTGGCGCGTCATGCCGACGGCCTGAAAACCGGAATGACCGACCTACCGGCTTCCGGGCGCTACGCCTACGAACTGCTGCCCAGGCTCTACCCCAACCTGCTCGCGCTGATCTGCTATCGCGCGGAAGTCATCATGCGCGAGACCGCCCTGCTCGGCATGCTCGGTGTCGCCACACTCGGCTTCTATATCGATTCCAGCTTCCAGTATCTGATGTTCGACCACGCCTTCTTCCTGCTGCTGGTGACCGCCATGCTCAACATCGGCATCGATGTGATCTCCCGCCGTTTCCGCCCCCGCGAGGTTCCGCTGGACGATCCGTGTAGTCGTTAGCACCTCTCAAGTACGGCGCGCTGCTGACGCAAGGCGCGGAAGGTCGATGCTGTGGGTGGTGAAGGCATGCACTCTGTCAGCCCAACGAAAGCTATTGTCCATTTTATAAAGGCGTCCATTATTAATGGACAATTCATAACATTGGGCACCCGCGATGAAGTCAGAAGTTGCGGATGCTGCGACGAGCGCTTCCTAGCGGGAAGCAGGCCTCACGGTTTCAATCGACACGCATTCAAGAAGGCCAACAATCTGGTCGGCATGGGCACCACCGGCAGTCTGGTCCTGGCCAACTGGCCTTGCCGTTTGGCCGGCCGCCATTTTTGGGCACCCGTGGCAGCGCATTGACGGGCGGCTCATGCGGACCTCGTCGGCGAGGATACTGGCGTTCACCCTCTCCACTTCAGACTACAGCAGTATGGATTCTCACGAACAAACGTGAAAAAGTAACACAATGTATCAAAATAGCTTTATTTGACCAAAACACGAAGAGCCATCGTTATTATCTGCGTCAACTTCGATAGCTCTCAATGTTCGCGATAACTAAAACCAAAAATCATAAAGGACAGGGACATATGGACATTCCACAGAAAATTGCCGCTCTCGCCAGCCGTGCAAGAGAACAACTGGACCATATCGTAAATGAAGAATCGACCAAAAACGCGATGGTCATGCCTTTCATTCAAAGCCTCGGGTACGACGTCTTCAACCCTACTGAAGTTTTGCCGGAGTTCACCGCAGACGTCGGTTTGAAGAAGGGTGAAAAGGTTGACTACGCAATCAAAAACGATGGGGTTCTGTCCATTCTCGTGGAATGCAAACCGCGCACTACAGACTTGGCCAACGCCCAGTTCAGCCAGCTATATCGATATTTTAACTGCACCGAAGCCAAGTTCGCCATCCTGACCAATGGCATCGAGTATCGATTTTACTCTGATCTCGATGATACCAATCGCTTAGATACCAGGCCTTTCTTCACTTTTCGTCTGGCCGATTATAACGAGCGTGATATCGAAGAACTGAAAAAATTCGCAAAACCTGTGTTCGATGTGGATGCCATTCTCAGTACTGCCAATCGTCTGAAATATACTAATCTCGCCAAAGTATCTTTCGGAAAACTGTTGAAAGAGCCGCCGCGGGATTTCATCAAGTTTCTTGCCCAAGATTTTTACGATGGTCGAATGACTCAGCAAGTATTGGATGAGTTCACCCCGATCGTCCGAGATGCAATGTCTCAATACATCAAGGAGCAGATTTCGCAGCGCCTGAAATCGGCACTGGCCAGCACAACGGGAGAAGAGCCAACGACAGGCACCGATACGTTACCAAACACACTCGATTCAGAGACTCCAGTAAAAGCAGAAGACGACATCGTAACGACACAAGAGGAGATCGACGGCTACAACATGGTGAGGGCTATTGTCTCCAGTGAAGTCGCTCCAGAGCGCGTCTTTATGCGAGACGCCAAGACTTACTGCGCCGTCCTACTGGACAACAATAACCGTAAACCGATCTGCCGCCTGCATTTCAATTCAAAAACCCTGAAACGGCTTGAACTATGGGAAAATGAAAAGCAGGTCAAACACGATCTTGCGGCACTCACGGACATCTTTAGCCACAAAGAGGCGCTTTTGACCACGATAAAAAGCTATCAGTGAATTAAAATTATTCCGGCTAACTGATTTGAGCCCACAGACAACAGGTAGTAGAGGTAGACGCAGCCCTAAGATGGAGCCGGCCAAGGCCGGCTTCACTACATGCTTTTTCCTGTGAATTCATGACTGTAAGCGAGCGCTTTGATACAAAAAGACCATGCTCAGAGTGAAACGTGGCGTGTAGGCATCATCAGTAGTTCCTGAAAATTGGCTTGGCCAGGCTGGCACAATCGTAGACCGAGGCGCTGGCGATATCCTGGGCTTGCAGCGCATCGTGAAAGCCAACCACGGCGAACTTGGTATCGTTGTAGACGATTTTTCGATTGCGCTCGACTGGAACTTAACTTGCATCAAGTGCAATCGAGAGAACCGAAGGTAGGCTTGTCCGGCCCACGGGATCGTCCTCCCAGGGCGCGTCGGACTCCGGTTCGGCGCTTTGTCTCGCCTCGATCCACCGCAGTCACCTCACCGCTAGAATGCATAATGCTTGCACCGCGTATGCCTCCTTTTCCGTTATGATGCGTAAAGTTTTGGCAATACGGATCGTTACAACGGCGCTATGGCAGACCTGTACTTACACGATTGGCGAGGCTGGACCCCGCATCGCGTAGCCGATGGCGAGCCCCGACTCGATACGCGAGACAAACCGGCCGGCACGGCCGTGCCGTCGATGTTGCGACGGCGTCTCAACCTCGTTGGACGCGCGGTTTGCGACATGCTCGCGGCGATCGACCCCGATGCCGACAGCCTCGTTCTGCATGCTTCGCGTCACGGAGACGGCGAACGCACGCTGGAGATGCTGTACGGCCTCGATGAAGGTGAGCCGCTATCGCCTGCCCGCTTCGGTCTGTCGGTGCACAACGCCACCGTGGGCGTCTATTCCATTGCCAGCGGCAATCGCCGCAGCCAGCAGGCGATCGCCGCCAGCGGCGGGGAGTGGGCGGCGCTTATCGCTGAAAGCCGTGGCTATCTTGCCGACCATCATTCGAGCCTCGTGGTTATCTTCAGCGATCAACCCGTGCCGCCGCGCTTCGCTGCTTACGCCCCCGAGTCGTTCTCAGCCGCCGTCGCCCTGCGCCTCGGCCGGGAACCCGTGGAAGGCGCTCGGCGGCTGACGGAGACGCCGATGGCGGTCGATGATCCGACCTTGCAGCCACTCGATATCATCGACTGGCTGATGGGCCTGCGTCAGCGCGTGGCATGCCCCATGAGCCGGCGCGGTTGGCAACTCGCGAACCTTCCGTCATGATCCGCAGCCCGCGACGCAGGATCCTGGAGCGGTGTCTCATTCCTACGCCATGAGATTCCGCCCCTGCCGGCTGATACCGGCACCGCGCCTGGTCCTGAAACCAGGCGTCAGCAATTGATAATGAATGAGCAATAGGGACGATCAAGACCGATGGCGACGACAGCGCTGGAACACGAACTCAAAGAAATGATCATCGAGACTCTGGAACTGGAGGATGTCACTCCGGATGATATCGATCCCGAAGAGCCGCTGTTCGTCGAAGGGTTGGGGCTCGACTCCATCGACGCACTGGAGCTGGGGTTGGCGCTGCAGAAACGCTATGGCATCACGCTGGAATCCGAAGCGGAGTCCTCGCGCCAGCATTTCGCCAATCTGAAAAGCTTGGCGGCACTGGTCGAATCGCGTCGCCAGAAATGAACCTGGCAGCACCATCGTGATTCCGACAGCCCCTCTCAACGGCCCCAAACGTCTGCTATTGCTGGCGCTGGGCATCATCGGCCTGCTCTGGCCGCTGGTGGTCCACTTCCTCCTGCCGCATTACGGCGCCTGGCCGCTGCTGATCGGCCT
Source organism: Salinicola halimionae (assembly GCF_003206065.1). GTDB lineage: Bacteria > Pseudomonadota > Gammaproteobacteria > Pseudomonadales > Halomonadaceae > Salinicola > Salinicola halimionae. The sequence continues at coordinate 285,188 of NZ_PZJQ01000004.1, read as the reverse complement.
GGCCGCCGTTGCCTGGTGGCGACTGCCGCCGTCTCAACGCCGCTGGGGCTGGCTCCTGCTGCCATTGCTCGTACTGCTGATGGCAACCGGCAGTGCGGAGCTCGGCCTGCGCCTGTGGCCGGTGGTCGTCAATCTTGGTCTGCTGCTGCTCTTTTCTCACGGCCTGCGCCATCCGCCCACGTTGATCGAGCGTTACGCCCGTCGACAGGAGCCGGACCTGCCCCCGCACGCCGTCCGCTACACCCGACGAGTCACCCAGGCCTGGTGTATTTTCTTTGTTATCAACGGCAGTATTGCGCTGATTACCGCAATTTATGCCGATCTCGAAACCTGGGCCTGGTACAACGGCGGTATCGTCTACGGTCTGATGCTGATCATGTTCTTGGGTGAGTGGTGTATTCGTCAGCGCGTCAAGCGTCGGGCCCCCGCTCCTGTCGATGAAGCCGGCCTGAGCGATAGCCGCCTGGACGATGGCCCTCTGGTTAACGGACCTCTGGTTGGCGGCCCTCTAGATGATGGCCCTCAGGACGAAGCCCGTCAGCGCGAAGCCCGTCAAAAGAAAGGTGCCTCATGACGTTTCGTGGCTTGAGCAATCGCCCCTGGCGTGACCGCGCCTTGGCGGCCCCCGTCGCCTGGATACCGCCGGAAGGCGACGTCCCAGCTCGCTGGTTGACCGTCAGCGAGTGGCATGGCCGCATTGGCGCGTGGCAACGATATCTGATCGACACACCCAACTTGAGTGGTCGCTGGCGACTTTACGAACCGGACCCGGTCGAGTTCAGCGCAGCGCTGATCGCCATCTGGGAACGCGGCGATCACGTCATTCTGCCCGCGGATAACCAGCCGGAGACATTGCGAAGTTTGAGCAACATGGGTGTTGCCTTGGGCCAGACCGCACCGACTTCCGAGAGCGAGCACGAATCATCACGACCGTTGGTCAGCCAACCGCCCCAGTGGTCTTCACGCCCGTTGCCCGGGATCGCCGTCTCGCTCTACACCTCCGGCTCCAGCGGCGAACCACAGCGACTGGACAAACGTTTCGATCAACTGGATGCCGAACTGGCAACGCAAGCGTCGTTATGGCCGCTGGAGGCCAACCTGATCGTCAGCCAGGTCAGTCACCAGCATATCTACGGGTTACTGTTCTCTATCTTGCGCCCACTCTGTGAAAGCAGCCCATTTGCGGCACAACCCTGTCGCTACCCGGAAACCTTGCGTACCTGGCTACAGAGCTGTCAGAACGAGGGGTTGCGGATGATCCTCGTCAGCGCCCCACCGGCGCTGTCACGCCTGCCGGAAACGCCGGGCTGGGCACCGGTGAGCGCCGCGCTCGACACGATCTACAGTTCGGGCGCCCCGCTGTCGCGAGACGCCAGCGATCAAGTCTATGCGTGTCTGGAAACGCCGGTGCACGAAGTCTATGGCAGCTCCGAAACCGGCGGTATCGGCTGGCGAGTGCAGCAGCGCGGTTCGACCTGGACGCCCTTTCCTGACGTCGAGGTCGATCAGGATGCAGACAGTCGTCTCTGGTTGCGATCACGCCATCTGGAGTCGCCGGATCAATGGCAGCGCCAGGCCGACCTGATCATGCTGATGGATGAGGGATTCGAGTTGCTGGGCCGGGCCGACCGCATCGTCAAGATCGGCGGTAAGCGGGTCTCGCTGACCGCCATGGATCGCGCGCTGGCCGAGCTACCCGGTGTCGAGCGCGCGCAGACGTTAACGCTGCAGCGACGAGACCTGCGCCTGGCCGCAGTCATCCAGCTGGATCCGGAGGCGTTGCCTCACGATCACTCTCAGCATCGCGAAACGGTGAAGCAATTGCGCCGGGCATTGGCCGCGCGCTTCGAGATGCCCGTCCTGCCCCGCTACTGGCGCTTCGTGAGCCGCTGGCCTACCAATGCCCAGGGCAAGTTGAGCGCAGACATTCGCCAACGCCTGTTTCAGGATCTGGACGACCGCCGAGCGCCGCGCTGGCTCGGAGAGTTCGCCGATGAGGATGGCTGGCACGTGATGCTGGAAGTGCCGGAGCGCTGTGTCTATTTCGACGGCCACTTCGACGACCATCCGGTACTACCCGGCATCACGCTAGTGCACTGGGCAATGCAGCAGGCGCGCCGACTGTTCGCGCTGAAAGCCGATTTTGCCGGCCTCGAACGCCTGCGTTTTCCCCAGCCACTGCTGCCCGGCGATCGCTTCGAGCTGACGCTTCTTCACCGCAAGGATGCCTCTGACCATGGAGAAGCAGGGGAGAGCCTGCGCATCGACTGCGATAGTCGACGTGGCAAGCATGTCAGCGGCCGCGTCGCCCTGGTCATCCGGCAAGAAGGGGGAGAGATAGTCGATGTCGAATGAAAACAGCGCCAGTGTCGCCGTCCTGATTCCCGTCTATAACCACGCCGAGGCGATAGGTCAGACGCTGGCAGGACTACGCGCGCTGAATCTGCCGATCATCCTCATCGACGACGGCAGCGACGCGAACTGCGCCGGGGTGCTGGACACGCTTGCCGAAGCGGACAGCGTGGAGCTGGTCAGGTTGCCGGTCAATCGGGGCAAGGGCGCCGCCGTGCGCGCGGGCCTGGCGCGGGCCGCCGAACGCGGGCTGAGCCATGTGCTTCAGGTGGATGCGGACGGCCAGCACGAAGCCGCCGACCTTCCGCCCTTCGTCGAGGGCTTACGCGCCGATGACGAGACCCTGCGGATCGGCTATCCACGCTTCGATGCCAGCGTTCCCAAGCACCGTTTCTACTCTCGCTACATCACGCATTCCCTGGTATGGCTGGCAACGCTGTCGTTCGAGCTTCGCGATACCATGTGCGGGGTCAAGCTCTATCCGGTCGCGGCGGTCAATCGACTGGTCGCCGAACACCCTTGTGGCAATCGCATGGAGTTCGACAGCGAACTGCCGGTGCGCTGGGTCTGGCAGGGCGGGCGTGTCGGCAATCTACCCGTGCGGGTTCGCTATCCGATCGATGGCGTCTCCCATTTCAAGCTGTGGCGAGACAACGTGCTACTCGCCGGCATGCATTCACGTCTGTTGCTCGGCATGCTCAGACGCCTTCCCAACCTATTGAGCCGCCGCCAGGAAACGCTTTCATGACTCCGATCAGCAGCAACCCCAACCACTGGTCGCGAATTCGTGAAACCGGCACTGCCGGCGGCGTCCGCACAATGGTCTGGATCCGGCGCAAGCTGGGTCGATTGCCGTTTCAGATCATGCTGGCGCTGGTTATCGTCTACTACTACATTGCTCACGGCTTGCATCGACGCGCCTCCCATACCTACCTGACCCGACTTTGGCGTCACCTTCACGGCGAGGCGCCCCAGCATCTGGCCTGGCTCAGCCTGCGCCACTTTCGCAGCTTCGGGCAGAGCCTGATGGACAAGATCGACGCCTGGAGCGGCATTCCGCCCGCGCTCAGCTTCGAAGGCGACACCCGCGAACGATTTCGTCGGGCAGTCAAGAGCGGCCGCGGCGGCATCATGTTCGTCTCCCATGTCGGCAACATGGAAATCTGTACCGCCATGAGCGACATGCAGGACGACTTCCGCGCGACGCTTTTGATGCATACCCGCAACGCGAGCCAATTCGACGAGGTTCTTGCCCGCTCGACTCACCGAGAAAACCCGCCGGAAATCATCGAAGTCAGCGAGATTACGCCCTCGACCGCGATGAAGCTGGGCCAGCGAATTGCCGAAGGCGGCTTCGTGGTCATCGCCGCCGACCGCGTGCCGATCAGTGACAGCGGCCGCGCCCGTACCCTGCCGTTTCTGGGCCATCCCGCACGTTTCCCGGAGGGGCCGTTCTGGCTGGCCGGTCTACTGCGCTGCCCGGTCTACACCATCGGCTGTTTTCGCGAAGAGACCAGTTACCGCATCGATTTCGATCACTTCGACGATACCAGCGAATTGAGTCGGCGGGATCGGGCAGCCTGGATCGATAGCGCCATGCAGCGCTACGTCGACTGGCTCACTCGTCAGTGCGAGAAGACGCCGCTGCAGTGGTTCAACTTCTTCCCCTTCTGGCTGGACTGCGCCGACGCTCACGCGGATGCCGACAACGATGACGAACGTAAGACCCCCTGACTCCGGCCGGTCCGTTTTGACAGAGCTTGTTTCTGGAAGACCCGGCCCGGCTCGGGAACCAGACCCGGCCACGCGAGCCATGAGACATCACAAGGACCCGACCATGCTGTTGCGCCAATTACTGATCAGTCTGCTGCTATGGGTGCCATTAGCGTCGATACCCGTTAGCGCCCAAGCCTTCGATCTGGATGATCTGCAACGCCAGCTAGCCGCCACGCCGTCAGTGGCCGGCCGTTTCGAACAGCAGCGCGAACTGGCGGATCTGGATAGCTCGCTGAAAAGCCAGGGCACGTTCATCTTCGAGCGTGGCAAGCGCGTCGTCTGGCAGCTCGAAACGCCGGTCGAGGAGCGCATCGAACTGACCCCGCAGGCGATCACCGACGGCAGCGGCGAGGCCGCGCCACCCGGCGGCGAGCAGGTCGCCCAGCTGTTCCTGCAACTGCTCGAGGGCAACTGGCAGGCGCTGGAATCACGCTTCACGCTTGAACTTTCCGGCGACCGGGACGCCTGGCAGGTCGCGCTGACGCCGAAGGAGGCCGCGCTGCGTGAACGTATTGCCGAGATCACCCTGCGTGGCGACCGCACCATCGACAATCTCGACATGCGCACGCCCGATGGCGATCGACTCGAAGTCCGCCTGTTCGACCAACACCCGCTGAACGGTTCATGAAGCCCGAGCGAATCATGAAGTGTGATCGATTCATCAAGACCTTGAGTTATCGCCGACTTGGCTGGCTCTGGCTCGTCGCACTGGCCTTCTGCGCAGTATGGCTGGGCTGGATGCTGCGTCAGGGGTTGCCCGCGGATACCGACCTGACCGCCCTGCTCCCCGCGGATCGCCAGGCGCCTTTGATCGAGAAGGCGGACCGCGAACTGGGCCGCGGCTTCGAGAATCGCTTCCTGCTGCTTCTCGGCGACGACGATCGCGTCGCGACGACCCAAGCGTTGGGACGATCGCTGCAGCAGCTGGTCGATGACGGCCAGCTCGCCGGTATCGACTGGCGCGAGCTGGATCTGGCCGATGCCGATCCGCACGAATGGATGGGACCATGGCGCTATCGCCTGCTGACGCCTCAATGGCAGCAGGCCATCGACACCGACGGTGGCAGCACGCTGGTCGACCCGGCGTTGCGCCAGCTGTTCTCGCCGACGGCGCGCCCGAATCCCGTCGCCGACCCTTTCGGCCTGCTGGATGCCTGGCTCTCGCGGCTGCCTCAGAGCCCGGTCGGCGCCGCCGACGGTCTGTTGACGCTGGACCGGAGCCATCAGCCCGGCAACCAGAAATGGAGCGTGCTGATCGGCGAGCTCGACGGCTCGCCCTATGATCTGCCGATGCAGAGTGCCCTGCACACGACGCTCGAGCAGTTTCAGCAGCAGCATCCCGATGCCGAGCTGCTACGATCCGGCCTGGTATTCCATGCTGCGGCCGGCGCCCGCCAGGCCAAGCACGAGATGTCCACGATCGGTGCCGCCTCTCTGCTCGGCGTGCTGTTGATCATCGGGTTCGTGTTTCGCTCGCCCCGGGTTCTGCTGCAGCTGATGGTTCCTCTACTGGCAGGGTCGCTGTTCGCGCTGACCCTGACCCTGGGCATCTTCGGCCGCCTGCATCTGCTGACCCTGGCCTTCGGCGCCAGCCTGATCGGTATCGCCATCGACTACGTGCTGCACCTGCAGTGCGATCGCGCCATCGAGGGCCGAGGTTTCAGGCTGCGCCGGCTGTTGCCAAGTCTCACCCTGGGCCTGATCTCGAGCGTCATCGCCTACGTGGCCCAGGCGCTGACGCCGATGCCGGGGTTACGCCAGATGGCCGCTTTCGCCGCCTTCGGGCTGATCGGCGCCTGGCTCACCGTGGTGCTGTGGCTGCCGCGCTTCACGCTTCACGCCAGCCCCTTCACCGCACGTCTGGCGACGGGCTGGTGGCGGCTGTGTCAGCCCCGCTGGAGACTGTCACCGTGGCTTGCCCTGGTCGGCGCTGTCGTTCTGGTGATCGTCTGCGCCCTGCGCTTGACCAGCGATGACAGTCTGGAACTACTCAACCCCTCGCCGGCAGCACTGATGAAGAATGAGGCCCGCGTCCAGCAACTGCTCGATCGCGACACCGGCAGCCGCTATTTCCTGGTCCAGGCCGAAGATACCCAGGCGCTGCTGGCCCGCCTCGATACGCTGGATGGCGCTCTGGATCAGGCCATCGGCGAAGGACTGAAGATCGACTATCAATCGCTGGCCGGCTCGGTGCCGACGGCCGTCGAACAGCAGGCCAATCTGGCGCGGGTGCGCAAGCTCTACGGCACTCCGCTTGACGAGCTCATTCAGCGTGCCGGACTGTCGGCCGAGGTTGCCGCCAAGGCCAGAGCGCGACTGGAACAGTCGACGCCGCTGACTCTGGCCGAGTGGCTCGAGACGCCGCTGGGCTCGCTCCAGCAGCGGCTGTGGCTGGGCGAGACAGCCAATGGCGGCGTGGCCGCAACGGTGGTGATTTCCGGAGCTCGCGACGCTCGGGTCGATAAAGCCCTGCAAGCGCTAGGCGAATCCCTCACGACGCCGAAAGCCAGCATCGAATACGTGGACCGGGTCAGCCGAATCGGCGAACTGCTCGGCGAACTGCGGCGGCATACGGCAATGTGGGTGGCGCTCGCCATGGTGCTGATGACACTGGCACTGGTGGCGAGATACCGGCGCCGCGCCTGGCGCGTCATTGTACCGCCGTTCGGCGCCACGCTGATCGTGTTGACGGCGTTCGCCGTGACCGGCGTTCCGCTCAACATCTTCAACCAATTGGGTCTGCTACTGGTGTTGGGAATCGGGCTCGATGCCGGTATCTTCAACGTGGAGCACGCCAGACGGCCCTCCGCCTGGTTGGCAATCACGCTGTCGACGCTGACCAGCCTGCTGGCATTCGGAATGCTCGCTTTCAGCGCCACGCCGGCACTGCATTACCTGGGGTTGACGTGCCTGATCGGGCTGGCCAGCGTCTGGGCGCTGGTTCCCTGGGTGCGGCCTGCCGACGCGTATCCGACGCACAGTTCACCTCGCCAGTTCTCACGGGAGAGCGAGCATGGCTGAAGCCGACCACGACGTCATCGTCATCGGCGCCGGTCCGGCCGGCGCCACGGCCGCGGCGATTCTGGCCGCCCGAGGCCGGCGCGTGCTGGTGGTCGAGCGCAGTCACTTTCCGCGCTTCTCCATCGGCGAAAGCCTGCTGCCGCAGTGCATGGGCCATCTCGAGGAAGCCGGGCTGCTGGAAGCCGTGATGGCGGCGGGCTATCAGCCCAAGAACGGCGCCGCATTCACCCGCGCCGGAGAGGAAACGGCGATCGATTTCCGCGATAAATCCACGCCGGGCTGGGGCACCACTTTCCAGGTCGAGCGCGCCGACTTCGATCAGCGTCTGATCGAGGGGGCCCGCGCCCAGGGAGCGAGCGTCGAATTCGGCGTCACCGTCACCGCCTTCCACGCCGACGATCGCCATCCCCAGATAGACGTCACCGATGAGGTCGGCCATTCTCGCACCTTGACGGCGCGTTTCGTGCTCGACGCCAGCGGTTACGGCCGCGTGCTGGCCCGACTCGAGAGCCTCGAACGTGATGCGCGACAGGATCCGCGCACGGCGCTGTTCACTCACGTCGAAGGCTTCCCCACCGAACCCTGCCATGACCGCGACAAGATCCTGATTGGCGTCCATCCCGACGACGCCGGCATCTGGTACTGGCTGATTCCGTTTCGCGATCAGCGCGCCTCGGTGGGCGTGGTCGGCGAGACGGACCGCATCAACGCTCACGGCGAGACCCCCGAATCGCGTTGGCGGGCGCTGGTCGACGCCGAACCGCGTTTCCGCCAGCTGCTCGAAGGCGCCACCACCACCCGGCCCATCGCCGAACTCCGCGGCTATTCCGCCGACGTGACGCGCCTGCATGGTCCCGGCTACGCACTGCTGGGCAACGCTGGTGAATTTCTGGACCCGGTGTTCTCGTCAGGCGTGACCATCGCCCTGCGTTCGGCCAGCCTGGCGGCGCCGCTGGTCGATCGTCAGCTAGCCGGCGAGAGAGTCGACTGGCAAAGCGAGTTCGAAAGCCCCCTGCGCGAGGGTATCGAGACGTTCCGCGCCTTCGTCGATGCCTGGTACGACGGTCGCCTGCAGACGATCATCTTTCACGCCGATGCGCCGATCGACATCAAGGCGCGCATCAGTGCCATTCTGGCAGGCTACGCCTGGGACCGAAGCAACCCCTATGCCAGTGCCTCACGCCGCCATATCGACACCTTGGCAGCCATCTGCGAGATGCGGGCCTCTGCCGCGACGGAACAGACCGGTATCGATAAGTCCACGGAGACCCGGCCATGAATCGCGTCGTGCGACCGCCAGGGATGCCGTGTCTGGGCCCGGTACTGATCCTGGTACTGATGCTGGCACTGAGCGCCTGCAGCCTGACGCCGCCGGTATCGCCAACGCCTCCGCTGGCCGCCGCAGCCACGGCCGACACGTTGAAGAGCCAACTGACGTTTCAGCCGGATGACGGGGAAGCCAGCACGCTGATCGCGTTCATTCGGATCACTCCCGAGCAGCTTCGTGCCGTGCTGGTCACGCCCTACGGCCAGCGTCTGACGACGCTGGTTCGCGATACCGAGGGCGCGCGATTCGAGGCCGGCGACGCTCCGGGAGAGTCTCCGCTGCCGATTCCACCGCAGTGGCTGGCATCGCGTCTGGAGTGGAGCCTGTGGCCACTGGGTGCCTTGCGCCGGTCATTCGAGGGGAGCGCCTGGCAGGTCGCAGACAGCAAGACAGGTCGCACCATCACCTATCGCGGCGAGCTGACCGCGCGGATAACCCCGGTACCCGACCGCGAACACCCCACCACACTCACCCTGGATGATCGCCAGGGAGGTTATCAACTGACGATCGCGCCCATGCAAGGCAGCGGCGAGTCGGAGAACAACGAGCCGAAGAGCGACGAGCCAGCGAACGATAAACAGGAGAACGCCAAGCCATGAGTGCCGCCTTCGATTGCCGTCTGTCCCGGCCCGGCGTCGTCTGCTCGCTGGGCGACGACCTGGAGACGATCGGTCGCGCCCTGTTCACGGGGAAGCGTGGTCTGACGATCGGCGATGCCTTCACGCCGGGTCGTCCTTTACCGCTGGGTAGCGTCGGCGGCGAACTGCCCGACGACAGCCAGTGGCCGAAAGATCACCGCAGTCGCAACAACCGGCTGCTGGCATTGGCGCTGGCACGCCTCGACGACCAGGTCGAGCGCCTGCTGGCGACGGTGGCGAGAGACCGGATCGGCGTGGTCATCGGCACCAGCACATCAGGAATCGGTGAAACCGAACGGGCACTCGCCGCCAGCGGCCGAGAGTCGCCGCTACCCGAGGACTTCGCCTACGCCCGCCAGGAATTGGGCGCGCCGGCGCGCTTCATCGCCGAGCACCTGGGGATCACCGGCCCCTGCTACGCGCTGTCGACCGCCTGCAGTTCGAGTGCCAGAGCGTTGGCAAGCGCCAGACGCCTGCTCAAGAGTGGCCAGTGCGATGCGGTGATCGCCGGTGGTGCGGACAGCCTGTGTCGCCTGACCGTCAACGGCTTTCTGAGCCTGGAAGCCGTCAGCGACGAGCCTTGTCTGCCTTTCTCCCATCACCGCGACGGGATCAATCTCGGCGAAGCGGCAGCGCTGTTCGTGGTCACGCCGGAGGCCGGCGGCATTCAGCTGTCTGGCGTCGGCGAAAGCGTCGATGCCCACCATATCTCGGCGCCGCGCCCGGATGGCAGCGGTGCCGCAGACGCCATGCGCCAGGCGCTGGACATGGCCGGACGCGATCCGTCGGAGATCGATTATCTCAACCTTCACGGCACCGGCACGCGGCTCAACGACAGCATGGAAGCCGCCGCCGTGGCGACGCTGTTTTCCACGCCACCCGCCTGTAGTTCGACCAAGGCCCTGACCGGCCACACGCTGGGTGCCGCCGGCGCGTTGGAGGCCGCATTCTGCTGGCTGGCGCTCGAACGGGGGCTGTGGCCGAGACACGTCTTCGACGGTGAATACGACCCGGACATTCCCGCCTTGCCACTGGTGACAGCCAACATGGCGCCGGCGCACCGGCCACGCCATGCGCTGAGCAACAGCTTTGCGTTCGGCGGCAACAACGCCAGTCTGCTGCTGACCCGGGTCGACTGAAGCGCCGGCTTGCTCCGAGAAGAGAAACGCGAGAACGACAATGGAATCCCCTTGACTGCATTCGACCCGGTTTCCCTGCCCTGCCCCATCGCACCGCTGATACCTCATGCCCGCGGCATGTGCCTGCTGACACGCCTCATCGAGGCCGATGACGAGGGCGGCGTTGCCGAAACGCTGATCCGGCGCGACGATCTGTTTGCCGAAGCCGATGGCATTCCGGCCTGGGTCGGCGTCGAGTGGCTGGCCCAGACCGTCGCCGCCTGGGCCGGCTTCCATGCCGCCGCATCGGGCAAAACCCCGGCTCCCGGGCTGCTGCTCGGGGCCAGACGCTACCAGGCCCGAATCCCGGCGTTCGCCTTCGATCAGCGAATCCGGATCGCCGTGACCATCGAATTCGTCGCCGACAACGGCGTCACCCAGATCAACGGCAAGCTGTACCCGGCGGAACATGACGATGCGCCATTGGCCCAGGGCAGCCTGACGCTCTATCGCCCCGCCTCGATGCCGACACTGGACGGCGTCTGACGGCTTTGATTTCCCCCTTTGCAGTTCTGCGCTCGAGGCTCCATGGAAGAACGACATTGCGAGACACTCCTTGTCACCGGTGCCAATCGCGGCATCGGTGAAGCAATCGCCAAACGGCTGGCGCGTGACGGTTACGATCTGGTGCTGCATTGCCGGCAACCCGGTGAAGACATCGACTTGGTTAAAGCCGCCGTGGAAGCCGAAGGACGTCAGGCACGCATCGTCCATTTCGACGTTACCGCACGAGAGACGGTCAAGACGGTATTGGAGGCGGATATCGCCGAGCACGGTTGCTATTACGGCGTGGTCTGCAATGCCGGCATCACCGCGGACAAGCCCTTTCCGGCGTTGGGGGGAGAGGATTGGGATAGCGTTCTACGGACCAACCTGGACGGGTTTTACAACGTCCTGCATCCGCTGGTCATGCCGATGATCCAGCGCCGTCGGCCTGGCCGGATCGTCACGCTCTCGTCGATGTCCGGAATGATCGGGAATCGCGGTCAGGTCAATTACAGCGCGGCCAAGGCCGGGATCATCGGTGCGACCAAGGCGCTGGCCGTCGAACTGGCCAAACGCAAGATCACGGTCAACTGCGTCGCGCCAGGCTGGATCGAGACGCGCATGACCGACGAGCTTCCGCGTGACGAGATTCGTAAGCTGATCCCCATGCAACGCACCGGCACTGCCGAAGAGATCGCCGGCACCGTGAGCTTTCTGTGTTCGAAGGACGCCGCCTATATCACGCGTCAGGTGATCGCAGTGAACGGCGGCATGATCTGAGCCAGCGCGGTTGAAGCATACTTTAGCGGATGCTCAAGAATAGCGATCCAGCGCCGATAAAGCGTCATGGCGACAACGCCTCCCCTGATTGGACATCAGCATGAAATCCGGCATTTCCATCGCCCTGATCATCATCGTGCTACTGGCGCTGGCCGTCGGTGGCGTGCTGGCCAGCGAACTTAGCTGGCCACTACCGGCCAGCGCGCTGGCGCCGCTGGGCATGTATCTGCTGACTCTGGTCCTGGCGGGTTGGCTCTGCGTGCAACTGGTGATTCTGGTCCGAGGACTCATGCGCCAACAGCAGGCACTGATCGAAAGTCAGGACGCGGTACGCCGCCAGCTGGAGGCCGCCGAACTGTCGCAACTGATGGGCCAGTTCGTCCAGCATGCCGAAGCGTTGTTGGACAAGGAGAGCCTCGACCCCAACAAGCGTAGCGTCATGCGCTGCCTGGCGGTCGACGCCATGCGGGGAAACAGCGGCCGCGGGGATGTCAATTACTCCCGTCTGGCGCAGCTCTTCGAGTGGCTCGACGCCGAGGCAAAACGTCACGAAAACGACGCTCACCGTCTGCAGTTGATGCTCCCGACGCTCATGCAGTATGCCGAGATCGCCTGGCAGCTGTGTCAGGTTGGCGAAAGCCAGGCGGAGCGGCTGTCACGGTTTCTACAACATCGACCGGCGCCGTCATCCCGCGACGACGCCTGAACGGCGTGTCGCGGGTCGACACCCTGATCACTCGGCGCGCTACTTGATCGCAGCGGTCAGCGTGATCTCGACCTTGAGCTCTCTGGCCGGCATCGGCGCGGTGATACAGGTTCGCGCTGGCGCATGACCGTCTGGAACCCAGGCGTCCCAAACGGCGTTCATGGCAGCAAAGTCCTCTCCGTCCGCCAGATAGATCGTGGCCGAGAGCAAATGCTCGCGGTCGGAACCGATCTCTTCCAGCAGCGACTCGACCCGGGTAAGCATACTGAGCGTCTGGGCAGTGATATCGCCTTCGCGGGCTTCCGGCCCCGTTACCTGGCCGCAGAGATAGGCAACGCCGTTGTGAATCACGGCGCGGCTCATGCGAGTTTGTGGATCGTGGCGTCGAATGGTCATTCGAGACTCCTGCATGACCGCCGGTCGGCGATCGATGGTCTATTCAGCCACGGCGACGTTGTGAAGCCGTGGCGCTCGGTCAGCACAGTGTATCGCCCTGTGCGGTTTAAGCGTTGCACGAGGTCTTGCTCAGCGCAGTATCAGCGTCGCCGTTCGCGCGTGCCGCAGCATGGCTGTCGTGGTGCTGCCGACCAGCAGGTGACGAATCCGCGAGTGACCGTAGGCCCCCATGATCATCAAATCGATCTGCTGACGATCGGCGTAGTCGGCGAGCACTTCGTCGACGTCACCGGCGAGAATCGTGCCCTGCGCGTCGACCTGCCCCTGACGGAGCCGATCCAGCGCCCACTGTAGCTGCGCTCGCTGATCATCGGTGCCGGCGCCGATCATGACCACGTGGCATACCAGGCCGTTGAGCAACGGGCTTTCGGCGATCATCTCCACGCCCTTGCGGGTCGTCTGGCCGCCGTCGAAGGCCAGCAGCAGTCGTGACGGCGGTCGAAATTCAGGTGGCGTCACCAGAATCGGCGTATGCAGCGTGCGCACGACCCGTTCGAGATTGCTGCCCAGATGCTCGAGGGCTTCATCCGCCGATTCGCCGCGCTTGCCCAGCACGACCAGACGGGTCTGGGGCTCGCGCTCGACCAGCGATTCAATCAGATCCCCGTGACGTAACGCGGTAGAGACCGCGGCACTCGGAACCAGGCGCTCGGCCTGGACTCGCGCTGCTTCCAGCAATTCACGGCCGTGCTGCTGCGCGAGCTTGGCCCGCTGCTCGTCGAGTTCGGTCAGCTGTTCGCGCAGATGTTCGCGACTCCCGAGACCGATCTGCCCGCTGGCGTCGGTGGCGCCCAGACACGGCGCCTTGCTCAGGACGTGCATCAGCTCGATCGGCGCGCCGATCCGTTCGGCGGCCCACGCCGCCGCCGCACAGACTGCGAAAGCGTGGTGCGAGTCGTCAATGCAGGCCAGAACCTGACGTCCACTCATGGGTTTCTCCTAGAACTCTCGTTGTAAACCAATGCCGATGAATAACGGCCTCGTCCTAACTTGCAGCTGATAACCAACAGGCGAGCGGAATGAAGCGTAAGGCGCAAGGCGCACAGGAATCCGAGCATATGGGGTATATGTGAGGGTTCCGCGCACCGCGCAACACAACGATTCGTCCGCGCAGGCGTTGGTTCAGTGGCCCATGAGTTTTTCTACCGCGTCCGGCTTATCATGCACCCCGAAACGATCGACCAGGGTGGCACTGGCCTCATTCATGCCCACCACTTCGACGTCGGTGCCCTCGCGACGGAACTTCACCACCACGTTGTCCAGGGCCTCGACGGCGGTAATGTCCCAGAAGTGAGCACGGGACACATCGATCGTCACACGCTCGACCGCTTCCTTGAAATCGAAGCCGGCGTTGAAACGGGTCGATGAGGCAAAGAACACCTGACCCACGACGTCATAGTTGCGTGTCTTGCCATCATCGTCCATGCGACTCCCGATGTAGAGGATCTGCCCCACCTTGTTGGCGAAGAACAGCGACGCCAGCAGCACGCCGACCAGCACGCCGATCGCCAGATTGTGGGTCGTGACGACGACGATCACGGTAGCGAGCATGACGATGTTGGTCGACATCGGATGGTGACGCAGGTTGACGACAGACTCCCAACTGAAGGTACCGATGGAGACCATGATCATCACCGCGACCAGCGCAGCCATCGGAATCTGCGATACCCAGTCGCCGAGGAAGACCACGAGAATCAGCAGGAAGGCCCCGGCAATCAGGGTGGAGAGACGCGTGCGACCACCGGATTTCACGTTGATCACCGACTGGCCGATCATCGCGCAGCCGGCCATGCCGCCGAGCAGGCCGGAGAAGATATTGGCGACGCCCTGTCCCTTGCACTCACGATTCTTGTCACTCGAGGTGTCGGTCAGTTCGTCGACGATCGTCGCCGTCATCATCGACTCCAGCAGGCCGACGATAGCGATACCCAGCGAGTAAGGCAGAATGATCATCAGCGTGTCGAGATTGAGCGGCACGTCCGGCCACAGAAACACCGGCAGCGAGTCCGGCAGCTCACCCATGTCGCCCACGGTGCGGATATCCATGCCGCTGACCATGTAGACGATGGTCAGCACCACGATGCACACCAGTGGTGACGGCAATGTCTTGCCGATGACCGGCAGGTACGGGAACAGATAGATGATGCCGAGCCCGGCAGCCGTCATCGCGTAAACATGCCAGGTCACGTTGGTCAGTTCCGGCAGTTGGGCCATGAAGATCAGAATGGCCAGCGCGTTGACGAACCCGGTCACCACCGAACGCGACACGAAGCGCATCAACTCGCCCAGGCGTAGATAACCGAACACGATCTGAATCACCCCGGTCAACAGCGTCGCCGCCAGCAGGTATTCGAGGCCGTGATCGCGCACCAACGTCACCATTAGCAGTGCCG
The DNA here is from genome assembly GCF_003206065.1 of Salinicola halimionae. GTDB lineage: Bacteria > Pseudomonadota > Gammaproteobacteria > Pseudomonadales > Halomonadaceae > Salinicola > Salinicola halimionae. Next base: position 270,075 of record NZ_PZJQ01000004.1, on the reverse strand, counting down.
TGGCGCCGGTCGCTGCAGAGATCATTCCCGGCCGGCCGCCGGTGAAGGCAATGACCACCGCGATCGAAAACGAGGCATAGAGACCGATCTTGGGATCGACGCCGGCAATGATCGAGAACGCGATCGCCTCCGGAATCAACGCCATCGCAACGACGGCGCCGGCCAACACGTCGGCACGGACGTTGGATAACCAGTGTTTTTTTATCATTTCTAACATGGGCAGTTCCCTGTCATGGGCCGCGATAATCCGTCAGAGACTTTGCCAATCCGCTCGATCGAGCAGCGAAGTGGCCACCTGTTACCGCGCCGAGGGGCAGCGGAGCGCCAATACAGAGTGCAGTCGATGAACGGCCACGCAGTCGCGGCAAGAATTTTGAATGGAATCGGACGAACAAGAGCATGCCGTCTCGCCGATACCGCGGCATCGGAGACAGCGGAGCGCGCGCGAAAGGCACGCCGGGGGGCATTACGCTAGGGTGGAGTCATACCGGCGATGGTGTAACCGAATCGGTCTTGCATGAAATCGACCTTGTCGAGCGCGTCACTGAATGATCGAGGATTTTAGCGAGCGAAATTCTACCACCAACGTCGAAAGGTTCCCAGACGGGATTCCGGTATCGGCAGGCCAATGCCGTGGCAAACTGACGACAAACGCTGCCGTATCAGCGGTTGTGTGCTTCCAGAAATCGCTGCATGGCTTCGACCGTGGCATCACTGCAGTGATGCTCGATCCCTTCGGAGTCGGCTTCGGCCACGTGGGCCGGCACGCCAAGCGCCAATAGCGTCGACAACACCAACTGGTGGCGCGCTTCGACCTTCGCGGCCAGCTTGGCCCCCTTTTCGGTCAGGAAAACACCGCGGTACGGTCGAGCCTCAGCCAGGCCGTCACGCTTCAACCGCGCGATCACCTTGGATACCGCCGCCGCACTGACCCCGAAACGCTCGGCCAGATCGCTGGCACGCGCCTCGCCGTGATCGCGATGCAGCTGCGCGATCTCCTCGACGTAATCTTCCACCAGCTCCTGCTGATGGTCGAGACGCGTCCGCTCGAAGCGGGCATAACGGGGACGTGGCGTTACTGGCATGGTGTTCTCATCGACAGGCAGAATGATCGGCGGTGGGAGTCTTTCCAGCGTTCACCCACGCGCTCCTGAGAGCCTACAGCAACTCGAAGGCCAACACATAACCATTCAACAAGATGATGATCGCCGCAATGAGGCACCCTAGGCCGGTCACCCAGCGGCGACTGGTCAAATTGCCCATCAGGCGATGCTGGGCAGTGAAGTGGATCAGCGGAATCAATGCGAAGGGAATACCGAAGCTCAGGACCACCTGACTGGCCACGAGAACCTGCTGCTCGGGGAAGCCCAGCATGATGACGACGATGGCCGGCAACATCGTCAACAGACGACGCAGCCACAGCGGAATGGTAAAGCCGACGAACCCCTGCATCACCACCTGCCCTGCCATGGTCCCGACGATCGACGAGGACAACCCGGCCATCAGCAACGTGAAACCGAACAACGTGCTCGCCAGATCGCGATCCATCAAAGGCGCCAGCAATTGGTAGCTCTGCTCGATCGTGGCGACGCCGGTGCGACCGTTATCGAAGAAGACCGAGGCCGCCAATGCCAGCATTGACAGGTTGATGATGCCGGCGATACCCATGCCGATGATCACATCCCAGCGATAGTAGCGCATGGCACGACGGCGCTGTTCGTCAGTATGGGTCGCCACTCGACGTTGCGACAGCGACGAATGTAGATAGATGACGTGGGGCATCACCGTCGCGCCCAGAATTCCGGCGGCCAGAAACACAGCGTAGCCATCCGGAAACCCGGGCACGAGCAACCCTTCCAGCGCCGGCGCTGCCTCGGGTCGACCCATGACGATCTGGATGATGAAACCGGCGGCCACCGCCAGCAGCATGCTGCCGATGATGATCTCGAGCAGGCGAAAGCCGAAACGCTGCATGTAGAGTGCGGCATAGGTGATCGCACCCGTCAGCAACGCCCCCTCGAGCATCGTCATCCCGAACAGCAAATTGAACGCCAGGGCAGCGCCGAGGAATTCGGCCAGGTCGGTGGCGATCGCCACCAGCTCGGCCTGGACCCAGTAGAACCAGACCAGCGGTCGCGGATAGCGTTCACGGATCATCTCCGCCAGGTTCCTTCCCGTCGCCAGGCCGAGGCGCACCGACAGCGTCTGGATCAGCATCGCCATCAGGTTGGCCCACAGCACGACCCACAGCAGGACATAGCCGTAGCGCGAGCCCGCTTCGATATTGGTGGCGAAGTTACCCGGATCGATATACGCCACTGCCGCGATCATTGCCGGGCCGAAGAACGGCAGGAAGCGGGATAGCTTCGAGCGCCGGCGCGCCTGCGTCGGCGCCAACGAGCTTTCGTCGCGAGATTCGGTCAGAGAATTCGACACAATGGCCTCAGGAAATTGCCAACACACCGGGCAATGATGCCCTGGTTATCAAGTTAAACCTTGGTTGACAAAATATACCCCAGTTACCAAACACGCAACGGTGTCCCGCCATGAGTTATTTCAATCAGGGTGATTAGCAGGCGCTCAAGACTGCCGCCAATTGGCTAGCGCCACTGCAGAACCGGCCACCCACGCGCCTCGGCGGTTTCGCGCAGGCGAGCATCGGGTTGGGTGGCGTGCGGATGATCGACGAATTCGAGCAGCGGCAGGTCATTGAAGGAGTCGCTGTAGCCCCAGGTTTCCCAGCCTTCGGCAAAGCCGGTGTCGTGGTTGGAAAGCCACGTCTCGAAAGCGTCGAGCTTGCCACGCTGGTAGGTCTGAATGCCGGTGGGTTCGCCGGTGAAACGGTCGCTGGCATCGAACTCGGGCAACGTGGCCAGCGCCCCGTCCGCACCGACGGCATGGGCGATAGGCTCGACCAGGTGATGCATCGAGGCCGAGATCACCAGGGTGGCATGGCCATCCCGACTATGCTGCTGCAGACGTTCTACCCCGGCCTGCATCAGTCGCGGGCGGACCGAGGCTTCGACGAACGCCTCGACCTGCTCGCGAACGCTCTGGCGCGAGCGACCCACGAGCGGTGCCAGCGAGAACCGCAGATGATCGGTCATGTTCAGCGTGCCGGCGTGGTATTGCCTGTCGTGCTCGCGCATCTGTGTCAACAGCGCCTCGCCGTCCTCGACCCAACCGCAGTCGATGATCCACTCGAGCCAAAGATGGGTACAGTCTCCGTCGAGCAGGGTGTCGTCGAGGTCGAAGATGGCGAGTGCGGAAGGAGGATGGGACGTGGCCAAGCGTGACTCCGGATTCAGTCGGCTGCGGGAGGTCTCAAGGATACACGCTCGTGCCTCGACGGGAAGTGCTCAGCCACGTTCGTTCCGTCTGCTTCAGGGGTCACTCGGCGTCCTTCGGCGCGCGCGCATCGACGAAACCTTTCATCGTCTTGAACGCCTCCATGATGTCCATCGGTAATGGAAAGACGATCGTCGAGGCGTTCTTGTTACTCATGTCGCTCATGGTCTGTAGATAGCGCAGCTGCAGCGCCGCCGGGTTCCGCGACATGATATCGGCCGCCTCGACCAGCTTCTCGGCCGCTTGCTGCTCACCTTCGGCATGGATCACCTTGGCTCGGCGTTCGCGCTCCGCTTCGGCCTGACGCGCGATCGCGCGGATCATGCTCTCGTCGAGATCGACGTGCTTGATCTCGACATTGGCTACCTTGATGCCCCAAGCCTCGGTCTGGGTATCGATGATCTCCTGAATGTCGTCGTTGAGCTTGTCCCGCTCGGAGAGCATCTCGTCGAGATCGTGCTTGCCCAGCACCGAACGCAGCGTGGTCTGCGACAGCTGGCTGGTAGCGTTGACGTAATTCTCGACCTGGATGATCGCCTTCTGCGGATCGACGACGCGGAAATAGAGCACCGCGTTGACCCGCACGGTGACGTTGTCCTGGGAGATGACGTCCTGCTCCGGCACGTCCATGGTAATCACGCGCAGATCGACCACCTGCATTTTCTGAACCACCGGTATCAGGAAGAACAGCCCGGGCCCTTTGACGTCCTGGAAGCGACCGAGAAAGAACACCACGCCGCGGCGGTACTCCGGCAGAATTCGGACCGAAGCCAGCAACAGCAGAACCAGCAGTACGACAGGTACCAGATAGGTGAACATCATCTCGTCTTCTCCCTATGGAAAAACCGATTGCCGTTTCTTCAGGCCATCTCCGCAAAAAACTGTCTTTTCAACAGGCCATTGTCGTCACGGCCTTCAGGCATCGGTTTCAGATCGATCTCGAGGAACGCTCCACGTTGGAGAGCTCGACACTGACGGTCAAACCCTCCAACGCCGTCACGCGTAGCTTGTCGCCTTTATGAATGCCGGCTTTGCCGCGCGCCCGCCAGCGCTCTCCATGGAGCAGCACCTTGCCACGGCCCGCGGAGAAATCGCCCAGCGCTACGGCATCGGCGCCGATCAACTCCTCGCGACCGGTCAACGGGACGCGACGGCGCACCTTTATCAGGCGCATCACCGCCCACAGCAGGAAACCGGCGGCGATCAGCGCGGTGCCACCGATCAACGGCCAGGCCACTGCGCTATTGGCCTCGTCCATCAGCAATACCGAACCGATCACGAAGGCGACGATGCCGCCGGCACCGAGCGCACCGAAGCTGGGTAGAAAGGCCTCGCCGACGATCATGGCCAGACCCAACAACACCAATCCCAGCCCCGCCAAATCGACCGACAGCACCTGAAAGGCAAACAGTCCCAGTAGCAGGCTGATACCGCCAACGACACCCGGCACCAGGGTGCCGGGGCTGGCGAGCTCGAATACCAGCCCGTAGAAGCCGATCAATATCAGGCCATAGGCAACGACAGGATTGGCGATCAGCGAAAGCAGTGCCGTACGCCAATCCGGCGCCTCACGCATCTGCTCGATGCCCTGGGTCGAAAGCGTGGTGACGCCGTCTTCCAGCTCGACCTGCCTTCCATCCAGCTGCGTCATCAGGTCATCGAGATCCGTGGCCACCACATCGATGACGTTCTGATCGAGCGCATCCTGCGCGTCGAGATTGGCCGCGTCGCGCACGGCCTGCTCGGCCCAGTCGGCGTTGCGTCCGTGACGCTCGGCGTAGCCTCGTATCATGGCCACGGCGTCCTCGATCATCTTGCGTCGCATCGCTTCCTGGTTGGCGCTTCGGTCGCCATCGCCACCCAGCGTGACCGGCGTTGCCGAACCTAGATGCGTGCCAGGCGTCATCGCGGCGACGGGGCTTGCATAGAGCAGGTAGGTGCCGGCACTCGCCGCGCGTGCCCCGCTGGGTGTGACGTAGGTCACCACCGGCACCTTGGCAGCGAGTATCGTCTGGGCCAGAAGTCGCATCGACTCGACCTGCCCGCCAGGCGTGTCGAGTTCGATGACGAGCAGCTCGGCGCGGGTCGATTCGGCCCGCTGGATGCCGCGCTCGACGTAATCCCGCGTTGCCGGATTGATGCTATCGTTCAGCGTCAGCACCAGAGCCTGCTTCGCAGCAGGTGACTGAGCCAGTGCTGTCAGCGCCAGAATTGAGCCTGCCAAAAGACACACGAACCAGCCAACGCACCGCCAGCGGCGCGGCGGAAATCTGCGAATATCACTCGTGGAATTGACCATATTTGCAGCGTAGCCAGTTTCCGGCCTCTGCGCCGTTAGACGGTCGTCGCCCTACTCCGACCCTGGCACGCTTCGCCTGCGGCGCCGGCCCCAAAATTTCTAGGCCGAGGTGTTTCGTCCCGACTTTTTTGTCACCATGAACTCGCGGAAAGGCAAATCCACTCAACGACATCACTGCTGTCTTTCAGAACGCCGGAGAAACGGATTGGATTACTTATGCGCCTAGATAACTTATGCGCCTAGATAACTTATGCGACTAGACCATTTATGCGCTTAGACTACGCAGGCCCGCTACCCGAGCCGGTGGGGTTTCTGTTGATTCCCCGCTTTTCGATGATGGCGTTCTTCTCGGCGGTAGAGCCGCTGCGAATCGCCAATCGGCTGGCCGGCCAGGAACTCTATCGCTGGACGCTGATCAGCGAAGACGGCCAGCCCGTTACCGCCAGCAACGACATGACCCTGCTCGTCGATTGCGGCCTCTCCGACGCCCCCTCCCTGCCCACGCTTGCCGTCTGCGCCGGCTTCGAACCCGAGCGCGATCACTCCCGCCGACTCTCGCAATGGCTGCATCGCCACGCCAGCGAGGGATGCCTGCTGGGCGGCATCGATACCGGCCCGCTGATACTCGCGGAGGTCGGGCTGCTCGATGGCCATCGTCTGACACTCCACTGGGAAAGCCTGCCCGCCTTTCGTGAGCGCTTTCCCGGACTCGATGCCGTGGAATCGCTGTTCGAGATCGACGCCCGTCGTTTTACCTGTGCCGGCGGCGCCGCCGCCATGGACATGACGTTGAGCATGATCGCCAGCCGTCATGGCCAGGCCTTGGCCGACGATATCTCCGAACAGCTGATTCACGCCCGTCTGCGCCCGCGTCAGGACCATCAAAGACTTCCGCTGGCGAAACGTCTGGGCACGCATCGTCGGCCCCTGGTCGATGCCGTCGCGTTGATGGAACAGCATCTCGAACAGCCACTGTCGATGGCGGAACTCAGCGAACGGATCGGTCTGTCACTGCGCCAGCTCCAGCGTCTGTTTGTAGACGAGCTGAGCAAGCGCCCCCGGGATTACTACCTAGAACTCCGTCTGGACCGCGCCAGACATCTCCTGGAAGAGACCGACCGCGACATCCTGAGCATCGGTCTGGCCTGCGGATTCAGCTCGGCTTCGAGCTTCTCTCGCGCCTATCGCCAGCACTATCGACAAGCGCCCAGCGCCTCGCGGCGTCGCACCGAGCTCCCGACATCAGATGCTGATCGCGGCCAATAACCTCAAAAAAATGGCGTTTTAGGTCAATCTCGCCACCGGCTCATCAGCCACGCTGGTTCGACCCCTATCAGTGAGCCTTCGGAGCCTCCATGTCAGCCGATCCAGACTCTCGATCTCAGCCCCAGTCTCATTCCCGGCCCTTGCCCGCCACCCCGGATTTCGATGCCTGGCCGGTCGAGGTCGCCATCACCACGATCGATCATGATCCCCGAACGTTGAGCGTTACTTGGCAGGACGGCCGACAGAGCCGATATCACAGCATCTGGCTGCGCGAAAACGCCGCCGACGACAGCACCGTGAATCCGGCAACACGGGAGCGGATCCTCGATCTTTCCCGGCTGGAAGCGTGGCCTACCATCAAGGAGGCCCGGCTGGAGGCCAATGGCGGTGTCACAATCGAGTTCCTGCCTGAACGGCGCCAGCTATCGTTTCACCCTGGCTGGCTGCGGGCCCACGATTACGCCAACCTCGTCGAGCACGCCCCCCCTTTGACGCCGCGCACGCTATGGATGGGGTCGGACCGCGAGGAACCAACCACGCTCGACGCGACCGGCTGGATGGAAAGAGATCAAGACGCGACGAGCGTCGACTCGCTGCTGAAACAGGCACTGGAAGCGGTCATCGGCGAGGGGCTGGTCAGGCTTCGCAACCTGCCCACCGAACCGGGCAGTCTGGATGCCATCGCCCGGCGAATCGGCCCACCGCGACCGACCAATTTCGGCAACCTGTTCGACGTTCGCGCCAAACCGGATCCGGATTCCAACGCTTACACCTCGCTCGCCCTGCCACCCCACGTCGATCTGCCGACGCGGGAGTACCAGCCGGGCCTGCAGTTACTCCACTGCCTGGAGAACGATACCGTCGGCGGCGAAGCGGTGATGATGGATGGATTCGCCGTGGCCGAGGCGCTGCGCGAACGTCATCCGCAGCACTTCGTCACGCTGACCCGGGTGCGCTGGTGCTACGCCAATACCGCCAGGACCAGCGACTACGTCTGGTTCGATCCGATGATCAAGCTCGATGCCCGGGGCCACTATGACGAAGTCCGCATTGCCGACTTTCTGCGCGGCCCGCTGATGGCACCGTTCGACGACGTGGAACCCGCCTACGCGGCGCTGATGACGCTTCAAAGCCTGCTCCGCGAGCCCGAGTTCGCGCTGCGCTTCACCTACGCTCCCGGCGATCTGGTGATCTTCGACAACCGGCGCCTGCTGCATGCCAGAGATGCCTTCGATGTCAGCCAGGGCGGTAGTCGTTGGTTGCAAGGGTGTTATCTGGAACGCGACGAAGCCCGCTCACGCCTGCGCATGCTGAAGCGCGCCGAACGCCGGGCGCGGCTGGAAGACGCCTGAGCCCGGAGAGCGACCCGTTTCCACAACGCAAAGACCCCGCTGTTTCCAGCGGGGTCGATGGTGTTTCAAACAGCCGATGAAACCGTCAGCGCCGAATGCCGATCTTGCATCCGGCAGCACTCGGCCATTCTTCGCCGACGGCCGGCAGCGTTCGGACCGCAGCGGCCACCGGTTCGGGGAAAGCGCCGGGTCTGCCGCTTTCGACATCGATACCCATCAGCATCTGCTCGCTGGTCGCCAGGGTATCGCCATCGGCATTGGTCAACGTGAACAGCACGTGCAGGCGCTTGGAATCGCTGTCGAGCAGCGTCAACGCGACCGCCAGCGCCTCGCCACGATGCGCCTGCTGGCGATAGCAGAGATGGGTCTCTAGGGTATAGATCGTGTAGCCGTGGTCGGCGCGACCGGCCTCGTCGAGACCGACGCGATCCATCAACGCCTCGACCGCCAGCGAGAACACGCGGGCGTATTCGGCATCGTTCATATGGCCGTTGTAGTCGACCCAGGCGTCTTTCACCCGGGTCTGAAACAGGGGAGCGTCCGACATTGCTGCCATCACATGCGCCTCGTTGATTAAATTCGACCCTGAAGCCCTTCGGCTTCCGGCCAGTATTTCTGAGTCAATTCGAGCAGTTCGGTGAGAAACGCATCGCGGCGTGTCTCGAGCTCGGCAACGCTGCGTCCGGCTGCCTGATGCTCGCAACCATCGGCCACCTTGTCGATCAGCTCGTCGGTCAGTTCCGGGGCTTCCAGCTTGGTCCACGGCAGTTTCAGCGCCGGGCCGAACTGATGCAGCATGTGCCGCATGCCGCCATCGCCACCGGCCAGGTGGAACGTCAGGAACGTCCCCATCAACGACCATCGCAGGCCGCAGCCGTAGACGACGGCGGCATCGATCTCTTCAGTGGTCGCCACGCCGTCATTGACCAGATGCAGCGCCTCGCGCCACAGCGCTTCCATCAAGCGATCGGCGACATGACCTTCGATTTCGCGGCGGACCACCAGCGGGCGCATGCCCAGTGCGGCGTACTGTGCCTGGGCGCGCTCGATCACCACCGGCGCGGTGTGCTCGCCACCCACCAGCTCCACCAACGGCAGCAGATAGACCGGGTTGAAGGGGTGCGCCACGATCACGCGGCCCGGAGCCCGGGTGCAGGCGGATTGCAGATCGCTGGGCTTGATTCCAGAGGTCGAGGAACCGATCACCACGTCCGGCGGCGCCAGCGCATCGAGCTGGCTCAGCACATCGTGCTTGAGCGCCAGCCGCTCGGGCACGTTTTCCTGGATCAGTTCGGCACCGTCTACTGCAGTTGCGAGCGAATCGACGAAGGTCAGCGCGCGGGGATCGGCGTCATCGGAAAGCCCGAGCCGTTCGAGCGACGGCCAGGCACGCTCGACGAACGCGCGGGTGCGCTCCCCGGCAGCGGGGTCGGGATCGAAGGCGGTGACCCGGCAGCCGGCAGCCAGGGCGCGGGCGATCCAGCCGTTACCGATCACGCCGGTACCGATCACGGCAACGTTACGGGGAAGAGAAGCAGTCATGAAGACACTCCAGGACGTTCGGAAAAAGGGGAATCACGAACGCGCGCTCAGGAGAGGCCCAAGCCGCGTTCGCGAGAAACAGAGAAAGAATCAGGGCTGGCGCAGCTTCAGGCTGTCACGGGTCTGGGCCGGCGTCTGTACCTTGCCGCCGAGGTTTTCGGCGATGGTGGCGGCACGCTCGACCAGCTGGGCGTTGGTCGCGAAGACGCCCTTGCTCAGATAAAGATTGTCTTCAAGCCCCACACGCATGTGCCCACCCATCACCATCGACTGCGCGGCCATCGGGAACTGCTGGCGGCCGATACCGAATGCCGACCAGATCGCGTTTTCCGGCAACTTGTTGCGCATCGCCAGCATGGTTTCAGTGTCGGCTTCCGCACCCCACGGAATGCCCAGGCAGAGCTGGAACAGCGGATCGCCGTCAATCAGCCCTTCTTCGACCAGCTGACGCGCGAACCAGACATGGCCCAGATCGAAGCATTCGAGCTCCGGCTTGACCCCGGCCTGCTGGATCAGACGTGCATGTTCGCGCAGCCAGTCGGCGCTGTTGAGATAGACCATATCGCCGAAGTTGAGGCTGCCGCAGTCCAGCGTGCACAGCTCCGGCAGCAGCTCGCCGACCGGATGGTGACGTTCCGCCGCGGTCTGCAGGTCGGTACCTTCGAGGCCGTGGATCACGCCGTCGCGAATCTCGGGGAACAGATCACCGCCGCCGCCGGCGGTGATGTTGATCACTGCATCGACATCGGACTCGCGGATGCGCTCGACGACTTCACGGAAGTGATCCGTCGAATGGCTGATACCGCCGGTTTCCGGATCGCGAACGTGAAGGTGGACGATGCTGGCGCCAGCGCGGGCGGCATCCAGCGCGCTGTCGGCGATCTGCTTGGGCGTGATCGGGAGATCCGGGTGCTTGCCGGCCGTGTCGCCAGCACCGGTAACGGCACAGGTCAGGATAACGTCGCGATTCATGAAAGAGCCTCTCGGTCCGACCCCGAACCTTGGCAGCGCGGGGCAATGGTTGAGCGCACCTGCTGGTGCGTTGCGATGCATCCATTGTGGCCACCGAATCGACTCACCTATTGTCATTAAACGCCATGATATTGACCTGAGACGACGACCGAAGCGCTGTCATGATGGTCGTTTGCCCCGCTGTGCCGTCGTCCGCGGCGACTCCCCGAATCGATTACGATAGACACGAGAAAAATGCGCGGGCTGACCGAATCCGGCCGCCAGCGCGGCCTGGGTCACACTGGTGCGGCTATCGGCGAGAATCTGCTGGGCGCGGTCGAGACGCAGCGAGAGATAGCGCCCTTTCGCCGTCTCGCCCCGATAACGCTGAAAGAGCCGATTGAGCTGACGCTGGGACTGGCCGATCCGCTGACAGATGTCGGGAATCGTCAGCGGTTGCGCCAGATGGCCCTCCATGATCGCTTCCGCCCGCCGCACGCTGCGTGGGCAATACTCCGAGCCGATATCGACATCGCCCTCATTGTCGATACGTGGATCCAGGCGGGAATGCACCAGCTGGCGGCTCAGGGCCGTCACCAGGTTGGCGCCGTGCTCGCGCTCAATGAAAGCCATCATCAGGTCGAGACTTGCCGCCCCGCCGCCGCCGGTCAGGCGCTGACGATCGAAGCGGTAGCGTGCATCGCTCAGCGCAAGCCCCGGAAACTCCTCGACGAACGCGGGGGCGCTTTCCCAGTGCAGCGCCGTCTCGTAGCCTTCCATCAATCCGGCTCGCGCCAGGATGAAGGCGCCGGTATCCAGCGCCGCGAGCAACCCGCCGTGGGCGGCAACCCGACGCAGCACGGCCCACTGCGACGGTGCCACGGTCGCCTCGGCTTCATAGGAAGCGATGACGAACAGATTATCGAAGATCGGCGTTTCACCCAGTGCAGCGTCGACGTCGACGGTCACGCCGTTGCTAGCGGTCACCGCTTCACCGTCGTTGGAAAACAACCGCCAGGCGAACAGCGAACGACCGAATCGATTGGCGACGCGCAGCGGTTCGAGCAGACAATAGAGCGTCAGCATCGAGAATTTGGGCAGCAGCCAGAGATTGACCGTGATGTCCGCTTCGTCCGGCGAGAGCACGGGTGGCTGGTCGGGGCGCGGATAGAGCCATTGCGGCGTCGAATGATCGGTCATGGCGAAAATCCTCTCCGATACGGCCAGAAATATCAAATGCTTTAGCGCCATACCTCATAGGGTGTCATGACACTGACACACCAAGAGCAGTCGCCATGGACATTTTCGTCGAGATCATTCCGGAAACCCACGCCCGCCAACTGAGAGTGATCGTGGATAACCGGGAAACGCGGCTTCATGCGCTGTGGCTGCGCGAGCGCTCGCCGGATGCCGGAACCCTCGACCCGCGCACCGGCCAGCGTCTGATCGAGGCCGCGGCGCTGCCGCTGGACCTCTCTCTTCTCGAGGCAAGCTGCAGCGGCGACCGGATCCATCTCGCGTTCAGCGATGGTCATCAAGCCGATTTTGCCTTGGGCGACCTTGTTCTCTCGTCGTCGGACGTGATCCACGAACACTGGGATGCGTCACTGGCCGAACTGCCCAGCGCCGATTTCGATCGCGCCCTCGAGGATGACGGGACGTTGGCCGCGATGCTCGAATCGCTCGAGCGTTACGGTTTCATCAAGGTGAGCGGCGTGCCGTTGACGCTCGACGGGATGATGCCGCTGGTGGAACGTCTCGGCCCACTGCGCCAGACCAACTGGGGCGGCATCGCCGACGTCAAGTCGATCGCCGATGCCTATGATCTGACCATGACCCAGCGCGGGCTCGAGCCGCACACCGACAACCCCTACCGCGATCCGATCCCGGGTTATATCTGGCTGCACTGCCTGAGCAATGCCGATAGCGGCGGCGACAGCACGCTGGCCGACGGTTTCATGGCCGCCGAGCGGCTGCGTCGGCACGATCCCGACGCGTTCGACTGCCTGACCCGGATCTCGACGCGGTTCCGCTACGTCGACGACAGCACGCATCTGGAAAGCGAAGGACCGCTGATCGAACTCGATAGCCGTGGCGACGTCATCCGCGTGCGCTACAACAATCGCACCGAGCGCGTCCCGCCGCTCCCGCCCGAGCAGCTGGAACACTACTACGCTGCCCGGCGCGCGTTCTTCGCCTTGATCACCGACCCGGAAATGACGCTGACACCCAAACTGGCGCCGGGCGAGATGCTGATCATGGACAACTACCGTCTGCTGCACGGGCGAACCGCGTTCCGTCTCAGCCAGGGCGTTCGCCATCTGCGTCAGGGTTACGTCGACCGCGACACGACTTCCAGCCGGCGTCTGACGTTGCGTCGCCGGCACGATGCCCCTTCCCTCTCGCAGCTGGAGTCCGCATGAGCACCAACTTCACCCGTTTCGACAATAGCCAAGAGGATGACTGGCGCGTCATCGACGCCCATTTTCGCGACTATCGCGAAGGCGTCGTCGAGCGGGTCATCACGCATCTGTTGCGCCTCGAGGGCGATACACACGGCTATCCGGTCGATCGCTACACGCACTGCCTGCAGACGGCGACCCGCGCCGAGCGCGCCGGGGCCGATGACGAAACCATCGTCTGCGCCCTGCTTCACGATATCGGCGACGATCTGGCGCCGGACAATCATGCCGAGATCGCGGCCGCCATTCTCGAACCGTTCATCGATCCGTTGAATGTCTGGATGATTCGTCATCACGAGCTGTTCCAGGGCTATCATTACCGTCACTTCTACGATCTGGATCGCCACGCCCGCGACGATTACCGCGGCCACCCCGGCTACCAACGCACGGTTCGTTTCTGCGACGAATGGGATCAGACCTCGTTCGACCCCGATTACGACACGCTTCCGCTCGAGCACTTCCGTCCGCTACTCGAGCGAGTTCTGGCACGCCCGCCGTTCGAAGGCGAGGGGCTGCCCAGCGTTTCGACCGGCTAAGCCCGCGCGCTCGTCGATCGTAACGCCCACTAATTTCACAACAACGAGGAGTCACCATGACACTGCGCACCGCACTCGTGGCCGCCACGCTGCTGCCGCTATCGCTGATGACCTTATCGATATCGGCTTTCGCCCAGAGCCCACGGCAGGATCAGGCCGACAGCGTCAACTTCGTCGTGCCGCCCTGGCCCGGCGTGACCGTCAAGACCGAAGTCTTCAGTCAGTTGATCGCACCGCTCGGCTATGAGAGCGAGACTCAGGAGGTCAGCAGTACCGTCGGCTATCAGACGCTGCAGACTGGCGACAGCGATGTGTTCCTGGCTGGCTGGCTGCCGGCCCAGCAGGAGAGTCACGACAAAGCCATGGCCAGCGGCAAGATCGAGGATCTCGGCAACAGCGTGACCGGTGCCCGAATGGGCTTCGCAGTACCGGGCTACGTCTACGATGCCGGTATCCACAGCGCCGAGGACCTCGATGCACAGCGCGATCGATTCGGCGGTCGCTTCTACTCGATCGAATCCGGCTCGACGGTCAGCACTTTCATTCATGATGCCCAGGACCAGGATCTATACGGTTTGGGGGACTGGCAGATTCTCGACTCATCGACGCCGGGCATGCTGTCGGAGGTCGACGCGGCCTTCAACGACAAGCGCTGGATCGTCTGGTACGGGTGGACGCCGCACTGGATGGCTCCGGCTTACGACATGCACATTCTCGACGATCCGAAGTCGGTCTACGGCCCGGACAACGGCCAGAGCGACGTGCGCACTATCGTCAACAAGGCGTTCGCCGCAGCCAATCCCAACCTGCTCGCGCTGCTCGAGCAGTTCACGCTGACTGCCGACGAACAGAGCGAATTCATCGACGGTTACGGTCGTCAGGAGCTTTCGGCCAAGGATGTCGCCCGCCAGTGGTTGCAGGATCACCCTGACCGGGTTGCCGAGTTCCTAGACGGCGTGAAGACCCGCGACGGCAAACCGGCACTCGATGCCGTGACGGCCAGTCTGCAGTAATCGGTTCTGATGAGATGGTCGCCGAACGGCCCTGGTGCCGTCCGGCGGCTGTTCGTCGAGGTGTGTAATCGTTAGTCTGTCCGTATCAGCTTGCTTCCAATCCGCGACTTGCGACCACGGGACTGTCATGCGTTCAGCCGATTCACACGATACTTCTCCCCCCTATGCCCAACTGACGCAGCGCATCGCCGGTGAGGGTGCCAGCGCCTGGAATATCCACTTCCGCGCCAAGGCCCGTCAGGCCCGCGGCG
Organism: Salinicola halimionae; assembly: GCF_003206065.1. Taxonomy (GTDB): domain Bacteria; phylum Pseudomonadota; class Gammaproteobacteria; order Pseudomonadales; family Halomonadaceae; genus Salinicola; species Salinicola halimionae. Next base: position 255,055 of record NZ_PZJQ01000004.1, on the reverse strand, counting down.
AGGACGTGATCATCCTGTCGGTGGGCGATCCCGATTTCGATACGCCGCCTACCATCGTCGAGGCCGCCGTCACCAGTCTGCGTAGCGGCGCCACCCATTACACAGACGTGCAGGGCAAACCGGCGCTGCGTGAGCGCATCGCGGCCTTTCATCGCGGTCACGGTGGCCACGCCGATACCGACGCGAATAACGTCGCCGTGCTCGCCGGCGCACAGTGCGGGCTCTACGCCACGGCCCAGTGTCTGCTCGATCCGGGCGACGAGGTAATCATTCCCGAACCGGCCTACGTCACCTACGAAGCCGTGGTGCAGTCCACCGGCGCCGTGCCGGTCTGGGTGCCGTTATCCGCCGATGAGGGCTTCCAACCACGGGCGGCCGACATCGAGGCGGCGATCACCCCTCGAACGCGAGCGATTCTGGTCAACAGCCCGCACAATCCCACCGGCCAGTGCCTGACACCGGCCATGTGGGAGTCGATCGCCACGCTCTGCCGCGAGCGTGACCTATGGCTGATCGTCGATGCCGTCTACGCCGATCTGATCTTCGACGGTGAGCACGCAAGCCCCGACAGCCTGCCGGGCATGCGCGAGCGCACGGTGGTGATCAGTAGTCTGTCGAAATCCCACGCCATGACCGGCTGGCGACTCGGCTGGGTCGTCGGCCCGCCGGCGCTGATGGCGCACCTGGTCAATCTCGCCCTGTGCATGCTCTACGGCTGTCAGCCGTTCATTCAGGACGCCGCGATCGCCGCCTTCGACGAGCCGCCAACGGCGATTGCCAAGATGCGCGAGACTTATCGGCAGCGCCGCGATGCAGTGGTCGAAACCCTGCGCGACAGCGAGGTCATCGCCACGCTGTCACCCGCCGCGGGCATGTTCATGATGATCGATATTCGCGCCACCGGACTCAGCACCCATGCCTTCGCCGACCGCCTGCTCGATGAGCATGGGGTCTCGGTGCTCGCGGGCGAGGCCTTCGGTCCTTCCGCAGCGGGTTTTATCAGGCTGAGTCTGACGGTGGACGCCGAGCGTCTGCGTGAAGCCTGTTGGCGAGTCGAGCGCTGTGCCCAGGAATGCCAGGGCGAATCCCGGCTGGCAGCCAGACCGCTCAACGGCATGACAAGCTGACGCCAAATCCGCACAATATCGCGATCACGACATCGTCATAGATAAACGGCAGGACAACGCCCATGGCATCTCAGGACTCATCCCAGCGCACCTTCGAGGGCTCTTCCAAGCGTCCTTACAAGGGCTCTTTCAAGGTGTATGTCGACGGCCAGGAAGGCACCACCGGCCTGCGCCTGTTCGATTATCTTCAGGCTCGCGACGATATCGAACTGCTGCGTATCGACAGCGACAAGCGCAAGGACCCGGTCGAGCGCGCACGACTGCTGAATGCTGCCGATGTCGCGTTCCTGTGCCTGCCGGATGCAGCCTCCCGCGAGGCTGCAGCGATGGTCGAAAATCCGGACACCTGTCTGATCGATGCCAGTACGGCGTTTCGTACCGATCCCGCTTGGGTCTACGGGCTGCCGGAACTGGATGAGGGCCAGCGCGACCGGATTCGCGCCAGCAAGCGCATCGCCAATGTCGGCTGTCATGCCAGCGCGTTCATTCTGCTGGTGCGGCCGCTGGTGGACGCGGGACTGCTGCCGGCGGACTACCCGCTATCCGCCTTTTCGCTGACCGGCTACAGCGGCGGCGGCAAGGCAATGATCGCCGACTATCAGGCGAGTGAGGACGACAGCAGCAGACTGCAGGCACCACGCCCCTATGCCATGTCGCTCGGCCACAAGCACCTGCCGGAGATGCAGCAGCATGGCCGCTTGGCGCGGCCGCCGGTGTTCTCTCCGATCGTCGGTCCTTTCCTGAAAGGGTTGATGGTCAGCGTGCCGCTGCAGCTATCCCATCTACCTGCCGGCATTCGGGCGGAGGATTTGCTGAATGCCTACCGCGCCCATTACGCCGAAGAGCCTTTCGTGCAAGTCAGGCCGTTCGAGGATATCGATAACCTGGACAACGGTTTCTTCGACGTTCAGGGCGCCAACGAGACCAATCGCGTCGACCTGTTCGTGTTCGGCAACGAAGAGCGCGTCTGTCTGGTGTCGAGGCTCGACAATCTCGGCAAGGGCGCCGCCGGGTCCGCCGTACAAAACATGAACGTTCACCTCGGCGTGGACGAGATGACAGGCCTCAGCATCTGACGCGAAACTCGCCGGACCTGGATTTCAGCGATCCAGACCCGAAGAGTTCAGAGTTGTATCTTGTCGAGAGTCGGTCTGTGAGCGCCGATCGATCAGCGTCGATACGTTTCCAGAAACGCATAGATCGCCGCGATATCCTGCTCGCCATGCCCTGCATTGACGGCATCGAACCAGAGATTGCGGATATGGGAAAGCGACGGCAGCGCCTTGTCGTCGCCCGCCTCCAGTGCCAGCCCGATATCCTTGAGCCCCCACTGCATCGCCATCTGCGGATCGAATTCCCCGCTGGCGATCATGTCCATCTTGAGCTTCATGTAGGGCGTGGCCAGCGGGCCACCCTCGATCACCTGCCAGAGATCGTCGGTGGTGAAGCCGAGCGTATCGGCAAGCTGTGCGGTCTCGGCGATGCCCTGCATCATCGAAATCAGCCAGGCGTTGATGACGACCTTCATTCGCGCGCCCTGCCCGGCCTGCCCCAGCCAATGGGTCTTCTGGCCCAGCACGTCGAAGATCGGCTCGACCATGGCGCCCGCGCGATCACGATCACCGCTGGCCAGAATGGTAATCTTACCCTGCTGCGCCGGGGCCTTGGTGCCGGAAACCGGAGCGTCGATGAAAGCGACGTCACTGCGCGCTTCGCCGACTTCGGCGATCAGGCGGTCGGTTTCGGCTACACCCAGCGTGCCCATCTGAATCAGTAAGGCATCTATGGGCATGGCGGCCAGCGCACCGTCGTCACCCAGCAGAACGTCTCGCGTTGCCGCGAGATCCGGCAGCATGACGACGACGGCCTGGGCGTTCGACACGGCATCGGCAGGTGACCCGGCCACTTTAGCACCGCCTTCGATCAGGTCATCCGCCTTGCCGGGAGAGCGATTCCACACGCCAACGTGAAATCCGGCTTGCACGAGATTGGCCGCGAAGGCGTGGCCCATCGCACCCAGGCCCAGTACGGCAATGGAACGAGAATCGGACATCGGAATGTTCCTCGAGAAAAGTGTAGGCTGCTAATCACAAAGGAAACTATAGACGAAAGTCACATCCTTCAAGCTCGAGGCCCGATTTCACGCGACGCCCTTCCTCTATCGTTCCCTTGCCTAGGCGCCTTTTTAACGATGACCGCGCCATAAAGACAACAGCGTTCCGCCGACGGGATCGTCGTCGGGTAACGCGACCGCGGCCACGCGCTGGCGGGCGGATTCGAGCTCACCCGGCTCGCCACGCTCCACTTCCCAGGATTGGCCTGGCGGATAGGCGCCGACCATGGTGAAGTCATCACTGGCTTCCAGGCAGGCGTGGCCGACACCCGCGGGAAGCACCAGTACGTCGCCTGCAGCGATATCGTGCTCGCGACCGTTAGGGCCGCCCAGGCGAATATGCGCCCGACCATGAAAGACTCCCAACGCCTCATGCGCGGTGGAATGAAAATGGTCGAAATCATAAAGACCATAACGCCACTGTGGCGGCCATTGGTGGCGAGCGAACAGTGCCTCGAAACCGGCGGCCGGATCCGACTTGGAGACGTCGAGAACCTGACGGTAGATCAAAACCGGCAGCGACGAGTTGGGAAAGCCGCTGGCCTCATCGGCGTCGAAAACCAGCGTTTCGGGTTGCAGCGTAGCCATATCGTTCTCCTCGACTTTCAACGTTGACTCTCCCAGACCCTAGGAGATGGCCGACGGATCATCTTCCTTGCTCGCCGACAGCGGCATCCGATAGACCGCGAAAAGACTCAGGCTGGCGAACAGCAGCATCGGCCACAGCGCTAGACTCTGGTTCGAGTACACCTCGGCCAACCAGCCACCCAGCATGGGCATGACGAAGGCCATGGAGTAGCCGACGAAGGACATCCCGGCGGTCAAGGAAGCCACCGCCTCACCTCGTTCCAGACATGGAGGCAGCGCCATGATCAGGGTGAGTTCGAGGGTAATGCCGAAGCCGGAGATCACCAGCGCGACCAGTGCTGGCCAGCCCTCCATGCCCAGGAAACCCAGCAGTCCCAGAACGCCCAGCGCAGCGAAGATGCCCAACGGCCGACGTCGAGTAATCCAGCGGCGCCCCCGCCACAACATGACCAGCGACGCCGCCAACGGGCTAGCGTTGTAAAACAGCAGCGCCAGCGTGAGCAGGTCGGATTCTCCGCGAGCCGCGAGAACAGTGCTGAGATAGGCGTTAGTGGCCATGAATAGCCCTATCGACGCTGCCAGCGGTACGCCCATCAGCCACACACGCGCCGAGCGCAGTGACAACGAACGAGACGGCACCGCTTCGGGTACGGCCGCGCCCTTGCGATGTCGAGAACTTTTGCGGAGACGCACCGCCAGCAACGCGACGATCACCAGCGCCGGCAACGACCACAGCAGCAGCGCCAACTGCCAGCTATCGCCCGCCAACGCCAGCACGATGGGTCGCGTGCCTCCGGCACCGATCAATTCACCCACCGTCATGCCGTTGAGATAGATCGCGCTGCCCAACCCCAGGTGACTGGGCGTCCAGTCCCGCAACAGTGCGGGCACCGTGACCTGCATGACCGCCAGCCCGAGCCCCATGACGACCGAGGCCGTGAACAGAACGGGGGCGGAGAGCGTCAGACCCCGTGCCGCGGAACCCAGCGCCACGATCGCCAAGGCCAGCGTCAATGCCCGCAGCATGCCGACGCGTCGGGCGAATCGCACCGCCAGCATCATGCTCAACGCCAGCACCACATAAGGCACCGTGGTCAGTGCGCCAATAGCAGCGCTTCCCAGAGACAGCGACTCGGCGATCTCTCCGGCCAGTGGCGGCATGATCAGAATGGGCAGGCGCATATACAACCCGACCAACCACAGCAGTGCCAGCGCACCCCATGGCAAAGCCGAGTCGGTCTTTGTCGAAGAGACAATCGACGAGACATAAGACTGCGCGCGTGCAAACAGAGCCATGACGCCACCTGTGTTAGCCAGCGCCCGGCAATGACCGGGCGCGATGAAAAGACGATCACGAGTCGATGAGAAAAGGTCAGCAAAGCATCGTGTGAGTGTCTCTGACGATATCAGCGCAATCTAGGCAATCGGCCGGACTGCGACAAAAGAAACTTCTTGCCATAATGGATGAAAATATCTCACTCATGGTGCCATCGACGATGCGTTATCTGCCCCCTCTCAATGCGTTGCGTGCCTTCGAAGCCGCCGCCAGACACGAGAGTTTTCATCACGCCTCGCAAGAACTTCACGTCACGGCGTCGGCGATCAGCCATCAGGTTCGCGGACTGGAAGAAGCGCTGCAGACGACACTGTTCGTGCGCCGCACGCGTCAGGTGCTATTGACCGATGCCGGGCGTCGCCTGTTCGATGGCGTCCGTGAGGGGCTGGATCGCATCAGCGCGGCGGCGGTGTCGGTTAAAACGCAACAGGAGGACCCGGTGCTCACCGTATCGACGGTGCCGATTTTTGCCAGCGGCTGGCTGATCCCGCGTCTCGCCGACTTTCAAACCGCCTATCCCGGCTATCAAGTGCGCCTGGAGACCTCGGTCGATCTGATCGATGTCGAACGCGCTGACGTCGGCGGCATGAACGTCGACGTCGCCATTCGTTACCTGTCGAAGCCGCCGGACACCTCGCTCGATACCCGATTTCTATTTCACGAAAGACTGACCGTGGTTTGCGCACCGGGAATGGCATCAAAACTGACGACGCCCGATGATCTCACTCGCGTCACGCATATTCAGACCCGACTGCGGCCGGAGGGTTGGCGGGCGTGGCTAACGCCCAGAGGGCTGGCCCACCTCGATGACGGCAGTGGCCCCACCTTCGATAACGATAGCCTCGCACTCGAAGCGGTGATGACAGGGCTCGGCGTTGCCATTACCCATCAGGAGATCGCGCATCCACTGATCGCCAGCGGCCAGTTAATCGAGCCGTTCGGTGCCGGTCATGTCATCGGCCTAAGCTGCTACTGGGTCTGCACCCGCCGCTGCGCCGAGCTGCCCAGGGTCGCCGCCTTTCGTGACTGGCTGCTGACCCAACTCGCCGCCGAAGGGCTACTCGACGCCAGTCGACCAATGCATCGCTAAGCGGATCGGATAGCGGATATCAGCGTCGAATACCGGCAGGTTGAAGTGTCGAGATACAGTAGTGGATAGACTCAAAGCCATGTTCAATGGCGAGCGCTACTTCAAAGATCTGATTCACGGGTTTAACTCAAAGTCACAGCTCAAAGTTCCTGGCCAGAGCACCATTTCGAAAGAGGCTTCTGAATGACGATCACGAAACAAGATGAGCTGGATGGGCTCAAGGAAATCGGTCGAATTGTCGCCAACACGATGCTCGCCATGTCGAAATCGTTGGAGCCCGGCATGACGACACGAGAACTGGATGAGATCGGTAAAGCGTTACTGGAGCGTGAGGGCGCCCTGTCTGCGCCGCAATCCAGTTATCACTTTCCGGGAACGACTTGCATCAGTGTCAATGAAGAGATCGCCCATGGAATTCCGGGAGATAGAGTTATCGCTCAGGGCGATCTGGTCAATATCGACGTCTCAGCCTCCAAGAATGGTTATTTTGCGGATACCGGCTCGACATTCCGTGTCACACCAGTCGCGCCTGCACTCGACACACTTTGCCGAGACGGTAGGCGAGCCATGCAGATCGGAATCGAACAGGTTGGCAACTCACGGCCGTTATCCGGCATCGGCAATGCCATCGGGCGCTTTGCTTCGGATCGGGGCTACACATTGATCCGCAACCTCGCCAGCCATGGTGTTGGCCGATCACTGCACGAGTACCCCGAGGAAATCGCGACCTGGCCCACCCGCGGCGAGAAAAGACGCATCAACAAAGGACTCGTGCTGACCATCGAGCCATTCCTGTCCACCGGCGGACACTGGGCAACCGATGGGAATGACGGCTGGACGCTTTACAGCGAGCCACACGCTCCAACTGTGCAGTATGAACACACTATCGTCGCCACGGATCGAGGGGCCATCATCGTTACATTGCCGAGTTGATCGATCTCTGTATTGTTAATCTCTTGAGACTAAAACTCCTCGCCCTGGAATCTTCTCCCTTAGACACAAGGGGCATGGTCGAAGGCCGAATCCTGTCCGATAGTATTTGTCATACAAACTCGACAGGAGAAACCAGACCATGACACTGACCGTTGCATTGATCGCTCCGGGCGCGATGGGGGCCGCCATCGGCAAACGCTTGAGCGAGAACAATGTCGAGGTGATTACCTCACTGAAGGATCGCAGTGAGCGCAGCCGAGAACGTGCCAAGCACGCTGGCATGCGTGACGTCGAACTGTCTGAATTGATGCAGGCCGATCTACTGCTTTCCGTCGTACCACCGGCGCAAGCCGAGGCGATTGCCAGCAAAATCGCCCCGCTACTGGCCGACTGTGAAACACCACCGATTTACTGTGACTTGAATGCCATCAGCACCGCCACGCTGGCCCGCGTCGAACGTATCGTGCGAGATAGCGGCGCGGCATTCGTCGATGGCGGCATCATCGGTCCACCGCTCTCCGAGACCAAGACGCCGCGAATCTACGTGGCCGGCGAACAGGCCTCCAAACTGGCCCAGCTCAACGATCACGGCCTGGACATTCGGGTGCTGGAAGGAGAGAGCGGCAGCGCTTCCGCGCTGAAGATGTGTTTTGCAGGAATCAACAAGGGCATGACAGCGTTGACCACGATCATGCTGATCGCTGCCGGGCGCAGTGGCGCCGGCGATGCGTTACGTGCGGAACTCGAACATAGCCTGCCCGAGGTCATCACGCGTATCGATAGCGGCATTCCGGATATGCTGACCAAGGCGTGGCGCTGGCACCCGGAAATGCGCGAGATCGCCGATTTCCTCGATACCAGCGATCCTCAGGGCACCAATCCCGCCGGGCGGCAGGCTTTCGAGGGCTTTGCATCGCTTTATGAGCAGCTGGGAGACGACACCAACAATGAAGCACTCAAAACGCTACTCGCTGGCCTGATCGATAACGGCTCCGGCTCAAACTGCGAGGGGAAGCCCTACTGAGCCGACCACGGTGCTATATGGCCGCTACATGGCGGCTATACGGGCGCTACATGCCGTGCTTGATGCCCCGATTGATCAATATCCAGTTGGCCGGATAAGAAGTGACAAAGCCGATCAGCATCGCGATCTGCATCATGAACCAGAATGGCGCGGTGAACGCGTTGAGCTCTCCCATCCAGCCATAGAGAGCAATCAGCATCCAGAGATACATGCCGATCTGAAAGGCGATCAATGACAACGTATCGGCCTTGATCGCATCACGCAGCGCCGCACCGGGGCCCGAGTCGCTCATCGCGCGAATGGGTAGATATTGAAACATTACGCCGAACAGATAGGCCCCGATGAAAGCGAGTACAAAGTGTCCCAATACCGCCGAGCCCAATAGCGCGAAGCCAGTAGCCGTTGCGATCGGTGCCGTCACCACGTCGCCTAGCGTGCACCCACCCCCGCAGTGGGTGGCAGAAACGAAGACGCTTTGCCACTTGGGCTTGTCACCGCCGTGATGATGCTCGTGCCCCTGCTGCCCCTCCCGCGACGACTGCTTCGCCTGTTCCGGTTTACTCGGCGCACGGCCCATGCGGCGATAAGCCCACCAGCCGAAAACCGGCATGTAGAGTCCGGTGATCGGCCAGGTCACGTTCATGATCTTCATGGGTTGGGGCCGTTTCGAGACATCGACAGCAATCACCAAGGCAGTCGCGAAACCCAGAAACAGAAAAAACCAGGACCAGAAAATCAGCATCTTGTTGCTCTCCTTTACGTTCCCTTGAGGATTCCTTGGCTATCCAGTGCCAACCGGAGTCCATCGCCGTGTCGTGGCAAAATTCTGTCTCAGGTATAGAAACGTTCGATGGCTTCAACAAGCGGGGTCCTGCACTCAGGTTCGCCAAATCCCGACGACTGCAGGCTCATAAGATCCTGCACAATGTGGTTTTATTACAACAAAAAAGACGATTTTGGTGGATTTTGACAGTTTTCGAACACTGATAGGCAATAAAGAAAAAATATTACTTAACTCTTGTGCAATAACACTGCTCGGCGTCAACACCACCATGGTCCGGCCGTCAGCAGGCGATAACTCACTTACCGTTCTAATGATGAACAGCTACTTTATAAGCCACCTTGCTTAATGCATCATCTCGTTCCAGCTTGCCGCTGACACGATTAACGTCGAGCCCGCGACCCTTTCTCTGGACGCCTTACCAACAGGATTTCGATCATGTCCGACATGCAACGACCGAACTATCGCAGCGCGCTGGTCGTCGTCACGACGATCTTTTTCATGTGGGGTTTCATCACCTGTCTCAATGACATTCTGATTCCCCACTTGAAAGCGGTCTTCTCGCTGAACTACACCCAGACCATGCTGATCCAGTTCACCTTCTTCGGCGCGTATTTCATCATGTCATTGCCGATGGGCAAGGTGCTCACCAAGGTCGGCTACAAGAACGCCATCAGCCTGGGGTTGTTGATTGCCGCCGTGGGCGCGGTGATGTTCTACCCGGCGGCGCGGGCGCCCTCTTACCCATTGTTCCTGACCGCGCTGTTCGTGCTGGCCAGCGGCGTCACCATGCTGCAGGTCGCTGCCAACCCCTACGTCAGCCTGCTGGGATCGGACGATTCCGCTTCCAGCCGACTCAATCTGGCCCAGGCGTTCAACTCGCTGGGCACGACGCTGGCGCCCTACTTCGGCGGCATGCTGATTCTGGGCGCCACGGTGCTGGGTGCCAGTGAGCTGGCCGACATGTCCAGCGCCGACCGGGTGGCCTACAAGGTTCAGCAGGCCCAGAGCGTCCAGTTGCCCTACCTGCTGCTGGCCGCCATTCTCGCCATCCTCGCGATCGTGATCTATCTGTGGAAGCTGCCCAACTTCAAGGATCAGGCCCGAGACGATAGCCCGACCGATAACGTCACCGCCGCCGAGGCTCTGCGCCATCCTCACGTACTGTTCGGCGTGATCGGCATCTTCGCCTACGTCGGGGCAGAGGTCTCCATTGGCAGCTTTCTGATCAATTACATTTCGCTGCCAGACATCGGCAACATGAGCGAAAGTAGCGCGGCAAGCTATGTCGCATACTACTGGGGCGGCGCCATGATCGGGCGCTTCATCGGCTCGGCGCTGATGCAGAAGATTCGCCCCAGCCTGATGCTCGGCGTGTTCGCGATCGTTGCGGCACTGCTGACCGTCGCGACCATGTTGACCTCCGGGCATATCGCCATGTGGAGCATCGTTGCCATCGGCCTGTTCAACTCGATCATGTTCCCGACCATCTTCACGCTCGGCATCGCCAAGCTCGGCCCGCTGACCAGCAAGGCCTCGAGCCTGCTGATCATGGCCATCGTCGGCGGCGCCATTCTGCCGGTCGCCCAGGGCATGATTGCCGATAGCGTGGGCATTCATCACGCCTTCGTGCTGCCGCTGATCTGCTATCTGTTCATCGCCTTCTACGGCTTCCGCGGTTCCCGAGTCATCAACCCGCACCCGGCCTCGGAAAGCGAAGCACAGACGGTTTGAAAGACGCTGAGCTAACGGCGTGAAATCGAAGACAATGTAAAACGCCTCTCCGAAGTTATCCATGTAACCATCGAGGGGCGTTTTGCGTTAGCAGGGAGAGCGGGAACCCGCATTACGTTCGCGAATCCTGCCACTCGATCACGGGGCCGGGTAGTCGGTAGCTTCCCCGACCGCACGCCACTCGCGAATTTCCGCCAGTCTCTCCTCGAGCTGCTCGATCACCTTGTCGACACCCCAAGCCCCCAGCACCAGATGGCGCGGCGGCTGCGGATGGGCGACCAGATCCATCATCGCCTGAGCGGCCCGCGCCGGGTCGCCCGGCTGCTTGCCACTGTTGCTGCTGGTCCCCGCCATGCGGGCCTTGGCCGTGTCGGCGTAATCATCGATCCGGCTCGGCGTCTGCTGCAGCGAGCGCCCAGCCCAATCGGTGCGAAACGGCCCCGGTTCGACACAGGTGACGTGAATGCCGAGCGGCTCGACCTCGGCCTTGAGCGAATCCGACCACCCTTCCACCGCATGCTTGCTGGCGGCGTAGTAGCCGGAACCTGGGAAACCGATGAAGCCGGCCACCGAACTGATGTTGATGATGTGCCCGGCACGCCGATCACGCATTCCTGGCAATACCGCTCGCGTCATCGCGAACAGGCCGAAGACGTTGGCATCGAACTGGGCGCGGATTGCACTCTCATCACCCTCCTCGCAGGACGCCTGATAGCCGTACCCCGCGTTGTTGACCAAGACATCGATTCGGCCGAACTTGTCGTTCGCCGCTGCGACGACACCATCGATCTGTGCCGCATCGGTGACGTCCAGCGCCAGTGCGAGAACGCGATCCTCGACACCCGCGGTCAGATCAGTGACTCGATCGCTCGACCGAGCCGTCGCGATGACGTTAACGCCCTGTTCGATGATCAATTTGGCCAGTTCGCGGCCAAAACCGGTGGAACAGCCCGTGATCAGCCAGACGGGGGAATCGGGCATGGACATGAGTTACCTCCTTTCGAAAACAAGAACTTGCGAGATCACGGCGTCGCTGGAAATAGATCGCACCTGTAAGGCGGCGCCGTCGATGAACATGACTCTCCAGCGTAGACGATCCCGTGAAGATCGACGCCGTCCTGGAGAATACCCCGGCCCGGTAAGCCCACTACCGTCGCGCTTCGTCTCCTGCGACCTTAGTCGCAAGCACCTTGAAAGTCAGACAATCGAATCGGGATAATCGCTTAGCGAGCGAAAAATAGACGCGTTATCGATTCGCCTGCTTTCTTCGTTGCCAAATCCTCATGTCCTGTCAGCGGTATTCGTCGCAGCTTCCTGTACGGGCCTGTCACTGACTGCCTCGCCGATACGGGCGGAGCGGGCGACTGATGGCATCAATGCATTGACCAAGGACACGCCTTGTCTTCCATGAATCGGACAGCCGCTGCCATCGGTAGCCCAGGCAGTGACGCATGACCCAGGTCGAGCAGCTTTTCGAGCGCTACGGTCAACGCTATCGGCTGTGGGTCACGTTGACCGTGATGCTGGGATTGGTAGCGCTGGGCATGTCGATCACCATCGTCAATGTGGCCATCCCCTATATCAAGGGCGCCTTCGGCATGAGCGACTCGCAGGTACAGTGGCTCTCCACCGGTTTTCTGGCCTCGACCACCGTCTCGCTGCTTGTCGCCCCCTGGCTGGTTGCCGCTGTCGGCCAGCGAGCCACGTTCGTCGGGCTGCTGCTGACGTTCATCGCCGCCTCGATACTCGGCGGTCTGGGCCAGGGCATGGCGGCTCTGGTGGCCGCGAGAATCGTACAGGGCGGCATGACCGGGTTGATTCGCCCGGTCGCCATGCAGGCCCTGTTCGCCGTCTATCCACCCGAAGGGCGCGGCATGGCGACTGCCATGTACGGCATGTGTCTGGGCCTGCCACTCACGCTGGCGACCGTCGTCGGCGGCTGGCTGGTGGAGCATTTCACCTGGCGCTACGTATTTTTCGTCACGCTGCCGATCTGCGCCGCCGCGATCGTGATGGGGCTGTTCTTTCTGCCGACCCGCGAACAGAAGGGTCCGCGTACGCCCTTCGACTGGGCCGGCGTGGTGCTGTTGTTCGTGGCCGTGTTTTCGCTACTGGCGGCGCTTTCCAACGGCCAGCGCTGGGGCTGGTACGATCCTCGCGTCCCCGAGCTGATACTGGTGTCGGTACTCTGTGGCGCCGCGTTCATCGCCTGGCAACGCCGAGCCGCGCACCCGCTGCTCGACCTGGCGATCTTCCGCAATCGCCTGTTCGTCGTCGGCACGCTGGCGATGTGCCTGTTCGGCGGCACCTTCTACGGCATCATGTACCTGCTACCGCAATTCGTGCAGGCGGTGCTGCACTACAGTCCGATCACGGCCGGGCAGATATTCCTGCCCTCCACCGCCGTGCTCGGCATTCTGGTACCGCTGGTCGGTTGGCTGAGCGATCGTTACCCACCCCATTGGATCACGCTGCCCGGTCTCGCCTGCACGCTGTTCTCGGTATGGCTGATGGCGCAGATGGACTGGAATACTTCCTTCGTTTATCTCGCCACGGCGATGGGCATTCTCTCCATCGGCATGGCTTCGTTTCCGCCGCCGACGCTATCCAACGCTATCGCCGGTCTGCCCAGCCACCTCACCGGCCATGGCTCGGGCGCGATCAACTTCGCGCTGCAGCTGGGCGGCGCGCTGGGCACGGCGGGGCTGGTCATACTGCTCGATCGCCAGACCGTCTACCACGGTCAAATCCTGAATGCCGGCGTCAACGCCGGTAACGCCATCGCACGCCAGCAGCTGGGCCAATTGACCGATCTGGTCGGCCGCCTCGGCGTACCGGAAACGCACCAGCAGGCCATGGCCGGCTATCTGATGGGCCGGATCGAGGCAATCTGGGCTTCGATCCTCGCCTATCAGGACGGTTTCTGGATTCTGATCGGGAGCCTGCTTCTGGTCGTGATTCCCTCGATACTGCTCAGCCGCTGGCGAGGCGTGTCTCGTGTCTGATCTTGCGCACTACCTAATGTTCACCCGACTTTGAAGGACCCATTCGCATCATGACCGCTGATTCAGCTAGACCCGCTAAACGCCGTCTGCCACGCAGCGGCAAACTGCTGATACTCGCCATCGTCGTGGTGGTGTGTCTGATCTGGATCGGCATGGCGATTGCCCACCATCTGTCGCATGTCAGCGCCCAGGATGCTCGCGTCATGACCGATCAGGTGACCGTCAGTAGTCGTCTCGAAGGCTGGGTGACAAGATTCGCTCTGACCGAAGGTGACGCACTGCACCGCGGCGATGCCGTAGCGGCGCTTTATCGAAAACCCGATGCGCGCAGACTGACCGCGCTGGAAGCCGAGGTCGCCGCTCAGCAGGCCCAACTGGATTACGAGCGAGCGCGGTTGTCGATGGCCGGGAAACAGCTGAAAGGAGGGATGCATCTGACGCATCGTCAACTCGAGGCCAGCAAGGCCGCCGAAGACGCAGCCCAGGCGCGACTGACTCAAGCCCAACGGGATTACAAGCGCTCCGACACGCTCTACCAGAAACGCTCGGTCTCCGAGCAGCGCCGTGACCAGGATTACTACGCCTATCAGGCCGCTCTCGCCGAACATGCCCAGGCGCAGCAGGAGGTCCAGGTCAATCAGGCGTTGGCGGACAACGCCCAGATCGGCTTCATCAACGGTTCGCAGATGCCGCTTCCCAACCCCGATGTGTTACGGCAACAGGTAAAGATTGCCGAAAGCCACCTTGCGTCTGCCGAAGCCAAACGTGATGAGGAGAAACTGCGCATCGCCGACCTGCAGGTCAAGAGCCCGATGGGTGGCGTAATCGACAAGACGCTCATCGACCAGGGCGAATACGTCAGCGCCGGGCAGCCGATCCTGATGATGCACGATCCCTCGAAGCTGTGGGTCGAGGCCAACATCAAGGAAACCGACATCGGCGCCCTACGAATTGGCCAATCCGTCGCCATCACGGTCGATGCCTTTCCCGACCAGACCTTCAGCGGTCACGTCGCCGTCATCGGCCGCGCCGCGACCAGTCAATTCGCCCTGTTACCGGATCCCAATCCTTCCGGCAACTTCACCAAGATCACGCAGCGAATTCCCGTACGCATCCGCTTCGACGACGGCCCCACCGACCTGATCGGCCCCGGCATGATGGTAGGAGTGGATATCGACATCAGCGGCGCCGGCAAACGCCAACCGGATTCACGATCGGGCATCGATCCCCATCGTTGACCGCATCGAAGAGATCGGAGCGGTGAAAACTGTCACCCGCGCAGAGCCCGACAGTGCCGCTGCGCCGACTCCTCGATGACGTGTTTGGCATCGATCAGTATCTCGCGTCCCCAGAAAGCGGAATAGGCGCTGTCGAAACCGAGCGGCTCGAGGCGACTGGCGATACTCTCGACCGTGTTGGCGTCGAGAGGAATATTGTTGGGATAGGACCACATGAACGATGCCATCCGATCCGGCGTCACCATCAGCGTATCGCTAGTCAGCAGAACCTCTTGCTTGGGCCAGTGCAGCACGCTGGCACCGGGAAAATGACCGCCCAGACGATGGACATCGATGCCAGGCAAGATCTCGCGTGACTCTCCTTCCCAGAACTCGATTCGCGAATCCGCCATCGTGACCCAGTCACGATCCGCCGCATGAACGTGAACTGGACAATCGAACGCCTGCGCCCAATCCGCCATGGTGGAAAAGAAATGCGGGTGCGACAGCACAATGGCATCGAGCCCGCCGAGTCCTTCGATGATCTCGATGGTCGCCTCGTCGAGTAACGTCAGGCAGTCCCACAGCACATTGCCGGCCGGCGTTCGCAACAGGAAGGCACGCTGACCGATGGCGAAGCTTGGCGTGGTGCCTATCGCCATCAGGCCCGGCGCCATGTGGCGGAAGGTGTTGGTGTGACGGGTCGCCAGTTGGGTTGGCGTCGTCCAGCGCTGACCCTCGACGGGCACGAATTGACGCTCGTCCTCGCAGATCTCGCAGTGCTCCGGCGGTGCCTCGCTCGGTGGATATTGCACACCGCAGGTAGCACAGATAAAACCATGATTACGCATCCCGACCTCCCCTTGGAACCGACTCAGATCATCGCTCTTTCATTCTTTATCAACGGCGCTTGTTATCAACCTAGCTTGAGGTCCTGCGCTTGCCAGCGATCATAACGCTTTGCTGCCGGATCATCAGCCATCCCGCGATCAGGATAGTCGCCATGCCCACCAGCGTTGGACCATCGGGAACCTCGTCGAATAACCAGAACCCCCAGCCGGTGGCGAATATCAGATAGGCGTAGTCGAAAATCCCCACCAGCGCCGCTGGAGCAATCTGATAGGCCCGGGCAACGGCGGTATTGACGCTCACCATCAGTAACGCATAAAGCACGATCAGCAGGTACGGATACGCGTCGAGTCGCTGCCAGCCACGGGTGAGAAATCCGGATGACGCCTCAGACACGACCACAGTCACAGTGACATGACCGACCACGCCTGCCAGCAGGAAAGCGACATTGAGCCCGAGGGCCAACAGCCACGGAGAGATATGGCGGCAGCGCGTTCGCGTCAGGACCATCGCACCGGCATAGCAGAGCGCCGCCAATAGCGGAAGCAACATGGCTGTCGAGAATAATGCTCCGCCGGGACGCAGTACGATCACCACGCCAGCGAAGCCGAGCCACAGCGCAGCCCAACGTCGTCCTGTCAAAGGCTCGCCTGTCACTGCGGCCAGTACCGCGATAAACAGCGGCGTCGTGTAGATTCCGACGGCGGCGATGCTCAGCGGAATCCAGGGCAATGCGGCATAGAACGCAATCCACATTGCCAGCAGCAGCAGGCTACGCAACGCGATCCAACCGAAGGTCTCCAAGCCTCGTGGAAGGCGCTCGTCCTGACGTCGCCACCCCCATATCAGTATCGGCAATGAGATCAGCGGCGCGAGGATGAACAATTGCCATAGAGAAAGGCTGTCGCTGAGATATTTGACCGTTGCATCAGCCAGGGCGAGGAGGAAAACCGCACCGACGATCAATTGAACGCCTCGGTGCGGGTTATCTTCGAACGCGTAAGGTGCTTTCATGGCGGCTCTCCTGTCGGTATCAACCGACAGAGCGTGCCTCACCGGCCGCAATCGCCACTAACGATGGTTACGTCATCATTCATGAGCCAGGGTTATGTATCCGCTGAACCGCTCGCTGCCACCTCTCGCCACCCTGCTTCCCTTCGAAGCCGCCGCCAGGTGGGAAAGCTTCACTCGCGCCGCCGAAGAACTCGGCCTGACTCAGGCTGCCATCAGCCGCCAGATACGATTGCTGGAACAGGATCTTGGAACGACCCTGTTCGAGCGTAGAAACCGCGGCGTCTTTCTGACGCCTGCTGGGCGGGAACTGGCAGATGCGGTCTCTCGGGGTATGTCTCGTATCGCACAGCGTGCCGATGACCTCCGCGGCGGCGAGCGCGCGCCTCGGGTCATTCTCTTCTGCCAGCTTTGCGAAGCGTTCTACTGGCTGATGCCTCGGTTAGCGGGGTTCAATCAGCGCCACCCCGATATCGATCTGAAGCTGGTGACATCGACCCGACCATTGACCGAACAACGCGATCCATTCGACATCGCCTTGCAGACGCATGGCAGACCTCATGGCAATCACACGCTGGCGTTTACCGCCGCGGATACAATCTATCCCGTCTGCAGTCCCGATCATTCGGCCGCGCGGAGCGCGCCAATTTCGGTGGACGCGCTGGCTGGCGCCGACTTGTTGCATCATCGCGCAGAGCCCCCGGACTGGATGGAGTGGAGCGCATGGTTCGCGGCCATGGGCCGGAAAGTGTCGCCGCCGTTACCGGGAAAAGTGTTCGATAGCTATCCACTGATGTTGCAGGCCGCACTGGCCGGACACGGTATCGCATTGGGATGGCAGCGTACGACCGAGCGCTTGATCGACGCCGGTGAACTGGTAAGGCCGGTCGAGGAATTTCTCGTTCAACCCGAGGCTATCGCCGTCTACACCCACCGCGAGACGATAGATCGCCATGCTTGCCGGACTTTGCTCGACTGGCTGAAAGAAGCATTAGACGGCACGTCCTGTTAGTGGAGACTTCAACCGCCCCGGTCCGGCGGCCTATGATCAACGAGTACTAGACGACCAGTCTATTCACGACTAAAGTAGAAGCATGAACAATTCACCTGCCAACCGCGACGTCAAGACGCAGATCCTTGATATCGCTCAGTCCACCATGGGAAGCCGGGGGTTTTCTGCGGTCGGGCTGAATGAAATTCTCAAAGCGGCCCAGGTACCGAAGGGCTCTTTCTACCATTACTTCGAGTCGAAGGAAGCGTTTGGAGTGGCACTGCTGGAACGTTACTTCAGCCGCTATCTGGTTGAACTCGATGTGTTGCTCGCCTCTAGCGACGAGAGTTCCGCTGTCTCGCGGCTGATGCGTTACTGGCAGCGGTGGGTCGAAACACAGAGCGGGCACGACCTGCAAAGCCGTTGTCTGGTGGTCAAGCTGGGTGCCGAGGTCAGCGATCTTTCCGATTCGATGCGCCAGGTCCTGGAAAGCGGCACGGATCGAATCATCGAACGTCTGACCCGCGAGCTGACACGCGCCCGGCAAAGCGGAGAAATGGCTGCCGACGGCGATGCCAGAGAGCTGGCTGCCTCGCTTTACCAGATGTGGCTAGGGGCCAGCATGTTGGCTAAGGTGACCCAGGATGATAGACCGTTGCAGTCGGCATTGAACACAACGCGACGCTTGCTCGGTCGTCACTGAATCGAGAGTGAATCCAGGGCCGATGATTTGGCTCTTTTATTTTCATCGCGACTAGACGACTGGTCTAATCGGATCGACTTCATCGACGCAAAAGGAGTGCCTCATGACGCAGAATCAGGCAACCAACCGACAGTGGGTACTGGCCTCGCGCCCTCACGGCGAGCCGAATCGGGATAATTTTCGCCTGGAAGAGACCGAGATTCCCGCCGTTACCGAAGGCTCGGTATTACTGCGCACGGTCTATCTCTCGCTGGACCCCTACATGCGTGGCCGAATGAGCGACGCGCCCTCCTATGCCCCACCCGTGGAAATCGATCAGGTCATGGTCGGCGGCACCGTCAGCCGTGTCGTCGAGTCCCGCCATGACGATTTCAAGCCGGGCGATTGGGTACTCGGCTTCACCGGCTGGCAGGACTATGCGCTGTCGGACGGCACGGCACTGACCAACCTGGGCCAGCAACCCGAGAATCCGTCCTACACCCTGGGCGTCATGGGCATGCCGGGGTTCACCGCTTACATGGGGCTGACGGATATCGGCCAACCCAAGGCGGGCGAGACCCTGGTGGTCGCCGCCGCGAGCGGCCCTGTCGGCGCGACTGTCGGACAGATCGGAAAGATCAAAGGCATGCGGGTCGTCGGTATTGCCGGGGGCGAAGAAAAGTGCCGCTATGTGGTCGAGACACTTGGCTTCGATGCCTGTATCGACCACCGAGCCGACGACTTCGAAGCCCAGCTAAAAGCCGCCTGCGATGCAGGCGTCGATGTCTATTACGAAAACGTGGGCGGCAAGGTCTTCGATGCCGTCCTGCCGCTGCTGAACACCAGCGCTCGGATACCGGTCTGCGGCGTGGTCGCGCAGTACAACGCGACGGATCTGCCGGAGGGGCCCGACCGCCTGCCTCTGTTGATGACGACCATTCTCAAGAAGCGCCTCACCGTGCGCGGGTTCATCATCTTCGATGACTACGGTCATCGTTTCGACGAATTCTTCACTGATATGTCGCGCTGGGTCGAGGAAGGTCGCATTCACTATCGCGAAGAGATCAAGGAAGGCCTGGAAAATGCCCCCGAGGCGTTCAACGGTCTGCTGAGAGGCGACAATTTCGGAAAGCTCGTGATCCAGGTCGGCGAGCGCTGATGCCGCGCAGCGGAACTTGGAGACAGCAAGTTCCGCGACAACTCATTCCGTCACAATTCATATCGCCACAACGTATTCCATCACAGCCGGAAAGGTTCTTATCCCATGAAAGTATTAATGGTACTCACATCACACGATCAGCTTGGTGACACGGGCAAGAAAACCGGCTTCTGGCTCGAGGAGCTGGCGGCGCCTTACGTCGTCTTCCAGGACGCGGGGGTCGAGATCACGCTGGCCTCTCCCAAAGGTGGTCAGCCACCGCTTGACCCCAAAAGCGACGACCCGACATTGGATACCGAAGAGGTCAAACGTTTCCGCGCTGACTCGGAGGCCATCAAAGCACTGGCCAACACTCATGTACTGGGGGATATCGATAGCAACGATTTCGATGCGGTCTTCTATCCCGGCGGCCACGGCCCGCTGTGGGATCTGGCCGAAGACAAGGCATCCATCGCGCTGATCGAAAAGACTCTGCAGGCCGGTCGCCCGGCAGCCCTCGTTTGTCATGCGCCGGGCGTGCTGCGCCACGTGAAGGACGCCGACGGCGCGTCGATCGTGAAGGGCAAAAAGGTCACCGGCTTCTCCAACAGCGAGGAAGAAGCGGTCGGCTTGACAGACGTGGTGCCGTTTCTGGTCGAGGACGTGCTCAAGTCACAGGGTGGCGACTACAGCAAAGGCGCTGACTGGTCCTCTTACGTTCTGACCGACGGCCTGCTGATTACCGGCCAGAACCCGGGCTCCTCCGCCGAAACCGCGAAGGCCCTGCTGCAACGACTCAACGGAAAAGGATAGTTCAATGAGCACTTACGTGATCTTCATCAAGGACGCCACTCTCGATAGCGCGGAGATGGCGATCTACGCCGACAAGGCCAGCAAGGCGAGGGGCGAGAATCCTCCCAAGCCGCTGGTATCCTATGGCGATATCACCACACTGGAAGGCCCCGAAGCCGAGGGCGCCGTGGTGCTGGAGTTTCCCGACCGGCAGGCCGCGCTGGCGTGGTATGAAAGCCCGGCCTATCAGGAGGCCAAGCAGCATCGTCTTAAAGGCGCCGACTACCGTGTCATGCTGGTGGAAGGGGTTTAACGGCTAGCGATTGCCGGTAGAAATTCCAGTGCAAAGGGGGCGGCAAGTGACAATGCCGCCCCCTTTATTGTGCAGCCTCTCCGGTATGGATCGACAACCTCCGGCCGCCATCGATGCCACCGCACGCTCGGCAGAAAAAGCCGCCGGACCGTCTACTTCCAGAAATTGCTCTTCACCAGATCGACCACGTCACTCATCCGCCCGTTGAGTACGGCCTTGCCGGAATAGAGCGCGGTGGACGTCACCTGACCCGGTTCGATCTTGGGTGGCATTACCAGCTCCATGCGGTTGACCTTGACATCGAGAATGGCCGGGCCGGGATGAGCCAACCACTCGGCGATGGCGTGCTTGAGCTCGTGTTCCTGCTCGACCCGCCGCCCCCACAGGCCAATCGATTGCGCCAGCAGGCCGAAATCGGGGTTCTCGAGATCGGTGTAGCTATCCAGCAGGCCATCCACCTTCTGTTCCAGCTCGACGAAACCCAGCGAGCTATTGTTGAAGACGACGATTTTGAGCGGAATCTTCTCCTGCTTCAGGGTCAGCAGGTCGCCCATCAACATGGTCATGCCGCCGTCGCCGCACATCGCAATGACCTGACGTTCGGGAAAAGCCTTCTGAATGCCTATCGCCTGTGGATAGGCGTTGGCCATGGTGCCATGGACAAGACTCGACAGCGTGCGACGCTTTCCGTTGGCGCGGATATGACGCAGCATCCAGACCATGGGGCTGCCGCCATCGGCGGTAAAGAAGGCATCGTCGTGGGCGGCTTCGTCCAGCGCCAGCGTCAGTTCCTGCGGGTGAATCAGGCCATCGTCGTCAGACTCGTGAGCGTCGCGCTCCAGCGCCTTGTGGTAGCTCTTGCGGCAACGCTCCAGCCATTTCGTATCGGGCTGCTCGTCGACGATCTGGGCCAGCGCGGCACAGGTATCGCGCACGCTGCCGAGCAGTCCGATATCGACCGGATGACGCTTGCCGATCTGCTGCGGATCGATATCGACCTGAATGATCGTCGCTTTCTCGGGATAGAACTGTGTCCAGGCGAAGTTGCAGCCGAGCAGCAGCAAGGTGTCGCATTCGGCCACAGCATGATAGCCGCCGGCCAGCCCGAAAACCCCGGTCATGCCGACCTCGAAGGGGTTGTCCGGTTCGATGAAATCCTTGGCACGTGAAGTCCACGCCACCGGCGCGTTGAGCTTGGCCGCCAGCACCATCACCTCGTTACGCGCGTGCTCGCAGCCGGACCCGGCGAAAATCGAGATCTTGCCGCCGGCGTTGAGCGCCTTGATCGCCGGCACCAGCTCCTCGGCGCTCGGTCGCGTGACCGGGTTGAAGCGATGGGTGCGATACGGCAGATCCTGGCTGGGCTTCTGAGTGAACAGATCGCCATGCACGATCAGCACCGCGACGCCGTTCTTGGCCAGTGCCGCCTGGGCCGCCAGGGCCGTCATCCGGCGCACCTGATCGGGATTGACGATCCGTTCGCAGAAGACGCTGCACTGTTCGTAGATCGGCTTGGGATCGACGTCCTGCGGGAATCCGATTCCGGTATCGGCGGTGCCCACCTGAGAGGCAATTAGCACGACCGGCGAGCCGCTGCGATGAGCTTCGAACAGCCCGTTGACGAAATGCAGAGTACCCGGACCACAAGTGCCGGCACACAGCGCAAGCTCCCGGGTCATGTAGGCTTCGCCACCGGCAGCAAAACCACCGACCTCCTCGTGGCGCACATGCACCCACTCGAGCTCGCTGCGTCGAATGGCATCGGTGAAGTGATTGATGGTATCGCCGACCACACCATAGCAGCGCTTGGCGCCAGCATTGGAAAGCGTTTCGACGATGATTTCGGCGACGTTCTGATGACTCATGTTGCGACTCCTGTCACGGCCGGAAGGCGCTGCCGAAGCACCGCTGCGCTACCTTCGGCGACGCCGGCCGTGTTGGCCCGATGAACTGGGCGATGAAAAGACAAACAGATGGACCACCGCGCCTGATTGCGCGGCGTCCTGTTCAAGCGTAGTCGGCGATCGGAATTTCGTCTGACGCGTCGAAGGCCTGAAGCGTCGAGGGAACACGGCTCGAATCGCCAAAGTCGTAGCGGCCGTTCTTCGAGACATGGCCTATTACTGAACATCCAGACAATAGATGTAGAGCCATCACCAGGGGAACATCATGTTGGGGAGCCGTATTCGAGTCAGCGCGTTTCGCTGGGTGCCCGATTTCGCCCGCGGCAAGGTTCGGGACTTGCGTGTCCGTTGGGCGTTGGAAGAGGCCGGCCTGCCCTACGAGACAGAGGCTATCGACTTCGTCGAGAAACGCAGCCCGAATTACCTGTGTCGACAGCCCTTCGGGCAAGTTCCCCTGATGGAGGTGGATGGCGAAGCCATGTTCGAGTCCGGCGCCATCGTGCTCAAGATCGCAGAGCAGTACGAGCCGTTGCTATCCCGTGCTTCCCGACAGCGCGACCAGACACTGAGCTGGCTATTCGCCAGCCTCAGCAGCGTCGAACCCGCCATCATGACATTGGCCGAGCTGGATTTCTTCGTCGAGGACGAGACGGTCAAGGCGCGTCATCGCAGTTTCGTGCTGGGCAACGTCGTCCGTCGGCTGGATGATCTGGAGCGTGCGCTGGGCGACCGAAGCTATCTGGTCGACGAATTCAGCGTCGCGGATCTGATGATGACCACGGTCCTGCGCATCCTCGATCATACCGCGTTACTCGCAGAGCGCCCCACGCTCGCTAGCTATGTACAACGATGCACCACACGGCCAGCCTTCAAGCGCGCCCTGCAAGCTCAATTGCGCGTATTCGACGAGAACGCGCCAGTTTCCGAATGAGGAGAGACAACAGGAGATGATGCGATGATAAGCCCCCAAGGCACGAGAATCTGAGCGAAACGAGAAGCTTCATTCAACGAGACACGTGCAAATCAGCGTTCCTCTCCGGCTCAAAAGCCATTGGCAAATGAACCGGAGAACGACTGTGGCAAGTCATCGCTCAAACGTCGTCAAACGTCACGATCTCGACCCAGTTGGCGTTTTTACCGGTTGGCGCGGTGTCCACTCGGGTCAGCTCACCCGTCTGCGGTGCAATCCGGTAGAGCCCCACCTCATCGTCGAGCTGTCCCGTGACCACGATGAAAGCGCCACTATCGTCGATCTGAAACCCTCGCGGCTGCGTTTCCACATCGGTCGTGCGCAGGAAGGTCAACTTGCCGTCCTGTGGGTCGGCCTGAAAGGTACTGATCCGGCTACCGGTGCGCTCGCTGGTGTAGACGAAGCGACCATCGGGCGTCACGTGAATGTCCGCTGCCCACACGCGCGGCGTGTTGTCGCCCTCGGGGATGGTTTCCTGAGCCATGCCGCGCATCAGCTTGAATGACGCGGGGACTCCCGAAGCCGTGCCCAGCGCTGTCAGCTTGCCGCTTTGATCATCATAGGCGTAAGTGGTGACATCCCCGGAAAACTCACCCAGTACGTAGACATATTGACCGTCGGGAGAAAAGACAAAATGTCTCGGTCCGGTTTGCGACGGCGTTTTAGCGGCGCTCGGTGTCAAGGGTACGAGGGCGCCACTCTCGGCGTCGAAACGAAACTGGGCGATCTGGTCATCACCCAGATTGGTGACATAGGCGAAGCGGCCATCGGGCGACGCGTGCATGGCGTGAGCATGATGACCCGTTGCCACCGTTTGCCGAGCATCACCAACGATGCCAGCATCATCGATCGGACTGACGCTGACGACATCATCGCTGTAGGAAGCGCCAAACAAATAGCTCCCGCTGGGATCGACATCGATATTCGCCATGCTGACAGGCAACGTGCCGCTCCCCTGCTCGGTGAGCACGCCGCTCGCGGAATCGAGACGATACGTCACGACACGATAGGGCTCGCTGCGTATCGCGGCGTACAGATGATGCTGATCGGGACTCAACGCCATGGGCATGACATTCCCCCCAGCCGCCGTCGTCACCAGCGGCTGGAGCGTACCCCGGTCACGGTCGAGCGTGTAGCTGGTGATCGTGCCGTCGTCGGCATTGGAGACATAAACGTAAGTGGCGGCTTGGGCCGAGGCTACGTGAGTCGAGAGCAGCATCCCGGTCATCAGACCGGCAAAAGCCATGCGTGAAGTCATCGGATTTCCGTTCGCGTTGAATGAGTCGGTTACGCCATTCAAGCGACTTTGTCATACAAACCCCATTCATCTTTGGTCGCGCATGTGCTTATTCAGGCTTCTCGACACGAGACATCGATCCAGGGTATCGCCATTAGACTCTCTCCGCCGGATCAGGCATCCGCGGGAACCGTGGCGGGTGCGCTTTCATATAGGCATGACAGGCGCGCAGAACGCGTACGTCGTCATGCTTGCCACCGGCCAATTGGAACCCCACTGGCAGACCGGCCTCGGTGAAGCCACAGGGCACGGAAGCCGCCGGCTGCTGACTCAGATTGAAAGGATAGGAAAACGGCGCCCACTCTTCCCAGTCGCGCATGTCGCGGCCCGGTGGCACTTCATGGCCGGCCTCGAACGGCCCGATCGGCACAGTCGGCGTCATCAACAGATGATACTTCTGGTTGAATCGCTCCAGGCACTCGGTGAAATTGGCCCTGCGGCCGAGAGCCTGAAACAGATCGAGTGCGCTCCATTGCTGCGCATTACGCGCGTTGGCAACCAGCCCGGGGTCGAGCTGTTGACGCTGCTTTTCGCTGCACTTCGACCAGAAATCCAGCGATGCGGTGAACCAGAGCTTCTGGAAAATATCGATCGGCGACTCGAAGCCCGGATGAATCTCTTCGACCTCGGCGCCCAACTGCTCGAGGTTACGGGCGGCTTCGCGCACGCGGGTGGCGACCTGCTCGTCGACCTCGGCATAGCCCAGTGTCGGCGAATAGGCGATACGCAGCCCGCGTAAATCACGATCGAGATCGGCCCCCCAATCCGCAGGCTGGCCACGAGTGGCGTAGGGGTCGCGATAATCGTAGCGTCCGATCACGTTGAGCATGCGTACGGCATCGTCGACGCTACGTGTCAGTGGCCCGATATGAGACAGTGACGGCTCGGTAGCCGGTGGCCATTGGGGCGTCCAGCCATAGGTCGGCTTGAACCCGAAAACGCCGGTGAATGAGGCGGGAATGCGGATCGAGCCACCGGAATCGCCACCCTGGTGTAGTACGCCCATATTGAGCGCGGCAGCGGCAGCAGCGCCGCCGGAGGATCCTCCCGGTGTCAGCCGGGTATCCCAGGGATTGTAGGTCGCCCCGAACACCCGGTTGTCGGTCACTGCCTTCCAGCCGAACTCGGGCGTATTGGTCTTGCCCAGAATCACGGCACCTGCTTCCCGGAGCATCCGGGCCGGGGGGCAGTCCTCTTCACACAACGCCTCCGACGAGGTCAGCGAACCGCCACGCGCCGGCATGCCGGCCACTTCGGCAAGGTCCTTCATCGACACGGGAATACCATCGATGGCGCTCAGCTGCTTGCCTTGACCCCAGCGGCGTGCCGACGCTTTGGCAGCCTTTTCGGCGCCCTCGTGATCCACATGAACATAAGCATTCACGGCATCGTTGAAACGATCGATACGGCCTAGCGCCGCCCGTGTTGCCTCGAGCGGAGATGCCTCACCGGACCGATATAATCGCTCGAGCTTTCCGGCGTCCATGTTTCCAAGATCAGCCCCCAGATCGGTATTGCTCACAATCCCTCCACGTCCTGTGCTACACGATTTTTGTCACGCTCAAGCCTAGTCGGCGATTCAGCGGCGGCGCAACGTCGATATCGGGAGCGGCTTTACGCCATCGGGCGCTTCAAAAGTCGTGCTCGGCTGCACTCGGTGCCGGGGAATCGGCATTCATACGTTGCAGATGCAGCCGGCGAACCAGGCGAATGACCGGTCGAATCAGCATCTCGACGCTGCCGATCACGAACAGCCAAGTCCCGGCATAGGCCAGGGAATCATAGAAAAAGAAGATACTGCCGATGACGAACCAGACACCGATCAGGATATCGTTGGCAATACTCAATATTTCGTAGCGTTGACGAATGACGAGCTCGTCACGGCCAAAATGAAGCGTCAACGACTCGTTGCCGGCAGACGTCTCGGCAGGCTGTCGGGAAATACGACTCATGATCACGCGACTCCGTTAAAACTGGAAGACAAGTCGGAGCAGTCTGGCTCAGCCCGCCGGGACGCGCAAAGAAGATGCTGCTGGGAATCGTCGAACCAGGAATCGTCGAATCATATTCACTGGCTCCCCGACAGATTGTCTTCCATGATGGGTTCAGACGAGACGACCTGCTCCTGGCAACCCACATGACGAGGTGAGAGTCCGTGCCCCATTCGACGCAAGCGCAACATGAGCGGACACCCGCTGCCGACAACACCACGATGTTCATTTTTGGCGCCGGCGGAGATCTGGTGAAGCGGCTATTGATCCCTTCACTCTATAACCTGGACCGGGATCGACTGATCGACCTTGAAATGCAAATCGTCGGAATCGATCTCGCCGAGCATGACGACGACGGATTTCGCACGCATCTCAAGCAGTTCATCGCCGACAAGGCCGCAGATAATCACTCGGAAGGTCGTGGCAATACGCTGGACGAATCTCGCTGGGCCGAGTTCGAGAAACGGCTCCATTATCTGCAGGGTGACTTCACCGATGAAGCCATTTATCACGAGATCAAAGAAGCCATTGTCTCTTCTGGTAGTGATAATGCGATCTTCTATTGTGCAACGTCTTCCCGGTTCTTTAGTGACATCGCCAAACAACTAGGCCAGGCCGGATTATTGACCGAGCAGGGCGGGAATTATCGACGGGTCATCGTCGAGAAACCTTTCGGACATGACCTCGAATCGGCACAGGCATTGAATGCGAACCTGCTAGAGGTCATGAAAGAAGACCAGATCTATCGGATCGATCATTTCCTGGGCAAGGAGACGGTTCAGAACATCCTCGTTGCCCGCTTTGCCAACGTGCTGTTCGAGCCATTCTGGAATAACCACTACATCGATCACATTCAGATCACCGCAGCGGAAACCGTGGGCGTCGAGGAGCGTGCGGCTTTCTATGACAAAGCTGGCGCCATGCGCGACATGGTCCCCAATCACCTGTTCCAGCTACTCGCCATGGTTGCCATCGAACCGCCGGCCGCTTTTGCCGCCGACGCCTTGCGCAGCGAAAAATCCAAGGTGTTGGGTGCCATTCGCCCCTGGACGACCGAGGAAGCCGCTCATCATTCCGCCCGTGGCAGGTACGAAGCCGGGCAAATGGATGATCGGCAGGTACCGGGCTATCTCGAGGAGCACGGCGTCGATGCCGACAGCCAGACCGAAACTTTCGTCGCCATGAAAGTGATGGTCGACAACTGGCGCTGGGTCGGCGTGCCGTTCTACCTGCGCACCGGCAAACGCATGAGCGCGCGGGATACCGAGATCGCGATCTGCTTCAAACCGGCACCTTATGCCCAGTTTCGCAACACCGATGTGGAACGGATGGCGTCCAACTGGCTGATCATCCAGATCCAGCCCAACGAAGGAATGTGGTTCGATTTCCAGGCCAAGCGGCCCGGGCCCGAGCTAGAAATGGACACCGTCAAGATGGGGTTCGCTTACAAGGACTTCTTCGACCTGCCTGCCGTCACCGGCTACGAAACATTGATCTACGACTGCCTGACCGGCGATCAAATGCTGTTCCAGCGCGCCGATACCATCGAAAACGGCTGGCGTGCCGTGCAGCCTTTCCTGAAAGCCTGGTCCCAGGAATCCAGCGCCGAGGAGCCAGGGATCGAAGGTTATGCCGCCGGTACCGACGGCCCCGACAGCGCCCACGAGTTGATTCAGCGCGACGGCCGGCTATGGCACAAGGTCGGCGAGCCCACCGGGCCCGGCGTCGCGCCGGTGCCGAGTGGCCGGTGAGGCATTACCAAACCCTGCATCATCTCTAGACATCCTCAGGAGCACTCCATTGAACGTGGAGTGCTCTTCTTTTTTCTAATCCTTCTCGCCCACTCCCACGCCGCCTGGCTCATCCCCGGGCTCAACGCGTTAGCGTCACTGATTCGTGTCAATCTGACCGCATTGAGGCTTCTCTCGAAAGAGCCCCGTGAATATCGTTAGCCTCACGTCACCTCGAGCAGAAGCTGTGGATTCGGCAACCCATGCACTAACGTGCAACAAAGCGCATAAAATTGCACGCAAAATGCAATATAATGCATTCTGCGTGCATGAAAACGTACGGGCCTGAAGCAAAGCGCTTCAGGGTAGCGTTCCCTAGCAGAGAGTCCCCATGTTCAACGTGCCTGAAACTCGTCAGCAACGTCTGCTCGATATGCTTGCCAGCGGTGATCCGTTGGTCGCGCAGGAACTCGCCGAGGCGTTCGGCGTCTCGTTAGACACCATCCGTCGCGACATCATCGCGCTGGAGCAGCTGGGCAAGGCGCATCGCGTCCGCGGTGGCGCCGTGCCCACCGCACCGATATCGCCGGCCCTGCCGTATCGTGTCGTCCCTCCGACGTCGGCCATGGACGCGATCATCAGACGCGCCCTCAGAGAGATCGATGACATCAAGACGCTATGGCTCGATGGAGGAACCAGTGTGCTTGCGTTGGCCGAGAAACTGCCAGCTATCCCTGGGCGACTGGTCATGACCCCCTCCCCCTGGATTGCGGTGGCATGTCAGAAAAACGGGGTAGAGGTGTACATGCTGGGAGGCGCGCTGAGCCCGAGCGGAGGTATCAACGTTGGTGAGACTGCCGTACTGACTGCTTCGACCACCTACGCGGATCTCGCCGTGCTAGGTGTCTGCGGCATCGACAGTGAATTCGGCCTCAGCGCCGACAACCTGCAGGAAGCACAGCTCAAACGCGCCATGGCAGAGGCCGCCGAGAGCACTATGGCACTGGCGTCACGAGACAAAATCGGCAGACGCGCGCGTCATCGGGCGCTCGAATCACAGTCGCTGGACTATCTGGTGACTGACGCCACCGAGGCCGAGGTAGCCGCCTTCGACCACCCAAAACTGGAAATCTTGCATGCCTAGCGTCAAGAAGACCTGGATCGCCGTCGCCGCAATGTTTGTCTTGAACGGAGGACTGTTCGGCACCTGGGCGTCACGCATCCCCACGGTAGTCGAACGCCATGCCCTCGATGGCGGCCAGCTGGGGCTGCTTCTGTTGACCCTGGCCGCCGGGGCCATCGCCTCGTTTCCGCTAGCCGGACGGGCCTCGGATACTTTCGGCGCGGCGCGTGCGACGCTCGTCATCGCACTGGCTTACACAATCGCGTTGATCCTGATCGCCTGCGCGCCCAACGTCTGGCTGACCGGCGTGGCCTTGTGTCTGTTCGGCGCCGGCCATGGAGGCATGGACGTCACCATGAACAGCTGGGCCGGCGAGGCCGAAAGACATATCGCCAAACCGGTCATGTCCACGTTTCACGCCATGTGGAGCCTGGGTGCCGGCGTCGGGGCGGTGGGCGGCTACCTGGCGACAACATTCGAACTTGGTCTGATGGCGCATTTCGCGCTGGTCGGCATCGCGTTCTGGGCTCTGACCACTTGGCTCGCCGCGATCGGCTGGCCATCAGAGACTCGCAAGCCGATCAAGGGAGCCAGGCGCTTTCCGCTGCCCCATGGCGCTCTTTTCTGGATCGGTCTCGTCGCGATGTGCGCCGCTCTCGGAGAAGGCGCCATCGCCGACTGGAGCGCGCTGTTTCTGGTCAGCGTCACCTCGGCGACTCAGGCTCAGGGGGCGCTGGGTTACGCGGTGTTTTCGGCGGCAATGGTCGTCATGCGCTTGTTCGGAGCGAGCGTCATCACTCGCCTGGGGGAAGTTCGTGTCGCCCGGCTCGCCGGTTGTTCGGCCGCAGCTGGCGTTCTGCTGGCAGTCATTCCCGCCAGCTTTACGACGGCGTTGGCGGGCTTCGTGTTGCTCGGGCTGGGCTACGCGCTGATCATGCCGCTGGCCTTTTCACGCGCCGCCAACGACCCGCATACTCCGCCAGGTGTGGCCATCGCGAGCGTCGCTACCCTCGGCTACGGTGGGATCCTGATCGGCCCGCCGCTGATCGGCTTCACGGCGCACTTCATCACGCTGCACTACGCCTTCGCCCTGCTCGGCGTTCTGGCACTGGTGATCGTCGTCAAGGCCTCGGCGCTGAAACCGGCTCCTCGAACTAGCCTCGAGAAAGCACCGGAAGACTCACCCCAATCTTAAACAACCCATGATTCCAGCGGTGCTGGCGTTCACTTCATCAGCCGGCCCAGCGCAAAACCGGCAATCGCGGTGTCCTGCACGCCGGTGCCGGTGAGGTCGCAGACGGTGATCTGGGAAGCCGCGCTACGCAGGCTCTTGCCGCTGGCGATCACGCGGCCCAGCTCGTTGACGGCAAACGGCGGTTCGTGGCCGGCGTAGGCCTTGAGCTCACCATTGTTCTCGCTCTGCGCCCGGGTATCGACGACGTAGTGATCGGCTCGCTCCATCACCGAGGTATCCAGCTCGCGCTTATCGGGGCTATCCGAGCCCATCGCGGTGACATGAACGCCCTCGCGTAGGTGCTCGCCGCTCAGCAACGGTTCCCGCGAAGGCGTGGTGGTGACGATGATGTCCGCTTCGCGGCAGGCCTCGCCGATATCGGTATGGACCGCTACGGTCAGGCCGTAGGTTTCCTGCATTCGCGCCGCGTAGGCCTCGGCTTTGGCAACGTCCCGCGCCCACACGTCGAGGGTGTCGATATCGCGTACCAGCTTGAGCGCGGCGACCTGGAGTTCCGCCTGCAGCCCGGCACCCAGAACCGTCACGCGACGGCTATTCGCACGCGAGAGATGCTTGGCAGCGATGGCGCCGGCCAGCGCGGTGCGAATATCGGTGAGATAGCCTTCGTCGAACAGCACCGCCTCGACCAGCCCGGTCTTTGCCGAAAAAACGATCATCAGGCCGTTGAGACTCGGCAGGCCCAATTTCGGGTTATCAAAGAAACCCGGGCTGACCTTGATCGCGAATCGCGAGTTGCCCTTGATATGGGCGGTCTTGACGTCGACCTCGCCGTTGGCCTCCTCGATCGCCATCGACAGAATCGGCGGCTGCACCACGTTGCCTTCGCCCAGCGCACGAAAGCCTGACTCGACGGCTTCGAGAGCAGCGTGATCGAGACTGACGACGTCCTGAATCTGTTGTCGGTTATAGAGTTCCACCGGGGTAGCTCCTGAGTCCGTTCATTTGAATTCGTAGCATCATTCGGGCGATCAGCGCTCTGGATAGTCGAGCATGGCGCGAGCACGCATCAGGGTTGCGGCGTCGACGCCATTACCCGAGACGATCAGCGCGACCTTTTCGCCCCGAATATCGATGGTGTGCTCGTCGATGGCGGCCAGCCCGACCACGGCGGCGCCCTCCACCAGCATCTTTTCCTGCTCGAAGAAGTGCAGCATGGCGCGGGCAATCGCCGTTTCCGACACCTGGTAATGGTCGTCCATCACCTCGCGCACCAGCTCGAAGGTGCAGCGGTTGTGAAGCCCAATGCCTCCACCCAGAGAGTCGGCAAAGGTTGCCTCTTCTTCGACGTCGACCGGGTGGCCAGCGGCCAGGCTTTCGATCATCGCCGCACCCTCCTGCATGCTGACGCCGGAGACGTGGATCCCCGGGTTGATGCCCTTGAGCGCGCGGCCGACCCCGCCGAGCAGACCGCCACCGGAGAGGCCAATCAGCACACGGTCGAGATCGGGGACGTCTTCCATCAGCTCGAGCCCGATGGTGCCTTGCCCCGCCGCAATCAACGGATCGTCGAAGGGTTCGATCAGCGCCATGCCCTCCTCGTCGACGAGACGCCGCGCCTCGATGAAAGCATCGTCCTGAGAACGACCGATCACGCGGGCTTCCGCGCCCAGTGCCTCGATAGCGGCCACCTTGTTGGCCGGTACCAGCTCGGAGAGGCAGACGATCGCGCGAGCGCCGAGACGCTTCGCGGCCCAGGCCACCGCGCGGCCGTGATTGCCTGTGGAGGCCGTGGTCACGCCACGTTCGAGCTGTTCTGGCGACAGCGACGCGATCTTGTTGAGCGCGCCTCTTAGCTTGAACGCGCCGCTCGGCTGCATGGTTTCGAGCTTGAGGTAGACTTCGGCATCGAAGCGCGCCGACAGATTCTGCGACAGCAACAGCGGCGTACGTGCTGCCTGTCCGGCGATGCGCTGACGGGCCAGGTAGACGTCGTGAAGCGTGACAGGGTCGGACATGCAAACTCCCAGATCGATAGACGAACGCGGCAGGATGGAATGCTCCACCCTGCCGCAGGTTCGCGGCGTCATCAAGACGCCGTAACGTGGCTTATCTGCGTAGCTTGCCTCTTTACCCGCTCAGCTTGCCTTCGCGCGTCAGCTCATCGGTCACCTTGTCGATGGCACGCTTGGCCCGCGCGATCACTTCATCGACCTGGCCACGATCGATCACCAGCGGCGGCGCAAAGCCGAGAATGTCACCGTTAGGCATGGCGCGGGCGATCAGGTTCTCTTCCATCGCCGCGGCCGCGACCCGGGCACCGACCTTGAGCGAAGGATCGAACGGCGTGTACTCACCCTTGGTTGGCGCGAATTCCAGCGCGGCCATCAAGCCCTCGCCACGCACGTCGCCGACCAGCGGGTGCTCGCCGAAGGTCTTCTTGAGCTGGGCATTGAAGTAGGCACCGGTCTCGGCAGCGTTACCCACCAGATTTTCGCGCTCGATGATATCCAGGTTGGCCATGGCGGCAGCGGCACCCAACGGATGGCCGGAATAGGTCCAGCCGTGGCCGATCGGGCCGTATTCGCCGGTGCCATCTTCCAGCGCCTTCCACACCCGTTCGCCGACGATTACGCCGGAAAGCGGCTGATACGCGCTGGTCAGTCCCTTGGCGATGGTGACCAGATCCGGCTTGATGCCGTAGTGCTGAAAGCCGAAATCGCTGCCCAGCCGGCCAAAACCGCTGACGACCTCGTCGGCGATCAGCAGGATATCGTGACGCTTGAGCACGGCCTGAATCGCGTCCCAGTAGCCTGCCGGCGGCGGAATGATGCCGCCAGTACCCAGCACCGGCTCGCCGATGAAGGCGCCGATGGTTTCCGGCCCCTCGCGCTGAATCAGCGCCTCGAGCTGCTCGGCGCAGTAGGCGGAGAACTCCCGCTCGCTCATATCGCCCCGTTCCCGGCGATAGTAGTAAGGGGCTTTGGTATGTAGCACGCCATCGATGGGAAGGTCGAAATGCTGATGGAACGCGGGCAAGCCGGTCAGCGAGCCTGCAGCGATGCTGGAGCCGTGGTAGCCGCGCTGACGCGCGATGATCTTTTTCTTCTTCGGCTGTCCGGTGACGTTGTGGTAGTAGCGCACCAACTTGATCTGGGTCTCGTTGGCGTCGCTACCGGAAAGTCCGTAATAGACCTTGTTCAAACCATTGCCGGCGAGCTTGGCGATGCGCTCGGAAAGCGCGATCAGCGGCTCGTTGGAGTGGCCGACATAGGTATGGTAATACGCCAGTTCCTTGGCCTGGGCATAGATCGCCTCGGCGATTTCGGTGCGCCCGTAACCGATGTTGACGCAATAGAGCCCGGCAAAGGCGTCGATCATCTCGCGGCCGTCGCGATCGACGATGGAGATCCCCTTGCCACCAGTGATGACGCGTCCCGGCGCATCGCCGTGGGCGTAGTCGCGCAGATGAGTGGACGCATGGAAAACGTGGCGGCGATCGTTGTCGATCAGGGTACGGGTATCGGTCATAACCTTTCCTTCCCAAAATGAAACGCCGCCTGTTGTGGGCAGCGTTTCAGGCGGCGGGCGCAGCGATCGGAGTGATCCTTGTGTCATACCCGCTATAAAATCGATCAATCTAAGAGTTGCTGGCAGAGGGCATATTGCCGAGACAGTAATACTTGGTGTCGAGATATTCATCGAGTCCGGCAGCCCCGCCTTCGCGGCCGAGCCCCGACTGCTTGACGCCACCGAACGGAATCGGCGCGCCGGTCATCTTGACGCTGTTGA
This sequence comes from Salinicola halimionae, assembly GCF_003206065.1. Classification (GTDB taxonomy): domain Bacteria; phylum Pseudomonadota; class Gammaproteobacteria; order Pseudomonadales; family Halomonadaceae; genus Salinicola; species Salinicola halimionae. The sequence continues at coordinate 220,332 of NZ_PZJQ01000004.1, read as the reverse complement.
CGCTGACCATGCCGTACTCGAGCCCGCGCATCAGCTTCCAGATACGCCGCACGTCGTTTGTATAGACGTAGGCGGCCAGACCGTACTCGGTGTCGTTGGCGAGCCTAAGGACTTCGTCGTCATCGTCGAACGCACAGACACCGGCGACCGGAGAAAAGGTCTCCTCGCGGAACACGCGCATCTCCGGCGTGATGTCCGCCAGCAACGTCGGCATGAAGAAGTTCTCGCCGGGCGCCTGGTCCTCTCCCCCCAGCTGGCGCGCGCCCTTGCTGACGCCGTCCTCGACGAATCCCTTGGCCATGTCGACCGCGCGCTTGTGAATCAGCGGGCCGATATCGTTTCCCTCCAGGCCGTTGCCGACCTTGAGCGCCTGCATGTGTACCAGGAAACGCTCGATGAAGGCGTCGTAGATACCGCGCTGAACGAAGATGCGGTTGGCGGCGAGACAATCCTGCCCGGCGGTCTGGAACTTGGCGGCGACCGCTTCTTTCGCCGCGGCATCCGGGTCCATGTCGTCGCAGACGATGAACGGCGCGTTACCGCCCAGCTCCAACGACATGCGTTTGACGCTGGAGGAGCTCTGACGCATCAGCAGCTTGCCGACACGAGTCGAGCCGGTGAACGAGATGTTGCGGATGCGGTTGTCGTTGCATAGCACTTCGGAAACGGTCGCCGGATCGCCGGTGACGACGTTGAACACGCCCGCCGGGATACCGGCCCGCTCGGCCAGTTCGGCCAGTGCCAGCGCGGAATAAGGCGTCTCGTTGGCCGGCTTAACGATCACCGTGCAGCCGGCAGCCAGTGCCGCCCCTGCCTTGCGGGTGATCATCGCCAGCGGAAAGTTCCACGGCGTGAACATCGCCGAAACGCCGACCGGTTCCTTGATCGTACCCAGCGCCGCGTTGGGAATATGGCTGGGGATGGTCATGCCATAGGCGCGCTTGGCCTCCTCGGCGAACCATTGAATGAAACTGGCACCGTAGTCGACCTCACCACGCGAGTCGTCGAGCGGCTTGCCCTGCTCGTAGGTCATCAGCAGCGCCAGATCTTCCTTGTGCTCGTGCAGCAGGCGATACCAGGTGTATAGCTTTTCGGCGCGCTCATGGACGTTGATCGCCCGCCATTCGGCGAAAGCGTTCTCGGCCGCGGTCACCGTGTCGGTGATCTGCGCCGCTTCCAGCAGCGCGCAATGCCCCAGGACTTCGCCCGTGGCAGGATCGACGACCGCCTCTTCGCGGCCCTCGCTGCCGTGAGTCCATTTGCCATCGATATAGGCGTACTGCCGAAAAAGTCGGGGATCGTTGAGTTTCATATCGCCTCCTGCTTGGGTCTGGACAACAAAGGCTGTCGGCGGTGAGCAGAACGTAGTGCCTATCCTGCGAGTACGATCATGGTATCGAGTCGGCGGCAGAAAACTTTTCGTCTCGATCGCTTTGCGGCACGCTTTCTTTCGAAAGGCCGCTCAGGAGTTGCGGTTTTTTTGGTATTCGAGCGTCGCGATCGAAAGCCTGGTTATTGGATAGTCGATTGAACAAACATTGCCGCTCCATGCTGGACGGCGAGTCAGCTGGGAGAAACTGATGACACCGCGCTTCAAGCAGATAGATCACATACACGTTCATGTTCTCGACAGAGCGACCGCCGAAAAGTGGTACGCCGACACGCTCGGCTTAAAGCGACTTACCGAATTCGAGCAGTGGGCCACTGCGGATGGCCCATTGATGATTGCAGACGATGAGCGAGCTGTTTGTCTCTCGCTTTTCGAGCGCCCGGCCAGCGACAGGCACGCCACGATCGCATTCGGCGTCGATGCTGCGGAATTCATTGCTTGGAAAGAGCATCTCGAGAAATATTTGGAACGACCACCGAAACTCGAAGACCACGAATTATCGTGGTCTCTCTACTTTAAGGACCCGGATGGCAACCCTTTCGAGATCACTTCATATGACTGCGGAAGGCTCAAACACCATCTAATGAGCTAGTCAGGTATTGAAGGTAGTAACGGCGGCCCTTCGCGCTTGACCGTCTTGGTGACGATGTAAGTGAAGTAGCGCTCGATGCCGAGATCAGAAACGAGCCAGGCATCGATCAGGCGCTGATAGGCGTCGATGCTGTCGGCAGCGATCTTGACCAGATAATCCACGCCGCCGCCGACCGCGACGCATTCGGCAACGACAGGCTCATCGCGCATGGCGCTCTCGAAACGCTGAAAGCTTTCGGCATTGTGCTGCTTGAGCTCGATCTGCACCCATACCGGCGTGCGTTTGACGATGGCGTCGGGATTGATGCGGGCGCTGTAGCCTTCGATGACCCCGGCTTTCTCCAGCCGCTTGACCCGCTCCCAGCAGGGGCTGACGGAAAGACTGATCGCCTCCGCCAGCCGCGACTTGGTGATCCGGCCGTCGCGGCTGAGGATCTCCAGAATCTTGAGGTCGTAGCGATCAAGCTTCATTCGACCAGCTTCGGGGCCGATGAACGAGCTTCGGCCGGCTTCGGGGCCGATGAATGAACTGCGGCCGGCTTCGGGGCCGATAAAGATTGCGCGCGCTCCAGCGACTCGACCACTTCCGCGACCACAGCGATGGTATCGCCCATCCCGACCTTGGCCGGGAACCGCCGAGCGATCAGCACTCCATCACGCTGGGCACGATATTCGACCGGTTCGGCCCCGGTGCGACTCATGTCGTAGACCCGCGCCAGCACGTCGCCCTGCTCGACCATTTCCCCCAGCGATACCGTCAACTCCAGCAGACCGGAATGCTCGCTCTGGACGTAGCAACTGGCATCCGGCATATCGACGTAGATCATGGGTTCGGTCGGCTTTTCTAACTCGCCTTCGACCAAGCCCGTTTTCAGCAAACCATAGTGCACCAGGAAGTTGCGCACGCCGCGCTCGGTCAGCGCCAGACTCTGTGGCGTCGAGGTGCCGCCCCCGCCGAGCTCGGTAGTGACGAAGGTCTTGCCCTGAGACTCGACCGCGGTGTCGTAAAGCTTGGTGGCGTCGAGCTCGAACATCATCATCGCGTAAGGCGCGCCGAAGGCCACCGCACCGGCGAGGCTGGCACTCTCCTGAGCGAGATCGTCGAGCCGGTGCGCCGCGGCGAACGGCACGATGTCCAGCGTGCGACCGCCGGAGTGCAGATCCAGCGCCACGTCGCACATCGGTACCAGCACCCGAGTGAAATAGTCGGCGATCTGCGAGGTCACGCCGCCGTTGGGATCGCCGGGAAAGCTGCGGTTCAGATTACCGCCGTCCAGCGGCGAGGTTCGTTTGCCAGCCTCCGCCGCCGGTGTGTTCATCATCGGCACGATGATCACGCGGCCCCGCACGTCTTCTGCCTTGAGCGTGCTGGCGAGCTTGAGCAGCGAGGTAATGCCTTCGTACTCGTCGCCGTGATTGCCGCCGGTCAAGAGAGCCGTCGGCCCTTCGCCGTTGGCGACCACGGTAATCGGGATCATCACCGCGCCCCACGCGGAGGTGTCGATGGAGATCGGCAGCTTGAGAAAACCGTGCTGAACGCCTTGGGCGTCGAAGTCGACGGTGGCGCTGATCGGGCTGGGACGCTGAGATGCAGACATGCGCAGGCTCCAAAGTGGAAACGGATGACGCGCCCTAAGCTCATCGCTGACAGGCGCGTCATGGAAAGGTAACAGGAATGCCGGGGCGATCCGTCAATGCGACCTTATCTTACGAACAACTGACGCGTCTTATTTGACGAACAGCTCGCGGCCTATTTGACGAACAGCTGGCGAGGGAAGTGGCAAAGCGGCTCGGCACCGTTTTCGGTGATCAGAATGCTCTCGGTGATTTCGAGCCCCCAGTCGTCCATCCACATACCGGGCATGAAGTGGAAGGTCATGCCGGGTTCGAGAATGGTCTCGTCGGACGGGCGCAGACTCATGGTGCGCTCGCCCCAGTCCGGCGGATAACTGATCCCGATCGGATAACCGCAGCGCGCGCCACCCCGGTCGAAGCCGTATTTGTCCATCGCCGAACCCAGCGCCAGGGCGATATCGGCGCAGCGATTCCCCGGCTTGGCTACGGCCAGGCCATTATCGATGCCTTCGAGCAGGGCGGATTCCCCCCGGATGAAGTCCTGCGGCGGTTTTCCCAGGAAGACGGTGCGCGACAGCGGTGCGTGATAGCGCTTGTAGCAGCCGGCAATCTCGAAGAATGTACCCTCCCCCTTGCGAAACGGGGTGTCGTCCCAGGTCAGGTGGGGCGCGGCGGCATCGCTGCCGGTGGGCAGCAGCGGCACGATGGCCGGATAGTCACCGCCGTATACGGTGCCATGCTCGTCGGTCCAGCCTTCGGTGCCCACACGATAGATCTCGGACACCAGCTTGCTCTTGGCCAGGCCGGGCTCGATCATCTCGATGATCCGCGTATGCATGCACTCGACGATACGCGCCGCCGTGCGCATGTAAGCGATTTCCTGGGGCGACTTGATCGCCCGGCACCAGTTGACCAGCGCCGTGGCGTCGATCAGCTGAGCATGCGGTAGCTCCTTGAGCAGGCTGACGTAAGCCTTGCCCGAGAAGTAGTAGTTGTCCATTTCCAGACCGACGTTGCCGGTATGCCAGCCATACTCCGGCAGCACTGACTGTGCCAGGTACTCCATCGGATGCATGTCCGGATTCTGAACATAGTAGTCGGGGTAGTAGCGCACGCGCTCGGCGTCCATCCAGCAGGTACGCCAGGCACCGTTGGCATCCTGGCGCCGCCCGTACCAGACTGGCTCGCCTTCCAGGCCTACCAGCACACACTGGTGCACGTAGAACGACCAACCGTCATAGCCCGTCAGCCAACCCATGTTGGAGGGGTCGCTGACGACGAGAACATCGATTCCGCGATTCGCCATCGAAACACGCACTTTGTGCAAACGGCTGGCGTACTCTTCACGCGAGAAAGGCAAGGAAACCTGAAACATGGCGTCACTCGACTAACGGGACTGAATGATCGAGACATCGGCCATCGAGGGGATCGGGTCGAATGTCCTGCCGCTTGCCGACCGGGTGAGAAATTGTCATGATTTAAACTACTGTATTCATGACAATTATCGGTCAATGCATCGGCGACGATAGTAGCATCGTCGCTCAGCGTGCCGTCAAAGGCTTTATTGCATCATGACAATCGACCTGACGCCCTTTCTCGGTGGGCACGGCCCCAAATACCTTTCCATCGCCCGCGCACTCGCCGAGGCGGTCCGCCACGGCGTGCTGACCCCCGGCATGCGCTTGCCTACCCATCGCGAGCTGGCCGAGACGCTCGGTGTCAGCGTGCAGACGGTATCTCGGGCCTATGAACAGGCGGAAAAGAGCGGTCTCGTTCAGGCGCGTGTCGGTAGCGGCACCTGGATTCGCGATGCCGAAGGCGACTCCGAAAACGAATACCTGCGCGCCCCGGCTGCGGTCACCGATGCCGCGCCGATCGATCTGTCGATCGCCCATCCCGTGTGTCCACCGTCTCATCATCGGCGCTTTCGGCAGGCGTTGGCGGAACTCGCCGAAACCGCCCACGCCGACGTCATCGGCGCCTGTCGCCCCATCGCTGGCTTGCAACATCAGCGCGAGCGCGCCAACGCCTGGCTGAAGGAGCGCCTCGGCGTCCCCGGTGAGACCGACGACCGGCTGCTCTGCAACGGCGCCGCCCACGGGCTGATGCTGGCGATCGCCACGGTCGTGCAGCATGGCGATATCGTGCTGACGGAGACACTGACCGACCACGGCCTTATCGCCCTGGCGCGCACGCTCGGCTTTCAGTTGCACGGCGTGGCGATCGACGAACAGGGCGTCATTCCCGAAGCGCTGGAGGCGGCCATCGTCAAATACCGCCCGCGCGCCGTCTGTCTGACGCCGACCCAGCTCAACCCCACCGGGGCCACCATGGAGAACGCCCGGCGCGATATCGTGGCCGATATCCTGCTGCGTCACGACGTCTGGCTGATCGAGGACGACGTCCATGCATTGCTGGAACCCGCGGGGTTGATTCCACTGACCGCCCGCCTGCCCCAGCAGAGTTTTCACGTCACCAGCCTGACCAAGGCGACGGTACCCGGGCTGCGTGCCGGCTACCTCAGCGTGCCTCGCGGCCAGATGCATCACACCTTGCCTCGCCTGCGTGCCACCAGCTGGATGGCGACGCCGCTGGTCTTCGAAATTGCGGATTACTGGCTGGCCAGCGGCATGGTCGACACCCTGGCGCATGAGCAGCGCCAACTGCTGGCGGAGCGTCAGGCAATGGCCGCCCGCAAGCTGGCGGGCCATGCCATCGAATCGCGCCCCAGCAGCCTGCATATCTGGCTGGCGCTGCCGGAGCCATGGCGCGCGGAAGAGCTACAGCAGCAGGCGCGTCAGGAAGGCGTCGCCATCACCACCGCGCAGCCGTTTCTGGTCGAGCAGTCCGCCATGCCGCGCCGCGTGCGTATCAGTCTGGGGGCCGAGCCGGACCTGGCGCGTCTCGCCAGCGGGCTGGACGTGCTGAGCCAACTGCTGGGCGAAGCGCCGCCGCCGATGCTGGAAATCGCTTATTGAAGGCCACGAGCTGCGCAAACAGCGTCAACTGATTAGCAAACCCGCCAAGCTGCACGCATCGATTTCTTTCGCCATGGACAACCTGCCATGATGGCGAACGCCAACAATAGAGCCGCAACGGAGCCGAGATGCGAGTCCTGATCTATCACAACGATGCCGAGCAATGGCGCCACATTCTGCGCGAGCGCCTGCCGACCGCCGAAATTTTCGTCGCGAAGGACAGCGGCAACCCGCAGGTCGATTACCTGGTCGCCTGGAAGCCGCCAGCCTCGGTCTTCGACGAACAGACGGCGCTCAAGGGCATCGTCAATCTGGGTGCCGGGGTGGATGCCCTTTTACAGAACCCCTCGCTGCCCCGCGAGCTCCCCATCGTCAAGCTGCGCGACGCCGGTATGGGCGAGTTGATCGGCGACTACGCGCGCTACGGCGTGCTGCATTTCCAGCGCGACTTCGACCGCTATCGACGCCAGCAGGCGACGAGCGAATGGCGCGAGGTTCCGGTCGTCGACAAGCCCGACTGGCCGATCGGCGTGCTGGGTCTCGGCGCCATCGGAACCCGTGTCGCACAGATTCTCGCTACCGATGGTTACCCGGTCCATGGCTGGAGCCGCTCTCCCAAGAAGATCGAAGGCATCAACTGTCATCATGGCGATGACGGGCTCGACACGCTGCTGCGACAGGTCAAGACGCTGATCACGCTGCTACCGGATACCCCGGCCACGCGACACATCATCGACCGCGACAATCTGGCCAAGCTCCCCGCCGGTGCCAGCCTGATCAACCCCGGTCGCGGCACGCTGATCGACGAGCCCGCCCTGCTCGACGCCCTCGGCGTGGGAGAGTCCGAGGGTCGTCTGCGCGGCGCTCTGCTGGATGCGTTCCCGAATGAACCGTTGGCCGCAGACAGCCCGCTATGGCGCCATCCGCGCATTCTGATCACCCCGCACATGGCCGGACCGACCCCGATCGGCGCCGCCGCCGACCAGGTCGCCGACGCGCTGGATGCGATGTCGAAGGGCAAGGCGGTCAAGACCATCGATCCCGACGCGGGGTATTGAGCGGCTCGGCCGGGGGAACCTGGCCGAATGATTAGCGTCTCAGAGGCATCCTCTTTTCATGATCGGAGCTTCGATGCCGACGAGCGTTTTCAAACCCCGTTTCACTACCCTGATGCTGGCAGTCCTTTTTCTCTGGAGTGGTTCGGTGTTGGCCGCGCCGACGCCATTCACCGCCCACTATCAGCTCGACATCAACGGCTGGCCGGATGCGACGATTACCCACCAGCTATCGCGCGTGGGCAATGACTCGCATCCCGGCGATGTGTGGCAGAGCGCCATGAGCGCCAGCCTCAAGGTCGCCAGCGGAGAAGAGCGCGGGCGCTTCCAGTTGGACGGCGATCGCGTGCAGGCGCTGGATTACACCAGCGCTTATTCGCTGGTGGGGATCGGCGACGAATATCATCTGGATCGGTCGCAGCTGCAGTCACTGCCGGACCGCCAGACGGCACTTTTCGAGCTGTCGCAGAAAGCCCCCGCAGCCCGCTGTGCCAGCCCGCAGGTTTCGCCCTGCGAGCTCGACTACCAGAATCACAAGGGCAAGACCGAAACACTCTACTATCGCGTCATCGAGCAAGCCGACATCAAGACACCCGCCGGTAATTTTCCGGGCGTTACCGTGGACACCTGGGATCCGGAAAAGCGTGACCGCCATCTCTACTTTACCTTCCATCGCGAGATTCCCGGTCTGCTGCTGAAGATGCGTTACGTCCGTGAAGACGAGGAACGCAGCCATCTGACGCTGACCGACCTCACTCTCTCCAAGTCCGACAGGATCAAAAACGAAAGACCGTAACGTCCTGGCGAGCAAGAATTGCTTGGCTTTTCTTCCCTCTTCAGCCCGTATCCTCTAGAGTCTTTAGCCATTCACGGGCGCCGATTTATCGGCGTCCGTTTTCGTGTTGTGCTCGCTTTCCCTTGATCCCGCGCCTGGAGTCGGCATGCTGCTTGGACTGTTGTGGATTCTGCTCCCTCTGATCGTGGGCTACCTGATTCCGGTCCGGCAATCTGGCCTTCGCCAGATGATCGACCGCGGCGTCAGCGCGTCGGTCTACGTGATCCTGCTGTTGATGGGCATCAGCCTGGGTGGGCTCGAGGATCTACTCGGCCAGCTCTCACGTATCGGGTCCACGGCACTGGTCCTGTTTCTGGTGATCTCGCCGATCAACCTGCTGGCGCTGGCCTGGTTGTCGCGTCAACGACTGGCGCGTCGGAAATCGCAGATGAATAGCGAAAACAGCGCAGCTCCCGCTGGCAAATTGCAGGCAATAATGGGGTCGTTGCAGTTGGCGGGCGTCGTGCTAGTCGGCGTATGCCTTGGTGCTGGCGCTCAGGCTCTCGGTTGGCGCCCGGCCGCACTGGCGGAAACACTCGCCACCTGGGCACTCTACGTCCTGCTCTTCCTGATCGGCTGTCAGTTGCGCAATTCCGGCCTCGGGCTGCGCCAGATTCTGCTCAATCGGCTGGGGCTGGCGATCGCGGTAACGGTCTTCCTGAGTTCGATGCTGGCGGGGCTGATTGCCGCGCCACTGCTGCAGCTGCCCTGGAACGAAGGCATGGCGATGGCGGCAGGATTCGGCTGGTATTCGCTCTCCGGCATCCTGATCGGCGATCAGCTCGGCCCGGTTCTCGGCGGTGCGGCGTTCTTCAACGATCTGGCGCGGGAACTGCTGGCCTTCCTGCTGGTGCCGCTGTTCATTCGTCGCGCGATGCCGCTGGCCATCGGCTACGCCGGCGCCACCTCGATGGATGTCAGCCTGCCGGTGATCCAGCAGTACGGCGGCATCACCTGTGTACCGCTGGCTATCGTCAGCGGCTTTCTGCTGTCGCTGTTGTCACCGCCGCTGATTCTGTTGTTGCTGTCTTTCTAACTCCGAGCTTTTCTTCTGACCTCACCAACAGCCATGCCTACGACCATGGCCCAAGGGAAAGGGTCAAACCTGGCATGATAATCTGATCCGAAGTTACCGGTAACAATTGCAATAACAGCCGATCATGGCCATCGACTTTCGGGGACTCCCATGCCGCGTCGTTCGTCAGGGCGCGTCACGCTTCAGCATATTGCCGAACGTGTCGGCGTCACCAAGATCACGGTGTCACGCGCCCTGCGTGAGCCCCATCTCGTCTCCGCGGCGCTGCGTTTACGGATCGAATCCGCCATCGACGAGCTCGGCTATATTCCCAATCATTCCGCCGGCGCGCTGGCCAGCGGCCGCTCGCACAGCGTGGCGCTGCTGATTCCCTCGCTCTCCAATTCGGTGTTTTCGGAAATTCAGCGAGGTATCGAGGAAGGGTTGAGTGAAGCCGGTTACCAGGTACTGATTGGCCACACCGGCTACTCGATTCTCGAGGAAGAACGGCTGATCGACACCTATTTGCGCTATGGCGTGGAAGCGCTGATTCTTCCCGGCTCCCGCCACACCGATCATGCTCGCCGCCTGCTCACGCGCGCCCGCGTACCGGTGGTCGAGACGCTGGAACTGACCGAAACGCCGCTGGACATCAACGTTGGACTCGACCAGCACGAAGCCGGCAAGGCGATGACGCAAACGTTTCTCGATCAAGGCTATCGTCGGGTCGGCTTTCTCGGCGCACGCATGGATTATCGCGCGCAGTTGCGTATGGCGGGATGGGAAGCAGCCATGCAACAGGCGGGACTCTCGACCGAGCGCTGCCTGACGACGCCCCATCCTTCGTCTTACCGGCTGGGTGGAGAGATGCTGGCGTCGATGCTGGAACGCTGGCCGGATCTGGAAGGCATCTTCTGCGGCAACGACGATCTCGCCGCCGGGGCGCTGTTCGAGTGTCAGAGACGTCGTATGAACGTCCCGGGTCAGTTGGCGCTGGCAGGCTTCAACGGCCTGGACATCACCGAAGCGACCTCACCGCCACTGGCGACGGTGGTAACCCCGCGACGCCGTATCGGGGAGACCATCGCCACACGCTTGCTGGCCCGACTTCAGGGAGCACCGCCAACCCCGATCAGCGAGAACCTGGGATTCCAGATTCGACGTGGCGGCAGCCTGTGACGAATGTCTCGAATCCAATGATCACAGCGTGGCGTTTTACCGCTCCGCGGCCAGAAAGCGCTTCTCGAGTTTCAACACCGCTTCATTGACCACCTGATCGAGGGTACCGGTGATATCGACGGTGACGGCTTCGTCAGCGCCCGGTGCCTCGAGCGTCGCCAGCTGGCTGTCGAGCATCGCTTCGCCCTTGAAGAAGTGATCCCGACGCGACTGAATGCGCTGCAGCAGCAGCTCGCGATCACCGGCGAGATGGACGAAGGTCAGTGCCTCGTCCCCTTTTCGAAGGATATCGCGATAACGACGTTTCAATGCGGAACAACCGATGACCAGCGTCTCCCCTTGCGCCTGGGCTTCAGCCAGAAACTCCGATAACCGGTGCAGCCACCCGGCTCGATCGTCGTCGGTAAGAGGTTCGCCTTGGGACATCTTGGTGACACTTTCCGGTGAGTGATAGTCGTCTCCGTCCAGGAAACGCCCTCCCAGTGCGGTCGCCAGCCGCTGTCCGACTTCGGTCTTGCCGCAGCTCGATACGCCCATCACGACGATGCGCTGACCCATCTTTGCGTCCATGACGTTGCCTTCCGATTGATACGTGTGTGAATGATGCATGAGGGAATCATGCATAGATGATTTTTGCACAGGCCGTCATGCCTGTGTCATTGATGTCGGTTCGCCGCCGACTTTCCTCTTTCTGTTGTCTTCCATCCCTGCCCCCTTCCATCCCTGTTCTCTTCTATAGCGCTAGGCAGCTTCGATCGATTCGAAAACTCAGGGCCTGAAACCAATATGACGATTGTGTGCCCTAAACCAATTCAGCCAGGCTTGTCTCTACATCTTTAGGCGCATTGTTGGGATCATATTGTTACCGGTAACATCCATTTTCTCCAACTCCACCGCGAAGCACAACGCCACCAAGGACGTATATCCAGTCCTTGCATCGCTTGTTCTCACCAAGGATTTCACTGCCATGGATAGCCCCACTTCCCTGATACTTGCCGCGCTGGGCAGCATCATCGTGCTGCTTTATCTGGTCATGAAATTGCGCCTGCACGCGTTCGTCGCCCTGCTCGTCGTCAGCGGGCTGGTCGGACTGTTCACCGGCATGGACGTCGACCAGATACTGGACACGGTCGAAAAAGGCATGGGTGGCACGCTAGGCTTCGTTGCCACCGTGGTCGGCCTGGGTGCCATGTTCGGCAAGATGCTGGAAGTCTCGGGCGGTGTCGACCGTCTGGCCAGCACGCTGCTCGATAAATTCGGCGAAGATCGCTCTCAGTGGGCGATGGGCGTCACCGGCTTCCTGGTGGCGATCCCGGTCTTCCTCGATGTGGCGTTCATCATCCTGGTGCCTTTGATCTATGCCCTGACGCGCCGCACAGGCCGCTCGCTGCTTCATTACGGCATTCCGCTGCTGGCCGGTCTTGCGGTGACGCACTCGTTCATTCCGCCGACGCCAGGCCCGATTGCCGTCGCCAAGCTGATCGGCGCCGATCTCGGTTACGTGATTCTGTTCGGTGCCATCGCCGGTCTGCCGGCCATGATCATCGCCGGCCCGCTATTCGGCCGCTGGATCGGCAAGCGTATCGATGCGCAGATCCCCGAGTACATGGAGCTGCCGAAAAACGACATCGATACCATCGGTCTGCCCAGCTTCAAACTGATCCTGTCGATCATTTTGCTGCCGCTGGCACTGATCGTGCTCAACACCGTTTCCGGGTTGATCCTCCCGGACGACAGCTCGCTACTGGCAGCCCTGACGTTCCTGGGCCATCCGTTCGTGGCACTGACGCTGGCCACGCTGCTTGCCTTTACCCTGCTTGGAACACGCCGTGGCATGACACGTGAACAGGTCATGGAGGTTGCCACCAAGGCGTTGGAGCCGGCCGGCATCATCATTCTGGTCACCGGCGCCGGTGGCGTGTTCAAGCAGGTGCTGATCGATTCCGGGGTGGGCGAAGTGATGGGCAACATCATGGCCGACAGTGCCCTGCCCCCGATTCTGCTGGCGTTCCTGATCTCCGCCGCCGTGCGCGTGATTCAGGGGTCGGCCACGGTCGCCATGATCACCGCCGCCGGTCTGATGGCGCCGGTCATCACCACGCTCAATCTCGATGGCCCGGTGCTCGGCCTGCTGGTGATCTCGATCGCTTCCGGCGCCACGGTGCTGAGCCACGTCAACGACTCCGGGTTCTGGCTGGTTAACCGCTACTTTGGCCTCACCGAAGCACAGACGCTGAGAAGCTGGACGGTGATGGAAACCATCATCGGCCTGGTCGGACTGGTCATGTCGCTGATCATCGGGTTGTTCCTCTAAGCCGGCCTATTGCCAAAACTATCGCCTAAAGCGAGACAATCGAATGCAAAGCGCCCGCTGCGTGAATCACGTAGCGAGCGCTTTCGTTACCGATGTCGGCCTCTCTTTAGCGCGCTCCCAGTGCTTCCCGCACCGTTTCCTCACGCCGCCGTGAAAGCTCCTCGCCAAGCGCTGGCCCGCGAAAGCCTTCGTCGAGCAGCGCCTGGGGCAATATCTGCGCGGCCAGCCGCCAGGCCAGTGCCAGGTCGTCCGCCAGTTCGCCGTCGTCGTGCGCGATCAGGGCCAGCAGCGGCGCCACCCGCTCCGGCCGTCGCCAAGCATCGATGGCGTCGAGCCAGGTCATGATCGCTTCGGCGCGATCACTTTCGGCCGCGGGTCGCCCCTCGCCCAACTGCTGACGCAAACGGCGAGACAGGGCGGCGAGACGCATGGCATCCCGGTACGCATTGGGCGCCTTGACGGCGTCGTTGAGCCGGGCCTGTTCGACGTCCTCGAGATGCTCGCCGAGTCGCGCCCAGCGCCACAGCGCCTGCTGCGACGTCGTGGACTCGTCCGGCACGCGACCGAGCCTGGCAATCACGTCGGCCAGTGCCGGCGTCGCCAGCGGCGGCATCAGCTCGGCCAGTGCCCCGCAGTCGTCGAGCGTCTCGAAGTAGGCGCCGGGGTCGGCTTCGCCGAGGGCCTTGTGTGTCTCGGTCCAGACGCGTTCGGCGACCAGATGACGCATCTCGCCACTGGCCACCAGCTGACCCATCAGCGCCTGGGTTTGCGGGGCGATCGTGAAACCCAGTTTGCGATAGCGGGCCAGAAACCGGGCCGCCCGCAGCACGCGCAGAGGATCTTCGACGAACGCCGCCGAGACGTGCTTGAGCTGTCCGGCGGCGAGATCGGCGGCGCCCCCATAGGGGTCGATCAGCTCGCCGTCCGGCGTCTCGGCCATGGCGTTTATGGTGAAGTCGCGCCGCGCGAGGTCAGCCTCCAGCGTCACGTCGGGGCTGGCGTGAATCTCGAATCCGGTATAGCCGTGGCCGTGCTTGCGCTCGGTGCGCGCCAGCGCATATTCCTCAAAGGTATCGGGATGCAGAAAGACCGGGAAATCCCGGCCGACCGATTTGAACCCGCGTTGACGCATGATTTCCGGCGTCGCACCGACCACGACCCAGTCGCGATCGCCGACCGGCCACCCCAGGCGAGCGTCGCGAACAGCGCCACCGACCAGATAGACTTCCAGTCCACTGAGACGAGGATCGGGACGTGAATCGGGTTGCGTGTTCATCGTCTGGCTCCGTAGTCAAGTTCGGGGCAAAAACTTAACGCTCGACGTTTTCGGGCCGGCGATGCTCCCAGTCCACGAATCCACCATCCAGGCTGTAGACCTGGTCGAAGCCCTGGTCGGCGAGCCAGCTCGCGGCTTGCTGGCTGGAGTGGCCGTGATAGCAGACCACAACCAGTGGCGTCTCGCCGGGCGTCTTGTCCACCAGCTCAGCTACGGTGGTGTTATCGAGATGGCGGCTGCCGGGGATATGGCCTTTCGCAAAGCTCAACGGGTCGCGAATATCGACCAGCTGCAGCGAGCGCCCTTCGCTCAGCCATTGCGCCAGCGTCGTCGGGTCGAGATGTTCGAAGGACTGGGTCATGGATCACTCCTGGATTGGGCTCGGGACAAGATAGAGGGGGCTCGGGATGAAATAGGTGAGGCCCGAAACGAAATAGACTGACCCCTGAGCTAAAAAAGGTCGGGCTGGGCGAAACAGCCCGGGCAACTCAGCGACCGACAGCGCTGGCAAGTACTTCGATGCGTTCGCCGCTGGCAAGGTCGATAGCGGTCAAAGTACCACCCCATACGCAACCGGTATCCAGAGCTTCCACGTCGATCCGGGCCCCTGGGGTGTGCCCCTCCAACGCGGCCCAATGGCCGAAAAGCAGCGCGGGCTCATCACCACCGACAACGTCACCGTTACGCGGATAGGTAAACCAGGGTGCGTAGCCCGCCGGGGCGCTGTCGAGCCCCTCCTTGGCAGCGAAGTCCAGGGTGCCGTCGTCGGCAATGAAACGCATGCGGGTGAAGACGTTGATGATGGCTCGGATACGATCATGACCGGCCAAATCAGACGTGAATCGTGCCGGAACATTGCCGTACATCACGCTCAGAAAATCATCCACATCATCGCCACACAGAACGGCTTCGGCCTCGGCGGCGAGTTCGCTTGCCTTAGCGATCGACCACTGCGGCAACAACCCGGCGTGGGTCATCACATAGTCTCTGTCGACATAGCCATTTTGAATAGAGCCGCGGGCAACAGGGTCTCGCCCACCATCAGCAACCATCAGCGGCTGACGGCGCAGCCATTCCAGCATCTCGGTTCGATCCGGGGCATCGAGAATCGCTGTCAGCGTGTCATGGCGCTTGAGCTTGCCGTGACCACGGGCCACCGCCAGCAAATGCAGATCATGGTTGCCAAGTACCACGCTGGCGGCACCATCCAGCGCCACGCTCCTGCGCAGGCAGCCGAGCGAATCGGGGCCACGGTTGACCAGATCGCCGGCCAGCCAGAGATGATCCCGCGAGGGCGAGAAATCGAGACGCTCGAGCAAGGCTTCGAACTCGGCGTAACAGCCATGCAGATCGCCGATTGCGTAGGTGGCCATACTCTATCCTCGTGATGATGGTCCGATCCTGGCCCAGAATCGAATCCCGATCGGAAGCAGCCGATAGCGGATGCTAGCCAAGACTGCCGATAATCAGTGGATCTGATTGGGTCCGGCCAGACGAAACGGTGCGATGGCGACATCGAAGGAGGCCTGGCTGGACAGATCGACACAGGTATAGCTGCCCTGCATGACGCCCACCGGACATTCGATCACCGCACGACTGGTGTAACGGAAGCTGTGTCCGGCGGCGATCGTCGGTTGCTTGCCGACCACGCCGTTGCCGCGCACTTCCTGCACCTTGCCGTGGCCCTGGGTGATCTTCCAGTAGCGCGACAGCAGCTGTACGCTGCGCTCGGATTGGTTGTGGACCGTCACGGTGTAGCTGAACACGAAGCGCTTGTCGCTGAGCGACGATTCGTCTTCGCGAAACTCCGGCTCGATGTCGACCGTGATGGCAGGAGGCGCTTCGCTCATGACGGCTTCCCCGTTACAGGATTGCTCGTTGAATGAGTGTCCATCGGATCGCCGTCCGTCGCATCCGCGGCCGTCAGATAATTACTGATGGCGACCAGCTCGTCGACGCGCAGCGTCTGCGGGCGGCGCCCGGGATCGATACCCAACGCTTCCAGGGCCTCGACGTCGATAATCCCCTTGAGGTTGTTGCGCAGTGTCTTGCGCCGCTGACCGAAGGCCTGTCGCACCACATCGGAGAAATGCGCCTCGTCATTGGCCGGTGACGGCAGCTCCGAAAACGGTGTCAACCGCACGATCGCCGAGTCGACCTTGGGCTGCGGCACGAAGGCATCCGGCGAAACCACGAACAGCGATTCGACCTCGCAGTGATATTGGGTCATCACCGATAGCCGGCCCCAGTTGGTCCCTCCGGGTTCTGCCGCGAGGCGCTCGACCACTTCCTTCTGCAGCATGAAATGCATGTCGGCAATCGCCCCACGGGACGCCAACAGATGGAAGATCAACGGCGTCGAGATGTTGTAGGGCAGATTGCCCACGACTCGCAACTGCCGCCCGTCCTTCTCGGATAGCTCGTGAAAATCGAACTTGAGCGCGTCGCCTTCGTGGATCGTGAAATCAGGATAATCGTAGAACTGGACCCGCAGACCGGGGATCAGATCCCGGTCGAGCTCGATCACCTCGAGCGCCCCGGTGGCCTCGAGAATCGGGCCAGTGAGGGCGCCCTGCCCCGGCCCGATTTCCACCAGGCGATCCCCGGCACGCGGGCCGATGGCCCGCACGATGCGCGAGATCACTCCGAAATCCTGGAGAAAATTCTGACCGAAACGTTTCCGGGCGCGAGGCAACGGGGAGCGATCGGAGGAGCGTGTAGACATGAAAAACGAATTCCTTCAGTGGGCGCGGGCGGTCATCTGACGAGCAACCTGCAATGCGACCCGAAGGCTACCCACGTCGGCCAGACCACTTCCGGCAAGATCGAGCGCGGTGCCGTGATCGACGGAGGTACGCACCATACCCAGACCCAGCGTGATATTGGCGGCCTGCCCGAACCCGGCATATTTGAGTACCGGCAAGCCTTGATCATGGTACATCGCCAGCACGGCGTCGGCGTGATCGAGATGGCGTGGCGTGAACAACGTATCCGCCGGCAGCGGGCCGACGATATCGAGACCCGCCGCACGCAGCCGGTCCAGCGCGGGGATGATGATCTCCAGCTCCTCTCGGCCTAGATGACCGTCCTCGCCCGCATGCGGGTTGAGTCCGCAGACCAGTATCCGAGGAGCGGCGATGCCGAACCGCCGAGTCAGCTCCTCGGCCAGAATGCGGGTGACGCGAGTCAAGCCCGCATCGGTGATCGCGCTGGACACTCGGGAGAGCGGTAGATGAGTCGTTGCCAATGCTACTCGCAGCGGCCTGACGGTACGTTCGGTGGCCAGCATCATCACCACCTCATCGACACCACAAGCATCGCGCAGATATTCGGTATGCCCCGTGAAACCGGCGTGTCCGCCTTCGATGATCGCGCCCTTGTGCAGCGGTGCGGTCACCATGGCATCGGCCACTCCCCGCCGACAGGCCTCGATGGCGACATCCAAGGTCTTCAGCACGTAATCGGCGTTGGCGGGTTCCAAACGACCCGGTGTCGAAGGTGTCGCCAGCGCCACCGGCCATACCGGCAGCCGGCCGTTGACCGGCACCGGCAGCGGATCGCCGGGGTTCACAATCTCCAGCTCGATCGGCCAGCCCAACTGCCGTGCGCGTTCGGCCAAGAGATCAGGATCGCCCACGGCGACCACTGCCGCCTCGAGTCGCTGCCAGTCACGAGCCGCCGCCAGGGCGAGCTCGGGACCGATACCGGCGGGCTCGCCGGTGGTCAACGCCAGTACCGGGAATGCCATCAATCGTTATCGAGGCGGTTGTCGATATAGGCGCTGGCACGGATCTCCTGGGTCCAGGCCTCGATCTCGTCGCTGACCTTGCGCTGGAAGATCGCCTGGCTGGCCTGATCTCGACTCATATCGCCACCGTCACCACCGCGAGTATCAAGCAGCTTGACCAGGTGGAACCCACTGGGGCTGCGAATCGGCTCGCTGACCTCGCCCTTGGAGAGATCGGGAATCACGTCGGCAAAAACGGACGGAATCTGTGCCGCCTGTCGCCAGCCGAGATCGCCGCCTTCGAGTGCCTGGGAATCATCGGATTCGGCCACTGCCAATTGCTGGAAGTCGGCGCCATCCTGAAGCTGCTGGTAGACCTTCTGCGCCTCTGCCTGAGCCTGGGTCACCTGATCCGGTGTCGGCGACTGCGGCACGGCGATCAGTATCTGCGCCAGATGATAGGCGACGTTGCTATTCTCGCTGCGCTGCGACAGGAAGCGGTCGACTTCACGATCGGATACGGTGATCTTGCTGGCCACCTGGCTCTGCTGAACCTGCCGAACCAGCAGCTCACGGCGAACCTGTTCGCGGACTTCGGCCAGACTCTGGCCCTGCTTCTCCAGCGTATCGGCGAACTCGTCCAGGCTCATGCCGTTGTTCTGGGCGATACCGCGCATGGTGCTGTTGAGCTGGGTCTCGTCGATGCTCAGCTTGGCGTCGTCGGCCATCTGCAGTTCGATCTGTTCGACGATCATGCGATCCAGCACCTGGCGTTCCAGCGCCTGCTCGGGCGGCATCTGGATATTGTTGCTTCGAAGCTGATCGCGCGCCTGGGCAACACGACTTTCGAGCTGACTGTGCATGATGGCATCGTCGTTGACCACGGCAACGATACGATCCAACGGCACGACCTCCGCCATTGCGGGCAACGGGGATAACAGCATTCCCAGCGCCAAGGGGATCCATACTCTAAGACGCATGCCTACCTCTCTTGCTTTGATGGAGAGGCGGATCCCGAGGGGCCCGCCCTATACGTTAATTGACTGACGTTAGTGAACTGAATGGTTCGTGGCTTGACTGGCGTTCGTTGGCCGACGGATCGACGTTCGTTGATCGACGAACGTCGACAGCCTGTTTCTCTATTCGTTCGGCTATCAGCAGGCCGCACGACGATCAGAACTGCGTCGCCTGGTAACCCGGTACCGATCGCGCGAAGTAGCTGTCGGCATTCTGACCGACGCCACCTAGCCCCTTGAACACGAAGCGCAGAAACAGACCCCGGTCAGAGTAGTCGTCGTCGATGGTGCTGGCGGTGTCATTGTCATCGACCCACTCACGCCATACCACCTGCACCGCACTACAGCAGCTATTGAACTGGACGCCGGCCAGCGTTTCCAGATCGCGACTGTTGGTGTTGTCGTACAGATAGCGTCCGATCAGATCCAGCGATGACGTCGCCTTGTAGGCGAACGAGACGTCGAAGTCTTCACGGTTGTAGTTGAGTCGGTCCTCTTCATCGCCGGACGGATCGAAACCTTGGAGCTGCCAACGATAGCCAAGGTTCACTACGTGACCGGCCGGGCTCAGATACTGGAGATAGGCCGAAGCCTTTTCGGTCTTGGAGCGGTCCGCATCGTAGAACCATTCGTAACGCGAACGCCACTGGTCGTTGATTCGCCAGTCCAACTGGGTGATGACCGGTGAACGATCACGCGTGGCCCGGTACCAGTCTTCGTAGTCGGTTTCCTTGTTCGGCAACGTATCCGGATCGCCCTCGATATCGATATTACGATCGGAGAAGTAGGCGCTCTGTCCCACCGAGAGGGACAACCGCTCACGTCCGGTATCGTCCTCGAGGAATCGCGTCGAAGCCCCGTAGGAAAGCTTGTTGACGTCGCCGACGCGGTCGGATCCGGTAAAGCGATACGGCGACCATAGCTGACTCCAGGAAATCGCCCGCTCGTCGGTATCAAAGTCCGGGAATTCCGACTGGTCGCGTTCCGGCACGTAGGCATAGTAAAGACGCGGCTCGAAGGTCTGCTTCCACTGCTGATCGAACAGCGACACGTCGCGCTCGAAGATCAGGCCTGAATCCAGCGACGATACCGGCACCGTGCGCGAGAGACTCTCGTCGCGGTCGGTGTCTCGGTTGCCATAGTCGAGCTGATAGTTGGTCTGCCACAGCTGGAAACGCGGCTCCAGGAAGCCCCAGCTGGGCTGTCCACGCCAACCGACGGCAGGCGTCAGATTGACGCGAGAGCCATTGGCCGCTTCGCGCAGACGAATCTGGCGCGTGTCGCCGGTCTCTTCGTCTTCCCAGAAGCCGTCGCTGTCGACACCGTGCAAGTCGCGCCAGAAGTAGGTCGCGTTGGAATTCCACTCCTGATAGAAACCGTTGTCCTGATCCCAACGCGCATTGGCGGTCAGGCTCGGTAGCTTGTAGTAAGGCCTATCATCCTCGTCCAGCGGATAATCCAGACGCTGGTAGCCCTGCGCCCGCGCATCGAGATTCCAGGTCGTGCCCTGATAACTCAATCGCGCCAGCCGCTCGAGGTATTCGGTGTCCTGCTCGCCGAAGTCGCGTCCGAAATCTTCGAAATAACGCCCGTCGCTGGCAGCGCCATAGCGCATGGCATAATCCAGTCGATCGGTGAACCGGCCGTAATGGCTGTAGTCGATGTACCAGCGATCCTCGCCATCGAAAGCGTCATTCGGATCGTTGGGGTTCTCGTTTTCACCGCCGCTATCGTTGGGCAGGTAGGCGCCTTCGATGGTCCCCTGATCGCTGCCGAACAGATAGCGGAACTCACCGCCCAGCATGAAGCCGTGATCGGTGATGGCACGCGGCGTGATCGTGGCGTCGTAGTTGGGAGCCAGGTTGAGATAGTAAGGCTGGCTGTAGTCGAGACCGTCACTGGAGATCCCCATCGTCGGCCACAGGAAGCCGCTCTGACGCCGATCGTCGATCGGGAACCTTACCCACGGCCAGTAGAAGACCGGGACGTCGCCCATCTCAAGCCGCGCATTGGAGGCTGTGCCGAAACCCTGTTCACGATCGATGGTGACGTCACTGCCGACGATACGCCAGAGGCGGCTATCCGGTGCGCATGTGGTGAAGCTGGCTTCGGTCATGCGATAGCGGCCGTCGTTGAGACGCTGCATCGATTGAGCATCACCGCGCAGACGCTGATCGTGGACCACATAGTGAGCGTCGTCGATACGAGCGGCATCGCTGTCGAGCGATACCTGGCCCTCTCCGCCCCGCACCAGCATGCCGGGATAGCGGATCGTGAGCGGACCTTCGGCAAATGCCGTATCCCGAGCCGCGTTGACCCGCACCTGCGGCGACTCCAGCTGGCTCTCGCCGCGACGCAGCACCACATTCCCGCCCAGAATGGTTTCGCCATCGTCGCCATACTCGGCCGATCCCGAGTTGGACAGCACTTCTTCGGGAGTCTTGCCTTCGGGCAGGAGATAGCCCGGCTCGATATAGCGGCCACCACACAGTTCGCCGGCCGGCGCTTGATCGCCCCATGGGGCCCAATCCAGTTGATCCGCCGGTAATGGCGCGGGGGGCGCCGCCTGAGCCGTCGATGAAATCAGGCCAGTCAGGGCAGTCCAGACCAGTCGCTTGCCCATGTCCTCTGTGTCCTTGCCGAGTGAAGCCGGTAGTATACAGACCTCGACGGGAGTTGCCGCGAAGCCATTCCTTATTGAACCGTCTGGGCCTTGGCCGAGCCATCCAGCGGAATCCGACGAGGCCCTTCGATTTAGTGACCCAAGCGATTCAGCGAGGCGTCTAAATATGGCGGTGACTTCGTGTCCGTCGCCGCCTATGCGATTTGGCGACGCTGGGCAAACGCGGCACACTGGCCACCAGCCGCGGTGCCATCGTCACGGTCGTTCTGCAAGATGCCGTGGTGCCACCAAGGTGGCGCACGGTTCGCACCGCGAGCCCACAATGGAGCCCAGCATGCGGTGCCATTCCCGGCCCGTCAACTCGCTGCGGCGCCGGCTAACGCCGATGCAGCATAACTACCGTTATCACGATCGCTACACGACCCCACCAACGACCGGAAGCCTGCATGACCTTGCGCCTTGATGCTCTTCGCCACTGGATCGCTGCCCGACATCATCTTTCACCACAGACGTGTCGGTTGGAGGCGGTCGCCGGTGATGCCAGTCTTCGCGGCTACTGTCGCGTGATCTTCCCCGACGCCAGCACCCGGATCGTCATGGATGCGCCGCCGACGCTGGAAGACAGCCAACCCTTCGTGGCCATCGGGCGTGAGTGGCACGCGGCGGGCTTGCCGGTGCCGACGATTCACGCCGTCGATCTCGAGCAGGGATTCATCGAGCTCGACGACCTCGGCAACGACAGCCTGCACCACCACTTCGATACGGACGCCGGCGCCCGCGCGGCCACGATGCGGGCGCTAGACGTGCTCGACGAGATCGAGCAGCACGCCCCGAGCGCGTCGCTGCCACGGTATGACCTCGACTTTCTCGAAGAGGAGATGGATCGTTTTCCCGAGTGGGGCCTGACACGCTGGCTCGGCATCGAGACGCCGCCGCAATGGCCGACGGTCAAACGTTACCTGCTCGACACTATCGCAAGGCTTCCCACCGTCGCCGTGCACCGCGATTTCGATGCCATGAACCTGATGGTTTACCGGGACCGACTGTGGGTCATCGATTTCCAGGGCGCGCTGGCCGGCCCGCTCGGCTACGATCTGATATCGCTGCTGCGAGGCCGATATCATCGCTGGTCGCGGCGAGAGATGGATGACTGGATCGAAGATTTCCACCAACGATGTGCCAAGGCCGGGCGAATCGCACCGGATCTCGACGTTGAAGGCTTCCGGGCCGGGGTCGAAGCGATCGGTGCCCAGCGTCAGCTCAAGATCCTGGGCCAGTTCTGCCGCCTCTACCTGCGCGACGGCAAGCCGCGCTATCTCGAATGGCTGCCCCACTTCTACGCCCATCTCGACGAAGGCCTGGCCGCACTGCCGGCGCTCGGCGAATTCCACCGCTGGCTGCGCGATACTTATCGCCCGGCAATGGAGGCACGCCTGGCCGAGCATCATGCGGCCATCGGCAGTGGAGCCTCATCATGAAAGCGATGATTCTCGCCGCCGGCCTCGGCACGCGGATGCGCCCTCTCACCGATCACTGCCCCAAGCCGCTGCTGCCGGTGGCCGGCAAACCGCTGATCGTCCATCATCTCGAGCGCCTGGCGGCAGCAGGAATTCACGACATCGTGGTCAACGTCAGCTACCGCGCGCAGCAGATCATCGACACGCTCGGGAACGGCGAGCGTTACGGCGTATCGCTGACCTTCAGTATCGAGGAGACACCGCTGGAGACCGCGGGCGGGCTACGCCAGGCGCTACCCGAACTGGGCGAGGCCCCTTTCGTGCTGGTCAACGGCGATGTGTGGACGGATTTCCCGCTCGAGCGACTCGCGTTGACCAAAGGCGATCTGGCCTCACTGGTGATGGTGGACACGACCGATTTCCATCATCGCGGTGACTTTCATCTCGATACTCGCGGCCGCCTGCATGCCGAGGGCGAACCGCGACTGATCTATGCCGGCCTGGGTATCATCCACCCCAATCTGATCGCCGAACTGCCGAACGGCGCCGTCGCCAAGCTTGCCCCGCTGCTGGTCGAAGCGATGCAGGTCGGCCGTGTCGGCGGCTGGCATCATCGCGGCGACTGGGTCGATGTCGGCACCCCGGCTCGGCTGGCCGAACTCGAAGCGCGCCTGGTTTCGAATTCAGCCGCGCCCCAACCCGGCGCCACCGGTCTTGATGACGCCTGGCAATCTTGATGTTGCCCAGATAGAACAGCCGATTGGCGGGAATGTTATCCTGCCGTCATCGACCCACGAACGATTCGATACGCGATTCGACACCGAATTCCACAGCAAGGAACCCTCGTCATGAAAGCCACAGTCAAATGGACCGACGGTCGCCAATTCGTCACCGAATCCGGCAGCGGCCATAGCGTCGTCATCGACGGCAATCCCAACGATGGCGGTCGCAACACCGGCCCGCGTCCCATGGAAATGGTGTTGATGGGGCTGGGCGGCTGCACCTCGTTCGATGTCATTCAGATTCTCGAGAAGGCACGCGCCGACGTCACCGATTGCGTCGCCACCCTGGAAGCCGAACGCTTCGACGGCACGCCCAGCGTATTCACCAAGATCCACGTTCACTTCGTCGTTACCGGCAAGGGGCTGAAGGACGCCGTGGTCAAGCGCGCCGTCGACCTCTCCGCCGAGAAGTACTGCAGCGCCTCGCTGATGCTGGCCAAGGGTGGCGTCGAGATCACTCACGATTACGAGATCGTCGAAGGCTGAGATCGGCCCGCGCGACGCCGGATCGCGTTCTCCCCAAACGCAAAAGCCAGCGACGTCGCTGGCTTTTGCGTTTTCAGAAAGACGAACGTCAGATTCGATAGACGCTCGTCGTCATGACCTTCGACACCAGCCGCATGCCCCATTTCAGCGGCAACGGAAAGCGCTGGCCACCGGACTCGAGCGCCGAAAGCTCATGCTGCGCTTCGTCGATGCGCATCTGTTCCAGCACCGCTCGCGAGCGCTTGTCGTCGATCGGCAATTTACGCAGATGAGCTTCGAGGTGCCGCCCGACCTGCTCCTCCGTCGCCGCGACGAAGCCGAGACTCACTCGATCGCCAATGGCACCGGCCAATGCGCCCAGCCCGAAAGAGGCGGCGTAGAACGCCGGGTTGAGATAGCTGGTGCGACTATCGAGCTCCTGCAGACGCTGATCGCACCACGCCAGATGATCGATCTCCTCCGCAGCCGCCTCTTCCATGCGCTTACGAGTCTCGGTCAGCCTGGCCGTCAATCCCTGGCCCTGATAGAGCGCCTGGGCACACACCTCGCCAGTATGATTGATGCGCATCAACCCCGCGACCTGATGACGCTGCTCCTCGTCCAGGGCGCTTTCGGGCTGGACGTTGGCCGGCGAGGGTCGACTCGGCTGGGCGGCCTTGGGCACTAGCGTGCGCAGCACGGTATCGAACTGGTGAATCAGATTATCGGCGCGAGAAATCTGGCGAGTCATCGATGCCTCCTGGCAATCTAGCAGCTGAACAAGGTCGGTCACTGTCGGCGAACGGGTAGAAGATGCGCCTCAAGCGCGTCTTCATTCAGCCCGGCGGCCATTGCATCGAACGGCCACCCAGCAGATGCATGTGGATATGATAGACCGACTGACCGCCCGCTTCGTTGCAGTTCATCACCACTCGATAACCGTCTTCGGCGAATCCGAGCTGCTTGGCCAGCCTGGCCGCGGTGTACTGTAGCCGCCCGACCAGCGCCAGATCGTTTTCCTCGATGTCATTGAGAGTGGCGATCGGTTTCTTGGGGATGATCAGAATATGTGTAGGCGCCTGCGGATTGATGTCGTTGAACGCCAGCACATCGGCGTCTTCATAGACGATATCCGCGGCTATTTCGCGATCGATGATCTTGCTGAAGAGTGTCGGCTCCATGAAAACTCCTGAGTTCGAGATGATTCGCCGGTATCGGCGGCTGGACCTCAGCGAAAGCGCCGCTGAGCCAGCAGTTGGCGCACCTGGGGCGCGAGGATCAGATCCATCGCCAGCGACAGCCGTGCGCCTGGCACGACCAGCGTGTTGGGGCGGCTCATGAAGGCATCATGAATCATGGTGACCAGATAAGGAAAGTCGACGGCCGCTGGGTCCCGAAAACGAATCACCACGAATGACTCTCCGTCGTTGGGCACATCCTGTAGCTCGAACGGATTCGAGGTATCGACCGTCGGCACACGCTGGAAATTGATGTGCGTTCGCGATAGCTGAGGCTGGATATAACGCACGTAATCGTGCATGCGGCCCAGAATGGTATCGATGACCGCTTCCTGAGAATAGCCGCGCAGCTTGGTATCGCGATCGATCTTCTGCAGCCATTCGAGATTGATGGTCGGCGCCACGCCGATCAGCATGTCGACGTGCCTGGCAATATCGACCTCATGGGTCACCAGCCCGCCATGAAGCCCTTCGTAGAGCATCAGATCCGTGCCGCTGGGAATCGGCTGCCAGTCGGTAAAGGTCCCGACCTGCCAACCCGCTTCGATCATGCGCTTGTCTTCGGCATGGATGTAGTGGCGATAGGTTCCCTTGCCGTTCTCGCCATACTCCTGAAACAGTCCGTCGAGCTGATCGAGCAGATTCGCGTTGACCGAAAAGTGCGAGAGCTCGGCCTTGCGTTCCGGTTCGGTCTGCAGAATCTGCGCCAGCTCCGCCCGCGAATAGCGGTGGAAGGCATCACCGTCGATGAACGCGGCGTGCACGTCCTCACGCGCGAACATTCGCTCGAAGGTTCGCTTGACCGTGGTGGTACCTGCCCCCGAGGAGCCGGTCACCGCGATGATCGGAAATTCACGCGACATGCCCGGTCTCCCTCGCGACAGGATTCGACGAAATCCCGTGGCCGCTCTTAGGCTCGAACCGTGGTGCGGATGTTAGCTGACGCGTCACTCGCGGCATGGCGGCTTTCCTTGATCTTCGAGGACGTCTTAGTTTTCAAGACGACCGGCTTCTTCGGGACGTTCGACGTCTCAGGACGACTGACGCTCTCTGGCGATCGCGCGATAAGCGATATCCCGGCGATATTCGGCGCCAGGCCAGCGAACGATATCGACACCGGCATAGGCCTGCGCCGTCGCCGCGCCAACCGTCTCGCCGAGAGCGGTCACACATAGCACGCGGCCGCCGCTGGTGACGACGCGACCATCGTCGCTGACTTGGGTTCCGGCATGAAACACCTTGCAACCGGTGGCATCCGCCGCGTCGAGCCCGGTGATCTCGTCGCCCTTGCGATAGCTGCCGGGGTATCCCTCAGCTGCCAGCACCACGCCGACGGCGGCACGTGAATCCCACTCACACTCGACCTGATCGAGACGCCGATCGAGTGCGGCCTGACAAAGTGCCACCAGATCGCTTTTCAACCGCATCAGAATCGGCTGGGTTTCCGGATCGCCGAAACGGCAATTGTATTCGATCACCTTCGGCGCGCCGTCGGCATCGATCATCAACCCGGCGTAAAGGAAACCGGTGTAGGGATGCCCTTCGGCGGCCATGCCACGAACAGTGGGCAGGATCACCTCATCCATGATGCGTTGATGGACGCTCGCGGTGACCACCGGCGCCGGCGAATACGCGCCCATGCCGCCAGTGTTGGGGCCGGTATCGCCATCACCGGCGCGCTTGTGATCCTGGCTGGTCGCCATCGGCAGCACGTGCTCGCCATCGACCATGACGATGAAGCTCGCCTCCTCGCCATCGAGAAACTCTTCGATGACGACCCGTGCGCCGGCGTCACCGAAGGCATTGTCTTCGAGCATGTCGCGAATCGCCGCTTCGGCCTCGACTTCGGTCATCGCCACGACGACACCCTTGCCTGCCGCCAGTCCGTCGGCCTTGATCACGATCGGTGCGCCCATCCGCTCGAGATAGGCGAGTGCCGGCGTGACATTGCTGAAGGTCTGATAATCGGCGGAAGGGATCGAGTGCCGGGCCAGGAAGTCCTTGGTAAATGCCTTGGAACCTTCGAGCTGCGCAGCACCCTCGCGGGGACCGAAAACGGCCAGCCCCGCTGCCTGAAAGGCATCGACGATGCCGGCCACGAGAGGCGCTTCCGGCCCGACAATCGTCAGTTCGACGGCGTTGTCGCGAGCAAAGGCGATAAGCCCCTCGCTATCCATGACGTCGATGGCAACGTTGGTCAGCTTGGATTCGCGCGCGGTACCGGCATTGCCCGGCGCCACGAAAACCGTCTCGACCTGCGACGATTGTGCCGCTTTCCACGCCAGCGCATGCTCGCGTCCGCCTCCACCAATGATCAAAACCTTCATCGCTAGCCTTCTTGTGCCGAGCCTTGGCTGGCTGTGTGTGAGGATACGTACGAGAAGCGTACGTATGAGTAGAGTCTGTCTGAAAGAGTAAAGTGGGCATTATGTCAGAAAGGTGTTCCGCTCGCCGCTGTGTTCAGGGTCCGCCCCTTCGGGCAGAATGGCCGCCTGCTCGAACCCTTTTCACGACGCCTCGAACCCCGCCCATGAACTTGATTCTGCTGCAACCCGAAGAGTGGGAGAACGACACTCACGCCACCATCCGCGATCCGCGCCGCCTGCATCATCTTCGCGAAGTACATCGCGCCGAACCCGGCGATACACTGACCGTGGGCGCCCTCGAAGGCCTGATGGGGCGTGGCGAATTGCTCTCGTTGAGCGATACCGAAGCAAAATTCCGGATCGTTCTCGACCGCGAGCCTCCAGTGCCACTGCCGGTTCACCTGCTGCTGGCGCTGCCGCGGCCGCGCATGCTGGCCCGAACGTTGGAGCACGTCTCGGCACTGGGGGTCAAGCGCGTGACGCTGATGCACACTCGCCGCGTCGAGAAGAGCTATTGGCAATCTCCCGAGCTGAAGCCGGAAAAGATCCGCCAGCATCTCCTGCTGGGGCTGGAACAGGCTCGCGATACCCGGCTGCCGGAGATCACGCTGGAAAACCGTTTCAAACCGTTCGTGGAAGATCGATTGCCGGCCCTGCTCGAGGGCCAGCGCGGCCTGCTGGCGCATCCCGGCCGGAGTCAGGAATGCCCGCGCGGGATCAGCGATCCGACGCTACTGGCCATCGGGCCTGAGGGTGGCTTCGTCGATTACGAGGTCGAAAAATTTCTCGAACTGGGCTTCGAAGGCATTCATCTGGGAGAACGCATTCTACGAGTGGAGACCGCCGTTACGGCGTTGCTGTCTCGACTGTTTTGAGTCGATGACCTGCCAGGGTCGGGCAAGCAGTAACCGACAGACCGGACGAAGGGCAAATGCACCGGACGCCGGTTAGTCGCCCTAACCACTCGCGGCCGATAACCGACCCGTGACGCGCAGACGACGCTGCCAGTCGGCGGGATCGCGCGTCAGCTCGACGTTCAGAAAGCGCTTGAGGGCCGCGCTCAGATTGTCGAGCTGGCGTGCTGTCGGCGAATCCAACAGCGGATGGATGCGTCGATCGCAGGCATCGTGAAGCCAGAGCAACAGCGGCAAGGGGTTGGCGGAAGCCGGCGACGCAGCGAGGGACATCAGGGCGCGCTTGACGCAGCGATAGAGATCGGCCGCATCGACCCCAGCCGTGTCGACCCAGAGCATCCAACCAGTCACCGCCGACGCAGGGGTGCCCCGTACCGCTTGCCAACGCCGGTTCTCGATGGAAGGGAGTTGCACCAGGGCTCGCATCAGCAGGTCCTCCCCCGGCTCGCCGATCACGCCCAGCATCAAGGAGTCGGCGCACTCCGCCCAGACACGTAGCCCCGCGGCCTGATCGGTCACGCCGCAACCGTTCGACCGGGAGACGCGACGACTCCCGCCTGGGTCAGCGCATCATGGGCACTCAAGGTATCCATCAATGCTTCCAGCAGCGCCTTGGGCCGACGCCCACAGCGGCGCTGTGCAATGCCGGACAGACGCGCGCGGACATCCATCGCCCAGGCGGCGTCTTCCGCGCCCAACCGCAACGCCATCGCGGCCAGCATCGAAGCCAGATGCCAACGCTGCTCCCGATCCTCCATCAGACCCCGCTCCCCCATCAGTCGATCAGCCTGTCGAGCCAGCCCGGGCAACGCTTCCGCAACCACGGCCTGGGGCAGACGCGAAGCCATATCGAGCCCCGTCTGGCTGCTGCTCAACCAATAGCGCCGCGCGAGTCGACGGCCATCATCGACATCCCGGATCTCGCCATACCAGGCGACTACGGGCAACCCGTGCGAATCCTGCCGGCGTTGACTGACACTTGTCTCCAGACGCGTCAGGAGGAGGCTGGCGGTGCGCCCCTGATGGCGAACGGGTTGCGGTTCGACGGTCTCACCGAGCGCCATCGCCTGAGACAATGTCAACCATTCGCCAGCGTGGCGAATGCGGCGAGCGCCAGTCACCACTGCCAGCCAGCCGCGACCGGCGGCGTCGAAGCGTTCGAGGTCAACAACCGCCGGAAGCTGCATCATCAGGTGCCAACCGGCCCCCAGCCTGTCGGCCCAGCGCAGCTGTTCGACATGACCCGCGGGTAACCGATGTCGCGGCCAGCTCAACGGCTGCGGCATGCCCTGATGGTTCAGCGAGATCAGCGGCATGGCCCGTTCGATACCACTGACGGTGGAGGTCTTCGACCAGTAAAGCGCATGTGGAGCGTCGGCCGCCGTCAGCAGGCCCTGCTGAGTAGCGTCAGCCATCAATTGGGCGAACTTGTCGGGGGCGACGTCGGGGCGTTTAGCCCGTTGCCAGATTTGCTCCAGCAGCGTCATGCCCAGATTGTGCTGTCTCAAGGTATCGAGAGTCGCCGCCAGGGCATCGCTCTGGCGCAGCACGCCTCGCGATAGCGCCTGCTGTCGTGCCTGCTGTGGAAGTAATTCGCGCCCAGCCGGATCGCCGGAAAACGCGGACTCCCCCGCCAGCGATAGCGCTTCATGCAGCAACGTCTCGGCATCCGCGCGCTCGAGATCTTCCGGCACTCGTTGCCCACGCGAGACGTAGCAGAGCTTGAGCCGGTGACGCATGACCACGTCCAGCACGCTACCCAGGCGGGCCGCTTCATCGAGCTTGGTCAGAATGCAGCCCCACAGCGGCTCTCCCGCCTCCATCGACGCCTGCTGCCAGGCCTCGATGACCTGCGCCAGGGTATCGCCATGACTGGCCGCATTGAGCACCAGCACTCGCCGGACCGTTGACGGGCCGCTGCCCAGCCGCGCGATCTCGCCCATCAGACGCTGATCGCGCTGGCTCATGCCGACGGTGTCGATCACCGTCAGCTTTTTCCCCGAACTGCGCGACAGCAAGGCGCGGCGCGGCTGGGTCAGACGCGTCAGCAGATCGCCGAGATCACCGTCGGCTTCCAGCGCGTGGACTTCCGTGCCCAGCAGCCGCGCATAGATGCGCAGCTGTTCGGCAGCGCCGATCCGGTAACTGTCCGTCGTCACCAACGCGACATCCTTGGGACCGTGACGCATCACATAGCGTGACGCCAGCTTGGCCGTCGTGGTGGTCTTGCCGACGCCGGTGGGCCCGACCAGTGCAAACACGCCACCGGCTTCGAACAAGGCGTCCTCGTCCTCCAGCAACGACAGCCGCGAGCGCAACTGACGCACCAGCCAAGCCTTCACCGCGGGCGATTCAGGGGCTTCGTCGCGCAATTCCTCAGGCGGATCCTGCAAGACGTCGTCGGCAAGCGTGGCGCTGAACCCGGCCTCTATCAGATGCTGACGCAATTCGGCAGTCAACGTCGGTGTACCGGATGTCGCGGCTGCGGTGCTCTCACGCAACATGGCGCGAACATCGTCGAGCAGCTGTCGGTTGAGCGCCTGCAGGGCCTCCATGGCGGGATCGGCGGCCGGCACTGCCACTGAGGCTTCCGCCGCCGAAGGGTCGAGAGAGGAAAGTGCCTGCTCATGCTCCTGCTCGGGCATGGCAATGATCTCGACTCCGCCTTCGACGGATCGGTTGGAGAGAATCAATACCTGATCCCCCAGCGTCGATCTCACTTGACGCATGGCTTCGCGGCTATTGCTGGCAATGAAACGCTGGACGCCCATGGTTTCCTCGGAGGTTCCAGGCAGCCGATTGGTTATCGCGGGCCACCTCTAGAAATCGCGCGCATAGTCTGCCAGCCGAAGAGCCCAGGGGAAGGGCCGGAATGGCATTGAAATCGGCGCCAATTCGCAGCGCGAACGAGCCCGACGAAGACCGAGGATCGTTATGGAGGTCGTTATGGATAGTGTCAGCGTCTGAAAACGTGATGGCTGACAGGAGAATGAATAGAACAGACCGGCGCCATGGATCGGGCGCCGGGTCGGCAGCATCGGTCAGCTCTCGATCAGCTGCTGAATGAGCGACTGAGTGGGATAGCCGTCGGGAACGACGCCGATACTGCGCTGATAGGCGCGCAGTCCAGCGCGAGTGTTGGGGCCCACCAGACCGTCCGGCGTACCGACCTCGAAGCCGTGATCGTTGAGGCCCTGCTGCATGCGACGAATACGATCTCGCGACAGGGCCGGCTCGGTCCGCGGCCATTCGCCCTGGATACCCGGACGCCCGGCCAATCGATCCGACAGTGTCGCGACGGCCAGCGCGTAACTCGTCGATGCGTTGTAGCGCATGATCACGCGGAAATTGTGTCCGACCAGAAAGGCCGGACCCTTGGCGCCGGCAGGCGCGATCACCGAGGCCTGTTCGAAGTTCGGAAGCGCACTGCCGTCCAGGCGCTTCACGCCCTGGGTCTGCCATGCTTGGGTGGCATGACGAACCGACAGCTCGGTCTGCGAGTAGTCGAAGTCGTGCGGTAGCGTGACCTCGACGCCCCAAGGCTGACCACGCTGCCAGCCGGAAGCGTCCAGGTAGTTGGCGGTCGATGCCATCACATCGGGAATGCTGCCCCAGATATCGCGTCGGCCGTCGCCATCGTCATCCACCGCATAGGCCAGAAAACTGCTCGGGATAAACTGCGTATGGCCCATGGCACCGGCCCAGGAACCGCGCATGCGGTCGCGATCAATATCGCCGTTTTGCAGAATCTTCAGCGCAGCCATCAGCTCGCCACGCGCGAATGATTGACGTCGACCGTCAAAACCCAGCGTGGAAAGCGCGTCGATGGTCTCGAAGTCACCGAAATTGCTGCCATAGTTGCTCTCGATACCCCAGATGGCGACGATGACTTCGCCGGGAACGCCATAATGCTGCGTGACCTCATTTGCCGTTGCGCGATTGGCAGCGAGACGCTCGCGACCATTGGAGACGCGAGTCGACGATACGGCCGTATCGAGATAACTCCAGATCTGACGAGTGAACTCCGGCTGGGATCGATCGAGCTCGAGAATCCGCGGCTGATAGCTCGCCCGATCGAAGGCCTCGGCCAAGGTCGCCCGATCGATGCCCTCCGCGGCTGCACGCTGGCGAAAATCGTCAACCCAGGCATTGAACTTCGAGGCATCCCGAGAAACGTTCGAGCTGGCCTCAACGCCCTCATCGGCCGTTGCAGACTTGGACGCTGGCGGGTTCGATGGTTGGGAACCGGACGATGTCGTTTGGGATGAGTTCGCTCCGGACGGGTTCGTCTTGGAAGCCGCGCCGGAGGGCGACGCGGAAACCTCGCTCGCATTCGCGTCCGAAGCGCTCGGCGCCGTTTGTGTATCGGCAACGCTCTGGCATCCCAGGAGGGCTAAACAGAGGCAGAGCGAGAGTGTGGCGGAGGCCTTGACCGGCAATGAACGCTTCACGAGACCGCTTCCTTAATGCTGGGGTTATTCCAAAATGATGCTGGACGCCGGCGAATCTCGCCAGCGCGCAGCATCCGCAGTGTAGCGCATCCCATCGTCATGGGAATTCGAGGATGACGATGATGGGACGTCAGAAGCTCATCAGCCAAAATCCGGTTTCAGACACCGCCGGTGTGCTCCGCTGCCGGGCAACTAGCGTCGCGCCCTATGGCTAGGTGTATATCGGCGTGGTAAAGTCGGTTCAACGCTACCGCTCGGATCTCGTAAATAACTAATATTTTCAATGATTTCGCTGCGTGCGAATGATGTTCGAGCGTTTTTCACGAATCGAGCGTTTCCCGCAAGGAGGAGACACCATGCCGGGCCACATGCCTAGCCAGCTATCGCTGACATGCGCGACCTATCGCATCGGTGCCCAGATTCGTATCGGTTTCCAGGCTCGTATGAGTTTCCAAACTCCGTCGTCCCTTACTGGCACGATCCAGGACCAGACGCCTGCGTGGATGCTGGCCCCTCGCGGCGCTCGCCGTCCCTACCTGACCGATCCGCCTCAGCGCCTCTGATCTGGCATGGGAGCTCGCACGGGGAGCCACCGCCGCGTTCCCTGCTTCGCCAGTCTCATCGTTTGGTAGACCCATGCTCATGCCGCCTCGCGCGGAACAAGCCCACCAGGTCCTCGCTTCAGCTCTCGGTCCCGGCGTCATGATGCCATCCTCGTGGGATTGGCGACATCGCTTACACTGAGGCGGGCAGCGATCGCAGCCCCGGTGCGACCCAAGCGAGAATGAAGCTCGACCCCTCGGTCTGAGGCCATGTGCCAGCCCGGTCTCGAGCCTCCCTGATCCCAGAATAGAGCGACAATTTCATGTCACTGCCGCTGATCGTTCTGCTGCCGCTGTTGGGCAGCCTGATACCCTTGCTGAGCAACAACCAGCACCGCACCCTCAGTGCCTGGTCCACGGCGCTACTGCCGGCGATTGCACTGGGTATCGTCATCGCACATGCGCCGGGCGTGATATCGGGAGAGGTCTATCACTTCAGCATCAGTTGGGTGCCGCAACTGGGGCTCGATCTGGCGTTCCGGATCGATGGCCTCTCGCTGCTGTTCCTGCTACTGATCCTGGGCATCGGACTGCTGATCATTCTGTATGCCCGTTACTACCTGTCTCCCGACGACAGCATGCCGCGCTTCTACGCCTATCTGATGCTGTTCATGACCTCGATGATCGGCATCGTCATGGCCGACAATCTATTGTTGCTGTGGGTGTTCTGGGAGCTGACCAGCCTGTCCTCCTTCCTGTTGATCGGCTACTGGTACCAGCAGAGCGAGGCCAGACGCGGCGCACGCATGGCGCTTGTCGTTACCGGCATGGGCGGACTGGCGATGCTGGCCGGGTTCCTGCTGATCGGCCATATCGTCGGCACCTACGACATGCAGACCGTGCTCGACAGCCGCGATCTGATCCAGGCCGACCCGCGCTACCTGCCAGCGCTGCTGCTGGTTCTGCTCGGTGCCTTCACCAAGTCGGCGCAGTTCCCGTTCCACTTCTGGCTGCCGCATGCGATGGCGGCACCGACGCCGGTATCGGCGTTTCTGCACTCTGCCACCATGGTCAAGGCCGGGGTCTTTCTGCTCGCCCGCATGCATCCGGCGCTGGCCGGCTCGCAGCTGTGGCTCTACATCGTCACGCTCACCGGCCTGGTGACGATGATCTACGCGGCCTATTTCGCGCTACTGAAGTACGATCTCAAGGGAGTGCTGGCGTTCTCCACCGTCAGCCACCTGGGGCTGATCACCATGCTGTTCGGACTGGACAGCAAGCTGGCGGTCGCTGCCGGTTTGTTCCATATCATCAACCATGCCCTGTTCAAAGCGTCGCTGTTCATGTCGGCAGGCATCATCGATCACGAAACCGGTACGCGCGACATCCGCAAGCTGAGCGGTCTGAGACACAGCATGCCGGTGACTGCGGTAGCGGCGGGACTGGCGGCGGCATCCATGGCCGGCGTCCCCCTGCTCAACGGTTTCATCTCGAAGGAGATGATGCTGACCGAGGCGTTGGGGACCGGCATTCTCGGCGGCCTGGCCTGGCTGATACCGGTGCTGGCGACGATCGGCAGCGTACTGTCGGTGGCCTACTCGCTGCGCTATGTGCGCAATATCTTTTTCGGCCCCGAAGCCAAGGAGTTGCCCAAAACACCTCACGAAGCCCCGTTCTTGATGCGACTACCGATGCTGGTCCTCGTTGGCCTCTGCGTCATCATTGGTCTAATGCCGGCACTGATAGTCACGGGGCTGCTCGATGCCGCCGCTCAGGCCACGATCCTGTCGCCACGTCCGGAGCTTCATCTGTCGATATGGCACGGCTTCAATCTGCCGCTGCTGATGAGTGCCATCGCCTTGGCCGGCGGTGCCGGGCTCTATGCGGTGCGCCGCAACCTGTTCAACTTTCAGCGCCAGTTTCCGCAACGCAATGCGCTGATGACCTTCGAGCACAACGTTCGTCGTCTCCTGCACTGGACACAGAGGGCAATCGATCGTCTCGAGAACGGTTCACTTCAGCGCTACATGCTGTGGCTGATCATCGCCGTGCTGTTCCTGACCGGCAGCGGCCTGCTGGATCTCGACCAGTTGCAGGGCCCGCGTCAGCTGCAGGCTCTCGATGGCCTGTTGATGGTCGGAGCCGCGATCACCATCCTGGCCGGACTGGGCACGGCGATCCTGCATCGCCGCCGGCTGGTATCGTTGATGATGCTGTCGGTCGTCGGCCTGATGGTCTCGCTGGCTTTTGCTCGCTTTTCGGCCCCCGATCTCGCGCTGACGCAGCTGGCGGTCGAAGTGGTGACGGTGATCCTGCTGATGCTGGCGCTGTTCTTCCTGCCGCAGCGCACGCCCAAGGAATCCAGCGGCCCGAGGGTGGTCAGGGACGTTCTGGTGGCTGCGGGCTTCGGCGGCGTGGTCGCGAGTCTCAACTACGCTCTGCTGACCCGGCCACTGGACACCATCTCCGGCTTCTTCCTCGAGAACAGTGTCAGCGGCGGCGGCGGCCACAATGTGGTCAACGTCATTCTCGTCGACTTTCGTGGATTCGATACGTTGGGCGAGATAACCGTGCTGTGCATCGCAGCCATCGGCATCTACAAGCTGCTCAATCGTCTGCGCCTGTTCATGCCGTCGAGCGACAGCGAGGGCCGCCCCTGGTCGAACGATCTCCACCCGATGCTGTTGGCGACGGTATCGCAAACCCTACTGCCGCTGGCGCTGCTGGTCTCGGTTTATATCTTCCTGCGCGGCCATAACGAACCCGGCGGCGGGTTCATCGCCGGGCTGGTCACCGCGGTCGCGCTGATCCTGCTCTATATCGCCCGCGGCGTGGATTGGTCCCAGCAACGGCTGTCGTTCCAGTATCAACCTATTGCCGTGACGGGCGTTGCCATCGCCGCGCTGACCGGACTCGGCAGTTGGGCCTTCGGTCATAACTTCCTGACTTCCGCCTTCGGTCACTTCTCGATCCCCTACATTGGCGAGCTCGAGCTGGCAACGGCGATGCTTTTCGATCTCGGGGTCTATCTGACCGTCGTCGGCGCCACTCTGATGATCCTGGCCAACCTGGGCAAGTTGACGACACGACATCGTCCCAGCAAAGACAATGAAAAGGAGACCGTTTGATGGAAGCGCTATTTGCCACCGTGACCGGTTTCCTGGCCGCCAGCGGCCTCTACCTCGCGCTGCGGGGACGCACCTTCCCCGTGGTCGTGGGGCTGACGCTGCTCTCCTACGCGGTCAACCTGTTCCTGTTTTCCACCGGAGGCCTGACCACCAACGGTGCTGCGGTCATCAAGGAAGGTGTCAGCTACTACGCAGACCCGTTGCCCCAGGCTCTGGTGCTGACGGCGATCGTCATCGGCTTCGCCATGACCGCCTTCTCGGTGATTCTGGCGATGCGCGTGCGCGGCGATCTGGGTAGCGATCAGGTCAATGACCAGCGCGGCGAAGAGTCGAAGGAGGACAAGTCATGATGCACCACTTGATCACTCTGCCGATTCTGCTGCCGCTGTTGAGCGGGCTGCTGATGCTGGTCAAGCGCGACTCGGTCGTGCTGCCCCGCCGAGCGATAGCCCTGAGCAGCACGACGCTACTGCTGGTCATCAGCGCCATGCTGGTGATCCAGAGTGATAGCGGGGAAATCACCTATTACGCGCTGGGCGACTGGCAGCCGCCGTTTGGCATCATCCTGG
Organism: Salinicola halimionae; assembly: GCF_003206065.1. Taxonomy (GTDB): domain Bacteria; phylum Pseudomonadota; class Gammaproteobacteria; order Pseudomonadales; family Halomonadaceae; genus Salinicola; species Salinicola halimionae. The sequence continues at coordinate 182,846 of NZ_PZJQ01000004.1, read as the reverse complement.
TGCTTGACCGACTCTCTGCGCTGATGGTGTGCCTGACCAGTTTCCTGGCATTGGGCAGCGTCGCTTACGCCTGTGCTGGCGATGACCGCAAGGGCAGCAATTTTCACGGTCTGTTCCAGCTCCAGCTGATGGGGATCAACGGCGCCTTTCTGACCGGCGATATCTTCAACCTGTTCGTGTTCTTCGAGGTGCTGCTGATCGCCTCCTATTCGCTGCTGATGCATGGTGGTGGCAAGGATCGCACCCAGGCCGGCTTCCATTACGTGGCGCTGAACCTGGCGGGGTCGGCGATGTTCCTGATCGCCCTCGGTGTGCTTTACGGCACCACCGGCACCCTCAACATGGTGGACATGTCACAAAAAGTGGCAACGCTCGATCCCAGTCGTCTCGGCCTGCTCAAGGCGGGCGCCTTCCTGCTGCTGGTCGTGTTCGGACTCAAGGCTGCGATCTTGCCGCTCTATTTCTGGTTGCCGCGTGCCTACAGCAGCGCACCGGCACCGGTGGCGGCACTGTTTGCGATCATGACCAAGGTGGGGATCTACGCCATTCTGCGGGTCTACACGCTCATCTTCGGCGGTAGCGCGGGGGAACTCGCCAATTTCGTTCAGCCCTGGCTATGGTGGTTCGCGCTGGCGACCCTGGCGCTGGGCGGGCTGGGCGTGCTGTCGGCGCGCGACCTTCGTAGCCAGGTGGCCTATCTGATCCTGATCTCGGTGGGCACCCTGCTGGTCGGCGTCAGCATGAATCGCGAGGCCTCACTCGCCGCCCTGCTCTACTACATGATCCACACTACGTTGGTCACCGGCGGGCTGTTCCTGCTCGCCGATGCGATCGGCGAACAACGTGGCAAGGCCGGAGCGCGCATCGTTCCCGGGCGCGGCGTCACCCAACCGGCGTTGCTGGGACTGTTCTACTTCGCAGGCGCCATCGCCGTCATCGGCTTGCCACCGTTGTCGGGTGCCATCGGCAAGGTGTTGCTGCTCGACTCTGCCCTGCCCAGCGAACAGCCGTGGCTATGGTCGCTGCTGCTGCTCTCGAGTCTTGCCGGCCTCGTCGCCATGTCGCGCAGCGGTTCGGCGGTATTCTGGAAGGCGACCCGGGGCGATGAGGATGGACCACGCCTGAAAGTGGCCATGCTAGCCGGCCTGATCCTGCTGATCGGCGCTTCGCCGGTGCTATCGATCCTGGCCGGTCCGATCACTCGATTCACCGATGCCAGTGCGACGCAACTGCTCGACCACAGCGCCTATGTCGAGGCGATACTCTCCCACAACGTCGTTGCCGGAGGTGATTCATGATTCCTCCCACTCGCTGGCTACCGATGCCGGTTCTTTCCATGTTGCTGCTGGTCGTATGGCTACTGCTGCAGCACAGCATGGCGTTGGGCCAGTGGATTCTCGGCGGCGTCCTGGCAATCCTGATCCCGGTCGTGTGTCGTCCATTCTGGGAACGCCAGCCGACCATCAAGCGACCCATGAAGCTGATTGGCTATTTCTTCCGGGTGCTGGGCGACATCGTGGTCGCCAATATTCAGGTCTCCAAGTTGATTCTCGATCCCCGTGGCCAGATGCGCCCGGCCTTCGTCGAATATCCGCTGACGCTGAAGGAAAATTTTCCGATCACCATCCTGGCCAGCACCATCACCATGACGCCGGGCACCGTTTCGGCGCACTTGCGTCTGGATGGCCGGACCTTGCTCGTTCACGCCCTGGACGTGGGTGACATCAACGCCTTGATCGACGAAATTCACCAGCGCTACGAGCGCCCGTTGCTGGAGATCTTCGAATCATGATCGATATGGCCCTGTGGATCGCTCTGGCACTGTTCTGCGCTGCCATCGTGCTCAATTTCTACCGTGCAGTGGTGGGACCTAGCCTGCCGGATCGTATTCTGGCAGTGGATACCATGTACATGAACTCGATCGCGCTGATCGTGCTGTTCGGTATCTGGCTGAACAGCAAGGACTACTTCGAAGCGGCACTACTGATCGCTATGTTGGGCTTCGTTAGCACCATCGCCGTCTGCAAGTACCTGCTGCGCGGCGATATCATCGAATAGGAGGCGGAAAGATGCTGGATACGATGATCGAAGGCGTGATCGCCTTCATGCTGATCGCCGGTGGCGCGTTTGCCTTCATCGGCTCGCTGGGCCTGACGCACCTGAAAGACTTCTACATGCGTCTTCACGGCCCTTCCAAGACGACGACGCTGGGCGTCGGCTGCACGCTGATAGGCGCACTGATCTACTTCAGCCGGGAGGATGGACCGGTGATTCAGGAGTTGCTGATCACCATCTTCGCGTTCATCACCGCACCGGTCTCGGCGCATATGCTGGCCAAGAGCGCACTGCATCACAAGCTCAAGCCGGACCCCCGCACCCGTGGCAATCCGGTCGAGCTGGAAAGTGAAAGACCCAGACACACGATCGAGGAAGCCCCGCAGGGCGACTCTCCCCTCCCCTAGGAGAAACATGAGCCTGGAGAAAACGGGACTCGTCCGGCGCAGCCGGCTTCACCAGCCAGCGGTGTGCTGCTCGACCAGATCGGCCAACAGGGTGATGTGCTCGGGGCGTTCGTTGAGCGCGGGGATATAGCGGTAGCGCCCGCCCCCGGCTTCCTGGAAGTAGTGGCGATTCTCGGCGTCGATCTCCTCGAGCGTCTCCAGGCAGTCCGCCGCAAAAGCCGGGCTGATGACGTCGACACATTCGGTCTTGTCCGCGCCCCACGCCTTGAGGGTCTCGTCAGTGTAGGGCTTGAGCCACTCCTCCCGCCCGAATCGCGACTGATAGCTCTGGAACCACTCCCCCTCGCCCAGCCCCAACTCTTCGGCCAGCAATCGGCTGGTCTTTTCGCAATGTCTGGCATAGGGGTCGCCGTTGTTGACGTAGCGCTTGGGGATGCCGTGATAGGACATCAGCAGGCGGCCGCGGTCGCCATGGGTATCCCAATGCTGGCGCACGCTCGTGGCCAGCGCAGAGATGTAGCCGGGGTGATCGTGATAGTCACGCACGAAGCGCAGTTCCGGCAGATGCGGACAGGGCTCCAACGCCTTGGCCAGGCGTTGGAATACCGCGCCGGTCGTCGTACGTGAAAACTGGGGATACAGCGGGACGACCAGAATACGCTCGACGCCAGACTTGCGCAGCCGGAGCCCGGCTTCTTCCATGCTCGGCTTGCCGTAGGTCATGGCCAGCTCCACCGGAATCTCCTCGCCTCTAGAACTTGCCAAACGTGCCTGCAGCGCTCGTTGCTGACGCCGGCCGATCGCCAGCAGCGGCGACCCCTCTTCCTGCCACACCGAGGCGTAGGCCTTGGCGACCTTAGGGGGGCGAATGCGCAGGATCACGCCATGAAGAATGGGCCACCATAGCCAGCGCGGTGCATCGATGACCCGTGGATCACCGAGAAACTCACCCAGATACTGTCTCACGGCCTTGGGGGTGGGCGCCTCAGGCGTTCCCAGATTGACCAGCAGTACTCCATATCGGGCCGCCATCACACCACTCCTTTCCCTGCCATCTTTTGGTGAAATTCTATCACTGCCGGTTTGCACGAACCCGATCATCTTATACGATCAAGCCCATGTGTATAAGTTATGGATAACTTCATGTCGAAACCGCTGATCCTGATCATGGGCGATCAGTTGAGCGAGGAACTGGAAGTCCTCGCTAACGCCCCTCCCAACGCCGTCATCGTCCTCTGTGAAGTCCAGAGCGAAGGCGACTACGTACCTCATCATCCTCAGAAGATCGTCTTGATATTGTCGGCGATGCGTCATTTTGCCGATACCCTGCGCGACAAAGGGTATCAGGTTCACTACAGCGCGCTCGACGACGATGACAACCGCCAGGATTTACTCGACGAAGCCGAGCGCCTCGCCGACGCCTATGGCTGCGACGAGATCCGTGTGACCCATCCGGGCGAGTGGCGGTTACTCGAGCGCATTCAACGTCGCGGCACACGTTGGCGACTGTTCGAGGATTCACGTTTTTACTGTTCGATCGGGGATTTCGGCGAGTGGCTGGAAGGGCGCAAGCGCTTCCGAATGGAAGATTTCTATCGTCAGATGCGCCAACGCACCGGCCTGCTGATGGAAGATGGCGAACCCGCCGGGGGGCAGTGGAACTTCGATCACGACAATCGTCGGCCCATCGACGGCGACCTTGCCTTTCCCAACCCACCCCGACACCGCCAGGACGAGATCACGCGTGCTGTCACGACGTTAGTGAAGACACATTTTGGTGAGCATTTCGGCACGCTGGAGGGGTTCAACTGGGCCGTGACCCGGCGTCAGGCGCTGAGTGATCTACGTCACTTCATCGCTAATGCGCTGCCGGACTTCGGTACCTACCAGGATGCCATCAGCGATAGCGAACCACTGCTGTTCCACTCCCGGCTGTCGGCCTCGATGAATATTGGCCTGCTCTCTCCGCGGGAGGTCTGCGAAGCGGCTCAGACAGCCTGGCAGCGGGGGCAGGCGCCAATCAATGCGGTGGAAGGATTCGTGCGTCAGATTCTAGGCTGGCGCGAATACGTCCGCGGCATTTACTGGCAACGAATGCCCGACTACAAGAGAGAGAATCGACTCGACGCCCAGCGCGGGCTTCCTGACTTCTACTGGACCGCAGAGACCGATCTGCGCTGCGTGCGCCGTGCGCTGGAGATGACGCGCGATAACGCTCATGCCCATCACATTCAGCGGCTGATGGTCACCGGTAATTTCGCACTGCTTTGCGGTGTCTCGCCGGCGGCGCTATGCGACTGGTATCTGGCAGTCTATGTCGACGCCTTCGAGTGGGTCGAACTCCCTAACACGCTGGGCATGACCCTATACGCCGACGGCGGCTACCTTGGGTCCAAACCCTACTGCGCCTCGGGCAAATATATCGACCGCATGTCGGATCACTGCCGTCACTGTCGCTACGATGTCAAACAGGTCACCGGCGAACATGCCTGCCCCTTCAACAGTCTTTACTGGCATTTTCTGGAGCGTCATCGCGAGCAACTGCGTGGCAATCACCGCATGAAGCTCATCTACGGCAGCTGGGATCGCATGCAGAACGACAAGCGGGCGGCGATACTCGATCAAGCCGGGGAGTTCATCGACTCACTCAATTTTGAAGCCGCCTACGGCACAGGAGACCACGCCGAGGGCTATCGACGTCGCTGGAGCTCGAGCTAGCGGAAGAACGCGAAGACTGACGGGGAAGGATTGAATCGGCTGCAAATTGGAGAGCGGGGTCGGTAAGAAAAACGTCCCTCCGATGCGGGGCAAGTCACTGCAGGGACTCGCCGGAGGGAAACTGGGGTTGGTGAATGAACGATGGCGGCTTTGCGGTCTAAGTGATCAGAAGACCAGCGGCATCCGGGATAACAACGGGTCATGATAGCGCGGTTCGTGCCCGACGATTTCGTCGTTGGCGACCTGCTGAACCAGATAGGCCCGACGAATGCCGGCCTGCCTCAGCTCGCCATAGACGTCTTCGAGGGAGCGAAAGAGCATCGGTTTGCCGCATCGGGTCAAGAGTTGCGTGGCACCATCGTCCGGTTCCAGCATGACCTGATAGTAGCGGCTGCCGGCGTGGGCAATGACACGAATTTCGAAGCTTTCATGTTGTCGCTGATAATGTTCGAACTCCTTGAGTTCCATGGTTCCCTCCTCTATGCGGGTTGGTAATGACTGAAAATTTCTCGCTTCGGGACTCTCAGGTTCAAGAGTCTCGGATATAAGACTTTCTGCTTTCGACATCGTTCCGGATCGTCCTTCAGCAACGTCACGACGAGACATGGAAAGACAGACGCCACGCCACGGCGATCCAGGAGGATCGACATGGTGAACCTGGACGTCGGGGCGGGTAAGGGTTGCCGGAATCTTCCAAGGATTCGCTCGAGGAGCGTCACGAGGCGGAAACGACCAAGCATTGTGTCGGAGATCACATTCATGCCCGACATTGAACGGCAATGTTGTGACAGGAACATGACAGGCGCCACCATCGGCGCCTTCAGAAACGTTGATGAAACATACGATACGACGTTCGGTGTAAGGCCGAGCGCGTTATTGATAGGCCGACGGATCGATGGCCTTGCCGAGCGAGTTGCGATCGACCCATTTCCCTGCCTTGGCTTCCTTGTAGCGAAATACCACTCGGTCGCCGACGGTCACCGGGATTTCCGAATCCTCGGTCTGGTAACTATAGAGCTCGCCATCGACGGTCAGCCAATGACGATAGAGATCCGGCATACCCAACCATTCCTTGAACGGCCCTTCCCGCTCATGCTTCTCCAGTTGGCCGCGTACTTCGATCTTGGGTGTACGTTGACGACGACCCCGCTGAAAACCGCCTGCCATGGTTTGACTCCTTGATGTCTTTCCAACGTCGGCACCGCCGACGCGCTTCAGTTTGTATCGAGCGAAAGTATCGATTGACGCTTACCGAACTATGCTTATCGAACTACGCGTATCGGCTTACTCGCAATGCTGGCCTATTCATAGTGCTGACCATAGCTATCCGGCGCGAGATCCTCGAATCGCGTGTACTTGCCGATGAATGCCATGTGGACGGTCCCGATGGGCCCGTTACGCTGCTTGCCGATGATCAGCTCCGCCAGCCCCTTGTTATCCGGATTGTCGGAATTATAGACCTCGTCTCGGTAGACGAAGGCAATGACATCGGCGTCCTGCTCGATGGCCCCGGACTCACGCAGATCCGACATGACTGGACGCTTGTTGGGTCGCTGCTCCAGCGAACGGTTGAGCTGTGACAGCGCCACCACCGGGCAACCGAACTCCTTGGCGAGCCCCTTGAGCGAGCGCGAAATTTCAGAGATTTCCGCGGTACGGTTCTCGGAAAGCCCCGGCACCTGCATCAGTTGCAGATAGTCGATCATCACCAAGCCAATATTGCCGTGCTCGCGAGCAATCCGTCGCGCTCGCGTGCGCAACTCATTGGGTGACAGTGCCGGCGTGTCATCGATGAATAACTGGCGATCCTTGAGAAGGTTGACGGCCGAGGTCAACCGTGGCCAGTCCTCATCTTCGAGCTGGCCGGTTCGCACTCGCGTCTGATCGATCCGTCCCAACGATGACAACACACGCAGCATCAGTGATTCGGCAGGCATCTCCATCGAGAAAACGACCACCGGCTTGTCGTTGGAGACCACCGCATGCTCCACCAGATTCATGGCGAAGGTGGTCTTACCCATCGATGGGCGACCCGCGATGATCACCAGATCCGAAGGCTGCAGTCCCGATGTCATGTCGTCGAGATCGCGAAAGCCGGTCGAGATCCCGGTCATCTGGCCCTTCATGTTGAACAGCTCATCGATCCGGTCGACCGCCTTGGTCAGCAGATCGCTCATGCCGATCGGCCCACCGAACTTGGGTCGCGATTCGCTGATCTGGAACACCAGCCGTTCGGCTTCGTTGACCAGGTCATCCGGGAGCCGGCCTTCCGGTGAATAGGCACTGTCGGCAATCTGACGCGAGGCCTGGATCAGTTTGCGCAGGGTTGCCCGCTCACGGACGATATCGGCGTAAGCACGAATGTTGCTCGCCGAGGGCGTGTTGCGCGCCAGTTCCGCCAGGTAGGCAAGCCCACCCACACTTTCGAGCTGATCGCGCCGCTCAAGGGCTTCCGACAGGGTCACGACATCGAGCGGATGGGAGCTTTCGGCAAGTTCGGCCATTGCGTTGAACGTCAGCCGGTGCTCGTGACGATAGAAGTCGTCCGCGACCAGACGTTCCGACACCGTATCCCAGCTGCTGTTGTCGAGCATCAACCCGCCGAGCACCGATTGCTCCGCCTCCAGCGAGTGTGGAGGCATCTTCAGCTGCGCGGTTTCCCGATCGTTGTCGACGCGTTGATTCATGCTTGGCATTCACCCTGTATCGTGCGCTGGATACGCAAGAATTCTCTGGCGCTCATTCTACCCAGTCGAGCGCGAGCACTGCCACGTCGACGGCCACGAAAAAGGCACGCAGGGCGTGAGCCCTGCGTGCCTTGGCCAGACGTCGCGATCAGCGATCGTAGTCGAGGTTTACTCGGCCACTACCACAACACGCACGCTGGAAGTGACTTCGGCGTGCAACTGCAGCGCGATGTCATATTCGCCAGTCTGACGAAGCGGGCCTTCCGGCATACGCACTTCGCTTTTGGCAACTTCGATACCGGCCTGAGCCATGGCTTCGGCCAGATCGCGCGGTCCAATGGAGCCGAACAGCTTGCCTTCGTCACCCGCCTTGGCCACCAGAGACAGCTCGATTTCCGCGAGCTGAGCGGCGCGCGTTTCAGCCTGGGCCTTACGCTCGGCCGCTTGCGCTTCAAGCTCGGCACGCTGCGTCTCGAATGCTTCGACGTTATTTTTGGTTGCCGGTACGGCGATGCCGTAGGGAACCAGGTAATTACGACCGTAACCAGGCTTGACGGTGACTTTATCACCCAAATCGCCCAGTTTGCCGACGTTATCGAGCAGAATGACTTCCATTCTCGTGAACCTCTCGTCAATCACTGCGTGTCAGACGACCGCGAAAATCCGCGAAGGTATCTACCAACGCCAACAGCAGTACAATCAAAATCGTGGGCCAGGTGGTCAACAGCAAGGCATAGAAGCCTACCAGCCAGAACCCGCTCATTCCCTTCAAACCAATAAACCCATGCACCAGCGCCACGCCGGCGACCAGCAACGGCACCCAAGCCAGCAGGCTGGCAGCAGGGACGGCGAACACGACACCGACCGCCATCAATCCCAGCAGCATTAGCAGTTGTCGACGTGAGAGCCTCAGCGCGTGAAACTCTTCACGAAAACCGCCGGGGTTATAAAGCCCCGCCTGCCAACTTCTGGCCAGTGCCAGGCAAGCAATACCCGCCATTAGCACCACTAGCCCTGTCGCACCGCCGATCACCAGCGTCGCCATCCTCTCGGTGTCGATGCCCTGCGCCGCCAGCTGATCCAGCATACTGGCGACCTCCGACGAACTTCGTCGCAGCTCGTCAAGTAGCGGGCCAGTACCGCCGGTCGGCACGAAGATGCCTAGCTGCACCATCGCCATGCAGACGACGCTGCCGACGATCAATGCTTCCGACCAGCGCGTACGCGATCGCAACACCGTCGCCATCAACGTCACCAGCAAGATGCTGGACAACGGCACCGCATCGCCTTGAATCCACCACCAACCGGCGGGAATCGCTGCGGCAATCAGCACCGGTGCGGCGGGGCTCATGCCTCGGCGCAGCGTGACTAGACCCGCAACGGCTGCGCTGAACCAGAACAGCCATGGCACCAGCGCTGTCAGTGCGGCCGCCACTAATGCTTGCGGCGTACCGCGCATGATCCAACGGGCCAATGCCAACATGAGACCTCGTCAGGGTTTACCGGATCAGGGTTTACTGGTGGCTGTCGGAGTACGGCAGCAATGCCAGGTAGCGCGCCCGCTTGATCGCGGTGGACAGCTGACGCTGGTAGCGTGCCTGAGTACCCGTGATGCGGCTGGGAACGATCTTGCCGGTCTCGGTGACGTAGGCTTTCAGCGTATCGATGTCTTTGTAGTCGATGTACTTCACGCCTTCGGCAGTGAAGCGGCAGAACTTACGGCGACGGAAAAAACGTGCCATGAGAATCTCTCCTTAGCGAAATCGAATCAGTGGGTTTCTTCAGCAGCTTCGGAACGCTCGGGGCGCTCAGAACGCTCACGATCGCCACGCTCGGAGGGCTTGTCGTCACGACGACGGCTCTTTTCTTCAACCGGCTTCATCATCGGCGAGGCTTCAGTCACGGCCTCTTTGCTGCGCACGATCATACTGCGGATGATGGCATCGTTGAAACGGAAGATATTCTCGATCTCGTCGAGAGTCTCGCCGCTGCATTCGACGTTCATCAGCACATAATGTGCCTTGTGAATCTTGTTGATCGGGTACGCCAGGTGGCGACGGCCCCAATCTTCGAGACGATGCACGGTACCGCCGTTTTCGGTCACGAGGCCGGTGTAGCGCTCGACCATGGCCGGAACCTGCTCGCTCTGATCCGGATGGACCATGAACACGATTTCATAATGACGCATGTTAGCTCCTTTCGGTTTGGCAGCTTCCGCGCGGGCCCTCGTTTGAAGGGGTGCCACGAGAAGCAAGGAGTCGATATCGGACCGCGGTGCAGGACCACGTTGACATCCAGATATTCAGACCAATTGACGCCTTACTGGGGCAAGACCGCACGAATCAGGCGAAGCTGACCCATCGTATTACCCGAGACGAGACGCGTTCCATGAGCATAGCCTGCCCACAGAACCGCGCAATTGTAGAGACCAAGCGCGCTCGGTGCAAGCTCAACCGGGGCTGGCACGCCCGCGTTGACGGACGGCTTCGAACAGACAGATGCCTGTGGCGACCGAGACGTTGAGACTGGAAACACCGCCCTGCATTGGCAATTTGACCAGCCCGTCACACGCTTCGCGGGTCAGCCGGCGCATGCCCTTGCCTTCCGCCCCCATGACCAGAGCGCAAGGGACGGTGAAATCGGCATCGTAGACGAGGACATCGGCCTCCCCGGCCGTACCGGTGATCCAGACCCCCAACTGCTTGAGCTTTTCCATGCAGCGGGCCAGATTGGTGACCTGGAACACCGGCACGATCTCGGCTGCACCACAAGCGACCTTGCGCACGGTCGCGTTGAGCGGGGCCGACTTGTCCTTGGGAACGATCACACCATCAACACCGGCGGCGTCGGCACTTCGCAGGCAGGCACCGAAATTGTGCGGATCCGTCACCCCGTCGAGAATCAGCAGCAGTGGCGGGCGACTCTCCTGCCATTGCTCGAGGCGCCACCACAGGGTGGTTTCGTTCTCCGCAACCAGCGGCTCGGCAAAGCCGATCACGCCTTGATGAGAGGCCTGACTCGAGATCGCGTCGAGTGCATCTCGCGGCACCCGCTTCAATTCGCAACCACCCGCATGGGCCTGTTGCAGCAACGACTCGAGACGCTGCTCGGCGTGACCCTGTTGAATCCATAGCAGTCGCGGCGGCTGACCCCGCTCGAATAGTGCACGCACGGCATGGACGCCGTAGACGGGCTCGAGCCCGTCCGGCATCCGCGGCAGATCCTGCGGCCTGCCGGCTTGACGTCGATGGGTTTGACGACTCATAACATCACCGACCTAGCGCCGCGAAACGGCAAATCAAGACGCTCATCGCTTGCCTCGACGCTGTCGCGGTCCACGGGAGCGCCGCTTGGGCGCCCCATCCTCTTTATTGCCATTCGCGTCGGCACTCGCCGCGTCGTTACCCGTCGCGCCGCTTTCGGCCGAGGCGCCCTGACGCTCACGCTTGCCAGGGCGATTCTTGCTCGCTGACGGCTTCCTGGCCCCACCACCGCCATTCGACGAGCCGTTCGGCTTCTGGCCGCGCGGCGCGCGGTGATGACGGGGGGCGGCATCGGCAAGATCGAAATCGATCTTGCGATCGTCCAGGTCGACACGGGCAATGCGAACGGTGACACCATCACCCAGGCGATAGGCCACGCCGCTACGCTCGCCTTTCAGACGATGCTTCTCGGCTTCGTAGTGATAATAATCGGACGGCAGCGAGGTCACATGCACCAGCCCCTCGACATAGACATCGTCAAGACGCACGAAAATACCGAACTGGGTCACGGAAGCGATGGTGCCTTCATAGACTTCGCCGACCTTGTCGGAGAGGAATTCGCACTTCAGCCAGTCGGTGACGTCCCGCGTCGCATCGTCGGCGCGGCGCTCGGTCATCGAGCAGTGCTCGCCCAGCTCGATCATCTGTTCGAAGGTGTACGGGCACCAGGTCGTGGGTTTCTCCACCGGCGCGCCCTCGGCCCGGAGCACCGTCTGGGTCTGGCGCGGTCCTCTAATGACCGAGCGAATCGCACGATGCACCAGCAGATCGGGATAACGGCGGATCGGCGAGGTGAAATGTGCATAGGCCTGATAGGCCAGTCCGAAGTGGCCATCGTTCTGCGGCGAATAGACGGCCTGACTCATCGAGCGCAACATCACCGTCTGAATGATATCGAAGTCCGGTCGCCCCTGAATCGCCTCGCGCAGCGCCTGATAATCCTTGGGCGTCGGCTCGTCGCCGCCGCCCAGCGTCAGCCCAAGCTCACCAAGGAAAATACGCAAATTCTCCAGGCGCTCGGAGGCAGGCGCCTGGTGCACGCGATAGAGCGCCGGCAGATCGTGTTTGTCGAGGAATCTCGCCGTGGCGACGTTGGCCGCCAGCATGCACTCCTCGACCAGCTTGTGGGCGTCGTTTCGGCTACGCGGAACGATCTTCTCGATCTTGCGCTCATCGTTGAAGACGATCTGCGTTTCGGTCGTTTCGAAGTCGATGGCGCCACGCACATCACGCGCCTGGCGCAATACCTTGTAGAGCGCATGCAGATTTTCGAGCGACGGCACCAGCTCACGGTAATGTTCCCGCAGCGCCGCACCCTCTTCACTCTCCGGCTCCTGCAACATGGCGCCGACCTGGTTATAGGTCAGCCGCGCATGCGACTGGATCACCGCTTCATAAAACTTATAGCGACTGATGGTACCGTTCTGCGAGATGTTCATCTCACAGACCATGGTCAGACGATCGACGTGTGGATTGAGCGAGCAGAGGCCGTTGGAAAGTAGTTCCGGTAGCATCGGCACGACCTGGCCGGGGAAGTAGACCGAGTTACCGCGGACGTAGCCCTCGTTGTCCAGCGCACTGCCGCCCCTGACGTAATGGGAGACGTCGGCGATCGCGACGACCAGCTTCCAGCTGCCGGATTTGGTCTTCCAGGCACAGACGGCGTCATCGAAATCCTTGGCGTCTTCGCCGTCGATGGTCACCAGCGGCATCTCGCGCAGGTCGATCCGAGCCGCCTTGTCCTCGTCCTCCACTTCCGCGGACATGCCAGCGATCTGATCGTCCACTTCCGGTGGGAAGTCCGCAGGAATGTCGTGTGAGCGAATCGCGATGTCGATCTCGAGTCCCGGGTCCATTCGCTCCCCGAGGATCTCGACCACCTCGCCAACCGGCTGTTTGCGGGTTTCCGGCTGCTGAGTGATCCGGACCGAGACGATCTGACCGTCTTTCGCCCCGCCGCTGACGCTGTGCGGCACGATCACTTCCTGACTGATCCGCGAATTTTCGGGAATCAGCACCGCGAACTCGGAAGTGTTCTGACGGAATACGCCAACCAGCGTCTGAGTATTGCGCGCCAGCACCTCGGCAATGGTGCCTTCGGCGCGGTTACGCCGATCCCGGCCGCTGATACGAGCCAGCACCACATCGCCATTGAACACCCGACGCATTTGACGCGGCGGCAACACCAGGTCGGGCTTGACGCCGTCATGGCGAATCAGAAAGCCCATGCCGTCCCGATGGCCCTGCACGCGCCCCTTGATCAGATCAAGCTTGTCGATCAACGCATAGGCACCCTTGCGATCCTTGAGAATCTGCCCGTCTCGCTCCATCGCCGCGAGCCGGCGACGCACGGCCTCAAGCTGGTTCTCATCTTCGAGCCCCAGCATGGCGCTCATGTTTTCGTGAGTTATCGGCTTGCCGTATTCTTCCAGGCGCGCGAGCAGGTACTCGCGGCTGGGTACGGGACTATCATATTTGTCTGCTTCACGAGCCGCGTGCGGATCGTCATCCAATGTCCAATGAGTCATGCAACCATCGTCCTTGCGTTGAGCCTACTGGGCTTGGGCTGTGGAGAGAATTCACGCGGCGGGCGGCTTGAGCCGTTCAATCTTTTTGGATTCATGCCCCAAGTATAGCGGTCACGCCTGCCCGACCCAACCATGCACTGCGCAAACGGATCGATAGTCATGGCAACGACCCACCTCGGGGGGCCGAGATGGCAAGGTTCGCGAGGCATAAATCGCCGACAATGTGACGCTTGCATTCGAACGCAAAGCCGGTATCATGCATCGCGCCTTGGCCCAGATGGCGGAATTGGTAGACGCGCTAGCTTCAGGTGCTAGTGTCCTTATGGACGTGGAGGTTCAAGTCCTCTTCTGGGCACCATCGCTTCCGGCGATGGATTTTTCAGAGCGTACACGCTCGATGAAAGAAAAAGGCTGGATAAGGCCCGGATGGCGGAATTGGTAGACGCGCTAGCTTCAGGTGCTAGTGTCCTTATGGACGTGGAGGTTCAAGTCCTCTTCCGGGCACCATTGCAGAACTCATATCAGATACGAATGCACTCAGGTTCGCATCAGATATAGAGGCAACAAGTTCATGACACGCCCAGGTGGCGGAATTGGTAGACGCGCTAGCTTCAGGTGCTAGTGTCCTTATGGACGTGGAGGTTCAAGTCCTCTCCTGGGCACCATGTGTCATGTACTGCAGAATCGACCCTCCAGCAGCAATCCCTTCGCGACAGCAATATCCCTTCGTCAGCACCCGCTATTGTTATTAGTCATACCTCTGGCGTTATTAGCCATGCCACTGCCTCGGCGGAAGCGTTCTCTCGATGGTTTCATTCACGCACCGTGGTGTCGAAATGGCTGCATCCATGACGCATGAATTCGGCCATTTCTTATCTGAACGCCTTTGCCTCTCATCGAGACCCGGCGCCAATTCGCTTCGATCTCACTGATAACGGCCCGGCCGGGTCGAGACGGCTTCCAACCCCCAGCCGTCCGTCTCCACCTGACCTTCCAGTTGACGCTCCAGCGGATCGGCCAGTTGCGGGAAAAAGTCCAATCCGGTTCGCGCCTCGATTTCGTCGATCGTGATCAAAAATCGCGCCAGCGGCTCGTTACCGCTAACATCCTGCGGCATCAAAAATGCCAATGCCCGCGGCGTCTTGCCAGGCACGATCAAAATCTTGTAGAAGCCCACGGGCACCTGCGAAAACCCGACTCGATGCAGCAACTGGTTATCGAAGATCGGCCCGGTAACGACCCAGACGCTGCCAAAGCGCGGCACGAAATCGTCGATGACCGCCTCCTCCAGGCGCTGCCACAGCTGCCGGTTGAGCTTGGGTCGCTGAGGCGTGATATTGGTCATCAGAAAACTGGCCATCTGCCCTTCGCGGCCATGGACGACCGACATGGCGTAGTTCGGTGCCAGATGACCGCGATCGTACCCGCTGCGGGTGTAATCATCGCCGGAGATCGGCCACAGACTGCGCCAATCGGATTCGAAATGATCGGGACGCGGCAGGCTGTGGGGATTGTCGACCCTATTCAGCGCGTAGCCCACCCACAGCGGCTCGGCCCGCACGTCCGACCAGCCGACCAGAAACCCGTCGTTGCGAAGCACCCGATTCCAGCCCCGCCAGTCGTTCCATTGCCAATCGGGAACGCCCATCCAGCTTAGCCGGTCGCGGACACCGCCTTCGTGCCAATACCACAGTCCGCTGATGACCACGACGAAGATCAGACCGACTCGGGACGAGCGAGCCAACTGCCCCAGCAACCCTCGCCGTTGACGACGCGCCACCCTGACCTAGAGTCCGACAGAAAACATGGCGTCGAGATCGTGGCGCGAGTGCACCTGCATGGCATTGAGCGTTTCGGTGTCGCGAATGCCCTCGACGCTCATTAGACGCTCTGTCACTAGCGTGGCCAGCGACTCGAAGTCCCGCGTGCGGGCGATGGCGATCAGATCATAACGACCGCAGGTGGAATAGACTTCGCTGATTCCCTCGAGGTCGGCAAGCCGCTCGGCCACGCCTCGAATCCGGCCCTTTTCGACATTGATCAGAATAACGGCGTTCTGCATGTTCCTCTCCCAACGAGCCTGCCCACCGAGCCAGCCATCGGGCTATGTCTCGCGCTCCGCGGGCCAAGAATGAAATTGACGGCGCGAGTATATCAGCTCTATGGCCCTCCGCCTTCGCGTGCCGGTAGCCATCAATTCGCCCTGTCCGTGACGAATTTCAATCATGTCGCGGTACCCGGTGTAACCGCCCTGACTGTTGTGGACGCATCACGAGCCATCGCATAATTTCGGCAACGAGATCATTCAGCAATGAGAGGCAGCCCATGCCACGCCAGCGAGTCGGAGAGTTTCGATACAGGGGGTCACGATGAAAAAGCCACAGAATAGTCGGGACGATGGCGTGCCCCACGCAGAGCGTCGCCGCTTTTTGAGACACGGCGCCTGCGCATCCGGCTTGCTGCTGCTGGGCTGGCGAGCCCTGCCCGCACTGGCTCAGGACAGGCCGATGCTAGACCCCAGCGCCTATCAGGCCCGGGCACTCGACTATGTTCAGGACGCCGCGCGAGCGAAGGACAATCGTGTGTACGAAGCAGGCCAGCGATGCGGCAACTGCGAATTTTTCACCGCCTCGACGCAAGCTTGCGGTTTGTTCCCCGACCACCGGGTTGCCACCAATGGCTGGTGCAGTAGCTGGACGTCCGAAGATTCCTGATATCCGCGCCAAACGTTCTTTCCCCGGCTCTCGTCAATGGTTTCCCCTGACTATTGGCTGCTAACCATTTTCCGGATGTGGCTGACCTCGGACGGCATTGCGTTGACCACTTGTCGTTTAGCCATCAAGTCTTCCCGGCTCGACCCTGCCGGTGGCGCCGTGCGATCTCGCCATCACGCCGATTCCCGAGCCGGCTCGGGGATCGGCCACTGATAGCGACGCACGATCTCTCCACCCTCCATCGATTCGAGCTTGATCGGGAACCCCCACAGTTGATGCAGGTAGCGCATCACGGGAAACAGACTCTGCCCTAGCGGTCGCCGCCGGTCCTGCACATGGCGAAGCGTCAGCGAACGGTCTCCGCGGATATCGGCCTCCCAGACCTGGATGTTGGGCTCTCGGGCCGACAGCGCGTACTGCACGCTCAGCGCGTCGCGGATGCGTCGATAGCCTCGGTCGTCGTGAATCGCTTCGATCTGAAGGCTATCGTCGCGATCATCATCGACCAGGCTGAACAGCTTGAGATTGCGGATCACGTTGGGAGAGAGGAACTGCTGAATGAACGACTCGTCCTTGAAGTTCTGCATCGCGAAATGCAACGTCTCCAGCCAATCGCTGCCGGCGACATCCGGGAACCATTCGCGATCCTCGCTCGTCGGCGACTGACAGATACGCTTGATGTCGCTGAACATCGCGAACCCCAGCGCATAAGGGTTGATCCCGCTGAAATAGGGGCTGTCATAGCCCGGCTGGGCGACAACGGAGGTGTGCGACTGCAAAAACTCGAGCATGGTGCCTTCATCGATCAACCCGTCGTCGTACATGCGATTCATCAGGGTGTAGTGCCAGAAAGTGGCCCAGCCTTCGTTCATCACCTGTGTCTGACGCTGAGGGTAAAAATACTGAGCCAGTTTGCGCACGATACGCACGATCTCGCGCTGCCAAGGTTCCAGCAACGGCGCATTCTTCTCGAGAAAATAGAGCAGGTTTTCCTGCGGCTCGCTGGGATAGCGTCCATGACGGTGCAGGCCCAGGGGATCGTTTTCATGGTCGTGCAGCGGACTCTGGGCGAGTTCGCTCACCGGTACCGGGATCGTGCTCCAGAGCCTGTTGACCTGGGTCTGCAGGTAAGCCTCGCGCTCTTCCTGACGTCGCACCTCTTCCTCGGCCGAGATCGACGAAGGACGCTTGTAACGGTCGACGCCGTAATTCTGCAGCGCATGACAGGCATCGAGAAGCTGCTCGACCGCCTCGACACCGTGGCGCTCTTCGCACTGGGCGATGTATTTCCGCGCAAATACCAGATAATCCACAATCGCCGAGGCATCGGTCCAGGTGCGAAACAGGTAGTTGCCCTTGAAAAAAGAGTTGTGACCGTAGCAGGCATGGGCAATGACCAGCACCTGCATCATCAGCGAGTTTTCTTCCATCAGATAGGCGATACAGGGATCGGAATTGATGACCAGCTCATAGGCCAACCCCATCTGGCCGCGCCGGTAAGCTTGCTCGACCGACAGGAATTGCTTGCCAAATGACCAGTGATGATAGCCGACCGGCATGCCCACGCTGGCATAGGCATCCATCATCTGCTCGGAAGTGATGACCTCGATCTGATTGGGATAGGTCTCCAGCCGGTACTCTTTGGCCAGCTCGGCAATGGCGTGCTCGTACGCTTCGAGCGTCTGGAAAGTCCAGTCCGAACCGGTGGCTATGGGCTTGCGTTGCGTCATCGCTCTCCTCCTCGCTGCGTTCCGTTGCACCCGGGCCGATATCAGCCCTGGGCGCGCTGACGGAAAAGCTCACGAAAGACCGGATAGATATCTTCCGCCTGGACGATCTGTTGCATGGCAAAACGCTCCGGGTAGGCCGCCCTGACCGTATCGTAAGCCTCCCATAGCGCCTGATGGGCGTGAGGCGTGATTTCCACGTAAGTGAAATATTGCAGCTTGTGCATCAGCGACTCGTCGAGCAGCTCAAGACAGCTCGATGAGTCGTCGTCCCAGTTGTCTCCGTCGCTGGCCTGCGCCACGTACAGATTCCACTGTTCCGGCGCGTAACGCGCCTCGATGATCTCGTCGACCAGCGTCAGCGCGCTGGAAACGATGGTGCCGCCGGTCTCCCGCGAGTAGAAGAACTCCTCCTCGTCGACCTCCTTGGCTACCGTGTGATGACGCACGAACACCAGCTCGACCTTCTCGTAATTGCGCTCGAGAAACAGGTAGAGCAACAGAAAGAAGCGCTTGCCGATATCCTTGTGGGCCTGGGTCATGGACCCGGAGACATCCATGATGCAGAACATCACGGCCTGGTTCGATGGCATGGGCTGATGAGTCAAGTGGTTGTAACGCAGATCGTAGGTGTCCAGGAACGGGATCGATCCAATCCGCTTTTCCAACCGCGCGATCTCGGATTTCAGCTCCTCGATCCGCGCCGGATTGCGCAACACAGGATCCTTGCGCTCTTCGGCCACCAGCGCCTCCTGTGCTTCGCGAAGGGCCCGCTTCAACGGCGCTCGCATACCGATCCGCCGAGCCTGTGCCTCGCGCATCGAACGCACGATATTGATGCGCGCCGGCACGCCCTCCTTGGAGATGCCCGCACGCACGGGGCGGGTTTCTTCCAGCACCTGCAACTGCTTGCGCTCGAGGTGCGGCAACTCCAGCCCATCGAAGACGAAATCGAGAAACTCCTCCCGTGACAGAGAGAACACGAACTCATCCATGCCCTCGCCTTGACCCGACGCCTGTCCATCGCCGCTGCCACCACCACCGCCACCACCGGGACGGCGCAACCGATCGCCCTCGGCGAACTCCTTGTTGCCAGGGTTCACGACCGTACGTCGGCCGCCCGGGCCATGCTGGAAGGAAGGTTCGGAGATGTCCTTGGTGGGGATCGAGACCCTTTCACCACGCTCCATATCGGTAATCGAGCGTCGATTCACCGACTCCTCCACGGCACGCTTGATGTGAGAGCGATAGCGTTGCAGGAATCGCTGACGATTGACCGCGCTCTTGTTGCGTGCGTTGGGGCGTCGATCGATGAAGTAGCTCATGGCACCTCCCGCAGAGTACTGCGATAGCGGCCATCCAAGGATGGCCCCTACCCTGGAAGCGCGGCTAGAAACGAAGCCGCTCCTCAGCTGACGTCAATTGACGATCTACTAGTGCGACTTTCGCACCCGCAGATACCACTCGGACAGCAAACGCACCTGCTTCTCGGTATAGCCGCGCCGGACCATACGATCGACGAAATCTTCGTGCTTGCGCTGGTCCGATACGGACGCCTTGGCGTTGAACGAAATCACCGGCAACAGCTCTTCGGTATTGGCGAACATCTTGTGCTCGATCACACCTCTGAGCTTCTCGTAAGACTGCCAGCTGGGATTCATGCCGTTATTGTGGGCGCGGGCGCGCAGCACGAAATTGACCACCTCGTGACGAAAGTCCTTGGGATTGGAAATGCCGGCGGGCTTCTCGATCTTCTCGAGATCCTCGTTGAGCGACTGCCGATCGAACAGCTCGCCGGTTTCCGGATCGCGATACTCCTGATCCTGAATCCAGAAGTCGGCGTAGGTGACGTAGCGATCGAAGATGTTCTGACCGTATTCGGTGTAGGACTCCAGATAGGCGGTCTGGATCTCCTTGCCAATGAAGTCGACATAACGCGGCGCCAGATATTCCTTGATGAAACGCAGGTAGCGCTCGTGAACCTCCTTGGGCAGCTGCTCTCGCTCCAGCGCCTGCTCCAGCACGTAGAGCAGATGTACCGGATTGGCGGCGATTTCGTGAGCGTCGAAGTTGAACACCTTGGAGAGAATCTTGAAGGCAAAACGCGTGGAAAGCCCGTTCATGCCCTCGTCGACACCGGCCGCGTCGCGGTACTCCTGGATCGACTTGGCCTTGGGATCGGTATCTTTCAGATTCTCGCCATCGTAGACCCGCATCTTGGAATAGATACTCGAATTTTCCGGCTCCTTGAGCCGCGAAAGCGTCGAGAACTGCGCCAGCATGCGCAGCGTATCCGGCGCGCAAGGGGCTTCGTTGAGTGACGAATGCTCCAGCAGCTTCTGATAGATCTTGATCTCTTCGGAGACGCGAAGGCAGTAAGGCACCTTGACGATATAGACCCGGTCGAGGAAAGCCTCGTTGTTGCGATTGTTGCGGAACTGCTGCCACTCGCTCTCGTTGGAGTGGGCCATGATGATGCCTTCGAAGGGAATCGCGCCCATGCCCTCGGTGGGGTTGTAGTTGCCCTCCTGCGTGGCCGTCAGCAGCGGATGCAGCACCTTGATCGGCGCCTTGAACATCTCGACGAACTCCATCAGCCCCTGGTTGGCCTTGCACAGGCCACCAGAGAAACTGTAGGCATCTGGATCGTCCTGGGAATAGAGCTCGAGCTGGCGGATATCCACCTTGCCCACCAGCGACGAGATATCCTGATTGTTCTCGTCGCCCGGCTCGGTCTTGGAGACCGCGATCTGGTTGAGCCGGGACGGATGCAGGCGCACCACGCGGAACTGGGACAGATCACCCCCGTACTCCTTGAGCCGCTTGGCAGCCCATGGCGACATCGGCCCCCGCAGGTGACGCTGGGCGATGTTGTACTCTTTTTCCAGGAGCTCGCCGTCCTCTTCCGGCGAGAACAGTCCGAGCGGCGACTCGTAGACCGGAGAATCCTTGATCGCGTAGAACGGCACCCGCTCCATCAGCAGCTTGAGGCGCTCGGCCAGCGATGATTTGCCGCCACCGACCGGCCCCAGTAGGTAGAGAATCTGCTTGCGCTCCTCGAGCCCCTGGGCGGCATGGCGAAAATAGGCGACGATCTGCTCGATCGCCTCTTCCATACCGTAGAACTCGGCAAAGGCGGGATAGCGACGAATGACCTTGTTGGAGAAAATGCGCGACAGGCTGGGATCCTTGGCCGTGTCGATCGCTTCCGGCTCCCCGATGGCATTCAGCATTCGCTCGGCAGCGTTGGCGTAGACCCGAGGATCCTTTCGGCACAGCTCTAGATATTCCTGCAAGCTCAGTTCTTCTTGCTGAACCTGCTCGTAACGGCTCTGCACGTGATCGAAGATGCTCATGGAAGCCTCCTGGTCGTGACCCCCGACCGCACAGGACGAACGTCCTGCCCGACGGGCTAGCTGACTATCAGCATAGACAGATGCACGAAGCGCCGGGTAGACCCATTTTGCGAGTCTTTTCAACGCAGCGTCGGAATACACGCTTTAGAACACGCTACCACGATCCGGTTTCGTTGCACGGGGAATTTGCGCCGACAAAATGCGCAACTTTTCTTAGTCGTCGCTAAGTAAAAGAAAAATCTGGAAAATTTCTTTCGCGAGCCGAAGAGGTTGGGGATTGAGAGGGACTCGGCGTCCGGATCAGCGGACGCCGGTCAGTTTCACGTGTCGTCGAAGGCGGCGCGCGCATCGGCCAGCAACTGATCGAGCAGCTCGGAGGTCGTGTTCCAGGAGCACACGAAACGCGCGCCACCGGCACCGATGAAGGTGTAGAAGGTCCAGCCCTTGGCGCGCAACTGCGTGATCACCGGCTCGGGCAGACTGACGAAGACGCTATTGGCCTGTGTCGGGAACATCAGCGAAGCGCCGGGCAACGAGGCGAGCCCGTCGGCGAGATACCGGGCCATGGCGTTGGCATGGTCGGCATTGCGCCGCCACGCACCGGATTCCAGCAGGCCCAGCCATGGCGCGGCGATGAAGCGCATCTTGGAGGCCAGCTGTCCGGCCTGTTTGCAGCGATAGGCAAAATCTTCGGCCAGCTCCTTGTTGAAGAACAGGATGGCCTCTCCCATCGGCAAGCCGTTCTTGGTACCGGAGAAACAGAGCACGTCGACGCCTGCCTGCCAGGTCAGCTCGGCCGGAGATGCATTCAGGGCACTGCAGGCGTTGGCGAAGCGTGCACCGTCCATGTGAACACGCAGGTCGTACTTGTCCGCGACGGTGCGGATCGCCAGCAACTCCTCGCGAGAATAGACCGTTCCGACTTCGGTGGCCTGAGTGATCGAGACGACTCGCGGCTTGGGGTAGTGGATGTCGTTGCGCTTCACGACCAGCTTCTCGATCCCCTCGGGGGTCAGCTTGCCGTTTTCACCGTGACTGGTGAGCAGCTTCGAACCGTTCGAGAAGAATTCCGGCCCGCCGCACTCATCGGTCTCGATGTGAGCCAGTTCGTGACAGATCACGCTGTGGTAACTCTGGCCCAGTGCCGCCAGCGACAGCGAGTTGGCGGCGGTACCGTTGAAGACGAAGAAAACGTCACAGTCGTAATCGAAGAGCTCACGGAAACGATCCGCGGCACGATGAGTCCAGGCATCGTTGCCGTAGGCGAGATCGTCGCTGGCATTCGCCCGAATCATATAATCGAGGGCTTCCGGGCAAATGCCGGAGGTATTGTCGCTCGCCAGATAGCGAGGGCTGCAATCGGATGTCATCTGGGGGTCCTTGTACGATCCCTCCACGGAGAAAAGCGATCCAGAAACCGTGACGGTAATGAGAATCGCGTTTTCTGAGGGTCAGGCATGGGGTCGCAATGCGTCGCGGCCTGAATAACAAGAAGCGCGAACCCGGGAAGCGACGGGGTACCCGTCACACGGCTCGCGCTCACTGGTGAACCCTTAGTCTAACACCTGTCCTCGAGCCTCGGCAGCGCCGGGGCACTTCCCACTCACGCTGCCTCAACGCAGTCGAGTCGAAAGAGGGATCTCCGCACGGTCTGGGCTAGCGCTCGCGACCGTTACAGCAACGCCGCCAGGCGCGTGCCTTGATCGATGGCACGCTTGGCATCGAGCTCTGCCGCCACATCCGCCCCGCCGATCCGATGCACGCGCCTATTTGACGCCACCAGCGCGTCATAAAGCGCACTCTGCGACTCCTGACCCGCACACACGACGATCGTGTCGACGGACAGGACGCGCGATTCGCCGTCGACGTCAAAATGCAGTCCCTCGGCATCGATACGGCGGTAGGTACAACCCGATAACGTCTCGACCCGACGCGCCCGCAACGCCGCCCGATGAACCCAACCGGTGGTCACGCCGAGCCCCGCGCCTGGCTTGTCGGTCTTGCGCTGCAACAGCGTGATCCGCCGTGACACGGCGGGCAGGACTCGCGGCTTCAGCCCCCCGGCATTCTCGACACTCATATCGACACCCCACTCGTCGCACCAGCGCTCGATGTCCAGTGCCGGCTGCTCGACATGCGAGAGCAGTTCCGCGACGTCGAAGCCGATACCTCCCGCTCCGATGATCGCGACACGACGCCCTACCCGCTCGGGGTGTTGAATCGCCATCGGGTAGGAGATCACGCTGGAATGCTCGATCCCTTCGATGTCGAGGGTGCGCGGTCGGACACCGGTGGCAACGATGATTTCGTCGAAATCCTTCAACCGATCGATATTGGCCTCGGTATCGAGACGCGACTCCACGCCATGGCGTGCCAACTGGGTCGTGAAGTAGCGTAGCGTCTCGGAGAACTCCTCCTTGCCGGGTATGCGCTGTGCCAACCGGAACTGGCCGCCGATCTTTGAATCACGCTCGAAGAGCGTCACCCGATGCCCCCGCTCGGCGCAGGCAATGGCCGCGGCCAACCCAGCCGGACCGGCGCCCACAACCGCGATCCGTTTGGGGAAGTCGGTCGGGGTCAGCGTCAATTCCGTCTCGTGACAGGCGCGCGGGTTGACAAGACACGAAGTCAGCTTGCCCTTGAAGGTGTGATCGAGGCAGGCCTGATTGCAGGCGATACAGGTATTGATCTCGTCGACGCGGCCCTGCTCGGCCTTGGCAATCCAAGCTGGATCCGCCAGAAAGGGGCGCGCCATCGATATCAGGTCGGCATATCCCTCGGCCAGCACGGCTTCGGCGACGGCGGGCATGTTGATCCGGTTGGTCGCGATCAGCGGGATCGAGATGGCCTCGCGGACTGCACGACTGGCGGCCACGAAGGCGGCGCGCGGCACGCTGGTGACGATGGTCGGCACACGCGCTTCGTGCCAACCGATGCCGCTGTTGATCACGTCCGCCCCGGCATGCTCGATCGCCTGCGCCAGCGCCACGATCTCGTCCCGGGTGCTGCCCTCTTCCACCAGGTCGATCATCGACAGCCGAAAGATCAGCAGAAAGTCCGGATCGCAACGTTCCCTGACGCGGCGCACAACCTCGACCGCGAAGCGCTGCCGACGCTGGCTGTCGCCGCCCCAGGCGTCGTCACGATGGTTGGTACGCCGACACAGAAACTGATTGATCAGGTAACCTTCCGATCCCATGATCTCGACGCCGTCATACCCGGCACGCTGGGCGAGCCGGGCGCAACGCACGAAATCCTCGACCTGCTGTTCGACATCGGCTTCACTCAGCGCACGCGGGGTAAACCGACTGATGGGGGCGGCGATCGCCGAGGGCGCAACCAGATCCGGTGAGTAGGCGTAGCGGCCCGCGTGCAGAATCTGCAGGCAGATGTGAGCACCGTGCGCATGCACCGCTTCCACGACGGGACGATGCTGCTCGGCCTCGACGGCCTCGGTCAGCTTGGCGGCTCCCTGGAACACCGCGCCTTCCGCATTGGGTGCAATCCCGCCGGTGACGATCAGGCTGACGCCGTGACGCGCCCGTGCCGCATAGAACGCTGCCAGCCGCCCGAAGCCATTCGGCGCTTCCTCCAGATTGGTATGCATCGACCCCATGACTGCACGATTACGCAGCGTCAGCGAGCCAACTTGGAGGGGACGAAAGAGATGGGGAAAACGCGTCACTTATTGGCTCCACTCATGTCCAGGCGCACGCCGCAGGCAGCGGCTTTCAAACGCGCGTATGAACGGCAGTGTAACGGAAACCTCGACGAGGACCATTCCACCAAAGCGGTACCATTGTACGAAGATTATCTATGCTGACAGTTGGACGATACGGACAGCTAGACGCGATGCGGACAGCTAGATCAAGCCGACACAGCGGGAAAAAAAGCAGGATAAGGAGGATTGCCGTACTGAAGTGCCAGAATCCGCGATTTGTTCGCGGCAGCACATGGCAAAAACAAGAGATGAAAGTTGAATCAGAAGACGTTATTGGCGGACCGGACGAGACTCGAACTCGCGACCTCCGGCGTGACAGGCCGGCATTCTAACCAACTGAACTACCGGTCCGCTATGGTGGGTGGTACGGGACTCGAACCTGTGACCCCCAGCATGTGAAGCTGGTGCTCTAACCAACTGAGCTAACCACCCAAACGTCAAACAAACTCAATACAACCAATGATACCAGTGCGAAGCGTGGCGGACCGGACGAGACTCGAACTCGCGACCTCCGGCGTGACAGGCCGGCATTCTAACCAACTGAACTACCGGTCCACTCTATGCATCGAGAGCTTGAGTCAAAACGCAGACCCACGATACTGACTACGCAACTAGCAAAACCTACTATGCAACTCGCAAACGACACCGTAAGTCTTGTAAGACATACTCATGTCGGTGGAAATGGCGGACCGGACGAGACTCGAACTCGCGACCTCCGGCGTGACAGGCCGGCATTCTAACCAACTGAACTACCGGTCCGCATTTTCCAACTGCTTTTCTTGCAACCGCTTGCCTAGCTATCACGGCTTGCAACACGTGAACCCAGGCACTGCGAAAACGCAGTGGTGGGTGGTACAGGGTTCGAACCTGTGACCCCCAGCTTGTAAGGCTGGTGCTCTCCCAGCTGAGCTAACCACCCGTGGTCACGTGGCGCTGCATTCTACCTGTGACCGGTTCAAAGTCAACAGCTTTTCGCGCCGCTTTTCTCTATCCGGATCATTCACTTGCGCCCAGCCGCCGTGCCACGCGGCCAACAGCTTCATCGATCAATGTCGACTGTGTCTGCGCATGACGTTTGAGGGTCTGCCAATCGTGGTCTCCCCCCTCCAGGAAGTGGCATTCGACCTGGGCCGGAAAATCATAACCTTCGACCTCGTCACGTCGCCCGAACGGATCGCGCGTCCCCTGGAACAGCAGCATTGGACAGGCAATCTGCGGCCAGTGATCGAGCCGTAACAGCTCCGGCTTTCTAGGAGGATGAAACGGATAGCCGCATAGCACCAAGCCCGCAATGTCGATACGCGTCGCCAGCAGGCTCGCAACTCTTCCGCCCATCGACTTGCCACCGAACCAGAGCGGCGTATCGCTATCGAGCGTCCTGATAGCCCGATGCCATTCGCCAAGTTCCGCGACCAGCGTCTCGATTCTGGGCGGGGGGCGGCGCCTGCCCTCTCGGCGCATGGTAGTCATGTAGCCGAACTACACTGCGACGATCTGAATACCGCACGCGGCCAGCCGCTGACGCAATTGGCTCAAGAATTCGGAGTCGTGTCCGGCGCCCGCGCCATGACACAGGATCAGACGCCCAGACATCGCCACGCCCTCGACGATAAATCCGCCCAGCGCGGTTTCATGACGTGAGCCATCGCCTGCATCCAGCGCCTTGCGCAAGGTTTCGCGATCCTGGATCTCGAGTGTCGGTGCTATCACCACCTTGGTCATCGTTTTGCCTTGTCGAAGAAACTTTGTCGAAAAAAAGACGACACCAACCTGGCATCGATCCCCGCGATGGCAGCACCGGCATTCCCAGCGAGTATCGTTTTTGCGTAGGATGACAAAACCTGATCGATCGGTCAGATTCGATCGAACCAACGATACGTTCTTCAACGACAACAACTCGGGACAATTCATGGCCTTGAACGTTCTCGTCATCGGTGCCGGCATGGGCGGGCTCACCGCTGCCCTGGCGCTGCAGCAATCGGGCCACCGGGTCGAGGTCGTCGACCGGGTCACCGAACTTCGCCCGGTGGGCGCCGCCCTTTCGGTCTGGTCCAACGGCGTCAAGGTGCTCAAGGCTCTCGGCGTGGGCGATGCCGTCGAGCAGGCCAGCGGACGCATGAGCGCCATGGCGTATATCTCCCGGCACGGCAAGCCGCTGACCCAGTTTAGTTTGCAGCCGCTTTACGACGAGGTCGGGCAGCGCGCCTGCCCCATAGCCCGA
Source organism: Salinicola halimionae (assembly GCF_003206065.1). Lineage (GTDB taxonomy): Bacteria > Pseudomonadota > Gammaproteobacteria > Pseudomonadales > Halomonadaceae > Salinicola > Salinicola halimionae. Next base: position 155,449 of record NZ_PZJQ01000004.1, on the reverse strand, counting down.
GCGACGCTTCAACAGCTGCTGCTGGACGCCGTGGGGCCCGAAAATGTCACACTCGGTCTGGCCTGTACCGATTACCGCTGCGACGATGACGGCGTGGAGGCAACTTTCGCCGAGGGTTCGATGCGCCGGGCCGACCTGATCGTGATTGCCGACGGCACTCACTCGATGCTACGCGAACGAGCGCTGGGTCATCCCGTCGAACGCCGCTACTGCGGCTACGTCAACTGGAACGTGCGCGTCGCCGCGTCGCCGGATCTAGCGCCACTCGACCAGTGGGCCCAGTACGTCGGCGACCATCAGCGTGTGTCGATGATGCCGATGAGTGGTGATGCTGACACACCCGAATTCTACTGCTTCTTCGACGTGCCGCTCCCGGCTGGGTCGACCAACGTCGCCTCTCGCTACCGAGAAGAGCTCTCCGAGCACTTTGCGGGCTGGGCGGAACCCGTTCAAAAGCTGTTGGAACGTTTCGATCCCGATGCCATGGCCCGCGTCGAGATCCATGACATCGAACCACTGGAAACGCTGGTCGGCGAACGCGCTGCGATTCTCGGCGATGCCGCCCACGGCATGGCGCCGGACCTGGGTCAGGGTGGCTGTCAGGCGATGGAAGATGCCTGGGTGCTGGCTCGGATGCTGGACAATGCCGAGGGCGACATTGCCGCGGCACTCAAGGCCTACGACGAGGCGCGCGTCGAGCGGGTCGGCCAGATCATCACCCGGGCTCGTCAGCGCGCGGAGACGACCCACGGCGCTGACCCGGTCGCCACGCAAGCATGGTATGCCGAACTTGCCGAGGAAGACGGCACCCATATCATGAGCGGCATGAGCAAGACCATTCTGGGCGGCCCGCTAGCCTAGGCAGGGTCTAAAAATGTATCTTCCCGACGCCAAAAACCCGCTGAAGATCACCTCCGGCGGGCCTATCACCTCGTATCACGACTCTGTATTCGTTCAGGCTTCGCGAGCGAGCAAATCGAGGGTGTCGATGCGCGTCTCCTGCCGCTGGCGCTGCTTGGCTTCCAGCCCCTCGAAATCGAACAGATTGCGATCCGCGAGCTGCGACGGGGCGACGTTGGTTACCGCCTTGAACATCGTCTCGAGCCGCCCTGGATGCTTGACCTCCCACTCCGCCAGCATCTCCTTGACCACCTGTCGCTGCATGTTGGGCTGCGAGCCGCACAGATTGCAGGGGATGATCGGAAACGCCATTTGTCGCGAAAATTCGGCGATATCGGCCTCACGACAGTAGGCCAACGGCCGAATGACGATGTTCTTGCCATCGTCCGACAACAGCTTGGGCGGCATCGACTTGAGCGAACCACCGAAGAACATGTTGAGAAACAGCGTCTCGAGAATGTCTTCGCGATGGTGCCCAAGCGCCACCTTGGTCGCCCCGATCTCTTCGGCGAAACCATAGAGCGAGCCGCGACGCAGACGCGAGCAAAGCGCACAGGTCGTCTTGCCCTCCGGGGTTTTCTCCTTGACCACCGAATAGGTATCGCGCTCGAGGATATGATAACTCACCCCCCTGGCATCGAGATATTCGGGTAGCACGTGCTCGGGGAAGCCTGGCTGCTTCTGATCGAGATTGACCGCAACCAGCTCGAAATCGACCGGCGCGTTACGCTGCAGATTCATCAGAATCTCCAGCATGGTGTAGGAGTCCTTGCCGCCGGAAAGGCAGACCATCACCTTGTCGCCTTCATGGATCATCCCGTAGTCGATGATCGCGTTGCCGACCTGGCGGCGAAGGCGCTTCTGCAGCTTGTTGAACTCGTATTTCTGGGTACCGGTAGATGCTTGCATGGATCGAATGACACGCAGGGATATGGAGGCGCGCTCATGCTATCACTGCACCCGGTGACTTGCGATGCCGAGCCCGACGACAGGCTCCTAACTCGGCACCAGCGCCCCCTTCTTCAGACGGATGTACATCAGGGCCGTGGTCACTGCATCGCCAAGCGCGGTGTGGCGACCGATCACCGGCACCTTGAGCGCCTCAGCCACTGCTTCGAAGTTCACCGTCGGCTCCAGTTGCGGCCGCGTCCGGTGCATCTCGCGCAGATAGACCTGGGCCATATCGAGACATAGGTTGGGCAGGCCGAAACCGAACAGCGGCCGCAGATGGCGGTCGATCACCGCCAGGTCGTATTCGATGCACCAGCCGAGCAGCGGGCGGTTGCCGATGAAGTCGAGGAACTTTTCCAGCGCTTCGTCCAGCGTTTCGCCATCGCTCAGATCGATGCCGCGCATACGATGGATCTTGATGGAATCACCGCGCAGGCTGGCCGGCGGCTGAAGGCGCAGGTCCAGCGAGCCGCTGGTCAGCACCCGCTCGCCCTTGATGCGGACTGCGGCGATCGAGACCAGTTCGGCGGTCCTGGTGTCGAGACCGGTGGTCTCGCAGTCGATGGCCACCATTTCGTCACCGGCGTAGGACCTGAACAGCCCGCCATAGCGGCCATCGGCCTGGCGGCGGCGATCGGCCGCGCGGCGTAATGAACGTATCATCGTAGCCCTCGTCAGTATTCGAGATGGAAACGGTGCGTCAGGCGTTGCTGGAAATCCTTGACGATATGCAGCGCTTCGCGCAGCAGGTCGCGCTCCAGCGATGACAGATTCTGAACCATGACCAGATTGGGTTCGTCGCTGTTCTCCCGTCCGCCGAGTTGCGCCAGCTGTTGCCTGAGGCGCAGTTCGGTGAACAGCGTCAGCGCCTCGCCGAGATCCGCGGCAAAGTCCGCTTCCAGCCGCCCTTGTCCGGCAAGTACCTCCAGCCGGGCCAGGGTCGATGTCGCCGTGACGCGGCATTCCAGCGCCAAGGTACGCACCCCGTGGACGATCGGAAAGATGCCACCCTTCTTGATGTCGATGCCGTGCCTGGGTCTCTTGAGCGTGCCGAAAAGAGTCAGCGGCGCATTGAAATGCAGCGCGGCCCGAGCAAAGTAGGAAAGCAGCAATTCATCGTGCGAGCAGCTCGCCAGCAGATGCTCGCGCAGGCGCTCCAGCAAACGGGTATCGCCGGCCACACCGGACGCATCGAGCATGATGGCCAGATTCATCAGCGAAGCGCCGTCACGCCGCTCGGCCCAGTGCGAGATCGTCCGCCGCCAGCCTGACTCGCTGTTCACCCAGGCCGGGTTGGAGACCATGATATTACCCGGGCATGGCGGATAACCCAGCGTGTAGAGCGTTTCGGTCAATCGCTGCATGGCGACGGCGCACTCCGCCCAATCGGCGTCATCGGCCACGATCAGCGCGTTGTCCTGATCGGTCTTGAGAATCTGCTCGCCACGCCCTTCACTGCCCATTACCAATAGACAGCTCTGAGTGCGATAGCGAGGCTCGATGAGAAACTGGAAGGCCTTGTTGACGATGCGTCCGTTGAGCGCTGCCAGCAGGTCCATGACGAAGCGAAGCTTGATCCCTTGGGACATCAGCGTCTGAACCATCCCCGGTAGCCGCGCGCTGGCGCGAGCCAGAGCCTCGAGATCGTCAGCCTTCTCAAGCTCGAGACTGACCATGTAGGAGCGGCTCGAGAAATAGCTGAGCACATCGGTCAGCTCGACCACGCCTACCGGCCGACCCCGTTCGACCACCACCACTCTGGCCACCTCATGACGGGTCATTTGTACCAGCGCTTCGAACAGATACTGATCGGGGCCGGCAGAAACCAGTTCGAAGTGGGCGATGGCGAAGACCGGACGCTCCTGCGTCGCGCCTTCCATCACCAACGCATTGAGCAAATCGGTCTTGGTGACTACACCGAAGCGACCGGCCTTGCCGACCAGCAGGCTATCAGCATGGTTCTCGTTGAGCTGGGCGACCGCCGCGGCGATACTGGTGGTCGCATCGACGATCAGCGGCGCCCGCATGCAATCGCTGATTCTTGCGAGCATGAAGCCCGCCATATTCACACCGCTTTCGACGCGACGCTCGGCTAACAATCGGGTCTTTTGCGCCAGCCCGCGACGGAAAAATTCGGCAAAAGTCGGGTAATCGCCGCATAGGCGCTCGAAAAGTGCTTTCGGCATCACGTAGCAGAGGCTTTCCTGTTCTGCCTGGAAGCGATAGCGACTGGTGCCGTTGAGGATACTGATAGCCCCGAACAGGTCGCCGGCAGTGTAATGGGCAATGCGCGACTGTCTATCCGGCGCATGAGGGTCGAGCTCCGCGACTTCGCCCTTGTGGATGATGTACACGCACTCGCCTGACTGGCCGGCTTCGAGAATGACCTCGCCGCTATCGAAATAGATCAGGTCGACGCCACGAAGCACGCGCTTTCGCCCGCTATCGTCGAGCAGCGTAAAAGGTGGCTGAGAAAGGTCGATGTCGACCATCATGCGGCCCCGACCATGGCGGCGACGGTCTGCTCTAAATACCGTATCGTTTCAGTCACGTGAGCTTACCCTTGAAAAGGCTCCATCGAGTCGAAGTCCAGGCGAAAGTTAAATATCGATGATGCTTTGCAGACTCATTTCCCGTAACCCTCACATTATGTCTTGTATGCCACGCCGATACCGTTTAATGATAATTACCATTTGGGGATTAGCCCAACCAATCGCCACTTGACGACGAAAATTAGACCATCGGCCTATAACTCCAGACTGAGCTCATCACCCTCTTCTATTTCCACCGAGACTATCGTCTTGTAAAAGCTGAGGTGCATTCGCAAACACTTCCTCCAACTCACGACCAACTAATTGTATATAAACAAATAATAGCGAATTTTTTTCTAGCGATACTAAGGTAGGGTCTTTAACTTCTTGTTTTCGTTGTCCAATATTGCTATTGAGTTACACAGAGCAATCGCATGTCGGTAAATGCCTCTCGTCAACGAGTCATGCGCGAAGGAAGGACGACTTTAGTCGCTATGCCATGAGTGATCGAAAAGCACTAATCGGTCGAACCATTCCCGCGCGTCATTCGCACGCACATGAACCGTTCATGATTAATACAGCTGTAGAGGAGCGGTTGCCCTACCGGGTACGCATAACCTAAGAGCCACTTCCCACCTCGAATGACGCGGAGAACGATAATATGGCAGATGACAACTCCAACGCTGCTGCCTATTGGAAGGCGAATCTTCGCCTGATAACCGGCTGCCTGATCGTCTGGGCGCTGGTGTCCTATGGCTGCGCCATCCTGTTGCGCCCCCTGCTCGCCGGTATATCCGTCGGCGGTACCGACCTGGGTTTCTGGTTCGCTCAACAGGGATCCATTCTGATCTTCATCGGCCTGATCTTCTTCTATGCCTGGAAGATGAACCGACTGGACAAAAAATTCGGTCTTGGGGAGTAAGCCTGCATGAGTCAATTTGCGATCAACTTTCTCTTTGTAGGGGGCTCTTTCGCCATCTACATTGGCATAGCGATCTGGGCCAAGGCCGGTACGACCAAGGACTTCTACGTTGCAGGCGGCGGGGTGCACCCGATCACCAACGGCATGGCGATCGGCGCCGACTGGATGTCCGCCGCCTCGTTCATTTCCATGGCGGGCATCATCGCCTCGGCAGGCTATGGTGCTTCCACCTTTCTGATGGGCTGGACCGGTGGCTATGTCCTGCTGGCACTGCTGCTGGCACCGTACCTGCGCAAGTTCGGCAAGTTTACCGTCCCCGAGTTCATCGGCGACCGCTTCTACAGCAAATCGGCGCGCATGGTAGCGGTGGTCTGCCTGATCGTGGCCTCGCTCACCTACGTCATCGGACAGATGGCCGGTGCCGGCGTGGCCTTCTCGCGCTTTCTGGAAGTCGACGCGACCACCGGTCTGATCATCGCCGCAGTGGTGGTGTTCTTCTATTCGGTTCTGGGAGGCATGAAGGGCATTACCTATACCCAGGTGGCTCAATACATCGTGCTGATCGTCGCCTACACCATCCCGGCGGTGTTCATTTCGCTGGAACTGACCGACAACCCGATACCGCCACTCGGGCTATTTTCCGATCACAGCGCCTCCGGCGAGCCTCTGCTGTCCAAGCTCAACGAGGTCGTTACCGCGCTGGGCTTCAATGAATACACGGCGATGGTCGACAACAAGTTGAACATGGTGCTGTTCACGCTCTCGCTGATGATCGGTACCGCGGGGTTGCCGCACGTCATCATGCGCTTTTTCACCGTTCCCAAGGTTGCCGACGCACGCTGGTCCGCCGGCTGGGCGCTGGTATTCATTGGCCTGCTCTACCTGACGGCGCCGGCCGTGGCCTCGATGGCCCGCCTCAACCTGGTGACCACCATCTATCCGGACATGGCCGCTCAGGTCGAGAACTACGAGGACGCCGCTGCCAATCCTATTGCTTATGCAGACCGTCCCGACTGGATTCGTACCTGGGAGGAAACCGGGCTGATCACCTTCGAGGACAAGAATAACGACGGCAAAATTCAACTCTACAACAACGCCGCCGACTTCTCCGACCGCGGTTGGCAAGGCAACGAGCTGGAGGTCAGCAACGATATCCTGGTGTTGGCCAACCCCGAAATCGCGAACTTACCCGGCTGGGTGGTCGGCCTGATTGCAGCGGGCGGCCTGGCGGCAGCGCTGTCCACTGCGGCAGGCCTGTTACTGGCGATTTCCTCGGCGATCAGTCATGACCTGATCAAGGGAGCGATCAACCCCAAGATCACCGAGAAAGGTGAACTGCGGGCAGCGCGCATCTCGATGTCCGTGGCCATCGTCGTCGCGACCTACCTCGGCGTCAATCCGCCCGGATTCGCCGCTCAGGTCGTGGCGCTAGCCTTCGGTATCGCCGCCGCCTCGCTGTTTCCAGCGCTGATGATGGGGATCTTCTCCAAGCGTATCAACGATAAGGGAGCGATCGCCGGCATGGTGTCGGGTCTGATCTTCACCTTGGTGTACATCTTCGTATACAAAGGCTGGTTCTTCATTCCGGGGACCAACAATCTGCCGGATACCGATGCCAACTGGGTGCTGGGCATTTCGCCGCTATCCATCGGCGCCGTGGGCGCCATCCTCAACTTCGCTGTGGCCTATATGGTTTCCAGCGTCACCGAGGAGCCGCCGCAGGAGATCCAGGATCTGGTGGAGAGCGTACGCTATCCGAAGGGGGCTGGCACCGCGATCGATCACTAAGCGACAATGCCTCCCTGACGAGCCAGGCTAACTGGTTCCAATCGAATCGGGCTTCCCAGCGGGAAGCCCGATTCTTTGAGCAAGGACTCACTATGATATGGCATTTGGTCGCGGCAGCCTCCGCTAGCCTGGGGGCCGCCGGCGTAGCGCTGTTGCTGCGCATGCTCAGCGGCAAGCGCCTCCCACGCTGGATCATTCCGGTCTGCGCAGGCCTGGGGCTATTGGCCTACCAGATCAACTACGAATACGACTGGTATGGGAACAAGCGCCAGCAGCTGCCCGAATCAGCACAAGTGGTATCGACCGATGAAAGCCGGATGCTGTGGCGCCCATGGACTTACCTCTACCCACTGACCACGGCGTTCAGCGTCGTGGATCGGGACAACCTGGTGAAATCGCGAGCCGACGGCGAGCGACTCGTCGAGTTCATTCTCTATCGTTTCGAGATGCAGTATCGCGACGTGCTGACACACCAGGCTTACCTGATGAATTGCAGCGCCCGGGAAAGCGTCCCGCTCGTCGGCGACAGTCGCCAGCCCGACGTCGACCGCTTGCGTCATCTCGCAAGCGACGACCCACAACTCGAGACGGTATGTTCCGAGGGCTGACGCGGCACGCGTCACCATTGTCACAAAGCCCGGGATCGCGGCTGCCCTCATGGTCGGCATTGCCCTAGAATGGCCGCAGTTCAAGGGAGAGAATTCATGTTTCAAGGCGGGTTGTTGATCGTCGTGGCATTGCTCTACGTCGCCACGCTGTTCGCGGTTGCCTGGCGGGGAGACCGCCACGCCAGGCGTCACGGCCCGGCGAATCGTCGGCCCATCGTCTACAGTCTGGCGCTGGCGGTTTACTGCACGTCCTGGACCTTCTACGGCAGCGTCGGCCAAGCGGCGACATCGGGCTGGTCATTCGCCAGCATCTTCTTTGGCCCGGTACTGACGTTTCTGCTGTTCTGGCCAGTGATCACCAAGATGATCCGCGTCGCCAAACGCCAGAACGTCACCTCGATTGCCGACTTCATCGCCTCTCGCTACGGCAAGTCGCAGTCACTGGCCGCGTTTGCCAGCCTGATCGCGCTGATCGGAACACTGCCCTACATTGCCCTGCAGCTGAAAGCGGTTTCCACCGCATTCCAGGTGATGACCAGCGATGGAGAAGCGATCAAGGCCCCGATCGTCGACGACACCGCTTTCTACATCGCCATTTTCATGGCGGCCTTTGCGATCCTCTTCGGTACCCGAGATACCAACGCCACCGAACACCACGAGGGGTTGATTCAGGCGATCGCCTTCGAATCGGTGGTCAAGTTGCTGGTATTTCTGGTGCTAGGCGCCTACGTCACCTGGGGCATGTTCGATGGCCTGGGCGAACTTCTGACGCGTGCCGATACTTATCTGAAGTTGCAGCAGCAGCTGACCGAACAGAACTTCGATACCGGCTTCTGGACCCAGACACTACTCGCGATGCTGGCGGTCTTCTGCCTACCGCGCCAGTTCCATATCACGGTGGTAGAAAACACCCATGCCGATGACGCCAAACGGGCGCGCTGGCTATTTCCAATCTACCTGGTGGCGATCGGCTTCTTCGTTCTACCGTTGGCCGCAGCGGGGCTTACGCTGTTCCCCGGCGGCGACCTCTCGCCGGATAGCTACGTTCTCGCCCTGCCTATCGTCGCCAATCAACCTTGGCTTGCGATGATGACCTTCGTCGGCGGCCTGTCGGCGGCCACCGGCATGGTGATCATGGCCGTCGTCTCCAATGCCATCATGATCTCCAACGAGATCGTGCTGCCAGCACTGTTCCGGCTGCGCTGGTTCGAGCAGCAGCCACGGGACTACGGCCGAATGGTGCTGCGAGCCAGACGAATCACCATCGTCGTTATTCTCGCCCTCGCCTACCTGTTCTATCAGCTGGTGGCCGAATACAGCTCACTCGCCGCGACCGGCCTGCTATCGCTCTCCGCTGCGGCGCAATTCGCTCCGGCGGTGCTCGGGGGGCTTTACTGGAAACGGGGCAATCGTCTCGGCGTCGTCACCGGCCTCAACGTCGGCTTCGTGATCTGGGCCTATACCCTGCTGATGCCGGCATTGATCCAGGCCAATCTGCTACCGGAAGCGTGGCTGGTTGGTGGCCCTCTGGGGGTGACGTGGCTATCGCCGCTACACCTCTTTGGCCTCAACGTCACCGACAGTTTCGCCCACGGCGTCATGCTGTCGCTGGGCTTGAACCTGTTTTTCTATATCTTCATCTCGCAGCTGACCCCGCAACGCGTGGTCGATCGTATTCAGGCTTCGCTGTTCGTCGACAGCATCGAGACTCGCCAGACCACGGTCAATCGTCCCTGGACCGGCGCCACCACCGTCGGCGATCTCAAGGTGCTGTGCGAGCGCTTTCTGGGCAAGTCGCAGGTCGAGCGCGCCTTCGAGGACTACGCCGGGCGTACCGCCAAACCGATGGAGAACAACACCCGGGCATCGATCGACGTCATCCAGTTCACCGAACGCTTGCTGGCCTCGGTGCTCGGCGCTTCATCGTCACGCATCGTGGTCAACTCTGCGCTGCAGGGGCGCGGCATCGGTATCTCGGACGTCATCTCGATCGTCGACGAAGCATCGCAGGTGCTGGAGTTCAACCGCGCCCTGCTGCAGGCCACTATCGAGAACATCAATCAGGGCATCGGTGTGGTCGACCAGAACCTCAACCTGGTGGTCTGGAATCAGCGCTATCTGGAGATTTTCCGCTTTCCGGACAATCTGATTCGTGTCGGCACGCCGATGGAAAAAGTCTTCCGCTACAACGCCCACAATGGTGAATACGGGCCCGGCGATCCGGAAGAGCACGTCGAACAGCTGATCGACAATATCCGCAGCGGCAAGCCCCATCGCTATGAACGCTATCGACCCGACGGCAGCGTGCTCGAGGTGCTGGGTAATCCGATGCCGGGCGGCGGATTCGTCTACACCTACCAGGACATCACCCAGCAGAAGCGCACCGAAGAAGCGCTGATCCGCTCCGAGAGCAACATTCGCATTTACACCGATAACGTGCCGGCGCTGATCGCCTACTTCGACAAGGAGTGCCGTTACCTTTTCACCAACCGCGCCTACGAGGCGACGATGGGGATCGATCGCAATGCGGTGATCGGTGAGCGCGCGGAAAACGTGCTGCCGCCGCAGACCGCACGTCAGCGCATGCCCTGGATGCAGCGCGCGCTGACAGGCGAACGGGTTACCTTCGAGATCTCGCTGGACGACGGTGATGGCGGCATACGCTACATGCTGGTGACCTATACCCCGCATTTCGGCGAAGGCGGGCGCATTCTCGGTTTCTTCGCGCTCTATCAGGACATCACCGAGCGGCGCCTGGCCGAAATCGCGCTGCGCGAGACCAACGAAAATCTCGAGGAGCGCGTACGAGAGCGCACCCAGGCACTCTCCGAAGCCAACGCGGCCCTGCGCCAGGAGAACCGCGTGCGTGCCGAGGCCGAATTGGCCCTGCGACAGGCCAAGCAGACCGCCGAGGATGCCAACGCCTCGAAGACCCGCTTCCTGGCAGCGGCCAGCCACGATCTGCTGCAACCGCTGAACGCAGCGCGGCTTTTCACCTCGGCGCTCGGCCAGCAGATCGAGGATGTCGACCACAGCCGTACCATCGGCCATATCGACAATTCCCTGCAGGCCGCCGAGGAACTGCTGGGTACGCTGCTCGATATCTCCAAGCTCGATGCCGGCGCGCTGACACCTCGCCGCAGCCAGTTCCCGCTGGCGGATATCCTGCGTCCGCTGCGCGCGGAATTCGAGGTCATGGCGGATGATCGCGGTCTCGACCTGGAAGTGGTCACTACCAGCCTGTGGGTCGACAGCGATGCCCAGATGCTACGCCGGATCGTGCAGAACTTTCTTTCCAATGCGCTGCGCTACACCCAACAGGGTCGTGTCCTGCTCGGTTGTCGGCGTCATGCCGGATGCATGTTGATCGAAGTGTGGGATACCGGTCCGGGGATTCCGGAATCCAAGTTGAGCGAGATATTCCAGGAGTTTCGACGACTCGATCAGGCTTCGCGACACAAGGAGAGCGAACGCGGCCTGGGGCTGGGGCTGTCGATCGCCGAGCGCATGAGTCGGGTACTGGATCATCCAATCCGCGTCCGTTCTCAGGTTGGTGCAGGCACGGTGTTCTCGGTTTCCGTGCCGCTGGTGCCCGGCAGGCGCGGCGCCGCCAAACCGGAGGAGACGGCCTCCAGCAAACGGGTCAGCAACAAGCTGGGGGGCACGCGTATCCTATGCATCGACAACGAGCGCCTGATTCTCGAAGGGATGAAAGCGATGCTGGAAGGCTGGGATTGCGAAGTCTATACCGCCACCTCGATCGGCGGCGCCAAATCGGCGATCCGAAATATGGGTGGCGATCCGGACGCTATCCTGGCGGACTATCATCTCGACAACGAAGTCACCGGAATGATGGCGCTTGAAGCGCTGGAAGAGCTCTTTGAACAAGCGGTGCCGGGCATCGTGATCACTGCCGACCGTACCGAAGAGGTCGCCGAGGAAATCAAGCGCGGCGGTTATCAGATTCTGCTCAAGCCGGTGCGCCCTGCAGCCCTGCGCGCGCTGATGACCCGCACGCTGCAGGCGAGTCGCGCGGCGAGACTGTCGGGGGACGACGAATCCTGAGTAAGCGACTCATTTCGATCCCGCCACCCAGCGACGCCTATTCAGGCCGGCGCTGAGCGATGAATCGTTCAACCGGGGCTTGCGACATGGATGTCGCAAGAGGCGCGCTGGGCAGGATGCCCTTTTGCGCCGACCCGAGTTGATCGATTCAGTGCTCAGGGTTTCGCCGGTCTGTGGCGTCAACGAGAGGGGGAGCGGCGAGGGGGCGAGCGTTAAGCCCCCTCGTCATTACGCAGATGAGTTCGAGAAGTACTCGGCAGTAAGGTTCCCACCGATTTCGAATCAGTCGCAGTACCCAGGATATTCACGTTCCCGTCGCTACCGTCCGCCTCATAATGACAAAAGCCCCGCCAACCTATCGGTTGGCGGGGCTCGTCGCTCGTGCCCGTGATAAGGCTTCACGCTTACTCGTCGAGGAACGAACGCAGCGGCTCAGAACGCGATGGGTGACGCAACTTGCGCAACGCCTTGGCCTCGATCTGACGAATACGCTCGCGGGTGACGTCGAACTGCTTACCGACCTCTTCCAGCGTGTGGTCGGTATTCATGTCGATCCCGAAGCGCATGCGCAGCACCTTGGCTTCACGCGCGGTCAGACCGCCGAGGACGTTGCGAGTGGCTTCGATCAGGCCTTCTCCGGTAGCGGAGTCGATCGGCAGCACCATGGTGCTGTCTTCGATGAAGTCACCCAGGTGCGAGTCCTCGTCGTCGCCGATGGGCGTCTCCATGGAGATCGGTTCCTTGGCGATCTTGAGAACCTTACGCACCTTGTCTTCCGGCATCTCGAGACGTTCGCCCAGCTCTTCCGGCGTCGGCTCGCGACCCATCTCCTGCAGCATCTGCCGCGATACGCGGTTGAGCTTGTTGATCGTCTCGATCATGTGCACCGGAATACGGATGGTGCGCGCCTGATCCGCAATCGAACGCGTAATCGCCTGGCGAATCCACCAGGTGGCATAGGTCGAGAACTTGTAGCCACGGCGATATTCGAACTTGTCCACCGCTTTCATCAAGCCAATGTTACCTTCCTGAATCAGGTCCAGGAACTGCAGACCGCGGTTGGTGTACTTCTTGGCGATCGAGATGACCAGGCGCAGGTTGGCCTCTACCATCTCTTTCTTGGCGCGACGCGCCTTGGCCTCGCCGATGGAGAGGCGCCGATTGACCTCTTTCAACTGCCCCACGCAAAGCTGGACCATCTCTTCTTCGAAGCTGATCTTACGCTGCGCGCGCTGAATGTCGCCGCGGAACGGCTCGAGACGATCGGCATACTTGCCGTTCTTGGCGAGGAAGTCATCGAACCACGTATTGGTGGCTTCGCTACCCAAAAACGAACTGATGAACGTCTTGCGGGGCACTTTCCCCTGCTTGACGAACACCTGCATGATCGACTTTTCCTGGCTTCGAACCTGATCGACACTGATCCGGACCTGACCGACCAGACGCTCGAAGTGCTTGGGCGACAGCTTGATCGGAGAAAACAGTTCAGCTAAACGACCCTGTGCGGCATTGGCTTCTTTCGAGCCACGTCCGTGCTTGTCGATGGCCGCCTTGGCAGATTCGTTCTGTTCGCGAATCTGTTCAAAACGAACCCGAGCTTCTTCAGGATCGGGACCGCCTTCGCTGGCGGTGTCGTCTTCTTCTTCGCTGTCTTCGTCGTCTTCGTCGTCTTCGCCACTGGCGGTGGTTTCGACCTCTTCCGGCATCTCGACTTCGGCAACACCGGGGATCCCTTCATCAGGATCGATGAAACCCGAGAACAAATCCGACAGGCGTCCGGGAGCCTCCTCGTCCTGGGTCTGATCATAGACCTTGAGGATGGAATCCACGGCTCCGGGGAGGTAGGACAGAGAAGACATGACTTCTCGCAGGCCTTCTTCGATACGCTTCGCGATCTTGATTTCGCCTTCGCGAGTCAGCAGCTCGACCGTACCCATTTCACGCATGTACATGCGCACCGGATCGGTCGTGCGCCCGACATCGCTCTCGACCGCTGCAAGCGCCGCAACAGCCTCTTCCGCCGCCGATTCATCAGCTGAATCGTCGGACATCATCAGCGTGTCTTCGTCAGGTGCCTCCTCGACGACATTGATCCCCATGTCATTGATCATGGAGATAATGTCTTCCACCTGATCGGGATCAGCGATATCTTCGGGGAGGTGATCGTTCACTTCGGCATAAGTCAGGAAACCCTGCTCTTTGCCGCGTGCGATCAGCTCCTTCAAACGTGACTGCTGTGCATTTCCAGCCATAGAAACCCTACTCGACGAAGAAGAATGAAGCACCTGGGGATGACAGCGCGCCGCCCAAAAGCCGACTAGTATAGCGCGCCCCCGCTTTTTGCTGCCAGCTTCTATTACCTTGCCTGCCAGGTGTGCTAGTGTGCTTGGTTAACCTATTTGGTGGCGATCGCCGCCATTTCAACCTTTTCGACCGCGCTCTCGGTTGATAACCTCACTGATTGACCACTTCACGCTTCCCTGCCTTGGTAGTCCAAATTTCGCGACGCCATTCGACGTCTGACACCTTCTCTAACCCTCAACCTTTCACTCTACCCTGCATTGGAGCCGGAACCGCCGGTCGCCAGCCTTCCAATAAGCTCTCGCAGCCGCTGCTTCTCGTCACTACTTAGCGCACCCGGCTGACGGCTTTTTTCCAGCAAGTGACGATACTCTTCGACCGGACTCAAGCGCTCGCTCTCGCGCTGCAGATAGCGCACCCAATTGTCCAGCTCGCTGGGTCGGACATCGCGCGGGATGGCCAGTTCACGACGCGCCAGTTGATCGAGGCGCTCGCCGTCGGTGCTACCGTGAAAGTGCGCCAGTAACACCTGAGGACTGCGGTAACGCCCAGCGCGCAATAACTGCACCACTTCGCGGCACAAACGACCATCTGGCGCCTCCATCGGGCACCAGTCGAGCGTTTCCGGCAATCTATCGGCCAATCCCGGCTCATGCAGCAGTAGATGCAATATCCGAGCCGGAATGCTCAGGGAAAGCGTAGCAGTTCCTGAGCGAGATGCCGGATACGCGCGCGATCTTGCCGAATGTTGTCTCTTATCGACCGTCTCGCCGGCGTCTGAAACCATTCCGACGTCATCTTCTGCCACCGCCATCAGGGCCTCGTAGCCACCGGCATCCGGCGCCATCGTCTGACGTGACACGGATTCGGCATGCGTCGTCAGCCAATCGACGAAATGTGACTGTTCGATGCCGCTTCGAACCGACAGTTCCCTGACCAGCAGGGATTTGAGTACGCCCTCGGGAAGGCGCTTGAGAGCCTCGAGCACCGCGGTGACGAAACGCTCCCGCCCTTCCACCTGCTTGAGATCATGCCCCTCGGCCGCTTGCTCGAACAGAAATTCCGACAGCGGGCTGGCGCAGGTCACTCGATTCTCGAATGCCTCCTGACCCTCCTGGCGAATCAACGTATCCGGATCCTCCCCGTCGGGCAGAAACAGGAAGCGTACCTGACGGCCATCGATCATCGACGGCAATGCGGTCTGCAGCGAGCGACGTGCCGCCTGCCGCCCAGCGTTGTCGCCGTCAAAGCAGAACACCACTTCGTCCACCAGCCGAAACAGACGCTGCAGGTGGTCCGTGGTCAGCGCCGTGCCCAACGTGGCACAGGCATTGCGGATCCCGAACTGTGCCAGCGCGACGACATCCATGTAGCCCTCGACCACCAGCACGCGAGAAAGTTGGCGATTGGCCTGACGCGCCTCGAACAGTCCGTAGAGCTCGCGCCCCTTGTGGAAGACCGGCGTTTCCGGCGAATTGAGATACTTGGGCTTGGCATCTCCCAGCACTCGACCACCAAACGCAATGGTGCGGCCTTTCCAATCGCGAATCGGGAACATCACCCGGTCACGAAAACGATCATAGGTGCGACCGGTTTCTTCACGGTGCACCAGCAGCCCGTATTCAACCTGGACTGCTTCGCTGACTCCCTGCTCGAGCAGGTATCGCTTGAGCGACTCCCACTCGTCCTCGGCGTAGCCGACACCGAAATCGCGAATGACCTCCTGGCTCAGACCGCGACGATCGAGATACTCCCTGGCCTGACGCCCGCCCCCCAGCGCCAGCCTCTCTCGGAAGAAGCGTGAGGCCAACTCCAGCAGGTTGACGCCTTCCTCGCGTTTCTGCTGGCGCTGACGCGCCCCCGGATCCTCGCCGCCATCCCGCTCGACCTGCATGCCTGCCCGTGAAGCGAGCTGCTCGACGGCTTCAGGAAAGCGCAAATTGTCGAACTCCATCAGGAAACGCAGGGCATTGCCGTGAGCGCTGCAGCCGAAGCAGTGGTAGAACTGCTTGTCATGGCTCACGGTAAACGACGGAGAATTTTCCTGATGAAACGGGCACAGGCCGCTATGGTTGCGACCACTCTTCTTGAGCTGCACGCGCTCGGAGATCACATCGACAATATCGGTACGAGACAACAAATCATCGATGAAGCGCTGAGAAATCTGTCCGGCCATATCGTCGGGACGCTCTGGAGAATCCGGCTGCAGGCAGGCCGTGACAATGGGCCCAGCGCTGCAATGTCTGTCGTGAAGAGAGAACCGTCAGGAAAATGTTGCCTGGGTGCCGTTTTCGACAAATGGTAGCGGGACAAAAACAAACGGCCACCTGAACGGCGGCCGTTTGATCGTCCCTCTGGAGTGACCGAAGTCACCCACAGTACGGATCAATACAAGCGTTCGAAACGCTTACGCTCACGCTGCAACTTCTTGGCGTGACGCTTCACCGCAGCAGCAGCTTTACGCTTGCGAACCGCAGTGGGCTTTTCGTAAGTTTCGCGACGGCGGACTTCAGAAAGAACTCCGGCTTTTTCGCAGGAGCGTTTGAAGCGACGCAGCGCGACGTCGAACGGCTCGTTATCACGTACTTTAACAGCGGGCATGAAGCACTCACCTACCTTGGGAATTGAGTTCGGTTTGAACGCACGCCCCTTTCGACGCGCAACCCGAGATACTCGAAACCACGCTACGAAGGGCATGAATACCTTTCGCGTCGCAACCTCGGATTTACCCGGTCCGGTTCTTTCCAGCTAGATTCGAGTCGTCATGACCCAGATCTTTCCGGATAGACAGCCGAGAACGTGTTGAAGGCGCACGACCCAGTCCTGCAGAGCAGAGCATTCTAGTCCCGCCCCCTAACCAATGCAAATGACTTTTCGGCAGCGTAAACTAGCGCACCTTCCGCATCCCGACCTCGACGGACATCCGACTATGCGCGTGCTGGGCATCGAAACTTCCTGCGACGAAACCGGCGTCGCTCTTTACGACACCGACGTTGGCTTGCTGGCCGACGCGCTTTACAGCCAGATTGCACTGCACGCCGAATTTGGCGGTGTGGTGCCGGAGCTGGCCTCTCGCGATCACACCCGCAAGCTGCTGCCGCTGGTCGACCAGGTGCTCGGCGACGCCGGGCTGACCAAGCACGATCTGGATGCCATCGCGTACACCGCCGGTCCCGGGCTGGTCGGCGCGCTGATGGTCGGCGCCTGCACCGCACACGGCATGGCTCGCGCGCTCGATATTCCGGTGCTGGGCGTGCATCACATGGAAGGGCACCTGCTGGCACCGATGCTGGAAGAGAACCCGCCGGCATTTCCGTTCGTTGCCCTGCTGGTCTCAGGCGGTCATACCCAACTGGTCGATGTTCGCGGCCTCGGCGACTACCGGCTGCTGGGGGAGTCGGTCGACGACGCGGCCGGCGAGGCCTTCGACAAGGTCGCCAAGATGCTCGGTCTGCCCTACCCCGGCGGCCCTCAGGTCGCCGCACTGGCCGAGCGGGGTCGCAGCGAACGCTTCCGCTTTCCCCGACCGATGACCGACAGGCCGGGGCTCGATTTCAGCTTTTCGGGACTCAAGACTCACACTTTGACTGCGCTGCGCCATCTTCGCGAACAGGATGCACTCGACGACCAGGCACGCGCCGACGTCGCCCGTGCCTTCGAGGACGCCGTCGTCGATACTCTGGTGATCAAATGTCGGCGTGCCCTCAAGGAGAGTGGTCGAGAACGGCTGGTGGTCGCCGGTGGCGTCAGTGCCAACCGGCGCCTACGTGAAATACTGGATGCCGCACTTGCCAAGCTGGGCGCCAGGGCTTTCTATCCGCGGGGGCGCTTCTGCACCGATAACGGCGCGATGATCGCCTATGCCGGTGCGCAACGCCTCGCTGCTGGCCAACGCAGCCAGACTCTGCAACCTCGTCCGCGCTGGCCACTGGCCGAGCTCACTCCTCCCGCGGCCTAGTCTCCCCTGGCTCAGCCTTCTCTGGCTCAGCCTTCTCTGGCTCAGCCTTTCGAGAGCCGGCACTGCCCGTGACAAAATTTCGACGATCGCGTCGCGCGTCGTCTTCATCGCAAGAACCAGTGGGAAAAGGACTGGTGGCAAAAGGATCGGAGCCGAAAACGTCGGCCAGCGCCGGCTCCGGAGTCTCGCGACGCCGCTCCTGCCACAGGCGGATGTTCCAGGCGTGCCTTGCCAGCACCAGCATCGAGAACACGCAGATGACGCCCGTCATCGGTGGCGCCAGCCAGTAACTCAACAGCGGTGCCATCAGCGCCGTCGCTAGCGAGGCCACCGCCGCGGTGCGCACGCGCCAGGCCAGCAGGAACCAGCACAGGGCGCAGATCAGAGCGACCGGCGTCGCCAGCATCAGCAGCACACCGAAAGCACTGGCCACCGCCTTGCCACCGCGCCCTCGATGCCAGACCGGGCAGCTATGCCCGATCAGCACGCCAAGTCCCACCAGCCCCTGTGCCCAGACCGACAACGACAGCGCGCCCGACAACCACAGCACCGGCATGCCCTTGACCGCATCGACGATCAGCGTCAGCAGCGCCGGCCGCCAGCCAAACGCTCGCAGCACATTGGAGAACCCCGGATTCCCGGATCCGGCAAGGCGCGGATCCCGCAAGCCCCAGGCACGACAGACCCAGATCGCGCCAAGCAGCGAACCGCTCAAGTAGCCGGCCACCATCAGCAGACCGGTAACGAGGACCGAGGGCAAAGGCATCAATCTCCTTGTTGGCGCGGGCCGGGCATCATCGAGAGGCCCTGATTCTGCCACTCTCATCGCGTACAATCGACGCCACCTTGGCCGGGGCCTCGATCGACACGTCTCATTGCCGACAAGACCGGCCGCCAATAAGACCCGCTGCTGACGAGGACATTGCGTGGATCAGATATTGATCGAGGGCTTGAACCTGGAGACAGTGATCGGCGTCTACGACTGGGAGCGTACGGTGCGCCAGCGCCTGGAGCTTGACCTGGAGCTGGGCACCGACATCCGCCCCGCCGCTCGAGAGGACGACCTCACCAAGACGCTGGACTACGCTGCCATCTGCCAGCGCCTGACGACCTACGCCGATACCAATGCCCACGGCCTGGTCGAGACCTTCGCCGAACGCGTGGCGGCGATACTGATCGATGAATTCGGCATCCGCCAGCTGCGCGTGACCGTCCGCAAACCGGGCGCTGTGGCAGCCGCGCGCACTGTGGGCGTGCGTATCGAACGCAGTGTCGATTGATGGCTCTGGTCGTTCTCGGATTGGGCAGCAATATCCAGCGTCAGCGACATCTATGTCGTGCACTGGATGCACTGACGGAACTCGCCGGCAAGGAATCGCTGCGATGTTCCCGGGTCTTCGAAAGCCCGGCAGTCGGCTTCGACGACGATCGACCGTTCTATAATCTGATCGTAGCGTTCGACACCGAGCTGTCGCCGAGCGCCATTACCGACCACTGCAAACGCATCGAACGGGATAACGGCCGCCCACCAGGGCCTGCCAAGTTCATTGCCCGGACGCTGGATATCGACGTGCTGTTATGGGGCGATGTCGTCGGATGTCACGGCGAAGCCCGTCTGCCGCGCGAGGACATCACTCGCTACGCCTTCGTACTCCACCCACTGGCCGAACTGCTGCCCTCTCATCGACACCCGATCACTGGTCGCACTTTCGGTGAGATGTGGGCGACCTTCGACGCGACCGACCAGCCCCATTGGGCGGCTGACTTCTGCTGGGGCGATCGTTGGATTTCCCGCGCCGACAAGTGCTGATCATCCTGATGTCCGTCTGTGCATTCGCTCCCCGCACCATCCGTTGCTGGAAAGCCGACAGCCGGTGCGGCAATCTCCACAATGTTTGCCTATTGCCTGAACCGTCGTTGCCTCGCCTTGCACCACACTCTAGAGATCGATGCCACCCGTGAAAAAGCCAAGCCCCATGTCTTTATCGCTCAGCAGCCGACGTGACTGGCCACGACTATCACGTCTCAGCATCAAGCTCTTCGCCATCATTCTGATCACCAATGTGCTGATCAGCGGGCTGGTATTCGTGTTCGTCTCGCGCAGTCTGGACGAAGGTTTCGTCAACTATCTCGAACGCAGCCAGTCGACGCGTGCCGAGACGCTGGCCAACGCGCTGGGCGAACAGTGGACTCAGCGCGGCAGCTGGCAGTGGCTACGCGATAACCCCCGCGCCTGGCAAAGCCTGGTCCGCAGCCAGCTCTGGTCGAGCGAGAGACGTCCCCCCAGCGGAATCGACCGCCAGTTTTCCGATGCGCGCGGTTACGTGCTGCTCGATGAACTGAGCAACCCGGTCATCGGCGAGCCGCTGCTCAAGCCGCCCCCCCAGGACCTCGATCTGGATATGCCTCCCCCGCCGGAACCGCACTTCGTGCCGATCCGCAGTGGCGACAAGCTGGTCGGTCAGTTGGGCTACCTCCCGCCGGAGCGGCTGATGGCGCGCATGGATCAGATCTTTCTCGAGCGTCAGCAGCGCAATCTGACCATCATCGTCGGCTCGCTGTTCCTCACCTCGCTGCTGCTGGCGGGCGGACTGGCCTGGTGGCTGGGTCGCCGCGCCCGTCTCATGACCCTGGCCACTCGCCGCTTGACCCTCGGGGATTACAGCGTGCGCCTTTCCGAACGCGGCCGCGACGAGCTCTCCCGTCTCTCCGCGGACTTCAATCAGCTTGCCGAGACGCTCGAGGCCAATCGCCGCGCCCGCCAGCGCTGGGTCGCCGATATCGCTCATGAACTGCGCACGCCGCTGGCGGTGCTGCGCGGCGAAATCGAGGCCATGCAGGACGGCGTGAGACCGCTGTCGGCGGATAACCTCGGATCGTTGCAGCAGGAAGTCGATCAGCTCGGTCATCTGGTCGAGGATCTGCGCCTGTTGGCCCAGAGCGACGCTGGCGCGCTGGATATGCATCTCGTTCCGGTGGATCTCAAGGAGTCGCTGGAACAGCGGCTCGACGACAGCCAGGCGCGTCTGGAAGGCCACGGGCTTTCCCTGCAGCTGGAAACTGAATCACTGTGGGTGCGTGCCGACAATCAGCGGCTCCGCCAGCTCTGGGACAATCTGCTGTCCAACACCATTGCCTACACCGACAGCCCCGGCACGCTGCGAGTCACGCTGAAACGCCATGACAATCGAGCGGAAGTCACCTGGGAAGATACGGCGCCGGGCGTGTCTGACGACGAACTCCCCCGCCTTACCGAGCGCCTCTACCGAGTCGAGGGATCGCGCAATCGTCGGAGCGGGGGGAGCGGCCTGGGTCTATCGATCGCCCGCGCGCTGATCGAGGCTCAAGGCGGCACTCTGATCCCGTCTACCTCATCGCTGAGCGGCCTGCGTTGGACGTTGACCTTCCCGCTGGATCTTCCCGACAACGTACCGGCCGACGTGGGAGCCGAATCGTTTCCGGGGCTTGCCCAGGAACGCTCCGACGAGCGCGTCCGAGATCGAACCAAGGAACGACCCGATAAATACGGCAGTCATGCCAACTGACCTGGAGCCGGCTTGATGAACGACCCCATTCTGATCGTCGAAGATGAACCCAAGATCGCGCGCCTGGTCGCCGACTATCTATCGAAGAGCGGCTACGCCTCGGATCACATCGATCACGGCAATGCCGTGATGGAGTGGCTGGAAGAGAACCAGCCGATGCTGATACTGCTGGATCTGATGCTGCCTGGTACCGATGGCCTCACGCTATGTCGCCAGATCCGCGAACGGTTCCCCACGATACCGGTGATCATGCTGACCGCTCGTGTCGAAGAGGTCGATCGTCTGTTGGGGCTCGAACTGGGCGCCGATGACTATATCTGTAAGCCCTTCAGTCCCCGCGAAGTGGTAGCCCGCGTCAAGGCGGTGCTGCGCCGCAGTCAGGGCCTTGCCGGTGCGGACGAAAAAAGTGCCTCAGCAGCGGACCGGCTGACGCTGGACGAGGATGGCTGGCGCGCCATGGCAGGCAGCGAGGACCTGAATCTCACCGCTGTCGAGTTTCAGCTTCTGAAAGTGATGATGCACAGTCCGGGCCGGATATTTTCCCGCGATCAATTGATGGATCACATGTATCGCGATCATCGCATCGTCTCCGAACGCACCGTCGACAGTCACGTCAAGAAGCTCAGGCGCAAGATCGCCGATATCTGGCCCGAGCGAGACATCATTCGCTCCGTCTACGGCGTCGGTTACAAGTATCAGCCTGAAGAATGACGTCGAGCGTCGCACTCGGAAACGACCACCAAGGCATATCGCCGCGACCGCTTTCGAGGGCGATGGTCATCTAGACGGGAAGGGAGGCGTTTTTGAGGAATCCATCGGCATCCGCCTTGGAGAAGAACATCAACGTCACCGTGAGCTCGGGAAACTCGGGTAGCGTCTCGCGCATCACGGTGGCCACGATTTTCGCCGCCGCATCGGCCGGATAACCGTAGATGCCAGTCGAGATGGCCGGGAATGCCAGCCGCGTGAATCGGTGTTGTCCCGCCAACTGCAACGCCTTGCGGTAGCAATCAGCCAGCTGTGAGGAACGATCTTCCGACGTTGCGAAGACGGGGCCTACCGTATGGATCACATGAGATGCCGGAAGTCGAAAACCCGGCGTCAAGACGACTTCTCCCGCGGGCAGTCCATCCGGCAATGTCGTGCGCCGCAACTCGCGACACGCCTCGAGAAGTTCCGGGCCCGCTGCCCGATGGATCGCCCCATCGACGCCACCTCCACCTTGTAGACTCTTGTTGGCGGCGTTGACAATGGCATCGCCCTCGAAACGAGTGATATCACCCTCGGCGACGACCAGACGGTCGCCCTGCCAGTGGATCTTCATCGTATATCTCCGGTTGGCCGCTGATATTGGTCATGACGACGGGATCGAATAAACGTAAACGGTTGGCAACGATCGAATCGTTGCCAACCCGTCATTACCAACCCGCTCTTGTTAACCCGCTGCTGTCAAGAGAGCGTAGGGCGCGATACCGACGCGCGCGAATCAGGACATCTGACGATTGGCTTCGGCAGGTGCGGATGGTGCTTTAGCGGGTTCGGTCGTGATATCTGGGGCCGGTGTCACACCTGACTCGCCACGCTTGAGCAAGGCGTAGCCGACGCCCGTGATCGCCGCACCGGCCGCGATGGCCAGCAGATAGAGCAGCGCCATATTGACGGCGTTCGGAATCAGCAATACGAACAGGCCACCGTGCGGCGCCATCAGCTTGACGCCGAACCACATCGATAGCGCCCCGGTCACCGCGCCACCGATCATCGATACCGGAATCACGCGCAGCGGATCCTTGGCGGCAAACGGAATCGCCCCCTCGCTGATGAAGCAGAGTCCCAGCACGAACGATGCCTTGCCCGCCTCGCGCTCGGCTTGCGCAAAACGGCTGCGTCTCAAAAACGTGGCCAACCCCATGCCGATGGGCGGCACCATACCGGCGGCCATGATCGCCGCCATCGGCATGTAGGTCTCGGTCGAGAGCAGCCCCACGCCGAAGGTATAAGCCGCCTTGTTGACCGGACCGCCAAGGTCGAAACACATCATCGCACCCAGCAGTACCCCCAGCAGTACCGCGTTGGTCGATCCCATGTTGTTGAGAAACGCCGTCAGTGCCGACAACAGCGCCGCTACCGGCGTGCCCACCACATAGATCATCACCAACCCGGTGAACAGGCTCGCCAGCAGCGGAATGATCAGGATCGGCTTCAGCGACTCCACGCTGGCCGGCAGTTTGACGTAGCGGATCACCGCCATGGCCGAGTACCCGGCCAGAAAGCCGGCCAGAATCCCGCCGATGAAGCCGGCTCCCAATGTCGACGCGAGCATCCCGCCGATCATCCCCGGGGCGATACCCGGCCGATCGGCAATGGAATAAGCGATATAGCCCGCCAATACCGGCACCATCAGCGCGAAGGCCGTGCCGCCGCCGATCTGCATCAGTGCCGCCGCCAGCGTGCCTTCCTGCTCGTAGGCCTTGATTCCGAACACGAACGAGAGCGCGATGCACAGACCACCCGCCACCACCATCGGCAGCATGAACGAGACACCGGTCAGCAAATGCTTGTAGAACCCGCGCTCTTTAGCGCTTTTATGGGATCCGCCGCTCTTGCGCTCGCCGCCGCTGCTCTCCTCGCTACCAGCCGACTCCACCTCTGCCTCGCCGAGCGCTCTCTGGATCGTCTGCTGCGGCTGCTTGAGCGCAGTACCGGTGGAAGTCCGGTAGACCCGCTTGCCCGCAAAGCGCGCGTCGTCGACTTCGATATCGCAGGCCAGCAGCACGATGTCGGCCGCCTCGATATCCGCCTCGCCGATCCGATTCTGCGCGCCGACCGATCCTTGCGTCTCGACATGAATTTGATGCCCCAGCGCCCGCCCGGCCTGCTCCAGCGCCTCGGCAGCCATGAAGGTGTGCGCGACACCGGTCGGACAAGCGGTTACCGCGACGATATGTTTCGGCCCCGGTTTATCGACTGTCGCCATCGCCACCGGTGCATCTACCGGCTCGTTGGTGATGTCGAACGCTACCGCTTCGCGGGCGGCGCGTTCGAGAAACGCCTCGGGATCGGGTAAAGCCTGCTGGATCGGTGCGCGAAAGAGCCGTTTACCGACAAAGCGTGCTGGCTCCGGCACTCGTTCCGCGGCCACGACGATCAGATCCGACGCGGCGATCACCTCACTGGAGACCGGCGTGACGGCTTCAAGTTCGCCGTGCATCTCGGTCTGGGACTGCCAACCTCGTCGCTGCGCGGCCTGCTCCAGACGTCTTGCGGCCAGGAAGGTCGTCGCCATGCCGCTGGGGCAGTCAGTAATCAGAATGACGTTCATGCGTTCCCCGTTCATGCGCTCCCCGTTCATACCCCCCTCCCGACGCGCGCTTCGCCGCAGCGATCGACGCTCGTCTGTTGCAGTAATTGCTGGAAATCTCCGGCGTGCGGATTACCGACGCCAACGTGGCGCACCGCTTCGGCCGCCAAGGCGGTCGCCTGGCGCAATGCCTCCTGCGGCTCGAGCCCCTCGACCACCCCGTGCAGCATCGCGGCCAGCAACGTATCGCCGGCGCCTACCGTACTTCTGACTTCGACTCGGGGCGGGAGGGAGCGCCACTCTCCACGCCGACTGATCCACAGCACGCCCTCGGCACCCAGCGACAGGATCGACTCCTCGACGCCGGCTGCGTGAAGACGCCGGGCAGCGTCGAGCTGAGCAACCGGCTCCGTCAGCGGGCCGCCGGCCCAGTCGGCCAGCTCCTGCTCGTTGGGCTTGGCTGCACTAGGGTGTACTGCCAATGCCGCCGCCAACGCCGGCCCGCTGGTATCGATCCAGACCGGAGTGCCGCTGGCCTTGAGCGCCTCGATCAGCGCCGCCAGCGCCGCTGGCATCACGCCCGGAGGCAGACTGCCGGT
Source organism: Salinicola halimionae (assembly GCF_003206065.1). Lineage (GTDB taxonomy): Bacteria > Pseudomonadota > Gammaproteobacteria > Pseudomonadales > Halomonadaceae > Salinicola > Salinicola halimionae. Next base: position 129,983 of record NZ_PZJQ01000004.1, on the reverse strand, counting down.
GACCACGACGGCGGACGGATGCTCGGTTTCACAGCGCGCGACCAGATCGGCCGTCAACTCGGCCAGTGCCTCGGCGGAAACCTCGAGACCGGGGCCATTGACGTCGGTCACCCGCCCGTCATCTTCAGCCAGCTTGGCGTTGATCCGGGTCTCGCCGGACAGACGCAGGCTGGCATCTTCGATCCCGTCACGCTGACAGGCCTGGACGAATGCCGTGTCGTTGTCAGCCCCCAGAAAACCGGACAACGTGACGCGGTGGCCCAGCGAGACCAGCACCTGCGCCACATTGAGCCCCTTGCCGGCCGCCGCGAGGTGGGTCGAGCGGGTGCGATTGACCGCGCCCGGCTCGAGCTGCGGCAATTGAATCGACAGATCGAGTGCCGGATTGAGCGTCACCACCAGCAAGTGAGCCATTACAACGCCTCCAGCGCATCGCGCACGGCCTGACTGGTGGCCTGGGCCAGCGCCGTCTTCGCGTGCAGTCGGGCGCTCTCCTGAGTGATCTCGCGCAGGCGGGCCTTGACCATCGGCACTTGCCGCACCGACACCGAGAGCTCGTCGACGCCAAGCCCTACCAGCACCGGCACTGCAGCGGCATCGGAACCCAGTTCGCCGCAGACGCCGACCCACTTGCCCTCGGCGTGGGCGGCATCCACGGTCATCTGGATCAGCCGCAGTACCGCCGGGTGCAGTCCGTCCGCCTGCGATGACAGCTCGGGGTGACCGCGGTCGATCGCCAGAGTGTACTGGGTCAGATCGTTAGTACCGATGGAGAAGAAATCGACCTCCGCCGCCAGGCTCGGTGCCAGCAGCGCGGCGGAAGGAATCTCGATCATCACGCCGACCTGGACGTCAGGCGCGCCGATCTCCTGTTGGAGTCGATCGACGATCGCCTTGGCCTGACGGTACTCGTCGATGTCCTTGACCATCGGGAACATGATCCGCAGCGGACGATCGCCGGCGGCGGTCAGCAGTGCCCGCAGCTGGGTTTCCAGCACCTCAGGGCGAGTCAGTGCCAGCCGGATGCCACGCAGGCCCAGAAACGGATTGTCTTCCGCCGCCACCGGCCAGTAAGGCAGCGGCTTGTCGCCGCCGACGTCCAGCGTGCGTGCCACCAGCGGGCGGCCGTCGAGCGCGTCGAACGCGCGCCGATATTCACCGACCTGAGTCTCCAGATCAGGGGCAGCCGGGTGCGCCATGAACAGGAATTCGGTTCGCAACAGCCCCACGCCCTCGGCGCCCTGTTCAACGGCGTCAGCGGCGTGGGCGGTATTACCCAGATTGGCGGCGACCTCGATACGCCGGCCGTCGGCCGTGCGCCCCTCTTCGAAGCGCTGTCCGTGCGCTTCGCGGCGCAGTGCCTCGAGCTCCTTGAGACGTAGCTGGGCGCGATCGCGGCGTTCGGCACTGGGCCTTACGATCACGCGGCCGAGATCGCCGTCGAGAATCAACTCGTCGTCGTTGGCGAGCGTCAGCGCTCGCGTCCCGGCTCCCACCACCGCCGGTATGCCCAATGCCCTGGCCAGAATTGCGCTGTGCGAGGTGGCACCACCACGAGCGGTCAGCAGCCCACGCACCTGTGCGGTATCGAGACGCGCCACGTCGGAAGGGCCGATATCGTCGGTGACCAGGATGTAGGGGCGCTGCGGTGGCGTCGGCATTTTCACGCCGCAGAGTATACCCAGCACACGGCGACCCACGTCACGCAGGTCGGCGGCACGCTCGGCCAGCAGCCTATCCGCCAGCGCTTCCTGAGCTCGCGCGGCGGTGTCGATCGCCTGCCACCACGCCGCTTCGGCGCTCAGGCCTTCACGCATGCCTTCGAAAGCAGCCTCGTGCAGCTCGGGGTCGTCGAGCATCTCGGCATGCATCGAAAGAATCTCGGAGACATCACCGCCCTTGGCGGTGCCGATCAGCACCCGTAGCTGATCGCGCGCTTCGATCAGGCTCGCTCTCAGGCGCTCGCGCTGGCGCTCGGCGTCGCCCTGCTTTTCCGATGCCAAGTCCCGCGCCCGCTCGGGATAGTCGAAGCTCGGCGCGCGCATCACGAAGACCGGCGCGATTGCCAACCCCGGAGAAGCAGCGGTGGCCGGCAGTACCGTATCGTCCGCGATGGGCTCCTGCGCCACCTCGCTCGACATTTCGCCCGCTGTCTCGCGGGCGGCGTCAGCTCGCGAGCCGTAACTGCCACTGGCGCCGTCCGACAGCGGGCGTACGGATTCACCGAGTCCGGCTTTGACGGTGTCGACCATCGCTGCCAAGGCCACCTCAGCCCCCCCGCCCTCGGCGGAGAAGATCAACGTCTGACCGCGCCGAGCGCCAAGCCCGATCACTTTGGTCAGGCTGACGGCGGAGACGGTCTCCGCTGCACCTTCCATCAAACGCACGCGTACCGGCAGGGATTGCTCGCGGGCTGCCTGAACCAACAACTTGGCAGGGCGGGCGTGCAGGCCGTGGGCGTTGAGCAGCGTCACGCGGGCCGTTTCGGCGCGGCTCGATTCGCCGGACAGTCGTGCCAATACGTGATCGGCATCGGCATCGACCAGCGTCTCGCCCTCACCGCTATCCAGCAGATTCGCCAGCCGTCCCAGCAATTCATGGTGGGTATCATTCTGGGCCGCGACGCAGAACACCCCGTTGACGGCACCGCGCGGCCCGCTGAATGCTCGCTCCGGCGTCGCCAGTGCCAGCGCCGGCTGGCTGACGCCAAGCGACGCGCTCACCAGCCACAGGCCCTGACCGAGAGAGACCGGCTCCTGTTCGGTGATGGCGGCCACGAAGCGCGCGTCGACGCACTCGGCCTGTCGCAGCCGCGCGGCGGCGGCCAACGCCAGCTCGAATCGATCTCGTGCCGGGAATCCCAGGCACAGCGTCCCGGCATCAAGGCGCGCCCTGACCTTGGGCTTGGCGAGCAGCGCGACCATTGCCTCGGCCGTATCGGCGCTGGCGAGACGCTCGGCAACGCTCTCGTCGTCGAGCACATGCGTCAGCCGCCGCAGCACGTCCAGATGTTCATCGCTGGCGGCGGCGATCGTTAACAGCAGGAACACCTTGTTACCATCGTGCCAGGTGACGCCTTGGGGGAACTGCAGCAGTCGAACGCCGGTGCGATGGATCTGCTCGCGGCTCTCCGGCGTGCCGTGGGGAATGGCGATACCACTACCCAGGAAGGTCGAGCCCTGCCCCTCGCGGGCATGCAGAGCATCACGATAACTTGCCTCGACCAGACCGGCTTCATGCAGCGAAGCGGCAGCCTGATCCAGCGCACTCTGCCAGCTGTCGGCTTGGCAATTGAGCGCTGCGTCCTGCGGCTGGAGGGTCAACATAACACTCTCTCCGAATGAGTCAGTCGATGCACGTAGCATGATTCGGCAAGGCGGCCGATACAATCCAAGCGAAGCAGAACCTTGGCTGTTGCTGAATCGTGTCACCTCAAATGATAAACATGCTCCCTGTTCGTACGCTATTTGACAAGCTAGACCTTCGCCGCAGCTCTTCGCGCAGACCTTGGCCAAAGCTCTTCGTCGCGGACCAGCTCGGATATCGTCGACCGTAAAAATCAGGCTGGGCCGGAAAAGCCCGACGCGGTATCGTTCCAAGCCGTGCGGATGCGTCACCGTCGATCATGAACGTTGCAGGAGTCTTGCATGAAGCTTGCCGATATCGCCCGTCTGGCCGGTGTTTCTCGCACCACCGCGAGCTACGTACTCAACGGCCAGGCCAGGACGCGCCGCATCAGCGAAGCCACGGTGGCACGGGTGCTGGCGATCGCCAACGCCCATGACTACCGAATCGATGCCCAGGCGGCGGCGCTGCGCGGGGGCGACAGCCGTACGTTGGGCCTGATCGTGCCGGATCTGGAAAACGGCAGCTACGCGCGCCTGGCCAAACGGCTCGAGCACGGCGCGCGCCAGCAGGGCTATCAATTGCTGATCGCCGGCTCCGACGACGATCCCCAGAGCGAGCGCGACGTCGCAAAGTCGCTGCGCGCCCAGCGCTGCGATGTACTGCTGGTCGCCAGCAGTCTGAGTCCCCAGGACCCCTTCTATGCCGATTTATTGGCCCAGGGGCTGCCCATCATCGCCATCGATCGCCCGCTGGACCCCGAGCGTTTCGTCAATATCGTGACCAACGGTCGCGCCGCCGGCGAGATGCTGACACGCTCGGTGCTGGCCGCCGGTGTGTCGGACGTGGTGTGGCTGGACGCGGTGCCGGATCTGTCGATCAGCGCCGAGCGTCGACGGGGTTTTCTGGATGCCTTGCGCGACGAGCCAAAGTATCACCCGCGCTGCTTCAGCGGCGAACGCTACGATCGTGACAGCGGCGCTGCGCTGATGCGTCGATTGCAGAGCGATGGCGGTTTGCCGGACGCCATCGTCACCGCTTCCTATACGCTGATGGATGGGCTGCTCGATGTATTGCTCGAGCATGGAGCGCCGCCGGCCAAACTGCATCTGGCGACTTTCGGCGACGACCGCCTGCTCGATTTCCTGCCGTGCAAGGTCAACTCGCTCCCTCAGGATCACGATCGTGTCGCCGAACAGGCGTTGACGAGAGCCATGCAGGCGGCCAGAGGGCAGTACACGCCGGGGCTGGACGTGATCGATAGGACACTCAAGCGCCGGCGTTGAATGCCTGCACGGCGATCGTCCTCGAGGAGTATGTGGGTGAAAGCCGCGACTCAAGTATGCTTAAGCTCTGCCTGAAACCGGCGAGCACCGCCATTTTCAGCCAGCGCGCAGTCCACAGACGCTTTCAGGAACGATACCTTGTCAGACGACCTCCCCGACATCCTGGCCGGGCCGATACTCCGCCGCGCCGCGCCGCAGCGACTGGTGTTATGGTTGGCCGCATCACGCCCGCTCGAATTCCAACTGACACTGATCACCGATGACGTTGCTCGGCCCCATGACCTGGAGGCGGCGACGACCCGCATCGCGGTCGGCACCCACGCTCACCTGCACCTGATCGATCTGCAACTGGACGATGCCCTGCCCCAGGACGCGATCATCGCCTACGATCTTGCTTATCGCCTGAGTTCCGAACGGGAGAGCACCGGGTGCGAAAGTGCCGAACGGGAGAATGCCGAAAAGGAAAGTGTCGACTGGCGCTCGATGAAAGACTGGGGCGAGTCGCTGTTCTACGACGATGAGCCACTGCCGACGCTGGTGTTGCGTTCGCGTTACGACAATTTGCTCCATGGCTCCTGCCGCAAACCGCATCATCCCGGTCAGGACGGCCTGGCACGTGCCGACCGCTGGCTGAGCGAGCGCCACGCTGACCACGACGCCCGTCCGGCAGCGTTATTGATGACCGGCGATCAGATCTACGCCGACGACGTTGCCGGGCCGATGCTGGCCGCCATTCATGCGCTGATCGCCCGCCTCGGGCTTTACGACGAATGTCTGGAAGGCACGGATATCGCCAGCGGCAGCGAGCTCTATGCCCGCGACGAGACATACTACCAACGAGATGAATTGCTGCCGGCCATTCGCTCCACCGAGGCGCTACGCGAAAAATTCTTCGGCGGCGTTCGCAAGCCGATCTTCACCACCGCCAGCGCGGAAAATCATCTGATCACCTTCGCTGAGCTGCTGGCGATGTATCTGCTGGTGTGGTCGCCGACACCGTGGCGGCTGCTGACGGTGGAAATGCCGGAACTCACTCCGGAGGAGCGGGACCGTTATGGAGACCAGCAGCCACAAATCGACGCTTTCGTCGCCGAACTGCCGAGCGTGGCGCGGCTGCTAGCTCATCTGCCCACGCTGATGATCTTTGACGATCACGACGTCACCGACGACTGGAATCTGTCCGCCGCCTGGGAAGCCGCGGTCCACGAGCATCCGTTTTCGCGTCGGATCGTGGGTAACGCGCTAATCGCTTACCTGTTATGTCAGGGATGGGGCAACGATCCCGACGGCTTGACCGAACCATTGAATGCCAGCCGCGAGTGGCTCGACTCGGCCGGCGACGACGGCCGGCTCGACTGTCAGGCGCACAATCAACTCGTGACCCGACTGCTCCGCTTTACCGGCTGGAGCTATACCCTCGACTCGACGCCTCGACTGGTGGTGCTGGATACACGTACCCGACGCTGGCGCAGCGAACGCCATCGCCATCATCCCTCGGGTCTGATGGACTGGGAGGCATTAAGTGAATTCCAGCAGGCGCTGCTCGAAGAGCCGTCGGTGATCATCGTTTCTCCGGCCCCGGTCTTCGGGGTCAAGCTGATCGAGGGCATCCAGCGCCTGTTCACCTGGTTCGGCAAGCCACTGCTGGTCGATGCGGAGAACTGGATGGCCCACCCCGGTGCGGCACACACCATGCTCAATATTCTGCGCCATAGCCGCACACCGCAGCGCTACGTGATTCTCTCCGGCGACGTCCACTACTCCTTCGTCTACGCGATCACCATTCGCCAGCGACGCAACAGTCCCCGGATGTGGCAGATCACCAGCAGCGGGCTCAAGAACACCTTCCCCGATACCTTGCTCGACTGGTTCGATCGGCTCAACCGCTGGCTATACGCGCCCTGGTCACCGCTCAACTGGCTCACCAAGCGACGGCGCATGGCGGTGGTCCCCTATTATCCCGAACGTGCGTCGAAAGGTGAGCGACTGTGGAACCGCGCCGGGATCGGCCAGGTCCTGCTCGATGATCACGGCGCGCCACGCGAGGTAATGCAGCTGGGTGCCGACGACTGTGACACCCGTTTCCGCGAGGCCAGCCGATGAGCATGATCCGCCTGGCCCAGAACCAAGACCTGACGGCGGTCGAGGCACTGGTTACCGCCGCCTACGATCATTACGTCGCCCGCATCGGCAGGATGCCTGGACCAATGCGCGATATCGATGAGGGCCGCTATGCGCGCCATATCGAGGCCGGCTATATCAATCTACTGCAGGATCACGACGAGATCGTTGGCTTGATGGTGCTGATTCCCAAGCCAGACACGCTGCTGCTGGACAACGTGGCGGTCTCTCCCGCTGCACAGGGCCGAGGCTACGGCAGGATGCTGATGCAGGCGGCAGAAGCCCGCGCTCGCGAGCATGGATTCGACGACATCACGCTCTACACCCAGGAGCTGATGCACGAGAACCTGGCGATCTATCGGCGCTACGGCTATGTCGAGACCCATCGCGCCGAAGAGTTCGGTCTCAAGCGGGTCTATCTGCGCAAATCGCTGGTCTGAAGCGCCGTCACCTGGCAACGCCAACCGCTGCGTCCTGAGGGAACGCGGCGGTTAGCATTCAGCTCGTCTTCAGGCCTCGTTCAGACGGCGCGGGCGATCCCCGAGGGTCCGACGTCGCCGAACGTACCAGTGGTTCCTTCGACGTCACGTAGCTCGACCACGATCCCCCTTGCCGAGGCGTTGTCGACGAAGCGGTCGATGTCCTCGCGGATGTCCGGATCGATGTAGTTGGCGCCGATGGCGTCGATGATCAGCTCACCGTCGTCCGGCACGACATCGAGACACTGGCGCATCTCTTCCCGGTTGAGAAACGAGACGTCCTGCTGGAACTTGAGCAGCATGTGGTCGCCACGGCGGGTACAGGCAATCGCGGAACGGTAACCCGATTGCAGCAGGAAATAGAGACTGCACACCAACCCGACCAGCACGCCCATCAGCAAATCGGTCGCCAGAATCGTGATCACCGTGACGGTGAACGGGATGAAGCGACGCATACCCTCGCGATATTGATCGATGAACAGCCCCGGCTTGGCCAGTTTGTAGCCGGTATGCAGCAGGATCGCCGCCAGGGTCGCCAACGGAATCAACTCCAGCCACATCGCCAGAAACGCCACGCTGACCAGTAGCAGACTGCCGTGAATCAAACTCGACAGGCGTGTACGGCCGCCCGCGTTGGCATTGGCGGAGCTGCGCACGATCACCGCCGTGACCGGCAGCGCGCCGACCAGCCCGCAGATCATGTTGCCGACACCCTGCGCCTTGAGTTCTCGGTGCGGCGGCGAGTGGCGTTTGAGCGGATCGAGCTTGTCGATCGCCTCCAGACTCAGCAGGGTCTCGAGGCTGGCGATGATGGCGATGGTGATGGCGACCGTATAGACCGCCGGATTGGCTAGCGCGCCGATGTCGGGATGGGTCATCTGCCCGATCAGTTCCGCCGGGCCGGACAGGCCGCCAAGATCGATATGATGCCCGGCACTCAGAGCCCAGCCAGGCATCGCACCGCCGACCAGACGGTCGATGGCGATGCTGCCGAGCACCACCAGCAGCGGGCCGGGAATTAGCGCCAACGCACGATGACGCTTGATCATCGGCTGCTCCCACAACACCAGCAGCCCCAGACTGAACAGCGCGATCACGGTCGCCAGCGGCGAAATATCACTGAACAACGCTACCGGATCGGTGATCGCCGGCATGTCGTCCAGTGGATGCCCCAGTGCCATCGGGAACTGCCCCAGCACCAAAATCAAACCGATCCCCGCCAGCATGCCCTTGATAACCGAAGTCGGCACGAAGGCACCGATCCGGCCCAACTTGAAGACGCCCATCAGAAGCTGCAGTACGCCGGCCAGTATTACTGCGATCAGGAAAGCGGCAAAACTTCCAAGTTGCTCGATCGCATCCAGCACGATCACCGTCAGCCCAGCAGCGGGGCCACTGACGCTGAGCGACGAGCCGCTGAACATCGTTACCACCAGCCCACCGACCATACCGGCGACCAGTCCGGCGATGGGCGGCGCGCCGGAGGCCAGAGCGATCCCCAGGCAGAGCGGGATCGCCACCAGAAAGACGACGATCCCGGCGGGAATATCCCGGGAAAGATGCCGAAAGGAGAAGGTATCGGGCTTGTCGTGGAGCGCCGACGCGGCTTGTGTCTGTGTCGATGTCGTCATTGTCGTATTCTCGGATCCATGAGTCTCAGCGTAAAAAGCGTGACTTGTTTCTTATCGAGGGCAGGCTCTTAGCCGGCTGCCGCACGCTGCCAGCTCTGCTCGGCAAGTTCACCCTGCGCCCCACCGACCTCATGAAGACACACTTCGTCCAGATGCCCGCTCGCCAGATCGTAGACCCAGCCGTGCAGGCTCGGCGCATGACGCGCTTCCCAGCTGTCCTTGACCAGTTTCATCTCCGAGAGCCGTTCGACCTGTGCGATCACGTTGAGCTCGACCACGTGATCGACCTTTTCACTCAACCGTGAAAATCGCTCGAGCTCGACCCCATGATCGGCAACCAGACGCTTGACCTGCCCGAGATGCTTGTCGACATAAGGCAGTGCCTGCAGCGCGTCGCCGCCGCTCACGGCCGCCTGGATGCCGCCGCAGCCACGGTGCCCGCAGACGATGATGTGATCCACCTTCAACGCACTGATCGCGTACTCGAGCACGCTCGAGACGTTGGCATCGTCCTCATGCACCAGATTGGCAATATTGCGATGGATGAAGAGTTCTCCGGGTTTGGCGTTGCAGATCTGTTCCGCCGGCACTCGGCTATCGCAGCAGCCGATCCACAACGCCGATGGCGATTGCCCCTGGTGGAGCCGCTGAAAGACCTCCGGGTCGGAAGCTTTCATGTCGTCGGCCCAGGCCCGATTCTCGAGTAGCAGGCGGTCGAAAAATTGCATATCCAGCACTCCCGTACGGTAACGATCGATGAGCCTTGTCTGTGAGCGACCGGAAATATCAGTCGGTTTCGACACAAGGTTCTGATGAGTTCCACCTGGCCTATCGAGGGGTAGAAATCGGGCATGAGACGAAAGGCGCAGGCTTCGCTATAAGTCGTAAGGCGAGGGGCCAGGATCGGGCAAGCAAAAATCGCTTTGCTGGCTGCAAATTTTGTAAGGCTACGTGATTGAATGTTGATTCAGGAAAAACCGAGGTGGCCACGAAATCACGAGCTGATCGTGTTTGAGCGGCAGCTACCGACTGTCAAGAAACGTAATAACCGGGCGCTCCGACAATCGTCGGCTGTGGAGATGAACCCTGCATGACAGCAGGGTTCATAAGGACAAGGCGGACACGGGACACATCAAAAATTTAATAACATCTAATGTAACAGAACGCACGACAACCTTGCGTGAAGATGAACCGTTTTGCAGTAGGCCATTACCCGTCCGGGCGTGAACGTTACCCACGGATAACGTTCATCGACGGTTCATTTCAGCGCGCGAATTCCAGCACCTCGATCGGGTCGTCGAGGCCGATCTCTCCGCTATTTTCCGCGACGAGGTTCTGACCAAAATAGACCTTGCCTTTCTCACCCCGGCGATAGCCCGCCAACGTCTTGAGCGGCTCCTTGTCGATCCGCTTTTCACCACGCGCCGGATCGACCGTCACCATGGCGCAGCGTGCGCAGGGGGCGTCGACGCGAAAGGTCACCTCACCGACACGAATGCGCTTCCACCCATCCTCAGCGTAGGGCTCGGTGCCGGCCGCAACGAGGTTGGGCCGAAACTGCGCCATCACGTGGGTGCCATCGGTACGCACATTGAGATCTTCCAGCGACGCCTCGGAGATCAGCAACAGCGGATAACCATCGGCAAAGCTCACCCGAACGCCGATCGACTCACGGTAGCGCGGTGATCGATCGCCCAGCCATAGCAGCCGCGCGGGTTCTCCGGCAGCCTCGCTGAACCACTCGTCGAGAGAGTCGTGCGTCGTGGTTGCCGTGAAGGGGTCGGCCCACACCTGGGTGTCGAAGGGCTGTCCCGAAAACTCTTGCCGAGCCACGTCCACCGGCGGCAGCGTGCCGTGGGTCACGGTCAGGCGCTCGCCATCGAATTGCGCACGTACGAGCTGAAGCCCGGGATGCGTGCGCGCCGTGAGGAAGGTCCCGTCGGGCTTGACCACCATGAAGCGGCGATCGCCGACCAGTCCCTCTTCTTCGACCCGCGCGCGTTGCAGCGATGAGCCAGCGGTGGATTTGATCGGATAACGATGAATGGCAGCAAGCGTTGGCACGAAAGACTCCTGTCGAAAAGTGATGGCTCGAATCCAATGGAATTAGCGTTTGGCGGATCTCAGCCGACGCTGATACTCACGCTTGGCGTTCTGATAAACCTCGTCGTCGCGCACACGATCCAGACTCTCGCGGTAAAGCTCGGCTATGTGTGCCTTTTCGGCATCGGCATTCCTGGGCTGACGCGCACGACCGTCAGCATCCTTCTTGCGCCCGCCCGGATAGCGCGCATAGCGTCGCGCACGGGTGTAACCCATCTGAAGATACTTGCGCGCCATGTCCATGCCTGCGAAATCGTCTTGTCGACGATAGTCGAGGTAGCGATCGTGAATATCGGTAATGGCCTGCTTGGCGTCAGCCTCGTTGCGAATCGCCCACAGCGGAAGCAGTTCGTCCTTGTAGGGCTGCACATGAAAGACGCCACGCTCGCCGTGGCCGATCCGGTAGCACTCGGGGTGTTGGCGATAGTCGATGGACGCATCGGGGAAGCTCACGATCACCTCGTTCATGTTGACGATAAAACGATGCAATGACACCCAGTCGATCAAGGCGGACAAAAAAACGGTCGCCTCCCGGGAGACGACCGTCATGTTGCCATGCCCGCAATCCTGCGTCAGGCGGCCGCGACCTGTTCCGGCTTGCTGGCTTTTGGTTCACGCCGGCGCCGCTGGAGCAAGACGACCAATCCGAACAGGATCAGTGCCGGAATCCACATCAGCTCTTTCGGCATCTGAGACGTGGGGATGCGCACCGACACGATCTGCTGATCGAAGTCGAAGCCCAGCTTTTCTGCCTGACTATCGAAATCGGTCATGTCGACCAGCACCTTGCCGTCTTCCTGCATCAGATGCAGACCCAGGCTTTGTAGCCGCTCGGCACCGGTATCGCCTTCGGTCGCCGGCACCTGGACCACGAAACTGGTCGGCGCGCCGTAAGCATCGAGTCCGTCGATACGCGTCATCAGATGGCCTTCAGGCCCGATCTCACCCAGTGCCTGTTCGAACTGCGCCGGCGGCACCTCTTCGTAGGGTGCATCGACCATGTCCATCCAGAAACCGGGGCGGAACAGCGTGAAAGCGATCAACAACAGCAGCAGACTCTCATACCAGCGACTCTTCACCAGCATGAAACCCTGCGTCGCGGCCGCGAAGATCAGCATCGCCGCCGTCGCCACGATGAAGATGATGACACCGTGGAGCCAATCGACGTTGATCAGCAACAGGTCGGTATTGAAGATGAACAGGAAGGGCAACGCCGCGGTACGTAGACTGTAGTAGAACGCCTGAAAGCCGGTACGGATCGGATCCGCACCGGAAATCGCCGCCGCCGCAAACGACGCCAGCCCCACCGGCGGTGTCACGTCGGCCATGATGCCGAAGTAGAACACGAACAGGTGAACGGCGATCAGCGGCACGATCAGGCCATTCTGCTCGCCCAATTGGACGATGACCGGGGCCAGCAGTGCCGACACCACGATGTAGTTGGCGGTTGTCGGCAAACCCATGCCCAGGATCAGGCTGAGCACGCCCGTCAGCAGCAGCATCAGCAGCAGATTGCCCATCGACAGCGTTTCGACCAGATCCGCCAGCACCAGGCCGACGCCGGTCTGCGCTACCGCGCCCACGATGATCCCCGCGGTGGCCGTGGCAATACCGATGCCAATCATGTTGCGAGCGCCATCGATCAGACCTTCCAACAGGTCCTTACCACCGAGCTTGATGTCATTGGCCAGGTCGCTCTGACCACGGAAGAAGGCGTCGATCGGCCGCTGCGTCAGAATGATGAAAATCATGAAGGCGGTGGCCCAGAACGCCGACAGGCCGGGCGACAGACGCTCCACCATTAGACACCATACCAGCACGACAACCGGCAGAATGTAGTGCAGCCCCACCATCACGGTGGGCTTGGTCCGCGGCAGCGTGGTGATTTCAGAATTGGGATCGTCGATTTCCAGCGGCGGATAGTTCGAGCCCAGCTTGATCAAACCGACGTAGACGGCGGCCAGCATCAGAGCAATCACCCACGGGGCCGCCTCGCCCAACGCCGGCTGAAGCCAGCCGAGGCCGTAGTAGACGACGGCGGATACGAGCATCAAACCGACCAACCCGGTCAGGAATCCCAGAATCTTGCGCATCCAGGGACGAACCGGATTGCTGCTCTGCAGGCCTTTCATGCCGGCTTTCATCGCCTCCAGATGAACGATGTAGAGCAGTGCGATATAGGAAATTACCGCCGGTAGAAAGGCGTGCTTGATTACCTCGAGATAGGAGATGCCCACATACTCGACCATCAGGAACGCCGCAGCCCCCATGACGGGCGGCATGATCTGCCCGTTGACGGAAGAGGACACTTCCACCGCGCCGGCCTTGGTGGCACTGAAACCGACACGTTTCATCATCGGAATGGTGAAAGTACCGGTGGTCACGGTATTGGCAATCGAAGAGCCGGAGATCAAGCCGGTCAGACCGGACGCCACCACCGCCGCCTTGGCCGGACCACCGCGATAGTGGCCCAGCAGAGAAAACGCGACCTTGATGAAGTAGTTGCCCGCTCCGGCCTTGTCGAGCAGCGCACCGAACAGCACGAACAGGAACACGAAACTGGTGGACACTCCCAGCGCGATCCCGAAGACACCCTGCGTGGTCAGCCACTGGTGATTGACCAGTCCGTAGAAGCTCACCCCGCGGTGAGCCAGAATGCCTGGCATGTAGGGCCCGGCGAGGGAGTAGATCAGAAAGATCAAGGCAATGATCATCAGCGGCGGGCCGAGCGCGCGACGCGTCGCTTCGAGCAGCAGCACGATCCCGATGACGCCGACAATCACATCCTGCAGGATCGGGGCGCCGGGGCGCTGTGACAGCTGCGCGTAGAAAAAATAGAGATAGGAGGCGCAAAACGCCGCCACGATCGCCATGACCCAGTCGAGGATCGGCAGACGTTCGCGCGGAGAGCCCTTGAAAGCCGGATAGGCCATGAAGGCAAGAAAGACGGCAAATGCAAGATGGATGGAGCGCGCCTCGGTGGCGCTGAAAACGCCGAACCCGACCATGAAAGGTAACGGCGAGGCGATCCAGAGCTGAAACAGTGACCAGATTGCCGCCACACTCAGCAGGATGCGGTTCGGTGTTCCGGTCAGCTTGCGACCACCGGTATCGGTCGCAGCCAGTTCGTCCAGCTTGGCCTGATCGGGGCCGGAAGTCTTGTTGTCGGTCATGAGCAGATCCTGACTTGGCAGCCGATAGGCGAAAGGATATCGAAACGACATCATTTCGCGCTTGATTCGATGCGACGCCAGGCGTCGCGGGGACTCGATCCAACGGCGCGGCGGTTGTCACCAACCACCGCGCCAGAGAGTCAACGCATTCTAGGCAGAATGCCGCTGTGAGCGATTACAGCCAGCCCTGCTCTTTATAGTAACGCTTGGCACCTTCATGCAGCGGTGCGGACAGCCCTTCACTGATCATGTCTTCCGGCGTCAGGTTGGCGAAGGCGGGGTGCAGGCGCTTGAAACGATCGAAATTGTCGAACACGGCCTTGACGGTCTGATAGACGATTTCATCGTCGACGTCGGCAGAGGTGACGAAGGTGGCGCGAACACCGAATGTTTCGACGTCGTCCGGGTTACCCTCGTACATGCCGCCGGGGATGGTAGCCATGCTGTAGTAGGGGAACTTGTCGACCAGCCCTTTGACCACATCGTCATTCAACGGTACCAGGTTGGACGCGACGGTCGTGGTCGCTTCCTGAATGGCACCGTTAGGGTGGCCCACGACATAAGCCATCGCATCGATGTTGTTGTCGGCCAGTGCAGAAGCCATCTCGGCCGCGCCCAGCTCGGAAGCCAGCGAGAACACGCTGGTGTCCCAACCCTCGGCATCCATCAGCACTTCCATGGTGGCACGCTGGCCCGAGCCCGGATTACCGATATTGACCCGCTTGCCCTTCAGATCCTGCACGGAGTGAATATTGGCGTCTTCACGTGCCAGAATAGTGAGCGGTTCGCCATGCAACGAGAACACCGAGCGCAGGTTCTCCATCGGCTGGTCGAACTGCGCCTCGCCGTTGTACGCATTGAACTGAACGTCCGACTGCGCGACGCCCATGTTCAGTTCACCGGACTTGATACCGTTGATGTTGGCCACGGAACCACCGGTCGACGGGGCATTACAGCGAATACCGCTCTCTTCGGCACTGCGGTTGACCATTCGGCAAACGGACTGGCCGACGACGTAGTAGACGCCGGTCTGACCGCCGGTACCAATGGTGATGTATTGCTGATCCTGCGCCATGGCCGGCGTCGAGACCGATGCGACGCCCATCAGGGCAGTAGAAAGTACGGCTGCGGTTAATGCGTGGCGTTTCATGCGCATACCTCGAATTTTCCCAATTATTGTGTTGATCGGCTGTCCGACCGCGAAGACAACAGGCTGACCGGCGTGCATCAGGGTGTGATTTACATCGCACCGTGCCCGTAGACTTATCCATTGCAACACAGGTGTCGCAAGATAGCTTAACCCGACGGCGCGCCATCATATAGCGTGTTCTGAACTGACAAAACCTCCGCCAGCGGCGTCGCATTCTCTCTACACCTGGAATGGCGCCATCGGTAGGCCTTTCATTACCGCTGCCCGGCCCCGGTTCATCAATACGGCTCTCTTTTCCGACGGCCAAGAAGACGTTATCGGCATGTCTCATGCGTGAAACGAATGCCTTTCAGGGCGCCTCCAGCCAGGGCGCGAGCTCGATGCGGTCGCCCACGGCGATGTCGTGGGCGGCAAAATAACCGGCATTCGTCTCCAGCGCCGCCCGGAACGGCGCGCCCGCCGGATATACCGGGCATTCCCGGGAGGACGTCGAGCGGCAAGGCGACATCGTTCTGAGCGAGCGAATGACGCCCTGGCTATCGATGAAGGCGATATCCAGCGGAATCCGTGTCTTGTACATCCAGTACGCGTTGCTTCCCGACTGTTCGCTATCGTAGACAAACAGCATGCCCGCCTCGGCAGGTAGCGCGTCGCGCTCCATCAGCCCCCGGGCACGTTGCGCTGCCGTCCGTGCGATTTCGACATGAAGCTCATGCTGTTGCTGGCCGTCGTCGAGAATCAGCGCCTGACGTACCGGTATTTCTGCCCAAGCTGACATCGTCAGCAATATCGACAGCAGCAACGTGCCTTGGATCACCGCTTTCGCCAACGTGTTCATCGTCGCCTGCCAACTGTTCGGATCGTCAAGTCTGGTTCTCTTCATCGGTTTCACGCGGGCGTTGGACGTTCTGCGCCATCGCCACCTGCCGCCAGACGGATTCATTATGTCCGTGCCGTTGATCGATATGGAAAAGCAGAAACAGCTGGGCAAAGAGAAAACAGGCGCAGAAGAGGATCCCTTTGAGCATGTCCTGGGCTCTCGAATGACAACGGTTTTGAGGTCGGCAAGGTTATGGCGATGTTTTGACGCATGGTAGCGCATTCGTTGCCAGAAGGAATGCCGAGATAGCGTGCCATCGCTATCGCTTCTCGCTCTGCCTTGGGGCGACGATCCGTAACGCCAACTCAAAATAATCTTGCTCTCGTCCGAGGCGCTGAGACAATGGGCTATTGGTGACATTCGGCGACGCCCTGAACGACGCTTTCCCACAACGAGTATCTCGCGTGCCCTTAAAGGATTTACTGATCGGCCTCGGCATCATTGCCATCTGGGCCTTCAATATCATCGTGATCAAAGTCGGGATCGAAGACCTGCCGCCACTGCTGGTGACGGTCCTTCGTTTCATGCTGGTCGCGGTTCTGGTGGTGCCGTTTACGCGGATTTCACGCCGGCAGCTTCCCTGGATTCTGCTGTTGGCCGTCACCTTCGGCGGGCTGCACTTCCCGCTGCTGTTTCTGGGGCTTCAGCAATCGGAAGCCGGTACCGGTGCCCTTCTGGTGCAGATGGGAACGCCGTTCGCGACCCTGCTGGCAGCGATATTTCTCAAGGAAAAACTTGGCTCGCGCCGGATCGTCGGCTTGATCCTCGCTTTTGGCGGGGTCGTCGTGCTGGCCGGCGGCCCGTCGTTGCCGCCACCGGCCTCCACCGCCCTATTGCTCGCCAGCGCCTTTTTCTGGGCCGTGTCGACCATGATCATCAAGCTTGCGCCCCCCATTCCGCCGCTGACGATGACCGGCTGGATATCGATGTTCGCGATTCCGTTGGTCTCGCTGGGCAGCTGGCTATTCGAGGATGATCAGTGGCAGGCAATTCACCAGGCTGGCTGGGCCGGCTGGGGTGCCGTGATCTACACCGCCCTGATGTCATCGATCGCGGCCTACGGGCTATGGTATCGACTGCTCCAGAAGCATCCCGTCAGCCGGGTGGTGCCACTGACTTTGCTGATGCCGGTCTTCGCCGTCATCCTCGGCGTCTGGCTGCTCGGCGACCCGCTGGGCTTCAACAAGGTTGCGGGTGGCGTCATGGTCATTGCCGGGCTGGCCGTCATCAATATTCGCTTCCGCCGTCAACGCAAGCCGAGTCCTGTCTAATGAGTCTCCAAAAGATACCCGATATTCTGCCGATGACCCCCGGCGATCATGCGGATTTCGCCGCGATGATGCGGCGCACGCCGGGTGTAGTCCTCAGAACCGCCGATGGCTACGCCGCCACGCAGCGCTATCTTGAGCGAAACCCGGGGTTGAGCTTCGTGGCACGCCCAGCCGATGGCGAAGGTATCGTGGGCTGTGCCATGGCCGGCCATGATGGCCGGCGCGGCTATCTACAACACGTCATGGTCGATCCGGACTACCGCCACCTGGGTCTCGCGCGGACCATGGTCGATCATTGCCTGGTGGCGTTGCTGGAAGCGGGTATCGAGAAGGTGCATCTCGATACACTGGCGACTAATCACGACGCTCATCGTTTCTGGCAGCATCTGGGGTGGGACGATCGCCGCAACGAGATCGTCAAGTTTTCACGCGTGCTGGTGGAAGATTCTAACGCCTGACACTCGACGCTGGACTCGATAATGCGGATGTCCAGAAAACCGCCGTTTCGCCGATAACATGAAAAAGCCAGGGAATAGACATCATGTTGCGACAACTCATCGTTGGGTTAGTGATCGCGCTGTCTCCTTTATCGGCATTGGCCGATGAACCGCCCTATCCCGAGGATATGGCGCTGCTCAGGATCGTTGATCCCCATGGGCAAGTATTGGCGATATTGACGTTATCGGATCTCGAGGGGTTACCCAAGCGCGAGATCGCGGGCTCGATCCCCGACACCGCGGATCCTGAAGCTCGCTGGTCGGGGGTCTCGATGAAAGTGTTGCTGGAAAGCCGAGCGATCGTGCTACCCGACAGAATGCGCGCCGTGGGCCTCGACGACTATAGCGATGTCATTCCCCGTTCGGATCTGGAGCAATATGATCCCGTGGTCGCCTACCGCCGCAATGGCCGCTATCTCTCGGTCGACGGCTATGGGCCGCTGGTGGTCATGTACCCCTACTCCGAGTACCCCGAGCTCCATGAGCGCACATACTACAGCCGAACCGTATGGCAACTGAGCGAGCTCCAGCTACAGTGACCGAGCAGGAAACGAACGAGGGCGGCACGAGTCGGCGCTGGCCGATCATTTTGCTGATCGCACTCGCCACCGCGATGATCGTCTCCGCGCTTGCCGGCCTCAAGTTGATCTCCGACAAAGGCGATGACTACGCCTCGCCCGGGCTGCATACCGAGGTGTGGCAAGGCTATCAGTTACGCTCGGAGATTCAGCGCCTACTCGCCACCGCCAGTGCCGTCGAGGAAGGACAGGAAGGCGCTACCGCACTGATGATGCGCCTGGGTGTCATGCGTAATACGCTCGACCCCTTCCGCCACACCCGCGTCTTCGACTATTTGCCGGTCCCCAGGCCGGAGGCAAGAGCCACGATCGAGCGCCTCGACTCACTTAGCGCGAACTGGATGCAGAAATTGGATTGGCGGGATGACGCAGGCGCCAGGCGCGTCGCTTCGGACATGCTGACCGTCTTGCCAAGGCAATTGCGCCCAGCACACGACCTGATCGTGATCTCCAACATCGCGGTCGCGGCACAGCTCGACAGCGAGCGGCAATCACTGCAGCTGACGTTCCACTGGTTGACCGGCACATTGATATTGATGGCCTGCGGCTGCCTCATCCTGGCCTTGCGCATCCTGAGCTCGCAACGTCGTTCTCGACGCCTTGCCAGAGAGCTCCAGATGCTCAACAACTCTCTCGAACGACGCGTTCAAAGTCGCACAGTGCTGCTCCATGAACGTGAAGCCTTGCTGCGGACGATTCTCGATTCGACACCGAGCGACGTCACTCTACTCAGTGCCGATCAGCGCCGGGTGTTCTACGTGAGCGACAACCTGCTGGCCCAGACAGGCACCCGACGCGCCGAAGACTTCCATCTCGAGACCCTGTTCGAGAACCAGGACGATTACCGGCTTATCACCGAACGACTGAAGCGCGGGGAAACGCTTCACCAGGTAGAAGCGCGACTTTGCCCGACCTCACCTTATTGGGCCCTGCTGACCGCGAGGCCGTTACGTATCCACGCACAATCCGCATGGCTGATCTGGTGTCTCGACATCACGCATCGCAAAGCGATGGAGCACAAGCTCCAACAATTGGCCGCTACCGACGCCTTGACGGGCCTCTATAATCGACGGGCGTTACTGCGCGCCGCCGTCAAGCAGCTGCGACGAGACCGAAGAGCATCCTTGAGCGTGCTGCTGATTGACATCGACCATTTCAAGCAGATCAACGACGAGTATGGTCATCCGGTGGGCGACCAGGCGCTGCGAGCCTTGGCCCAGCAACTCGGCGGCCTGATACGGGACGACGCCCTGCTGGGTCGTATCGGCGGAGAGGAGTTCGCCGTCGTGCTGCCGGGTAGGTCATGCGAGGCCGCGGGTCTCGTTGCCGAACGACTACGCGCCGCCATCGCCGATACACCGCTGAGAGTGAACGATGCCGTGACGCTGTCGATGACCTTGAGTATCGGCCTGAGTCAGCGCCACGAGGGGGACAGCCTCAAGAGCCTGATGACGCGAGCGGACCGCGCGCTCTATCAGGCCAAGGCGGAGGGCCGCAATCGCTGCTGTCAGATAGCCTTTGAAGCGCCGCCCGAACTCGTGGCCCCGGCTGTCGATGAGGCTTGAGATGCTGGCGGCGGTCCGAACGGGAATGCCACTCGGCTGGATCTGCCCCAAAACGGCCAGCTCTCAGGACGGCAGGAAGCGCCCGGATGGTGCGCCGATATTCCGGTTTCCAGCTAGACTAGGCTGCACTCTTTTGAAGTGACAGGCATCTGACAATAAAATAAATAGCGTGCTAACATTGACCGCTTATCGAATCACCTCACTGCCAACAGGATACGTATGGGTCTACAGGAAATCGCCGTTGGCGGAATCTTTTTCAGCCCACTGCTGCTTTATGCGATTTTCGGGTTCATCGCCACTATCGTCGTGCGTTCGCTGTTGCACTGGATGATCGGTCAGCGCGCGCTGTGGTATGAAGCCTGGTTCGACGTCTCGCTGTTCGTGCTATTCACTGCCGGCATCACCTTTCTGTTTTCCGTCCTGTTCGAGAGTACTTGATGCGCAATTCGCTACGTATCCTCCTGACCCTCGTCGTCGTCGCGATCGCCGTCGCCGCCGGCTTCTGGCTGTGGAACTACTACCTCTTCACCCCCTGGACACGGGACGCACGCGTGCGCGCGGAGGTCGTCACCATTGCGCCGGACGTGTCGGGATGGGTCCGCACCTTGAACGTCCACGATACCGATCTCGTCGCCAAGGGCGATACGCTGTTCGAGATTGACGACGCCCGCTATCAGGCGGCTCTGGAACAGGCACAGGCGACGGTGGAGAACCGTGAAGCCACCTTGCAGCTGCGCCAGACCGAAGCCAAGCGCCGCAGCCAGTTGAGCACCCGGTCGATCAGTGCCGAGGATCGGCAGATCGCACAGATCAACAGCCGTGTCGCCGCGGCCAATCTCAAACAGGCCCAGGCCGATCTGGCCAGCGCCAAGCTCGACCTGGAGCGCACTCAGGTCGTGGCGCCAGTCAGCGGTCATGTGCTCAATTTGCAGCTCGCCGCCGGCAACTACGTGACTCGCGGCACCTCGGTAATGGCGCTGGTGCAGTCGAACTCCTATTACGTCATGGGCTACTTCGAAGAGACCAAGATGCCGTCGATCCGGATCGGCGATCCGGCCGCGGTCACCCTGATGAATGGCGACACGCATCTGCGCGGCCATGTCGCCGGTATCGGCCGGGGCATCGCGGACGCCAACACCAGTCTCAACAATCAGTTGCTGCCGCAGGTCCAGCCCACGTTCAACTGGGTGCGGCTGGCGCAGCGGATCCCGGTACGGATCACTCTGGACGAAGTCCCGAAAGAAACACTGCTCAGCGCCGGCATGACAGCAACGGTAAGAATCGAAACAGCGGACGGAGATCACTCCGACGGCCGAGCGGCGAGGCCCGTGAGCACGACCAAACCTGAAAATGCCCCTGGCGATCGACGACCGACCGAGCAGGCCCAGCAGCCTGCCGATGCCACCGACGCCGCGCGGTGAGTCACATGCCACCGCTCGTCAAGACCTACCTGATGCCCGACGCGACGGCCGTCAAGTTTGCCATCAAGACCACCTTGGCGATGATGATCGCGCTCTATCTGGCACTGTGGTTCAACCTCGACCGTCCTTACTGGGCATTGATCTCGGCCGCCTTCCTGCAGATCCGGCCGATGAGTGGAATGGTCATCGAGAAGGGCATCTGCCAGATCAGCGGCACACTCATTGGGGCGACGGCGGGCATCATTATCATGGCGCTATTCGCCCAGGCGCGAGTGCCGGCGCTGATCACGCTGACACTCTGGATCATGTTGTGTACCTATGTCGGCTCGCTATGGCGCAACAACTACACCTACGGCTGCTTGATGGCCGCGGTCACCGCCATGCTGATCGTGGTGATTTCCAACGGCAGCACGCCGGGTGGGATCTTCGACATCGCGGTGGCACGCCTGTCGGAACTGGGTCTCGGCGCCATCTGCGCCACCCTGGTCAGCTCGCTGCTGTGGCCTTCTCGGGTCGGCAAGCACCTTTCCGACCAGGCCGACATGGTCATCAACGAAGCATTCGAGAATGCCGCGCTGCGCCTCGAAGCCAGCGACGATATTCCCGCCATGCAAAAGGCGCTGAGAGGCAGCCTCGTCCCGTTGACGATGCTGGAGACGGATAGCCAGGCGGCGCGCTTCGAGGGGCCGGAAGGGCCGGGCCGTATCCGCGCGACTCACGTCCTGACTCGACGCACACTGCGTTTTCTGGCCAATCTTCAGGCGTTGCATCAGATGCTGCATGATCATGCCGATAAACTGGATCCTCGCAGCATCGACATTGCGCGTCAGGTCGCCCAGGGCTTTCGCGAGGCGGAGCACGTCAAGGGGGTTCCCAAGGCGCGCCAGGAACTTCAAGACCTTCGCCACCTCGTGCACGAGAGCGACGAAGACGGCATGGCACCGCTGGACCGGCGTGCGCGCCTGGGGCTACGCGAATCGATCGGCCACGCCATGGTGATGCTGGATGCCCGTGAAGCAATTGCCTCACCCGGCACCCACAAGCTACGCTCGGCCTCCCTGGCCTGGCACCGCGATCACCTTGCCGCGGGTATCAATGCGCTTCGCTCGGGGCTCGTCTTCGGTACATTGGCCACCTTCTGGATTCTCACCGCCTGGAGCAGCGCCATGGTCGCTATGCTGCTGGGCACGCTTTTCTCGTCATTCTTTGCCAGCCGCGACAACCCGGTCGCGATCACCATGATGTTCTACAAGGGCATGCTCGCGGCCATCCCCAGCGCCTTCCTCTTCGGCCACGTGCTGCTGTCTCAAGCCCATGGTTTCCCGATGCTGGCGATGCTGTTCGGCACGCCGCTGTTCCTGGGCTTGATGGGGGCCACCAATCCGGCAACGATGGGTTATTGTCTGGCCTTCACGATCTTCAACATCCTGTTGACCATGCCCGGCAACAACATGGACTTCTCATTCGACAGCTTCGCCAACCGCGCGGTCGCCGTGATCATTGGCTTGACCTGCGTGGCGATGGGCTTCCGGCTACTGCCGGGGCTGGGCACGCGGTTACGCCGACGCCGTTTGATCAACGCCATTTCGAGAGACATTCATCACTTGCGGCGACGTTCGATACGCGATGCCGAAACCCGATTCAGCGGCCATATGGCGGATCGCATACTGCAGCTGGCCCAGCACGACGACATGCTGCCGGAGGATCAGCGCCATCTATTCATTCTTGGCCTGACGGGGCTGGACTTGGGTACGGCGACGCTACGTTTGCGCGATCGTCTCGACGATGCCCCACACCCGCTCATTCGACGTGCCCATCGCCAGTTGCTGCGCGCGCTGGCCAGCGGCTTCGAGGAGAGCGCTAACGGCCGTCAGCCGCAGGGGATTCGCGAGGCGGGCCAGCGCCTGGACGAGGCGATAGCTGCCCACGGCGACGTGCCCGCCGATCGCCGCGTACTGCTGGAAGGGTTGGTGGAGCGACTCGAGCTGGCACTGGAGCGTTTGGGTCGCATCATGGCTGAGCGCCCACAGATCAGGCCTGGCCGTCATTCCGACCCCGTGACCTCCTGATCGATCACCGACACGGCCTTCAGCGGCCGATGCGCGGCCAGGTATCGGCGAGACGGTAACCGGTCGGCCACGGATCATGCGGATCCAGAGTGTGCTGATGGGTGCCGGTGATAAACGCCCGTCCACGGATCAACGGCGTCACCGCCTCCTTGTCGCCAACGCGAGACATACCGTCTAGTCGACAGACAAAGCGCGAGTCGATGATCGATTCGCCGATGAAGGTCTCGTTCAAGCCGAGCCTGCCCTGAGCATGCAGCAGTGCCATGCGCGCCGAACACCCGGTGCCGGTAGGCGAACGATCGAGCTTGCCGGGCTGAATTGCCACCGTATTGCGCCCCAGCCAGGCATCGCCCTCCCGCGTCAGCGGGGCGGCGATCTGGCAGAACGAGACGTGCTGCCACTCTGGGTTGGCGGGATGATGGAAGCCAAACTGCTCGTTGACCGCGTTGGTGATGCGAATGCCGGCTTCGACCAGCTCTCGCGCCTCGTCTGGCACCAGTCGAAAGCCAAGGTCCTCGGCATCGACGATCACGAAGCTGTCGCCGCCGAATGCGGTGTCGACGCGCAGCGTCCCGAGTCCAGCCACTTCGAGCTGCAGGTTTCGCCGGTCGACGAAAGCCGGCAGGTTACGCACGGTGACATCCAGCACCCGACCATTCTCGCAACGCGCTACGATCTCGATCACCCCGCCCGGCGCTTCCAGCACCAGCTGCGTTTCCGGCTCCTGCATCGGCAGAATGCCGGTTTCAAGCAGCACGGTTGCGACACACAGGCTATTGGAACCGGACATCGGTGGCGTGTCTTCCGGCTCCATGATGATCCAGCCCATCTGCGCCCGCGGATCCTTGGGCGGTACCAGCAGATTCACGTGCCGGAAGACGCCGCCACGAGGCTCGTTGAGCATGAAATGACGCAGCGTCTGGTCGCGCGCGATCCAGCGCGACTGCTCCCATAGCGTGTCGCCAGGCGGCGGCGCCACGCCACCGACGATGACGTCCCCGACCTCGCCCTCGGCATGGCAGCTGACGCTATGAATTACACGACTGGTCTGCATTCGATTCTCCCAAGCCTGCTATTCGCCAACGCCCAGGTAAGCCTTCACGATCGACTCGTCTTCACGCAGCTCGGCGGCCGCGCCCTGCATCCGGATCTCGCCGTTCTCGATCACGTAGGCGTAATGCGCCAGCCGCAGCGCCAGCCGCGCATTCTGCTCGACCAGCAGAATGGTGGTACCGGCCTCGTTGAGCCGCTTGATGATGCGCATGATGTCGGTCACCAGCTTGGGGGCCAGCCCCATCGAGGGCTCATCGAGCAGCATAACGCTAGGACCATGCATCAGTGCGCGCCCCATCGCCAGCATCTGCTGCTGTCCGCCGGAGAGCAGCGAACCATCCTGGTGCCGACGCTCGTGCAGGATCGGAAACAGCTCATAGACCTCGTCGAGCCGTTGGCGACGCAGCGCACTGTCCTTGACCGTGAACGAACCGAGTTCCAGGTTCTCCTTGACCGTCAGACCACGCAGGATGCGTCGACCTTCCGGCACGTGAACCACGCCGCGGCGGGCGATCTCGTGGGCCGCCAGCTTGGCGATCGATTCGCCTTCGAGCTGAACGTCGCCTCGATGCGCCCTCACCAATCCGGAAATGGTCTTGAGCGTGGTCGACTTGCCGGCACCGTTGCTGCCCAGCAGGGTTACGATCTCGCCCTCGTGAACATCCAGCGTCACGCCTCGCAGGGCCTGGATCTTACCGTAGAAGGCTTCGACGTCGCGGATGCTCAGACGCACGTTGCCAAGCCGCTCGGTGGTGGCCGATACCTCGGGTCGCGCTGCCTCGTGTGGTGTAGTGGTGTCCGTCACAGTGCAAGCTCCTCGTCGTCCTGCCCGAGATAGGCCTCGATCACCTTGGGATCGTTCTGCACCGTCTGCGGATCACCCTCGGTAATCAGGCTGCCGTGATCGAGCACGCTGATACGCTCGGAGACATTCATCACCAGGCTCATGTCGTGTTCGATCAACAGCACGGCCACGCCGCGTTCATCTCGGATACGTCGGATCAGTTCAATCAATGCCTGCTTCTCGTGACTATTGAGTCCCGCCGCGGGTTCATCGAGCAGCAACAGCTTGGGCTCCGTCGCCAGCGCTCGAGCGATCTCGACGCGGCGTTGATGACCATAGGCCAGATTGGTTGCCAGCCGGTCCTGATGACCCAGCAGGTCGACGAAATCGAGACACTCGAGACTGGTCTCCAAAATCCGGCGCTCTTCGGCGCGCTGACTCGGCAGACGCAGTATCGCCGCCAGCGCACCGGCTCGCGTCCGGCAGTGCTGGCCTGCCATGACGTTCTCGAGCACCGACATCTCGCGGAAGAGGCGCACGTTCTGGAACGTGCGAGCAATGCCCAACCGGGTCACGGCGTGGGGCTTGCGCTTGACGATGCGCTCGCCGTCCAGAGTGATATCGCCCTGTTGAGGGCGGTAGAATCCGGTGATCACGTTGAACATCGACGTCTTGCCGGCACCGTTGGGGCCGATCAGGCTATGAATACGCCCCGCGTCGACGCCGAAGTTGACGTCATGCAGTACGGTGTTGCCGGCGAAGCTCAGCGACACCTGTTTCAGTTGCAGCAGCATCGCGTCCCCCTAGGACCGTTTTTCGGGCCAGATACCGCTCGGCCGGAACAGCATGATCAACAGCAACAGCACAGCGAATATCAGCAGTCGCAAGGTGCCGAAGTCGCGCAGCAATTCAGGGCCGAGGACGACGATGAAAGCGCCCAGAATGACACCCGGTATCTTGCCCATGCCCCCTAGTACGACGGCCAACAGAATCAGCACGGACTGCTGGAAACTGAAGCTCTCCGGCGAGATGGCTCCCAGATTCACCGAGAAGAAGATGCCGCCGATGGCGCCGAAGATGGCGCCAATGACATACGCGGTCAGTTTGGTCGCAACGCGGTTGATCCCCATCGCTTCGGCGGCATCCTCGTCGTGACGCACGTACAGCCAAGCTCGCCCCAGGCGGGAGTCGAACAGCCGCTGACTGGCGATGTAAGCGAGCACGGCAAGCACCACGAAGACATAGTAGAAGTCGATCGAACTATCGATGTGCCAGCCGAACAGTGACGGCTCCGGAATGTGCGACAACCCACTGGCACCGCCGGTGATCTCCAGGTTGCGCGCCGTGAATCGCACGATTTCGCCGAAGCCGAGGGTCACGATCGCCAGATAGTCGCTGCGAAGCCGAAGCGTGGGACCGCCGATGATCACGCCAGCGAGTGCTGCGGCCATCAGAGAAAACGGAATCGCCGCCCAGAAATTCACGCCGAACTGCTGGGTCAGAATGCTGACGGTGTAGGCACCGACGGCAAAAAAGGCAGCGTATCCGAGATCGAGCAGACCTGCATAGCCGACCACGATGTTCAAACCCAAACACAGTACGACGTAGAGCAGCGCATTGGTCAGGATGACCGTGGTGTATTGACTGGAGATCCATGGTGTGACGATCAGAATGGCCAGAATGGCCACATGTAGCGCGCGCCTTCGCCCCGGCGATTCGAACGCCGCGTAGAGACGTTGAAAGAGATTGCGCGGCCCAGGCTCGTGAACATCGGTTTCGTGAGAGTCGTGCTTGTGGAGTTCAGGCTCGTCGACATGGGAAACAGGTGTCGGTTTGGGTTCGGATTTGGCCATATCACATTCTCTCCACTTCGGATTTCCCGAGTAACCCGGTGGGCTTGAACACCAGCACCAGGATCAGGATCGAGAAGGTGAAAACATCCTTCCACTCGCTGCCGATGAAAGGAATGTGCGTACCGAAGGACTCCAGCAACCCCAGGATCAGACCACCCAGCATCGCGCCGGTGATGCTGCCGATCCCGCCGATCACCGCGGCGGTAAAGGCTTTAAGCCCGATCAGAAAACCCATGAAGTACCAGATGCTGCCGTAGTACGCGCCTGCCATGGTGCCGGCGGCGGCCGCCAGCCCCGAACCGATGAAGAACGTTACCGCAATCACCGCGGAGACGTTGATCCCCATCATCCGGCACATGTCCTTGTCGATAGACACCGCCCGCATGGCACGCCCGTACAGTGTCTTGGAGACGAAAAGCTCGAGCGCGATCATCAATATCGCAGCGGTCGCGACCAGCACGATCTGGTTGTAGGAGAGATACAGGTTGCCCAGGTTGAAGCCATCGAATCCGAGATCGGTACGAAACGCGGTGTACTGACCGCCGGTCATTGCCAGCGCTGCGTTCTGCAGTACCAGCGAGACCGCCAGTGCAGTAATCAGGATCGATAGCCTCGGCGCACCGAGCATGGGATGGTAGGCCACGCGCTCGATC
This sequence comes from Salinicola halimionae, assembly GCF_003206065.1. Lineage (GTDB taxonomy): Bacteria > Pseudomonadota > Gammaproteobacteria > Pseudomonadales > Halomonadaceae > Salinicola > Salinicola halimionae. Next base: position 102,071 of record NZ_PZJQ01000004.1, on the reverse strand, counting down.
ACCACGCCGAGACAGCCGACGGCAAGCATCGCCAGCAGCATGGCGATGAAGATGCCGAGCCAGCCGGTGCCGACGAATCCGGAGATCAGGGAAAGTCCACCGAAGCCCGCAAAGGCACCGGTCATGTAAAGATCGCCGTGGGCGAAGTTGAGCAGTTTGATGACCCCGAACACCATGGTGTAACCGAGCGCCACCAAGGCATAGAAGGATCCCAGCACCAGCCCGTCGACGAGCTGCTGCAGAAAAGAGTCGTACCAGGTCATGGGCATGCGTCTCTGGACAGCGAAAATCGAAAGGAGTGTGCCGGAAGCGCCGGGAGCAACATCGTGCCCGCAGCGCTTGTCGACACCATCGGCTCAAGCGGTAGCTCGAGCCACAGCGCTACCCGTCATTTTTTCTCGTAACGGGTCCACTTGCCGCCCTGCCCTTCGAGCACCACGAAGTTGCTGCGCGCCAGCGTATGCTGGGATGTGAAGGAGATCGGGCCAGCCAGCCATTCCTGACCATCGGCACTGTTCAATGCTTTGACGATGGCATCGGCGTCCGTCGAACCGGCCTTGTCGATAGCCCAGGCCATCAGCTGTAGCCCGTCATAGGCGAGCGGCGCATACGGCCCCGGCGCATTGTCGAACTTGGACTGATAGTCGCTGACGAACTGCTTGGCAGCCGGCAGGAAATCGGCGGTCGGGTTGGAGAACGCATACACGCCCTCGGCAGCCTGGCCGGCAATGTTGAACAGTTCCGGCGAGTTGGAGCCATCACCCACCGCAATGGTGCCCTGGAAGCCTCGTTGACGGAGCTGGCGAATCAACAAACCGCCATCGGCGTAGTAGGCCGTCCAGAAAACCGCTTCGGCGCCGGATCCGCGGATCTTGTTGACCAGGGCCGAGAAGTCCTGCTCGCCCTTGTTGATGTACTCGAATGCGGAGACGGTATGGCCTGCACCTGTCCAGGCATCGCGGGTCAGGTTGGCCAGATCCTGAGAGTAGGCGTCCCCCTGATTGACGATGGCCAGTTTTTCGATGCCCTTGCCCTCGAAGAAATCGAGTGCCGTCTTGGCCTGATCGTCGCCTGTGGAGTTGATCATCACCGCGTTGCCCGGATTGGCCGGGATCAGCTGCGTCGAGTTGGCGGCCACGATCACGAACGGGATATTGGCATCACCGTAGGTCTTAAGCGTGGGCTGGGTGGCGCCGGAGCAATATCCACCGACGACACCGACGACTTCCCGCGAGGCCAGACGGCTAGCGGCATTGACCGATTGCTGCGGATCGCAGGCCGTATCGCCGGTCACCAGTTCGATCTGTCGACCGCCCAGCAACCCACCGTTGGCGTTGATCTCGTCGGCTGCCAGGGACATGGCATTGAACATATCCTTGCCGTAGGTCGCTTCGGAGCCGGTCGTCGGCACCTGAACACCCAGTGTGATAGGGCCATCCTGGGCCATGGCGAGAGAACCGGCGGCGAGATTGATGACGGCCGCGGAGGCGATCAATTTGAGGAATTTACCCATACAGCAACACTCCCTTCAGCGCTTATTGTTTGTTCAGACTTGTTTGTTCGTACTGCAAAGGGGTCGGGCATTACACCCTTCCGTGCTTGGACCGCGTCGGCCGCGGCGTGGCTTCATCCTGCCATGGAAAGTTACATTCTGACACTGTGTCTTTCGTAGACACTAGGCTTTTCGTATAAAATATACAAGAAGCCCAAAGCCACATGCCGACGACTCAAAAGTCCACGCCTGCGACGCCCCGCGAGAAAACGCCCGGCAGATTTGCCGGGCGTTGGTTTCATGCGATCTGGCCGAGATTCAGCAAGTCAGGCCGAAGCGGGACTGAACACTGGTATGCCATCCATCATCGACGGGGGAACCGACGTAGTTCAGGCCATTTTTGTTGATGACGACATCGAACCAGGCGTAATAACGGCCTGCGGTCAATTTGATGCCAATGTCGTTGAGCATCGGATCGTCCATATTGCCATAGCTGCTGTTGATGGCGGAGAAGGCCCCGTCGGGGTCGATATAGCTGAAATCGTTGAAGAAGTAGACGTTTTCAACCGGCCCCCAGTCGACATCCATGCTATAAGCCAGACTCGCCGAATACATCTCGCCCTCGGCCGGAATCAGATAGTTGAAGCCGAACGCACCGATCTGAATGACGTTGTCGGAAATGCCGGAAACCGATTCGGCAGGATTCTCTGCATTGAACTCGTAGGTCGTGGCCTGCAGTTGCGTCATCCAGTTGCCGTAGCTGCCGTCCATCCCCAACGCTATGGCCCAGCTGTCTCCGCTCTTGTGGGTATTGTTGTTATAGAGCTGACCGCCCTTGGCAGAGAGATTGACCTGGGTGGTGTAATTGCTGCCCTGGTTGAAGGTGTAAGCCAGACGCCCGGCCAGCTGATTTTCTTCGCTGTTGCCCTGCTCGCCGCTACCGATAGCATTGGCATCTTAATGCTCATTGCCGTCACCTAACTGGTCACTCTTGAAGAATGCCAGGCTGGCATCCCAGGCGCCCCGGGTATGATCCCACTTGATGCCGGCATTCTGGTTATCGTTGAAGCCCGCCAGATATGGGAGGCTGCCGTACCAGCCCAGATAGCCGTAATCCATATTGCCGAACGGCGTCTGGACCAGACCGAGTTTGATGTTGTCATTGTCGCCGAACTGATAGCCGGCCCAAGCATGGTGCAGGAAGCAGTAACCGTCGTAGAGACGGTACTGGAAAAAATAGGAGAGCGGGCCTTCGCCACCATCCATACCGAGAATGAACTTGCCGAAATCGAGATATCCAGCCGTATCCTGGCTAGTCTCGTCCCAATCATTGAAGGTGTAACCCAGCTCCACCGTGCCGCTGAACTGAGGGTCCCCTACATCATCCAACATGGACCGGCGCGTCTGCGTCGCTTTCGCCTACTGGCTCTCCCGCTGTTCGGCCAGTTGTTGCTGTAACTGCTGAACCTGTTGCTGTAGTGCATCGAGCCGACGCTGAATAGCATCGTTATCCTGTGGAGTCTGCGCCAGCGCCACAGGCACGCAAACCATCACCCCTGCGGCAAGGCCGAGGGATTTAATCATCTGAGAAGCCAAGTTGTCCTTCCTCTAGTACAGTTTTTAGTACGATTTCAAGGACGGTTCTAAATAAGGGTTAAATTCCAGGATTTTCCGAAAAAGTCGCTGAAAACGCTTGCCAGCTATTTCACACTTCCCGTAACAAAACAGTTACTCACCTTAAACATCTGTCCGACAAAAGGGGTGGCATCAACGACTATCAAAAAAGACAGACTTACCGGGAGTTTCGGGCCTGAAATCATCGCTACCCTGCGATACCATGACTATCCTTACCCCATGTGACGGCATGTCGCATTGAGTATCTGGCACATCGGAGCATGTGCCCGAATAACCATTAGAGTTTGATTCAAGGGAGAATTCCGTGGCCACTTCGACTTCTTCCGGCAGCGCTGGCGCAGTAATCGCCAAGCTCGTCGGAATCATCGTTGCACTTGTCGGTCTGGCACTAGGAGCCGGTGGCGCTTACTTAGCGACACTTGGTGGTTCCTGGTATTACCTGATCGCCGGGATATTGATGCTGATTGCCGGCATACAGCTGTTTCGCGGCCGAATGTCTGGTGCCGGTATTTATGGAATCGTCTTCATCGGCACGTTCCTTTGGGCGGCCTGGGAATCGGGACTGAATTACTGGCGTTGGATTCCTCGCCTGGATGTCGTCCTGATTCTCGCCATTCTGGTCGCACTCGTCACTCCCGCGCTCAAGAACGGGCCATCACGCAAGGCCGGATTTTCACTGGCGGGCGTTCTGTTTCTAGGTCTGATCGTAGCCGGGGCGCTGGCATTCATTCCCGGCCGCGGTTACGAGCATCCTGGCGACGTTCCGGCACTCGCCAAAGAGTCGCTGTCCACCGATGTCGGAAGCGCACAACCGGCTGATGTCCCCGCGGACGAGGACTGGGCCGCCTATGGCCGGGATTCGGCAGCCACGCGATATTCGCCTGCCGATCAAATTACGCCGGACAACGTTGGCGATCTCGAAGTTGCCTGGCAGTACCGTACTGGCGACATTCTCGATCATCGCTGGGGCGCAGAAACCACGCCGCTGAAAATCGGCGATGACGTTTTCCTGTGTACGTCGCGCAATATTCTGATTTCGTTGAATGCCGCGACGGGTGAAGAGAACTGGCGCTACGATCCGCAGGTTTCCGAAGACGCCATTCCCTACACCGCTGCGTGCCGCGGCGTTACGTATTACAAGACGCCGGAAGATTCATCGTCGAGCGCCGATCAGTCGACGGACCGAAACGGTTCCACGACAGCCGGCGGTGACCAGAACGGCGACAGCCCGCAGACCGCCGGCAATGAACAAGGTGGTAGTCAGAACGGTGACGATAACCCGGCGCCGACAGCCGCAGCCGGCCAGGACGCGGTCGCGTCGAACGACGATCAATCCTGCCAGGCGCGCATCATCTCTGGCACGCTGGATGGCCGCCTGATCGAAGTCGACGCCGCCACCGGTGAACCCTGCACAGGTTTCGGCGACAACGGTCAGGTCGACATCAAGCGCAACATGGGCGAGACCCCGGATGGCTACGTCTCCATCAACTCTGCACCGGTCGTGGTACGCAACGTGCTCATCACCGGCCACCAGGTGCTGGATGGCCAGCGTCGCTATCCGCCCTCCGGCGTGATCAAAGGCTATGATGTCGAAACCGGCGAGTTACTATGGGCCTGGGATGCGGGCCGTCCCGACCAGAGTGAACCGTTGACGGGCGATGATACCTACGTACGTGGCTCTCCCAACATGTGGACCACCGCCGTGGGCGACAGCAAGCTCGGCATGATCTATCTGCCGATGGCCAACAGCGCCGGCGATTACTGGAGCAGCTCGCGCACACCGGAAGAGAACGAGTGGGCCGCCTCGATAGTGGCGATTGACGTCGAGACCGGCCTGCCGAAGTGGCACTTCCAGACCTCGCATAAGGATGTCTGGGATTATGATCCCGGTTCGCAGCCGACGCTGATCAACTTCCCCACCGATAACGGCAAGGTTCCGGCACTGATCATGCCGACCAAACAGGGCGAGATCTACGTCTTCAACCGCGAGACCGGCGAGTTGCTGGGTGGCGGTGCCGAGGAACGACCGGTCCCCCAAGGCGGTGCCGAACCGGATCAGCGCAGCGAGACTCAGCCGTTTTCGCTCTATGCCACGCTGCGTCAGCCGGATATCACCGAAAAAGACATGTGGGGCATGACGCCGTTCGATCAATTGTTCTGCCGCATCCAGTATCATCAGGCGAGCTGGAAAGGCATGTACACGCCGCCGACTACTGAACAGCCGTGGGTCCAGTACACCGGCTACAACGGGGGTTCCGACTGGGGCAGCGTGGCTATCGATCCTCATCGGGGCGTGATCGTCGCCAATTACAACGACATGCCTAACTACAACGAGCTGGTGCCGCGTGACGTCGCCAACAAGCTCGGCTGGGTGCCGCGCGAGGAGCAGAAAGAAGACGGCGGCGGTGCCGAAGGCGCCGGTGATCCTCAGGCCAATACGCCGTATGCGATCAACGTCAACGCTGGCTGGCGCGTGCCGTATACCGGCATGCTCTGCAAGCAGCCGCCGTACGGGCACATTCGCGCCATCGATCTGGCGAGTGGCGATACTCTGTGGGACCGCCCGCTGGGCACGGCTCGCGCCAACGGCCCGTGGGGCATTCGGTCGGGTCTGCCGATCGATATCGGTACGCCCAACAACGGTGGCTCCGCAGTGACTGCAGGCGGCCTGATCTTCATCGCTGCGGCGACCGACGATCTCATTCGCGCTATCGACATCGAAAGCGGTGAAACCGTGTGGCAGGCCCCACTACCGGCGGGCGGACAGGCCAACCCGATGGTCTATGAAGCGGACGGACGTCAGTATCTGGTCATCGTGGCGACCGGGCACCACTTCATGGAAACTCCCACTGGTGACTATGTGATCGCCTACGCATTGCCGAAGGACGACGAAAAATAATCGTCAGCGTAATGGATGGAGCCCCATCCAGAAAAAACTGCCTGATGGGGCGTGTAGCTGAAAAGTGTTGTTGATGCGATCGAGCGGCGGTGTCACTGACACCGCCGCTTTTTTGCGCTCGACATAATTCGGTTATCTTCTCCATCTACCGCAAACTGCCGTGACCCGATACGCCGGTAGAGCGGTACCGTTCAAGGAGCGATGCAGAGAGAAGAAATGCGCAGAGAGGAGAACGGTGCAGCGCAGAGGAGATGAGAGGAAGAGCATGACAAACCGACGGCACCGGTGAAACTAGCGAGAATCGTGAGTTCTGCCAGTCACGGACAAACCACGTCATGACGCGTGTCGATCTGATGACAACAGGTAGACACGAAAAAGCCCGAGCCCCCGTCAATGACAGAACTCAGGCTTTGGATAACGCTAACGGCAAGTTCTCACCGGGGAACCGGGGAAGAGCTCATTGAGCGGCGTATAGACGTCTATCGACTTCACCCGCCAAGCCGCGCGTCAAATGCCGCGGAACACCGACTGATTAGGCAGCAATCGTGTCGCCAAGCTGCTGCTTGATCTTCTTCATGGCATTCTTTTCGAGCTGACGAATTCGTTCTGCGGAAACACCATAGACGTCAGCCAGCTCATGCAATGTGGACTTGTGGTCGGAGAGCCAGCGGCGCTGCAGAATATCCCGCGAGCGATCGTCCAGTTCACCCAGGGCGTCGCGCAGCCGACGAGTGTAGTCGGCTTCCCAATCGTCCGCTTCGAGCTTGGCCGCAGGGTCGAAACTATGATCCTGGAGATACTGCGCCGGTGCTTGATAACTCTGATCTTCCTCTTCGCCGGGGCTGGCATCGAAACCCGCATCATAGGATGACAAGCGGCCTTCCATTTCCCGCACGACCTTCGGCTTGACGTCGAGATCCTTGGCAATCGCGTCGACTTCGTCGTTGTTCAACCAGGCGAGACGCTTCTTGGCGCTACGCAGGTTGAAGAACAGCTTGCGCTGGGCCTTGGTGGTCGCGATCTTGACGATGCGCCAGTTACGCAGCACGTACTCATGGATCTCCGCTTTGATCCAGTGAACTGCGAACGACACCAGACGCACGCCCTGATAGGGATCGAAGCGCTTGACCGCCTTCATCAGCCCGACGTTGCCTTCCTGGATCAGATCGGCCTGCGGCAACCCGTAGCCGGAGTAGCTACGCGCGATATGAACGACGAAACGCAAGTGCGACATGATCAGACGACGAGCCGACTCGAGGTCGTCTTCTTCGTATAGACACACGCCCAGATCGTGTTCTTCGTCAGCCGTCAGTACGGGAATGCCGTTGACCGCTTGAATGTAGCCGTTGAGATCGTGACCCGGGGAAAGGTTCCCAATGGATTGAAGACTGGTGCTCATCTGCGTTGTCTCCATGCTGGGCGGCGTGTCGAAGCGAAGAGCCGATTGACTCGATCCACTCGGATACACGTCGCAACAGGTTGTTCTGCCTGCCTACGAGGATACCTTATGAGACCCTCGACTTAGACAAAAGTTCAATGTTCTCGTCGGCCTCGATGGTACTGAAACTGGGCTTGGCCGAGTGTTGACCGATGATGGTACGGATAACGCTGAATGACTTTCTTACCGTATCTCGGCGCCGTTGACCAGCACACCGAGCCCTTCACGAACGCTAGCGCGGTTTGATGTCCGCCAGATGACGGCCCACTGCAAGCCACGCGCCCAGCCAGCCGAGTATTGTACTAAAAAGCAGCAGAAAAGCCGAATTCCCGATGCCCAGCGAGGGCAACGCAAAGTGAGCGCCGTAGCTTTCCGCCAGCGCCGCGACCGGGGAAGCCAGCCAGTTGCCGCCGAGCGCCAGGATGATCAATGACAGCGCCCCGCCTCCCAGGCCGTACCAGGCGCCGCTATAGAGGAACGGTCGGCGAACGAAGGCGTGGGTCGCCCCGATCAGCGTGACGACCTCGATTTCCTGGCGCCGGCTCTCTACCGCCAACCGAATGGTATTGCCGACCACCAGTAGCACGCCCAGGCCGAACAGCAGCGCCAGCGCCAGGGCCACGCGCTGGCCGAGTGCCGCCAACTGTTGCAGACGATCGAGCCAGGCCAGATCCAGACGCACTTCGTCGACCCCGTCGAACGCCTGCAGCCGTTGACTCAACGCCTGAACTGCAGCGGGCGCCGTCACGTCGGGAGTGACCACGACACTCGCCGGCAGGGGATTGGTCTCGAGCTGCGCAAGCGCATCGTCCACGCCCAGCGTCTGCTGGAAATCCGCCAGCCCTTCGGCGGCAGTCACCAGCCGCGTGCCGGCCACACCGGGCTGCTCGCCGACTTCGGCGGCCAGATCCATGGCGCGAGACTCCCCCACATCGGCGGCGAAATAGACCGTCAACGTGGCGCTCTCGTCGAGTTCGGCGTCCAGCAGTCGCGCGCTGTCCAGTGCCAACCACAATCCCGCCGGCAGGATCAGCGCGATGGCGATCGCCAACATCGTCAACAGCGTCGCTATCGGCCGTTTGACCAGTCGCAATGCGCTGTCGCTCATCATCGCCCGATGATGCCGCAGCCAGGCGCGCCCGCCGCCGGAAGCGCGACGCTGGGGCTTTTGCGCGCCGCGAGGTCGCGCCCCCGAAGGTTGGCGCTCGCTCATGCCACCTCCCCGTCGCCGACCAGTCGGCCATCTCGCAGCTTCAGCACGCGATGTCGCAGCCGCGCGATCAAGGCCAGGTCATGGCTCGCTACCAGGACCGTGGTACCGATACGGTTGAAATCCTCGAATAGCCGCATGATGTCGGCTGACAGTTGCGGATCGAGATTGCCGGTCGGCTCATCGGCGAGCAGCAATGCCGGCTTGTTCACCACCGCACGAGCGATCCCCACCCGCTGCTGCTCGCCGGTGGATAGTTCGATCGGTAGTGCCCGCTCGCGATGCAGCAGCCCGACCTTGTCGAGGGCAGCGCGCACGCGGCGCGCAGCATCGGCCGGATCGACTCCCTGAATCGTCAGCGGTAGCGCCACATTGGCAAAGATATCGCGATCGAGCAGTAGCTGGTGGTCCTGAAAGACCACCCCGATCTGGCGTCGATAGTAGGGAACCTGACTGATGTGCAGGCGATCGAGGTCGTGACCGGCAACCAGCACTCGACCCCGCGAGGGCCGCTCTAGACGCATGACCAACCGCAGCAGAGAGCTCTTTCCGGCACCAGAGTGGCCGGTCAAGAAGAGCATTTCGCCACGCTCGACGCGGAAATTGATATCGGCGAGCGCTTCGAAACGCCCACCGTAGCGCTTGCCGACATGCTCGAAAGCAATCATGAATCCGCGTCGCCATCCTGGCCGGCGTCTCGATCGAAGAGCGCCTTGACGAAGGTCTGGGCATCGAACGGTCGCAGATCCTCGAGCGACTCACCGACGCCGATGAAACGGATGGGGATGCCCGTTTTCTTGGCCAGGGCAAAGATGATGCCACCCTTGGCGGTGCCATCGAGCTTGGTCAAGGTGATACCGGTGACCGGAATCGCTTCGTCGAAGGTGGTCGCCTGAGAAATCGCGTTCTGGCCGGTGCCCGCATCGAGTACCAACATTACTTCGTGCGGTGCCGTGGCGTCGAGCTTGGCCATCACCCGCTGCACCTTCTTGAGCTCTTCCATCAGATGGCTCTTGTTGTGCAGGCGGCCGGCAGTGTCGGCGATCAATACGTCGACCTTACGCGCCTTGGCCGCGGCGACGGCGTCGTAGATCACCGAGGCGCTGTCGGCGCCGGTATGCTGGGCGATCACAGGCACGCGGTTGCGCTCTCCCCAGACCTTGAGCTGCTCGACGGCAGCGGCTCGGAAGGTATCGCCGGCCGCCAGCATCACGCTGCGCCCTTCGTTCTGGAAACGCTGGGTCAACTTGCCGATGGTCGTGGTCTTGCCGACACCATTGACGCCGACCATCAGGATCACGAACGGGCCTTCGCCCTTCGGCGGCAGCTGCAGCGGCTGGGTGACCGGTTCGAGCAGCGCCGCCAGTTCTTCCTGCAGCGCGCGGTAGAGCGCGTCGGCGTCGGCGAGCTCCTTGCGCGAGACACGCCCGGTCAGGCGCTCGATGATTTCGCTGGTCGCCTCAATGCCCACATCCGCCAGCAGCAGCTGCGTCTCGAGATCCTCCATCAGATCGTCGTCGATCTGCTTCTTGCCCAGCAGCAGATCGGCGACGCCATCGGTCAGGTTGGCACGTGTACGCCCCAGGCCGGCCCGCACGCGCGAAAGCCAGCCGCCCTTGGGTTTCTCCTTCGGCGCGGGCGCCGATGAATTCGCCCCGGGTGCAGGGGCAGAGGGTTCGGCCAACGAAGAAGATGCCGTAGGCGTCACGTCAGTTGCCAGATCCGTCGCGCGCGTTCCCGTCGCCGGCGTCTCCTCTAGCGCCGACTGCGGCGACTCCTGCGGCAATGGCTCACTTAGCGCTTGCTTGGCAGCCGTCTCCTCAAGTGCAGAAGGCGCATAATCCACGCTTGCCGAACGTCCGGGATCCTCGGCCTGCACCCCCGGTTCGGCATCAGGCGTAACGGTCTCGACCGTCGGATTGGCAGGCTCTTTTTTTTGATCAACGGAATCTCTGGCCTGAACAACCGGATCTTCGGCTTGAACCACAGATTTATCGTCTCGAACCAGAGGGTTCTCAGTCGAGGGAGATCCACTCTCGGCATTCGCGCTTTTCGCGCCATCGCCTTGCGAGCCCTCTCCCGTGGAGCCGTCAACTTCGACACTCTCGCCGTCGGAAACGCCTTCCTCCGCGTTTCCTTCTACCGCCGCTGCTTCGGCTTCTTCCGCCTCGCGCCGACGAGCTTCCTCTTCCTGCTGCTGTTTCTTGCGACTCTTGAATAGTCCGAACATGGATGGCTTCACTGCTGAAAAAGCCGCGCTGGCGCCGCTGAATCAGCGTCGATCATCACGACTTCGGAGAATATCGATATCGAGGCTTCATCCTATCACCGCGAGGGTTGCGGGGGTACAATTGCGCGCCATGAATCGACGTCGCCCACGCAAGGCTTTCAACGGTATCCGTTCCGGCCACAACGACCATGCGTCGTCACATCGGGGGCGCGGTCAGCTGCGTCTGATCGGTGGCGAATTCCGGCGCCGCAAGCTGGCGATTCCGGAGAGCCCCGGCTTGCGTCCAACCCCCGACCGCGTGCGCGAAACCCTGTTCAACTGGCTGGCGTTCGATGTCGCGGGCAAGCAGACTCTGGATCTCTATGCGGGCACCGGTGCGCTGGGCCTGGAGGCGCTTTCACGGGGCGCGACACAGGCGATCTTCATCGAATCCAGCGCCATCGTGGCCGACGCCCTGGAGGCGAATATCGAGCTGTTGGGAGCCAACGGTCGAGTTCATCGAAGCGATGTACAGCAATTTCTCGTCGGCAGGCCCGCCGAGTTCGACCTGGTCTTTCTCGACCCGCCCTTCCGACTGGGGCTTGCGGCTCAAACCTGTGGGCGCCTCGAAGCCGATGGCTGGCTGGCAGCCCGAGCGATGATCTACGTCGAGACGGAACACGAGCTGGATTGGCAGCCTCCGGATCTCTGGCAGCTCCATCGGGAAATCGTCGCCGGAGACAGCCATGGGCGGCTGTTCCGACGCACCCCGACCGCGGATTGACGTCGCCAGTTCGAGACGCTTGTCGTCGGCCTCGGCGCCACGTAGGCTGGCGCCCACTAGGTCAACAGTTGTTTTCCATTAGACAGTCATGAGCTTTCAAGGAGCGTACCAATGAACGGGGAAATCTTCGCCAAACTGGAGCAGAAGATTCAGGATGCCGTCGACAGCATCGAGATGCTGAAGATGGAAAACGAAGAGCTCAAGGCGGAAAACGCGCGCTTCCAGCAGGAGCGCGACGAGTGGGAACAGCGCCTCGGCGGTCTGCTCGACAAGCTGCAGTCGCTGGATACTCAGACGAGCAGCAACGACAGCGACAGCTGAATCGGCCCAAGGGGTGGCCGATTCCGAGCCACCCTGTCGACTTCTCTGCCCTCTCCCTCGGCCAGGTTCGAAACACGCCACCTTTTCCTTCCCTTGGCGGTATCCGTCCTCGACTCAATTAAGCTCCCGCGACATCAGCAGCGCATCCTCGCCGCGCCCATCTTCTCGCCGATAATAACCCTGACGTTGACCGTCAATGACGAACCCGGCTTGCTCGTAGAGTCTCCGGGCCGCCAGATTGGATTCTCGAAGCTCGAGCAACAACCTCTCCGCGCCGCGCGCACTCGCGCCCCGTAAAATCCAGGCGAGCAGCCCTCTCGCCAAGCCGTGACGTCGCTCGTCCGGCAGTACGCAGATCGACTGCAGCTCGGCGTCGAAAGGCAGGTGGGCAAGAACGGCCGTCGCCCGCAGTCTGGCGCCGTCGGTCGACCAGACCCCCCAGACATCGTAATTCCTGTCGATCAGCGCCGCCTGCAACAATGGCTCAGACCAGGCATCGTCGTTGGCCAGTCGCTCGAACGTCATCAGAGCCGGCAGATCGACTACCCCGAGCCGAGCTGGAGCCAGATCGTACGGGAAAGCGTCGGTAAGAGATGTCACGTCGCGTTGTCCGGGAAGTATTGGAAAGGGTCAGCGTCGGGAAAGATCAAAATCGGCAGGCGCCGGAATCGACAGCCAACAGGGCCAGTCATTCCTGCTGACTAGCGCCCTGCTGCCAGGCGTGTGCCAACGACTGCAGCCGTGTCCAGCATTCCCGCTTGGCGTCGGCGGAGGCCAGTAGATCGTCGGGATGGGGAAGCGAGTGACAGGCCCAATCGGCGTTGTCCTCGGCCTCGCTCAACAACGGCGCCCAACTGTCATCGCCAACGACGATGGCGCCATCGATCGTCAGGCCATGGCGCTGCGCCTGCCCGGCGCAGAACACCTGAATGCCCTCGCGCGCCTCGGCGGAGGGATCACTCGCCGGCAAACTCATCAGCGGCCATGAGAGGCTGGACAGCGCGGACCAGTTGGCCGGAACACCGATACTTTTCAGCATCTGCCCTAGTAGCGTCTGACCGGCTTCCGACAGCGGCCGGCCACCGGGTAGCATCAGCCACCAGCGGTCGCCGATCACCGAGAGCGACAAAGTGAAGCGAAGCGGATCGGCGAGCGCCGGCCGTTCGACAGGCTCTTCGGCACGATCCACTGGCGCAGGGGTCGACGGAGATACCGGGCGAGACGTGGGCACCGAGGGAGCAATATTCGCCGACGATACGCCTTCGAGCAGCGCTCTAGCCCGTGCCGGTGGCGTCGAGGCTTCTACTGGATCTGACGGAACATCGACCACGGGCTGGTGACGCTCGACCGGCGCTGACGGTGATTCCAGCAACGCCTGCAGGCGTTGTCCCGGCGCCGGCTTTGCCGGGGCGGCCGCTACTTCCCATTCGCCCTGTTCGGTAGGCCTGGCATTGACGAATCGATACCGCGAAGTCCAGGCGGCAATGCCCATCGCTTCGAGGTACTGGAGACGTTGAGGGTCGCCGATCACTGGCCGCCCCCACCGCGGCAGTTGGGCGAATCCGGGCGAGCTTGGCCCCGCGCCGACCACTGTTGCGGCGTGTAGAGGTGCAACGCCAGCGCATGAACGGGACCGGCGAGCTCGTCGGCCAGCAAGCTGTAGATCAACTGATGGCGCTTGACCGGCATCAGACCTTCGAACTGCTCGGAGACCAGCGTCACCTTGAAGTGAGTTTCCGAGTCCGGTGGCACATGATGCATGTGACTCTCGTTCTCGACCGTCACTTTGACCGGCTCGAGCGTCTCGAGCTTTTCTTCGATACGTGCCTGAACACTCATGACAGCTCCTCCTTTGCCAACCGAATCATTGTAACGTCTCAGCCGCCCGCGGGGCGACGGCTCGACAACATGGAGTAGAGCCCCCGCGATAGCGCCATCAGCGCCGAAGGCCTTTGGCAGCCATCGGCGTACGATAGAGACTCAACGCCAGCGCAATCGTCACCGAGGCGCATCCCAACCATAGCGCCAGCGTCAGTGAACCGAACGAAAGCCCGAGAATCAGTCCCACCAGTGCCGTCCCCAACGACTGGCCGAAGGTGCGCACCGAGGCCAGCACGCCGGACGCATTGGCGCTCAGCTCCACCGATACGCTACCGATCATCTCGCGATTGTTGGGTGCCTGGAACAGCCCGTAACCGACGCCGCAAAGCGCGGTTCGCCAGATCACGTCGAGGTAGCTCGAGTCGGCATTCAAGCCAGTCAGCGCCAGCATGCCTAGCAGAAACAGACCCAGCCCGGTCGAGCTGATCAGTGCCGGGTTGCCCTTGTCCGCCAGCCGACCGGCCAGCGGTCCGATGATCATGATCACCAGCGGCCAGGGCGTGAACAGTACCGCCGACATGATCGGCGACACGCCCATCACGGTCTGGTAAAGGAACGGCAGACCGACGAAGGCCACGCCCTGAGCCAGGAAAGCAAACATCGATACGATCGCCGCGAACGAGAAGCGCGGCTCGGCGAACAGCGCCAAAGGCACCAGTGGTCTGGCAACGTGTCGTTGGCGATAGATGAACCCGACCAGGCAGATCACGCTGAGTGCCAATGTCATCGACGCGAGCGTGCCACCATTGCCATGACCAAGCTGATCCAGGGCAAAGACGCTGCCGCTGAGCATGACGATCGACATCAGTGCGCCCCAGACGTCGATTTTCCCGGGAATGGGCTTTTCTCGTGGCAGCGCACGCACCCCCAGAAACAGCGCCAGCAGACCGATCGGCACATTGATGGCGAATAGCCATGGCCAGCTCGCCACGTGCAGGATCAAGCCACCCAGCGACGGCCCCGCGGCGATGCCGAAGGCTACCGTCAGCGCACTGAGCCCGATGGCCGATCCCAGCAGACGCGTGGGAAAAATGATGCGATAGAGCGATGGTCCGATGCTCAGCATCGCCGCAGCACCGATCGCCTGCAGACCTCGCATCGCCAGCAGGAATTCGAACGAGCGTGCCAGCGCGCAGCCCAGCGAGGCCACCGTAAAGAATATCAATCCGCCAATATAGAGCCGATGACGACCAATGCGCCGACTCACCGCGGCAAAGGTCAGCAGTAATGCCGCGGTGACCAGTTGGTAGACGTTGGCGATCCAGATGGACTCGGAGCCGCTGATCGATAATTCCTGCGCCAGCGTGGGCAGCGCGATGTTGACGATGCCGTTGTCCAGCACCGCCATCTGGGTACCGGTGATCATCGCCAGCAGCGCCAGTTTGCGCTCATGCCCGGGCAAACCATCGTCGCCCGGGCGTTCCTCGAACAGACGCTTCAGCATAGCTTCGGGAAGCGGCGAGTACCGCTCTCAGAGGACACCCGAGTCATCGGTCTTCGTCAGTCTCCATCAACAGTTCGTCGTCGACTTCGGAAGTTTCCAGTTCGGCCTCGTCGTCGAGATCGACGGCCAGATAGCTGTGCTCGAGCGTCAGAAACTCCTCGAACAGCGCCCAGTTGAGGCTCTCCGGCCATTGGCGTTCGTCCTCCTCCCAAGCCCGCAGCTCGGTATCGAGAATGTCGCTATAGCGCTCCTCGACATAGGCGAGCAGGGCTTCCGGCGTATCCATCTCGGGAATCAGATAAACCGTATTTTCGCCGGCGATGTCCTCGAGCGTCAGATCGTCTTCACCGACGGTCGGCTCCAACGAGTTGACCCAGTCGACGAACGCCTGGGTCGGCTTGACGCTCAGCGCGGAACGGTTGAGCAGCTTCATCGGTGTCACCTCTTTTTGGGAACCGCTCGGAGTCGGCGGAAATCGAACCGCAGCCATTATGGGCGCTAGCCGCGCCCCTGACCAACAACGTCTGACGAAAACCGTTCACAGAATGCCAATGGGTCGCCCTTAAGTGAATGAGGACGAGACAATCTGCGAGCTCGAAACTACTTTCAACGCCGAGGAAGGCGGCAAGCTAGCGCAGGGCTGAATTCCATGAATCAGGCGCGCGACGGGAGATCGGCGCAGTGGACGTGGTTGTCCATGAGCAAGATGTCCCGTCGCGCAACGAAGTACTGCCGACGCGCAGCCCCTTCGATCACTCAGGGCGCATCGCCGGGAACAACAACACATCTCTAATCGAAGGGCTATCGGTCAGCAGCATCACCAAACGGTCGATGCCGATGCCTTCACCGGCGGTCGGCGGCATGCCGTACTCCAACGCGCGAACGTAGTCGGCATCGTAGTACATCGCCTCCAGATCACCGGCGTCCTTCTCTTCGACCTGGGCCGCAAAGCGCTCGGCCTGATCTTCGGCGTCGTTGAGCTCGGAAAAGCCGTTGGCGATTTCACGCCCGCCAACGAAGAACTCGAAGCGGTCGGTGACATGCGGGTTGGTATCGTTACGCCGCGCCAGCGGACTGACCTCGGCCGGGTACTCGGTAATGAAGGTCGGCTGATCGAGCTTGTGCTCGGCGACTTCCTCGAATATCTCGGTTTGCAGCTTGCCCAGACCCCAGCTCGGCTTGATCTGAATGCCGAGACGCTGACAGGTTGCCGTCGCCCCATCGATCGTATCGATCTCCGCCTCGCCGATATCCTGCTCGGCACCGTATTCGAGAATCGACTGACGCAGGGTCAGGCGGCGAAACGACTGTCCAAGCTCGTAGTCAGTGCCCTGGTAGGTGACGGTGGTCGTACCCAACACCTGCTCGGCCGCATCCCGAACCATCGCCTCGGTCAGATCGAGCAGATCGCGATAATCGGCGTAGGCCCAGTAGAACTCGAGCATGGTGAATTCGGGATTATGGCGCGTCGACAAGCCTTCGTTGCGGAAGTTGCGGTTGATCTCGAACACTCGCTCGAACCCGCCAACGACCAGACGCTTGAGGTAGAGTTCAGGCGCAATACGCAGA
Organism: Salinicola halimionae; assembly: GCF_003206065.1. GTDB lineage: Bacteria > Pseudomonadota > Gammaproteobacteria > Pseudomonadales > Halomonadaceae > Salinicola > Salinicola halimionae. The sequence goes on along the minus strand of NZ_PZJQ01000004.1, from coordinate 85,189 downwards.
TACATGTCGATATCCAGCGCATTGTGATGGGTCGTGAACGGGCGCGCCGTGGCACCGCCGGGAATCGGCTGCAGCATCGGCGTTTCGACTTCCATGAAACCGCGCTCGACCATGAAGCGTCGGATCGCGGCGATGACGCCGGAACGCACTTCGAACACGCGCCGCGACTGCGGATTCATGATCAGGTCGACGTAGCGCTGACGATAGCGAGCTTCGAGATCGGTCAGGCCGTGGAACTTGTCCGGCAGCGGACGCAAGCTCTTGGTCAGAAGCTTGGCCTCGACCAGCATGACATAGAGATCGCCCTTGCCGGATTTGTGGACCGGGCCGCGACCGGCGACGATATCGCCGATATCCCAACTCTGGATATCTTCCAGCAGCTCGGCGGGCAGCCCCTTCTTGTCGACGTAGAACTGGATCTGTCCGGAGACGTCCTGAATCACCACGAACGGGCCGCGCTTGCGCATGATGCGCCCGGCCACCGCCGCATGGCGATCGAGTGACTCGAGCTCGGGCTTGTCCTTGTCGCCCAGCTCCGCCTGGAGATCCGCCGCCAGACTATCGCGCCGAAAGTCGTTGGGAAACGCACTACCGCCCTGCTCGGCGGCCTGCTCACGGCGCGCCGCCAACTTGGCACGGCGCTCCGAAATCAGCCGGTTCTCTTCCTGAGCCGCCGCCTGCGCGTCAGGTTGTGCACCGGAGGGAGATTGCGGATTGTCTTGGTTCGCCATGTCATCGCCTGTCGAAAATTCTAGAGTTGGGTAAGCCGTAAGCCGAACGCTTTTTAGAGGCCTTGTTTAAGGCTCGCCTCTATGAACTGATCCAGATCCCCATCGAGCACCTTGTCGCAGTTGCTGCTCTGCACGCCGGTCCGCAGATCCTTGATGCGCTGATCGTCGAGTACATAGGAGCGAATCTGACTGCCCCAGCCGATATCGGCCTTGCTGTCCTCGGCCTGCTGCTTGGCCTCGTTGCGTTTCTGCATCTCGTGCTCCCACAGCCTCGCCTTCAACTGCTTCATGGCGAAGTCGCGGTTGGCGTGCTGGCTGCGCTGACTCTGACACGCCACCACGATACCCGTCGGCTCGTGGGTGATACGCACCGCGGAGTCGGTGGTATTGACGTGCTGACCGCCGGCGCCGCTCGAGCGATAGGTATCCGTGCGCAGATCTGCCGGATTGATCTCGACCTCGAACTTGTCGTCCACCTCGGGGGAGAGAAACACGGAGGCAAATGAGGTGTGGCGGCGACCGCCCGAGTCGAACGGGCTCTTGCGCACCAGACGATGAACGCCGGTTTCCGTTCTGAGCCAGCCGAAGGCGTACTCGCCCTGAACGTGGATGGTGGCAGACTTGATCCCGGCCACTTCGCCCGCCGACACTTCAGTCAATTCGGCCTTGAAACCGTGATGCTCGGCCCAGCGCAGATACATGCGCAACAGCATGTTGGCCCAGTCCTGGGCCTCGGTACCGCCGGAGCCGGCCTGAATATCGAGATAGGCGTTGTTCTCGTCCATCTCGCCGGAAAACATGCGCCGAAATTCCAGCTTGTCGAGCTGACCTTCGAGGTACGACAGCTCCTTGCGGACCTCGTCGATCGTCGCATCGTCCTCTTCCATCACCGCCAGCTCGAGCAACTCGCGATTGTCAATCAGGCCGCTATCGAGGGTATCGATGGTCTCGACCACGGCTTCCAGCGATGCCCGCTCCTTACCCAGCTTCTGGGCATAGTCGGGATCGCTCCACACATCCGGGTTTTCCAGCTCGCGGGAGACTTCTTCTAGCCGATCTTTCTTCTCGGCATAGTCAAAGATACCCCCTCAGGACATCTGTCCGTTCGGACAGGTCCTTGATGAGGTTGTTGATCGGGTTGATCTCTTGCATGGGACTCCTGCCAACGTCGCCGCAGGCGTGACGAACGATCCCGTTGCACGGAAACGATCGACTCGCCGAAAAAAGGAGGCCTATTGTAGCCAAACCCCGCCATAGCGTCATCCCGCACGGTGCGGGCGATCTCGAGGCGCCCTCTCAAAGCGCTATTCCAGAGTGCCATCTCAAAGCACTGTGCAGTGGAGCACGATGCGCTAAGGTAAAAAAATCACCAGTTGCCCATTCACGATCGCTCGACCATCGACCATCATTCAAGGGATGACGTACTCATGCTACCGACCCGACTTGCGGCCGCCATCGGCTTCGCTGCCAGCCTGACCGCCTTGCCTCTTCAGGCCGCGACGCTCCAGGTGGGCATCTCCGGCGATCCCGCGTCGCTGAGCCCGGCCAGGATCACTGGCGGCGTGTGGGAAGAAGACGTTCTGCGGGACATCTTCGAAGGCCCGATCGCCATCGATGCCGCCGGCCAGATCATCCCCGGTGCCGCCGAGAGCTGGGAGATCTCCGACGATGGCAAGACCTACACCTTTCATCTGCGAGACGGCCTCGAATGGTCCGACGGAGAGCCCCTGACCGCCGATGACTTCGTTTACGCCTATCGCCATCAGGTCGACCCCGAAACCGCGTCCAACTATGCCCATCGCCTCTACCCGGTAGTCAACGCGCAGGCGATCAACGCCGGCGACAAACCGCTCGACTCGCTCGGCGTGGAATCTCTGGACGACGGCAAGACGCTCAAGATCACGCTGAATTCACCGACCGTCTATTTTCTGAAAACGCTGGTGCTACCGTTCGCCTATCCGATTCCCAAACATCTCGTGGACGAATTCGGTGACGACTGGAGCGATCCATCCCACATCGCGGTCAACGGCGCGTTCAAACCGGTAAAATGGGTGTCCAACACCGAACTGGATACGGTCAAGAACGATCGTTTCCACGACGCCGACAACGTCGGCCTCGACGGTGTCGACTACTATCCGCTGGAAGACAAGAACTCGGGCATTCAGCGCTTCCGCGCCGGGGAGCTGGATATCCTGCGCGACTACCCGGCGGCGCAGTATCCACGCTTGTCGGAAAACCTGCCTGACGCCACTCATCTGTTCCCGTCGCTAGGCACTTACTACTATGTTTTCAACCTGCGCGACGGTTCGCCGGTCGCCGACAAGCGCGTGCGTGAAGCGCTGAGCCTGGCGATTCGGCGCGACGTGATCGCCAAGCAGCTGCTGAAAGGCGGTGTCGAGCCGGCGACAACCCTGGTGCCGCCGGGCACCAGCGATTACGACGCGCAGTCTCAGCCGGGGCTCGACGACGAGATGGACAGCCGTCTGGCCAAGGCCAAATCGCTGATGCAGAAGGCCGGCTACGGTCCGGACAAGCCACTCGACCTGACGCTGCGGTTCAACAGCGGCGACGAGCATCGCCAGATCGCGGTGGCCGTAGCGGCGATGTGGAAACCACTTGGCGTCAATGTGGAACTGCGCAATACCGAAGCCAACGTCCACTATGCCGATCTGATGGAAGGTGATTTTCAGGTCGCTCGAGCCGCCTGGATCTCCAGCTACGATGACCCTCAGAATTTTCTCCAGTTGCTGTCGGCGGAAACCAACAACTATGGCGGCTACGAGGACGCCGACTACAACCGGCTGGTCGGCCAGTCGGACGCCGAACAGGATCCGGCCCAGCGTGCGAAGCTCATGGAGCAGGCCGAAGCACTGGCACTCGCCGACTATCCGCTGACGCCGATCTATACTTACAGCTCGCGCAACCTGGTCAATCCCGAGATCGAAGGCTGGAACGACAACGCGCTGGATATGCATGCCTCACGTTGGGTGCATTTGCCAGAGTAAGGGCACATGCGTCGGCACTAATTCGACTAACGTCTATCCCTGACGAAAAGCACCGCGAAGGCGGCGTCACCGCCGCCTTCGCGACACTCTATGCGCGAAATGAAACGAACCATCGAGCATTTGTATTAGACGCTTCATGCGGTTCGCGCGAAGGTACCGCATCGACCCTCGCGGGCACGTCGTCCGCCAATCCGGAGCGCATTCGAAACGAATGCCTACCGAGCGTCTCACAACGAAGGTTTCACCACTCAAGTTCCACAACAACAAGTCGGAGTTCTCACAGATGTCGAAACTGCAACTTCCCCGCACCCTGTTTCCCCTGAGCGCCCTGGCGCTGGCCACCTCCCTGATGGCCTCGCCGGCGCTGGCCGAAACGCTCAACATCGGCGTCCAGGGCGAGCTTGCCTCGTTCGACACCTCACAGGTCTCCGGTGGCGTGTGGGAATCCCAGGTGTTGATGGACGTCTACGAAGGCCTGCTGAAGGAGTCTCCCGACGGCGAGCTGCTGCCAGGCATGGCAACCAAGTGGGAAGTCTCCGACGACGGCAAGACCTATACTTTTCATATGCGTGACGACGCCGAGTGGTCAGACGGCAAGCCGGTGACCGCCGAGGACTTCGTGTTCGGCTGGCAGCATCTGCTGGCGCCGGAAAACGCCTCCAAGTACGCCTACATGCTCTATCCGGTCGTCAACGCCGAGGCGGTCAATACGGGTGACAAACCGCTCGATGCGCTGGGCGTCGAGTCACTGGACGACGGCAAGACGTTCAAGGTTCACTTGGACCACCCCACGCCTTACTTCCTGCAGCTGCTGATCCACTACACCACCTATCCCGCGCCGAAACACCTGGTCGACAAGTACGGCAAGGATTGGGTCAAATTCGACCACATCGCCACCAACGGGGCGTTCAAGCCGGTGGACTGGGTGTCGCAGTCGAAGATCAGCGTCGAGAAAAGCCCGACCTATTATGACGCCAAAGACGTCTCCCTGGACGGCGTCAACTATTTCACGGTGGAAGACCGCAATTCCGGCATCTCTCGCTTTCGTGCCGGCGAGCTGGATGTACTGACGGACTATCCTTCCAGCCGTTATCAGTGGTTGACCGACAATCTGCCCGATGCCACCCACATGAGTCCGTATCTCGGCTCCTATTACTACGTGCTCAACAATCGCGACGGCAGCCCCACCGCCGACAAGCGCGTGCGCGAGGCGCTCAACCTGGCGGTTCGTCGCGAGGTGCTCTCCAAGCAGATCATGGCCGGCAGCTTCAAGGCTTCGACCGCCATGGTGCCGCCAGGCGTCAGCCACTACGACACCCAGCACATGGATCTCGGCAGCGACGACATGGACGATCGCATGGCCCGCGCCAAGAAACTGCTGAAGGAAGCCGGCTACGGTCCCGATCATCCGCTCGACCTGCGTTTGCGCTACAACACCAGTGACGAGCACAAGAAGATCGCCATCGCCGTGGCTGCCATGTGGAAACCGCTGGGCGTCAACGTGCAGATGATCAATTCCGAAGCCACCGTTCACTACCAGACCATTCAGCAGGGCGACTTCGATGTGGCGCGTGCCGGCTGGATCGCCGACTACAACGATGCCGAGAATTTCCTCACCCTGCTGCATACCGGTGTCGGCAACAACTACGGCGCCTATTCCAATCCCGAGTACGACAAGCTGATGGATCAGGCGGCGCAGACCCAGGATCTCGATGAGCGCGAGAACGTGCTGGAGAAGGCGGAGAACGTGGCACTCGACGATTATGCGTTCATTCCCATGCTGACCTACGTCACCCGCAATCTGGTGAGCCCGAAACTCGAAGGCTGGGAAGACAACGTCAAAGACAACCATCCGTCGCGCTGGGTCCACTTCTCGGAGTAATGGCTTGAACTGTCGACCCGGAACCTTGGCATGAGCTGCGTCGCCGTCGCCGTCGCCGGAATGTGGGCCTCCCCCGAAGCGCCGCGGGCGATCGATGCCCCGGCGCTGGCCAATCCAGTTCTGCTCGAGCGCTGGTTGGCGGCACTGGATGACGACACGCGCCTCGCCCTGTGCCAGGAAAAGCGGCTCGCCACCCAAGTGCTGCTGGACACGCCGGTCGAGATCCTCGAGCGAACGGTCGATAGCCAGGGCCTCGAATGGTGCCGCGTGGTGGTGCCGAGCCAGGCCTCCTCGCTCGACGACCGCGGCTATCCCGGTTGGCTGCCGGCGCGACAATTACACGATGACCCCGGCTGCCGGCCTGATCACGTCGACAGCGCTTGCGTCATTGCGCCAATCACCTGGTTGAGAGGTTTGCCGTCGGGCGAGTCGCTGAAGTTGAGCTTTCTGACGCGGCTGCGCCTGGCCACGTCTCCCGACGGTAAAGACCCCTCCCGCGTCTGGGTGGAGACGTCGCTCGGCCGCGGCTGGTTGCCACGCGACAGCGTCCATCTGCCGGGCGAGGGTTTCCCGGCGACTGCCGCGACGCTGGAGACGCTGGGGCGGCGCTTCGACGGCCTGCGCTATCTGTGGGCCGGCAACTCGAGCTTCGGCTACGACTGCTCGGGACTGGTTCACAGCCTGTTCGCCGCCGTGGGTATCGCATTGCCACGCGATGCTCACGATCAGGTCAAGGCGGGTCAGCCGGTCGAGCCAGGCGAGCGATGTGCGGGCGATCTGCTGTTTTTCGAGAAGCCCAACGACGAAGGCCGGCTGGTGGTCGATCACGTCGCGCTCTATCTCGGCGAGGACCGCATGCTGCATTCGCCGACCAACAACGCGCGGATCGAATGTCGTCGCCTCGGCGGCAGCGATTATGCAAGACAGTTGTGCGCCGTGCGCCGCTATTTTTGACGGGCGCTGTCTTAGACGGGCGATGTCTGACGAGAAAATCGGCGGCAGACGCAGGGTAGCGCTAGTATCGAGTCGGGAGCGGTTTTCCCAGTACGACCATCGACGACAACAAATCGGCGACAACAATCGACGACAACGGACGAACTCGATCATGCCCGAATTCCATTACCGCGCCGTACGCCGGCGCCGCCTGTGGCTACCCCTGCTGCTGGGGACGCTCGCATTTGCCAACACCGCCCTGGCCGCAACCCTGGAGATCGGCATCCAGGGCGAGCCGGCCTCGCTGGATACCGCGCGGATCGGCGGCACCACCTGGGAAAACGACGTCCTGGGAGATCTCTTCGAGGGCCTGGTCACGTTGGACCCGGGCGGTGACTACATTCCCGGCGCGGCCAGCAGTTGGGACGTCAGTGACGACGGCACCGTTTATACCTTCAAGCTCCGCGACGATGCCAACTGGTCGGACGGTAAACCCGTGGTCACCAAGGACTTCGTGCTCGCTTTCCAGCGCCTGTTCGATCCGGCCAATGGCGCGGTCTACGCCAGCCTGTTCTACCCGATTCGCGGCGCCGAAGCGCACACCAAGGGTGAAAAAGACGCCCCGGCTCTCGGCGTCGAAGCCGTCGACGCCAAGACGCTGAAGATCACGCTCGATCAACCGACGCCCTACTTCCCGACGCTGCTGGCACATATCGCCGCGTCTCCGGTGCCTTCCCATCTGGTCGAGCAATTCGGCAACGACTGGACCCAGATGGATCATATCGCCACCAATGGCGCCTTTACCCCGACCAGCTGGGTTTCCCACGATCACATCGCCGCGCGCAAGAACCCCGAGTTCCATGCCGCCGGCGACGTCGCTCTCGACGGCGTCGACTACTATCCGGTCGAGGATCGCAGCGCCGGCCTCCAGCGCTTCCGCGCCGGCGGTCTGGATATCGTCCGCGACTTCTCGCCGGATCGATACCAGTGGTTGCAACAAAACCTGTCCGACGCCGTTCATCTCGCGCCGCAGCTGGCCAACTACTACTTCGCGCTCAACCAGCGCGATGGCCACCCGACTGCCGACAAGCGCGTGCGCGAAGCGCTCAACCTGGCCATCCGCCGCGATGTCATCGCCAATCAGATCATGGGTGGCGTCGTTTCCCCCGCCAGCGGTTTCGTACCCGACGGCGTCAGCCATTTCGAGGCCCAGACCATGCCTGGCCTGGATCAGTCGATGGACGACCGGGTCGCCAAGGCCAAGGGCCTGCTCGAGGACGCCGGCTACGACGCCGACCATCCGCTGGAACTGACCCTGCGCTACTCCACCACCGAGGCCAACAAGCGCATCGCCGTGGCGCTGGCCGCGATGTGGCAGCCGCTGGGCGTCGAGACGCAGCTGATCAACGCCGAAGGCGCGGTCCACTACGCCGAGCTTGCCGCCGGCAACTTCGATGTCGGCCGCGGCAGCTGGGTCGCCGATTTCGACGATGCCAGCAACTTCCTCGGCATTCTGCAGAGCGATTCGCCCAAGAACTACGGCGGCTACCAAAGCGATGCCTTCGATCAGTTGATGGATCAGGCCAGCCGCGAAACCGACATGGATGCGCGTCAACGACTGCTCGAGCAGGCCGAGCGCCAGGCGCTCTCCGACTATGCGGTGGCGCCGATCTACGTCGACGTCTCGCGCAATCTGGTCAATCCGAAGCTAGCCGGGTGGAAAGACAACGCGCTCAATCGACACCTGTCGCGCTGGTTCTCGCTCGAGGCCGATTGACGACATAACAACTCGAATCACCAGTCCGTCGAATCGCACAATGGCTGCGATCGGCGGCCGGGGGACGCATTACACGATGACTTCGAAACACCACAAGATGATTTCACCTCGAACATTGGCCGCGCTGGGAAGCCTCACGCTGGGCGCTTTGGCCGGCCCAGCACAGGCCTTTTCGGTCGATATCGCCAACGGCGCCGAGCCGGGCTCCCTCGATCCGCAGAAGACCAACGGCGTCTGGGAAACCCGTATCACCCGGGCGCTGTTCGAACGGCTGGTCAGCTACGCCGCCGATGGCAGCCTCGAGCCTGGCCTTGCCGAAAGCTGGGAGATCAGCGACGACGGCAAGACCTACACTTTCCATCTCCGCGATGCCGAATGGTCGGATGGCGAGCCGATCACCGCGGACGACGCCGTGTTCGCGCTGCGCCGTGTGCTGGAACCGACGATCGCCAACCAGAACGCCAATCTCTATTACCCCATCGTCAACGCCCGAGCGATCAACACCGGCGAGAAGGACGGCAGCGCGCTCGGCGTCGAGGCCGTCGACACCCATACGCTGCGTATTCACCTCACCCAGCCTACCGCCTGGTTCCTGCAGGCGCTGGCGATGACCGAAGCGTCACCGCTGCCCGAGCACGTGTTGGCCAAGGCCGGCGATGGCTGGGTCGAACCGGGCAACACCGTCTCCAGCGGCGCCTTTACGCTGAGCCAGTGGCAGCCGCAGTCGCAGATCGTGGTGACCAGTAATTCGCGCTACTACGACGCCGACGAGGTCGCCGTCGACAAGGTCGTGTTCTATCCGATCGACGACGCCAACGCCGCACTGAATCGCTTCCGTACCGGGGAGATGGACATCGCCTATTCGAGCGTGCCCGCCTCGCGTTTCGACTGGGCTCGGGAGAACCTGGGCGAGGCGCTTCGGGTCGGGCCGCTGACCGCCGAATATTTCTACATGTTCAACCTCCACGACGGCCAGCCGCTGGCAGATAAACGCGTCCGCGAAGCCCTCAACCTAGCCGTCCGCCGCGACGTCATCACCGACCAGATTCTGGGTCAGGGCCAGACACCCTCGTTCTGGTACGTGCCGCGCAACACCGCCAACACCCCCCAGGGCGAGTTCGATTTCGCCAACCTGTCGATGGACGAGCGAATGAAACGCGCCACGGCGTTGATGCGGGAAGCGGGCTACAGCCCCGCTCACCCGCTTCATCTACGCCTCAACTACAACACGCTCGAGGATCACAAGAAGATCGCGGTGGCCGTGGCCGCGATGTGGAAGCCGCTGGGCGTGGAGGTGGAACTGATCAACGCCGAAGCCGCGGTGCACTACGCCACGATTCGAGAAGGCAACTTCGAAGTCGCGCGCTACGGGATGGTGGCGACCATCAACGATCCGTTCGATTTTCTCAATGCCTACGCCGACAACGGCTCGGCCAGCCAGAGCAGCGGCTATCACGATGCGGAGTACGACGCGCTGGTCGCCGCCAGCACAGCGGAGCTCGATCCGCAGAAACGCCGCCAGTTGATGACCCGTGCCCAGCAGCGACTGCTGGACGACTACGCACTGCTGCCACTCTACGACTACGTCTCCGTTCATCTGGTCTCCCCTCGAATTCAGGGCTGGGAGAGCAATCCGATGGACGTTCACCCGCTGCGCTATCTCCAGGAGAGCGAGCAATGATTCTCTCGAAGACGCCGCCACGTTCAGGCTCAGGTGATTCCGCATGCTGATCTACACCCTCAAGCGCCTGCTGCAGGCGATTCCCACTCTGCTGATCGTGATCACGATCTCGTTCTTCCTGATGCGGGTGGCGCCGGGCGGCCCGTTCGACGGCGAGCGCCAGCTGCCGCCGGAGATCGAAGCCAACCTGATGGCGGCGTATCACCTCGACGAGCCGCTGCCGATGCAGTATCTGCGCTACATGGGCAACCTGCTGCAGGGCGATTTCGGGCCGTCGTTCAAGTACAAGGATTTCTCGGTCACCGAGCTGATCATGCAGGGGTTCCCGGTCAGTCTGGAAATCGGGGGGCTGGCGATTCTACTCGCGCTGCTTGTCGGGCTGCCGCTGGGCATTGCGGCGGCGATCAAGCGCAACTCGACCGTGGATTACGTGGTCATGGGGACGGCATTGACCGGTATCGCAGTGCCCAACTTCGTGCTCGCCCCGATCTTCGCGCTGGTATTCGGCGTTTTGTTGGGCTGGCTGCCTGCCGGTGGCTGGAACGGCGGCGCCCTGCCCAACCTGGTGCTGCCGGTAGTGGCGCTGTCGATTCAGCAGATCGCCTATATCGCCCGGATGATGCGGGCCAGCATGATCGAGGTGCTGGGCAGCCACTTCATCCGCACCGCCCGCGCCAAGGGGCTCAATGAAGGCGAAGTGATCTGGCGTCACGCCATCCGCCCCGCTCTGTTGCCAGTGATGTCCTATCTCGGGCCGGCCATCGCCGGGATCATCACGGGTTCCGTCGTGATCGAACAGATCTTCGGTATCCCCGGTATCGGCCGCTACTTCGTTCAGGGGGCACTCAACCGTGACTACACCCTGGTGATGGGCACCGTGGTCTTCTACGGCGTGCTGATCGTGTTGATGAACCTGATCGTCGACCTGCTTTACTCGGCGCTCGACCCGCAAATCCGCTACGACGACTAATTCATGACAAAAACCAATCCGCAACAACGTCGGGAGGCCGCTAATGACGACTGAATCCACGCCCTACAGCGGCGAACAAACCCACGGTGCGCCGTTACCTGCCGGCGGGCCCAATCCGCCCAAGGCCCCTGACCCGGCGATCGAAGGTGCGCCGGCGGGCGAAAGCCTGGCCAAGGATGCCTGGCGGCGGCTCTCTCAAAACCGGGCTGCCATGCTCAGTCTCGGTCTGCTGATCGCCATCATCGTGGTGTGTATCGTCGGCCCGTGGCTGCTGCCATGGGGACTCGCCGAGGTCGACTGGAATGCTTTCGGCACGGGCCCCACGCTGGAAAACGCCCATTATCTGGGCACCGATGCCAACGGTCGCGATCTGCTCACTCGCGTGCTCTACGGCGGACGCGTCTCGCTATCGGTGGCGCTGGTCGCGTCGTTCGTCAGTCTGGTGATCGGCGTGCTATATGGCGCGATCTCGGGCTATCTGGGCGGCCGCGTCGACAACTACATGATGCGCTTCGTCGACATCATGTATTCGCTGCCGTTCATGTTCCTGGTGATCCTGTTGATGGTTGTGTTCGGACGCAACATCTTCCTGATCTACGCCGCCATCGGAGCCGTGGAGTGGCTCGACATGGCACGTATCGTGCGCGGCCAGACGCTGGCACTGAAACGGCGCGAGTTCATCGAGGCCGCCCATGCGCTGGGCGTGCGCGACACCAAGATCGTCACCCGCCATCTGATTCCCAACGCCATCGGCCCGGTGATCATCTACGTCACCCTGACCGTGCCCAAGGTGATCCTGCTCGAGAGCTTCCTGTCGTTCCTGGGCCTCGGCGTGCAGGAACCGCTGACCAGCTGGGGCGTACTGATCTCCGAAGGCGTCGACATGATGGAGAGTGCGCCGTGGATGCTGCTGGTACCGTCGATCTTCCTCGCGCTCACGCTTTTCTGTCTCAACTTCCTGGGCGATGGGCTGCGAGATGCCCTCGACCCCCGCACGCGCTGAGGAAAACTCGATGACTCAATCTCTGCTCGAAATCGACAAGCTCAGCGTCACTTTCCAGCTGCCCAATGGCCCGGTGACGGCGGTCAAGGACGTGAGCTTCTCCATCGCCGAAGGCGAGACGCTGGCCCTGGTCGGCGAATCCGGCTCCGGCAAGTCGGTGACCTCGACCGCCGCCATGCGCCTGCTACCGGAGCTCGCCGAGACCACCGGTGCGATCCGCTTCAACGGCGAGAACCTGCTGGAGGTCACGCCCAAGCGCATGCGCCGGGTTCGCGGCAACGACATCTCGATGATCTTCCAGGAGCCGATGACCTCGCTCAACCCGCTGCATCGCATCGGCCGCCAGATCGGCGAAGTGCTGATCCGGCACAAGCAGCTCAAGGGCAAGGCCAACCGTCAGCGCGTGCTCGAGCTGTTGAACCAGGTCGGCATTCCCGAGCCGGAACGACGCATCGACAGCTACCCCTACGAGCTTTCCGGCGGTCAGCGCCAACGCGTGATGATCGCCATGGCCCTGGCCGGCGAGCCCAAGCTGTTGATCGCCGACGAGCCGACCACGGCGCTGGACGTCACCGTGCAGGCGCAGATTCTCGAGCTGCTCAAGTCGCTGCAGGCAAAATACGGCATGGCGATTCTGTTCATCACCCATGACTTGAGCATCGTTCGGCACTTCGCCGATCACGTCGCGGTGATGCGCTACGGCGAAGTGGTCGAAAGCGGACGTACGCTCGATGTCTTCGACAACCCTCAGCACGACTATACCCGCATGCTGCTGGACGCGATTCCGCGCGGACGCAAGGAGCCCGCGCCGGCGGATTCGCCGGTACTGCTGAGCGGGCAAGACGTCAAGGTGCGCTTCGCGCTCAAGAAGCGTCTGTTCGGCAAGAACGAGTACTTCGAGGCCGTGCGGGGTATCGACCTGTCGATTCGCCGCGGGCAGACGTTGGGCATCGTCGGCGAGTCCGGCTCCGGCAAGTCCACGCTCGGCCGCGCCCTGCTGCGGCTACTGAAATCCGAAGGTGAAATCCGCTTCGAAGAGGCCGACATCTCCGGGCTCGACAAATCCGGGATGCGCCCGCTGCGCTCGCGCCTGCAGGTGGTGTTCCAGGATCCGTTCGGCTCGCTCTCTCCGCGCATGACGGTGGGCGACATCATCAGCGAAGGCTTGAAGGTTCACCATCCCGAGCTGAACCGCCGTCAACGTGAGGCCGAGGTCATCGCGGCACTCGAGGAAGTCGCGCTGGATCCGTCGATGCGCAATCGCTATCCGCACGAATTCTCCGGCGGCCAGCGCCAGCGCATCGCCATCGCCCGCGCGCTGATTCTCAAACCCGAGCTGCTGCTGCTCGACGAGCCAACCTCGGCGCTGGATCGTTCGGTGCAGGTGCGCGTCATCGATCTGCTGCGGGATCTGCAGAAGAAGCACGGCCTGACCTATCTGTTCATCAGCCACGATCTGTCGGTCGTTCGCGCGCTCTCCGACGACGTGCTGGTGATGAAGGAAGGTCGCGTCATCGAACAGGGCTCGACAGAGATGATCTTCAGTCAGCCCAAAGAGGCCTATACCCAGGCGCTGCTCAAGGCGGCGTTTCTCGAAAGCGAAGCGGCCTAGCGCCCACCACGATCCAATAACAACAGATTTGGCCGCAGGCGCNNGCGCCTGCGGCCAAAAAGCGGGGGATAGCCCCAAAACCCACTCCTGCAAGGGAGCTCAAGATGTTCTTGAACATGAAGTCCATAACAACAGGACTCTTCACCACCGCCGCCGTCGTGGTATTGGCAGGTTGCCAGAACTACACCCCGGCGGGTGACGGCGCTGGCAGTTTCGAGCGTGGAAAGCTGGAAATGAGTGTATCGCCAGCGGTCGTCGAGCAATTCAACACGCTCGACAGCAACGGTGATGGCGTCATCGACGTCAGCGAAGCACGCTCGGATTCCGATCTCATGGGCGCCTTCGGTACCGCCGATGTCGACAGTGACCGCCAGCTTTCGCTCGAAGAGTTCGTGGATAGCCAAGCCGTCAATAACAACTGATCGCCTACGCGACCATTGTCATCGAAGCAGTGACCGCACTCTCGAAAACGAGTGAACACTTTTTATAAAAACAGCTAGTAAGAGTCATCATGATGAATAAAACTTTTGTGGCGACCCTCATCGCTACCGGGACGCTTTTGGCCAGTCAATCCGCATTGGCCGTGACGCTTTACGAGACGACGCAGGACAAACTGACCTTCAGCGGCCGTATTGCCGCGGGAAGCAGCTTCGTCGACAACGTGCACGACGATCACGATCCCAAGAATGCGGGGTCACGCGTCCGTCTGATTCACGAGCACAACTTCGAGGGCGGCTGGTCATCGATCGCTCGCGCGGAGTGGGGGTTCGATCCATTCTTCGAGGACGGCACCGACAACCACTACAAGCGTTTGCTCTATGCTGGCGCCAGTCACGACGACTACGGCACCATTCTGGTCGGCAAGCAGTATTCGTTGTGGTACGACATGGTCGCCTACTGGACGGACTGGTTCTGGTACAACGGGGCAACGGCGCAGGGCTCATTCAACGGCGCTTCCAGTGATGGCGGATTTGACGGTAACGGCCGGCCCGACAATGCCATTTCCTACAAGAACAGCTGGGGGGATTGGACACTCGGCGTGCTCTATCAGACCTCCAGAGACGACGTCCCCAGCTCCGTCGGCTATAGCGGCAATCTCACCGGCCTGGACCGGAAATATACAGCCCAAGGCGCGGCGGTCTACCAGCCGACGGAAGAGTGGTCGTTCGGCTTTACCTATACCCATAGTGATATCGACGGCGAACTCAGCAATGGCGACAAGACCGACGAGAATGTCGATTCCGGGCTGCTGGCCGCGCGGTGGACGCCGGGCAACTGGTACTTCGCCCTGACCGCCGGGGAGTATCACAACCTGGTTCGTGACGGTGACTTCAGCGGGGTCGAAAGCGGCGACGGAATCGTCGATGAGGCACGGGGCTACGAAGGCGTCGCGCTCTACAACGTCAAGGGCCAGGTTCCCGGCACGGTGCAGCTCTACACGGGGCTCAACCGGCTCGAGGATCGAGACTCCGACGCACGTAACGCGTTCTATCTCGCTGGCGCGGCGTGGCTTTTGTTCGACGACAATCTGATTCTCGCGGTCGAACAGAAGTTCGACGACTCGCGGAACATCGACGATAGCGACTACGGTAACGACGAGACCGACCTGCTGGTGCGCTACAACTTCTGATCTCGTTTCAGGGTGGTACCCCGGCCATCGCCGGGGTACCCCTGCCTTCGAAGGCGATATGAATGCGTCGCAAGCGAGCATTCGCTTGGACGCCGTTCCTTGACGATCGATTGCCGCTGCCTGTGCAGCGGCTTTTTTATAGGTTGCAAGAAAGGCTCTGGCCGGTAGGACTACAGTCGGACCTTGTCATTTTGATGCTCCAGCAAGGTGACTGATTCCCTCGCCGGTCTATTCAGGCGATATCGAGAAACTCCTTGAGATCGTCGAGATCGTTGTAATCGTCGGTACTCCCGAACACTTCATCGATCTGCGCCGCGAGGCGCTTGTTCAGCACCCCATCGTCGTGGGTGATGTCGTAGAGTTCCTCGAGATAGCCGGTGAATTTATCGAACTCACCGTCGATCTTGCTGTTGGCATTCGGCGTGAGCACATACCAGGTGCCCGACTTCTTGAAATAGACCTGGCCATCGTCGAACACGCGGATCGAGGCCACATCGACCTTGTCCATATCCTCCTTGAAGTCTCCGAAGCTGCCCGGACTGCCACTGTCCCCAAAGATATCAACCGTATCCGGATTCTCGTCCCAAGCGGCGGGGTCGTCCGCCTCGATGTAATTGCCGATGGCATCGACGTCGTTGTAACGGTCGGTCTGAGCGAATACGCTCTCCATCTCGTCGATACGTTGCTGACTTTTTTCCCCGTCCGGATGGGCGAGACCGTAAAGCCCCTTGAGGTAGTCGATGATCTCGGTTCGAGTGTCCTTGTCGGAATGGCTGTCCCCGGCCTTCGGATCGATGATCTGCTTGACGCCATCTTTCACGAAGACGACGCGGCCATCGTCTGCCAACTCGATGGAGCCGATATCGACACGGTCGATATCTTCTCTAAAATCGCTGAAGGTGCCCGCACCGCCACTATCTCCATAACGTGGCAAACCAGATTCATCTGCAGGGTCCAGTATTTCCGTATCCGTGTCGCCCCAGGGACGCCAATCATCGGTTTTGTAGTAGCTGTCCTTGCCATTCTGTCGCGTGGTACCGCCATCCAGATGCTTTTCCCAAAGATTTTTCTCATCAGGGTCGCCATCTTCATGCAGATGGGGCGCCAAACGCGGCAACGAACTGCCATTCTCGCCTTCGGTGTTTTGGAAGTGCTCCCACTCGTCGGCCTGATATTCGAAGATCGACTGATCGTCCGGCGAGTCGCGACCGCCATACATATAGGATTCGTACCGGGCAAACTCGAGCTTGTCGCCCCAGTCGTCCTCGGTCACGCCGTACTCGGAGAGATCCTTGAAGAACTCGCCCTGGGAATCGGTCAACTTCTGCAGCTTCTTATGGTTGATCGCCTCGGCAATCAGCGTCCCGGCGATACCAAAAATGGTGCCGACGACACCCAGCACCGGTCCAGCCACGCGAGCCCCCATGAACACACCGCTCATCACGCGGGTGCCGATCCCACCGATGTTGGCGGCCAGATTGCTCCCGCTGGGCGCGAACATCGAAACCGTATTGGCGATCGCCATGCCGGTACCCGAGGCGCCGAGACCAATCTGAAGGCCGGCCCCGGCCCTTTCCAAGGCGTTGTCGGCATCCTTCAACTTCTTGACGCCACTGACGAGATCCATGACGCCACCGGTGATATCCAAGCCCGCGCCCCCCATGAAGCGAAGGAACGAACGCCCGGCATTCTTGGCGATATCTCCACCGGAGGTTCGAGACCCCGTGTCGATCATCTGGTTGCCCAGGTTTTCCGCCAGCTTTTCGAAGTTCTTGCGCCCGTTCTCGTCAAGATCGTCCAGCGGAATACCTTGATTGCCCAGGTTCTCGGAGGCCTTGTTGACTCGGGTACTGATTGCCTCGGAGAACAGGTCGGCCTTGACGTCGGCCCCCGTTCTCCAGATATCCGGGAAGTTGTCGCCCAAAAGCCCCAGCCATGAGGTCGCCTGCGCTCGTGGGATGCCACCCTCGACGCCGGGAACATCGACCTTGCCCGATAGCGTTTCGATGAGGTTCGAACCGAACCGGGCGAAATCGTTGCCGAAACTCAGTGCCCCGACCAGATCCCTGACGGCCGCAACCCGCTCGTCGGTGGACATGTCGTCCCAGCCGCCATTGGATATCTGCATGCCGCCGCTGATCAGGCTCATCGTGCCACTCATCGCGCCCAACGTGCCGGTGGAACTCGCCGAGTCGAGCAGCTTCTTGAAGGCCCCTCTTTCCGCCTCGGGCAGCGATTTCAGGTTGTCGTTGATGACCGACTGGAACAGTTTGTTCTTCTCGTTTTGGGTGATCCCAGGACGATTGGTGATCTCGGTTGCCAACTGCAGTGCCTTGGCCAGCTTCTTGTGACCCTCCGGCGACAGGCTGGGCAATGACTGCTTGAAGGACTCCAGATCCTTGTTCAGTGTCTGATAGGCGTTATAAGACTTGTCGGACTTGTCGAGGCTCTGAAGCGTGCTGTTGACCCCGGCCTGCACGATATCGATCGTGTCCCGCAGGCCAGTGCTGACGTTTTCGGCATCCACCGAATCGGGGTTCTCCATATAGGAGTCCAACTGGTGCGTCATCATGTTCTGATCGAAAGTCTGCTTCCGATCCTTGTAGCTATCCGGCTCCAGCGCCTGTAGCGCTTCGAAGTAGTTGTCGACCTCATCCTGGAGCTTGTCTGACAGCTCTTCATCGTCCGTTGCCTCCGCCTTTTCCTTCATGGCGATGACGTAGTCTTCGAAGCCCAGATTGGGATCCTTCCCGTCGGGCTCGAATAGCGCCTTGTCCACCTTGTCGGCGATATCCGCTTTCGTCTCTTTGGGTATGCTCTCGATTGCCCCTTGCAGGGCATCGTCGTAACGCTTGCTGATACCTTCCTTCTGCATCAGATCGGAAATCTGTTTGGCCAACTCATCTTCATCGATGATCGCCTTGGCATCGTCGCCGGTAAGATGAGTCGGGTCCGTCTGCGTCTGACGATAGGTCGAGCCGCCGGACTCCATCAGTTCAACGTAGCCGTAGAGATCGTAGCCATTCTCGGTGGCGCCCTGGGCATCGATCAGGTCAACCAGTTTCGCTTCATCCGAATCCTCATCGAGCTTCCCGCTCTCGACGTCATCACGGATACCGTTGATGAAGTCCGCTGCCGCTTTCTCGCCTACGGTAGTGTCATCACCGACCTTGACCTCCATAAGACCATCTTCGGAAAAGTCGGGAACATCGTATTTCTCTCGGATGTCGTCGGGACTGAGATCGGTTTCCTCAGACACGTCATCGGTGGCGTCGCCCGTTCCATCAGCCTCGTCGACTTCAATGCCTTCCTGGCTTTCCGACTTTCCTGCCGCAGCGGCTTTCACCAGAGTGGCAAGCCATTCGGCGACGCCAGCATTGGAATCCGCCTTTTCCAGCGACTTTACATCCTGGTCTGAGTTCACGGGCAATGCCATCGATAGCCTCCTGAGCCATGGAACTGACGAATCGGAAAGACAAGAGAGCCAAGATCGCCCTCAAAGTCGATTGAGTATCTCACCTCCTCATTCTTCAGGGAGCGCTGCCGAGTGACTTATTATTTTATTATGTAGTGATTTTGAAACAGCTACCGGCATTTGTGCATCTTCGTCGCGGTTCGCCACTTATTGATTCCTGTCGACCCATCACGCGCCAATGAACCGAGCATTAATTCACAAGCTGATTCTGAAAGTTTCATGGACGAAAAACCCCGGCCTGAGCCGGGGTCGATTGACTGCTATGGGCAGGAAATCAGAAACGATAGGTCGCCTGCAGGCCAAACAGGCTAAGCGAGTTGTCATAATCGGCGCTGTAAGTGGTGCCGGGGAATTGTCCGCTGGTCTGATCGACCTCAGCATCGGACTCCTGAATGTAGGTGTAGGCTACGTCGAACGTTAAATCGGGAGTTGGCGTCCAGCCGGCACCCAGTGAAAATAGCGTGCGATCGGCCGAGGGCACGCGGACCGTACGCGTGCTGTCGCTGATCGGCGATTCGTCATAGGCTATCCCCGTGCGCAGCAGCCATTGAGGATTGACACGATACGAGAGCCCCAAGGCGTATTGCCATGAATCTTTATAATCCTGCTTCTCGGTAATGGGGCTGATATCGTTTTCTACATTCAATTCATCGAAGCGGCTCCAGCGGATATAGGTTGCCGCCGCCATGACGGTCCAACGGTCGTTGAATTCATGTGTAATTGAAAAATCGATAGTTTCCGGCAACGTGATGTCCAACGAAGCATCGCTGGTCACGTCTCCCGGCGCGACAACATTAGTGAACGTCACATCCCCATCCAGAGAGTAATCAACTTTCGAACGGTACGTCAGACCCAGTGTGGTGGACTCTACCGGTCGGTAGATCAGACCCACGTTGTAACCCCAGGCTTCGTCGTCACCATCGACATTGATCGTACCATCCCCAGGGGCCGTCGGGGCCTTGCTCTCGAGTTCGCCCTTGATGGTGTTGTAGGTGAGACCTACGCCAACGGAAAATTTATCGTTGAAACGATAGGAGAGTGTTGGCTGCGCAGTGATGACTTCGACTTCACTATAATTACCGAAGTAGCGTCCCTTGAAATCATCGTTGTAATCGGTGATCAATCCGAAAGGGGCATAAACACCGAGACCAAAACTCCAACGGTCATTGATCGGCTGCACGTAATAGCCGAAAGGAATGGCCTTGTGGGGAATCATGTCACCATCAGTGCTGCCACCTGAGGGTGCGCCCAATGTGGTGGCATTGTCGTCACTGATGTCGCTGCTGGCGTCAATGTAATGCACACCACCAGTCAACTGCGCCCTGTCCAAAAAAGACATTCCCGCCGGGTTGCCGAAAACGACAGTGGCATCCTGAACATTGGAAGCCCGTCCCGCCCACGAATTACCCTGACCGCTGACGCTTTGCTCCTGCAACTGAAACGCCCCCGCCATGGCTTGTCCCGATGCTGCAACCCCCGCTAAGGCAATAGCCAACGACAGGCGATGATAACGAGTAATCATGATTAGTTCCCCTGGTCCCAGGAAGCCGCCGCGGCGTCTTGCACGTCGTTAATGCGGTCGGTGATTCCGTTATTCTCTAAGCCATTCCCCGACATGAGAAGACTCGACTTTTCGATATCCGTTTTGACGGAATGGCGGTTTAGCGTCAATGCGCAAACGATCGTTTTAATCGCTTTTTAGAGATTTCTTTAGTCGTAAGACCAACCGCTATGTCGGCGCATCAGGGATTCATATCGGCAGCGGAGCCCCTTGACCTTTGTGCAACACCTGGGTTTTAGACTTGGGTTATTCGTCGATCAGTATCGTAGAGGTGGAGGATGAAAGTAACGGAACTCGCCAGGGCCGCCGGGGTCACGGCAGAAACGGTGCGCCACTACACACGTCAGGCGCTGCTGAAACCGCATCGTGATCCGGACAACGGCTATCAACTGTTCGATCAGCAGGATCTCGATCGGCTGCGCTTCATCCAGCGCGCCAGAACGCTGGGTTTCAGTCTCAAGGAGATCGCCGACATTCTCGCGCAGGCAGATCAGGGTGACTCCCCCTGCCCGCTGGTGCGTGACCTGCTGGCCGCTCGTTTGCCACAGATCCATGCCCGCATCCGCGAGCTCCAGGCTCTGGCGGATCGCATGGAGCGAGCGATGGAAGACTGGTCACACCTGCCGGACGGCACGCCCGACGGCCATAGTATCTGTCGCCTGATCGAGCAGACGCCCGAGAAAGATGACGACTGCTGCGCGTCGGCAAGGAGGAGTTCATGACCCGCTACCCCTATCGCGTCGACGCCATGCACTGCCAGGGCTGCGTCAAACGAATGCGTACCGCCATTCAGGCCGAGGATGACCAGGCCGAGGTCAGCGGCGAACCGGACAGACATCTTCTGCAGGTCGCCAGCTCGCTGCCACGGGATCGGATCGCCCGACTGCTGACCGAAGCCGGCTATCCGCCAGTCATGGAAGACGGGCATTTCGGGACCAACGACTTCACCATACCGGCGATGCACTGCCAGGGCTGCGTCAAAAGGATGCGTACCGCCATTCAGGCCGAAGACGATCAGGCCGAGGTCAACGGCAAGCCGGACAAGCATCTTCTGCAGGTCGCCAGCTCGCTGCCGCCGGCTCGCCTCGCCCAACTCCTGATCGAAGCGGGATATCCACCCGCCGCCGAAGCGCGCGAAGGAAAAGTGCATGATGGAAAGTCGCGCGAAGAAAAGCGTTCGGCGGTGTTAGCGTCCACCACGACTCCGACCGAGACCGCATCCGATTCCGATTCCGACATCAGTGAGCACGAACGGCGCGAGATGGATTCGGATAACGGCCAGCTGCAACGCCTGTCGATCAGCGGCATGACCTGCGCCGGCTGCGTCAATGCGGTGCAGAAGGCGCTTTCCAGAATATCTGGCGTGCAGCATGCCCAGGTCAACTTCGCCAGCGAGACAGCGCAGGTCAGTGGCAACGTGAGCACCGCCGATCTGATCGCCGCGGTCAAAAGCGCCGGCTATGGCGCCTCGCCGATCGAAGATCTACGCGAGGCCGCCGAAAAGCGCCAGCAAAACTCAGTTCGACAGGCCCGCCGTCATGGTATCGAATCGGCCATCAGCCTAGCGCTGGGCATACCGATGATGCTGGCGATGTTCTTCCATACGCCGCAGATTGCGGGTGGCGAACGCTGGCTGTGGTTGGCCCTGGGGATCGCCACGCTGGGCGTGCTGGCCACCGCAGGTCGCCGCTTCTTCGACGGTGCCTGGAAGGCGTTCCGCCATCATCAGGCCAATATGGATACCCTGATCGCCTTGGGCAGCGCCGCCGCCTGGCTCTATTCGATGGCCGTGCTGCTGGTACCCACGGCCATTCCCGATGGCTCCCGTCACCTCTATTTCGAAGCCTCGCTGATGATCATCGGTCTGATCGGCATCGGCCAGACACTCGAGCTCAGAGCGCGGGGCCGCACCAGTCAGGCGCTGTCTCGACTGCTCGATCTGCAGAGCAGGACGGCCCGGGTGATCCGTGACGGCCAAGAGCGCGATATCGAGATCGAGCAGGTTCGGGTGGACGATCGGATCCGGGTGCGGCCCGGCGAGCGTCTACCGGTCGACGGCGACGTCGAGGAAGGAGAAAGCTTCATCGACGAGTCGATGCTCACCGGCGAGCCGGCACCGATCCACAAGGCCCCGGGAGAGCGGGTCAGCGCCGGGACCGTCAATGGCAAGGGCAGCCTGATTTACCGCACGAGCCATGTCGGTGACGACACGCGTTTGGGCCGTATCGTCGACCAGGTCTCCCGCGCTCAGGAGTCGCGGCCACCAATCGGTGCACTGGCGGACAAGGTCTCGGCGATCTTCGTGCCTAGCGTGATGATCGCCGCTGTCGTCACGGCGCTGATCTGGTTCAACGTTGGGCCGGCGCCCCAGCTCGTGCACATGCTAGTGGCGGCGACCACCGTGCTGATCATCGCCTGTCCCTGTGCGCTGGGTCTGGCAACGCCGATTTCGACCATGATCGGCATCGGCAAGGCCGCCGAGTACGGCATTCTGATTCGCGACGGGGAAGCGCTGCAGACCGCCAGCCAGTTGACGACTCTGGTGGTCGACAAGACCGGCACGTTGACCGAAGGCAAACCACGCGTTACCGACAGCCGCTACTGGCAGCAGGAAGCGCGTATCCATGCCATGGTGGCTGCCCTGGAACGCGGGTCGGAACATCCGCTGGCCGACGCCTTAATGGCGCATGTCGGCGAGACGACGAACCGTCTTTCGATCCATGATTTCCAAAGCCTTACCGGTCGTGGCGTCAGTGCGGCGCTGGATGACGGCAGTCAGGTGTTGCTGGGAAATGCCGCGCTGATGGGGGAGCACGACGTCGACACTGCCCCCGCCGCATCCGATGCCGAAAATTGGCAAGCGCAGGCGACCAGCGTGATCTATTTCGCCATCGGGGGGAAACTGGCGGCGCTATTCGGAGTTCGCGATGCGCTGCGCTCTGACAGTCGCGCGGCGATCTCGCGCCTGCAGGCCGAGGGCCTAAAAGTCGTGATGCTGAGCGGCGACAATTTAGCCGCCGCCAAAGCCATCGCGCGAGAAGCGGGCATCGACGACGTCCGCGCCGAATTGATGCCCGGTGACAAGCAGCAGGCCATTGCCGAGCTGCAGCAACGCGGTGAACGCGTCGGCATGGTTGGCGACGGAATCAACGACGCGCCGGCGCTGGCCCAGGCTGACGTCGGCTTCGCTATCGGTCAGGGCACCGATATCGCTATCGAGAGTGCCGGGATGACGCTGATGCGCAACTCGCTGCAGGGGGTCGGTGACGCCATCGCGATCAGCCGTGCCACGCTTTCCAATATCAAGCAGAATCTATGGGGAGCCTTTGGCTATAACGCGCTGGGTATCCCGATTGCCGCCGGGATACTTTACCCGTTCACTGGCATGCTGCTGTCGCCGATGATCGCGGCCTTGGCGATGTCGCTGTCCTCGGTCACGGTGGTCAGCAATGCCAACCGATTGCGCCTGTTTCGGCCCGACCGCAGTCAACATCCAAAACCCGAGAGTCAAACAGAGGAAGCACCGGCATGACACTCCTGCTCAACACCCTGGGCATCGCCGTGATTTTGTTCATCGTCTGGTGGTTCTGGCTGCGCGGCTGATCGAAACGGACGAGAGCGTCAGACCGGCAAGGAGAAACGATGGCATCACCACACCAAGCGCCCCCACTGGGCAGCATCATCGAAAGCGTTCTCTATACTCAGGACATGGCCCGGGCTCGCGAGTTTTTCGCTCGCGTGCTGGGCCTGACCGCCGATCTCGAAGACGAACGTTTCACGGCATACCCTACCGGCAACACCATGCTGCTGGTATTTCAGCAGGGCCAGACTGGCGAAACGGTGCAGTTGCCCCACGACATGGGCACGATCCCGCCCCATGACGGCGCCGGTCGCCAGCACCTGGCGCTGGCGATTCCGGCCGGTAGTCTCGAAGCCTGGGAGGCGCATCTCGCCGGTCAGGGCATCGAGATCGAGGGCCGGACCCGCTGGCCGAAAGACAGCGTAAGCCTCTACTTTCGCGACCCGGATGGCCATCTTCTCGAACTGGTCACGCCGGGTTTATGGCCCTGCTATTGAACCGCGGCGCCGGCTAACGGTGTTCTCACAGCTGACTTCTCAGCTCTGACTGATGCCGGCGTAGAGCCCCGGCCGGTGATTGATGGTGAGAATCGCGCCCAGCACGACGGTGCCGATGATCGAATAGACCACGTTGGTTACCGGCAGGACGAAAAACGCCGCCAGCATGATCAACCCGTCCAGCCCCATCTGGACCTTCCCCGCCGGCCAGCCGTAACGATCCTGCAGATAGACGACGAGAATATTGAAGCCGCCGAGGCTGCCTCGATGACGAAATAGAAACAGCACGCCCAGGCCGATCAGACTGCCCCCCGCCAGCGCCGCAAACAATGGATCGACTTCGCCGATCTCCAGCCAGCTCGGGAGCATCCAGGAAATCCACGACAGCAATGCCACCGCACCGAAGGTCTTGAACGTGAAGTGATGGCCGACGCGCCGCCAGGCGAGCCAGTAGAACGGTAGATTGATGACGAAGAAGACTGGCCCGAAACTCCAGCCGGTGACATAGGTCACCAATAGCGCAATGCCGGCCGTACTGCCGATCAGGATCTCGGCATGGTGATAAAGCGCCAGGCCAAGGGCAGCACAGGACGATCCCAGTAAGATGGCCAGTACGTCCTCATAGGACCGGTGGCGTTGTGTCGCTTCCATCGGGAAATCCTTGTTGTCGTATCATTGCCGGATAGGCAGCCGAATTCAGAGGCGGCGCTTGTGACGCCGCGGCGAATTATATCGTCAACGCCACCCATAAGAGAGCGTCGTCATCACGGGGAAGCGATGAGATCGGCGCGGCAGGAATGCGGGGCAGGAACTGGGGCGACAAGCCAGTGGCTCAAGGGTTCAGGGCGTCAGGCGTTCGGCGTTCGGCGTGCTCGACCATCAACTGCAGCGACTCGCGACCCTTCCAGCGATTGCGAGACAGTTTGAATGCGCAGCGTACCCGGTCGCCCAGCGAGATCGGCGCGGCTTCACCCGGGTTGAGCGCGCGGAACCAGATCGCTCGACTCACCACGGCATCGCAGGAGAGCTCGAGCATCAGGTGGTTGCCTTCGGCGCCCACCGGCCGCAACTGCTCGACCAGAAATTCGGCTTCGAACAGCGGGGCATCGAATTCGCGACCGTAGGGCGCCAGCGTGTCGAGCTCATCCAACGTTGCCAGGCTCAGCTGCGAAGCCGCCAGCGCACCGTCGGTCCACACCACTGGAAACAGCTCGCGTTCACCAAGCTGCTCTTTTACCGCTTGCAGAAAGGTGCGGCGGAACGCTTCCAGCTCGGCAGCGGGAACGCCAACACCGGCAGCGCCTCGGTGGCCACCGAAACGCGGTAGACTCGATGGCGAAAGGTCATGAGCACGCTGCAGCGCATCACGCAGGTGAAGCGCCTCGATCGAGCGCCCGGAACCGGTCAACATGTCCGGCGTGGTGGCCGGTGTCAGCACCAGCGCGGGACGACCGTAGGACTGGACCAGCCGGGAGGCAACGATGCCCTGCACGCCGGCGTGCCCTTCCGGCAGATGAATCACCAGTGCCGGAAGATCGTCGGCCAACTGTGGCTGGGCCAAGCTACGCGCCCTCTCGACCATGTCGGCCTCGAGCGCCTTGCGCGCCTGGTTGTCGTCGTCGAGCACCTGAAGATGCTGACGCGCAACGCCGTCGTCCGCCGCCAGCATGTAGTGCAACGCGGCGTAGGGATCATCCAGACGCGAGCGCGCGTTGATACGCGGCCCCATCTGAAAGGCCAGCGTCTCGGCGTCGAACGGCATACTGTCGGCGCCCAGACGCTCTGCCATCACCCGCCAGCACGCAGCTTCCATTCGATTGATCAGCTTCAGCCCGTAGGTCACTACGGCGCGGTTGGCGGCACTCGCCCCCAGCGAAACGCAGTCGGCCACTGTCCCCAATGCCACATAGGAGAGCCATGGCGAGAGCTTGGGTGTCGACGCCGCCAGCACGCCCTGCTCGATCAGCACCGACCGAGTCAGCGACATCATCAGCCACGCCACCATGCAGCCAGCGATGGTCTTGTCCGGATAGGCGCAGTCCTCGCGCGTGGGGTTGATCGTGGCGTAGGCCGAAACTGGCGGCCCCTCGATCGGCAGCGCATGGTGGTCGGTGACGACCACGTCGATCCCCGCCTCGCGCAGCCGCGCAATGCGAGGCTCATCGGAGGAACCACAGTCGGCGGTGATCACCAGGCTGGGGAGCGGCTTCAGCGCCAGGGTGCGCTCGACCAACGGCAGGCTGATGCCGTAGCCGTCGTTGATGCGGTGGCCGATCAGACTGTGCAGGCGGGTGGCGGGCACGCCGAACAGCTCGGTCATCGCACGCAGCATCACCACGTGGGAGGTGATGCCGTCGACATCGTAGTCGGTGAGAATGCCGATGTGCTCGCCTTCGCTGACCGCTCGCGCGATGCGCTCGGCACCGCGACGGGCATCGCAAAGCTGCTCGGGATGGCTGAGGTAGCGTAGCGCCGGAGCGGTCAGCGCTTCCAGCGGGCCTTCGTGGCCCGGCAGCCGGCCGGCGAGAATTCGCGCCTGGAGTTCACTCAGCCCACCGGCCAATCCGCGTCGATAGACGTCCTCGTCGCGAGGACGAGGTTGAATTCGGCAGCGGGAGTGGTTCCGAGAAGCCTCGGCGGCAGGAGAAAGAGAAGAAGTAGGCATCCAGAGCTCAGGTGAGTGCGGTCATCACGTGCTGGCGAAACGCCGGACGCGTCTCGAGCCGCGCATGCCAGTCGGTCAGATTCAACAACGTCGGCCGTTCGATATCCATCGCGAACCAGGTATGAACGAAACATCCCATGGGAATGTCACCCATGCCGAAGGCGTCTCCCGATAGCCACTCCTGACGCGCAAGCGCGCTGTCGACGATAGCCAATCGTTCGGCCACGAGCGCCTGACCACGCGCCATCGCTTCACCGTCGAATTGCGCGGGAGTGGCACGCACGCGATTGAAGAACAGATCGCGGAACGGCGCGGCCAGCATTGACAGTACCCAGTCCATCCACTGATCGCAGATGGCTCGCTGGATGGGAGAGCGGCTCTGCAGCTCTCCATTGCCGTAGGCAGCGACCAGGTAGCGAACGATGGCGTTGGACTCCCATACGCTGCTTTCGCCGTCGATCAGACACGGAATCAGACCATTGGGATTGAGCTTGCGATACTCGTCACTATCCAGGCCACCATGCGCACCACCGTAATCGATGCGCTCGAACTCGAGCTCCAATTCAGCCGCGCACCAGAGTACCTTTTTCACGTTGTTCGAGTTGTCGCGTCCCAGTACTTTCAACATGGTCTTCTCCGTTATTGGCGCAACGCGCTTCTGGCGAGGTTCACCGACGATTGTCGGCGACGAACGCTTGTACCGCCTCGAGCTCCGCCGGCAGCACGCTGTAGCGCTCCTCGCGCTCGAGCAGGTCGGCCATGTGCGGCGGCAGCGGCACGCCGGAGAAGCCCGCCTTGACCACGGCCTCGGCGAACTTGGCCGGATGCGCCGTGGCCAGGGTGATCATCGGCGTCGTGGCGTCGGCGCGCACGCGCTGCGCAGCCAGATAACCGGTAGCGGTGTGGGGATCGAGCAGTTCCTTGGTGCGATGCCGCGCGTCACGGATGGTCTCGAGAATCGTGTCGTCGTCGACCCTGAAGCTCGAGAACTTCTCGCGCAGCTTGGCCAGCGGTGCCTCGGCCAGCACTGCCGGCTCCTGCTGGAAACGCTCGAGCAATTCACGCACCGCGTCGCCGTCGCGATCGTAGGCATCGAACAGCAGCCGCTCGAAGTTCGACGACACCACGATATCCATCGACGGCGCCAGCGTCGCTGCCAGATCGCGCTTGGAGAAGTCGTTGTCGGCCAGCGTGCGGTGCAGGATATCGTTGGCATTGGTGGCGATGATGAACTGCTTGACCGGCAGCCCCATCTGATAGGCCATGTAGCCGGCGAAGAGGTTACCGAAATTGGCCGACGGCACGCAGAAACTGACATCGCGATGCGGTGCACCCAGCGCCACGCCAGCGGCAACGTAATAGACGATCTGGGCCATGATGCGCGCCCAATTGATCGAGTTGACCGCCACCAGCCGCTCGCCGTTCAGGAAGCCCTGATTGGCGAAGCTCGCCTTGACCATCGCCTGGGCGTCATCGAAGTTGCCCTCGATGGCGATATTGAAGACATTGTCCGCCAGCACCGTGGTCATCTGCCGCCGCTGGACCTCGGAAACCCGGTTATGCGGATGCAGGATGAAGATATCGAGATGGTCGCAGTGACGGCAACCCTCGATCGCCGCCGACCCGGTATCGCCGGAGGTGGCACCCATGATCACCGCACGCTCGCCGCGTTTGGCCAGAAAATGATCGAGGATACGCCCCAGCAGCTGCAGCGCGACGTCCTTGAACGCCAGCGTCGGACCATGAAACAGCTCGAGCAGGAAGTGATTGGCGTCGAGCTGATTGAGCGGCACGATCGCATCGTGGCTGAAGGTCGCATAGGCGTCGCGAATCAGCTCACGGAAGGTGTCATCGTCGATCTCGCCACCGACGAACGGCTTCATGACGCGGAAGGCGATCTCGGCGTAGGAGAGCCCTGCCATCGAGGCCAGCTCGTCGTGCGACAATTGCGGCAGCGTTTCCGGCACATACAGGCCACCGTCGGTCGCCATGCCGGTCAACACCACTTCCTCGAAATTGAGCGCCGGCGCCTGGCCGCGCGTACTGACGTAACGCATCTTGGTTTCCACTCGGTCGTGAGCTGCTAGCCCATACTGTAAGTCGCGCCGAAGGCGGAGGCGAGCGATGGCCAGGCTAGGCGAAACGCGGCGCGGACGCGGAGTTTACCGAGGTAAATGAGCAGTCCAAGCCACGTTTCAACGACGCGTGGTCGAGCGCAGCCCCGGATTCGGGGTGACTTATTCCTGTTCGTCCAGCGACTCTACCCTAATCCGCGTCACCGGACCGGCGATATCGGCCAACGATTCCAACTGACGGATCGCATCGTTCATATGCTGTTCGCGGGTGCGATGGGTCAGCAGGATAATCGGCACCAGCTCACCTTCGGTGGCCTCTTTCTGGATGATGGCCTCTATCGAGATGCCCTGCTCGGCGAGAATCGTCGCGACCCGCGCGAGTACGCCCGGACGATCCACCGCCAGCAGACGCAGATAGTAAGCCGTGACGATCTCTTCCATCGGCAGAATCGGCAGCGCGTTGACTTCGTCGTTGACGCCGCTGAAGGCAAGATACGGCACGCGATAGCGATGCGCCGTGGTGATATCGCGCGCTACGTCCAGCAGGTCGGCGACCACCGCCGACGCCGTGGGTTCGGCACCGGCGCCGGCACCATAATAGAGCGTCGGCCCGACGGCATCGCCCATCACGGCGATGGCATTCTTGACGCCATGCACATTGGCCAGCAATCGCTCTTTGGGGATCAACGTCGGGTGAACGCGCAGTTCGATGCCGTTGTCGCCACGCCGCGTGATACCCAGATGCTTGATGGTATAGCCGAGGTTGTCGGCCTGTTCGACATCATCGGCGGTAATACGCGCGATACCCTCGGTATAGGCGCGATCGAACTGCAGCGGCACGCCGTAGGCGATGGACGCCAGGATCGTCAGCTTGTGCGCGGCATCGATCCCTTCGACGTCGAAGGTCGGATCGGCCTCGGCGTAGCCCAGCGCCTGAGCTTCGGCGAGCACATCATCGAAAGCCCGCCCTTCGTCGCGCATATGGGTGAGGATGTAGTTGCCAGTGCCGTTGATGATACCGGCCAGCCATTGAATACGATTAGCTCCGAGGCCTTCGCGCAGTGACTTGATCACCGGAATGCCACCCGCCACGGCGGCCTCGAAGGCCACGATGACACCCTTTTTATGGGCGGCATGAAAAATCTCGTTGCCGTAGACGGCGATCAGCGCCTTGTTGGCGGTGACCACGTGCTTGCCATGCTCGATCGCGGTCATCACCAGTTCGCGGGCAACGTCGTAGCCACCGATCAGTTCGACCAGCACATCGATATCGGGATTGCGTGCGACCTCGAAGATATCGCGTGTCACATTGACGCCGGAGGTGTCGCAGTCGGGGTTGTCACGACGGGCGCCGACCTGCTCGATGACGATGGGCCTGCCCGCGCGCCGGGCAATTTCATCGGCGTTGCGCGTCAGGACGTCAAAGGTGCCACTGCCCACGGTGCCAAGCCCGCAGATACCCACTCTCACCGGATCCAAGATGTCGCTCTCCCCTACTGATATGTGCTCGCCGCATCACCCTCCGGAGCGGTAACCGCAGTTACGGCACCAGACTCTTTGCTGTCTCGATCTTGATGCACAAAGTGCCCTGAAGGGCGGTCACGGTAGAAACCCCAGGCCCCCTTGTCAAGCTGACCCCGGGGGTTTCACCGCCAGCGTCAGCTATCGCCACCGGCGTTGATGCCCAGCATCGTCGCCAGACGTTTTGCCGGCAGGTAGCCCGGCACCATTTTGCCGTCGGGAAAGATGATTGCAGGCGTCCCCTGAATACCCGATTCGACCCCCAACCGATACTGGGACGCAATCGGTGCTTCGCAGCTAGCGGCGGTCTCCACGCTGTCGCCGCGGAACGCCGCGCTCATCGCCTCGGAGCGGTTGTCGGCGCACCAGACCTCGGCCAACTGTCTCGCCGCATCCGAGTTGGGGCCCATGCGAGGAAAGGCCAGATAATCGACCTCGATCCCCATGTCGTTGAGCTGGGTCATCTCGGCGTGCAGCTTGTGGCAGTAAGGACAGGTCGGATCGGTGAACACGGTGAGCCTGGCCTTGACCTCTCCGGCAGGCTTGTAGATCACGCGCTCGTCCTCGGGCACGGCGTCGACCAGCGCCCGGCGGCGCTCGTTGGCCGCCTGCTCGGTGAGATTAATCATTCCATCGTCGGCGTTCTGATAAAGATCGCCGACGATCATGTACTGCCCTTCTGCGTCCGAATAGAGCGTATTGCCGCCGCGCAGACGTACTTCATACAGCCCCGGGACCGGCGAATCGTCGATGGCCTCGATCGGGAGCGGCTGTCCGCTATGCGCGTTGAGCTTGTCGGCCAGATCGGCCGGCGGCTCGGCAAATGCGCTCGATGCCAGGGCGGATGCCAAGGAAAGCCCCACCAGGGCGAATGCGGGCAGTAAACGACTTCTCATGTTCAACCTCTTGGATGATGTTGTGCGTGCAGCGCTTCCAGGCGCGCCTGGGCCACGTGGGTATAGATCTGCGTGGTCGATAGATCACTGTGACCCAGCAGCAACTGTACGACACGCAAATTGGCCCCATGATTCAATAAATGTGTCGCGAAAGCGTGACGCAGCGTATGTGGCGAAAGCGGTTTGTCGATAGCGGCGAGCTGGGCGTAATGCTTGAGACGGTACCAAAAAGTCTGTCGAGTCATGAAACCATCATGACGCCCCGGAAACAGCGGTGGCTGACGGATATCATGCATCAGCTCGTTACGACCCTGGCGCAGATAGCGCTCGACCCACGCCAGCGCCTCCTCACCCAAAGGCACCAGGCGCTCCTTGTCGCCCTTGCCGCGCACCAGTACCACGCCCTGGCGCAGATTGACCGCCGCCACGGTCAGCTCCACCAGCTCCGTGACCCGCAGCCCACAGGCATAGAGCACTTCCAGCATGGCGCGATCGCGTAGGCCCAGTGCAGTCTCGACGTCCGGCGCGGTCAGCAGCCGATCGACGTCGTGCTCCTCGAGCGTCGACGGCAACCCTGGGCGCACTCGGGGTGGCCGAACTTCCGCCAATGGATCGTAATCCATCAGACTTTCGGCCAGCGCCCAGCGATAGAAACGACGCAGGCAGGAGAGCTGACGGGCGATGGAGCGTGCATGGTAGCGCTCGCGGCAGACCTCGACGAAGTCGCTCAGTGTCGTGTCACCCGGTGCCAGTAGCCGCTCGTCTTGCTCGTCGAGATAAGCGATCCATGCAGTCAGATCATGGCGATAAGCACTCAGCGTATGCTCGCTGACACCGCGCTCCAACCACAGCGCATCAAGGAAGGCATCGCGTCGGTCGTGATCGTTCATGCGGCTCCCGGACGAAAGTGACTGAACAAGAAGAAGGATGACTATAAAAAAAGAGTGCCATCATAACGCGGAAACCCCGCGAGCCGAGTGGCTCGCGGGGTTTCCGTTGGTCCTGCCAGGCACGCTCCGTCAAAAGCAGGAGCGCGTGGATCAGCGCCGTGCGCTGATCAGCCCAGCTTTTCCTTGATCCGCGCAGACTTGCCGCTACGCTCACGCAGATAGTAAAGCTTGGCCTGACGCACGTCACCGCGACGCTTGACTTCGATACCGGCCACCAGCGGGCTGTAAGTCTGGAACGTACGCTCGACGCCGACACCGTGGGAGATTTTGCGCACGGTGAAAGCGGAGTTGAGGCCGCGGTTACGCTTGCCAATAACGACGCCTTCGAAAGCCTGCAGACGCTCACGAGTCCCTTCCACCACCTTGACCTGGACGATGATGGTATCGCCGGGCGCGAACGCCGGGATTTCCTTGCTCATCTGCTCGTTCTCGAGCGCCTGGATCACCTTGCTCTTGCTACTCATGTCTTGCTCCTCGTTTGAAAAACATCCCTGAAGGACGTTTCGTGATCCCGGCGCCCGCCAAAAGAGGGTCGGGGCGGAATCGGACTCGTGGGTGACGCATACAGGCCGATTCGATCGCGCCTCATGCACCGCCGTCGCGGGAGGCAGTGCTTTCCGCGACGTGTTCATCGATGAATTCATCGAGCAGCTGACGCTGTTCGCGATCCAACGTTCGGCTTTCCAACAGATCCGGGCGCCTGAGCCAGGTGCGCCCGAGAGATTGCTTCAGTCGCCAGCGGCGAATCCACTCGTGATTGCCGCTGAGCAAAACGTCCGGCACTCGGTGACCATCAATCACTTCGGGCCGCGTATAGTGCGGGCAATCCAGCAGGCCATCGGCGAACGAATCTTCGCTGGCCGACGCCTCATGTCCCAGCACGCCCGGC
This sequence comes from Salinicola halimionae, assembly GCF_003206065.1. GTDB lineage: Bacteria > Pseudomonadota > Gammaproteobacteria > Pseudomonadales > Halomonadaceae > Salinicola > Salinicola halimionae. Next base: position 51,856 of record NZ_PZJQ01000004.1, on the reverse strand, counting down.
ACTTCGCGAGCCAGCGCATCGATCATCACCATAGCCGGCAGCTCGCCGCCGCTGAGCACGTAATCGCCGATCGACCACTCTTCATCGATATCGGCGTCAACCACACGCTCGTCGATACCTTCGTAACGCCCCGCCACGACGATCAGACCATCACGCGATGCCAGTTCCCGAACCCCGGCCTGATCCAGCTTGCGCCCCTGGGGCGAGAGATAGATCACGCGAGGCCGGTAGCCGGCCGCCTCGGCGCCAGCTCGCGCATCGGCCAACGCACCGCGCAACGTATCGACTTTCATCAACATGCCGGGGCCGCCGCCATAGGGGCGATCGTCAACGGTGCGATGTCGATCCGTGGCGTAGTCGCGGGGATTCCAGAAAGCCATTTCCAGTAATCCGCGCTCCACGGCGCGGCCGGTAACGCCATGCCGGGTAATGGCCTCGAACATCTCCGGAAACAGGGAGACGACACCAATCCACACGGTACGCTTCTCCTCGCCCCCGGCCGCTGAAATCTCGATGCCCGAGGTCAGAAGGACGGATCCCACTCCACGATCATCGACCGCGCGCCGAGATCTACCTGGACGATGACGTCGTCGGGTAAAAACGGCAAGAGGCGTTCACGATCGTCGAGACTACCTTCCGAGGGCCTGATCACCAGGACATCGTTGGCACCGGTTTCGAACAGATGATCGACACGTCCCAGCTTGACGCCGTCACGGGTCGAGACATCGAGACCTTCCAACTGATGCCAGTAGTACTCGCCGCTATCCAGTTCGGGTAGCGCGGTCTTTTCCATCAACACATCGGCGCCAGCCAACTGCTCGGCCAGCTCTCGCGTGTCAATTCCTTCCAGCCGCACCACCAGCCCCTTGCCCTGAGGACGCGCATCGAGCAGGCGCCGCGACTGGCGCTTACCGTGCGTCGACAGAACCCATGTCGGGTAGTCGAAGATGCCCTCTGCCGGACTGGAGTACGAATAGACCTTGAGCCAACCTTTCACGCCGTGTGGACTGGTCAGACGCCCCAGCACCACATGCTGCGTCTCTCCACCCTGCCTGGACTCATCCTGCTTGGCATTACCCGACGTGGACTCGTCCTGCGTGGAGTTGTCCCGATTGGGTCTGTCTTGACCGGATTTGTCCTGACCAGGCTCGCGAGACGCTTGCGACATGACGATCGAACTCAGGCCTGAGCCTTGCGAGCTTCTTTTACCAGCTCGGCGACGCGCTCGGAGACCTGCGCACCCTGGGACTGCCAGTGTGTAACGCGATCCAGATCGACGCGCAGACGCTCTTCCTGGCCGCGAGCGACCGGGTTGAAGAAGCCGACGCGCTCGATGAAGCGGCCGTCGCGTGCGACGCGAGAGTCGCTAACGGTCAGGTGATAGAAGGGACGCTTCTTGGCGCCACCACGTGCCAGACGAATGGTTACCATTGCGTTGATAATCCTTCGGTTAAGTTAATCGTTACGCCACGAAATCAAGTCTTCTCGAACACTAGCCCGAGACGAAGACGCAGCATTCTACGGAAAAGGCCGCGCCTTGGGAACCTTTTGTTGAGATCGGTGGAAGCGTCGATCCCGATCCCAGCGCATGCCTCAGCGGCGGGGGAAACCACCGCCTCCCATACCCCCCATTCCGCCGGGGCCGCCCATGCCCCCGGGCCCACCTGGGCCGCCGGGACCACCACCGCCCATCATGCCGGACATTCCGCGCATCATTTTCTGCATGCCGCCCTTCTGCCCGGCTTTCTTCATCATCTTCTGCATCTGCTTGTGCTGCTTGAGCAGACGGTTGAGATCCGGCACCTGTAGACCGGCGCCGGTGGCGATGCGGCGCTTGCGCGAGCCATTGATAATCTCGGGCTTGCGGCGCTCCTGGGGCGTCATCGAATTGATCAGCGTCTCGAGCTTGCCGAACTCCTGCTCGGCACCCTTGTTCTGTGCCATGTCCGCCATCTGCCCCATGCCCGGCATCTTGGACATCAACCCGCCCATGCCACCCATCTTCTTGAGCTGCTGGAGCTGATCGCGGAAGTCTTCGAGATCGAACCCCTGGCCCTTCTTGACCTTCTTGGCCAGGCGCTCGGCCTTGCTCTTGTCGACGTTGCGCTCGGCTTCCTCGATCAGCGACAGCATGTCGCCCATACCAAGAATCCGCGAGGCCACGCGATCGGGGTGGAAAGGTTCGAGGGCATCGACTTTCTCGCCCACCCCCATGAACTTGATCGGCTTGCCGGTGATATGACGAACCGATAACGCAGCGCCTCCGCGCGCATCACCGTCTGCCTTGGTCAGGATGACCCCGGTCAGCGGCAGGGCGTCGTGGAAAGCCTTGGCCGTATTGGCGGCATCCTGACCGGTCATGGCGTCGACGACGAACAGCGTCTCCTGCGGCTGAAGCGCCTGGTTCAGCGCCTGGATTTCCGCCATCATCGCCTCGTCCACCGCCAACCGGCCGGCGGTATCGACGATCACCACATCGTGGAACTGGATCTTGGCATGCTTGATGGCTGCCTCGGCGATCGCCACCGGCTGCTGGGCGCTGGTCGACGGGAAGAAATCGACCTCGACTTCTTTGGCTAGCGTCTCGAGCTGATCGATGGCTGCGGGGCGGTAGACGTCGGCAGACACCACCAGTACTTTCTTGTTCTCGCGCTCACGCAGGTACTTGGCCAGCTTGGCGACGGAGGTCGTCTTACCCGCCCCCTGAAGACCGGCCATCAGCACCACGGCAGGCGAACCCCGAAGCGTCAGCGCCTCGTTGGCCTGCCCCATGATCGCCTCCAGCTCCTGCTGGACGATTTTGACGAACTGCTGACCTGGCGAGAGGCTTTTCGAAACCTCCTGCCCGACCGCACGTTCGCGCACACGGTCGACGAAATCCTTGACCACCGGCAGCGCGACATCCGCTTCCAGTAGCGCCCGGCGCACTTCGCGCAGGGTGTCCTTGATGTTGTCTTCGGTCAGACGCGCCTGGCCAGTGATCGACTTGAGCGTCTGCGAGAGGCGATTGGAGAGACTTTCGAACATGGAACGCTCCGGGCGACGATGCCTGGCGCCACCGATGCTCGAAACAAGCTCGTGGCGCCGCTAAAAGGAATGTGGCGAATATTATACGCATGGATGCCGCTCGGCTCCATGCGGCGAATTTGTGCAAGCCAGTCGCCGCGCAAGGATATGACCGTGCAAGGATGCCGTGGACGAGGCTATCGCTGGGCGAGGTGGCGGTGATTGGGTATAGTAGCGGCGAAACGCGATTGCCTATCATCTAGCATATTTGCATCCTGAACTCATTTCATCGTCATGGCGGCCATTAGAAGACCGCCCACGAGGCTAAAACACCGATGCCGGCGCTTCCTTTCGCCCTTGTCGCCATTGTCTGCTATCTCGCTGCCGGGTCATGGCAAAGCCTGAGTCTCGCCCGACGCGTCGCCGAACGTCCGAACTGGGTGCGCGGAGCCGGACTGATCGCCCTGGCTTGCCACAGCCTCATCGTTGGTCTGGCCATTCTCGGCCCCCAGGGCTTGCACCTGGGGCTGACCCAGAGCGCCGCGCTGGTCGGCTGGCTGGTCGTGGCTCTGCTGCTGCTGACCAGCCTGGTCAAACCCGTACTCAATGCGGGCGTCTGCGTGTTCCCGCTGGCGGCGATCACCATCGTCGGCGTGGTCGGTATGCCGAGCCGAATGATCGAATCCGGCGTCTCGCCCGGCCTCTACTTCCATATCCTGAGTTCGATCGCGGCGTTTTCGTTCCTCGCCATCGCTGCCGTTCAGGCGATGCTGCTGGGCTTTCAGCACCACGCTCTGAAACGTCGCCATACCGGCGGCATCGTTCAGGTCCTGCCGCCGCTGACCCGCATGGAGCAGCTACTGTTCGAGCTGATCTGGTGCGGCATGCTGCTGTTGACGGTCGCCATCATCAGCGGCTTCGTCTTCCTCGACAATTTGTTCGCCCAACATCTGGCTCATAAGACCATCCTGTCGCTGCTGGCATGGCTGATCTTTGCCGGGCTGCTAGCCGGGCATCACTACCTGGGCTGGCGCGGCCAGAAAGCGGTGCGCTGGACGCTGACCGGGATCGCCGTCCTGGTGCTGGCATTCTTTGGCACCAAGTTCGTGCTCGAATACATCTTCCATTACAACGCCTGATCGACGCTCTTTCCGGCAGGCATATCCCTGTGCGGCTATTGGCGACGTTGACAGGGTTCGGTCAACGCCCTACAACAATCTGACAACTCCACGAGGAATCCCCCGCCTTGAGCGATGACATACCCTTGGGCCTCATGCTGGGCCTGCTCTTTATTCTGGTTTGCCTGTCAGCATTCTTCTCCAGTTCCGAAACCGGCATGATGTCGATCAATCGCTATCGACTGAACCATCAAGCCAACGCCGGATCTCGCTCCGCCACTCGCGTCGTCGAACTGCTCAAGCGCCCCGATCGCCTGCTGGGCGTCATCCTGATCGGCAACAATCTGGTCAACAACCTCGCGGCCTCGATTGCCACGATCGTTGCCATTCACTTCTTTGGCGACGTTTCGGGGCCGGCTATCGCCACCCTGGCGCTGACGATCGTGGTGTTGATCTTTGGCGAGGTAACGCCCAAGACCTACGCAGCGATCAAACCCGATCGCGTTGCCCTGCCGGCATCGCTGGTACTGGCACCGCTATTGCGACTGTTCTACCCGGTCGTGTGGCTGGTGAACGCCGTCTCCAATGGACTGCTGCGCCTGATGGGTGTACGCCACCTGGATGCCGGCGCCGACAGTCTGACCCGTGACGAGCTACGCAGCGTGGTGCATGAAGCGGGATCGCTGATCCCCAGCCGTCACCAGGCAATGCTGCTGTCGATCCTCGACCTGGAGAATGTCACCGTCAATGACATCATGGTGCCGCGCCACGAGATCGTGGGGCTCGATCTCGATGACGATCTGGAAACACTGCTTGCCCAGATGCGTCAGAGTCAGCACACACGGTTGCCGATCTTCAAGGGCGACGTCAACAACATCATCGGCATTCTGCATCTGCGCAATGCTTCGCGTTTTCTCTCCAAACCGGACCTGAACAAGGCGGCAATCGTGCAGGAAGCCCGGGAACCTTACTTCATACCCGAATCGACGCCGTTGCACACGCAGCTGCTCAACTTCCAGCGACAGAAGCGCCGGATCGGCGTCGTGGTCGACGAATACGGTGACGTGCAGGGGCTGGCGACACTGGAAGATATTCTGGAAGAGATCGTTGGCGAATTCACCACCGATGTGGCCGGCACTTACCGCGAAATTCACCCACAGGCGGACGGCGGCTACGTGATCGAAGGGACAGCCAACATTCGCGAAGTCAACAAGGCACTGGGGTGGGATCTGCCGACCGACGGCCCCAAGACCCTCAATGGCCTGATTCTGGAAGAACTCGAGTCCTTTCCCGACGCCCAGGCCTGCCTGCAGATCGGTACGACGCGCCTCGAGATTCTCGAGATAGGGGACAACCTGATCACCTCGGTACGCTGCTGGCAGCAAGGCGTTCGCCGCCGCAGCACCGAATAGGCCGATCTAGATCGGGCCGCCCGGATGCTTGGATAGACTCGAGTCGGCCGCTCGCTTGAGCCCACGAACTCGGCGCTCCAGAGTTCGTCGCGGCGAGTAGCCAGCCGGAATCGGCTCCCCAAAGACCAACAGAACTCGAGCTCTAAGCCGTCGTGGCCATTTGGTCAGCGCCTTGCCATCCTTGTTTGAGGTCCACGATCCCCACAATCCCGATAGCGCGGCGGGCACCACCGGTACTGGATCTCGTGCCAGCATCAGATCCAGACCCCGGCGAAAGGCATGCACATCGCCATCCGGCGTCAGCCGGCCCTCCGGGAAGATCATTACCACCTCGCCGTTACGCAGCGCTCGACTGACCTCTTCGAGGGCACGACGGACGCCACCCGGGTCACGCCGATCGGAGTCCACGGGAATCGCTCCGGCAATCCGGAAAAACCAGTGAATCCAGGGGTTTTCGTAGATGGGTCGATCCATCATGAAGCGCAGCGGGCGCGGACAGGCGCCGCCCAGTACCAACGCATCCATGAAGCTGACGTGGTTGCACACCACCAAAGCCGGGCCAGTCGCCGGAACATGTTGTCGACCACGGCAGCGCAGCCGATAGAGCACCTGAATCAACGCGAAGATCAACAGCCGCAGCGCGGGTCGCGGATTGCGCATCAGCAGCGACACGCCCACCAGCAGCGACAGCCACCCGAGACAGGCGAACAGCACAGTGAGCGGCAACCCCAGAACGCTCAGCATCACGATCCCGAAGACCGCGGATAGAATCATGAACAGCGCGTTGAGAATATTGTTGGCGGCGATCATGCGGGCGCGACGCTCTTCACGACTGGCTAACTGCATCAGCGTGTAGAGCGGTACGCTGTAGAGCCCACCGCCGAGCCCCACCAGCCCGAGCAGGGTGCTCATACGCCAGAATTCGGTCAACGTCAGTAGCTCGGATAGCGCCATTGACTCGCCGCCAAAGTCCGTCTGCGATGCCAGCTCGATACCGGAAACACCGATCACCAGCGCACCGACCGGCACCAGTCCCAGCTCCAGACGGCCGGCCGACAGCCGCGAGCAGAGTAGCGCCCCGAGGCCGACCCCCACCGCGAAGGCGCCCAGCAGGAAGCTGACTGCGCCTTCGCTGCCGTGAACGACATCGCGCACCCAGGCCGGTAACTGCGTCAGGTAGCAGGCCCCAAGGAACCAGAAAAAACTGATACCGATCAGCGCCGGCCGCACGCTTTTTTCGGTGAGCCCGTCTCGCATGACCTGCCAGGTCCCCGATAGGGGCCGCCAGGCAACGTGGCCCGTGACGCTAGGCGGCGCCGCGGGGATCTTGAGACTGGCGGCGACACCAATGACGGCGATGAGTATCAGGCTCCCGGCAATTGCGGCCCGCTCCAGCGAGCCTTCCAGCGATGTCAGCACTCCCGCCAGCAGCGTACCTAGCAAGATCGACACGAACGTGCCCAGATTGACCCAGGCGTTGCCTCTGACCAACTCCGTGGCGGTGAGATGTTGAGGCAGAATGGCGTACTTTACCGGACCGAACAGGGCGGACTGCGTTCCCATCATGAACAGCAGTGCCAGCAGCAGACCAAAGAGTTCGAACCAGACCGCCACCGCAGCGGCGACCATTGTCACGAGTTCCAGCAACTTGAGCCGACGCACGAGTCGCTGCTTGTCGAGATGATCGGCAAGCGTGCCGCCCCAGGCGGAAAACAGGAAGAAAGGCAAGATGAACAACCCCGCCGCCAAGTTATTGAGCAGTCCCGTGTCCCAGCCATAGCGGGGGACGGCGACGAAAGTCAGCAACAGCAGCAGAATGTTCTTGAATAGATTATCGTTAAAGGCACCCAGCGCCTGAGTCCAGAAGAACGGCGCGAAGCGACGCTGGGTCAGGAATCCCCGGATCACGAGGGGTTTGGCTGATAGTGCAGACCATTCAAGGTCATCGTCAGCAACTGATCGAGCAGATCGCCGGCTTCCATCGGCTGACCCTGCCAGTAGCCGAGACGATCGTTGAGCCCCAGCTGAACCAGACCATGCACGCTTCCCCACAGCGTCCGCGCCATGCGTCTTGCGGTGACGTCGTCGAGGGCGGGTTGGTGCGCCTTGAGCGCACTCTCGACGCGCAGGAACAGAGCATCGATGATATGACTCTGACGCTCATCCAGCTCCCCGTCCTTGGCAAGCGGATATTCGAACAACATCTGCCAGCGATGGGGTTCATGCTGAGCGAACTGCCAATAGGCCATCGCCAGGGCCTTGAGCTGAGGCGTCGGTTCGGCGTCCTCGAGCCAGGAGACCGCGGCCCCCATGCGGTCGAGCGTTTCGATATTGACGTACTGCAGCAGGTTGCTGAAGCTGCCGTAAAGTTTGAGCAGTGTACTCGGTGCACAACCGACATCGCGAGCCAGCGAGCGCAGCGACAGCGTATGCACAGGGTTTTCACGTAGCCAAGCATCGCAGGCCGCCATGACCTGAGCATGGAGCGCCTCGGGGGCGTGCTGTCGCGGTCGAGCCATAACATCCCTCGCTCGGAATAGTGTCGAATTGCTGCCGATGCTGCAAAAGCCGGGAAATCTTGTTGTCGACTTAAAATCGAACAGCGTTTCCCAGCATATCGCCATACCGTATAAACGCAAGCGTCATGCGCATTAACGCTACGATTTCGTGAGACTTTTATGCCGACCGCCGGTATCGATGGATGGCTCTGTTTCCGTCATGATCAGCGCAATAACGTCTTGGCCCCGAACCCACGGTGGCATAGGCTGTGAGCCCTGCTAACCGATCATCCACGAGGAGAGACCATGGCCGGTCGACTGCACGTCGACGACTGGACACGACATCCGACGAGCCCCGCTTTTCGAGGTATCGATCCGCCGGTATTCAGCCCAAACCTGGCGCCTCGCCGCTGGTTGTCGATCCTGCGCCAGGAAGCGGACACGACGGTTCTACGAGACGCCTTCTGGGGGCTCACGCCGACTTGGCTGAAAGTCCTGGATCAGGCGCCTCACTGCGCCCGCGCCGAGTCACTCGACGAGCGACCTATGTTCCGCGAGGCATTGGCCGATCGGCGTTGCCTGGTACCCGTTACCGGCATTTACGTTTGGCAGACCGGGCTGCGTGGCAAGCAGCCGTTCCTGGTCACGCATACCGATCGCTCGCCGCTGCTGCTGGCCGGCATCTGGAGTCGCTACGCACCGGATACGGGCGAATCACGCGACACGTTCGCGCTGATCACAGTTCCCTCCCCTGAGGTCGTCGCCCCCATGAGCGATCGCCTGCCGGCGCTCATCGATGCTTCCCTGGCAGAGACGTGGCTATCGACGAAAACGCCGCTGGCCTCGGCACGAGGTCTCATTGGAGCGGCCGACAGGGAACTACTGGGCGCGTTTCCGGTATCTAGACGAGTGAACGATCCTGCCTATCAGGAGTGGGCCTGCGCCTATCCGGTCGGCCCGATGCGGGTGTGGACCGCTTGAACGCCCACGCCATTACCAACCTCCCTGTTCACTAGCGTGCTCCATTCATCATCTAGTCGATCCATTATTGAGAGAGTCTGTATGCAGGAATTCCATCCTCTAGGTTCATCGCATCGCGATTTTTTCCCTGACGACTCTACCGCACAGCGTGCTGGCTTCCGTACCTGGTTGACTGCCGGCTATCTCGCGATCAGTTTGGCGCTGGCGTTTACGGTCATGTCAGGCACAGCCGTCGCCAGCTCCGAGTCCGCGAATCCCGTTCAGCCGATTCAAAGCCAGCTGATTCAAAGCCCGAATGACGACCGCCAATACCGCGCCGTCACTCTCGACAACGGCTTGCAGGTGCTGCTGGTCAGTGATCCCGATGCCGACAAGGCGGCCGCAGCCATGGATGTTTCGGTCGGCAGCGACAATGACCCCACCGACATGCCAGGACTCGCGCATTTTCTCGAACACATGCTGTTTCTGGGCACTGAAGGCTACCCCGATCCAGATGGTTATCAGCGCTTCATCACCCAAAATGGCGGGTCACACAACGCCTTCACCGCGGATCAGGACACCAACTTCTACTTCGACGTCGATCCAGATGCCTTTTCCGAGGCTCTCGATCGTTTCTCGCAGTTCTTCGTGTCCCCACAGTTCAACCCGGACTACGTCGATCGCGAGCGACACGCGGTGAACTCCGAGTATCAGGCGCGGCGCGACGATGATGCCCGGCGCATCAACGAGGCGTTGGGCAGGGCGCTCAATCCCGATCATCCGATCAATCATTTCTCGGTCGGCAGCCTGGAAACGCTCAATAGCGACAAACGCCCGCTGCGCCAGGCCCTGCTCGATTTCTATCACCAGCATTACGACGCCAACGTCATGCATCTGGCCGTGCTGGCGCCGGAGTCGCTGGATGCCATGGAGCAGCAGGTTCGCCAGCGCTTCGCTGCGGTACCCGACCGCGAGCTGAAAAAGCCGGTCATCGATCAACCGCTGGCCAGGGAAGACGATCTCCCGGCGTCACTGCGCATCAAGACCAACGAGGCACGACGCCAACTCGAGTTCCTGTTCCCCATCGATGACCCGATCCTCGAGTACGCCGACAAGCCGGACGACTATCTCGCCAACCTGCTGGGTCACGAAGGTGAAGGCAGCCTGCTGGCCGCCCTGCGCAAGGCCGGCTGGGCCGACGGTCTTTCCGCCGGCACGACTCAGAGCGACGGCGAGCATGCGCTGTTCGATATTTCCGTCAGCCTGACACCGCAGGGCGAGCAGCATCTCGACGACATCCAGGCGAGCCTGTTCGACCAAATCCGACGTATTCGCGATCACGGCGTTGACGCCTGGCGCTACGACGAACAAGCCAAGCTGACCGAGCAGAGCTTCCGTTTTCAGCAGCGCAGCGAGCCGATCGATACCGTCAGCGGCATGGCAATGAGCCTGGCGCACTATTCGCTCGAGGACGTGCAGTACGCGCCCTACCGCATGGATCGTTTCGACAAGGCCGCGATCGACGACATTCTCGACCGGCTGACACCGGGCAATCTGCTGCGCGTCTATAGCGGACCGGATGTCTCGGGTGACGAAACCACACAGTACTTCGCGACGCCCTACACGCTGACGCGTCGCGACGACTGGCCCCAAGGCGCTACGCTTTCCGGTCTCGGGCTTCCCGACGCCAATCCGTATATCGCCGGGGATCTGAGCGTTCAGCCATTCGATAGCGCCGAACCGGACCGGCTCATCGATTCGCCCAGCGTCGAGATCTGGCATCAGGCCGACAGCGAATTCGGCGCGCCGCGGGTCGAGTGGCGCTTCAGTCTGCAGAACCCCGACGCCACCCGCGATGCCCGCCATGCCGCGCTGACACGCCTGCTCGCCGGGTGGTTGAACGACGGCCTCAACGAACGCTTCTATCCCGCGTCATTGGCAGGTCAGGAGTTCGCCGCCTATGCTCACGGCCGCGGCATCACGCTGGCCTTTTCCGGATGGCGCGACCATCAGGACCGCCTGATGCAGACCGTCGTCGAGCAGCTCGAGCGGGGAGAAATCACCGCCGACAGCATTGCCCGGGTCAAGCAGGGCTTGAAGCGTAGCTGGGAGAATGCCCCGCAGGATGCGCTCTATCAACAGACACAGCGAACGCTCGGCGAAGCCCTGATGCGCCCCCAGATCAGCACCCGCAATATGCTGGCCGCGCTCGACGGCCTCGGCGTGAAGGATGTGCGCGACTATCGTCAGCAATTCCTGGGCCGCCTCTATGTCCAGGCCATGGCCGTGGGCAATCTCGATGCGACCCTGGCCAGACGCGAGGGCCTGCTGGTTGCCAACGCCCTGGCGCCCACCCTGAATGCCGGCGATATTCCACCGCTGAGCGTGCTCGATGTGCCGCCGGACGCGCCGACGCTGCATCCGGCGACGACGCGAAGCGACGCCGCCGTACTGCGCTACCTCCAGGGCCCCGACCTCTCGCTGCAAAGCCAGGCCAGTATGGCCGTGATCGGCCAGCTGATCGGCCCCCCGTTCTTTGCCAAACTGCGCACCGACGAGCAGCTCGGGTATATCGTCAGCGCCGGTTATGCGCCGTTCATGAACGCGCCGGGCCTGATGATGCTGGTACAGTCGCCGAGCGTCGCAAGCGATACCATCGGCCAGCGCATAGATGCTTTCCTGAAGACCTTCGATCAACGCATCGACGCGCTGAGCGATGATGATCTGGCGCCCTATCGCCAGGCCGTGCGGCAGCAATTGCTGCAGCGTGATCAGTCGCTGTCGGCGCGCGCCGATCGACTGTGGCAGACGCTGGCCTACCCACAGGCGCATTTCGATCGCCGCCAGCGACTGGCCGCGCAGGTCGACAAGCTGGGTATCGAGGATATCCGCGGTGCCTGGAAGACGCTACGCCGGAGCCCGGCACTCGAGATTACCGCCGATCCGGACGATCAACCGAGTGATGTCGATGCGCTGACTCGCGGCTATGCGCCGCTGTACTAGCTGGAGCTCACGAAACGCAAAACCCCAGCCAATTGGCTGGGGTTTTTTCCCATCTACATCCGGTCGGCGCGGCTGCCGCCGGCACCGAACGTTCGTCCATTCCCGCCATGCCTTTCAATAGGCATCGAACGCCTGCTCCGGCATGATCGACTCGACGTACATCACCAATTCCTCGAGCACCTGACGTTCGCGATCCTCGAGTGGCGCCTGATTCAGGCGTTCGATCTCGCGGGCGAAATCCTTGAGCGTCACGCCACCGCTTTTGGCGTCGTTCATCCGCGCCCAACGGAAGGCGTCCCACTGGGACTTCTCTTCGCTGCTGAGCGTGTCCGGATAGCTGCGCGCGCGCAGCCGGAACAGCATCTCTTCGAGGCGGGGATCCTGAAAGGCGAAAGCGGTCGTCCCCAGATCATCGGGGGACGTGGCGTGCACGCGCTCCATGATCTGCCGATCGTGCGGGGAGAAAAAACCGCCGGAGTAGAGCATCAGGTCGGGGTCATGGGGCGGGTCCGGAGGCGACTCGGCGAACGCCCTCGCTGCCTTGCTGGAGGACTCGGGATTCTGCACCAGCGCCTGCCAGTGCTGCTCGCACAGCGCCCGATCAAGCCCCACACGCGCGGCAACGGCATCGTCGGCCGTGGCGATCGGCAACAGTACAGGGCTCCGGTTGAGATGAACCACTTTCAGCGGAATGCGCGTCTCGCCCTCTGCCAGCTCGTTGTCGCTGACGAAGATACGGGCGCGAATCTCTTCGGGGGTCAGTGAAAACAGCGGTGCCGGATCGACGGCGAGATCGTAGACGATGACGCCATTGGGATTGGAGGGATGCATCGCCAACGGTACGACCAGAGCACTGCAACCGCGACTGGCGGGGTATCGCCGGGAAATATGCAGCATCGGCTTGCGAGCATCGACGTCTAGCAACCCAGCCACGCGACGCTTGCTGCGCAGCGACAGCAGATAATCGAAAAACTTGGCATTCCGTGCCCGTAGCAGCCTTGCCAGGCCGATGGTGGCACGCACATCGGCGAGAGCATCGTGAGCCCCTTCATGCGCGATACCATTAGCCGCGGTCAAGTGCTCGAGCTTGAAACTCGGTGCGCCATCTTCGCGCTTGGGCCATTCGATACCATCGGGACGCACGGCGTGGAAAGCACGAACCGCATCGATCAGGTCCCAGCGGGAATTGCCATTTTGCCATTCCCGAGCATAGGGATCGAAGAGATTGCGATAGAACAGGTGGCGACTGACCTCGTCATCGAAGCGCAGACTGTTATAGCCCAGCGAACAGGTACCAGGGACGCTCATTTCTGCCTGGATACGCGCCGCGAACTCGACCTCGGGTACGCCACGCCGCAGCGCTGCCTGTGGCGTGATGCCGGTGATAAGACAGGCATGGGGGTTAGGCAGGTCGTCATCTGCGGGCCGCGCGTAAAGCGTCAGCGGCTCGCCAATCTCGTTGAATTCGGCATCGGTGCGAATCGCCGCGAACTGCGACGCCCGATGCCGACGCGGATCGGCGCCGAAGGTTTCATAGTCATGCCAGAGAAATGTGGGCTCTGCCTGGGACCGGGCTTTTCTGCTTTGGACCATTCCGCTCTCGGCCATTCCGCTCTCCGCCTGCGCAAAAGCCCAAGCCTAGCATAGCCGACCACACGACTCATGTGTGGCCGACCCGCAGAGACCATCGCCCGTCTGCCAACGAACCATCGCCACGCTGGGGTGCCAAGATTCCTCGACACGACCATCGTTGGCGCGAGAGTTCAGCTCTTGGCCGCTTCGCCTTCGTTGGGCAGCGTCACATTGAGTTCGAGCACCGAGCAGTCGTTATCACTGTCGAGGCTGATATTGATGGCGTCCTGATCAACCTTGACGTAGCGCCGAATGACCGCGAGCAACTCCTGCTCCAGCATCGGCATGTAGTCGGGCTGACCTCGGTGCCCCCGTTGATGAGCGACGATGATCTGCAACCGTTCCTTGGCAACGGATGCCGATTTCTTGCGTTCGCCCTTGAGAAAATCGAGTAGCCTCACCGGCGGCCTCCTCCTCCGAACATGCGTGCGATCAGTCCACGTTTCTGCACCGACTGAAAACGGAGTGGCACGTCTTCACCCATCAAACGCGACACGGTATCGGCGTACGCCTGACCGGCGTCGCTCTTGTCGTCATGGATGACCGGCACCCCCTGGTTGGAAGCGCGCAGGACGGCTTCCGATTCGGGAATCAGGCCGACCAGATCGATCGCCAGAATCTCGCGAATGTCGTCCAGATTGAGCATGTCGCCGTCGTTGACCCGATTCGGATTGTAGCGGGTCACCAGCAAATGCTCCTTGATCGGGTCGCGGTTCTGCTCGGCGCGACGCGATTTGGATGACAGCAACCCGAGAATACGGTCGGAGTCGCGCACCGACGACACTTCCGGGTTGGTGACGACGACGGCCTCATCGGCGAAATAGAGCGCCAGTTGAGCACCACGCTCGATACCGGCGGGAGAATCGCAGATGATGTAATCGAACTCCTCGGAGAGATCCATCAGCACCTTCTCCACGCCTTCCAGCGTCAGTGCGTCCTTGTCGCGCGTCTGCGAGGCCGGGAGGATGTGCAGATTCTCCGAGCGCTTGTCGCGAATCATGGCCTGCTTGAGCCCGGCCTCGCCCTGGATGACGTTGACCAGGTCATACACCACACGGCGCTCGCAACCCATGATCAGATCCAGGTTACGCAGACCCACGTCAAAGTCGATGACCACGGTCTTGTTGCCGCGCAAGGCCAGGCCCGTGGCTATGGCCGCTGCGCTGGTCGTTTTACCGACGCCACCTTTACCGGATGTTACAACGATGATCTTGGCCAAGATGAACTTCCTGTTGCCCGATAAATGTTGATCACTCTCGCGCCATTCAGGTCAGCGCCGAGATCCTTAACTGGTCTTCTTTGAGCCCCACCTGCACAGAACATCCCAGCATCTTGGGATCGATATCCTCGAGACGCTTGTAGGTCCCTGCCACGGACAGCAGCTCGGCATTCAAATCGTGGCAGAAGATGCCGGCCTCGCGATCGCCATGGATACCGGCCAGCGCCCGTCCTCGTAGCGGTCCGTAGACATGGACGCTACCCGCGGCGAGCACTTCGGCGCCGGGATTGACCGCGCCGATCACTACCAGATCCCCTTCCGAGGCGGAGATCTGCTGCCCGGAACGCACCGTGCCGCGATGAATACGCCCTCCAGCCTGAACCGCCACTTCCGTCGGCGGCACCGGCAGATCGGCTTCAATCGACGCCTCGACGAGCCCGGATTCGACGGGGCGAGTCTCGACTGCTCGCGGACGGCTTTCCTGCGGCGGGAACCACCCCAGCCCCAACGCCCACGCCGACTGCTTGACCGGGTCCGACCCACCGCGCACGGCTACCGGCAGCAGCTTGTGCGCGCGACACACCGCGCAGATGCGCTCGAGCGCAAGGTGCGGCTCGTCGATCTGTTCGACGCTCAGCACGACCGGCGTATGCTGGAAAAAGGCAGGTGCCTGACTGACCTTACCGGCCAATTGCGCACGAATGCGCTCCGGGTCTGCACTGGCCAATTCCATGACTGTCATCGGCAGCATGCCACCTTTGAAGGTAAAGGCAGTATCTGCCCGATCCCTGTTGAGACTCATGACCGAACTCCGCGGAGGGGGAATGGGGTTAAGCTAAGCGAGGGCGGACGTCGCTGCAACCGATCATAAGGCCCCTCAGACCTTTTGTCAGGTGTCGCCGCTGACCGACGCGACCATTCGAATCGGACCGAGACCACCGACCAACCGCACTCATGCCACCGGTGAATCGGGCTTTTACCGCCGGCCGTCAAATGGTTAGATAGACAGTTGCCGTCGGCACCGCGAGTTTGCGAGGCCGACCTTTGCCAGCCCCGTCGCTTTCAGGATGCCACATCGGCCATGCCAGGACTCTTTCAACGTCTGTTTTCTCCCCGCTGGCGGCACAAGGATCCCGCTGTCCGCGCCCAAGCCGCCTCTCATTTGAGCTCGGATGAGCTCGACACGCTTCGCCAGCTTGCTCAGGATGACTCACCGCAGGTGCGCCAGGCGGCACTGTCGCGAGTGCAGGAACTCGATCCGCTATTCCAGTGGCACCGTCAGTCACCGAGCGAAGAATCGTTCCAGCGCCTCGTCGATCTCCTTGGCGGTCGTGTATCGCCCAGCCCCGATCTCGAGACGCGTCTGGCAAAGGTCGAGGAGCTCGAGGACTTTGCCCTGGTCGACGCACTGATCAGTCATAGTGACAATCAGGCGTTGCGCCTGGCGGCACTTGCTCGCATCGAGGATGAGAATCGTCTGATCCACCACGCCAGTGACAACGGCATCACTGCCGTGCGTCACGCTGCCGCGGAGCGAGTCACCTCGCCCGAAGGGCTGACACTGCTGGTCAAGCAGGCCCGGCGAGACAAGCAGGTTGCTCGACTTGCCCGCGAGCGCCTGGCACGCCTGCGCGCCGACGCCGAACAGCAAGCGCGAGAAGGGAATGAACGCGAGCACCTTCTGGAAACGCTGGAAACCCATGCCAATCGCCCCTGGGAACCCACCTTCGAGGCGCGCCTGAAGCATTGGATCAAGAGCTGGGAAACATTGACCAGTAGCGCCGACAAGGAACAGCGAGCACGTTTCGACGCAGCCGTGGCTCGCTGCCGCCAACGCGTGGCCGAGCACGAGCATCAGTCCAGAGAGATCGAACGCATCAAGCGCGAGAAGAGCGAGGCGCAGGCGACTCGCGAGGGTATTCTCGAAGCGCTGAGTCAGGCCTTGAGAATCGTTGGCGAAGCCCAACGCCTGACGCCGGAGATCATGCAGGCGCTACAGGGTAAGTGGCGGCTGCAGGAGGAGCGCTGGCAGGACGTCTCGGATCGCTACGGCGTCAGCGAGTCTTTCCAGCAGCGCTATCTGGCACTCGATCAGCAGGCACAATCCATCTGGCAGGCCTGGGAGCGGCTACAGGTGGAAGCGCCCGCTCTGCGCAAAGGCCTCGATCAGAACGAGCCACTGCAACCAGCCCTCGATCGTCTGGCCTGGCCCGACGCGTTGCCGCCGACCGAGCTGGTCCTCGATGCGCAACGTCAGGCGACGGCCAACCAGCGCTACGCGAGCGCGCAGAACGCTGCCAAGGTCGAGGACCACTGGTCGGAAGAGGAGATCGGCAGCCACCTCGAAGCCCTGACCCAGGAGCTCGACCAGGGCCGTTATCGCCCCGCCTCGCAGCTACACCGCCGGATTCGTCAGCATCTGGAGTCCAGCGGGCAATCACTGCCCTCGACGCACGAACAGGTCTACAAACAGCAAACCGCCCGCCTGGCAGAACTAAGGGACTGGCGTGGCTTTGCCGCGGCACCCAAACGCGAGGCGCTGCTGGCAAACATCGAAGCATTGGCCGAGACCCGCGATCAACCGGATGCCGAGCGTCATCGTCGTCATCAGCAGCTGATTCGCGATTGGCGACAACTCGGCGACGCCGCGGCGACTCGCGATCTGGCTCAGCGATTCCGCGCCGCATCCGATGCGCTGCATGCGCAGCTGGCGGAATGGGAAGCAGAACTCGATTCGCGAGAGCAGGACAACCTGGCTTCCCGCAAGGCACTCTGCGAACAGCTGGAAGCACTGCTGGCCAACCCTTCCGAAGCGGCCGATCCTGATGGCCTGCGCCGTGTCCGCGATGCCGCTCAGGAACAGTGGGACCATCATTGGCCGATTCCAAAACGCCAGGCGGCGGCTACCGGGCGGCATTATGCCCGCCTGCGCCGCCAGTTGCAGACGCTGATCGACGAGCGCGCCGGCGACGTCGCCAATCGCAAGCGCGAGCTGGTCGAACAGGCCCGGCAACTCGCCGATGACGCCGCACCCGCCAGTCAACGTGCCGAACAAGCCAAGGCGCTGCAGCAACGGTGGCGCGATTTGGGCCGCGCACCCAAAGGGATCGAACAGACGCTGTGGCATCAGTTCCGCAATCACTGCGATACCATCTTTGCTGCGCGTGACACCGTTCGTGGCGAACAGCAGGCGCGTCAGCAACAACGTTTCGACGATATGCAGGCCCTGCTCGATCGCCTCGATGCCTGGCAACCCGAATCCGGCCGCGAACGTCATGTCCTCGATGCAGCACTGGCGGAGGCCCAGCGCCTGATCCCGCTCCCGCGCAGCCGACGTAGCGACGGCATGGAAAAGCGCTGGCAAGGCATCGTCCATGCGCGGGAAGTAACGCTGGACCGTCTCGCCCTGGTAGAAGAAGCGAAGCAGTGGCCCGACTACCGGGCATTTCTACGCCAGGCGATCGTCGGCGAACTCGATACCGCGCAACTCGATGGCGACGTACGTCTCGCCTTCGAGACCCGTCAAGCCCAGCATCAGTCACAGTCGCCGGAATACGCCGAAGAGAGTCTGCAACGATGCCTGGTTCAACTCGCGCTACTGGCCGGCGATTCGATTCCCACCGAACTGGAGCCGCTGCGCCTCGAGGTACAGGTGGCAAGACTCAACGATGGGCTGGGTCGTCCGCCCACACCGCCCGAAGAGCTGGAGCAAACGCTGCTGCGCCTACTGGCTATCGCCCCGCTCTCGCTGGAGACCTGGGAGCGCTACGAGCCGGCTTTCGACAGCGTCATGCGACGCCTCGGACGCTCAGGACATCATCGTGACAGTGAGACTGTTGACATCGTCTAATCCATCCGTATAATACGCCACAAGTTGATGCGGGGTGGAGCAGTCTGGTAGCTCGTCGGGCTCATAACCCGAAGGTCATCGGTTCAAATCCGGTCCCCGCTACCAAATTATTTGACCGGTGCCTTCCCCAGGCGCCGGTTTTTTTGGTCTGAATTTTTTGTGATTTCATCCACTGTCGAAACCGTCTTCTCTGGCAGATCCCAAATGCTTCGGTAGCTTTCGACTCTACTTGGCAAGGCCCAGCCTAACTAGACGGGTAACCCAACGAAAAATGCCCCCGAAAGCGCAAGCTCTCAGAGGCATCGAAGCGCTTCTCGATGTCGGATCAGGTGATGACGGTCACGTCATCCGCCTGCAGACCCCGATCATTCTCGATCACGTGATAACGCACTTTCTGCCCCTCGGCGAGGGTACGATGCCCTTTGCCGCGAATCGCGCGAAAATGCACGAACACGTCCTCGCCATCGGTTCGGGTAATGAACCCGTAGCCTTTATTGACGTTGAACCATTTGACCTCGCCCAGTTCGCGATCGTCATTTTCGACATCGGCGAGCATGGCGGCGGTGACAGCCTTGGGCGTGGCCGGCGACAGCAACGCCATTGCCAGGGTGCCCAGCCATAGCACAATGAACACGGCAATCACCGTCGCACCATACATGGCGGAGACCCCTTCCACATTCAGGAACCAGGTCAGGTCGGTCGCCAACATGCTACTGATCAGCGTGATCAAAAGACCAATCAGCAATGGCGAGGGTATCGAAAGGAGTAGACTGATCAGCGTACAACGCAGAATTACCTTGCTATTCATGGATTCTCATATCTCTAGACGTCGGGACACGGAAAACGCCCCCATCCTGTGGCGGGCCGGAACGGTTTTCATACTCATTATCACTAATCTACTATCACTAACTGACTATCACTAATCTACTTTTTACTGAAGGTGCCGTGAATGAAAGATGACACACACCCGCAGAAGTCTAACACGGTAGACACGCCCTCGCGCACGGCCATGGAAGACCGTATCGACGCGCTGGAAAGCCGCCTGGCATTCCAGGACGACTGGCTGGAAACACTGGATCGTCTGGTGAGAGAACAATCGGCCGAACTGGAACGATTGACTCGCGTCAACACGCTGATGCGCACGAGACTCAGCGAACAACGCCAGGCCATCGACGAGTTGGGCGGGGAGATGCCGCAGCCGGAGGACGAACTTCCGCCTCACTACTGAGATCGGCAGCTCACGCCTCATGGCGGTGCATCGAGACCGAGCTCCAGTTACCCCTCCGACCAACGCATCTGAGCTCGACGCCAAGGCTTGGCACCGCGACCCGCTTTCGACACTCCAGACACAATGAAGCCCAGCCGAGGCTGGGCTTCCATAGCGCAAAAACCTTGTCTACCTCAGTCGATGCCGTCCAGGAAGCGCTCGGCATCCAGCGCCGCCATGCAGCCGCTGCCGGCGGAAGTGATCGCCTGCCGGTAGATATGGTCCATGACGTCGCCAGCGGCGTAGACACCGGGGACGCTGGTAGCCGTGGCGTTCCCTGCTAGGCCTGACTTGACGCGAATGTAGCCGTTGGCCATGTCGAGCTGGCCTTCGAAGAGGCCAGTATTCGGGGTGTGGCCGATGGCGATAAACACCCCCATGGCATCGAGCTGCTTGGTCTCGCCGGTCAGCGTGGACCGTAGCTGGGCGCCGGTTACGCCGCTTCCATCGCCCAGCACTTCGTCGAGGGTATGATTCCACTCGATCGCCATGTTGCCGTTCTCGACCTTCTCCCGCAGACGGTCCTGCAGAATCTTCTCGCCCCGGAGCCCGTCGCGGCGGTGAACCAGAGTCACCTTCGAGGCGATATTGGAAAGATAGAGCGCCTCTTCCATCGCCGTATTGCCGCCGCCGACCACGACCACATGCTGATTGCGATAGAAGAAACCGTCACAGGTCGCGCAAGCGGAAACGCCCTGTCCCATGAACTGCTGTTCGGAAGGCAGCCCCAGGTAACGGGCGCTGGCACCGGTGGCGATAATCAACGCATCGCAGGTGTAAGTGCCATTATCTCCCTTGAGGGTGAAAGGCTTCTCGCGTAGCTCGACCTCGTTGATATGGTCGAACAGCACTTCGGTCTGGAAGCGCTCGGCATGCTTGCGCATGCGTTCCATCAACTCGGGCCCCTGGACGCCTTCATCATCGCCGGGCCAGTTATCGACGTCGGTCGTCGTTGTCAGCTGGCCGCCTGCCTGCATCCCGGTGATCAACAACGGCTTGAGATTCGCTCGCGCGGCATACACGGCGGCCGTATAACCGGCCGGCCCGGAGCCCAGGATGATCAAACGTTCGTGGCGCGCGTCGCTCATGGCTACCTCGGTTCAGATATCGATTCGATTGGCGTGTCGATCCAAACGCCTTGTGGCATGCATCGCGATACGAGGCATGCCGCAAGGCACTTATAAAAATGCCCCGGGATGATACCAGAAATGAATGAGGCGACCGTATCGGTCGCCCCAGGAACTCAGCACGGCTTACAGATTGCCGGCGTAAGTGCCGAGGTACTTGGCCACGCCTTCGGCGGTGTCCTTCATACCTTCCTGACCTTCTTCCCAGCCAGCCGGGCAGACTTCACCGTGCGTCTGGTGGTACTTGAGTGCCTTGACCATACGCAGCATCTCGTCGACGTTACGACCCAGAGGCAGATTGTTGACGGTCTGATGCTGAACGACACCGTCTTCGTCGATCAGGAAGGAGGCGCGCAGCGCGACACCGGCTTCCGGATGCTCGATCCCGTATGCCTGACAGATATCGTGCTTGACGTCGGCGACGATCGGAAAACCGACTTCGCCGATGCCACCGGCGTCCGGCGAGGTCTTGCGCCAGGCGTGGTGGGTATACTGGGAATCGATGGAAGCACCAATCACTTCGACGCCGAGTTCCTTGAACTTCGCCAGACGGTTGTCGTGCGCAATGATCTCGGACGGGCAGACGAAGGTGAAGTCCAGCGGCCAGAAGAACAGCACGCGCATCTTGCCGTTGCTGTCGGACAGGCGATAATCGTCCTTGATGGAGCCATCGGGCATGACGGCTGCTGTTTCGAAATCCGGGGCTTGGCGACCTACGAGTACGCTCATGAGCATCTCCTGATAGTGGGTTATCGAAAGGGTTCAAATCTTGAGCGATTAGACTAATGGCTAACCACCCATACTCCAATTTAATTGCCGCAATAGATCATATAGTTTTTTACTATCTTGGCCTTGCAGCATCGCTATCAGTGACCGGTCAGACCACATCATCGTCGTCCGCCAGCGTGACGCTTTCCAATTCACCGGAGAGCGTGGTTTTCACCACCACGTGAATCGGCTGGCAACAGACCACACAATCTTCCCAAGTGTCATAGCCGCCAGCGCTGAGATCCAGCAGCAACGAAAACGGCGCGTCGCAATAGGGGCAGTTGACGGGCCATTCGATGATCGACTCATGCGGCATGCGTTGCCTCCCGCGATGCGGATAATTTCCGGTAACAAGCTTTTACGGCCCGAACTTTGACAGCGTGTTTCGGCAAGCTCCATTGGCGGAGCCCTTCGGCAGAGCAGCTCGGCAAAATCCACGGCCACGAACTACGCTGAAACTGGAGGCGATGGCAGGCGCTTTCAAGGTCGCACCGGACGATAGTCGCGAAGCATCCGATTGAAAATGCGTGTTATTGTACCCATGATTATTGTCGACAACCTGTTTCGTCCTGCCGTCGTGCTCGATGACGGCTATGTTCGATGATGGTCGCCGGATCGCCGGTTGGCACCGAGTGATGTCGCGAGATACGGCGAAGCAGATCGGCCGACACCCAACACAAGAGCGGTGCACAGACACCCCATCGACAGACGGTCGGCAACGCTGCCGAATCGTCGCCAAGGAACCGGACAGGCTCGCTGGCATCACGCATCGAGGCCAACAGCCGCCATGAGGAGGATCACCGCAATGTCTACATCCCCGAGTCATACGCTAGCGACGCTCGACGTCAAAGGTACGACCTTTCACTATTACAGTTTGCCCAAGGCTGCCGAGACGCTCGGCAATATCGACAAGCTGCCGATGACACTCAAGGTGCTGCTGGAGAACCAGCTGCGCTACGCCGACGATCCGACCGTGGCGGAAGACGACATTCAGGCGCTGGCCGACTGGCTCAAGGAAGGCAAGTCGACCCGTGAGATCGGCTATCGACCGGCACGCGTCCTGATGCAGGACTTCACCGGCGTTCCCGGCGTCGTCGACCTGGCCGCGATGCGGGACGCAGTCAAGAAATTGGGCGCCAAGGCAGAGCGCATCAATCCGCTTTCACCGGTGGATCTGGTCATCGACCACTCGGTGATGGTCGATCACTTCGGTGATGCGTCCGCGTTCAAGGATAACGTCGCGATGGAGATGGAACGCAACCTCGAGCGCTACGAGTTTCTGCGCTGGGGTCAGAACGCGTTCGATAATTTCCGCGTCGTACCGCCGGGCACCGGCATCTGCCACCAGGTCAATCTGGAATATCTCGGCAAGACGGTGTGGACCAAGGAAGTCGATGGCAAGACCTACGCCTTCCCGGACACGCTGGTCGGTACCGATTCCCACACCACCATGATCAACGGCCTGGGCATTCTCGGCTGGGGCGTGGGCGGTATCGAAGCCGAAGCGGCGATGCTGGGTCAGCCGGTTTCGATGCTGATCCCGGAAGTGGTCGGCTTCAAGCTGACCGGCAAGCTGAAGGAAGGCATCACGGCGACCGACCTGGTGCTGACCGTTACCCAGATGCTGCGTAAACAGGGTGTAGTAGGCAAGTTCGTCGAATTCTACGGCGACGGCCTCGACGACCTGCCGCTGGCCGATCGCGCGACCATTGCCAACATGGCACCGGAATACGGCGCCACCTGTGGCTTCTTCCCGGTCGATGAAGAAACGCTCAACTACCTGCGCCTGACCGGTCGCGAAGAAGATCAGATCGAGCTGGTCAAGGCTTATACCCAGGCGCAGGGCCTGTGGCGTCAGCCGGGTGCCGAGCCAACCTTCACCGATGCCCTTCACCTGGACATGGGCGAAGTCGAAGCGTCTCTGGCCGGCCCCAAGCGCCCGCAGGACCGTGTCGCCCTGACCGATCTGAAGTCCACCTTCGAGGGACTGATGAACGGCAGCAAGCCGGATGCCTCGGCCGAAGAGCAAGGCAAGTGGATGTCTGAGGGTGGCGATACCGCCGTTGGCGCCCCGCCCGCCGACGGCGAAAACTATCGGTCAGGAAGCGATTACCGCACTGGCGATAGCCAGGAAGTCGAGTACGAGGGCGAAACGTTCTCTCTCAATCATGGTGCTGTAGTGATCGCCGCGATCACGTCCTGTACCAACACCTCCAACCCCAGCGTGATGATGGCCGCTGGTCTGCTGGCACGCAAGGCACACGAAAAAGGGCTGACGACCAAGCCGTGGGTCAAGACCTCGCTGGCGCCCGGTTCCAAGGTCGTCACCGATTACCTGGCCGCCGGTGGCGTGCAGGACGATCTCGACGCGCTGGGCTTCAATCTGGTGGGTTACGGCTGCACGACCTGTATCGGCAACTCCGGCCCGCTGCCGGAGCCGATCGAAAAGGCCGTCAACAGCGGCGATCTGACCGTTGCCTCGGTGCTCTCCGGCAACCGCAACTTCGAAGGCCGCGTGCACCCGCTGGTGAAAACCAACTGGCTGGCGTCGCCGCCCCTGGTCGTCGCCTATGCCCTGGCCGGCAACGTCCGTCGGGACTTGACCAAGGAGCCGCTGGGCAAGGATCAGCAGGGTAACGACGTATACCTGAAGGACATCTGGCCTTCCCAGGCCGAGATCGCCGAAGCGGTCGAGAAGGTCAAGACCGAGATGTACCGCAAGGAGTACGCCGAAGTCTTCGACGGCGACGAGATCTGGCAGTCGATCGAGTTTCCGGAAAGCGAAGTCTACGCCTGGTCCAAGGACTCCACCTATATCCAGCACCCGCCGTTCTTCGAGGGCATGGAGAAGGAGCCGAAGCCGGTCGAGGACGTCAAGAACGCACGCGTTCTTGCCAAGCTCGGCGATTCCGTCACCACCGACCACATCTCGCCGGCCGGATCGATCAAGCCGGACAGCCCCGCAGGCAAGTACCTGCAGGAGCATGGCGTGGCGGTGAAAGATTTCAACTCCTACGGCTCGCGTCGCGGCAATCACGAAGTGATGATGCGCGGTACCTTCGCCAACGTGCGTATCCGCAACGAGATGCTGGAAAACGTCGAAGGAGGCTACACGCGTCACGTGCCCAGCGGCGAGCAGATGTCGATCTATGACGCGGCGATGAAGTACGCCGAGGACGATACTCCCCTGGTGGTCATCGCTGGCAAGGAGTACGGCACCGGTTCCTCACGTGACTGGGCAGCCAAGGGCACTCGTCTGCTCGGCGTGCGCGCCGTCGTTACCGAATCCTACGAGCGCATCCACCGCTCCAACCTGATCGGCATGGGCGTGCTGCCGTTGCAGTTCCCAGAGGGCGAGAGCCGCGAGACGCTCGGCCTCACCGGTGATGAAACGATATCTATCGAAGGCTTGAAGGATCTCGCACCAGGCAGCACGGTCAAGGTGACCATCGCTTCCGACAAGGGCGAGAAAACGATCGACGCGCTATGCCGCATCGATACCGCCAACGAGCTGGAGTACTACCGTCACGGCGGCATCCTCCACTACGTACTGCGCAGCATGCTGTAAACGCCTATCGCGTCGATTGAATGGCGTTGAATGCCACCAACGAAGCCCCACCGATCAAGCCCCACGGATCGGTGGGGCTTTTTCGTGGCTTCTGTTCCAACCTGATGGGGCGGCTCATTTCATGCCGCCGCGTTTACCACTGAGCAGGCATTAACCTACCTTCCGGTCATGGGCGCGAGGGGCAAGCCCCTCACACTCCCCTTATTGACGCCGCGTAATAACGAAACCCTGAAAGCGGTAACGCCGAATTCGGGTCGGCGCAAAAGGGCATCCTGCCCAACGCGCCTTTTGCGACATCCATGTCGCAAAACCCGATTCATCGTACCCGCGTTCAGTGCTATTCCGGAGGCGTCGTTATGCAGCGGGATTCAAACTCGGTAGAAATACTATCGAGCTGAAATCAGTCGGCGGGGGCCAAATACGAACAAGCCCCGCACTTGGCGGGGCTTGTCGTGACTCATTGAGGATCGATCAGATCGAGCGGCGACGATACTGCCGATAACGCGGATACCAGAAGTGGCCGTGGATCGCGTCCCACAGCACCTCATCGCTGGACGAGAGCGCGACACTGTCGGTTTGGGCCTGCTTGCCGACAGCGAAGGCAATCGCCTGACTGATCTCGCGGATATCGCCCAGTGCGGGCAGCAGCGCGCCCTCCCCGGTCTTGACGATCGGCGCACTGTCGGCGAGCGCATTGGATGCCGCCATCAGCATGTTGTCGGTGACGCGCGTCGCGTTCGCGGCAATCACGCCCAGCCCGATGCCCGGGAAGATATAGGAGTTGTTGCACTGCGCGATGGGGATCTTGCGGCCGTTGATCTCCACCGGCGGAAACGGACTGCCGGTGGCGACCATCGCCTGACCATTGGTCCACTCGAGCACGTCCTGCGGCACTGCCTCGACCTTGGAAGTCGGGTTCGACAGCGGCATGATCAACGGATTCTTGCAGTTGGCATTGAGGGTCTTGATCACCTCTTCGGTGAACAGCCCCCGCTGACCGGAAACACCAATCAGAATCGTCGGCTTGGCATTACGAATCACATCGATCAGCAGGCGAACGTCGCTATCGAAATCCAGCGCGGCGGGATCATGGGCGAGACGCTGCTGGAAACTGTGCAGCCCTTCCATGTCGGTGGTCAGCAGACCGTCCTTGTCGACCATGAAGATCCGCTGGCGTGCTTCGGCTTCAGAAAGTCCCTCACGGGTCATCGCGATCACGATCTGCTCGGCGATGCCGCAACCGGCGGAACCGGCCCCCGCGAAGGTGATCGTCTGCTCGCTAAGCTTGACGTTCTTGGCCTTGCACGAGGCCAGCAGCGTGGCGACTACCACCGAGGCCGTGCCCTGGATATCGTCGTTGAAGCAGCACAGCTCGTCGCGATAGCGCTCCAGCAGCGGCATGGCGTTGGTCAGCGCGAAGTCCTCGAACTGCAGCAACACATTCGGCCAGCGAGCCTTCAGCGCCTCCATGAACAGAGTAATGAACTCCGCGTACTCGTCCGGCGACACGCGCTTGTGACGCCACCCCATGTACATCGGATCATCGAGCAACTTCTGGTTGTTGGTGCCCACGTCCAGCGTGATCGGCAGCGTGTAGGCTGGGCTGATACCGCCGCAGGCGGTATAGAGCGAGAGCTTGCCGATGGGAATGCCCATGCCACCAATGCCCTGATCGCCCAGGCCAAGGATACGCTCACCGTCGGTCACCACGATCACCCGGACCTTGTCCTTGGTGGCGCTGCGCAGGATGTCTTCCATGCGGTGACGGTCGGGATACGAGATGAACAGCCCACGGTGATTGCGATAGATATTGGAGAACTCTTCGCACGCCTCTCCCACTGTCGGGGTATAGATGATCGGCAGCATCTCTTCGAGATGCTCTTCCAACAGGCGGAAGAACAGCGTCTCGTTATCGTCCTGGATCGCCCGCAGATAGATGTGCTTGTCGAGATTGTTCTGACACAGCGTGTACTGGTGATAGGCGCGTTCGAGCTGCTCTTCGATGCTCTCGACGTTCTGCGGCAGCAGACCCACCAGGTTGAACTCGATACGTTCTTCACTGGTAAAGGCGCTGCCCTTGTTGAGCAGCGGTGTTTCCAGCAGCGACGGTCCAGCGTAAGGGATGTAGAGCGGGCGCTTGGCGTGATCGGACATGAATCGACTCTCGCGGTAACCAACGAATGAAACGCGCCTGTCGGCCGGGCGAGCTCACCGGTCGTTGGTGCAGGCCCGATGGCGCATTGTCGTTATCGCCCACGCGGTTGCCACGCAACCGAACGGACGCCCGGACAACCCATGGCTGGCCGAGGGTCGAACAGTATGCCATCTGCGGCGGTTAATGGCATGCCTGCCGTGAGAACCCTTGCCAAAAGACTCAGCCGGCAACCGAAAGCCCCACCTGAGCAGGGCTTCATCACCATATCAGCCGGCTCTTAGCAGCTGGCCGCTACCGGTTTCGCTGGCCCAGGAAAGAACAGCGGACGCAGTTTGACGCCGAACATGTTGCCGGCGAACGCCGCCACCAGCCATAGCCAGCCGTGGAGACTACCGGACGCGATGCCGCTGAAATAGGCCCCGATATTGCAGCCAAAGGCCAGACGAGCGCCGTAGCCCAGAAACAGGCCGCCGATTATCGCTGCCGCTACAGAACGCAGCGGAATTCGGAAGCTGGGCGCAAATCGCCCTGCCAGTGAAGCCGCCAACCCGGCACCAAGAATGATGCCAACATTCATGACGGTGGTGATGTCACTGAAGATGCTGCTGTCGAGGGAGGCCGCGCGGCCCGGATTTTGCCAGTAGCCCCAGCCGGTAACGTCACCGCCGACGGCCTGAAATGCCTGGGCGCCCCACAGCGCGAACGCCGAGGTAATCCCCCACGGGCGACCGGCCAGCGCCAGCGTCACGAAATTGAGCAGCGCCAGGCCGACCGCACCGGCAAGTATCGGCCAGGGGCCCGTGAGCCAGCGTCCCGGGCCGGGCGAAACCGATGAGGTCTGCTCGAGTTGACCGTGACGACGCTTCTCCATGGCGATGGTCAATGCCGCGATCGCCGCGAACAGCACCAGGCTGGCGACGATCCCGCCACCGGTGCCGAACAGATCGATCATCGAGGTCGGCTGGAAGGCCGGTAGGCTCTGCCACCAGGCAAAATGCGCCGTGCCGATTACCGAACCGACGATGAAGAACAGCAGCGTGATCAGCATACGGGCGTTACCGCCACCCACGGTGAACAGCGTCCCCGAAGCGCAACCGCCGCCCAATTGCATTCCCACGCCAAACAGAAAAGCGCCCACGATCACCGAAACACCGATCGGCGAAACGAAACCCTGCACCGGGTGGCCAAACAATGTCCCCGCCCCCAATGCCGGAAAGAACAGCACAACCGCCAGCGCCAGCATCACCATCTGCGCGCGCAAGCCGCGACCGCGACGCTCGGTGATGAACACACGCCAGGCAGAAGTGAACCCGAACGAGGCATGATAGAGCACGATACCCAACGCGCCACCGACCAGCATCAGCCAGCCCTGATTGCCGCCAAAAGACAGGCCGACGCCCAGTGATCCCAGCCCGAGCAAGATCGCCGCGATCCAGGCTTTCGGCGACAGCCGACCGATCCCCGGTGGCGACGTGCGTGTCAGAGTCGTCATAAGTAGAGCTCCCTTTAGACTAAAATCGAATGGGCAATAC
The DNA here is from genome assembly GCF_003206065.1 of Salinicola halimionae. Lineage (GTDB taxonomy): Bacteria > Pseudomonadota > Gammaproteobacteria > Pseudomonadales > Halomonadaceae > Salinicola > Salinicola halimionae. The sequence goes on along the minus strand of NZ_PZJQ01000004.1, from coordinate 22,741 downwards.
TTTAGTCTTTTGGTCGGGAATACGAAAACGACAAAAACGACTTTATTTAGCCACTTTAGTTATATATATGAATCATTATCAAAAAAACCGGCTCATATGGCCGGCTTTCCTGCTTGAACGGACGCCTACTGAAAGCGGCCCAACCCTACCGCGATACGCAATTTTTCCATCAGCGTATTAGCTTCGTCTCGCGCGCGCTCGGCTCCGTTCAACAGCACCTGCTCGATATGAGCTGGATCGTTCATTAACGCCTCGTAGCGCTCGCGCGGCTCGCGCAGGTGAGCGTTGAGGTATTCGAACACCTCGTTCTTGGCGTCACCCCAGCCGATACCTTCCTGGTAGCGTTGGCGCATGGCCGCGCTCTCTTCCGCCGTGGCAAAGGCCGAGTAGATCTGGAACAACGTGCAGGTATCCGGATCCTTGGGCTCGCCCGGTTCCAGCGAGTTGGTCTTGATCTTGCGTACCAGCTTGAGCAGCTTCTTCTCGCTGACGAACAGCGGAATGGTGTTGTCGTAGCTTTTCGACATCTTGCGGCCGTCCAGGCCCCGCAGCACCTCGACCTTCTCGTCGACGATCGCCTCGGGCAGGGTGAAATAATCGCCCTTGTAGATATGGTTGAAGCGCCCCGCCATATCGCGCGCCATCTCGATATGCTGAATCTGGTCCCGCCCCACCGGCACCTTGTGAGCGTTGAACATCAGAATGTCGGCCGCCATCAACACCGGATAACCGAACAGGCCCATGGTAACGCCGCGATCGGCATCACTCTGACCCGCGGCCTCGTTGTCCGCTACCGCCGCCTTGTAGGCATGCGCCCGATTCATCAGCCCCTTGGCGCAGACGCAGGAAAGCAACCAAGTCAGCTCGGGGATCTCGTGAATATCGGACTGGCGATAGAAGATGGCATTGTCGGTATCCAGACCCAGCGCCAGCCAGGTGGCAGCGATCTCGAGACGCGACTGCTGAATGCGTTGCGGATCCTGTGACTTGATCAGCGCGTGCAGGTCGGCGAGAAAATAGTAGGACTGGACATCGGGATTCTGGCTCTCGGCGATGGCCGGCTTGATCGCGCCGACATAGTTGCCCAGATGCGGCGTACCCGTGGTGGTGATGCCGGTTAGAACGCGTCGCTTGCTCATGGAGTCTTCGAATCTGTCAGAGGAATGGCAAAGGGGAAAGTGGCAGTGAGGGCAGTTTACCGTGCCACCTTCCCTATAGCGAACACCTCACTTTGGTAGAACGCTCGGCCTCAGGCTTTCAGAATCTGCTCGGTAGACACCACATCCAGCCCGAATGCCTCGCCCACGGCGGCATAGGTCACCTGGCCGGCGTGAACGTTGAGGCCACCCAGGAAGTGCGCGTCGTCGGCCAGCGCCTGCTTCCAGCCCTTGTCGGCGAGTGCGATCACGAACGGCAGCGTCGCGTTGGTCAGAGCCTGGGTCGAGGTGCGGGCCACCGCGCCGGGCATATTGGCGACGCAGTAGTGAACGATACCGTCGACCACGTAACTGGGATCGGAATGGGTGGTCGGCTTGCTGGTCTCGAAACAGCCGCCCTGATCGATCGCCACATCCACCAGCACGCTGCCCGGCTTCATGTCGGCGAGCATGGCGCGGCTGATCAGCTTGGGGGCTGCCGCGCCGGGCACCAGCACCGCGCCGATGATCATGTCCGACTCGCGCACGGCCGTTTCCAGGGTCTCGGTGGTCGAATAGACCGTACGGATCTGGCCCTGGTAGCGATGATCAAGCACCTCGAGACGCGGCAAGGACTTGTCGAGGATCGTCACTTCGGCGCCTAGGCCCAGCGCCATGCGCGCAGCGTTCTCGCCGACCACGCCACCGCCAATGACGGTTACCTTGGCCGGCGCCACACCGGGCACGCCCGGTAGCAGAATACCGGCACCACCCTGCGCCTTTTCCAGACTGTGAGCCCCGGCCTGGACGGCCATGCGCCCGGCGACGCGACTCATCGGCGCCAGCAGCGGCAAGCCGCCTAGCGCATCGGTAATGGTTTCGTAGGCTATGCAAGTCGCGCCACTCTCGATCAGCCCTCGCGTCAGCGGCTCTTCAGCGGCCAGATGAAGATAGGTGAACAGTGTCTGCTCCGGGCGCAGCCGGGCGACTTCTTCCGCCTGAGGCTCCTTGACCTTGAGAATCAGGTCGGTGACTGCCCATAGCGCATCGACGTCGCTCATCATCTCGGCGCCCGCTTCCTGATAGACATCGTCCGCATAGCCGGATCCGGTGCCCGCCTCGACCTGCACCGAAACGCGGTGACCTCGCGCCACCAGTTCGCGCACGCCGCCCGGTGTCAGAGCGACGCGGTATTCATGGTTCTTGATTTCCTTGGGCACGCCGATATGCATGATGATTTCCTCGATCGCTGGTTGTCATTGAAGGATCGAGAGAATTACAGCACAGCAGCAATAAAGACGGGATAGACACAAACAAAAGACGAACAACACCCGAATGCACCCCGCTCTTCAAAGGAATATCCGGATTTAAAGAAAAAGACAGGAATATTCGCTAATCGGCAATCACCGCATCGCCGTAGACCTCGATGAATCGAGACGGCATTCGTTTCGGCCGACCGCTGGAGAGTTCGATACAGGCGAAACGCGTGTGTGCACGAAGCAGAGTACGTCGAGTTCCAACGTCGCATAGCTGGAACCGGCGCTCCAGCGTCAGGCGACCGTCACAGGCGATGATCCACGTCGCAAGCTGGAGGTGATCGCCTTCGAAAGCGGGCGCCAGGTAATCCAGTTCATGGCGATGGACGACCATGCCGCGATCGAGCGCTCGGTAATCGTCGAGGCTCAGCCCGAGATGGCGGGAGTGGGCCCAGCTGGCACGCTCGACCCAGCGTAGGTATTCCGCGTTGTTGACGTGAGCGTAATGATCGATGCTCGATGCCTCGACCTGGATGTCGATCACGAAAGAGGTAGGTAGATCCCAGTCCATGACAGCCTCCTGAGGGGATCGGGCGGATCGGGATCGCCTGAGCGCGACGACCCGGGCTTAATCGCCAGCGTCCTCCGGTCGCATCTGCCCGCACTGCCAGCAGCGATCGAACACGCCGTCCAGCCGTTCGCCGCAGCCTGCGCAGCGCCATGCCGGCGCGCTCACGGCAGGGCCGTCGAGCGCATCCCGCACCAGCTGGCTCGCCGGAGCTTGGTCCTCCGCAGCCACCCAGACTTCCGCCTCGCACTGATCGGGTGGCAGCTCTCCCGCGCCACCAGCCAGCGTCATGTTGCACAACGTGGCCGAGAGGCCAGCATTCTCGATCACGTTACGAACATGACTGACCAACAAGACATTGGGATGACGAAACACGCAAACCTGGCCGGCAGACATGTCAGCGATCCCCGTCAGTGGCGTCAATCAATTGTGAAAGACCCGCACGCCGAGCGCTTTCAGATAGGCCGTTTCCGGAATGGCCGGATGAATCGGGTGATCGCCGGACTGGCCGCCACGATAGAGAATCTGGCCGTGGCGATCTTGGTGACGAACCGCACCCCGTACGCACTCGACCAGCCGCTCTTCGTAAAGATGCATGGAGCAGGAGGCCGACATCAGCAGGCCATCGCGGCTCAGCAGGCGCATCGCTTCGCGATTGAGTCGGGCGTAGGCGCGCTCGCCGTTGGTAAGGTCCTTGCGCTTCTTGATGAAGGCCGGCGGATCGAGTACCACCACATCGAAACGCTCACCCTCGGCACGCAACGCGGTCATGGCTTCGAAGACATCGCCATGACCCACGGCGACCTGCTCGTGGACACCGTTGAGCGCGGCGTTCTCGGCGACGCGATCCAGTGCCGACTCGGAGGCGTCGACGCAAAGCACTTCACTGGCACCGTGTGCCGCGGCCTGCACACCCCAGCCACCCACATAGCTGAACAGATCCAGCACGCGCTTGCCGGCGACCAGGCCGTTGAGCCAGGCGCGGTTGGCGCGGTGGTCATAGAACCAGCCGGTCTTCTGACCATCCAGCACCGGCGCCACGAAACGCACGCCGTTCTCTTCCAGCAGCACCTCGTCCGGCAGCTCGCCATGGACCACCGCCACTTCGGAATCGAGCTTTTCCAGACGACGGCCGCTGGAATCGTTCTTGAACACGATGGCGCGGGGCGACAACACCTTGTCCAACGCCGAGATCACCTCGTCGCGCACCATTTCCATGCCGAGCGTATTGAGCTGGACCACGAGCACGTCGTCGAATCGATCGATGATCAGGCCCGGCAGCAGATCGCCCTCGCCATGGATCAGCCGATAGAACGGCTTGGCGAACAAGCGATCTCGCAGCGCCAGTGCCTGATTGAAGCGATGCACCAGTAGCGAGCGGTCGAGTCGGACATCGGCATCGCGGGAGACCACACGAGCGCAGATCAGCGAGTTCGGATTAACGTAGGCAACGCCCATCGCCTTGCCGTTGGCGGCTTCGATGATCACCTGCGCGCCCGGCTCGAGATCCTTGAGCGGGGTCGCCTGGATATCGATCTCGTTGGAGTAGAGCCATAGATGGCCCGCCTTCAGACGTCGATCGGCGTTCTTCTTGAGGCGCAGGGTCTGGGTCACGGTTGACTCCATGTGCAGGGGCTCCATCGGCAAGAGAGATCAGGAAAAGAATAGGGAAGCAACGTTTCGAACAGGCATCTTTGAATAGAAATCTTGGCGCATTCTAACCCGCATGCAGCTGGCACCAACCCGCAAGGACAAAATCGGATGAATTTCGAACCCATCTCAAGCCGATCGCGATTCGACGAACGACGTCGAGCAAGAAGATCAGATAATCACCGCTCAGGTCTGACAGAGGGTGCAGTAGACCGTGGCGCGCTGCCCCAGCACGATATGGCGCAGTTCCAGCCCGCAGTGACGGCACGGCTCGCCGGCACGGCCATAGACGTTGAGCCGCTGGGCAAAATATCCCGGCTCGCCGGTACCGCTGACGAAGTCCCGCAGCGTGGTTCCGCCTTGGGTAATCGCCGCCGCCAGCACGGTCTTGATCGCCTCGGCGAGGCGATCGAAGCGCTCGAGCGAGACACGCCCTGCTGCCCGGCGCGGATCGATGCCTGCCATGAACAGCGCTTCGGTGGCGTAGATATTGCCCACGCCGACCACCACGACATTGTCCATGATGAAGGTCTTTACCGCGGCACGCCGACCCCGGGAGAGCCGATAGAGCCGCTGACCGTCGAAGCCGGGCGACAGGGGTTCCGGCCCCAGCCGCGACAACCGGGTATCCAGGTCGGCGCTGCCCCGCAGCCAATCGACGAACCCGAAACGCCGCGGATCGTGGTAGCGCAGGATGGCCCCGTCCTCGAACACGAGATCGACATGATCGTGCTTCTTGGGTGGATCGCCGACGCGGGCGATCCGCAAGCTGCCGGACATGCCCAGATGCCACAGCAAGGTGCGCTCGGCCAACGGCAGTAGCAGATACTTGGCGCGGCGTTCCAGCTCGCCGAACTGCCCGCCGATCAGCGCCGATTCCAGATCGCTCGGCACCGGTGTGCGCAAGCTGCGATGGCGCACGATGACCTCGACGATCTCCCGACCCTCGACGTAGGGCGCAATACCGCGACGAGTTGTTTCGACTTCGGGAAGCTCGGGCATGCTCGAATTCTCGCGTTTCAGCCATCACAAACGAGAAAACCCGGTCGAGGACCGGGTTTTCCGTACTGTCATTCCAGCGCCGACTCAGCGCTGTCGGAAAGCTAGATCACTTGATCTTGGCTTCCTTGTACATGACGTGCTTGCGAACGACCGGATCGTACTTCTTGAATTCGAGCTTGTCCGGGGTGTTACGCTTGTTCTTTGCCGTGGTGTAGAAGTGGCCGGTACCGGCACTGGACACCAACTTGATCTTGTCACGCATGTCTCGACTCCTTAAAGGCTAGCGGCACGCTTGCGGATATCGACGAGCACCGCTTCGATGCCCTTCTTGTCAATAATGCGCATGCCTTTGGAAGACAGACGCAGCTTGACGAAACGCTTCTCGGATTCGACCCAGAAACGATGCGTGTGCAGGTTCGGGACGAAACGACGACGTGTCTTGCGCTGTGAGTGCGAGACGTTATTACCAGTCACCGGACGCTTACCGGTAACCTGACAAACTTGGGACATGGAAGCCTCCGACCACTGGCGGGTTGGGTTGTTCGGTTTATCTCGGGCATCTGTTTCGGAATACCCCTTTCGGGACTACCCCAGCCACCTCGGAAGACGCACGAAATGACGAGCTCTCGCCGTATGCCCTGATTCAAAGGGCGTACTTTATACCAGAGCGCCCTGATTTTCGCAACAAGTCGAGCCACAAGGCACTGAAGCAATCATCCGTGCCGTGCGAGCAAGACGCGGGGCAATCGTTACCGATAGCCCCCTCGAGAAACCACCCGAGAACATGGCGCGGTATGTTACCCGAAACCGACACGCGTTCCCATCCCCATCTCGAAATGGTTCTCCTGCCTCTCTATATGATGCAGCCAACGCCCTGTAACCACCGTGTACAGCCAACGTTCGAGAACCGCTCTACAAGACCAGAGCTCCACGACCAACGCTCTACAACCACCCGCGTTCGGCGAAAGAGATCACTTCGCCGTCACCGATCACGAAATGATCGAGCACGCGGATGTCGAACAGGGCCAGCGCCTCGCGCAGGCGTTCGGTGATTCGTCGGTCGGCATCGCTCGGCTCGGCGACGCCGGAGGGGTGATTGTGCGCGAAGATGACGGCGCCGGCATTGCGCGCCAATGCTCTCCGAGCGACCTCGCGCGGGTAGACGGAAGCGCTGTCCAACGTGCCTTCGGACAGGATCTCGAATCGGATCACGCGATGCTGAGTGTCCAGAAACAGGGCCGCGAACGCTTCGTGATCGAGGTGACGCATCTGAGCGCTCAAGAACTGCCGCACCAACGCAGGCGACGTCAGCGCCGCGTCACGCTCGAGCAGGCTGCCCAGATGGCGGCGCGATAGCTCGAGCGTCGCCTGCAGCTGAACGTAGGTCGCCTCCCCCAGTCCGTGCTCGGCGCAGAATCGTCGCCGATCTGCCTCCAGCAGCGGGCGCAGTCCGCCGAAAGCGCTCAGCAGGTCCCGCGCCAGATCCACTGCCGAGCGCCCCTTGACGCCGACGCGCAGAAAGATCGCCAGCAGCTCGGCATCCGACAGCGCCGAGGACCCCAGCGTCATCAGCTTTTCCCGCGGCCGCTCTCCCTCCGGCCAATCGCGTATTCCCATGCCCCTCCCGTTCACCCGTCGTGTCTTGAACCCCTGACTCAGGACATCGGCCGCGTCTCTCAAAACCTGTGAACGGTTTTCGGGGATGGCACGCATCTACCCCCAAAGTTGAATCGCCAATTTCCGGCAAATCACTACCATACTAGTCAGACAAGACCATAAAGCGAGCCGGTCAGACAAGAATTCTGGAGCCCTAGTGACCACGACCACCCTACAAAGCCTCTGGACCACCTCGGATGCCGGCCATGTGCGCCAGCGTCTCTATGACGTGCTGCGCCACGCCATCATTCGGCTGGTGCTGGCCCCGGGGCAGGCCCTGTCGGAGAAAGAGATCGCCGACACCTTCGATGTGAGTCGTCAGCCCGTCCGCGAGGCTTTCATCCGACTTTCTGAGGCAGGGCTGGTCGAAGTCCGCCCTCAGCGCGGCACCTTCGTGGTCAAGATTTCACCCCAGGCGGTCTACAGCGCGCGCTTCGTGCGCGAGGCGATCGAGGTGGCGGTAGCCAAGTCCGCAGCGGAAGAAGGTCTGTCGTCACGCGGGCTCGACGATCTCTTCGAACTGGTCGAGCGCCAGCGCAGGACGATCGGCGGGGGGGATTACGACCGCTTCTATGTCCTCGACGAGGAGTTCCACCAGACGCTGTCCCGAGAAGCCGGTCATGAATCGGCCTGGCGATTTACTGAAGAGGTCAAGGCGCATTTCGATCGCGTGCGTTACATCAGCGTACCCGATGGCACCCCGCTGGAAACCCTGGTCGAGCAGCACGCCCGCATCGTCGAAGCCATCAAGAATCGCGATCCGAGCGCTGCCGAACATGCCGTGCAGACGCATCTGCGCGAGCTGCTCATTTCGCTGCCGCGACTGATCGAACGTTTTCCCGATCTGTTCGACAACCACTGAAACCGCCTTTTCCTCAAGCCGGAGAGTCCATGAAAATCATCGACGCCCGCGTCATCGTCACAAGCCCCGGACGCAACTTCGTCACGCTCAAACTGATCACCGAATCCGGTACCTACGGCATCGGCGACGCCACGCTCAATGGCCGCGAAATGGCCGTGGCCGCCTATCTTGAAGAGCATGTCGCGCCGGCGCTGATCGGTCGCGATGCCAGCCGCATCGAGGACACCTGGCAGTATCTCTATCGCGGCGCTTACTGGCGTCGCGGCCCGGTCACCATGAGTGCGATCGGCGCCGTCGACATGGCCCTGTGGGACATCAAGGCCAAGGCCGCCAACATGCCGCTCTATCAGCTTTTGGGCGGCAAGAGCCGTGAGCGTGTGATGACCTACGCCCACTGCACCGGCAAGGATATCGACAGCTGTCTGGAGGAAGTCGCCCGGCACGTCGAACTCGGCTACAAGGCGGTTCGCGTGCAGGCTGGCGTCCCGGGTATCAAAACGATCTACGGCGTCGCCAAACGTGAAGGCGAGCGCTATGAGCCGGCGGACTCCGAGCTTCCCGCCGAGCACGTCTGGAGCACGGAAAAGTACCTCAACCACGCGCCGCAGCTGTTCGCCGCGGTGCGCGAGCGCTTCGGTCACGATCTGCACCTGCTGCACGACGTCCACCACCGTCTGACACCGATCGAAGCGGCGCGTCTGGGCAAGGCGGTGGAGCCTTACCACCTGTTCTGGCTGGAGGACTGCGTCCCCGCCGAGAACCAGGAAAGCCTGCGTCTGATTCGCGAGCACACCACCACGCCGCTCGCCATCGGCGAAGTGTTCAACTCGATCCACGACTGCCGCGAGATGATCCAGAACCAGTGGATCGACTACATCCGTACGCCGCTGACCCACGGCGGCGGCATCACACAACTGCGTCGGATCGCCGATCTGGCCTCGCTCTATCACGTGCGCACCGGCTTCCATGGCCCCACCGACCTGTCGCCGGTATGTCTTGGCGCCGCAATCCACTTCGATACGTGGGTGCCCAACTTCGGCATTCAGGAGCACATGCCGCACGATGAGCTGACCGACAGCGTCTTCCCCCATGACTATCGCTTCGAGGATGGCCATTTCCTGGTTGGCGAATCGCCGGGACACGGCGTCGATATCGATGAGGAAGCCGCCGCTCGCTATCCGTTCAAGCGCGCCAGCCTGCCGGTCAACCGGCTCGATGACGGCACGCTGTGGCATTGGTAGACGACCGCACTGGTGATCCAGCCATACGGCGATTGCGATAATTTCGGGAGAGTCATCGATGCAAGCCTTTGAAGTCAGCGCCCCTCATGCGTTCGCCGTCGGCGACCAGCCCGAGCCTCAGGCGGCGCCGGGTGAAGTCGTGATCGATGTGGCCTACGCCGGCATTTGCGGCTCGGACATGCACATCATCCACGGCGACAATGCCTTCGTCCGGTTTCCGCGCATCACCGGTCACGAGTTCGCCGGCGTGATCAGCGCCGTGAGCGACGGTGTCGACCCCGCTCGCGTCGGCGAGCGCGTGTGTATCGACCCGGTCGTCAGCTGCGGCCGGTGCTACCCGTGCCGCATCGGTCGTCCCAACGTCTGCAGCGCAATGCAGGTGATCGGCGTACACCGCAACGGCGGTTTCGCCGAGCAGGTCAACGTGCCGGCGAGCAACGCACATCGACTTCCCGACGATCTCGATCTCGATGCCGCCGCGCTGGTCGAGCCCTACTCCATCGCCGCCAACGTGCTGTCGCGGATGGGACCTCAGCCCGGCGATCGTCTGCTGATCATCGGCGCCGGCGTCATCGGCCTGACCTTGCTGCAGATGGCGCGCGCCATCGGTCTCGAAGAGATCACCGTCACTGATATCCTCGATGAACGTCTGGCCTCGGCCCGCGAACTGGGCGCCGGCCACACCATCAATGGCCGCAGCGAGGATCTCGAGCAGGCCGTGCTGAACGCAACCGATGGTGAAGGCATCCCGCTGATCGCCGATGCCGCCTGCATACCGGCGATGCTGCCAGCCATGCTGCGGATGGCCTGCCCCGCCGGGCGCATCGGACTACTCGGTTTCAGCCCCACCCCCAGCGATCTGATTCAACTGGAAGTGATCAAGAAGGAGCTGACGCTGGTCGGCTCGCGTCTGAACAATCGCAAATTCCCGGAGGTGATCGAACACATCGCCGCCGGTCGTCTCGATCCCAAGGCGCTGATCAGCCATCGCATCGCTCTGGCCGAAATGCCCGGCGCCATCGATCTGCTCGAGAACCACCCGGAACAGGCGCGCAAGGTGCTGGTAAAGATTTCATCTTGAACGCCCCGTGAAGCCCGTCCCTGATTCTGGAAAAACCGGAAGCGGGACTGACTTGGACAACAAAACCGACGCGTATCCCACGCGACAGGAGACTCACGCCATGTTGACGACCACCACACTCAAACACATGCTCGCCGGCGCCGCCCTAGGGGCCACGCTGCTGGGAAGCCAGGCAGTAATGGCCGCGGACTACACCCTGAAATTCGGCCATCTGGCCAATGAGCAGAACATATGGAACAAGGCCGCGCTGAAGTTCAAGGAGCTGGTGGAAGCCAACTCCGATGGCCAAATCGAGGTCCAGGTCTTTCCCAACGAGCAGCTCGGCAGCGAGATGGATGTGATCAACAGCATCCAGTTGGGGACCGCCGACATGACCATCACCGGCGAGAGCCTGCAGAACTGGGCACCCAATGCCGCGATGATGGCAGTGCCCTATCTGTTCCGTGACGCGGACCACATGCGCAAGGCCGTGGAAGGCGACGTCGGCGAGCAGATCGAACAGCAGATCACCGAGCGCACCGGCCTGGTGCCGATCGCCTGGTTCGAGCGTGGCCCGCGAGAGCTGACCTCCAATCGTCCGATCAAGACGCCGGACGATCTCGATGGTCTGCGCATTCGCGTGCCCAACGTGCCGCTGTTCGTCGATACCTGGGAAGCGCTGGGCGCCCGCCCGACCCCGATGGCTTTCAGCGAAGTGTTTACCTCGCTGCAGCAGAACACCATCGAAGCTCAGGAAAATCCGCTCAGCCTGATCGAGAGCGCCAGCTTCAATGAAGTCCAGCAGTACGTGGACATGACCGATCACGTGCGCAGCTGGATCTACGTGGTAATCGGTAAGCAGAAACTAGAATCGATGCCGGACGATCTGCAGAGCGTGGTGCGCGACGCGGCCAGCGAGATGCAGTCCTACGAGGAAGGTCTGTTCGTCGATGACCAGAAGCGTCTCGAACAGGCACTCAAGGACAAGGGCATGCAGTTCGTCGACGTCGATCAGGAAGCGTTCGCCAAGAAAGCGCGTCCGGCAGTTCTCGACTCGCTCGACGATGATCAGCGCAAGCTCTACGACGAGATTCAGGGTCTCTGACCGCCGTACGCCGGGGGCAAGACGCTTCCGGCTTTCTCATTTCCCGTTCGGAGATCGCCATGTCGGAACAAGAAACGGACACTCAACAGCAGGATATCCAGGAAAGCCTGGAGATCCTGAACCGTGTTCCGCGCCTGGGCGGCCCCATCGGCCGCCTGGCTGACGGGCTGGATCGCATTCTGCTGTGGTTGGCCGTGATCGCCCTGATAGGGCTGTCACTGACCGTGCTGCTGCAGGTCGCCTCGCGATTGTTTCTGCCCATCACGCTCTCGTGGACCGAAGAGCTCACACGCTATCTCTTCATTTACATGGTGGCGCTAGGCGCTGGCGTGGTGCAGCACCGTAACCGGCACGTCAACGTCGAGCTGTTTCATGGTTGGCTCGGTTTCCGTGGTCGAGCGGGCTATCTGGTACTGATCTCGGCGATCACCTTCATTTTCACGATCCTGGTGCTGCCTAACGCCTGGCAATTCGCCCAGATCGGCGCGTTCCAGACATCGCCGACGCTGCGCATTCCCATGCTCTACATCTTCCTCTCTTCGGTGGTGCTGTTCGGGTCGCTGTTGCTGTACAGCCTGATCGGGCTGGCCGAGGGGATCATCGCCATGATTCGTGGCGAGCGCGCCGACACCACCCGCCAGGAGGCGCTCTGATGGAAATCGCCGTTCTCTTCGTCACCTTTCTGGTACTGCTGTTGATCGGCCTGCCGATCGCCTTCTGTCTCGGCGTGTCGTCACTGGCCTATCTGATGCTCGGCGGAATCTCGTTGACCATCGTGCCGCAGCGAATGTTCTCCGGCATCGACTCCTTCGTGCTGCTGTGCATTCCCGGCTTCGTGATGGCCGGCAATCTGATGAACGTGGGCAACATCACCCAGCACATCGTGCGCTTCTCCAATGCCCTGGTCGGGCATATCCGCGGCGGGCTGGGGCTGGCCAACGTCGGCGGCTCGATGATATTCAGCGGTATCTCCGGCACCGCCGTGGCGGACGCCGCCAGCATCGGCTCGGTGATGATCCCCGGGATGGCAAAAGCCGGCTACGACAAGCCGTTTGCCGCCGCCGTGACCGCTGCCTCCTCGACCATAGGCCCGATCATTCCACCCAGCGTCCCGATGATCATCGTCGGCTCGCTTTCGGGCATTTCCGTGGGTCGAATGTTTCTGGCCGGCGCTCTGCCCGGCCTGCTGCTGGGCGTGGCAATGATGATAACCGCCTACTGGCTGGCCGTGCGGCGAGGCTATCCGAAGGAGAAGCGCGCTACGCTCAGAGAGCTGATCAAGGAAGGCCGTAGCGCATTCTGGGCGCTGCTGATGACCTTCATCATTCTCTACGGCATCATCGGCGGCCTGTTCACGCCGACCGAGGCTTCTATCGTCGCCAGTCTCTACGCCTTGCTGGTCGGCACCTTCATCTACAAGGGGATCAACTGGCGAAACCTGGGTGGCATCCTGTCCGATACCGTCATCACCTCGGCATCGCTGATGCTATTGGTCGGGCTGGCCAACCTGTTCGGCTGGATCCTGACCAGCCAGCAGATTCCGCAGATGCTGGCCGATGCGATTCTCGGCATCAGCACCAATCCGATCGTGGTCATTCTGATCCTCAATCTGATCCTGCTGTTCGTCGGCGCTTTCATGGAGACGATCGCTGCGTTGATCATCCTGTTCCCGGCGCTGCTGGGCGTGGCCACCGGCATCGGCATGGATCCGATCCACTTCGGCGTGATGGCGGTACTCAACCTGATGATTGGCCTGACCACACCGCCGGTGGGTGTCTGCCTGTTCGTGGTCTCGAGTATCGGCAAGCTACCCATGCTTCGGGTCGCCAAAGCCATCATCCCGTTCCTGATCTGCAACCTGATCGTGCTGATGTTGGTGTCCTTCGTGCCGGCACTGTCGCTGTGGCTGCCCAACCTGCTGATGGGGAAATAGCGCAATGGCTCCAAACGACATCCATATCGAGCGTGAACCCAGCCAGACCACGCCGGTCAAAAACGGCATCGTCCACCTCGGGCTCGGCGCCTTTCATCGTGCCCACCAGGCGGTCTACGTGCAGCGAGGCATCAATCGCACTCGCACCGGGCAGGGGAACGAATGGGGCATCTGCAGCGCCAACATTCGCTCCAATCACATGCTGGTCGATCAACTGCGCAAGCAGGATCTGCGCTATCACGTCGTCGAGTTCAGTGACAGCGAACACGTCACCCTGCGCGAGATCAGCGCCATTCGCGAAGCCCTCTATGCCGGGTCGGACGGGCCGGATCGCGAGGCGCTTCTGGCCCGCATGAGCGATCCCGGCGTCCGCATCGTCACCCTCACCGTGACCGAAAAAGGTTATTTCCTGAACCCTGGCAGCGGTGAACTGCTGCACGACGCTGCACCGATCGCCCACGATATCGCTCATCCGGAATTACCGGACACCGCGCCGGGCATACTGGTGGAAGCACTGGCGCGACGCCGCTCGGCAGGCATCGCGCCATTCACCGTGCTCTGTTGCGACAATATGCCCCATAACGGTCAGCGCACGCGTCGCGCCGTCATTTCGCTGGCGCGTCACCGCGATACCGAGCTGGCCGAGTGGATAGAGGCGGAGGTTGCCTTCCCCTCGAGCATGGTCGATCGCATCGTGCCGGCCATGACCGATGCCGACCGCCAACGCCTGGCGGCGCTGGGTGTGGAAGACCCGGCCGCGGTGGTCTGTGAAACTTTCAGCCAGTGGGTGGTCGAGGATCGTTTCCCGCTGGGCCGGCCGGATTGGGAAGCCGACGGCGTCGAGATGGTCGCCGACGTCGCGCCGTTCGAAACCATGAAGCTGCGTCTGCTCAACGGCGCCCACTCGCTGCTGGCCTATCTCGGCGCCCTGGCCGGTATCGACACGGTCGATGCCGCCGTCGCTCGCCCCGCTTTTCGCCAGCTTCTTCAGCACTACTGGCAGCGGGAAGCGATCCCTACGCTTTCGCTGCCGGATGGCACCGATGCCGACGTCTACACCGGGAGCCTGCTGGCGCGCTTCGGCAACGATAGCCTCCAGCACCGACTGCAGCAGATCGCCATGGACGGCTCGCAGAAGCTGCCCCAGCGCTGGCTGGCAGGCGGTGTCGAACGGATGACCGCCGGCGACGAGGTCAGCGTCACTGCCTTGGGCGTGGCCGGCTGGATTCGCTATACCGCGGGTAGCAATCTGTCCGGCCGACTGCACCCGGTCGACGATCCCATGGCCGAGACGTTTGCCACGCTGCATCGTCGCCATGCCTGCGACCGCCCCGCACTGGTCGACGCCTTTCTCGGGCTTGATGCCGTTTTTCCCGCGGCACTACGCGATGATCGGCAGTTCGCCCAACAAGTCGTCGACGCGCTGACGCGACTGGAACGCGATGGCGTGGAAGCCACAATTACCACCGCTCTGACACTCAACTTTTCTGATCGGGATGCTTGATCATGGAACACACCTGGCGCTGGTTCGGTCCGGCCGATCCCATCACCCTCGATGACATCCGCCAAGCCGGCGCCACCGGCATCGTCACTGCCCTGCACGAGATTCCCAACGGTGACATCTGGCCGGTCGAGGCGATCGCCGAGCGCAAACGCCTGATCGAATCCGCCGGTCTGACCTGGTCGGTGGTCGAAAGCGTGCCGATTCACGAGGCGATCAAACAGGGCCTGCCTGAAGCCCAGGGCTACATCGACAACTACCGCCAGACGCTCGCCAATCTGGGCCAGTGCGGTATCGATGTGGTCTGCTACAACTTCATGCCGATCCTCGACTGGACTCGCACCGATCTGGCCTGGCCGCTACCCAACGGCGGCACCGCGCTGCGCTTCGACCAGACCGCCTTCGCCGCCTTCGATCTGTTTCTGCTCGAGCGCGAAGGGGCAGCAACCGATTACAGCGAGACCGAGCGGGAAGCGGCCAGCGCTTATCTGGAGACACTCGACGCGGCGGCACGAACGCAGCTAGTCGACACCGTCATCGCCGGGCTGCCCGGCACCGAAGAGCACTACACGCTGGAAGATTTCCGCCAGGCGCTCGACGCCTACCGCGAGATCGATGCCGAACGGCTGCGCGCCAATCTGACCACGTTCCTGCGCGCCATCGTGCCCACGGCGGAGGAAGCGGGCGTGCGCCTGGCGATTCACCCGGACGACCCGCCCCGGGAACTGCTGGGGCTGCCGCGCGTGGTCTCGACCGCCGAAGATGCCCAGTACGTACTCGATAGCGCACCCAGCCCAGCCAACGGCCTGACCTTCTGCACCGGCTCCTACGGCGTACGCGAGGACAACGACCTGGTCGCCATGGCCAAGCGCTTCGCGCCGCATATTCATTTTGTGCATCTGCGCGCCACCCAGCGTGAGTCCAACCCGCTCAGTTTCCACGAGGCCGACCATCTGGATGGCGACGTCGATATGGTCGGGGTGATTGGCGCTCTGGTTCAGGAACAGCGCCGACGCCAGCGTGAAGACGGCAACCGACTGCCGATGCGCCCGGATCACGGTCATCATCTGCTCGACGACCTGACTCGCGACAGCCGCCCCGGGTACCCGTTGATCGGTCGACTCAAGGGGCTCGCCGAGCTGCGTGGCGTCGAGCTCGCCGTCCAGCGTCTGCTGCCGCGGGATTAGATTCCAGCCCGGCTTTTCGGCGCACTGCCACGCTACGCAAATCCCCGGCGCCGGTGGTAAGGTGAGCGTCTGCATTTCCAGGACGCCTACCATGTCGCTACCGCTTGCCCCGGGGCTGGCCGGAACCCGAATTCTGCTCGGCATCAGCGCCGGCATCGCCGCCTACAAGAGCGCGCATCTCGCTCGTCTGCTGAAAAAGACGGGTGCCGAGGTGCGCGTCGTCATGACCGAGGGCGCCCAGGCGTTCATTACCCCGCTGACCCTGCAGGCGCTGACCGGCGAGCCGGTGCGCACCTCGCTGCTGGATCCCGAGGCCGAGGCCGGCATGGGCCATATCGAGCTGGCCAAGTGGTCGGATATTATCCTGATCGCGCCGGCCACCGCCGATCTGATGGCACGACTGGCCCACGGCCACGCCGACGATCTGTTGACTACGCTGTGTCTCGCCACCGAGGCGCACTGTCTGATGGCACCGGCGATGAACCAGGCAATGTGGCGCCACCCGGCGACGCTGGCCAACGCCGATCGGCTGCGTGAGCTGGGCTGGGCACTGTTGGGTCCCGACGCCGGCGATCAAGCCTGTGGCGACGTCGGTCTAGGCCGCATGCTCGAGCCGGAGACGATTCTCACCCAACTGCTGGCCGAGCGCGAACGCCCCCGCGGCGAGTCATCCGAAATGATGCCCGTGCATCAGGATCTGGACGGCAAGCGCGTGGTCATTACCGCCGGACCGACCCGCGAAGCGCTGGACCCGGTACGCTATCTCTCCAATCACAGCTCCGGCAAGATGGGCTACGCCTTGGCCGCGGCCTGCGCCCAGCGCGGTGCCAGCGTCAGCTTGGTGAGCGGCCCCGTCACGCTATCGACGCCGCCCGGCGTCAATCGAATCGATGTGACGTCGGCCTCGGAAATGCTGGCCGCCGTCGAATCCCAATTGCCTTGCGATCTGTTCATCGGCTGTGCTGCCGTGGCGGACTACCGTGCCGCATCGGTTGGCGAGCACAAAATGAAGAAAACGGATGACGACGCCGGCCTGACGCTCGAGCTGGTGCGCAATCCGGATATCGTTGCCACGGTCGCGGCGCGTCCGGACCGCCCGTTCACGGTCGGCTTTGCCGCCGAGACGCAGGATCTCGAGACGCATGCCGGCAGCAAGCTCGAACGCAAGCGCCTGGACCTGATCGTCGCCAACGATGTCTCCCGTGAAGGTGTCGGTTTCGGCAGTGACGACAACGCCGTCACGCTACTGTGGAAACAGCACGATCAGACGACACGTCGCGAACTTCCGGTTCAAGCCAAAGCGACACTGGCTGCCGTCATCGTCGATCACATCGTCGACCGCCTGCCCTAGTCGCGCCCGACCCATGCCACGCAGTGCTAAGCTAGATCGCTTGCTTGCCTTTCAATGTCATTCGCTTTCAGGAATATTTTTCCATGTCATTCAGTAACCCGTCCGTCGCGTCATCTTCTCCATCGGCGGTCAAACCCAAGCTTTCGGTCAAGATTCTCGATGAGCGTGTCCACGACTACCCGCTGCCGCACTACGCCACCGTCGGCAGTGCCGGCATGGACCTACGCGCGCTGCTCGATGAAGCGTTGACGCTGGCTCCCGGTGACAGCGCCCTGGTGCGCACCGGCCTCGCCATTCATATCGGTGATCCGGGCCTGGCCGGCGTGGTGCTGCCGCGCTCCGGTCTCGGTCACAAGCACGGTATCGTGCTGGGCAACCTGGTCGGCCTGATCGATTCCGACTACCAGGGGGAGCTGATGATCTCGGTGTGGAACCGGGGCCGCGAGACGTTCATGCTCGAACCCGGCGAACGCCTGGCACAATACGTGCTGGTGCCGGTGGTCCAGGCCGAACTCGAGATCGTCGAGGATTTTGTCGCCACCGACCGCGCCGCCGGTGGTTTCGGCCACTCTGGTCGACAATGAGCGGGCGACAGTGACGGATAGACCATGACGGTTCGACGATAATCGCCGGACGCCTCTCGCCTGTCACGGGCGATCTCTCTGCAAGGAAATGTCGCGTGGCGCTAAGCGCAACCATCTATAAAGCGAAACTCAACGTCAGCGATCTGGATCGTCATTACTATGGCGATCACGCGCTGACCGTGGCCTGCCACCCTTCCGAGACGTCGACCCGGTTGATGGTGCGTCTGCTGGCGTTCATCGCCAACGCGCACCTCACCAGCGGCGACGATGAACTCGCCATGACCCGCGGGCTGAGCAGCGACGACGAGCCGGATCTGTGGCTCAAGGCGCCGGATGGCCGCATCCTGCTGTGGATAGAATTGGGTGAACCGTCGCTGAAGCGTATCAAGCAGGGGCTTTCCCGAGCCGAACGCGTACTGGTCTATCCCTATGCGCCCCGCAGTGCGGCGCAGTGGTGGAAAAAACTGGAGAACGATATCCGGGCGCTACCGCGGGTCGAGGTCTGGAACCTACCGACTGAACCGCTGGCGGCGCTGACCGCCCTCGTCGACCGCAACCTGAGCCTGGGTGCCACCCTGATGGAAGGTCAGTGGTTGATTACCGACGGACAGACCTCGGTGGACCTCGAGCTCGAGCGCTGGACGTGACCGCCGACGCCGGCGCGCGATGACGCCGGACAATGACGATGCAAGGAAACGACGATGAATGACTCGTCCGAGGCCAACGTGCCCGCCTCGATCTTCCGGGCCTACGATATTCGCGGCATCGTCGATGAGGCGTTGACCGAAGAGACGGTAGAGTGGATCGGCCGCGCAGTGGGCAGCGAAGCTGCTGCCCGCGGCCAGCAGTGCGTGATCGTCGCTCGCGATGGCCGCCGCTCCGGCCCTCGCCTGCAGGCGGCATTGGTCCGCGGCCTGAGGGCCTCCGGCCGCGACGTAATCGATATCGGTCGCGTACCCACGCCGGTGCTCTACTTCGCGACTGCCACCCTCGATGAGAGTCGCAGCGGCGTGATGGTAACCGGCAGCCACAACCCGCCGGATTACAACGGCTTCAAGATCGTGCTCGACGGTGTCGCGATTTCGGGCGACGCGATTACCGGCCTGTTCGAGCGCATCCGCAGCGGCGACCTCAGCAAAGGCAACGGTACCCTGACACCGCTCGATGTCAGCGAGGCCTATCTCCAACGCATCCTGGGCGATGTCTCGCTCGATCAAGATCAACGCGGGCGCCCGCTCAAGGCAGTCGTCGACTGCGGCAACGGTGTCGCCGGGGAACTGGGGCCGAGGCTGATCGAGGCGCTGGGCGTGGAGACGATTCCGCTTTTCGCCGAAATCGACGGTGATTTCCCCAATCACCACCCCGATCCCGGCAAGCCGGAAAATCTGGTCGACCTGATGGCCAAGGTCAAGGAAACCGGCGCCGATATCGGGGTGGCTTTCGATGGCGACGGGGACCGTCTCGGTGTGGTCACGCCCGAGGGAGAGATGATCTACCCGGACCGACTGCTGATGGCCTTCGCCACGGATCTGCTCCAGCGTGATCCGGGCGCGCGCATCGTCTTCGATATCAAGTGCACCGGCAATCTGGCCCAGATCATCGAGTGCGCGGGAGGCGAGCCCGAGATGTGGCGCACCGGCCACTCGCTGATCAAGGCACGCATGAAGGAGACCGGCGCCCAGCTTGGTGGCGAGATGAGTGGTCACATCTTTTTTGCCGAACGCTGGTACGGCTTCGATGACGGGCTCTATGCTGCCGCCCGGCTGCTGGAAATTCTATCGCGCCAACCGCATGACGCCGATCATTTTTTCAGCGCTTTCCCGCAGGATATCTGTACGCCGGAGCTGAACGCGGCGGTCACCGACGAGGAGAAGTTCGCGATCATCGAGCGACTGGCCGAGACCGGCGACTTCGGTCAGGATGGCATCAAGACGACGCTCGATGGCATTCGCGTCGACTACCCCGATGGCTGGGGGCTGTGTCGCGCCTCCAATACCACGCCGGCACTGGTTTTGCGCTTTGAAGGCAAGGATCAGACGGCACTGACGCGCATCCAGCGACAGTTCGGCGCCGCGCTGCTGGCGGTGGCGCCGGGCGTGGAACTGCCGTTCTGAACATGCAGAATACGACACATACGCTCGATAACAGGGAATGCGCCACCGGTGCTGAAAGTCCGAATGGCGCGCAGATAGTGGAGACTTAACGCCTCATGAACGAGAGCTCACGCGACCCGCGTCAGGTGGTCGAGATCCTGTCGGAAGCGCTGCCCTATATTCAGCGCTATTCCGGCAAGACAGTGGTGGTCAAGTACGGTGGCAACGCCATGACCGAAGACAAGCTGATCGACTCCTTCGCCCGCGACATGGTGTTGATGAAGGAGGTCGGGATCAATCCGGTGGTGGTCCACGGTGGTGGCCCGCAAATCGGCCAGCTGCTGGCACGGCTCAACATCGAATCGCGCTTCGTCAACGGCATGCGCGTGACCGACGCCGAAACCATGGACGTGGTCGAGATGGTGCTCGGCGGGTTGGTCAACAAGAACATCGTCACCCAGATCAACCAGTGCGGTGGCAAGGCGATCGGTCTGACCGGCAAGGACAACGCCCAGATTCTGGCGCGTCAGCTCAAGGTCGAACAGTACAACCCCGCCCTGACCGAACCCGAGATCATCGATATCGGGCACGTCGGCGAGGTGGAACACATCTCCACCGATCTGATCGAGATGCTCGCCGAACGCGATTTCATTCCCGTCATCGCACCGATCGGCGTCGATCGCGAAGGCCATAGCTACAACATCAACGCCGACCTGGTCGCCGGCAAGGTGGCCGAAGCGCTGAAGGCCGAGAAGCTGATGCTGTTGACCAACGTCGCCGGCCTGCAGGATGCCGAAGGCAACGTCATGACCGGACTCTCCACCGAGCAGGTCGATGCGCTGATCGCCGATGGGACGATCTATGGCGGCATGCTGCCCAAGATTCGCTGTGCGTTGGATGCGGTCAAGGGTGGCGTCGGTAGCGCCGTCATCGTCGATGGCCGCGTGGTACATTCGACACTCCTGGAAATCTTTACCGATGCCGGGGTCGGCACTCAGATCACCGACCATCGTGACTCGTGACTGACCATCGAACGTGACTGGCGATCGACGCTGACAACGTCGTAGACAGGCATTCAGATCATCGCGGGCCCGGAAGGCCCGCCCCGGCTGCCAAGCAACAAGACAATCAGTCCGGGCCGCTCCAGGAAGGAGCTCCAATAAAACGACCGATAAGAACCGTCATGACGCAGGCAACTCCCCCACTCTCCCGTCGCGAACAGATTCTCCAGGCCCTGGCCCTGATGCTCGAGGAGGATAGCGGCAAACGCATCACCACGGCCGCGCTGGCTCGACAGGTCGGCGTCAGCGAAGCCGCTCTCTACCGCCATTTTCCGAGCAAGGCTCGCATGTTCGAGGGGCTGATCGAATTCATCGAAGCGAGTCTGTTCGAACGTATTCGCCGCATCCTCGATGACGAGCCTTCGGCACTCGCCCGCTGCGAAACCATCGTTCAGCTCGCGCTGACGTTTGCCGAAAAGAACCCTGGTCTCAGCCGGTTGATGGACGGCGACGTACTGACTGGTGAGACGGCACGTCTACGGACCCGCATGTCCCAACTGTTCGAGCGTCTGGAAACGCAACTCAAGCAGGTACTGCGCGAAGCGGAGCTCCGCGAGGGGTTGCGGCCACAGTTGCCGGTGTCGGCGGCCGCCAATCTGTTGTCGGCTTTCGTGGAAGGCAGAATCAGCCAGTACGTGCGCAGTGACTTCCGTCACCTGCCCACCACGCACTGGGAAGATCAATGGCGTCTGCTGGGCGGCGGTTTGCTGTTCGCGACGACACAGTCGACACCGGCTTGACGCTCCGACGCCAGCCTAGCGCACTGACTCGCCCTCTTGCGTGGAAAGAATGCGAACATCAGGCGTGAAGCATGCGCTCATCGACATTTCAGGCGGATACTAAAAGGCCCGAGTTCATGCAATGCATGAGGCTCGGGCCTTGAATACCAACCGGGATGAACCGTCTCCTTCAGGAAATGAATCCACCCAAGCTGGGCTTACGACTTCCTATCTTCGTACAGCCAAAAATATCAGTTTTGATTCTCTTTGGCTTCGTCCTGCATGTCTTTACCAGCGTCTTCCATAGAATCACCGGCATCATCCATCGTATCTTCGGTGGCGTCGCCAGCGTCGTCCATCTTGTCGCCCATGGTGTCGCCAGCGTCGTCCATCTTGTCTTCGGCGGAGTCTACAGCATTGTCGGTAGACTCTGCGGCGTTATCCGCTGCATTGTCAATGGACTCACCAGCTTCTTCGGCAGCCCCATCATCGCTGTCACAGGCGGCAACGCCTAGCGCCATGGTGCCTACCAGTGCGGCCATAGCCAACTTTTTCAACAGTTCAGATTGCATCGTGTAGCTCCTTTACTCTTCCATGAATTCCCTAACAAGATAGCTTGAGCCGAGCAAATCATCCACCGATCTGCCCTCTTTCCTCATTTTTTGCTAAACGTGAACAGTCTGCTTTAAAAATGGCGAATCGCTCAAATGAGCAATTATATGAACATTACTCCATACTCAATGGCCGATATTATCTGGCAATTCTTTCCGGCATAA